>CAWENH010000003.1:0-2360098 GCA_963810425.1 uncultured Chloroflexia bacterium | reverse complement strand
GTACCTGCGGCTCTACCTCAACGCCTTTCGCAGCCTCGACACGCTGTGGTTCAAGGAGTTGGGCGGCAGCAGCCGCGGCTTTAAGCCCAGCGGCGACGAGCTGGGCGCGATCGATGTGACCAGCCTCGCGCTGGCCGATGGCGCCGACCTGCTGGCGACCAGCAGCGTCAGCGAGACCCTGATGCACGTCGTGCTGCCGCGGCCGGTCGCGGCGGGCGCCACGCTGGAGCTGGCGGTCGCCTGGAGCGCCAAGCTGCCGCGCGCCTTTGCCCGCACCGGCTTTGGCGGCGCCAACAGCGATTTTTTCATGGTCGGCCAGTGGTATCCCAAGATGACCGTCTACCGCGCCGGCCGCTGGAACACCGAGCCGTGGCACGCCAACGCCGAGTTTTTCAACGACATCGGCACCTACGACGTTGAGCTAGACGTGCCGAGCGAGTACGTGGTCGGCGCCGTCGGCGTCCCCGGCCCCGAGACTCCCGGCGCCGCTGGCCGCAAAGTGCTGCGCTACCACGCCGAGGATGTCAGCGACTGGGCCTTTGCGGCCTCGCCGCACTTCCAGGTCACGCAGGGCAAGGCCGGCGACGTTGACGTGCTGGTCTATTGCCTGCCAGAGCACGCCGCGACCGCGCCCGGCTACCTGCACACCGCCAGCGATGCGCTCACGACCTTTAGCCAGTGGTACGGCCAGTACCCGCACCCGCGGCTGGCGGTGATCGATGTCCCCGACGACGCCCAGGGCGCCGGCGGCATGGAGTACCCGATGCTGATCACCGGCGGCACCATCGGCGGCCCGTCGCAGCTGGAGTCGATTGTGACGGCCCACGAGGTCGGGCATGAGTGGTGGCCGATGCAGACCCTGACCGACGAGGCGCTGGAGCCGTGGCTCGACGAGGGCTTGACCGAGTACTCGGGCATTCGCTACAACAGCGTGTCGGGCAACCAGCCGCGCTTTTTTGGCTGGGCGCTGCGGGCCGAGCTGCTCGACCAGGCCGGCGTGGCGGCGCTGCCGAGTACGCTGCCATCCTGGAAGTACAGCGATGCCCAGTATGGCGGCGCGGTGTATAGCAAGACGGCGCTGGCGCTGTGGACCCTGGAGAACGTTGCGGGCAGCGCGCGCTTCCGGGCGGCGCTGCGCGACTACCTGACGGCCTACCGCTTCAAGCACCCGACCGGCGCCGACTTTCGCCGCTCGATCAGCGGCTCGCTCGATGACGATCTCGGCTGGTTCTGGCAGCTGATGGACACCGCCGGCACCATCGACTACCGCGTCGCCGATGTCGCGAGCACGCCGGCCAGCGGCGGCTACCACACGACGGTCACGCTGGTGCGCGCCGGCGCGATCCCGGCGCCCGTCGAGCTGCTGACGACCTTCAGCGACGGCACCGAGCGCCGTGAAACCTGGGATGCGAGCGCCGCCTCGATCACCTACACCTACGACACCGCAGCGCCGCTCGCCCGCACCGAGGCCGACCCCGGCCGCAAGCTCGTCATCGAGGCGGCGACCGCGGATAACAGCGTGGTCTCGTCGGCCGATGTGGTGGCCGGGACGAAGCTCGGCGGCCGGATGCTGTTTTGGCTGGAGACGGTGCTGCAAACAATTGGCTTATTTGGCTAGGAGCGGACCATGTGGTCATCGATTCTGCGGCGCGGGCTGGGCACGACGCTGCATCACTGGCGGGCGCTGCTGCCGCTGTTTGGGACCACGCTGGCGCTGAGCCTGCTGGGCATCTGGCCGGTCTACCGCTACCTGGGGAGCGGCGCGCTGCACACCACGCTCGTGCGTCGCCTCGCCACCGACCTGGGCGGCGCGCCGCTGGGCGAGGTCCTGACCAACGCCCCCGATGCGGCCGCAGTGTTTGGGCTGTGGACCTTCAGCACGCTCGGCCTGCTGCTGCTGACGGGGCTGGCCTACAACCTATTCTCCGGCGGGATTCTCAGCCGCTACAGCGATACCGCCGGGTTCTGGCCGGGCTGTCGGCGCTTTGTCGGCACGTTCACCGCGCTGGGCATCATCGGCGTCAGCCTGCTGGTGGTCCTGAGCGGCCTGCTGATCATGCTGATCGGGGGCCTGGGCGGCAGCCTCGCGATCCGGCTGGCGGTGGTATTTGTGGTGGCCCAGCTGCTCAATATGCTGCTGGAGTACAGCCGGGCGGTGGCGGTGGTGCGCGGCGAGCGCAACCCGCTGCGGGCTATGACGGCGGCCGGCCGGTTTTGCGCCGCGCATCTGCCGGGTACGCTGGGCCTGGCGGCGCTCGGCCTGGCGCTGTGGGCCGCGCTGTTCGGCGTCTACAATTTGGTGGCGCCGCTGCTCAGCCCGGTCGGCCTGGTCGTGCTGCTCATTATCTGGCAGCAGCTGATCGTGCTGGGCCAGCAGCTGATTAAGATGCTGCGGCTGAGCTGGGCGGTCGCCTATCTTCAGCCGCAGGCAGAATAAAGGAGCGATTATGCACGCCACCGCCGCCCAGATTCAGGCGCTGCTGCACGCGCAGGGCGTCCCGAGCGAGGTCATTGAGTTTGCCGCGAGCACCAAGACCGCCGCGGACGCCGCCGCAGCGCTGGGCACGACGCCGGCGCAGATCTGCAAGTCGATTGTGTTTAACCTGGAGGGCGCCGCGCTGCTGGTGATGACCAGCGGCAGCAATCGGGTGGATGTTGCCAAGCTGGCAGCGCTGCTCGGCGCGACGCCCCAGAAGGCCGATGCCGCCTTTGTGCGCGCTCAGACCGGCTACGCGATCGGCGGGGTGCCGCCGCTGGGCCACGCCCAGCCGGTGCGACTGCTGCTGGACCGCGACCTTTTGCAGTATGCGGTGGTCTACGCGGCGGCTGGCACGCCCAACACCGTCTTTCCCATCGCGCCCGCCGAGCTGCAGCGCATTACTGGCGCCGAGGTCGTGGACTGCCGCGTCGAGGGCTGAGGCTACGCGACGTGCGTGCCCAGCAGCTCGGCGACCGTCGCCATGAGCTTCTCATAGTCAATGGGCTTGGCCATGAACGTATCAACGCCGACCTCGTCGGCCTCGGCGCGGTCGCGCAGTGAGGTCTGGGCCGTCAGCGCGATCACAGGCGTCAGCGCCAGCGCCGGGTCGGCCTTGATCTCGGCGGTCGCCGCCCAGCCGTCCATGACCGGCATGTTCAAGTCCATGATCACAAGCTGCGGCCGGTGCTGGCGCAGCATGCTTAGGGCGTCCGCACCATTGATCGCCCCGTAGACGACGTAGCCGTTCAGCTCCAGCATGTGCTGGAGCAGCAGCCGGTTGTCGTCGTTATCGTCAACAACCAGAATGCTGGCCGGCAGCTGTTCGCGCTGTGTTCCAACCATCCTCGCCTCTTTCCTACGCCCAGAGTCAAGCAGGTTTGGTGCAGCGAGCGGCGAATCCGTTCCTACCATCGGTCCTAGTTGACTATGACCATCTGGGCATGCGTCGTGACGCTGGGCAGTACCGGCGCCGGAGCAGCATCGGCCGCCCCGGCGCGCCCGCGCTAGGCCTCGGCGGGCTTGAGGTAGCGGTCGAACCAGTCGATGATGTGGTGGAGGCGGTTGATGCGGCGGCGCGGCTGGCCGGTGCGCGACAGATCGTGGCCCTCGCCAGGAAAGCGCACAAATTTGGTCGGCACGCCCAGGCAAACCAGCGCGGTGTAGAGCTGCTCGGCCTGCTCCATTGGGCAGCGGTGGTCCTCCTCCTGATGCAGAATGAGCGTCGGCGTCTTGGCGGCCTTGACATAGCGTAGCGGCGACTTAGCCATCAGGAACTCCTCGTCGGTCCAGGGCAGCGCGCCGAACTCGTCGCGGGCAAACTCGGGGCCGATGTCGGAGGTGCCGGCGAAACTGACCAGGTTCGAGATCGAGCGCTGCGTGCAGGCGGCGGCGAAGCGGTCGGTGTGGGTGATGATCCAGTTGGTCAGGTAGCCGCCATACGAGCCGCCCATTACGCCCAGGCGCGCGGGGTCAACCCAGTCCCAGCTGGTCGCCAGGTCGGCGGCCAGCATCACATCCTCATAGTCCTGCTCACCGAAATGGCCGCGCACCAGGTCGGCGAACTCCTCGCCGTAGGACTGCCCGCCGCGCGGATTGATGAACAGCACGCCGTAGCCGGCCGCGGCCAGCACCTGAAACTCGTGAAAAAAGCCGCTGCCATAGTCGGCGTGTGGCCCGCCGTGAATGTAGATGATCAGCGGGTGGCGCGCGCCATCGGCCGCGTCGTCAGTCGGGCGAATCACCCAGCCTTCGATCTCCAAGCCGCCGGCGCCGCTAAAGGTCAGATGTTCGGGCGCGCTGAGGGCGAAACGCTCGGCGGCCGTGTCGCCCGCGTGGGAGCGGCGCTGCAAATCCTGGCCTGCCGTTGTGACCGTGTAGACCTCGGGCGTGCGGATGCTGGTCTCGCCGGTGAAGGCGATGCCGCCGTTGCCAATGCTGAACTGCGCCACCGACAGCCCGCCGGTGGCGATCTGCGTGACCGCGCCGCCAGCTGCCGGAACAGAGTAGAGGCCGGTCGTGCCGTGGTCGGTCGCCGGAAACCACAGCCGGTCGTCGCGCCAGACCACGCGGCCGCTGACCGTCAAAAAGTGCATGTCGCTCATCGTCGTCACGTCGGCAGAGCGGTCGAAGCTGTCGGTGAGGCACTGGAGCGCCTCGCCGGTGCGGTCGATGCGCCAGACGCGGTTGTTGCTGGCGTTGCCACGGCGATTGTCGTGGCCCAAAAACGCCAGCTGCGCGCTGTCGGGCGACCAGGCGTAGGCTGTCAGCGTCCCCTGGCTCGGGGTCAGGCGCCGCACGCTGCGGTCGGCCACGTTGTAGATAAACAGGTCATCAACAAACGTCCACTCCAGCTCGCGGCGATCAATGCTCGCAAAGGCGATCGCCGTGCCGTCCGGCGACCAGCGCGGCTGGCTGAGATTAAAGCCCGTGTCGGTGAGCTGCGTCAGCCCCGTGCCGTCGGTGCCGACCTGCCACAGCTGCGCGCGACGCTCGTCGTACAGGCCCGCGCCGTCGAACTTGAACGGCAGGCGGTCAACATACACCCGCTCGTCGTGCTCGTCGTTGATCGTCTTGGTCTCCCCGTCCACATGGCCGCTCGATACAAAGCAGAGCGCCGCGCCGTCGGGGTGCCAGTCGAAGCTATCAACGCCCTCGCTGAGCGTGGCGGCGCTGGTCAGCGGACGAGCCTCGCCGCCGGCCAGATCGAGGACAAACAGCTGCGGCGTGTCGTCGTGGCGGGTGGAGAGAAACGCCAGCCGCTGGCCGTCGGGCGACCAGCGCGGGTGGCGGTCGCCGCCGGTGGCCGGCCAGGTCAGGCGCTGCGGGGCGGCGCCGGGGCCGCTGCTCAGCATCAGCGCCGTGCGATAGCCCGGCCGCGTCTTGCCGTCTTTGGTGATGGTCTCGATCCAGTGCTCGACATAGACCACCTGCTCGCCGTCGGGCGCGATCTGTGGGTCGGAGGTGCCGCGCATCTCCAGCAGTGACTTAGGGGTGAAAGGTTGCCGCTCGGTCATGCGCTCCTCAGCTGATAGGCGCCTGGCAGCAGCGCCGGGTCATCGCGCACCACGGCCAGGCCGAGCGCGAGCATGCCCCAGAACAGCGCCACCATGTGCGCGAACTCGATGTTAAAAAATAGTGGTCGCCCAGGCCCACGACCAGCGCCGCGACCACGCCGGCCTGCGTCGCCAGCGCCCACGCGCGGCGCTCGGGATCGAGGTGGCGCAGCCGCCGCAGCGTGATGATGAAAAACGCCGCGATGATCAGCGCGAAGACGCCCAGGCCGACCAGGCCCAGCCGCTCGGCCATCGCCAGGTAGATCGATGAGACGCCGGTGATCAAGCCCAGCTCCGGCCCGCTGCCGAAGCCGACGCCAAACACCGGGTAGCGCTTGATGATCGCGATGGCGTTGTTGAACTCGGCCAGCCGCATCAGCTGCGCCTGATCCTGAAACTGCACGCCCTCGACCAGGCGCTTCACAAACGCCTCGCCGATGCCAAACGCCAGATACCCGACCACCGCCAGCACGGCGCTGGCTAGGAGCAGCCACCACAGCCGGCGGTCGCCGAAGACTGCCAGAAACAGCACGCCGGCCACCAGCCCGAGCAGCGCGCCGCGCGAGTAGGTTAGGAAGGTGGCGCCGGCGATCAGGCCGGCCGCCGCCCAGATCGCCGGCCGCGGCAGCACCGGCCGCGCCACAAACAGCTGGCTGACGGTCGCGGCGCCGATCAGCGCCAGGAGGCCGCCGAACGAGTTGGGATCGACCGACGTGCCAATCGCCCGCTCGATGCCGCCGGGATCGTCGGCGATGAAGCGCAGCACGCGGCCGCTCGTTGGGTAGCCGAGCCGCCCGAGGCTGACCAGGAGCCGCAGCGCAGTGCCGTCGCCGAGCTGCCGCAGCGCAATGCCGACCAGCGCCGCCACGCCGCCGCCGACGATCACCAGGCCGAGCAGCCAGCGCAGCTGCCCGCGGCTACGCGCGGTGTTCAGGACCGAAAAAAACAGCAGCACGCTCAGGACAAACTTTAGGTAGTTGTGGAGCGTCAGGTTGTCGGGCAGGCCGTTAGCGCCGAGCAGCAGCGAGAACACGGTCAGACCCAGCCAGCCGAGGATCGGCCCGCCCAGCGCCGCCATCCGCAGGTCGAACTCGGGCCGCACCAGCAGCCGCAGCACCCAGACCACCAGCAGCGCGAGCAGCGTCAGCTCCAGGAAGCTAGGCGTGACTGCGGCCTTGAACGGCAGCGTCCCGAACGGCAGCAGCGTGATCACCGCGACCACCGCCGCCTGGCCGGCCGCGGTCGAGCGCAGGATTGCGTAGCCGCCGGCCAGCGCCACCAGCGCCGCAAAGCCCAGCCAGACCGGGCCAAGCGCCACCAGCGCGCCAGTCAGGAGGCCGAGCGTCACGCCGGCCAGCGCAACGAGGCCGCCGCGCAGCCGCGGCCGCTCGGCGAGCGCCACGCCGAGCCGCGCGGTCACGGCGTCGGCTGCGCGGCCGGCGCCAGCACCGCGACGCGCTGCCCGATCTCCAGCCGCCCGGTTTGTAGCACGCGGGCGTAGAGCCGCGCCGCGCCAGGGTGGGTCTTCTGGCTAATCCGCCCTGGCTTACCGCCCAAAAACGACGGCGCGATGGATTTGCACGGCACGGCGTAGTCGGTGATCTCGATCACCACCTCGTCGCCGAGCGCCAGCCGGCTGCCGGGCGCGAGCGTGGCCCAGTCCAGGCCGCTGACCGTGATATTCTCGCCGACCGCGCCGGGAAAGATCGGATGGCCCTCGGCCTGCAGCTCCAGAATATGCTCCAGGCTATACAGGCACAGCGCCGCGTCGGGTCCGCCGTGAAATTCGGGGTGGGCCTGCTTGTCGCACTCCAGGCCGAGCGGCAGCACGGTCGCGGCGCGCACCGCCAGCTTCGGCACGCCGCCCTGCGAGCAGTTGAGCTGAAAAATATGTGCCATGATGCTCCTCTTGCGTGTGGTTAAGGATACCGCTAAACCGCGCGGCCGGCGCCAGCGGCGCGGAGGACACGCAGCGTCGCGGCGGCGGCGGCGTCCCAGCTAAACTGCTGTGCTCGCGCAAGGCCGCGGCGCCGCAGGTCAGCGCGCAGCGTGGCGTCGCTGGCTAGGCGCTGCAGCGCGGCGCTGATCGCGGGGACGCTGTGCGGGTCGACGGTCAGCGCCGCATCGCCCACGACCTCCGGCAGGCTGGTGGTGCTGGCGGTCAGAACCGGCGTTCCAAACTGCATCGCCTCCAGCGGCGGCAGGCCAAAGCCCTCGTAGACCGACAGGTAGACAAACGCGGTGGCGGCGCCGTACCACAGCGGCAGATCGGCGGGCGCCACGAAGCCGGGGAAGCGCACCCAGTCGGCCAGGCCCAGCTCGCTGACCAGATCAAAGATTGGCTCGTAGAGCCAGCCCTTGCCGCCGGCCAGCACCAGCGGCATCTTGATCTCCTCGCGCACCGCGGCGTAGGCGTGGATCAGCGCCAGCAGATTTTTACGCGGCTCCAGCGTGCCGACGTAGAGCAAAAACTGGTCGGGCAGCCCAGCGCGCGCCCGAAATGCTGCGACCGCCGCCGGGTCGGGCGGCTGCAGCGCCGGGTCGCGGCCGTTCGGCACCGCCGTCACCTTGCTGGGTGCGACGCCCAGCAGCGCGATCACCTCCTGCCGCGTCCACTCCGAGACCGTCAGCACATGCGCGGCCCGCCGCACCGACCAGCGCGTCAGAGCCGCCAGATAGCGGCGCTTAGCGGGGCGAAAATGCTCGGGGACGCGCAGAAAGGCCAGGTCGTGGATTGTGACGACGGTCGGGCAGGGCGCCAGCAGCGGCACGACGTTGAGCGGGCAGAGCAGCACATTGGGCCGGTCGCGCGCGAGCAGCGCGGGCGCCGCCACCTGCTCCCAGGCGATCCGCACCACGGGCTTGGTCGTGGGCAGGCGGCTGGTGTGCAGCGTGGTCGTGGCTGTGGCGCCGATGCGGGCGCGGTCAACGCCCGGCGCCGCGTAGACCGTCCAGCGCTCGCCGGGCGTGGCGGCGAGCAGCGCGGTCAGCAGCCGCTCGATGTAGGTGCTGACGCCAGCCTGTCGATATCCGCCGGCCGGCGACAGGAGCTGCGCGTTGATCGCCAGGTGCATTATGGGACGGCGCTGCTGGCGGGGAGGCTGGGGTAGCTGGGCGTCGGGATCACGCCCCAGTCGATCTTGGGCCAGTAGCAGAACCAGGCTTTGCCGACGATCCGCTCCATCGGCAGGCCGGGCGCCGCGTCCCAGCGCCGCGAGTCCTGGCTGACGCCGCGATTGTCGCCCAGCACCACCACGGCATCGGCGGGGACCACGTAGGGTTCGCAGAGGCCGTTGTTGAGCGCGGTATTCCCGCCGCACTCGGTCGACTGGTTGAGATACGGCTCATCCAGCACCTGGCCATTGATCAGCACTTTGCCGTCTTTGATCTGGATCGTCTCGCCCGGCAGCCCAATCACGCGCTTGATGTAGTCGGTCTGAACCTCGCCGTTGGCCGTGGGTGCCTCCAGCACGACGATCTCGCCACGCTCGGGCGTGCGAAACGGGTAGACCATACTGACCGGCAGGCCCTTGCTGCCCGGCAGCAGCCGCAGCGGGGCATTGGTGTCGTAGTGAAAGTAGACCACTTTGTTAACGAAAATGTACTGGAACTGATGAAGATTTGGGAGCATACTAGGGCCTTCGATGCGGAAGTTCTGCACCAGGCCGCGCTGAATGAAAAAGATCAGCACGATAAACACCACCATCTCGGCCATCTCGCGCAGCGTGCTGCCGGCGGCCGGCTCGGTAGCGACCTCGGGCTGCTCCGGCTCGTCTTCCAGCAGCTCCTGATCAACCGTGGGTAGCTTAAGCATGTGGACGGGGTCCTCCGAGTTGCGGTGCGTTATGGGTGCTGGGCGTAGGCCGGCGTGTGCAGAATGCCCCACGTGCTGGTCGGCCAGTACGACAGCCAGGCTTTGCCGACGATGCGGTCCAGCGATATGGCGGGCGCGGCGTGCCAGCTGCGCGAGTCCTCGCTGTTGCCGCGGTTGTCGCCCATGACCACGACGCTGCCGGCCGGGATAACGTAGGCTTGACATAAGCCTGGGTTCAGGCTGTTAGCGCCGTCGCAGTCGGTGGACTGGTCGAGATACGGCTCATCCAGCGGCTCGCCGTTGATATAGACCTGGCCTTTCATGATTTGGATCGTCTCGCCTGGCATGCCGATGACGCGCTTGATGTAGTTGCGCGGGCCGCCCAGCTCGGTGTCGGGGGCGTGCAGCACCACGATGTCGCCGCGACGCGGCATATGAAATGGGTACAGCTCGCGGCGCTCCGGCGCAGCCGCCCCGAGCAGCCGGCGCGGCGCGTTGAGGTCAAGGTGCCAGAAGACCGCCTTGTTAACGATAATGTACTGCTGGTCATGGAGCGTGGTGTCCATGCTCTGGCCCTGGATGCGAAAGTTTTGGACAACGCCGCGGACGAGCGCAAACACGAGTACAATAAAAACAACCGTTTCGATCAGCTCGCGGGCGCTGCTGCGGCGCTTGGGCGCGGGCGGCGCAGGCGGCAGCGCCGGATCAGGCGCCGCGGGCCAGGGCGGCTCATCGTGACGCGCGTCGTGATCAGCGAAATTCAGCCATTATGTGGTCCCCATATCGTAGAATTATAGTCGAAATGCACCGGCCGGCGCACGGTGATGGGCGCCGCACGGCCCTGTTCTTGCTCCCAGTTTTGTCCGAACCGATTGGCCAACTATCTGCAACTCTTATACCGCTAAGGAACCGCTGCCATGCGTCCAAGTTTATTTCAAACCAAGCTTGATTCTGGGGCGACCCGCTGCGATGTCTGCCAGTGGCGCTGCGAGCTGCTGCCGGGCCAGCAGGGCCGCTGCCAGGTCCGGCGCAATATTGACGGCGTTGTCCAGAACGAGGCCGACGAGCTGATCAGCGCCGCCACGATCAAGCCGATCGAGGATCTGCGGATGTGGCATTTTTTCCCTGACGCCCAGACGTTTACGGTCGGGTCGTTTGGCACGCCGCTCCTGCCCCAGCAGACGCCGCCCTACGGCGTGCTGCCGACCGAGACCACGCCGCGCGCGATCCCGGCCGAGCGGGTCGCGGCGGTCGCCCAGGAGCGGCTGTGCCGCGGCGTGATGTGGATGTATAACGACCCGGTGATCTCGCTGGAGTGGATGGTCGACGGCCTGAAGCTGCGCCGGCAGCCGCTTTGCTGCCATCGCGTCGTCGGGTTTTTGGACGCCCGAGGCCGTCCAGGCGATTGGGCCATACCTGGACGGGCTGCGCCTAGAGATGCTGGGCTTCAGCGACAACGCCTACCTCCAGCTCGGCGGCATCGAGCAGCTGGCGCTTGATCCTGGCGGTCGCTGAGCAGCTGCGCAGCTCCTGGAATATTCACATCGAGGTCACGCTGCAGCTGCACCGCGCGATCAACGACGACGCCGACCAGATTCGCGCCCTCAGCAGCTGGATGATCCGGGCGCTCGGCTCGCTGACGCCGCTCCATCTGCTGCTGGCGCCCGGCACGCAGCCCGACCGCGCCGTCGAGGCCGCGCAGGTCGCCCACGACACCGGCCTGAAATTTGTCTACGGCCCCGCAGCCGTATCAGCCGACCCGCTGCCCCAACTGCACCTGGGTCGTGATCCAGCGCTTGGACGGCCCGACCGATATGCCGGGCGTAATCAACGGCCTGTGCGAAAGCTGCGGCACACCGCTGGGCCTGCGGACCTCGCTGTTTCAGCGCCAGACGGTCTATGAGCTGCCCGAGTAGGCGGCGCGGTTATCACCCAGTTATCATGTTGGGGCTGGATGAGCATTTGATGAGCGGTGCTATACTGGCCCTGGCATAGCGGTTGCTATATGTGCTGCGAGTTGAGAATGGCTCGCAAGGAGAGAAACGCTGTATGACGCTTGAGTTCGCCTTGATTGGATGGCCCCTACTGATGGTGCTGACGGCGCTAATTCCGGTTGCCATGGGCCTGCGCGAATATCGTCGGACGCGCTAGGAAATTTCGGACGCCGGACCGTGCTCGTCAAGGCGAAGAGCTATAGTTGCGGAAAGCTGGGTGCTAGACCCAGCTTTTGTTATTGATGGCGACCTGGCGACTCTTGATCACGCCGCCGGCTGCGGGCGCCTGGAATATGGCCGTGGATGCGGCGCTGCTCCAGCTCTACCCGGCGCTGCAGCGGCCGACGCTGCGGCTGTACGGCTGGTCGCCGCCGTGCCTGTCGCTGGGAATCGCGCAGCGCTTCCGCGAGGTCCGGGCCGACCAGTGCGCGGCGCGCGGCATCACAGTGGTGCGGCGGCCGACCGGCGGGCGGGCGATCCTGCATGACCAGGAGCTGACCTACGCGCTCGTCACCGCCCAGGCCGATCCACTGGTCAGCGCCCGCACGGTGGGCGCGGCGTATGCCCGCATCAGCCAGGCGTTGGTTGCGGGCATTCGGCGGCTGGGCGTTGACGCCGAGTTCGCGCCGCCGCCCGCGGCTGACACGCCGGCCTCGGCAGCCTGCTTCGATGTGCCGGCCGAGCACGAGATCATCGCCGGCGGACGCAAGCTGGTCGGGAGCGCCCAGGCCCGCAAGGCGGGCGCGCTGCTCCAGCATGGCGCCGTGCTGCTTCACGCCGACCCGGCCGCGCTGGCTGCGCTGCTCCACCTGCCGCCCGCGCTGGGCGCCGCGCAGCTGGGCGACCGCCTGGTGGCCCTCGATGAGCTGCTCGGCGCGCGGCCAGCCTTTGATGCGGTTGCCGCCGCGGTCGTCGCCGGCTTCGCCGACCACTGGGGCGTCAGCTTCGAGCCGGCGCCGCTGACCGCCGCCGAGGAAGCGCTGGCCGCCGCGCTGGCCGCCGAAAAGTTCGGCGCCGCCGCTTGGACCGAGCGCCGCTAGCAAGGTCAGACCGGGGCATAACGCAAAGGCGCAAAGACGCAAAGGGAATGAGAAACACTCAACATTCATCCCCAACTGAAAACTGATCGCTGACTCCTTCCGCTCACTCTCAAATGGCGGCTGGAAGCTCGTCCCCACCTGAAAGCTGACGGCTGATAGCTGATAGCTCGTATCCTACTGAAAACTGACGACGCCCAGAGGGCACCCGAACTGAAAACTACAAACATATGCAGAACTTAAAACACTCCGGCGTGCTGGCCTGGCTGCATCTGGCGCGGGCCTTTAGCAAGCTCCAGCGGCGCGAGGCCGACCACCTCCGGCCGTTTGGCCTGACGGTCTCGCAGTTCGATGTGGTGGCCCAGCTCAGCGCCGCGCCCGGCATGCTGCAAACCGAGCTGTCGGAGCGGCTGCTGGTGACGAAGGGCAATGTCTGTGGTTTGGTTGACCGCCTGACGGTCGCCGGCTTGGTCGAGCGCCGCACCGACGAGCAGGACCGCCGCGCCAACCATCTGTTTTTGACGGCCGCGGGCGCGGCGCTGGCCGCCGAGGTCGTGCCGGCCCACGAGCGCTTTCTGCAGGACCAGATGGCGGTGCTGACCGCCGACGAGCAGCGCGACCTGCGCCGGTTGCTGCGCAAGCTCGACCGCGCCCTCGACGGCGAGCCGCGCTGAGCCGCGGTTGACGCCGGGCGTACCATTGCCCCACATCGCATTCAAGGAGCCTGCCGATGACCGAGCCTGTCCCCGTTATGTTGACTGTCAACGGAACCACGCATCGCCTCAGCGTCGAGCCGCGCCGCAGCCTGCTGGACGTGCTGCGCCTAGACCTGGGCCTGACTGGCACCAAGCAGGTCTGCAACATGGGCAACTGCGGCGCCTGCACCGTGCTCGTGGACGACCAGGCGGTCTACAGCTGCCTGACGCTGGCGGTTGACTGCGCCGATCACTCGATTCGCACGATTGAGAGCCTCCAGACCGACGGCCAGCTGCACCGCCTGCAGGCCGAGTTTGTGGCCCACGACGCGCTCCAGTGTGGCTTCTGCACGCCCGGCCAGCTCATGGCGGCCTGCGCGCTGCTGGCCCGCACCCCGCAGCCCACCGCCGACGAGGTCGTGCAGGGCATGGCTGGGAATCTGTGCCGCTGCGGCGCGTACCGCGGGATTGTCAACGCCGTGCTGGCCGCCAGCCAGCCCGACCGCTAGCGGAGAGCAGCTATGCCCAAACTGATCAAGTCCGAGGTCAATGTCGAGGGTCGTGTCAGCGAGCAGTACGCCGTGGTCGACGGCCCCGAGCTGCCGGCGTGGGGCGAGAACGAGGAGCTGGCCTTTGTCGGGCAGCCGACGCCGCGGATTGACGGCGCCGCCAAAGCCACCGGCGAGGCCCGCTACACCTACGATGTGCAGCTCGCCGGCATGCTCTACGCCGCGCTGCTGCGCTCGCCGCACCCCAGCGCCCGCCTCGTGCGCGTGGACACCACGCGGGCCGCCGCGCTGCCGGGCGTCGTGGCGATCATCACCGCCGACAACGCCCCCGAGATCAAGGTGCGCGAGGGCAAGTGGCCGCTGTTCAACCGTGAGCTGCGGTTTGCCGGCGAGATCGTGGCCGCCGTCGCCGCCACCGACCCGGCCGTCGCCGCCGATGCGCTGGCGCTGATCGACGTGGAGTACGAGGTGCTGCCGTTTGTCAGCGACTGGCGGCGTGCCCTCGATGCCGACGCCCCGCCCGTCAAGCCCAGCGGCAATACGGTGAACCAGCCCAGCCGCAAGCTGCGCGGCGATCCCGCCGCCGGCCTGGCCGCCGCCGATGTGGTCGTCGATCTGACCGTCCACACGCCAACCGCGGTCCATAATGCGCTGGAGACCCACGGCTGCGTCGCGCACTGGGAGGGGGACCAGCTGACGCTCTGGGAGTTGTCGCAGCATGTCTATGGCGTGCGGGCGTTTGCGGCGCGTAAGCTCAATCTGCCGCTGGGCAAGGTCCGGGCGGTCGGGACCTATATGGGCGGTGGCTTCGGCGCCAAATTTCCCGGCCACAGCTACACCCTGATCGCCGCTGAGCTAGCCCGCCGCTCGCGCCACCCGGTTCACCTGATGTACGACCGCGCCGGCGAAAACCTCGACGCCGGCTACCGTGGCGCGACCCGCCAGCAGGTCCGGCTGGGCGCCACGAGTGACGGCCGCCTGACGCTGATCGAGATGGACGGCCTGAGCGAGTGCGGCGCGTATGCCAACTGGGTCGTCGCGCTCAACGGCGCCTACGAGCTGATGTACGGCACGCCCAACCTCCAGCTGACGACCACCGGCGTTCACACCAACGTCGGGCCGTTTTTGGCCTTCCGCGCGCCCGGCTTTGTCGAGGGCATGGTCGGCCTGGAGCAGGCGATGGACGTGCTGGCTGAGAAAGTGGGCCTTGATCCGCTGGAGCTGCGCCGCCGCAACCTGGCGACCCGCGACCAGGCCGAGGACAAGCCATTCTCGTCGTTTCCGATCGAGGAGTGCTACCGGCGCGGCGCGGCGGCGATTGGCTGGGAGCGGCGCCAGCCCAGCGCGGCGGCCGCCCAGCAGACCGGGCGCTATCGTCGTGGCCTGGGCATGGCCTCGCAGATCTGGTGGGGCGGCGGCGGGCCGCCGGCCTACGCCGAAATGCAGCTCAACAGCGACGGCACCGCGACCGTCCTGACCGGCGTCCAGGATTTGGGAACCGGCGCCCGCACGATTTTTGCCCAGGTGGCGGCCGAGGAAGCCGGGCTGCCGCTGGCGGCGGTCAGCGTGACGATCGGCGACACCTTCGCCGGCCCGTTCGGCCCTGCGTCGGGCGGCTCGATCACCACCGGCTCGATGACGCCGGCGGTGCGCGCCGCGGCCCACGACCTGCGGACCCAGTCTCGTCTCGCTGGCCGCGCAGCTCCAGGATGTCCCCGAGGATGCGCTGGAGGTCCAGAACGGCGTGATCCTGCGCGATGGCGACAAGCTGCTCACCGTCCGCGAGCTGATGCGCAAGCTCGGCGATGTGATGCTGAGCGGCAAGGGCAGCCGCGGCCCCAACCCGCCCGAGTACTCGGTCGTGACCTCGGGGGCGCAGTTTGCCGAGGTCGAGGTCGACACCGTGACCGGCCGCGTCCGGGTCGTCAAAGTCGTGGCCGCGCACGACTCGGGCCGCATCGTCAACCCGCAGACCTTTGCCTCGCAGATTCAGGGCGGCGTCATACAGGGCCTGGGCCTGGCGCTGACCGAGGAGCGAGTGATCGATCATCAGTCCGGCCTGATCCTTAATCCCAACCTAGAGTGGTACAAGCTGCCGACCATCGCCGACCTGCCGGAGATTGACACGCTGCTGATCGATATTCCCGACACCATCGCCAACTCAATCGGCGCGAAGGGCGCGGGCGAGCCGGGCATTATCCCGACCGCCGCCGCCATCGCCAACGCCGTCGCCAACGCGCTGGGCGTGCGCATCACCGACCTGCCGATCACGCCGGCGCGGGTGCTCGACGCCCTGGAAGCCGCTCAAGCTGTGAGTGCTAGCCAATGAAAAACTTTCGCCACACCAACGCCGAGTCCCTGGCCCAGGCGATTCCGCTGCTCGACTACTATGCCCGCCCGCTGGCCGGCGGCACCGACCTCGTGCCGCTGATGCGCGAGGGCATCTGGCAGCCCGATCATCTGGTCAATCTCAAAACGCTGCCCGACCTGCGCTTTATCCGCCAGGAGGACGACGGCCTGCACATTGGCGCGCTCACGACGCTGGATGAGCTGGACCGCTCGCCCCTTGTGCGCGGGGGCTACCGGGCGCTGGCCGACGCGGCGCAGTCGGCGGCCTCGCCGCAGCTGCGCAATATGGCAACGCTGGGCGGCAACCTCTTGCAGCAGGTGCGCTGCTGGTACTATCGCGGCCCGTTCAACTGCTGGCTGAAGGGCGGCACCGACTGCATGGCCCGCACCGGCGAGAACGCCCACCACGCCGTCGTCGAGCAGTCGCCGTGTGTCGCGGTGTTTCCCAGCGACCCGCCGACTGCGCTGATTGCCCTCGGCGCCGAGCTGCGCATCGCCGGGCCAGGCGGCGAGCGCACTGTGAGCGTCGCGGACTTTTTGCAGCCGCCGACCGAGCTGCGCCAGGTCATGAATACGCTGGCGCTCGATGAGATCATCACCGAGGTTGTGGTGCCAGCCACCGGCCGCAGCGTCTACCTGAAGGCGATGGACCGCGCCGTGTGGGCCTACGCGCTGGCCAGCGTGGCCGTCGCCGGCACCGTGGCCGACGGCCGGATTGCGGCGCCGCGCGTTGTGGTCGGCGGCGTCGCCAATGTCCCGCTGCGCCTTGCTGCCGTCGAGGAGCTGCTGGCCGACCAGCCGCTGACCGCCGCGCTGATCGCTGAGGCCGGCGCGCTGGCCATCCGCGACATGCAGCCGCTGGAGCACAACCGCTACAAGCTGCCGCTGGTCCGCAATCTGGTGCGCCAGGCGCTCCACGATATTCAAAGCTAATCATTGCCCGCACGTCTCGGCTGAGGCTTGCGGGCAAATCGTAAATCTAGAGGAATCATGAGCGCTCCACTCGCTGGCCTGACCGTGCTCGACTGCTCGCGAGTGCTGGCCGGGCCGTACTGCGCGCAGCTGCTGGGCGACCTCGGCGCCGCAGTGATCAAAGTTGAGCAGCCCGGCGGCGACGAGACCCGCCAGTGGGGGCCGCCGTTTGTCGCGGGCGAGTCAACGTATTTTTGGGCCGCCAACCGGAATAAGCGCAGCCTGACCCTGGACCTGGCCCAGCCGGCCGGGCAAGCCGTGCTGCACCGGCTGGTCGCCACAAGCGCCGTACTGATCGACAATTTCAAGCTCGGCACGCTGGAGCGCTGGGGCCTGGACGATGCGGCGCTCTGGCAGCTCAACCCGCGGCTGGTCCACACCGCCATCTCAGCCTATGGCCCGCGCGGGCCGCTGGCCGTACAGCCGGGCTATGATCTGCTGATGCAGGGCTTTGGTGGCTGGATGAGCATCACGGGCGCGGCCGACGGCGAGCCAAGCAAAGCCGGCGTGGCGCTGGTCGATGTGCTGACCGGGCTGTACGCCGCGACCGCCACGCTGGCCGCCGTGCGCCATGCCGAGCAGAGCGGCCAGGGCCAGCGCGTGGACTGCGCGCTGCTGGACGCGGCGGTGGCTGGGCTGGTCAACGTTGGCACCGCTTTCCTGGCGACCGGCCGCGCGCCGCAGCGCTGGGGCAATGCCCACGCCACGATTGTGCCGTACCAGCTGTTTGCCGCCAGCGACGCGCCGCTGCTGCTGGCCGTCGGCAACGACCGGCAGTGGGCGCGCTGCTGCGACGTGCTGGCGCAGCCGGCCTGGGCCATCGACGAGCGCTTTGCGACTAACCCGGCCCGCGTCGCCCACCGCGCGGCGCTGGTCGCGCTGATCGCCGCCGTGCTGGCGCAGCGGCCGGCCGCCGAGTGGCTGTCTTGTCTGACGGCCGCCGGCGTGCCGTGCGGCCCGGTCAACGATCTGGGCGCGGTGTTTGGATCGGAGCAGGTCCAGCATCAGGGCATGATCCAGGAGCTTGAGCATCCGACCGCCGGCCCGATCCGCCTGCTCGGTACGCCGTTCAAGCTCAGCGGGACACCAGCGGCGGTGCCAGCCGCGCCGCCGGTGCTGGGCGCCGACACCGCCGCAATCCTGGCCGAGCTGGGCTACAGCGCCGCCGAGATCGCCGCGCTCGCTGCCAGCGGCGTCACCGCGGCGCGCTGATGGTTTGCGGATGACGGGTGGCGTATAATACTGGCTATGTACACGACGTCACAACCACTTGCGCTCACGCCCGACCAGCTCGCGCCGCTGCTGGAGCGTCTCCAGCTGCCGGCCGCCACGGCCGTCACGCCGCTCGGGCGCCACACGCTGCTGCTCGACGACGACACGGTGCTGCAGGTCTGTGAGCAGCCCCAGCGCCTGCAAAAGACCGCAGCGATCTACCAAAAGTTGCGGGCGGCCGGCCTGCCCGCCCCCGCCGTGCTCCATATCAGCACCGCCGACGAGCCGGCGCTGCTGGCGATGAGCCGTCTCGCTGGCAGCAGGGCCAGCGCGGTCTGGCCGCAGCTCAGCCAAGCCGAGCGCGAGGCGCTCGCCGAGGCGCTGGGTGGGCTGGTCGCCCGAATTCATCAGCTCAGCTGGCTGGGCTACGGCGACCTGCACACCGACGGCCGCTTCGGCGGCCACAGCCGCTGGATGGGCGCGATCGTCGAGCGGATTCTGCAGGTGATGCGCGGCCTGGACGGCACCAGCGCGCTGCCCCGCCGCCTCATCGACGGCGTTGTCACCGCGATCAACGACGGCGACTCGCTGCTGGAGACCGCCTCACGGCCCGCGCTGACCCACGGCGCCATCGAGTGGCGCAATGTCCTCGTGGCGCCCGCCGCGGCTGGCTGGGAGATCACCGGGCTGCTCGGCTGGTCGCGGGCGCTGCTCGCCGACGCCGCCTGGGAGTTTGCGCAGCTCTGGTTCGAGCGCGACCACAGCTACCCTGACCCCGACTATTTCACCGCGGGCTACAAGCCGATTCGTAAGCCGCAGCCCGACCGCTGGCCGCGCTCCCAGCTGTATCGCCTGCTGCTCCACCTGGAGGGCGCGCTGGCGGCCCACACTGCCGGCGATAGCGTGCGCCGCCAGCGCCACGAGTGGGCGCTGACCCGCGCCCTCGGCCGCTAGACGCCGACGGTCTCGACCGCGGCCAGCCGCGCCAGCGCTGCGCTATAGGCCGCCTGGTACACAAAGTCGGGCGCGCCGTCACACAGCGCTAGGTCGCGGGCGGCCGCGGCGTGGCGCTGTGCCAGCGCATGGTCGCCGGTGTGCAGCGCAATGTCGGCCAGCAGCAGCTGCACATCGGCGCCCTGCAGCCGGTAGCCGCACTGCTCGGTGATCGCCAGCGCCTCCTCCATCTGCTCGCGCGCTAGCTCGGGCTGATCGGCGGCCAGCGCCAGCCGCGCCAGCTCCTGCACAATCGGCACCTCCAGCTCAATCAGGTTGATCATGCGGCAGCGCGTCAGCGCCGTGTCGAGGTGCTGCTGCGCCAGCGCGGCGTCGCCGGTGGCGCGCAGGGCCGCGCCCAGCAGCCAGTAAGCCCGCACGTAGTCGCGCTCAACCGGCGAGCCGGCGGCCGCCTGCAGGTCGGCCAGCGCCAGGACGCGGCGGGCGACCTCCACAAACTCGGCTCGCTGGGCGTCGGTTGCGGCCGGCGTGCGAACCAGCAGGCTGAGCCGCAGCCCGCTGCAAAACCACAGCGTGCACTGGGCCTGCGCCTCCTGCTGCGCCTCAAACACCGGCTGCGCCAGCTGCAGCGCAAGCGCCGCGTCATCCCAGTAGCCCTGGTACGCCAGCAGCCGCCCCACATTGCGCTGCCCGACAGCCACCGTCACCTGGTCGCCCAGCGCGTGGCCCAGCGCGATCTGCACCTGGATGCTGGCGCTGGCGGCCCGCAGCTCGCCGATGTTGATCTGCTGGATCGCCAGGTTGCCCAGCCCGGCCGCCAGATTCCGCCGGTCGTCGGCGGCCTCGAAGATCGCGTTGTGGCGGCGAAAAAGGCCGACGGCGTGGGTCGGCTGGCCGCTCAGGCTGTAGCTGTTGGCCAGCGCGGCCAGCGTCCAGGCTTGGTCGCTGGGCTTGCTCAGCGCCGGCGGGGCATCCTCGCCGCTGGGGAACAGCGCCTGGAGCAGGTCGATCCGCAGCTGGTAGGCGCCAAACCGAAAGTAGGTTGGGTGCTCGATGCGGGCGTAGAATAGCGCGACCGCCGCGTCGTACTCGCCGGCCTGCACGGTGTGGTGGTATAGCTCGATCACCGGCGCCAGGTCGGCGAGGCGCTGTGGCTGCGCAGGCAGCGGCAGCGCGGCAAAGTAGTCGCGCAGCTGGCGATGCAGCGCGCCGCGCTCGTCGGCGCTCATGCGGTCGTAGGTGTAGCGCCGCACCAGCGGGTGGAGGTCGAACTGATGCTGGTGCTGGTCGTGCTGCACCAGGCCGCGCTCGATCAGGTCCTGGAGCGGCCGCTCGATGTCGTCGTCCGGGGCCAGCATTGTCAGGCCCTCCAGACCCACCGGCATGCGAAACGTGGCGATGCGCTGCAAAATCTGGCGCTGCGTCGGGCTGAGCTGGTCGTAGGCCTGGGCTAGGACGTGGTGCTGGCGCTGGCGCAGGTCACCACTCACGTCCTGGCGCCGCGCCGCCGCGATGTCGCCCGGCAGCCGCACGTCTTTGACGATCCGCCCGGCCAGCAGCCGCAAGCTTAGCGGGTGATAGCCGTACAGCGCGCAGGCCCGCTCGATGGCGGCCCGGCTGCCGCGCACGCCCTGGGCGCGGAAAAACGCCACCGCGTCGCTCGGGTCAAGCTGCGCCACCTCGACCTCCAGGCAGCCGCTCAGCAGGTCGCCGTGCTGCTCGGCCGCCCGTGGCCGCAGCCGCGAGGTCAGCAGCACTTTGCTCTGCATGTCGGGCAGCGTGGCCAGGCGCCGCAAAAAATCCTCGGCCACCGGGCTGCTGCACGCCCGCTGCTGCTCCTGGTCGCGCTCGCTGGTGATCGCGTCGGGGTCGTCGCCCTGGTACACCGTGTCCAGTCCGCTGTAGACCCGCAGCATCCGCTCGGCGCCGTCCAAGATGATCAGCGTGCCGGGCTGCCGCAGCCGCCCAAGCAGCGCCTCGGCCTGCTGGCGCGGCGGGGCATCGATCTCGGCGGCCGGCGCTTTGAGATAGCTCAGGATTGCCCGCAGCAGGCTGTCGAAGTCGGCCTCCTGCTCGTAAAAGCTCCACCACACGACGTGTGGCCAGCGCTGCGGGTCAACGTCGTGGAGCAGCCAGTGCCAGGTCAGGGCGCTTTTGCCAAAGCCGCCGAGCGCCCGCACCACCACGAGCGGGTGCTCGCGGTCGTCATCGAGCCAGCGGCTCAGCGCGGACCGCTCGGCGGCCCGGCCCATGAAGTTCGGCTGCATCGGGTAGGGGTGCCGGAGCCACCACTGGTCGGGCTGCGGTAGGCTCGGCGATGGCGGCTGCGGCGCGGCCCCCAGCGCGGTCAGCAGCTGCGCCCAGGCGAACTCGGGGTCGTCGGGCGCGGCGAAGTCCACATAGGTCAGCATGCTGAGCCGCAGCGGCAGGTCACAGATCGCTTTGCGCAGCGGGATCAGCCGGGCGTCCTCGTTGGTCGGCGCCAGCGTCTGGAGCATCAGCGACTCGGCCTCGCCCCAGGTGTCGGCCAGGTAGTCGGGCGAGAGTACCACCACAGTTTTGCGGCTGCTTCCCAGCGCCCGCTCGATCTCGCGAAAATGCTGGCTGCCGGGCCGAAAATCCTGAAAATCCACACACACCCGCAGGCCGTGGGCCTGGAGCCGTGGCACCAGCACGCCGCGCACCCAGCCGCGGTCGGCCGCGCTGCTGGCGCTGTAGGAAACAAAAACATCGTAGTCAAAAACGGCTTCCTCGTGCGGGTCCATGCGCGTGGCCTTCTCACTAGTTTAATTGCGGTTGAATTGTAGCGTACTACCGAACATAGCACATAGCCAGACTGTCATGTGATCCGTCGCCGATCTGCTGCCACGCGGTACGACGCTTGGTACAATAACCGCAGTCCCCCTTTAACACCGTATTTCAGGAGAGTACATTGATGCGCCAGCTATGGGCTGCGTTGATGACCGTGGAGAGCACCGATCGCGATACCCAGCGGCGCGGCCGCAATGTCGTCGGTGCGGCGCTGGGACTTGTGGGTACCGCCCTCGCGATCGCGCTCTCGGACTTGGTGAAGCCCCTGCCAGTGGCTGGCATGGCAACCGTGCTGCTTGGGGCGCTGATCTTCGCCGGCTGTGCGGTGATGGCCCGCCGTGGCCAGGTGACGCTGAGCGGGCTGGTGCTGCTCGGTAGCGTTTTGCTGGCGCTGGTCATCGAGCCGGTGCTGGTCAATGATTTGGCGCTGGCCCCGTTCTACCTGGCGATCCCGGTGGTCCTGGCGGGCGGCATGCTGCGACCCCGCGCGCTGGTCGGCTTGCTGGCTGTGACCGCGCTGGCGTTTGCATTTCTTGCGGTGCGCTTCAAGGATGCCGGGCCGCTGGTGGGCGTTGATACGCCCCAGCTATTCGTACTTTCTGGGATTCTGGTGGGCTTTCTCGGGCTGCTGGCGGCGCTGAACGCCCAGAGCAACCGCGCCGCCCTGGCGCAGGCCGAGGCATCGCGGCAAGCCGCCGAGGAGTCGCGGGCGGCGCTGGACCAGGCGAATCAGGCCCTGGAGGGCCATGTCGCTACACGGACCGCCGAGCTGAACGCTGCGCTGGCGACGCAGGCAGCGCAGGCCCAGGAGCTGAGCGCGGCGCTGGTGGCGCAGCGCGATCTCAACGCCGTGGTCGCCGAGCTGGCGCTGCCGATCATTCCGGTGCGCGATGATGTGCTGGTCGTGCCGCTGGTCGGCGCGCTGGACGCCGCGCGCATCAATACGCTGGCACAGCGCGTGCTGGCGGCGATTGAGCAGCAGCGCGCGCGCGTGGTGATCCTAGATATTACCGGCGTGCCGGCGATTGATCACGCTGTCGCCCAGGGCCTGCTGGCGACCGCCGCGGCCGCCCGGCTGCTCGGCGCGCGCCCCATGCTCGTCGGCGTGCGCCCCGATGTCGCCGATGCGCTGACTGTCAGTGGCATTGACCTGACTGCCCTGGATGTCGCCGCGACGCTCCAGGAGGCCCTAACCCGCCTCAGCCGCTAGCGACGCAGCCCAAACCGTTAACAATCATTGCCCAGCAGCGCACAGCCACGGTCGCCCCATGCGACCGTGGTACGATTCTCGGACCAGTTATGGTTAACTCAGGCGCGCGTCAATGACGATCATCTATATTCTGGTCACGCTGCTGCTCGGCGGGCTGCTGAGCCTGGCGACCTTCGCGGCCCACCGCCTGACCGGGCCGATGCGCTGGGGCGGGCGGCCCGCGCCCGGCTCGTGGGCCGCCACCGCCACACCACAGTCGGTGGTCGGCGTGCCGTTCGAGGACCTGACCATTCCGGCCCGCACCGACGGCCACCCCATCGCAGCCTGGTTTGTCCCGGCCGACGGCGCCACCGCGGCGATCATTGTGGCCCACGGCAAGGACAAAAGCCGCGCCCGTGAATTTCAGGGCAATGCGCTGCACGTCATGCGGGCGCTGCATCGCCACGGCTTCGCGGTGCTGATGATTGATCTGCGCGGCCACGGCACCAGCGGCCCGCACCGTGCGACCTATGGGCTGCGCGAGCGCCGTGATGTGCTGGGGGCCGTCGACTGGCTGCTGGCCCAGGGCTTTGCGCCGGGCAAAATCGGCGTGCTGGGCGCCTCGATGGGCGCGGCGGCCAGCATCGGCGCCACCGCCGAGGAGCCGCGCATCGGGGCGCTGGCGACCGACAGCGCCTACGCCGCCATTACGCCGATGCTCCAGGGCTTGGTCCGCCGCCATGCCCGCGCCCTCGGCCCGCTGGTGCCGCTAACGCTCGGCCTGGCCCGGCTGTTTACCGGCGTCAACATCGCGGCCGCCCGCCCGGTGGATGAGATTGGTCGCATCGCGCCGCGCCCGCTGCTGATCATGCACGGCACCCACGACTGGCTAATCCCGCCGGCCGATGCTGCGCTGCTCCACGCCGCCGCGCCCGGCTCTGAGCTGTGGGTGGTGCGCGGCGCCGGCCATGTGCGTATCTACGCCTTCGACCCCGAGGCCTATGTCGCGCGCGTGGTGGGCTTTTTTGCCCGCAGCCTGCGCTAGCCGCTTGCGGGCAACCGCGCGCCGTCGCCCGCGCCGCTAGCTGGCCGGCACCAGCCGCTCTTGGGTGATGCGCGCGTCCTGGTTAAACAGCCGCCGTCGCCGGTTATAGTCCATCGGCTTCCGCACATAGCCGATGCCGCCGGCGAGTGCTGGCAGCTAATCTGGGCGCCAGCGAGCAGGACAAGCGTTCGGCTCCTGCAAACACCGCTCAGGCTTGCGTGGAGCCGCTCGCCGCTCACGCCAACCCCGCCCCGCCCGCAGCCGCAGCCGACCCAGCTCTCCTCGTCTGCGTGCCAAGTCGCCACCAACCGCTGTCCGCACCAGCTGGCGCCGTGCCCAGAGTAGTTGGCGCCGCGCCTGGAGCAGCTGGCGCTGCGCCTGGACAAGTTGGCGCTGCGCCTGGACAAGTTGGCACTGCACTCGATGAAGCTGGCGCCGCGCCTGGACAAGCTGGCGCCGCGCCTGGACAAGCTGGCGCCGCGCCTGGACAAGTTGGCGCTGCACCCGAACGAGCTGACGCCGCGCCTGGACAAGCTGACACCGCACCTGGACAAGTTGGCGCTGCACCCGAACGAGCTGACGCCGCGCCTGGACAAGCTGACACCGCACCTGGACAAGTTGGCGCTGCACCCGAACGAGCTGACGCCGCGCCTGGACAAGCTGGCAACGCACCCGAACGAGCTGACGCCGCGCCTGGACAAGCTGGCAACGCACCCGAACGAGCTGGCGCCAATCTGATTTGTGTTTACACAATTCATGTTGGCGCCGCAGCCTGATGCGCTACAATGGCGTTGTATTGAGATGCAATGACAAACCCGCCCCGTTCCTATAAGATGGCTCCAGACCTGCTGCACAACATTCTGTCAGCACATCGTAGGAGCAACTACAATGGCCCGACGCAAACGTAACTCACGGACTCTCCGCTCAGCAATTGAGCGGCGCGACGCGCTCGAAACCCTCACCGTCACGCTCGACCTCGGCGGCACTATGACGCTGCCACACTACCGCACAGCAATTGCGCAGCTCGACACCCTGCTGGCCGACTACAACCGGCTCCAGGCGACCGCCGACGAGCTATCGCTGAAAGTCACGGCCGTCGAAAAAGAGCTCGCGAGCTTGAGCGGCAATATGCTGGCGGCCGTTGGGGTGCATTACGGCAAGCGCAGCCATGAGTACCGGGTGGCCATGGCCGGCGCCCGCCAAACGCACAAGCCCAGCGGCGCGGCCCCGACTTCAGGCCCACGCTGCGACCGTCACGCCGTCACACTAACCAGTCCAGCGCCGCCGCCTCACGCCCCACGCACTCCAATGCGTGGGGCGTCGCTATTTGTGGCGCCGCCAGCCGCTCGCTAGAATATGGTACACTTGCGCTAATTCGTTGAGCACTTGTTCGTGCGACCCCGCAATTGGCAGCCGCCGTGCGGGGTCGTCCGCTATCCGCGAGGTTCTTATGCTGATCGTCATGGATGCCCACGCCACGTCGGAGCAGGTCGAGCGGGTCTGCGACGAGATTCGTGATATGGGCTACCAGCCCCACCCCATGCCCGGCCCGACCCGCACTGCCGTCTGCATCACCGGCAACGAGGGACCCATCGCCCAGTCCGGGCGGCTCATGGTGCTGCCAGGCGTCGCCGAGCTGATCCGCGTCACCAAGCCCTACAAGCTGGTCGGCCGCGACTTTCGGCCGTTTGACACCGTGATCCAGGCTGGCCCGGTCGCCATCGGCGGCCCCGGCATCGTCGTCATGGCCGGGCCATGCACCATCGAGTTGCGGGCGCAGCTGTTTGAGGCCGCCGAGACTGTGCTGCCGCAGGGCGCGCAGATCGTCCGCGGCGGCGCGTACAAGCCGCGGACCTCGCCCTACAGCTTTCAGGGGCTGGGCGAGGAGGGCCTGCGCTATCTCGCCGAGGTCCGCGAGCAGCTGGGCGCTCCTGTGATCACCGAGGTCATGGACACCGAGACCGTCGATCTCGTCGCGCACTACGCCGACATCCTCCAGATCGGCGCGCGCAACATGCAGAACTTCGCGCTGCTGAAAAAAGTCGGCCGCACGTCGCGCCCGGTCATGCTCAAGCGCGGCTTTGCGGCGACGATCAAAGACTGGCTCCTGTCGGCCGAGTACATCATGGCCGAGGGCAACGCCAACGTCATCCTGTGCGAGCGCGGCATCCGCACCTTCGACGATCATTCGCGGTTTACGCTCGATCTCAGCGCCATCCCGGTGCTCAAGGAGCTGACGCACCTGCCGATCATCGTTGATCCGAGCCACGCGACCGGCCACTACGACCGCGTGATCCCGATGGCCCGCGCCGCCATCGCCGCCGGTGCCGACGGCCTGATCGTCGAGGTTCACCCCAACCCATCGGTGGCGGTCTGCGACGGCCACCAGTCGCTGATCCCCAGCCGCTTCGCCGACCTGATGCGCCAGGTTGAGCGTGTGGCCGCCGCCGTCGACCGGCCGGTGCTGGGGCGCACGCCCGCCGTCGCCATCTAAGCCCGCCGACCGGCTCGGTCGGCTACGAACTTTTTTGGAGGAGCCGTGACAATTGACTGGAACGCCAAATTCGCCCGCGAAGGCCTGACCTTCGACGATGTGCTGCTGGTGCCGGCGCACTCCACCGTCCTGCCCGCCGAGACCAGCGTTGGCTCGATCCTGACGCGCACGATCAAGCTCAACATCCCGCTGGTCGCCGCCGCGATGGACACCGTGACCGAGGAGGCGCTGGCGATTGCGCTGGCCCGCGAGGGCGGCATCGGCATCATCCATAAAAATATGAGCGTCGAGGCGCAGGCCGAGATGGTACTGCGGGTCAAGCGCTCCGAGTCGGGCATGATCAGCGACCCGATCACACTGCGCCCTCGACCAGCCGATTGGCGCCGCCTGGCAGCTCATGGCCGACTACCATATCTCGGGCGTGCCGATCACGTCGGACGCCGGCGAGCTGGTCGGCATCCTGACCAACCGCGACCTGCGCTTCGAGACCGATCCGACCCGCCTGATCCGTGATCTGATGACCAGCGAGGGCCTGATCACCGTGCCGGAGGGGACCACGCTGGAGGCGGCCAAAGAGATTCTGCACCGCCACCGCATCGAGAAGCTGCTGGTCGTCAACAAGGCCGGCAAGCTGTCGGGACTGATCACTGTCAAGGACATCACCAAGCAGATCGAGCACCCGCTGGCCTCCAAAGACGAGCGCGGCCGGCTGCTGGTCGGCGCCGCAGTCGGGACCGGGCCGGGCAACGTCGAGCGGGCCGCGGCGCTGCTGGGCGCCGGTGCCGACGTGGTGGTCATTGACACCGCCCACGGCCATTCGCAGGGCGTCCTCGACTCCATCGCCGCCATGCGCGAGCGCTTCCCCGACGCCCAGCTGATCGCCGGCAACGTCGCCACCGCCGAGGCCACGCTGGCCCTGATCGAGCGTGGCGTCGACGCGGTCAAGGTCGGCATCGGCCCCGGCTCGATCTGCACGACCCGCATTGTGGCCGGCACCGGCGTCCCGCAGCTCACCGCGATCTCGGACTGCGCTCGCGCCGCTGAGCGCAGCGGCATCCCGGTGATCGCCGACGGCGGCATCAAGTACAGCGGCGACATCGTGAAGGCCCTGGCGGCCGGCGCCCACACGATCATGATGGGCTCGCTGCTAGCCGGCGTCGACGAGGCGCCCGGCGAGAAGATTCTCTACGATGGCCGGACCTATAAATCCTACCGTGGTATGGGCTCGATCAGTGCCATGCGCCAGGGCAGCGGCGACCGCTACTTCCAGCCGTCCGGCACCAAAAAGCTCGTCGCCGAGGGCATCGAGGGCATGGTGCCGGCGAAGGGTCCGCTGGCCGACACGGTGTTCCAGATGATTGGCGGCCTGCGCGCGGGCATGGGCTACGTCGGCGCGGCGACGATCGAGGCGTTGCGCGAGCGCGCCCAGTTCGTCCGCATCACCAACGCCGGCCTGATCGAGAGCCACCCGCACGACGTGACGATCACCAAAGAGGCGCCCAACTACGAGCGGCGCTAGCGGGCGAGCTATCAGCCGTCAGCCGTCAGCGACACAAGGAGTAGCCATGCGTTTCAATGGGCCACTCGGTACTCAGTACTCGGTACTCGTCACTCCTGAAAACTGAGCACTAAAAACTGAAAACTCATGACTACACCGCCCCGCATCCAATTTACGCTGACGCTACCGCCGAGCGTCAACAACCAGTACGCGACCGTCAACGGCCGGCGGGTGCTGGCGCCGACTGCGCGCGCCTGGATCAAGCTGTCCGAGCGGCAGCTGCTGACGACGTTTCCCGAGCCGTTTGTGGCGGCGGCCAAGCAGGGCTACCTGGCGCTGTTCATTGATTTTTTCTTTGAGACGCCGATGCGCCGCGACCTCGATGGCGGGCTGAAGATTGCGCAGGACGTGATCTGCCGCGCGCTGGGCGTGGACGACCGCCGGGTGGTCGATATTCACCTCGTCAAGCGCATCGACCCGCTACGGCCGCGGATCGAGGTCGAGCTAGAGGTGCTGGCCGACTGGTCGTTTGACGACGAGCACCAGGTGCTGCCCGAGTGAGCGGCCGCAACGCCGAGGCGCTGCGCGCGCACCGCGGGCAGCGCTGGCTGGGCTGGCTGGTGATCGTGCTCGGCGTGATCCTGATGCCGCTGCCCGGCCCAGGCGTGGTGATCGTCGCGCTGGGCATTGCGGTGCTGGGGCCGCGCGAGCCGGCGCTGCGCCGGGCTGGGCTATGGCTGCGCCTGGGCCTGCGGCGGATGCGCCGCGCCCGCTCGCCGCTGGTGCGCGTGGTCGGCGGCTGGCTGTGGCGCTGGCACCGCGGGCTGCGCCGCACCTTGCAGCGCCTGGTCGCCGAGCGCCAGGCCGGCCGACCGCTGCCGTGGTGGCTGTGGCTGTTTATTGTTGTGAGCGGCGCCTGGCTGGTCGTGTCGGTCGGCGCCGGCGTCTGGCTTATGGCGCGCTGATGGCCGGCTCACAGCGTGTCCAAACTGCGCGGGCCGCGCCGGCCGTCGCCGCTTTGTCGCTATAATCTCCCGCTGTGATATTAACACTGCTTCGCTCCCTGATCGCCGCCGCGCTGCTCGGTTATCTGCCGGGCTGGTCCCTGGAGCGCGCCTGGTTTGGCCGCGGCACGCCCGTCGCCGGCCTGGAGCGCCAGGTGCTGCGCGTCGTCACCAGCGCGCTCGTAAGCGGCTGGCTGGCCTTCGTCTTGGCCGAGCTGGGCTGGTTTCGGCTGTGGCTGCTCGGGCTGCTGGTCGTCGCGGCCAGCGCCGGGCTGTGGCTTGTCGCCCGCCGCTGGCCTGCCCCGGCCGCTGCTCCCGCCCCGCCCCGCCGCCGCTCCGACTGGCCGCTGCTCATCATCGGCTGCCTGTTCGCCGTGCTGATGAGTTGGCCGTTTGAGCTGATCCGCGGCGGCCTGGACGCCGGCGTGTACCCACTGACCGGCTTTGCGATCGCTCGCACCGGCGGCATTGTGCAGCACGACCCGCTGGTCGCCGAGCTGGGCACGCGCATTGCGGCCGGCGATGTCAACGCCCAGCACGTGCGCAACCAGCTGCTCAAGGGCGGCCACCCGCAGCGCTTTCTCAACACCGGGCTGCGAGCTTCGGGCTTTGGTGTTCTGGCCGATGACTTCGCCGCCGGCCGGGTCGTGCCGCAGTTTTTCCACCTCTGGCCGACCTGGATTGCGGTGTTTACGGCGGCCGGCACGCCATACACCGGCCTGCTGGCCACCGGCGTCGCCGCGACGCTGGGCGTCGTGCTGCTGGGCCTGCTCGGCCGCGCGCTGGCTGGCCCCGCGGTCGGCGTGGTGGCCGCAGCGTTTCTCGCGGCCTCGACCCCGCAGGTCTGGTTCGGCCGCATGCCGACCTCCGAGGCGCTGGCGCAGCTGCTGACGCTGGCCGGGCTGTGGGCCTACGCCCACTTTGCCGCCGCGCCGGGTGGCCGCGCGGGCGCGTGGTGGGGCCTGGTGGCGGGCGCGGCCTTCGGCGAGCTGGCCCTGACGCGCATTGATGGCTTCTGGGCGATTGGCCCGGCTGCCGCGTGGCTGCTCTACACCGCCGTCAGCCGCCGCTGGCAGCGCGGCCACAGCTGGCTGGCGACGGCGCTCGGCCTCCTCAGCCTGCACGGCCTCGTCCACACGCTGGTCATCGCCCGCGCCTATTTTTTCGAGACCGGCTTTGCCCGGCTGCCAGGATTTTGCGCTCACGACCTACGCCAGCCTGCCGTTTTTGACCGAGCAGACTCACCTAATCTTCGCCACGCAGCCGCGCACCAAAGTCGGCCACTATGGCCGCCTGGCCGCCGAGCTGCTGGCGCTGACGCTCACGGTGGTCGCCGTGCTCGTGGTCGCCCGCCGCCCAGCCCTGCTGCTCCGCGCCGAGCGCTGGGTGGTTCAGCGCCGCCGCGTCTGGCTGCTCGGCTGGATCGCCGTACTGGCGCTGCTGGCTGGCTACGCCTATCTCATCCGCCCGCAAATTATCACTGCCACGACGCTGCAGTCGCCGCTCGCGCCGGCGAACGCGCTGCAGCTGCAGGGCTACATCGGCGCGCCCATTGCGGCGCCCACGCAGCTCAACGCGGTGCAGCGCACGGTCGCCGAACTCACCGGCAGCCGGTGCCAGCCCACGCCCAAGCCCGGCCAGCTCTGCGATGACAAGGTCGCCAACGCTCAGGCCAACCTGGTGCGGCTCGGCTGGTATGTGTCGCCGCTGGGCGTGGTGCTCGGCGTCCTCGGCGGCCTGCTGTGGTGGTGGCGGGCCGACCGCCGCAGCTGGCTGCTGCTGGTGATCGCCACCGCCTACATCGTCGTCTATGTGCGGATGCTTTACGGCACCTCCGACGCGACCTACATCTATATTCTGCGCCGCTATGTGCCGCTGGTCTTCCCAGCCTGGATGCTGGCGATGAGCTACGCGCTGTGCGGCCCGCACCTGCGCCGCCGCGCCCTGCAGCTCGGCGGGGCGGGCCTGGCCGCGCTGCTGCTGGCCTTTTTTGTCTGGACCGGCCGCGGCGTCTACCGCCACATCGAGTACGGCGGCTCGTTCGCGCAGTTTGCCGCGCTGGCCGCGCAGCTCCAGCCGGCAGATGTCGTGCTGGTCCGCACCAGCGAGAGCCGCGACCAGGCCGATATTCCGGCTGCGCCGCTGACGTATCTGTATGGCCGCAACGCGCTGACGTTCAAAGGCAGCGACCCGCTGCCCTACGCCGCCGCGCTGTCCGAGCAGGTCGGGCGCTGGCAGGCCGACGGCCGGGCGGTCTACCTGCTGCTCGGCGCCGACAGCGGCGATTGGGCGCTGCCGGGCTATGGCGTCGCGCCTGTCACCGACTGGCAGTGGCGCTACCAGGAGTACGAGCAGACGGTGGATCACAAGCCTTCGCAGCCGAGCGGCCCGCAGACCTTTCTGCTGCGGCTCTATCGCGTCGTTCCCACCGCCGCCGCGCCGGTCCCAGCGACGATCACGGTCCTGGATACGGCCTACCAGCTCGGCGGGCTATATCGCGCCGAGGAGTCACCAGAAGGCTGGGTGGCCTGGACCGCCGCCGAGGCCCTGCTGCGGCTGCCCGCTCCCGCCGGCGCGCAGCTGGTGGTCGAGGCCAGCGCCGGCGTGCGGCCGCTGCCGGCCCAGCTCTGCGCGCGCGTAATCGCCGATCAGTCGGCGACGCGCCCCGCCGCCACCGACCCAGCCTGGCATGATCTCGGCTGCCAGCCGCTCGCCGCGGCGCGGACGGCGCTCGGGTGGGCGCTGCCTCCCACGCTGGCCGGCCGCCCGCTGGTGGTGCAGCTGCACACTACGCCGTGGGTGCCTGCTGCCGCCCTGCCCGCCTCCAATGACGGGCGCAGCTTGGGCGTGCGCCTGTTCCAGCTCAGCCGCCAGCCCTAGCGCTGGCCCCAGCCCAAAACCTGGTACTATCGGACTATTGTTGGGGCGCTGGGCTGCTCCTATACTTTGTACAACAGGTGTAAAGATGGTTAAGGCCGGAGACAATGGTATGAAACGACGGAAATATTTAGGGCAATCAATGGTCGAGATGGCGCTATTGCTGCCGTTTCTCGTAATGGTGCTGTTTGGTACGATTGACTTTGGCTATTATATTTTTGCCTACCAGACGGTCGAAAGCGCCGCCCGTCGCGGCTCCGAGCAAGCGACCCTGACGCCGCCAACAGTTGGTAGCTATACGGGTGTAACAGGGAACGATTGCGCCGATAAGATTGTGTCGAAGGCGCGGCTTGGGGTGGTGCCGCTCAATATCCCGGTCACTGGCGTCACCATCAGCTATCCGGCGGCAAGCGGTACCTATCCGCCGACGCCCACGCGCGCGATTGGCAATCCTATTGATGTCACCGTCACCTACACGGTCAAGTGGCTCAGCCCGCTCGGCCCGCTGTTTGGACTTGGAACCTCGAAAGTTGTGTCGTTTACGTCGCGGCGCACGATTTTAAAAGCGAACCTGAGTGCGGTAGATTATCCCACCTGTTGATGCTTGTAGAAGCTAAAGGATACTGTGATGCAACCACGGATCGCTCCATCAGCGGCGCGACACGAGCCTGGACAGGCGCTCGTTGAGCTAGCCCTATCGCTAACGTTTATTTTCTTGCTGCTCGCGGCTGGAGTCGATGCCGGGCTGGCCTATAAAACCTACCAGGCGCTGGCAAATGCGGCTGGTGAGGCCTCATCGTATCTGGCGCAAACGCCGCTTGACCGGGCCTGTCCAACCTGCTCGCTAGCGAACTCGTCGGACCACCGCTAACAACAATGCCCTGCAAAACTTTCGCTTCGAGACGCCGAGCGGTGCGCTGCGTGGCATCGGCAGCATGCGCGACTTAAACTCCAATGCGCTGGATGATATGGGCACCGGCGGCGCCGGCGATGGCTGTGATGCTACCTGTCTCCAAACCCGCGGCAGTTTGACCGATGGCGGCTGGATCGAAATTTTTACCATCAGCGATGCGCAGTTTACTGGCGATATGTCCTGGGGTTCGCTCAACGCAGCTGGGCCGGGCAGCACCGGCTGTCTCAATCGCCCGCTGGTTGACGTGACCGAGGCTGCCGATCTGGGGCGGCGCTGCTACATCGTCGTGCGGGCCGAGGCAGTCTATCGGCCGTTTTTTCTATCGCCGGCCTTTGGGCGGCTGATGAAAGTTCATGCCTATGCTATCAAGCCTGTTTCGGCTGATGAATAATGTGGATGGTAAGCTCACGGTGAAATTTAGGGAGGACGATATGCGAATTCTATTGGTTCGTCGGGCGGCTGGCCAGAGTCTTCCAGTGCTTGCCCTGATGTTACTGGTACTCGTTGGCTTTGTTGGTCTATCGGTGGATGTTGGCAATGCCTATGGCCGCCAGCGCCGCATTCAATCGGCGTCCAACGCCGGCGCGCTCGCCGGCATGCTGGCCTTGCAGCAAGGCACCGTTGATAACCAGACGGTTCTCAATAACATCACCAAAGCTATGGTTGGGCATGGCGTCAACACCGCCTCAACCGACTTCAGCTATACCTGGACCGCCTACTACGGCGTTTCAAACGGCACAAGCCTGGTCGATACGGATATCAAGACGTATCCTGCCACCGGCTATCCGCCAGCTGGGATTAAGTATATTCGGGTGGATGGGAAGGAGTTGGTAACAACGTTCTTCGCTCGTGTTCTTGGTCGTCAGACGCTCCCGGCGGTTGCCACCGGCGTCGCCTGCGCCGGCGGCTTTGGCACTGGCATCTATCCGATTGCCCTGCCCTATTACATGACGAAACCAGCCGACCTCACTGATCTAGAGGCAACGCATCAGGAGTGGAACTGGGTCAACTATCCAGCCTATAATACATCTGGCGGGGGCAACGCTGACACCATCAGCAATGGTAGCAGCGGCACAATTGCCAACAATTGGGGAACAGGCACCGTCAAAACCTGGGGCTTGACCTCGACCGCTGGCACATCAACCAGCGCAAGCGATAATTTGCCTAAAGGCACTGGCAAAATCTTTACCATCACCTTTGATAATAAGACCGGCGGCGAGCCCGGCACTCATATGGGCTGGGCCTTTCTCAACTCAAATGGCGACAAGGGTGCCAATGACTTGGGCGATGAGCTAACCTATCCAGGCATCTACTTCGATGGCCGTGCCAGCTGCAACAGCGCTGCAACTGGCTGCTACGAGGAAAGCGCTGTTCCCAGCGGGGCTGGCGTCATTGTCAGCGGCAGCGGCACGCCTTCGCCCGACGGCACGGTCACCATTTATCCCGACGATCAGCTCAACCATATCATTAGCGTCTACGATTGGATTACGACCAAGACAGGTGTGGTCAGCAGTTCCTCCAGCCCAATGGATGAGCACATGCGCCGCGGCGACAAAATGATCCTGCCGCTGTATGGTGAGTATGTCAAGCCGAAGAATGCTCGGATCATGCAAATTCTGGTCTAGGTACGTTCCGCCTTCTGAAGCGTGAGAATGCGGGCAACAACGGCTGGTATACCTTCGAATATCTTGGGCCAGCCAAGCGCCAGCCAACCACGCAGTGCACACCATCGTCAAGCAATCAGCCCGGCTAAATCCCGCTAGCCGCAACGTCAGTCAGCGCCAAGCCATTGTGCTTGGCGCTGTTTTTTATGGTGCCCAGCCGTCGCCAGGCCGCCGCTGCGCGTGTCCATGAGCGCGCAGTGGCGGCCTGGCACTTGCTAATCGGCCCTTTTCCCCTTCTAAACCTTACCCAACGCCTTACCACGAATTAGGATACGGCTACCTTTGGTCACTTTCAGCATGACCAATCGGGGTCCCCCTGAATAGGACTGTCGAGGGTCTTCGTCGGTGTGCTTACTGCAAGGTATAGTGTAGGAGTTGAGTTATGATATTGGCAGTACATTCTACCGAAGGAGGTGTGCTAAAAGTACCATCCGTCGCAGGCCCAATCAGGCCCGACGAATGAGTCTGGGCTAGCGCCGCTAGACGCTAGAAACGTTTGTTTTGGTGGAGCCACACATCCGTAATTTGGCCCGGCAATGCCGCCCCCCGCTGGTGCTGTGTTCGTCGTGGCTGTTGTGTTTTAAGTTGTTGCTCGTGTTGGCCCATCAGGCATACAGGTGGTCCGAGGGACACAGCTGGTTGTTGAGACATCGCTTGATGTCGCTGGTTGTGAGCCATCAATAAAGTAGGTGAGTTTGTGAAGCGTTCATTGCTGAATTTTGTTGTGATCATCGGACTCCTCTGGGGTTCGCTGGCCTCAACATTTCAACCCACGCCGGTGGCAGCTGCCACTGGCCCAATCCGCATTAACTTCCAGCTGAGTAGCGCTGAGATTCCGTCAGGCTATCTGCCGGACTACGGCGACCTATACGGCGCGCGCGGCAACGGCTACACGTATGGCTGGAATGTCAGCCACACCGACGTATCCCGCGACCGCGGCGTCAACAGCGACCAGCGCCTCGACACGCTGATCCATATGCACAGCGGCGGCTACTGGGAGATTGCGATCCCCAACGGCACCTACAATGTGTTTGTGAGCATTGGCGATCCCAGCTTCGAGAGCCAGTACACCGTCAATGTCGAGGGCGTCAACTTTTGGAACAATGTTGCGCTCGCCACGAACCGCTTTCAGTCGCTGACCAAGCAGGTCACGGTGACCAATAACCGCCTAACGGTTGATCAGGGCACCGCCGCCGACAAACAGACTCGGCTCAACTACATCGAGATTTTGTCGCAGGATACCGCGACGCCGACGCCCGGCCCGGTCGTCTGTGACCCTGAGGCCGACCTCGTTGGCTCGCTTGTCACCGACAGCCAGAGCCGCGTGGTCAATAGTTCAGCAACCTGCTCATACCAGATCGGCATGGCCTCCTATCGCAAGTTCGATGAAGTCATTGATCACCAGCTGATTTTTGACAGCACCAGCACCACAATTGGGCCAAGCCAGACCGTCATCCAGAACGTCAACCTGCCGGGCTGCGCCACGCAGATCGATGTGTTCTATGGGCCGGTGCTTCAGTCGCTCAATGGCCAGCGCTACGGCGAGCGTCTGCTGGTTGCCCGCCACATCGGCGGCACCAACTACTGCACGCAGACCCCGCCAACCAGCACGCCCGCGCCGACGAGCACATCGGTGCCACCGACGCCGACCCTCTGCCCAATCAATATCGTTGCGAGCGACGACTGCAGCAACGCGACCAGCACCCCGATCCCGCCGAGCGCGACACCACGGCCGAGCAATACCGCGGTCCCGCCGAGCGCGACCACGGTGCCGAGCGCGACGCCGCGGCCGAGCAATACCGCGGTCCCGCCGAGCGCGACACCACGGCCGAGCAATACCGCGGTCCCGCCGACCAGCACGCCAGTGCCGAGCGCGACACCACGGCCGAGCAATACCGCGGTCCCGCCGAGCGCGACACCACGGCCGAGCAACACCCCTGTCCCGCCGACCAGCACGCCGGTGCCGAGCGCGACGCCGCGGCCGAGCAACACCGCGGTCCCGCCGAGCGCGACCACGGTGCCAACCAGCACGCCGACGCCGGGCGATAACTGCACCTACACCCAGGGCTACTGGAAAAATCACGCCTCGGACTGGCCAGTGACCTCGCTGCGCTTGGGCAACGTGACCTACTCACAGGCCCAGCTGCTCGATATTTTCAACACGCCGCCGCGGGGCGATGTGACCTACATCCTGGCGCACCAGCTGATCGCCGCCAAGCTGAACATCGCGCAGGGCGCGAGCAGCAGCGCCGTGGCCAGCACGATCACCGCGGCCGACAACTGGCTGATCGCCAACCCGCTCGGCAGCAAGCCCACGGGCAGCGCGGCCAGCACCGGCACGGCCTACGCCACCACGCTGGACGACTACAACAACGGCCGCACCGGCCCCGGCCACTGCGGTGAGCAGACGAGCACGCCGGTCCCGCCGACCAGCACGCCAGTGCCGAGCGCGACACCACGGCCGAGCAATACCGCGGTCCCGCCGACCAGCACGCCAGTGCCGAGCGCGACGCCGCGGCCGAGCAACACCGCCGTCCCGCCGACCAGCACGCCAGCGCCGAGCGCGACGCCGCGACCGAGCAACACCGCGGTCCCGCCGACCAGCACGCCAATGCCGAGCGCAACGCCGCGGCCGAGCAACACCGCCGTCCCGCCGAGCGCGACCACGGTGCCAACCAGCACGCCGACGCCGGGCGATAACTGCACCTACACCCAGGGCTACTGGAAAAATCACGCCTTGGACTGGCCAGTGACTTCACTGCGCCTGGGCAACGTGACCTACTCACAGGCCCAGCTGCTCGATATTTTCAACACGCCGCCGCGGGGCGATGTGACCTACATCCTGGCGCACCAGCTGATCGCCGCCAAGCTGAACATCGCGCAGGGCGCGAGCAGCAGCGCCGTGGCCAGCACGATCACCGCGGCCGACAACTGGCTGATCGCCAACCCGCTCGGCAGCAAGCCCACGGGCAGCGCGGCCAGCACCGGCACGGCCTACGCCACTACGCTGGACGACTACAACAACGGCCGCACCGGCCCCGGCCACTGCGGTGAGCAGACGAGCACGCCGGTCCCGCCGACCAGCACGCTCGTGCCGAGCGCAACGCCGCGGCCGAGCAACACCGCCGTCCCGCCAACCAGCACGCCGGTGCCGAGCGCGACGCCGCGGCCGAGCAACACTGCCGTCCCGCCGACGAGCACGCCGGTCCCGCCGACTGCTACGACCAGCTATCCACCGCCGACCAGCACCACTGTCCCACCGACGCCGACGCCAAGCGCCTGCCCGACCAATCTCTTCGGGACGGCCAGCGGCTTGAACGTGTTGGTGTTCGAGAACGCCACCCAGAATGCCTCAGATACCGAGGGGCGGCTAGCTGTTGGCGGCAACGCCAACCTGACTGACTACAGCGTTGGCGAAAAGGTGCTGAACTCCAACCCACCAACAGATAACCTGATTGTGGGCGGCAACATTACCTTCCTGCGCGGCGCTGTCCAGCACGGCAACCTCGTGTACGGTGGTAGCTCAACGTTGACCCAGGTCAGCGTGGCCGATGGCACGGTTCGGCGCGGCAGTGCCTTTGATTTCAATGGCGCCCGCTCGTACTTTACCAACGGCTCGGGCTACCTGGCCAGCCTGACGGCCAACGGTGTCACGAATAATCAATGGGGCGGCCTCTACCTCGTTGGCACCGACCCATCGTTCAATGTCTTCACCGTCAGCGGCAGCGAGCTGTCGTCGGCCTGGGGCTTGTTCGTTGATGCGCCCGCCGGCTCAACCGTGGTGGTCAACATCACTGGCACGACGGTTAATTTCCAGAACATGGAAAACCGGATTGATCACACCACCCGCGACAAAGTCATCTATAACTTCTACCAGGCGACCAGCCTGACGATGCAGGGCATTGGCGTCAACGGCAGCGTGCTTGCGCCGTATGCCGCGGTCAACTTCAACAACGGCCAGTTGAACGGCCATATGGTTGCCAAGAGCCTGACCGGCAATGGCCAGGCGAATAGCGGCCAGTACAACACGGATCCGTTCACCGGCTGTATCCCAACCCCAGGCCCGACGCCAACCATCACCAGCACGCCGGTGCCGCCGACGAACACGACGACCAGCACGGTGGTGCCACCGACCGTGACGAACACGGCGACCAAGACCGCGACCAAGACCACGACCAGCACGCCGGTGCCGCCGACCGTGACCAACACGGCGACCAACACGCCAGCGCCGCCGACGAGCACGCCGGTCTGTATCGGCAAGCCGATCGATGTCTACTTCTTGCTGGATCTGTCGGGCAGCATGACGCAGTCCTATCCTGGCTCCGGCTCGAAGATGGATGCGGCCAAGCAGGCGATCATTGATACCAACGAGCTGATCGCAAGCTTCGGCAACGGCAGCCGGGCTGGGCTGATTACCTTCCAGGGCAGCGGCCAGCCAGTATCGAACTCGCCGGCGCTCTACAGCGTCAACACGGCGCTGAAGCAGGCGCTGACGACGAACTTCGCCGGGCTGAACAGCACGGTGAATGGCCTCAACGCCAGCGGCAGCACGCCGTCGGCGCACGCGATCCGCTTCAGCCAGCAGTTCTTCACGAACCTGACGGATGGGGCGCGCCAGCCCGTGCTGATCGTGATCAGCGACGGCGTTCCCACCATCAGCTACGAAGGCTCGGCCACGCAGGGTTACGGCTTCCAAGACGCGCAGGTCCAGGCGGTCAGCGTGATTGATGGCAATGGCAACTTCCGCAGCATCGCCGATGTGCGCGGCTCGGGGACGTTCTATAGCCAGTACAACAAGAACGCGGGCGAGACGCTGGCCGATACGATGGAGGCGACGCTGGCCTTCAAGGCCGCGACGGCACGCACGACCATCCACGCGGTTGCGGTTCAGAGCGATGCCAACGGCATCTTCAACGACTCGATCTTGCGCTATATTGCGGCTCAGGGCAACGGCATCTTCGCCAACGCCAACTCACTGACCGACCTGCAAGATAGCCTGAGCGAGGCCGTGCGGGCGAGCGCCTGTAATACGCCGGTGCCGCCGACCAACACGCCGGTGCCGCCGACGAGCACGAACACGGCGACGAACACGCCAGTGCCGCCGACCGTGACGACCACCGCGACCAACACCAAGACGGCAACCAATACCAAGACGGCGACGAACACGCCGGTGCCACCGACCGTGACCAACACGGCGACGAATACGCCAGTGCCGCCGACCGTGACCAACACGGCGACGAACACCAACACAGCGACGAACACCAAGACGGCGACCGTGACCAACACGGCGACGAACACGGCGACGAACACGCCGGTGCCGCCGACCGTGACCAACACGGCGACGAACACCAACACAGCGACGAATACCCCGGTGCCGCCGACCGTGACCAACACGGCGACGAACACGGCGACGAACACGCCGGTGCCACCGACCGTGACCAACACGGCGACGAACACGGCGACGAACACGCCGGTGCCACCGACCGTGACCAACACGGTGACGAACACCAACACAGCGACGAACACCAAGACGGCGACCGTGACCAACACGGCGACGAACACGGCGACGAACACGCCGGTGCCACCGACCGTGACCAGCACGGCGACGAACACCAAGACAGCGACGAACACGCCGGTGCCGCCGACCGTGACCAACACGGCGACGAACACGGCGACGAACACGGCGGTGCCGCCGACCGTGACCAACACGGCGACGAACACCGCGACGAACACGCCGGTGCCACCGACCGTGACCAACACGGCGACGAACACGGCGACGAACACGCCGGTGCCACCGACCGTGACCAACACGGCGACGAACACCAAGACAGCGACGAACACGCCGGTGCCGCCGACCGTGACTAACACGGCGACGAACACGGCGACGAACACGCCGGTGCCACCGACCGTGACCAACACGGCGACGAACACGGCGACGAACACGCCGGTGCCGCCGACCGTGACTAACACGGCGACGAACACCAAGACAGCGACGAACACGCCGGTGCCGCCGACCGTGACCAACACGGCGACGAACACGGCGACGAACACGCCGGTGCCACCGACCGTGACCAACACGGCGACGAACACGGCGACGAACACGCCGGTGCCGCCGACCGCGACCAACACGGCGACGAACACCAACACGGCGACGAATACCGCGACGCCAACCAATACCAACACGGCGACGAACACGGCGACGAATACGAACACGCCGACGAACACGCCGACCAACACCGCGACGGCGACGAAGACGAACACGGCGACGAACACGGCGACGAACACGAATACGCCGACGCGAACGTTCACAAGCACGCCGACGAATACGCCGACGAACACCAACACGCCGACGCGGACGTTTACCACCACGCCGACGAACACGCCGACGAATACGCCGACGAATACGGCCACGCCGACGAACACCACCACGCCGACGAACACGCCGACGAATACGGCCACGCCGACGCGGACGTTTACCGCCACGCCGACGAATACGCCGACGAATACGCCGACGAATACGCCGACGAATACGCCGACGAATACGCCGACGAATACGCCGACGGCCACGAACACGAACACGGCGACGAATACCGCGACGAATACGAACACGCCGACGCGGACGTTCACCGCGACGGCGACGAATACGGCGACCAACACGGCGACGAACACCAACACGCCGACCAATACCAATACGCCGACGAACACCGCAACGCCGACGAATACCGCAACGAATACCGCGACGCCGACGAATACGGCAACGTCAACGCCAACCGCGACGAATACGCCGACGCCATCGCCGACGCCCTGCGTTGCCCGGCCACTTGATGTCTACTATGTGCTGGATACGTCGGGCAGTATGAACGAAGCGTATCCCGGCTCGGGTAGCAAGCTTGAGGCTGCCAAGCAGGCGATTGTGCAAACCAATCAGCTGCTGGCCAGCTTCAACAACAACACGCGCGCTGGTCTTATCACCTTCTTTGGTGGTACAACTGGCCTCGGCAGCCCACCAACGTACTCTGTGGTGGTTCAGGTTCGACAGGAGTTGACTGAGGACTACAGCACGATCGATGCGGCACTGCCTGCCCTGGTTGCGAATGGCAGCACGCCCACGAGCCACGCTGTTATCCAGGCGCTCCAGCAGCTCTGGGGTGAGACTGACCCCACGCATGTGCCGGTCATCATTCTCTTGACTGATGGTGTGCCAACAATTAGCTACGGCGATACTGAAAGTGATATTCGTGGGAACGGCTTCTTGGACACTGATGTTCAGTCAGTCAATGTCTCGGACGGGGCTGGCGGGTATCGAAGTGTGGCAGATGTGCGGGCCGATGGACAGTACTATCCACAGTACAACCAGTACGCCGGTGAACCGCTGGCTGACCTGATGGAAGCGGCCTTGCTTGCCAATGACCCAACGGCGCCAATCATTATCCACAGCATTGCGGTTCAAAGCGATCAGAACGGAACGTTTAATGACACCATTCTGCGGTATGTGGCAAGTGTCGCGAACGGTATCTATGCCAACCCGGATAACACCGCTGAGCTTCAATCGAGCCTGGCGAATGCCATCCGCAACAGCGCCTGCACCCCGTAGCTCTGGTTAGAGCCAAGACTTCCTAATCCATCAGGAAGATATTCGATAGTGGTATGCCGAAGAAGCCTCTCACACGAGGCTTCTTCGGTTTAAGCTGGCTGGGTTTTAATCTGGTAGTATTGCACCCCCCCCCATATGGTAGGAATGGTTCAGTCTAGATTTTGATTGCCTGTCAGTGTGTATTCGGTATGATGGGTAGGTAAAAAATTATAGAACTGCTATAAAGGCTAATACGTAGTAGCGGTAGGGAGTATCTATGACCACATTGGCTTTTCGGCGATTCCGAGTGCTGCTGGGCGTGCTCATTGTCGCTATGTTGTTGCCCCCAGTCCCTAGCTCGGCCCTGATCGCAGTGGTGACGCTCACCGATACCAACCAGGAATTCGTAGCTGGCTTAAGCTTTCTACGAACGGGCTTGGCTGCTCCCAATCCGGGTGGCGTTCAGCTGTTGCCGGCCCTCAACTACCGGCAATTTTTGCCGAGTTTGAGCAAGCTGCCACAAAAGCTGGCTGACTTTGGGGTTGTTAGCTATGGTAAGCAGATCTTTGTGATCGGTGGCCGCTCAGTCAAGCCACAGACTGACCCGCCTCAGGTTGGTGACCCAGTTACCGCTTTTTATAGCACGCAGCTTATTACCCCGACCGATGGCGGTATTGCCACCTGGACCGACTACAGCTCGCAAGGGTTACAGCTACCGCTCGGGCTGGCTGGCGCCGGCGTCACGATCGCGCGCACGAGTGGCGGCGTATTTTTATACGTGATCGGTGGTCTGACAGCCGCTGGCAACAGCGTGCTTTCATCAAATACCATTTATTACTCGCGTCTGACTGGCCCAAATGCAAATGGCCTCTATACGCCTGGTGCCTGGCAATCAATTATCGAGGACCCAAATAACCTCGGCCGGGGTCTCCCCCTCCCACACCCAGCCGGTCGATTTGGTGGTGGCGCGGCAGAGCTGAATGTAGTGGTTGAGTCAATCGGTACCCAGCCAACCATGTATCTGTTTGGCGGCCGTAACCGGACCGCGAATAGTAGCTTTGTGTTTACCGAGCGGTTTATGGACACCGTTTATAAGTCACCGATTAACGCCGATGGTACCCTCCAGGGCTGGACGTTGGTAGACAATATCAAGTCGGTTGATAGCGGCGGCGTGGCGACCCGGATCGGCGATGATACCTTCCAAACTGGCCTGGCTGGAACAACTGCTATTACGAGCACCAACCCAGAAAATGGGCTGCGGGCTGTCTACCTCATCGCCGGCCGCAATAATCCGACCAATAGTGAGTCGCGCGTGTTCAACGCGCTCATCAACAACGATGGCACTTTGACCTGGAAGCGCACCTCGAATGTCCAGGGTTCACTGGTATTCCATTCGTCGGTGGCCGCCAACGGTGCGGTCTTTGCCATCGGCGGCTCACAGAATGCTGAGAGCAGTGCGCCTGCCCCACTTAACAGTATTCAGGCCGCGCTCGTTGGTGATGATCTCGGAATCCAAAGCCCGGCCGATCCGCAGCTCTCATCCTTCTTCCGGCTTGATAATGCCCTCGGCACCACCAACTTTCGCCAAAATCATGGCAATGCGACGATTGATGCCGGCGAGAATGGGCGGTGGGTATACGTGATCGGTGGCCGGGCCGGCTTGACTGCGAGTGAGACACCCTCGGTAGCCTCCGACGAGGTATTTATTGGCCGCTTTGGGTATGCGGGCGATAGTCTCAACCCGCTGTATTTCAAAAGTGGCAACTACTACTCGAAGCCATTTCAATACTCTGCTGGCACACTATTCAAAGAGATGCGCTGGCACACTAGCATTCCAGCGAATACCAGCATCCAGATGGGCTATCGCATTGCGAACGACTTGGAAACGCTAGGAACTACGCCTTATATCACCGGACCATTGCTGCTCTCAGCAGCTGGCGATAACGTATTTAGATTCCCAAATAATATCACCGGCCAATATTTCCAATTCGTTGCCCGGCTTGGCACTGAGAATCAGAATACATCACCAATTTTGGACCGAGTACAGATTCAGATTGATAAGACTGGCTTTCCTAATGCAACTCCCCAGGTCTCCATTCCGGCCAACTTTGCCACGAGCCTGGCTCAAGCCCCCGACGTTGCTGTAAAAAATATCTCACCTCCCGATGGCATGGCGGTGCTCAATGCCTCGGACGATGCTGGGCCTCCCAAGTCGCCCAACTTTTTCGTAGACTTCTACATCAAGCCGGCTGGCGACACCACGAAGCCACAGCGTGGCGATCTGGGCCAGGTCTACGCCTCGGTGCAGAAGAGCGATCTGCCAGCTGGCAGTTCATATACGATCCCAAGTAGCAGCTGGCGGCCGTCATCGTGTCCAGCGCTGCCTTGCCCGGCGGTTGATTGGTCGGCCCTTTTCCCACCAGGCACCTATAATGTCTTTGTGATGGTCGACTCGATCCCGCAGTCCAATCTTGATGCAAATCCGTTCGGCTATTTGGAGGAGGCTGAATCGTCAACTCCCACGGCCAATAATGGTGAGGGCGATAACGTGTTTGGACCATTTACCGTAACAGTTATCTCCTCGCGCTACATCTATCTCCCGCTCGTACAGCGGCTGGGCCTGGGGCAGCTGCCGGTGTATCTGCCGGTAATTCGGCGCTAGCTACCATAATCTTGGCCGCTCTGTGCCTGCACCATACCATAGCTACAGCTGGGCATAGAGCGGCTAGACAGTGTGGGGTATACTACGTTGTGGTATGCGCCCGTGCATATCCTAAACTGGTATACAAATCTTGTTGAGGTGCTTGCCAAGTTGCAAGCCCGAAAGGTGTAGCACAGTATGCGGCGTGGGAACAACAGTCTGCTGATCATTTTGGCGGTCGTCCTAGTCTTGGCAGCCGGCGCGGCGGGCTTCTTCATTTTTTCGGGCGGCACTGGTCCTACAGGTGGTCCAACGCTACCGCCAACCCCGATTCCGCCAAAGCAGGTGGTTCAGGCGGCGGTTGATATTCCAGCGGGTACCGTCATTAGCTCGACGGAGTTGCTCAAAATGGGGACCGTGGCTGGTGATGTCTTTACTCAGAACCCAGGTAACTATTTTTTGACGCTGGATGATGTGCAAGGCAAAAAGGCTACCGAACTCCTCACTGGTGGCGAGGCGATCAAGCAGTCACAGGTGCAAAAAGCTGGACTTGCTGACCTGATCCCGCCGAGTCTACCGGGTGAGGCGCGGGTACGAGCCTTCCCGATTCAGGTCAATAATCTGACCGGCGTTGCTAATCTGATCCAGCCGAACGACTTCGTAGATATTATGGCCTCCTTCAACCAGGATGTTGAGACAATTCGGCCAGGTATTATTAGCAACACGCTGCCGGGCATTAGCGGGATTAGTGGCGCAACCACGGTGACACTGACGGGCGATATTTTGAAGCTGACCAATGAGGGCTTAACCAAAGTGCTGCTCCAAGATATCCAAGTCCTGGATGTGATCCGCGAGGCGGCGCCGGTTGGCACGCCAACGCCTAGGGTCAGGGCGGACCGCCGCCGGACACAGGCCCGACGCCACAGGCCGTCCAGATTCCGCAAAATAATTCTGGGGCTGTGTTAGTGCCTGGCAACTGGATTATTGTTGTGGCGGTTACTGACCAAGAGGCCGAGGTGCTGAGCTTCGCCCTGAGCCGCAGTATCGGTATCTCGACCCTGCTACGCCCCACCGGCGACCATGCGACCGACCGAACGGTGGGGGCAACGCTGCGAATTCTGGTTGATAACTATGGCATGCCACTACCCAGCACGTTTGCTTCAGCGGTGCAGCAGATTATCCGGCTGACGCCAGTATCACCGAGCCGCTACGCGCCTACCGTCGTCGTTCCGACCCCAACCGCAACGGCAACCGCAACCCCACAGCCCTAGCCCGACTGAGATTGGAGATAGGCATGGCAGAGGATGAGCGAAAAATTCGGGTCTTGATCGCGGATGATGTGGCCGAGACCCGTGACATTCTTGAGAAGGCCCTCTATTTTGAAAAAGATATCGTGGTCATTGGTAAAGCCGCCAATGGCCGCGAGGCCGTTCAGTTAGCCCGTCAGCACCAGCCCGAAGTGGTGCTTATGGACATCAACATGCCGGAGATGGACGGCATTGCCGCCACCGAGGCGATCATGGCCCAGGTGCCTGGCACCCAGGTCATCATCATGAGTGTCCAGAACGAGCAAGAGTATCTGCGGCGGGCTATGCTCGCTGGCGCCCGTGAGTACTTGATTAAGCCGCCAGACACCGACGAGCTGGTGCGTAGTATCCGGCACGTATCGCGGCTGGCCAGCGGCGCTCGCGGGCCGCTCGGCCCTGACTCACAGGCCACCGTAAAAACTGGCGAGAGTGGCCGCATTATCAGCGTGTTTAGCCCGAAGGGCGGCGCCGGCTGCACCGCGGTTGCGGCGAACCTGGCCGTCTCGCTGCGCCAGCCGCCGTTTAATAAAAAAGTTGTGTTGGTCGATGGCAACATTGTGTTCGGCGATATTGGCGTGGCGATGAATATTTTCGCCAACAAGAACTTTCTCGATCTTGCCAACCGCGTCAATGACCTTGATCCGCAGCTGATCGCCGACGTTACGGTGCCGCACGCCACGCAGGTGCGGGTGCTGCTGGCGCCGCCAAACTCCCAAAGCGGCGAGGCGATCACCGCCGATCAAGTCCGGGTGGTGCTGGAGGCGCTGCGCGAACAGTTCGACTATGTGATTGTGGATACCGCATCGACCTATGATGACCGCACGCTCACCATGCTAGATGTCGCAGACCGAATTATGGTGCTGCTGACGCTTGAGGTGACGACGATCAAAAACGCCAAGCAGTTCTTGGAGTTGGCAGACCCGCTGGGGTACACTGACGACAAGCTGATGCTGGTGCTGAATAAGTCGGACTCACGGCTCGGCATCAAGGCCGAAAGTGTTGAGAGCCAGATGCGCCGCAAGTTTGCTGCACAGATCACCAATGCGGGCCATGATATGACGCTCTCGCTCAATCATGGCGTGCCGATTGTGATTGATCGGCGCAGCGCGCAGATTGCCAAAGATTTTATTAACTTGGCCGGCCTACTGGTAAACTCGTTTCAGCCAGCGGCCGTGGCAGCAGCGCCGGCCGCCGCTACTGGCGCCACTACCCGGCTCGATGACCCCGGCCCGAAAAACAAAGGTTTGTTTGGTCGGCTGACGACCAAACGCTAGCTGAGGTGCGGGGGTGCTCCCCGCACGTCACTTCGTTCATGGTGCAGGAGGCTGCATATGTCACTACTCAAGCGCATCGGTGAGCCTGGCTCATCAACTGCTCCCACGCCGGCCGCAAATTCTTCCACCCCGGCCCCAGCCCGGCCGGCCGGCGCTGGCCCGGCTGCCCGCCCTGGCACGCCTGCCCGTGAGATGAGCGCGGAGCGCCAGGCCGAAATCCGCCGGAAAATTCAGGAGCGGCTGGTTGATCAGCTTGACCCGCGCAAAGAGCATAACAAAGCAATGATTTTGCGTCAGGTCGAGGAGATTCTATCGGGCCTGATTGATGGCGAGGGGCTGATTATTAGCCGCGGCGAGCGGCAGCGCCTGCTTGAGCTGATCATGTTCGATATTGTGGGCCTGGGGCCACTTGAGGACCTGCTGGCTGATGATACCGTCAGCGAGATTATGGTCAATGGTCCCAAGCAGATCTATGTCGAGCGCCGCGGCAAGCTTAAGCTCGTGCCGACAACCTTTATGGACGATGAGCACGCGCTGCGGATCATTGACCGCATCATTGCCCCGCTCGGCCGCCGCTGCGATGAGCAATCGCCGATGGTCGACGCCCGCCTGCAGGATGGCTCGCGCGTCAATGTCGTGATCCGCCCCCTGGCGCTGAAAGGCCCAACGATCACCATCCGTAAGTTTGCCAAGAAGAAGCTGGATGTGAGCGATATGGTGCGGTTCGGTACGCTGAGCCAGGACATGGCCGACTTCCTGGGCGCCTGCATCAAAGCGCGGCTCAATATTGTGGTCGCGGGCGGCACCGGCTCGGGCAAAACAACCACGCTCAACATTCTGTCAAACTTCATCCCTGAGGATGAGCGCACCATCACGGTTGAGAATGCGGCCGAGCTACAGATGCGCCAGGACCATGTGGTTACGCTAGAGTCGCGGCCGCCCAGCCTTGAGGGTACCGGCGAGGTGACGATGATGGATTTGATCGTCAACTGCCTGCGTATGCGTCCCGACCGCATTGTGGTGGGGGAGTGCCGTGGCGGCGAGGCACTCGCTATGCTTCAGGCTATGAATACGGGCCACGATGGCTCGCTGACAACTGCGCATGCCAACACCCCGAAGGACACGATCTCGCGGCTGGAGACGATGTGCTTGATGGCCGGCATGGATCTGCCGATGCGCGCCATCCGTGAGCAAATTGCCTCGGCGGTTAACCTGATTGTGCAGCAGGCGCGCTTGAAAGACGGCTCGCGTAAGATCATTAATATTACCGAAGTGAACGGCATGGAGGGCGACCAGATTCAAATGTCCGACATTTTCGTGTTCGAGCAGACGGGTGTGGATGAGCGTGGTAAAATTGTTGGTAAATTACGACCCACTGGTGTCCGGCCGAAGTTTGCGGAGCAGCTGGATGCAATGGGCATCTTCCTGCCGCCGAATATTTTTGGCAATAGCGACCGCTATAGGTAACATAGTCGCTAGTTAGGTAACGTATATGCTGCCACTGCTGCTTGGAGTCATTGTTGTCGTGTTGATCGGGGTCGTGTTTCTGCTGATGCGCGGCAATAACAATGATATTGATGATCGCTTGAACACCGTTGTCGGCGGGGAGCAGGCTGCTCCCTCGGTTGACCTTGCCACGCGCGTTGATCAAGCGGTGACGAAGACTAAGCGCGGCACCGGCATCTCGCGTGAGCTGGCCCGTGCCGACCTGAAGCTTACCGCCGGCGAGTTTGTGCTGATGAAAGTTGGCGCCGCGGTGGCTGGCGCGGCCGTGCTTGGCTGGCTCGCGACTCGCTTTGCTGGCTCGGGTGGCGCACTCGTGCTGTTCGGTGGCGGGGTGGTCGGCGTGATCATCGGCTCGTTTATTCCCAATATCTACGTGGGCATGCGGGCGAAGCGGCGCGTCAAGGGCTTTAATAATCAGCTCGCGGATACGACAGCGATGCTTGCGGCGGCGATTCGCTCTGGGTCGTCGCTGCTACAGTCAATGGATCTGGTGTCGCGCGAGGCGCAGGCGCCGGTCTCGACCGAGTTTCGGCGCGTCGTGCAGGAAGTCGGCCTCGGGCTGACCACGGAGGGCGCGCTCGCCAACCTCTATCGCCGCGTGCCGAGCGATGACCTTGATCTGATGATTACGGCGATCAATATTCAGCATGAGGTGGGCGGCAATCTCGCCCAAATCTTGGAAAGTATCAGCCATACCATTCGCGAGCGGGTGCGCATCAAGGGTGAGATTACGACGCTGACGGCACAGGGGCGGATTTCCGGCTATGTGATCACTGGGCTGCCGGTTGCCCTGGCCGTCATGCTGACGCTGATCAATCCTGGCTATATGATGCCGATCTTCACGTGGGGCTTTCCACCAGAGGCCTGGTGCTGTTTGCCAGTGACCTCGGGCGCCATGATTATTGCTGGGTATTTTGCGATTATGAAAATTGTTGATATTGAGTATCTAGGGGGCGCATATGGCCGGACTGATCTTTATTATCGTGCTTGGTGTCGCCCTGGGCTTGGTCGCGCTGGCTTTCAGCCGCAACCGCCAGGTATCTGCTGGAAGATCGCCTCTCGAACTTTATTGAGGCCGGCGGTTCGTTGGAGGACCTGGAGCTTCAGCTGCCGTTCAGCGAGCGGGTGATTCAGCCGATCATTAAGGGCATCCTGGGCACTGTTAGCAAAGTGTCCCCATCGAAGAATGCTGATAAGGTCAAGCATAACCTGGAGATGGCCGGCAACCCAAATGGCCTGACAGCGAGCACTTTTGTTGGCATGCGCGTGACACTGTTCGCGCTGCTGGGCGTGGCCATGCTGGTCATTACCAGCGTGGTGAATGATGTGACGCCTATTCAGCGGCTGCTGGCGCCGGTGCTAGGCGGGGCGATTGGCTATGTCGCCCCTGGAATCTGGCTGGACCGCAAGATCGGGCGCGCAAACATAATATTCTGCGCTCGATGCCCGATGCGCTCGACCTGCTGACGATCAGCGTTGAGGCCGGTCTAGGCTTCGACCTGGCACTCCAGCGCGTGGCCGGCAAGTGGGATAACGAGCTGCAGCCGCGAGTTCAACCGCATGGTCTCGGATACGCGGCTCGGTATTGCCCGGCGCGACGCGATGCGCGCGATGGCTGATCGCTGCGGCGTCGGCGACCTGAGCAGCTTTGTCTCGGCAATTTTGCAGGCCGAGCAGCTGGGCGCGAGCTTCGGTAAGATCTTCAAAGTTCAGTCGGAGCAGATGCGTATTCGGCGCCGGCAGCGCGCTGAGGAGCTGGCGCATCAGGCGCCGATCAAGATGCTGTTCCCGATGGCCTTTTTGATCTTTCCGTCGATTCTGGTCATCATTCTAGGGCCGGCGATTCCGAAGCTGTTCGGGCCAACCGCCAAATTCTAGCCCACCACCACAATACAAACCGACCAAACGCCATCCCCACGGATGGCGTTTGGCATGCAAGGAGCTTTCATGGAGCGTGTCCGAATTTTCAACCGCAGCAAGGGCACCGAGCTGGCCAGCAGCGCCGAGCGGGCGACCTCATTTTGGCAGCGCGGTCGGGGACTGCTGGGGCGGCCGGGCCTGCCGCCGGGCGGCGGCCTAGTGATCACGCCCTGCTCGGAGGTGCACATGCTGGGCATGCGCTTTGCGCTCGACGTGATTTTTTTGGACCGGCAGCAGCGCGTGGTGAAGCTCTATCCCAACCTCCGGCCGTGGCGGCCGTATGCCGGCGCGTGGGGCAGCCACACGACGCTGGAGCTGCCGGTCGGCAGCATCGCGGCCACGGCCACGGCGGTCGGGGACGAGCTGGCGATTGAGCCGGCCTAGAGCTGGAGCAGCGCCTCGAACGGCTGGGCCTCGGCGTATGGCCCGATGATCGCCAGGTGTAGGTGGTCGGGGGTGATTAGGCGGCGGGCGACGCGCTGCACGTCGTCGAGGGTCACGGCCTCGATCTCGGCCACGACCTGCTCCACGGGAATCACCCGGCCGTAGCGCATCAGGTGCGAGCCGTTGCGGGCCGCGACCGACCACGAGTCCTCCATGCCGATCAGCATGCTGCCCTTGACCTGCTCTTTGACATGCTGTAGCTCGTCGGCGGTAATGCCCTCGTTGCGCAGCTTTTGCCACTCGGCCAGGCAGGCGGTGATGGCGTCATTGACCTCGCTGAGCTTTACGTCGGCGCCGATCACCCACTTGCCGGCGTCGTTGTACTCGGCGGTGTAGGAGTAGACCGAGTAGGCCAGGCCGCGCTCCTCGCGAATCTCCTGGAATAGGCGCGAGGCCATGCCGCCGCCCAGCACATTGTTGAGCACCTGGAGGGCGCGGCGGTCGGGGTCGCCGAAGGCGAGCGCTGGGACGGTGATGCAGAAATGGGCCTGCTCGGTGTCTTTGGTCAGCAGCGCGACAGCCGGGCCAGGACGCGGCGGCGCGGTGGGCGTCGGCTGGTGGCCGGCGCCGGCCGGATATTCGGCGAAGGCCTTGACCCAGCGGTCGACCATCTCGGTGCTGGCGCAGTTGCCGGCGATGGAGATGACGGTGTTGGCCAGCGTGTAGTGGGCAGATTTGTAGCTCAGCAGGTCGTCGCGCGACAGTGCGCTGACGGTGGCGGCGGTGCCGGCAATGTCCCAGCCCAGCGGCTGATCGCCCCACAGGCTCTCATCCAGCAGCTGATGCACCCAGTCGCCTGGCTGGTCGTGACTCATATTGATCTCTTCGATGATCACCTTACGCTCTTTTTCGATCTCCTTCGGCTCCAGCAGCGAGTTGAGCAGCATATCGCTCAGGGTATCAATCGCCTGCTCCAGGTGAATGTCGGCGACTTTGGCGTAGTAGACCGTTGAGTCGTGCGAGGTGTAGGCGTTGATCAGGCCGCCGATGCCCTCGATGGCCTCGCTGATCTCGCGGGCGGTGCGCTTGGCGGTGCCTTTGAACAGCATATGCTCCAAAAAGTGTGAGACGCCGCTCAGCCCCGCGGTCTCGTAGCGCGAGCCGACTTTGGTAAACACGCCCATGGATACGGAGTGAATATGCGGCAGCTCCTCGGTGATGATGCGCAGGCCGTTGGGCAGCTCGACAGTGGTAGGTGGCATGGGTTGACCTTTGATAGTGCTGGCAGTGTGCAGCAGATGAGGCGTATTGTAGCGAGATTTAGGGCGCGGGCGGCGCGATGTGGGCCAGCAGCAGCCGTAGCGCGGCCTGCACGGTCGCGCGCTGCACGGCCAGGCGGTCGCCGGGAAAGACGTGGCGCTCAACGACGCTGCCGGCGGGATGGGCCACCGCAATAAACACCAGCCCGACCGGCTTATCGGCCGAGCCGCCGCCCGGTCCAGCGATGCCGGTGGTGGCGACGGCCACGTCGGCGGCGAAGCGCGCACGGCCGCCCGCCGCCATCGCCGCGGCGCACGGAGCACTGACCGCGCCGTGAGCTGCCAGGATTTCTGTGGGAACGCCCAGCAGGCGCTCTTTGACCACATTGCTGTAGGCGATGAGGCCGCCCAGATAGTACGCCGACGCGCCCGGCACGGCGGTGATCGCGGCGCCGACCAGGCCGCCGGTGCAGGACTCGGCGGTGGCAAGCTGCCAGCGGTGGTGCAGCAGGGCCGCGCCAACTGCCGCGGCCAGGCTATCGGTGGAATTGCTCATGGGCGCAGTATAGCAAACTGCGGTTGACAGCCGCGGCGCCGCGCACTACACTCAGCGGGCGGGCGGATGTCATCGGGTGGTGGCCCACGTCTTCAAAACGTGTGGGCGGCGTGACGAGCGTCGCCGGTGGATTTCGACTTCCACGCGCCCGTGCCACGCAGCGCGACTGAATTACAACAGCTAGCCGGCCACTGGGCCGAGCTAGCTGCTCTGTGTTGCTGGCGACGCTGGAGGGATTCGAACCCCCGACACCTAGTTCCGAAGACTAGTGCTCTAATCCACTGAGCTACAGCGCCATCTGCCAGCATGATACCAGAGGCCGGCGGCGCTGGCAACCGCTCAGACCTCGATGCGCTCCCAGCGGGTGCCGCGGAAGCGCCACCAGGCCAGCACGCCCTGAAACGCCAGGTCGCTGGACATCGCGATCCACGCGCCGACCAGCCCGAAGTGCGGGATCAGCAGCCAAGCCAGCGGCAGCCGCAGCAGCCAGGGCGAGATCAGCTTGACCAGCAGCGGGAAGCGCGTGTCGCCGGCGCCGCGCAGGCTGCCGGAGTAGACGAAGTTGGCGGCGAGCAGCGGCTGGATCAGCCCAACGACCCGCAGCGGCATCGCGCCGGCCGCCACGACCGCAGGGTCGTCAATGAGTAGGCTCAGAAACCAGTGCGGCACCACGATAAACAGCAGGCCCATCCCCGTCATAAACACCGCGGCCTGGAGCAGAGCCTCGCGGGTGCTGGCGCGAGCGGCCGGCACATCGGTGGCGCCCAGGCGCTGGCCAACCAGCGTGGTCGCCGCGATCGCAAAGCCAAAGCCCGGCAGAAATGAAATGCTCTCAATGTTGATGACCGTGTTGTGGGCGGCGTAGGCGACCGTCCCCAGCCCGGTGATCATCCGTGCGAACAGCACCAGCGCCGACTGAAACGCCAGCTGCTCGCCGCCGGTTGGCAGGCCGATGCGCAGCACGCGGCGCAGCATCGGCCACTCGGGGCGCGGCCACTGTCGCAGCCGCAGCACGTCCTGCTGCCGCACCAGGACCGCAATAATCAGCAGGCCGCCGAGGCTGCGGCCGAGCATGGCGCCCCAGGCCGAGCCGGCGACGCCCAGCGTGGGCAGGCCCCAGCGGCCATTGACCAGCAGCCAGGCGATGGCGATGTTGAGGCCGTTGACCAGCAGCATGATCGCCAGCGGCGTGCGAGTATCGCCGGTGCCGCGCAGCGCGGCGGTGCCGACAAACAGCACGCCCGCCAGCGGCAGGCTGGCCGCGGTGATGCGTAGAAACTCCACGCCCAGCGGCTTGACGACTGCATCGGCGCCAAACAGATCCATCGTCAGCGGCGCGAAGACGTAGGTGAGCACGCCGGCCAGCGCGCCCATCGCCACGCCCAGCAGCAGCGACTGGCGCAGCGCCGACTGGGCGGTGGCCGGGTCGCGCGCGCCGATGGACCGGGCGATCAGCGCGGTGGTGCCGGCGGCGACCGCCATAAACAGCGTGGTGGCGATCCAGATCATGTAGCCGGCCAGTCCGACGCCGGCTAGCGCGGCCGCGCTAGAATACCCCAGCGCTAGTGTCGCTGCGCCCGCGAGATGTCCGACTAAAAACGTATCGGCCAGCCCGACCAGCATGTTCAAAAACTGCTCGCCGACGGCCGGCAGCGCCAGCCGCAGGACGTTGCGCCGCAACGTCCTGCGCTCAGATCGGGCGGCTGGGGTGGTTTCTATGATGACTGCCCATGGTTGAGTATCGTCCTTGTTTTTCCCGCCGGCTGGAAGTTATCCCACATCGGCGGGGGATAGTGTGGGATATGTGGGATATATGGCCCAGGTTGGGATAGTGTGGGATATGTGGGATATGTGGAAAACTTTGGGATAATGTGGGATATTGTGGAAAAGTTTGGGATAACTTCGCGAATCCTGTGGGATTCAGGGGGCGGCGAGGGTATGCTGGGCCTGCGGTGTCGCGGCCACGATGGCGGCCAGCGCCCCATCGGCATCCTCAATCTGGTTGTCGAACAGGATCAGCGGGATGAGCCGATCCTGGCGTCCGGCGATGTAGACCGTGCAGGCCCAGCGCGGCGCCCCGGCCAGCGTTGGCAGCCGCAGCTGCCGCACCTGGCGGATGCTGGCCCACGGCAGGGTCCGGCCGGCGAGCGGCGCCGCAATTACGGCGGCGGCGGGCGTGGTGGTCATCTGCCAGCGCCAGCGGATGAGCTGGCCGCGCACGGTCGCCAGCAGCGCCAGGGTCAGCACGAGGCCAAAGCCACGAATCGTCAGCGGCGAGCGCGGCCAGATGCTGAGCAGCGCGCCGACCAGCGCCACGAGCAGCACGCTGCCACCGAGGAAAAAAAGGACCGCCTGGCGACGTGCGGCGGGACGGTAGCGGTAGGTTGTGGGCGTGGGTAAATCCATGCCAGTATTATACTGCGCACGGCCGGCGCGCGGCTGAAAACCAGCTGAGGCCTGCTCAATCGGGCGGCTGGGCCAGCACCCAGCGCTCGGCGTCGGCCGTGGTGGTGACGGCGCCGGCCAGCTGCGCCGCTCGCAGCGCCGCCAGCAGCTGACGAAAGCGCGGCCCCGGCGCGCAGCCCAGCCGCCGCAGATCATCGCCGCTGAGCAAGGTTTTGACTGGGCGAAGCGCCGCGCGGTAGCGGCCGAGCTGCGCGGCGACGGGCGGCGTCGGCGCGGTGATCTCGGCGACGAGCAGCGCGGCCTCGCTGGCGACGGGCTGGAGCAGCCGGTCAAGCTCGGCGTCGGCCACCGGCAATTCCAGGGCGGGAGCGAGCGCCTGAATCTGCGCAACGCCCGCGATCATGCGCCGCTCGCTTGCGGTGATCGGATAGCGGGCGGCCCAGCGGCGCGCGCCCGCCGCCAGCAGGCCCAGCCGCACCTCGTCGGCCAGGGGCGCGGCGAGCGCCAGGCGCTCGGCGGCGCTGAACCACTGCGCGCACTGCGGCGTCACCGTGAGGTCCAGCGCGGCGGCCACGTCCCACGCGCCCAGCCACCCGAGCGCGGCGGCCGGCTGCGGCTCGCGGATCAGCAGCCGGAGTTCATGGAGCAGCCGGGCGGGCGTTGTCTGAGCCAGCGCTGGCCGCGCAGCCGGGATCAGCGCGGTGGTGCCTGGCTCAACGGTATAGCCCAGCCGCGCCGCAAAGCGCGCCGCCCGCAGGATGCGCGTCGGATCGTCCTGAAATGACTGCGGGTGCAGCACGCGGATTACGGCGGCCGCCAGATCGGCCTGCCCGGCGTGCGGGTCGCGTAGCTCGGCCCAGCTGCCAGCATCGAGCGACAGGGCCAGCGTGTTGATCGTGAAGTCGCGGCGGGCCAGGTCGGCGGCCAGATCGGCGGGCGCGACGACTGGCAGCGCGGCGGGGTGCGGGTAGCTTTCGCGGCGGGCGGTGACGAGATCAAGGCTCAGGCCGCTGGGGTGCTGGACGGTGGCGGTGCCAAAGGCCGCGTGGACTATGAGCCGCCCCTGCACCGCGCTGGCTAGCGCCGCCGCCACCGCTGGCGCCGGCCCCTCGATCACAATGTCCAGGTCGGTGACGGGGCGGCCGAGCAAGAGGTCGCGCACGGGGCCGCCGACCAGCCAGGCCTGCGCGTCGTGCGCGGCGGCGTGGCTGGCCGCCGCGGTCAGCAGCTTAAGCTGCAGCGCCGAGAGCGCCGTCTGAAGCTGGGCTGCCAGGCGCATGCCCTAGAGCGCGCCTTTGGTGCTGGGAATCGCGCCGCCGAGCCGCGGGTCGAGCCGCGTGGCGCCATCGAGGGCGCGGCCAAAGGCTTTCCACAGCCCCTCGACTTTGTGGTGGTCGTTGCGGCCGTAGTGGACGCGGGCGTGCAGCGTCAGCCGCGCCTGAATCGCCACCGACTCAAAAATATGCCACACCAGGTCGGTCGGCAGCGTGCCGAGGAGCGGCGTGGTGAACTCGGCGTCAACCACGGCGTAGGGCCGGCCGCTAATATCCACGGCCACGAAGCACAGCGCCTCGTCCATGGGCACAAAGCTGTGGGCGGTGCGAACAATGCCGCCGCGGTCGCCCAGCGCCTGCGCAATCGCCTGGCCCAGGCAGATCGCCACATCCTCGCAGGTGTGGTGGCTGTCGATGTGCAGGTCGCCCTGGCAGCTGACCTCCAGATCAAACAGGCCGTGCTTGGCCCACAGCGCCAGCATATGGTCAAAAAAGCCCACGCCGGTCGCGACCGTACTTTGTCCGGTGCCGTCAAGGTCCAGGCTCAGCGTGATCGCGGTCTCGTTGGTGGTGCGCTCGACGGTTGCGCGGCGGCTCATGCGCCGGCCTTCGGAAGTTTTTTGATCTCCCAGACACACGCGGCCGCCCCGCTGGCCCGGCACTGCGTCTCCTCGACGACAAACGTTTTGCCGGTCTGCCAGTTGAGGCTGTACTGGATCACGCCGGTCATCGTCCAGCAGATCGCCGAGGGCGCGGTTTTGTCGGCGCACAGCGGGCAGTCGTCCATCACAAACGCCCAGTGGTCATTGTGCTCCTCGACCGACAGGTGCAGCTCCTGGCCGATGGACATGCTGAGGTCGCGGAAGCCTTTCTGCATCGTCTCCAGCGTCATTTTGACCTGCTGGGTGAGCGGCATGACTTTGGCGGCGACCAACGAGCTGACGCTGAACAGCGTGCCCTGGTGCTCGATGGTCAGCTTGGCGGTGGCCCAGCCGATGCGCTCGATCCAGCTTTTGCTGGCGCGGCCGAAGTGGGCGATCAGCGCGGTGTTGAGCGCGGCGTACTCGGCGAAGGTGAAGCGGCTCAACACTTTGGACTCGCTGGCCGGGTAGTGGTCGATCAGGCGCTCCAGGCCGGCCTTGCGCAGCACAATGGCCATGCCGCGCTTGCCAACGCTTTCCTCGGTCGCCATGAGCGCCCAGCGCACGTAGCCGTCTACCAGCAGCAGCTGGCCAACAGGATCACTGGCCGGTTTGGTGGTGATATTCATCGCGGCGCTGCCTTCATACATACCACTGTTTGGGGAATTGACATGGGTGATGGCTCTATGATACTCCAAGCGCGCCAGATTGTGAACTACGAAGCGATTACAGCGTCGCTTCGCGCGGGCCGGCCAGTGCCAGCACGGCGGGCAAGAGCCGCCCGTTGGTCGAGATCGCCTCGTCGCCGTGGATCGTCGGCTGGCCCTGCCAGTCGGTGAACGTCCCGCCGGCCTCCTGCAAAATTGGCAGCAGCGCCGCGCAGTCCCAAAGATTCATGATCGGGTCGAGCATGATCTCGGCCCGGCCGGTGGCGACCAGGATGTGACCGTAGCAGTCGCCCCAGCCGCGCTGGAGCCGCGTCGCGGCGCGCAGCCGCTCGTAGGCCGGGCCGCGGCCGTACTGGGTGGCGGTGTGGGGGTTGTTGCACAGCAGCGCGGCGTCGCGCAGCTCGGCCACCGCGCTGACGTGCGCGCGCCGGCCGTTGTGCCAGCAGCCGCTGCCCTGGGCGGCGGCGACCATCTCGCCCAGCGCCGGCAGGTAGCAGACGCCGACCACCGGCGTGCCGCGGTGCTCCAGGCCGACCAGGACGCCGTACAGCGGCACGCCCTGCACGAACGACTTGGTGCCGTCAATCGGATCGAGAATCCAGCGCCACTCCGAGTTGGGGTTGAGCGTGCCGAACTCCTCGCCCAGAATCCCGTGGCCGGGAAACTGCGCCGTGATGATCGCGCGCATCCGTTCCTCGGCCAGGCGGTCAGCGACGGTCACGGGCGTGGCGTCGCTTTTTAGCTCGGGGACGACGCCGGTGCCGAAGTAGCCCAGCGTCAGCCGCCCGGCCTGCCAGGCAATCTCCTGGGCCGCGTCGCGCAGCGCGTCAAGGCTTGGTGTGCTCATAGTGCCTCCGGGCGCGGCAGCAGCGCGGCTAGCGCGGCCAGAAACTGGTCGTTCTGCGCGGGCGTGCCGATGCTGACCCGCAGGCAGTCGTCGAGGCCGGGCTTGGTGTAGTGGCGGATGAGAATCCCGCGCTGGGCCAGCTGGGCTTTGATCGCGCCGGCCTGTGGCCCGACCCGCATCAGCAGAAAGTTGGCGGCCGACGGAAACACCGCGAGGCCCAGCTCCTGGAGCGCCGCGAAGACCCGCGCGCGCTCGGCGACAATGCGGTCGACGTTGGCGCGCAGATAGTCCTGGTCCTCCAGCGAGGCCAGCACGGCGGCCTGGGCGGCGACGTTGAGATTGTAGGGCGGCTTGATGCGCAGCAGGTAGTGGACCAGCGTCTCGTCCATCGCGCCGTAGCCCAGCCGCAGCCCGGCCAGCCCGGCCCACTTCGAGAACGTCCGCAGCACGACCAGGTTGGGCGCGCTGCCGACCAGGTCGATCACACTCGTGCCGCTGAACTCGGCGTAGGCCTCGTCAATGACGACGACGGTCGGCAGCTCCAGCAGCCGCAGCACATCCTCGCGGGCGAGCAGCGAGCCGTCGGGGTTGTTGGGCGACGGCAAAAACACCAGCTTGGCCCGCTCGCGCTCGACGGCGGCCATGAGGGCGTTGAGGTCCACCGAAAAATCAGCGCGCCGCGCGACGCCGACACTGCGGCCGCCGACCACGCCGGTGTTGAAGCTATACATCCCAAAGGTCGGCGGCGACTCGACCACCGCCTCACCAGGCGCGACCAAGAGGCGCATCAGCAGATCGATCACTTCATCCGAGCCATTGCCGCAGAGCAGCCGCTCAGCCGGCTGGCCGGTGTAGGCGCTCAGGGCTGTGCGCAGGACGGTCTGGTCGGGGTCGGGGTAGATCGCATACGGCTGATCACCGCCCAGCACGGCCGCCACCAGCGGCGACGGGCCATACGGATTCTCGTTGGCGTCAAGCTTGACCAGCTGCGCGACCGGGATGCCGAGCTGGGCGCTCAGGACATCCAGCGGCACGATCGGGGTGTACGCCGGCAGGCTGCGCAGATCGGGGCGAATCAGGCCTTCCAGGGCCAGCGTGGTGAGCATAGTGGCTCCAGACCGGGCGGGCCACACCGCCGCCGGGCCGCGGGGCCGCCGCGACGGCGTAGCACGCTCCTTGCTATAATGCAGCGAGAGTTTCGCGATGCCCCAGCGGTGAGCAGTGAGGCCCTGCGGTCTCATCGCTTGCTCATGCCATCGCATCGTCGGCCGGCCGGTGAGCCAGCCGGGTTATGGTAGCATACTCATATGTTTGGGATCGGTCCAGCCGGAATCTTTAATTATTCTGATCGTCGCCCTGGTGGTGGTCGGCCCTGAGCGCCTGCCCGAGCTGGCGCGGCGCACCGGGCAGTTCGTCAACACCATGCGCCATATGTACACCAATCTGCGCTCTGAGCTTGGGCCGGAGTTTGACGAGGTTGAGAAGCAGGTGCGGGCGCTGCGCTCGCTCGACCCGCGCCGCGAGCTGACGAACATCGGCCAGCGTGCGCTCAATGGCTTTGCCGATGATGTCCCCGAGGCCCAGGCGCTGATGAGCGGCCGCATTGCGCCGCAGGACCTGGAGCGGTCGCTGATGAACGGCACGCCGCTGGAAGGGCTGCGCGCGCCTGCCGCCAGCTCGGTGGTTGACCAGGAGCTGCTCAAGCAGCTCGGCAGCGACCTCTTGAACGACGACCTCCTCGACGAGCCGGTCGCCGACGCCGACCCCACGCCCACGCCATGAGGTTGCCATGAGCACGCGCCCCACCCCGCTCCCCAACGAGGCCGCGATGTCGTGGCTTGACCACGCCCGCGAGCTGCGCAACCGGCTGCTCAAGGCCAGCCTGGCGGTCGTCGCCGGTCTGATCGCCGGCATTGTCTTGGTGCAGTACAACGACTTCGCGGTGCTTAACTTCTTGATCGCCCACTTCAACCTACAGGGCCAGCTGATCTCCATCGCGATCGGCGAAAAATTCACCAACGCGGTCCAGATCGCGCTTGGGATGGGCATTGCGATGGCCATGCCGGTGATCATGTACCAGCTGCTGGCGTTTATCGTGCCGGGGCTGACGCGCAAAGAGCGGCGGATTCTGCTACTGGTGCTGCCGTTTATTATCCTGTGCTTTTTTGGCGGGCTGCTGTTCGGCTGGTTTATTACAGTGCCGGCGGCAATTAGCTGGCTGCTCGACTTCGCCTCGAATAGCATCCGGGCGACGCCAACGTTTGATGAGTTCTCGAGCTTTTTTGTGCGGCTGATGCTGATCAACGGCGTCGTGTTTGAGCTGCCGATTGTGGTATATACGCTGATCTGGCTGGGCGCCGTGCAGCGCACCACCCTGACCAAGTACCGGCGCTTTGCAGTGCTGATCATCGTGGTCGTCGCGGCGGTCGTCACGCCGACCGGCGACCCGATCAATCTGGCGCTGGCCGCGGTGCCGATGTATCTGCTCTACGAGTTGGGCCTGCTGCTGGCCCTGCTGGCCCCGCGCAAGCGCACGGCCTAGCCCGCGCGCCCCATCGTCTCATTTGGAAACCAACACCTATGGCCAGCCTGACTGGTGCGGTTGAGCGCATCACGTTTTACAGCGCCGAGACCGGCTACACCGTGATGCGGCTGCACGTCCCCGGCCAGCGCAAGCCGGCGACAGTGGTCGGGCGGCTGATCGGCGTGCAGGTCGGCGAGACGCTGGAGCTGGAGGGCGAGTGGACCGAGCACGCCGCCCACGGCCGGCAGTTTCAGGCCACCCGCTGGCATGCGATCCTGCCGGCCGATATTGAGGGGATTCGCAGCTATCTTGGCTCGGGCCTGATCCGCGGCATCGGGCCGGTGATGGCGCAGCGGATCGTCGATGTCTTTGGGGCCGAGACGCTGCGGATCATTGAGGAGCGGCCGCGCAAGCTCTACGAGGTGCCGGGCATTGGCCGCAAGCGCATCGAGGAGATCGTGCGGTCGCTGGAGGAGCAGCGCGACATCAAGACGCTGATGGCGCTGCTCACCGGCTACGGCATCACGCCGACGCTGGCGGCGCGGATTTACCGCGAGTACGGGGAGGCGGCGGTCGGCGTCGTCACCGCCACGCCCTATCGCCTGGCCGATGAAATCTTCGGCATCGGCTTCGAGATCGCCGACCAGATCGCGCAGGCCCAGGGCTTATCGGCCGATGATCCTGGCCGGATCGGCGCCGGGCTGCGCCATGTCCTGGGCGCGGCGGCCGGCGACGGCCACTGCTACCTGCCGCAGACCGAGACTGGTGCCACGGGCCGCCGCGCTGCTCGGCATCGACGAGGCCACCGTCACCGCCAGGCTCGGCGCGATTGACGTAGCCGGCGAGGTACAGGTCGAAGAGGTTGAGGGCGTCACGCTGATCTACCTGCTGCCGCTGTACCGCGCTGAGCTGGGCGCCGCCAACGCAATTCGTGCGATCCAGTTCACGCCCTCGGCGATCAGCGGGCGCTTCAAGCACCTCAACTGGCCAGCGCTGTGGGCGCAGCTGGGCCAGGCCGACGGCATGACGCTGACCGAAAAGCAGCAGCAGGCCGTCAAAATGGCGCTGACCACCAAGCTGTGTGTGCTGACCGGCGGCCCCGGCACCGGCAAAACCCAAACCACCCGCACAATCATCGAGCTGCTGGAGCGCTACAAGTGCCGCTATGTGCTGGCCTCGCCGACTGGCCGCGCCGCCAAGCGCCTGAGCGAGGCCAGCGGCGCCGAGGCCAAGACGATCCATCGTCTGCTGGAGTACTCGCCGACCACCGAGAGCCACTTCAAGCGCGACCGCGACCACCCGCTGGCCGCCGACATCGTGATCATCGATGAGGCCTCGATGCTCGATGTGGTGCTGTGCAACAGCCTGCTGAAGGCCGTACCGCCGGCCGCGCACGTCGTGTTTGTCGGCGACGCCGACCAGCTGCCGTCGGTCGGGCCGGGCAACGTGCTGCGCGATCTGCTGGAAAGCTGGTCGATCACCACGGTGCGGCTGGATGTGATCTTTCGCCAGGCCGCCGAGTTGGGCATTATCACCAACGCCCACCGCATCAACCACGGCGAGCCGCCGCAGCTGCGCGGCCTGCCGGACTTTTTCTTTTTCCCGCGCCCGACGGCCGAGGCCACCGCCGCGATGGTCGTCGAGCTGGTTGCCGAGCGCATCCCGCAGAAGCTGGGCTTCGACCGTCGCGCCATCCAGGTGCTGGCGCCGATGCACCGCGGCGCCGCCGGCGTCCAGGCGCTCAATGCGGCGCTGCAGGCGGCGCTCAACCCGGCCCACCCCAGCAAGCCCGAGAAAACCTGGGGCGCGACGACGCTGCGGGTCGGCGACCGGGTGATGCAGGTCCGCAATAACTACGATCTGGATGTGTTCAACGGCGATGTCGGCGAGGTCGCGGCCGTGGATGCCGCCGAGCAAACGCTAGCCGTGCGCTTCGAGGAGCTGCAGGGCGCCCGGCTGGTCAGCTACAAATGGTCCGAGCTGGACGAGCTGCAGCTGGCCTACGCTATGAGCATCCATAAATCGCAGGGCGCCGAATATCCGGTGGTGGTGCTGCCGCTGGTTGGGCAGCACTGGGCGATGCTACAGCGCAATCTGCTGTACACGGCGGTCACGCGCGCCCGCCAGGCAGTGGTGCTGGTGGGCGAGGAGCGGGCCATCAGCCAGGCCGTCCGCAATCACACCCAGCTGACGCGCCTGAGCGGCCTCGGCCACCGGCTGCGGGTCGGCGCCGACGCCGCCAGCGAGTAGCGAGTAGTGAGTGATGAGGGGCGAGGAGCAAAGGGCGAGGGGCGACATGGCCTAATTAGCTAACCTGAGCGCTGGTCGTCGCTGCGGCGGGTCCAGCGCTCGCCGAGGCGGAACAGCGCGGTCACGACGCCCAGGCCGCCGGCGATGGCGCCGGCGACAAACATCGTGCGCACGGCGCTGACCACGCCGTCGGGGTAGTTGCCCTCCAGGAACAGCAGCACCGTGCGGTACGACAGCACGCCTGGCACCAGCGGCACAAACCCGACCACAAAGAAGATCAGTGCCGGCGCCCGCAGCCAGCGCGCGGCCGCCTCGCCTAGTAGGCCGACGACCAGCGCCGCCACCAGCGTCGCCAGCTCCAGCGCCGGCGTGGCCTGGAGCATCAGTCGCTTGCTGACGTAGCCGAGGCTGCCGATCAGGATGCAGGCCGGCAGCGTGCGGCGCGGCACGTTGAACAGCACCGCAAAGCCGGCGGTGGCGACCAGCGCCACCAGCGCGTCGCGCGCGAGGGCTAGCGGGTCCACGCGGCCAGCCCCAGCGCGACGCCCACCGCGATCTCGGCGGCGACCAGGATGGCGCCGGCGGTCCGCGCGACGCCAGAGATCACATCGCCGGCCAGGAGGTCGCTGAACGCATTGGTGATCGTGATGCCCGGCACCAGCATAATCACCGCCGCCGGCACGATCATCTCGATATTCGTCGTCCCGAGCGCCCGCGCCAGCGGCACGCTGAGGAGCGTCGCCAGCAGCGCCACCGGCGTCACGATCAGCAGTGGCCCGACCTTGCGCCCGAGCAGCGCCAGCCGGGCCAGCATCGCGCCAAAGCCGGCCAGCGCCGCCGCCAGGCTTTCGCGCCAGCCGCCGCCGAATAGCACCGCAAACGCCGCGCAGGCCATCACCACTGCGGCGATCGTCTGCCAGGGCGGGTAGCGGCGCGGCGCGCGGGCGATCTCCTCCAGCTCGCTGATCACCGTCGCGAGCGGCAGATGCTCCACCGTCACCCGCCGCGACAGCTGGTTCACGGCGTCGATGCGCTGCAAGTCGATGCCCAGCGTCACCAGGCGCTGCACTTTGGTGCGGTGCTCCTCGCCGCTGGTCGCGGTCGCCATGATGCCGGTGGGCGTCACATACACATCCATCCAGTCGGCGCCCAGCCCGGTGCCGAGCCGGTGGACGGTCTCCTCGACGCGGTGGGTGTCCGATCCCCACTCCAGCAGCAGCTGGCCGGCGCGCATCGCGACGTTCAGGATGGCGGCCAGGGTGCGTTGATCAAGCTGTGGTCGGGTGGTTGGCATGGCGCGTATTATAGCCGCGGTTGGGCTAGCCGGCGCTAAAACTCACTGTCGCCAACCCGCAGCCGCTCAATGACCACCAGGCTGAGCGCCGTTACCAGCATCAGCAGCGTGCTCATTGCCAGCGCCTGGCCGTAGTTTTCGCGGCCGGGGCGGGCCAGAAAGCGGTTGATGACCAGCGGCATCGTCGGGTAGCTGACCGGATTGAGCAGCAGCGTCGCGCCGAACTCGCCCAGTGAGATCGTGAAGGCGAAGGCGGCGGCGACCAGCACTGTCCGGCCGACGATTGGCACGTCGACCTCCCAGACGACCCGGCGCGGGCTGGCACCCAGCGTGCGCGCGGCCTGGCGCAGCCGCGGGTCGAGGCCGCGCAGCACCGGCACCAGCGTGCGGACCACAAACGGAAATGCCACCAGCGCGTGGGCCAGCGGGATCAGCGCCGGCGAGGTCCGCAGGTTGAGCGGCGGGTGGTCGAGCGTGATCAGGTAGCCGAAGCCGAGCGTCACCGCCGAGGTGCCGAGCGGCAGCATAAACAGCGGGTCGAGAATTGCCCGCAAGGTGCGGCGGTTGCTTGCGAGCAAATACGCCGCCGGCAGGCCCAGCGCCAGCGCCAGCAGCGTTGCGATCATCGCGAACACCAGCGAATTGCGGATCGCGGCGAGCGGCGGCACGAAAAAAAACGAGTTGGCGCGGTTCTCGGCCAGCACGGCAAAGAGGTGTAGGCTCCAGCCGCCCTCCAGCGTGAGTGTGCGGATGACCAGCGCCGCCAGCGGCGACCCCAGCAGCACCACCATGCCAACGACCACGACGCCCAGCGCCACCCGCCGCCGCCCAACGACCGGCAGCTCCTGGGCCTGCTGTGGCCGCAGATCAAGCGGCACGCCGGTGCGGGCCTGGAGGCGGGTGTAGGCCACCGTCAGCGCCAGCGCCACCACCAGCTGGAGCAGCGCCAGCACCGCCGCCAGCGGCAGGTTGAGTAGCTGGACCGCCTCGATATAGATCTGGACCTCCAGCGTCGCGCTGCCGGCCGGACCCAGCAGCAGCACCGTGCCAAAGGCGCTGAACGCAAATAGAAAGATCAGCAGCGCCGCCGCGCCGACCACCGGCGCCAGCAGCGGCAGCGTGATCTCGCGCAGCACCCGCCAGCGCGGCGCGCCGAGCACCTGCGCCGCCGCCGCCAGCCGCGGATCGAGGTTGGCCCAGAAGCCGCCGACGATCCGCAGCACCACCGTGAAATTGTAGAAAACGTGCGCCAGCACCAGCACCGTCAGCGTGCGGTCCAAGCTCAGCCACGGCCGCCCGGCCAGCGTATTGAGCAGCCCGGTGCGGCCCACCAGTGCGCTGAAGGCCGCCGCAACGACCACGGTCGGCAGCACAAACGGCACCGTTGCCAGCGAGCGCAGCACGGTTTTGCCGCGCCAGCGGTAGCGCGCAAACACAAACGCCGTCGGGATGCCCAGCAGCAGCGTTGCCGCCGTCGAGAGCAGCGCCTGCCACAGCGAGAAGCCGAGCACCTGGCGAATCCGCGGCCGGCCCAGCGCCGCGCCGAGCGCCGACCAGTCGCGGCCGTCGGCGCCGACCAGGCTGACCCGCAGGATGTTGCCCAGTGGGTAGAAAAAAAAGCAGGCCAGAAACACCAGCGGCGCCAGGTAGATCAGCGCCAGCCCCAGCCGGCCGGTCCAGCGCTGTCCGCGCCGCGCGCCGCGCATCGCTGCTACTGTCCGACCGCCGCGCTCCACTCCTGGAGCCAGCGGTCACGATTTTTGGCGATCAGCGCCGGGTCGAGCACCGCCGGCTCGGTCGGCACCGTCGCAAACTGCCCGTAGACCGCCGGCACCGTCGCCACCTTGCTCACCGGGTACACCACCATCTGCGGCATGATGTCGTTTTGCAGCTCGGCGCTCAGCAGATAGTCCATCCACTTGCGCGCCAGCTCGGGGTGCTTGCTGCCTTTCAGAATCCCGGCAAACTCAATCTGCCGAAACGCGCCTTTGGCCGGCAGCAGGTTGCCGGTCGGCGGCGTCGTCAGCTTGCCATCCGAGAACGCGACCTCGGCGGCCGGCGACGTGGCGTAGCTCACCACGAGCGGCTGCGGCCCTTTACCGCTGGAGCCGCTAAAGTTGGTATAGTAGGCGGCCTCCCAGCCCGACACGATCTGGACATCGTTTTTGTGCAAATCCTGCCAGAAATTGACCCAGGTGTAGTCGCCGGTCTCGCCAAACGTCGCAATCGTCGCCAGCATGAAGGCCAGGCCGGGCGATGAGGTCGCCGGGTTTTCGACGGCCAGCTTGGCTTTTGTACTCCGGCTTGGTCAGATCGCGCAGCGTCGCCGGCAGCGCCAGCTTGCCCGGCCCGAACGCCGCCAGGTCATAGTTGAGGTTGACGAAGGCGTAGTCCACCGGGATCAGGCGGTGCTGGGGGTCAAGCTGAAGCTCGCTTGGCACGGCGTCGAGGCCCTGTGGGGCGTAGCTCTCGAACAGGTCGGCGTCCAGCGCGCGGCTGAGAAATGTATTGTCAACGCCAAAGAACACGTCGGCCAGCGGATTATTTTTGCTCAGGATCGCCTGGTTGAGCGCGGCGCCGGCGTCGCCCGACTTCAAAAACTGGAGCGTGACGCCGTTGGCCTGCTCGAACTTGCTCACGACCTCTTTGCTGAGGCTGAAGCTGTCATGTGACATAATCGTCAGCGTCTGGCCGGCACTGCTGGGTGCGCTGGTTGCGGCGGGTGCGCTGGTCGTCGGTGGCATCGTGGCTGCGACGGGTGCGCTGCTTGTAGCTGCGCTGGGCGCGGCGGTTGCGGCGCTGATCGCCACGGTCGGCGCGGGTGTCGTCGGTGTGGTCGCGGTGGTCGCGCCGCCGCACGCGGCCAGCACCACGATCATCATGGCCAGGCTGAGCATTCGTCGTGGCATGAGGTTCTCCAAATAAAAAAGCCGCCACGTATGGACGTGACGGCCTAAGCCTAAACGCTTCCCTACGCTGGTGTGAGCCAGATCAGGTTCAAAGGGTCGCTGGCAGCGGGCCAGCCTCTCAGCCGAACTTCTTCGGCCCCCCTAGCTGATAAATTGTGATTTGGAGTGTAGCGCGATCCTCCAGACGTGTCAAACCCTAGCGTGCGAGCCGATAGACCTGCACATCGACCGGCGCAATCGTGACGCGGCCGTCGGCGTCGCTGGGGCCGAGCAGCGTCTCGGCGCCCGCTGGCAGCTCGACATGCGCTGGCTGCGTGCCGTGGTTCATTAGGATCAGAAAGTCGGCGTCGGCGCCGCGTCGCAGGCAGGCCTCGACGCCGCTGGGCGTGGCCAGGGCCGCGCTGATGTCCAGCGCCGCCCGCTGCTGCTCAATGAGCAGCGCGCTGAGATCGTCGTCGAGCACGCCGCAGTACCAGACCACGCCGCGGCCGACTTGGTGCTTGCTGATCGCGATCTCGCCGCTGCTTTCGCCGCCGTCGTACACCGCGACCGCGGTGGCGCCGTGCAGCTCCAGCGACTCGCACCAGGTTTGCACCGTCAGCTCGCCGCTCAAATCGTGGCCGTTGCCGACGATGGTCTTGGTGGCGTTGGGCGGCAGCGCGGCCCACTCCGTGACCTCGACGCCGGCCAGCGTGCGCAGCAGCCCCGGCAGCGGCTCGGTGACGACCACATTGCTCGGCGCCTTGACGCCCGAGCGCGCGCCGATGATCAGCGTGCCGCCGGCCTCGACAAACGCCCGCAGCTGCGTCACCTCGGCCGGGCTGACCAGAAACAGCGACGGCGCGATCACCAGCTTGTAGCCGCTCAGGTCGTCGGTCGGCAGGCAGTACTCGACGGCGATGTTGCGGCGGTAGAGCGCGTCGTGCCAGGGCGCGATCCAGCGGGCCGGGTCGCGCAGCAGCTCGGTATGCGGCTGAATCTGGGCGGCCCAGTAGGTGTCGCGGGTCGTGACGATCGCAACCTCGGCCTTGACCTCGCTGCCCATGAGCTGCGGCCCCAGCGCGGCCAGCTCGCGGCCCAGCTGCTCGGCCTCGCGGTAGAGCCGGCGCGGCACGCCGTCGGCGCCCAGCACGGCGCTATGAAACTGCTCGGCGCCGCCACGAAAGCCGCGCCACTGGAAGTAGAAGATCGCGTCGGCGCCGTGGCCAATTGCCTGCCACGAGCGCAGCCGGCCCTCGCCGCGCCGCAGGTCGGCGTTGTAGCGCGTCCAGTTGACCTGCGCAATCGGCGACTCGATCACCCAGAACGGCCGGTGCTTGTAGCCGCGCATCTCGTCGTGGTAGCGCGCCGAGATCGCCGGCGTCGTGCCCTCGGGGACGTAGTTGTCCCACGAGACAAAGTCGAGGCCGCGCGCCAGGTCGGTGTAGTCCAGGCCGTCGTAGAAGGCCATGAAATTGTGGGTCACCCAGTGGCTGGGCGCCGCCTGCCGGATCAGGTCGATCTGCTCCTGCTGGTAGCTGACCGTCGTCTGCGACGAAAATCGCCGCCAGTCAAGGTCATGGCTTGGATTCCAGTAGGTCGGCGTCGGCAGCGGCGGCAGAATCTGCTCCCAGGCGGTGAAGGTGTGGCTCCAGAACACCGTCCCCCAGGCCTCGTTCAGCGCATCGAGCGTGCCGTAGCGCGCCCGCAGCCAGTCGCGGAAGCGCCGCTGACAGTCGTCGCAGTAGCAGCGCGTGGTGTCGTGGCAGCCAAACTCATTATCAATCTGCCAGCCAATGATCGCCGGGTGCTTGGCGTAGCGCTCGGCCATAGCCCAGACGATTCTGGTGGTGTGGTCGCGAAAGGTCTCGTTGCCCAGGCAGACGAAGCGGCGGCTGATCGGGCTGGCGGTGTGGCCGGTCGCATCCACAAACAGCACCGCCGGATGAGCCAGCGTCAGCCAGCGCGGCGGCGTTGCGGTGGGCGTGCCCAGCACCACGGCGATGCCCGCGGTGTGCAGCGTCTCAATCGCCCGGTCGAGCCAGCCCCAGTCAAACTCGCCCTCGCGCGGCTCCAGCTTGGTCCAGGCAAACTCGGCGATCCGCACGACCGTAAATCCGGCCGCGCGCATCAGCTCCGCATCCCGCGCCCAGGTCGCCTCCGGCCAGTGCTCGGGGTAGTAGTCCACGCCATAGTGTAGTGTCATGCAGTCCTCGGTGACGGTGAGTTTTCAGTTTTCAGTGGTCAGTTTTCAGTGGGACGTTGCACGGCTTGGTGTGCAAGGTGGGCATTGCGGACGATGCAGCGCGCGGGCTGGGCGGCGTGATTGTGCGCCGCGCGGCTACATCCAGCGGTAGAGTGGCAGCACGGCGACCTCCAGGCCGCGCTCCAGCCATGAGCGCTGCGACCACTCCTGCGCGGTGATCTGCCGGCAGTTCTGTAGGTCAATCGCCCACATCTGCTCCATCGCCTGGGCAAACTGCTCATCCTCAATGAAGGCATTGATCTCGAAGTTGCCATGCAGGCTCAGATGATCCAGGTTGGCGCTGCCAATCGTCGACCAGCGGCCGTCAATCGTGCAGGTTTTGGAGTGGTTGACGGTCTGGCCGTAGACCCACACCGTGATGTTGTGGGCCAGCAGCTCCTCGTACAGGCCGCGCGCGCCCCAGTCGGCAAACACCACGTCACCCTTCTCGGGGACCATGATCTCGATCTGCACGCCGCGGGTGGCCGCGCCCAGGATCGCCGCGTAGACCGCCGGCGTCGGCAGAAAGTAGGCCGAGGCGATCCGAATCGTGTGCTCGGCGCGGTCAAAGGCCTTGATGTACTCGTCGCTGATTGGAAACGTTTGGTGGATCGGGTCGTTGACGCAGATCGTGATCTGCGGGTCGGCGTGGCTCGGGCGCAGCGGGCCGGCCGAGTCATCCTCGTTGTGGTAGGCATTCCAGAAGCGCTCGAAGGCCTCGGCCACATTTTGCGCCAGCGGCCCCTCGATCTTCAGGTGCGTGTCGCGCCAGCGGCGGCGGTACTCCTTGCCAATGTTGATGCCGCCGAGATACGCGGTGTGCTCATCGACGACCAGGATTTTGCGGTGGGTGCGCAGAAACAGCCGCTGCTTGAGCATGGTCTTGGCGCTGCGCAGCGGGCCGAACTCAAAGGTGTGAACGTTGCGCGGCCAGCGCTTATACCGCTCGGCCAGGCCCAGCGAGCCGAGGCCGTCAAAGATCAGGTAGACGCGGATGCCGTGCTGAGCCTGACGGATCAGCCGCTTGCGAAAGCTGTTGCCAACCTCGTCATCGCGAAAAATATAGGTCTCCAGCAGCACCCGTCTGGTCGCCGCGCGGATGTCGCTGAGCATCGAGCCGTAGACATCCTCGCCCCAGTTGTAGATGGTCAGGCGGTGCTCGCCGACCGTCACCGGCGCGAGCGGCGCGTGCGGGAAGCGGATGTGGCGCGGCTGCCGCTCCAGGCGGCGGTAGAACAGCAGGCCGAGCAGCGCCAGCAGCTCCAGCAGCAGGCCCAGGCCAAGAATGTTGAGGACGCGGCGTAGCAGTGTTGACATAGTGCCCCGTGGTTGGTCGTGATTGTAGCGCTCGTCGCCGCGGCGGGCAACTTAACGACAGCGCCGACGTGCCAAGCCTGGCACGTCGGCGCCGAAAGCGCTGATCTCGCGGCTAGGCGCGGCGGGCGGCGGCCAGCGCGTTGCCGGCGAAGCCCGCCAGGAACAGGCCCATAAACGCCGCCGTAAAGTAGGCGAAGCCGACCGGCACCGAGCGCGTCGGGTTGGTGGCGTAGAACAGGCCGACTGGCACCGTCGCCAGCCCAAACAGCTGGAGGGCGATGCCCAGCCGCACGCAAAAGTTTGCGACCGGGTGGGCGCGCACCGCGGGGTCGCGGCGGGCCGCGAGCGCCATCGAGATCACGGTGAATACCAGGGCTACCACCGCGACGACCACAAACAGAAAATATTTGTTGTTGGCCTGGGCCTGATTCGGGCTCATGCTACTGATTGGCTCGACCAGCAGCAGGTCCCACGCGATGGTGATCCCAAGCATCAGGACAAAGCCGGCGGCCCATAGCCCAACCTCAACCGGGTTGAGACCAAACAGGCCACGGCGCACACGCTGAGACATCTAAGTCATGGCTGCTCCTTACGGGCTGGGCGTCGCGGGGACGACGGGTTGCGACGGGTTGGCATCTGAGCCAGGCGCCTGCGGCTGGACCGGGCCGGTCGAGTTGGTGGTCGGCTGCACTGTCGGCGCCAAGTTGCCTGCGCCGGGTGTCGGCTGATTGGCGTCGGGCTTCTCGGTGCCGTCGCGGTTGAGCGCCTTCAGATACAGCAGCAGGCTTTTGTACTCATCATCGGTGACGGCGATGCCAGGCATCACGCCGCCAGCCAGGAGATCGTGCTGATCGGCGTCGGCCTTGAGGCCCACGTGCTTGTCGGGGAAGGCCGCGGTGCCGCCGCAGAATCCACTCCAGCAGATCGGCGTCGTTGACCGGCTTGCCGTTCGGCAGGTTGGTGCCGTAGGCCTGCGTGCCCTCGGGGTCAAACAGCCCGCCCAGTCCAGGGCCGACTTTGGTTTTGTCGTTGACGCCGTGGCAGCCGACGCAGCCTTTGGTCGTGAACAGTAGCTTCCCAGCGCCGCGCGGCGTCGCGTTCGGGTCGGCGGTGGGCCGCGCCGCGGCGGCCACGGTGCCGGCGAGGGCGACGGTGGTATCCGGCACGCCGCTGTTCAGCGACAGCACATAGCTGGTGATGTTTTCGATCTGGTCCATGCGCAGCGGGCCGCCGGCCTGCTGGCCCCACGCCGGCATTGCCGCGCCGCGCACGCCCGAGATCAGCGTCGCCACGATGTAGTTGCGCATCGTGCCGTACTTCTCCTTGATGCCGTACTGGCGGGTAAAGTCCGAACTCTTGGGGTCTTTGGGGTCCGACAGCGCGGTCTTCCGGCTGATGATGTTGTTGAGGGCTGGCGCGCCGGTCTCGTTGGCCGCGCCCTGCCCGGCCAGGCCGTGGCAGGTCTGGCAGTACTGCTCGTAGTCGCGGGCGCCGCGCTCGTTCTGGGTGGCGACCACGGCGGCGCTGGCGGCCGGCATGCGGCTCGTCTTCTCGCCAAAGAAGACCACCAGCAGTGCCACCGCCGTCCCAAGCGTGAACAGCGTGGCTAGCAAAATGTTACGTGTCATACGTCCTTCTCATGGTGGGGCGGCACTGGGCTAGCCGCCCCAATGATGCTATTTCGCTGGCTGCTCGGCGCTGACATTTTCAGTCAGCCGGGCGTTATGCGAGTCGCGGTTCAGGTAGCGGATCGCCTGGAACTTTTGGCGAATGGTTTCGCCCTTCTCGTTCACATTGTCCCACTCCAGATTCACCGTGGCCCGCAGCATCTGGACCACGCGCTGGCCATCGCTGCCCAGCACCGGCTGCGGCTCAAGGCCGCTGGTCATGGCATAGGTGAACGGGTCAATCGAGAGCGTACCACGCGGGTTTTTAAAGCGCTCGTCCTTGCGGCCCCACTTGTCTACGTCGGCCTTGAATTCCTCGAACATCTCGCGGGCCTCGGGCGTTAGGGTATCGAGCGCCGGCCCCTCGCGGGTGTCGCCGGCCCCGCCGTTGGCGCCGGTGTCGAACACCGTGCGGACCTGCGGCAGATCGTTGAACGGCACCTCGTCGACAATGCCCTCGCCCTCGACCGGCACCCACTCCTGCGAGATTTCGCTGGCTGCGGTCTGCTGGATGCCGTAGCCGGGCACGCCGGTGTAGCTCAGGAAGACCATGCCGATCAGGGCCAGGATGCCGCCGCCGACCGCGACCTTGCGGTCCTTGAAGCGCCGCGACGGGTTGCGGTCAATGTAGGGCAACAGGAAGAGACCAACGATGATCACCGGCGGCCAGGCGATGCCAAACCACATTTTGTCGCCGAACTTCAGCATGCCCTGCAGCCACAGAAAGTACCAGGGCGCTTTCGTGTGGTTGGGCGTCTGGCCGGGGTTGGCGTGGGACTCGAGCTTGGCGTCCCAGAAGAAGGCGTTGATCGCTACAAACGCGAACGTCAGCAGCGCGATCACCGCGACCTCGAAAAACACCTGGTCGGGCAGGAATGGAATCTTGCGCTTGGTCGGCGGCTTGTTCTCAAACAGCTCGTGCAGCGGTGAGATCTCCTGCTTGCGGACCGCGTAATAGTGGACGCTGATCAGGATCAGCGTCAGCATCGGCAGCGCAAAAATATGCAGCAGGTAGAACCGCAGCAGCGCGCCGGCGCCGATGTCCACGCCGCCGCGGAGCAGCAGGTTGACGGCGTTGCCCAAGAATGGCGCGGCGTCGGCCATCGAGGAGCCGATCGTCACCGCCCAGTAGGCCAGCTGGTCCCACGGCAGCAGATAGCCCGAGAATGAAAGCACTGCGGTCATCAGCAGCAGGCCGACGCCCGTGAACCAGATAAACTGGCGCGGCGCTTTATACGAGGCGGTAAAGTAGGTCCGCATCATATGGAGAAAGACGACGGCCACCATGAAGTGCGCGCCCAGCCGGTGCATATTCCGCATTAGCCGCCCCAGCGGCACGTCGCTGAGGATTTTGAGCATGTCGGCGTAGGCCTGGTTGGGCGACGGGGTGTAGTACACCATCAGCACCAGGCCGGTGATCGCCTCCAGGACAAAGAAAAAGGTCGAGAGCCAGCCGAGGCCGAAGGTGTAGTACCAGGCCGTGGCCTCCAGCGGCAGCGCGCGCGGCCGGATGTGATACCAGAAGCTGTTTGCGTGGACCCGCATGCGGGGGTTCGGGCGCGGGGCCGCCTCGCCGCGCAGGGTTGAGCGCCAGTCGGCCCAGCCCATCGACGGAAAGAACGAGCGCCCCAACTCCGCCACCGCCGCCTTGAAGCGCTGAATCCAACTCTTGGGGCGCTGTGCTGGCGTTGTTGCCATACCAAAACTCCTCTAACTGTGTCAACTGCGCGGTCGTGAGCGCCGCTTAAGCGTGGGTGATGCCCTGGAGCTTGCTGCCAGTATCTACGGTGATCACATCGTCCTTAACATCAACCGCGAACTGGTCGAGGTTGCGGCTGGCCGGCCCGCGCACGTACTTGCTGGTGCGCTCAAAGGTCGAGCCGTGGCATGGGCAGATGTAGCGCTTCTCGGACTGGATGTAGGGGATCAGGCAGCCGAGGTGCGTGCAGACCTGGTAGACCGCGATGATCTCCTCGCCGCTCTGGGGCTTGGTTTTGTCGCTGCCAGGGTTGCCCTCGACGCCGGTCCCCTTCACCTTGACCACATAGAACTTACCGCCGGGGTTCAGGTCGGGATCGTCGGTCAGCGTGTACTCGCTGGCCTTCTTCGTGATCGTGAACTTGCCGCCAAATTCGCCGGCCTTGAAGCGCGGGTACGCGAAGCCGCCAGGAACATCCGCCTGCGCCTCTTTGGGGAACAGCGACTTCATCAGCGGGTCGTTACCGGGATCGGGAAACGTCAGCCCGCCGACCTCGACGCCCAGCAGCAGCGCCGTTGAGGCGGCGAAGGCGTAGGCCAGCACCTCGCGGCGGTTGGGCTTGACACGGGTTGGGCGGGCGGGCGGCGCCGGCGCATCGGGGTGCGCTTTTGCCTGGATGGCCTCGGCTTGGGCCTGGGTAATCACCCGTCGCCCAGCGTTGGTTGGTTCGGTCTCAACGGCCATACCGCTGGCTCCTTCGGTTATCTAAAAACGCTGACGTGGTGAGCGAAACCGGGTTTTTCGCAACACAAAAAGATGCGATCTCGTCGCACCCGGCATTGTAGCATAGCCCTCCCCGACCAACAATCGGGCCGCGGCTGTAGGGCGGTGGTCCGAGCCGTCAGCCGGCATCTTCGTCGGGGTCGAGATACCACATTGAGCGATAGGTGGTGTCGCGCTCGGCGCGGTGGGCGCGCACCTCGCCCAGGTACGAGATCGCGGTCATCTGCTTGCAGAAGCTGCAGCCATACAGGTCGTACTTGAAGCGCTGGCTGACGGGGTTGGCGACGGTCACATTGATCTCCAGCGGCTCGGTGGCCGTGCTGGCGCACCAGGCACACGCGACCGGGTAGACCGCGACCCAGCGCGAACTCCGAAAGCGCCGCCGATACTCCAGCACCTTGTAGACGAACTGCAGACCGCGGCCCCATGTCGCGGCGGCGGTGTACTGCTGGCACTGCGGGCAGCGCTCCACCGCGTGCTCCATGCTGACCTGGGCGTTGACGATGTGAATATGGTCCGAGATCCGCGCTAGCCCAGCGTTGTAGCCGCACCAGGCGCAGACCAGCGGCGCTGCTTCGTGCTTCATCGGCTCCTCATTGTCTTCGCCCTGATTCTACCCAATTCAGCAGCGCGCCGGCGGGGTGGCCAAACGTCGCCGCTGTCCACATTTAGTGGAAGAAATGGGGATAAGTCACTAGATATAAAATCGCGGTCTTTATGTCGAGTTTCTGCCAAAGTCCCCAATTACATTATTTAGAGGTGCGAAGGTACATAATGTGTAAAATCCTAACCTCTCTTTTTGCCTCAATTGACCTAAACAAATTTTGAGTTGACAAGGCCCTTCTAGACGAATATTATGGCGCCCGCCTATATTTAGGGGCTTTTTTCAAAAAATGCTACTAGATATAGTAAACATAATGCGCTTGCTAAACCTAAGTCGTAGCACCTAATCCGAGAAAGTCTTTACACCAAGCGCCCAGTAATGCTTACTGGATCGCTTGGTGTAGCTTTTTTTGTGTGCAGTTTAGCAATTTGTGATTTAGGAGCAGCCAATGACCGTAGCGCCCGTGCAGGAAGCCACCGGCCTGGACGATCAGCCGATTGTCACCCCCACCACCGTTGTAAAGCGCGATGGTCGCGTCGTGCCCTTCGAGGTCGAGCGCATCGAGAGCGCGCTGGCCCGCTGCTTTGCCAGCTTTGGCCGCCGGCCCCACACGCACGTCGCCGAGCTGTCGCAGCGCGTCGTCAACATTGTCGCCGCCAAGTCGCGCGGTGTCGCGCCGACGGTCGAGGGCATTCAGGATACTGTCGAGCTGGTGCTGCAGGCCGCCGGCGAGTTTGAGGCCGCCAAGCGCTACATTCTGTATCGCGCCGAGCATGCCAAAGAGCGCCAGGAGCGCCCAGTGCCGGCTGAGGTCCGCACAGCCTTCGCCGAGTCGGACCAGTATTTTCCGACGCCGCTGCAAAGATTTCAGTTCTTCGATAAGTACTCGCGCTTCGACTACGACCTCGGCCGTCGCGAAACCTGGGTCGAGACCATCGACCGCGCCTGGAACTTTCTGCGCGAGCTGTCGCAGGAGCGCCTGGATGCGCCGACCTACGGCCGCATCCGTGAGGCCATGCTCGCCATGCAGGCCATGCCCTCGATGCGGCTCCTGGCGATGGCCGGCCCGGCCGCCCGCCGCAACCACGTGGCGATCTATAACTGCTCCTACCAGGTCGTTGATAGCATTGAGGCCTTTGTCGAGGCGCTGATCATCTCAATGAGCGGCTGCGGCGTCGGCTACTCGGTCGAGTCGCAGTACGTCGAGAATTTGCCGCGCATCCGCCGCCAGACCGGCGCCGCGCCCAACCACATGGTCGTCGAGGACTCCGCCGAGGGCTGGGCCGACGCGCTGCGGGCCGGCCTCCAGACCTGGTTCGACGGCGGCGACATCCGCTTCGACCTGTCGCAGCTCCGCGCGGCCGGCGCCCCGCTGCGCATCAAGGGCGGCCGCGCCTCCGGCCCCGAGCCGCTGCGCGCCATGCTGGACTTCGCTCGCTCGCGCATCCTGGCGCGCCAGGGCAGCTGCCTGCGCCCCATCGATGCTCATGACATCATGTGTTCTGTGGGTAACGCAGCCGTTAGTGGTGGGGTTAGACGTACAGCCCTAATCAGTCTATTTGACTACGATGATCACGAGATGCGGCATGCCAAAGACGGCGATTTTGACCGCGAAAACTCGCAGCGCTGGAATGCCAATAACTCGGCGGTGTGGCCCAGCCACGGCCTGACGCAGCTGGAAGTGGCGCAGCAGGTGCTTGATATGGTGGCATCAGGACGCGGTGAGCCGGGCATCTTCAACCGCCAGTCGGCGCTTGATCTGCGGCCGTCGCGTCGCCAGGCCGCCGACTTTGGTACGAACCCGTGTGTGACCGGCGACACCTGGGTGCTGACCGAGCAAGGGCCACAGCAAGTTATCAACCTGTTAGGTCGCGCAACGAGCGTGATTGTTGATGGCAAGGCGCACAGCACCACGGCGCACGGCTTCTGGGAAACCGGCGTTAAGCCTGTGCTCAAGCTCACGACCGCCGAGGGCCACACGCTGCGGCTCACAGCGAATCACAAGGTGTTGGCAGTCCCCTCAACCGGGCGCAACATTGAAAAGCCGGAGTGGGTTGAGGCCGGCGAGCTGCAGCCGGGTGATAAAATCAAGCTGCACAACCACCGCCAGGTCAGTTGGCAGGGCGACGGCACCTTTGATCAGGGCTGGCTGCTCGGCTCGCTGATTGGTGATGGGACGTTCAACGCCAAGACCGCGAAGCTCACGTTTTGGGGCGAGCATCGCAGCACGATGCTACAGGCCGCGGTTGAGCGCTTGGGGCACGCTGTGCAAACCCGCGCCGATCTGCGCGGCTACGATCAGGCCGAGCATAATCGCAGCATTGTCACGTCCACCGGCCTGCGCGATCTGGCCCACGACTATGGCGTGTATCGCAACGATAAGCAGATTACGCCGTTCATTGAGCAGGCCTCCAGTGATTTTTATTGCGGCTTTCTCCAGGGATTATTTGATGCCGATGGAACCGTCATTGGAACACAGGCCAAAGGCGTCAGCGTGCGGCTCGCACAAAGCGATGCGGCGCTGCTCGCAGGGGTGCAGCGGATGCTTGGCCGCCTCGGTGTGCAGGCCGTGGTTTCTGCGCAGCCCGGCGCTGACCACGAGCTCATCATCGCCAATGATAACCTTCAGGTCTACGCCGAGCTGATCGGGTTTTCGGAGCCTGACAAGCAGGCGCGGCTGGCGACGCGCCTCGCCGACTATCAGCGCGCGCCCAACCGTGAACGCTTTGTGGCCACCGTCGCCAGCATCGTCGCCGACGGCGTCGAGATGGTCTACGACTGTACAGTGCCTGGCATCAACGCCTTCGATGCGAATGGTATATACGTCCATAACTGCGGCGAGATTCTCTGCGGCCGATGGAGTTTTGTAACCTGACCGCCGCAGTCGCGCGCCAGGATGACACCTTTGAGACGCTGCGCGACAAGGTGGAGATTGCCACGATCATCGGGACGATCCAGTCGATGGCGACCCACTTCCCCGGCCTGCGCCCGCAGTGGCAGCGCAACGCCGAGGAGGAGCGCTTGCTCGGCGTGGACATCACCGGCCAGATGGACAGCGCGGTCGCCCAGGATGGCGCCGTCAAGGCCCAGCTGCGCGAGTTCGCGGTCGAGATCAACCGCCAGGTCGCCCAGCAGCTCGGCATCAACCAGTCGGCCGCGATTACCTGCGTGAAGCCGTCGGGGAATTCGTCGCAGCTGCTCAACTGCGCGTCGGGCCTCCACGCGCGCTGGGCGCCCTACTACGTGCGCAACGTGCGCGTCTCGGCTCACTCGCCGCTCTTCAAGGTGCTGCGCGACGCCGGCGTACCGATGGACCCCGAGAACGGCCAGACCACCGACACCGCGACCACCTGGGTTATTCACTTCCCGGTCAAATCCCCCGACGGCGCCGTGACCCGCAACGACCGCAACGCCATCCAGCAGTGCGAGTTCTGGCTCCAGAACAAGTTGCAGTGGACTGAACATAATCCTTCAGTCACAATTAACTACCAGCCGGACGAGGTGCTCGACCTCATGAAGTGGATCTGGGAGCATAAGGACGTGATCGGCGGCATGGCGTTTTTGCCATCCTTCGACGCCAACTACGCCCAGATGCCGTATGTCGAGATTACCAAAGCCGAGTTTGAGCAGCGGGCCGCAGCCTTCCCGCCGATTGACTTCAGCAAAATCTGGCGCTACGAGGAGGAGGATTTGACCTCGGCGGCCCAGGAGCTGGCGTGCGTCAGCGGCGCGTGCGAGATCGAGTTCGTGCCGCAGGGCTAGCGCGCGGCGGCAGCAGCGGGCGCGGCGCAGGCGGCGCCCGCACACGGAGAACACCATGCAGCGCCAGGCAGTCGAGTTCCAGCATGTTGCGGTCGGTTGGGTACGACCCGGCCACCGAAACGCTGGAGGCCGAATTTCAGTCGGGGCGGGTCTTCGAGTACTACAAGGTGCCGGCCGAGATCTACGAGCAGTTGATGGGATCACCTTCGCTCGGCTCGTACTTTCGGGACTTCGTGATCGATATGTACGGCTACCGCCGGCTGCGCTAGCCGCCACAAGAAAACAAGCCCCGCTTGCCACCATCTTAACGAAACACCGCTCGCACTTGCTGCGAGCGGTGTTTCGTTCTTTGTCCTGAAAACTCGTCGGTATTTCGTTCTCTCCTGAAAACTGAACACTGACGACTGATTACTCGGCTTTGACGCCGCTGAGGGCCGCGATGGCTTGGGCCTCGTCCTCGTAGATATCGGCGTACTGCGACAGCCCGACCATGCGAAAAATCTTCTGGAAGTGGTCGTTAAGGCCGCTCATCGCCAGCTTCTGGCCGCTGCGGCTGACCTCGGTGACGATGCGAATCAGGATCGCAATGCCGGCGCTGTTGATATAGTCGCTGCGGCGAAAGTTGAGCACCAGCAGCTTGACGCCGGCGGCGGTGGCCGTGCGGTAGGCCTCGGTCATCTTGGCGTCGGCGAAGGTGGTGACATCGCCCTTCAGATCAATAATAGTTACGCCATCTTGTTCGCGGGTTTTAACTTCAAGATCATCATCAAGAAACGCCATTGGCTTGCCTCCCGGCCTGGTGTTCACGAACAAAAATAAGGTAGGCGCCAGCGCTACAGCGGTATATTACCATGCTTACGTGGCGGCGACGGCTGACGCTTGGTGCGCGCCAGGCGCAGCGCCTTGATCAGCGTCGGCCGCGTTTCCTGCGGCTCGATCACCTGATCGATATAGCCGCGCTCGGCCGCGATGTAGGGGTTGGCGAAGCGCTGCTGGTAGTCGGCGGCCAGCTCGGTCTGCTTGGCGGCGGCATCGTCGGCCTCGGCCAGCTCCTTGCGAAAAATAATTTTGACCGCCGCATCCACGCCCATCACCGCGATCTCGGCGGTCGGCCAGGCAAAGTTGAAGTCGGCGCGGATATGCTTCGAGGACATTACATCGTAGGCGCCGCCGTAGGCCTTGCGGGTGATCACCGTCAGCTTGGGCACCGTCGCCTCGCAGAAGGCGTAGAGCAGCTTGGCGCCGTGGCGGATAATCCCGCCCCACTCCTGCTGCGTGCCCGGCAGAAAGCCCGGCACATCCACAAACGTGATGATTGGGATATTGAAGGCATCGCAGAAGCGCACAAAGCGCGCGCCCTTGATCGCGGCGTCAATATCGAGCGTGCCGGCCATCGCCATCGGCTGATTGGCCGACGATGCCGACCACCGGGCCGTCCAACCGCGCGAAGCCGACCACGAGATTCGCGCCCAGAACGGCTGCATCTCAAAGAAAAAGCCATCGTCCACCACCGCTGTCGAGCACCGTCGTGCATATCGTAGGCTTTTTTCGGCGAGTCGGGGATGATCGTCTGGAGGCTCGTCGTCCATCCGCTCGGGATCGTCAGCGGGCGCGACCGCCGGCGGGTCGTCCAGGTTATTGAGCGGCAGAAACGACAGCAGCGTCCGCAGCTGCTCGAAGCACTCGGCCTCGTCGTCGGCGGCCAGGTGGGCCACGCCCGAGCGCGAGTTGTGCGTCATCGCGCCGCCCAGCTCGTCGAAGCCGACTTCCTCGCCAGTGACGCGTTTTGATCACATCCGGGCCGGTAATAAACATCTGCGACGAACCCTTGACCATCAGGATAAAGTCGGTCATGGCCGGCGAGTAGACCGCGCCGCCGGCGCACGGCCCGGCGATCATCGACAGCTGTGGGATCACGCCCGACGACAGCACGTTGCGGTAAAAGATCTCGGCATAGCCGCCGAGCGCCACCACGCCCTCCTGGATGCGCGCGCCGCCCGAGTTGTTGATGCCGATGCAGGGCACGCCCATGCGTAGCGCCAGGTCCATGACCTTGACGATTTTTTCGGCGAAGACCTCGCCCAGCGACCCGCCGAACACCGTAAAATCCTGCGAGAAAATGCAGACCGGCCGACCGTCGATCGTGCCGTGGCCGGTGATCACGCCGTCGCCGAGCGGGTGGCGGCTGGTGCATGCCAAAGCTATGGGTGCGATGCACCGCAAATGCATCCAGCTCCACGAACGAGCCGGGATCGAGCAGCGCATCAATGCGCTCGCGGGCGGTGCTTTTACCGCGCTCGTGCTGCTTTTTGGTGGCGGCCGGATCGCGGTGGGCCGCCTGCTCGCGCCGGCGCCGAAGCTCTTCAATTTTTTGCTGCGTGGTAGTCACACAACGTCCTTGTTTACGGGCCGCCAGACCACCGCGCCGTGGCCTCGCCTGCCCCAGCAGTGCGTTTAAAAAGAGTTGCGCCGCCTACAATAGCAGGCGGCGCGGCGGGTATCAAGCGGGGCGCCGCCGGTCAGTCGGCCAGCGCCGGCCGCCCGCTCAGGCGCGCGACTAGGCGGGCCAGCGCCAGCGCCAGCAGGCCCGCGAGTGCGCCGCCCGCAAGCGCGTAGAGCGCCGCCAGTGCATCGCTCCGGCCAAACGCCTGATCGTCGGCACGACATCGGTTTGGTAGTCGCCAGTGATGACGATGGCGTGGGTCGGAATAATCAGCCCGCTGCGGCCCAGGAGGATCGCCACGAGCACCGCGGCGCCGCCCAGCAGCCCGACGCCGGCCGCGCGGCCCCAGGACCAGCGCCGCACGCGCCAGGCCAGCAGCGCCAGGACCAGCGCCGGCACCGCGTTCAGGAAGATCGCCGCCGTGTAGTTCATAAACAGCACGTCGGGCGCGTCGCGCAGCCGGTCGGTATAGAGCGGCACGATCAGCGCGGTGCTTAGGGCGTGCGCGGCGCTATCAACGAGCCGCAGCGCCAGCGCCGCGCCGACCACCGCCAGCGGCAGCCACCAGCGCCGGCCCAGCAGCGTCACCGCCAGCAGCGTGAACGTCACCGCCAGGCCGCCGTATAGTGCGTAGAGCACCGCGCTCACCGGCTGCACCACGCTCCAGCGCGAGGCCGGCAGCAGCAAAAAGTTCACCATCGAGAGCAGCACCGCGCCGCTCCAAGCCACGCCCAGTAGCGCCCGTTGCGCGGCCGAGGGTGTGGCCGAGCTGTGATAGTGCTCGACCCAGCTCGTTACCACGCCCCAGTTGATCAGACAGCCGCCCAGAATGCCGGCGACATGCGGCGGACTCCACAGCGTCACATCCAGGCCATACAGCCGGTGCCACAGATCGTCAAGGGGCGCCACGACAACCATGAGGCCAGCGCCGGCCATGATCAGCGCCCAGGTCCACGGCCGCGGCGCGGCCCAGCGCCGCCGCCAGCCGTTGCGCGCCACTACAAACAGCCCGAGCAGCCCGCTCAGGGCCACGCCGGCGTAGATCAGGTCGTGCGGCGGAATCCAAAAGCTGTCGCGGCCGACGACGACATGCCAGTGAACATCCCAGTAGCCGCCGATGCGCATCAGCGTCACAATGACGGTCAGGGCCAGCAGCAGGCGGCGCTGTGAGACGGCCGCCAGCCGGGCGGGCCAGGCGGTGCGGGGTGCGGGGAGAGTCGCGGCTTGCATTCGACAATCTCCTGAACACTAAAAGCGGCTTAAAGCAAAACACCGCCGGGTGGCGGTGCGAGAAGTGGTGGGCGATACTGGGCTCGAACCAGTGACCTCGTGCGTGTGAAGCACGCGCTCTAACCAACTGAGCTAATCGCCCGCTACCGAAGTGGCGATACTATACCATACGACTGCGGGGCCTGCAACCACCAGCTTGGGCCGGCATCGCCGCGTCGCTGCGACGATGCCAGCCGGCCCACTCACTGTGCGGCGGCGGTCAAGACCGGCACCAGCTGGAGCACCGGGTAGGTCAGGATGCCCTGAATCACCACGGCGATCACGGCGATGACAATGCCCAGCCGCACCAGCGGCGTCGCGAAGGTCGCCGGCGCGGCCTCGGTGTCGCGCATGTACATGTTGACAATAATCCGCAGATAGTAGAAGGCCGAGACGACGCTGGTCAGCAGGCCGATCAGCGCGAGCCACCAGTAGCCGGCGCGATAGGCTGCGGTGAACACCAGGAACTTGGCGAAAAACCCGGCCAGCGGCGGCACGCCCGCCAGCGACAGCATAAAGATCGCCATCGTCGCGCCCAGGAACGGCCGGCGCCAGCCCAGCCCGGCCAGGTCGCTCAGGGCAAATTTTTCCTCGCCGGCGTTCTCCATCGCGATCACGACCGCGAAGGCGCCCAGGTTGGTCAGCGAGTAAGCCAGCAGATAGTACAAAAACGCCTGCGTCCCCTCGGGCGAGGCCGCGACCAGGCCGGTCAAAATAAAGCCGGCGTGCGCCACCGACGAGTAGGCCAGCATACGCTTGACGTTGGTCTGGGCCACCGCCACCACGTTGCCGACGATCATCGTCAGCGCGGCCAGCACGGCCAGCGCCAGCTGCCAGGTCGGGAATAGCGTCGGCGGCAGGGCGATCTGTAGCACCCGGAACAGCGCCGCAAAGCCGGCCGCTTTGGTCGCCGCCGACATATAGGCCGCCACCGGCGTGGGCGAGCCCTCGTAGACATCCGGCGTCCACATATGGAACGGCACAATCGAAATCTTGTAGCTGAAGCCGATCAGGATCAGCGCGGCGCCGGCCAGCGTCAGCGGGTCGGTGCGCAGGCCGGGCGTGTCAGTCAGGGCTTTGGCAATGCCGCCCATGTCGACAGTGCCGGTCGCGCCGTAGAGCAGCGCGACGCCGTAGATCAAGAAGCCCGCCGCGAAGCCGCCGTACAGCAGGTACTTCATGGCGGCCTCCTCCGAGCGGATGCGCGGATACGCAAAGCCGGCCAGCACATACAGCCCGATCGACAGCCACTCCAGCGCCAGGAACAGCACGATCAGATTCCGGCCCTGGGCCATAAACATCATCGCCGCGGTCGTGAACAGCACCAGCGGGTAGTACTCGCCGCGCTCGATCTTAAGCCGCCGGAGATGATCGATTGACAAGAGAATCGTGATCGCCGTGACCAGCAGCAGAATCCAGTCGATCACAATCGCCGCGTCATCGAGGACGACCATGTTATTGAAGGCCGTGCGCGACGGCGCGCCGAACTCTGGGATCAGCACGGCGGCGGCAGCGGCAATCCCGGCCAGGCTCAGGTAGGCCAGGATCCGCTTGTCGGTGATAAACAGGTCGGCCAGCAGCAGCAGCAGGGCCGCGCCGATCAGGACGGCCGGGCCGCTGATGAGTGACCAGGCGATCTCGGGGGCGGGAATTGGTGTCATGGTGCGCTTTCCTTCGGTTAGCGGTTCGCTACCACGGTCGTGGTTTGCTGGACCAGCGCCTCAACCGACGGGTCCATGCTGCGGAAGAACGGTGCGGCATACAGGCCAATCACCAAAATCATGGCGATCAGCGGCGCGAGCATCGCGATCTCGGTGCGGGTCACGTCGTGCATGCCGGCGGTATTTTGGTTTACGTCGCCCATCATCACCTTGCGAAACATCCACAGCAGGTAGACGGCCGACAGGATCACGCCGGTCAGGCCAAAGGCGGCGAACGGCCAGCCCAGCACGTCGGAGCGCAGCGTGCCGAACATGATCGCGGCCTCGCCGACAAAGCCGTTCAGCCCCGGCAGGCCCATCGAGGACAGAATAATCACCAGCGACAGAAAGGTGTAGACCGGCATGACCTTCCACAGGCCGCCGAACGCATCAATGTTGCGGGTGTGCTTGCGCTCGTAGATAAAGCCGACGATCAAAAACAGTGCGCCGGTTGACAGGCCGTGGTTGACCATCTGCAAAATCGCGCCATGAATGCCCTCGGGCGTAAGCGAGAAGATGCCGAGCATCACAAAGCCCAGGTGGCTGACCGACGAGTACGCGACCAGCTTTTTGATGTCGGTCTGGGCAAAGGCCACGACGGCGCCGTAGATAATGCCGATCACCGCGAGCCAGCCGATGGCCGGCGCGAAATAGCGCGCGGCGTCGGGGAAGAGCGGCAGGTTGAAGCGCAGAAAGCCGTAGCCGCCGAGCTTCAGCAGCACACCTGCCAGGATCACCGAGCCGGCGGTGGGCGCCTCGGTGTGGGCGTCGGGCAGCCACGAGTGGAACGGCCACAGCGGCACCTTGATCGCGAAGGCTGCGAAGAATGCCAGGAACAGCCAGCGGTCCAGATGCCCCGGCAGCCGCACGGCGCCGCCCTGGATCGCCTGGGTCAGCGCCGGCAGATCAAAGTTGGCGCCGGTATTCGTTGCGCGGCCATGCAGCACGCCCAGCGCGATGATCGCCAGCAGCATAAACACCGAGCCGGCGAAGGTGTAGAGAAAGAATTTGACCGTAGCGTAGATCCGCCGCTGGCCACCCCAGATGCCGATCAAAAAATACATCGGCACCAGCGTAAACTCGAAGAAGATGTAGAACAGGAACAGGTCCTGCGCCAGGAACACGCCCAGCATGCCGGTCTCCAGCAGCAGCATAAAGCCTAGAAAGGCCCGCTCGCGGTTGTGGACCGAGTCCCAGGTTGACAGAATGGTAATCGGCGTCAGGAACGTGGTCAGCAGGACGAGCCACAGCGCGATGCCGTCGATCCCGAGCTGGTACTGAATGCCGAACGACGGAATCCAGGCCAGCCGCTCCACGAGTTGAAGGCCCGGCTGCGCGGCGTCGTACACGCCCAGCCCCGGCACCAGCGCCAGCGAGGCCACAAAGACCACCAGGCTTGCACCCAGCGCCACGGCTTTGGCGACGCCGGCCCGCAGCGGCAGCAGCATCAGCAGCGCGCCAATGACTGGCAGCCACAGTACCAGCGATAAGATCGGAAAGCTCATAAGTCGCTCGTTATCCTCTGCGCTAGACGAAAGGCCGTGGCCTTCGCGCTAGCGTAACGCGGCATAGCCAAAGTAGCCGACCACCGCCAGCGCCCCAATCAGGAATACCATTGTGTAGCTGCGCAGGTAGCCCGACTGGCCCTGCCGCAGGCCCTGGCCGCCGAGGCCAACCAGCCGCGCGGCGCCGTTCACAATGCCATCAATGCCCAGCGGGTCGAGGATGCGCGCCAGAAAGCTGGCGACCGCGCGAAACGGCCGCATAAAAAAGCGCACATACTCATCCGAACCCCAGGCGGTCTCGAAGCCCTCGAAGATGACGCCGGTGTAGCGGTGCAGCGGGTCAACAAACTTGGTTTTCCAGGCGGTGCGAGTGTAGACCCGGAAGCCGATATACCCCATCAGGAGCGCAAAGACCAGCGTGCCAACGGCGGTCACGGGGTTGAACTCGACCGGCGTCACGCCCTCAAAGACCGGCTCCAGGAAATGGCCGAGTGGTTCGGCCAGCGGCCCGGCAAAGTGCGGCAAATTGATCAATCCGCCGATTGTGGCGCCGACCGCCAGGATCACCAGCGGCACCGTCATCAGCCGCTCGCTCTCGTGGGCGTGATAGCTCGGGTCGCGCTGCGTGCCGAAGAAGACCAGCGCAATCTGGCGCGCCATGTACAACGCCGTCAGCCCGGCCGAGATGATCAGCAGAAAGCCGAGCACCGGGTGGGGCTGCTGGTCAACGCCGCGGCTAAAGGCGGTCGCGATGATGTCGTCTTTGGACCAGAAGCCGGCGAACGGGAAAATGCCGGCCAGCGCCAGCGCGCCGACCAGATAGGTGCGGTAAGTCGTGGGCATGTATTTGCGCAGCCCGCCCATCTGGCGCATATCCTGGACCTCGTGGGCGCCGTGGATCACCGAGCCGGCCGCGAGGAAGAGCAGCGCCTTGAAGATGCCGTGGGTCAGCAGGTGGAACATGGCCGCGCTGTAGGCGCCCAGGCCGGCCGCCGCGACCATAAAGCCGAGCTGCGAGACCGTCGAGTATGCCAACACGCGCTTGATGTCGTACTGGCCGATGGCGATCGAGGCCGCCACAAACGCCGTCAGCGTGCCAACCGCCGCCACAAAGTTGCTGGCCGCCGGCGATAGCAGGAAGATCGAGTGGCTGCGGGCGATCAGGTACACGCCCGACGTGACCATCGTCGCCGCATGGATCAGCGCCGAGGCCGGCGTCGGGCCAGCCATGGCGTCGGGCAGCCAGACAAACAGTGGAATCTGCGCCGACTTGCCGGCCACACCAATAAACATCAGAAAGCAGATCGCGGTCGCCAGGCCGACCAGGCCGCCGGGGATCGTCACTTGTTGGCCGAGCAGTACCTCGCTGGCCCGCGGAAACACGCCGCCGAAGTTCAGCGTCCCGAAGCGCTTGTAGATCGCCAGGATCGCCAGCATCAGGCCAAAGTCGCCGATGCGGTTGATGATGAACGCTTTGAGCGCAGCATCCTGGGCCACCTTGCGCTCAAACGCCGAGCCGATCAGGAGAAACGAGCAGAGGCCGACGCCCTCCCAGCCGAGGAACAGCAGGAGAAAGTTGTTGGCCAGCACCAGGATCAGCATCGCGACCACGAACAGATTGAGGTAGATAAAATACCGCACCGGCCGGGCATCATGGGCCATGTAGCCGATGGAGAACAGGTGAATCAACGTGCCGACGCCGGTGATCAGCAGCACCATTACCATCGCCAGCGGGTCGAGCAAAAAGCCGAACGGCACCTGCAGCGGCCCGGCGCTGATCCACGTCCAGTACGTGACATCAATTTTGGTGCGCTCCTCGACGGGCAAGCCCAGCAGCGAGAAGAACATGACCAGCGCGACCACAAAGGCCGCGGCCATGACGGCGGTCGCAAGCGTGCCGGCGGTGCGGCCGCGCCGGATCACCGCCAGGTTGACCAGCGCGCCCAGCAGCGGCAGCCCGATCAGCACCGGAATCAGGGTTTTTAACAAATCCACAGTTGATCCTTTTTGCTAGCTACAAGTGCAGGATCGCGGGCGCCGCGCCGGTCAGGACGCGAGCGGGTCGCGCTAGCCCTTCATCGTGCTGATGTCGTCCACGTTGGTGGTGCGCTTGGTGCGGAAAATGCCGACCAGCAGCGCCAGACCCACGGCAACCTCAGCGGCCGCGACGGTGATGACGAAAAACGTCAGAATCTGGCCGTCGATCTGGTTGCGGGCGCGCGCAAACGCGACCAGCGCCAGGTTGGCCGAGTTTAGCATCAGCTCGATGGACATAAACATAATCATCACGTTGCGCCGCGTCAGCACGCCGACGACGCCAATCGTAAACAGGATGGCGCTCAGGAGCACATAGTAGTTGGTGGTGATCATGCGCTGGCTCCTTCTTTCTCGCGGCTTTTGAGGGTCAGGACCACGGCGCCGATCAGCGCGACCAGCAGCAGGATCGAGGTCATCTCAAACGGCAGCAGGTAGTCGGTGAAGAGCAACCGAGCAATGCTCGCCGGGTCGCCCAGCGCGGCCGGCGCGGGCGCCAGCGGGGCCGGGTTGCCCGTGCCAAAAAAGACCACCAGCGCCTCGGCCAGCAGCGCGACGCCCAGAATCAGCGCCACCGGCTGCTGCCAGCGGATCGGGTCGGCCTCTTCGCCCTTCTCGGCGCCCAGCAGCATGATCACAAACAGAAACAGCACCATGATCGCGCCGGCGTAGACCGTGATCTGCACCATCGCCAAAAATGGCGCGTGTAGCAGCAGGTACAGCACCGCGACCGCCGCAAAGTTCAGCACCAGAAACAGCGCCGAGTGGACCGCGTTTTTGCTGACGACCATTGCGATCGCGCAGACAATCGAGATCAGGGCGGTTAGCGTAAAAACCACCAGTTCCATGATAACCTCGGTATTACACACGGGGAGGCTCAGAGCAAGCGTTGGCTAAGCCCGGAGCCTCCGTATTCTACTCGAAAACTAGAGGTCGATCTGCGCTGGCGGGTTGGGCGGCCGGTTCAGGCTCTGAAGCAGCGGCGACGGCTCGCCGTAGCCTTTATCGGTCGGGACCAGCAGCATCTCTTTGGTGTAGATCGCCGAGGAGCGGTCGTAGAACGACAGCTCGTAGTCGTGCTCCAGGACGATTGCGTTGGTCGGGCAGGCGTCCTCGCAGTAGCCGCAGAAAATGCAGCGCAGCATATTGATCTCGTACTTTTCGGCGAAGCGCTCGCCCACGCCCACCGGGCTGAGCGGGTTATTCTCGGCCGGCTGCACATAGATCGCATCGGCCGGGCAGGCGGCGGCGCACAGCGAGCAGCCAATGCAGCGCTCCAGGCCATTCTCGTAGCGCTTGAGCTCGTGCTTGCCGCGGAATCGCTCGCGCACCGGCCGCTTGACTTCGGGATATGAGACGGTCACGGGCCGCTTGAACAGATATTTGGCGGTCGTGCCTAAGCCTTTCAGAAAATCGAACATCGCAGCTCCTTTAGCCGAACAGCCGGGCCAGCAGCCCGGTATCCGCGGTCAGCACCGCGCCAATCGCCGTGATCGCCACCGTGGCCAGCGAGATCGGCAGCAGGCGCTTCCAGCCCAGGTCCATCAGCTGGTTGTACTTCATGCGCGGCAGCGTGGCCCGCACCAGTACCGAGAATCCCAGAAACAGGATCAGCTTGATCAGGAAGTAGCCGACCGACACCAGCGCCGCGAGATTAAACAGCCAGGTGTTGGTCGCGCCGGCGCGATACAGCGTCTCGACGCCGGGGCCGTGCCAGCCGCCGAAGAACAGCACCACGCCGATCGCGCTGACCGCGATGAGCTTGATGTACTCGGCCATGAAAAACAGCGCAAACTTCATCGAGGAGTACTCGGTGTTGTAGCCGCCGACGATCTCCTGCTCGGCCTCAACCAAGTCGAAGGGTGCGCGCACTACTTCGGCCGACGACGCCAGCCAGAAAATCCCGAAAGCCACGAACCCGACCGGCTTGAAAATATTCCACCAGCCGACCTGGTTGGCGACAATCGTCTCCATGTTGAGCGAGTTGGCCAGCATCACCGGCACCATCACCGACAGGCCGAGTGCCAGTTCGTAGCTGATCAGCTGCGCCGACGAGCGGATGCCGCCGAGCATCGAGTACTTGTTGGCCGACGACCAGCCGCCTAGCGTGATGCCGTAGACGCCCAGCGATGTGACGGCCAGCACAAACAGCACGCCGACATTGACGCCCGGCGCCAGCTGCAGCGGCGTGCCGAGCACCTCGAAGCCGGGCCGGATGATCTGGGTCGTGCCCTGGCCAAACAAGCGAAACGGCCCGCCGACCGGCAGAATGCCGAACAGCAGCACTGCCGGAATCATCGCCAGCGCCGGCGCGACCATGTAGACCACCTTGTCGGCCTGCGCCGGGATGATCTCCTCCTTGAAAAACAGCTTGACCGCATCGGCTAGCGGCTGGAAGATGCCGCCCGGCCCGGCGCGGTTCGGCCCGATGCGGTGCTGGAGGCGGGCCAGCAGGCGGCGCTCAAACAGCGTGAGGTAGGCAAACGCAGTGGTCGAGATCAGAAAGACCACCAGCGCCTGCAGGATCAGCAGCAAAATATACATTACGCCACCTTCTCGATTGTGACGGCCGTGACGGCGCCGGTTTGCAGCTGGGCCAGCGGCAGCTCGGACAGATCGGGGACCAGCGCGATGCCGCGCGTGGCGGCGGCGTCGACTTTGGCCTGCAGCTCCAGCGTGCCGGCGCGCGAGGTCAGACGCACGCTGTCGCCCGAGACCAGCCCGAGGCGCGTGGCGTCCTCCTGCGACAGCCCGACATACGGCTGCGCGACCCAGAAGCGCAGCAGCTCCGACGGCTGCATCAGCGTGCCGTCGTTGTAGAGCCGCGGCACCGCGACCAGCGTCAGCTCGTTGGCGCCAACGGCGGCCGAGGGCGGCGGGGTCAGCGCCAGGTCAAGCGGCGCAGCGCTTTGCTCGGCCAGGGTGGGCCACTGCGCGCCGTAGCCCTCGGTGTTGGTGTAGGAGGTGCCGTCGTAGAACACCGGGTCGTGGGTCGGCTGGCGGCCCCAGACGCCGCCCGTGCTCCGCAGCTTGCTGTAGGTCAGCCCGGCGTAGCCCGGCACGGCGGTGGTGATCTCGGCGTTGATATCGTCGGTTGAGCGGTAGCGCCACGGCTGCGGCGCCGCGGCTGCGACGGCCACGGACTTAGCCTGCGCCTTGCCGGCCTTGCCAACGGCGACGGTTGGCGCCGGCACCAGGCTCATGATCGCGCGGCCCAGCGCCGCAAAAATCTGCCAGTCGGCGCGGCTCTCGCCCACATTGTCGCGGGCCTGCCGGAAGCGCTGCACCCGCCGCTCGGCGTTGGTGTAGGTGCCGTCGCGCTCGGCGAACGAGGACGCCGGCAGCACAAAGTCGGCCTGCGCGGCGGTGGCGGTCAGGAACAGGTCCTGCACGATCAGCAGATCGAGCTTTTTCAGCGCGGCCGCGGCCTGCGGGTTGGCCGCTGCTGGGTCGCTGCCGACCACGTAGAGCGCCCGGAGTTTGCCGGTGGCGGCGCCGGCCAGCATCTCGCCGGCCGTCATGCCGGTCTTGGCGAGCGCGGCGTAGCCCGGCCCTTTGTCGGGGCGGACGCCCATATCGAGCGCGCCGCGGCTGTTGTTATACCGCAGCAGCGGCAGTGCGCCGCTGTTGGCTTTGCCGGCGTGGCCGGTCAGGAGCAGCAAGTTGCCAATGGCCTGCGCCAGCGGCGCGCCGGCCGCAAAGGCCTCGCGGCCATAGACCACGATGAGGTTCTCGGCGGCGCTGACCGACTTAGCGACCGCGCGGATCGTCTCGGCGCTGACGCCGGTCTGCGCGGCGACCGTCGCCACGTCGAAGGGCTGCAGCGTTTGCCGGAGTTGGGCCAGGTTTTTGACCCGGCTGGCGGCTGGGGTGGCATTGCCCTCCAGCACCGCTGACAAAACGCCGAGCACAAACAGCGCCTCAGAGCCGTAGCGGTAGCGCGCTTTGGCCGTGGCCGCCGCGTCAAGCTTGGTCGGGCGGCCGTTGGCGACGATCAGCTCGCCGCCGCGCCGCTTGATGCCGCGCAGCCGCAGCACATACACCGGCGCCTCCTCCTCGGGGTCGGCGCCGATCACCAGCGCGGCGGTGCCTTTGCCCAGCAGGCTCAGGTCGGTGCCGCTGCCGACGCCCAGCACCGCGGCCAGATCGTCGTGGGCGGTGTCGTCGGGGGCGCCGCGGCGGCTATCGAGATTTGGCGTGCCCAGCACGTCGCGCATCAGCTTCTGGAACAGGAACAGGTCCTCGTTGGCCAGCCGGCCCAACGCCAGCCCGCCAATCACGCCGGCCTGGTAGCCCTGCTTGATGCCGGTCAGACGCTGCGCAATCTCCTCGATGGCCTCGCTCCACGTCGTCTCGACCAGCGCACCGCCGCGCCGCACCAGCGGCTTGGTCAGGCGCTTGGCGCTGTCAACAAAGTGGTGGCCGTAGCGGCCGCGGTCGCATAGCCAAATCTCGTTGACCGCCTCGTTCTCGCGCGGCTGGATGCGCTTGATGTCGCGGTAGCGCATGTCGAGCGTAATGTTGCAGCCGACCGAGCAGTGCGGGCAGATCGAGGGGACCGGCTTGACCTCCCAGACGCGCCCAGCGAAGCGGAAGTCGTGGCTCATCAGCGCGCCGACCGGGCAGATGTCCACGGTGTTGCCGGAGAACTTGGAGTTAAAGGGCGGGTTCGACTTTGACTGGATCATCCAGGCGCGGCCGCGGTTAGCAAAGCCCAGCACCGAGTTGCCGGCCAGTTCGTCCTCGAAGCGCACGCAGCGCGCGCACAGAATGCAGCGCTCGCGGTCGAGGTCGATCAGCGGCCCGAGCGGGATCGGCTTTTCGAAGTGCACTTTGTCGGCGTAGTCGAAGCGCGACACGCCGGGGCCGTAGCCCATCGTCAGGTTTTGCAGCGGGCACTCGCCGCCCTTGATGCAGACCGGACAGTCCAGCGGGTGCGAGCTGAGCAGCATCTCCAGGACGCCGCGGCGGGCAAACTCGACCTCGGCGGTGTTGGTTTTGATCACCATGCCGTTCGAGACCGGCGTGGTGCAGGCCGTCTGGAGGCGCGGCATCATGGCGATCACCGGCGTGCCGTCCTCGGCCAGCACGGGCTGCTTGGTGGCTGGGTCCATCTTGGGCGTCCCGACCTCAACCAGGCACATTCGGCACATGCCGACCGGCGGCAGCTTGGGGTGGTGGCAGAAGATCGGCACCTCGATGCCGGCCGCGCGGGCCGCCTCGACCGCCCCGGTGCCCTGCGGCACCGTGACCGTCTGGCCGTCAATCGTGAGGGTTATATCTGGCATATCGTCGCTTTCCGCATGCTAATCAAACCGTTGTTGGGTCGGTGGCGCCGCGCGCCGGGGTCCGCCGCGCTAGCGCACCGGCGGCGTGGCCGCGCCCGTGCGCGCGCCGCCCTCGCTGGCCTGCGCCGCGAAGTCGCGGCCGGCGGCGTGGGTGCCGTGGGCGATGTCGTGCTCAACCTCGTCCTTGAAGTAGCGCAGCGCCGAGGCCACCGGCGACACCGCCGACTTGCCCAGTGGGCAGAAGCACTTGCCAAGCATCTCTTTGCCCAGGTCGTTGAGCAGCGGGATGTCGCCCGTGCGGCCGCCGCCATGCTCGATCCGCTCCCAGACCTTGACCAAAAAGTGAGTGCCCTCGCGGCACGGCGCGCACTTGCCGCACGAACTCGTGCTTGAAGAACTCGTCAATTTTCAACGCTGCCCGCACCACGCTGGTGGTCTCGTCCAGCACCACCACCGCGCCCGAGCCAAGCATCGTGCCGAGGCCGGCCAGGTCGTCCCAGGTCAGCGGCACATCGAGGTGCTCGGGCTTGTTGACCAGCCAGTTCGACGAGGCGCCGCCGGGGACGATAAATTTAAGCTCGCGGTCGCCGCGAATGCCGCCGGCCAGGTCATAGATAAACTGGCGCATCGTGATGCCCAGCGGAATCTCGATAGTTGCCCGGCCGCTTGACATGGCCGCTGATCGAGATCGCTTTGGTGCCGGGCGATTTTTCGGTGCCGAAGGAGCGGAACCAGGCCGCGCCCTTCTCGACGATCAGCGGAATGTTCGAGAGCGTCTCGACATTGTTGATGACGGTCGGCTTGGCGTACAGGCCGGCGACCGCTGGGAACGGCGGCTTGAGCCGCGGCTGGCCAATCTTGCCCTCCAGCGAACTCGAGCAGCGCGGTCTCCTCGCCGCAGATGTAGGCGCCGGCGCCGCGGTGAACGTAGAGGTTGAACTCAAAGCTCGTCCCCCACAGCTCTTTGCCGAGAAAGCCGGCCGCGTAGGCCTCGGCGATGGCTTTTTCCAGGACGCGGGCGCCGTAGGCGTACTCGCCGCGAATGTAGATGTAGCCGGTCGTCGCGCCCACCGCAAAGCCCGAGATGATCATGCCCTCGATCAGCTGGTGCGGGTTGAAGTCGATCATCTCGTGGTTGTTGAAGGTGCCAGGCTCGGACTCGTCGGCGTTGCAGACCAGATATTTGGGAAAAATATCTTTGGGGATAAAGCTCCACTTGAGGCCGGTCGGGAAGCCCGCGCCGCCGCGGCCACGCAACCCAGCCTTCTTGACCTCATCGATGATCGCCGCCGGCTCCATCGTCGTCAGGGCGCGCTTGGCGGTCGCATAGCCGCCGTTCGCCGTGTACACCGCAAACTCTTTGAAGTCGGCGATGTCGCGGTGGCGCAGCACGATGTGCTCGCGCAGAAAAGGGTTGGGGTGCTCCGAGCCATAGCCGTTGGCGGGGGCACCGGGGTAGCCGTTCTCATAGATCGTCACGCGCGTTCTCCTCCTAATGCTCGGCGAAGCGGCCCGAGATGCTCAGCGGCGCGCCGCTCTGGGCCAGCTGGCTGCACTGCTCCAGCAGCGCGGTGACGGTGTCGGGCGTCATGTCGTAGTGAAATTCGAGGTTGGCCTGCACGACCGGCGCGCGGTGGCAGGCGCCGATGCACTTGACGCGCTGCAGCGTCCACAGGCCGTCGGCGCTGGTGGCGCCGGCCGGGATCGATAGGCGCTGCTCCAGGTCGGCAACCAGCTCCTCGGCGCCGGTGAAGCAGCAGGGGTTGTCGTCGCAGACCTGCAGCACCCATTTGCCGACCGGCTGATCATACAGCAGCGAGTAGAAGGTCGCGACCTCGTACACGTCGGTGTAGGGCATCTCAAGAATGTCGGCGACCTCCTGGATGTGCTCGATGCTCAGGTGGCCGTAGGCATCCTGGGCGATGTAGCACAGCGGCAGCACCGCCGAGGCCTTCGAGCGGATAGCGCGCCAGCAGCGTTTGAATGTCGGCGGCGTATGTGTCTTTCAGCACCTGTTCTCTCCGTGTCAAAGCGCGCTAACGGTCAACTTCGCCCAGCACCGGGTCGAGCGAGGCGATCATGGCGACCAGGTCGCTCAGCAGCTGGCCTTTAGCCATGTGCGGCAGCGCCTGGAGGTTGATAAACGACGGCCCGCGAAAGTGGACCCGCCACGGCTTGTTCGAGCCGTCGCTGACCACATAGCAGCCCAGCTCGCCGCGCCCCGACTCGACGGTCACATAGGCGTCGCCGACCGGCGGCTTAAAGCCCTCGGTCCATAGCTTGAAGTGGTGGATCAGCGACTCCATCGAGTGGGTGATCTCAGTCTTCGAGGGTGGCCAGATTTTGCGGTCCGAGGTGGCGTAGGGGCCGTCGGGCAGATTGTCGAGCGCCTGCTGGGCGATCTTGACCGACTGCCGCATCTCGGCCATGCGCACCAGGTAGCGGTCGTAGTTGTCGCCGGTCGAGCCGGTGATCACGTCGAAGTCATAGTTTTCATAGCCCGAGTACGGGAACATTTTGCGCACGTCGTAGGCCACGCCGGTGGCGCGCAGGTTGGCGCCGCTCATGCCCAGCGCCAGCGCGTCGGCCGCATTGATGGCGCCGACACCGACGGTGCGCTCTTTCCAGAGCGGGTTGTCGGTCAGCAGCGCCTCGTACTCGTCGATGTGCGCCGGCATAATGTTGAGGAAGTGCTGCACGGTCTCGCGGAACTCGGCCGGCAGGTCAAAGGCCAGGCCGCCGGGCCGGATGTAGCTGGTCATCATGCGCGCGCCCGAGACGAGCTCAAAGATGTCGAGCAGGTACTCGCGCTCGCGGAAGCAGTACAGGAACACGCTCATTGCCGCCAGGTCGAGGGCGTGGGTGCCGAGCCAGACCAGGTAGCTGTTGATGCGGGTCAGCTCCGAGAACAGCACCCGCGCCACCTGGGCGCGCGGCGGAATCTGGCAGTCCAGGAGTTTTTCGACGGCCAGCGCATAGACCAGGTTATTGATCATCGGCCCGAGATAGTCGGTCCGGTCGGTCAGGACCACGGCCTTCAGGTAGCTTTTGGACTCCATGGTTTTTTCGATGCCGGTGTGCAGAAAGCCGACATCGGGCGCCAGCTGCACCACGTTCTCGCCGCTGAGATCGACGGCCAGCCGCAGCACACCGTGGGTCGAGGGATGGTGTGGACCCATGTTGAGGACCATCGACTCCTCGCCGGGGTTGACCTGGAGGCGGCGCTGGCTATCCGCGACGATCTGGCGCGGCGACGGCACACTGATGGACTGGGCCGCCTGCGCAATCGTGCGGCCATCGGGCAGCACAATGCGCCCACTGGGGGCGCTGGGCGCTTGGAGGCGCGGTTTTGGTTCGCTGATCGCCATATAAATAATGCTCCGGGTGAGGCGTAAGGCTCAGGCGGCGGGGGCCGCTGCCGCCCTACTCGCGGGCAAACGGTTTCTGGGCGTTGATCTCATCCTGGTTGAAGGTGAACGCGACCTCCTCGTAGACCAGCGGCTGGTCTTTGCGCTGCGGGTGGCCGTCCCAGTCGTCGGGCATCAGGATGCGCTGGAGATCGGGGTGGTTGTCGAAGACGATCCCGAACATGTCGAAAACCTCGCGCTCCTGAAAGTTGGCGGTCGGGAACGTCGGCGTCAGGCTGGGCAGGTGCGGCGACTGCTCATCGGCGCCGACCTTGAGCGCGATGCGGTGGCCGTGCAGCAGCGATGTGAAGTGGTAGACCACCTCGTAGCGCGGCGTGCGGCCGTAGTAGTCCACGCCTGTCACCGACGACAGGTAGCTATACTGAAGGTCGGGACTTTCGCGCAGAAACTGGGCGGCGGCCAGGAGCGCCTCGGGCGCCAGCGTCACCGCCAGGTCGCCACGAAATTCGCTGCTGGCCAGGATCGCCTGGGGAAACTGCTGGCGCAGGGCGGCCAGCGTGGCGGCGTTGGTCAGTGCCATTATTTGGCTCCTACCGTTTCAACATCGTGGCCGGTGCGAAACACCGGGCGGCCGGCGCTAACCGCGGCCGGACGCGGCGACAGCTTCTCGCGCCGGACTTTCTCGTGCAGCATCATGATGCCGTGGATCAGCGCCTCAGGGCGCGGCGGGCAGCCCGACACATACACATCCACCGGCACGATCTCGTCCACGCCCTGGACGATCGCGTAGTTGTTGTAGACGCCGCCGGTCGAGGCGCAGTCGCCCATCGCGATCACCCACTTGGGGTCGCTCATCTGATCATAGAGCTGCCGGATGACCGGCCCCATCTTGCGCGAGACCCGGCCGGCGACGATCATCAGGTCGGCCTGCCGCGGCGAGGCGCGGTTGATCTCCATGCCGAAGCGCGACAGATCGTAGTCGGAGGCTTGGGAGGCCATCATCTCGATGGCGCAGCAGGCCAGGCCAAACAGCATCGGCCACATCGCGTTGGTGCGGCCCCAGTTGACCGCGGCGTCCAGCGAGGCGGTGATGACGCCCAGGTTGCCAGCTTTTTCTTCTATTCCCATGACAGTGCTCCCTTTTTCCAGGCATACGCCAGGCCCAGCAGCAGGATGGCCATAAACGTGCCCATCTCGGCCAGACCAAACATGCCTAGCGCGCGGAAAATCAAGGCGTAGGGGATCATGAACACGATCTCGATATCGAACAGAATAAAGATCATTGCGACGAGGTAGAAGCGGATCGGGATGCGCTGCATCGCGCCGCCAATCGGCGACATGCCGAACTCGTAGGGCATCAGCTTGCGCTCGGAGCCGCGGCGGGGGCCGAGCAGCGCCGACAGGCCGATCACTACGAAGGCCAGCACCGTCGTCAGCAGAAACAGAATCGCAAGCGGCAGGAACGGGCGAAGTGTTTCCATGCGGGTGATCCTTGTGCGAGGCGACACACCGTTGCTCACAGTGAGAACGGCTATCATTGCCTGCACCATTATACCCCCCGCAAACATTGTGTCAATCTGCACAATCTCACCGGAGCGCTGTCCACAGCGCCAGCGGAGCGCATCAGCATCACCAGCTGCAACTCTGGCTGCCCTTGCGGCGTCTTGTTATACTGATGTCTTAAGGAGGTATGTGATGGGCTTTTTGGATAACTTGAGCAAAACGCTGTCAACCGGCACCGACCGGGTGAAGTTCGAGGCGGAGAAGTTTCAGCGCACGACCAAGATCAGCGGCGAGATCACAAATCTCAAGGCGCAGCTTGACACCAACTTGCGGCAGCTGGGCGAGCGCACGCTGGAGCTATACCAGCAGGGCGTCGTCACGGCGCCCGAGGTGGCCAGCCTGGCGCAGATCATGACGCAGCTGGGCGCGCAGCTGGCCGCCAAAGAGCACGAGCTGGACGAGGCCCAGAAGGCCAGCTTCGAGCCGGCGCCTGAGGTGGTGCCGTCCACGTCGCAGCAGGTGCCGATCACGGCCGAGCCGGCCGCGCTGCCCCCCACGCCGCACAGCGTTAGCGCGCCGTCTAGCGTCAGCGTCCCGCCAGTGGCCGGCGGCGCGACGCCCTACGCCTGCGCAAGCTGCGGCTACAGCCTGCCGCAAAGCTCCGCCTTCTGCCCGAACTGCGGCGCCCGCGTCGCCACCAGCTAGCTTGCGCGCTGGCAAGCACGGCGGCGCCCTGGCTTCGGCCGGGGCGCCGCGCTGTTTTAAGCGGCGGGAACTTTGCTGCGCCTGGCGCTAGTCGGGCTTGTAGCGGCGGCGGTACTCGGCGGTGGTGCAGAGCGACTGGAGATCGGGCTGGCGGTCGAGCCAGACTAGGCCGTCGAGGTGGTCGATCTCGTGCTGGATGATGCGGGCCAGGTCGCCGTCGGCGCTGAGGCGCTGGGTCTGGCCCTGGGCATCCTGGAAGCTCACGACGATGCTGGCCGGGCGGGTCACGCAGCCCCACAGCCCCGGAAACGTGATGCACGACTCGAAGTGGTCGGTTTGGGCACTGCTCCACTTTTCGAAGCGCGGGTTGATCAGCACATACTCGGCGTCGGCCAGCATGATCAGCACGACGCGCAGCGCCACGCCGATAGTCGGCGCGCTCAGGGCGCGGCCCCAGCCGTGGGCGGCGCGCCAGGCGCTCAGGGTCGCGCGCAGGTCGGCCAGCAGCGCCTGCGTGGCGGGGTCCAGCGGGTCGGCGACCAGCGGCGCGGGCTGGCGCAGCGCTGGGTCGCCCAGCTCAAGCGTCGGATACACCGGCATACATCGCTCCTCGCGGCAGTGGTCGGGGCCTGCCGCACGGCGGTAAGTGTAGCCGATCACGGGCTGCGCTGGGGTCGCGGCGGCGCTCGATGTCACCACATTGCTATACTGCGGCGATGTGGATTTTTATAACGAGGTGAGCCATGACTCAAGCGCAGTGGACTGCGGTGGACCGCTACTTTACCGACCTGCTCGTGCCGGCCGACCCAGCACTCGATGCGGCGCTCGCGGCGGCCGCGGCGGCCGGGCTGCCGCCGATCAACGTCGCGCCCAACCAGGGCAAGCTCCTGCACCTGCTGGCCCAAACCTGTGGCGCCCGCCGCATTCTGGAGGTCGGCACGCTGGCCGGCTACAGCGCGATCTGGCTGGCGCGGGCGCTGCCGGCCAACGGCGCGCTGATTACGCTGGAGCTTGACCCACGCCACGCCGCGGTTGCCCGCAACAATTTGGCGCAGGCTGCGCTCACGGCGCAGGTCGAGGTGCGGGTCGGCGCGGCGCTCGATCTCCTGCCGCAGCTGGTCGCTGAGCAGGTGACGCCGTTCGACCTGGTGTTTATCGACGCCGACAAGGTCAACACCGCCGAGTACTTTGGGTGGGCGCTGCAGCTGACGCGGCGCGGCAGCCTGATCATTGTTGACAACGTGGTCCGCGACGGCGCCGTGATCGACGACACCAGCGATGACGCCAGCGTGCAGGGCGTGCGCCGCTTCAACGCCGCGCTCGCCGCCGAGCCGCGGGTCAGCGCGACGGCGCTACAGACCGTCGGCAGCAAGGGCTACGATGGCTTTGCGCTGGCGCTGGTCGTGGCCGACTAAATCTCCGGCGAACGTCGGTGGCGTCCATCAGCTCAGATGTGCTATAGTCGCGCTCTCCCGATCAGCAAAGGAGTACCGCAATGCAGTATGGAGTCACCCTGCCCTCGGACGCGCCGGCCACCGAGATCGTAGCGCTGGGCGTCGCCGCCGAGGCCGCCGGCTGGGATGGCGTGTTTGTGTGGGACGGCATCGAGGGCAACGATCCCTGGGTGGTGCTGGCGGCGATTGCGGCGCAGACCGCGCGGGTCAAGCTCGGGACGATGCTGACGCCGCTCTCGCGCCGCCGACCGTGGAAGCTGGCCCAGGAGACCGCGACGCTGGATCAGCTCTCGGGCGGGCGGGTGATTCTGGCGGTCGGGCTGGGCGCGCCCGAGACCGGCTTTGCCAAATACGGCGAGGCCACCGACCGCAAAGCGCGGGCCACGCTTCTCGACGAGAGCCTAGCGATCCTGGAGGGGCTGTGGCGCGGCGCGGCCTTCAGCTACGAGGGCGAGCGTCTGGCAGTCACGGATGTGACGTTCACGCCGACGCCCGTGCAGCAGCCGCGCATCCCGATCTGGGTGGTCGGCGGCTGGCCGCGGCCCAAGTCGATGGCGCGGGTGGCGCGCTACGACGGCCTGCTGCCGCTGACCTTCGCGCCCGACGGCACGATGGCGCCCTGGACCACTGACGGCACCCACGGCAACTCCACCCCCGCCGACATCGCCGCGATGCGCGACTATCTGGTGGCCGCGCAGTCAGACGGCCGCCCGCTCGACATCATCATTGAGGGCGCGCTGCCCGCCGATGACCCGGCGGCCGCCCAGGCGCTCATCGCGCCCTACGCCGCCGCCGGCGCCACCTGGTGGCTGGAGAATATTTGGGACGCGCCGCGCACCGCCGGCGGCAGCGCGGGCATGCGCCAGCGTGTGCTGGCCGGCCCGCCGGCGCGGAGCGAGTAGCGCGGGATGAGTAGCGAGTAGACGTTTAGCCTGTCCCCACTCGCTCCTCAGTGCTTTTCACTCGGTACTAACCACGTGAAGCTGAGGCGGCTTGTGGCCCACGCCGTCGGCGGCGACAAACTGGTCCATCGCGGCGATCAGCGGCGCGACCGCGAGGCCCAGCTGGCCGGGCGCGCTGGCGACGAGCTTGGGCCGGGCCTTGTCCCAGTTGCGGTGCAGGCCGCGGGGATTGCCGCGCTGCCAGTGGACCAGCGCGGCCGCCGCCTGGATAATGCCCTTGTAGAACAGGCGCAGGCCAGGGTCGGCGCTGCTTTTCCAGCCGTCCTCCCAGGCCTCGTGGGCATGCCAGAACTGCGCGGCGTTAAACAGTGCCACGCCTGCGGCGAAGTGGTCGGCGTCGCTCATCGGCCGCTAGTAGCGCGGGATCGTAGCGTCAATCGACTGCGACCAGGCATCAATGCCGCCGCGCAGATTGATGACGTTGGTGTGGCCGCGCTCGGTCAGCGCCGCCACGACCTGCGCGCTGCGGCCGCCGTGGTGACAGAAGATCACCAGGTCGCCGGTCTTGGGCAGCGAGTTGATCCAGCCGGCCGCCTGGCTCAGCGGGTACAGCTCGGCGCCGGGGATCGCCGCCACCGCGGCCTCCTCCGGCTCGCGCACATCAATGAGTTTGACCTCGCCGCGGTCCAGGCGGGCTTTGACCTCGGCGGGCGTCGCCTCCTCGAATGGCATCTGCATCATGTCCGCTCCTTAACGCCGCAGTGCGCGGCTCTAGGCCGCGCATCATACCACAGCGCCCCGCCCGCTAGCTGGCGTGCTCCAGCGCCAGCAGGCCGCTGCTGCGCTGGAGGCGGGTCGCCAGGTCCACGGCGAGCGTGCCGAGCGCCTCCAGGCGCTGCGCGACGCGGCCGTCGATGATCTGGCCGTCGGCATTGATCGCCTGGCCAGCCCGCGGGATTGGGACGTGCAGCGGCAGCACCAGGCCGCGCAGCGAGGTTGCCACGTGCGCCAGCGCGTTGATCGCGTTGACCGCCGCCAGCTCGCCGCCGGCGGTCGCGATCAGCCCGACCAGCTTGTTGTGGAGGTAGGGCGGGTCGTCGTGACGCAAAAACTCCAGAAAATCGAGGGCGTTTTTGGTCACGCCGGCCAGCGTGCCGTGGTAGCCGGGCGTGCTCAGGAGCACCACGTTGGCGCCGCGCACGGCCTCGACCATCAGCCGCACGCTGTCGGGGTAGGCCTCCAGCGGCCACGACGGCTCATAGAACGGCAGGCGCAGGTCGCGCAGCGGGAACAGCGCGGTGTCGGCGCCAGCGGCACGGGCGGCGCTCAGCGCGGCGGCGAGGGCGGACTGGCTGGTTGAGGTGGGGTTGAGGCTGCCCCCAATGCCAATGACACAAACGGGGTTGGACATGCTTCCACTCCTTAAAGCAGGAATCAAAACTGCTTGGTGGGCTGCAATGCCCGCGGTGAACAGTCAGTGTTCAGGGCTTGGGGGAGCTGAGGGAGTAAACAAAAGCCACCTCATCAGGCGATGAAGTGGCTGCCAATCATCACTGGCGCCTAGTGACCGCAGCCACAGCCGCTGCCGCAGCCGCCGCTGGCCGGGGCGTCACTGGCCTCGGTGCCGTCCTCTTCTTTGGGCCGGAACGACGAGCCGCAGCCGCAGCTGGCAACGGCGTTGGGATTTTCGATCTTGAAGCCGCCGCCCATCAGCGAGTCAACGTAGTCGATCTGGGCGCCGCGCATGTACTTGGCGCTCATCTGGTCAACCCGCACCGGCAGGCCGTTGGCCTCGAACTCGGTGTCGCCGGGGTGCTGCTGGTCGTCAAAGGTCATGCCATATTGCAGGCCCGAGCAGCCGCCGCCCGCCACAAAGACGCGCAGCGCGTGCTGGGTGAGCTGTTTTTCTTGCATCAGACCCTGCAGTTTGGTGACTGCGGCGGCCGTAATTTCGATCAGTTGTGTTTCAACGGCAGGAATTGTTGCCATCGAACCCTCCTTTGGAGTTGGGGTACGCGCCGGTGTGGCGCTTTTGCTATCACGATGAATGATACCCCACCGCCTAGCCGGATGCAAGCAGATTGGAACGGTTCCAGTGACCAAATTGACCGCCGTGGCGGCGCGGGCCGCCGCTAGTCGTCGTAGCGCCGCTCTTTGACAACGCGCTGGAGCTGTCGGTTGGCGTCGCGCTCGGCGGTGGCGTCGCGCTTGTCGTAGAGCTTCTTGCCGCGCGCCAGGCCTAGCTTGACTTTGGCCCGCCGCCCCACAAAATGAATATCCAGCGGCACCAGCGTCAGGCCTTTGGCGTGGAGCTTACCGATCAGGCGGCTGATCTCGCGGCGGTGGAGCAGCAGCTTGCGCGGCCGCATCGGGTCGTGGTTGAAATAGTTGCCCGACTGCTCGTAGGGCGAGATGTGCGAGTCGAACAGCCAGGCCTCGTTGTTGTCGATGCGCGCAAACGAGCCGCGCAGGTTAACCCGCCCGCCACGAATCGATTTAATTTCCGAGCCGGACAGCACCAGGCCGGCCTCGAACTCTTCCTCAATAAAATAGTCGTGAAAGGCTTTCCAATTCACCGACACCGGCTGGGTCGGCGGGGATGAGCTAGGCATACAGTTGCTTCCTCAAAACAGCAGCGGACGGAGCCGCGCCCCGTCCGCCGTGCAGTGGCCGCCGTGGCTACTTGGCGACCGCTTTGTTTTTATCGCTCGGCAGGAATTTGGTCATCTTCGTGCTGCACTCCGAGCAGACCCCTTTGGCCGCCCGCCGGCCGTTCTCCATCGTCACTTCCTGGGCGTCTTTCATCGACCGGGTCGTCTTGCACTTCATGCAGTATGCTTGGACCTCCATACGGGCGTCCTCCTGTTTCGATAAGTGTCACGCTAGCCGCATTCTATCAAACTCTATGCCAAGCGCCTAGTGGGGAATTCGTGGCCGGCAGTGTGATTATTAAATGGCGCTTAACACAGGGGTTGACTTTCGCTACCCCACGGCTTATAGTACCAATACTTGATTATGGTCGAGTGCTATTCGATGATTGAGGGTCAAAATGCCACTGCATGCCCTCAGCATTTTTGCTTAAGGGCCGCCCACTGTTGTCGCTAGCCCTCTGCTGTATCATCTACCTGTAGTCTGTTAATCAACCAAGCACATTGGCTGGAGGATCACGATTCATGTTGGAGAAGCTGCTTGAGCTGGCCCGTGCGCGGGGCTTCATCACCTACGATGAGATTTTGGCGAACATGCCAACCCCCGAGTCTTCGATAGAGGAACTCGACCAGCTCTACGCGGCGCTTGGCACGGCCGGCATCGCCGTCCTTGAGACGCCGGCCGACGCTCTGGGGTCACTAGCGCCGCGCGCCGCCGCTGTCGCACCGACAGGCGAGGAGCTGGACCAGTTCTACGTAGCGCTTGGCACGGCCGACCTGGACCTGCTTGAGCCACCGGCCGATGCACTGGAGGTCGCCGCGCCCGCCGCGCTGCCGGCGCTGCCCCACGACGATCACCCCACCGCCTTGCCCGACCTGGCCGATATTGCGCTCGACGACCCGGTCCGCATGTACCTACAGGAGATCGGCCAGGTGCCGCTGCTGACCGCCAGCGAGGAGGTCACGCTGGCTAAAGCGATGGAGGCCGGGCATCTCAGTCGCAGCGCAATCGCGGCCGGCGATGTCGAGCCAGCGATGCGCCTAGAATATCAGCAGCTGATCGAGCACGGCCTTGATGCCCGCCGCCACCTGATCCAGGCCAACCTCCGGCTGGTGGTCTCAATCGCCAAAAAATACACCTCCTACGGCCTCACCATGATGGACTTGATCCAGGAGGGGAATATTGGCCTGATGCGCGCCGTCGAAAAGTTCGACTACACCAAAGGCCATAAGTTCTCCACCTACGCGACCTGGTGGATTTGTCAGGCTATTACTCGCGCCATCGCCGACCAGTCGCGCACGATCCGCTTGCCGGTACATATGGGCGAGGCGATCTCGCAGGTCAAGCGGGTCTCGCACCGCCTTCAGCAGAATATGCAGCGTGAGCCGACGCCCGAGGAGATCGCGGACCAGATGGACATGAGCGCCGTCAAGGTCCGCCGGACCCTGGAGGCTTCAATGCACCCGCTGTCGCTGGAGATGCCGGTCGGACAGGAGGGCGAGGGCCGGATGGGCGACTTTATCGAGGACGACCGCATCGCGTCGCCGCCCGAGGCCGCTGCGATGACGATGCTCCGCGAGCATCTTGAGGAGGCGCTTGAGAAGCTCTCCGAGCGCGAGCGCAAAATTATTCAGCTGCGCTATGGCATTAACGATGGCAAATATCGCACGCTGGAGGAGGTTGGATCGGAGTTTGGCATCACCCGCGAGCGTATCCGCCAGATCGAGGCTGTCGCACTGCGACGGCTGCGGCACCCGTACCTGCGGAAAAAACTTCAGCGGCTACCTCGACTAAGCCTCGCCGCATCTTAGCTGCTGCTGCACCGCCGCCCGAGTGACTTGGGCGGCGGTGTCGTGCGTGTGGGCCGGAGTTGGTTATAATCAGGGCATGACACACCGCGTTTTTCGCCCGCTGCTGATCCTCGCGCTGATCCTGGCGGGCTGCACCACCGCGCCGGCGCCGGCACCCACCGCCACCAGCGCGCCCACCGTCGCCGCGGCGCCCACCGCGGCGCCCGCCACGACCGCCGTTGCGATCAACGACGACCAGACGACGCTGCCAGCGCCCACCGCCGGCGCCAGCAAGACCGTCGTGATCGGCAGCACCCAGCCGCCCGACACGCTCTATGGCCTCGAATCAAGCTCGCTGACCAGCGCCGGGATTTTGGCGCTGCTCGGCGGCCAGAGTCTGGGCTACAGCTGCTATACCGCCCGCCAGTACCGCTACCAGCCGACCTGCTTTGAGCAATTTCCATCGTTTGCCGCTGGCACGGTGGTGACGACCACCGTCTTCCCCGACGGGCTGACCGTCGACGCTAATCACGCGCTGGTCGTGGACGGCGAGCCGCTGACGAGCACGCTGGGCGTTACCGTGCCTGAGCGCCTGGAGCAGACGGCGGTCACCTGGACCCTCAAGGCCGACCTGCGCTGGCAGGACGGCGCGCCGCTGACCGCCGACGACTTCCTGCTGGGCTACGAGCTGGCCAAGAATCCGGCGACGGCGCTGGCCTCGCGCTGGCTGCTGGATCGCACCTGGAGTATGCGGGCGGTCGACGCCCACACCCTGACCTGGCTAGGCGCGCCCGGCTACCGCGATGCCACGCCGTTTTTGAACTTTTTCCCGCCGCTGCCGGCCCACATCCTGCGCGCCGCCGATCCCGCCACGCTTGGCAGCGGCGACTACGCGCAGCGGCCGCTGTCGTTCGGGCCGTACCAGATCAGCGAATATATTCCCAGCGATTCGCTGACGCTGGTTGCCAATCCCGCCTTCAGCGGCCCCGCGCCCAAGATCGACACCGTGATCTATCGGTTTGTGGCCGACGAAGATCAGCTGCTGGCCCAGCTCGAGTCGGGCGATATTGACTACGCCAACTCGACGAGCCTGGCGCTGACCGACCTGGAGCGGCTACAGCGCCTGGAGGCCGACGGCAAAGTGGTGACGCTGTATAGCCCGACGCCGACCTGGGAGCATCTCGACTTTGGGCTACAGCGGCCCGACGGCCAGCCGGGCCTGTTCGCTGACGGCCGGCTGCGGCAGGCGGTGGCCTACGCGCTGGATCGGCCGGCGCTGATCGCGGCGGCGCAGGGCGGCAAGGCCGCCGCCATGCAAAGCTTTGTGCCCAGCGACCACTGGGCCTACCCGCCGAATGGCGCGGGCCTGACGCTGTACCCCCACGACGCCGACCGCGCGGCGGCGCTGCTGCGCGCGGCCGGCTACGCCCCCGGCCCTGACGGCATGCTCCTGCGCGACGGCCAGGCGCTGACCGTCACGCTGTACACCACCGAGAAAAATGTCACCCGCCAGCTGGTCGCTGAGCTGATCCAGCAGCAGCTCAAGGCTGTCGGCATCGCCGTCGACATTGCCTATGTGCCGGGCGTCGGCAAGCTGTTCAAGGCCGACAGCGATGGGATTCTGCCGGCGCACAACTTTGACTTGGCGCTGTACGCCTCGTCGGCCGAGGCCGAGCCGGACACCACCGCCTACCAGTGCGGGCACATTCCGTCGCCGGCCAACGAATACCAGGGCGCCAACGTCACCGCGTACTGCAGCGCGGCCTTCGATGCGCTGGCACAGGCTGCCGTAGCCACGCCCGACGCCGGGCCGCGCGCCGCGCTGCTGGCCCAGGCTCAGGCGCTGTGGACCGCCGACCTGCCGACGCTGCCGCTCTACCAGCGGGTCAAAGTTGCCGCTCGCTCGCCGCGCCTCAGCGGCCCGCAGCCTGATCCGACCCAGCTGTGGGATACCGACAACCTCGCCGAGTGGGATGTTGCGCCCTAGCCGGCCGCTGCTGCTCCTGGTGCTCGTGCTGTGGGTGAGCGCGGCTTGCTCGCCGGTAGCGCCCGCGCCGGCACCGCCCACCACGGCCCCGACGCTGACCGCCGCGCCGCCCACCCCGACGGCCACGCCCGCCCCGACGGCCACGCTCAGCCCGCCGTCGCCCACCCCGACGCCGACCCGCTGGACCGTGGCGCTGGTCGAGCGACCCAGCAATCTGCTGCCGTTCTCGCCCGATGGCCGGGCCGCCGCGCCCGTTGTGGCGGCGCTGTTTCCGCCGCCGGTGCTGGCGCTGGGCTACACCTTCACCAGCACCGGCATCCTGGAGGGGCTGCCGACGCTCGCCACCGGCGATGTGCGGATGCAGACGGCGCAGGGCTTTTTAGATAGCACCGGCCAGTTCACGACGACGCCGACTGCTGAGGTGACGACCACCAGCCAACTGATCGTCACCTTTCACTGGCGTCGCGATCTGCGCTGGGGCGATGGCGCGCCGCTGACCGCCGCTGACTCGGTGTGGGCCTACGAGCAGGCCCGCAGCGGCCTGGGCCTGAGCGAGGCCAGCGGCCTCCTTGACCTCGTGGCCGACTACCGGCTGGTGGACGACTGGACCACCGAGGCCGTGCTGCCGCCGGGCCGCACCGACCCGAGCTACCCGCTGGCCGCCTGGCCGCCGCTGCCACGCCATCTGCTGGCCGACGCCGGCCGCAACGCTTTTGCGGAGTTTGCCAGCGCGCCGCTGGGCTACGGCCCGTTTAGCAGCGTCGTGCAGTCAGCCGACGCGATCACGCTCGTGCGCAACCCCTACTGGCCCGCCGCGACGCTGCCCGACGAGCTGGTCTTTCGCTTCTATCCCAGCGCCGACGAGCTGCGCGCCGCGGTCGCGGCCGGCGCCGCCGACCTGGGCTGGCTGGAGCAGGTGCCGCCCGAGCTGTTTGCGCAGCTGGACCAGGATCAGGCCGATGGCGCGCTGGCGGCGACGTTTGTGGCCGGGCCGGTCTATGAGCACCTGGACTTTAACCTTGACGATCCGCTGCTGCGCGAGTCCGCGGTGCGCCGCGCTATTGCATTGGCGGTCAATCGGCCGGCGCTGACGGCGCAGTTTGCCGGCGGCCACGCGCCGCCGCTCCACAGCTGGGTGCTGCCGCAGCAGCCAGAGTACGCCGGCGATGAGCAGCTGACGCGCTACGGCTACGACCCCGCACAGGCCAGCGCGCTGCTGGCTGGCGCTGGCCTGCTCGACACCGACGGCGACGGCGTGCGCGAGCGCGAGAGCGCGCCGGCCACGCTGACGCTGCTGACCAGCGATGCACCGCTGCGGCTGGGCGTTACGGCGCAGATCGCCGCCGATCTGGCGGCGGTCGGCCTGGCGGTCACGGTGCAGGCGCTGCCGACCGCCGAGCTGTATAGCCCGACCGGGCCGCTGTTTCGGCGCGAGTTCCAGCTGGCCGAGTTCGGCTGGCTGGCCGGGGCGGTGCCGAACGGTGTGCCGCTGTGGTCGTGCGCGGCGATCCCCGGCGTCGACAATGGCTTTGTCGGCAATAATTTTGCCGGCTGGTGCGCGCCCGGTGCCGAGGGGGCGCTGCGCCGCGGGGCGGCCGCGCTTCAGCCGCGCGAGCGGGCGGCGAATGCGCTGCGCCAGCAGCGCGTCTGGGCGCAGGCGCTGCCGAGCCTGAGCTTATTTCAGCGCCCGCTGGCCCTGCTCCAGCGCCCAACACTGCTCGGCCCGGCCCCCGATGCGCTGGCGCCAATCACCTGGAATGTCGCCGCCTGGCAGCGCGTCGCGCCGTAGCTGCGGCGCGCGGATATGGCCTGCGGCGCACGCAGCGCAGCCACGCCGGGTGGCGTGGCTGCGTATGCTGAGCTATGGTGGCGCGCGCCCTCGCTGCGAGCTGTCGCAGGGCGGCGCGCTGGTGTGGCGACGGGCCTACTGCAAAAACAGCTCGAAGTTAACGCGGTCGTCGCGGCGCAGCAGGTGACGAATCGCCCGCTTCAAGCCCTCAACAGCCTCCTCGCCGAGCCAGAACGTTGTCAGTGCCCCGATGATGAGGCCGATGGCGCTCCCGACCGCCGCGCCGAGGGCAAACAGAATATATCCTTCTCGCGCTTTTGCTGGCATCTCCGTCCCTTTATTGCACCACTACCACGGGTTGAGCTTCCTTCCAAATCCGCTCGATCCGATAAAATTCGCGCTGGTCGGGTGAGAACAGGTGGATCATGACATCGCCGAAGTCCATCACCAGCCAGCCGGTGTCCGGCGTGCCCTCAATCCGCGGATTGTGCGCGCCGCCCTGCACCAGCGTCTCGTCCAGCGCTTTGAGCACCGAGCGCAGCTGCCGCTCGCTGTCGGCGGTGCAGATTACAAAATAGTCAGCGATCGTCGTCAGGCCACGCAGATCAAGCATGATAATATTACTGGCCTGTTTATCCTCGGCCACCGCGACTGCGCGGCGGGCGATTGTTGCAGCTTCTATAGTCCGGCCTCCCTTGAAGGTTGTGCTTAAAGCTCACTGCAAGTATTTTACCACGGCTGGGCGCAGCGGCAGTGGGGCTGCTAGGGGTTGTGGCACGGCAGGTTATAGGGCGGGACGGGCCTAAACGAGGCCGGCGGCGGGGTCGTCTTGAAATACGCCTGCATGATCTCGACGACCGCCGGCACGGTGATCGTCGCCGAGCCATCGCCCATGTCGCCGGCGCCCTCGACCAGCGTCAGCACCTCGATCTCGGGCTTGTCATAGGGCGCGAAGCCGACAAACCAGGCGTGGCTACGCTTGCGCGAGTTATCGCCCACGTCGGGCTTGGTCAGATCAATCGGCTCGGTGTACTCGGCGGTGCCGGTCTTGCCTGCAACCTCCAGGCCCGAGATGTCGCTGCGGGCGCAATTGTCGAAGCCATTGGTGACTGCCAGCCGCATGCCCTCGTGCAGCGCCCGGATCGTGCTGGCGCTGAGCGGCAGCTGACGGCGCACCTCCGGCTCCACGGCGCGGACCAGCCCGCCCTGGGGGCTGCGAATCTCTTTGACTAGCTGCGGTTTGTACAGCGTGCCGCCGTTGGCGACCGCCGCCGAGGCCAGCGCCAGCTGGAGCGGCGTCGCCAGAACAAAGCCCTGGCCAATTGCGGCATTGTACATGTCCCCGATGCTCCAGGGCGCCGTGCGGTTGGGATTGCCCTCGGGCAGCGCGGCCTTCCAGCTTTTGCTCGGCACGGTGCCGTCGGCCTCATACGGCAGGTCAATGCCCGTCGCCTGCCCAAAGCCAAAGGCCCGCGCCATCGCCGCCATCGCCTCGCCGGTCGGGTCAAGGCCGGCGATTTTCTCCTTGTCGTCTAGGTTGCGGACAAACTTGGTGCCGCCCATGATCGACTGAAAGAAGTTGTTGGTCGAGAACTGCAGCGCGGTGCGGATGTTGATCCAGCCGCGGTCGACGATGATGGAGTTGGGGAAGCGCTGGTCGTAGGTCGGGTCGGTCTCGTAGTATTGGTTTTTGACGAACAGCTGGCCTTTGTCGCGCACTGTCGAGTCGGGCGTGATCGCGCCGCCCTCCAGCGCGGCGGCGCCCGTGAACTGCTTCCAGGTCGAGCCGGGCGGGAAGGCGGCCGCAATCGACTGGTTGATCGCTGGGGCCGGGTGTGGGCGCGCCGGGTTGAAAATCTGCTTGACCTCGTCCTCGCTGCGGCGGCGGTTGAAGATGTTGTTGTCAAACGCCGGCCAGCTGACCATCGCCAGCACCCGGCCGGTTTTGACCTCCAGCACAATCGCCACGCCGGCCTCAATCGGCGTGTACTCGCGGTGAAAGGCCACTTTGGGGTCGGGGTTGGTGCGGCGGCGCTCGGACTTGGCGATCCAGTTGCGGATGATCGCCTCGGATTTTTTTTGCAGGTCGTAGTCAATCGTCAGGACCAGGTTGTTGCCGTTGACCGTCGGCGTCGTCACCCGCGGCGGCGCGATCAGCCGGGCGTGCACATCAACCTCAACCTCCTCCTGGCCAAGCCGCCCGCGCAGCTCGAACTCAAAGACGCGCTCCAGGCCATCCTTGCCGATGCGGTCGTTGAGCAGATAGTGCATCGGCGCGGTGTCAACGAGGAGATGCCCCGGCTCGATGCCGCAGGCCGCCTGGTCGGCCACCGAGTAGCTGCCATACGACGACGGCGGGTTGCGGCGCATGATGTCGCACATATCGATATTTTGAATGTAGCCCAGGAGGTGCGAGAGCGACTGGACCTCGGCGCTGTGGGGGTAGGCGCGCTGGTAGTCGCCCTCAACCACGACGCCCGGCAGGTAGGGCATGTTCTCCTCGATGGCCAGCGACAGGTCCAGCGAGCGAGTTGTGGTGATCGGGACGGTCTGGTAGGCCGGGCCGATCCGCAGCAGCAGCGTCTGCTCGGTGCTGGCGCGGTAGCTCAGCGTGGTGCTGAAGCGCTCGGTGAGCTGCAGCGCGCGCAGCGCCTGGCCCAGCGGCACCGTGACAGTCAGGGCTGGCGTGGCCAGCACGTTGGCCGGCAGCGGGCCGGCCAGCTGCTCCAGGCCGGTGCGCAGCCCCTCGGCGTAGCGCAGCTCGTCGGTCGGCGAGAGCACCAGCGTGCCCTGGGTCTGCACCAGGTCATCAAGGCGGGCAAAAACCTGCTGGCGCGGGCTGCCGCTCGCCGGCAGCTGGTTGGGTCGGATCGCCACCGTGTAGGCCGGCAGACTTTCGGCCAGCCGCGTCGTCCCATCGCTGGCCAGAATCTCGCCGCGGATGGGGCGGTTCCAGACGATCTGCGTGGTGTGGCCCAGCGCCTCGCGGCTGAGCGCGGCGCCCTGCTGAATCTGCAGGCCCCACAGCCGGGTGGTCATCGCAACAAACATCACCAGGATCAGCAGGCGAAACACTGTGAGTCGGCTCATGCTAGCCTCGGCGCCGGGTGCGGCGGAAGCGCTGGAGCGCCGCAAACACCGGCATCGTAATGAGAAGGTTGGCTAATGTCTCGGGGATGAGGACGGTAAACGGGTAGCGCAGCCAGCTGATCGGCTGGCCGGCCAGGCGCATGCTGAGGGCGAGGACCACGCCGTTGACCAGCGAGCCGAGCAGCACACAGCCGCTGATCACCACGCCGCTGTCGCGCGGCAGCTCCTCAGTAATGACGCTGACGACGAGCACCGCCAGTGCGAGGCCCAGCAGGTGCGCCCCAAGCGGTAGCGGGCTGAGCAGGCCGAGCGCCACGCCGCCATAGCTGGCCCAGCGCGTCCCCGCGAGCGCGCCGCTGAGCAGCGTCCAGCTGATGACCGCGACCAGCACCAGGTTGACTCGAAATAGCCAGACGGTCGGCAGCAGCGTCGTCTGGAGCAGCGCCAGCACGAGCAGCAGCGCCGCCCGGCTGACCTGCGACAGCACCCGGCGCTCTAGCTTTGGCCGATAGGTGTTCATGGTGCTACTTGCTCTGCTCCGCCAGCACAATCCAGGCCAGCCGCACGCGGTCGGGGTCGACAAACGGCCGTAGCTCGGCGGTTTGCTCGCGGCTATTGCGCGCCACCTGCTCGACCGAGCCGATCGGCACGCCGGCGGGAATCTGGGCCAGCGGCGTCGCGCTGGCCAGCGCTTTGCTCAGCCCGGCGGTGACGACGAAGTCGCCGACCGCCAGCGCCGCATCGCGGTCGACGCCCTCCAGTCGGATGCGGCTGCCGCGCTGCCACTGCCCAATGACCAGCCCGCTGGCCGGCGCCGCCGTCGTCGTGCGTGCGCTGATCGCGGCGCCGCCGTCGGTGATCAGCAGCACATCGGCGGTCTGGGCGTAGACCTGGTCGACCACGCCGATCAAGCCGGCCGGGCTGCCGCCCTCTTTGGCGACGACCGCCATGCCAACCTGAATGCCGTCCAGCCGGCCACGGGCCACGCGCATCGTGCGGCGGCCGTTGTCGGCGTTGATCTGCACGACCGGCGCGGCCAGCGTTTCCCAGTCGTAGAGCTGGCGAATCCCCAGTTCGATCTTGAGCGCGGTGTTTTCGGACTGGAGGCTTTGGAGGCGGGCGTTCTCGGCCTGGAGCCGGGCGATCTCGGACTCGAGGGCGGCGTTGCGCCGCTGGAGGCTGCCGAAGTGAAGAATCCCATCCAGCCAGCTGCCGACGCCGAGGCGGGTCTGGGTCAGGCGCTGGGCGGTGGGCTGGAGCACCACCTGGCCGCCGCCCTTGACGCTGTCGAGCCAGCCGCGCCCATCCAGGACCAGCAGCGCCAGCGCCACGCCGATGACGACCAGGAGCACCACCAGGCTGCGGCGGCTGAGGCTGCGGGCGGCTTTGGATGAGGAGATCGCGCCGCCCATGTCTAGCGCCGCCCGCGCACCTTGCGCCCGTAGTTGCTCGACTGGGTCTGCTCCAGAATCTTCTGGTAGTTGCGGTTGCTAAACTCCTCGACCATGCGGCCGGCGCCGCGGGCCACGCAGCTCAGCGGGTCGTCGGCGATATGCACTGGCATCTTGGTCTCGGCCATGATGCGCCGGGCCAGGCCATGCAGCAGCGCGCCGCCGCCAGCTAACATAATGCCCTGCTCCATGATGTCGGCGACTAGCTCGGGCGGGGTCTCCTCCAGCGCCATCCGCACCTCCTCGACAATCGAGCTGACCGGGCCGGCGATGCCCTCGCGCAGCTCGACGCTGGAGACCTCGATGGCTTTGGGCAGCCCGGTCAGCAGGTCGCGGCCGCGCAGCATGACCGTGACCTCCTCATCCAGCGGATAGGCCGAGCCGGCGGCGATCTTGGCTTTTTCGGCCATGCGCTCGCCAATCAGGAGGTTGTACTCGCGGCGGGCAAATTGAATGATCGCCTCGTCAATCTCGTCGCCGGCGATGCGCAGCGAGTGGTTGACGACGATGCCGCCCAGCGAGATCACCGCGACCTCGGTGGTGCCGCCGCCAATATCGACGATCATCGAGCCAATCGGCTCCTCGACCGGCAGGCCCGAGCCAATCGCGGCGGCCATCGGCTCCTCCACGACATATGCCCGGCGCGCCCCGACGTTCTCGGCGGCGTCTTTGGCGGCGCGCTTCTCGACCTCGGTGACGCCCGACGGCACGCCGATCACGACCCGCGGCCGGGTGGTGTTCGACTTCTTGATAAAGTAGTCGAGCATTTTTTCGACCACGTCGAAGTCGGCGATCACGCCGTCCTTGAGCGGCCGCACGGCGATGATCGAGCTGGGAGTTTTGCCGACCATCGCTTTGGCCTCGGCGCCGACGGCGCGGACCTCTTTGGTGCGACGGTCCATCGCGACCACCGATGGCTCCGAGATAATAATGCCCTTGCCGCGGGCGTAGACCAGGGTGTTCGCTGTTCCAAGATCAATGCCGAGGTCGCGACTAAAGGCGCCCAGCAGTGAGTTAAAAATATTTGGCATGCCGCCGCTCCAAGCATCCGTGGGTGGTGGATGTGTTGTGTTTTTGTTGGCGTATCCGCTCCGTCGCGGCCTGGCTTCAGCCCGATTATAACATAGCCCTCGGCGACAACAGCTCCGATTACGTCAACCAGGGCGGGCCACACGGCCCGCCCTGGTGAGATTCTGGTGATGAGTTGGTTATGCCAGCGCCGCACTGACCGCGGCGCCAACCGCGGCGGTGCCGTGGCTGGCCTCGCCCGGCGCCACCAGGTCGACGGTGAGGATGCCGCCGGTGACCACGCGGTCCACGGCCGCCTCCAGGGCCAGCGCCGCCGCGTCGAGGCCCAGCGAGTAGCGCAGCAGCAGGGCGACGCTGAGGATCGTGGCCAGCGGGTTGGCGATGCCACGGCCAGCAATGTCGGGCGCCGAGCCGTGGATTGGCTCGTACAGGCCCATGCGGGTGGCGCGGCCCGCCTCGCGCGCGCCCAGCGAGGCCGATGGCAAGAGGCCCATCGAGCCGGCCAGCATCGAGGCCTCGTCGGTCAGGATGTCGCCGAACATATTTTCGGTGACGATCACGTCGAAGTCGGCCGGGCGGCGGATCAGGTGCATGGCGCAGGCATCGACCAGCATCGTCTCCAGCGTGATGTCGGGGTATTCCTCGCGGACCACGCGGTCGGTCGTGGTGCGCCACAGCCGCGAGGTTTCAAGGACATTGGCTTTGTCGACCGAGGTGACTTTGCCGCGGCGCCCGCGGGCCAGCTCGCAGGCCATCCGCACCACCCGCTCGACCTCGCCGACGCTGTAGACGCAGGTGTCGAAGGCGGTCTCGTCGGCGCCCGCGCCGTGGCGGCCCTTGTCGCCAAAATATAGCCCGCCGGTCAGCTCGCGCACGACCAGCAGGTCGACGCCGGCCAGCCGCTCGGGCTTGAGCGCCGAGGCCGCCAGCAGCCGCGGGTGGACGGTGACCGGCCGCAGGTTGGCGAACAGCCCCAGCGCCTTGCGAATGCCGAGCAGCCCTTGCTCGGGCCGCACCGTGGCGGCGGGGTTGTCCCACTTGGGGCCGCCGACCGCGCCGAGCAGCACGGCGTCGGCCGCCTGGCAGGCCGCGACGGTCTCTGGCGGCAGCGCGGTGCCGTGGGCGTCAATCGCCGCGCCGCCGATGAGCGATGTGGTGGTCTGAAAGGTGTAGCCAAAGCGCACGCCGACGGCCTGCAGCACATCAAGCGCCGCATCGACCACCTCTGGCCCGATGCCGTCGCCCGGCAGCACTGCGATCTGAAACGCTGCGCGCGCAGCTTGCTCATTGTTGCTCACGCTAGCCCCGCACCGTCGTGACGCGCGCGGGGTTGCGGGCCTCGAACGCGGCGATGGTGGCGTCCTGGTTGTGCAAAAAGCCCAGCTGATCGACGCCCTGGGTCAGGCAGTGCTTGGCAAACGGCTCAATCGGAAAATGGACCTGCTGGCCGTCGGGCAGCGTCACGGTCTGGGCCACCAGGTCCACCGTCACGCTCGTCGTGGGGTCCTCCTGGCACAGGCTGACCAGCTGGTGGTAGGTCTCGGTGTCGACCTCAATTGGCAAGAGGCCGACCTTGAGGGCGTTGTTGCGAAAAATATCGGCGAAGTAGGTCGAGATCACGGCCTGGAGGCCGAAGCCCTGCAGCGCCCACGGCGCATGCTCGCGCGACGAGCCGCAGCCAAAGTTGTTGCCGGCGACCAGCACGCCGGCGCCGCGGCTCTCAGGGCGGTTGAGCACAAAGTCGGGGTTGGGCTGGCCGGCGGCGTCGTAGCGCCAGTCGGCGAACAGGTGGTCGCCCATGCCGGCCTTATCGGTGGCCTTCAGGAAGCGGGCCGGGATGATCTGGTCGGTGTCGATGTTCTCCAGCGGCAGCGCGGCGCAGGTGGCGCTAAAGGTGGTGATCGGTTTCATGGTGCTCCTTGCTTGCGGGGTGGGGCGACGCCAGCTCATACAGCGCGCGCTCCTTGATGGCGTCGCCAAACACGGCGAGGCCGGCGTTGACCAGGCTGAGGGCGACGGTGCCGCGCACAAACCACGGCTCGCCGCGGCCCTTGCGGGCGATGGTGTCGCCCAGCACGCTGAGGCCTAGCCCAACCGTGGCCAGGCCCAGCGGCGCGAGCCGCCGCCACTTCTGCTCGTGGCTCATGTCGTCGGCAGCGCGCGGGCATCGCTGACCACGCCGGCGATCGCGCTGGCGACGGCGGTCAGCGGGCTGGCCAGGAAGGTGCGCCCGCCCTTGCCCTGCCGCCCGATGAAATTGCGGTTCGAGGTGCTGACGGCGTACTGGCCCGGCAGCAGCTGGTCGGAGTTCATCGCGATGCACATCGAGCAGCCGGCCTCGCGCCACTCGGCCCCGGCGGCGCGAAAGATCACATCCAGCCCCTCGGCCTCGGCCTGGCGCTTGACCTGCTGCGAGCCTGGCACCACCATCATCCGCACGCCCGGCGCGACCTGCTGGCCGGCGATCAGCCCGGCGGCCTCGCGCAGGTCGGAGATGCGCGAGTTGGTGCAGGAGCCGACAAACACCACATCGACGGGCTTGCCCAGCAGCTGCTGGCCTGGCTCCAGGCCCATGTACTCCAGCGCCGCGACCAGCGCCTGGCGCTGGCTGGGGTCGCTCAGCTCCTCAATGGTCGGGACGCGGCCGCCGATGGGGATGCCCATGCCGGGGTTGGTGCCGTAGGTGATCATCGGCGTCAGCGCATTGGCGTCGAGGACAATGGTGTGATCATAGGTTGCGCCGGGGTCGCTGGGCAGCGTCCGCCAGTGGGCGACGGCGGCGTCCCAGTCGGCGCCCTCCGGCGCGTAGGGCCGGCCCTTCAGGTACGCAAAGGTCGTCTCGTCGGGGGCGATCAGGCCGGCCCGCGCGCCCGCCTCGATGCTCATGTTGCAGATCGTCATGCGCGCCTCCATCCCGAGCGCCCGGATCGCGCTGCCGGTGTACTCGAAGACGTAGCCGGTGCCGCCGCCAATGCCGATCTGGGCGATCAGCGCCAGGATGATGTCTTTGGCCGTGACGCCGGGTGCCAGCGCGCCGTCAACGCGCACCTCGCAAGTCTGCGGCCGGCTTTGCAGCAGGCACTGCGTCGCCAGGACGTGCCCGACCTCGCTGGTGCCGATGCCAAAGGCCAGCGCGCCGAACGCGCCGTGGGTGCTGGTGTGCGAGTCGCCGCACACAATCGTCATGCCCGGCTGCGTCAAGCCCTGCTCCGGCCCGATCACATGGACGATGCCCTGGTTGGCGGTGCCAAGCTCGTAGAGCGGGATGTCGAACTCGCGGCAGTTTTCGACCAGCTGGGCCAGCTGCGCCCGCGCCTGCGGGTCGGTGATCGGGATGATGCCGTCGGCGCCGCGCGGCGTGGTCGGCGTCGAGTGGTCCATCGTCGCCAGGGTGTGGTCGGGGCGGCGGACGCGCAGCCCGCGCTCGCGCAGCTCGGTGAAGGCCTGCGGCGACGTGACCTCGTGGACCAGGTGCAGGTCAATGTAGAGCACGGCGGGCGTGCTGGCGGTCTCTGGCTCGACGGTGTGAGCCTCCCAGATTTTTTCAAACAGTGTGCGCGGTGTCATAGTTTATTCCTCGGTATGTGGATTTGTGGTGTGGTCCAGCCAGCGGGCTAGGTCGTCGGGGCTGGCAAAGTCAAACAGCGCGTCGCTGAGGTGCTCCAGCTGGGCGATTGTCAGCTGCTCCAGCTGCGCACTGATCGACTCAGGGAGCGGGCCGAGCTTGCGCTGGAGTAGCCGTTCAACGAGCAGTAACATTCCTTCGTGACGGCCCTACTCCAGGCCCTGCTCCAGCCCGGCCTCCATCCAGCTTGTCATAATTTGCATGGTTTCCTCCCGCAGTGCTGGCTCAATTGTCAGCGCTTACTCGGCGGGTGGCCGGCTTTGCTCCAGCCAGCGGGCCAGGTCGGCGGGGCTGGCAAAATCAAACAGCGCATCACCGAGCCGCTGGAGGTTTCGTCGGTCGAGTTGCTGCATTCGATCTGTAATGGTAGTCGGTAAGTGGCCGAGCTTGCGCTGGAGCTGCCTCTCAACCAGCTCAATGAGTTCCTGGCGCCCTTGCTCCAGGCCCTGCTCGAGGCCCTGCTCCAGCCCGGCCTCCATCCAGCTTGTCATAATTTGCATGGTTTCCTCCCGCAGTGCTGGCTCAATTGTACCGAGCGCCGTCGTGAACGCCTGCTCCTCGGCCGCGTTCAGCCGCAGATAGGTGTCAACAAAGCCCGAGATCAGCTGGGTGCGGGCCGGGTCGAGGCGCAGCGTGGCCAGCAGCCGCAGACACTCCAGCTTCACAAACGGCCGGTCGGCGGGCGCGATCTGCATCTTGGCCATCAGGGCGCTGGCGACCGGGTTGGGCTGGCGAACAAAATCGCGCCACGCGAGGCGGTTGAGCTGCACGACGCGGTACTGAAAGTCCAGCACCTTCAGGTCAGGGAAGGCGACGGCGTAGCTGCTCGGCTCGGCGCGCTGCGGCTGGTCGTAGGAGAAGACGACGATGGGGTAGACCGGCAGCGCGTGCTTCTCGTGGAGGCGGGCGAAGTAGGTGAACATACGGCGCGCAAAGTCGCCCTGGGCGCTCGACTGGTGCTCCAGATGGACCAGGAAAAACGCCGGCTGGTCGCGAAACTGTGCCTTTACGACCAGGTCGGCCACCCGCTGCTCGCCGGCGGTGATGTCGGTGAACAGCTCCTTGTCCAAGAACACCAGCGAGTCCGGCGCCAGGTACGCCGCAACCTCGGGGAAGAACAGCGCCAGAAACTCCCCAAAGAAGGTCGTCAGCAGCTCTTTGAAGAGCCGGTCGTGGTCGATCACCCCTCGTCCTCGGCGTGAACGTAGTCGAGCCAGCCCCACTCATCTTTGGTCTCGCCGTTGAACAGCCCGAAGAACGCGGTTTGCAGCGCCGCCGTGATCGGGCCACGGCCGCCGGCCTTGACCGTGATGCCGTCGACCGCGCGGATCGCCGAGATTTCGGCGGCGGTGCCGGTGAAAAACAGCTCGTCGGCGACATACAGCGCCTCGCGCGGCATGGCCTCCTCGCGGACCTCGTAGCCGCGCTGCCGGGCCAGGATCATCACGGTCTCCCGCGTAATGCCGGGCAGCACCGAGGCGGTCAGCGGCGGCGTGAAGATGATGCCGTTGCGGACCACAAACAGGTTTTCGCCCGACCCCTCGCTGAGCAGGCCGTTGGTGTCCAGCGCGATGCCCTCGACGTAGCCGTGGCGCTGCGCCTCCATCACAATCAGCTGCGACGACAGATAGTTGCCGCCGGCTTTGGCCATCGCCGGCAGCGTGTTGGGCGCCGCCCGCGTCCACGACGACACGCCCACGTCAATGCCGCGCTCCAGCGCGTCCTCGCCCAGGTACGCGCCCCACTGCATCGCCGCGACCATCGCCTCGGCCGGGCGGTTGCCGGGCAGCACGCCCAGCTCGTCCAGCCCGCGGTAGACCAGCGGCCGCAGATACGCGCTCTTGAGGCCGTTGGCCCACACCACATTCCGGCAGGCCTGCGCAAACTGCTCGGCGGTGTATGGCACCTGCATGCGGTAGATCCGCGCCGAGTTCGAGCAGCCGCGCGACGTGGGCGTCGAGGCGGAAGATCGCCGGGCCGCTGGGCGTCTCATAGCAGCGAATCCCCTCGAAGACGCTGGAGCCGTAGTGCAGCGCGTGGGCCATCACGTGCACGGTCGCCTGCTCCCACGGCACCATCTCGCCGTTGAACCAAATGTACTTGCTGGGCTTGATTGGCATGCTCGGTTCCTTGTTGCTAAAGCTGATTAGCTGACGGCCGCCAGCTCGCTGGCCGCCAGGTTGCGCGCGCGCAAGAGCGGCAGCTCCAGGCTGTCGACTAGCGCCTGACACGACGCCTCGATAATATTGGTGGCGCAGCCGATCGTCGACCAGCGCTGCTCGCCGTGGGCCGCCTCGATCAGGACGCGGGTGGTCGCCTCGGTGGCGGCCTGCTCGTCCAGGATGCGGACTTTGTAGTCGGCCAGGTGCACCTCGGCCAGCTGCGGGTAGGTCGGGACCAGCGCCTTGCGCATTGCCAGGTCCAGGGCGTTGACCGGGCCGTTGCCGCTGGCGGCGGTGTGGACCAGCTCGCCGCCGATCAGCAGCTTGACGGTGGCCTCGGAGCGCATCGGGCGGCCGTTGCGCTGCTCGACGACGATCATGGCGTCCACGACCTCGAAGGGCGCCACGTAGTCCGGCGCGATGCGGCGCACCAGCAGCTCAAACGAACCCTCGGCGGCCTCGTACTGGAAGCCGCGGTGCTCCATCTCCTTGACTTTGGCCAGGATCGCCTGCTCATTCCCCTGTAGCTCGACGCCCAGCTCGGCGGCTCGCAGCCGCATGTTGACGCGCCCCGACAGCTCCGATACGACCACGCGCCGGGCGTTGCCGACGAGCACCGGGTCGATGTGCTGGTAGCTGTGCTCGACTTTGGCGACCGCGGCGACGTGGATACCGCCCTTGTGCGCAAAGGCCGAATGCCCGACATACGCGGCGTGCTCGTCGGGCGCGAGGTTGGCGACCTCGGCGACAAACCGCGATAGCTCGGCGAGGCCGCGCAGCTTCTCGGCCGGCAAGATGTCGTGGCCGAGCTTCAGCTGCAGGTTGGCGATGATCGGGACCAGGTTGGCGTTGCCGCAGCGCTCGCCGTAGCCGTTGATCGTGCCCTGCACCTGCGTAGCGCCGGCCGCAATGCCGGCCAGCGAGTTGGCGACCGCCAGCTCGCCGTCGTTGTGGGTGTGGATGCCGACCGGCGCGCTGAGCTGGCCCTTGACCGCCGTGACGACCGCCGTAATCCACTCGGGCAGCGCGCCACCGTTGGTGTCGCACAAAATCACGCACTCGGCGCCGGCGTCGGCGGCGGCCTGGACGGTCTGCAGCGCGTAGGCGGGATCGGCGCGGTAGCCGTCAAAAAAGTGCTCGGCGTCGTAGAAAACCCGCCGCCCCTGGCTTCGCAGGTAGGTGACGCTGGCGCCGATCATGCGCAGATTCTCGGCCAGCGTCGTCTCCAAGACCTCAGTGACGTGCAGCGTCCACGATTTGCCAACCACGGTGCAGACCGCGGTCTCGGCGGCCAGCAGCGCCTGGATATTGCCGTCGCTGGCCGGCTCGGCGCCGGCGCGGCAGGTCGAGCCGAAGGCGCAGATCACGGCCTGCTCCCACATGTCAGTCTTGGCGCGGGCGAAAAACGCCGCGTCTTTGGGGTTCGAGCCGGGCCAGCCGCCCTCGATGAACGGGATGCCGAAGCGGTCCAGCTCGTGGGCGATTTTCAGCTTGTCCTCCAGCGACAGCGAGAGGCCCTCGCGCTGGGTGCCGTCGCGCAGCGTGGTGTCATAGATTTGAATCGTCATCGCGTTCTCCTGCGGGGCGCGGCGCTGGCCCCGAGCTATCCTTGCCAGCGTGGATACGAGCCGAAGATTTTTACCCAGTCGGCCTTGTGGGCTACCCGCTGCAGCACCGCAGCAACCGTCGCATCGGCGCGATGACCTTCCAGATCGCAGAGAAAAATATACTGGCCGAGCCGCTCCTGGTCGGGCCGCGACTCGAGCTTCGACAGATTGATGCCGGCCGCCGCAAACTCCTGCAGCACCTCGACCAGCGAGCCGGGCGTGTTGCGCGGCACCGCAAAGGCCAGCGAGGTGCGGTCGTGGCCAGTCGGCGGGCTGTCGTGGGCCGCCAGCAGCACGAAGCGGGTGGCGTTGGTGGCCGCGTCCTGAATCTCGCGGGCCAGGATCGTGGCGCCGTACAGCTCGGCGGCGCGGGCGGTGCCAATCGCGGCGCCGCCTGGTGCGGCCATGACCTCGGCGACGGCCGCGGTCGTCGAGAGCGCCGCGGCCGTCGGGACGCCCGGCAGTGTGCGCTCCAGCCAGCGCCGGCACTGCGCCAGCGCCTGCGGGTGCGAGCGCACGACGGTGATCTCCGCCAGCGCCGTGTCCGGCCGCGCCAGCAGCATATGATGGATCGGCACGACGCACTCGGCGGCGATCTGCAGATGAGTCTCGTGGATCAGCAGATCAAGCGTCAGCCCGACCGCGCCCTCCAGCGAGTTCTCAATCGGCAGCACGCCGCAGCCCGCGGCGCCGCTCTCGACCGCGGCGATCACTGCCGGCCACGACGGCAGCGCCAGCAGCGCGGCGTCGTGGCCGCTCAGCAGCAGCGCGGCCGCCTCGGTCCAAGTTCCCGCCGGACCAACGTAGGCGATTCGCATAGTCGCGAGCTATCAGCTATCAGCCACCAGCCATCAGCCCAAAGCTCCTGACGGCTGACAGCTGATAGCTGACGGCTTGCTCTAGCCCTTGCCCAGCGCGGAGTTGCCGAACAGGTCCACCGAGTACAGCGCCACGTTGCGCTGGTAGGCGGCCGAGTTGGCGGCCAGGCGCGCGCGGTCACGGTCGGCCTGGGTGGCGATCATCTTGTTGAGCGCGGCGGTGTAGGCCTCGGCGGCGGCGACGATGATGTCAATGTTGACGCCGTAGCCGCTGAAGACCTGCGCCCGCGCCGGCTTGCCGGTGCCGTTGGGCTTTTTGCCGGTTGCGCGCGGCTCCTCCTGGATGCGGATCGTGACCTCGCCGACCGCGTCAATGCCCTCGGTGATCGCGTTGATCGAGAACTCGATCAGCTCGTTGGGGCGGCCGACGACTTTGGTGATCGCCTGGTAGATCGCGTCGATCGGCCCGGTGCCTTGCCCCGAGTTGGTCAGCAGCTGGCCCTCAGGGCCGCGCATCCGCACGGTCGCGGTCGGGATCGCGCCGGTGCCGCACGTGACCTGCACATGCTCCAGCTGGTAGATCGGCGTCGGCCGCTGCGCCTGGTCGTTGACCAGCGCCTCAATGTCGCGCTCGTCGAGCAGCTTTTTTTTGTCGGCCAGCGCCTTGAAGCGGTCGAAGAGCTCGCCCAGCTCGGCCTCGCCGATCTGGTAGCCTAGCGCCTCCAGCCGTGAGCGAAAGGCGTGGCGGCCCGAGTGCTTGCCGAGCACAATCATCGAGCCGTCGAGGCCGACGGTCTCGGGCCGCATGATCTCGTAGGTGTCGCGGTTTTTCAGCATGCCGTCCTGGTGAATCCCCAACTCGTGGGCGAAGGCGTTATCGCCGACGACCGCTTTGTTCGGCGGCACCGGCATGCCGATGCAGGCGCTCAGGAGCCGCGAGGAGTGGGCCAGCTGCGTGGTCTCGACCTGCGAGGTCACGCCGAAGAACTCGCCGCGGGTGTGCAGCGCCATCACGATCTCCTCCAGCGAGGCGTTGCCGGCCCGCTCGCCGATGCCGTTCAGCGTGCACTCGACCTGCCGCGCGCCGGCCCGCACGCCGGCCAGCGAGTTGGCGACGGCCATGCCCAGGTCATCGTGGCAGTGCGTCGAGAGCGTGATCGCGGCGGCGCCCGGCACCTCCTGGCGAATCGCGGCGATCATGCTGCCGTACTCCTCGGGCGTCAGGTAGCCGACGGTGTCGGGGATGTTCAGCGTGGTCGCGCCGGCGGCGATGGCGGCGGCCACGACCGTGTGGAGGTAGGCGCGGTCCGAGCGGCCGGCGTCCATCGGCGAGAACTCAATGTCGGCGCACAGCGAGCGGGCGTAGCCGACCAGCTCGGTGGTGCGCTCGCAGCACCTCCGCGCGGGTGGAGCGCAGCTGGTGCTCGATGTGAATGTCCGAGGTCGAGAGGAAGACATGGATGCGGGGCTTTTTGGCCGGCTGCACCGCGCTCCAGCAGGCGTCGATGTCGCCCTTGTTGGCCCGCGCCAGCCCGCAGATCACCGGGCCGTCGGCGGTGCCAAGCTCGGCGGCGATGGCGTTGACCGCCTCCCAGTCGCCGGGCGAGGCCGCCGGGAAGCCGGCCTCAATAATATCGACCTTCAGCCGCACCAGCTGCCGGGCGACCTCCATTTTCTCGTCGCGAGTCATCGTGCAGCCCGGCGACTGCTCGCCGTCGCGCAGCGTGGTGTCAAAGATTTTTACATGGTCCATGCGATGTGATCCTCGTTTGTCGGTGTTGGGGAGCGAGAGTTTTATGGATGAGGTTTAGTAGTTGGTGAAAATGTCGGCGGTGCCGAGGGTCAGGCCGGCGAGGAGCGGCGAGGTGAGCGTCGCGGGGTGGCTGTGGGTGGCGACCAGCTGATATTCGCCGCCGGCCAATGTGTAGATCTCAACGGTCTGCGCCGCGCCCGCCACGATCCAGTACTCCGCAATCCCGGCCGCCGCGTACTCGGCGAGCTTATCGACGCGGTCGGTCTGCTCGGTGCTGGGCGAAATGACCTCGACTACTAGGTCGGGCGGCCCCCAGAACTGCTGCTGAATCCGCCCGTCGTGGGCATCGAGCATCACCATCACGTCCGGCTCGCGAATTTTGCCGGGCCAGAGGTGGACGGGCAGGGGTGCAAGACCGACTCGGCCAGTGCCGTTTGCTCGGACATAGGCCCGCAGCGCCGCGTAGATCGCCCCGACAATATCTTGATGCTCAGTGGTTGGCATAGGCGGGATACTCACATTGCCATTCGATAGCTCGACGATGCGGTTGCGCTCGGCCAGCGGCCAGTAGTCGGCCTCGGTCCACTGGCCCGGCGACGGGAACAGCTCGGCCACCGCCGTGGTCAGCGCGCGCTCGGTGATTGTCTCAGTCATGCTTGCACCTCCGCCCCGAATCCTACCAGCCCCGGCGGGCGCTGCATGTCAGCGCCCGCGCCGCCTGGCCGCGCTAGGCGCCGCCGGTGCCTGGCAGCACCTCTTTGGGATTGACAAACGGCATCATCCGCCGCAGCTCGCGCCCAACCTCCTCGATCTGGTGGTGGGTGTCGGCGGCACGCATCGCGTTGAAGCGCGGCCGGCCGCTGTGATTCTCCTCGATCCACTCCTCGGCGAACGCGCCCGACTGGATATCGGCCAGCAGCGCGCGCATGGCCTGCTTGGTGTCGTCGGTGATGATCCGCGGCCCGGCGTGGTAGTCGCCGAACTCGGCGGTGTCCGAGACCGAGTAGCGCATGTAGTTCAGGCCGCCCTGGTAGAACAGGTCGACGATCAGCTTCAGCTCGTGCATGCACTCGAAGTACGCGACCTCGGGCTGATAGCCGGCCTCGACCAGCGTCTCGAAGCCGGCCTTGACCAGCGCCGACACGCCGCCGCACAGCACGGCCTGCTCGCCGAACAGGTCGGTCTCGGTCTCCTCGGTGAAGGTCGTCTGGAGCACGCCGGCCCGCGTGCAGCCGATGCCCTTGGCGTAGGCCAGCGCATCCTCCATCGCATGCCCCGAGGCGTCCTGATGAACCGCGACCAGCCCTGGCACGCCGCCGCCCTGCGTGAAGACCTCGCGCACGCGGTGGCCCGGCGACTTCGGCGCGACCATCGAGACATCAACGTCGGCCGGCGGCACGATCTGGCCGTAGCGGATGTTGAAGCCGTGGGCGAACATCAGGGTCTTGCCGGCCGTCAGGTGCGCCGCGACGTGGTCGCGGTAGACGGCGGCCTGCATGGTGTCCGGCACCAGCAGCATGATGATGTCGGCGCGCTTGGCGGCCTCGGCCACCGGCAGGCCCTCCAGCTCGGCGGCGGCGACTTTGGCGAACGACTGCGACTCGGGGTGCAGCCCGACGACGACCTTGAGGCCGCTGTCGCGCAAGTTCTGGGCGTGGGCGTGGCCCTGTGAGCCAAAGCCCACCACGGCGATCGTGCGGTCCTGGAGCCGGGCGAGGTCGGCCTGCTTGTCGTAGAAGATGGTGGTCATTGATAGCCTCAAGCTAGAAGCCGTCAGCCGTCAGCCAGCAGCGCATGCTGAGATTGACGATGAGCAGCTAGGTTTTTGCCAAGATGGCGTGTTGTCCAGCGATGGACATTGATTCAGGAACTTAGGCGCTTGTTTTTTGGATAAACCCAATCAGCATGCGCTTGACCTGGGTAATTTCGTCGTCGAGTTGGATATAGCTCTGGTCGTTGATGAAGCTGAGATCGTGGGCCAGCAAGACGTGATATTCAAGCTCACTGGCCGACCCCATCGCAATCTGGAGAAAGCGGGCGAGCTCGGCGTCGCCCCGTCGTCCACAGCCCTCGGCGATGTTTGCGCCGATGGACGCGGCAGCCCGGCGCATCTGGCTGGTGAGGCCAAACAGCTCCTCGCGCGGAAACGTCGCCGTCAGCTTATAGATTGTGAGCGTTACGGCGTGCGCTTTTTGCCACACTTTTAAATCTTTGAAACTCTGCACCGCCGCTCACACTTACTAAAACGAATTGTTCGCATCATAGAACGAGTAAAGTATTTCCACCGAATACTGCTGGCCAGCCGCAATGCACTGCATTGAGCAACACCTTGAGAGCTTGCCAAGAACGCTGACGGCTGACAGCTTCACGTCGCCTGCGCCGCCCCACATTGAAGAGCACGGTGAGAGCTTGCAAAGAGCTGCAACGCATTGCATTGAACGCTGACGGCTGACAGCTTAGAGCTGACAGCTTTAAGCCACCCGCACGTAGGCGTCGCCGGCGTGGGTCGGCGTGCCGCGGACCATCGCCACCCGGCCGGTGCGCACCAGCTCGCGGATGCCGAACGGCCGCACCAGCTCGATGAAGTTGTCGATCTGGTCGGGCGAGGTCGTCAGCTCGATCAGCAGCGAGTCCTGGCCCACGTCGGCGATCTTGCCGCCGAAGGCCTCGGCCAGGCTGGCGACCTCGCTGCGCTTGGCGGCCGGCGCGAACACTTTGGCCATCACCAGCTCGCGGGCGATGTGCGGGTCGGCGGTCACATCGCTGACCTTCAGCACCTCGATCAGCCGGTATAGCTGCTTGGCGACCTGCTCAGCGACCGCGCCCTCGCTGTTCACGACCAGCGTCATCCGCGACACGCCCGGTGTCTCCGACGCGCCGACCGTCAGGCTATCAATGTTGTAGCCGCGGCGACGAAACATACTCACCACCCGGTTTAGCACGCCGGGGTGATCCTGCATCAAGGCGACCAGTGTGTGTTTCATAAGCTCCAAGCTGTCAGCCGTCAGCTATCAGCTCCGGGTTGACGTAGAGCTGATAGCTGGACGGTCTAGTAAAGTCGAAATGAGCTACCTAAAGAAATGTACGAGCTTCAAGCTGTCAGCCGTCAGCTCTGGATTTGACGTGCGAGCTGATAGCTGGACGGTCTAATAAGGCCGAACTGGCTAATCAGAGAAACTCAATGTTCAAGCGATGCTTGCTGATAGCTGATAGCTGATAGCTCTCAGCTCGTCACGCATTTGCCAGCTCGGGGGCGCTGAAGATCATGTCGCTGATCGAGGCGCCGGGCGCGACCATCGGGAACACGTTGACCTCGCGCTCGACCTGGAACTCCAGCAGGAATGGGCCAGGCGTGCTGTAGGCCGCCTCCAGCGCCTCGCGCACATCCTCGGCGCGGGTGATGCAGCGGCCGGGGATGCCGTAGGCGTCGGCGACCTTCACGAAGTCGGGCGACAGCATCGGCGTGGCCGAGTAGCGCTTGTCGTGGAACAGCTGCTGCCACTGCCGGACCATGCCCAGGTAGCCGTTGTTGATGATTGCGATCTTGATCGGCAGATTCTCCTGCACGATGGTCGCCAGCTCCTGGATATTCATCTGGAAGCCGCCGTCGCCGGCGATGACCCACACGGTGTCGTTCGGGGCGCCCATCTGCGCGCCCATCGCGGCCGGTAGTGCGAAGCCCATCGTTCCAGCGCCGCCGCTGGTGATGTGGGTGTGGGGCGCCAGCCAGTCGATCAGCTGCGCGGCCCACATCTGGTGCTGGCCCACGTCGGTGCACACACGGTAGCCGCCGCGCTCGTTGAGGATCGTCGTCAGCTCGGCGAACACATCGTGCGGCAGGAACTGCTCGACATCGGGCCGCGTGTACTGCTGCTTGTGGACGTGGTCGCTCTGCAGCTGGCGGATGTGCGCCAGCCAGGCGCTAGTGTCGCGGGCCGGCAGCTCCTCCAGGATATTCTGCAGGATGCGCTTGGCGTCGCCGACGATCGGCACGTCCACCCGGATGTTTTTGCCGATCTCCGAGGGGTCAATGTCGATGTGGATGATCTTGGCGTGCGGCGCGAAGCTGCTAGTCTTGCCAGTCACCCGGTCGTCGAAGCGCCCGCCGACGTTGAACAAGAGGTCGCACTCCTGGATCGCGCGGTTGTTGTGGACCCAGCCGTGCATCCCCGACATGCCCAGCGACAGCGGGTGATCCTCGGGGAAGGTGCCGATGCCGTGCAGCGTCGTGATCACCGGGATGCCGGTGCGCTCGGCCAGCTCGCGCAGCTCGGCGAAGGCGCCGGATAGCATCACGCCGCGTCCAGCCATAATCAACGGCTTGTGCGCGGCGCTTAGGAGCTTGATGGCCTCGCGAATCTGGCGGCGGTTGCCGTCGTAGGTCGGCTTGTAGCCCGGCAAGTTCACGCTCTCGGGCCACTGCGGCGTGGTGCGGGCCTGCTGGGCATCTTTGGCGATGTCGATCAGCACGGGGCCGGGCCGGCCGGTGCGGGCGATGTGAAAGGCCTCCTTGAAGACCCGCGGCAGGTCGTTGATGTCGGTGACGAGGTAGTTGTGCTTGGTGACGGGCTGCGTGATGCCGGTCACATCGATCTCCTGAAAGGCGTCCTTGCCGATCAGGTGCGACGGCACCTGCCCGGTCACGGCGACGATCGGCACGCTGTCCATCATCGCGTCGGCCAGCGCGGTCACCAGGTTGGTGGCGCCGGGGCCGCTGGTCGCAATGCAGACCCCGACCTGGCCGGTCACGCGGGCGTAGCCCTCGGCGGCGTGGCCGGCGGCCTGCTCGTGGCGCACCAGGACGTGGTGCAGCTGGGGGTAGTCCACCAGCGCATCGTAGAACGGCATGATGCAGCCGCCAGGGTAGCCAAACATCACCTCCACGCCTTCGCGGATCAGCGCCTCGCACATGATCTGTGCGCCAGTTCGTTGGGTCATACAAAGCTCCTTAAGTCACGTGGTTTGTGGCAGCGGGTGCGCGCCGGCGTGGGGCGGCGGCCGCCCGACGTGGTGCGCGATGGCAAGCGGCGGTGTCTGGGTGGCCAGGGCCAGGGGTTGCGCGGCAGTGCGCAGGGTGGTGTGCTTGGGGCCGATGCGGGCGGCGCGTCCTTGCACCGTGGCATCAAAAAACCCCCTCGGTCTGCACCGAGAGGGTTTGTGTTCGTATCGTGCGCCCGTTAACTCTCGATGCCAAAATAGCCCGTAATTAGAATTAGGGCTACAAGTACGAGGCGAAGGACCAGGTTGTGGGCGATGTGACGCATACAAGCTAACCTGTTGTGCGAGTTGCACGCTACTATACCCGGCCGCGCCGATTGTGTCAACTGCGAATTGGCGCGGCGGCTGGGTGGCGATCAGGGCCGCCTGCGGCCGGCGGCGCTATGGCTGTGGGGTGCTTGCGCTGCTTGGCGTGGCGGCCGCGCTGCTTGGCGTGGCGGCCGCGCTGCTTGGCGTGGCGGCCGGGGCTTTGCGTGGCCGCGCCCGGCGCCGCCCGCGCACCATTGCGTACTCGCTGGAGCGGGCGCCGTACAGCCCTTTCATCGTCTGCCGCCCGCTGACGGTCTGCTTCCACAAGAGCGCGGCGCTCAGGTTGCGCTGCTCGCGGGTTTGCAGCAGTTGGCGCTCCAGCTCCTCAATCGTGCTCTGTAGCTTGCCGACGGTTGCGACATTTGCCGCGTACTCGGCCTGCGTTACCCGCCCGACGTTCAGCGCCGGGTCCACAAACACAAAGCCCGCCAGCACGTCACTCGCCTGCTCCACCACATCGAACGGATACGAACGCTTGTTGTTCATCGCTGGTTCCTCCTTATGGAACGTAGTGCTTGAAGACACTCTACCGGCCGCCAAAAATCGGCGCAACGCATCACGATACAAAATTATTTTTTTCACAAAGTTTTTGAAACTAAGGCTGCTGCGCATGAAACCAGGGCTGCTGTGCATGAAACCAGGGCTGCTGCGCATGAAACCAGGGCTGCTGTGCATGAAACCAGGGCCGCTGCGCATGAAACCAGGGCTGCTGTGCATGAAACCAGGGCCGCTGCGCATGAAACCAGGGCCGCTGCGCATGAAACCAGGGCTGCTGTGCATGAAACCAGGGCTGGTGTGCATGCAACCAGGGCTGCTGCGCATGCAACCAGGGGCGGTGCGCATGAGACCAGGGCTGTTGTGCAGGACTCCGAGCCTGGTGTGCCACAAACGGGCCGGGCGCGTTATACTTCGGGGCGTTCTATGCGAGGTCGTATGTCTTCGATTGCACCTGACGACCTGAGCGTGCAGCTCGGCGTGGCCCCCGCGCAGCTGACTGCCGTGCTGGCCGCGGCGGCGGCGGCGCTGCCGGCCCAGCCGTTCTATGTCTATCGCATCGCGCCCGGCGCGGCCAGCGGTGCCAACGCCCCGAGCCGGCCGCGCACGGTGCCGGCCTTCCGCTCGCCCGACGATGCGCTGGCTTTCGCCCAGCGTCGCAGCGGCGGCCAGCAGGTGCGGGTGCGCGCGATGGCGGCCGAGGAGCTACTGCGGACCATGCTGGCGACGCCGACCATCGGCCAGGTTATTTTTGCCGCGCCGCTGGCCGAGGAGCCGCTGGCCGGCCTGCCACCGGGCCTCGCGGTCACACGCGAGCGGCTGCTACGCGAGCTGTCGGGCGCGCCTGAGCGGCCCACCACACTATGAGGAGCGCATGACTGATCACGAGCTGGACCTATCGGCCGCGGCGTATGATACGCTGCAGTTTGGCGTTGATTTTGCCCGGCGCGGCGCCTTTCGCGCGGCCCTGACCGCGGCGGTCGAGACGATCATTGCGGGCTACGAGCCGCCGACGGGCAGCCTGGACAGCGGGCCGCGCTCGATCTATGCCATCCCGGTGGTCGAGGAGTGGCTGCGCGCCCACGGCTTCCCCGATGCCGACCAGCGCCGCTGGGTCAGCGTGGCCCGCGACCCGCAGTGGCGCGGCCACGAGGAGCTGTGCGAGATCGACTGCGGCACCGCCAACAGCCTGCTGGTCCAGCTGCCCATCGCCCGCGCCGGCGACCGCCAGCTGCTCGGCCAGGTGATCGTCACCTCCTAAGCGCCAGCCGCGCTCAGGTTGTCATAAACTGCGCGTCAGCCAGCGGCGGCGGGCGCGCATGCTATAATCGGCGCGCCATGAATACACCCGAGCATCGCGCCACCGCGCGCCCGAGCATCTCGGCGGTTTTCCCCGCCTACAACGACGGCGGCACCATCGGCAGCCTCGTCGTCACCACCCTGCACACGCTGGCCGAGCTGACCGACGACTACGAGGTGATCGTCGTCGAGAACGGCAGCACCGACTACACCGTCGAGGTGCTGGAGGATTTGGCCGCCACCCACGAGCATGTCCACATCATGACCCACCGCCAGGCGCTGGGCTATGGCGGCGCGCTCAAAGTCGGCTTTGCGGCCGCCACCAAAGAGCTGGTCTTCTACACCGACGGCGACGCGCAGTACGACCCGCGCGAGCTGGCGCTGCTGCTGCCCAAGCTCCAGCCCGGCATTGACATTGTGAATGGCTATAAGATCAGCCGCTCCGACCCGCTGCACCGCGTGGTGATCGGCCGAATCTATCACCACCTGATGCGGCTGGTCTTCGGCTTCCGGCTGCGCGATGTGGACTGCGACTTCCGGCTGATGCGCCGCTCGGTCTTTGAGATCATTGATCTCGAGTCGCCCGACGGTACGTTTCCGCTGGAGCTGGTCAAAAAGCTCCAGGACGCCGGCTTTGTGTTCGCCGAGGTGCCAGTGCACCACTTTCATCGAACCTACGGCTCCTCGCAGTTTTTCAACTTCCGTCGGCTGCGCCGTATCCCGCCGCAACTGATCAAGCTGTGGTGGAAGCTGGTGGTGCGGCGCGAGCATCTGCCGCGGATGCGGGCGCGGCAGGCGGCCCGCCGCAGCGGATAATGGCGGCCCGCGGACGCTGGTACGTCGGCTGGCTCGCTGCGCGGCTGCTCGTGGTGGGGCTGGGCGGCTGGCTGAGCAGCGCCCGCTGTGCTACACGCTGCCGCTGCACCGCGCGCCCGGCTTCGCCGCCGACGGCGTGGCCGAGGCTGAGCAAGACGAGCGCGGCTGGGTTCTCTGGTTTGTGCCGTACATCACGCTGCCGCCGCTCGGCTGCGCAGCGTACCGTCTAAGCCTCACCTTGCACTCCCCCGCAGTTTCCGAGCAGCGCACTCTGACCGTGCTGGCCGACGCTACTATGGCCGCGTGCTGCCGAGCATGCTGCGCACCACCGTGCCGCTCGTGTGGGCGGCGCTGAGCGCGCAGGGCAGCGTGGCGAAAGAAGAATCAAAAGCTGCCGGGGCCGCTGGGCGGGAGCTTCTGGGCGCAGGCCTGGGGCCACTACCGCGTCGTGGCGCTCGTGCTGGCGCTGGCCGGCCTCGTGCTGCTGTGGCGGCACAGCGGCTGGCTGTGGCTGCTGGGCGCGGCCTACGCCGTGGTTACCGTGGCGACGGTGCTGGCCGATACCCGCTTTGGGCTGTGGAACAAGCATCTATACTTTGCGGCGCCCGGCGTCGCGCTGCTGGCGGGCTATGCGCTGGCGACCGCCGCCGACCGCCGCTGGCGCTGGCCGGCGCGCGCCCTGCTGGCGGCGCTGATGTTGGCCAGCCTACATGCCTGGGCGGTGCGCGTGTTATTCTACGGGTGGTCGCTGCGGACACTGTAGCCGCAGCCTGAGCTACCCAAGCGCTATAGGTGATGTGTGAGCGAAACAATTTTTGCCGGGCGCCGCTGCCTGATCACCGGCGGCCTGGGCTTTATCGGGTCCACGCTGGCCCATCGGCTAGTGGCGCTGGGCGCCGAGGTCACGCTGGTCGACTCGCTGATTCCGATCTACGGCGGTAATCTGCGCAACATCGCCGCGATCAGCGCGCAGGTCAAGGTCAACATCGCCGACGTGCGCGATGAGCACTCGATGGACTACTTAGTGCAGGGCCAGGATTTTCTGTTTAACCTCGCCGGCCAGACCTCGCACCTCGACTCGATGCGCGATCCCTACACCGACCTGGAGATCAACTGCCGCGCGCAGCTGTCGATCTTGGAGGCCTCGCGCAAGCACAACCCCGGCCTGAAAATCGTCTACGCCTCGACCCGCCAGATGTATGGCAAGCCCGACTATCTGCCGGTCGACGAGCGCCACCCGCTGCACCCGACCGATGTCAACGGCATCAACAAGATGGCCGGCGAGTGGTATCACATTCTCTACAACAATGTGTACGGGCTGCGGGCCTGCGCGCTGCGCCTAACGAACACGTATGGGCCGCGGATGCGGGTCAAGGATGCCCGCCAGACGTTTTTGGGCATCTGGGTCAAGCAGCTGATTGATGACGAGCCGATCCAGGTGTTTGGCGACGGCCTGCAGATTCGCGACTTTAACTATGTCGATGACGTGGTGGCGGCGCTGCTGGTCTGCGCCGCCAGCCCGGCTGCCGACGGCCAGATTTTCAACCTCGGCAGCTCCGAGACGATCAATCTGCGCGATTTGGCCGACCTGATGGTCACAATCAATGGCGGCGGCACGTTCAAGCTGGTGCCGTTCCCGCCCGAGCGCAAGGCGATTGACATCGGCGACTACTACAGCGACTACCAGCTGATCAGCGGGCGGCTGGGCTGGCAGCCGCAGGTTGGGCTGCGCGACGGGCTGGAGCGCACGCTGGCGTTCTATCGGGATGAGCGTGCGCACTACTGGTAGCTGGCGCTGGTGGTGGCTGCTCGCGGCCAGCATGGCGGTCGCGCTGCTGGTCGCGGCGAGCCTGCCGCAGCCGGCCGCGCTCCACAGCGGCGGCTACGGTGACTGGCTGGCGCTGCGCGGCTGGTACAGCCCCGAGCGGCTGCCCGACGGCACGCTTTTTCGCTGGAGCGGCGCCGACGCAACGGTGGCGCTGGCGATCCCGGCTGACCGGGCGCCGCGTCTGGTGACGGTGGCGCTGGCCGCCGGCCGGCCCGGCGCCGCGCCGCTCGCGGTGGCGCTCACGGCGGGTGCCAGCGCGGTGACACTGCCGGTGGCGCCGACCCTGCGGCGCTTTCACCTCGTGGCCCGCCCGGCGGCGGCGCAGCGTCCCTTGCTCCTCACACTGCACGCCCCGACGTTTCAGCCCAATGGCCGCGCGGACGCGCTGGGCGTTCAGCTCGTCGCGGTGCAGGCCGCGCCGCTCGGCCGCGCGATTAGCTGGTGGCTTGTGGGCTGGTCGCTGCTCGTGCTTGCGCTGCTGGGGGCGAGCGGTGCGTTGCTGGGCGGGCCGGCGCTGCCCACATCGCTCCTCGTGGGCGGCGCGCTGGTGGTGGCGCTGGTCGCCCAGCGGCGGGCCGAGGTCGGGCGCTGGCTGCCGTGGCTGGCGCTGCTCCTGGCGCTCGCCGTCGTGCTCGGCGCGGCGGTGCGGCGGCGCTGGGGCGCTCCGGCGCTGCAGCGCTGGGCGCTGCTGGCCGGGATTACGCTGGGCGGCCTCAGCCTGCGCGCCTTCCACCTCAACTGGGACGACGGCGCCGGCTTTCATGTCGACGAGGCCGTCTTCAACCAGGCCGCACTGGCGCTCACGCCGCCCTACCACCCGCACTTTTTTGCCTACGGCAGCCTGCCGCTCTACCTCTATCGCCTGACGGCCGCGGCGCTCGGCTGGCTGCCAGTCAACTGGCTCGACCTGCGGGTCTTTCCCATCATTGGCCGGAGCTACGCCGTGCTCAGCAGCGCCGCGACGGTCGTTGTGACCGCGCTGATTGGGCGGCGGCTGGGCGGCTGGCCGCTCGGCTGGCTGGCGGCGCTGCTGGTCGCCGGCAGCGCGCTGGCGATCCAGCAGGCCCACTATGGCACCACTGACTCGCTGGTGGCGCTGCTAGCGGCGCTACAGCTGTGGCTGGCGCTGGACATCGCGCAGCACGACCGGCGGCGGGCCTGGGTCCTGAGCGGCGTGGTGCTGGGCTTGGGCGCCGCGACCAAAATCCCGGCGCTGGTCAATGGCGTATTTCCGGCGCTGGCGCTCCTCGCCCGCGCTCTTGATCCGGCGGCGCGGCGCTGGCCGGCGCTGCGCCACACCGCGACCAGCATGGCGCTGGCGGCGCTGGCCGGGCTGGCGGCGTGCGCCGTGACCGCGCCCTACTACTTCTTAGACGCCGCCGGGCTGTGGGCGCAGATGCGGCTGGAGTTTGGCGACGCCACGACCGGCACGGCGGTCTACACCCGGCAGTTTATTGGGACGCGGCCGTACTGGTTTGTCGTTCAGAATTGGCCGTGGACGCTGGGCTGGCCGCTGACCGTCGCGGCACTGCTGGGATTTGCGGCGCTGCTGGCGCTGGTCGCGCGCGGCTGGCGCACTGCCGCTGGCCGTCAGTGGCTGGTGCTGGTGGGCGGCGCGCTCGGGTATTTCTTGTTCTTCGGCCGCTTCCACGATAAATATATTCGGTATACGCTGCCGCTCGTGCCGCCGCTGGCGCTGGCGGCGGCGCACGCGCTGCTCCTGCCGGCGCGCTGGCCGGCCGGCCGCGCCCTGAGCGCCGCCCTGATCGTCGTGGTGGCTGGCTGGACCGGCATCTACGGCCTGGCATTTACGGACGGCGTCTACGGTCAGCCCGACCCGCGCCTCCAGGCCAGCCACTGGCTGCAGACGCATGTCCCGTCGGGCACGACCATTAGCCGCGAACAGTTTGACGTGTATTTTCCGATCTATCCGACCACTGACCGGCCGCTCGGCAGCCCGCCGTGGTTTCGCACCGAGTCGCTGCAGTGGTACGAGGACGACTCGCCGGGCAAGGTGCAGCGCATCGCCGCGCAGCTGGCCCGCAGCGACTATCAGATCGTGGCCAGCCGCAGCGTCTATCGCCCGTCGCTCGATCACCCCGAGCTGTTTGCGGCCAATGCCCGCTTCTACCGCGCGCTGTTTGCTGGCGCCGCCGGCTGGCGCGAGGTCGCGCGCTGGCAGCCATACCCGCAGCTGGGGCCGTGGCGCTGGCCCGCGCCGGCGCCCGAGGAGACCTTTGAGGTGTTTGATCATCCAACCGTGCTGGTCTACGCCCGCGACCCGGCCTTCGACCCGCTGGCGCTGGAGCGGCTGCTGTGGCCGGCGACGCCATGAGCGGGCGGCGCAATCGCTGGGCGGCGCGGATCGGGCGCTGGCTGTGGCTGCTCGGGCCGCTGGTGATGCTACAGCTCGGCTGGCTCGCGGTCGGCGAGCTGCGGCTGGATGTTGGCGGCGGGCGAGATGCCCGGTATCTCACAAACTTCCACGAGGCCGAGGGCCGGGCCTCCAGTGCGGGCCGCTGGACGATGCCGGCCGCCACGCTGGCACTGCCCGCGGTGCGCAGCCCTGTGCAGCTCGTGGTGCGCGGCGCGGTCGCGGCGACCGTCGATGGCGTGGCGCTGGCGCCGGCGCGCAATGGCGTCGTGCGGCTCGCCCCGCCGCCGCCCGATGCCCCGGCCGGCACGGTGTTTGTGCGCCAGTATCATCTGGTGGCCAGCGCCGGCGCGCCGGGCACGACGCTGGCGCTGCCGATCATGGCCGTGAATCCGCGGCCAGGTGGCGCCGATCCGCGGCCGGTCGGCATCTTTATGCAGACCGTGGCGCTCCAGAGCCTGGGCGGCCCCAGCCTGGCGCCGCTCGTACCCGCGCTGCTCGTCGTGGTGCTGGCGCTGCTGCTCTGGGGGCTGGCGTGGCTGGCCTTTGGCTCAGCGCCGCTGGCCAGCGGGCTGGCGCTGGTCGCCGCGCTGGCGCTGGCGGCCGGCTGGGGCTGGCAGCGGCTGTGGGTCGCGCCCTACCTGCCGGCGCTGGCGCTCGCGCTCGGGTGGTGGCTGGGGCTGCTCGCGCTTGTCCACTGGCGCTGGCCCGCAGCGGTGCCGGCGCGGGCGCTGGTCGGCCTCTTGGTCGCTGCGCCGGTCGGCATTGTGGTCGCCGAGGTCGCACAGCAGCCGCTGAGCTACGCGCTGTCGTGGCATGGCCTGCCGCTGCTGCTGGCGCCGCTCGGCCTGCTGCTCGCCACCACCCGCCTGCCCGCCGAGCGCGCGATCCTGCCGGTGGCGCTGGGCTTTGCGGCCTGCGCCTATACGCAGGTATGGGCCAAAGACTGGGCCAGCGACTTTGCGCCGCTGTTTCGCGGGCCGCGGGCGCTGTGGCAGGGCGGCCCGCTCTACGACCTGGCGGCGATTGGGCAGAATCCGCTCAGCACGGTCTATAAATATCCGCCGTTTTTTGCAGTGGTGATGGGGCCGCTGACCGCGCTCGCGCCCGGCACGGCTTTTCAGCTCTGGAAGGCGCTGATGCTGGGCGCGGCGGTGGTGGGCGCGGGGCTGGTGTGGCGGGCGCTCGGCCGGCCGCTGCGCTCGTGGTCCACGCTGTGGCTGGCGCTGGTGGTCCTGCTGCTACAGCCGCTGGTTGAACTCGGTGCGCTACGGTCAGATTGATGGCCTCTTGCTGCTCCTGCTCGCGGCCGCGCTGTGGGCGACGGTGCGCGGGCGCTGGCCGCTGAGCGGCGTCGTGCTGGCGCTGGCGACGGCGCTCAAGCTCTACCCGGCCTTTCTGCTCGTGCTGGCGCTGCGGCGCCGCCGCAGCTCGGCGCTGGCGGCGTGGGCGCTGACGCTCGCCGCGCTCACGGCGCTGACGGTGGCGCTGTTTGGCTGGGCGGTCCACTGGCAGTTTGCTAGCGCGGTGCTGCCCCAGAGCGGCGGCGGCACGCTGTGGGTCGAGAACCAGACGATCAATGGCTGGCTGAACCGCCTGCTGGTCACTGACACGATGGGCCTGGCGCCTAGCTCTAGCCCGCTGGTCGATGCGCTGACCTACGCGGCGGCGGCGCTGCTGACCACCCTGGCGCTGCTACGCGCCCGGCGCCTGCCCGACGTGCTGGCCTTTAGCCTGCTCGTCGTCACGCTGCTCGTCGTGCTGCCGGCGGCCTGGATTCACTACCAGGTGCTGCTGATCATCCCAATGGCCGCGATCATCGCCGCCGCCGAGCGCGCCGGCGGTCTTGGCTGGCGGGTCGCGGTGCCGCTGGTGCTCAGCTGGAGCCTGCTGTGCTTCGGCAACCAGTGGACCTTTTTTGGCAAAACGCTGTATGGTCCGTTTTGGGAGCTGGTGCTATCGTATAAACTCTATGGATTGCTGCTGCTGTGGGCGACGCTCGGGTGGGCGTGGCCGCAGCCTGACGAGGCGCTGGCCCCGACTCCAGTCGGCTCGCCGGCGCTGGTAGGACAACCAACATGATTCCTTTTGGTGATTTGGCGCGGCAGTATGCGGCGATCCAGCCCGAGCTGGATGCGGCGGCGCTCGGCGTGCTCCAAAGCGGCTGGTATATTTTGGGGCCGCGGGTGCGCGAGTTTGAGGCGGCCTGGGCGGCGGCGTGCGGCGTGGCCCACGGCGTGGGCGTCGCGACCGGCACCGACGCCCTGCTGCTGGCGCTGCGGGCGGCGGGCATCGTGGCCGGCGACGAGGTGATCACGGCGCCCAACGCGGCCGGCTACACGGCGTTTGCGCTGCGGCAGATCGGCGCCCGGCCGGTCTACGCCGACATCGATCCCGACCGCTGGACGCTTGATCCGGCAGCGGTGGCGCGGGCCGTCACGCCCCGAACCAAAGCGATTGTCCCGGTGCATCTCTTTGGCTGCCCGGCCGACCTGGATGGCCTGGTGGCGGTCGCGGCCCAGCATGACATCGCGCTGATCGAGGACTGCGCGCAGGCCCACGCCACCACCTGGCAGGGCCGGCCGGTCGGCAGCTTTGGGCTGGCGGCGACGTGGTCGTTCTACCCGACGAAAAATTTGGGCGCGCTGGGCGACGGCGGCGCAATTACCACCGATGACCCCGAGTTTGCCGCGCGGGTGCGGCAGCTACGCCAGTACGGCTGGAGCAGCAAATACCACGCGGCGGTGCCGTTCGGTAGCAACAGCCGCCTCGATGAGCTGCAGGCCGCGCTGCTCCACGTCAAGCTGGCGCACCTCGACGCCTGGACCATGCGGCGCCGCGACATTGCGGCGCAGTACCGCGCGGCGCTCGCCGACCTGCCCGGCCTGGCGCTGCCGCTCTTCGATCCTGGCCATGTGTTTCATCTATTTGTGGTGCGGGTGCTGGGCGGCCGGCGCGACGCGGTGCGGGCGGCGCTGACCACCGCCGGCATCGGCACTGATATTCACTACCCGCTGATCGACCAGCGCCAGGCGGCCTTCGCCGATCTGGGCCTTGACCCGGCGACGACGCCGGTCGCCGACCAGCAGGCCGGCGAGATTCTGTCGCTGCCCTGCTTCCCCGAGCTGCGCGACGATGAGATCGCGGCGGTCGCGGCGGCGCTGCGGGCGGTGCTGGAGCAGACCGAGCTGATGGAAGCGCACGAGTACGAGGTGATGGCCGCCGTTGAGGGCGACCACTGGTGGTACAGCGGCATGCGGGCGATCACTGCCGCGTGGCTCGATCCGCTGCTGCTGGGCCGGCCCAACGTGCGGTCGCTGGATGCCGGCTGCGGCACCGGCGCCAACGTCGCGTTTCTAGGGCGCTACGGCCCGGCGGTCGGGGTGGACCTGGTGCGCCTCGCCGCCACGCTGGCCGAGCAGCGCGTCGCTGGGCAGGTCGCGGCGGCTTCGGTGCTGGCGCTGCCCTTCGAGGCGGCGGCGTTTGACCTGGTGACCTCGTTCGACGTGCTCTATCACCGCGCGATCCCCGATGTCGGCGCGGCGATTGCGGAGAGCGCGCGGGTCCTCAAGCCCGGCGGCTGGCTGTACCTGCGACTGCCGGCCTACCAGTGGCTCAGCTCAGCCCACGACCGCTCGGTGCATGGCGCGCGGCGCTTCACCGCCGGCCAGGCCCGCCAGCTGATCGCGGCGGCCGGCCTTGATCTGGCGCGGCTGTCGTACTGCAACACGCTGCTGTTTCCTGTCAGCGTCGCGCAGCGCCTGCCCGAGCGGCTGCGCCCGCCCGCGGCGCCGGCGCCCGAGTCAGCGATGGCCGCGCCGCCGCCCGCGCTCAACCGGGCGCTGCGCCTGGTCCTCGACACCGAGGCCGCCTGGCTCGCGCGCGGCGGCCGCTTTCCGTGGGGCGTCTCGCTCGCCGTCCTCGCCCAAAAGCCGACGAGTAGCGAGTTGTGTGTACCGAGCACCGAGTGGGGCTAGAAGCCTCGCTGCTTGTCTTTGCGCTTTTTGCGGTTAGATCGTCTCCTCCTGAAAACTGATAACGCCCAGAGGGCACCCACACTGAGAACTACGCATGCTACAACAATTTCTTGACGCCGTGGCCCGCACGCCGCGCAGCTGGAACGCCCTGCGCTGGATCGCCGAGGCTGGCTACATCGAGCACCACCGGGCGATTCGGGCCGCGCTCGCGCCGCAGACCGCGGATGACCGCCGCTTTCTGGACTTTGGCTGTGGGACGGGCCAGTTTGCCCACGACTTTCCGGCCGAGCGCTACATCGGCTTTGACCTGACGCGGCCCTACATTGACTGGGCCGCCGCCAATCGGCGCGGCGCGTTCAGCATCATGGACGGCACGGCGGTGGCGCTGCAGCCTGGCACCTTCGATGCCGGCCTGGTGATCGGCGTCTTTCATCACCTGCCCGACGACATCGCCCGCGCCTGCGTCGCCGAGCTGCACCGCGTGCTGCGGCCGGGCGCGCGGCTGCTGGTGATCGAGGACGTGCCGCCGCCGACGCGCTGGAACGTGCCGGGCCACATCATGCACTGGCTGGACCGCGGCGGCAATATTCGCAGTGCCGCCGCCTATCGCGCGCTGTGGTCGCCGTGGTTTGCGGTGCGGCGGGCCTACGCGATGCGCTCGGGCATCTGCGACTACTCGGTGTATGTCCTGGATCACGTCGCGGGCGCGGCATGACCTGGCGGCGCGAGGCGGCGCTGCTGGCGGCGCTGGCGCTGGTGGTGCTGCTGGGCGGCGCGTGGGCCTACCGCGCGCCGCTCGTGACGCGGCTGGAGATCGGCGGCACGCCCAGCGGCAACCTGTTCGACCGGCCCTATCTCGTCGGCTTCAACCCCGACAGCGAGCCGGACCCGCGCACGACGCCCGATCGGCAGCGGGCCTACCGCTGGGCCTTTGGCGCCGCCGCGCTGCGCTGGCCGGGCGCTGGCCGGGCGCCGCACGCCCTCGCGCTCCAGGTGGTGGCCGGCAGCCCGATGACCGTAGTTTCGGCCTGGCGGCTGGACGACCGGCCGCTCCTCAACGTCGCAATTCTGACCGCGCCGCGCCGCTACCACCTCCTGCTGCCCGCGACTGGCGGCGACGTTGCGCTCGGCATGACCACGCCAACCTGGACGCCGCCGCACGATCCGCGCGCGCTGAGCTTTGCCGTGGACTGGGCGACGCTGGCCGGGCTGGGCCGGGGCGCGCCCGCGTGGTCGGCGCTGCTCGGCGTGGCGCTGGGGCTGGCGCTGCTGCTGGGCCTGACTTTGCTGTGGGCCGTGCCAATCGGGACACGGGCCACGGCGCTGCTGGGGTTGGCGCTGCTGGCCGTGGCCGTGCTGCGCTGGCAGCGGCTGGCGCTGACCACCGCGCTGCCGCGCTGGCTGGCGCTGCTGGTCGCGGCCTACCCGCTGACGCTGGGGCTGCGCTGGCTGCTGGCCCGTGTCGCGCGGCGCTGGCTGCCGGGCGCCGCGCCGACCGCCGCGCTGATGGCGGGGCTGGTGGTCGTGGCCTGGCTGGTCCGGGCCGCCGCGCTGCTCCACCCGCAGGCGATCACGTCGGACGCCGGGCTGCACGTCAACAATCTGCGCGGCGTCGTGGCCGGCGCGCTGATCTTCACCGAGGACCTGCCGGCGCGGGCTGGCGGCGGGCCGGCGCCGTATCCGCCGGGCGCCTACGTCGCGCTGGCGCCGGCGCTGCTCGTGGCCGAGCCGGCGCTGCTCATGACGGTCGGCAGCGCGCTGGCCGATAGCCTGACGATCATCGGGCTGTGGCTGGTGTGCGCCGGCGCGGCGCTGCCGGCCGCTGCGGCGCCGCTGGCCGGGCTGCTGTACGTCTTTGCGCTGCCGAGCCTGCGCTCGCTGGCCATCGGCGAGATGGCCAACGTCTGGGGCCAGGCGCTGGCGCTGCCGCTCCTGGTCGCGCTGGCCCGCCCGCACGAGCGCCGCACATGGCTGGCGCTCGTGCTCATTGCGCTCGTCGCGCTGCTCGGCCACTACGGCGTGTTTGTGGCGGCGCTGGTGTTCGCCGGCGGCTACGGCCTGTGGCTCGTGGCCAGCCGCGATCCGCAGCGCTGGCCGCTGGTGGCGGCGCTCGCGGTGGCGGCGCTGCTGGCCGTCGGGCTGTACTACGCGGTCTGGTGGCGAATCATCGTCCACCGACCGCCGGCGCCGGCCGCGGCAACCACTGGGATTCAGCGCGTCGCCGGGGCGCTCGGCAGCCTCGTGGCCTGGGACGATGTGATCGGCCCGCTGCTGCTGGCGCTGGGCCTGGCCGGCTGGGCGCGCCTAGTCCTGCTGCGCTACCGCCTGGCGCCCGTCGTCAGCGCCTGGTGGGCCGCCGGGCTGCTGGGCGTCGCGCCGCTGCTGGTCAGCCAGCAGGCGCTGCGCTGGCAGCTGTGGCTGTTTCCGACGGTCGCGCTGTGCGGCGGCGTGGCGCTGGCCGCGCTGTGGCGCCGTGGCCGCGCGGCGCAGGCCCTGGTCTGCGCCGTGGTCGCGCTGTGCTGGCTGCGCGGCGCATGGTGGTGGGTCCACTGGATCGCCACCTATCTCCACGAGGTGAGCTAGTGCGGATCGTCCACTACAATCTGACCACCACCAGCAAAGAGGGCGGCGTCGAGACCTTTGTCTGGGAGCTAGCGGCCCAGCAGCAGCTCCTGGGCCACGCGGTGACGATCATCGGCGGCGCCGGGCCGATCAGCCGCGGCGCACCCGGCGTGCGCGTGCTGCGGTATCCGTTCGTCGACCGCGCGCGCTGGCGGGCGGTCGCGCCGCTGCGCCGCCACGTCGAGCTGACCAAGCTGCTGGAGCGGCTGAGCATGCTGCCGGCCGCCCTGCCGGCCCTGCTCACCAGCCGCGCCGACATCGTCCATCTGCACAAGCCCTACGATTTTGCGGTCGCGCCGCTGGCCCACGGCATCGGCGCCAGCGTGGTCTACCACGGGCACGGCGAGGATTTTTACCCCGGCGACCAGCTGCTGGCCCGCGCGGTCGACGCGGTGGTCTCGTGCTCGGAGTACAACGCCAGCACGCTGGTGGCGCGCTACGCCGTGCGGCCGACCGTGGTCTACAACGGCTTCGACCCCGCGCACTTCACGCCGCAGCCCGCCGACCCGGCGCTGCGGGCCGAGTTGGCCCGCCCCGACGAGCGGATCGCACTGGTCATCGGCCGCCTCCAGCCGTGGAAGGGCATTCAGTACGCGCTGGCCGCGCTGCCGCTCGTGGTCGGCCCGCCGGTGCGGCTGGTGATCGGCGGCGCTGGCACCTATCGCGCCGCGCTGGAGCGGCTGGCCGCCGAGCTGGGCGTCGCCGATCAGGTGACGTTTTTGGGCGCGCTGCCCCACCGCGAGGTCCGGCGGTATTTCGCAGTCGCCGATGTGGTCGTCGGGACCAGCTTTGCCAGCGAGACGTTTGGTATGATCCTCTGCGAGGCGCTGGCCTGCGCCCGCCCGGTGATCGCCAGCGACTGGGCCGGGTTTGCGGCGGTCGTCCAGGACGGCGTGACCGGCTGGGTGGTGCCGCGCCAAGACCCCGCCGCGCTCGCCGCGGCCCTCGCCGCCGTGCTCGGCGACCCCGCCGAGGCGCAGCGCCGCGCCGCGCAGGGCCGGGCGTTTGTCGGCGCGCAGTTCACTTGGCAGGCTGTCGCCGCCCGCGTCGAGGCCGTCTACCGCGCGCTACGCCCCGCCGCGCAGCGGTAGGCCAATCGCCCAAACTGTGGTATAACCGAACGAGCGCAGTCTTGCGCTACGAGAAAGAGACGCGATGCTAGAGCAACCACCCCCAACAATCACCACCGCGCCGCTGCGCATTGCGATTGTCGGGATGGGCGGCGTCACCGAGCTATTCCATAACTGGCCCGAGCGTGTGATCGGCCGGGCGCTGGTCGAGCGCGGCCACCAGGTGGTCAATATCGGCTACTACCAGCCCAAGCAGGCTGGGCTGCGCGACCGCGAGGCCGTCATTGATGGCATCACGGTGCGGCGCGTCGCCGTGCGCCACTGGCCCAACACCGAGCTGTACCGCGCCCTTGATGCGCTTGGCCCGTTTGATGTCATCCACCTGCTGCACCCGCGCAATGTGCTGGCCTACGGCGTCACCCGCTGGGCCGCCCGCCATAAAACTCCGACGGTCTACACCTGGCTCGGCCCCTTCCACGATCGCTACCTGATCGACGACCGCGAGCGGCCCTACGACGAGCAGCCCAACTACGGCCGCCTGATCTGGTCGGTCCGCGAGATCGTCCGCCGCAGCCTGCGCGATGGCCGGGTCCGCGACCATCTGCGCAACTTCTGGCTGCACCAGCCGCTCAAGGCCGCCACCTATCTGCTGCCCTGCTCCGAACATGAGGCCGCCGTGCTGCGGACGATGGGCCTGCGCCAGCCCCAGACCGTGGTGCCGCTGTGGATCAACCCCGAGCCAATCCCCGAGCAGCCCCAGGACCCGCCGCTGGCCCACCCGGCGCTGCTGTTTATTGGCCAGCTGACGCCGCGCAAAGGGTACGATCTGGTGGTCCAGGCGCTCCAGGAGGTCGTCCGGCAGCACCCAACCGCCACGCTACAGATTGTGTCGGGGCTGAACGAGGCCGACCGCGCGACGATGGAGGCGCTGGCCGCCGAGGTTGGCGTGGCCGACCACCTGGTCTTTCGCGGGCGGGTCGAGGACGCCGAGCTGGTCAATCTCTTTCGGGAGTGCGATGTCTACGTCACGCCAACGCGCTATGAGGGCTTTGGCCTAACGCTGCTGGAGGCGATGGCGGCGCCGTGCGCGATTGTCACCAGCGCGATCCCGGTGGTCAATGAGATCGTTGAGCACGGCGTCAACGGCTGGCTGGTCGCGCCCAACGACCCGCAGGCGCTGGCCGAGGGCATTCTGCGCCTGCTGAGCGACCCGCAGCTGCGCGCCCGGCTGCGCGCTGGCGGCGCCGAGACGCTGGCGCAGCGCTTCAGCCCGGCGGCGCTGATCGTCGAGGTCGAGGCGGTGTACCGCGCCGCCATCGCCGCGCTGCGCCCGGCCACCGCTGTGCCTGCCACCGATTCTGCCGCGTCTAGCGCTGATTTTGCCATGCCCGCCGCTGAGCCGGCTTTGGACGCTGAGGCCAACCGGGGTGCGCCGGCCGATCATGCGGACGCCGCGGGTCCCGCCAGCAGTACTGCGACGAGCACGTCCACCGCGCCTGCTCCTATCACTGAGCCAGCCGCCCCACCCGCAGCCGACGAGCGCTCAGGCGCGGCAGCTGCCGCGCCAGTCACCGCCCCCGAGGCCAGCCCGACGCCTGCGCCAAGCTCTACGGCGCCGCCCGCTGGAGCAACCACGAGCGCAGCGCCCGACGCCGCGAACTCAAAGCCAGCCAGCGCCACAGCTGAGTCAGACGCTGCGGCCAATGCTGAAGTCAGCCAGCCTAGCTATCAGCGCTCCCTCCGAGCCAGACGCTGCAAAGTCAGCGTCTGACATCGCCGCTGCGCCCATCACCGAAGCTGCGCCGGACTCATTGCCCACCGCCGCCGAAGCGTCGCCCGCGTCGCCGCCCAGTGCCGACGCCGCGCCCACCGCTGAGGAAGCACCGCCCGCGTCGCCGCCCAGCGCCGACAACGCTGCGCCCGCCGACGCCGAAGCACCGCCCGCCGACAACGCTGCGCCCAGCGAGCTATCAGCGCCGCCCGCCGAACCCACCTCCGAGTCACCTGAGGCGACCCCATGAAGCCGCGCCTGCCGATCTGCTACATCGCCTATCCCACCAGCCTGACGCTCCAGTCGGCCAACGCCATCCAGACCTGGACCACGCTGCGCGAACTCCGCCGCCTGGCCCCCGACACCCTCGCGCTGATCCCGCGCTCGCTGGGCGCCGCGTCGCGCTTTACCGAGGTCGGCGCGCTCCATCTGCCACGCCCGGCGGTCGGCCGGCTGTCGCGGCTGCACAAAACCACGCTGCTGTACTACCTGGAGCACTCCGTGTTTGCCTGGATGTGCCTGCTCGTCCTGCTCTGGCAGCGCGCATGCGGGCGGCGCTACAGCGCGATCTACATTCGCCAGACGGTCTGTGCCGCGTGGTGGGCTGGGCTGCTCGGCCGCTGGTACGGGGCGCCGGTGATCTACGAGGCCCACGACTGGGAGACCCGCAACCCGTCGCGCGCCAAAGAGCGCTGGGCGGTCGGGCTGCTCCATTTGCTGGACCGCGTGGCGCTGACCAAGAGCGCCGCCGTCGTCTCGCTGACCGATCATTTTTTGCGCCAGCTGCGGGCCGACAGCTGGCAGCCGCCGGTCACCGCCGTGATCCCCGACGCCTTCGACAGCACGGTCTACACGCCGCAGGACCGGGCGGCAGTGCGGGCGGCGCTCGGCCTGGACGCCGAGGAACTGCTGGTGGTCTACGCGGGCATGACCTTCAGCTACCGCGGCCTGGATCGGCTGGTCGCAGCATTTGCCGCCGCCGCGCTGCCCAACGCCCGCCTCCTGTTCGTCGGCGGCCGCCCGGCCGAGCGGGCGGCGCTGGCCGCGCAGGCCGCCGCGCTCGGCATCACCGACCTGGTGCGGCTGATCGAGCCGCAGCCACAGCCGGTGGTTGCGCAATATCTAGCCGCCGCCGACATTCTGGCGATCCCCGACACCGTGACCGATGTGACCGCCTCGCCGCTCAAGCTGTTTGAGTATATGGCGATGGGCCGCGCGATCATCAGCGTGGACCTGCCGGCGCTCCGCGAGGTGCTCGGCGCCGACGCGGCCCGCTTTGTGCGCCGCGGCGATGTCGCTGATCTCACCGCCGCCCTCCGCGCGCTCGCCGCCGACCCCGACGGCCGCGCCGCGCTCGGCCACGCCGCCCACGACCAGGCCCAGCAGTGGACCTACGCCCGCCGCGCCGCCCGCATCCTGGCGCTGGCCGCTCAACTAGAGGCTTAACTCATGCGTGATGCGCTCCTGGCGGACTACCGCGCCGCCCTCACCGCCGCCACCCTCGATGAGGCGACGTTTGTTCGACTGACGCTCAAGGGCAAGGTCCACGGCCCCGCAACGCCCTGGATCAAAATCGTCATCCGCCCGGTCGAGCTGAAGGCCGGCCGCCACCTGCAGTTCTCGTTCTTCGACCAGCGCAAGGACATCACTAAAAACTACCGCGGCCCCGAGGCCGAGCACCAAGCTGGCTGCGGCGCTGGCGATTGGCTGGGGCGCGCTCCAGCTGGAGACGACCACCGCAACCTGGCAGATTCAAGTGACCAAAAAGGGCAAGGTGCTGGTCGAGGAGCGCGCGCCGGCCGCCGAGCCGACCCTGGAGCACAACCGCGCCAAGCCGCTGCCGCTGCCCCAGGACGGCGCCGCCGCACTGCTCCACGCCGTCGGCCTGGCCAGCAGCGACGGCACGATCAAGCCGGCGATGCAGGCCAAGTGGGCGCAGGTCCAGGAGTTTTTGAAACTCCTGGAGCATACCGGCGAGCTGGAGAAGCTGACCGAGCGCCCGCTCCAGGTGGTCGACTGCGCGAGCGGCCTAGCCTACCTGACGTTTGCGCTCTACCAGTACCTCACGACGGTGCGCGGCATTGAGACGACCATCACCGGCGTCGAGGAGCGCACCGAGCTCGTCGAAAAATCGCAGCGCGCAGCGACGGAGCTGGGCTTTGCCGGGCTGCACTTTGTCAACGCGCCGATTGCGACGTTTGCACCGCCCGCGCCGCCGCACCTGGTGATCGCGCTGCACGCCTGCGACACCGCCACCGACGACGCGCTGGCCCAGGCCATCCGCTGGGGCAGCCCGGTGATCATCGCGGTGCCCTGCTGCCAGCACGACCTCAATGACCAGCTCAAGGCCGATCTGTTCCGCCCGGTGCTGCGCCACGGCATTCTCCAGCAGCGCCTGGCCGATATTCTGACCGACGCGCTGCGGGCCGCGATCCTGCGGATCATGGGCTACCGCACCGAGATCATTGAGTTTGTCGGGGCCGAGCACACTGCCAAAAACGTGATGATCCGCGCGGTCAAGGCCGTGCCGCCGGGCGACCCGCAGTTTGTCCGCGAGTACCGCGAGCTGACCGCCTTCTGGCAGGTGACGCCGCACTTGGAGAAGCTGCTCGGCCCGCAGCTGACCGAGCTGCTGGCGTAGATGGGCGCGGCGCGGCTGCGGCCGATCACCGTCGCGGGCCAGCGCTTTCGCTGGCGCTTTGACAGCCGCAGCGTGCGCGTCGCCGGCTCAGACGGCCCCGACTGGCAGAGTCACGACTGTCTGACGGTCTACCTAGCCACGCAGCACACCGCGCCGCTCGTCGTAGCGTTTGTGACCTGGGATGGCTGGATTACAGGTGGCCCGCTCAACACCGGCGGCCCGCTCGACCCCGCCGACCCCAGCAGCCCCGCCGTCAACCTGCATCATCCGCGCTGGGCGGCGCTCGTCATCGCGCACGCCCTGGCTCACGGCTGGGCGCCGCAGGAGCAGCGCCAGCCCTTTGTCATCGCCGACGGCGTGGCGCTGCTGCGCGCGCTCGTTGCGGCGCAGCAGGCCGCGAATACAGATAGCGCGCCGTCAGCGTTGCGCGATCTAGGTTAAGCCCCATAGTTTTCCGAGGCAGCTATGCAACCAGAGCTTACCGTGCAGATCATTGCGGGCGCCGAGTTGCCGCGCGCTACCTACGAGGCCGTGCTGCAGCTCTGCACTGCGGCGTATGAGGAAGATTTTACGCCCTACCTGATCTATGCGGCGCCCACGCATGTGCTCGGCTACTGTGGCGCTGAGCTGGTCAGCCATGCGATGTGGGTGCCGCGCTGGCTCCAGGTCGGCGCCGCGCCGCCGCTGCGCACCGCCTACGTCGAGGCCGTCGCCACCGCGCCCGCGCACGGCAGACGCGGCTACGCGACGGCGATCATGCGCCACCTCGCGGCAGCCATCGCTGACAGCGCTGACTTCGAGCTTGCGGCGCTCAGCCCGGCCGACACGACGCTCTATGCCCGGCTGGGCTGGGAGCGGTGGCAGGGGCCGCTCGCCATTCGCACCGCCGCCGGCCTCCTGCCAACGCCGGATGAGGAGGTTATGATCTTGCGGCTGCCGCGGACCGCGCCGCTTGACCTAGCCGCCCCGCTCTCGGCAGAGTGGCGCAGTGGCGAGCTGTGGTAGTAGGCGCACACGCGGTCGGCCAGTTCCGCGGCCGTCAGGACTCTGTGCGGGTTCGACAATCGCGCGCTCCCCATGTCCCCATTTTGGCTCAATCGCGGTGAGCCACGGGCGTTTGCGCGGCAGGAAGCAGCGCACGCTACGCACGCCGGTGCCTGCCGCGTTGACCTGCTGATTGTGCTGCTGAATCCAGCGCTGCACCGCCCGATGAATCGATCATCAGATGTTCCAGATCAGGAGCACGTCAGCGATGGGCATGGAGATGCTGCCAATTCCCCGGTCCGACCAGCGTGCGAACCGCTTGCCACACTAATCCACGGACCATCTGTGGCAGGCAGGCGGCGCCATTGCGCCCCGCTGCGTGTGGTCTACAGGCCAGCTTCAATGAATAGGCGGCAGTCGGGGTCACCACCACGATACACATCACGACCAGTCTTCAGGAACGCCCGGATGTGCGCCCATTGATGCTCAGTCAGATGAGTTCAGCGTCATAGGTGCCGTGTGCCCTCAATATCAACACAACCTAGCATAAAATATGAGTAACCGAGTATCGAGCTAGGCGGCGTAGCTGTCCAGCTCGACCGCGGGCAGTGCGCGGCCCGCAAAGCCGGCGGCGCGAATCTGCGCGAGCGCCTCGGCCTCGGGCATGGTATAGACACTGCTGTAATGAATCAGAATTAGCGTCTCGACCTGGAGGCGGGCGGCGATGGCGCCGGCCTGAAAGGGCGTGGAGTGGCCGTGGTGCTCATTGGCGTCGTAGGTGGTGGCCTCGTGGATCAGCGTGTGCGCGCCCTGGGCGAAGCGCTCCAGCTCGGCGCACGGCTCGGTGTCGGAGGAGTGGACCAGCGTGCGGCCGGTGGTGTGATCTTGAATTTTGACCGCCAGGCACGGCACGCTATGCACTACCGGCGTGGTCCAGACGCTGTACGCGGCGGTGGCGAAGACCGGGTGCTCGGGCGTCTGCGGCAGCTCGTGCCAGCTGACCGCACACATGTAGCCCTTCGCGGGCAGCTGCATGACCTCGCACAGCTGCCGCACCATTGTCAGCGTCGGCGCGTCGCCATAGACCTCCAGGGTGCGAGTGTAGCCGGCCAGCCACAGATGAAAGACCAGCGCCGGAAAGCCATAGATGTGGTCGGGGTGCGTGTGAGTCAGCAGCACCGCCCGCAGGTCGAGGGGCGCGATGCCGGCCCGCAGCAGCTGCTGGTAGCAGCGCCCGCCGCAGTCGATCAGGAGCGTATCGGTGCCGGCCTGCCACACCAGCGAGGTATTGTCGCGCTCGGCATCGGGCAGGGCTGTGCCCGCGCCCACCACTGTCATCTGCATTGCCAACTCCTTTGTTGTGCGGCGCGGTCTGCGCCAATTCATTGCTAGCCAGGAGCACCCATGACCTTTGATGCGCTTCTCCAGCCGCTGGTGCGCACGCCGCGCTGCGGCCTGCTCACCGACATTGACGGCACGATCAGCCTGATCGCGCCGACGCCCGAGGCCGCCACGGTCAGCCCAGCGATTCGCGCCGCGCTGGAGCGGCTGCAGCCCCGGCTCGCGCTGCTGGCGGCGATCTCCGGGCGGGGCGCCGCCGACGCCGCGGCGCTGGTCGGCGTTGAGGGCCTGGTGGTCGTCGGCAACCACGGCCTAGAGCGCTGGGCCAGCGGCCAGTCGGCGCCGCTCCCGGCCGCCGTGCCATTTATCGCGCCGATCCGCGCGGTCCTGGCGCGCGCCGCGGCCGCCGTGACCGTGCCGGGACTGCGCTTCGAGGACAAGGGTGTCACCGCGTCGGTCCACTACCGCAATGCGCCGGACCCTGAGCGCGCCGCCGCGCAGCTGGAGGCCGTGCTCACGCCCCTCGTCAGCGCCGCCGGGCTGCGCCTGACCGCCGGCCGAATGGTCTGGGAGATTCGCCCGCCGCTCGCGACCGACAAGGGCAGCGCCGCGCTGGCGCTGGTCGCTGAGTACGAGCTGTCGGCGGTGATCATGTGCGGCGATGATCGGACCGATGTAGACGCCTTCGACGCGCTGGCCGAGCTGCGGGCCACCGGCCGCTGCCAGACGCTGGCGGTCGGCGTCGTGGCGGCTGACACGCCCGCCGAAGTCGCTGCGCGCGCCGATCTCGTGGTAGAGGGCGTGGCTGGCATGGCCGCGCTCCTCGACGTGCTGGTGGCGCTGACCGACTAAGCCTCTGCGGTGCTAGCCCTGGCGGTCGCCTGGAGCAGCGCCGGCAGCTCGGCGGTGAGCTTGCCGCGGGTCACCAGGCGGTTGGCGCCGGCCTGCAGCGCGGCCCGCTGCCCGGCGATGTCAACGTGCGAGCCATAGGCCAGCACCGGCACCGCGCCGGCGAGCGCCGCAATCACCGCGCGAGCGCCGGGCGCGCCGGTGTCCACCACCGCGAGGTCGGCGCCGGCGGCGGATTCAGCGGCGGTCGTGGCCGTGATGTCGTGCGCCGTGCCACCGAGCGCCCGCACCGCGTCGGCAACCCGCGTGTTGAAGATCAGGTCGGGGATAGCCAACAGGACGCGGCGCATCAGACATCCTCCTGGCGCGTCGGCAGCCAGCGGCTGAGGTAGCCGCCCAGCGCACCGGCCCCAATCGCCAAAAAGATCAGCGCCACATCCAGGCCGTTGAAGATGACAGTCTCGTCGGTGAGCATGGTGAGCAAGCTCATCCCGAGGCCCAGCGCGCCGACCAGCACGCCGTGCAGCACGCGCTCGTGGCGGGCGCGGCGGGCGGCGAACCAGCCGGCGATCCCGGTCGAGACAATCGACAATATCCAGACAATGACGGCGGCGGGCGTCGCCCAGCTGGAGTTTTGGCTCTGCGCCAGCGTGGGGTCGGCCAGTGAGCCGACCATTACCACGGCGCCAGTGATGACGGTATCGAGGAGAAAGGCCCACAGCACGGGCATCCACATAATTTTGCCGGGTGCGGGCCGGGCCTGCGGTTTTTGCATTGTTGCTCCTTAGCTGGCTGACGGCGCCAACATTAAATCGCTGATCACGAGGTAGGCCTCCGCCCAGGCCGCCGACAGCTCGGGTGTCCAGCGCGGCCCCAGAAACGTCGCCAGCGTCGCCAGCAGCGCCGCCCCGACCGGCGGGAAATGCTCGGGCTTGACCGCGGCCGCGGCGTGGCGCGCAGCTAAACCCCGCAGCGTCGCGGTCAGAATCACCGAGTTCTCAAGGTGGTCAACAATTTTGACCAGCGCGATCATGAACGCGGTGTGCTGTACGCCGAAGTCGGTGTCGCGAAACAGACTCTGGAGCGCCGGCGAGTTGGTCATCAGCCGGCGGTAGAACGCGCGGGCAAACGCCTCGCTCTGTGGCACCACCAGCGCCCAACTTTCCTGAATCAGCGATGTCTGAATCATCCTCGCCTCGTGGGGAATGGTGAGGCGTATTCTACCAAACCTGGCTTAAAGCACGAGCGGGCGGCCGTGGCCACCCGCTGCGCGAGGCTGGATCGGTTGTTGGCTGAGCTAGCGCTCGATCGGCACGCCCACACTGTTGCCCCACTCGGTCCACGAGCCGTCGTAGTTGCGGACGTTCTGGTAGCCCAAGAGGTAGGTCAGCACAAACCAGCTGTGCGACGAGCGCTCGCCGATCCGGCAGTAGGCGATGATGGGGTCCTCGCCGGTGATGCCCTTGTCGTCATACAGCTGCTTGAGCGCTTCGGCCGACTTGAAGGTGCCGTCATCCTGGACCGCCTGTGCCCACGGGATGTTCTGGGCGGTCGGGATATGGCCGCCGCGGAGCGCGCCCTCCTGCGGATACTCGGGCATGTGCAGTTTTTTGCCGCTGTACTCGTCGGGCGAGCGGACATCGACGAGCTTGACCTTGCCAAGCGCATCCTGGACCTCCTGGCGGAAGGCGCGGATCGCGGCGTCGTTGCGCGGCTGGGCCGTGTAGGTCGTCGGCGTCGGGCTGGGCGTCTCGCGGGTGACGGGGCGGCCCTCGTCGAGCCATTTTTTGCGGCCGCCGTTGAGAATGCGGGCGTCCTGGTGGCCGAACAGCTTAAAGACCCACAGCGCGTAGGTCGCCCACCAGTTATTTTTGTCGCCGTAAAACACCAGCGTCGTCTCGGGTGTGATGCCCAGCCGCGCGGCCAGCGCCTCGAAGCCGTCTTTTTGCAGGTAGTCGCGCACAATCGGGTCGTTCAAATCGCCAACCCAGTCGAGCTTGACGGCGCCGGGGATATGGCCCTGGTCGTACAGCAGCACGTCCTCGTTGGACTCGATCAGGCGCACGTTGGGGTCGCTCAGGTGCGCCGCCACCCAGTCGGTATCCACTAAAATCTCGGGATATGCGTAGCTCGTCATGCTGATCTCCTTGTGGAATGCTTGCGGCCTCCAAACTAGCATACCGCGCCGCGCTTGTCAATCACAATTCTTGACAATCTTACGTCGAAAGCATAATTTTAGGCCGGCGCGGCTCTTTGTTAACTTTGCACAAAAGACTGCCGGCGGAGTTTGTATGGGCTGTCTATGTACCCAACCGTCAGCGGCTTCTACAATATTCAACATATCGCTGCGCTCAGCGGGTGTTGCGAAGTCCAGCCCTTGCGAATACATGGTTAGGCAATGTCGCCTGCATGCACGTCATGCAGGCGATCTGTTTTGGGGGAGATGCGATGCACGAGCCAATCACGTTTATGCTGCCACTGGCCGGGATTTTGATCGGCGGGCGGCTGGCGGGCCACACCAGCGGCCGCTTCGGCATGCCGGCCGTGTTTGGCGAGCTGCTGCTGGGCCTCGTGCTTGGACCGGCGGTGCTCGGCCTCATCCACCCCTCAGAGTCAATCAATCTGATCGCATCGCTGGGCGCACTGGTGCTGATGTTTATGGCCGGGCTGGAGACCGATGTCAAGGAGATGAAGGCGGTCGGGCGGGCGGCGTTTCTCGCGGCGCTCGGCGGCGTGGCGGTGCCACTCGGCGCTGGCTACGTGCTTGGCGTCGCCTTCGGGCTGGCGCCGCTGCACGCGCTATTTGTCGGCGCGGTGCTCACCGCCACCAGCGTCAGCATCTCGGCACAGGTGCTCAAGGAGATGGGTCTGCTCCGCTCGCGGGTCGGCTCGATCATCCTGGGCGCCGCTGTGATTGACGACGTGCTGGGCGTGGTTGTGCTCTCGGTCGTGCTGGCGCTGGCCGGCACCGGCTCGATCTGGCTGGCGCTCGGCAAGATGGTCGTGTTCCTGCCGCTGGCCTGGATCATCGGCGATAAAGTGCTGCCGCGGGTGGTGCGCTGGGACGCCCACTTTCGCAACCGCGAGGGCTGGCTAGCGCTGGGCCTGGGCATTGTGCTGCTGTACGCCTGGGCCGCCGAGCGGCTGGGCGGCGTCGCGGGTATCACAGGCGCGTACCTGGCGGGCCTGCTTGTCGCCCGCCACGCCCACGAGGAGCACATCGTCCACCGTGGTATTCCGGCGCTGGGCTATGCCTTCGTGGTGCCGATCTTTTTCACCTCGATTGGCCTGAGTGCCTCGCACAGCGGCCTGACCGAGGCGCCCTGGTTCTGTGCGGCGCTGATCGCGGCCGCCATCGCCACCAAAATTGTCGGCTGTGGCATCGGCGCGGTAGCCGGCGGCTGCGACCGCCGCTCGGCGCTGCAAATCGGCGTTGGCATGGTTGGCCGCGGCGAGGTCGCGCTGGTGATGATTGTCGCCGGCCGCACCGCCGGCCTGGTGGACGACGCCTTATTTAGCGCCACCGTTATCATGACCCTGGCCACCACGTTTGTCACGCCCCCGCTGCTGCGCTGGGTGTTTGCCCGGCAGCAGCCGGCCCGCGCGCCTTTTCGGCGCGAGGAGAGTGAGGAGATTGTGATCGCCTAGCGCCGGCCACCTGGCCGCTGAAGTCTTGGCTGCCCAACGTCGGGCACCCGCAGGATGATCTGCATACGCGAGACCCCGATGGACGACGACCGCGCTTGTCGACGTACCCGCTGCGGCATGTAGCAACTGAAGGAGCCTGACGTGGAAGAGAAAGTAGCAGGTTTGACGTTCTCGATGGATGTGCTGTGGGTGATGCTCGCCGCATTCTTGGTATTTTTTATGCAGGCCGGCTTCGCGCTGGTTGAGGGCGGCTTCACGCGCAAAAAGAATATTGCCCACACCATGATGATGAACTTGATGGTGTTCTGTATCGGCGCGCTGGGCTACTACATCTGTGGCTTCGCCTTTCAGTTTGGCAACCTCGGCCACACCTACCCCGCTGTCGGCAGCGCGGCCGAGTGGTCGTTTGCGCCGCTGACGCTGGGCAGCTTCGCACCGCTGAGCAGCGGCATTACACTGGGCCAGCATGGGCTGCTCGGCACGAGCGGCTTTTTCCTGGCCGGGCTGGGCAGCAGCACGGGGCTGCTGGCATTTTTCATGTTCCAGATGGTGTTTATGGACACCGCCGCCACGATCCCGACCGGCTCGATGGCCGAGCGGCTGAAGTTTAGCGGCTTCGTGCTGATGAGCCTGTGGGTCGCGATGGTGATCTACCCGATTGTCGGCGGCTGGGTCTGGGGCGGCGGCTGGCTGGCCAACCTGGGGCGCACCTTCGGGCTGGGCAACGGCGCAGTCGACTTCGCCGGCTCGGGCGTAGTCCACCTGATCGGCGGCGCGATCGCTCTGGCCGGCGCGATGGTGATCGGCCCGCGCATCGGCAAGTTCAACAAAGACGGCAGCGCCAACGCGATCCCCGGCCATAATCTGCCGCTGGGCGTGCTGGGTACGATTATTCTGTTCTTTGGCTGGTTTGGCTTCAACCCCGGCTCATCGCTGGGCGTGTCGGGCACCGGCATCAACTTTGTGGTCAAGGCCGCCGTCAACACATTGATGGCCGGCGCGGCCGGCGGCACCGCGGCGATGTTCTATATGTGGTTTGTGAGCGGCGCTAAAAAGCCCGATCCGGGCATGTCGGTCAACGGCGTGCTGGCTGGCCTGGTCGCCGTGACCGCGCCCTGCGCCTTCATTGATACCACCGCGGCGATTATTATCGGCCTGGTGTCGGGCGTGCTGGTGTGCGTGGCGACCGTCTGGCTGGAGAAGGCCAAGATCGACGATCCGGTCGGCGCCGTGCCGGTCCACTTTGTCAACGGCATCTGGGGCGTGCTGTCGCTGGGGCTGTTCGCTAACGCCAATCCCGACACCGCCGGCTGGAACGGCGTGACGACGCCCGTGACCGGCCTGTTCGCGGGCGGCGGCTTCGGCCAATTTGCGGCGCAGTCGGTGCAGGCGCTGGTGGTTGCGAGCGTGACGTTCGCCACGTCGTATGCTTTCTTCAAGGTGCTGGCCAAGTTCAATCTGCTGCGCGTCTCGCGGGCGATTGAGCTGGAGGGCGTCGATATGCCCGAGATGGGCGCGCTCGGCTACCCCGAGGACTTTGTGGGCGGCGACGACCTCAGCGATGCGCCGGTGACGGTGCCAGGCGGGCTGCCGAGCGGCTCGATGGCGGGCGCATAGCCCACCGCAGAATCGCTCAGCGCGGGGTCGAGGCAGGTGCCTCGGCCCCGCCGCTTTTAAGTGCGGCGCGGTCGTGGCAGTTCCGGCGGCGCGATCAGCTGATGGCGCCGCCGCGGTGCGGGCGCGCGGCCAAAACGCTCGTATACTATGCCCCGAGCACTGCGAGGAGCTGACGATGCCAGACCACAGCGAATGGACCTTGACGACCCGGCTGATCCACGAGGGCGAGCGCGACGAGAGCGGCCAGGTCCGCCCGACCTCGATGCCGATCTATGCGACGGCGACGTATCTTCACCCGACGGCGGCGGCGCTGGACCAGGCGTTCACCGACGGCGGCCTGGTCTACAGCCGCTATGGCAACCCCACGGTCAACGGCTTCGAGGCGGCGGTGACGCTCGCCGAGGGCGGCGTCGGCGCGGTGGCCTTTGGCTCGGGCATGGCGGCGCTGCACGCGGCGCTGCTTGCGGCCGGCACCTCGCGCGGCGCGGCGCAGCCCGACTTCCGGCGCGTGCTGTGCGCCCGCGACCTCTACGGCACGACGCGGGTGCTGCTGCTGGAGTTTTTTGGCGCCCAGGGCATCACGACCGAGTTTGTGGATATGACCGACCTGGCGGCGGTCGAGGCCAGCATCGCCGCCACGCCGCCGGATGTCGTGGTGCTGGAGCCAATCTCCAACCCGCTGCTGAAGGTCGTGGATGTGGCGGCGATTGCAGCGCTGGCCCACGCGGCCGGCGCCCGGGTGGTCGTGGATAACACGCTGCCGACGCCGCTGATGGTGCGGCCGCTGGAGCTGGGCGCCGACCTGGTGGTCCACAGCGCAACCAAGTACCTCGGCGGCCACGGCGATGTCGTCGGCGGCGTGGTCGTGGCCCGCAAGCGCCTGCCGCTCGACAACGTGCGCAAGGTTTCGAAGCTGCTGGGCGCGGTGCTTGGCCCATTCGAGGCCCGGCTGCTAGCCCGTGGCATGAAGACGCTGGGGCTGCGCTTCCGGCAGCAGTGCGCGAGCGCCCAGGCCGTCGCCGAGTGGCTGGCGCTGCAGCCCGAGGTTGAGACCGTGAACTACCCCGGCCTGTCCACGCACCCGCAGCGCGCGCTGGCGGCGCGGCAGTTCGCGGCGCAGGGCGGCGGGATGGTCTCGTTTACGCTGCGCAATGCGACGCGCGACGCCGCCTTTCGCTGGATCGATGCCTTGCAGCTGATCCTGGCGGCGACCTCGCTGGGCGACATCTACACGCTGGTGTCATACCCGGTCTGCTCGTCGCACCGCGACATCGGCGCCGACGAGCGGGCGGCCCAGGGCATCACCGACGGGCTGCTGCGGCTGTCGATCGGCATCGAGGACCCCGCCGACATCATCGCCGACCTGCGGCGGGCGCTGGATGCGGTGGCCGCCCTGGACGCGGTGGCCGCCTAGCAGCCGATGCGCGCATTTGTGCTGAGTCTGCGAGGGTGCATGGTATACTGCGACCGTGCAAGCACAGAAGGACCGGCGTGAGCAACATCCCGAAGATCATTGGCAACTATATTTTGGAGGAGGAGCTGGGCCGCGGCGGGACGAGCCAGGTCTACCGCGCCCGGCACCGCTATCTCAAAGAGCGCAAGGTTGCCGTCAAGGTGCTGCTGAGCCAGGACGAGGAAAGCATCGGGCGCTTCAGCCGCGAGGCCGAGCTGACCGCGCAGCTGCGCCACCCCAACATCGTGGCCGTCTACGACCACGGCAACACCGGCTCGCTGTACTACACCGTCATGGAGCTGGTCGTGGGCGGCTCGCTCCGCCAGCACCTGGAGCGCAGCAAAAAGCTGACCCTCAAGCAGTCGATCAGCATCTTTCGCCAGATCGGCGCCGCGCTCGACACCGCCCACCAGCATAAAATTGTCCACCGCGACATCTCGCCCGGCAACGTGCTGCTGGAGAGCGTGGACGGCCGCGCGCTCCTGACCGACTTTGGCCTGGCGCGCGTCCCGCAGCAGTCGCACACCACCACCCACGTGATCATGGGCACGCCTGGCTTTTTCTCCCCCGAGCACGCCGAGTCGGCCACCGCCGTGACGCCGGCCTCCGACATCTACGGCCTGGGCGTGATCCTGTACTTTATGCTGACCGGCCAGCTGCCGTGGCAGGAGCAGCCCAAGCACCCGACCTATCATTTCGGGCCGGTGCTGCCGCTGGCGATGCGCGGCATTGACCTGCCGCCCGAGATCGACACGATCTTCCAGACGCTGCTGGCGATTGACGCCAAGAAGCGCTACCCCTCGGTGGCGGCGGCGGTCGAGGCGCTGGACCGCGCGCTCTTGCGGGCCGGCATTATTTTGGATCGGACCGCGCCGGTGCTGACCGAGACGACCACGATCCGCGCGATCAATACCGCGCCGTCCTACAAGGCCATCGGCGTGATCGATAACGATGTCGAGCAGATGCTGGGGCCGGACCTGGTGCGCGAGCCGATCGCCAAAGCCCACGCCCGCGCTGACAAACTCCGCGACCCGCTGGCGCTGGCCGAGCTGCTGGACACCTGGAGCCGTCAGGGATCGTTCTGGGAGTTTCGCCGCCCGCACCTCGGTCGCATCGTCAACCTGCGCTCGGTGACCTCGCGCAACGTGTACTTCTACGAGCTGAACGTCCTGCTGGAGACCCGCACCCAGCCCGACACCATCGAGGAGCCGGACCAGGAGGCGCAGTCGTTCGGCAACCAGCGCGAGCTAGAGCGCTGGGCAGTGCCGTTGGCCAAGCCGAGCGCATTCCAGGACGATCCCGGCAACACCGAGGTGATCCCCGGCTCGGAGCGGATCATCAAGTGCACGCACTGCGGCGGCGACGGCCACACGCTCTGCCCTGAGTGCAAAGGGACCCGCCGCGTGCTGCGTAAGGTCGCGACCAGCGCCGCCACCGTCGCTGCCGTCGCCGAGGGCGCGGCGGTCGGCGCGGGATCGGTGTATAACCAGGCGACCGTCACAGTCCCCACCGGCGGTGCGGCAGCCGCGGCGAATGGCGCGGCGAACGGCGCGGCAAACGGCGCAGCGAACGGCGCGGTGCCCGCGGTCGGCGAGGTCAAGCCGACGCTGGTGCCATGCCAAACCTGCGATGGCGTCGGGACGCGGCCGTGCGATACCTGCCAGAAGGTCGGGCGGCTGGTCCAGCGCAAAGTCTTTCACTGGGAGCGCAAGGCCGCCCACTATCAGGCCCACGACGACCTGCCCAACCTCGACGAGGCCAAGCTGGCCGCCGAGGTTCATAAAACCCAGGTCTACAACGAGAAGGCCACCAAGCTCAAGCCCGAATGGTCGCAGGTGCGGGCGCTCCAGCGGCTGATCGCGCGCATCGAGCAGGAGCTGCAGCCCGACCAGCGGGTGGCCCTGGCCGAGCTCAACGTCTTTATGATCCCGATCACCGACGCCGAGTTTGACCTGGGCCACACCGATGTCGTCATCGAGGGCGAGGAGGAGGCGTCGGCGCTCAGCGACCAGGTGCAGCAGTTCCACATCTACGGCTTCGAAAACCACCTGCACGTGCCGGCGACCGCCTACGACGGCAACCGGCGGCTGATGGTGTTTGCCACGATCTTCTCGGTGGTGCTGGTGGTGCTGTACACCATCTATGTGTTCCTGGTGCGCTAGGCGCCGCCCGGCCAGCAATGGAGCGCCCCGCCCCGCCGTAGCGCTGCTGCGGCGGTTTCGTTGTCTATCAGCGCAGGAGTCAAGCTATGACGCTATCCAGCCGTCCATATCGCGAGCCGTCCGACCTCGTGCCGCTGCAAACGTTTGTGATGCAGGCGGCCGGCGGCGAGCCGGACCACGGCTATTTTCAAATCGGCGATCTGGTGTGGGGTTTGTACCAGAACACCAGCCTCGATCCCGCCAAAACGATTCAGCTCTGGCTCGAGGATGACCGGATCATTGGGATGCTGTTTGCCCATGCCCCAGGCGTCGTGGGTTACCATGTTGATCGCCAGCACCCAGAGCAGGTCGCGATCATCGGGCAGATGCTTGACCGGCTTGAGGCCGGCAATATGGACACCTTCGAGCTAGCGGGCCAGCGGGTCGCGATGGCGGTCATGGAGACCGACGCCACCATGCAGGCCGCGCTGACCGCCCGCGGCTTCGCCTTTGATGAATACTGGATGAACCATTACGTCTACCCGCTCACCGACGCGCTGCCGGCGGTGGCGCTGCCGCCCGGCTACAGCGTGCGCCCCGTCGGCGGCGCGGACGAGTGGCCGGCGCGGGTCGATCTGCACCGCGAGGTGTGGGCGCCGTCAAAAGTGACGCTGCCAGCCTACGAGCGGCTGCGGGCGGCGCCCGCCTACCGCCCCGACCTCGATCTAGTCGTGGTCGCGCCGGACGGCACGCTGGCCGCCTACTGCATCTGCTGGCACGACCCAGTCAACGGCACCGGCGAGTTCGAGCCGGTCGGGACGCGGCCGGCGGCGCAGGGCTTGGGGCTAGGCAAAGCGATCATCGCCGCTGGGCTGCAGCGCTTGCGGGCGCTGGGCGCACAGGTCGCGCTGGTATACACGCCCGAGGACAACGAGGCCGCCAAAGCGCTGTACCGCTCGGCCGGCTTCGAGGTGCGCAACCGGCATCTATTCTGGTCGAAGGTCATCGGCTGAGCTGCGCTGCCGCGCTCAGTGCAGATGTCGATAGGCTGGGCAGCACAGCGCCCGCCTTAGGTCTCGTCATTGATCGACGAAGACAAGGCGGGCGCTGCATTTTAGGGCTTCCCAATGCCACATGGCGCGGGCGGCGGGATTCGAACCCACGACCAACAACTTAGAAGGTTGCTGCTCTATCCTCTGAGCTACGCCCGCATGCCGCAGAGTATACACGGCGGCGCCGGGCCTGTACAGAGGATTCCGGCGCCGCGCGGTGCTAGGCTAGGCGACAGCCTCGATGCGCTGAATCCACAGCTGTGGCTCGCGAGATCTCGGGCAGCGTCGGCAGGTGCTCGGCGCGCGCCCAGACCTGGTTGGCGAACCTGATGCCGCGCTCCTTGACCACGGTGTCAACAAAGCGCTGGCCCTCGGCGTACTGCGCCATTTTCAGGTCCATGCCGGTGATGCGGTTGAACAGCTGCTCGCCGACCGACTTGCGGCCCTTGCGCTGCTCAATCCGCTGCTCGATGCGCGCGAAGTCCGGCAGCACGTCCTTGCCGATGGCGTTCATGATGTGGTTGGAGTAGCCCTCGACCAGCGACATGATCGCCTGTAGCTCGTTGAACAGCACGCGCTGCTTGGGCGTCTGGACGACCTCCATCCAGTGCTGGCCCTTGCCCCAGCTCTCCATGATCCGGGCGATCAGCGGGCCGACGCCGCCGCGCAGCGACTGTAGCTGGTCGTTGAGCTGGTCGAAGTAGGTGCGTAGCAGCTGGTTGAAGTGCTCCCTGACCCACGGGTAGGCCTCGAACTCAAAGGCGTGCGTGGTCTCGTGCAGCGCAATCCACAGCCGGAAGTCGTGGGCGTTGAGGCCCAGCGTCTGCTGAATGGTGGCGATGTTCGGCTCGACGAAGTACAGCGCGCCGCTGGTCGGCTCGGGCGCCAGCAGCGAGAGGTCGTACTGGCCCAGCACCTTGCGCGAACAGAATGCCGAGCAGCACGCCGACCTGCACGCTCATCACCCGCTGGTTGATGCCGGCGGCGACCAGCGCGCCGACCGTCTGGGCGGTGGCGTTGCGGCGGTAGATGTCCTCGATGAATGTGAACAGCTCGCGGAAGTTGGCAATGTTGGCGTCGAGCCACTCGGCGCGATCCACGACCTCGACGCGCTCGACGGGCTGCGGCAGCGCGACGCCCAGGTACTGCTCGATCAGCGGCTCGGAGCGGCGCACCATATCGGTGTACTGCTGGGCGGCGGCGGCGCGGCCGCGCACCGGGTTTTCGGTGTTCTGTGAGGTGCGCACGGCAATCTGGCGCACCAGGCTCCAGTTGATCAGCTTGGTGTCGCTGGCGGGCGTGTCGCGCTTGCGGCTGGCCACGTAGCTGGCGCCGAAGCCGGCGACCGCGCCGACCAGCAGGATGGTGCCGAGGCGCTTGGCATCGGTGACTCGTTTTGGCATAGGTTCCTTCTTCCTCAGCCCCGCTGAGTTTAGTAGCTGGTGCGATGCTCGCCCACGCGCCGGGTGATTTTGCGCTCGTCGAGGTGCTCCAGGAAAGCGAGCGCATATTTGCGGCTGGTGCTGAACGTGTCACGCAGCTGGGCGACAGTGATTTGACCGTCGCTAACCAATGTTTGTTGCGTCCATTCTACCAGCTTCGTATACGCGGCGGCGCTAAACAGCACATCCGGGCTAACCCGCACCAGGTCGCCGCGCTCGATCAGGTAGCTGATGATCTCGAGGCCGACGGCCTCCCAGTCGGCGCGGGCCGGGGGCTGAAACGGCTGCTGGGCAAACGTGGCAAGCAGCGTGCCGACGGTTTGGCGCTGCGCCGCCGTGAGCTGCGGCGTCCACCCCGCGAGGCGCACGGCGCCCTCGGCGGCGGCGATGTGGCCGGCGGCGGCGGCGCGCTGGAGAACCAGCGCCAGCAGCCGCGGCGTGGCCAGGCCCAGCCGCTGGCGTAGCGCCTCGCGCGGCAGGCCGGGCCGCAGTGGGTAGGCCTGGTGGTGCGCGGCGACCGCGGCGACCAGGGCCGTGGCCAGGCGCTCCCAGGCGGCGGCGCTGAGGACCGTGCTGGCCGCGGTCAGCGGCGGGTCGAGGAGGATGGCCTGGCCGTGCAGCGCAAGCTCATTGAGGGCGGCGGCGGCGGCGGCGGGATCGAGGCCGCTCGCCGCGAGCACGGCGGCCCACGGCTGCGGCGCCGCGCCCAGCGCCTGCGCGACGAGTTCAGCGGGCGTGCCGCGGGCCAGCGTCGCCAGTGCGGCGAGGACCTCGGGGCGGTGGCGGCGGTGGCGCTGCGGGTGCGGATCAACCACGGCGCCGCCGCCGACCGTCTGCGAGGGCGACGGGATGCGCAGCACGCAGCGGTCGCCGCGCACGACGGCGACCGGCTGCGCCAGCCGCAGCTGCACCCAGCCGGCTTCGCCCGGCGCCAGCAGCTCGCGGTCCAGCAGCGCAGCGCTGCACGGCACCGCGGCAGCGCCGACAAACAGTTCCAGCGCGGTGTTGTGCTCCAGCGGCGGGGCGTCGGCGACGAGCTGGAGCTGGAGGTCAATCAGCGTGGTCGGGCGGATCGCGCCCGGCACGGTCAGCAGCGCGCCGCGGCCGACCTCGTCCACGCTGATGCCGGCCAGGTTTACCGCCACGCGCGCGCCGGGCAGCGCGGTCTCGGCGCTGGCGTGGCGGGTCTGGAGGCCACGAATCCGGCCGCGCAGCCCCGCCGGCAGCAGCTCGATCTCTTGGCCGACGGCGAGCGGCGCGTCGAGCAGCGTGCCGGTGACGACGGTGCCGAAGCCGCCGACGGTGAAGGCGCGGTCCACCGGCAGCCGCGGCGGGCCGGCCACGGGCGGTCGCGGCGGGAGCGCAGCCAGCAGCGCATCCAGGGCGGCGGTGAGCGCGCCGATCCCAGCGCCGGTCCGGGCCGACACTGGGATGATGGCGTTGGCTTGCCAGCTGGTTGCGGTCAGGTGGCGCCCGACCTCCTCGACCATCAGCGCCAGCCACTCGTCGTCTATGGCGTCGGTCTTGGTCAGGACGACCAGGCCGCTGGTGATGCCGAGCAGCTCCAAAATATGCAGGTGCTCGACGGTCTGGGGCATGATGCCCTCGTCGGCGGCGATGACCAGCAGGGCGGCGTCGATGCCGCCGACGCCGGCCAGCATATTTTTAATAAAGCGCTCGTGGCCCGGCACGTCGATCAGGCTGGCGACGGCGCCGGAGGGCAGCGTTAGCCAGGTAAAGCCCAGGTCAATCGTCATGGCGCGGCGCTGCTCCTCGGCGAGGCGGTCGGGGCGCATGCCGGTGAGGGCGGCGACCAGCGTGGATTTGCCGTGGTCAACGTGGCCGGCGAGGCCGACGATGTGAGTCATGGAGTTCTCCTCGGGAGCGATGGGGAGCTTAACGCAAAGGCGCGGGCGAGCTATCAGCTGTCAGCTATCAGCCGTTAGCAGGAGACGTTTTAACCGCAAAGACGCAAAGGGCGCAAAGACGAAGATAGAAATGGAAGCGTCGAGCGAGGCTTCGGCGGTGGTGAGCAAGCGTTCGGCGGTGATAATGTGACATGCGGCGTCACGGTTAAGGTCTTCGGCGGTGGTGAGCAAGCGTTCAGCGGTGGTAATGTGACATGCGGCGTCACAGTTAAGGTCTTCGGCGGTGGTGAGCAAGCGTTCGGCGGTGGTAGTGTGACATGCGGCGTCACAGTTAAGGTCTTCGGGAGCGGATGTGGAGCCTTCGGGAGCGGAGCAATGGTCTTCGGCACTCGCTCCTCGCTCCTCGCTCCTCATCACTTGGCGAGGGCGAAGATTTCGAAGCGGCCGACGCGGGCGCGGAGGACCAGGCCGCGGGCGGTGACGAGGCGGGCGAACTCGGGCGGGCGGACGGCGTCGTAGACGACTACGGCAGCGGGCGGCGTGCGGGCGAAGTCGGCGTCGCGGGCGGCCTGGAGGGCGGGGAACAGCGTCACGGGGTAGTCGAAAATCCAGCGGGTGGCGGCGGGGCGGTCGGCCAGCAGATAGATCTCCGGCTCGGCGCCCCAGACCCACACCGGCGCGCCGGGCGGCACGAGGGCGGCGAGGGTCGTGGCAACCGCGGGCGCCTGCGCGAACAGCTCGCCGTCATTGCCATAGAGCGCGGCGCTTTGGGCGGCGGGCGAGGAGGAGGCGAGGCGCAGATTCAGGGCGGCGGGCGGCAGAACGAGTAGCGCGACGAGTGCGGCAGCGGCCAGCAGCGCGCGGCCGGGCGACACAGCGGGCGACGTGGCCGGGCGGCGCAGCTGCCAAGTGACGACCGGCGCAGCCAGCAGCGCCAGGCCCGGCACGACGGGATACCAGTAGTGAACGTAGGGCCGCAGGCTGGCGACGGCGGCGACGGCAAACGCCACCGTCCAGCCGACAATCACGCGGCGGGCGGGGCGCTGGGCGGCCGGGAGTGGCAGCGCCAGCCCGCCGATGGCGACGAGGAGCAGCGGCAGCATGGGCGTCCACAGATCGGCGAGGGCCGCGAGGCTCTGCTGGTCGGCCGACTGGGCGAGATACTCGCGGTTGTAAGTCACGAGCGCCCACACGAGGTCGGACCAGGCGCCGCGGGCCAGAAAGTACAGCGCAAACGGCGTGAAGACCAGCGCCGCGCCCAGCAGTGCCACCGCCAGGCTGCGGCGCCAGCGCGGGCGGGGCAGCGGCAGGGCCAGCAGCGGCCCGAGCGCCAGCAGCGGCACCGCAGTCGGCTTGATCAAGGCGACCGCCGCAACGAGCGCGCCCCAGGCGAGCGCCCACCGGCGGCGGGGCGCGCGCTGCCAGCGCAGCAGCGCCAGCAGCGCCAAGAGCGCCAGCGGGGTCAGCGCCTGCTCGGTGTTGACGACGCCGGCCTGCCAGGCAAACGCGCTGCCAGCCACGGCGTAGAGCAGCGCAGCCACGGCGGCGGCGGTGCGGTCATAGAGCTGCGCCGCAATGCTGTGAAGCGCCGCGAGACCCACCGCAAACCACAGCGTCGCGGCGACCCGCAGCGCCACCACCGACGGCCCGCCGACCAGCCAGACTGCAGCGTAGAGCGCGTAGATCAGCGGCGGCTTGTGGTCAAAGGTCTGCGCGTAGGGCGTGGCGCCGTGGAGCCAGCGCCAGGCCACGAGGCCGTAGGCGCCCTCGTCGCGCTCCAGAGGCAGGTGCCAGAAGGGTGCGCGCAGGGCCACCGCCACCAGCGCGACGACGGGCAGGACCAGCGCCGGCTGGCTCAGGGAGCGATGAATCGTTCGCTGCATACGGCACAGGATACGCTATTTTTTGCCCTTGTCGTCTTTGCCTTTATCTTCTTTGCCTTTATCTTCTTTGCCCTTGTCCTCTTTGCCCTTGCCTGAGTTGCCGCTGGCAGGCGCGGCGGTCGGCTCCGCGGGCGCCGTGGTCGGCGCGACGACGGGCGCGCTGATCGGGGCGGCGGTCGGCTCCGCGGGTGCGCTGAGCGGAGCAGTGGTCGGCTCAGCAGCGGCGCTGGTTGTCACGGCGGCGGCCCGGCCGGTCGGAGTGCGGGCCGGGGTGGGCGTGGCGCCAGCGGTCGAGCGGCGGGTTTGGGCGAAGGCGAGGCCAGCGACCAGCAGCAGCGGGATCAGGAGCAGCGGTAGCCAGCGGCGGCGATTGGGCGCCGGCGTCGGGCGGCCGGGCAGCGGCGGCGGCGTAGCTGGGCCAAGCGGCGCCACCACCGTGGTCGGCGCGTCGTGGGCCGCGGCCGGCTGGGCGCTGCGCTGGGCGGCCGCGAGGTCGCGCTGCAGATCGGCGGCGTGCTGCGGGCGCGCGGCGGGGTCCTTGCTCGCCAGGCGCGCAATGATGCGGTCCAGGGCCGGCGCAGCAGGGCCGCCGATAGGCAGCGGCGGCAGCGGCGCATCGCGGTGGGCGGCCAGGATCGCCTGGATGTCGCTGCCGTCAAACGGCGGGTGGCCAGCGATCAGGTGGTAGAGCATGATGCCGAGGGCGTACCAGTCGGCGGCCGGCGTGGGCGCGGCGCCGGCCGCCCGCTCGGGCGCCAGGTACTGCGGCGTCGCGATCAGCGTCGTGGTGGCGGTGCCGGTCTCGCGCGCGATGCCAAAATCGAGCAGCACCGGGCTACCGTCGGCGCGCAGCCAGACATTGTGGGGCTTGACATCGCAGTGCACGTAGCCCTGCGTATGCAGCGCCTCCAGCGCGCCCGCAATGCCGCCAACCACCGCGCAGGCGGCCGGCACATCCAGCGGCAGCGCCTGGTCGAGCGGCTGGCCGCGCAGCACCTCCTGGACCAAAAACAGCCCGGCCGGATCGTCACCGGCGTCGTAGGTGCGGACGATGTTGGGGTGGACGACCTGGGCCGCGATCTGGCCCTCCTGGACAAAGCGGCGGCGAGCGTCGGCGTCGGCGCTGGCGCCCGGCAGCAGCTTCAGTGCCACCTGCCGATCAAGGCGCGTATCGTGGGCGGCGTAGACCTCGCCCATGCCGCCCTGCCCGAGCGGCTGCTTAAGCTGGTAGCGGTCGGCGATCAGCGTGCCGGGTGCAAGCATTGCGGGACTCCTCCTGTTGCCTGCGCTGTAGCAAATGCTGGGCCGTGTGGCTACAGCGCCTCCAGGCGGGTCGCGCGCCACCCACCCCAGAACTGCGACAGCCGGTAGGTGGCCGCCGTGATGGTATAGCCGCCATCGGCGGTCGTGGCCTGCGCAGTCACCACGACCAGCGGCACGATGACGCGACGGCGATTGAGCTTGATCTGCTCCCAGTGGAGGGCGCCAAGCGTGACGACGACGCCGGCCGGCTGGGCGGGCTGGGCGGGCGGCGCCGTGGCGCCCGGCTGTGTGGCAAAGAAGGCCAGGAGATCGCCAGGCAGCGGCGCGCCGGTGTCGGCGAAGGTGCCTTGCAGGGCCACGCTGGCGCTGTCGGCGTCGAGATGCTGGGCGCGCAGCGTCGCCAGCACCGGGCTGGCCAGGAAATCGGCGAGCGCCGGGCGATAGCTGCGCGGGTCGGCGCGGCGCGGTCCCGCCGCAACCACCCGGATGGCGCGCAGCCCGCCGACCACAATTAGCACCTGGAGCATGAACACAGCCGGGCCACCAATAAATGTGACGAGCGCCAAAATGTTTATCAGCCAGGGTGCCAGGAAGATCGCCGCGACCACGCCCAGCTCAATGGCCCGCCAGCGGTTGAAGCGCGGCTCGGTGTTGCGGGCGGCTGCCAGGAACCAGCGCAGCCAGACTGCGACCAGCAGCGCAAACACCGTCGCCAGCGCCAGGCCGGGCCAGTCGTGGCTGCGCGCCCAGGAGACGCTGCCTTCATAGAACGCCATATCGTTGCCCATCACCCGGCCGAGGCGCGGCATGAGCAGGCCGTAGAGTGCCAGTAGTGGCAGCGTCGCCGCCGCCTGGCGCCAGCTATTGAGCAGCGGCACCGGCACGAGCGCGATCATCTCGGCCAGGGCCAGCACCGCAAAGGCCATGAGCCACTCGTCCAGGCGGCCGAAATTGTAGGCCAGCGGCAGGGCCACCAGCAGCAGCGGCAGGCCGACCGCGCCCGCCGCCTGCACCAGCAGCGCCAGCTGCATCAGCCAGCGGAGCGGCCGCGGCAGGCCGGGCGCCTGTAGCTCGCGCCACTCGGCGCGCCAGCGCTGGGCATGGTGGCGCAGGGCCGAGTTGATAGTCCATGGATTCATTGCGGCTCCTGGTGGGGCGGCGCAGGAACGCTGGCGCGCTGAGCTGCCAGCGCGCCGCGGCCGGCTACACTATGTAGGATGTTGTAATGACCAGATAGCCGGCGGCCTCCGGCCCGCTGATCGTCACCGTCACGTGGGGCTGGGCGAACACGTGCACGCCGCTGTGTGGCACCGGGACGCGCTCCCAGCGCAGCGCGCTGACGCTCAGCGCCAGCGCAGGGGCCAGCAGCGGATCGGCCGGCGGCCAGCGCGCGCCCAGCTTGTCGGCGATCAGCGCCGCCAGCGCGGCCGGCAGCGGCGCGGCGCTCTCGGCAAACGTCGGCTGAATGCGCACAGCGGCGCCCGCATCCAGCAGCGCGCGCACATCCGGCTGCTCCAGGAATGCCCCGACCGCCGGCGCATACATTGCGGCGGTGCTGCGCCGCGGCGTCTGGCCGACCCACAGCAGGGCCAGCAGCCCGACCCCGCGCAGCACATTGAGCGCGACATCGGCCCCCGCGCCCCAGCGCCGCTGGGCGGCTGAGCAGCCACCCTTGAGGATCAGCACCTGGATGCTGTTGCTGTTGAGGAGCGGCGGCACGTCACTGCCGCACGGCCGGACCACCAGGAACACCGCCTCCATCAGCAGCGCCGTCGCCACCAGCGCCGCTAGGACCAGCGCGGCCTGACGATTGCGCGCCAGCCCCTCGCGGCGATACTGCTGCCAAAAACTATAGCTACAGTAGCTCAGGAGCGCCGCCGCGATGAGCAGCAGCCGGGTGAACTGCGGGTTGAACTCGTAGAGCGGCGTGCTGGCCGGCAGCATAGCGCCGAGCGCGAAGCCGCAGCCCAGCGGAAACGCCTGGCGGCTCCACTCGGGAGAGATAGCGCCGTTGAGCGCGGCGACGGCGATGCTACACAGCAGCGTCGCGCCCACCACGGTGATGAGCGGCGCGGCGCTGAGATGCGAAGCGCCGCTGAGCAGCGCGACCGCTGACCAGCTCAGCACGACGAGCGTCAGCGCCAGCAGCGCGCCGGTGGCGAGCGTGAGGAGCAGCGCGGCCCGCTGGCGGCGGCGCAGGCTGGGCGCGGTCACGGCGGCGGTCTGCTGCCAGCGGTCCTGCCAGGAGCGCCAGTGGCGGCGCAGGCCTGGGATGCTAAACATGGTTCGCTCCTGTGCGCCCGCCGGGCTGCCCCGGCGGGCGGATTAGGCTGCGCGCGGCCGGGCGCTGGCCGCGGGGCCGGCGTCGTAACGCGGCGTCGCGTGCCAGCCTTTGGCAGTGTCCTGGAGCGTGTAGATCGTGGTGAGCAGTGTATAGCCGCTCGTCGCCGGGCCGCTGAGGGCCAGCGTAACACACGGCTGCGACGACAGGCGCTGCAGCAGCGCATTATGATACTTCCGATTCGGCAGCCACTCGACTAACGCGACGCTCAGGGCCAGGCCGGGCGCCTCGGGAGTCGCTGGCCGGAGCTTGCGACGCTGTAGCTCGCTGGCCAGCAGCGCGCGGAGCGTCGTCGGCAGCAGCTGGGGAGTGTCAGTAAAGCTCGGCTGGGCGGTCACGGCGGTGCCAGCGGCCAGCAGCGCCCGCGCCGCCGGCTGCTCCAGGAAGGCCGTGATCGCCGGCGCATACATCGCCGCCGTGATACGCCGCGGCGACCGCAGCACTCAACCGGCCGTGCCGAGCACGACGAACCAGCCCAGCCCGATCAGCTGATCGGCCCACAGGCTCGCCTGGTAGCGATCCCAGGTGCAGCCGGGCGCTGACCGCTCGTAGCACGGCCGCACCGCGATGAAGGTGGCCTCCAGGACCAGCAGGTAGAGCACCAGCCCAGCGATCAGCGCCGCGACCCGCGCGTTGTAGCCCAGCCCGCCGCGCCGGTAGCGCCGCCAAAACAGCAGCCCGCGATAGGCGAGCAGCGCCGCGCCCAGCAGCAGCGCGCTCGTGCGCAGCGGCTCAAGCTGGTAGAGCAGCCGATGCGGGCTAAGCCCCAGGGCCACGTACAAGCAGCCGCCGGCCGCAAAGCCGGTCGCCACCGTCAGCCGCTCGACGGCCGGCGCGCGGTTGATGAGCAGGGCCGCGATGCTGAGGAACGCAAGCACCTCCACCCCATTGAGGAGCACGCGGCTGGGCGCGGGCAGACCGAGGAACAGATGGGCGAGCAGCCACATGCCAACGGCCAACAGCGCCATCAACAGTGTCACCGCGCCGGCCTCCAGCAGCAGCGCGCGCCGCGCCGCCCGCCGCGCGTCGGCCGCGTCAAGCTGCGCCGTGCCGCGCCAGCGCCGCCGCCAGCGCAGGGTCGCTGGGATGAGGCCAAAGACCAGCGCCGCCGCCGTGCCCAGGCCGACCACGATCATAAAGTGGATGCCGTGCGGCCGCGGCAGGTCGAAGATGATGCCAATGCCCCACCACAGCAGCAGCACCGGCAGCAGGACACGCAGGCTATAGAGCGTGGCCGCCAGCAGCAGCGCCTGCTGTTGCATTCGCCGCTCCTCGGGCGCGACGACGGCCGCGGCGGTCTCCCAGCGGGCGCGCCAGCTGGTCGCGTCGCGCTTGAGTACGGACATGAGATACATAGCAAGCTCCTAAATAACAGTCTTGCGCGCGGGATATGGCACAAGGTTGGCGCGCCACCCGCCGCGAACCTGGATGAGCTGATAGTCGCGGCTTCCGGCCCGGTAGCTATCGCTGCGCAGCGCGCTGATGGTCAGCGTCACCAGCGGGCCGATGACAAAGCGGCGGCCCTGCGGCCGGGCGCGCCACTGCACGGCGCCGACGGTCAGCGCGGCACTGTCGGCCGCGGCGGGGTCTAGGACGAAGCCATGCTCCTGCAGCGCCGCCGTCAGCGCCTCCCGAACTGCTGGCGGCAGCGGCGTCGCGCTTTCCAAAAACGTCGGCTGTAGGCTGATCGGGCGGGCGGCGCCGGTCTCAGCGCTCACGATCAGCAGCCCCGCCACCATCGGGTCATCCAAAAAGCGCTCCAGCGCGGCGGCGTACATCGCGGGCGTCGTGCGAATCGGGGCAAGCACCAAGACCCAACACTGTGAGCACGCAAACGTCTGGATCATCCGCAGCTTATCGAGGGTGGCGCGGTCGCGGAGCTGGCGCGGGGTGCAGTGCGCCATGAAGTAAGGACAGGGGGCCAGCAGCCGGTCGGTGAGCACGCTGCTGATCAGCAGCAGCACGGCGACGACGGCGACGCCCATCATGAGCCAGGAGTACGGCAGATGCTCCGTGCGGCTGAGACGCCACACACAGTAGGCCCAGCAGCTCAGGAGCAGCGCCGCGCCAATCAGGGACTGCGTCTGCAGGGGCGAGTTGTGGACAACCACATCGTCGGCCATGTGCGTCACGCCGGCGATAAACGCGCTGCTCAGGAGCAGCAGCGCGCCCCGGCTGACCGCAATCAGAGGCCAGTGGGCCAGCGGCGAGCGCCAGGCCGTGCGGGCAAAGCTGAGCAGCAGCAGCGACAGCAGCAGCTTCGCAGCCACGCTGACCAGCGGCGATGTGCTGTGAGATAGGTCGCCAGCGCTCAGCCAGAATGGGACCGCGAGGACGCCTAGAAAGCTCAGCAGCCCCGCGATGCCCAGCAGGCGGGCGCGGGTGGTCGGCGTGGAGGTGGCTGATGTGATCATTGCACGGCTCACTGCTGGGCGCTCGTGCTGGCCGGCGGCGTCAGCGCCCGCCACCGTCCCCAGCGCGGGCTGAGCTGGTAGTCGCGGCTTTCGACGACGTAGCTGCCGGCGCGCGGCCCGCTCAGGCTGACGGTCACGACCGGCAGGCGGCCACGGCGGCCCGGCAGCTGCCGGCCCCACTGCACCGCGCTGATCGTCAGCGTCGGGGCGCCGGGCTGCGCCTCGCTCACTGTGTAGCCCGCGGCTACCAGCGTCGCCATGATGGCCGCATGGACTGCCGTCGGCAGCGCGGCGGTGCTGTCGCTGAAGGTCGGCTGCAGGCTGATCACGCGACCATTCAGCTGCGCCAGCTCCGCGACCAGCGGCTCGACCAGAAAGCGCTGTAGGCCCAGAATGTACATCGCCGGCGTCGTGCGGCGCGGCTGCATGATCAAGAAGACAAAAAACGAGCCGACGAGCTGCTGCCCACGCCCTACAGCCGTAAGAATGTCTAGGTCGCGCAGCTCAGCGGACGTGCAGACCTGATCAAAATCAAACCGATCCGCACAGGGGTGCAGCACCTGCTGGAGCAGCACGCTGCCAAGTGTCAGCAGGGTCACGGCGACGGCGACGCCGCACAACAGCCAGTTAAGGCCGCTCCGCTCAGTGCGATTGAGCTGCCAGATCAGGAAGGCGCGGACGGCCACCAGTGCGGCAATGCCGATCAGCAGCGCGGCTCGCTGCCGCTGATCGGTGAAGCCGCCGAATGAAAACTGTATCCCCAGCACCAGCGGCGCAGTGCCGAAGCTTACGCCAAGCAGCAGCCACTGATCGGCCGGCGAGTGCCACAGCAGCACGGGGCCAACAACCAGCAGCATTATGATCGGCAGCGCCAGCATCATTTGGAGCACCGGCGCTCGACCCTGGAAGCTGTGCTGGAGGTTGAGCACCATTGGGATCGAGAGGAGCAGCAGGGCGATGACGAGCAGCGCGCAGGCCAGGAGGCGCGTGCGGCGGCTGGGGGCGGCGGTGAGGGTGATCATTGCTTCCTCGGCGTCCGTCGCACCAGCAAGGCGCGACACGGCGCAGTGCCAGGCTGACACCGCGCCGCAATGATACGCGCTGATTGGCGCTGGGGTTACAGCACCAGCAGGTCGCCAGGCTGCCGGCTGGTGGTGAGCCGGGTGCCCACCCAACCCACGACCTACAGCCCCAGCAGGTCGCGGAACTGCCGGTCGTACTCATCGAGCTGCGCGGTGGCCCAGGCCCGCAGCTCGGGGTCGCTGGGCTTGCGCAGCAGCAGCTCGCGCTCGGTGAACACCAGCTCGATCACCTCCTGGTCGGCCAGGCCGATGACCTTGAGCCAGCCCTGCACCACCGCCGGCAAATTCTCGCGCTCCACCATGATCGACTTGGCCATGACTAGCCCTCCTCGTGCTCCTCCTCGACCCGGCGCAGGTGCGGGAACAGCAGCACCTCGCGGATCGTGGTCTGGTCGGTCAGCAGCATCGCGAGCCGGTCGATTCCGAGGCCCATCCCGCCGGTCGGCGGCAGGCCGGTCAGCAGCGCGTTGAGGTAGTCGCGGTCCATCTGCATGGCCTCGTCGTCGCCGGCGGCATAGTCGCGGCCCTGCTCCAGAAAGCGCTGCTCCTGATCGAGCGGGTCGTTCAGCTCCGAGAACGCATTGGCAATTTCCGAGCCAATCACAAAGGCCTCGAAGCGCTCAACGTAGTCGGCGCTGTCGGGCTTGCGCTTGGCCAGCGGCGACAGCGGCTGCGGGTAGTCGGTGATGAAGTGCGGTTGCACCAGATGCGGCTGGCTGTACTCCGAAAGAGCTCATCGACCAGCTTGGCCCAGGTCGGCTTGCGGTCAACGTGCAGGCCGCGCTCCCCAATCGCCGCGACCAGCGCCTCGTGGGTCGTGGCGACGGCGATGTCAATCGCGGTGTGCGCCAGGATCGCGTCGCGCATCGTGATGCGCGGCCACGGCGGCGCCAGGTTGATCACTTGGTCGCCGTAGGTCAGCGACGTGCTGCCGAGCACGGTCTGCGCGATGAAGGCGACCAGCTGCTCGGTCAGCGCCATCATGCCGTGGTAGTCGGTGAAGGCCTGGTACACCTCCAGCATCGTGAACTCGGGGTTGTGAAAGCGGTCGACGCCCTCGTTGCGAAAGCCCTTGCCGATCTCGTAGACCCGCTCGAAGCCGCCGACGATCAGGCGCTTGAGGTACAGCTCGGGCGCGATCCGCAGGTACAAGTCCTGGTGCAGCTGGTTGTGGTAGGTCTTGAACGGCTTGGCCGCCGCGCCGCCGTAGATCGGGTGGAGCATCGGCGTCTCGACCTCCAGAAAGTCGCGCTCGTCCAGAAAGCGCCGCGTGGCCTGGACAATCTTGGCGCGCACCCGGAAGCGGTCGCGGACCTCGGGGTTGGCCACGAGGTCCACATAGCGCTGGCGCAGCCGCGTCTCGGTGTCGTGGAGGCCGCTGTGCTTGTCAGGGAGCGGGCTGAGCGCCTTCGCGGCCATCTGCCAGCGCTCGACAAACACCGTCGGCTCGCCGGTGCGCGTGTGAAAGGCGTAGCCCTCGACCGCCACGATGTCGCCCAGGTCGGTGGTGTCCACAAACTGCTTGTAGGTGTCGGCGCCCAGGTCCTTCTTGCTCAGGAACAGCTGCACCCGCCCCGAGTCGTCGCTGATCTGGGCGAAGGTCGAGCCGCCGGTCGGGCGGCGCAGCATGATGCGGCCGACCACCTGCACTCTGGTCTGGTCAGTCTCCAGCGCGGCGAACTGCGCGCGCAGCTCGGCGACGGTATGCGAGCGGCTGACGCGCGCCGGGTACGGCTCGTGGCCGCTGGCCCGCAGCTGCTCCAGCTTGGCCAGCCGTGTCTGCTGTAGATCGTTAAGCTCCATAAAACCTCCATACGAGACGAGTAGCGAGTGCCCAGTACCGAGGGGAACGTCGGCGCACTCACTGCCGCGCACTGCCATCCCTTGAAACTCAATGCCAGACATTGGCCACTGACAACTGAAAACTGACGACTGAAAACTAAAGGCGGGACGAGCAGCTGTGCCGCCCGTCCCGCCGGTTGCTGCAAGCAGCGCCTATTTGATTTTTACAATCGTAAATTTCATCGGGCCGGCCGGGGTCTGGACGGTGACTTTTTGGCGCGCGTGTTTCCCGAGCAGCGCGGCCCCAACCGGCAACTCGTTGGAGATGCGGCCCTCGCCGGGCTTGGCCTCGGCCGAGCCGACGATGGTGTAGGTCATCTCGTCGTCGTCCTCGTCGCGGACGGTCACGGAGGAGCCGATGCGGACCTCCTTCTCGCCGCCGTGCAACTCCTCGATCAGCTGGGCGTTGCTCAGCTGGTGCTGAATCTCGCGGATGCGGCCCTCGACGAAGGCCTGCTCATTTTTGGCGGCCTCATACTCGGCGTTCTCCGACAGGTCGCCCAGGTCTTTGGCCTGCTGGATGCGCTGCGCAATCTCCATGCGCGTGACGCGGGTCAGCTCATCGATCTCGATCTGCAGTTTGTCGCGACCTTCGCAGAGTCAGGTAGACGGGTTTCTCAGCCATCGGCGGTGATTCCTTGCGGCGTAAAATGGAGCGAACCGGAAGCCACACTTCCAGTTCGCCCGATGCCCAACATTTCCATGATACAGAATACGGCCGGTCGAAACCGGGGCCGCATGAGGATTATAGAGCATGTATATGGCTTTGTCTAGGCACGGTTTTGCGCGCCGTAGGGCTTGTGCGTTCTCAGGAAGCGATACCAACCAACGCAAGCCATAGACCACCTCCGTATGATAGGTTGCGAGCACAACGATCATACCGGAGGTGGTCTGTACACCGTAATTCGAGAACGCACAAGCCTGGTCTGCGCTGCCCAGCTAGGGTCGGCCGCCGAGCTTCTATGCTACAATGCAGCCGATGGCAAAAACAAAACTCATCATGACCTGGACAATCCAGGATGGAAAACAGCAGGAATACTTTGAGTTTGCAGTCGGCGAGTTTGCGCCGACGGTGACGGCCCTCGGCGTACAGATCTATGAGGTCTGGTACACGACGGCGGGCAATAACTCGGAGATGGTGTTTTCGGGGCTGATGAGCAGCCGCGACGAGGCGACGCGGTTTCTTAAAAGCTACGACTGGCAGCAGCTGGAGAAGCGGCTGCGAACGTTTGTCGAGGATATCAACATTAAGCTGGCCAAGCCGCGGGCGCCCTTTCAGGATCTAGCGCCGCAGCCCGCTGCCACAAGCAAGCCACCAGGTCGCGCTGACCTGGTGGCTTTGTGTTTGTGCGTGGGGCGCGCTATTTGTCGCGCAGGGCCACGACGCCGGGCAGGGCCTTGCCCTCCAGCAGCTCCAGCGAGGCGCCGCCGCCGGTCGAGATGTGCGACATTTTATCGGCCAGGTTCATCTGCTCCACCGCGGCCACCGAGTCGCCGCCGCCAATGATCGTGGTGGCGTTGAGTTCGGCGAGCGCCTGGGCGATTGCGCGGGTGCCCTCGGCAAAGCGCGGCATCTCGAAGACGCCCATCGGGCCATTCCAGATCACGGTTTGGGCGTCGCCAATCGCCGCCTGGTAGCGCGCAACCGTCTCCGGGCCGATGTCCAGGATGCGCCAGCCGGCCGGCACATTGGCGACGCTGACGACCTGGGTATTGGCGTCGGCCGCAAAGGCGTCGGCCACGATCGCGTCGGTCGGCAGCAGCAGCTCGGCGCTGCTGCTTTTAGCGGTCGCGATCAGCGCTTTGGCGGTCGCGACGGCGTCTGGCTCAACCAGCGAGTCGCCAGCTCGTAGCCCTGCGCCAGCAGAAAGGTGTTGGCCATGCCGCCGCCGATCAGCAGGCGGTCAACTTTGCCCAGCAGGTTGTCGATCACAGCGATCTTGTCGCTGATCTTGGCGCCGCCAATGATCGTCACGAACGGCCGCGCCGGGTTCTCCAGCGCGCCGCCCAGCGCGTTCAGCTCGGCCTCCATCAGCAGGCCGGCGACGGCGGGCAGGTGGTGCGCGATGCCCTCGGTCGAGGCGTGGGCGCGGTGCGCGGCCCCGAAGGCGTCGTTGACATACACGTCGCCCAGCTTGGCCAGCTCGGCGGCCATCGCCGAGTCGTTTTTTTCCTCGCGCGGGTCGAAGCGGGTGTTCTCCAAGAGCAGCACGTCGCCCGGCTGGAGCGCGGCGGCGGCGGCCTCGGCCTCGGGGCCGGTCGTCGTCTGGAGCTGCTGCACCGGCCGCCCGAGCAGCTGGCTCAGGTGCTGGCTGATCGGCGCGAGGCGCAGCTTGTCCTCGGCCTGCTTTTTGGGCCGCCCCAGGTGCGACATCAGGACCACGCTGGCGCCGCCGTCGATCAGCGCCTGAATCGTTGGCAGCGCCGAGCGAATCCTGGTGTCGTCGGTGATCTGCTGCGCGGCGTCGAGCGGCACGTTGAAGTCGACGCGCACTACCGCGCGCTTACCGCGCAGGTCAATGTCGCGAATCGTCTGCTTGTTCACTGGCTCTCCTATCAAACCTTTACCGGCGGGCGTCGGCGATCCGGTCCCGCAGCACCTCGGTGATGAGCGGATCATGCCCCAGATAGTCGCTCATCGCAAATCGCACCGCCGGGTACTGGGCCTGCGCGGCCTCCAGCAGCCCCGGCAGGTCGTCGGTGACGTGGTTGCCGGTGTGCAGAAAATACGGCAGCGCGACCACATCGGTGGCGCCGGCCACGACCAGCGCGCTGATCGCCGCGGGGATGTCGGGCCGTTGACCTCCATGAAGCCGACTGCGACCAGCGCATACCGGCCGGTCGCCCGCACGGCATCCACCACCGCGTACATGTCGCGGTTCGAACTCGGGGCGCGGGCTGCCGTGGACCATGACGAGCAAAGCGTTCACTGCGTGGCCTCCATGCGTCGGGCGCTGGCCGGGCACAGCGCGGTGCCGTGGCGCGGGCACTGCGGCAGGTCGCGGCAAAACTGGGCGGCCTGGGCGGCGGTGTCGCGCCAGGCCGCCGGCGGTCGGACCCGCTCGGCGGCGGCCAGCACGGCCGCGACGAGCTGCGGGTGAAAGCGCATCGCGTCGGCGACGGCCATCGGGACAGCCGGGTGGCGGGCCTGCGCGGCGGCGATCCGGCGCGGCAGGTCGACCGTCACAAATTTGCCGGCCACCAAAAAGTACGGCGCGATGGTGATCGCGGTGGCGCCCTGCGCGATGCAGCGGTCCACGGCGTCGTCAAAGTCGGGCGCGCTGTAGTTCAAATACCCAACCTCGATGATCGGGGCGTCGCCACGCCGCCGCATGGTCTCGGCGTGCTCCAGCAGCGTCTGGCCGGCGCCGCACAGGACGCTGCCGTGGCTAAACAGCAGGATAGCGTGGGTGGAGGTGTCAGTCATCAGTTTTCAGTTTTCAGCGGGCGCTAGGAGACCGCCACCGATCATTATAGTCAGTTTGGCGGCTCGACGGGCGGGGCGCATATCTGGTCGAGGCTACGCTCATCATCTTTCAGGTTTATTGGCGCCCAGTGCTGTTCTTGGTCGGCTGCGGAACCCGCAACGTAAAGTTATCGAAGGCGGCAAGCATGCTCGCTGGCGCGCCAACAACTCCGATTGCTAAATCTATCCGCCGAGGTTGGGCTGGAAAATCTGGGATGACTCGTGTGCAGACCAGCTGCTCGTTAATAACGAACCAAAAGCTGGTCTGCGCGCGAATGATGGTCAGAATGTTTTTGCCAACGCTGTGTATGGCCGCATGCGGCTGCCATGCCTCTAGATCAACCCAATCACTGCTTAAATCAAGCCCATCGTTACAGGCGTGTGCGATGGCAAAGTGCTGACGGGTTGGGCGAATGTAAAAGACATAGAACTCGGCATCATTCACCACGCCGAACATCAGACCACACTCGCCCGAGTTCATCACCCGCTAGCTTTTCGACCTCAACCTCAGCCAAAAATGTTTTGGGGCCGTAGATCAGCGAGTCGCAGATCATGGTTGAGCCTTGTGCAATTCGTGACTCAATGGCGGCGGTGTAGCGGCCCTCGACAAATTCGCGGGTCACAGTGCGCGCATGATCGCTGTTCGTAAAGCCGCGCCAGTTTGAGATCCAACGTGTATCAAAGGCCTCGAAGACTGCGATCGGCCACTGCTGTGCATCGCTGAGCGTGATAGCGACCGGCGGTGGCTGCGGCGGCACTACCGCGAATTCAATAAATGCTTGGATTTGATGTGTGTCAAAGCCGAGCTTTTTGGCAATGCGTTCAGCGGTATCCTTGCTGAGCGCGCGTCGCCCATGCTCGATCGCGCGAATCATGTCAGGGGTCAGTTCGAAAAATCGAGCTAGGTCTGACTGAGAGCGGCCTCGGCTGCGACGATAGAGGCTCAAAAAAGCCGCCAAGCACGAACTCGCCACAAACTGGGCTGCCGCATGCTCCTCATCGGCTAGCGCTGAATTGGTAGGCACAGAGTCGCGCTGTTGTGTGCTTGGCGCACTCCGTGGCACTGGGGCAAAATGATTCAACAGCGCCGCTTCTTCGGGTGAACAATCAAACGCTTTGAGCATACGGGTGCGGAGATTGCAGGTCAATCGCTGCTTGTTGCCCTCGACCTTTTTGATCGTCGTATCAGAAACGCCTACCTGCTCGGCGAATGCTGCCTGCGTCAAGTCTCTGCTTTCTCGAAACTGGCGTAGCCATTCGCCACGTGATTGTTCAGCCATGCTTCTCCCTTGCTGCACACTTCCAACAGGAACTTTCTAGCAGTCCTAGTACATAGCTTGTCAGCTTCCTGTACTACCTGTTGTGGTCATCTACACTATTGTTAGCGACACCGCTTCCTGGAGGAGAGGCAATGCGACAGCTCGCCGCCATCATGATCAAAGCGATGAAAGAGTATTTCGCTCCAATCTTTGGTCTTCTAGGGGTGGGTAGCGCATCGTCGCGGCATCATCCAGGGCTGCCGCGCACACGCCATCAGCCGATGCCAGTCCCCCACGCGCAACAAATTTGCGACTTCTGTGAGAGCTATATCATCATCCTTTCGTTAATATTAGTCCAGACGCTACTCTATCAAATACAAGCTGGCACGTCTAGCTAGAGCGCGGCGCTGTTGACGCCGATTGATAACACGAGGAGCACCAGTCTATGGCAGAGCAGGACGATCTTCGGCCGGAACACACCCATGCCTTGACCTTCATCCCCATTCCCGGCGCACCGCATATGGTGCTCGGCTATGACCCACAGCGCGAGCAGCTATCGCCGCAGACTCTCCAGCGTGTAGCCCAGCTGATCGCTGCCTCTTCCAACCCAGCCCAGCCGGAGCTACCGCCCACGCTCCTGCGTGCGGCCCTGCGCGTCCTGCATGACCCACGGCAGCTGGGCAGCACCGAGCTGGCTGGGATGCTCTTTGCGGACCTTACCAACACTTTTGGCCGCGGCCAGGCGCTCAAAGCCCTGCTGGAGCGCGCCATCGGGCAGCTCGCCGAGCAGCCCAGCCAAACCATCCTGCATGCTATCTACCTTGAGGATGAAAAGCGCCTCGCACTCGCAAAGCGGCTGCACCTCAGCGAGCGCGAATACCAGCGCCAGCTCAATGCGGCCCTTGAGCACCTCGCTACGATCCTGGCCGCCCAGAGCTAACCCTGGCAAAACATTGGCAAAACACTGCTTGTTCGGCGCCCAACGCCGGCGTATAGTAAAAGTAGCCCGATTCCTGAACTTAGACGTTTAGCGGCGTGAACCTATCACGTCTATCGGTGCGCGTCGTTTTATCGGAGGAGATCAACCATGCGTTCGTTCAATCGTCGTTTCCGCGTCCTCGGGATGCTGGCCGCGCTGCTGGCAATGGTCGCAACCAGCGTGTTCAGCACTGGCTCATTCACCAGCCCGGTGCAGGCCGCAACCAGCGTGTTCAGCGCTGGCTCATTCACGAACCAGGTGCAGGGCGTAACCGTGTGCCGCACCACCACCGGCAAGCTTGATGTCGCCTTCCTGATTGATAACACGGATAGTATGAAGTCTGTCATTGACATCGCTATCCGCGAGTCAGATACAATTGTGAGTCAGTTGCGCGGCTTGGTTGCAGATACCAACTTCGCTGTTGCTGCATTTGGGGATAATCCAACTTCGGTGGCGCCGCGCGATTACGCTTTCAAATTGTTCTCAGACCTCAGCTCAAGCACGCCAGATTTTACTCAAATTGGGCTTCAAGACGGAACTGATCCTCCCGAAGCCTATTCAAATGCAGTTGTTCAAACTACTAAGAATGTGCATTGGCGGGATGGGGCGCGTCGGATCATCATTTTGATTACTGATAGTACCCCTCACGGCCTGGACCCTGACTTTGGAGATAATAAAGTAGACCCAGGGCCAGTATTGACTGATACCAGCGATGATATTCGCTATTTTAGCGAAGCCGTTCAGGTAGCTGCCGATGCGAACGTTATCATTGAAGGCCTGGGAGTTATGGGTTGCGCTTACACCCATAAAACCGACCTTGCGCTTCAGTATGCTGCTAACTACACTGGCGGCAACTATGCGGTCATTCCAGATGGTGGTGGCATTGCAGAGCCAGTAGCACAGCTTGTCTCGGGCAGCGTCTGCGAAAATCTGGATGTCCCCGCCGACGTGTGGGGCGGCGTGCAGGCCGCGACGAACCTGGCCGCCGTCACGGGCAGCTTGGTGAGCTACGATGTCCATGTCAAGAACTGGGGCAAGGGCATCGCCGACAGCGTGACGATCAAGGTGCCGTTCAACGGCGCGCAGCTGGCGCTGGCCGACACCAAGTTCAGCCGCGACGATATGTGGGTCAGCGAGCTGAAAGATGGCATGGCGACGATCAAGCTTGGCAAGCTGTATCCCAAGATGGAGGCGACCGGCACCATCCGCTTCCGCGTGCTGAGCACGGCGCGCATGGGCGAGATGCTGACGCTCCAGCCAGTGGTGAGCTGGGATGATGACATCACCAAGCCGCTGGATGCCAAGCACCTCGATAACACCCTGACAACGATGGTCAGCAACGAGGCCCGCGCGGGCGAGGCGACCTTGAACGTGGTCGCGGCCGGCGGCAAACTGTTCATCACCGGCGAGGGCTTCGCGCCCGGCGAGTTCATTGACACCTGGCTGAACAGCGGCGGCGATGTCGCCACCGGGCGCTTCGTGGCCGACGCCGACGGCAAGCTGTCGGTGGTCCTCAACAACCGCACGCTGGAGCTGGCCCGCGCCAAGACCGGCCGCGGCTGGCACGCCACCAGCAAGGGCAAGCGCAACGTCCACGGCAACAGCCTGAACTTGGCCGATGGCAGCTATCGCTTGGTTGCCCGCGGCGTCTACTCCTACGACACGAAGGTTGCGACCTTTATCGTCAAGTAGCCCGCGTATAGCCTCCACGCGCCGCGACGAGCCAGGCTGGCTTGTCGCGGCGCTGCTGTTTAATCTGCGCTGCGCCAGGCGGTGCATGGGACGGGCAGCGTCGAAGCATTGCGGGTATTGCAATTCCTTGCATAGCATTGCCGGCAGTGCGGGCGGCGCACGAGCCGCCCCTACGGACAATGCTGGGCGCCGGGGCAGTACATGGTCGTGTCAACGCTGGGCCAGGTGCCGCATGGTGCCGCATCGCCGTGCCATGATCCGCCGTGGGTAGGGACGGCTCGTGCGCCGTCCCAGCGCGCTGCCAGGCCCGCCCTGCCGCAATCAGCGGTTGGGTTTGTCGGGTATACTCGCGTCGTTTTTATCAGGAGGCTCTCATGGCTGACAATCGGGTGGATGCAGTGCTGACGACGGCTGATCGGGATGCGCTGATCAAGCAGCTGGGCGCGGTGCGGCAGGCGCTGCCGTTTCTGATCAACCTTACCGCTGAGGAGCGGCACGCGCTGCCCAAGCTCGGGGATCAATCACTGTCCTTTGCGCTGGCAGCATTGGATGTAGCAAAGCAACACCCCGATATGCTGCCGCGCTCACTGGATATTGAGGCTATGGAGCGTGATGTGCTGCTATTTCGGGAGCTACAGCAGCTCCGGCGCGTCGTGGCCGAACTCCATGAACTCATCGACGATACGACGCTTGCTGCGGGCAGCGAGGCCTACACTGCCGCCCTGGTGGTCTACCGCTATGCAAAAGAGCAGGAGGGTGGCGAAGCGCTGAACTCATCGCTCGATGAACTGGCGCGCCGCTTCGCTCGTAAGCTGCCCACTGGTATCGCAAAACCGCAGTAACCCTGTAGGTTCCGTCTTTGAGTCGGAATGCTCCGTCTTTAGGACGGAATGTTCCGTCTCCGAGTTCGGAATGTTCCGTCTCCGAGTCGGGATGCTCCGTCTCCGAGTTCGGGATGTTCCGTCTTTAGGACGGAATGCTCCGTCTTTGAGTCGGAATGTTCCGTCTCCGAGTTCGGGATGCTCCGTCTTTAGGACGGAATGTTCCGTCTTTGAGTCGGAATGCTCCGTCTTCAGGACGGAATAGGCGGGCTGCTAGTGATGGGTGGCGATGACATCGAGGATGGCGGCGCCGTACTGCTCCAGGGTTTTGGGGCCGACGCCCTTGATGCGGCCCAGCGTCAACAGGGTGCGCGGGCGGTCGGCGGCGATATCGCGAAGGGTGGTGTTGGCGCAGATGATGTAGGTCTGCACACCCCGTGAGCGGGCGACGTGGCTGCGCCAGCGCTCCAGGGCCTGATACAGTTGATCGTCAGGGGCGACATCGGCGGGGGCGGGGGCAAGGTCGGGCAACGTGGCCGGCGACTGTAGGGCAGCCCGACCCTGCTCAGTCAGCTCCAGCAGTGGCCGCTCATCGTCAGCAGAACGGACCAACCAGCCCTTCTCTATCACATCATCGATCACCGCAACCACGGCCCGCAGTGAGTGGCCGGCGAGCTTGCCCCAGTCGCGGCAGCGGTCGGACATGCCCGCCGCCTTCTTAGAGCCAGTCAGAATATGTGCTAGCCCGGTACGCCCCACACCAAACCGAAGGTCGCGCACGGTCCGCAAAATCATCTCGGTGACGATCGGGCCGTAGACTACTGGCTTCGCGGGCTTTAACCATTCCCCTGGCGCCTCTAGCTCCAGCGTAATATGCGTGTTCGAGCAAATATCGCACGGGCCGCCGCAGGCCGGTAACTGCTCTTTGAAGTGGGCAGCCAGCGCGCGGTGGCGGCAGTTCAGGCCTTTGGCGTAGCCGACCATCGCCGCGATGCGGGCCTCCTGGCGGATTTTATAGTCCGCAATCATCTTATCGATCCGCGCGGCGGTATCGGCGGGCGGCGGCAGCAGCTCCAGCAGGAGGTCGGTGGGGATGCCGTGGTAGCGCAGTCGGCCGTCGGCCTGCCAGCCGAGGAGGCGGCGCTCCAGCTCGTCGGGGCGCCAGCCGCAGGCCTCGGCGGTAGTGAGCGGCGCGAGTGACACCCGCTGCCCGGCGCGCGCGCGGGTGCACTGGGCAAAGCGCAGCAGCTCCAGGTCATCGCCGACATCCAGGAGCGTCACCGCCATTGTGCGCGGCAGATCAAAGTGCCGCACCAGGAGGCCGACGCGCTCCAGCATGCCCAGCATGACGCGCAGCTGGGTCTCATTGAACTGCGGCAGCGGGCGGCCCAGGTCCTCGGGGTGCATCGCCACAAAGCCGGCCTGGGACTGGCCGCGCAGCAGCTTATAGAGTTCGCGGAGATCATCTCTGGTCAAGGCATCTTGGCGCAGCCAGTTGGTCAACTGGCCCTTATCGCCGCTGGTATACAGCAGCACACACTCGGCCGGCTCGCCGTCGCGCCCGGCCCGGCCAGCCTCCTGGTAGTAGGCCTCGACCGACTGCGGCAGATTGAAATGTACGATCATCCGCACGTCGGCCTTATCGACGCCCATGCCAAAGGCGATTGTCGCCACCAGCACGCGGACATCGCCGCGCATAAACTGCTCCTGGACCAGATGGCGATCCTCGACCTGCGCATGATAGTGGGCGGCCTGCACGCCATGCTGGCGCAGCGTCGCCGCCAGGCGCTCGCACTGCTCGCGGGCGCGGGCATACACCACCACCGCGCCGGTACTACGCTGGCAGGTCGCAATCAGCGCCTCGACCTTCGCCTCATTGTTTCCGACCTCCACAACCGAAAAATGCAGATTGGGGCGGAAGATTGAGGCCTGCACAACATGGAGTTGCCCAAATTGACCGGCGATCTCCAACTGAGCTTCAGGCGTGGCGGTCGCGGTGACGGCCAAGACCGGCGGATGGTCGAGGTCGGCGATCACGCGCTGCAAAAACAAGTAGTCGGGGCGGAACGACAGGCCCCACAGCGACACACAGTGGGCCTCATCGACGACAAAGCGGCACACGCCAGCCTCGCGCAGGGCCTGAACAAAGGTCTGCTGGCGCAGCCGCTCGGGCGCGACATAGACCAGCTTGAAGGCGCCGGCCCGCATCTCGGCGATGATATTGACGACCTCCTCAGGCCGCAGCTTGCTGTTGATGGCGGTGGCCTGGGCGCGCAGCGTGCTGGGCAGCCCATCGAGCTGATCCTTCATCAGCGCGATCAGCGGCGACACGACCACGGTGGCGCCGGGCAGCACAAAGGCCGGCAGCTGATAGGTCAGCGACTTGCCGGCGCCGGTCGGCAGCACGGCCAGCGTGTTATCGCCGGCCAGCATATGCGCCACGACCGCCGCCTGGCGGCCGCGAAAATCATCGTAGCCCCAGTGGGTGCGCAGAAACTCGCGGGCCACATCGGGGACCGCGGCGGGCGCGGCCTCGGCGATGCTCGCTGGCTCGGCGATCAGCGGCGCGTCGGCGGCGTCCACGGTGTCATCCAGGCCCAGCGCCGCCAGCACGCGGTCGCGGTGGGCCTGCTCGGCGGCGCGCAGCAGCTCGGCGTAGCGCTCGGCAGCCGCCGCATCCGCAGCGCCGGCGGCGATCTGCGCGGCCAGGCGCAGCTGCGCGGGCGCCAGCGGCTCGGTGCGGAGCGACTGCCAATCGGCCAGCAGGCGGTGGGCGCGCGGCCAGTCGGCCTGGGCGGCGGCCAGCTCGACGGCCCGCCAGGCCGGCGCCGGGCCATCGAGGCTCAGGCCGGCGGCGCGATAGGCTGCGGCGGCCTCGTCCCAGCGGCGGGCGGCCACGAACACCGCCGCGCGCTCCAGGTGCGTCTCGGCGCTCGCGGCGTCATCGGCGAGCAGCTCAAGGGCGGCATCGGCCTCGCCCAGCGCGGCGAGCGCGGTGGCCCGCAGCTGGCGCCGCCCGCCGGACATGCCGCGCTCCGCATCGAGGGCCTCAAGGATCTCCAGGGTTGACTTGGGCTGCCCGAGGGCCAGCAGCGTCTCGGCGTGGGCCTGGCGCAGCGTAGCCAGGTTGGGCTGCGCACCCAGCCAGACCTCCAGATAGCGCAGCAGGGTGGCCTGCTCGTCCCAGGCGGCCAGGTAGCTGATCAGCTGCTGGCGCCGCTCGCCGCGCAGGGGCTGGAGCTGGGTTGGAGTGAGGGTAAGGAGCGGCTGGTCGGTCATAGGTCGGCGGCGTCAAGCTCAGCGGCGTACTCGGGGACGCTATGCACGCCGATGATCTGGTGAACGCGCTTGCTATTCAGGCCGACCGCCAGAAACATCGCGCCGACCTGGGCGTGCAGCTCGGCGGCGTCGAACTCGGCGAACGGCTCCTCGGCGACAAACTGCCGGCCAAAGGCCCGCCAGTAGACATCGGTCACCAGCAGCCCAGCACCCCGTGCGGGAATATCGCCCACCCCGAACAGAATGCGGGCCTCGTACTTGCCGGTCTCCTCGTCCACTGAGAAGGTCGCGTGCAGCTCGTCGGGCTGGACCAGGCAGAGGGAGCGGGCCGGCGTCTTCGTGAGGACGGCCTTTGGCTCGCGGTCGCAGTGGGCGGCGAAGAAGCCGGGGCGCTTGGCGGCGCTGAGGTGGCGGACGCGCTGGGCCGGGTGGAGGCCGCCGACGAGCGGCACATTCTCGGTGAACGGCGGCTCGGTCGTGGCCGGCCCCAGGTCCAGGCGCAGCACATCGCCCAGCCGGGCGTAGCTGCCATCGTCGCAGCGCAGGTCCTCCAGGGTCAGCGCGGCGGGCGGGATCGGCCGCGCCCAGCGCAGCCCGGTGATCGGGTCGGCCTCGGTGGTCATCCCCGCGATGGTGATCCCGGCCCCGACCCGGCTCATGCCCAGCAACAACACATCCGTCATCAGCATCCTCGTAGCTCAAATGGGCGACAGCGAGATTGTAGCATTTAAGCTGTCAGCTGTCAGCCGTCAGCTATCAGCTGATCCTTGCTGGGCATTGGGAAGCGTTGAGAAGCGTTGCCGGGCATTCATTCGGCTTTGCGCCGGGCGCCTCGGTAGGTACTTCTTTGCAGCTCACCCGTCGTCCCCCGACAACTGATGTCTTATACTAGTTGATGTGGGTTGCCGGGTCGCGAGCAGATGGCTGTCAATCGTTGGCTACGAACGCCACACCCTGACGACCCGCAACGGCGTAAGTCTGGATTTCATCCTGGCCCTGGCGAACGCGGCGGATAGGACGGTCGGCTACCAGCTGCTGGGGAGCATGTGGATGGGGCGGTCATCGGCGACATCGGCGCCATCACCGCCCCCGAGGCCGCAGCGCTGGCGATGACGACTGGCACGGTGCCGACCCCGGCGCGGCGGAATCAATGGCAGCTGACGGCGCAGCAGCATGTAGTGCTTGGGCGGCTGCGGCAGCTGATCGAGGTCATCAACACGCAGCTGGCTGGTCAATTTCACATCGAGCAGCAGCATGCCCACACCTTCCTGGGTCTGTGTAGCTGCATGTCCAGCAAGCTCACCGCGCAGATCCTCTGGATCGCCATCGACCGCTTGGAGCACCCACTATGCGGCACACCAAACAGCTTGCGTTCAACAAGCACACGACATCGCTCGGTACTCGGCACTCGCACTGGAGGCGCAATGATCACGCGGCTGGTTGAGATGGAGCTGCGGCCCGAGGCGGTCGCGGAGTTTATGGCGCTGTACGGCGCGGCGCGGGCGACGATTGCGGGGCAGCCGGGCTGCCGCAGCGTCGTGCTCGTGCAGGCGGCCGACGCCTCGACGCGCTTTGCGACCTGGAGCGTGTGGGACGACGAGGCCGCGCTGGAAGGCTACCGGACCAGCGCATTCTTCCGCAGCTTTTGGCCGAGGGTGCGGGCGCTGTTCGCGCAGCCCGCGCGGGCGCAGACTTTTCGCCCAGTGGAGCTGGGATGAGCGCGGCAGATTCGGTGCCAAACCAGCGCATCCGCCAGGCTGGCGCCGATGATGCCGAGGCGTTTGCCCAGCTGCTTGATGCGGCCGGGCAGTGGCTGGCGGCGCGCGGCATTGCGCAGTGGCCGGCCTCGTTTGAGCGTCCGCCGCTGGCCGCCGCCGCCGCGCGCGGCGAGCTGTGGCTGCTGGAGCAGGATGGCGTCCTGGCCGGCGGCCTGATGCTCCAGTGGGCGGATGAGGGGATCTGGGGCGCGCAGCCGCCAGACGCCGGCTACGTCCACAAGCTGGTGGTAGCCCGACCGTTTGCTGGGCAAGGTCTCGGCCGTGCAATGCTTGACTGGGCCGCCGCGCAGGTCGTCGCCGCGGGCCGCGCATTTCTGCGCCTGGACTGCTGGGCGGGCAACGTGCGGCTGCGCGACTTCTACCGCGCAGCCGGCTTTGAGCACTGCGGCGATGTCGCCGAGGCCGCCTGGCAGGTCAGCCTATGGCAGCGCCGGCTCGGCCGGCCGTGAGCGGCGCAGCAGCCACAGCGCCCAGCCGATGATCACGAGCAGCGCCAGCTCGCGGACGACCATTGCGGGCAGGAGGAAGTGGTCGAAAAACCACGGCGTCGCGCCCTCGAACTGCTCCAGGCCGAGCGTCGTAAAGCTCGCCGCCCAGTACAAGAGGTCGGCGGCGGCCCACGCGACCACCAGCGGCAGCGGCGCGCCGGCAGCGGCAAGCAGCACGGTGATCCACAGGCTGTACTGCGGGCTGTAGATTTTATTGATCGCGAAAAACCAGGCGCAGGCCGCCAGCGTCGCCAGCGTCAGCGCCTGGGCTGGCACGGCCAGCGGCGCGCGCCACAGCCAGGCCACGAGCGCCAGGATGCCCAGCGCCAGCAGCGCCGTCGAGCCAGTGTTGATCAGCGCGGTCGAGGGGTGCCAGCGGTCAAGCAGATTCCACCAGTTGACCTCGCGGCCACGGCTGCGGTTAAAGTCGAAAAAATACCACCAGGCCGCCGGCTTGGCCACGAGCAGCGGCCCGTTGATCGCCGCCGAGACCGCCGCAAATACCGCGCCCGCCCCGAGCAGCGCGCGCCATGCCCGCCGCCGCGCCAGCAGCACCACAACCAGCGGCACCACGACCACCGGGAAAAACTTGGTCCACACCGCCACCGCCAGGCAGGCCGCGGCCCAGCGCCAGCGCTCGCGGTGGACCAGCCAGAGCACCAGCAGCAGCCACATCAGGCCCCAGGCATCCCAGTTCAGATTGACATAGAGTGCCAGGCCGGGCGCCAGCGCCAGGAGCCAGCGTCGGCCGCGCGGCAGCTCGCCGACCAGCCACAGTGTGACCAGCAGCGCCGCCATCATCACCGCGGTGGTGAGCAAAAAGTAAGGCCGCAGCACGGTCACAACGTTGAGCGCGTAGATCAGCGCGCCCATGCCGACCGGGTACTCCAGCTGATAGTCGAGGTACGGCCGCGGGTGGCTGCGCAGGTGGTCGCGCAGAAATAGCGAGGGAATATCGGAGTAGCTGACGGTGCGGAAGGCGAACGAGTTATACACGCCCTGGGTGGCGGTCAGATGGTACTGCACCGAGGGCCAGCGCAGCCACAGGCCCAGCGCCATCACGGCCAGCGCGGCCAGGGCTGGGAGGAGCAGGGCGCGACGGCGAAGGTGCACGGTTGGCAGTGCCATGCGCGGCTAGCGTCCCAGCAGCGCCGCGTAGACCGCGACGGTTTTCGCGGCCACGCCGGGCCAGTCAAAGGTCGCGCGGACAATCGCGCGGCCGGCGGCGCCCCACGCCGGCCACTGCGCCCGCTGCGCCAGCGCCGCTCGCAGCGCTGCGGCCAGCGCCGCCACGTCGCCGGGCGGCACCAAGAGGCCGTTGCGGCCAGGAAACACTTTGTCGGGGATGCCGCCGGCCGCGCTCGCGACCACCGGCAGGCCGTGGATCATCGCCTCCAGCGTCACCAGCGACGATCCCTCGTACAGCGTCGGGTGGACAAACAGGTCCACCTCCTCGTAGAGCGAGTGCAGCTCGCGATCATTGAGCGGCCCGGTGAAGACGACGTGCTCGCCCAGCCCGAGCGCCGCCGCCTGTGCCACCAGCGCGGCCTGCGCCTGGCCCTGGCCCACGAGCAGCCAGCGCCAGCGCGGCCCCAGCTCGCTGCGAAGTTCGGCCAGCGCGGTCAGCAGCAGGTGGTAGCCCTTATTCCGCTCCAGGCGGCTGACGCTCAGCAGCACGGGGTCGGCCGTGTCCAAACTCCAGCGCGCCCGCAGCTCGGCCCGCAGGTCGTCGCGCACCAGACCCAGGCACTCGGCCACATCCACCGCCGATGGAATTACGACGACCTGCTGCGGCGTCACGCCCAGATAGTGAGGTAGATCGTCCTGGGTGCAGTTGTCGGTGGCGATCACGCGGTCGGCGGCGCGGTGCGCCCACGAGTACAGCGCGCGAAACGGCGCGTAGGCCAGACGCTTGCGCCAGTCGGGCGTGCGGTACTCCTCCAGGCCATGTGGGTTGGCGATGAACGGCACCGCTCGCAGCGCGGGCCGCCGCCGCTGCCAGGCCCAGCCCAGCGCGCACAAGCCCTGGGTGTGAATCACATCAACGTCGCCGCGCCGGACCAGCCGGGCGGCCAGCCGACCCTCGGCCAGCGCAAAGATCGGATAGTTGATCTGGCGGCCGACGATGCTGTTGGCGCGCAGCACCGGGCTGGTCCGGTCGTAGCGCAGCGAGGTCAGCGCCAGCGAGCCGACGCCCGGACCGGCAATTAGCCCGGCAAATTCAACGATGCGCCCCAGCTGCGCGGCATGATGGCGGTTGGCCACGGCGCCGACGACGAGGCGCACATCGACGCCCTGGCGCACCAGGTGGGTGACCAGGTGAAACACATGGCGCTCAATGCCGCCAAAGCCATGCAGCGGATACACCGCGCGGGCCAGCATCGCGACCCGAATCGGCTGGGTCATGGCCGGATCGTCCAGTCGAGCAGTGCGGCGTCGTAGAGCGGCGGGTCGCTGGGGCCGATCACGTCGGGGGCCAGCACGGTCAGCCCGGCCGGCGTCATCACCGCGAGGTCGCAGTGCTGCTCGGCGCTCTCTAGGGCGCAGCGGTAGAAAGCCACCGCCTGGCTGTCGGGCGCCCAGGCCGGCGCATAGTCCGACGAGCCGGTGGGCGTCGCGGCCCAGCGGTAGGCCGCGGCGTCGGCGCCGATGCCCTGCATCGTAAAATACGTGTCGCCGCGCGCGGTGGCGTTGAGCAGCAGCGCCGCCTGGCAATTCGGCGCGCCGACCGCGGCGTAGACGTTGACCAGCGGCGCCACAAACTGTGAGCCGCCACTGTAGGCGTCGCCGCGCTCCCACATTGCAAAATCAACCTCGACCTGCATGCCGACGCCGGCGACCATGTAGACCGCGCCGCCGCCAGCGTCCCAGATCGGGCTAGCCAGCCGGTGCTCGAAGTCGGCCGGCTGGCGCTCGTCGCCAGGAATCCCCATCGGCGGCGCGTTGGCGGGGACGTTTTGGACCGGCGTCCAGCCGTTCTGGCCCTGCCAGTTGACCAGCCGCAGCTGCGTGCGCGGCGGGCCATCACCGACGGGCGGCGTGACAAAGACCAGTCGCTTGCTGTCGGGCGCCCAGGCCGGGTCGCTGCCCGCGCCGATCTTGGTCAGGGTGCCGGCCACGAGGTCGCTGACCCAGATCTCGCCGCCGGCCGCGTTGGGGTCGGTGGCGCGCACAAAGACCAGCCGCGTGCCGTCGGGCGACCACTGCAGCGCGCTGATGGGGCCAGGCGCCAGCGGCTTCAGACCGCTGCCATCGCCGGCGGCCAGGAACAGCGCGCGGTCGGCGCCCTGCACCAGCGCCAGGCGCTGGGCGTCGGGGGTCCAGCGCAGCAGCCGCGGCGCCTGCACCGCGCCCGCGGCAAACAGCGGTCGGGCGGCGCCGGTCGCTGGCTCGTAGACCAGCACGGTCCCCGCGTGAACGAGCGCCAGCTGGCCGTGCAGCTCGGGGTGCGGCGCGAGGCGGCCGAGCGGGCCGTCGCCGGCCGGCGCAGCGGTCGCCTTGATCGGCGCGGCAGTCGGCGGCAGCTCCGTGGGCGGCAGTGTAGTCGGCGGCGCCGGGGTTGGGACTTCAGTGGGCGGCGCGGCGGTCGCCGTCGCCAGCGTTGGCAGCTCTGTGGGCGGCGCGGTGGTCGGCTGTGCGAGCGTTGGTAGTTCAGTCGGCGGCAGCGCAGTCGGCGGCGCCGGGGTTGGGACTTCAGTGGGCGGCGCGGCGGTTGGCGGCGCAGCCGTGGGTTGCTCCGTGGGCGGCGCAGGTGGCGGGAGCGTCGGCGGCTTCGGCGGCTCCGGCGTCAGCGTCGGGATCGCCGTGGGCGGCGCCGACGACGGAATCAGCGTGGCGCTCGGCAGCGCCTGGGCCGTAGCGCTGGGCGCAATGATTGGCGCGGGCGGCGCCGTGGGCGTGGCCGGCGCCGTGCTCACCGCGCCGCCACAGGCCGTCAGCCACACCGCCGCACCGGCACTCAACCATCGAACTGCCCGCATAGCGCCTCCTGAAATCATGGGTCCGCGCAGTATAGCACGCGGCCCGGCGGCGCTCGGGCGATGCTTCGGTGCGGCGTCGCCACAGGAGCCGAGCAGCGCCCGGCCCACATGGGTCACTCACATGGCACGTTTAGACGCATCAGATTGACTTGGGTGGGACGAGCAAAGCCCTCATCGATCTGCAGTGCGTACAGCGTCAAAGAACACCCCAATTCCGCAAGGATCAATCTGCCTTCAACATCAGGCCATGAGCGGGCAGATAGCTTGTGAGGACGGCTGGGGTCGCGATAGAAGGCGACGATCTCGGCTGCCGAGTCATTGGTGAGAAAAAAGACCGGCGAGTGGCAGTTGAATGTCGCGCCAGGATAGGCTACCTCCGCTAGCATCGGGTCAGTGCCAGCAACAGTGCAGTCAGCGGACCAGCTGGCCCGCCGCCAGGCCCGGAACGCCATGAATCCAGCAAATGCGATCAGAACTGCCATAATCTGCCAGGTGCGGCGACGCATACATCCTCCGATCCGCTATCCAGCAGACGCCGGCGGGGGCGCAAAAGTTCCGTAGTTTAGGTTGCTGGCACAATGCCGCGCAGCGCCTGGCCCAGCTATGTCAGTCACAGCCCCCCATAACTCCACGACCAACATCAACATGGGTGGGGCCGTCAGCGCTCTCATGGATATAAAGTCTGTAGAAAACACCCGCAGCACACGGCACTTCCGAAAGCTCCAAAATGCCTCCTCCTGGAGACCATGACATGACATGTAGTTTGTGCGGACGAGCGGGGTCACGATAGAAGGCGACAATCTCCGCTGCCGAGTCGTTAGTCAGAAAAAAATCTGGAGCCTGACATCTAAATATAGCTCCAGGATACGCCACCTCTTTTGGAGTGCAAGGGGTAGCAATCGACTGCTCGCCAGCCGGTACCCTAAACCACCACCGCACCACGCTCAGCACCAGTCCAGCGCACACAACGCCCACGACCAATTTGTGACGGCGACGCATACCATCCTCCAATCTGCTTCTCCAGCAGACGGCGGCGGGGGCGCAAAAGTTCCGGCGACGCTCGTGCAATGCTTGGGCGTGACCGCTAGCACAAGCTCCGTGCAGCGCCCGGCCCACACATCTGTCAGTCACACGCCATATCTCCGCGATTAACAAAAACACGGGAGGGACGAGCAAAGCCCTCATCGATCTGAAGCACGTACAGCGTAGAAGAAAAACACGGCTCCGCAAGGATCAACCTGTCTTCAACATCAGACCATGATTCGACAGATAGTTTGTGGGGACGGCTGGGATCGCGATAGAAGTCAACGATCTCGGCTGCCGAGTCATCGGTGAGAAAAAAGACCGGCGAGTGGCAGTTGAATGTAGCGCCAGGGTAGGCTACCTCCGCTAGCATCGGGTCAGTGCCAACAACAGTGCAGTCAGCGGACCAGCTGGCCCGCCGCCAGGCCCGGAACGCCATCACGCCAGCGACTGCGATCAGAACTGCTACGATCAGCCAGGTGCGGCGACACATACGTCCTCCAATCTGCTTGCCCGGTAGACGCCGGCGGGGGCGCAAAAGTTCCGGCGGCGCGCTGCGCTCTGCTTCGGCTGCCTTGCTATACTCGCTGCGCTGCGGCGTATCCGTGCCGCACGAACTCAAGGAGCCACGATGCAGCTGATTTTCACCGCCCTCCAGCCCGACCTTGCGGCTGCCTGGGCCAGCGAGTGTGGTGATCTGCCCTGGGCTACAATCCATCGCGGGTCGATTTTGGACCTCGCGTGCGACGCCGCCGTCAGTCCGGCGAACAGCTTCGGCTTCATGAACGGCGGGATTGATCAGGCCTACACGACATTTTTCGGCCCGCAGCTCCAGGAGCGTTTGCAGCGCGCCATCCGTGAGCGCCACCACGGCGAGCTGCTGATCGGCGCCGCCGACATTGTGCCGACCGGCTCATCGCAGATTCCGTATCTGATTGCGGCGCCGACGATGCGAATGCCCCAGACGATCACCGAGACCGTGTATCCCTACCTGGCGGCCCGCGCGACGCTGCTGCTGTGGCGCCACGGCGAATTCCCCGACGGCCCGCACCGCGGCCAGCGGCTGCGCGATGTTCTGCGCCGCATTGCAATGCCCGGCCTCGGCACCGGCGTTGGCAGCGTCGAGCCACTGGTCTGCGCCCGCCAGGTGCGCGCGGCGATCAACGACGTTGTGCTGGGCGAGTTTGAGTTTCCAGCATCCTGGGGCGCGGTGCTGGCGCGGCACGAGGGCTTTTTGGGTCGTCCGCTGAGCCAGCCGTAGGGTTGCCGGCACGCACCGCCACCGAACGCGACGGTGCGCGCTGCCCAGCCGCTAGGCCGGGCGATGGGCGACCAGGAGCAGCACCGGCAGCGCAAAGATGATTTTGGAATAATCGGCGGACGAGGTGCGCTGAGTGTACATGACACGGCCGTCTATGCGCCGATCATGAGGCTGTAGGTGGAGCATCGATAGCCAGTCCTGCTGCGGCTGCCGCGTTGAGCAGCCGTGTATCTGCGAGGCGCTGACCACCTCGACGATGCTGATCTGCGCCGTGATAATCGTCGTGCCAGCGGCAGGGTCGGCCAGCGCGCGGAACCACGCCGATCCATGCTCGGCAATGTGACGTTTGACGAGCACGCTGCTATCTACGTAGAAATGGGCCATCAGCGCTCCTCACGGTCCTCGATGATCATTTGGGAGAGCGGGAGTACCTCTGGACTAGCAAGCCGCTCGGCCAGGGCGGCGCGCTCCGCCTCGCTGAGCGATGCGCGTACTACGGGCGCGACCGGCGCGAGAATGCCGGCGGCGGCGAGGGCGGCCCGGACCAGCTCACGGCGAGCGTTGGCGTCCGGCGGGCTGGAGATGGTGCGCACGTCGACCTCGACCTGACTGTGCTCAGGCAAATCCAGCGGCGTGAGCGGACGCAGCACGCCGTGCTCATATACTGCAGTTATCGTTGTCATCATCGGACCCTCCAGCTACGTCCGCGACAAGTTGATCGCGGTGCAGCAGCACGCTGCTCGACACACCCGGCCATTTTAGCAAAAGAACAGCCTAGCGGCGTCCATAGCTTCCGGTCGTATGTGAGTATTCTATGCTAGGCGGGGCGGTGGGCGACCAGGAGCAGCACCGGCAGCGCAAAGCCGGCCACGCCAGCGGCGTCGTGCTCGGGCTGCATGGCGGCGATGATGTCGGGGCTGGCGGCGGCGAATAGCGCCTGGATCGCCGCGCGGCGCGCGGGTGGCACGCTGGCGCGGTCGCACCAGTCGGTCATCTCCAGGTGCTTGCTCAGCAGCTCGCTGTGGTCAACGACCAGCCCGGCGTCTGCGGCGAACTGCGCCCACTCAGCTTGGCTGTAGGCCCGCACATGGCTCTGGTCGTGGAGCTTCTGAATATCGTTGACAAACTGGTCCACCGCGGGCGCGGCCGGGACGCTGTTGTCGATCAAGAGCAGGCGGCCGCCGGGGCGCAGGACGCGGGCAGCCTCGCGGGCAAACTGGGCGGGCGCCGGGAAGTGGTGGGCGGCCGTGCGACAGGTCACGGCGTCGAAGCTGGCGTCGGCGAACGGCAGCGCCTCGGCGTCGGCCAGCTCGGTGCGAATGTTGGTGGCGCCGCGCTCCACAAAGTAGGCCGCCGCCGCGCTGAGCATCGCCGGCGTCAGGTCGGTGGCGACGACGGCTGCGACGTGCGGCGCGACGGCTAGCGCGGTGTGGCCGCCGCCGGTCGCCACGTCCAGCACGGTATCGCCGGGCTGAAACGCGGCGTGGCGCAGCAGCAGATCGAGGTCGGCGGTCTGGCGGTGGGTTTTGCTGGTGACGTAGCTCTGGGCGTTGGCCGCAAACTGCGCCTGCATCTGGTCCTTGATGGTCATGGCGGTGCTCCTGGTGTCAGCGCCAGCATACCGCCGCCCGGCCGCCACAGCTAGCGCGATCTAATTATTGGTGCCATAGCCGGCGGCTATCGGCGGGCGGGCGCACAGCTGGGCCACGCCGGCGGCGCGAATTGCCAGCGCCAGCAGCACGGCCACCTCAACCGAGATGCCCTCGACCACCTCGACCGCGACCATGACGGCCTGGGTGATCATCCGCACCTCGTCCTCGATCACCTCGGGCGTGGGCAGCGGCGCGGTGCCACGGCACAGCTCTTTGTGGAGCGTCGCGTGGTTGCGGCGCAGCAGCAGCGCGGCGGTCGCCGGCTGTCCGCGCATCGTGGGCATCGTCGCCAGCAGCGCGTCGGCGCGGTCCAGCAGCGCCGTCTCGCTCAGCTCGTGGTCGCCGGCGATCAGCGCCGAATGAACGGCGTCGCGCATGGTCTGGATAATGTCTAGCTCGGCCATTAGTGCATCCTTGTGGTAGGTTGATTACTGCTCGCCAGGCACAAGCAGCCGTTCGCAGCTCGAACAGCGGGCGGGTTGATCGCGGTCAAGCGCCGTCAGCTCGACGGCCCGCAGCGGGGTATCGCAGCCGCCGCAGGTTTGGTCGGCGACAACCGCCAGCGCGTGGTCGTGCTGGGCGCTGGCAGCGTGGTAGAGCGCCTGGTCGGTCGCATCGAGCGCGGCGACGAGCGCAGACTCGGCTGCGGCAAGCTCAGCCAGGCGCTGCGCGATGCGCTCGGCCTCGGCCCGGATGCTCGGCGCGCGCTCGGCCCACGCCGTCGAGCGCCGCAGCCACTCGGCCTCCAGCTCGGTCTGCTCGCGCAGGGTAGTCTCCAGCACCTCCAGCAGCTCCAGCGACTCGTCCTCCAGCGCCGCCCGCTGCTCGCGTAGCGTCGCCAGCTCGCCGGCGATGAGCGGGTCGCGCGGATCGCCCTCGGCGGCCAGCGTCCGCAGCTGTAGCTCGACCTCCTCCAGCTCCCAGGCCAGGTCGCTGCCGCGGGCGCGCTGATCCTTGAGGCGCTTGAGCACCGCCTGGCGCCCCTCGGCCAGCGCCGCGACCGCCGCGGCCTCGGCCAGCTGGGCGCTCACCGCGCGCTGCTCGGCGCGCAGCACAGCCCGCTCGTGGTCGAGGGCGGCAAGCTGAAGGAGATTGTTGTGGCGCTCAGTCATCGCCGACAGCATACCATAGGCCGATTCGAGCATCAACCGCTTGACCTAGAACATGCGTTCTGCTATACTCATTTCATGCCCCAGCGCATCACCAGAGGGAAGAGCTATGCAGATTGAGCCGATTATGTTGCAGGCGAAGCGCTTTAACTATCTGCCCGACCGCTTTCTGTATCGCGGTGTGCAGCAGCGGGTCCGCTCAGTGCGGCGCACGTGGGACGCCGGGGCAACCTGGCGGCGCAATGCCCGGCACTACTTCGAGGTGTGCTGCGCGAACAACCAGCAGTTCCGGTTGGTCCACGATGTGGCGTTGAACGCTTGGTTCGCCGAGCGCTGAGGAGGCCGGTTATGTTTTTGATCTGGTTTGATGATGACAAGCGGCGGTCGGTCACGGACAAAATCACCGATGCGATGGCCGCCTACCAGCGGCGCTTTCATGTGGAGCCGAACGTGGTGCTGGTGAACGCCGCCGATGTGGGCGAGGCGCCGCTGCGGGTGCGCGTCCGGCCCCAGACGTTTATTCAGCGGTCGATGTTTTATGTGGGCGTTGAGGAGCTGGCAAGCTAGGCCAGCCGCCCACCGACGACAGCACGCAGCGCGGCGGCCCGAGCATCTGCTCAGGCCGCCGCGCTGAATGATTCGGGCCGCTCCTTCGCCTACTGAAGATCGCTGCCGAGCGTGGCGACAAACGCTGTGATCGCCGCCTCCAGCGCGACGCCCTTCGCGGCGACCGTGGCGGCATCCGGCACGTCGGCGCGGACCGCGGCATCCTCTAGCTCGCCCATGGCCGCCTCGATGGCCTTGTAGCTCTCGGGCGAGCGGGCGCGCACGCCGTCCTCGATGGCGGCCCAGCCCTCCTCGAAGACTTCAAAGCCAACTTTGGCCTGCTCCTTGTCACCCGCCTGGCCGGCGCTGACGATCTGCGCAATCGGCGCGCTGAGGGCGGCGAGGCCGGTGCTCATCGCCGTCACGTCATCGCCGCCCAAAAAGCCCACCGCGGTCAGCGCCTGCGCCGCGGCGCTCAGGGCCTCGGCGGGGACGACGGTGGCGGGCGCGGTGGCGCTGGGCGTGGCCGTGCCAAACACCGTCAGCGCCGCCTCCAGGACCTGGCTCTGCGTGGCATCGAGCTGGGCCTTGCTCGCGGTGAAGCGCTCCTGGGCGCGCCGCGTAAAGCCCACGGCATCCTGGTACTCCTCCAACTCTACGACTTTGCCATCCTTGACGCCCTCGGCGTACTCGGCGGCGGCAGTGTTAAGCAGCGTGGCGATCAGCTTGCTGTCCAGGCCGGTGCGGTCGGTGACGATCTTGGCCTCGATCTGGTCCAGCGCGGCCTGCGCGGCGGTGCGGGCCGTGCCAATCTGCGCGGCGCTCTGCTTGGCCTTGACGGCGTCGGCGTGCGCCTTGAGCGCCGCGCTGGCTCGCTGGTCAAGCGCGGCATCGGCCGCGGCGACGGCGCTCTGGATGTGAAAATAGTGCTCGCCGCCGGGGTGGCTGGCGTGGATATAGGCGGCGTCAAAATCGCCAGCCGCCACTAGCTCGCTCGACACCAGCAGATGGCCGCGCATCAGGTCGAGCTGGAGGGCCAGATCGGCGGGCGTACTCATCATCGCGCCGTGGTCGGTCATTGCGGTGGCCGTGGTCATGGCGCCGTGGTCGGCCATTGCGGTCGCGGCGGCTGTCATTGCCGGCGCAGTGGTGGCGGCGCTGGTGGCGGCGGGCGCCGTGGTCTTTGCCACGGGCACGCCAGTCGCCTCGGCAATCGTGGGGGCGGCGCTCGTCGCCGCCGTCCCGGCGCCGGCCGCGGCGGTCGGCGCCGGATTCTGGGTGGTTGCGGCGGGCGAGCCGCAGGCCGTCAGCGCAGCCAGCGCCAGCAAAGCGAACCGTCGTTGTTTCATGGCAGCACAATCCTCGGCTGCCGTGCTAGGCACAGCAGCCCTAACGAAAAAAGGTGTATTCGGTTGGAAGCAGTGGGGACTAGGCGTGGGCCGGGCGCGGGTGGTTCAGCCGCTGGGTGCGGATGCGCATCGTCACCACAATGGTGATCGCCAGCGCCACCAGCGCCAGCTGCGGCAGCGTGGTCTCCCAGGTCGGGAACATGCCGAGCAACTCGGAGTTGGGCAGATAGCTGGCGGTGGTGGCCGGCACGACGCCGGCAACCTGTAGGGCATGAATGCCGCCGCCGATGAACTTGAAGCCCAGATACCAGATCAGGAGGCTGGCGACGCGGAAGAACTGGCTCAGCGGGATGCGCACGCCCATGCCGATCACCAGCACGCCGATAACTGTGAGTGTTACCATGCCAATCGCCAGGCCCAGCAGCAAGTCGCGCAGCGCAATCGAGGGCGCGATGCCAATGTAAAACAGCGCGGTCTCAGCGCCCTCGCGGAAGACCGAGAGAAACGCTAGAATGCCCAGGTTGATCAGGCTGCCGCGGGCGATGGCGGCGCTGGTTTGGTCCTTGAGGTACTTCTGCCAGCCGCCGATGCTGGTCTTGGAGTGGAGCCAGTATGAGACGTAGAACAGCATGCCGGCGGCGACCAGACCCGTGATGCCCTCGATCAGCTCGCGGTTGGTGCCGGTCACAAAGGTGCGGAACAGCGCATAGATTGCGATGGCCGTGGCCATGCTGGCGACGATGCCCACGATGCCGCCACCCCAGACCCAGTGCCGCTTGTCGGCGTTGCCCGACTTTTTCAAAAACGCCAGCAGCGCGGCGATCACCAGCAGCGCCTCCAGGCCCTCGCGCAGCAGGATGCTGGCCGCATCGAACACGGTGTAGCTCAGCTTGGCGGCGCTGTAGGGCGCGAGCGTGGTCTGCAGCGTGGTTAGGTCGCTGATTGCCGCGGCGGTCTGGCCGCTGCTGATCTGATCGGCGGCGCTGGCCATGAGGTCCTCGGCCTGACGGTAGGCGGTGGCGCTCTTGGTCTTGACGACGCCCTCAACGTCGGGCCAGGCAGTGCGGAACGTGGCCACCGCGGCCGCGGCGGTGGCCTGGTCGCCGCCCTGCAGCGCGGTGAGCGCCGTGGTCAGCTGCGGCATGATCCCGGCCAGCGTCGGCGCCGCTGCGCTCGCGGCGGGCGCTACGGCTGGCGCGGCCGGCGCCGCGTCGCCCAGAAATGCCAGGTTGGCGGCGTGGAGCGCCTCGAGCGCGGCGGCCGTCTTGGCGGCGTTCAGCGGCTCCTGCTTCAGGGCATATTTGAGGTCGCCCATCGCATTCTCAATCGCCCGGTAGCTAGCCTTCGAGGTGCTGCTCACGCCCTCCTCGACCACAAACCACTGGTCCTCGAAGGCGGCGTAGGTCGTCCGCGCCAGCGCCAGGTCGCCCGCGGCCAGTGCAGTTTGGACCGTCATCAGCTTGGCATCCAGCGCCCGCATGTCCGCTTTGGGATCGCGCAGCGGCGCCGCCGCGACGGTCAGGGGGTGCCCAACAATGCTCAGCATGACCAACCAGCCCAGAACTACCCAGCGTAGACGCATGACGCTCTCCTCAATCTGCCCGTTTTAGAGAAACAACAGCTTTCGCTGTCAAAAGTGTGCCTCCGTAGTATAGGGGACGCATCCTAGAGCGTCAAACGAAATATTTCACAATGATAATCACTCTCGTTTCGACTACCGAGTACGGAGTACCGAGTGACGCATCGAATCTGCAAAGCTACCTCAGCGCACGCTGACGGCTGACAGCTGGTAGCTCGTAGCTCGTATACTTTCCGGCATGTACGAAGAGTATGCCTCGATCTATCACCGCAGCGGCCAGGGCGCCTGGAGCGTGCGGATGGCCGCCTGGACGCTGGACTGGCTGACGGCCCATGGCATCCCGCTGGGCCGCGTCGCCGACTTTGGCTGCGGCACGGGCGCGGCCGCGCAGGTCTTCGCCCGCGCGGGCGCCACGGTGGTCGGCGTGGACTGCGCGCCGGCGATGCTGGCCCTGGCGCCCGCCGACCTGCGCATCACCTGGCTGGAGGCCGACATCCGCACGGTGCGCCTCGCCGAGCCAGTCAATCTGGTGGTCGCTTTCTACGACACCCTGAACTACCTGCTGACCGTCGCCGACCTCCAGGCGGCCTGGCGCGCGATCGGCGCGGCGCTGACGCCCGGCGGCCTGGCAGTGGTGGATGTCAACCTGCCGGCCGTCTACAGCGCCGAGTGGAGCGACCGCGACACGATCACCGCCGACACCGCCGACCTGTTTGTCCTCAACCGGCTGAGCTACCAGGCCTTGACCCAGATCGGCACCGGCCGTATTCTGTGGTTCGAGCGTGATGGTGCGGAGTGGCGCAAGCAGGAGGAGACCCACCGGCAGCGCGCCCACACCCCCGACGAGCTGATGCAGGCCATCCGCGCCGCCGGCCTGGAGGTCGTGGCCCACACCACGCCCAGCGGCGCGCCGCCCGATGCTACCACGCCTCGTAGTATATTTGTCGCACGCAAAGGAGACTGAACCCATGCGCTACGCCATCGTGATCGAAAAGGGCGAGGACTATTTCTCGGCCTACATCCCGGACCTGATCGGCTGCACCGTGACCGCCCTGACCGTGGATGAGATCAAGGTCCGCATCCAGGAGGAGGCCGTCAGCCACCTCGCCAGTATGCGCGCCGACGGGCTGCCCGTTGACGCACCCACGACCACCGTCGCCTACATCGAGGTTGAGTAGCCGCACTGATCGCCGCCGCCCCGCCGCTACCACAGCGCGCGGGGCGGCGCTCGCCTGGAGGAACTTCGCATGACCATTGCAGATCGAGGGCGCGGCGCGCTGCTGGGCCTGGCCGTCGGCGACGCGCTGGGCGGCCCCGTTGAGTTTATGAGCCGCGAGGATATTGTCCACAAGCGCGGCCGGCCGGTGCGCGAGATGATCGGCGGCGGCTGGCTCAATCTCCAGCCCGGCGAGACCACCGACGACACCGCGATGGCCCGCGCCCTCGCCGAGAGCCTGGCGGCCCGCGCCGGCTTCGACGCCGACGATGTGGCCCGGCGCTACCTGGCCTGGCTCGGCACTGGCCCGAAGGATGTCGGCAACATCACCCGCCTGGCGCTGAAAGGCTGGCAGGCTGGCCTGACGCTGCCCAATGCCGCGCTGGGCGCCCACCGGCAGCTGGGCGGCAAATCGGCCGGCAACGGCACGATCATGCGCTGCGCCCCGCTGGCCCTGCGCTACATCTACGACGAGCGCCGCCTGCTCGACGCCAGCCGCGACGATGCGCTGATCACCCACTTTGATGCCGAGGCCACGACCGGCAGCATGGCGCTCAACCTTCTGATCTACCACCTGTGCCGCGACGTGCCGCCCGCCGAGGCCGTCAAGGTCGTCGCCGAGCGGCTGCAGCGCGAGCCGAAGGCCGCCCTGACGGTGCCGACGCTGCTCAGCGCCAGCACGCCGAACGTGGATAGCCGCCGCCTGGCGACCACCGGCTACGTCCTGGACACGCTGCGGATCGTGGTATGGGCGCTGCTGGCCCACGAGACCTTCGAGGACTGCGTGGCCGCGGCCGTGAACTGCGGCGGCGACGCCGACACGCAAGGCGCCGTCGCCGGGGCACTTGCCGGGGCGCGCTGGGGCTACCGCGCCATCCCCGCGCGCTGGCTGGCCCCGCTCCACGGCCACACCGAGCTGCTAGCTCTCGCCGACCAGCTCCTCGCCACCGCCGAGCGCGCCCGCCTGGCGTAGCGGCCGGGCATCACTCGATGCTGATTAATTTTTCTTGCGGCGCTTGGCTGGGGCGGTCAATGTCAGCAGGGCGGGCTGCTCGGGCGGCGCGGCTGACTCTGCGGGCGCAAGGTCGGGCGCTGGCTCCAGCGCGGCTACCTCTGCTGGTGCAAGGTCGGGCGCGGCTACCTCTGCGGGCGCGGCTTCCGGTGTCGAATCGCTGGTAAGCGCGGCTGGCTCGGCGGGCGCTGGCTCCAGCGCAGGCATCTCCGCGGGCGCAAGGTCGGGCGCGGCTTCCGGCGCAGGGTCGCTGGTGAGCGCGGCTGGCTCGGCGGGCGCAAGGTTAGGCGCTGGCTCCGGGGCTGGCTCGGCGATGACGACCTCGGGCGCGGGGCCGGGCCGGATGTCGAGCAGATACGGCGTCCAGGCATCGAGCGTCAGCGTAATCTGCCAAAACTCCTCGCGCTGCCACTCGCGGCGGCCATCCTCGTCCACCACCCGCTCGGCCAGTGTGTCATAGAGGTGGTAGCTGCCCTCGCCCATGCCCAGCAGGTCGGTCGGGATAAACAGCTCGAAGCTGCGCTTGTGGGCCGAGAGATTGAGCAGCCCCACGACCCGCTGGTACTCATGGTGGCGCAGCGCCCCGAACACCCGCGGGTCAGCGCTGCGCACGGCGTTGAGATGCAGCGCCCCATAGCGCAGCGCCGCGTAGCTGCGGCGCACTGCCAGCAGCTGGCGCAGAAAGGCCCGGTCGGCCGGGCGATCCTCCTGGCCACTCCAGATCATCGGCACAAAGTTCGTCAGGACCAGCCCGGCCAGCACCAGGCGGCTGATCCGCGAGCCGCGCAGCCCATCGGCCAGCGGGTTGATGTCGCGGGTGTCGTGGGTCTCGGTGAAGGCGACGCGCACGCTGTCGGGTGGCAGAATCGCCCTGTGCTGCGCCAGCCACTCGCCCAGCTCCGCCGGCGTCAGGCGACCGAGCGCGGCGTTCATCCAGGCGAAATGGGCCAGATAGTCGTAGGCGTAGTCGTGCTGCTGCACATACAGCGGGCCGTACAGCTCGCACAGCAGCACGGTGTCGGGGCGCAGAGCCTTGAGTTCGCGCTGCAGGCGGTCGAGGAGGCTCAGGCAGCCCAGGCTGGTCGTCGAGGCGTGGCGGGCCAGGCGGCGATCCCAGTTCGGCTCCTTGCCGTTCGGCGCGTCGACGCGGTAGCCGTCGATGCCAAAGTCGCGCACCAGCCGTAGCGCCCAGCCGACCATAAACTCCTGGTAGTCGGGGTTGGCCCAGTCGAACGAGTAGGTGTCGGTCCAGCCGTGGGACGAGACCAGATTGCCGTCGGGGTCGCGGCAGAACCACTCGGGGTGCTCGGCGACGTAGCGGGCGTCGACGGCGCAGCCCTGGGCCACGAAGTCGCACAGCACCCGCATCTCAAGGCCGTGGGCGGTGTCGACCAGGTGGCGAAAATCGTCGGCATCGCCCAGCGTCGGCTCGAAGCGCTCGAAGTCGCGGATGGCGTAGGGCGAGCCGGACTTGCCCCAGTTGCCGTCCCACAGCCGGCCGGTGCGGTTGTCGTAGGCCCACACCGGCATCAGGTTGAGGACCCGCACGCCCAGCTCGTGCAGCGCCGGCAGCGCGGCGGCCAGGCCGCGAAAGCCGCCGAACTGCGCGGCGTGAACTTCATACAGCGGGCTATCCCAGAATCCAGGCCGGCCGGTTGGCGAGCGGCGTCAGCTGATTCAGCGCCGATTGTGTGCGCTGCACCGCGCTGATCGGCTCGGGCCACTGGCCGGCGGTCAGCAGAATATACTGCGTCCCACCAGCGATCTGCCCGCCCGGCCGCAGCCAGCCGGCCAGCTCAATCTCGTGGCTCAGCGTCGCGGCCGTCCCCGAGCCATCCACGAGCGGCCGGCTGGACTCGACCCGTGAAAAAAACCAGCACAGCAGCGACTCGTCGCCGTGGGCCGAGTGGATCGCCAGCAGGCCCGGCCCGCGGTCGGGCGCCTCCTCGAACAGCCGCCCGCGCCGCAGCTGCGGCATAAACTCGGGGTCGGCGATGGCCGTCGTCATACGCTGGCGCGCCGCGACCGGCAGCAGCACCTGCGGCCGGTTCAAGTTGCTGGGCGCCGCAAACAGCGCGTCCTCGGGGCGGCCAATGCCGGCGTGGGGCAGGCTCAGGCGCACCGCCGTCAGCTGCTGCTCGTCAGGGCCGACGTTCTCGACCGTGACCGTGCGAACCAGCAGCGTGCCGGTGATCCAGAGGCGGTCGTAGACCCGCAGCGGCCCCAGCCCAATTGAGATCACCAGCTCGACGCCGCCGTCGTGCTCGCTGACGCGGTAGTTTAGGTAGCGGACAAAGCCGCCCTGGCCTAGCCAGCGCCCGCCCAGCCGCACATCGAGGCCCGGCGCCGCGGGGCCGTGGCCCAGCACGCTCGGCCCGCCCGGCCGCCGCAGCCGCGTCAGCCCGCCCGACTCGCGGCCAAACGCCAGCTCCAGGTCGGAGGTCTGGATCACAATCTGGTTGGCTTCGTGAATAATGTGAAAAGGCATTGTTAAGCTATCAGCTATCAGCCGTCAGCTATCAGCGAGCGGTGGGTAGCTTTGAAGCTGCATTGCAGCGCGTTGGATTCCTCATGGCCAGTTGCCGGCTATCAGCTATCAGCTGTCAGTGATCATTGCTCACTCGGTACTCATTCCTCGGTACTCGTCACTCGCTCCTGGTACATCGGGGCAAGGGCCGGGCAGGGTGCAGACGGCGGACGCGAGGCGGGCGGCGCGCTCCAGGGTGTGGGCCAGCGGCCAGCCGTTGAGCCAGCCGTAGAGCACGGTCGCCTTGAAGGCATCGCCGGCGCCGGTGGTGTCGCGGGGCGCGATGGTCGGCGGCGTGCAGCTGAGCAGTTCGCCGTCGGCGGCGCGGGCCAGCACGGCATCGGCGCCGCTGGTGACGACCACCAGGCCGCCGGTGATCGCGCCGACGTGATTTATCCAGCCGTGGATGTCGCTGATGCCGTAGCGCTGCGCCAGCGTCGCCTGCGAGGTCGTAATGATCGCCGCGCCGCGCAGTCGGTCCAGGTTGTCGCCGCTCACGTCGGTCTGGGCCAGCGGCGTGCCGCACTGCTGGGCCAGCGCAATCATCTCATCCATGCCGGGGCCGTAGATCGACACGCTGACCAGCCGTGCCTGCTCCACGACCACGCGGGGCGGCAGCGAAAAGCTCGCGGCGCTGGGCCAGGCCGCTAGGATCGTCCGCTCGCCGTCGGGTGTGGTCAGAATATAGCAGGTCGGCGTACGCATCGCCGCGTCGCGCCCGACCAGCAGCGTGGTGTTGGGCCGCGCCGCCACCGCCGCCTCAACGAAGGCTGCGCGGGCGTCGTCGCCCAGGTTATTCCCGGCCAGTCCAACGCGCACGCCCCAGCGCGCCAGGTGGCCGCCGACGTTGGACGGCTCGCCGCCCAAATACAGCTGCTCATCGCCGACATGCACGCTTTCGCCCGGCGTCGGGAAGCGCGGCAGCCCGAGCACGCAGTCGGGCATGATCCCGCCGTAGCACACGACCTCGATCACTGCGGGCCGCTCTTGGCTAGCTCTATGAAAATAGCAGTGACCGCGAAGGTGTTCTGGGCGGCGTGCAGCAGAATATTGACCACCAGCGAGTTGGTGCGCTGATAGGCCAGCGCCAGGATCACGCCCATCACAAACAGCGCCGGGAACAAGATCGGGATGACATGTGCGGCGGCGAACACGGCGGCGCTGACGATCACCGCGAGCCACAGCGGCAGGCGGCTGCGCAGCCAGCCAAAGATCAGCCCGCGGAAGATCAGCTCCTCGACGATGGGGGCCAGCACTGCGGCCACCACGAGCGCGGTCAGGAAATTGCGCCAGGCAAAGCCCTGCCCGCCAGTGAGCGACTTGATCTGCGGGTTTTCCAAATTGGTCAGGCCGAGCGCCAGCATGACTGCCAGGTTGGCGACGCCGACGGCGATCAGCTGCCCGAAAGCCAGCACCGGCACCAGCAGCACCGGCAGCAGCGGCGGCCGGCGCAGCCCGAGCTGCGCCCAGGTCAGGCCGCGCCAGCGCAGCAGCACCGCAATCCCCGCGAGAAACAGCAGGTACAGCGCGCCGCCAAAGCCCAGCCCGACCACCACCGGCTCGGCTTTGAGCAGCGCGTCGAGGTCCCAGCCGGCCACGCGGCCGACCACGCCGGCGACAAATAGGCCGATAACGCCGACGATCACTGGCCCTACCAGCACCAGCACAATATCCAGCAAGCCCCAGCCGAGGCGCGGCGCTGGGCGTAGCTCCTGCTCATCCATGAGGATTCCTCGCTAGGGGCGGCGCACGCCCAGCACAATCAGGGCGGTGCGTGGCACGAGCTGCCCGTTCTGGACCGGCCGGCCATTGGCGGTCGCGCTGACCACCTGGTTGGGCGTGATCTGATCAAAGTTGGGCAGCTGGTCGGGACCCTGCTCGTCCACCACATCGAGCTGGAGGTCGGGCGTGGCGCGGATAGTGTCCTCGGCCACCTTGCGGTCGGCGCCGACTACCGCCGGAAAGACGATGACATCGCCCTGGCCGACGGTCAGCGTCACCACGGTGTCGGGCGCGTAGGCGCCGGGCGCCGGCTGCTGCGTGATGATCCGGCCGGCTGGCACGGTGCGGTCGGGCCGATCAATGCGGTTGAGGCGGAAGCCGGCCGCGGTCAGCTGCGTCAGAATTTGGTCGGCCGACTGGCCGGTCACATCGGCCAGCTGGAGCACGGTCGGCGTCGGCGGGATTGGCTCGGGCGTGGCGGTCGGCGGGATTGGCTCGGGCGTGGCGGTCGGCGGCGCGGCCGTCGCCGGCGGCGGCCCCAGGCTGATCACCAGCCGCACCGTGCTGCCGGCCGGCACCGCCGTGTTCGGCCCCGGCTCCTGCTCGATCACCATGCCGGCCGCCGCGGCGTCCTCGCGCGGGTCGTGCGGCTCGGCGACCAGGCCCGCGGCGGCGATGGCATTGCGGGCATTGACCTCGCTCTGGCCGACAAAGTTTGGCAGCGTCACCTGCGCGGCGGGCTGGGCGGTCGGCGCCGGCCGGGCGGTTGGCGCGGCGGGCTGGGCGGTCGGGCTGGTCCCGCCGCCAAAAAACGACTGGAGCGTGTCGGTGCCGAGGGCGACGTAGGCCAGGCCCAGCACGCCACCGAGCAGGAGCAGGCCCAGCAGCAAGCCACCAAACGGAAAGCCGCGGCGCGGCGCGGCGGGCTGCTGGGCGAGCGGCGGCGGGACGTTCGGCGCCACACGGCGCGGCGGCGGGACGGGCGCGGCCGGCTGGGGCTGCGGTGGCGTATCGCGCTGGCGCGGCGCCGGCGTCTGGCGCGGCACAACGGCGGTCGGTGTGTTTGGGCCAGGCGTTGGGGGTGTCGGGGGTGTCGGGGGCGTGGCGGGCGCGTTCGGGCCAGGCGCCGGCTGCACCGGCACGACCTGCGTCTGCTGGTTGTGCGAGGTGCGGTACTCGCGCAGCATCGTCGTGAAGGCGCGGGCCGAGGCCGGCCGCTGGCGCGGGTCTTTGCTCAGCGCGCCCAGCACGATGCGCTCCAGGTTGGGCGGCACGGCCGGATTCCAGGTGGTCAGCGGCGGCGGCGGCTGCTGAATCTGCCTGCAGCGCCACGGCCATCGCGCTGTCGCCGCTGAACGGCAGGTGCTTGGTCAGCATCTCGTAGACCACGATCGCTAGACTGTAGACATCCGACTGCGCCGTGGCGCCCAGCCCCTGCGCCTGCTCGGGCGAGATATAGTCGGCGGTGCCAAAGGTCATGCCGGCCTGGGTGACGGCGGTCGACAGGTTCGATTTGGCGATGCCAAAGTCGGTGATTTTGACCTCGTCGCTGGCCGTGACCATGATGTTCTGCGGCTTCACATCGCGGTGGACAAAGCCGCGCTCGTGGGCGTACTCCAGGCCATCGGCGGCCTGCTCGGCCAGCCGAATGGCCCGCTCGGGCGCCAGCGGCCCCTCCTGCTCGATCACGGCGCTGAGGTCGCGGCCCTCGATCAGCTCCATCACAATGTAGGGCACGCCGTTGTCCTGCCCGACATCGAACACGTCCACGATGTTGGGGTGGGCCGACAGCCCGGCCGCCGCCTGCGCCTCATGCTCGAAGCGCTGCAGAAAGCTTTGGTCGGTGACAAACTGCGGATGGAGCAGCTTCACCGCGACCGGGCGGTTCAGTTTGATGTCGCGGCCGCGGTAGACCGTCGCCATACCGCCCTCGCCCAAAATATTGAGCAGCTCGTAGCGGTTGTTGAGAACACGCGACTGCATCACGGCTCCTTGTCACGGGTGCGGGCGCCGACGACAGGCCGCCCACACGGTTTAGAACTGCCAGATGGCGACGGCCTCGTGGAGCGCCTCGTCGGGCGTTTTTTCCAGATAGGCCCGCAGCCGCGGCAAGTTGATCACGTCATCGCGATTATAGCGTAGGAGCAAATCGAGTGCCGCCCGGTCATGGAAGGTCTGGTAGCGGTGCCATAGCCGCGGCGCGTCCATGCCGGTCAGGCCAGCGGTCGGGCGCGCGATGCCGATCTGGAGTTCGACTTTTTTCAGGCCGCCCTTGAGGCCGTGGCGCCAGCAGGTCCGCATCAGGTCATGGTGCGCGAAGTCGGCCCGCAGATCAACCTGCGTCTTGCGCTTGATATACGGCAGGTCGAAGCTGCCGCCGTTGTAGGTGTAGATCGTCCCGACGCCCTCCAGGGCGCGGTAGATATTGAGGTCGTGGACGCCGCCGTCGAGCAGCTGGATCGTGCCCAGGTCGGGGCGATAGATGCCGATCACGCTGATCGCGCCGTCAAACGTCGTCTCGATGTCGAGGTAGGCCGCTGGCTTAGTGTCCTGCATGGTGCTCGCCCTGTCGTGCGCTGAAGCTGCGTAGCGTACCGCGATTTCGGCGCTAGCGCCCGGCCGTGTCGGCGAGGCCCATCGGCTCGCGCAGCCGCAGCGTGGCCAGCCAGGTCAGCACCGCAAACACGCCCGCGACCGCAAACAGGCTCTGGTAGCCGATCACCGGCAGCAGCGCGCCGCCGATCACCGGGATAAACGTCACCAGCCCCAGCATCGTGTTGGCCAGCCCAATGTAGGTCGGGCGCGCGTCGGCCGGCGCGATCTCCAGCAGATAGGTCGTGCTAGCGATGCCGCTGCCGTCCACCGACAATCCGATCAGCAAAAACACGCCGCCAAACGCCACCGCCAGCGCCGTCGCCCCGAGCGGCGCCGCGACCAGCGGGATCACGAGGACCGCCCACGGCACCACCGCGACCAGCGCGGCCGTCCAGACCAGCAGCCAGCGGTTGCCGCGCTGGTCGCCCAGCCGGCCCCACCACAAGTTCGAGAGCGCGGCGCTCAGAATGCGGCACCGCCAGGTAGACGCCGACGTAGCGCGGCGGAATGTTGAGGACCTCGCGGGCATAGACGATGTAGAACGGCTCGCCGACGCCGGCCAGCCGCGCCAGCAGCCGGTTGGTGATAAAGCGCCGAAAATCGATGTCGGTGCGCAGCAGCCGCGGCATCTCGCGCAGCGTCGCTAGCGGCGAGGCCCGCGACCCAGCGCCGGGCAGCGGCGGCTCGTCGACCGCCGCGAATGCGCCCAGCCCGACCAGCAGCCCCACCAGGCTCAGCACGCACAGCAGCCCGTAGTTGCTGGGAAACGGCCACGGCGAGCCGGCCCGCAGGATCGAGCGCACCAGCGGCCCGGCGACCGCGAACGCCAGCAGTCCGCCAAACAGCTGACGGTAGGAGAAGAACACGCCGCGCCGCCGCACCGGGATGATCTTGGCGACGATCTCCTGAAACGCCAGGCTGCTCGATCCGCCCGACAGCATAAACAGCGTGTAGGCCACGAAAAACGCCGCCAGCGCCGGGCCGTGGCCGACCCGCGTCGCGCCGTAGATCGTGGCGGTCAGGACCAGCCACGACAGGACCCGCAGCACCGCGGCCGTGCGGTAGACGCCGCGCTTCTGCGGCAGCGGCTGAATCCGCCCCGCGACCATGATCTGCGGCAGCAGCCAGCCGCCGTTTTTCAGCGCCGGCAGCAGCCCGACCAGCGTGTTCGAGCCGCCCAGCTCGCGGATAAACAGCGTCAGCACCAGGTTGGCGTCGGCCAGCGCCTCGGAGACCGTGAACGCAATGCCGTTGACCACGCCCAGCCGAAAGTTGCGCCGCGCAATCCGCGGATCAGGGCCGAGCGAGCTATTAGCCATGGGCGAGTTTTCAGGCATCAGTTTTCAGTTTTCAGGAGCACGAGTTGGGAGGCATGGCACGAGCGGTGAGATTGCGGTGCAGCGCATTGGGACGCTGCGCGCCAGCGACGAGGTTTCAGGGGAACGCTGTGAGACGCCTGGAACGAGCAGCGGTTTTCAGCGTAACGCATTGGGACGCCGGGTGCCACTCGCTCCTCTGCCTTCGTAACTGACCACTGACGACTGACCACTGATTGCTCTCCCCTCGTCACTGATAACTGACGACTGAAAACTGATTACTCGACCGCCTCCCAGTTGCGGCCGGCGGCGATATGGACCTCCAGCGGCACCCGCAGCTCGGGGTAGACGTGCTCCATGACCTCTTGGACCAGCGGGCGGACCTCGGCCAGCTCGTCGTCGGGGACCTCCAGGACCAGCTCGTCGTGGACCTGCAGCAGCATGCGGCTGTTTAGGGCGCGGCGGCCCAGCTCGGTGTGGAGGCGCGACATGGCGACTTTGATCAGGTCAGCGCTGGTGCCCTGGATCGGCGCGTTGATCGCCTCGCGCTCGGCGGCCTGGCGGCGCGCGCCGTTGGCCGACATCAGCTCGGGCATGGGGCGGCGGCGGCCAAACAGCGTCTCGACGTAGCCGCGGACCCGGCCCTCCTCCAGCGTGCGCTCGAAGTAGCTTTTGAGGCCGGGATAGGTCGCGAACAGCCCTTCGATCATCTGCTGCGACTGCTCGCGGGTCAGGTCGGTGCGGGCCGCCAGGCCAAACGCCGAGATGCCATAGATCACGCCGAAGACCACGGTTTTTGCCAGGCGGCGCTGGTTGCGCGTCACCTCCTCCAGCGGCACGTCAAACAGCCGGGCGGCGGTCGCGGTGTGAATATCGAGGCTCTCGTTGAAGATCGCCAGCAGCGCCGGGTCGCCGGTCACATGCGCCAGAATCCGCAGCTCGACCTGCGAGTAGTCGGCGGTCAGCAGCACGGTGCCGGGCGCCGCCACGAACGCGCGCCGAATCTCGCGGCCCTGCTCGGTGCGGATCGGAATATTCTGCAGGTTCGGGTTCTGCGAGCTGAGGCGGCCGGTGCTGGAGCCGATCTGGTTGTAGGAGGTGTGGACGCGGCCGTGCTCGTCCAGCAGCGCCGGGAAAGCGTCAATGTAGGTTGATTTGAGCTTGCTGAGCTGGCGGTGCTCCAGGATCAGCTCGATGATCGGGTGCTCGCCGCGCAGTTTGTCGAGAACATCGGCGGTGATCGAATAGTGGCCGCTCTTGACTTTGCCCAATCCGGCCGCCCGCAGCTGGAGCTTGCCAAACAAAATGTCGCTGACCTGTTGCGACGAGCTGGGATTAAAACTTTGCCCGGCCAGGCTGGTCAGCTCGGCCTCCAGCAGCGCCAGGCGCTCGCTCATCTGCGCGCTCAGGGTGTGCAGCACGCCGACATCCAGCGTGATCCCGGCCCACTCCATGTCGGCCAGCACCGCGACCAGCGGCATCTCGATCTCGGTGAAGATCGCATTGCGCCGCGGCTCCTGGGCCAGCAGCGCCGCAAAGTGGGCGTGGAGCCGCAGCGTCACATCGGCGTCGGCGGCGGCGTAGGGCAGCGCGGCCGCCATCGGCACCTGGTCAAAGGTGATCTGCTTTTTGCCGGTCCCGAGCAGCTCGGTGATCTCGGTCATCTCGACGTTCAGCTCATAGAACGCCAGGTCCTTCAGGCTGCCGCGCTGCTTGATCAGCTGGCCGGCCAGCATCGTATCGAAGGCGAGGCCATGCACCTCGATGCCCCAGCGTCGCAGAATGTGCATGTCGTACTTGGCGTTGTGGCCGATCTTGGGCCGCGCGCCGTCCTCCAGCAGCGGTGCGAGCGCGGCCCGCACCGCGTCGGCCGCCAGCTGCGGCTCGCCCGTCGTGTGGCCGACCGGGATGTACCAGCCGGCGCCCGGCGTCGTGGCCAGCGAGATCCCGACCAGCGCGGCGCGCACCGGGTCGAGCGCGGTGGTCTCGGTGTCAAACGCAAAGTGCGGCGCGGCGGCGAGTGCGGCGACGACCGTGGCCAGCTCCTCGGTGGTGGTGACGAGCTGATAGTTGCCCAGTGGCGGTCGCGGCGGGGCGCTCGGCACCGCGCCGGCAGGCGCGGCGGATTTCGGTGCGGCGCCGGTGGTCGGGCCGAACACGTCGTCGAGGTCAAAGGCGTCCTGCGCGTGCGCGCCGCTGGCTTTGGGGACCGCGCGGGTCAGCGTGTAGGCGGCGCCCTCCGGCACGGCTGGCACGGCGCGCTGCGGGGCGTCCGCGGCGGGCGCGGGCGGCGCGACGGCGGCCAATCCCGGCAGCTTGGCGATCAGGCGGCCAAACTGTAGCTCGCGGAACAGCTCCAGCACGGCCTCGCGGTTGTAGTCGCGCAGCCGGCAGGCGTCCAGATCGAGCGTCACCGGCACGTCGCGGCGGATTGTCGCCAGCCGCTTGGACAGCATCGCGATCGCCTGCTGGCCGCCCAGCGGCTTCTGGTACCGCTTCGGCACGGCGTCCAGCTGCTCGTAGATCTGCTCAACCGTGCCAAACTGCAGCAAGAGCGTGATCGCGCCGGCCTCGCCGATGCCTTTGACGCCAGGAATGTTGTCGGAGGTGTCGCCCTTCAGTCCGCGCAGGTCGGTGAGCTGCGCCGGCTGCAAGCCCTTGTAGCGCTCCGTCACCGTCGCCACGTCGTAGACTTTGATCTCCTGCGCCTGCCGATATGGCACCGACAGCAAGACGCGCACATGCTCATCGACCAGCTGCAGCGTGTCGGTGTCGCCGGTCAGAATGTAGGTCTCGATGTCGTGGGCGGTGGCCTGCGCCGCCAGCGTGCCGATTACATCGTCGGCCTCGAAGTTTTCGGCGGTGAAGATCGGAATATTGAGCGCCGCGACCACCTGCTTGATCCGATCCAGCTGCTGGTGAAACTCCTCGGGCGCGTGGCCGCGGCCAGCCTTGTACTCGGGGTACTCGTCGTCGCGAAAGGTCTTGCCCAGATCAAACGCCACCGCCGCGTACTCCGGCGCGACGCTCTGGAGCTGCGTCAGCACGATCTGCAGAAAGCCAAACACCGCGAACGTCGGCTCGCCGTTGTTGGTGCGCAGGTTGGCATCCTCCAGCGCATGAAAGGCCCGAAATGCAACGGCGTGACCATCAACCAGAACCAGCTTGGGACGTGGCATGCGCGATCCTTTCCGCTCGCTGGCGATTATACAGAACGCCTGAGCGACCGGCAAACCGCCCTACGCGCCCGCGTCGCCCGGCGCCGTCACCGGCAGCCCGACGATCTCCATGAGCTTTAGGGCGTTCGTCGAGGTCGCCAGGCCCGCCCGCAGCCGGTAGTCGAAGCGCATCACCGGGCCGGCCGGGCCGCGCTCGAACTGCTCGGTGAAATGCACCGGCCGGCTGGCGCCGCTGATCACCTCGCTGGCCAGGCCCAGGTCGTGGGTCGAGACCGCGCCGAGCGCGCCCTGCGCCAACAGGTGCTGAATAATATGCCGCGCCGCGATCTGCCGCTCCTCGGTGTTGGTGCCGTGCAGAATCTCGTCCAGCAAAAATAGCAGCGTGCGCTGTGTGGCCCGCGCCGCCGCCGCTGTGTCCACGACCGCTTTCAGCCGCTGCAGCTCGGCCATGAAGTACGAGACGCCCTGCTCCAGCGAGTCCTGCACCCGCATGCTGGTCGCCAGCGTGACCGGCGGCAGCCGCAGCAGAAAGGCGCAGACCGGCCCGCCCATCTGCGCCAGCACGACGTTGACGCCGATTGCCCGCAGCAGCGTAGATTTGCCCGACATATTCGAGCCGGTGATCAAGAGAAACGTGCCGGGCGGGCCGATCTCGACATCGTTGGCCACCGCCCGCGCCGGCGCGAGCAGCGGGTGGCCCAGCCCCCACGCCGCGACGAGCGGCTTGCCGGTCGTCACCAGCTCGGGAAACGTCCACTCGGGGTGGTCGTGCTTCAGCGTCGCCAGCGCCGCCAGCGCCTCGACTTCGCCCAGCGCCGCCAGCCAGCCGCCGACCTGCTGGCCCGCGACCAGCTGCCAGCGCTCCAGCGCCCACAGGACGTGGAAGGTCCACAGCGTCGCCAGCTGCACCGGCAGAAACAGCAGAAACAGCCGGAAGTCGGCGAAGGCCATGATCCGGCCCAGCCGCCGCATCTGCGCGTCGGCCCGCAGATTCCCGGCGGTCAGCGCCGCCTGCAGCCGCACGAGTTCGGGGCTGGCCACGTCCGCCGCGCTGAGCAGCGCAAACAGCTCGGCGTAGGCCCGGAACACCCGCTGCCGGGCCGAGACCTGATCGAGCCGCTCGTCCACGTGCCGGCCGACGGTCAGCGTCAGCACCAGGTTGATAAAGACCAGCGGCGCCCAGATCGGCACGCGCAGGAGGTCGGTCATCCACAGCGCCCACGTCACAATCGTCACGAGCGGCAGGATGCGGCTGGCCCAGACCAGCAGCGGCTGCGGCAGGAGCCAGGTCGGCCCCGACGCCCAGCGCGTAAACGCCTCGTAGTCGCCCTGGGTGTTGCCCATCAGGCGGCCGCGCAGCGCCAGCTCGTCGCGCAGATCGTTGCGCGGCGCCAGCTCGGCGACCGCGCGCTGCCGCGGCCGCACGGCGTCGGGCGGCGCCGGGTCGAGCATCCAGCGCTGCACCGTGCGCTGCCCAACCGGCGTCGCCGTGGTGTTCAGCAGATGCTGTAGCGAGGCGTGGCCGACCAGATCAAGGTCGGTCGCATACGGGTGGCTGGGCGTATCGGCCGGCTGACGCAGCGGCAGCCGCGCCCAGTCGCGCTGCAGCCGCCAGCGGCCCTCCTCGTTGATCGCGACCAGCTCGGCCTCGCGCTGCCGGGCGCGGCCCAGCCGCGTGTGGGCTACGACCGCCGCGAGAAACCCCGCGAAGCTCGCGGCCGCCAGCGCAAACGGCAGCGCCCCGCCGCGCCACACCCCGACGCCAGTGCCAATCAGCGCCAGCACAAACAGCAGCAGCCGCAGGTTGGCCACGCGGTTCCAGCGCTGGTCCAGATGGGCGTGCCGCGCCCCAAACTCGGCGCTCCGCCGCTGGTAGATCTCGTCGGGCTGCTGGCTGTCGCTCACACTCGCTCCTTGCATCGCGCTATCATACGCGAGTTGGCCGCGAGTTGTCAGTTTTCAGTTGTCAGCGGGGAGAGTTGAACCGCAAAGATCGCAAAGGGGGACGGGTGAATGAGGAGGAGATTGGAGCGAATGGAATGAGTGTTGCCCCGAGTATTTAGATCGATAGGTTGCACGCCTGGAGGGACGCCTCGCACGCCTGGAGGGACGCCTTGCACGCCTGGAGGGACGCCTCGCACGCCTGGACGGACGCCTCGCACGCAGGGATGGATGCCTCGCACGCAGGGATGGATGCCTCGCACGCAGGGATGGACGCCTCGCACGCAGGGATGGACGCCTCGCACGCAGGGATGGACGCCTCGCACGCAGGGATGGACGCCTCGCACGCAGGGATTGGCCCCTCGCACGATGCCCCGCGATAACAGCGTCAACATTGTGAAATCGATGACGTTGTATCCTGATGCGTTGCGGGCCGAATTGGCGTCCGGTATGGTGGTCTCAGCACCCACATCTGGGGCAGATAAATCAGGAGTTCGACCGCCATGCCAACCATCACTCGTGCTAGCAAAGCCATCGCCGCCAAGCTCGAAGCCGCGCACCAGCTAATTACCAATACGCTCAAGGACGGAGCGACCGCGAGCATTGTCGAGGGCTTCGGCTATGACGCCGCTGAGCTACAGCGGGGGCTGGGCCTCTACCAGGCCGCCCTCACCGCCTTCACCGCCCAGGACCAGGCCCAGGGCGATAAGCGCCAGAGCGTCGTTGCGGCCGCGGCGGCGCAGCAGCTCCTGTACCGCAGCTGCTGCGCCCTCGCCGAACTCGCCCGCACCCAGTTCCCGGCCGGCAGCCCCGAGCGTCTGGCGCTCGGCCTGACCCGCAGGACACCCCGCAGCTCCGCCCGCCTGATCGCCTTCGCTGCCACGCTGTATACGACCGCCCAGACCAACCCCGACATCGCCGCTCATCTGGCCACGCGCCAGTACCCGGCCGCCCGCCTCACTGCCGAGGCTGCCCACATTGCCATCACCCAGGAGACGGGCGCCGACCAGGTGCGCGCCACCGCCTACGCCGTCCACGCCACCCGGACCCAGAGCACCGCGCTCGCGGCCCTCTCCACCTGGGCCAGCGCCTACCGCGCCGTGGCCCGCCACGCTCTCCGCGACGCGCCCCACCTGCGGCAGTCGCTTGCGGTGTAGCTGCCAGCCAGTCCCTTCGTGCCACGGGGAGCGCAGCCTAGTGCTGTGCTCCCCATGTTGTCTCCATAGAAATCTCCCCCGTCTTTGCGTTCTCTGCGGTCTTTGCGGTTAAAATCCCCCAGCTGACGGCTCGCCCGCGCCTGCTGCAGCTAAAACTCCCAACTGATCACTGACGACTGATCACTGATAACTTGCAGCGCCTCCCCGCGTCTTTGCACTTTCTGCGCCCGTTGCGGTTAAAACTCCCCAGCCAACGGCTCGCCCGCGGCTAAAACTCCCAACTGATCACTGACAACTCCCCACTGACAACTCCCCACTGGCATTTGAATTGCTACGGCCTACCTGACAGCATCAGTGACTAACAAGAGAGCGCCTGTGACCCAACTCTCGCCCGACGAGCAGGCGCAGTTTGCGCCAATTCTCCCACCCGCACTCCAGGCCGTACTGGACAACGCCGCGTCGCCCGGCGCCACGGTGGCCGACGCCTGCGCTGCGGCCGCCGACCTGCTGGCGCGGCTGATCCCGTTTGTGCCGGCAACCGTCGCCGACCGCCGGCTGGAGCAGCCGACTGCCGAGCGGCTGGCTGGCCGCTACACGACGGGCACGCTGGTGATCGTCAGCGTGGCCGACTTCGCCGAGCGCACCGCCGAGCTGGTGACGCAGGGCCGGCGCGGCAGCGAGCAGCTGGGCGCGCTCGTGAACCAGCTGCTCGGCGCGCTGAGCCAGACGCTGCACCGCTATGGCGGCCGTGTCATCAGCTTCGACGGCGACACCGTGACCGCGCTGTTTGACTCGGCGCTGCTCGGCACGGGCCACGCCGGCCAGGCCTGCGCTGCCGCCCTGGCGCTCCCGGCGGCGCTCGACGAGTGGCCCGCCGGGGCGCTGGCTGGGCCGCTGCAGCTCAAGGTCGGCGTCCACAGCGGCAACCTGTTTGCCGCCGAGGTCGGCGATGACCAGCAGCGCCGCCTGGTGATCACCGGCCACACCGCCCACCGCGTAGCCCAGGCCCACGACCTGGCGCTGCCGGGCGACGTGGTGATCTCGGCCGCAACCCGCCAGGCACTACAGCAGCCCGAGACCGAGCCGCACACCGTAGAGTTTTTTCGGCTGCGCGGCTTCGCGGCGCCGCCCGCGCCCGCGGCGGCCAGCCCTGCTGCCTGGCGGCCCACCGGCGATGACGACGCGACCCTCAATGCGCTGCTGGCGCGGATCGCCACGCTAGCCCCCTATCTGCCGCCAGGCCTGCCGGCGCGCTTTCTCCAGCCCGATGCCCTCGCCAGCGGCGGCGAGCTGCGGCCGGTCACGGCGCTGGTAATCAACGTCTTTGGCTTTGGCCGCCTGCTGGAACTCCTGGAGCCGATCGCGATCCTCCACAACGACACTACGCTGGCCGACCAGGTGGTCCAGAGCTACTACCAGCAGCTGCAGGAGCTGATCCAGCGCTTCGGCGGCGCGATCAACACAGTTAGCCTGGCGGCGGTCGGCGACAAAGTCGTGGCGCTGTTTGGCGCACCGACCGCCCACGAGGACGACGCCGCCCGCGCGGCCCAGGCGGCGCTGGGCCTGCCGGCGGCGCTGACGGCGATCAACCAGGCCCTGCGGGCGACGCTGCGGACGTGGGTGCAGGGCTACCCCGAGCAGCGCAACCTCCTGCGGGTCGCCGCGGTGACGCTGCGCGGCCGGGCTGGCCTGGCGAGCGGCACGGTGTTTGCCGGGCTGGTCGGCGCCCCCGACCGCCACACCTACACCGTGATCGGCCAGACGCTGGACCTGGCGACCCGCCTGATGACGCTGGCCAAAGACGGCGAGGTGCTGCTGCCGCCCCAGACCCGCTACGTCGTGCGCCACCTGATCGAGACCCAGCCGCTGCCGCCGGTGGTCGTCCCCGGCAGCCCCGAGCCGCTGACGCTCTACCGCGCGGTTGGCCTGGTTGACGCCGACCGGCCGGCGCTGCCCAACGCCGCGCCGCTGGTCGGCCGCGCCACCGAGCTACAGGCGCTCCACAATCTAGCCGATGCCGTGGCGCAGCCCGGCGCCCATGGCCAGGTCGTGGCGGTGATCGGCGAGCCGGGCAGCGGTAAGTCGCGCTTAATCGAGGAGTTGCTCCAGACGCTGCGACCTACCGACATTGCGACCCTCCAGACCAGCTGCCAGAGCTATGAGCAGATGACGCCCTACGCCCTCGTGGCGCGACTAGTTCGCCAGGCGCTGCTGGGCCAGGCCGACGGCGCCGCCGACGAGGCCGAGCTGGTCCTCGCCGCCGTTGCCGAGCGTGCGCCGACGTGGCAGCGCTTTACGCCGCTGCTTGGCCCGCTCCTCAATATCAACATCACCGGAAGCGACTGGACACTGGCGCTCTCGCCCGAGCAGCGCCGCGACCGGCTCCATGATCTGATCATTGAGCTGATCCTGGCGAGCGCCCGGCAGCGGCCCCTGGTCCTGGTGATCGATGATCTGCACTGGGCCGATGCGTCGAGCCAGGCAGTGATCCAGCGCCTGAGCGTGGCGCTGGCGCCGGTGCCGCTGCTGCTGCTGCTCGGCTATCGCCCAGCGCCCGAGATCGCCGAGCCGTGGCGTGCGCTGCCCTATGCCACCGTGGTGCCGGTGCAGTCCTTTGACGCCGCCGCGAGCCGCGAGCTGCTGTCGGCGCTGCTGCAGGGCGAGCCGCCGCCTGAGCTGCAGCCGCTGATCGAGCGCACCCAGGGGACGCCGTTTTTCCTGGAGGAGACCGTCCGCTACCTGCTCAACACCGGCGCGCTGGTCCGCGACGAGGAGGGCCGCTGGGTCTGCACCGCCGCACTCAATCTGGCAGCCGTGCCAATTCAGGTTGAGCAGCTGATCACCGCCCGCCTTGATCGCTTGGCCGAGGGGCCGCGCGCGCTGCTCCAGGTGGCCGCGGTGATCGGGCAGCGCTTCATGGCCGACGTGGTGGCCGCCGTCATGCCGCCCGGCCAGCCGCTGGGCGAGTGGCTGGAGGCGCTGCTGAGCGCCTCGCTGATCCAGCCCGAGGCGGAGGGCGAGCTAAGCTACCTGTTCAAGCACGCCCTGACCCGCGATGTGGCCTACAGCGGCGTGCTCTTTGCCCGCCGGCGCGAGATTCACAGCGAGGTCGCCGCGGCCATCGAGCACATCTATGCGGTGGACCTTGATGAGCAGCGCGTCGTGCTGGCGCAGCACCACCTGCTGGCCGACCAGCCACTCCAGGCGTTTCCCCACTTCGCCGTCGCCGCCGAGCAGGCCCGCCAGCGCTACGCCAACGAGGAGGCCGTCGCGCTCTACCGCCAGGCAATTGCGATTGGCCCGTGGTACAACACGCCGCCCTCGGACCATGTGTTTGAGACCGCGATCACGCTCAATGAGCACCTCGGCGACGTGCTGACGCTGCTGGGCAAATACGACGACGCGCGCCTGGCGCTGGCCCAGGCCCGCACGCTGCTGGCGCAGCAGCCGACCCCGAATCGCATCATGCAGGCGACGCTGGAGCGCAAGCTGGCCACTACCTTTGAAAAGCAGAGCCAGTACGACGAGGCGCGCGCCTACCTCGATCAGGCCCGTGCCGTGCTGGCCGGCGAGCGCTCGCTGGAGCTGGCGCGGCTGGATGCCGACGCCGGCTGGCTGGCATTTCAGCAGGGCGAGATCGACAGCGCCGAGCAGCTGCTGAGCAGCGCGCTGGACATTGCCGAGGAGGCCCAGGACCTGGAGCTACAGGCGACGGTCTACAACCGACTGGCCGGCGTCGAGTTTCGGCGCGGCAGCCTGGACGGCGCCAAAGCCGTGCTGGCGCAGAGCCTGGCCCTCAGCCAGCAGCGCGGCGACCAGCTGGGCATGGCGCGGGCGCTGGGCAATCTCGGCATCGTCGCCCAAAATCAGTCCGACTGGGCCGCCGCCGAGCAGCACTACTATGAGAGCAGCCAGATCTACACGCAGCTCGGCGCTGTCGCGGAGCAGCTGCGCACCCGGCTCAACCGCGCAACCGCCCTGATCTCGCGCGGCGACCTCGGGACCGCCGACGCTGAGCTTGAGACCACCTTTCATCTGGCCGAGCAGCTGGGCGACACCTTTCTTATGGGGCTGTCGCGGCTCAACCAGGGCCGGGTCGCCTTCTATGGCGACCAGTTACCACTTGCCCGCCGCTACCTGATCGAGGCCGAGACGCTGTACCGCAGCACCAAGAGCCGCTACGGCGAGCGCGCCGATGTCGCCACCTGGCTGGGCCGCGTCGCAGTGCGCCAGGATAACCCGGTGCGCGCCAGCGAGCTGGCCCAGCGCGCGCTGACGCTGGCGGAGCGCGGCCAGAATAGCATGTCCGTCTTTCATGCCAAGCAGCTGCTCCTCGTCGTCGCGATCCATCAGCAGCAGCTGCACCAGGCCGAGACGCTGCTGGCCGAGCTGGCCGCCGACCCCGGCAGCCAGGATGCCTACGAGCAGGCCCTGCTCAGTGTGCTGACCGCCCACTACCTGCAGGCCAGCGGCGCGGGCGACGAGGCCGGCGAGACCGCCGCACTGGCTGAGGCGCAGTTCGATCAGCTGGGCGTGCCACTGCCACTCCGCCGCTACATCTAGCGCTTAACGACTGATGCGGCCGGAGCGAGATGCTCCGGCCGCGCCGCGTGCTGCGTAGACTGGTCAGCTACTGATGTTACGGATTCGTGATGGTGCCGCCCCAAGCTTGGTAGCTGCCGCCCCAGGCTTGGTAGCTGCCGCCCCAGGCTTGGTAGCTGCCGCCCCAGGCTTGGTAGCTGCCGCCCCAGGCTTGGTAGCTGCCGCCCCAGGCTTGGTAGCTGCCGCCCCAGGCTTGGTAGCTGCCGCCCCAGGCTTGGTAGCTGCCGCCCCAGGCTTGGTAGCTGCCGCCCCAGGCTTGATAGCTGCCCGTCGCGACCGGCTGGCCGGCGAAGTAGAAGCTGTTGGTCGCGGCGTCGTACTCCGAGGTGCCGACATAGTGCGTCCCGGTCTCGCCCTGCAAATCCTGCGCGATGTCCATGCCGACATTGGCCGACTCAGTGCTGGTGCCGTTGTAGGCGCCGAGCGCATCCACCTTGCCAGCGCCCTGCTGCCACACCGAGTAGACCGCACCGCTCGCACTGCCCGCCGCTTTGGCGGTGCCAGTCAGACGATATTTGACCTGATCGTTGGTCAGAGTGGGATCTTTCTGGAGCAGCAGTGCCACCAGGCCGCTGACCTCGGCCGAGGCCATCGAGGTGCCGCTCAGCTGATAGTAGCCGAACTCTTTGCTTTTAAAGCTGCCGAGCTTGAGCAGCGGCGTCATGTCCTTGAGCACCAAGTTCGACGCCTCTTTGTTGGTGGCCAGCACCGAGTGGTCCGGCAGCACCGCCAGCGTCCGCGAGGCTGACACCACCATATCGGGCTTGACAAACTTCGAACTCGGTGGGGCCGGCGCTGGAATAGGTGGCCAGTTCGTCCGCGGCTGAAGTCGGTGAAGGTCGCGCCCTTGATCGCCCCGACGGTGATGACATAGGGCACATTGCCCGGCACGCCGATCGTCATTGGGCTGGGGCCACGGTTGCCAGCGGCCGCGACGACGGTGATGCCAGCCTGCCAGGCCCGCATGACCGCCTGCCCGAGCGGATCGTACCAGTAGGGCGCCGCCGGCGGGCCATCCAGCGACAGGTTGAGCACCCGAATGTTGTAGGCGCTGCGATTAGAGACAATCCAATCAATCGCCGCAATCACGCTGGCGTAATTGCCCGCACCATTCTGATCCAGCGCCCGGACCATCACAATGTTCGACTGTGGCGCAATGCCGGCCGTAACCTCGCGGGCCGTGCGGCTGGCTGGCTGAATCACCCGCGCATCGGCGACCGTCAGCGCGGTATGGGTGCCGTGGCCGTAGGGGTCCGAGCTATTGGTGATCTGCGCGCCGGTATACAGCTCGTCGCGGTAGACAATGAAGCGCCCACCGCTGATCGCCATCAGGGTTTTGGTATCAATCCGCTGATTCCACTTATTGGCATCGGCGAAGGCCGGGAAGCCGCTGTCGACAAATGCCACCGTAATATTGTCGCCGGTTGCCGTCCCTGGCAGCAAGTTGGTGCCAATCGCCATCGGCGGATACAGCGCTCCGCCGGCCGCGGCTGGCTGGGCCACCGTATCGCTGGCCGTCACCGTCCGATCCGCAGTCGTGTGAAACCCGCGCTGCTCCAGGCTACTCACAGCAGGCGCCGGGACTGCCGCGCTCACGCCGTTGATAATGCCTAGCTCGCGGTCCACCCGGCCGCCGGCCGCCTGCACCGCCGCCCGCGCCGCCGCCACCGAGCTGCCCTGCACAATCACTGGCTGCAGTGCCGGCCGTGGCACTGCCGCGCCGCCCAGTCCCAAGGCGCCAACCAGCGCTACCAAGGCGCCAACCGCCCATCTCCGTACCCCTGCTCGTCGCTGCTCCATCTCGCTCCGCCTTCCCCAACTGTTTGGTCAATACTGTATGTCAGTGGCAACAGTGATCGATGTGGCCGAAGCGCTCTTCCCTCGCTCCTAGACATCACTCACTATGGCTGGCTGCTTGCAGATGGTGTACCATCAACGACACAAGAATCCCTAAATCATTGCCCAGCAGTACCGAGTTCGAGCAGTACCAGTACCACTGCGTACTACTCCACTATACGAAAGCTGGCACATTCTAATCATATATTTTACCAAGAATTGACAGAATAAGTCGGCGCGGCGGTACTTTTGTCAGCTCCGAGGCTGGGTCCTGGGACCACCGGGTAGGCTGGCGCACGCTCCTCCTCGCTCGTCTCCTAGCCACTCGTTAGCGCCTCCGCGTGTTGTTAAGTGTTAGCGCTGCGGCTGGCAGCGGCGACTGCCCGGCGCTTGCACCGCTGGGGCGATTTGGCTACACTGCACGCGCATCAGGAGCAGCGTAGTGCGAATCCCGTGGAATCCGGCAAACCTTTTGAGCTTGGGGCGGCTCGTGGCAACCCTCCCGCTGGTGATTTTGGTGCTTCAGGCGCGGCACTGGACGCTGTTTGCCGCCGCCATCCTGTTTGTGGTGATGGCGGTGACTGATACGCTCGATGGCCGGCTGGCGCGCCGCTACGGCTGGGTCAGCAACATCGGCATTTTCCTGGACCTGACGGCCGACAAGGTCTATACCTCGGCCACCCTGATCGCGATGGTCGCGATTGGGCTGCTGCCCTCTTGGATGGCCATCGTCATCATCGTGCGCGAGTTTGTCGTCGCCGGGCTGCGCTCGTTCGCGGCCGCCGAGGGCACGGTGATCCCCGCCGATAAGTGGGGCAAGCACAAAATGCTGCTGACGATCATCGCGATCGTCTGGATGCTGCTGTGGGGCAGCGCCGGCCTCGCCCCGGCCGCCGGTCTCGCGCCGCTCCTGACCGGCGATGCCGCCGCAGTGCAGGGGCTGCAATTTCTCCTGCCGCTCGGCCTGTGGGTGATGGTCGGCGCCGTGCTCCTGACGCTGTATTCGGGCTATGACTACTTGCGCAAGGCGGCGCAGCTGTTTCGGACCTAGACGTTGATGGGTGCTCGGCCATTCGGTATAATACGCATGCGAACAAATGAACGACACACCAGACTACGAGGCAATCGCTGCGGGCCTCGCCGAAATCGCAGCTGAGGTCCGGGTCTGCACCGCCTGCGAGCTGCACCGCGGCCGCACCCGCGCGGTGCCAGGCGAGGGGCCAGTCAACGCCGAGATTTTTTTTATCGGCGAGGGGCCGGGCCGCAACGAGGACGAGACCGGCCGGCCATTTGTTGGCCCCGCCGGCCAACTGCTGGAAGAGCTGCTGGGCGCGATCGGGCTGACCCGCGACGATGTGTTTATTGGCAACGTCGTCAAGTGTCGGCCACCCGGCAATCGCGACCCACGGCCTGAGGAGATCGCCGCCTGCGCCGGCTACCTTGACCGCCAGCTGGCGCTGCTTCAGCCCAAGCTGGTTGCGACGCTCGGCCGGTTCTCGATGGAAAAGTTTTTTCCCGGCGCCAAAATTACCAGGGTGCATGGCAAAGCCGAGCGGCAGGGCCAGCGCGTGGTAATCCCGCTGTTTCATCCGGCGTATGTGCTGCGCAACACCGCCGCCATGCCCGACGCCATCCGCGACATGCAGCGCCTGCCTCGTCTGCTGGAGCGCCTCGACCAGGTGCTGGCCGACGAGGCCGCCCGCGGCGTCGCGCCGCCCGCTCCGCCTGCGCCGCCCGCCGCGCCCCCGGCCGGCGAGCAGCTGTCGCTGCTGTAACCATGAGCGTCGCGCTGCCGAAAACGTACTGGCTCGCGCCGGCCGGCCGCCGCACCGCGCTGGTGCTGATGGCCGCCGCCGCCGTCCTGTGGCTGACCGCCGCCTGGCTGCTGGCCGACACGCTCAAGATCAACTATCTGCGGCTGTCGAGCACGCTTGGCCCGCTCGTGCGCGCCACCTTTGATCGTCCGGCCGACCCACAGGCCTACGCGGGCCTGACGGCAGCGCAGGCCGTGCCGGCCTTCCTGATGCTGGTCCTGCTGTGCGGCCTGCCGCTGATGGTCTGGAATCTCCTGGAGGAGTGGGCGACGAGCTATACGCTGACCGACGAGGGTCTGTGGTATCGCACGCTGCGCGCGGTGGCTATTTTTTATCCCTGGAGCGCCATTCATGGGCTGCGACGGGTTGACCCCGAGGCTGATGAGCCGGTCGACGAGCTGATCGTTGACCGCACGGCCGTCGCAGATATTCGCAATCCGCTGGTCCGCGTGTTGCATCAGCTGGCATTTGGGCGCTCACGAGTGCCGATCTACGCCGGCGTGGATGCCCGCGACGAGCTGCTGGACGAGATTCGGCGCCGCAGTAATCTGCAGCCCGCGCCGCTCGGTCAAGGCATTGAGACACCCCGCCGCAGCCTCTAGGGCGGCCGGCGGGTAGCCCGGAGGTTGGAAACTAGTAGCTCACCGCTTGGTGGGCCGATGCGCGTTGCGCGAAGGAGCAGCGACACGACCAGGACAAGACAGGCTTCTGGGCTGTGTCAGTATTATGGCAAACGAACGATTAAGAGCAATCCCGCTCGGTGGCGCGGGCGAAGTGGGGCGCAACTGCTGGGCGCTTGAGTACGGCGACGATGTGCTGATCCTGGACATGGGCGTGATGTTCCCCGAGTCCGAGATGCTGGGCGTGGACCTGATCCTGCCCGATGTGACCTATCTCCAGGAGCGCAAGTCGAAAATTCGCGGGGTGTTCATCACCCACGGCCACGAGGATCATATCGGCGCGATCCCCTATCTCTTGCCGCTGATCGGCTTTCCGCCGCTCTACGCCACGCCGCTGACCCTCGGGCTAATCCAGCCGAAGCTCAAAGAGCACCGGCTGCTGGATAAAGTCCAGCGCAACACCATCGAGGCCGGCGAGACCTACAAGGTCGGGCCGTTCACGATTGAGCCGTTTCATATCGCCCACTCGATTCCCGACGCCGTGGCATTTGGCATCACGACGCCGGCCGGCCTGGTCGTCTACCTGACCGACTGGAAGTTCGACCACACGCCCGTCGACAACTGGCCGACCGATGTCGCCAAGATGGCCGAGCTGGGCCGTCGCAACCCCGTGCTGCTCATCACCGACTGTGTGCGCGCCGAGTCCAAAGGCGTCACGCCCTCGGAGCGCGTGGTGACGCGGGCCTTCGACAACATTTTCTCGACCGCGCAGGGCCGCGTGATCGTCGCGACCTTTGCCTCGAATATTTCGCGCGTGCAGCAGGTCTTTGACACCGCCGACGCCTATGGCCGCAAAGTCGTCGCCGCCGGCCGCTCGATGGAGAACAATACCCGCATCGCGCTAGAGATGGGCTACCTGAAGGCGCCGAATCATCTGCTGATCCGCGTCGCGCAGATGAGCGAGCACGCCGACGACCAGCTGGCGATTGTCTGCACCGGGTCGCAGGGCGAGCCGATGGCGGCGCTGGCCCGCATGGCCAACCGTGACCACCCGACGGTCAAAATCAAGGCCGGCGACACCGTGGTGCTCTCGGCCTCGCCAATCCCCGGCAACGAGGTCTCGGTCTCGCGGGTCATTGACAACCTGTTCCGGCTGGGCGCCGAGGTGATCTACGGCCAGGATCAGACCGTCCATGTCTCCGGCCACGCGGCGCAGGAGGAGCTGAAGATGGCGCTGGCGCTGCTGCGGCCGCAGTATGTCGTGCCGTTCCACGGCGACTACCGCCACATGGCGATCTACCAGCGGCTGGCGATGAGCATGGGCTGGCCCGCCGACCATGTGCTGATGGCCGAGACCGGCATGATGCTGGAGGTCGGCCAAAACTTCGGCCAGATCGTCGGCAAGGCGCCGGTCGGCATGATCTACGTCGACGGCACGGCGATTGGCGGCGATGTTACCAACGCCGTCATGCGCGACCGCCAGATGCTGGCCAAAGACGGCATCCTAATGGTCGTGGTCAGCGTCGAGCGCTCGACCGGGCGGATTGTGGCCGGGCCGGATATGGTTAGCCGCGGCATCGTCCACACCCGGCAGAACACTGACCTGCTGGAAGTGGCCAAAGGCCGCGTCATCGCCGCCCTCGACGGCAGCAACGGCTACGTCCCGAGCGTCTTTGACCTGAACTTTGTCCAGCACAAAATCAAGGATGTGGTGGGCGAGTACCTCTATCAGCAGACCCGCCGCCGGCCGATGATTCTGCCGGTGGTCATGGAGGTTTAGCCCGCCGCGCCTGGCGCTGAGGAACGAGATGGCAGAGAAACGCAGCCGTGGCGGCGCGGCATCCAAACCGGCGGTGCCGGCCGAGCGACCGGCCGAGCGGACCGCCGCCCGCCCGGCGCAGCGGCGTAGCGCAAGCCCGCGGAAACCCGCGCAAGCCCGCGCAAAGGCCGCGCCGGCCCGGCACGCCTGGCTCTCGCCGCAGCGGCAGCGCGAGTTCTTTGCCCTCATGCTGTTTGGCGTCGGCGCGCTGCTGCTGGTGCTACTGATCTCCAGCGCTAATCAGGACGCTGGCGCTCTCGGGAAGATTTTGGCCGACGGGATGCGCAGTGCGTTCGGCGTCGGCGCGCTGATCGTGCCGCTCCTGTTTGTGGTCGTCGGCGGGCTGATCCTGTGGCAGGAGCGGTATATCGACACGCCGATCAGCCGCGGCAATTTTGTGGGCGTGCTGGGGCTGGCGCTGTTGGTCCTGGCGATGCTTGAGACCAAAAATATCAACGCGCTGCTGGTCCGCGATCCCAGCGACGGCCGCGGCGGCGGCGTGCTAGGCGTGCTGATCAACCGCGGGCTGGTCACGGCCTTTGGCGTGGCCGGCACGTGGACGCTGCTGCTGCTCCTGGCGGTCCTTGCAATTCTCCTGACCTTCAATGTCACGCTGCGCCAGGCCCTCGGCGGGCTGCGCCACGGCCTGGCCCACGTCGGGCATGTGCTGTTTGGCGCCGGCCACGCGGCGAGTGACGACCTCAAGGCCGAGCCGGTGCCGTATGCCGCTGAGCTGAAGCGCCAGCGCATCCCCAAGCTGAAGCTTGGCGGCAGCACGGTGCCGCCGCCGCCGGCGCTGCCAACGCCGGCGCAGGCCCAGGCGCTCCAGGAGAAGCTAATCTTCACGCCGATCGCTGAGCGCCAGACGCAGGCCAGCCTGTTCGAGGGCCGCCGGGCCGCGCCCGACCCGCGGGTGAGCGAGGCCGAGACCCAGCGCATCACGCTGCCCAAGCCCGCGCCGCCTGCCAAGCCGGCACCGAAAGCCGCGCCCGCGCCGCCCGCCGATGATGTCGCCGAGATCGATGCCGCCGGGCCGCGCCAGGCGTGGCCGCTGCCAACCGTTGCGCTGTTCGACGATTTCATTGAGAACGAGGTTGACGACAACGAGAAGCGCTCCAAAGCCCGCACCATCGAGGACACGCTGGCGTCGTTCAAGATCGAGGTGCAGGTCGTCGGGATGAACCCCGGCCCGGCGGTCACGCAGTATTTGGTCCAGCCGGCCACCGGCGTCAAGGTCAGCCGCATCATGTCCCTGGAGCGCGACCTCGCGCTGGCGCTGGCCGCGCCCTCGATCCGCATTGAGGCGCCGATCCCTGGCACATCGCATGTCGGCATTGAGATTCCCAACAGCATGATCGCCTCGGTCTCGATGAAAGAGGTCATTGACACCGACGAGTTCCGCGGGCATCATGGCCGGCTGCGGCTGGCGCTCGGCAAGGATGTCTCTGGCACGCCGGTCGTCACCGACCTGACCAAAGCGCCCCACCTCCTGATTGCCGGCTCGACCGGCTCGGGCAAATCGGTCGCGGTCAACTCGATTGTCGCCACGCTGCTCCAGCAAAACACCCCCGAGCAGCTCAAGTTCATCATGATCGACCCCAAAATGGTCGAGCTGATCGTCTACAACCACATCCCGCACCTGCTGGCGCCAGTCGTCACCGAGCTTGAGCGGGTCGTCAGCCTGCTAAAGTGGGCCGTGCGCGAGATGGAGCGGCGCTACAAGCTGCTGGCGCAGAAGGGCTTTCGCAACATCGACTCCTACAACAAAGAGGCCCGCAAGCGCCCTGACCTGGAGCCGTTGCCCTACATCGTGGTGATCATTGATGAGCTGGCCGACCTGATGATGCTGGCGCCCGACGAGGTTGAGACGCTGATCTGCCGCCTGGCCCAAATGGCCCGCGCCATCGGCATTCACCTGATCCTGGCGACCCAGCGGCCATCGGTCGATGTCGTCACCGGGCTGATCAAGGCCAACTTCCCGACCCGCATGGCCTTCGCCGTGACCTCGCAGATCGACTCTGCGGGTGATCTTGGACACCACCGGCGCCGAGCAGCTGCTGGGCCGCGGCGACATGCTGTACCTCGCCTCCGATGCGCCCAAGCCGATCCGCGTGCAAGGCACCTATGTCTCCGACGTGGAGGTTGAGAAGCTCGTGAACTTCTGGCGCGCGGCCCAAAAGCCCGACCAGGTAAACCCCGGCACCGAGGCGCGCCCGGCCAGCAAGCCGGTGCCGCTCCGGCCGCGGGTCGAGGGCGACTGGAACGGCGATGGCGTCGCCAGCGGCAGCGCCGCGCCCGCCGCGCCCGCCGACCCGCTCGACGTGCCCGGCGGCGTCAGCGCCCTCCCCGACAGCAGCGCCGGCGTCCTTGATCCCGCCGAGCAGGATGCGCTGCTGCCCAAAGCCATCGACCTGGTGCGCCAGCATGAGCGCGCCTCGGCCTCGCTGCTACAGCGCCGGCTGCGGATCGGGTATAGCAAGGCGGCCCAGCTGATCGAGCTGCTGGAGCAGCAGGGCGTCGTCGGCCCGGCCGAGGGCGGCCGCTCGCGCGAGGTGCTGCGCGATGAGTAGGCGGCGCTGGCTGCTCATTGTAGCGGCGCTGCTATTCCAGGTTGTGCTGTGGCAGCCTGGCGTGGCAGAGCAGTCGCAGGGCTGGCTCGTGGTGCGCCACGCCGCGGCCAGTGCTGGCGCCGTCGTTGTGACCGTTGAGGGCCAGTCGGTGATCGCCAAGCTCGACTATGGCGCGCAGAGTTCCGCCAGTCGCACTTGGCCCTGGCATGTACCGGGTTGATGTGTTGCCGTTTGGCAGCAGCTGGGATGCTCAGGGCGGCCCGTGGCCCAGCCTCGCCGCCCGCAATGTGACGATTGTTGCGGGTCAGACGCTGCTGCTCCAGCTCGCTCCGAGCGCCGCAGGCTTCCAGCTGTCTGTCGTTCAGGCGCCGCTGCCAGCGACGGGGCGCGCGGTGGCCCCGCTGGCACTGCTTGCTTGGCTGGCGCTGGGCGTGGCGCTGCTCGGCGGTTGGCTGCGGCGGCATAGCAGCTAGCTCACGCCTCGGCTTAAAGTCAAACCGCCCGCCACAGTGATTGTGACGGGCGGCTCGTTTGCAGCTGGGCTGGGCTATTGGGCCAAATACCACTGCTCAACGGTCTGGAAGTAGCGCGGGCTGTTGAGGTTGATCTCGCCGGCCTCGCGCCTGAGTCCGCTGCTGGCGACCACCGGGATGCGACCAGCCCACAAAAACAGATACGGCCGGTCGCGGGCAATGATGGCCTCGCTGTCCTTGATGGCGGCGGCGCGCGCGGCGGGATCGTAGGTGCTCAGCGCGGTCTGAGCGGCGGCGTCGTACTCGGCGCTGGCGTAGCCGCCAATATTCCGCAGCCCGGTGCGGGTGTCGTTGTCGCCGCCGTACACCTGGTCGCCGCTAAACAGCGCGCTGGTGTCGGGATCGAAAAAGCGATTGCTTGGGAAGCCGGCCGAGTTCGGGCCGCTGGCCCAGCTGCCGAGCAGCAGGTCGAAGTCGTAGGGCGGCGCCAGCTTGCTGACGAGATCCGGCTCGAACGGCAGTGGCTCGACGGTGATGTCCATGCCCAGCGCGGCAGCGGCGCGGCTGATCGCCGTGGCGGCCTGGACGCGCGCCGCATCATCGGCGCGCACCGCGATGCGGGCGTGAGGGCGACGCCATCTTTGGAGCGGCGCTGCGTGCTTGGATCTCAGCGGCCAGCCGGCGGCGTCCAGGCGCTGCTTGGCCTGCTCCAGGTCGGCGGCGGGCGGCGCAAGGCCGGGGTCGGCCCAGCTCTGGGGCAGCACTGCGCTGCCGAGCGGCTGGCCGCGTTCTCCAACGACCTGCTGGACGAGCTGCGGCACGTCCACCGCCAGCGCCAGCGCCTTGCGCAGCTGCGGGTCGGCGAACAGGCGGCCAGCCCGCACATTGAAGGCCAGCCAGTAGGTCGCATTCTCGGCGTAGGCGCCGGCCCGCAGCGGGCCGGTCAGCGTCAGCGTCGTCGTCACCGTCGGGAACTCGGCCAGCCCGACGGTGCCGTCGGCCAGCCCGGCCTGCACCGCCGCCGGGTCGCTCATTACGACCAGCCGCACGCGCTCCAGGTTGGGCGCGCCGCGAAAATATTGGGCGTTGCGCTCCAGGCTCAGCGTGTTGGTGACGGCGCTGACGAGCTTGAACGGCCCGCTGCCCAGCGCGGCCTGCGCAAAGTCGAGCGCCGCCAGCTGCTCGGGGGTGCGGCCTTGGAGCGCGTGGCGCGGCAGGATCGGCACCGCCAAGTCGGCGAGAAGCGGCGCGTAGGGCGTCGTCAGCGCCAGCACGACGGTGCGGGTGATTGGCGTCCGCACCTCGCCGATGACGCGCTGAAAATCGCCCAGCAGCGCGTTGGTGACGGTCAGCGTGCGCAGTGTATTGAGCGTCCAGGCGACATCGTCGTTGGTCAGGGCGCGGCCGTCGTGCCAGCGCAGGTCGGGGCGCAGCGTGAACGTGATCGCGGTGCCGCTCGGCGCCACCTCCCAGCTTTCGGCCAGGTCGGGCTGCGGCTGGCCGGCGTCATCCAGTCGCACCAAGCCATTGTAGAGCAGGTCCAGTAGCTGCTCCTGGCCGCGGCTCCGCACGTCCCACGGTGTCAACTGGCCGATGGGCGCGTCGATCCGAACGTTCAGCGTGCCGCCCTGTGGCAGCGTCGAGGTCGGCTCGGCCGTCGGGCCGGCGCTGGCCAGCGGCTCGGCGGTGCCGGCGGCGACCGGCGTGCCGCCCTGGCTTGGCGGCGTGGTTGCGACGGGCGCTGGCTGAGACTGGAAGCTACAGGCCGACAGCAGCAGAGAAGTGACGATCAGAAGATGAACAGCTCGACGTAACGACATGCAACCTCGCTTAGCTGGGAGTGGCGCCGCGGCGGGGCGCAGCCGGTGCATTGTACACAACTTCATGCTGCGCGGCGATGCGATCCCAGTCGAAGTGCTGCGCCAGCGCCTGGCCAGCCCGCGCGAGCCGCTGGCGCAGCGCCGGTCTGCCCAGCAGCTCGGCGGCGGCCGCGGCGATCAGCGTCGGCGCCGGGCCGACGATCAGGCGGACGTGCTGGCCATCCAGCAGCGGCGGGTCGAGCGGGCCGTGTGGTCGGGTGGTGATGGTCGGCAGGCCGTGGACCAGCGCCGCCAGCAGGCTGCCGCGCCGCCACGATGCCCCATCAGCGAACGGCAGCGCCGCCACGTCGCAGGCCAGGAGATGCCCCGACACTGCGGCGGCGCTACATGGCCCGGTCCACGTGACCCGCGCATCCAGGCCCAGCGCCGCAATCGCGGCCCGAACCTCGGCGTCGTAGCGCTGCTCGTCGGGGTTCGTCGCGGCGCCGCCAATGATGAGCAGCGCCACGCCCGGCAGCAGCGCCAGGCTCTGGACCAGTGGCAGCACGCCCTTGTTGGCGCTCATCAGGCCAAAATACCCGATGAGTTGCCCATCACCCACGCCCAGTCCGGTGCGCCAGGCCGCGCGGTGATACCCCGGCGGCGGCGCGACCGCGATGTTGCTGCCGATGGGGATCACGTGCGGCGCATAGCCGGTCGCTGCAAAGCGCTGCCGGTCGGCGTCGCCCTGGCCGGTCAGCCGCGCGGCATCCTGCCCATTGGTGACGATCACCGCGCCTGCATCGCCGAGCAGCCGCCCGGTGAACCACTGCCGCGCCCGGTCGGCTTTGGGGAACAGGTACGGCAGCAAGAGGTCGTGGGCCGTCACCACGACCCGCCGCCCCTCGCGTCGCAGCCGCCATGGCAGCAGCGTGATCGCCGGGTGCTGGCGGTAGGCGCCGGCCTGATACTGAATATGCACCACATCGGGGCTGAGCGCCCGTAGCGCCCGTGGCAGCGACCGGAGCAGCCCCCAGCCCCAGCCCGTTGTGACGCGCACCACCGGCAGCGGCCCGGTGTCGGCCCGGCCCGGCCCGGTCAGCACGGTGACGGCGTGGCCGCGCCGCTGCAGTGCCAGGCCCAGCTGCGCCGTATAGTCGCCGAGGCCGCCGACCTGCGGCGGGTACTCGGCGGAGACGAGCGCGATGCGCATCAGCGGGCGCGGTTGAGGAGACTCTGCACCAGTCCCTGGAGCTGGGCAAACGCCGCCTCGTCGACCGGCGTGATCGCCGCCAGCGCCGCCTCGGCGTCCGCATGGTGCTCCGCCGCCAGTGCCCTGGTCGCCGCCGCCGCGCCAGTGCGCTCCAGGATCGCCAGCAGCGTCGCAAGGTCGTCGCCGCTCAGCTCAGCCTGGCGATATACCGACTTAAACGTCGCGCGCTCGGCGGGCGCGGCGTGGGCCAGCGCGTGCAGCACCGGCAGGCTGAGCTTGCGCTGCAGCAGGTCGGCGGCGGCCGGCTTGCCAGTGCGCTTGGGGTCGCCCCAGATGTCCAGCCAGTCATCCTCGATCTGAAACGCCATCCCCAGCGCCTGGCCAAACTCGCGCATCGCGCCCACCGTGCGCTCGTCGTCGGTGGCCAGGCGCGCCCCGAGGCTCGTGGCGGCTGCGATCAGCGCGGCGGTCTTGCCGCCGATCATCTGGAGGTAGCGCGCCGGCGTGACCGTGAAGTCGCCCTCGCCACTCATATCGAGGTGCTGCCCCTCGCAGATGCGCACGATCGCGTCCTCGAAGCCCCGCGCCACCGCGAGCACCGTCGTCGGCGCCACGCCCACGTCGGCCAGGCGGTAGATCGACTGGTGGGCCAGCGCAAACATCCCGTCGCCGGCGTTGATGCCCCGCTCCAGGCCCCACAGCGACCAGAGCGTCGTGCGGCCGCGGCGCTGCGCGCTGTGATCCTCGATGTCGTCGTGGATCAGCGAAAAATCATGGAGCAGCTGGAGCGCCGCGGCGAGCGGCAGGGCCTGCGACGCGCTACCGCCCACCGTCTGGCAGGCCAATATCGCCAGCAGCGGCCGCACTAGCTTGCCGGGGTCGGTATGCGCCGGCGCTAGGTCGGCGTTGCGCCAGCCCAGGTGGTACTCCATCATGCCGTAGTAGCGGCCCAGCTCGGCGTCGTCCGTCGCCGGGAAGGCCGCGCGCATCGCCGCCGCAACCTCGCCGGCCAGCCCTGATAGTTGATTTGATGACATAACGTTCACCGCCTGTAATCTGTTTTACATAGAGTAGTCGCTCGATTGTAATCTCCAGCCCTACGCAGCCGGTAGTACGAACAGTACACTTGCAGCATCAACAACGAGGAGCCACCACAATGCAAAATCGCAAACCAGAGTTTCGGTTCAAGCCAGGCGAGGATGGTCTGGTCAAGGTGCTAGGGCCGCTGGAGACCGAGATCATGCAGATTGCCTGGCGCGAGCAGGTCACGACGGTGAAAAAAGTCCACCGCGCCATGCAGCCGAACCGCGAGATCGCCTACACCACGGTGATGACGACCATGACCCGCCTGGCCGAGAAGGGCGTGCTGGCGCGGCGCCGCGAAGGGCTGGCGTATGTCTACACGCCCGCCATCACGCAGGCCGAGTTCGAGGCGATGATGGTGCGGCGGGTGCTCGACGGGCTGATGGATGACTACGAGGAAGAAACCGTCACCTATCTGCTCGATTATTTGGCCGAGCACAGCCCCGAGCAGCTGGCCCGCTTTCGCAACGCCGCCTGAGCAAACCTGTGGCTCGCGGTGTGAGGCGCCCGGCCTCCACTGCGAGCCACTGCTGCGTCTGGGCTAGGCCACTGCTCCCGCAGTGACCGGCACCAGGCTGCCCCACAGATCATAGTCGGTCGCGCGCTCAACCTGCACCTCGGCAAATGTCCCGACCGCTGCCTGGCCGTGCGCCCACACCAGACCGTCAATCTCGGGCGCGTCGCGGAACGAGCGGCCGACCACGACCGGCGAGCCATCGTCGGCCTGGCCCTGGCCCTCAACCAACACCCGCAGCGTCCGCCCGACCCAGCGCCGATTTTGCGCCTGGGCAATGCGCTGCTGGAGCGCCGAGGCCTCGTCGAAGCGCCGCTGCTTGACGCGCTCGCTGACCTGCCCATCGAGCAGCGCGGCCGGCGTGCCCGGCTCCTGGGAATATTTGAAAAAGCCCGCGCGATCAAAGCGCAGCTCCTCCAGAAAATCGAGCAGCGCCTGAAACTCGGTCCGCGTCTCGCCCGGAAACCCAACGATAAACGTGGTCCGCAGCGCAATGTCGGGCACCGCCGCGCGCAGGTCCTGGAGCAGCCGCGCCGTCTTGGCGGTGTCTGGCGGCCGCCGCATGCGCCGCAGCGTGTCGGGGTGGGCGTGCTGGAGCGGCATATCGAGGTAGCGGCACAGCTGCGGATAGGTCGCCAGCGCCTCCATCACGCCGGGCGTGATCGACTGCGGGTAGGCGTACATCAGCCGCACCCAGCGGTCGCTCGGCACGACCTGCGCCAGCTCGCCGAGCAGCACCGCCAGCCCGTCCTGGAGCTTGAGGTCGCGGCCGTAGTCGGTGAGGTGCTGCGCGACCAGCACGATCTCCTGCACGCCCGCCGCCACCAGCGCCTGGGCCTCGCCCAGAATCGCGCCGACGGCTTTGGAGCGCATATCGCCCTTGAACGACGGGATCGAGCAGAAGGCGCAGCGCAGATTGCAGCCATCCGAGATTTTCAGGTAGGCCGAGGGGCTGCTGGTATGCCGCGTGATCGGCGTGGTCCGCCAGTCGCCGTAGCTGCCCAGCGAGCCGTCGGCCGCCAGCGGCGCGATCACCGGGCTGGGCTGTGGCGCCGCCGCGCTCAGCGGGATCAGCGACTGGCCGGGCGCAGCCAGCGGGATCACTGCTGGCGCCTGGCGCGTCAGCGCAAACATTGGGATGGCGCCGGGCCGGGCCGCGCCGCTGACGACCTCGTTGATCCGCATCCACTCTTTGGTGCTCAGGGTGGCGTCCAGGCCGGCCACGTCGGCCAGCAGCCGCTCGGGGTGCGACTCGGCCATGCAGCCGGCCGCGATCAAGCGCTGGCCGGGCGTCTTCTGCTTGGCCAGGCTCTGTAGCACGCCGACGGTCTCGTCGCGGGCCGCGGCGATAAACGAGCAGGTGTTGACGATCACCACGTCGGCGCCGTCGCTCGCATCCACCGCCTGATGACCGTGCGCTAGCAGCAGGCCGTGCATGCCCTCGCTATCAACGCTATTTTTTGGACAGCCCAGGGTGATCAGATGATATTTCATGTCTTCCGTGTTGGCTTGATCAGCGGCGACCAACTGGCCGCCGCTCGTTTCCTGTAATTCTACCGATAATTTGTGAACTGGAGCGGCGCCGGAAACTCGTCGGCCCGCTCGCGCAGCAGCTTGATGACCAGCTTGGAGGTCATCGCGGCTTTTGGAGCCGACCCGCAGCGTGTCGCCCTGGATGCGCGCCTGGACCTTCGGCACCTGCTCCTTGATCAGCTTCTGGAGTTTTTTGGCCAGGTCCTCGGCGATGCCCTCGCGCAGCTTGGCGACCTGCTTGACGCGCATGCCGCCGATCTCCTGGGCCTCGCCGAAATCAAAGATTTTCAGCGATAGGCCGCGGCGGATCGCTTTGCTCTCCAACAAATCCCGCGCCGAGGCCAAAAACATCTCCGAGCTGCTGGTGATCGTCAGCTCGCCCTTGCCGACCTCGATCTCAGTGTTGCTGTCCTTGAGGTCGTAGCGCGTGCGAATCTCGCGCAGCGCCTGGTCGACGGCGTTGGCCAGCTCTTGGTGATCGATCTCAGACACAATATCAAACGTTGACTCAGCTGCCATAAATCCTCCTCCGTTATGACGGGCACGTCCCGCCGGTGATAGTGATGCGCCGCGGCACGCCCTTGACCACCCCTGGAAAGCCGGGGCAGCTCTGGCCGTTGACGGTCAGCAGCACCGCCGAGGTATCGCCAATGTTGACAAACAGCTCACGCTGCGGCGTCCACTGCCGGCTTTGGCTCGGCTGCAGCAGCGCATTATAATCGCTCCGCCCATCCAGCCGCGCCTCGATCCACGATCCGCCCGACTGTGGAAGAATACTAATCACTACCGTAAGCTGTCCGGGGGCTGGCGCGGTGGTCGGTGCGGTAGTCGGTGCGGTGGTCGGCGCGGCGGGGTCCGTGGTCGGCGCGGCAGGGTCCGTGGTCGGCGATGGAAGCGGCGCGGTGGTCGGCAGCACAATCGGCAGCCGGCTCGGCGTCACATTTGGCGGCAGCAGCGTGGCGGTCGGAAACCGGGTGGCGGTGGCGATCGGCGGCGTCGCGGTGACGTTGGCCACCAGCGGGTCAATTTTTTTAAACAGCCCGAAGCTTTGAGCACCGATATACAGGGCGGCGACCAGCACCAGAATCGCAAAGAAGGTGCCGAACAAGCTCAGCGCCGGCAGCAGACACGAGCGCGCGCGGGGCGGCTGCGCCGCTGGCTCGACGCGAATTTTGCCGGTCGGCTCGCCCTTCTCGCGCCGATACAGCGCGATCAGCTCTTCGGCGGGCAGGTCCAAAAATTGGGCATAGTTACGAATAAAGCCCCGCGTATATACATCGCCCGGCAGCGCCTGAAACGCGCCCTGCTCGATGGCCTCAAGGTAGCGTGGGAGAATCCGGGTGGCTGCCGCCGCCTGCGCCAGCGTGATGCCCTGCTCTTCACGGGCTGCTCGCAGGCGTTCGCCCAGTTGAGTCATAGTGTCAAGTACCTCATCAATTTTAACACCTATTATACAACAGGCGCTGGCCGGGCCACCGCTGGTGTGGCCTCAGCAGCTTACAGCACGGCCACGGCTGGCGGGCATGACGATTGCGTGACGATTCGGCGGCCGGCCTCAGCAGCGCTAGCCCGTGTGGTATTCTTGGCTGGTGGAGAATAATTGTGCGACGAACACCCTATGATTGGCGCTGGATCGTGGTTAGTATCATCGTGCTGGCCTCGTTTGGCCTGGTCCGGCTGCCACAGCCGTCGCCCCTGTTTCTGGCACTGATTGGCGGCGGCGGGGCCTGGTGGCTGTTTCAGGCCGGGCGGATTCCCTGGCGCGGCATCAACCCGATGACCGGCGGGCGCGAAACGTACTGGCGGGGCCAGCGCGTCATCCTGGAGCAGCCGCGGCGGGTCTCACGCCGGCCGGCCGCGCTGCCGCTGGCCATGTCAATCATTTATTTTATGATGAGCGCGGGCCTGGGCCTAGCGACGCTGCGGTTTGTGCTGCTGCTCGCCGGCATTCCCAGAGGCTAGCGCTTGGCCCCTCACTGCATTTTTGGAGGTCCTATGACGCCTTCGCCTAGCGATATGGTCGAGCGCATTCGCCGCGAGCAGTTCGCTGACAATCGCCTGACGCTCGCCGATATTCAAGTCATCGAGCGCCCCGACACCGTGCGGCTGATCGGGACGGTCCTGGATCGGCCAGCGGCCGACGCTTTTGTATCGGCGCTGCGCGATACCGCCCCCAGCATCAACTGGCACGACGAGCTGACGCCGCTGGTCGCCGGCCCGGCCTACGGCTGGGCGCTGCTCAACCGCGCGGTCCTCGATCTGCGCCGCGAGCCGAGCAGCAGCGCCGAGCGCATCTCGCAGGTCGTGTTTGGCGAGGCCGTCGAGGTGCTGCGCCGTCATGAGAGCTGGGCCTTTGTCCGCCTGCCCGACGGCTACCTGGGCTGGATCCATGCCCAGGGCTGGCAGCCCGGCGCGCCGCTCGCGCTGTGCGACGCGGCCACGGCCCACGGCTGGGCGACGGCGGCCACACATGTGGTCACGCGCCCGCTGCTGCCCTACTACCCATCGCCCGCTGTCGCGCCGCTGCGACAGTCGGCGCTGCTGCCGTTTGGCGCGCTGCTGCATGTTGAGCAGCAGCAGGGCGGCTGGTCCGAGGTGCGCTTTCCTGATGGCACCGCCCAGTGGCTCAAATCTAGCGGGATCGTGTCGCTCGCTCGCCGCCCCAAGCCGACCGTGCGCGGCCTGCGCACCGCTGTCACCTGGCTGCACGGCATGATTGGGCTGCCATATCTGTGGGGCGGTCGCTCGCCGTTTGGCTACGACTGCTCGGGCCTGGCCCAGGCGCTCTATAACCTGCTAGGCGTGTCGCTGCGCCGCGACGCCGACCAGCAGGCCGCGCAGGGCCGGCCGGTGGCTTTTGACGATATACAGTTTGGCGACCTGATCTTCACCGATACGTCGGTGAGCGCGGCCGACCTGGCGGCCCACGGCCCACGCAACGTCACGCACGTGATGATTGCGCTGGACGGCGACGATTTCCTGCATGCGTCGTTTCGCGCCTACGGCCTGTACCCTGGCTCGTTCAACCCGGCCTCGCCCTTCTACCTGCCATCGTTCCGCGAGCGCTTTATCAGCGCCCGGCGCTACATGTAGCGGCATGTAGCGGCTGATGACACAGCAGCGCCCGCCGGTCACATCGACCGGCGGGCGCTTTGGGTATGAGATCGGGATATTTAGGCCATCGTGCGCACGACGCCGACGACGCGGCCCTGCACCTCGACGTTGGCGGCCTGCTCAAACCACGAGTCCATCGTGGGGTTGGCAGGCTGGAGCCGCACCTGGTTGCCCTCGAAGTACACTTTTTTCAGCGTCACCTCGTTGCGGTCAATGACCCGCACCGCCGCCATCTGGCCGTTCTCCGCGCTCTCCTGGTAGCGCAGCAGGACGATGTCGCCATCGGCAATCAGCGCGTCGATCATCGAGTTGCCCTTGACCCGCAGCGCATAGACATCTTTGAGCTTGGTCGGGATCATCTCGGCCGGTACATCGACGAAGTCGTCGGCCTCGCGCTGGTCCGGCACTGGGATCGGTTGGCCAGCGGAGATCGTGCCCACCAGTTCGACGCGGCGTAGTGTCGCGCTGATTGCCTCGCTGATCTCGGCGGCCGGCAGCTTAATGCCGCGCGATACCTTATCGATCCGCGAGATTAGGCCGCGCTCCTCCAGCTTTTTGAGGTTGTAGGCCACGACCGAGGTGGAGGAGATGTCGAGCTTATCTTTGATGTCACGAATCGACGGCGGAAAGCCTGCCTCTTTCATGTAGCGCTGAATGTACTCGAGGATGCTGCTTTGACGTGCCGAAAGCCCTTCCATAGCCGGGTCCTTTCGTAAATCTGGGGCCTCCTGCGAGGCAGAATAGCATAAGTGTGCGATTTGAAATAGTATAACAGTCGCCCAAACGTTCTGTCAAGCATTTGTTCGCATGTGCGCGCACAAGCCTGCAATCTCGGCCGTCGCCGGCCCGTTGCCCGCAGCTTGCCCGGCGCACATCTGTGCTGTATCATTGCTGGGCTAGCAACACGGCACTGGCCGCAGAGGGATTATGGCAGGAAATTTCAGGCCCCCAGAATCAACCTCAACCGATCAGGCTGCCACCACAGTGTGCTGAGCTTGCCGAGCTGATCGGCATTATGCTCGGCGATGGGGGGCTGACGCCAGCCCAAGTTACGGTTTCGCTCAATCCTCATGAGGAGCAGGAATATGCGCTGTATGTGGCTGGGCTGATGAAGAATTTATTCGACGTGACACCATCAATCCGCACCGATATTGCTCGTGGTCAGCTTGCTGTAGTGCTGTCACGTGTTGCGGCCGTGCGGTTTCTTAATGACATTGGCCTATGTGTTGGTAGCAAAGTGCGGCAGCAGGCCGCGGTGCCAGCTTGGATTTTTGAAGATCTAGAGTTTGTGCGCGCGTGTGTCCGCGGACTTATGGACACCGACGGCTGCGTCTACCATCACGCCTACGCTGTCAACGGCAAAACATATAGCTATATCAAGATGACGTTCACCAGCCACTCGCGACCGCTGCTCGATGGCATGAAGCAGATGCTGGAGCTGCTCGGCCTGCACCCTGGCACGATTCGCGGCAGCCGGCTGTCACTTTCCAGCGATGTCGAGGTGCGCCGCTACTGCGAGGATCTCGTCGGCATCAGTAATGAATATCACTGGCGGCGCTACCAGTCCGCGCTTGAGGAGCGCGCCCGCTGTCGCTTGCCCGGTTAAAGCACAACACCGTAGCCTGTGCTACGGTGTTGATGTGGCGGGAGGACTGGGATTCGAACCCAGGGCACCCTTACGAGTGCACAGTTTAGCAAACTGCTCGATTAACCGCTCTCGCATCCTCCCCTATATTGTCAGGGTGCTGTGGAGGAGGGGGTGGGATTCGAACCCACGGCACTTTCGTGCAACTGTTTTCAAGACAGTCTCAATCGACCACTCTGACACCCCTCCTGAGGCTCTTGCCGATTGATGGGGCCAAGTATAGCAAAACACCGTGCGGCTGTCAACGGAAGTGCAGCTCATACTCACGGGCCTGCTCGATCAGCGCGCGCTCGAGCTGCGACTGTGTAATATAGCCGCAGCGCACCAGGACATCGCCGAGCTTCGCACCGCGGGTGTTCCGCGACCCCTCGGTCTGGAGCGAGAGCGCGCGGGCTAGCTGGGCCGAGGTAATATATTTTCGGCTGACCAGGTATTGGCCCAGCGACGTGACCAGGCTTGACGATTCGCTGCTCTGCTTAACCTCATCGATCTGCGCCCGCAGCGCCGCCGCCAGCTGGTCGCGGCTGATGACTTTGGTGTTGAGCAGCACCTCGCCCAGGCGTGCAGACTTGCCCAGCCGCATCAGGCGCTGCTGCTCGCGGAGCGCGGTATCGAGCTGCTGCGGCGTGAGGACGCGCTGCTGGACGAGGAGGTCGCCCAGACGAAAGCTGGCCTGGGCGGGGGCCTGCGGCTGTGGCGTACCCGGCTGGCGGCGGACCAGGCTGGACTCCTCCAGCAGCACCCGCACCCGGAGAATATCGCGGGCCTCCAGGGCCTGCTGATGCTGAGGGTTGATGGTTAGGAGGTGCTCAATGCACTTCAGCGCCTGCTCGGTGGTGGGCATGACGCTGCTTAGCCAGAGCCAAGCCTGCTCGTTGGCCGGCTCCTGCTTTACGGTCTGGATAAACCAGGCGCGGGCCTCATCTTTTTTGCCCGATTGGGCGGCGATCAGGCCGGCCCGAAAGGTATCAGAGAGTTCTGTCATGGGGGGCGCTCCTGGGAGCATACCGCTAAAGTAGCTGCGGTTATGATACCCACTCGCATGGGCAGATGCAAGGACCAGCGCGGCGCACGGATGGGGAAACCTGCCGGCTGTTAGCATGCTGTAATTCCTCAGGCGCCGGACATAGCAGCGCCGGGCGAGTCATTGACTCGCCCGGCGCACCTGGTATGCTAGCTAATCGTTGAGCGCCTGGCGGCCCTGGCCTTTGAGCCGCTCGGCCTCGCCCTCAACCTCGGTCGAGGTGTCGTCAGTGACATCGCCCAGGCCACGCTTGATCGCGCCGCCGACTTCCTCGGCCATGCCTTTGAGCTTGCCAACGCCCTTAGCGACGGTCTGCCGTGCCTCGCCACCCAGCTCCTGGGCTGTGCCCTCGGCGTGCAGCCGCTCGTTGCCGGTGAGGTCGCCGGCCGCCTGTTTGACTTTGCCGGCCGCCTCATCGAACATGCCCTTGCCGCGCTCGGTGTTCTCGCTCATTGCCGTGCTCCTTTGCACTATGCCTGGTGCACACATGGCAAGAAACATGCCAGCTACGGCAGCTGGAACTGAATCACCTGGCCGCTGCCATCCACGACATAGGCCTTGCCATCGGTGCCGACCGCTATGCCGTGAGGCGCCGCAACCTGCGGGTCTTTCAGCCGCGCGACCTGCTTCCCATCAATATCATAGACCGAGATATTGGTGGCCTCGGGGACGCCGGCCAGAGTACGGCCATCGGGCGCGACCGCGAGGAACGGGTCGTTGTAGGTGTTGATCGACCAGTTCTTGACCTTGAAGGTTTTGACCGGCTGTGGGTTCAGGCGCTGCTCGGCGTCGCGGGCGAAGATCTGCACTCGGCCGTTCCAAGTATCGCCGACGTAGAGCTGGCCCTGCGCATCCTTGCCCAGGCCAATCGGCTCGTGGAACTGGCCGGGCGCCGCGCCCCAGGTGCCAACCTGCTCGACATAATTGCCGTCCAGGTCGGTGACGACCACCCGCTTGTTGCCGGTGTCGGCGACATACACGCGGTCGCCAATCACCACCACGTTGCGCGGGCCGTAGAAGCTCAGCGGGAACTGCTGATTCTGCGCGGCATCGCCATTGGTATCGTGGGCCAGGCGGCCGTTGCCAAAGTCCTCGCCGGTGCCCCACGATTTAATAAACGTATCGTCGGGCGCGAGCTTCACAATCCGGGCATTCCAGGTGTCGGCCACATACAGGTTGCCGGCCGCGTCAAAGGCGACGCCCGACGGCTCATTGAACTGGCCTGGTCCATTGCCCAGGCTGCCAATAGTGCGCAGCAGCTTGCCGGCTGGGATCGAAGACAGCGATGCGATGGTTGAGCGCGTCGGCCACGTAGACGTTGCCTTTGGCATCCAGCGTCATGCCGCGCGGGCCGTTGAGCTGCCCGGTGCCAAAGCGCGTCGCGACGACCATCTGCAGGCTCTGCACCGGCTGCGTCGGCTGGGTCTGCGCGCCGGTCGGGAGCGGCGCTGTGTCGGAGCGCATGTAGATCTCAAGGTCGCGCCCCTCGATCTTCTGAGGAATCTCGCGGTACAGCATGAACTTGCCCAGGCCCGGCCAGTTGCTCGGGTTGAGCGGCCACAACATCACGCGCCAGGCGCTGTCTTTGGTCAGCTCCTTGTAGGCTCGCACCTGCTTGTTGGGGTCGCGCGGGTCGGGCACCGTGCCATTCTCGGGGAACCACCAGTTGAACACGCCGCCGGCGACCTTAACAAACTGCGCCTCGGCCAGCTGATCTTTCATCGCCTGCGTCAGGTGCGGCGTATGGACCAGCACAATCGGCGCGGTCGTGTCAACCGTCGGGTTTTTTTCCAGGTCGGTCCAGTTCAGGGATTTGAAATCGCGTAGATACCACTGCATGGGCCAGGCCAGCTCGTTGTCCAGCACGATCTTCATCGAGTTGCCGCCGGTGGGATCGTCTTTGCTGCGGTCGTTGCGGGTCTGGTTGATGGCCGTCTGACGGATCAGGTCGACCATCACCGGGATGTCGGGCGAGGTTTGGGTGTAGATCAGCGGTTCGACCGGCGTGTCGGGGTGCGTGTAGACGACCAGGCTGATCGCCCGCACGCTGTAGAGCACCAGCACGCCGGCCAGTGTCAGCGCGCTCAGGCGCAGCACCAGCCGCGGCCCGATCTCGGTGCCGATGAACCACAGTCCGGCGACGGTTAGGCCCGCCAGGATCAGCGCCGAGAAGCCTTTGGACTTGGTTTGCGTGGCAGTCAGCGTATCGCCGGCGCCGCTCACAAAGAATAGCCCGACCAGCAGGGTGATCAGCGTGACCAGCAGCAGCAGCGGCACGGCCCAGCCGTAGCGCGCGCGGGCGGCCCGCCAGTCGGTGCGGCCCCAGATGCCCGAGAGCACCGCTGCGGTGTAGAGCGTCAGCGGCAGCGCGGTGTGGATGAGTAGCCAGGGCATTTTCTCGCCAGCCCAGCTGTAGGCGATCAGCGACAGAATGCCCCAGTACAGCGTGAACGGCACAAACAGCTGCGCCAGATTTTCGGCGCGGGAAAGCTTGGTAGTAGCGTAGCGGCTGCCGCCGCTGTCGCCGACCACCGTGTAGCCATCGTCGACGGCCTGGACTGCGGCGGGCACCGTGACCCGGCGGCGCGCCCGCAGCGAGGTCGGCGCTGGCTCGGTGACCGCGCCGTCGGGGGCCGCGGCGCCGCGGCCCACTGGAAGCCAGCCGGCGATCAGCCCGACCACCAGGCTGAGCAGACCGCCGATCGTCACCAGCACCGCCAGCAGCTCATACACTGGCAGCAGCATCAGATAGTAGTACCAGGGCTGCCCGCCGCGCGCGACCTCGTGCTGCGACAGCCACCAGTACTGAAGGCCGCGATACCAGCCGTCAAGGAAGCCGAGCGGATAGGTGCCAAACACCGAGAACAGCAGCGTGAAAATGACCAGGAACGTGCCGAGCGCCCACCACAGTGCGCTGGGCAGGCGGCCCAAGAAGGTGCGCGGCCGGCTCGGGTCGGCGTTGCCGCGGCCGTCCCACATCGCGCGGACGCGGTCGGTGAAGACCGGCGCCTGCTCCCAGGAGAACGACAGCAGCAGCGCCAGCAGTGCGCCGCCGCCGATCAGCATGGCCGGGCCAAGCAGCCGCCCGAGCACCAGGTAGGTCTCGCCGCCAGCAGTTGATAGCTGGCGTGCCAGGATGATTAGCCCGCTGCCGACAATTGCCAGGCCCGTCGCCGCCTGAAACCAGCGCGGCCGATATTCCCACAGCCAGCGGTAGGCGAAAAAGGTGAAGACGATAAAGCCCAGGATAAACACCAGCTCGTGGGTCGCCCAGCCGAGCGCGAGGCCGGCGGCGCCCAGCGCCAGGTCGCCCGCCTTGCCCGAGTGTAGCCAGCGAAAGATGCCGACCACCAGGAACATCGTCCACAGCACCATCAGGGCGTCGTGGCGGGCGTAGCGCGCAAAGTACACCAGCGAGGGCGACAGCGACACCAGGATCGCGCTCAGCAGCGCCGTGCGCTTGCCGATGATCGGGCGCAGCAGCCAGCACATCGGCACCAGCGCGATCCCCGAGAGCGCCTGTGGCAGCCGCGCTGTGAAATCGCTGGCGCCAAACAGAAAGTACGAGATCAGCGTCGTGACGTACAGTGTCGGCCCGTGGTAGACCGGGTTATAGCAGTACGTATCGCTCTTGAACGTGCCGGTCGCGCCGGGCATCGCCTCGCCGGCGCAGCTAAACGGCCCGCGGCCAGTGAAAAACTTCCAGCTCTCGTAGGCGTGGATCAACTCATCGTGAGCCATCGCCATGTGGCCGAGATTCCACAGGTGCATGGCGATGGCGACCAGAAACAGCACGCCATACGCGACCCACTCGAAGGTTGATCCGGGTTAGGTCAAGGCCGCGGTCCAGGGCCGCCGCGGGCAGGCGCTGCTCGGCCCGTGGCTCGGCGACGCTGACCTGGTGGACATTCTCACTCATCATTTGCTCGTGTACCTGTAGTGTGGCAGCGGCTGGCTGCCAGCTGATCTATTGCAAACTACGTGGTCGGCGCGGGGCTTGGATGTGTCTACGGCTTCGGCCCGGCGCCCAGCCCAAAGGTGTCGGCCAGGTTGGGGCGCACCAGCAGCACCCAGTCGCTGGAGCCGAGGCCGTTCGGCACTTGCCGATACATCGCAAACTGCCACCACTCGGCGATCGTCGGGCCATCGAAGGGCTTGCTGAGCATGCGGCTCAGGAGCGACGAGCCGTTGGGGTTCGGCCCGCAGTCCTTGTCGGTGGTGGGGAAGCGATACACATCGCACTCCGGCAGCCACCAGCGCAGCGGGTAGCGCTGGCTGACAAAGCCCTCCAGGTACTCCTGGTTGGCGGGGTTATTAGCGTTCTCATACAGCAAAAACAGCGCCTGGACATCGTCGCCGACTGGCCCGACGACCGTGCTGCCGCTGCCCTGATTATTTTTGTAGTCGCGCAGATACCACTGCCAAACAGTCTCGTTGTCGTAGCGGATGCGCAGCTGCTTGTTACCGCCAAAGCGCTTGTCGGCGCGGTCGAGCTGCGCCATCGCCGTGGTCACATCGGGGCTGGTCTGGACAAACACCATCGGCTCGACCGGGGTATCGCCGGTCTGGAATGAGAGCCGCAGGCTGCCGCGGAGCGTGTACGGCAGCAGCAGCACGCCGGTGATCGCCAGCGCCAGCGCCAGCGCGCCGCGCCGCCCGCGGAGCAGCCCGGCCAGCGTGATCGCCGCCGCGCAGACCAGCAGCAGCAGCACCGGCCACAGCCAGGCAGTCTTGACCGCGCCGGCCATATCGGCGTCTTTCAGCCGCGTGCCGATCATATTCAGGCGCAGCAGGCACAGGCCGGCGAAGGTGGTGACCGCCAGCAGGAGGCCGACCAGGCGGCGATCAAAGCCGTCGTGCCAGGCCCACGCTGCCAGCCGCCCGACTGCCCAGGCGCTCAGCAAGGTGAGCGGCAGGACCATATGCACCGTCAGCCAGGGCATTTTCTCGCCGGCCCAGCTGTAGATCGCCAGCGCCGCCAGCGACCACCAGGCCAGCAGCCCAGGGAAAAACAGCGCCTCGTGCGCCGCCAGCGAGGTCGACCAGCGCCGCGCAGGAATGGCCGCCTCGGTCGTATCGTCGGTATCAATGTCGGCCGTCGCAAACTCGCGGGCCGCCCGGCGGCTGCGCACGAGGCGGCGGATCACCAGCGCCAGCCCCGCCAGGCCGCCCAGGATCAGCAGCGGCTCGTACAGGCCAATCTCGAACAGGTAGAAGTGGGCCGGCTGGCCGCCGCGCCGCACGCTGTGCTGGCCCAGCCAGTACAAAAACGACCCCGAGATGCCAGTGATCAGGCCGGCGGGGTTCGCCGACTGCGAGGTGCTGAAGGCGTTGGGGATGATCGCGGTGTAGAACATGGCGTAGATGCCGAAGGCTAGCAGCCAGGCCATCGCCCACTGGTGGCGCGGGATGCGCGCGACGGCGTAGAGCAGCGTGCCCGGCGCGGCGGTCGCGGTGGCGCGCTGCCAGGCGGTGGTGCCGTCGCGGTCGCGGACCAGCCAGACCAGCGCCACCACCGCCGCGATCAGCGCCACGGTCGCCACCAGGATCATAATGATCGAGGGGTGCGACACGAAGGGCTTCAGCACGGCGCCGACTTTGCGGAAGTAGTCGCCCAGATCATTGTTGGGCTGGTTGCGCACATTCAGCGCGTCCTGCTCGGAGACGTTGGGCAGCGCGCCGCCGATGCCCAGCTTGGGCAGCACCTTCAGCGCCGCGACGACGACCACGAGATACCCGCCGACCACCGCCAGCGCCCGCCGGCTAACCTGCCACAAGAGCCAGCCGCCAACAAAGCTACCCCAGATCAGCAGAAAGAGGTAGAAGGTCTCCATGTCGGTCAGCATCAGCGCCGCCGCCGCCGCCACAATGTAGTGCCAGCGCGAGCGCTCGGTGCGAATGTAGCGCACGAGGCCGATCACCATCAGCAGCTCGAAGACCACCGCGTACATGTCGTGGCGGATAAAGCGGCCGACGTACAGCGCCACCGGCGAGATCAAGAGGTAGGCCGTTGCTAGCAGCGCGCCGCCGCGGCCCAGCTCGCGCCGCAGCAGCACCGGCAGCAGCGTCAGCGCAATGCCAAACAGCGCCACGGTGATGCGGGCCGTCGCGTCGTTGGCGCCAAACAGCATGTAGCCCGCGGCGGTGATGTAGTACAAAAACGGGCCGTGCAGCAGCGGATCGTGCTGGTAGGCCTCGCCGTTATACAGCCGCCACGAGTACTGGGCGTGCAGCGTCTCGTCGTGGTGCAGCGCGCGGCTGCCCAGCGCATACAGGTGCAGCAGCGCGGCCAGCAGGCCCAGCAGCAGGTACAGCCCCTGCTCAAGCGTAATGACCCGGCGGGCCACCAGCGGACGCGGACGGGTCTCCGTTGAGTAGATGGTAGCCATTGAGGTCTCTTGTGAGCGTTGCACAGCGACCGCTCAGGGTGAACGGTCGGGCGGTATTGTACCGCAGCTATCCAGAGCTAACAAGCAGCACCCCGGCTGTGAATCGCACCGCCAGCGCACTGCCTGCCCCCAAATGCGGCCCGCCAGTCCTAACGCCCGGCGCGCTTGGAGCGCTCGGTCAGGTCGTCCCACTGCGCGTCGCTCAGCACGTCCAGGTAGCTGAACTCGCCGGCGCCGCGCAGCCACTCGCCGCCGTCAATCGTCACACACTCGCCGTTGATAAAGCCCGCGCCGTCGGCTAGCAGAAAGGCCGCGAGATTCGCCAGCTCGCTGTGGTTGCCGACCCGCCCGAGCGGAATGCGGGTGATCGCCTCCGCCGCCAGCTGGGGGTCGGGCATCAGGCGCTCCCAGGCGCCCGGCGTCGGGAACGGGCCGGGCGCGATGGCGTTCATGGTGATGCCGTAGTGCGCCCACTCGACGGCCAGCGAGCGGGTCATCGCCAGCACGCCGGCTTTGGCCGCCGCCGACGGCACCACGAAGGCCGAGCCGGTCTCGGCGTAGGTGGTGACGATATTGAGCATCCGGCCGCTCTGCTTGGCGGCAATCCAGCGCTTGCCCAGCGCCAGCGTGCAGTAGAACGTGCCGTGCAGCACGATGTTCAGCACCGAGTCGACCGCGCGGTGCGACAGCCGCTCGGTCGGGCTGATGAAGTTGCCGGCGGCGTTGTTGATTAGCATGTCGATCCGGCCGTAGTGCGCGATCACCGCGTCCAGCATCGTCTCGACGGCGGCAGGATCGCGGACATCGCAGGCCACCGGCAGCACCGCGCCGCCGTGGGCCGCGGTCATCTCGGCGGCGGTCGTCGCCAGCACGTCGGCCCGCCGGCTGGTGATCGCCAGCTGCGCGCCCAGCTGCAGAAAGCGCTCGCCCATCGAGCGGCCCAGCCCGGTGCCGCCGCCAGTGATCACAATGATTTTATCTTTGAGCAGGTCAGCCTGAAACATACACGCTCCTCACTACACTTAAAAGAAAGGGAAGGAACGTGCCGCTCCTTCCCCAACACTCCATCAGATCAGAAATCAGCGCTACACAAACGCCTGCACGCCGGTGATCTCGCGGCCGACGACCAGCGTGTTGATCTCGTTCGATCCCTCGTAGGTGTAGACCGCCTCCATGTCGGCGAAGTGGCGGGCGATGTGATTCTCCAGCAGGATGCCGTTGCCGCCCAGAATCTCGCGGGCCTGGGCCACGATCTGGCGGGCTTTGGCGGCGTTGTTGACTTTGGCCAGCGAGGCCTGGCCCTCGGTCATGGTGCCCTCGTCGCGCAGGACGCTGAGGCGCCAGGTGGTCAGCTGCATCGCGACGATCTCGGCCAGCATCTCGACGAGCTTTTTCTGGATTAGCTGGTAGCCGGCGATCGGCTTGCCAAACTGCTGCCGCTCTTTGGCGTAGCGCAGCGCGATCTCATAGGCCGCCTGCGCGTGGCCGACGGCCTCCCAGGCCACGCCGTAGCGCGTGTTGCGCAGCACCACCGCCGTGTCGCGGAACGAGCGGGCTTTCGCCAGCTTGCTGCTGGCCGGCACCACACAGTCCTTCAGCACGATGTCGGCGTTATACAGCGCGCGCTTGGCGATCTTGCCCTCCATCTTGGTGGCCGTGAAGCCCGGCGTGTCCTTCTCGACCAAAAAGCCGCTGACCTGGCCGGTCTGGTCGTCCTGTGCCCAGATGATCGTCACGTCGGCGAAGGTGGCGTTGCCGATCCAGCGCTTGGCGCCGTTCAGCACGTAGGTGTCGCCCTCGTAGCGCGCGGTCGTCTGGATGTGCGAGGCGTCCGAGCCAATGTACGGCTCGGTCAGGCCAAAGGCGCCGATTTTTTCCATCTTGGCCAGCGCCGGCAGCCACTGCTGCTTCTGCTCTTCGGAGCCGCAGTAGTAGATGCTGCCCATCGCCAGGCCGCTGGTGACGCCAAAAAAGGTGTCCACCGAGCCATCGCCGCGCGCCAGCTCGGCGCCGACCAGCCCGGCCGCGACGCTGCTCATGCCGGGGCAGCCGTAGCCCTGGATCGTGCCGCCGCAGACGTTCAGCGCCGCCAGCTTGGGGATCAGCTCAAACGGGAACTCGGCGCGCTCCCAGTAGGGGTTGATGATCGGCGTCACCTCGGCGTCAACAAAGGCCCGGACGCGATCACGAATCTCGCGCTCGGCGGGCGTGAGCAGCGCATCAAACTGATAAAAGTCGAGCGCGTGGTCAACCGCTTGCATCGTCATCGATGGTCTCCTCGTGCTGCTTGGATACGCGCAGTATAGCAAAACTTATCGGCGCTCGTAGGCGGGAGTTGTCGCCTTTCGGTTGTTGGATGTTAGGAAACGGCAAGTGAACCGCAACGGCGCGGGCCAGTTCTCACCGAGACTATCAACAGCGATATGAGTTTCGGGAGAAGACCCGCCGCGGCTTTGGCCGAACGCTTGCTGTTCTTGATCGCGATACTTTTTTGGGTGCACCCGACGCAGCAGGATAGCAATCTAGGAATGTGGTACGCTGCCGGGTGTGCGATCACCGATTACCGTTCGTCCGCTCACGGCCGGGGAAGACCAGGCGGTGCAGGCCGGTCTCCACACCCCGACCACGTTCGTGCTCCGCCGCTGCCCGATCGTGCAGGCCAGTCAGCGGGGCCGGCAAGCCCGCCTGATTGGCCTGCACTGGGCTGTGACGATCAAACCGTGCGAAATACCATCCATGCCTTCAATCAGCACGGCGTCGCCGCCTTGACGCCGGGGTCTTCCGTGCCGCAGCACACGCCGCCGGCGGTCGTCACGCCCGACCACCGCCGGCTTCGCACGCTCCTGGAGCAAAGCCCGCGGACCTTTGGGGAACCCACCAGCGTCTGGACCCTGAAGCTCGTGGCCAAGATTGCCTGCGCCGAAGGGGTCACGCCCCGCCTGGTCACAGGCGAGACCATCCGCACCACCCTCGCACAGCTGGACGTGCCGTGGAAACGCGCCACACACTGGATGGCTAGCCCGCATCCCGCCTACCAGGAAAAAAAAGCACCGCGACCGACTGATCCAGTGCGCCGCACGGCACGCCGACTGGGGGGTCGGGTTTCAAGATCAGGTCTGGAGGAGTTGCGTGGCCCAGCCCAACCTGTGGACCTGAATCCGCCCCGCTGCGCCCGTCCACCTGACCAAAAACCACCGGCCGTGCGGACCAGGATCCGATCGCGCTGGCCTGCTACGGCCTGTATGTGCGGCCGACCGCGCCCTACGCCGCTGCTTTCTCGCTATCCCAGCTTATCAGTGCGGCCGGTGCTGACATTCAGCGCAGCCACTGCGGCTGCTGGGCATTCTCGGCGAACAGCGTCGGCGCGCCGCCAGCCGCGCTGACCTGCCAGACCGCCGGCTGCTCGACGCTCGCCGAAATTCGTGTCCAAAACAGCCGCTGGCTGTCGCCCGACCAGGCAAGCTGTAGATTATCGAACTGTGGGTCGGCGGTGAGCTGCCGGGCGGCGCTGAGACTGCCGCCGCCGCTCGGGATCACCCATAGCTCGCCGGTGGTCGCGCCTGCCGGCCGTCGCAAAAAGGCAATCGAAGCACCATCCGGCGACCAGCTCGGCCAGTACAGGTCGGCCTGCGGGTCGCTGAGCAGCACGCTGGTCTGCTTGGTCTGCACATCAACGATCACCAGCTCGGGAAAATGACCAGGCTGGGCGTGGTCCAGGTTGCTGACGACCACCCGCCTGCTATCGGGCGCCCACGCGAAGGTGCCATACGCTGGCAGCGGCTGCGCTGGCCCATCGCCCGCGATCACCCAGAGCTGCGCAGCCGCGGCGGTCTCACCGGCCAGCCAGCGGCCATCCGGCGACCACTGGGCATTGAGCGCGGCAGGGTCGTCGGGCAGCACGGGCGCGGCGGTGCCGGCCGTGATCGTGCTGCGCCGCAGCGTCACCGGCGCTGGCTCATCGTCGCGCAGCGCCAGCTCGGTGCGCTCATAGACGAGCGCCGCGCCGCCGGGCTGCAGGCTGGGATTGCGCAGCGCCGCCAGCGGGTCGGTGATCATGGTGCGGGTGATGTTTTTCGTGGTGTCCAGCAGATCAAGGCGGCCGCTGCCGTCGGGCTGGCGCACCGCAACGGACACCAGGCCGCCGCTGCTGCTGAAGCTATCGACGTGCGAGGCCAGCAGCTGGCCCTGCCCGTCCAGGCCCACGCGCCAGAGATCGGCGCCCTGCGCGGGATCGCGCAGCAGTAGGATCGGGCCGCCGGTCCCAGCGGGCGCCACAGCAGGCCGCCGCAGCAGGCCGCCGCTGAGCCAGGCTAGCCCAACAATGCTAACAATCAAGACGGGCAGCGCGAGGGTTTTGAGCCGTTGTTGTGTCATGAACATTCCCAATGTGGCGTCCTATCAGCATATTTGTCAAAGACTGTTAAAACCATATGCTATACTATACAGCATGGTGAGCGTTATGCTCATTCGATATATCGCTTGCTTGGAGCGCCAAGCAGAAAGGACTACTCCATGTTTGGAGGACGTACCGGGCGGCTGGTCAAGGTGGTTATTGCTCTTGTTTTTATGGTGGGAATGGTTGGCTGGACTGGGCAGGTGGCGTCGGCCGCCCGCACATGGCCGGTGCAGCGCATCGGCGACAGCGGCGAGAACATCGTGACGATCCAGTATATGCTGCGCTTCAAGAATTATACGGTGGTGGCCGACGGCGTGTTTGGCAGCGGCACCGAGACCGCCGTCAAGCAGTTCCAGAGCGCGCGTGGCCTGACCGCCGATGGCATTGTGGGCGCGCTGACCTGGGAGCAGCTGGCCTACCAGGTCAGCCTCGGCTCGAACAATATCGTCGTGACCGCGGCGCAGCGCCAGCTCAAGAACAAGTATGGCTACAGCACGCTGGCGACCGATGGCATCTTTGGCTCAGGCACCGAAGCCGCCGTCAAGGACTTTCAGGGCAAGAACGCCATTGTGCAGAATGGCATCGTGGGCCTCGACACCTGGGCGGCCCTCACCAATGGCGGCGGCGGTGGCGGGGGCACCCGCGCCCAGCTGGCCGCGCAGATTCGCGACAGCAGCCGTATTGGCCTGGCGACCAGCCACCCGTCGGGGAACAGCGATAACGCCTACGCCCGCAACAACATCGTGGACACTGCCAATGGCCTTGGGGCGTTGCGCTTGAGCTACTATTGCAGCGATACGGGTTCGTATGCGCCGGGCGGGCGGGTCTTCCTCTCGACCGCGCTGCTTCAGGGCATGCTAAATATGGCGAGCACCTACACCTACTTCGTCACCGAGATTGCCGGCGCCTGCCATAGCGTTGGCTCGCGGCACTACGATGGTGTCGCCTTTGACATCGGCACGATCAACGGCTCGGGCGTGAGCAGCTCGAACCCCTACTACAGCGCTTTTATGTCAAAGTGTAGCTCGCTGGGCGCCACCGAGATTCTCGGCCCCGGCGACGCTGGGCACAGCACCCACGTCCACTGCGCGTGGCCCCGCCCGTAAGTTTCGCTCTGGCGTTCATCACCCGTGGGCCTTGCGCTCACGGGTGATGTTTTTAAGTTGACGCGCGATCCGCGCAGTTTGCCCAGCTCAACAGCGTGGCCAAGCTTATTCACCACCCGCCTCGGCGGGCGCGGGCGGCGAGGTACTCGTTGCCCGCGCCAGGGCCGCGCGGCGCTGCTGGATGCGCCACAGCGTCGCCAGGCGGGCGCGCTGCCAGGCGGCGCTCTTGGGGCCGGTCTCCTTCATCAGGATCAGGCGCTGCTCCAGCGCCCGCAGCCGCTCGGCCTCAGATGTGGCGGGTTTCGGCGCGTTTGGCATAGCGGGTCACACATCCGAGCACCAGCGCCAACATCAGCATCAGGATGGCCAGCGCCACCAGCTTCAGGATACGTAGCTCCGGCGGGATCAGCAGCGCGATCGCCCCGAACACGCCGCTGATCGTGTAGTAGAACGCCACGATCTGGCGCTGCGAAAATCCCAGGTCGAACAGGCGGTGGTGGAGGTGCTGACGGTCGGCGCCCATCGCGCGCTTGCCCGAGAAGCGCCGATACAGGATCAGCCAGGCGACATCCAGGATCGGGATGCCCATGACCAGCAGCGCCGAGGCCAGCTTGGCGCCGCCAATGATCGCGCTGATCGCTAAGACATAGCCCAGCAGCATCGCGCCGCCGTCGCCCATAAATACCCGCGCCGGGTGAAAGTTCAGCGGCAGAAAGCCCAGGCAGATCCCGGCCAGGATCAGCGGCAGCATTGCCACGGTGTATTGCCGCAGCACCACCGTGTGGATCGCCAGGATCAGCGCCGCGATCAGCGTGACGCCCGCCGCCAGCCCGTCTAGCCCATCAATAAAGTTGAGCGTGTTGATCATCCCGACAATCCAAAATACCGTGAAGCCAATCGCCAGCCACGGGCTGAGGTTCGCCAGATGAATCTGGCCGCCGAACGGATTCTCAAAGGCCGTGATCAGAATGCCGTGGGCGCCCTCGGGGTCGGCGAAGACCTGGCGCTGCCACAGATATGGCCCGACCGCCACGAGCGCCGCGCCGATATGCGCCGCCAGCCGCGGCAGCGCCGGCAGCGGCCGGATGTCGTCGACCGTCGCCACCAGCCACACCACCGTGGCGCCCGCTAGCAGCAGCCCCAGCCGCAGCCGCTCGACGCCCAGGCGCTCCAGCGGGCCTGGCCCGTCGGTCAGCGCAAACGAGCCGGCCAGCGCCACCAGCAGCCCCAAAAACATCGCGCTGCCGCCGAGCGTGGGCGTGGGCGTGGTATGAACGTGCCGCGGCCCCGGCTGCGCGACCCAGCCCAGCCGCCGGCAGACCCGCATGACCAGCGGCGTGGCGCCCAGTGTGACCGCCGCGGCCAGCGCAAACACCGCCAGCAGCGCCAGCGCGGTGCTCATCGCCACGGGTCGGCCAGCAGCGCCGTCACCACTGCGCCGCCCGCCAGGTGCTGCTCGACGATCTGCAGCGCGGCCGCCGCGTCCACGCCGCAGTACTTGGTGGCGCCGGGATGCACGGTGATATTCGGCCCCAGCTCGCAGCGTGCCTGGCAGCCGGCCACGATCAGCTCGGCCTGCGCGGCGGGCGTGCGGGCCAGCGCGCGCTCCAGCGTGCGCCAGGTGGCGCCGGCGCCGCGCGCCTTGCACTCGCGGTGCTGGCACACATAGACGCGATAGACGGTACGCTGCTCCATGCCGGTATTGTATGTCAGCGGACCGCGGCTGTCCAAATCTGGACAAACCGCACGCCTCAGCGCATAATCATGCCGACGATGGAGATGCGGCCAATGATTGGAGTGGGACCAGGTGCGATGGCGCTGCCGACGCTGAACGATGTGCTGAGCGCGGCCGGCGTTGAACAGCTCAAAATATACGCCAAAATCTGTAGCGTCAACCCCATCGGCCGCAAGGCCGAGCTGGTCGCGCGGCTGATCGCGGCGCTGACCGACGAGGCGACGCTGCGTAAGCTCTGGGACCAGTGTACGGCGCTGGAGCGCGCGGCCATCAGCGCGGCGGTGGCGGCCGATGGCCTGCCCAACGTCCCGGCATTCCGCGCCCAGCACGGCACGTTCCCCGGCGAGCGCACCCTGCTCTTTTTCAATGTGCTGGAGACCAACACCAAGCCCAAGCCCTACAGCGTGATCATGCACGGCCGCTTCATCCCCCGCGACATGGTGCCGGTGCTGCGCGGCTTTGTGCCGCCGCCGGTGCCATACCGGCTGACCACCGTCGGCGTGCTGCCGTCCTCGACCGGCAGCGACCCTGCGACCCAGCTGCTCCCCCCGGCGCCAACCGAGACCGCCGCGCTTCACGATCTGGTCGCCACGCTGCGCCTGGTCGCCGACGGCAAGCTGGCCGTCAGCGCCAAAACCGGGCGGCCGACGACCGCCGCGCTCGGCCGGCTCAACGAGCGCCTGCTGCTGCCCGATGATTCGGTCGCCGACGCCGAGACCGCGCTGCGCAGCTTTGCGCTGCCGCTGATCGTGCAGGCCGCCAAGCTGGTTCAGGTCGAGGATACCAAGCTCGCCCTGACCCGCCGCGGCGAAACCTGGCTGCGCCAGCCGTCACTGGAGGGCCTGCGCGCCGTGTGGGACGGCTGGGTGTCCTCCAATCAGTTCGATGAGCTGAGCCGCCTCAAATTTATTCGTGGCCAGCAGGGCGGCGACACCCGCCTCACCAAGCCCGCGACCCGCCGGCCGGCGATTGTTGCGGCGCTGCGCCAGTGTCCGCCTGGCGAGTGGATCGCAATTGAGGAGTTTGGGCGGGCGATGCAGGTCTGGGGCCAGCTGTTTGACCTAGAAACTGGCGACTGGGGCGGCCTGTATGTGACCGGCTATGGCTACGGCCTCCAGGCGGATTTCAGCAGCTACTGGCAGCTGCTGAGCATGGGCTATGTGCGGGTGCTGCTGTGGGAGTACGCCGCTACGCTCGGCCTGATCGATGTCGCGGTCACTGGCACCAAAGCCACGTCCAAGCAGTACAGCCGCTACGATCATCTGCGCTTTTTTCGCATCAACCCGCTGGGCGCGTGGCTGCTGGGCCTGGCGCCGACCTACGTCCCCTCGCCCACGGCGGCGGTCACGGCTAAGCCGTTTGTGGTGCTTGCCAACCTCAATGTCGCCGTGACCGAGCCGGCCGCGCTGCGCCCCAACGACCGGGCGCTGCTGGATCGCCTCACGACCACCAACTCCATCAATGTCCACAAGCTGGACCGCCCCAAGCTGCTGCAAACGATTGAGGACGGTATTTCGCTTGATGCGATCGTGGAGTTTTTGACCAGCCACAGCCAGCAGCCGCTGCCGCCGACCGCGCAGACCTGGCTCGATGACGTGCGGCGCAACACCGGGCGGGTCCGCGAGCGTGGCGCGGCGGTCATCTTTGAGGTCGATGATCCGATCTTTGCCCGCCAGCTGAGCAACGATACCACGCTGCGGCGCTACTGCACGCTGGCCGGCGAGACCACGCTGGTCGTGCAGGCCGCCGATGAGTCGGCCTTTCGGCGCCGGCTGCGCACGCTGGGCTACGGCATCGGCCCGGCCACTGAGTAGGCCCGGCAGCAGCGCGCGCCCTCGCTAACCATGTCTCACAGGGTCGATGCTCCGCGCTCGTCGCCGGAACTCGAGCGCGATGCTCACGATCTCGCCTGGCTCAAACAGCCCCGCGAGAAGCGTCAGCGCCCGCTCCGTCGCGACTGAGCCGCGCGACGGCTGGACAAGAAGCTGCTCGCTGAATGAAACGATATCCTGCACCGCCCACGCCGTCCGATAGTAGGCGAGCGCCAGCGGATCAATGGCGCACGGCCCGTAGCCCGCGAAAAACCAGCCCGTTGTCGCGGCGCTGACGAGGCCATGCCCAATGCCGCCGACCACAAACATCAAATCGCGCTCTGGGCGGCCGAGCATCGCCGTGTCCCAGTCGATCAGCCAGAGCTGTGCCTGCTCGTCAACCATCACATTCCAGGTGTGCAGATCGGCATGACATAGCACCAGCGGCGCCGGCGTGGCTTGCAGCGCTATGGCCAGCGCCGTCGCTCGCGCAGCCAGCGTCGCAATCGTCGCCGCGTGCGCATCCAGCAGCGCCGCCGCTCGGCGGCCGAGGTCGTCGGCCGGCGGCTGAGCATGCACGGCGGCTGTGATCGCCTGCACCTGAGCGGCCCAGTCAGTTGTCCAGCTCTCAGTCTGGAGTTCGCCCGCCAGCTCCGCCGGGAGCGGCAGGCTATGGATCTGCCTGATCAACTGGCCGAACGCCGTCCACTGCGCCGGGGTTAGGCCACCGTCGGCGCCGGCCCGTCCCGCAATAAATGGATACAGGATCAGCGTGTAGCCATTGATCGTGACCCAGCGGCGCTGGTCGGCTGCGGGGAGCGGCGCCAGGATGTGTGGCAGGCCCTGCGCCTGAAGCAACGCCGGCAGCAGCAGGCCGGCGGCGTTCAGCGAGCCGGCGCGCAGCTTCAAAAAATAGGCGGTCCCATCCGTCGCCGTCGCCCGCGCCACCCACGCCGCCGCATCGGCCCCGAGCGTCAGCCAGGCGATGTCGGCGAGCTCAAGCCGGTAGTGCCGTTTGATCGCGGCGATCAGTGTCGCGGTGGGAATGACTGGCTGCTCGCTCATATCATGACCTGTAGGGCGTGCGCGGCGCTTCGTCTGGGCGCGCGCGCAGAATTGCAGCGAGGGCGCGGGCGGCGCGGAGGGTGCCGCGCACGCCCAGCGGCGCGCCCAGCCAGGCTGCGAGCGCCGCGCTGGGCACCGTGCGCCGCGCCTGAAGCGCAGCTCGCTCCTGGCGCAGCGCCGCCCCGCCGCGCACGGCCGCGAGCCGCCCCGCCGCGATCGCCGGCTGGCGCCGTAGCAGGGCAAAGGCTAGCGCCAGGAGGTCATACGCCACAATATGCGGCCAGCAGCGCAGCAGCAGCGCCGCCGGCCAGCAGCGCAGCAGCAGCCGCCAGCGGTTGTGCGCCAGCAGCCGCTGCTTGAACGCCGAGCCTGGCCGCTGGTCGCCGAATAGATATGGCGAATCCGCGCCCGTGGTGCCAGCCAGGTTTCCCAGCCGCGCAGCCGCAGCCGCCAGGCCAGATCGGCGTCCTCCAGGTAGGCGAAGAACTGCTCATCAAGCAGCCCCACGTCGTCCAGCGCCGCCCGCCGGTAGCACGCCGCACCGCCGCTGGCGCCAAAGATCGGCACCGGCCCCGCGGGGAGATCGGTGACTGGCCAGGTGGCCCACAGATCGCGATGCACCCCGTCGCGCCCCACCGCAATCCCCGCCGACGCCACCAGGTGCGGCTGGTGGGCAAAGGTCAGGACGCCAGCCGTCGCGCCCAGCCGCCGGTGAGCAAGGTGTGGGGCGATCAGCTCGGCTAAAAAGTCGGGGTCGGGCAGGGTGTCGTTGTTGATCAGGACGATCAGCTCGCCGCCGGCCACCCGGATGCCGGCGTTGTTGCCGCCGGCAAAGCCCAGATTGGTGGGCAGCGCGACCAGCGTGGCGCCCGGCAATGCTTCGCCGACCCAGGCCGCCGTGCCGTCGGCCGAGCCATTGTCAACGATCACCAGCTCGTGGGCGACCGTCTGGGCCTGGAGCGCTGCGACACACGGTTGCAGGAGGTGTAGCCCGTTCCACGTCACCACCACGACCGAGATGTTGGTCATCGGGAGATCACCGCGCTAGGGCCGCGCGGCACTGCCGGGAAACAGCGCGCGCCACCAGTGGGCGGCATTGCTGGCCCGGCTCGGCGGCGCCGGCACGACCGCGCTGCTCGGCGGGTTAGCAATGCTCGGCGCGGTGCTGCTTGGCTCGGCGCTGGGCAGCGGCGCGGCGGTCGGCGCCGTGACAAAGTTGGGCCGCACCACGGTCTCGCCCTCGCGCGCCATGCCCAGCCGCTCGCGGGCGGCCTGCTCGGCGGCACTGTCGGACTCGGCGTAGTCGGCCTGGCCGCTCAGCTCGGCGTTGCGCTGCTGCGCCGCGGCGTTGGCGGCCTGCTGGCGTACAATCGCCTGGTTGATCTGGTGTTCGGTCCAGGTCAGGCGCACGAACCCGACCAGCAGCGCACCGGCGATCAGCAGCAGACCCAGCAGCAGCGAGCCGACGCCCAGTTTGTTGAGCAGCTGCGGCAGGCGCGCGGTCCACTTCGGCTGGCCAGGGGCCTGCATCGCTAGCGGCCGCTCTGCGGCGCTTCGAGCAGCAGCGGCTCGTCGGGGCTGAGCATCGCGCTTTGGCCGCGGAACATGCCGCCTGGCTCGATGTGCAGCGCGTTAGCGGTAATATCGCCCCAGACCTTGCCAGTCTGTGAAATCTCAAGCTGCTCGGTGGCGACGATCTCGCCCTTGACGGCGCCCGAGACATGCACGTTGGTCGCTTTGATCGTCGCCACGACCCGCCCGGTCTGGCCCACAATCACGCTGCCGATCACCTCCAGCAGCCCTTCGAAGGTGCCGTCGATGCGGATGCTGCCCTCGGCCTTGAGCACGCCGTTGATGCTGGTGTTGGCGCCGATGGTCGCCTCCATGCGGCTGGCCGAGCTGCTGGCGACGACTGGCTGGGGTGGGGCAGATTTGTTGGTGTTGAGTAAGCCCATCATGGTTGCTCCTGTCGCGCTGGGCACGTGGGCAGCGCGAACCCATTATACCAAGCACCTGTCGGAAAAATAGTTGGGCTACCGTTCACGTTTGGGTGGCTCGCTGCCCGGCCCAGCCCAGCCCTGTGCGCGCAGCCAAGCCCGGTCGCGCTCCGAGAGCACGGCGCGCGCGAGGAGGTCGGGGCGCTGTCGTAGCGTGCGCAGCAGCCGCTGCTCGTGGCGCCAGCGCGCAATGTTGGCGTGGTGGCCCGACAGCAGCATCTCGGGGATTGGCAGGCCGCGCCAGGTTGCCGGCCGGGTGTAGTGCGGATATTCCAGCAGCCCATCGCTGTGCGACTCGTCCAGTGGCGACTCGTCGGCCAGTACGCCCGGCTGGAGCCGCGCCACCGCATCGATCAGCACCATCGCCGCCAGCTCGCCGCTGGTCAGCACATAGTCGCCAATGCTGACCTCGCGGTCTACGACGTGCTCGCGTAGGCGCTCGTCGATGCCCTCGTAGTGGCCGCACAGCAGCACCAGCCGCGGCTGCTGCGCCAGCTCGGCCGCCAGGCGCTGGGTCAGCACCTCGCCAGTCGGGGACAGATAGATCACCGGCGGGTGCGGATCGGGCAGCCGGGGCGGCGCCTGCGGATCGCTGGCGTCGACGCCTAGCACCGCCGCCAGCGCCTGCCAGGTCACCTCGGGCTTAAAAATCATCCCGGCGCCGCCACCGAACGGGCCGTCGTCCACGGTGCGATGCCGGTCGGTGGCCGCCTGCCGAATATCGTGCAGCGTGATCGAGACCAGCCCCGCCGCCTGTGCGCGGCCGACAATGCTCAGGTCGAGCGGCGCGAACATCGCTGGGAACAGCGTCAGTACATCGAAGTGCATGGCTAGACTGCTCGTCGCATGCTTATACCCGTCGTAGCCGTTGGGTCAAATTGTCATAAAACGAGCGGGCGCCGGCCACCCGCGCAAACAAGGCCGTCGCCTGGGCGCGCCGGGCCATAACAATGTCGTCGGCCTCCAGCGGCAGCGTCACCTGCGCGTCAATCGCCACCGCAGTCGGATAGTACGAGCGCAGCCGCAGCGTGATCACGGCGTCCTCATGCACCACCAGCGCCGGGATGCTGGTCAGGTGCGGTGCCACTGGCACCAGGAGAAAGCTGCGGGTTCGCGGATCGAGGATCGGGCCGCCCGCCGCCAGCGCGTAGGCTGTCGAGCCGGTCGCCGTCGCGATGATCACGCCGTCGGCGTGGTAGGTCGTTAGCGCCGCGCCGTCGACCAGCACATCGATCACCACCGCTCGCACCATCTCGGCCCTGGTGATCAGCACCTCGTTGAGCACCTGCCAGCGGCCAATCGTCGCGCCGCCCCGCTCCAACTCAACCTCGACCAGCGTCCGCTCCTCGATCGTGAACGCGCCGGCGATGATCTGCTCCAGCACATCAAACACCGCCTCTGGCTCAACCTCGGCCATGAAGCTGAGGTGGCCCATCGCGACCGGCAGCAGCGGAATGCGGTTGGGGATCGCCAGCCGCGCCGCCCGCAGGATCGTGCCGTCGCCGCCCAGGCTCAGCAGCAGATCGCAGCCGGCCAGCTGCGCCGGGTCCTCGCGCGCGGTGTGTGAGACGCCGCTCCACGTCGAAATGCCCCGGTCGGCCAGCCACGTGGTGAGCTGATCGGCCAGGGCGCTGGTCTCGGTCGAAAGCGGGTTATGGAGAATGCCAATCCGTTGCACAGCCAACCTCAGGCCGATTATAGCACTCAGCGCCGCGCCGGGCCTACTGCACCCGCACTTTGGTCCAGTCTGGCACCACCAGGCCATTGGGCGTGACAACCAGCCCCTGCACCGTCGGCCGCATCAAAAAGTTGAAGCGCGGATAGTAGAGCGGCAGCCAGCCGACCTGATCAATCGCGATCTGCTCGGCATGGTTATACAGCTGGAGCCGCCGGTCGGTATCCTCGGCCGCGCCCAGCGTGTCGGCCTCGTCCACTAGCTTGTCGAAATCGGCGCTGCTGAAGTGGCCGTTGTTGTTCGGCGCGCCGCTGTGCAGCTGCTGCGATAGGAAGTTCTGCGGGTCAGGGTAGTCAGCACCCCAAATGCTGAGGTACAGCTGGATGCCGCTCGTCGGCGTGTAGTACGTCGTGTCGAGCAGCTTCGTGAACGTCTCCAGTTCGGTGCTTTGCAGCGTCACCCGCACGCCGAGCTGCTGCTCCCACGACCGCTGGAGCTGGGCAGCAACGCGATCATTGTCGCCCTCCGCGCCATACACCAGCGTGATCGGCGGCAGGCCCTTGCCGTCAGCGAAGCCAGCTTTGGTCAGCGCCGCTTTGGCCGTCGCTGGGTCGAAGCTCAGCGCGCGCACTGGCAGCTCGGTCCCCAGCAGCCCCGTCGGCAGAATCCGGTTAGCGACCTCGACCGTGCCGGAGAGCGTCTGCTGTGCCAGGGCCTGCTTGTCGGTCGCCAGCGCAAAGGCGCGCCGCACGTCCACATTGTCAAAGGGCGCCAGCTGGGTGTTAAATCCGACAAACCGCGTCGCCAGCGAGGCCGCCGAGCGAAAATCGGGCAGCGCTTTGACCTCATCGGTGTGCGCGGCCGGCAGTGGGTTCTGCTGCCCGCCCATGATCTCAAGCTCGCCCTGCCGGTAGCGCTGATATGCCGCCTCGCTATCCTGGCTAAACGGCATGCTGATCGTCGCGATTCCTGGCGTACCCTGCCAGTAATGCGGGTTAGCCGCTAGCTCAATCGCTGTGCCGTGCTGCCAGCGCTTGACAGTAAACGGCCCCGTCCCATAGGCGTGCTCCTGCCACTGGTCGCCCTCGGCCACCAGCTTGCGCGGCACGACAAAGGTGTACGGAAACGATAGCTGCGCCAAAAACGAGGCCTGCGGGCTGTCGATGTTAATCTCCAGGGTGCGCTCATCAACCGCCCGGATGCCGCTGGCCGTCGGCGCGGTCCCGGCCACGACCTCAGCCGCGCCCACAATATGCCCCAGCTGCGAGGGCGCACCATACGAGGCGGTCGCCGGCGCCAGCGCCCGGTTGATCGAGAACACGAAGTCGTCGGCGGTCACCGCTGTGCCGTCGGCGAACTGTAAGCCATCCCGCAGCGTAAACGTGTAGGTTTTGCCGTCGGGGCTGACGGTCCACTTCGCGGCGCCGTCCGGCTGGACCTCTAGGTGCTCATCGAACCGCACCAGCCCGCTGAAAACCAAGCCCATCACCGTGATGCTGTGGGCGTCGCTGGGCCTGGCCGGGTCAATCCCTGGCAAATCGCTGACCCCTTCCATTGACCAGCGCAGCGTGCCGGGCGTCGTGCTGCTTGGGACGGTTGGGACGCTGGCCGCCGTGGTCGGCGTGGTCGGCGTGGTCGGCGTGGTCGGCGGCGCTGCGGTGGGCGTGGCTGGCGGCGTGCCGGCGCAGGCTGCCAGCACAAGGGCCAGCAGGCACAGGCGCACACCTGCCCAGAATGCGTGACTCTGCATACAACCTCTAGTTAGATGTTAGGAGACGAAGGCTTCGCCGCGGAGTAGCGCTCGCCCTACTGTACCATAGCTATGCGCAGCTCAGCCATAGATTGCTGGCGCTGCTCAGCCGACGCTCAATGGCTCAGGCTCGATCTGGACCCGCAGAATATCTGGCACGCTGCGGCGCAGCGCCCGCTCCAGCCGCGCCATTGCCGTATGAACCTCCAGCAGCGCCAGCTGGGCTGGAAAGCCACAGCGCAGCAGCACGACCAGGCCGCCATCGGTCAAAAACACCTCGGTCGCTTTAATCTCCACGCCGCTATCGAGGGCCGCTAGCGCAGTCTGCACTTGCTCCAGGCCGGCCGGATGCCGCACCGCCGGCTGGAGCACATCCCGCCGTGGCTTGAAGATGCACCGCCACATGCGTTGATTCGGGCAGCTCCGTCCGCACTGCCGCTTCGAAGCGCTCCGAGTAGCGATGCGCCTCAGCGAGCGTCAGCGTCGCTGGCACCTCCAGGTCAACATCGACCCGCATCCCATCCTGTAGCCAGAAAACATCTAGGTTATGCACATGTAGTCCCAGCCGATGCGCCGCCGCGTACACCGACGTGGTGTACGGCTCGCTCTCGGCCCGGATCGGCTCCACGTGAACCACCACATCAGCGCCGCTCAGCTCGGTGCGCACCGCAGCCTCAATGCTCTCCGTGATGTCATGGGCCTCCTCCAGCGTCTGCGCCCGCGGCACCTGCACGCTCACATCGACATACGCCTGCGAGCCAACAAAGCGCGTCCGCACCCGCGGCTGTCCCGCCACCCCCGGCAGCGCCTTGATACTTGCTGCCAGATGGTGGCTGAGATCATGGGGAATATCGTCCATCAGCGCCCGCACCGCCTGCCGCCCCAGCCCCCACGAGATGTAGATCGCGATCAGGGCTACGCCCACCGCCGCCAGCGCATCGGCCCGATCAGTCAGCCAGGTCGGCACCTGACCAGTCCAGCGCGCGACCACTGTTAGCCCCAGCCCGAATAGCACCACCAGCGTGCTGACCATATCGTTGGTAAAGTGTGCGGCGTCGGCGGCGAGGGCCGGGCTATCAAAGGCAATCGCCGCCTTGCGCAGCTGCCGCGAGCGCTGCCAGTCAATGCCCAGCGATGCTAGCATCACCGCAAACGACCAGATCGTTATCTCTGGCACCTCCGGCTGAATAAAAATATGCTGAAAGGCTTTCCACAGCACCCAGCCGGCGGTCAGCACCAGCAAGATGGTCTCGGCCAGCGCCCCCAAATGCTCGGCCCGCGCATGGCCGTAGGGGTGGTTGTCATCGGGCGGCAGATCAGCCACCTGCACCACCCCGAAGGTAATCGCCGCCGCCAGAAAATCCAGCGCCGAGTGCGCCGCCTCCGACAAAATCGCCAAGCTGCCAGTGCTGAAGCCAACCACCAGTTTCATAATCGTCAGCGCTGCACTTGACCCCAGCGAGGCGAGCGCGGCGCCGCGCTTCGTGTCTGGCCGTGCTTCAGGCTGCATAGGTATCCATCCCCTATCTCAGCGCTAATCTAAGCACGGCGGCCCAACACTTGCAACTATTATATTCCGGCAGTCGTCCCATCCCCCAGAAACGATACGCAAAGGAGTTGGTATGAGCCAGTCAGGTCGCATTACCCGCAGCACCACCGACCGCATCATTGCGGGCGTGTGTGGCGGCGTTGCCCGCTATCTCAACGTTGATCCGACCCTGGTGCGGGTTGGCTTTGTCGCCCTCACATTTTTTGGCGTCAGCCCCTGGGTCTATCTGCTGCTGTGGATCGCGGTCCCCAACGAGGCATCAACGGCCGCCAACTTTGGCGAGCAGGTTCAGCAGAGCGTGAGCGAGATCGAGCAGCGCGCCACGCAGCTGGTCGGTCAGGTCGCCGATAAAGTGCAGCATCTAGGCGGCAGCCAGAGCGCCGCGACGCCGGCCCCGCCCGCCACTACGCCTCCCATGGAAGACAAGCCGGCGACGGGTTCAACCACCCGTCTCTAGCAGCCCGCTTCCCTACAATCTGCAAGCAAACCAAACAGCGGGCCGCAAGGTCCGCTGTTTCTCAACGTTGGCCCTGTGGCGAGAAAACGTGCAGCAACGACTTCTGCTTCGGTAGGATGACGGTGGTTTAGGACCGACCGCCTTTAGGTTGAGGCGGTCGGTCGTTTGTGTATCGCTGAACTTTGGCTCAGGCTAGTCCAGCTGGACGCTGTAGGCCTGGTTGATCCCGGCCTGCGCCTCGATCTCGGCGAGCGCGGCGGCGGGCACTGGCTCGTCGACAGTCAAGACCATCATCGCCTGGCCGCGTGGCGCCAAGCGCCCGACGTGCATCGAGGAGATGTTGATGTCCAGCGTGCCGAGCAGTGTGCCGACCCGCCCGATCAGGCCCGGCTGATCTTGGTGCAGCGTGAATAGCATCGCCGGCGATGGCACCACGTCGAGATGATAGCCCTCGACCTGGACAATGTGCAGCTCGTGGTTGAGCGCCGTGCCGCCAAACACATGCGTCGCGCCGTCCAGCGTCGTGACGTGCAGCTCCAGCACGGCGGCGTAGTGATCGGCGCTGGGATCCTTGCGCTCGCTGACCGCCAGGCCGCGCTCGCGGGCCAGGATGCCGGCGTTGACCGGCGTGACCCGGCCCTCGCTGGTGCCGGCCAGCAGCCCGGCCAGCACCGACAGCCGGATCGGCGCGGTGGTGTGCTCGGCCAGGTCGCCGCCGTAGACGATCTCGTAGGACTGCACCGGCTGGCGCACCAGCTGGGTCGAGAGCTTGGCCAGCAGCGTGCCGAGCGCGATGTAGGGCGCGATCACGCTCCACTCCTCGGGGGCGACAAACGGCGCGTTGACGGCGAAGCGTGGCGTGCGATCTTGCAGCGCGTCCACGACGCCCTCGGCGACATCCACCGCCGTCAGCGCCTGGGCCTCCTCGGTCGAGGCGCCCAGATGCGGCAGCGCCACCAGGTTGGGCGCCTGCAAAATCCCCGAGTCGGTCGGCGGCTCTTTGGCCCACACGTCCAGGCCCGCGCCGCCAATCTGCCCCGACGCCAGCGCCTCGGCCAGCGCGGCCTCATCAATGATGCCGCCGCGCGCGCAGTTCACAATCCAGGCGCCGCGCTTCATCTGCGCCAGCCGCTCGGCGTTCAGCAGATTCCGGGTCGAGTTGATCAGCGGCACGTGCAGCGAGATAATATCCGACTCGCGCAGCAGCCCGTCGAGCGAGATTGGCTGGACGCCCAGCTGTTGGGCGCGCTCCTCGGAGATAAACGGGTCGTAGGCCAGCACCCGCATGTCGAAGGCGCGGGCGCGGCGGGCCACCTCGGCGCCGATCCGGCCCAGGCCCAGCAGCCCCAGCGTCTTGCCGCGAATCTCGGTGCCCATGAACTTGCCGCGCTCCCACTTGCCGCCGGTCAGCGAGGCGTGGGCCTGCGGCAGCTGCCGCGCGATGCTCAGGATCAGCCCCAGCGTCAGCTCGGCGACCGCGATGCTGTTCGAGGCCGGCGCATTGACGACCAGGATGCCCTGCTGGGTTGCGGCGTTCTGATCAATGTTGTCCACGCCGGTCCCGGCGCGGCCGACGACCTTCAGGCTCGTGCCGGCGGCCAGCACGTCGGCGGTGACTTTGGTCTGCGAGCGCACCACCAGTGCCTCGTACCCCGGCAGCAGCTCTTTGAGCTGGTCGGGCGTCAGGTTGAGCTTGACATCCACCTCGGCGGCCTGACGCAGCAGCGCCAGCCCCTCATCGCCGATTTTCTCCGTTACCAGAATGCAACTCATCGAAAACTCCTTGCGCGCCACAACAAAAAAGCAGCCACGGCGAGATAAGCCTATCTGCGCGTCGCTGCATTGATTTACTCCCGCCTGTGGCAAAGCTGCGCCATTATAGCACCGCCCGGCCGACGCTTTGGCGATTCGTGATATACTTAACAAAGCTATAAGAACCCATAGTTGTCTATAGATTTCTGTAGGTTTATGAACGAGCACGCGACCGAAAAATGGCTGACCCTGAGCCAGGCCAGCGATCTGCTGGGCGTTCACCCAGCGACGCTGCGGCAGTGGAGCGACGAGGGCAAGCTGGAGCTGTTTCGCACGCCCGGCGGCCACCGGCGCTTTGCCCGCGCCGCCATCGAGCGGTTGCTGCGGATCATGCCGGTGCGCGGCGCCGGGCTGCCGGCCTTTGTCGCCAGCGCGACCGTGCAGCGCACCCGCGAGGGCGTCGGCGCTGAGATTATGCAGCAGCCCTGGATGGCCGACCTCCAGCCGGCCCAGCGCGAGCAGTGGCGCCTGGCTGGCCGCCAGCTGGTCGGGTTCGTGTCGCAGCTCACCAACGCCGGCGCCGTCACCCCTGAGCACCACGCGACCGCTAAACTTCTCGGCCTGACCTACGCCCGGCTGCTGGCCGAGGCTGGCCTGGGCCTGACCGAGGCGGTGCTGACCTTTCTATTTTTCCGCGACAGCCTGCTGGAGACCGTGATCCAGCTGCCGACCACCACCGGCCTCGACCCCGAGGCGGCGCTGGCGGCGCTGCGCCGCGTCCAGCTGCTGCTCAACGACGTGCTGCGGGCGATGATGGACAGCTTCGGGGCGGCGCAGTGAGGCTGTACCCCGCTAGCCTGGCGGTCGCCGGGCGGCGCTGCGTCGTCGTGGGCGGCGGCGCCGTCGCCGAGCGCAAGGTCGCCGGGCTGCTCGATGCTGATGCGGCGGTCGTCGTCGTCAGCCCGGCGCTGACTGCGCAGCTCGCTGACTGGGCGGCGAGCGGCCACCTGGCGCACCTGGCGCGGCCGTATGCCGCCGGCGACCTCGCGGGCGCTTGGCTGGCCGTGGCCGCCACCGACCGCCGCGCGGTCAACGCCGCCGTCGCGACCGAGGCTGAGGCGCTGGGCATCCTGGTCAATATCGCCGACGACCCAGCCGCGTCAACGCTCCACACTGTGGCCGCCGTGCGCCGCGGCGACCTCGTGCTGACCGCCGCGACTGGCGGCGGCAGCCCGGCGCTGGCCGCGCTCGTGCGGCGCAAGCTCGACGCGGCCTTCGGCCCGGAGTACGCGGCGCTCGCCGCGCTGCTCGCGGCGGCCCGCGCGCGCTACGCACACCTGCCGCCAGCGGCCCGCGCCGCGCTCGGCCGCGTCCTGGCCACCGATGAGCTGCTCGAACTCCTGCGCGCCGGCGACCATGCGGCGGCCGAGCGCCACGTCGCCGCGCTCGCCGCCCTTCAATCTACTGATGAGTAAGCGATCACCTATGACACAGCTGTTTGTTGTCGGCATTGACCACCACACCGCGCCCGTCGAGGTCCGCGAGCAGCTGGCGCTGCGGGCCGCCGATCTGCCGGCGGCGCTCGCGGCGCTGACCAGCGGGCCGTCCGCGCCGCTCGGGGCGGCCGTGATCCTGTCAACCTGCAACCGCGTCGAGATCTACGGCGTTGCTGCCGACGAGACCGCCGCCGACACGGTGATCGCGTGGCTCCATGAGCGCCAGGGCCTCCCCCGCGATCTGCACCGCGCCCGCTTTCGCACGGCGTGGGGCGGCGCGGCGGTCGCCCATCTGTTCACCACCACCGCCGGCCTCAACTCGCTGGTCGTCGGCGAGCCGCAGGTGCAGGGCCAGGTGCGCGCCGCCCACCAGCTCGCCGCCGAGGCGCGCGCCAGCGGCCCCCTGCTCCACGCGCTGTTCCGTCACGCCCTGGAGGCCGGCAAGCGCGTCCGCACCGAGACCGGCATTGATCGCCACGCGGTCTCGGTCTCGCACGCCGGCGTTGAGCTGGCCCGCCAGCTGCTCGGCGGCCTGGCCGACGCCCGCATTCTCCTCGTCGGCTCGGGCAAGATGAGCGAGCTGGCTGCTAAAAATCTGCTCGACAACGGCGCGCGCTCGATCACGATGGTCAACCGCACCGTCGAGCGGGCCGAGCAGCTGGCGCGCACCTGGGGCGGCCAGGTCCGCGGCTGGGACCACCTGGCGGCCGCGATCGCCGAGGCCGATGTGGTGATCTCCTCGACCGCCGCGCCCCACACCGTGATCCACGCGGAGCATGTCGCCGCCGCCGTCGTCGGCCGCACGACGCCGCTGATTCTCATTGATCTGGCCGTGCCGCGCGACATCGAGCCGGCCGCCGGCGATGTGCCGGGCGCGTTTGTCTACAATATTGATGATTTGCAGGCGGTCGTCTCGGGCAACCTGGCCCGCCGCCACGACGAGATCAGCGGCGCCACGGCGATTGTCGCGGCCGAGGTCGAGCGCTTCATGGGCTGGCTGCAGGGCCGCACCGTCCTGCCGACGCTCAACCATCTGCGCGAGCAGGCCGAGTTGATTCGCCAAAATGAGCTGGCTAAAGCGCTGCGCCGCCTGGGGCCGCTCGATGACCGCGACCGCCAAATTGTGGAGGCACTGAGCATGGGCATTGTTAACAAGCTGCTGCACCAGCCGACGGTGCGGCTCAAGCACGCTGCGTCGCAGGGCGAGGGCGGCACCTACGCCGCGGCCCTGCAGACGCTGTTTGGCCTGGCCGGCGGCGAGGGCGGCGTATGACCGCGCTGCGCATCGGCACCCGCGGTTCGCAGCTGGCGCTGGCCCAGGCTCGCGCCACCCAGGCCGCCCTCCAGCTGGCCCACCCCGGTTTGGAGGTTGAGCTGACGATTATCCAGACCAAAGGCGATCTGATTCTGGACCGCGCGCTCTCGAAAATTGGCGACAAGGGGCTGTTTGTCACCGAGATCGAGCAGGCGCTGCAGGGCGGCGCGATTGACCTGGCGGTCCACTCGGCCAAAGATTTGCCGTCGGCGCTGCCCGCCGACCTGGTGCTGGCGGCGTTTCCGGCCCGCGCCACGCCCTGGGACGCGCTGATCCGCCACGACGGCGCCGCCGCCGGACTCGCGTCGCTGCCGGCGGGCGCACAGATCGGCACGTCGAGCCTGCGCCGCGCCTGCCAGGTCCGCGCGCTGCGCCCCGACTGCCAGGTGCTCGACCTGCGCGGCAACGTCGATACCCGGCTGCGCAAGCTTCAGGCCGGCGACTACGACGCGATCATTCTGGCCGCCGCCGGCCTAGAGCGGCTGGGCCTCGATGCGGCGATCAGCTACGTCTTTCCCGCCGACGAGCTGCTGCCGGCGGTCGCCCAGGGCGCGCTCGCCCTCCAATGCCGCGCCGCCGACGATTCGACCCGGCAGCTCCTGGCGGCCCTCGACGATGCCGCGACCCGCGCCGCCGTCACCGCCGAGCGCGCGCTGCTCGGCCACCTCCAGGGCGGCTGCCAGGTGCCGATCGCCGGGTTTGCCCAGATTGTCGGCGCCGAGCTGCAGGTCCGCGGCCTGATCGGGCGGCCCGACGGCACCGCCACCGTCCGCGCCGCCGCCGCCGGCCCCGTCGCGGACGCCGCCGCGCTGGGCGTGCGCGTGGCCGCGTCGCTGCTGGCCCAGGGCGGCGCCGAAATCCTGCGCCAGATCAGCGCCAGCGCCGCGCCCGCGGAGGCCCGCTGATGGACGGCCTCCTGATCCGCCAGGTCACGAGCAATGACGCCTACACCGTCGCGCGCCTGCGCCAGCGCATGTGGGATGGCGAGCACGCCGAGCCATCGCTGCCCGCCTACCGCGAGGAGCTGTTCGTCTACTGGCACGAGACGATTCGCGCCGACCAGGCGACCGGCTGGGTGGCCGAGCTGGACGGCGCGCCCGTCGGGGTGGCGATGCTGCTGTTTCACCGCCACCCGCCGCGGCCCTACGGCCCGATCCTGCGCGGCTATGTCACCGGCGTCTTCGTCGACCCGGCCCACCGCCGGCAAGGCATCGGCAAGGCGCTCATGGCCGCGCTGATCAACTGGTCGCGGGCGCAGGGTTTCGGCCGCCTGGAGCTGCGCTCCAGCGACAGTGGCCAGCCGCTCTACCAAAGCCTCGGCTTCGCCCCCCGCGACGTGTGGATGCTCGAGTTGTGATCGAGCTGTCAGCTGTCAGCCGTCAGCTGTCAGCTTTCACCGCATAACGTGCGCTGCTGTGCGTGTGGTTGAACCTGAGGGAGTGAGGGCTGATCCTCGAAAACATGGATTACTGCATTGGATATAGCGCCGTCAGCCGCATCTCCCACTGCAATCATTGTGGGTGCCAAGCTCAACCTTGATCAAGCTGATGGCTTATAGCTAAGGACTCATAGCTTAACCTTGATCAAGCTGACGGCTGACGGCTTATAGCTAAGGACTCGCACATGTCTGGATTTGTTTCGCTGGTGGGCGCCGGGCCGGGCGACCCAGGGCTGATCACGGTGAAGGCGGTGGAGCGGCTCAAAAGCTGCGATGTGGTGGTCTACGACTACCTGGCTAACTCGGCGCTGCTCGACTACTGCCCGCCCCAGGCCGAGCGTGTGTTTGTCGGCAAGCAGGCCGGCGCCCACACGCTGACCCAGGAGGAGATCACCGCGCTGCTGGTGGCGCTGGGCGAGCGCGGCCACCGCGTCGTGCGCCTCAAGGGCGGCGACCCGTACATCTTCGGCCGCGGCGCCGAGGAGGCCGCCGCTCTGGAGCTGGCCGGCGTCACCTGGGAGGTGATCCCCGGCATCTCGGCCGGCGTGGCGGTCCCGGCCTACGCCGGCATCCCCGTGACCCACCGTGACCACGCCTCGTCGGTCGCCATGATCACCGGCCACGAGGACCCCAGCCGCCCCAAGTCGCGCATTGATTGGGCCGGGCTGGCCCACGGCGCCGACACGCTGGTGTTTTTTATGGGCGTCGGTAACCTAGCTGAGATCAGCCAGCAGCTCATCGCCGCTGGCCGCGCGCCCAGCACGCCGGTCGCCGTGATACGCTGGGGCACGCTCCCCAACCAGCAGACCGTCACCGCGACCCTGGCCGACATTGCCCCGGCCGTCGCCGAAGCCGGCCTCAAGCCGCCGGCGATCACCGTGGTCGGCGAGGTCGTGCGGCTGCGCGAGTCGCTGCGCTGGTTCGATAATCGCCCGCTGTGGGGCCGCCGCATCATCGTGACCCGCGCCCGCGAGCAGGCCAGCGACCTCGCGGCCCGCCTCCGTGACCTCGGCGCCGAGCCGCTGGAGTACCCGGTGATCGCCTTCGCGCCGCCTGCCGAGTGCGGCCCGCTCGATGAGGCGATTGTCAACATCGGCCGCTACAGCTGGCTGGTCTTCACCAGCCCCAACGCCGTGACCTGGTTTATGCAGCGCCTGCGCGGCATCGGCCAGAGCATGACCGCGCTCGCCGGCGTCCAGATCGCCGCCATCGGCCCCGCCACCGCCGCGCAGGTCGAGGTTGAGCATCTCACCACGTCGTTTGTTCCGACTGCCGCCGTCGCCGAGGCGATCCTGGACGAGATCGGCGATGTCGCGGGCCAGCGCATCCTGCTGCCCCACGCCGACCTAGCCCGCGAGGCGCTGGCCGAGGGTTTGATTCTCCGCGGCGCCCAGGTCGATAGCGTCGTCACCTACCGCACCGTCCTCGGCGCCGGCGCCAGCGATGTCGCCGCGCAGCTGCGCGCCGGCAAGGTCGACGCTGTGACCTTCACCAGCTCCTCGACCGTGACCAACTTTTTCGCCCGCCTGGCCCTGGACGGCATCGCCGCCCCCGAGGCGCGGCAGCTCCTCGCGCCCGTCGCGGTCGTGGCCATCGGTCCGATCACCGCCGCCACCGCCCGCGACCTCGGCCTCACCGTCGCCATCGAGGCCGCCGAGTACACCGTGGATGGCCTCGTCGCCGCGCTGCAAGCGAAGCTCGCGCCGGCTGCGTCGTGAGGAACATGGATACAATGCTGAACCTGCCCATCCGCCCGCGCCGCCTGCGCCGCACGCCCGCCCTGCGCCGCATGGTCCGCGAGACGCTCGTGGCGCCCGCCGATTTTATCTACCCGCTGTTTGTCACCCACGGGGAGGGCGTCAATCGGCCGATCCGCTCGATGCCGGGCCAGTCCCAGCTGTCGGTCGACCAGCTCGCCCGCGAGGCCGAGGCGCTGGCCGCGCTCGGGGTGCCGGCGGTGATTCTGTTTGGCCTGCCCGCTACCAAAGACGCCCGCGGCTCGGAGAATTTCGCCGACGATGGCATTGTCCAGCAGGCGATCCGTGCGCTGAAGCGCGCCGACCCCGACCTCGTGGTGATCACCGATGTCTGCATGTGCGAGTACACCGACCACGGCCACTGCGGCCTCCTCGACGCCGGCGGCGCGGTGCTCAATGATCCGACCCTGGCAGTGCTCCAGGCGGTCGCCGTGTCCCACGCCGCGGCCGGCGCCGACATCGTGGCGCCCAGCGGCATGATGGACGGCGCCGTGGCGGCACTGCGCGCTGCCCTCGACGGCGCGGGCCACGCCGACGTGGCCATCATGGCCTACGCCGCAAAGTTTGCGTCGGGCTTCTACGGCCCCTTCCGCGAGGCCGCCAACTCGCCGCCGGCCTTCGGCGACCGCAAGCAGTACCAGATGGACCCCGCCAACGCCCGCGAGGCCATCCGCGAGGTGGCACTGGATGTCGCCGAGGGCGCCGACCTCATCATGGTCAAGCCCGCGCTGCCCTACCTCGATATTCTCGCCGCGGTCCGCCGCACCTACGCGCTGCCCACCGCCGCCTACCACGTCTCCGGCGAGTACGCGATGATTAAGGCCGCCGCCCAGAACGGCTGGATCGATGAGCGCACCGTCGCCCTCGAAAGCCTCACCGCCATCAAGCGCGCCGGCGCCGATCTGATCCTGACCTACTACGCCAAGCAGGCCGCCCAGTGGCTCCGCGACGAGCAATGAGCGCTATGGGCGTGAAGCCTTCGGGCGCTTCGTGGAACTCTTTGGGGACAGGGCCTCGCATGGCGGGCGGCTCACGAGCTGCCCCTACGGGCAACGCACGCTCAATGCAACTCCGCGCAGCACTGATGGCTGACAGCTGAGAGCTGATAGCTTCTAGGATAACTATGATCGCAACTGTCAACAACACCCAAATCTGGTACGAGACCCTCGGCAGCGGCCCGCCGCTCGTGCTGCTCCACGGCGGCCCCGGCCTCGACCACACCGAGTTCCGCCCCTGGCTCGACCCGCTGGCCACACACTTCACGCTGGTCTTCGTCGATGAGCGCGGCACCGGCCGCTCGGCGCGCGTCAATCCCAGCACCGCCACCACCGAGAACATGGTCGCCGACATCGAGGCGCTGCGCCAGCACCTCGGCTATGAGCAGATCGCGCTGCTCGGCTTCTCGTTCGGCGGCTTTCTGGCGCTAGCCTACGCCGCCCAGTACCAGCAGCACCTCTCGCACCTCCTGCTGGTCTCCACCGCGCCCTCCCACGCCTTCGGCCCGAGTTCAGCGGCGCTCGTCGCGGCGTTTGCGTCGCCCGAAGTTAAGGCCGCCCTTGAGAGCGAAGCCGCCGTCACCAGCGATGCGGAGTTTCGCCGGATTTTGGACATCGAGGGGCCGATCTATTTCAAGGACTGGACCGCCCGTGAGCAGGCGATGTCGGCCCAGATGAGCCGCGACGCCATCTTTGGCTTCGAGGTCATGACCTGGTGGACTGAGCACGAGCTGCCGCGCTTCGACGTGCGCCCGGCCCTGCCCGGCATCACGGTGCCGGCGCTGATTGTCACCGGCCGCCACGACCGCATTACGCCGCCGAGCCAGGCCGAGACAATGGCCGCCCTGCTGCCCAACGCCCGCCTGGAAATCTTCGAGGACAGCGGCCATATGACGATCTGCGAGGAGCAGCCGCGCTTTCTCGCGCTCGTCCGCGAGTTTCTGGCGTAGCGCGCCGCCCACACAAAGGATAAGTTTATGCTCACTGAGACGATACCCACTCAATTTACCGCCCACGCCTTCAAGGAGTGGGCCGTCGCCGTCGATGCCCTCGGGCGTGGCGAGACGATTACGCTGCTCCGCAAGGGCGGCATCCGTGAGGAAGGCCGGCATTTTCGCGTCGCCCACGATGCCGTGCTGCTCTACCCGACCTACGAGCACCAGCAGCCCGCGCTGCTGAAGCCGGCCTATGAAGCGAAGGTCGCGCCGGTTGCGGCCGGCTGGCACCCGACGACGGTGCCGATCCACACCTTCGCCCAGATCACCGATATTTTCCAGATCAGCGAGCAATCCACCGTCGAGGGGCTGCTGCCGTTCCACATCTGGAACGAGCGCTTCGCCGCCGAGCGCTTCGGCTGGAAGCCGCGCCACCCGCTGTACGTCCTCCTGCTGCGCGCCTACCGGCTCGCGGCGCCCGCCGAGATCGCCTTTGACCCGGCCTACGGCGGCTGCACCTCCTGGATCGATCTCCGGGCGCCGCTCAGCCTCGCCGGGATGCAGCCCGTGCTAGCCGATGATGTCTACAACGCCCAGGTCGCCGCCGTCCGCGCCGTCGTTGACGCGGCCGTCGCCCTGGCCTAGCCCACAAAGGACCCGATCATGCGCTACGTTCCGTTTGGCAACACCGACCTCACCGTCTCACAGCTCGGCTTCGGCGTCTGGACCGTCGCCACCACCTGGTGGGGCATCACCGACCGCCAGCTGGGCGTTGATCTGCTGCGCCAGGCCTACGACCTCGGCGTGACTTTCTTCGATACCGCCGACACCTACGGCGATGGCTTCGGCGAGGAGATCATGGCCGAGGCGCTGGGCGATGTCCGCGACAAGATTGTCATCGCCACCAAAGGCGGCTACAACTGGTACGAGCACACCGAGCGCCGCGGCCAGCAGGAGCGGCCCCACGACTGGCGCCCCGAGTTCGTCCGCTACAGCGTCGAGCAGAGCCTGCGCCGCCTCAAAACCGATCACATCGATTTTTGGCAGGCCCACAACGCCAAGATGGACGCCATCGACGACGATGCGCTCTTCGCGGTCCTTGATGACCTCAAGGCCGAGGGCAAGCTGCGCTACTACGGCCTGGCCCTCGGCCCCAAGATCGGCTGGCTGCCCGAGGGCCTCAAGGCGATCAACGAGCGCCACGTCGACGGCCTCCAGATGATCTACAACCTGCTGGAGCAGAACCCCGGCCGCGAGCTCGTCGCCGCCGCCCAGCAGCACGGCACGGCGCTGATGGTCCGCGTCCCCCACTCCTCCGGCATGCTGGAGGGCCAGTACAGCGCCGATACCAAGTTCGCCCCCGGCGACCACCGCCAGCACCGCTCCAAAGAGTGGCTGGCGACCGGCCTCCAGAAGATTGCCAAGCTCGATTTCTTGACGGGCGGCCGCGACCTGACGCTCGGCCAGGCCGCGCTCGAAGTTTGTCTGGCAGACGCCGCAGTGCGCCGTCGCGCTGCCCAATATCTACAACGCCGCGCAGCTCACCGAGTTCGCGGCCGCCAGCGATAAAGATGATCTGTCGGCCGCCGACCTGGCCCAGATCAATGATCTCTATGATCACCAGTTCTACCTGGAGTCCGACGCCGCCGCCGTGGCCTAGCCCGCGCCGGCGCTGTCCCGCGGCGGGTCGTGGCTGGCCCGCCGCGCCGTATCTGTGCTACTCACTGTGGAGTCTTTGATGGAACCTCGCACGCCCCGTCGTCAGTTTGTGAAGTTTGCCTTCTGGAAGCTCGATCCCGCCTGGCGCCGCCTGCCGGCCGCCGAGCGCGCCGCCGCTAAAGCGGCCTTCGCCGCCGTCGTCGCCGACTGGTCCGAGCGCATTGTGCTGCGCTCCTATACGCTGGTCGGCGTCCGCGGCGATGTGGATTTCGCCCTGTGGCTCGTCAGCGAGCAGCTGGAGGATTTTCAGGGCCTCCACACCGCGCTGCTGTCTACGCCGCTCGGCGCCTACCTCGCCAGCCCCTACTCCTACCTCGCCATGACCAAGCGCTCGATGTACGTCGACAAGTATGCGACCGAGGAGGAGGCCAAGCGCCGCGACATCATCGTGCCCGGCCAGAATAAATATCTGTTTGTGTACCCCTTCGTCAAGACCCGCGCCTGGTACGCGCTGCCTGCCCCCGAGCGCCAGCGCATCATGGACGAGCATATCCGCGTCGGTCGTCAGTACCCCGATGTGAAGCTCAACACCACCTATTCCTATGGCCTCGATGACCAGGAGTTTGTCGTGGCCTTCGAGTCCGATGACCCCTCGCGCTTCCTTGATCTCCTGATGGAGCTGCGCGACACCGAGGCCAGCATCTATACCCTGCGCGACACGCCGACCTTTACCTGCATCGCCGCGCCCATCGCCGCCGTCCTTGACTCGCTGGGCGGCGTCACCGAGGCTGCGCAGCCCGCCGCTGTCGCTGCGCCCGTCGCTGCCAGCGCCGCGCCCGCCGCCAGTGCCGACGATGACTTTGTGGCCGTCGCTACCCTCGATGAGCTGCCGGTCGGCGCCGCTAAATTGGTCGTCTACCGTGGTGAGGAGGTCGCCCTCTGGCATACCGAGGCCGGCTTCTATGCGCTGGAGAACCGCTGCTCGCACGCCCGCGGCCCGCTGGTCGATGGCGAGGTCCACGATGGCCGCGTCACCTGCCCGTGGCATGGCGCCGAGTTCGACCTGGCCTCCGGCGATGCCTGCGCCAAGCCGGCCCGCGGCCCCGTCAAGGCCTACAGCGTGCGCCTCGATGGTCAGCGCGTCCTCGTGGGGCCGCAGGGCGTCGCCCCGGCTGCCGCCGCGCCCGCCGCGCCCGCGCCCATCGAACTCCCGGCCAGCCAGGCCGATCAGCTCGATGCCCAGGACCGCAAACTCCTCAATCTGCTGCAGTGGGAGTTCCCGGTCACGTCCAACCCGTGGGCCGCGCTGGGCGAAACCCTCGGCCTCGATGGCGCCGCGGTCATGCGCCGCATCGAGCGCCTCCGCGACCTCGGCATTGTCCGGCAAATCTCGGCGATCTTTGATACCCGCCGCCTCGGCTATCAGTCCAGCCTGGTCGCCGTGCGCGTCGCGCCCGACCACCTGGAGGAGGCCGCGGCAATTATCAATCAGCACCCCGGCGTCTCGCACAACTATCGCCGCGACCACGAGTTCAACATGTGGTTTACCATCGCCGTGCCGCCGGCCCAGGACATCGACGACGAGGTCCAGCGCCTCACCGCCCGCGCCGGCGTCGAGACTGTCCGCATGCTGCCCACCCTGAAGCTGTTTAAAATCGCCGTCAAGCTGGACATGGAGGCCGACGAGACCAAAGTTGGCAAGGATACCGCCACCTGGAGCCGCCCCACCGCGCCCCGCCCCCTCACCGACCGCGACAAGCAGCTGATCCGCGTCGTCCAGGATGATCTGCCGCTCGTCGAGGCGCCCTTCGCCCAGCTGGCCGCCCAGGCCGAGATCACCGAGGCCGAGCTGTTCGCCTGGATCGCCGAGATGACCGGCATGGCCTACCTCCGCCGCGTCGCCGGCATCCTGCGCCACCAGAAGGCCGGCTTCAGCGACAACGGTATGATCACCTGGAAGGTCCCCGAGGATAAAATCGAGGAGGCCGGGCGGATCATGGCGTCGTATGCTGCCGTGTCGCACTGCTATCTACGCCCGGTCTACCCCGACTGGCCCTACAATCTGTTCTCGATGGTCCACGCCCGCAGCCGCGACAACGCCCACGAGATCGCCCAGACAATGGCCACCGAGCTGGCGCCCCTCGGCATTACCGACTACGCCATCCTGTTCTCGACCAAAGAGTACAAGAAGGGCCGCGTCCGCTATTTCACCGAGGCCGAAACCCAGGCCTAGCCCGCGCGTATAATCAGCAGCGCCGCGAAGGGGTCCGCGTCAGCGTGGCCCCTTCGCCATATCAGCACTCAGGAGGTCCCCACCATGCGTCGTCGTGCCAGCAGCCTCGGAACCGCCATCGCTCTCGTCATTACGCTCTATCTGATCTGGACCAAGCTCCATTTTGTCGTCTTTGTGCACCTACAGTGGTGGGGCTTTCTACTCCTGATCGTCGGCCTGTTTCTGGCGATTGACTATGTCATCGACCGCGTCCTCAAGCGCTAGCCGCCGACGCTGGCCCGGCCCGGCCCTGGCGTTGCTTGGCACCGCGCTGCTGCTGGGCCTGGCCCTCGCCCGCCCCCGCACCCCCTGGCCCGACCGCTGGGTGCTCTCACTGAGCCGCCACGGCCTGCGCATCAGCCGCATCACCTCCTTGGATGTCAATATCTGGCCGCCGCTCCACCGCCTGCCCCTCGGCCTCGCCGCTGGTGGCCAGCACTTCGGCCAGGGCGGCGGCCAGCTCTGGATTGTCTACCTCACCACCCCCAGCTGGCTCCTCCCCGTCGTCGCCGCGCTCCTCCTTGCGGCCGCGCTGATCCTCACCAGCGCGATTGTTCAGCGCCTACGCCGCGCCCGCCATCGCCCCATCCTAGCTAAGCAGTAGCTTTATTTGGACGGAGACCTCACCACGTCGGACGGAGGGGTCCCGACGCCGGACGGAGACCTCACCACGTCGGACGGAGGGGTCCCGACGCCGGACGGAGACCTCACCACGTCGGACGAAGGGGTCCCGACGCCGGACGGAGACCTCACCACGTCGGACGAAGGGGTCTCGACGCCGGACGGAGACCTCACCACGTCGGACGGAGGGGTCCCGACGCCGGACGGAGACCTCACCACTGTAGCCCGCACTATCAAAACTTGCAAGGCAGAGCTATCTCGACTACACTGGCGCCATTCTACGAGGGAGAATCGTATCTATGGCCAACTTATCCATCGCCGACCAGCTCCAGCGCGCCGAGCGCACGTTCGACAACAGCAAAGAAAGCTCGACGATCACCGAGCGCATGGTGGCCTATGGCTACGATGTCGCCGTCATGACCGCCGGCCGGGACATGCACAAGGCCGCCCGCACCAGCGTCGAACTCCAGAAGATCGCCCTGGGCGAGCTTGACCAGGCCCGCGAGACGGTCCAGCGCACCCGCGCCACCGCCCACGCCAACTACCGCGCCGTCGTGGACCTGATCCGCGCCATCTTCGAGGACGACCAGGCCGCCATCGTCAAGCTTGGCATCCCCAGCGCCTTCCCCGACACCATCAGCGACTTCATCAGCGCCGCCACGACGCTCTTTGCCAACCTGGAGCGCCTCCCCGACCTCGCCGCCCGCATCCCCGAGGCCGCCTATCCCACAGCCCAGCGCACGAGCGACCGCGCCAGCATCGCCGCCTACGACGACGCCGAGAGCGCCGTGGTCCGCGCCACCGCCCAGAGCAAAAGCGCCACCACCGCCCAGGCCGACGCCCTGGCCGCGCTTAAAACCTGGCTCAACCGCTACGACCGCTTCGCCCGCCTGGCCCTCGCCGCCCACCCCGACCTCCTCGAATCCATCGGCGTCCAGGCCCGCAAAGCCCGTCCCAAGCGAATCAAAGAGCGCAGCGCCGCCGCCGAGTACCACGCCACGAGCGATGAGCACCACGTACCGAGCGCCGAGCAGTAACAGCTAAAGGATGAGGGCAAATTCGCATAACTCTCTCATCCTTCGTATCTCCCTTTGCGTCTTTGCGCCTTTGCGTTAAGCCCCCAAAGCTCCCCGTGGTTAAAAGCAAAGCGCCGTGGACATTATCCACAGCGCCTACCACCTCATCTGGACCGACTACCTGCCTACCACCAGAAGCTCTCGCCCGCCAGCAGCTGCTTGATCTGATTCGGCAGCCGCGACGGGCTGACCGGCTTGCCGATGAAGCTATCGAAGCCGGCCTGCTGGCACTTCACGAGGTCGGCGGTGTTGACGCTAGCCGTCACCGCCACAATCCGCGCGTTCTGAAACTTCGGGTTGGCCCGCATCTTCTTCAGGATCGCGAAGCCATCCTCGCCCGGCAAGTGTAGGTCGAGCAGCACCAGGTCCACCTTCTCCAGGCCATCGGCCAGCAGGATCGCTTTGGCGCCGTTATTGCGCCAGTGCGGATTCCGCACCCCCGCCAGCTTCAGCAGGTCCAACATCAACACATACGAGTTCGGATCATCTTCGACCAACATCACGGTTGCATCACCTGGCTGGATCGTCATCGATCATATCCTTTCGGGAGGTAGGTGGGGGGTTAGGCTGCGGCTACCAGCGCAGCATCGGGGGCCGGCTCAGCGGGCTGCTCGATAATCCGGGCGTCGGCGCGCGGCATCGTCCAGAAAAACGTCGTGCCTTTGCCGACCTCGCTCTCGAACCAAATGCGGCCATGCTGGAGTTCGACGAGGCGGCGGGTGATGGCGAGGCCGAGGCCGGTGCCGCCATGCGCCCGCGTCGTCGAGCCATCGACCTGCCGAAACTCCTCAAAGATAATATTGAACAACTCTTTGGGGATGCCGATGCCGCTATCCTTGACGCACAGCGTCAGCTCGGTCGGCCCGACGGTGCCGATGACCTGCACCTTGCCCTCGTCGGTAAACTTGATCGCGTTGCTGAGCAGATTGAGCAAAATCTGCATCGTGCGGTGGCCGTCGACGAACGCCTCGGGCATCTGCGGCGGCAGCACTGCCTCTAGCTCCACCGGCTTGCCCTTGACCAAGCCCTGCGAGGTCGCCAGCGCCTGGTCGATCAAGCGCGGCAGCGGGATCACGCCGGGATGAATCTCAAACCGCCCGGCCTCAATCTTCGACAGGTCCAAAATATCATTGATCAGCTGCAGCAGATGCTCGCCCGAGTCATGGATGCGCCCCAGGTAGTCGTGCTGCTCCTCGTTGACCGGCCCCTTGAGGCCCTGCTGCACAATATAGGAGAACGAGATCACCGCGTTGAGCGGCGTGCGCAGCTCATGGGAGATCGTCGCCATAAACTGCGTCTTCGAGGCGGCTGGCTTCCTCGGCCTGCGCGCGGGCCGTATCCAGCTGCACGTTGGCCTTGCGCAGCTCAAAGTTCAGGCCCTCCTTATCATTCAGCGTCCGCGCCAGCTCCTGCTGCGACTGGTAGAGCATCTCCTCGCGGTACTGCATGCGGCCATAGGCCTGGACCGCCCACTCGGTGGTCATCAGCATCGTGTTGGCCGCCAGCCACGCCACCGAGGCGCTGATAAACGAGAAGCAGGCCGAGATGCCGATCTGCATCATATTCTGCCGCTCGAACTGATTCGAGACCAGCGCCACAATCACCAGCGAGAGCGTCGCGGTGGCGGCCGTGCCGTAGGTCGCCGCGGGCCGCAGCAGCAGCCCGGCCATCATCACGATCACCGGGATCGCAAAGATGATCGGATTATTCGCCAGCCCAAACACCAGCCCGGCCACGCTGACCGCCGCAATCAGCCCGAACACCAGCAGCGTGGCCGATGCCCCATAGCCCCAGCGGCTGCGCACCGCCTTGCAGATCAGCCAGGTGCCGCCCATGACCAGCGCCGGCAGCAGCCGCAGCGGCGACAGCTCATCGGCGGCCGTCGCCAGGCCCACCACTACGATCACCGCCGCAATCGGCAGCCCCAGCAGCAGCGCGTTGAGCAGGTCCTCGCGCAAATTCTGCCGCAGGTCGAACTGCGTCGGCTGCGTGCCGCTGGCGCTAGACTGAGCGTTGGAGGAGAGTGCTTTGTCCATACGATTGGTCTCGCAGTTATGTGAGGCGGAGCGAAGCATACACCAGTGGGCGGGCGGATGTGTAAGCGTATTTTACGGGATATTAACGATTGTGATAGCCCGCCAGTGTAGTACACGAGTACCATCCCGCCGCGGCCGACTCCCGCATAGCCTTGCTCTCTTAGCTCGTTTATTAAAAATAAATCATGCGCAAAGCCTTCAAATACCGCATCTATCTGACCAACGGGCAGGGTCGCATCCTGACCAAGCAGCTTGAGTTGTGTCGCTGGGTCTTTAACGAGACCCTGGCGGAACGTAAACGCGCCTATGAGGAGCGCGGCGAAACGCTTAAGCTGTACGAGACCCAGTCGTGGTTGCCTGGCTGGAAGGTGACGAAGCGGGAGTTGAAGGACGTTCATAGCCAAGTCTTGCAAAATGTGCAGGTGCGTGTCGATCTCGCGTTTCAAGCCTTTTTCCGGCGGGTGCAAGCGGGTGCTGCCGCGGTGGGCTTGCCACGCTTCAAAGGCGCTGGCCGCTACGACTCATCACATACCCGCAATATGGCAATGGCGTCCGCCTCGATGGCAGCCGGCTGATCGTCTCCAAAGTAGGGGCCGTGCCAGTCGTACTGCATCGGCCGGTCGAAGGGACACCAAAAACCGTCACGCTCACCCGCGCCCGAACGGGGAAATGGTTTGCCTGCCTGACCTGTGAGACGGAGGCCGCACCGCTGCATCCATCCAGTGAGATCGTTGGGGTGGATGTTGGACTTGCATCATTCGCCACCTTGTCAGATGGTGAACAGATCGAGAACCCGCGCTTTTATCGGCGCGACGAGGCCGATCTTAAGCGGGTCCAGCGGCGCAAGGAAGCGGCGAAAGCGGCCGAGAACTGGGCGGAAAATCGGAAGCAACAGACGATGCTGGCCAAAATCCACGAGCGGATCGCGAACCGGCGGGCGGACTTTGCCCACAAGCGCAGCCGCGAACTCGTCAATGGCTATCAGATCATCGTGTTTGAAGACCTCGCGCCCCAGGAAATGGGCACGAGCCGCGGCATGCGCAAGAGCATCATGGACGTGGCGTGGACTCAGTTTATTGGAATGACGATCAGCAAAGCGGCAGAAGCTGGCCGAACCGTCATTCTGGTCGACCCCCGCAATACCTCCAAGCTATGCTCGCGCTGCGGCGAACTGGTCCCGAAGACATTGCGTGATCGGCTCCATACCTGTCCGAGCTGTCGGCTGGTCATGGACCGCGATCAGAATGCGGCGATCAATATTTTGCACCGTGGTCTCCAAACCCTGCGCCAGTGAGTTTGTGGGCTGGGGCGGCAGTCCCTTGAAGCCCAGGGCTTTTGCCCTGGGAGCCGCCACATTGGATTAACAATTGTGATAGCCCACCAGTGTAGTACAGCAGTACCATCCCGCCGCGACCGACTCCCGCACGCTAGGGCCGCGCGTAGCGCTGCACCGCCCAGTAGATGGCTTTGGGCGTGCCATCGGGCGCCACAAACGTATAGTTATCCTGATATGAGTGGGTGGTCGGCAGCTGCCACTGCCAGAAGCAGACCGCCACGACATCGGGCCAGCCGGCGGCCAGGCGGTAGGCCGCGACGGTCCAGCGCAGGCGCTGCGCGGGCGTCACGGCGCCGGCCCAGCGCGGATGATCGTTCCAGCCACCCTCGGTGACGGCCAGCGGGCGGGCGTAGCCGGCCGCCGCCAGCGCCGCGCGGTAGACCTCGACGCGGCGAAAGTTCACACGGTCGGGGTGGGGCGGCTCGTCGGCCGCCGCGCGTGCCCCGTAGGCGTGGACGGCCCAGACATCAAACGGCCCGCCCGCCGCCACGACGGCCCGCAGAAACTCGAAGGTCATCCAGGCGCACGCCCGGCACGCTGGCCCCCGGCGACAGCCCGCCGGCCAGCACCAGCGCGGCCGGGTTGGCGGCCTTGACGGCCGGGTACACCACGTTGAGCAGCGCCGCGTAGGCCGTCGGATCGGGCGCGCGCTGGCCCCACTCAAAGTTAAGGTTCGGCTCATTCCAGATCACCAGGTGGCGGACGCTGGGATAGCGCGCCGCAAACGCCGCGGCGTAGCGCGCATAGTCGGCGTAGCGCTCGGGGAGGAGCAGGCGGTCGCTGGTCTGGGGCGGCCGCGCCCACTGCGGCACAATGTCCAGCCGCGCGATGATCTGCAGGCCCTGCTGCTCGGCGTGGGCGACCAGGAGGTCGGCGCCGCGCCAGTCGAAGGTCGCCGGGCTTTGAGGCTGGACATAGGCCCACGGGAATAGGTCCACCACCCAGCTCGCGCCCATCTCGCGGACGGCCGCCAGCTGGCGGTCCATCGCCGCCTCATCGCCGGTGCCGGTCAGGCGGGTGTGGACGCCGATCTTGGGGTTGATGGTCTGGACGGTTTGGGGCGGCGGCAGGTGGAGCGGCGGGACGGTGCGCGGCGCGGCCAGGCCCAGCGCCAGGGCCACCAGCGCGAGCACCCCGGCCAGCAATGTTGCGGCGCGCTGCATGGCCACAGTATACCGGGCGGCGGAGCTAGTTCTGCGTATTCTGGCAAGTAGCCTAATAGTCCTGTTGCAGTTTAATCGCCGATCTGGCTATACTTAAGCCACGCTCATAGAGGAGTAGCGCTAGTATGGGCAATTTTCCATTACGCGACTTTGCTTCTGCCTCGCCCTATACCACCGCCGCAACCAGCAGCCGGCTCACCGCGGCCACGGTCACGCTCCCGCCCGAGCCTGACTCAGTCGAGCAGACCGGCCTGGGTATGGGCTTTTTATCCGAGCTGGTCATCAAGCATATCTACTTTGGCGGCATGGTCTCGGGCCAGCAGCTGGGCGACGCGATTAAGCTGCCGTTTCTCAATGTGATCGACAAAGTGCTTACCTTCCTGAAGGAGGAGGAGTACGTTGACATCATTGGCGCGGACGGCGGATTTTACGAGCGGGCCTTTCAGTACGTGATCACGCCCAAAGGCCGCGCGAAGGCCCACGAGGCGATTGACCGCTCGCAGTACGCCGGGCCGGCGCCGGTGCCGCTGGACACCTACCTGGAGGCGGTCAAGCGCCAGACGCTGGGCGAGATGGTGATCGACCAGCCGACGATTCGCCGGGCCTTCGAAGGGCTGGTGGTCAACGACAAAATGCTGGATCAGGTGGGGCCGGCGGCCAACTCGGCCCGCTCGCTGTTCCTGTACGGCCCGCCCGGCAACGGCAAGACCACGATTGCCGAGGGAATCTCGCGGATTCTGCGCGGCCAGGTGCTGGTGCCGCACGCCATCGAGGTGGACGGCCAGGTCATCAAAATGTTCGACCCGCTGAACCACGAGCTGTACGAGGCGCCGAGCGCAATTGACGCGGCGCTGGTGCCGGCGGGGCTGCCGAGCGGCGTCGAGCCAGCGCGCAAGGATCAGCGCTGGCTGATCTGCAAACGGCCGGTGGTGGTGGTCGGCGGCGAGCTGATCATGGCGCAGTTGGAGCTGATCTTCGACCCGATCGCCAAAGTTTACGAGGCGCCCTATCAGATGAAGGCCAACGGCGGGCTATTCCTGATCGACGACTTTGGCCGCCAGCAGTGCCGCCCGCAGGACCTGCTGAACCGCTGGATCGTGCCGCTGGAAAAAAAGGTCGACTACCTGGCGCTCCAGACCGGCAAAAAAATCGAGATGCCGTTCGACGTGCTGATCGTGTTTTCGACCAACCTCGATCCGAAGGCGCTGGTCGACGATGCGTTTTTGCGGCGCATCCGGCATAAGATCGAGGTGCCGAACCCGTCGGCCAACGAGTACCGCGACATTTTCCGGCTGGTCTGCAAGGGCAAGAACATTCCCTACAGCGACGACGGCCTGCGCTACCTGATCCAGGAGCACTACCTCAAGGTCAGCCGCGAGCTGCGCTGCTGCCACCCGCGCGACCTGTGCGATCAGATTCTGGACGAGGCCAAATATCGCGGGATCGCGCCCCAGATGACCAAAGAGCTGCTCGACCGGGCCTGCGACGCATATTTTGTTAAACTATAACTGTTCGCGCTAGAGAGGCACCTATGTCACTACTGAAACGGATTGGCTCGGATACCCAGGCGCCGACTGCGGCCGCCACGATGGCCCCGCCCGCGCCGGTCGCTGGCCCGCCCGCCGCCGCGCCCGCCGCGGCTGCCCCGCCCGCCGGCACGCCGCTTGGCTCGATCCTGACGCAGCCGGCCGCGCCCACCGCCGCCGCCGGCCCCGCCCCGACTACCGCCGAGCAGGACAAAATGCTCGACCTGTCGCTGCAGATCACCGACCGCATCCTGGCCTCGCTCGGCAGCGCGACCAAGCTGGAGCACACGCCCGAGAGCGAGCAGGTCCTGACCAACGCCTTCGCCAACTTCTACCGCCAGACGGGCGCGACGCTGGCTAACGATCAGGTCAAGCTGCTCTACAAAATGGTGCTGAGCGAAATCTTCGGCTTCGGCCCGATTGACGGCCTGCTGAACGACGAGAGCGTCACCGAGGTGATGGTCAACGGCCCGAACATGATCTACTGCGAGCGCAAGGGCAACGTGGTGCTGAGCGAGGCCCGCTTCCGCGACAACGACCACGTGATGAAGATCATCGACCGCATTATTCGGCCGCTGGGCCGGCGCGTCGACCGCAAGATGCCGTATGTCGACGCCCGCCTGCCCGACGGCTCGCGCGTCAACGCCATCATCCCGCCGTGCGCGATTGATGGCCCGACGATCACCATCCGTAAGTTCACCAAGTCGAAGCTGCAGGTCTCCGACCTGATCCGCTTCGGCTCGATGACCCAGGAGATGGCCGACTTCCTGTACGCCTGCGTGCGCTCGCACCTCAACATCGTCGTGTCGGGCGGCACCGGCTCGGGCAAGACCACGCTGCTCAACGTCCTCTCCAACAACATCCCCGAGAAAGAGCGCGTGATCACGATCGAGGACTCGGCGGAGCTGAAGCTGGCCCAGGAGCACGTCGTGCGGCTGGAGGCTAAGCCGGCCGAGATTGACGGCAGCGGCCGCGTGTCGATCATGGACCTGGTGGTAAACTCGCTCCGTATGCGCCCCGACCGCCTGGTCATCGGCGAGGTCCGCGATGGCTCAGCGTTCTCGATGCTGCAGGCCATGAACACCGGCCACGACGGCTCGCTGACGACGCTGCACGCCAACACCCCGCGCGACGCGATCTCGCGTATGGAGACGATGTGTATGATGGCGGGCATGGACATGCCGGTCGACGTAATCCGCGCGCAGATCGCCTCAGCGATCCACCTGATCGTGCAGCAGACGCGGCTCAGCGACGGCTCGCGCAAGGTGTCCTCGATCACCGAGGTGCAGGGCCTGGAGAGCGGCACGGTGGTGCTGCAGGAGATTTTCCGCCTGGAGGAGAAGGGCAAGACGCCCGAGGGCCGCATTATCTCGGAGCTGCGCCCGACCGGCGTGCGGCCGAAGTTCACCGACAAGCTGGAGGCCGCCGGCTTCAAGCTGGCGCCCTCGGTGTTCGGCGCGACGGCGCCCGGCAGTCGGCGCTAGCTTATATCGCCAAAACCTCATACGATCTGATATGATGACCTAGCCCTGGCTCTACAGCTGGGGCTAGTGGCTATCTAGGCAGCTGTGAGTGACCAAAGATGTTGGATGCACAGCAGAAAGGAAGTTTATGAAAGCACGGGACATGCTGGAGCCGAAAGAGCGGGTGATCGCTGTTTTTACGTATGGTCACCACTTTACTCGGAACGACGATCATTCAGGATCGATTGGGCATTGGCATATCGATGCGGAGCGGGCCAAGTCTTTAGATCGCGTGATTATTTATCACCGTGACGAGCCAGCAGGAAACAACAAACTGTATATCGCCTCAATGCACCACATCGAACCTACCTCTAATGAGCCAAAGCATGTCATCTTTTTCGAACATTGTCAGTTTGCTGGCATCACCAATGAGAACTGGAACTCCTTCGCCGAGGCTGGGTCGAGCGTGATACGATATTTACCGTAAACCCAAGATTCCTGTTAGACGTAAACAAAAAGCGGGGCTGGCGCAGTGCCAGCCCCGCCGTTTTTTAACTGCTGGCCGCTAGTCGACGACTCGCACGTCGCGGATCATGAGCTGGGGCTTGCGGCTGCCGTTCCACTCGTTGATCTCGGCGCGGTAGGCCACGTCGAGGCGCGCGCCGACCGGGAACTCGGCGGCGCGGGCGGCCTGACCCCACATCAGGGCATCGAGCGGCAGGCCGCGGCCGTCGTGGAGGCGCAGCTTGAGATGCTGGCGCTCGCCGCCCATGATGTGCTGGCTGGCGACGATCACGCCGCGGCTGACCCACAGCGGCTCGGGGTTGCCCTGGCCGAACGGCGCCAGCTCGGCGACCTGGTCAACGAGATCGCAGGTCACCTGGCGCAGCGGCAGCTCGGCGTCATACTGGAGCTTGGGCGCCAGCAGCTCGGGCGTTAGGATGCGGGCGGCGATGGCGAGGAGCCGCTCCTGAAACAGCGCGAGGCGATCGTTGCGGATCGTAAAGCCGGCCGCCATCGAGTGGCCGCCGAATTTTTCAAACAGCTCGTTGCCGCCGCACTCGGTCAGCGCGTCCACGATGGAGAAGCCCGAGATCGAGCGGGCCGAGCCGCGGCTGGTCTCGGCGCCCTGCTCCATGACCAGCACGGGGCGGCGAAAGGCCTCGGCCAGCTTGCCGGCGACCAGGCCGACGATGCCGGCCGGGAACTCATCGCCGGCCAGCGTGATGACCAGGCTATCCTGCTGGCCGCTGCTCACGACCAGCTCCTCGGCGATGGCCTGGACGCTGGCGGTCAGCTGCTGGCGCTGCAGATTGAGGGCGTTGAGCGCCTCGGCCAGCGGGCGGGCGGCGGCCGCGTCGGGGCAGCGCAGCAGATCGAAGGCCTGCGCGGCGTCGTCCATGCGGCCGGCGGCGTTGATGCGCGGCCCCAGCGAGAAGCTAATATTGCCGGCGTCAATGGTGCCCTTGATGCCCGCCGCCTCGATCAATGCCCGCAAGCCCGGCCGCTCGGTTGCGTTCATCGCCGCCAGGCCATACTTGACCAGCACGCGGTTCTCGCCGCTCAGCGGCATCATGTCGGTGACGGTGCCGAGCGCCACGATGTCTAAAAAGTCGCGGGCGCGGTACGGCGTTTTGAGGCCGGCCTTGTGCAGCGCCTGGATCAGCTTGAAGGCCACGCCGACGCCGGCCAGCTGCTTGTAGGGGTAGGGGCAGTCGGCGCGCTTAGGGTTGACGAGCGCGTAGGCCGGCGGTAGGACCGCCGGCGGCTGGTGGTGGTCGAGGACCACGACATCCAGGCCCAGCTCGTTGGCGCGGCTAATCTCGGCGACGTTGCTGACGCCGCAGTCCACGGTGATCAGCAGCCCAACCTCGCCGGCCAGTCGCTCGACGGCGGCGGTGTTGAGACCGTAGCCCTCGGTGAGGCGCTTGGGAATGTAGGGCAGCACATCGAGGCCCAGGCTGCCGAGCGCCTCGGTCAGCAGCGTGACGCCGGTGACGCCATCGGTGTCGAAGTCGCCATAGACGGCGACGCGCTGGCCCTCGCTGACGGCGCGGGCGATGCGGGCGACGGCGCGGTCCATGTCGCGCAGCAGCAGCGGGTTGTGAAGCTGGTCATAGCTGGTGTTGAAAAACGCGGCGATCTGGTCGGCGTCGGTCAGGCTGCGGCCCCACAGCAGCTGGCCGACCAGCGGCGACAGCTCGGGCGACAGGCTGTGCAAAAACTCGGCGGGCGCGGCCGGCCGGGCGATCCATTGAAGTGGTGCGGGCATGATTCGATTCCTAGCGGTGAATGAACTTCGGTGAGCGTATTATACAGACAACCGCCGCTAGACGGTGAGCGTCAGCTGGCCGCTGCTGCGCTCGGTGAGGGTGCGGCGCAGCGCCGGCAGCTCCTCGACCGGCACCGTGAAGCGCAGCGTCACCTCGGCGGCGAAGTCCTCAGCGGTGATCGTGGCGCTGTGGGCGGCGAGCCACAGCTTGGCCTGCTCATAGAGACTGTACGGTAATGTCAGGGTCGCGGCGGCGCGCTCGATCTTCTCGATGCGGGGTAGCTCGGCCAGCACGGCTTTAGCGGCGTCGCCGTAGGCCTTGACCAGGCCGCCGGTGCCGAGGAGCGTGCCGCCAAAATAGCGCGTCACGACCAGGCACAGGTCGCCCAGGCCGCTGCCGCGCACCACCGCGAGGACCGGGCGCCCCGCGGTGCCGCCTGGCTCGCCGTCGTCGCTCATCCCGGCGGTCACGCTGCTGCCAAAGCCGACCACATAGCCGAACACATGGTGGTTGGCGTCGGGCATGGCGGCGCGCAGCCCGGCGATGAACGCTTTGGCGGCCGCGACCGTCGGCGCATAGGCGGCGCCGGCAATGAAGCGCGAGTTGCTGACGCGCAGCTCGGCGCGGGCCGGGCCGGCGGGGATGAAATAGCGGGTGGTCATAGCAGGTGGTTCAAAGTAGGGGCGTAAAGCCGGCTTGCCGAAAGTGCTCATCTGCTGTCAGGGCATAGATTAAGTTATTTTGCTGCATTACAACAAATGAAATGCAGTCAGTTAGACCTCAGGCTTTATCGCCTCGTTCAGTATACAGCTGAAGTGATTGCTGAAATAAAGCTGTGTCAATTGGAACTATAGTAATATTTTGAGTTTGGTAGCAGCTTGCAATAAAGCGAGCCGCTGCATCTCGATGTTGCACACTCAAACCATTGCCTATCTCGATCAAAATAGCCTCGGTTGTCCAAATTTCAGCAGCTTGACGCATACGTGGGATAAAAGTTTGGACTACTTTATGATGCTGATCACGATTATTAAGCAGTGCAACAACAAAAAATGTATCAAGAAACAATCGCTCTCAACTCTATGATGCTTCTGAATCACGTTTTGGTGTCCCATAAATATAGTGGTCGTGCTGCGCGGCGAAATCAGTGAGGCCATCAAAGCTGCCGGTGAGCGACTCAAGGACATCCCAGGCATTCATTGGTGGCGCGGCGACGGCTGGCTCAATCGTCAGGACATAGCGAGTGTTTGGCTCAAGCGTGGCAGGAGTTTCTAGCCGCAGCACCTCACCATCAAAAAAAGCGGTCAGAGTTTGTGTCATAGCAGCTCCTTGTGGCGTCGACTTGGATTCTACCACGCGCCTAGCGCTCGACCAGCTTTTCGACCAGGCCGTCAACAAACGGCCCGGCCCCGAGCGACGAGTGGCCGCGGCCCGGCTCAATGATCAGCTCGGCGGGGCGGCCGGCGGCGGCGAGCGCGGCGGCCAGGCGCTCGGCGTGGGCCGCGGGGACGACCTCGTCGGCGGCGCCGTGGACCAGGCGGACGGGGCAGCGAATCTCGGCGGCCAGCGCCAGCGGCGAGCGCCCGGCCAGCTCATCGGGGCTGACGTGCGCCGCCAGGTCGCCGAGCGACCACGGGCTTCGGGCGGCGCGGTGCGCCCACCAGTCGGGCAGGTCGTAGACGCCGGCCGCGCCCACGAGCACGCGCGCGTGGTGGCGGCTGGCGAGCAGCGCCGCGCAGGTGGCGCCGCTGCTGTAGCCGCCGAAGCCGACGGCCAGCGGCTTGACCCACGCGAGGCGGCGCGCCCAGACCAGCAGCGCATCGAGCGCTGTCAGCGTCGCGGGGCCGGCGAAATCCCACGGCCCCGCGGAGCGGCCAAAGCCCGGCTGGGCCACGCCCACGACGGCGACGCCCTGCGCGGCCAGGCGCTGGCCCCAGCTCTGCCAAGCCTCGGCGCCGGCGCGCGACCCGGCGACTAGCACCGCGAACGGGTGGCGGCCGGGCGCGTCGGGGCGAATGGTCAGCACATCCAGAACTCGCTCGCCGCACGGCACGAGCAGCTGCTCAGTTGTTGGCATTGTTTTCAGCACAGCGCCGCCACGCTCCCCGCGGAGCATGACGGCGCACGATGGGGTTTATTTGACGACGATGTTGACCAGCTTGCCCGGCACCAGGATCACTTTGGCGGGCGTCTGGCCGGCCAGGGTGGCCTGGACTTTGGGGCTGGCCAGCGCCGCCGCCTCGATGGTGGCGCGGTCGGCGGTGGCGGCGACGGTGATGCGGTCGCGGAGTTTGCCGTTGATCTGCACCGGCAGATCCAGCTCCGGCTCGACCAGCAGCGCCGGGTCGTAGCTCGGCCACGTCTGGGTGTGGACGCTGAAGTCGCCGCCCAGCTTGGCCCACAGCTCCTCGGCGAGGTGCGGCGCGAATGGCGCCAGCACCAGCGTCAGCGCGTGGGTGGCGGCCTGCCAGGCGGCGGTGTTGTAGACCGCGGTCTCGCGCACGCGCATCAGCTCGTTGACAAACTCCATCATCGCCGCGATCGCCGTGTTGAAGCTGAAATTTTCCAGGTCGTCGCCGATCTTTTTGATCGTGCGGTGGGTCAGGCGGGTCAGCTTGTCGGTGGTGGCCGGGTCGGCGTCGCCGGCGCTGACCGTCTCCGGCTCCTGCATGACCACGGTCCAGGCGCGGTTGATCCAGCGGGCCACGCCGTCAATGCCGTGCTCGTTCCACGGCCCGCCGTGCTCCCACGGCCCCAGGAACATCAGGAAGCAGCGCAGCGTGTCGGCGCCGTAGCGCGCGACCAGGATGTCGGGATCGACAAAATTGCCTTTGGACTTCGACATTTTCTGGTTGTCGGTGCCCAGAATAATGCCCTGGTTATACAGCCGCAGCATCGGCTCGCCGAATGTGACCAGGCCCAGGTCGCGCATCGCTTTGGTCCAGAAGCGGGTGTAGAGCAGGTGCATCACGGCGTGCTCGGCGCCGCCGGTGTACTGGTCGACCGGCAGCCAGCGCGCGCCCAGCGCGGGGTCGAACGGGTGCTCGCTGTCGTGGGGCGACAGGTAGCGGTACTGATACCACGACGAGTCGACGAAGGTGTCCATGGTGTCGGTGTCGCGCTCGGCCGGGCCGCCGCACTGCGGGCAGGTGGTGTGCTTCCAGGTCGGGTGGAGCTTCAGCGGCGACTCGCCGGTCGGCGTGAAGTCCACATCCTCGGGCAGCGTGATCGGCAGCTGGTCCTCGGGGACCGGCTGGGCGCCGCAGCCCTGCGCAGTAGACGATCGGGATCGGCGTGCCCCAGTAGCGCTGGCGCGAGATCAGCCAGTCGCGCAGGCGGTAGGTGACGGCGGCGTTGCCGTTGCCATGCTCCACCAGCCAGATCAACGGTGGCCTTGACGCTCTGGCCGTCCTCCTTGCCGGCGGTGATGCCGTCGAGCGGGCCGCTGTTGACCATCATGCCGTCGCCGGGGTGGGCGGCGTCGAGGGTCGCGCCGTCCAGCGCCGCGCCCGCAGGCTGCACCACGACCGTGACCGGCAGATTGTAGGCGCGGGCGAACTCGAAGTCGCGCTCGTCGTGGGCCGGCACGGCCATGATCGCGCCGGTGCCGTAGGTCATCAGCACATAGTCGGCGATCCAGATCGGCAGGCGCGCGCCGTTGACCGGGTTGATGGCGTAGCCGCCGGTCCAGACGCCGCTCTTCTCCTTGTCGGTGGACTGGCGCTCGATCTCCGACTGGCGGCTGGCGGCCAGCTGATAGGCGGCCACGGCGGCGCGCTGATTCTCGGCTGGTGACGCTGCTGACCAGCGGGTGCTCGGGTGCCAGGACCATGAAGGTCGCGCCCCACAGCGTGTCGGGCCGCGTCGTGAACACCGTGATCGGCGTCGCCCTGCTCGGTCGTAAACGTTACCTCGGCGCCCTCGCTGCGGCCGATCCAGTTGCGCTGCATGGTCTTGATGCGCTCGGGCCAGTCCAGGCCGTCGAAGCTCAGCAGCTCGTCGGCGTACTTGGTGATGCGCAGCAGCCACTGGTCGAGGTTCTTCTTGATCACCGGCGTGCCGCAGCGCTCGCAGTGGCGGTCGTCGCCCTTGACCTGCTCGCGGGCCAGCGTGGTGTTGTCTTTGGGACACCAGTCGACGGGCGCGAACTGCTTGTAGGCCAGGCCGTGCTTGTAGAACTGCAGGAAAAACCACTGGTTCCAGCGGTAGTAGTCGGGGTCGCAGGTGACGACCTGCTGCTCCCAGTCGAACATCATGCCGATGGTTTTGAACTGCTCACGGATGCGGGCGATGTTGTTGTAGGTCGAGATGCGCGGGTGAATGCCGTTCTTGATCGCGGCGTTCTCGGCCGGCAGCCCAAAGGCGTCAAAGCCCATCGGGAAAAAGACGTTGTAGCCCTGCATGCGCTTCCAGCGGGCGCGCGAGTCGCTCGGCCCCATCGCCCAGACGTGGCCGGGGTGCAGGTAGCCGCTGGGGTAGGGCAGCATCGTCAGGGCGTAGTGCTTGGGCCGCGGGTCGTTGGGAGTAAACTTGTAGATATTTTCGGCGTCCCAGCGGTCGCGCCACTGCTGGTCGACCTCGTTCGGGTGGTAGCGTTCGGCCATAGGGCAGCTCCTTCAGTCACGGTGCGAGGCCAGCGGCGGGCGCGCCGCGCTACGGCGGCCGGCTGGCGGGGTGCTGGCTGCATTATACGGTGCGGCATTGCAAAGCGCCAAAGCGCGCCCAGCTAGCGCTGATACGGGCCGAGAAACTTATCGCCGTTGAAGTGGATGAGGTGGTCGGGGTCAGATGCGAGATACTTTGTTACAACGTTTGAGAATGTCTAGAAAAAAGATCGGGTTGGTCTGATAAGTCAAATCTGTGAATAGGTTTTCTTGAAAATTTCTTCAGGATATAACCCTGTTCTGATAGTTTTACTGGATAAATTCAAGACAATACCGACACTTCCGTGCAGTTACGTCAATGAGTTCATTACAGATAGGGCAATGCCGAAAAGAATTATAAGTAGATTTTCTTTGAATTTTAATTGCTGCTGCTAGGGTTAGTAGAAACAGTATTATAGTTTTAGTCAGTGCTTCGATAATATTAAGTCGAACATCATATTCCGTGTAGGGGTTTATTGGAAATAATATCCATGATATGATCGAGTATGTATGAAGAACAACGAAACCCCATAGTACAACTCGTAAAAATCTTATTCCAAAGAGACTTTTCGGAGGAGGTAGGACTAAAATAGATATCATCCAGACAATCGAGACACTAAACACAACAAAATCTATAGTATCTTTCATACAATTCTTTCAAATATAGTATTTACAAATTGTTGTTCGTAAATACCCTGGATTTAATCAGAAGTAAAGATGTTTGAACAGAGAGGTTAAGGAAGGAATATATTTCTACCAAGTATAATATTAAGCCCCATGCCTACCTGATATGATCAAGACCGCATCATGCCTTGTTGTACCTGATTATACTATATTCAAGTAAGGATTGGTAACTCGGCGACTTCCTACCTGATGCCCAGCACGTTATTTGGCGTTGCAACTAATTTTACTTTGCACCGGCCCATCGCTCGCCAGCGCCTGTAGGTAGTCGCGCACGCTGCCGGCGAGGGCGTAGGCCAGCCGCGGGGGCACGGCATTGCCGATCTGTGTGAAGGCGCTGGTCTCGGTGCCGTGAAACGTAAACCAGTCGGGGAAGCTCTGGAGGCGGGCGGCCTCGCGCACGGTCAGGCGGCGGCGGCGGCCGTCGGGGAGGGCGACGCGCAGCATGTCGCCGGTGGCGCCGGCGAGATTGCGGCAGGTCAACGTGCGGGCCGGGCGGTCGAGGTGCAGGTTGCGCGGCACGCGGCAGTGCGAGGCCTCCTCATAGCGCGCGACGTAGGCGTCCATGCTGGCGGTCAAAAACTTGGCATCGGCGGGTGCCTCGGCGGCGAGGCTGCCCAGCGCCTCGCCCGCGGTGATGCGGCGCGCTTGCGGCTGCGGAAAGCGAAAACCGCCGCGGTGGCCGACCACGATCAGGCGCTCGCGGCGCTGCGGCACGCCGAAGTCCACCGCGTTCAGCAGCCGCATCTCAACGACGTAGCCCAGCCCGGCCAGCCGCTCGCAGATCTCATCGAGATACCACTTATTTTGGTAGAGCAGCCCGCGCACATTCTCAAATAGCCACAGCGCCGGCCGCAGCTGCTGAACCGCCGCGATAAATGTCGGGAAGCCATCGCGGCTATCGCCCAGGCCTTTTTGGTGGCCGCCGACGCTAAATGGCTGGCAGGGCGGCCCGCCGATCAGGACATTGGCTGGCAGCAGCGCAGTGTCGGGCGTCAGCTCGACCTGGGTACAGGGCGCGCCCAGGTTGCCGCGGTACGTCGCGCAGGCGTCAGCGCTGCGCTCAAAGCCGTGCGTGGCAAAGCCCTGGGCCTCGAAGCCCAGCGCCAGGCCGCCGCAGCCGGCGAAGAGATCAACGACGGCGCCGCCGCTGCCGGGCGCTGGCCGCAGCTGAGCTTGGAGCGCCTGCCAGTAGGTTTCGGTCATACAAACACCTGTGCTATGGCCGGATTGTAGCACGTCGCTCCCGCCGCCTGCGCTGCCCCGCCGGGCATGCAGTGCTGCGCGGCTCGACAGCGTGTGCAATGTTCGGGTAGCATAGCGGGGCGGGCGTTGGGTGCGCCCGGCTCAGCGCGTTCTCATGCCCTACAGGAGCGACCATGCAGCTGTTTTTTTTCCGTCACGGCATCGCCGAGGACGCTGGCCCTGGCGTCAGCGATGCGCAGCGCGCGCTGACCAGCGCCGGCCGCGCGCAGCTGGCCCAGATCGGCCGCGCCCTCCAGCGGCTCGGCGTGCGGCCGGCGACCATCTTGGTCAGCCCGCTGGTCCGCACCGCGCAGACCGCCGCAATTATCGCCACGTACACTGGCGGCGCGCTGACGACGGCGCCCGACCTCGCGCCCGGCTGCGGCTTCGATGAGTTTCAGCGCCTGGTGCGCGGCCTCGGCGGCGACCAGGCCATGCTGGTCGGCCACGCGCCCGACATGGGCGACCTCGCGGCCCGCAGCATCGGCGCCGGCGACGGCGCGATCAAGGTCAAAAAGGCCGGCCTGGTCGCCATCGAGTACCGCGGCCGCTTCAGCGCCGGCAGCGCAACCCTGCGCTACGCCCTAACCCCCGAGCAGCTAGAGCTGATAGGAGCCACGCTATGACCACCGTCACCGTTCGATCCCGGCACAATTTTCAGCAGGAGATTGTCGCCGGCGACCACTACCTGTTCGCCGATGAGCCGCAGAGCGTCGGCGGCGACGACACTGGCCCCGACCCGTACTCGTTTCTGCTGGGCGCGCTCGGCGCCTGCACCGCGATCACGCTGAAAATGTATGCGCAGCGCAAGCAGTGGGATTTGCAGTCGGTCGAGATCGAGCTGACCCACAACCACGACTATCTCAAGGACTGCGAGGAGTGCGGCGACAAGCCGGTCAAGATCGACCGCATCACCCGCCAGCTGACGTTTGTCGGCAACCTCGACGCCGCGCAGCGCCAGCGCCTGGCCGAGTTCGCCAACCGCTGCCCGGTCCACCAAACTCTGACCGGCCGCATCGAGATCACCGACCTGCCGGTGCGCTGACAGCGCGCGCTGCACAGTGGCACAGCGCCCGTCCGAGCTAGTCGAGGGCGGCGAGGGCGGCGCCGTCAGCGGGCGCTGCGGGAATCGTGGCGCTCAGCGGCCGCGGCTGAGGCAGCAGAAAGAGGATCAGCAGGCCCAGCAGCAGCAGGCAGTAGAAATTATCGTTATGCGGCAGGTCACTGGATATGATGCCGATGAGGTATGACATCGGCACGAACAGCATACAGACGGCAATGGCCATTGCCCAACGCCATATCCCGCCGATCTGCCAGTAGCGCCGAATCAAGACGCTGGCCGGAATCAGCAGCAGCGTGAGGTTATAGGACCAGCTGTATGGCAAAATCAGCAAATTTACGATGATGGTGGCCGACACAACCTCGGTGGCCTGCTCAAGCAGACGATTCTCGCGGATCAGCCGATACCACCAGTGCGCGAGCCAGGCCACCAGCGCCGCACACAGCGCGCCCACCGCCCACCACTGGATGGGCGCCACCCGCAGCAGGAGGCCCCACAGCGTGCTTCCGTTGCCAATCCCCTGGGTGAGATGCTGGCCGATGCCGCCGCCAAAAATTTGCATGGGCGTTGAGGCAAAGGGCGCTGCTAGGGCGACAAACAGCGCCGCGACTGCCGCGTAGCCGCCGATCAGTCGCCAGCGGCGGTAGTACAGCGCCCACGCCAAAAAGCCAATCGACACCAAAATGGTTGGGTGTGGCTTGATCAGCGTTGCGCCCAGCAGCATCCCCGCGATCCCAAAGTGCTGGCGCTGGAGCGCGCCAAAAAAGAGGATCAGCAGCAGCACGACCACAATAATAACCTGGCCCGCCGCGACGCCGACCATCACGCGGTCCTGGAACAGCATTCCGAGGCCAAAGACTGGTGCCGCCCAGATCGACCACCCCAGCACCCGCACAAGCTGCACCACGCTCACCGCCATCAGCACGAGCGTCACCCACAGCCAGACCGTCGCCCCCTGCTGCACGGTACCAAGCGCGAAGGGCATCATCAGGACCGGCGTCCACAGCGGGTAGGGGTAGAAGGTCGGCACGCTGACGCCGGTCATGATTTGCCGGGCTGGCTCCCAGACGATCAGTGGAAAGTCACCGACAACCTCGATGCCGGCCGGATACACCAGCCGGCCAATCGTCCGCTGGCCGATCAGGAGCAGGAACGCAGTAAAAAAAATAATCCGCAGCACGTTGTACCACCGCGGCGGGTTGGGGCCGGTGAGCTGTGCCAACAGCTGGGCGACTGGACCCGTCAACCTTGCTTCCATACAGATGGCCTTACTTGTATTGTGAGATCGCCACTCGCTCGGCAACCTCAGCTCTTTCAACAGCGATTGATAGTGCAGATGGCTTTACAGCTCAGCCGCTCGGAGGAATATCGTACAGCAGCGGCGAGCGTGGAGGAGCTACGCGCCGCGAGCGTAGGTAGCCGGGCTGCACGGCCGGGCGCTGCCAGGCGCGAGCTAGGTGTCCATTGCCGCTGGCCGCTCCAGTGTCACCGCTGTTAAAAAATAATACCACAGCGATCTGCTATCCCGAGACGCGCCACCTCTGCCCGTCCGCTGATCCCGCGCCAGCTCCTGAAAACTGAGCACTGATACCTGAAACTGCTTGCGCCTTTGCGGTTCAGCCATCTCCGGCGGACAGCTGAATGCTGACCGCTGATCGCTCGTCAGCTCCTGAAAACTGAGCACTGATACCTGAAAACTCGTCAAAACTCGTCAAAACTGACCCCTTGACAGCGGCCGCCTCATCCTGTACCGTTGGCCCCATGCACAACTGCACCATCAGCCTGAAAGCGAACGCCACCAAAAAACCCGGCCACCAGCCTGGTTAGTGTGTGATCGCGTCAGCTTCTGACCTTCCCGCTAGCCAGCTTGGCTCGCGGGTTTTTTGTTGCCCGAAAGGAAATTGCTATGCTCAACCTCGTATCGAAACGCCGCCCCGCTGCCGCCGCCGCCCGCCCATCGGTCGCACAGAGGAGCACGCATCATGGCCCAACCTATTCGGATCATCGACACCACGCTGCGAGAGGGTGAGCAGTTTGCCCTCGCCACCTGGACCACCGACCAGAAGCTGGCCATCGCCCAGGCGCTCGATGCGTTTGGCGTTGAGTACCTGGAGCTAACCTCGCCGGTCGCGTCGCCGCAGAGCGCCGCCGACCTCCGCGCCATCGCCGCGCTGCCGCTGCGCGCCGCCGTCCTCACCCACACTCGCTGCACCCTCGCCGATGTCCAGGCCGCCATTGACTGCGGCGTGCGCGGCGTCAACCTCCTATTTGGCACCTCGGCCTGGCTGCGCGACCAGAGCCACGGCCGCTCGATCAGCGGCATGCTCGCTGAGATCGCCGCCTGCGTCGGGCTGGCCCAGCGCGCCGGGATCGAGGCCCGCTTCTCCTGCGAGGACGCCTTCCGCACCGATCCCGCCGACCTGCTGCGCATCTACACCGCCGTTGACGCGCTGGGCGTCCAGCGCGTCGGCATCGCTGACACCGTCGGCATCGCGACGCCGCGCGAGGTGACGCGCCTGGTCGGCCATGTGCGCGCCGCGGTCCGCTGCGACATTGAGTTTCATGGACATAACGATGGCGGCTGCGCGGTCGCCAACGCCGCCGCCGCCGCCGAGGCCGGCGCGACCCACATCGATACCACTGTGCTGGGCATCGGCGAGCGCAACGGCATCACGTCGCTCTCGGGCCTGATCGCCCGCCTCTACCTCTCCGACCCCGCCGCCGTCAGCCACTACCGCCTCGATCTGCTTCCCGAGCTGGACGCGCTGGTGGCCCACACGCTCGGCATCGCGATCCCCTTCAACTCCTGCATCACCGGCGGCACCGCGTTCACCCACAAGGCCGGCCTCCACACCAACGCCGTCCTGCGCGAGCCGCGCACCTACGAGGCGCTCAACCCTGCGACCTTTGGCCGCGACCGCGAGGTCATGATCGGCCACCGCCTGACCGGCCGCAACGCCCTGCGCCACCGCGCCCAGTCGCTCGGCCTGCAGCTCGACGAGTCGCTGCTCGCCCTGCTGACCCAGCGCCTCAAACGCCTGGCCGACGACCGCCCGCTCAGCCTCGCCGAGGTCGACGCACTCCTCCAGAGCGCCGAGTAGCGAGCGCCTGCCACGCTCCCACAATGAACCTCACCGACTGCCGCGCCCCAGCAATGCTGCTGCTCACTCGTAACTCCTGAAAACTGACCACTGAAAACTGAGGACTTACACATGCCTACCCTTGCTGAACAGCTGCTCGGCCACGCGGCCGGCCATCCGGTGACGGCCCGCGACAACGTCGTGGTGAATGTGGATCTGGTGATGATGCACGACAGCATCGCCCCGAGCGTGATCAAGATTTTGCACGGCGAGCTGGGCGCCGCCCGCGTCTGGGACCCCGAGCGCGTCGCGGTCGTGATCGACCACGTGGCGCCGGCGTCCACGGTGCAGACCGCCGAGCACCAGGCCGGATTGCGGCGCTGGGTCCGCGAGCAGAGCATCACGCACTTTTTCGAGGCCGGGCGCGGCATCTCGCACCCGGTGCTGGTCGAGGAGGGCCTGGCCCGTCCCGGCATGATCATCGTCGGCAGCGACTCGCACTCGACCGGCTACGGCGCGGTCGGGGCGTTCGGCACCGGCATGGGCTCGACCGATATTGCGCTGGCGCTGGCCACTGGCCAGACCTGGCTGCGCGTCCCCGAGACCGTGCGGGTCGTCGCCAGCGGGAGTTTCCGGCCGGGCGTCGGGGCGAAGGACCTGGGCCTGTACGCCGCCCGCCAGCTGACTGCCGACGGCGCCACCTACCAGGCCGTCGAGTGGCACGGCGTTGATGAGCTGAGCGTGAGCGAGCGCATGACGCTGGCGACGCTGTCCATCGAGGTCGGCGCGAAGGCCGGGCTGATCGCGCCGACCGGCGCCGGCTGGCAGCGCCACGCGACGCAGCTCGGCCTTGATGCTCCAAGCTGGCTCGGCGTTGACCCCGACGCGGTGTACAGCCGCACCGTCGCGGTGGACCTCGACCGCCTGGCGCCGCAGATCAGCGTGCCGCACTACGTCGACAGCGTGGTGGACGTGGGCAGCGTCGGGCGCGTGGCGGTCGACGTGGTCTACATCGGCACCTGCACCAACGGCCACCACCGCGACCTCCAGGCCGCCGCCCGGATTTTGCAGGGCCGGCGCGTCGCCCGCGGCGTGCGCCTGGTAGTCGTCCCCGCGAGCAGCGAGGCGCTCGCGGCGGCCAGCGCCGATGGCACGCTGGCCACGCTGCTCGCGGCGGGCGCGGCGATTGGCACGCCCGGCTGCGGCGCCTGCATCGGTCGCCACATGGGCGTCTTGGCCGCCGGCGAGGTCTGCCTGTTCACCGGCAACCGCAATTTCCGCGGCCGCATGGGCTCGCCCGATGCCCAGATCTACCTCGGCTCGCCCGAGGTCGCCGCCGCCACCGCCCTGACCGGCTATATCACGCATCCAGAGGAGGTAGCAGATCGAGCTGTCAGCCGTCAGCTGTCAGCCGTCAGTGCGTAACGAGCCGTTAGCAGAAGACGGCCGAACCGCAAAGACCGTGCCCAGGGGGCGCCCGACGCAAAGACGAAGGGATATACATTTCAGCAATGTCAATCATTGCTCAGCAACGCATCTCAATGTTCAGCAACGTATCAACTGAAAACTGACGACTGAAAACTAGGATACTACAATGCCCCGCATTTGGACTTTTGATAGCAACGTCAACACCGACCAGATTGTGCCCGGCCGCTACGCGCCCTACATGCTGCGCGACGAGAGCGAGGTCCGCCGCTATGTGTTTGTCGAGGCCCGGCCGGAGTTTGCGGCGGCGGTCGCGCCCGGCGACCTCATCGTGGCGGGGCCGAACTTTGGCTGCGGCTCGTCGCGGGAGTACGCGCCGCTGGCGCTCAAGCTGGCGGGTGTCGGCGCGGTGATCGCCCCCGGCTTCGCCCGGATTTTCTACCGCAACGCCATCAACCTCGGCCTGCCGCTGTTCGAGGCCGACCTGTCGGCGCTGCCCGACGGTGCGATCGTGGCGCTCGACGTGCGGACCGGGCTGCTGCAGTGCGCGGGCGGCCCGATCCAGCTCGCGCCGCCGCCAGCGTGGGTCCAGGAGGTCTGGGAGGCCGGCGGGATCGTGCCGTTTTTCCGGGCGACCGGCCGCTTCCCAGGGGTGCCGGCACTATGACCCACATCGCGCTGCTGCCCGGCGACGGCATTGGCCCCGAGGTCGTCGCCGCCGCCCGCGCCGTCCTGGAGCAGCTGGGCCTGCCGCTGACCTTCAGCGCCCACCCGGTCGGCTGGGCGTGCTTTGAGAATCACGGCATCGCGCTGCCCGACGCGACGCTTGACGCGGTGCGCACTGCCGATGCGGCGCTGCTCGGCGCGGTTAGCTCGCCGAGCCAGCGGGTCGCGGGCTACCGCAGCCCGGTCGTGGCGCTGCGCCAGGCGCTGGAGCTGTTCAGCTGCGTGCGGCCGGTCACGACGCCGCCGCTGCCGGGCGCGCGGCCGGGCGTTGATCTCGTCGTTATCCGCGAGAACAGCGAGGGGCTGTACAGCGGCCGCGAGCGGCGCGACGGCGATACGGCGATCGCCGAGCGCGTCATCACCGGCGCCGCCACTGCGCGGATCACCCGCTGGGCGATTGACTACGCCCATCAGCACGGCCGCCGCCGTATTACGCTGGTCCACAAGGCCAACGTGCTGCGCGAAACCTGCGGCCTGTTCCGCGAGACCGCGCTGGCCACGCTGGCCGCCGCGCCCGACCTGCAGGTCGATGAGCTGCTGGTCGACACCGCGGCCTACCAGCTGGTCCGCAACCCCGAGCGCTTCGACATCATCCTGACCACCAACCTGTTCGGCGATATTTTGTCGGACGCCGCCAGCGCGTGGGGCGGCGGGCTGGGCCTGGCGGTCTCGGCTAACCTCGGGCCGCGCGCTGCGATCTTCGAGCCGGTCCACGGCTCGGCGCCGGACATCGCCGGGCGGGGCATCGCGAACCCGCTGGCTGCCATCGGGGCGGCGGCGCTGCTCCTGGCGCACGTCGGCTACCCCGCGGAGGCGCGCCGCGTCGCGGCGGCCTGCGCCGCCACCCTGCGCGCCGGCGTGTGGACGCCGGACCTCGGCGGCTCCGCCACGACCGCCGAGGTCGTCGCCACCGTCAGCGCCGCGCTCCATGCTGACACTGACAGTACTGCCACCAGCGACCGCGCCGACCACGCCGCGCTCGCCGCCACCCACTGACCACTGACCTTTATTAGCCTTTTATCTTTTTCAAGGAGCACCACCATGAGCTGCCCAGAGTGCGAAGCCACCATCAGCCTGCCCACCGATGTCATCGACGGCGAGATCGTCCCCTGCGCCGACTGCGGCGCCGAGCTGGAGGTCGTCAGCCTCAGCCCGCTGACCCTAGCCCTGGCCCCGCTCGTCGAAGAAGACTGGGGCGAGTAGCTATCAGCGCTCAGCTTTCAGCCATCAGCGAGCATGGCAGCGCGCTGTTTCGCAGAGCATGCTTCGGCGCACAGGCACTGAAAGCGGCTCATCTCATTACTCCTGACGACTGACAACTGACGATTGATAACTCGTTCTTACTGACAGCTGATAGCTGACAGCTGATAGCTTGGAGCTTCTATGCGAATTGCGATGTTGTGCTCGCGGATACGAATTGAGGAGAAGCTGCTCCTCCAGGAGCTGGCGCGGCGTGGCGTCGACTTCGAGCGGCTTGATGACGGCGAGCTGGTGTTTGACCTGGCCGCGACGACGCTGCCCTACGACCTGGTGCTGGAGCGCTCGATCTCGTTCGGCCGCTCGCTGTACGCACTGCAGGCGCTGGAGGCGCGCGGCGTCCAGTGCGTCAACCGCGCCGCCGTCGTCGCAACCTGCGGCGACAAGTTTCGCACCACCGAGGCGCTCGTGCGCGCCGCCGTGCCGACGCCGCGCACGCTGCTGGCCTTTACGCCCGCGACGGCGCTGCAGGCGATTGAGACGCTCGGCTACCCCGTGGTGATTAAGCCGGTCGTCGGCTCGTGGGGCCGCATGGTCGCGCGCGTCAACGACCGCGATAGCGCCGAGGCGCTCCTGGAGCACCTCGATGTGCTGGGCGGCTGGCAGCAGCACGTCTACTACATCCAGGAGCATATCAACAAGCCGGGCCGCGACATCCGGGCGTTTGTGGTCGGCGACGAGCCGATCTGCGCGATCTATCGCACCAGCGACCACTGGGTCACCAACACCGCGCGCGGCGGCCGGGCCACCAACTGCTCGGTCGAAGGCGCGGTCGGCGACGTGGCGCTGCGGGCGGCGCAGGCCGTCGGCGGCGGCATTGTGGCGGTGGATTTGCTGGAGACGCCCGACGGCGCGCTCGTGGTCAACGAGGTCAATCACACGATGGAGTTTCGCAATTCCATCGACACGACCGGCGTGAATATTCCGGCGCGGATGGTCGACTATCTGCTGGCAGTGGCGCGCGGCGAGCACGCGGCGCACGGCGCGGCCATCCTGGAGGCGGCATGATCAGCGTGGCAGTGGTCGGCGCGTCGGGCTATGTGGGCGGCGAGCTGCTGCGGCTCTTGCTGCAGCACCCCGAGATCGGCGCAATCCAGGCGACCTCGGAGCGGCGGGCCGGGCAGTTTGTCAGCGCGACTCACCCGCAGTTGCGCGGCCAGACCGAGCTGCGCTTTACGTCGCTGGCGGCGCTGCAGCCCTGCGACGCGCTGATCCTGGCGCTGCCCCACGGCGCCGCCGCGGCGCGCATCGCCGAGTTCGCCGCGCTGGCGCCGCGAATCATTGACTGCTCGGCTGACTTTCGGCTGCGCGATGCCGACGAGTACGCCCGCTGGTATGGCGCAGAGCATCCCAGCCCCGAGTGGCTCGGTCGCTTCGTCTACGGCCTGCCCGAGCTGAACCGCGCCGCGATTCAGGGCGCCCGCTATGTCTCGGGCGTGGGCTGCAATGCGACGGCGGTGAACCTGGCGCTGTGGCCGCTGCGCCAGGCCGGCTTGCTCGACGCCGATCAGCCGGTCGTCGTCGAGGTCAAGGTCGGCTCGTCGGAGGGCGGCAATGTGTCGGGCGATGCCAGCCATCATCCGGCCCGCGCCAACGTCGTGCGCTCGTTCGCGCCGGTCGGGCATCGCCACACCGCCGAGATCGCGCAGGCGCTCGGGCTGACAAGTGTGCATCTGTCGGTGACGGCGGTCGAGCTGGTGCGCGGCGCACTGGCGACGGCCCACGTCTTTCCGAACCAGCCGCTCGATGATAAGCAGCTCTGGCGGGCCTACCGCGCGGCCTACGGCGACGAGCGCTTTGTGCGCATCGTCCACGAGCGCCAGGGGCTGCACCGCCACCCCGAGCCGCGGCTGCTGGCCGGGACCAACTACGCCGATGTCGGCTGGGCGCGCGATGAGCGGACCGGGCGGATCGTGGCGCTGGCGGCGCTGGATAATCTGGGCAAGGGCGCCGCCGGCAGCGCGGTGCAGTGCCTCAACCTGATGCACGGCTGGGACGAGGCCACGGCGCTCGGCTTTGGCGGCATCTACCCATAGCACAGGGAGCAGGCGATGTTTGTAGCAAAGATTGGCGGGGCGGCGGGCGTGGACTACGGCGCGCTCTGCACCGACCTGGCGGCGCGGGTGGCCCGCGGCGAGCGCTGGGTGCTGGTCCACGGCGGCTCGGCGGCGACCGATGATTTGGCGGCGCAGCTGGGCCATCCGCAGCGGACGATCACGGCGCCCTCGGGGCATGTCAGCCGCTATACCGATGCGACGACGCTGGAGATTTTTGCGATGGCGACGGCGCGGCTCAATCGGGCACTGGTCGCTCGGCTGCAGGGGCTGGGTGTCAATGCGCTGGGCCTGGCGGGCATCGATGGCGCTTTGCTCACGGCGGCGCGCAAGACGGCGGTGCGCAGCGTCGAAAATGGGCGGGTGCGCATTGTCCACGATGACTGGACGGGGACGCCCACGGCGGTCAACGGCGCGCTGCTGAACCTGCTGCTCGATGCCGGCTATCTGCCGGTGATCGCGCCGCTGGCGCTGGGCGCTGGGGGCGCGATGCTGAACGTCGATGCCGATCGCGCCGCCGCACTCGTGGCGGGCGAGCTACAGGCCGATGCGCTGCTGCTCCTGAGCAATGTCGCGGGCCTGCTCCACTCGTTTCCTGATCCGTCGAGCTTAATCCCCACGCTGGATGCGGCCGACCTGGATGCGGCGCTGGTGATGGCTGGCGGGCGGATGAAGAAGAAGGTACTGGCGGCGCGCGAGGCCGTCGGGCTGGGGGTGGCGCGGGTGGTGATTGGCGACGGGCGGGCTGGGCAGCCGCTGACGGCGGCGCTGGCCGGCGCCGGTACGCAGATTGTGGCGGCCGTGGCCGCGGAGGCACTGTCATGCTGACCGAGCAGGCGGACTATGTGGCGCTGGAGGCGGCGCACAACTCGGGGGTCTATGCGAAGCGCGATCTCGCGCTGGTGCGCGGCGCGGGCGCGACGGTGTGGGACGCGGCCGGCCGGGCCTACCTCGATTGCACGGCGGGCTACGGCGTCGCCAGCGTGGGCCACTGCCACCCGGCGGTCGTGCAGGCGATCCAGGAGCAGGCCGCCGCGCTCATCACCTGCCCCGAAATGTTCTACAACGACCAGCGGGCGCTGCTCCTCGATGCGCTCCATGCGGTGCTGCCGGCGCACCTGGACCGGGCATTTCTATGCAACTCGGGGACTGAGGCGGTCGAGGCGGCGCTGAAGTTTGCGCGGGCGGCGACCGGGCGGAATAAGATCGTGGCGACGATGCGCGGCTTTCACGGCCGGACGATGGGGGCGCTGAGCGCGACCTGGGAGCCGCACTACCGCGCGCCGTTCGGGCGGCTCTTGCCGGATGTGGCGCATATTCCGTACAACGACGTGGCGGCGCTGGCGGCGGTGGACGGCGCGACGGCGGCCGTGATCGTCGAGGTGGTGCAGGGCGAGGGAGGCGTGCGGCCTGGCACGGCGGCGTTTTTACAGGCGGCGCAGGCGGCCTGCCGGGCCTCGGGGGCGCTCTTGATCCTCGACGAGGTGCAGACCGGCTTCGGGCGCACCGGCCGCTGGTTCGCCCTGGAGCATCATGGCCTGGCGCCCGACCTGCTGGTGCTGGCAAAGGCGCTGGGCGGCGGCATGCCCATCGGCGCGGTGGCGATCAGCGGCGCGCTCGGGCCGTTTGCAGCGGGGATCCACGGCTCGACCTTCGGCGGCAACCCGCTGGCCTGCGCGGCGGCGCGGGCGACCATCGGGGTGCTGCGCGACGAGCGGCTGCCCGAGCGGGCGGCGGCGCTGGGGGCGGAGCTGGTTGCGCGGCTGCGGGCGCTGCGGCTACCACTGGTCCGCGAGGTGCGCGGGCTGGGCCTGATGGTCGGGCTGGAGCTGCGCTCGCGGGTGGCGCCGGTGCTCGCGGCGCTGCAGCAGGAGGGGGTGCTGGCGCTGGCGGCCGGGCCGGCGGTGCTGCGCCTGCTGCCGCCGTTGGTCGTCACGTCGGGCGAGCTGGAGGTGGCGGTCGCGGCTATCTCGCGGGTGCTGGCGGGGGGATGAACCGCAAAGAAGCGGGCGAGCTATCAGCCGTCAGCCGTCAGTAAGTAGACAAGGGTCGCACGGTGTTGCGCAAGGGTCGCATGGTGTTGCGCAAGGGTCGCATGGTGTTGCGCAAGGGTCGCATGGTGTTGCGCAAGGGTCGCATGGTGTTGCGCAAGGGTCGCATGGTCTGTTGGCGCACGCGCATGGTCCTTCGGCGCACGCGCATGGTGCTTCGGCGGGGTTGCATGGTGCTTCGGCGGGGTTGCATGGTCCTTCGGCGCACGCGCATGGTGCTTCGGCGCACGCGCATGGTGCTTCGGCGCACTTGCACACATAAGCGGGTGCTAGGAAATCTGGATGGCGGGCGCAGCACGGTCCTCAAATCTTCTCTCGTCTTTGCGTTCTTTGCGTCTTTGCGGTTAAAAACATCCCTCTCAGGGAGGATCGATACATGCCTGAGCTAGCAATACCCCCCATCACGAGCACATCCGATGACCAAGCCGCCCTGGCGCTGCTGCGCGGCCTCGTGGCGATCCCGAGCGTCTCGGGGGACGAGGGTGCGGCGGTGCGGTTTCTGGTGGACGCGCTGGCGGCGCTGGGCTTTGACGCCGAGGTGGACGGCGCGGGCAACGCGGTCGGCGTGATCGGCGACGGGCCGGAGGTCGTGCTGCTGGGGCATATCGACACCGTGCCGGGCGACATAAGCGTTGCGGAGCAGGACGGCCGGCTGTATGGGCGGGGCGCGGTGGACGCCAAAGGGCCGCTGGCGGCGCTGGCGATGGCGGCGGCGCGGGCGCACCGCGGGGGCGCGCGGGGCCGGTTTGTCGTGATCGGCTGCGTTGAGGAGGAGGTCGCCAGCTCGAAGGGCGCGCACTATGTTGTGGGCCGCTATGCGCCGAGCGCCTGCATTGTGGGCGAGCCGAGCGGCTGGGACCGGGTGACGCTGGGGTATAAGGGCGTCGTGCGGGCGACGGTGCGGGCGGCGCAGGACTGGGCGCACTCGGCGCACGCCGCGGCCACGGCGCCGGAGCGCGTGGTGGCGGCCTGGCAGGCGCTGCAAGCGCAGTGCGCGGCGCTGAATGCCGACGCAACCACACAGTTTGCGCAGCTGACGCCGGCGCTGATCGAGGTGAGCAGCGGGCAGGACGGGCTGCGGGAGTGGGCCGCGGCCACGATCAGCCTGCGGCTGCCGCTGGCGGTCGGGCCGCAGGCCGCGCTGGCGCTGCTGGAGCAGTGCGCGGCCGGGCTGACGGTGAGCTACGCGGGCGGCGTGGCGGCGTGGGCCGCGCCGCGCACCGACGCGCTGGCGCGGACGTTCACGCAGGCGCTGCGGGCGGCGGGCGCGCAGCCGCGGCTGGTGCACAAGACCGGCACCGCCGACCTGAATATCGTGGCGCCGGCCTGGGGCTGCCCGGCGGTGGCCTACGGGCCGGGCGACGCCGCGCTCGACCACACGCCCGGCGAGCATATTGTGCTGGCCGAGTATCTGCGCGGCGTCGCGGTGCTGGCCGAGGTGCTGCGAGCGCTGGACGGCGGACCGCTAGGCGGCGCCGGCGACGACGGCGCGCAGACGCTGCAGGGCGCGGTGGTAGCGGGCCACGCGCGCCACGTCCTCATCGGTGAGCGCGGCCATGCGGCAGACGTTGAGATTATCCTCCAGGTCGGCCAGCTTGACGCGGCAGGCCAGCGGATTGCGGGCAGCGCGCTCGATGAACTGCTCGTAGCTCTCATCGGCGCGGCGGGTCAGGTGCTCGATGGCGATGATGACGGCGTTGCTAAACCCGGCGGCCGCCAGCTGGTCGAGGCGCCAGCCGGTATCCTCAACGACATCGTGGAGCACCGCCACGACCTGTGCATCGGTGTCGGCGAAGCGCTGCATGACGCGCATGACATGCAGCATATAGGCCTGCCCGGCCTTATCGAGCTGATCCTGATGGGCGACGGCGGCGAGCGCGATCGCGCGGCCAACAGTACTCATGGCATTCTCCTGAGCGAACCTGTGACTACAGCAGCGACAGCTGCTCGGGGGTGACGACGGGCGGCGGCAGGGGGTGGCAGCCATGCTCGGCGGCCCAGGCGGCGCTGGGGCCAGCCCAGCGGACGGCGCGCAGGTCGACGCGCTGATCAGGGCCGAAGACGACGCCCTCGGACTCCAGTAGGTGGCGCTGGGCCAGGCCTCTGGTGCTGACGCCGCCCTGGGCATTGATCACGCGCTGCCACGGCACCGTGGCGCTGGCATCTTTGGGGATGGCGTTGAGCGCGTAGCCGACGGTGCGGGCATCAATGCCGCCGCCGATGATCGCCGCGATATCGCCGTAGGTGCTCACCTGGCCGGCGGGGATCGCCGCGACCACCTCGTAGATGCGGCGCTTCAAAACCTCGGGGACATCATGCTGCGATGTAAACATATCGTGCTCCGCTGCAACCGATACGGCCGCGATTTGTTGCTGATTGTGCGGCATTCAGCTATTATACAGGGCGCTACATCGAAGGAATACCAGCATCCATGAGCGACCTTGTGATCCAGCTCCGCAATGTCCACAAAGCCTACGGCGCGCTCCAAGTGCTGTGCGGCGTCGAGCTTGACCTGGCGCGCGGCGAAGCCTTTGGGCTGCTCGGACAGAACGGCGCCGGAAAATCCACGCTGATCCACGCGATTCTGGGGCTGCTGAAGCCCGACGACGGCACGATCACCGTGCTGGGCACCCGCGAGCTTGAGCGCATCGCCAACCAGACCGGGTATCTGCCCGAGAAGCCCAACTACCACCTTCAGTTCACGGCCCACGAATATCTGCGGACGCTCGGCAAGCTGAGCAACCTGCGGGGCGCGGCGCTGCGCAACCGGATCAGCAGCGTGATCGAGCTGGTCGGGATCGAGGAGGCCGCCGACCGGCGGCTGAGCACCTACTCCAAAGGCATGCTCCAGCGGCTGGGGCTGGCGCAGGCGATCCTGCACGAGCCGGCGCTCTTGATCGTCGACGAGCCGGCGTCGGGGCTGGACCCCGGCGGGCAGCGCGACATGGCCGGGCTGCTGGCGCGGCTGCGCGACGAGGGGCGGACGATCCTGCTCTGCACCCACCAGCTGACCGAGGTTGCGCGGCTGTGCGACCGGGTCGGCGTGCTGGTCGGCGGGCGGCTGGACAACGTGGCCAGTCTGGCCGACCTGGAGGCGCAGGGCCAAAGCATGACAATCCGCATCGCCGACCTCAGCGCCGAGACCGCGACGGTGCTGGAGGCGCTCGGCCCCAGCGTCCGCTGCACCCGCACGACCGCGGTGCTATTCCCGTCATCGCCCGAGCTGCAGCGGGCCGTGCTGCAGCTCCTGATCGAGCACGGCGCGCACATCACTGCCATGACGCCAGCGGCCGACGCGCTGGAGCAGTTTTATCTGCAGGCCGTGCGCCGGACTCCGCCGCCGCCGGCGCCCACGCCCGACACCAATGAAGAGCTGCTTGCGACGCTGGTCGGGGGCCGCCAATGAGCGCGCTGCGACGGCTGAGCACCTGGGTTGGGTTTGTCCTGAGCGAGTACGGCCGCAGCGGGCGGATCGTGATTGAGCTAGTGCTGACGATTGCGATGTGGGGCCTGTTTTTTCAGCGGCAGGCCGTGCCGATCAGCATGGCCAACATGTTCTCGATCACCGGGCTATTCAGCATGGCGCTGGCGATGTACAGCACGTCGGCGCTGCTGAGCATGGCCGACCGGCCGCAGAGCTACGTCGTGCTGACGCGGCCGCTGGGCCGGCGCGGCTTTCTGCTGGGCATCTACCTGGCGGCGGTGCTGCTGGTGTGGCTGATGGTCGCGCTGGTGCTGGCGCTGACGGTCGCGGTAAACCGCCCGGAGTCCTTCACGGCGCGCGGGCTGCTGCTGGGCGCGGCGCCGGTGCTGCTCAACGTCGCGCTGCTGGCGGCGGTGATGCTGCTGCTGTCGTCGCTGGTGGTCAAAAATATCACCCGGCTCATAGTGCTGGCGGTGCTGGCGATTGCGCTCTATAGCAACACCTGGAATTTGTCGCCGATCTATCAGCAGGGCGGGCTGGCGGCGGCCCAGGCGGTGTTTAGTCGCGTGATCGAGCCGGGATCGCCGGGCAGCGGCTGGCGGTCAGCCAGGACTACACCAACCGCGGCGGCTACGTGCTGCTGGCGCAGCTGGCGCTGACGATCTTGCTCGTGGGGCTGGCGCTGCTGTCGTTCGGCCACCGCGAGCTGATCCTGGGCAAAAAGTAGGCCCGCGGCGCGGGCGCTGGGAGGACACCATGCTTCAGCGAATCTGCCCCGTGTGTGACCACGGCAACGACCTGGCCGCGAGCGACTGCGCGGCGTGCGGCGCCGCGCTGATCGCGCCGCTGGCGCAGCGGACTGCGACGCCGCTGGCGCTGCGGCTGCCGCACATCCCCGAGCGCTGGCAGCCGGCCGCGCAGGCTGTGGCGCTGGGCGCCGCGGCGCTGGCCCTGGAGGTTGGCAGCGCGCTGCTGCGCAAGGGCCGCCCGGCCGCCACTGGCACGGCGCTGGCCCGCACGGCCCCCGCCGCCGGCCCGCGGGTGATTCGGCGGCGCGTCTGGCGCACCTACCGCGACGGCGTGCTGACCGGCGAGGTCGCCGAGGAAACGCAGTGGCTCGCTGAGTAGCGAAGCTTCTCCAAGCACTGACTCCGCCGGGCGGCGCCGATCACCGTGATCGGCGCCGCCCGCGTTGCGCTAGCGGCCCTTGCGTGCGCCGGACGCCACGGCGGGCGTGGGCTTGGCGCCGGGCTTCGCAGTGGCGCCAGGCTTGGCGCCGGGCCGCGCCGCGACCTGCAGCGGCTGGACCACCGCCGGCTTTTTGGCCTCCAGAAATTCGCTGTAGCCGCCGGCATAGCTGGTGATCGCGCCGTCCTGGACCTCCAGCACCTCGTCGACCACGCGGTCCAGAAAATATCGGTCGTGGGAGATCACGATCAGCGTGCCATCGTAGTTGGCCAGCGCGCCCTCCAGCACCTCGGCCGAGGCGATGTCGAGGTGGTTGGTCGGCTCGTCGAGGACCAGGCAGTTGGCGCCGCCGATCATCAGCCGCGCCAGCTGTAGCCGCGAGCGCTCGCCGCCGCTCAGCGAGCCGACGCGCTGCTCGCCCATGCGGTAGGGAAACAGAAACGTCCCCAGCAGCCCCACGGCCTCCTGCTCATACATCGGCTTGACGGCGCGGATTGACTCGATCAGCGTCTGGGATAGGTCCAGCGTCTCGTGGCCCTGCGCATAGTAGCCGAGCGTCGTGCTGGGGCCTTGCCAGACCTCGCCCCAGGTCGGCGCGTACTGCCCGACGAGCAGGCGGCCGAGCACGCTTTTGCCCGCGCCGTTCGCGCCCACGACGCCGACGCGCTGGCCGCGCCAGAAGGTGTGCTGCAGCCCCATCAGCACAATGGTGTCGTCGAAGGCGATGCCGGCCTGGCGCAGCTCCAGGGTTTTTTGGCCGCCGCGCACCCGCGGCCGCAGCTCCAGGCTCATGCGCTTGCGCTCCAGCACCGGCCGCTCGACCTTGTCCATGCGGTCGATCATGCGCTGCTTGTTGAGCGCCTGGGTCTTGTGGCGCTTGTCGAGCGAGATTTTCAGCCAGACGGTGAAGCGGGCAATGGCGGCCTCCAGCCGGTCGATCTCGCGCTGCTGCGACTGATAATCGTGCTGCTGACGGAGCAACGCCAGCTCTTTGGCGACCGCGAAGGCCGAGTAGTTGCCCTCCCACACTTTGAGGCGCCGATCCTCCAGCTCGATGATCTGGCCAATCGTCTCGTCCAGCAGGTAGCGGTCGTGGGAGACGACGATCACCGCGCCGACAAAGCTGTTGATCAGCAGCTCCAGCTGCTGCTTGTGGGCCAGGTCGAGATGGGTGTCCGGCTCGTCGAGCAGCAAGAGGTCGGGCTGGCGCACCAGGCAGCCGGCCAGCGCGACGAGCTTGCGCTGCCCGCCGCTCAGGGTGTTGGTCGGCGTGTCGAGCGCGGCGCCGGTGAAGCCCAGCTGCTGCAAATAGGTCTGGGCGTGGTTGTGGAGTTGCGGGCCGCCGGCGGTTTCCCAGGCGGCCAGCGTCGCGGCCTGCTGGTCAAGGACCGCCTGCAAGCGGCCCATGTCGCCGCTTACGGCCGGGTCGGCCAGCTGCGCCTCCAGCTCGGCCAGCCGCGCCTCCAGGCGGGCGGCCTCGGGGGCGGCGGCCAGCACAGTGGCGAGGACGCCGCGCTCATCGCCCGGCACCTCCTGCTGGAGGTAGGCGGCGCGCAGCCCTTTGCGCCGCACGATCTCGCCGCTGTCCACGGTCTCAAGGCCAGCGACGGCGCGCAGCAGCGTCGATTTGCCGGCGCCGTTCGCCCCGACTAGGCCGACGCGCTGCCCGGCCTCCAGCGTCCAGTCGAGCGGCCCCCACACCAAATGTCCGCCGTAGGTTTTCGTCACCGCCTGCAGTGCCAGAATTGTCATAGCTGCCTCGTGGGTGGGCTGCACGCCAGCGCGGACGGCGGCAAAACAAAAGCGCCGTGGACCGAGCCGGCCCACAGCGTTCTGAAGAATGTTACGTGCTCAGAAAATCAGCTTTTGGGCGCAGTGCTCCGATAGTCCACGGCGAAGCCAGGGCCAGAGTTCGAGCGGAGTGATTGGAGGACGATCACAAACATTGCGGTTCCGTGCTGAATAGCGGGAGCATACCAAACCGGCCGCGCGGCGTCAAGCGGCAATTTTGCTAGCGCTGGCAGCAGCGCTGTGGTAGACTGCGCCGATTTCGGAGGAACTCCCGCCATGCGTCGCCTGCTTTCTGTCTGGCTCGGCCTGCTGTGCCTGGCCAGCGCCCTGCCCGCCGCCGCCGCCCCGCGCCGCGCCGCCACCGTTGGATTTTCAAAGCACGCTCAGCGCAGCCGTGCCGTCGCCGCGCCCAGCCGCGCAGCCCGCCCGGCGCCCGCGGAGGCGCCCGCGCAGCCCGCGCCGCGCCTGTACGTGAGCCAGGCGGCGCTCGGCGCGAACACCGGGCTGAGCTGGACCGACGCCTATACCAATGTGCAGCTGGCGCTGACGAGCGTGATCAGCGGCACGCCGACCGAGATCTGGGTGGCGCGCGGCACGTATCTGCCAGGTCCGCAGGGTACTATCAGGGCAACATTTGACCTGCCGCGCGGCGCCGCGCTGTACGGCGGCTTTGCCGCGACCGAGACGCTGCGCATCGAGCGCAACATCGCCGCCAACCCCACGATTCTCAGCGGCGACCTGGCCGGCAATGACCAGCCCGTGCCCAACCAGTTTTATAACCGCCAAGATAATGTCTTCCGCCTCGTGACCATGCGCGGCGCCGATCAGACCACTGTCCTCGACGGCTTTACGCTGACCAACAGCGGCAACAATCTTTATAACACGAGCAGTGATCATCAGGCCGCGCTGACGCTGGAGCAGAGCAGCCCACAGCTTGCCAACCTCCACCTGACCCGCAGCTATGTGGGCCTCGCCGCATATCAAAGCGCGGTGCAGCTGCGCGACAGCGAGCTGGACTTCAATGAAAACAGCGACTATGACAATGAGGTCATTGGCGGTGGCATGGACCTCAATGCTAGCACCGCCACGCTCAGCAAACTCGTAATTCATGACAATAAGGCGGCCTTCGGCGCCGGCATCCGCGCCCGGCATGGCAGTGCCGTGCGGATTAGTGACACCATCATCCGCGATAATCAGCAGTGGATCTGTGGCGGCGGCTTGTCATTTGACCGCAGCGTGCTGCATCTGAGCAACAGCTCGATCCAGGACAACCGGCCGTGGCCATTTGGCTCATGTGCGACTCCACCAGACTATGTTGGGAATTATGACAGGATCGGGAGTCCTGGCATCTTTCTGAATAGAAGCACGGCGTTTATTACCGGCACAAACATTCTGAGCAACACCTGGCAGGAGGTCGGGACTGGGATTGGGCTGATCAACAGCACGCTGCATCTGCGCGACAGCCTGGTGGCGGGGCATGTCGACAACTACGGCACTATTCACGCCATGAGCAGTGATGTGTGGCTCGATCATGTGACCGTCCGCCAGAATCAGTCGCGGTATCGAGCCGGGGGCTTGTACCTGGAGTATAGCTCGGCGCACGTCAGCGCGAGCATCTTTGACCATAACGCTGGGGGCACGGGCGGCGCGGTTGGTGCCTATATGCCGTCGCCGCAGGTCGTGCTGATCACCGACACGCTGTTTCTTGGCAATCAGGCCCGGACACGGGATGGCGGCGCGGTGGCGGCGAGTGGCCTAGTGACGATCACCAACAGCATCTTCAGTGGCAACCGCGCGGTACGCAGCGGCGGCGCCGTGTATATCGACGAGGGCGCCATCATCCGACCTGGAACCGTGGTCAACTCGCATGTGACCTTGATCAACACCACGCTGGTGAGCAACACGGCGCCGCTCGGCAGCGTGTTTGGCAGCGGCATCTACCGCTGAAGCAGCACGCTCACTGGGACGGCCGAGCTGCGCAACGCGATTGTGTGGGGCAATGGCCCGGCGCCGCTGTTTGGCATGGCGGCCGGGACAGTGACGGTGACGGATAGCCTGGTGGCCGGCGGCTATGTCACCGGGACGAACATTCTGGACGCCGACCCGCAGTTTGTAGACGCCGACGGCGCCGACGCGATCACCGGCACCCTCGACGATAATCTGCAGCTGCGCCGCAGCTCGCCGGCGATCAACCGCGGCGCCAACCAGTGGCTGCAGGGTGTGGCGACCGACCTCGCCGGTCAGCCGCGAGTTGTGGGTGGCGTTGTGGACCTGGGCGCGTATGAGCGGCAGGATGTGCCGCCGCCAGGGACCCCGCTGTATGTGAGCCAGGCGGCGCGCGGGGCCAACACCGGGCTGAGCCTGACCAACGCCTACACCGATGTGCAGCTGGCACTGACGAGCGTGATCAGCGGCACGCCGACCGAGATCTGGGTGGCGCGCGGCACGTATACGCCGGGGCCAGCCACAGTATATGACAGGGCGCGACAAACCTTTCTGGTGCCGCGCGGCGCCGCGCTGTACGGCGGGTTTGCCGCGACCGAGACGCTGCGCCTCCAGCGCAACATCGTCGCCAACCCGACGATTCTCAGCGGCGACCTGGCCGGCGATGATCAGCCCGTGCCAAATCAGTTTCGCAATCGCTCCGACAATGTCATGCGCCTTGTGACCATGCGCGGCGCCGATCAGACGACCGTCCTCGACGGCTTTACGCTCGCCAACAGCGGCAACAGCTATGCCAACACCACTGAAATCATGGCAGCGCTCAGGCTGGAGCAGAGCAGCCCGCAGCTCGCTAACCTTCACCTTACCCGCAGCTTTATTGGCGTCGCCGCTTTCCAAAGCACCGTGCGGCTGCGCGACAGCGAGCTGGACGATAATAACTCTGCCGACTACGGCCCATTCATCCCCATTAATCCAGTTCCTGGCGCTGGGATCGACCTGGAGGCCAGCATCGGCGAGCTAACCGGCCTCCTGATCCACGACAATGTGGCGATGCGTGGTGGTGGCGTAGGGCTACGTGCTGGCAGCACCGCGCACATCACTGACACGCTCATCCGCAACAACAAGAGTTATTCTTGCGGCGGGGGGATTGCCGTTGTCTCCAGCGTTTTGCATCTAAGCAACAGCTCGATTTAAGCCAATCAACCGCCAGCGGGAAGCTCTTGTGGCGCTATGCCATCCACTAGGGATTTTCCGGCGCTCTTCCTGAGCGCGAGCCGCGGGTTTATTACGGCGACAACGATCCTCAGCAACACCAGCAACACCGGGCTAGCGCTAGACCCCGGCAATGCAATTGGTTTGGTCAATACCACGCTCCACCTGCGCGATAGTGTGATCGCTGGGCACGCTTCAGCTCACGGCGCCATCAGTAGCTATAACAGCACCCTATGGCTCGATCATGTGACGATGCGCCAGAATCAGGGCCGGTCTGCGGCAGCCGGCATGTTCCTGGATGCGACGACCGCGCACATCAGCGCAAGCGTCTTTGACCACAACACAGGCAAAGAGGTCGGCGCGATCGCGGCGTTTGTCAAACCGCCACATGTCATGCTGATCACCGACACCCTCTTTTTGGGCAACCAGGCGCTGGGTAGCCACGGCACTGGCGGCGGCATCGCGGCGGCTGGCCTGGTGACCGTCACCAACAGCATCTTTAGCGGCAACCGCGCGGCGCAGGATGGCGGCGCGGTCAGTATCAACTACGCTGTTGTGAATAGTGTCTCGATCCCCTCGCGTATCGCGCTGATCAACACCACGCTGGTGAGCAACACGGCGCCGCTGGGCAGCGCAGTCGCAGCTTTCACTGCAATGGCCGAGCTACATAACGCAATTGTGTGGAGCAATGGCGCAGGGCCGCTGTTTGCCACGCCGTCGGGGACGCTGAATGTGAGCGACAGCCTGGTGGCGGGCGGGTATGTCAGCGGGACCAATATTTTGGACGCCGACCCGCAGTTTGTAGACGCCGCCGGCGCCGACGCGATCAGCGGCACGCTCGACGATAACCTGCAGCTGCGCCTCAGCTCGCCGGCGATCAACCGCGGCGCCAACCAGTGGCTGCAGGGTGTGGCGACCGACCTCGCCGGTCAGCCGCGGGTCGTGGGTGGCGTTGTGGACCTGAGGCGCGTATGAGCGGCAGGATGCGCCGGCCGCTGCTCGGCGCGTGCTCCTGCCGCTGGTGCGGCGCTAGCGTGCGGGGCGGCTAGGCTGCGAAGCTAATCTCGGCGGTCGGGGCGACGGCGACGGCGCTGAGGTCGCCCAGCGCGGCATTGTGCTCGGCAATGAGCTGCTCGGCCGGCACGTCCTCATCGACGGTGGTGTGGGCGTCGCCGGCCAGCGTGACCTTGTAGCCCAGCTCGACGGCGCCGCGCACCGTGCTGTTGATGCAGTAGTTGGTCTGGCAGCCGGCGATCACCAGATGGTCCACGCCCTGTGAGCGCAGCATGTCATCGAGCGGCGTGTCGGAGAATGAGTTGCCGACAAGCTTGCCGACCACTGGCTCACCCGCGGCAGGCGCGACAGCCGGGTGAATCTGCCACTCGTCCGAGCCGACCTCCAGGTAGATCGGCTCGCTGTGCTGGATGAAGACGAGCGGCGTCTGGGTGGTGCGGGCCTGGTCGATCAATGAGGCAATGTTGGCAAGGACCTGCTCGGTCTGGAACGACGGCTGCTCGCCGGCGATCACGCCGTTCTGGACATCAACGACGAGGAGGGCGGTGGTCATAGCAGATGCTCCTTCTATCGGCATCACTATAGCACATTTGTTCAACTGAGATCAGCGAGCTGTTTGTAGAAAAACTCGGCGCCCTCCAGCCGGCCGTCGGGGCTGCGGGCGTAGTCGGGGATGACGCCGATCGCAACGTAGCCGGCGCTGCGGTACAGCGCCGCCGCCGGGTCGCCGGCGCGGGTATCGAGGACCAGCAGCGTGCGGCCGTGGGCGGCGGCCTGCTGCTCGACCGCGGCCAGCAGCGCCCGCGCGACGCCCTGGCGCCGCGCGGCAGTGTGAACGAGGAGCTTCTGGACCTCGGCGCGGTGGGCGGCGTTGGGCTTGGCGACTAGCGCCAGCTGCACCGTCCCGACCACCTGACCATCCAGCGTGGCGACGAGCAGCACGCGGTCGCCGGCCGCTACGTCGGCGATCACCGACTGCCAATAGTTTGTCACGACCGGCTCCGGTAGCGGCAGCACGAAGCCAACCGACGCGCCGGCCGCGACGGCGTCGCGGAGCAGCGCCGCTAGCGCCAGGTGCTGCGCGGCGGCGTCCGCGGCGCGCAGCGCGGTGATCACCAGGCTGGGCATCGGCGCTAGTCCTCTTTTTTGACCGCGTGGCCGCCAAACTGATTGCGCAGCGCGGCGATCACTTTGGCCGAGTACGACTCGGGCTGGCGCGAGACAAACCGCTGGAGCAGCGACAGCGTGATCACCGGCGCCGGCACATCTAGGTCAATCGCCTCGGCGACGGTCCAGCGGCCCTCGCCCGAGTCAGCGACGAAGCCTTTGACCTCGGCCAGCTCGGCGGGGTTGCTAAAGGCGCGCTCGGCCAGCTCCAGCAGCCACGAGCGCACAACGCTGCCGTGCAGCCACAGCTCGGAGATCTGGTGCAGGTCGAGGTTAAACTCCTGCTTGGCGTGCAGAATCTCAAAGCCCTCGCCGTAGGCCTGCAGCATGCCGTACTCAATGCCGTTGTGGACCATCTTGGTGAAGTGGCCGGCGCCGCTCGGCCCGACGTGCGCGTAGCCGTTCTCGGGCGCCAGCGCGGTGAAGATCGGCTCGACCTGCTTGGCGGCCGCGGCCTCGCCGCCGACCATCAGGCAGTAGCCGTTGGCCAGGCCCCAGACGCCGCCGCTGGTCCCGGCGTCCAAGAACGCGATGCCCTGCGGCGCCAGCGCGGCGGCCCGGCGCTGCGAATCCTTGTAGTTCGAGTTGCCGCCGTCGATCAGGATGTCGCCGGGACTCAGGTGCGGCAGCAGCGCAGCGACGGTTTGATCAACCGGATCGCCGGCCGGCACCATCATCCAGATCGCCCGCGGCGTTTCGAGCGCCGCGACCAGCGCCTCCAGCGAGTTGACGCCGGTTGCGCCATTGCTGCGGGCCATGTTCACGGCGTCGGCGCTGCGGTCGTAGGCGACCACGCTGTGGCCGGCCTGCTGCAGCCGCGTCGTCATGTTGCCGCCCATCTTGCCAAGTCCAATCATGCCAATCTGCATCGTGATTCCTTTATATGCTAGCTAGAGGTTACGGAGAATAGGGAGATTAGGCGCCGGGCGGGCCGACCAGCGACTCGACGGCGGCCAGCGTGTCGATCTCGGCCGGCGGTTTGTCGCGGCGCCAGGCGACAATGCGCGGGAAGCGCAGCGCATAGCCGCTGCTGTGGCGCTCGGAGGGCTGGATCAGATCGAAGGCCACCTCCAGGACAATCTGCGGCTCGACGATCTTGACGCGGCCCTGATCCTCCAGCGTGTGAGCCTGAAACCAGGCGGTCAGCTCGATCAGCTCGGCGTCGGTCAGGCCGCCGTAGGCCTTGCCGATGGTCAGCAGCTCAGTGTCGGCGGCCGAGCGGCGCACGGCGAAGGTGTAGTCGCTAAGCAGATGGCGGCGATTGCCGTTGCCGACCTCGGCGGCGACCACGACAACATCAAGGGTCGCCAGCGCGCGCTTGACCTTGAGCCACTCGCGGCCGCGGCGGCCGGGGCGGTAGGGCGCGTCGGGGTCCTTGACCATCAGGCCCTCGTTGCCGCGGCCGCGCGCCGCCTCGAACAAGGAGTCCAGGCGATTCACATCGCGGACCAGCTGCTGGCGCGAGGGCGTCAGCGTCGCCAGGCTCGACTCCCAATCGTAGCCGCCGGCCTCCAGCAGCTCGGTCAGGCGGGTGCGGCGCTGGTAGAGCGGATAGTTGAGCAGCACAGTGCCGTCCTGGTAGAGCAGGTCGAAGACGACCAGGATCACCGGCGTGGCAGCCTGGACCTCGGCGCTGGCGACTTTGCGGCCGAGGCGGGCCTGTAGCTCCTTGAACGACAGGATCGCGCCGTCGCGGACCGCCAGCAGCTCGCCGTCCAGGATCCAGTCGCCCGGCAGCTCCTGGAGCGGCGCGATCACCTCGGGGAAGCGCCCGGTCACGTCGTCGAGGGTGCGGGAGTAGAGCGCGACGCGGCCGGCGGCCTTGTGGACCTGGACGCGCACGCCGTCGTACTTATCCTCGACAAAAAACGGCCCGCTGATGGCCGCGCTGACCTCAGCCGGGTCGTGGATCGGCGACGCCAGCATGCTTTTGAGCGGCCGAAACAGTGTCAGCGTGGCGCTGCCCTGCTGGCCGTGGCGCAGCAGCCGGGCGGTCTCGCCGATGTCGCCGAGCAGCATGTTGGTCCACTGCACCTCGCTGACTGGGACGTTGGCCAGCCGCGCCAGCGCATCCTCGAGCTGGCCCTCCTGCAAGCCCACCCGCAGGTCGCCGCCCATGATCAGCTTGATCGCGTAGGTCGCCTCCAGCACAGTGCAGCGCCCGAGCAGCGCGACGAGCAGCGGGCGTTTCGCCGACGGGCCGCGGGCGGCCTGGAGCGCAATGAAGGTGCTTTGAAGCTCGGCGAGGGTCAAGGTTGGCTCGGCGGCGACGTGGCCGGGCAAGACGGCGGCGGCGGCCAGGCCAGCCTCGCCCCAGGTCACGACCAACTGCTCCCAGTCGGCCGCGCTCACGCCGCTGAGCGCCGCGACCGCAGCGCGCACCAGCGCGCCGCCGACGCTCAGGACGCGCTCGTCGGCCAGCGCAAACGGCCGGCCGGCGAAAAAGTGACAGGCGATCACCAGATCGTCGTCGCCCAGCGTCGGCAGGTACTCGGCCAGCAGGCGGGCCTTCTCCAGCTTCTTGGTTGTCGCAGCCAGCGCCGTGCAGACACGGCAAAAGTCATGGAACAGCATCGACCCTCCGGCTACATCATACAGCAAGAACTGTGACCCCGCCGGACCACCGCACTAGCTGGCGCCCTCCAGCTCAACGTCCCACGACTGCACGCCGCCGGTCGTAAACGAGAACGGGCGGACGCGCACGCCAAACTCAGTCAGGGCGTCCTCCAGCTCCAGCCGGCGCTCAAACGGGCAGCAGAAGCACATAAAGCCGCCGCCGCCGGCGCCCGAGAGCTTGCCGCCCCACGCGCCGTGGCGCTGCGCCAGCGCGTAGACCGCATCGATCATCGGCGACGCGATGTGCGGCGAGAACGCCTTTTTGACCTGCCAGGCCGCGTCGAGCAGCCGGCCAAAGTCAGCGATGCGCCGCCCGCGCAGCAGCTTCACGGCCTCATCGACGAAGGCTTTGGTCTCGTGGTGGTAGCGCAGCGTGTCGCCCTGCTCCAGTCGCCGCACCTGCTCGTTGATCACGTGGTGGGTCAGCATCGCCCGGTCGCCGATAAAGCCGATCACCAGGCTCGACTCCAGCTCCAGCAGCGCCGCCGCGTCGGTGACGACCGGCTCGACGATCACGCTGTCGGCGCCGAAGTGATACACGTTCATGCCGCCGAAGGCCGCGGCGTACTGATCCTGCCAGCCGCCCGGAATCCCCAGATCCTCGCGCTCGATGCGGTAGGCCAGCCGGGCCAGCTCGTGGGGGCCGAGGCCGAGCTGAAAGGCTGAAGTCGAGGAGTTTGAGCATCCCGACCACCAGCGCCGACGACGAGCCGAGGCCCGAGCCAGGCGGCACATCGCTGAACATCACGACCTCAACGCCGTCGATCTCGGGGTGGGCGTTCATCACCGCCTGGGGCAGCGGCAGATTGCCATCCCAGGCCCGGCCGGAGAGCGTGCGGGTGATCGTCTGCAAATCCAGCGAGCGCAGCGTGACGCCGGGCTGGTCGCTGGGCCGCAGCATGCAGCGCACGTACTTATCGATCGTGCAGTTGAGGACCTTGCCGCCGAAGCGCTCGGGGTAGGGGCTAACATCGGTGCCGCCGCCGAAAAAGCCGATCCGCATCGGCGCTTTGGCCTTGTAGATGCGATTCATAGCGTCGCCTTGGGCTGCAGCGCCTGCAGCGCCGCCAGCAGCTCGGCCTGGCGCAGCGTCAGCGTCAGGTCGCTGCGGGTGCGCTCCAGCACGGCCCGCAGCGCGTCGGTCGAGCGGCGCAGCCCGCCGGTCACGGCGTCGGGGTAGTCGACGGTGACGAGCACGCTGTAGACCTCATCCATGAGCGCCAGCAGCCGCTCGCTGTCGCCGGTCTCGCCGGCGCGCAGCCCGTCGAGGATATAGCGCCGCAGCTCGCTGGCGGCCTCGGCCAGGCCATTCAAATATGCCGCCGGCTCGACGGCCAGCTCGGCGTGGCTGGGCAGCGGCAGGTCGTGGACCAGCGCCAGCGTCAGGCGGGCCTCGGCGTACTCCTTGAAGGCGTCCTGGGCGTAGCCGGCGTGGAGCAGCGCCGGAAACGGCGCCAGCTGCGTCCGCAAGGCCTGCGCCGTCTCGCCGGCACCTGCCCCGAGCTGCGCGGCCGCGTCCCACTCGTGGCGGTGGATCGCCCGAATCGTGTGCGCGCACTGCCGGATCAGCGTCCTCGACAGCGTAAGCGCCCCCTCGCGGGCGATGTTGAGCGCATCCAGCGCCGCCACCGCCGTCTCACCGATCACTCGCCCCATTGCCCATGCCTCGCTTCTTTAAAATCCGAGCGCGTACCCAAAGTACCGCCCGATCTCATCAATGACCGCCCCGAGATCAATCGCCGAGGTTGTGCTAGTCGGGGCGCCCCGTAGTGGCAGCCCCTGGTCGTGGGCGATCTTGAGCAGCCGCAGCATCTCGACCGGCTCGGCGATCAGGATCGCATCGAGCGCCTGCGGATGATCCAGGCTGGCCCGCAGCAGCGCCAGCTGCCGCACCGCGCCCGAGGCCGTGACCGTGCGGACCTTGACCGTCTGCACGCCGCGGTTGAGGAGCTGGGCCTGGCTCGGCTCCGGCACCTGCCCGAGCAGCACGATCTCGCCGACCTGGCCTTTGAGGTACAGGTCGAGCGCCCGCGCCAGCCGCGCCTCCACGCCGAGCGCCGCGCCGTCGGTGCTGACCAGGGCCACATCGGCGCGCTGGCCGTCGTCGCGGCCGCCCTGCACAATCACCGCCGCGCCCGTCCCGAGCAGCACCGCCACCACCAGCAGCAGCAAAACGAGCGCCCGTCGGAGCGCCCGCCACACCTGTTGTCGAATCACCGTCCACATAGCGGTGAATTATAGCCCACATTCCGTGGCCGGTGGCCCGCTAGGTGTCGGATAGGTTGCCAGTAACCAGCGCCGCCCAGGTATATTTGACGCGCACCGCCGTGTTCTTGTCCTCAACATAGCCTTGAAGTGCGACGAAAAACAGCCGGCGGGCGCTGGCTGTCATCCGCAGCAGCTGCGCCGCAATCCACTCATAGATATCAAGATAATGGAACGTGACTTGTTGGTGCTCCAGCTTGCCCAGATACAGGTTGCTGAACGGCACTATATCAGGATGTGCATCCTGTTTGCGGCACAATACCAGCAGCTCCTGCGGCATTTCTGACTCGTCCAAATACATGCGAGCGGCGCCATAGGCTTCGCGGATGCGCTGTGGCCCAAAGGTTTTGACCGTGATCTCATAGGCCGCTATGATTTCGCCACTGGGCAGCTGCTCAGTAATGTCGCCCAATTTTTTGCCCGTTGTGCTGGTCGTCGAGGCATGATCGGTATGACCGTGCACCTGGATTCCAGTCTGGCGCTGGGTGTGATAGCTCTCCAGGAGATATCCAATAATGCGCTGTGGCGTATTGCCGCCATCTGGTGAGTCATCGATCAGCCGCCGACAGAGATCATACAAAAAGGCTGGGTCACTTTGTGGCTCCACGACCACATTCAGCGCTTGAACCGCCTGAGCCTCTTGAAGCAGGCGTTGAAGGAGCAGCTGCGTAAAATGAGTTAGCGCGGGCGTCGTCATCTGCTCAATGTCACTGACGAGCGCCACAACGGCCTCGGCCACCCGCCGCGGCTCGCGCCCGGCGGCCCACTGATCGTTGATGCGCGATGCACCTTTGGCAACATTGAGCGGGCCTGACTGCCGGCTTGGAATCCCGCGGTGATCGAGCGCATGGCGAATCGGCTTCTCAAACAGGGTGCGCGGGTTGCACGCATAAAAGTCCTGGCTGGCGCGATAGCTGGGATCGATGAGCTGGGCGATTGCAATCACCAGCACAATTTCTCGAAAACCCCAGGTCTGCGTACTAAACAGCACCTCAATTGCTTGTGATGCCCGTAGATCAGGCTGTGTCGTGCCCTGATCAACAGCGCGAAACAATGTGTTGAGCAGTGCTGCCGCCTGCTCATTGCGCTCAGCCGCTTTGCTCGTCGGACTCATGATTTTCACCGTGCATAGCTAGCTGTAGCACCGTATCGAGCGAAATATTCAATAGGACGGTCAGACTAACGACTACGTGGATGCTCGGCTGAAGCCGCTGCCCGCTTTCGAGCCGTGAGAGATAGCTTTGGGAGATGGTGACGCCCTGCTTTTGCAGCATGGCAACGACCATATCTTGCCGTAGGCCAAGCTGGAGGCGTTGGGCTTTGACGTGTGCGCCAAACGACTTGGAGAACTCCTTGACCACGCTCTGAAGCGCGGCCTGATTTGCTGATACACCTAGATGTAGATGAGAAGTCTTCAGGTATCATTGGTTGACAAACACTATTGATCAGAGTATCTTGCTCATGAATTATGCCCGGCAGGCATAAAGATAGGCGACTATAAAACTATGCTAACTGCGCTGGATCTCTTCGCTGGGGCGGGCGGGCTGTCGCTGGGGCTGCATGCTGCGGGCTGGCAGGTCGTGGCGGCGGTGGAGCGCGACCCGTCGGCCGCCGCCACGTACCGGCATAATTTCCCTGATACGGCGCTGCTCGCCGATGTGTGCGATGTCGATTTCAAGCAGTTCACGGGCCTTGATCTGGTGGCGGGCGGCCCGCCGTGCCAGCCGTTCTCGGTCGCTGGCAAGCAGCTTTCGGCTGACGATCCGCGCGACATGGTACCACAGTTTGTCAGGGCGATTAGCGAGGCGCAGCCGCGGGCGTTTCTGCTGGAGAACGTGCCGGGGCTGCTCACCGTGCGCAACCTGGCCTACGTTCAGCGGACCGTTGCGCAGCTTGAAAGTCTGGGCTACACCGTCGTATACCAGAAGCTGCTGGCCTCGCACTTTGGCGTGGCGCAGGACCGCGAGCGGGTCTTTTTCATCGGCACGCGGCCGGGCGAGCGCTTTGTGTTTCCGGCGCCAACCCACGGCCGGCCGGGCTTGCCCGCGCTGATCACAGCGGGCGCGGCGCTGCAGGATGTCCCAGCCTGCCCGGCCAACCACGCGATCGTGACGTATGCCAAAAAGCCGGTGCTGCGGCGCAGCCCGTGGGCCGGCATGCTGGTCAACGGCCAGGGCCGGCCGATCAACCTGGCGGCGCCCAGCCTGACGATTCCGGCGACCGCCGGCGGCAACCGCACGCATATTGTGGACGAGGGCGGCGTGCTGCGCGCGTACCACGCGCACCTGATGGCCGGCGGCGCGCCGCGCGCGGGCATCGTGGCCGGCGTGCGGCGGCTGAATCTGCGTGAGTCGGCGCGGCTCCAGTCGTTCCCCGACAGCTTTGCATTTTGCGGCGCCAAGACGCGGCAGTTTGCGCAGGTCGGCAATGCGGTGCCGCCGCTGCTGGCCGCGGCGGTTGGCCGCGCCCTCGCCCAGAGCTTGCTTGGCACAGCGGCGGACAGCGCCGCGCCCACCCAGCGCTCGCTGCTGGCGCTGCTGTCCGAGCGCTAGAGCATTGTGGCGGGCGGCGCGGCCAGCGGCGGCAGCTCGACGATAAACGTGGCGCCGGCGCCCAGCCTCGAACTCGGCCCACACGCGGCCGCCGTGGTTCTCGATGATGCCGTAGACGATGGAGAGGCCGAGTCCAGTGCCCAGCCCGAGCGGCTTGGTGGTGAAGAACGGGTCGAACAGCCGCGGCATATCGAGCGGCGCGATGCCGGGGCCGCTGTCGCGGACGACCAGCCGCAGCGCCGGGCCGCGCTCCAGCGCGACGACCAGGCGGCGCTCGGCCCGCCCGTCGCCCAGCGCCTGGATCGCATTCTGGAGTAGGTTGATCGCCACCTGCTGTAGCTGGACGGGATCGCCCAGTACCAGCGCCGGCGCTGGCTCGTAGTCGGTCAGTAGCTCGATGGCGCTGCGCTGCACGCCGTCGCGCACGGCGACCAGCGCCAGTTGCAGCACCGCCACCAGGTCTACCGGCCGAAACTGGCTCGGCTGCTGGCGGGCGAAGGTCAGCAGCTGCTGCACGATGTGCCGCGCCCGCTGGGCCGCTTCCTCAATGGTCGCCACATCCTCGGCGACGGCCGGCGCCAGCTCGCTCAGGCGCAGCAGCTGCGTCGTGCCCAGCACCACCGACAGCGGATTATTGATCTCGTGGGCCGTGCCGGCGACCATCTGGCCGAGCGCCGCCAGCTTCTCGCTCTGGCGGACCTGCACCTCCAGCTCGCGGCGGGCGGTGATGTCGCGGGCAATGAAGTGGACCACCGAGCGGTCCTGGTCGCGCGCCACCAGCCGCGAGCAAATCTCCAGCGTGGCCAGGCTGCCGTCGCGGCGGCAAATCTGCTGCTCGTAGCCGGTGGTGTGGGCGGGGCTGTGGACCATCTGGCGAAACAGCAGGTTCAGGCGCGGCTGCTCGTGCGGCGGCAGGAGGTCGCGGAGCCGCAGCGCGGGCAGCTCATCGTCGGGGTAGCCGATGAACGAGATCATCGCCCGGTTGAGCGACAGAAAGCGGCCGTCCAGCGCAACCGTGCCGATCAGATCGTTGGCGTTCTCGTACAGCTCGCGGTACTCAGTGGCGGCGGTCTCGACCTGCTGGTAGAGCTGCGCGTTGGCGACGACCTGGGCGATCTGCTCGGCTAGCGTCTGCCAAAAGCGCAGCTGGTCAGCGCCGACCGAATCGGCCGTGAGATGGCCGATGAGGATCAGGCCGTGGGTGGTCTGGTTGGTCGAGAGCGGCAGCGCCACCAGGTTGCGGCGGCTGGAGCGCGCCTCGGCCGGGCGGCGAATTGAGGTCGCGCGCAGCACGGCGGGCTGATGCTCGCTGAGGGCCGGCGCCAGCTGCGGCGTCGGGACCAGCACTGCCGGCGCCGACTGGCCCTGTCCGTGGCCCAGCATCCGCACCAGCCGATCCGCTTGGACCAGGTAGATCGCCACGGCCTGCGAGCCGGTCGCGGCAACCAGGCTGGTGGCGGCGTGCTCCAGGATCGTGGCGATGTCGAACGAGGTGCTGAGCGCCGCCGACAGCTCCGACAGCAGCGTCAGCTTGTCGAGCTGGGCCTGGAGCTGGCGCTGCGCGTCTAGGCGCTCGGTGATGTCGCGGCCGACGACGGCCACGCCGACGACATGGTCATGCTCGGTAATCAGCTGCGACGTGACCTCCAGCACGGCGGCGACGCCACTCGGCCGCACGATCTGGAGCGCCAGCGGCGTGCGGACCGGCACGTCGGAGAGCAGGCGGCGCAGCCCGGCGAGCGTGGTACCGCTGGGCCGGCGCGGCAGCCAGCTGTAGAGGTTGTGGACCTGGCCGCGCAGCTCGGTGGCGCTGATGCCCAGAAAGCGCAGCATCGCGCCGTTCCACTGCGTCAGGTTGCCGGCGCGGTCGCAGCTGAACGCCAGGTCGTTGGCGTTCTCATACAGCGTGCGGTAGCGCTGCTCGGAGAACTGCAGGCTGGCCTGGAGCTGCTGGCGCTGCACCGCCAGCGCCGTCAGGACCGCGTACTGCTCCAAGAGCTGCTGGTGGGCCGCGGTAAACCAGCCCGGCTCGGTATGCCCCAGCAGCAGCACGCCGAGCGCCGCCGGCTGGCCCTGGAGCGGCACCAGCAGCACCGCCCGCAGCCCCAGCACCGCGGCGCTGTGCTGGTCGGGGTGGGGCAGCGCCTCAACATCGTCGACCAGCTCGCTGCAGTTGCTCAGCAGCGCCGCGCCGACCAGCGTCTCACCGACCGGCAGCCGCACGCCCAGCGCCAGCTCGGCCTGCCTCCCGACCGCCATGCTATAGCGCCAGAAGCGCGGGTTGGAGTCCGGGAGCGCCACCGCCGCAAACTCGGCGCCGGTCATCTGGACCGCCTCCTCGCAGACCGTCCACAGCGCCTCACCCAGCTCGCGGGCGCTGACCGCCTGGCTGACTGCCAGGAGCGAGCTTTGGCGCGCCTGATCGAGGGCGCGGGCCTCGGACATCAGCAGCTGGCTGATCACCGACTGGAGCTGCTGGCCAAACAGATTGACCAGCGGCGCATCGCTGGGTCGCAGCAGCGGGCCGCCAAACAGCAGGCAGCCGGGCTGATCGTCGGCGAGGCGCAGCGGCGTCGCGATCCAGCCGAAGGGCGCCACAAACTGCGCCACTAGGTCAAACGTGCCGTCGCCACCCAGCAGCTGGATTAATGTGCGGTTGCTGAGCGGCCGAGCCTGCCCGCCGCTCAGCAGCGCCTCAAACAGCGGCTCGCTGATCGGCAAAAAGACCTGGCGGCCGCCCTTCAGTAGCGGCGGCAGGAGATTGTGGAGCAGCGGGTCCCAGTAGGCGATGCTGAGGTCCAGCGTCCCATCCGGCCCCGGCAGGCACGGCTCGACGATCAGGCCGTTGTGGTTGAGGGTCTCGGCCAGCGTGCGCAGCAGCCGATCAAGGCTCGGGACCTGCTGGATGGCGTTGGCGGTTGTGGTCAGGACTTCGATCAGGCGCTGCTGGCGGGCGGCGGTGTCGGGCAGCACGACGGCGATCAAAAACGCGGCGCCGGCGTAGCCTAGCGGCATCACCACGAACTCAAAGCTGCTGCCGTCGGCGAGCGGCAGCGGCTGGGACTGGACCGCGCCGCGCTGCTGGGTCCAGCGCAGCAGCGCCTGGCCGTCGTGGGGCGCCGCCAGGCACTCGGTCCACGGCTCGCGCAGCGCCAGGCGCAGCCGCTGCCGGGCCGGCGCCGAGATCGCCGTCGTCGCGCCGTTGGCGTTGACGAGCAGCACCAGCCACTCGCTGGCCTGGACCATCGTGCGCAGGGTGTAGGGAATATCGTGTAGGGCGGTCGCCATCAGCAATCCTGGCGCGGCTGAGGCGAAGGCCGCACATCGCGATTGTAGCATGCGGGCGGCGGCCGGCGCGGCCCCGACCTGACAGCCTGATTGCGATCCGGTGCCTAGCGCTCGTCGCCGGCGGGCGGCGCGGCCGGCTGCTCGCGGCGCCAGAGCAGCGTCTCCAGCTCGGCGCGGCGCTGGCGGTACAGCAGCTCCTCCAGCAGCCGGCGGTTGCCGCCAATCCGGTCGGCCAGCAGCCCGATCAGGAAGATCAGAAAGCCGATCAGCAGCAGGACGCCGCCCAGGATCAGCGCCTGGGTGTTGTCGGCCTTCGAGGAGCCGAAAATCCGTGGGAAATTGCGCTCGAAGTAGACGTAGGCCGCCCGCACGAGCAGCCCGACGCCGACCAGCGCAAACGGCAGCGCGATGTAAAAAAACGTTTTCAGCGGCTCGTAGGTCGCGTAGGTCCGCACGATCACGCTCGACTGGCGCTTGACGAAGTTCCAGTTGCCACGATGCAGCCGCGACGGCCGCGTCGGCTGCGCGGTGATCGGCGTGGTCGTGACCACCAGCCGCCGCTTGCCGGCCTGAATCAGCGACTCGACGGTGTAGGAAAAATCGCTGGTCACAAAAATCCGCAGCGCGGCCTCGCGGTTCAGCGCCCGGAAGCCGCTGACCGTGTCCTCGACATCGGTGTCGGAGGCCCAGCGCACCACGCCGCTGCCGACCCGCTGCAGCAGCTTTTTCTGGGCCGTGAAGTGATCGAGCTGGTGAGTCTGGCGGTTGCCGATCACGATGTCGGCCTCGTGACGCAGGATCGGCGCGACTAGCTCGCCGATCGCGCTGCCGGGATACTGGCCGTCGGCGTCGGTGTTGACGATGATGTCGGCGCCCAGCCGCAGCGCGGTGTCGATGCCGGTCTGGTAGGCCGCCGGCAGCCCCTTGTTGGCGACGTGGCTTACCACGTGGTCGGCGCCGTGGGCCAGCGCAATTGCCGCCGTCCCGTCGCGCGAGCCGTCGTCAATGACCAGCACCTTGATCTCGTCTATGCCTGGCAGCGCGCGCGGCAGATCGGCGAGCACCGCCGGCAGCGTCGCCGCCTCATCTTTGGCCGGGATTTGAATAATGAGTTTCATTTCGGAGCTATCAGCTATCAGCTATCAGCTATCAGTGCTAGGCGGAGTTTTCGCGTCGCGTTGCAGCGTTCAGCTATGAGTGCGAACCACAGATAGCGTATTGTAACCGCTCATCCCACCCTTCTCGGTACTCGCTACTGGTACTCGGTATTCGCCCTCTCCTCGCTGCTCCAGACATCGTTGGTCAGCAGCCACTGGCTGGGGTCGGCGCGGATGTAGCCCTCCAGGACGCGGGCCAGCGCCGCGGTGGTACGTTGCACGGCGTCGGGTCCGTCAGGGAGTAGGAGCGGCGGGTCGATCACGATGCGGCCGCGGCCGTCGGGCAGGCGCGAGACGTAGGCCGGGACCAGCGGCGCGCCGGTTCGCAGCGCCAGCGTCGCCGCGCCGCTCGGCAGCGCCGTCGGCCGGCCAAAGAATGGCACTGTGACGCTGCCGGTGCCGATCAGGCGGTCCTGAGCCAGCACCACCGCCGCGCCGCGGCCGAGCGCCCGCAGAATGCGGCGGGTCACGGTGCGGTCCACCGCGACGACCTCGACGCCCGAGCGCGCGCGCAGGCGGTTGACCACCGCGTGGGCCGCGCGGTCACGCAGCTGCTCGACGACGACCAGCAGCTCGGCGCCCAGCGCGCGGGCCACTGGCTCGAAGGCCAGCGAGAAGCTGCCGGTGTGCAACGTGACGACCACGACGCCGCGGCCCGCGGCCAGCGCCCGCTGGCCGTTCGCCAGGCCCTCGATACGAAACAGCGCGGCCAGCGCCGCCGCGCTCAGGCGATCGGAGCGCAGCAGGTCGTAGTAGTTGGCGAAGAGGTGGCTGACGATCTGACGGCCGGCGCGGGCGCGCTCGGCGGGAGTACGTGTGGGCGCGGCCGCTTGAAGGTTGCGCCCGATGGCTGGCCAGGCCGGCAGCGCGGGGCCGAGCGCGCCGGCAGCATCGCACATTCGATAGGCCAGCGCGGGCGGCAGCAGCGGCGCCAGCGCGCCGCCCAGCTGCCAGGCGCCGCCGCGCCAGCGCGACGAGATGGCCTCGTCGCGCGCGTCGTCGACCCTAGCGCTCAACCTCGCCCCGAATAAAGGCCTCGGTCTTGGTGCGGGCCTCGGCGTCGGTGTACTGCTGCGGCGGGGTCTTCATCAGGTACGACGATGGGCTGTAGAGCGCGCCGCCGATCTTGCGGTCCAGCGCCAGCTTGGCGCAGCGGATCGCGTCGATCACGACGCCGGCCGAGTTGGGCGAGTCCCAGACCTCGATCTTGGCCTCCAGGTTCAGCGGCACGTTGCCGAACGTCGTGCCCTCCATCCGAATGTAGCACCACTTGCGGTCGGTCAGCCACGGGATGTGGTCCGACGGGCCGACGTGCACGTCGCTGTCGGGCAGCTTGTAGGGCAGCTGCGAGGTCACGGCATTGGTCTTAGAGATTTTCTTCGAACTCGAGCCGCTCGCGCTCCAGCATGTTCAGAAAGTCGGTGTTGCCGCCGAAGTTCAGCTGGTAGGTCCGGTCGAGGCGCACGCCGCGCTCCTGGAACAGGTTGGTTAGAACGCGGTGGACGATAGTCGCGCCGACCTGCGACTTAATATCGTCGCCAATGATCGGTAGGTTTTTGTCCTCGAAGCGCTTGCGCCAGTACTCCTGCGAGGCGATAAACACCGGCACGCAGTTGATAAACGCGCAGCCAGCCTCCAGCACCTGCTCGACATACCATTTGGTCGCCATCTCTGATCCGACTGGCAGGTACGAGATCACCACGTCGGTCTTGGTCTCGCGCAGAATGGCCGCGACATCGGCGGTCGTGCCCGGCGCTTTGGTGATGACCTCGCTCAGATATTTGCCCAGGCCGTCGTGGGTCATGCCGCGGTGGACGGTCACGCCCAGGCTCGGCACGTCGCTGAACTTAAACGTATTGTTGGGCTCGGCGAAGATCGCCTCGCTCAGGTCTTTGCCAACTTTGGTGATGTTGATATCGAAGGCCGCCGAGAACTCAATGTCGCTGACGTGGTAGCCGCCGAGGTTGACGTGCATCAGGCCCGGCACCAGGTCCTGCTCGCTGGCGTTGCGGTAAAACTCGATTCCCTGCACCAGCGATGAGGCGCAGTTGCCCACACCAATAATAGCTACCCGAATCTTATTACCCACAGTTGTTGGACGCTCCTTCCCGAAAAAATGCAGACATTAGAAACGATTGTACTGCTTTCCACGAGCCATGTCCACACATTCGCGCAGCGCGTAGGGCTGTTGGTTCTCGAATCACGGTGCAGAGACCACCTTCGGTATGATCGTTGTCCTCGCAACCCATCACACGTGAGGTAGTCTATGGAGTGTAACCGCAGTGCAGGTTCTGCAGACCGTATCCTAGTCGGTAATCACCCCGGCCGCGGCCGATCTCGCACGTCGCTTGGGCGATCTGCCTGATCCGCGGCGCCGCCAGGGAACCCGCTATCCGCTGTCTGCCGTCCTATCGCTCGTGCTCGCAGCGCTGGCCTGCCAGCAGCTGTCGGTCCTCGCCATCGCCGAATGGGGCGCTGCCCAGCCGCTCACCGTCCTGCGGGCGCTCGGGCTTCTCCACGGCCGGACGCCGCATGTGACCACCCTCTATCGGCTCCGCCGCCGCCTCGATCCCACCATGTTGGCCGCGGCCATGTTGCCAGTGGACGCGCCCACCGCTGATCCACCCCCGCCCGCACGTGGTACGCAGGGCGTCGCGATCGATGGAACATCACACCGTGGGTGCCTCCCGCATGCGCCGGTGCGGGCCCATCCAGTGCCTGCGGCCAGCTTGGTGGCCCACGACACAAGTGAAATTCTTGCGCAGGTGCCGGTCGATGTCCATGCCCAGCAGTCCGACCTCGGTGTGGCCACCGATCTGCTGACGCGCATCGCATGGCCGGGCCGGGTGCTGACCGGCCATGCGTTGTACTGCCAACACACCTCTGCACCCAGGTTCTCGCGGCGGGTGGTGATTATGTGTTGGTAGTCGCTGGGACCAGCCAACCTTGCGCGCCGACCTTCAGCTGGTCTTTGCCCCGCCGCTGCCGGCCCGACAGGACAGCATGTGGTTGGATTGCCCGAACAGCCCGGGCAGACCGTCACGAAAGCTCACGGGCGCTTGGAAACCCGGACCATTCGGGTCTCGGCCGCGTTAGCGGACCATCTGCGCTGGCCGGGGTGGCACAGGTTTTGAACTGACCCGGACCTGGACCAGGAAGGGGCGGGTGCGAACACAGGTGCGCTACGGGATCACGAGTCTCCCACCGAGCATTGGCACGCCCGCGCGGCTCCTCGCGTTGAAACGTGACCACTGGTGTATCGAGAAGCGTGTGCATTATGTGCGAGATGAAGCCTTGCGGGCAGATCGGAGCACGATCCACTGTGGATACGGACCAGATGTGGTCGCCGTGCTCCGCAGCGTGGTCCTGAATCAGCTACGACAGGCGGGCGGCAGATTACCGCATAGCTGTGCGCCGGTGCGCGTCAGCCAACCCGCGCGCTTGCGTTGGTTGGTATCGCTTCCTGAGAACGCAAAGCCCTACAGCCCAGATAGAAGCGCGGCGGTCGGCGCGGTTGGCTTGGGTTCAGGCGCGGTGGTTGGCTTGGGAGGAGCGGTCGGCTGCGGCGCGGCGGTTGGTTGCGGCGCGGCGGTCGGTTGCGGCGCGGTAGTTGGCTTGGGAGGAGTGGTCGGCTGCGGCGCGGCGGTCGGTTGCGGCGCGGGCGTGGGCGCGGCGGTGGGTGTGGATTTGGCGGTTGGCTGCGGTGCTACAGTCGGTTCAGGCTTGGCGGTTGGTTTGGCGGTTGGCGCGGGCGCAGCAGTCGGTTCATACTTGGCGGTTGGTTTGGCGGTTGGCGCGGGCGCAGCAGTCGGCTCAGGCTTGGCGGTTGGTTTGGCGGTTGGCTCGGCGGTTGGCTGCGGTGCTGTAGTCGGCTCAGGCTTGGCGGTTGGCGCGGGCGCAGCAGTCGGTTCAGTGGTTGGTGCGGGCGCAGCAGTTGGTTTAGTGGTTGGTGCGGGCGCAGCAGTCGGTTCAGGCTTGGCGGTTGGCTTGGCGGTTGGCGCGGGCGCAGCAGTTGGTTCAGGCTTGGCGGTTGGCTTGGCGGTTGGCGCGGGCGCAGCAGTCGGTTCAGGCTTGGCGGTTGGCTTGGCGGTTGGTGCGGGCGCAGCAGTCGGTTCAGGCTTGGCGGTTGGCTTGGCGGTTGGCGCGGGTGCAGCAGTCGGTTCAGGCTTGGCGGTTGGCTTGGCGGTTGGCGCGGGCGCAGCAGTCGGTTCAGGCTTGGCGGTTGGCTTGGCGGTTGGCGCGGGCGCAGCAGTCGGTTCAGGCTTGGCGGTTGGCTTGGCGGTTGGCGCGGGCGCAGCAGTCGGTTCAGGCTTGGCGGTTGGTTTGGCGGTTGGTGCGGGTGTGACGGTGGGGACGTAGAGCGTGGGCGTGGTGGTGGGCACGCCTGCGACTTTTGTCCGTGTCGGGCTGGGCCGCGGCGTGCGGGTAGCCGTGGGCGGCGCGCTGCGGGTTGGCGCCGGAGCAGCAATGCGGCCGGCGATAACAACGAAATCGGTGCTCCAACTGGCGGCGTTAGCGCCGGTCGCGGTAACGGTCGTCTGTAGGGTGCAGGTGCCGGCCTGCGTCGCGCTCACCATCACGGTTGTCGAGCGGGCATCGTTGGGGGGCAGTGGGCTGGCGTCATAGCTGCCCAGGCTGGTGGCGATGCAGCTGCCATTGATCACCTGGACGCTCAGCGACAGGCCATTGGCGGTCGTAGTGCCATCGTTGCCATACACGACCGTGACCTGCTGGCTCTCCCCCACCACCAGATTGACGACGGTCGGATTAATCTGGCCGTCAATCACATGGAAGCCATACAGGCTTGGCGTTGGCGTCGGGCTGGGCGTGCTGGTGGCGGTGGGCAGGGGGGTATTCGTTGCGGTCGGCGTTGTAGTCGGCGTATTGGTCGGCGTTGCGGTATCGGTCACGGTGGGCGTGCTGGTGGGCGTGCTGGTGACGGTGGGCAGGGGGTATTCGTTGCGGTCGGCGTTGTGGTCGGCGTTGTGGTAGCGGTCACGGTCGGCGTGCTGGTGGGCGTTTGCGATGTCGTGGGCGTAGTCGACGCGGTGGGCGTTGCCGTATAGGTCGGTGTGGCCGTGGCGGTGGGCGTATTCGATGCAGTGGGCGTTGCGGTGGGCGTCGCAGTATGGGTCGGTGTGGTGCTGGGCGTCGGTGTGGCCGTGGGCGTGCTCGTATCGGTCGGCGTCGGTGTGGCCGTGGCGGTGGGCGTAGTCGACGCGGTGGGGGTCGCGGTGGGCGTCGCAGTATGGGTCGGTGTGGTGCTGGGCGTCGGTGTGCTGGTCGGCGTCGGTGTGGCCGTGGCCGTGGGCGTATTCGACGCGGTGGGGGTCGCGGTGGGCGTCGCAGTATGGGTCGGTGTGGTGCTGGGCGTCGGTGTGGCCGTGGGCATGCTGGTATCGGTCGGCGTCGGTGTGGCCGTGGCGGTGGGCGTATTCGACGCGGTGGGGGTCGCGGTGGGCGTCGCAGTATGGGTCGGTGTCGCAGTATGGGTCGGTGTGGTGCTGGGCGTCGGTGTGCTGGTCGGCGTCGGTGTGGCCGTGGCGGTGGGCGTAGTCGACGCGGTGGGGGTCGCGGTGGGCGTCGCAGTATGGGTCGGTGTAGTGGTGGGCGTGGGCGTATTCGACGCGGTGGGGGTCGCGGTGGGCGTCGCAGTATGGGTCGGTGTGGTGCTGGGCGTCGGTGTGCTGGTGGGCGTGCTCGTGTCGGTCGGCGTCGGTGTGGCCGTGGCCGTATTGGTGGGCGTGCTGGTCGGTGTGTAGGTGGCCGTTGGTGCGGGTGTCAGCGTCGGCGTGCCGCTCCCAACAACGGTCCAGGTGGTCTGGACCGCCGACGGATTTGCGTTGGCGGCCTCAAACAAGGTCTGGGTCATGCAGGCGCCCACCTGGCTGGCGGTGACGTGCAGCTGCATCACGCGCACGCTGCCGGCCGCCAGCGGGCTGCTATTGAAGCCGGATGCACTGAGCGTGACACACGGCGGGGCGGTCGTCACGAGATGCGCCATCGTCAGCCCAAGCGCAGTTGAGCCGCCGGAGTTGCCGTAGACCACTAGGACCGTCTGGGTGGCGCCCAGAGCCAGCGAGGGGTTGACTGGATTGATGACGCCATTAATCGAGTAGGCCACATACAGCTCGGCGGTCGGCGTCGGCGTGCTGGTCGCCGTATCCGTCGCAGTTGCTGTCGCCGTCGCCGTATGCGTGGCTGTCGCCGTTGCCGTATCGGTCGGTGTGGTCGTCGCCGTGGCGCTGGGCGTCGCCGTATTTGTGGCTGTCGCCGTTGCCGTATCGGTCGGTGTGGTCGTCGCCGTGGCGCTGGGCGTCGCCGTATGCGTGGCTGTCGCCGTTGCCGTATCGGTCGGCGTTGGCGCCGGCGGGACGCTGGGCGTTGCCGTATGCGTGGCTGTCGCCGTTGCCGTATCGGTCGGCGTTGGCGCCGGCGGGGTCGTCGCGGTTGGCGTGGTCAGGGTCGTTGCGGTATTCGTCGCGGTTGGCGTGGTCAGGGTCGGGACAAGCGTCGGCAGTACAGATGGAATGCTGGTCGGCAGGACGGAGGGGATGAGCGTGCTGATGGTGGTCGGGATGATCGTCGGCAGGGCGGAGGGAATGAGCGTGCTGATGGTGGTCGGGATGATCGTCGGCAGCGTGGAGGGGATGAGCGTGCTGATGGTGGTCGGGATGATCGTCGGCAGCGTGGAGGGGATGAGCGTGCTGATGGTGGTCGGGATGATCGTCGGCAGGGCGGAGGGAATGAGCGTGCTGATGGTGGTCGGGATAATCGTCGGCAGCGTGGAGGGGATGAGCGTGCTGATGGTGGTCGGGATAATCGTCGGCAGGGCGGAGGGAATGAGCGTGCTGATGGTGGTCGGGATGATCGTCGGCAGGGCGGAGGGAATGAGCGTGCTGATGGTGGTCGGGATAATCGTCGGCAGGGCGGAGGGGATGAGCGTGCTGATGGTGGTCGGGATGATCGTCGGCAGGGTGGAGGGAATGAGCGTGCTGATGGTGGTCGGGATGATCGTCGGCAGGGCGGAGGGAATGAGCGTGCTGATGGTGGTCGGGATGATCGTCGGCAGGGTGGAGGGAATGAGCGTGCTGATGGTGGTCGGGATGATCGTCGGCAGGGTGGAGGGAATGAGCGTGCTGATGGTGGTCGGGATGATCGTCGGCAGGGTGGAGGGAATGAGCGTGCTGATGGTGGTCGGGATGATCGTCGGCAGCGTGGAGGGGATGAGCGTGCTGATGGTGGTCGGGATGATCGTCGGCAGGGTGGAGGGAATGAGCGTGCTGATGGTGGTCGGCAGCGCGGTGGCTGGGACGGCGGTGGCATTTGGCGTGGCACTACTATTGGCCGGCAGCGCGGTGGCTGGGACGGCGGTGGCATTTGGCGTGGCACTACTATTGGTCGGCAGCGCAGTGGCTGGGACGGCGGTGGCATTCGGTGTGGCAAGCGTAGTGGGCAGCGTGGTCGCTGGGGCCGCCGCGGTGCTGGTACTCGTCGGCGCGCTGGTCGCAGCGGCGCTGGGCTGGGCAGTAGGCGTTGTGTCTGCCGTGTCCGTCGCGCGCGGGGCCGCCGGCCCGCCCGTCACCACCGAGGTTGCGGGCGTGGCGCTGGGCGGCGCTGGCTCAACCAGCGTCGGCGCTGGCACGGCGGTCGGGGTGCGCTCGCTCGCGCCGGCGCTTGCTGTGGGACTCGCGGTGGCACTCGCGATGCCCGCGGCGCCAGGTAGCGTTGGCGTGGCGCTGGGGAGCAGCGCAATGTCTGTACTGCTCGCCGGTGGCGGCGCGGCCTGCGGCAGCGGCGGCAGGCCCACTGGGATTCCTGTGCTGCCGACCGGCTGGGCGGTGATCTGGCGCAGCGTCTGGTCACGGGCCGCCTCAGCGATCACCGCTGGGTTTAGCGGCGGCTGGCGTGGGCTGTTGAGCGGCCAGGCGCCATAGTCGGGCTGCGACTCGGACAGCAGGCTGACCGACTGCCATTGGTTGCGGGGCGCGACGAGCGCCAGGCCCAGCGCGGAGGTGACCGAAAGGCCGCCAGCGGTCAGCAGCATGATCATTACGAGCAGCCAGGTGAACGGCTCGCGCCACCAGGGTGTCGGTTGATTAGACGCTGCGCGCATGGCTGACCCCTGGCAAAAACAGGCTAAACAGGCTGCCGGCGCCGACTTCGCTCTGCACGGTAATTGTACCGCCCTGGCGCTCGATCAGCTCGCGGGTGATCGTCAGGCCCAGGCCCAGGCCGCGCGGCGCGGTGTTGAGCGTGTGGGGGTCGCGCTGGAGGCTGCGGAACAGCATGGGGACATCGGCCTCGGGGATGCCGGGGCCTTGATCGCGCACTGTCAGCAGCACGCCAGTGTCATATTGCCAGGCCGCCAGGTGGATCGGTGCACCCTGGCCATAGCGGATTGCATTCTCAATGACCTGCTGGAGCGCGGCGCTCAGCAGCGGGCCGTCGGCCATGACCAGTGGCAGCTGCGGCGCCAGGTCAATGTCGATCTCAACGCCGGCATTGCGAATCTCGGCCGCCAGCGCCTTGATTGCCGCCTTGACTACCGCTGGTAGCTCGGTCGGCCTAAGGTCAAACTTTAGCGAGCCGGTCTCCAGGTTAGTCACCAGGATCGATTTCTCGATCAGGCCGCGCATCGCCTGGGTCTGGCGCAGCGCCGTCGAGGTTAGCTCAGCCTGGAGTTCGTTGAGCTCGCCGCCGACGCCCTGGCTTAGCATATCAACCACGCCCTGGATTACGGTCAGCGGCGTGCGCAGTCGTGCGAGATCATGGCGATCAGGTCGGTTTTAGCTTTGGAGAGCGCCATCTCCTCGCTGATGTTGTGCAGGACGACGACGCTGCCGGTGGCGACGCCGGCGGTCACGAGCGGCGCGCGGCTGGCGCTGAGGGTCTGGCCGTGGGCAGTCACGCGCTCCTGGCGCGGCGTGTCAGCCATGAGCGCGTCGCTGTCGTCGGCGAGCGGCTGGAGCGGCAGCTCGCTGAAATGATAGCGCCGGCTAGCCCAGTCGGTGATCTGGAGCAGCGTCTCGGCGGCGGCGTTCATCAGCACGACCTGCTCATCGGCGTCGCAGACCACCACGCCATCGGCGATGCTTTCCAGGATCACCTGGCGGCGGGCGCCCTCGGTCTGCACATCAAGGTAGAGCAGCGTGTTGCGCAGCGCCGTCGCGGCCATGCTGGCGGTGGTGGCAAGGGGTGCCACGGTCGCGTCGCCGAGCTGCCCAGCGTCCGCGTGGCCGACCGCGAGAATGCCGATCGTCTGGCCCTGGACGGTCAGCGGCAGCACGCACAGCTCCGACCAGGCGGCCGGGAAGAGCTGATGGAATGGCGGCGTGCCGGCCACGACGATCTGCGGCGCGGCCTGGGCGAGCGCCACGGCCTGCTCGGCGGCGGCGACGACCACGGGCTGGCCACGCAGCGCCTGGATTGGCGCGGGCGCCACGTCGCTGACCAGGTACTGCCAGGAGTTGTCGTGGCATAGCAGCGCGACAACCTCGGCCGCCGGGACCAGTGCCTGGACGGTCGCAGCGGTCTCGGCCATGATCGTGCCGAGGCGATTCTGCGCGCTTAGGTTGCGGCTGGTGGTGTAGAGCTGCAGCAGGCGCTCGGTCATCTGGTTAAACCACTCTGCGACTAGCCCGACCTCGTCGTGGCTGGCGACTGGGCTGCGCCGGTCGAGGTCGCCGCCGCTGACCGCCTGCGCGGTCGTCACCAGGTCCTGGAGTGGCCGCGTGATCCGCCGCGATACCAGGACGCCCAGCCCAATCACGCCGCTGAGCAGCAGGCCGGCGAGGCCGAGCAGCGGCAGCCGCTCGCTGGCCCAGGTGTCCACCAGGAATTTGCGTGACACGCCGACCGCAAAAAAGCCGTTCATAGCGCGCCGAAGCTGGAGCGGGCTGTAGGCAAATTGGTACTCGCGGCCATTCAGGGATACAACGCTCTGGAGATGCGGTGGTCGCTCGCTGGTGGCGCTCGCCCGCAGCTGCGGCAGTACGGTGTCAGGCAGCGACGGCACCTGCGTGTTAGGCATCAGCACTTGGGTGGTGGCGACCGCCTGGCCGTCGCCGTTGTAGAAGGTCGTGACGCTGGCCTGGCTGCGCTCCTGGAGGCGGGTCATCAGCTGTTTGATCGGCAGCCCGACCATCAGGCCGCCGACCAGCCGGCTGCCGATTTTGACCGGCGCCGCCGTAAAGAGGCGCTGCTCCCAAAACACCGAAAACTTATCGCCGAAAATGTCGCTGCGGCCCTGGACGATCTGCTGCACGATCCACCACGAGGGTAGGTCAGCGACCGGCAGCGTGGCGGGCGTGGCGGTGGGCGAGTCGGTGTCTGTGCGCTGCCAGCTGAGGAGCGGCTGGCCAGCGGTGTCAAACACGACCAGCGTGCTGAGCTGGCTGTTGAACCAGTAGGGCTGGAGCAGCTTGGTGAGCTCCGCCGTGTCGCGGCCCACGATCGCCTCGTCAACGCCCTGCGTAAAGGCCATCGCCCGCAGCTGGGTCAGATGCTCGTCCTCAATCGTCACTAGCGCGTCGCTGGTCGCCTGGCCGGCCTCGATCAGGCGGTTATCAATCCGCTCCTGCAGCGCGCCAACGGTCAGCCGGACGGCGACAAAGGTCATCGCCACTGCGATTGCAATCGCCAGCAGCAAGTAGGGCAGCACAATTTTATTTCTGATCCGCGAGGTTAGGGCGCGGAAAAAGCGTTGCATAGCGTCACAGTCTTTGGCATGCACTTGCAGGCAATTTACATGCCAGGGCGGCGGCCAACATGACAATCTGGTGTCATCCGATGGGGGTAGCTGCTACGGGGCTGCGCGTACTTATAGAGGAGCGGGCTGCGCTTAAACGGCGCAGCGGTATGCCGCTAGTATAACATACCGCTGCCATAAATAGCATGATCTACACGTCTGAATTTACAGCCGCTCGAAGATGCCGGCCGCGCCCATGCCGCCGCCGATGCACATCGTGACCATCCCGTAGCGCCCGCCGCGCACGCGCAGCTCTTCCAGGAGCTGCACCGTCAGCTTGGCGCCCGAGCAGCCCAGCGGATGCCCCAGCGCGATCGCGCCGCCGTTGACGTTGATGCGGTCGGCCGGCAGCCCCAGCGTGCGGATGATCGCCAGCGACTGGGCCGCAAACGCCTCGTTCAGCTCGATCAGGTCGAGGTCATCGGCGGTCAGGCCGGCCAGCTTGAGGGCCTTCGGGATTGCGGCGATTGGGCCGATGCCCATCACCTCAGGTGGGACGCCGGCGACGGCGAACGAGACAAAGCGGGCCAGCGGCGTGAGGCCCAGCTCTGCGGCGCGCGCCCGGCTCATCAGCATGACGGCGGCGGCGCCGTCGTTGGTCGGCGACGAGTTCCCGGCGGTCACCGAGCCGCTCGCGGCAAACACCGGGCGAAGTTTGGCCAGCCCTTCCAGCGAGGTGTCGGGCCGCACGCTCTCATCGGTGTCGAAGACAAAGCGCTTGCTCTGGAGTTGGCCGCGCTCATCCACCATGCTGGTCTCGACGTTGATCGGCACGATCTGGCCGCGGAAGGTGCCGGCCTGGATCGCCGCGCTGGCCTTCTGGTGCGAGCGCAGCGCAAACTCGTCCTGGTCCTCGCGGCTGATCTTGTACTCCTGGGCGATATTTTCGGCGGTCAGACCCATGCCGATGTAGACCTCGGGGTGAATCTCGGCCAGCGTCGGGTTGGGCGCGAAGACATTGCCCGACATCGGCACCATGCTCATGCTCTCGGCGCCGCCGGCGATGATCGCGTCGCCCATGCCGGCCATGATCTGCTGGGCCGCCAGCGCAATCGTCTGGAGGCCGCTGGAGCAAAAGCGGTTGACGGTCTGGGCCGGGACCTTGTGCGACAGCCCGGCCCGCAGCGTGGCGATCCGCGCGATGTTCAGGCCCTGCTCGGCCTCGGGCATCGCGCAGCCCAGAATCACGTCGTCAATGGTCTCGGGGTCCAGCCCCGGCGTGCGCTCGACGACCGCCTTGATTACCTCGGCGGCCAGGTCGTCGGGGCGCACGGTCCGCAGCGAGCCGCGGTGCGCTCGGCCAACCGCCGTGCGGGCGCCGGCCACAATGACTGCATCTTGCATCTTTGAAGTCCTTAGTTATCAGTTGTCAGTTGTCAGTGTGCATTGAGCTGCTTTGTTCCACGAAGCAACGAGGCGTGGGACGGAGTTTTAAGCTGTCAGCTGTCAGCTATCAGCTTTCACCTGTCAGCGAGCGACTTCGCCCCACTCGGTACTCACTACTCGGTACTCTTAGTTCCGCACGGGCTTGCCGGTTTGCAGCATGCCGGCGATGCGCTCCTGGGTTTTTGGCTCCTGCATCAGCTGGATAAAGGCCGCGCGCTCCAGGTCGAGAATATACTGCTCCGTGACCCACTGTGGCGCCGATAGATCGCCGCCGCACAGGACGTGGGCCAGCGTGCGGGCCAGCTTGGCGTCGTGGGCCGAAATATAGCTGGCCCGCTGCATCTGATCGATGCCGATGAGCAGCGCGGCCTTGCCCTTGCGGCCGACGGCATAGATCGACGCCGCGCGCACCGGCGGGCGATAGCCCTGTGCCACCAGATCGAGGGCCAGCTGCTTGGCCTCGCCGACCAAAATGTCGCGGTTCATGACAATGCGGTCGGCGGGATCGAGGAAGCCCAGTGCCCGCGCACCGGCCGCCGAGTCGCTGACTTTGGCCATCGCGATGGTCTCGAAGGCTTTTTGCAGGTAGGGCATTGGGTCGGTGCCGGGCACCTGCATGGCCGGTGACACGATCCTGCGCAGTAGCTCCTTGCAGCCGCCGCCGGCCGGGATCAGCCCGACGCCCAGCTCGACGAGGCCCATGTAGGTCTCGGCCGACGCCGCCATCCGCGCGCCGGCCAGCGCGACCTCGGTGCCGCCGCCGAGCACACGGCTAAACGGCGCCACCACCACCGGCTTAGGCGCGAAGCGGAACGCCATCAGCAGATCCTGCAGCTGCTTGGTAGCCTGCTCGACCAGCCCGTACTGCCCGGCCTGGATCGCCCCAATAAACAGCCCGAGGTTGGCGCCGACGCAGAAGTCCTGGCCCTGGTTGGCCACGACCAGCGCCTGATAGTCGCCGTTGAGCAGCTCCAGCGCTGCAAAGCCCAGCTCGGCGATCTGCGGGTCCAGCGAGTTGGCTTTGGAGTGAAACTCCAGGCCGAGCACGCCGTCGCCCAGGTCCAGCAGGCTGGCCGAGTCATTGCGGCGCAGCTCCTGGGCGGTGCCGTGCAGCTCGCTGAGGACCACCGCGCCGGCCGGGCGCTCGATGGGCGTGTACTGCGCCGTCTGCGGATCGTAGACGCCGGTCACGCGGTTGCCGTCGCGCTGGTAGAACGACTCGATGCCGCTGTCCAGCATCGTCCGCACCCACGGCGCGACCTCGACATCGGCCTGCGCCATGCGCTCGGCGGTCGCGCGCACGCCCAGCAGGTCCCACATCTCCAGCGGCCCGATGTCGGTGCCGAAGCCCCAGCGCATCGCGCTGTCCAGGTCGGCGATGCTGTCGGTGATCTCGGGGATGCGCCGCGCGGCGTAGCCCAGGATCGGCAGCGTCGTATTAATAATGTAGTCGCCCGCGCGGTCGCCAGCGCCGTGGGCGAAAATCGCCCGCAGCCGCTCGCCCAAATCCTCGATCTTGCGAACCTGCCCGACCAGCTCGAAGCGCACTTTGGTCGGCGGCTCGTACTGGCCGGTCTGCCAGTTCAGGGCATGGAACTCGGTGCCGCCCGCGCCCTTGGTCTTTTTGTAGAAGCCGGCGCCGGTCTTATTGCCCAGCGCCTTGCTGCTGACCAGCTGCGCCATCACCGGCGGGACCTTGAACAGCTCGCGCAACTCGTCCTCGGGCACGGCGTCGTAGAGGTTGCCCTGCACATGCGCCATGACATCAATGCCGACCAGGTCGCCCAGCCGGAAGGTGGCGGTCTTGGGGTTGCCGATCAGCGGCCCGGTGATCGCATCGACCTCCTCGACGGTGTAGCCGTGGTCGAAGGCGTAGCCCATCCGCATCGCGCCGACATACGAGCCGATCCGGTTGGCGATGAAGTTGGGGCGATCTTTGGCGATCACCACGCCCTTGCCCAGCGTGCGCTCGGCGAACTCGCGCATAAAGCGCAGCGCCGCCGGGTCGGTCGCGGCGGTCGGGATGATTTCCAGGAGGTGCATGTAGCGCGGCGGGTTGAAAAAGTGGGTGCCCATGAAGTGGGCCTGGAAGCCGGCGCTGCGGTCGGCGGCAATCTGGGCGATGGGGATGCCCGAGGTGTTGGAGGAGACAATCGCGCTCGGCTTGCGCAGCGCGTCGATCCGCGCCATCAGCGCCTGCTTGGGCGCCAGCTGCTCGACAATGACCTCGACGATCCAGTCGGCGTCGCGCAGCAGCTCGAAGTCATCGTCGAGGTTGCCGACTGTGACCAGCTTGGCGGCCTCGGGGGTGAACAGCGCGGCCGGCTTGCCCTTGACCTGCCGCTCCCACAGGCTGCTGACGATTCGGTTGCGGACCGCGGGGTGGTCCAGCGTCAAGCCTTTGCTTTGCTCGTCGGCGGTCAGCTCGGTCGGGCGAATGTCGAGCAGCGTGACCGGCAGGCCGACGCTGGCCGCCAGGGCCGCAATGCCGCCGCCCATCGTACCCGCGCCGATCACGGCGACGCGGTTGATCGAAAAGGTCATGCAGGTGCTCCTTTGCACGAGGTTGTATCGCACTATTGTAGCAGTAAAATCACACGGGGGGCGGCCCGCGGCATGCTATACTCGGCGCTGGATGAGCGAGTGAGAGCATGGGACTGAATGTGCTGATCCTGGGTGGGAGCGCCGCCACCCACGCGCTGGCCTGGAAAATCTTCGATAGCCCGCAGTCTGACCAGCTGATCTGCGCGCCCGGCAATGGCGGCACCAGCAGCATTTTTGCCCCCAGCGAAGATCTGGATGTTACCAGCGAGGCCGAGGTGCTCGACTTCGTATTTCAGGCCAAAATTGACCTGGTGGTGACCAACGCGGCGGCCAACGCGGCCGGCCTGGGCCGCATCGAGGGTCTGGGCGACCTGCGGACGCTGGGCGTGGCCCGCGCCATCACGCCGCTGCTGAGCAGCCGCTGTGCCCTGAAGGACTGGCTGGTCCGCCACCAGCTGCCGACGGCGCGCGGCCGAGCCTTCTCCCGGCTCGACGACGCTGAAAAATACGCCGCTAGCCAGCCGCTGCCGCTCCTGATCAGCGCCGACGATCCCGACGGCGCGATCCTCCTTTGCACCAGCCGCGGCGACATCCCGGCGCTGATCCGCCAGGCCAGCATCAGCCGCGATGGTCTGGGTGTCGCCGGCATTGTGGTTGAGGAGGCGGCGGGCGGGCCGCTCGTGCTGGCCCAATGGCTGATGGACGAGACCGCGGCCGTGGCGCTGCCGGCGGTGCGGGTGTTTCCCGAAGACGGCGACCGGCAGCGCCAGCTGGTCGGTGGCCAGACCGCCAGCACGCCGCTGTGGAGTCGGCTGGAGGCCGGCTTGGGGCGGCTGATCATGGCGCCGGCCGCGGCCGCGCTGCGCGGGCAGGGCGAGGCCCGCGGCTGGATCACGGCCGAGTGTGTGCTGGCGCCCAGCGGCCCGCTGATCACGCGGCTCTACGGCGCGCCCACCGATTTCGGCGTCACCGCCGCGCTGCCGCGCCTGCAAAGCGATCTTGTTACCCTGCTGGACGCGACCGCGCATGGCCGGCTCGTCCGCGAGGCCGCGCCGGTCTGGACGACCGGCAGCACGGTCGCCGTGCTGCTCCACTCACCCACGCGCGCCGGCCAGCCGGTGCGCGGCCTCGACAGCATCGAGAACGGCGCGCTGGTGTTTCATGGCAGCACCAGCAACCGCAACGGCCTGCGCTACCGCGCCGCCGGCGTCCCACAGATGAACTTTCTCAGCCGGGTCTCGACCAATCTCCGCCGCTCGGTCGCGCCCGACGAGCTGACACTGCCGACAATCAGCACCACTGGGCCGGCGATTTTGACGGTGGTTGGCGCCGGCGAGACGCTGGCGACCGCCGCCGCGCAGGCCTACGCCGCGCTCGCGCAGATTCGCGCCGAGAGCAGCGTGTTCGACGCCACTATCGGCAGCCGCGAGCTGTAGCGCCGCCTTAACGCAGCGCGGGGGCAGCCAGTGCTTGGCTGCCCCCGCGTCGATCTGCTGCTCGGTCCTCCGGTCTAGCCGTCAATGATGCGGAAGTAGATGATCGACTGGTGGTGCGAGGTCTGGCCCTCGAACACCCAGTACCAGGTGCCGGGCGCCAGGAAGTAGGTCGCAAACGTCAGCTTATCAAGCGTGCCATCGGCCTTCGCCGTCAGCAGATCGTCGGGGCTTTCGCTGCCGCCGATAATTTCGCCGCTTGGGTCGGTCAGCCAGTAGGCGATTTTCTCGCCCGGCTGGAAGCCGCTGATCGTCATGGTTGCCACGGTGCCGAACAGCATACAGTTGCTGGGGGTGATCGTGGCGCTGACCGAGGCCGGGATGCCGGCGCAGCGGTCAAACGGCGCCGGGGCGGGCGTGGGTGTCGGGCCGCCAAATACCGGCCGCGCCAGCTCGCTGCCGATCAGCCCCAGCAGCACCTGGTAGGGTTCGGGCTGCTCGGGGTGCAGCTCCAGCCGGGCGCGCTCAAACCACTGCAGGATCACCGTGTCACCCGAGGAGTTGGTCTCCTCCTGCGCCTCGGAGAGCGGCAGGCCCAGCAGCTGCAACGAGCGCTCGTCGTCGGTCAGGCTGGGGTTGTTGAGGCCGTGCTCCTCCCAGTAGGTGAGGAGCGGGCCGCAGACGCTGTGGCCAGTCTGGATAAAAAACCGGCAGCTCGTGTCGCTGGGGTCGCCGATCGGGAAGCGGTGCCAGTCGCGGCCGGTGCGCAGCAGCGCGGTGTCGCCCAGCCGGCCCAGCAGCACGTTGTAGGGCGCCTTGTTTTCACCGTGCAGCTCCAGGCGGTTGCGCTCGAAGTACTGCACGCGGAAGGTGCCGTCGGCCGTCTGCTCGTCAAACTCCTCCGAGATCGGGAAGCCAAAAATCTCGAGGCCGCCGTTGCTGTGCCAGAAGTTGGCCAGCGCGCCCCGCAGGGTGTGGCCAGTCTCGGCAAAAAACTCAACGCCGGGCTGGTTGGGGTTGCCAATCGGCGAGAACGGGCTGTTGAGCGCCGCCTCGACCGCGCGGCGGGCGTCGACGCGGCCGGCGCCGTAGAACTCATCGCGGCCGGGCGCGCCCAGGTCGCGGGCAGTGCTAGTCAGAATCTGCTTGACCTGGTTGGCGGTCAGGCTAGGGTTGACCGATAGCATCAGCGCCGCGATACCAGCGACCGCCGGGCTGGAGAACGAGGTGCCGTCGTAGGCGCCGTAGGCCAGCAGGTCCTGGTCATTGGCAGTGCTGGCGATGTTGACGCCGGGGGCGCTGATCGCGACCGCAGCGTTATGCGTCGAAAAATCAGCGATCTGGTCGTTGCCATCCGTCGCGCCCACCGAGAGGACGCCGGGATAGGCCGCCGGATACTCAACCGGGTTGCCGTCCAGCGCCTCGTTGCCGGCGGCCGCCACGATCAGCACATCTTTGCTCAGGGCATAGTTGACCGCATCGTGCATCAGCGTCGAGTCAAGCGCGCCGCCGAGGCTCATGTTGATGATGCGGGCGCCGCGGTCGACCGCGTAGCGAATGCCCTGCGCCACGCTGCCGGCGGTGCCGCCGCGGGCGCCGAGCGAGCGGATTGGCAGAATGCGGCAGCGCCAGCAGGCGCCGGCCACGCCCAGGCCGTTGTCGCCGGGCGCCGCAATGATGCCTGACACAAACGTGCCATGAAATACATCGTCAGTCGGGTCGTCGTCGCCCTCAACGAAGTTATAGCCTGGCAGAATATTGTCCACCAGGTCGGGGTGATCGAAGGTGATGCCGGTGTCGATTACGGCCACCACGACGCCGTTCGAGCCGGTCGAGATGTCCCAGGCGCCCGTCAGGCCGGTCAGCGCCGGCGCATACTGGAAGCTAAACAGCGGATCGTTGGGAGTCCGCGCGTAGTCATAGATGTAGTTCGGCTCGGCGAAACGCACGCTGGGATCGCTCGCCAGCTGGGCGGCGGCCGCCTGGACATCGGCGCCGTCTGGCAGGGTCAGCGCGTAGGCGTCGGGCGCCAGCGGCCGCACCTGCTTGATGCTGAGGCCGGCGAAGTGCTGTGGCAGCAGGGTGGTGCTCTGGAGGAGACTGCGGCGCGCCAGCGAGGTCTCGGCGCGCAGCCCAACGATCAGCTGGTTGGGCACGAACTGCCCGTTCGCGGCGTGGTGGACGCCAGTGCGGCGGAGCGGTTTGGTGGGACTCGCCTCGGTGGCCGTGGGGACGAGCCAGCCGACTGCCAAGATCATCAGCAGGAGCAGGGTCAAGGAGCGACGTGCGGGCATACAGAATCCTTTGGTGAAGCACCCGATGTGCATGGCGATGATCCTAGCATAACCGCGCGGCGGCATGCAACCTCAGTGGCTGGTTGTGGTGGCTAGGGGGTGACGGTGAGTGTGACAGCGGGCGTGGCTGTCAGCTCAGTCGGGGCCGGCGTCAGCGTCGGCGCGGGGGTGGCGCTGGGCGTGGCGCTGGGCGTGGCGCTGGCGGTCGGCGTGGAGGTAGCACTGGCGGTCGGCGTGACCGTCGGCAGCGGCGTGATCGTCGGCGGCAGCGGGGTCGGGGTACTGGTCGGCGTGCTGGTCGCGGCCGCAAACGCGCCGCGGGCGTTCTCGCCCAGGGTTTCGAGGTTGCTGCCAACTTTTTGCCAGGCGCCCGTAAAGATCAGGCCGCTGATCAGGACGATCAACGCCAGGGCACCGCCCACGGTTGGCCACAGCCAGCGCGGAAGCGCGCGGCGGGTCGGGCGGCCGCCCAGGTTGGGCAGCGGCTGAAACGGCGACACGTCGTGCTGCGCGCGGAAATCTGCGACCGCCTTGCTGTCGTCGAGGCCGACGTAGCCCGCGTACTCGTGGACCATCTGCACGGCCAGCGGGCCACGCGGCAGCAGCCCAAACTTCTCCTCCTCCATCGCCTGGATATACCAGATCGCCAGCTTGGAGGGCGTCTCAAGGTTGACCTGCACCAGCGACTGGTGGCGGGCCTGCCGGGCCGCCCGCAGCCGCTGGCCGAGCGGCAGCGACTCAATGTCGGCGACGGCCAGCGGCGCTTCGGCGCTGATCTCAGGGTCCTGCACCAGCGCCTGCTCATCGCTGTCGGCCATGAACACGCTGGGATCGTGGCTGGCCTGCTCGCGCTTGGTGCGGCGGCGGGCGCGCGGCGGGGCCGGCTTGGGCGTGTTCAGGCCCAGCCGCGTGCGGATGCGCGCGAGGAGTTCGTTGGTGCGGTAGGGCTTAGCGAGCACATCGGCGGCGCCCTGCTCCAGGGCGCGCACGACTTCCTCCTCGCGGGCGCGGTGGGTTAGGACCAGCACAGGGATCGTGGCTTTGACCAGCGCGGCCAAGAGGTTCCAGCCGGCGCCGCCGCCCATGTCAACCTCTAGCACCGCCAGGTCGGGCCGTGGCTCCAGCGACTGCATCGCCTGCCCCGCGTTCGAGGCGCGCGTGACCGTGTAGCCGGCGTCCTCAAGGGTGACGACCAGCGTCGCCAGCAGGGCTACATCGTCATCAATCAGCAGAATCGTGGCCACGTCGCGCTCCCTTTTAGCGTAAGCGCCGCATTATAGCATGGCGATTTTGGCCCTCAGCCGCCTGGCGCGCCCGGCTGGCTTATGCCGACCTGATAGCAGAATTGTGCCAGCGCTGGTAGGATGGTGGCGACGAGAGGAGCGGGGAATGCGACAGCGGATCAATCGGTGGGGCGGCTGGCTGTACTCGCACGTGCCGGGCCTGCGCGAGCTGTGGGCGCGGCGGACACGCAGCGTGGCGCAGCAGGCGGCGGTGCCGTGGGTGGCGCTCGGGCGGCCGCTCGGCACCGCGCGGATTGCACTGATCACGACGGGCGGCGTGCATTTGCACAGCCAGGCGGCGTTTGACATGGCCGACAGCGCCGGCGATCCGTCGTTTCGGGTGATTCCGGCCGCCACCGACTATGCCGACCTGATGATCACGCATAACTACTATGATCACCGCGACGCCGAGCGCGATCTCAACATTCTGTTTCCGCTGCGCCGGCTGGAGGAGCTGGCGGCCGAGGGCGTCATTGGGAGTGTGGCGACGGCCTACAGCTTCATGGGCCACATCACGGCCCAGCACCTGGACACGCTGTTGTCCACGACGGCGCCGGCGGTGGCCCGGCAGCTGCGCCGCGACCGCGTGGATGCGGTCGTGCTGACGCCGGCCTGAGGACTGTGCAATCAGTCCGTCGGACTGATCGCCCGCACGATTGAGGCGGCTGGCATCCCGACCGTCAGCATCATGCTGCTGCGCGAGATTGCCGAGCGGGTGCGCGCGCCGCGGACGCTGCTCCTGCGCTGGCCGTTCGGCCACCCGCTGGGCGAGCCGGGCAACCGCGCCCAGCAGCGCACGGTCCTGCGCGCGGCGCTGGCGCTGCTCGTCACCGCGACGACGGCGGGCGCCATTGTGGAGCCGGGCTGGCGCTGGCGCCGCGAGCGCTACGAGGAGTAGCGCTACTGGTGGAGGCTGGCGTGGGCCAGGGCTAGCCCGCCGACCGCCACGCTGTCCGGCCCAAAGCTGGCCGGCACGACCGGGATCGCGCGAGCGAAGGTCGGCGGCAGATAGCTGGCCAGCGTCTGGCGAATCTGCTCCAAGAATGGCTCGCCGCCGGTGCGGGCCACAATCCCGCCGACGACGATCAGCTCGGGGTCAACCAGCGCCACGACGTTGCACAGCACGACGCCCAGCAGCTCGGCGGCCTCTTGGACGGTCTGCCGCGCCGCCGTGGTATCGGCGAAGACCGCGGTGAGATCGTCGCTGACAGTGCCAAGCTCGCCCAGCCGCCGCAGCAGCGCCGGGATGGCAACGTAGGACTCGACGTGGCCGCGGCCGCCGCACGAGCACGGCGGGCCATTGCGATGTACGATGGCGTGGCCGATCTCGCCGGCGCTGGTGGTGGCGCCCTGATACAGCCGCCCATCAACCACCAGCCCGCCGCCGACGCCGCTGCTCAGGTGCAGGTAGAACAGGTCGCGGACCTCGCTGCCGGCGCCGCAGGTCGCCTCGGCCAGCGCGGTGGTATTGGCGTCGTTGTCCAGCAGCACGGCGGCGTCAAAGGCCGCCTCGAAGCGCTCGACCAGCGGGAACTGCTCCCAGCCAGCCTGGCGATAGGAGACGCGGGTGACGCCGGCGATGCGATCCACCGGGCCGCCGAAGCCGATCCCGACGCGCACCAGCTGGCGCGGCTGCATGCCGGCCTCGGCCAAGAGGTCGCGCAGCACGGTGATCGCCGCCGCCGTCGTTGACTCGGCGTCGCCATCGGGCAGCGGCGCGGCCGCGGCGTGCAGCTGGGCGCCCTCCAGGTCGGCCAGCACCGCCCGCAGGCCATAGCTGCCGATGTCCACGCCCGCCAGCGCGCCCTGGCTGCCGACTACACTTGTCGCCCCGCGGCTGAGCCAGCTCTTCACACGTTCGAGCGCCACATCCATGCTGATTGTCTCCTCATCGCCAGTGGCGAGGTTTAGCTGTTGGGGTCGGTCGGGGGGGTGCGCAGGCTGCTGGCGGGATCGGCGGCCGAGCGCTCCTGGCGGCGGGCTGCGATCAGGTGGTCGATCTCGTCGGCGTGATCGTAGTAGTAGGCCAGCGCGGCGTGAATCTGCGACATGCGCAGCGTGCCGAAGCGATGCTTGAGATCGTCCATCGAGTTGCCGGTCACGTGCCGCTCGACGACCTCGCGCACCGTGATGTCGCTGCCGCGAATCACCGGGTCGGCGCCGCCGCTCACAATGCTCTCGTCGGCTTTGCTCAGCAGGTCGGTGAGCAGCTGGAACTTATTGATGTCAATGACCGCGGCTACCGGCATCGTCAGGTCCTCGATCACAAAGTCCTCTTTGTCCTGATGCACGCGCCGGATCAACTCGTCGAGTGCGCCCTGCTCGCGCAGGCCGCTGAGGTTGGTAAGTGTTGCCATGTCCGCTCCTTCACGCGCACCGATTATAGCATGGGGCCTTCGATGCGCTATGGTATACTGGGCACGAGCACGAATCGCAAAGATTTTTTAACTTCTTGCGCCCGCCGCCGCGCCGATGTTTTGGTGATTTTATGCACCTCGAAGTTGCCCTGCTGCCCCGCGATGTTACCCGCCCGGCCCAGCGTGTCGCGCTGGTGATTGATGTTATCCGGGCAACGAGCACATTGGATGCCATCTTTGCCGGCGGGGCCAGCGCAGTGGTGCTGGCGGCCAGCATCGAGGCGGCCCGCGCGGCCGCGGCGCAGCGGCCCAATGCGCTGCTGATCGGCGAGGTCGCGGGGCTGCCGCCGGCCGGCTTTCACTATAGCAACTCGCCCGCCGCGCTGCGTGGCGCCGACCTGGGCGGCCGCGAGGTGATTTTTACGACTACCAATGGCACCCGCGCGCTGGTCGCGGTCGCCGGCGCTGGCGCGGTCCTCAGCGCCGCGCTGCGCAACGGCGCCGCCGTCGCCGCGACCGCCTATGCGCTGGCTCACGACCGCGGCCTGGACCTGACGATTGTGTGCGCCGGGCGCGCCCACGGCACGCAGCAGGGCCAGGACGATGTGATCTGCGCCGGCTACCTGGTCGAGCAGCTGATCGCGCTGGCCGGCGGCCGCCTGGCGCCCTGGCAGCCCGATGCCGACTTTGCCGCCTCGCTGCCGGCTGCACCGCCCAGCCCGGACCTTGACCTCGATGACTCGGCCTGGCTGGCGCTGCGGCTGTATCGCAGCGTGGTCCGCGACCCCGCCGCGCCCACCGCCGCCGAGATCGGGCAGGTTTTTCGCACCACCGGCGTCGGCCAGGGCCTTCATCGCCTCGGCCTGGACGGCGACACCGACTACTGCGCCGCGCTCAATGTCAGCAGCTGTGTGCCGCAGCTGGGCGCCGGGCCGCACCCGCTGGCGCTGGCCGAGGAGTCCTGATGACCGCCCCGCTGATCTTCCGCGACGCCGACCCGCGGCTGCAGCTCCTGGAGCACGAGCTGGCCACCGAGCAGCGCAATGTGCGCACGCTGCTGGCGGTGGCCCGCACCGCCCGCGGCGCCACCAATCCCAACGTCGTCCTGGAGGCGATCTACGAGCAGCTCGCCGCGCTGCTGGCGGTCGACGCCTTCTCGGTCGTGGTCTGCACCAATGATCAGCTCGACACCTACCGCTATATGCTGATGATCGATGAGGGCGTGCGCTACGAGCTGCAGGATACGCGCACCGGCGGCCTGACCGGCTATATTTTGCAGCACCAGCGCCCGCTGCTGTTCCGCGACCTCCACGCCGAATATCCACCCGAGCTGCCGCACGCCCAGGCGTTTGGCAATACCGCTCGCCAGTCGCGCGCCTGGATGGGCGTGCCGCTGTTTGCCGGCCTCAACGCTGTCGGTGTGATGACGGTCCAGAGCTACCAGCTGGGCGTCTACACCGAGGCTGATCTGGAGCTGGTGACGGCCCTGGCCGACCTTGCCGCCGTCGCCATCGAGAACGCCGTGCTCTATCAGCAGCAGGCCGAGCTGACCAACTCGCTGGCCGAGCGAGTCACGGCGCGCCAGGAGGAGCTGGCGGTCCTTAGTGCGCTGGCGACCGGCCTGAGCCGCGGCCAGCCCTCGCCCGAGCTGCTGAGCGAGGCGCTGGAGCGGGTGATGTGGCTGCTGGGCTTGGACGCCGGGGCGGTCTGGCTGCATGACCGCAAGCTTAGCCTGCGGCGCGCGGCCTGGCGCGCCATTGCCGAGCCGCCGCTCGGCCCCGAGCGCCTGGCGCTCAGCGGCGGCTCGGTGGAGGCCGAGGCGCTCCGGCAGGGCCAGGTGCGCCAGGCCGAGATCGAGGGCCGCAAGGTGTGCGCGGTGCCGCTGCGGGCGCATGGCCGCGTGGTCGGCATCATGACGCTGTGGGGCCACCGCACGCTCGCCGACGATGAGCTGACGCTGGTCGGCGCCGCGGCCGATCAGATCGCGCTCGGCATTGAGAACGGCCGCCTCTTGCTGGAGCGCGACCGACAAATTGCCCAGCTGGAGGCGCTCAGCGCCATCGCCGAGGCCAGCGCTGCGACCCGCGACCTGCGCTCGATGCTCCAGGAGGTCTACGCCGCCATCCATGATTTTCTGCGGATCGACGGCTTTGTGGCCGCGCTCTACAGCGCCAGCACCGGCCAGCTCCACGAGGGCGTCGGCTGGCAGGTCAACGCTGGCCTGCGCGCCGTCGACGCGCCGGTGCAGCCCCACAGCTATCTGGCCCAGCTGCTGGCCGGCGGCCAGCCGGTGCTGCTGCGGCTGCCCGACGACGGTGGCCACCTGGAGTGGTGGGAGGCTGGCGCGGTCGTGTGGCTGGGCGTGCCGCTCCTCGACCGCCAGAATACGCCGGTCGGCGTGATCGCGATCCAGAGCAGCCAGGCCGATGCTTTTAGCCGCGGCGACCTCCAGTTTTTAGCCAACGTCGCCCACCAGCTGACGCTCAATGTGCTCAATGCCCAGCTCTACAGCGAGGCCCGCACCTCGGCGGCGGTGGCCGAGCGGCGCGCGACGAATCTGGCGCTGCTGCACCGGATTTCGCGGCTGGTCTCGGCCTCGCTGAACCCGACCCAGGTGCTGCAGATCGCCGCCGAGCAGATCACGGCGCTGTTTGCAATTGACCACTGCGGCATCATGCTATTTAGCGCCGACGGCGGCGTCGGCGAGATGGTCGCCGAGCATCCGGCGCTCGACACGGTGGGGCTGCGCGTGACCTTCGCGACCGACGCGGCAATGGAGGACGAGCCAGGCAGCGGCCATCCGCTGCTCATCGCTGATGTCGCCGCCGACCCGCGCCTGCGGCCGGTTCGCCAGCTGATCGAAAGCTATTGCATCAAGGCGCTGCTGCTCGTGCCGCTGATCAGCCGTGGCCAGGCCTTTGGCGTCATCAGTCTGCATATGATTACGGCGGTGCGCGGCTTCAGCGACGAGGACTTTGAGCTGTGCCGCACGCTGGCGGCCCAGATCACCGCCGCGCTGGAGAACGCCCGGCTGCACCATCTGACTGTGACGCGGGTTGAGCAGGAGCTGGAGATCGCCCGCTCGATCCAGGCCAACCTGTTTCCCCGCACGCTGCCCACGATCCCCGGCGTTGAGCTGGCCGGCAAGTGCGTGCCGGCCCTGGAGACCGGCGGCGACTTCTACGATGTGCTGCCGCTCGGCGACGGCCGCTTTGGGTTTTCAATCGGCGATGTGTCGGGCAAGTCGCTGGCGGCGGCGATGGTGATGGCGGTCGCCCGCTCGGTGGTGCGCTCCGAGGCGCTCGATCACGCCGCGCCCGACGTGGTGATGGCCGAGACCAACGCGCTGGTGCGCCAGGATATTCCGCCCTCGACGTTTGTGGCGCTGTGCTACGCGGTCTACGACGCCCGGCGGCGCGAGTTCACGCTGGCGAACGCTGGCCAGATGACGCCGCTGCTGCGTCACGCCGACGGCACCGTCGAGTGGCTGCCGGTGCCAGGCAACCTGCCGCTGGGCATCGTCGCTGACCTGGTGTACGAGGCTACGACCATCGCGGTGGCGCCCGGCGACACGGTGCTGTTTTTGACCGACGGGCTGGTCGAGGCGTTTTCGCCCACGGGCGAGATGTTTGGCTTCGAGCGGGTGCGGGCGCTGCTGCAGGACTGCGGCGCGCAGCCGGCCAGCGAGGTCGTCGCGACGCTGCTGGACACGGTGTGCGCCTGGCAGGGCCATGAGAATCGCCACGACGACATGACCGTGATCGTCGCGCAGATTGGCGCGGATGCGGCCGCGCTGCCGGCGTAGCGCGCGGCCTTGCCCATGCGGATCGCCGTCATCATTGTGGCCTACGGTCATGCCGCGGTGCTCGCGCCGACGCTCGCGGCGCTGGCCGCGCAGACTGCGCCGCCCGCCGAACTGGTCATTGTTGATAACGGCGATGGATCAAGCGCGAGCGTCGTACGTGCGCTGGCGCCCACGGCGACCGTGCTGCGAGCCTGGCACGAATCTCGGCTTTGGCGGCGGCTGCGCGCTGGGCGTGGCCCACACGGCCGCTGCCGGCCTGGCCTTCGTCAACCCCGATGTCGCCCTCGCGCCCGACTGGCTGGCCGTGATCGCGGCTGCTCTCGCCGACCCGACCGTTGGCGTTGTCGGCAGCCGCCTCCTCTTCCCCGATGGCCGTGTGCAGCATGCTGGCGGCGTGATCCGCTGGCCGCTGGCGCTCACCGATCACCACGGCTACGGCGCAGCCAGCGATGATGGCGCAGCCAATGACGGCCCGACCGCGCCCATCGACTATGTGACCGGCGCGGCGCTCGGCCTGCGGCGCAGTGTCTGGGAGGCGGTCGGCGGCTTCGACCCAGCGTTCTACCCGGCATATTTCGAGGAGGTCGATCTGTGCCTGCGGGTTGCGGCGGCCGGGCTGGCGGTGCGCTACGAGCCGCGCGCCACCGGGACGCATCTGGAGTTCGAGCGGCCTGGGGCGCTCGGTCGCCTTCTATCGCCTGTATCATCTGAACCGGCTGCGGCTCTTGTGGAAGCATCGCGCGGATGACTGGCTGCTTGCTGAGTGGCTGCCGGCCGAGCTACGCCACCTGCGCACCACCGCCGACGACGCCGAGATCAGCGGGCTGCTGTGGGCCTACCAGGCCTGGCAGCGCAGATTCATGGCGGGCGACGACGGCCCGGCGGCCAGCGCCGGCTGGGATGCGTCGGCGCCGTCCGCTGCGGTGCCGGGCGAGCTAGGCTGGGCGCTGACCGAGCTGCGCCGCAAGCGCACCCTCACGCCCGCGCCTTTTCGGTTGCGCTGGCCGCTCCTCGCCCGCCTGCGCGCCTGGTGGAATGCCGTGGCGACCGAAAGCTACCTCCGCCCGCTGATCCAGCAGCAGAATGACTACAATGCCGCGCTCCTTGACCTGGCTGAGGCGCTGGCCCGGCAGCGCCTTACCAGCGATGGCGCGGTGCTGGCCCAGGCCATGCTGCTGGCCAAGCTAGCGGCTACCAGTCGCCAAATAGCTCCCAGACTCGCCGCTCAAACGCCACCGCGCTAAAGTCGGCGGCCCGCTCCAGGCCAGCTTGACGTAACCGCACAAGCTCGGCCGGCTGCGCGATCAGCGCCTCGGTGAGTGCCACCAGCTCGTCGGGCGTCTGCCAGTGGCGGCCTTGCGCGCCATCGGCCACAATCTCGGCCGGGCCGCCGGCCGCAAACACGACCGGCACCGCGCCAGCCGCCAGCGCCTCAGCCACGGTGATCCCAAAGTGCTCGACCGCCTCGGGCTGCGCCTCCTGGTCCACGCCGAAGCCGCCGGCGTGCCAGTAGATGCTGGCCGCCGCAAACTGCTCGTCCAGCGCCGCGGCTGTAAGATTGGGCGCCAGCGTAATCGGCGCCGCGCCCAGCTGGGCCTGGAGATCGTCGAAGTAGTCCTGGTGCGCGGGGTTGGCAGCGTCGAGGCCGCCAGCCAGCACCAGCCGCCAGTCGCGGCCGCCGGTCTGCCACAGCCGCTGGAAGGCGGCGATCAGCACGGCATGCTGCTTGGCGTGGCCGCCAGCGAAAAATCGGCCGACGCTGAGGATCAGCTGCTCTTTGGGGCGCGCGGGCGGCGCGGGCCGCAGCGGCGGGTAGAGCACCGCGCTCGGCCGCTGCCAGCGCCGCGCAATCCACTGCTGGGTGTACGCCGAGTTGGCCACGATCTGCTCGTAGCCGGCGACGCGCTCGGCGGTGAACTGCGGATGATCCGCCAGCTCGCCGACCTCAGCCTGCCAGCGCTCGCCGACCTGCCAGCCGCTGCTCGCAATGCTCATGCCTATCAGACCGACGCCCAGCACGCGCAGGTCGCCAGGCGTGCGGAAGGCTGGCGATTCCAGCTCAATGGTCGTGGCGCCCGCCGGCACGACGACTTTGACCCAGCCGACCCGCGGCTGCAGCTTGACCTCGCTGCGCCAGTCGCCGCTGGCCAGCCGCACCACGGTATGTGGCTGCGGCGCCTGGAGGCCCAGCGCGACCGCTCGCCGATAGGGCCGCGGCAGCAGGTGCAGTGCGGCCCGCGGCCCGCTCCAGCGAAATGGACCCTCCGGCCCCTCCTCGACCGCGTGCCAGCCGCTCAGCCATGCGCTGCTCGTCGGCGGCGGCTGGAGCGCGGGCGGAAAAAACACCAGCAGCGCGCTCCGCCCAGCCGGCGCCGGCACTAAGTCGGTGTGCGAGGCGCCGATAAAGCCGTCGTGTCGCGCGACAGCTGCGGCCAGCGCCGACGGCTGATCCGGCACGATCTCAAGCTGGAGGCCGCGGACATCCAGGCCCAGAAAGTCGCCCAGCGCGGTCAGGTCAACCGCCTGGTGGGCCAGCAGCGTGACGCTGTGGCGCTGCGACAGCACAGCGGCGAGCGCCACGCTGTGACGCTCGCCGCCGCCCTGAATGTGCAGCCATCGGTTGTAGAGCGCAATGCGCATGCGTGCTCCTATCAGCGGGCTAGCGGAACAGGCCCTCGTTCTGCTGGACCCACGCCACCAACTTTTCGACGCCCTGCTCGACGCTGACCAGCGGCCGCCAGCCCAGCTCGCGCTCCGCCTTCGCAATGTCGCTGATATACACTGGCTGGTCGCCCGGCCGCCACTCGCCGTAGCCGACCGGGACGGGGTGGCCGACCAGCCGCTCCAGCAGCGGCCCGAACTCGGCCCAGATCGCCAGCGTGTTCGTTGCGCCACCGCCGATGTTGTAGATTTGCCCGGCCGCCGTGTCGATCTTGGCCAGCGCCGTGCGATACGCCGCCACCAGATCGTCAATGTAGAGCAGGTCGCGCACCTGCTTGCCGTCGCCGTAGATCATCAGCGGCCGGTTGAGCACGCTGGCGATCACAAAGTGCGCGACCCAGCCCTGATCTTCCACACCAAATTGTCTCGGCCCAAAGATGCACGATTGACGGAAAACGACAGTTTTGAGGCCGTAGATGCGGGCGTAATCGCGGACATACTGGTCGGCGGCACCTTTGGAGCAGCCGTAGGGCGAGTGAAAGTCAAGTAGCTGGGTCTCGGGGACGCCGGCCGGCAGGTCGCCGTACTGGTAGCGGGTCGGTAGCTGCTCGATCCGCACCTCCTCCATGCCGCCGTAGACTTTATTGGTCGAGGCGAAAAAGACGATGGGCGGCTGCGGTGCAAGCCGGGCGGCCTCCAGCACATTGAACGTCCCGAGCGCGTTGATGTCGAAGTCCTCGCGCGGGTTTTTGACCGAGGTGGTGACGGCCACCTGGCCGGCCAGGTGAAAGACGACATCGTGGCCGGCGACCGCGGCCTGCATGGCGGCGGCATCGCGGATATCGGCCTGGACAAAGCGGAGGGCGGCGCCGTGCTGCGAGCGCAGCCAGTCAAGGTTTTGGTCGGTGCGGGGCCGCGACAGGTTATCGAGGATCGTTACGTCCTCGCCGTCGCGGAGCAGCGAGTGGGCCAGGTTGCAGCCGATAAAGCCGGCGCCGCCAGTGATGAGATGCTTCATACGCTCGACCTTTCATGCAGGGCGGACACAGCAGTGTGGCGCCGAACGGCGGCTATTGTAGCAGATGCCGCTCTGCGCCGACCGCCAGATCAGCGGAGGTATAAGCTGAGCGGTGGCCTGGAAGCTAGCGGCGCTTGGCCGTGCGCTGGCGCGGCGCCGCCGGCTGCGCGGGCGTCGCGCGCGGTGCGGTCTCGGCGCGCGCTATGCCGTTCACGCCCTGGTTGCCGGACCAGTGCCATGTGCTCGGGATATACATGCTGCCGTAGCGCTCCTCGATGTTATCGGACGCGACGTGGAAGCTCCAGTGCTGGGTGTGGCTGTCGTAGAAGTGGCTGCCGCTGGTGTCGAGCAGCGCGACCGTCACCAGGTACTGGCCGCCGAGCAGCGGCAGGCTGGGCATCGTGTAGTCAACGTAGCCCGTGCCGGTGATGTGCGGGATCGGATACTGGCCAAACACGTTGTTTGGCCCATTGATATGAAAGCCGGTCGCGTGGTAGATCGCCAGGCCAAACATCGGCAGCGGGATCATCTTTTTGGCGTGGTAGTGTATCCGAATCGTGAGCGGCTGCTTGGTGTAGGCTAGCTCGGTCGGGCGCCCCTGGCCGTCCAAAAACTCCACGTTGGTGATCTCGGCCTCGCGGGTGCCGTGGCGCCAGTCTTCGTTGCCCGCCGTGGTCTCGGCCGGCGGCGGCGCGTCCGGCGCGTGCGCGAGGCGGTCGTGGTCGGCGCGGTTGACGGCCGCAATATATTTGTTGATCACCGCGTTGGCCGGGCCGACCGCCTGTACCTCGCCGTGATCTCAGCCAGACGACCTGGGTGCATAGGCTGCGGACCGCCTCCAGGGCGTGGGACACAAACACAATCGTGCGGCCCTCCTGGCGAAACTGGAAAATCCGGTCGAAGCACTTGCGCTGAAAGTTCTCGTCGCCGACCGCCAGCACCTCGTCGGTGATCAGAATGTCGGGTTCGACCGAGGTGGCCACCGCAAAGCCCAGCCGCATGTACATCCCCGAGGAGTAGTGCTTGACCGGCGTGTCAATAAACTGTCCGATCTCGGCAAAATCGACGATCTCCTCCAGCTTGCGGGCCATGTCGGCGCGGCTAATGCCCAGCAGCGAGCCGTTGAGGTAGATGTTGTCGCGGCCGGTCAGGTCGGGGTGAAAGCCCGAGCCAAGCTCCAGCAGCGCCGAGATACGCCCGCGCACCGCGACGCGGCCGCTGGTCGGCTCCAGGATGCGGGTGATCAGCTTGAGGCTGGTCGACTTGCCCGAGCCGTTATGCCCGATCAGCCCGAGCGTCTCGCCGCGCGGCACGCTGAACGACACATTTTTGAGGCCCCAGAACTCCTCGCCGGCGCCGCGCGGCCGGAACAGGTTGACCATGCGCTCCTGGAACGAGTTGCGCTTCTCATGGTGCAGCGTAAACCGCTTGCTGACGTTCTCAAACTCAATAACATTCATAGGTTAAGTGCCGTGGGTGCGACCGGCTGCGCCAATCGGACCAGCTAAAGCTCCTCGCCGAAGCGCCGGCTGGTGCGCTGAAATAGGTAGGCGCCAATCGCCAGGATCACGAGCGCGGTCAGCAGCGTGCGGAACACGCCGTCGAGCGCCGGCAGGCTAGGCGGCCGCGGCACCGTCTCGCCCAGCACCGCGCGCCCGTAGAGCACATCGCGGTAGAAGTCGATCAGCGAGGCCATCGGGTTGAGCCAGCGCACGACTTTGGCCGCGTTGGTGTTGCCCTGCGTGACAATCTCCAGCGAAAAAAACACCGGCGTAATAAAAATCCACAGCTGAATAAAAATATCCACGATGTGCGTCGTGTCGCGGAAAAACACCGCCACGGTCGAGAGCAGCAGCGTGATGCCGATCAGAAAGATCGTCTGAATTAAAATAATCAGCGGCAGGTAGGCGAATGTCCAGCTGAGCTGCACATGCCTGGTCGCGACCCACTGGAAGGCGAACATCACCAGAAACATGATCGGCAGCGCCAGCAAATAGTTGACGAGGTTGGAGATCACCGCTGTGATCGGCAGGATCGCCCGTGGGAAGTAGACTTTCTTGACCAGATTCGAGTTGTCGAGGACGGCGCGCATGCCGCTGCTGACCGCCATGACGGCATAGTTCCACGGCAGCAGGCCCACAATCAGGAACACCGGAAACTGCGGGATATTATTCCGCAGCAGCACGCCGAACACGCCCCAGAAGATCAGCATGGTCATCAGCGGATTGATCAGCGACCAGAAGTAGCCGAGCAGCGAGTTTTTATAGCGCGCCTTGAGATCGCGGCCGACCAAGTTGCGGATCATGGCGCGGTAGCTCCACAGCTCCAGCATGGCCGGCACGATGCCGACGCTGCGGTCGATCAGCACGGTAAACAGGCCGCCGAGCAGCCCGACCAGCGCCGCGACCAGCAGCTTAATCAGCTTATAGGTCGGCAGCGGCGCGGTGGTAACGGCGGGCGCGGCGACATATGCGGCGCCCGGCTGGCGCGGATCGTACTGCGTGTGATAGGTGCGATACAGCAGGCTCTGCAGCCCGCGCACCGCCCCCTGGGCGGCCGTGGCGCCACGCTGCCGCTCGCGGGCGGCCCCTTGTGCGGCCGGGTCGACGGCGGCCCGTAGCTCGCGGTCGGCGCTCTGGAGGTCAAGGCCCTTCAGCTCGTCCAGAACTTCCAGGCTGCGGGTCAGGGCGAAGCGCTCGGCGTCGCTCAGCTGCTCCAGCGTGCGGGCGGCGGCCTGCGGCGCCGGCTGCGCGACCGCGCTGGTGAGCAGAATTTGGCGCAGCGCCACCGCCGCCGCCGAGGTGGTGCTCTGGCCGTTCAGCGTCGCCCACAGCTGCCGGCTCAGCAGCTCGTTGAGGTGCTCGTTGCCGGCGGTGGTGTACAGGCGGCGGGCGAGACCCTCGGCGGCCACATTGGCCAGGCTCTGGGCCTGCTCAGCCACCGGCGCGACGGCCTCGACGGTGATCTGGTTGGCGCTGGCTACGCGCCACGTAAGACTGCTCTGGCGGCCGCCGAGCAGCGGATAGGTCGGCTTCAAAATGCCGCCGAGCTGGTTCTGCTGCTCGCGGGTCGCCGGCTGAAACTGTGTGCCCTGGACCGCGGCCGGAAATTGAGCGGGGTCGAACTGGAGTGTGGCACGGGCCTGAAACAGGTTGCGCTGCCCAATCACTGACGGGACCGCGATGCCCACCGCGGCGACAGTCGCCAGCAGCATAAAAAGGAGGTGGTAGAAGCGCAGGCGGCTGGACGTAACTTCGCCGCTTACCCAGCCGGCAGTGGCTACGCGGGCCATAGCGTAATCTCCAGAGTTTGATGGGCCGCCAGATCGAGCTGTAGCTGCTCGGCGGCTGGCGACTGAGGCTGGCCGGCGACGCTCAGGCGGGCGGGCGCAAACGGCAGCGTCAGCGTTAGCCCGGCGAGGTCGGTGGCCGACGGGTTGGTGATGCGAAACACATAGTCGGGCTGCTCGCGACGGACCCGCACGCTGACCTGGGCGACGGCCTGGTGATAGCGCACAATCTCCGGCACGCTCGCGATCCAGCAGTGCGGCTGGGCCAGCGTGATCAGCGCGGCCCACTGCGCCAGGTCGGTGGGCGCGCTGGCCTCCTCGGTGTGCGCCCAGACATCCAGCGCGCCACCGTGGGCGACCGCGGCGGCCAGGCGCTGCGTAATCTTGGGGAGCGCGCCGCTGCTCAGGTACTCATCGGCGATCACGGTGATGCGCTGGTCGGCGGGGAGCGGGCGCAGCGCATACGTCGTGCGGTCGGCGACCACAAAGCGCGGCTGGTTCCAGACCGTGCGGGTCACGGATGCGATGCCGGCGTCGGCCAGCATCTGCCAGCTTGCCGCCGACATGCCGGCGCTGCTTGACCACGGAAACGCCAGGCTGGTCGGCGCCGCGACGCCGCGCTGGGCAGCGACGCTTTGCCAGGCGGCCAGATCGGCGCGCCAGTCGGCGGGTGTGACATACGAGCCGGCGAAGTGGGCGAAGGTGTGGGACTCGATCTGCTGCCCGGCGGCCACCAGCTGATCAACCTGCGAGCCAAAATACCAGCCGGGCGCGCGCGCCTCGTCGCTGTAGGGGTCGGCGCTGAACCACGGGTGGGTCGCCCAGTAATCGCTGGGCCAGCCGTTGGCGGTCGTCGCCCAGCCGCGGTAGGTCGGGTCGGCCATGAAGGTGCGGCGCTCGGCGTTGCCGGCGAGGAAGTTATACCCGGTGGTGTAGAACGTGCCGCGCACGCCGGCGCCGACAAAGAGCGCGCGCAGCGCCTCGGCGCCGCTGCGCATCCGCAGCGCGCGGGCCTGGGGATTGCCGTCGGCCAGCGGGTCGTCGACGCTGCGGCTGTGGACCAGGCCGCCCATTGCGGTCTCGTAGTCGAACGACAGCGCCAGCGCGGCCCCTTTGCCCTGCGGCCACTGGTGCACAAACACGCCGGTCTGCGCCAGGCTAAACTGGTCGACCACGATCCGGTCGTCGGTCAGCGGGTGGATGGAGATGGCTAGCTCGGTGGCACTCGGTGGGGCTGGCCGGCTGGCGACGACGAGCGCCCACTGGCCAAACGGCACTGTCTGCGGCTCGCTGTACTCAATGCTGAACTCGGTGCCGCGGGCATCACGCCAGTGAAACCACAGCTCGACCGTGGTTGCCGACCGCTTGCTCTGGTCATCGGCGAGCGCCTGGAGGCTGGCGCGGTAGCTCTGGCCGGGCTTGATCGCCAGCCACGGGCTTTTGAGCCAGTTGTTGCTGCCGGCCAAAAACATCGAGAAGCCGCTGTTGGGCTGGACGGTGAACCTGTCGCGCTGGAGGCCCTTGTGGTCGGGGAACGCGCTCGTCCAGCCGTCGGGCCAGCCATCCTGGTCGCTGTCGGTGGCGAAGGTGTTGTTGGCGACCAGATTCGGGCCGCTTCTGGTCAGTGGGAGGCTGGCGCGGGTCTGCCAGACCCGCACTCCAACGGCGACCAAGACGATGAGCAGCACCGCGGTAACAATTCGTTTGCGCTGTATGCGCCGGATCTCGTGTTTGCAAAGTAGCCTTATTCTAGCATAGTTGCCGCTACAGCTTGACAATATCAGTGAGCGATCAGTGCGCCATAAGCCGAACACCCCACGCGGCCAGCCGAAGCTGACCGCGTGGGGCGCCCCTCCGAGCGAGCTATTTATTTGACGGTCAGGCGGTCAAAGCTAGGGATTGCGGCGATCCACACTGAGCCGCTGCTGAACACGACCTCATTGCCGTTGGCGTCGAAGAAGTACAGCGGGGCTGCGGCGCTGGCCTTCGACCAGCTGCCTTTCAGGAACTTGCCATCCATGAAAAACCGCGCGCCGCCGCTGCCGATGACCTCCTGGTCAATCCGGCCCTTGTCATCGCCGCTGCGCTTGGCCTCGCTGACCTGCATCACGACGACATTGTTAACCCACAGCTGCGCGCCGGTGATGCGGTCGAGGTGAGCGCGGCCGCGGACGCTGCGGTAGTACACATTCTGCTTGGTGCTGTAGACAAACCCGGCCGCCGAGCCGCGGTCCAGGAAGTAGTAGGCGAGGCTGGTCGCCTGGGGCTTGCTGACCGGCGCGGGCGCAGTGTACAGAAAACCGACCGACGCATCGCTGAAGCTGCTCACCTTTTTGTCGGCGGCGAACTGGCGCAGCAGGGCGCTGGTGGTGTATAGATTCTGCGGAGCGCGTCGCTTGGTGTCGCGGTAGGTGTACTTCGGCTGGTTCAGCGCCTCAAAGTTGATCAGCTGGTTGGTTGAACTCGACCAGCTTGAGGCCGTCGGGGCTGCCACCGGCGTGGGCGTAGAGGGGGTGAAAGCCCATCGCCCACTGTGCAAAGTAGACGCGGGTTGAGCGCACCGGGCCGATCTGGGTGGCGTTGGGCGTGAGGCCGTCGGCGTAGGTCGCAATATAGCGGGTGATGCCGTACTCGGCCAGGCCCTCAAACACCACCGCGGCTTTATCGAGGCCGGACTGCGGATAAGCGTCGGGGTGATTGTCGATCATCACCATCCACGGCCGCTTGGTGAGCGCACCCCGTGGCAGGGACGGACCCTGCGCGGTTTTGCCAGCGGGCTGATTGGCGGCCGGGTCGATTGGCGGCGCCGCCGGCGCGACCAGCGTCGGCACCTGGGCGGCCGCGGTCGGCGGTGCGGCGGGGGCGACGGTGTCGGTCGCCGCGACGGTCGGCGGTGCGGCGGGGGCGACGGTGTCGGTCGCGGCGGCCGTTGGGATCACGGTGTCGGTCGCGGCGGCCGTTGGGATCACGGTGTCGGTCGCGGCGACGGTGGGGGCGACGGTGTCAGTTGGGGCAATGGTGTCGGTCGCGGCGGCCGTTGGGATCACGGTGTCGGTCGCGGCCATCGTCGGGGCGACAGTGTTGGTCGCGACGAACGTCGGGGCCTGCGCCGTAGACGTGGCCGGGCCGCGGGTCGCGGCGCTCGTCGTGGGGGCGATCAGCGCGGTCGGCGCGGCGGTGGCCTGCGGCGTGGCGCCACAGGCGCTCACCACCAGCAGTAGGGCGCCGATACTCAGGTAGCGGCGGGTTTGCATACGTCGGAACATTTATGACTCCTTTGGATCGAGCTGCTGCCAGAGCGTATCGGCGGCAGCGGCGTCGGTATCGGTGACGGACTCAGGGTGGTAGCGGGCGCGCTCATAGAGCGTGGTCAGGGCCTGGAGGCTGGGGCGATGCGCGGGCAGCTTCGCCCCCAGCACCGCCGTGTACTCGGCGGGGGTTTGCGGCGGCTGGCGGGGCTGCTCGCGCTGCACACCCAGCAGCAGCGTCTGCACATAGCGCCGCCGAATCCGGGTGATTGGGTCGCTGCTGGTCAGGGTTGCCAGCAGCGCCTGGAGGCCGCTGGGGGCGCGGCGCTGCCAGAGCCCGCGCAGGTCGTCGCCGACCACGGCCCACGAAAACAAGGACTCGCGCTGCTCGTCGCTGTGGCCGCGCACCCTGGGTCGGCGGCGGCTGAAGAGCACGATCACGACCAGCAGCAGGATGATCGGCGCCGCCGCGATGATCACGGTCGGAATGCTGGCGACGGCCTCGGAGATGGTGCTGGGATCGGGGATAAACTTTTCCAGCGGCGCCCTGGAGGTGATCTGCTCCTGGGAGTGTGGGGCGCCGAGCAGCACGTAGACCAGCGCGAGCGCGCCCTGGACCAGCGTGTAGGCCAGCCAGATCAGCGGCGACAGCACCACGGTCAGCACCAGAATCAGGCCGGTGAGGAGCGCCTTGAGCACCGTGGCGGCCGGCGACGCGATCAGCGTCAGCGTGCCGAGGCCCACCAGGATAATCGCTGCGACGGCGCCGAGGCCACTGCGCAGCCAGCGCAGCCGGTCGCCCTGCATTGCCTCGTCGCTGACAATGCGCGCCAGAACCAGGCTGGTCAGCCCCAGGCCCACGCAGCTGACCACCGCCACCAGCAGCTGGCTTTCCTCGGGCGCCGTGCGGGTGCTCATCCCGCCAAACCAGCTGGCCAGCGTGCCGACGACCGCCAGCGTGATAATGCCGCGTCGCAGTGTCAGCACCAGCCCGTCGTGCTCGCGGTCCAGCAGGCCCAGCCCACGCCACCAGCACCACAGGCTTGTCACCAGTGCGACGAAGCCGCCGGCCCACGGGCTGCTGGCCGGCTGGAGCAGGCCACGCAGCGTCAGCTGCAGCCAGGTGGCCGCGCTGGTGACGGCCAGCGCGGCCACCACCATGCCGATGCGCGCCGTCCGCGCGGGCGCGCCCTCGGCCCAGCGGGCAACGCTCAGCGCCGCGACGAGCACCACGCCCCACAGCACCGGCCAAATAACGGGATTGGTATCGAGAAAGGTGCTGATGAGGAAGACCAGCGTATACGCCAGCGTGGCATCGAAGGCGGCCGCGGTAAGATAAAATGACCAGCGTAGTAGGCGCGTTGAAGCTCCGAGCAACCTCTTCTCCAGGTGCAGCAGTCAGCCCGATCAGGCCCGAGCCAGGCGCTATTGTACCATGTGACCTTGTGCCGATCGGCTGGCGGCGGGCTTAGGCGGCGGTGATAGCCGTCGCACGCGGTGTGTGCCAGGCGGCGTCCAGCGGCAGCCGCACGACCTCCACGCCCGGCACGACGGGCAGCGCGCCCTCGCCGCCGTAGAGCCAGCGCACGCGGCGGCCGCGCTCGGCCAGCCGCAGCAGGCTGGCCTGCGCCTCCTCGCTCGGCACCACGCTGATGACCACGACGGTCGCGCCCCAGGGCAGCGTCCCCGCCGAGCGCCGCAGCAGCTGCGGCAGGCTGACCACCGAGTGGGCGACGATTTTAGCCAGCGCCTCCAGGATGGTGGCGAGCTGGGCCGGGTTGCGGCTGGGCGCGATCCGCACCAGCTCGTCGCTGTCCAGCGCGCCGGCGTTGCTGAGCAGGCCAGTGGCCCAGCCGCCGGCGGCCGCCGCGCTCGCCACCGTGGCCGCGACGCTGATCAGGTATTCGGCGAGGTCCGGGCGGATGCCCTGCCAGTAGTGCTCGAAGGTGTCGAGGTCCAACACAATCAGCAGGTCGAGGGTGCTGGTCGGCTCGAAGAGGCGGGTTTGGAGCGCGCCGCGGCGGGCGGTGGCGCCCCAGTGAATTGTCTTGAACGGGTCGGTCGGCTGGTAGTCGCGGACGCCGACGACGCGGGCCGGGTCGGTGAAGAGCCGCTGCTGGGCGCGGCGGTCGCCCTGCGGCCGCTGGGGCAGCAGCTGAAAGCCCGGCAGCTTGACCAGCTGTGGGTAGACCAGCAGCCGCGTGATACTAGTATCGGTGGTGGCGGTGTGGTACATGCCAAACGGGTCGCTGGCGGTCAGCTCGGTGGGGCCGAAGGTGTGCAGGCCGCGCTGGCTACAGATGATCGTGCGCTGCCAGCTGACGGCCTCGTAGGGCCGCACGGCGACGGTGCGCTCCAGGATCACGCTGCTGGGCTGGCCGGCGGCGCGCACCGGCTGCGGGTAGCTCAGCTTGGCCGGCGCCAGCTCGCTGCACTGGAGGCTGGGAATGCCCAGCGGCTTGCGATTGGTGATCCGCAGATCTAGCGTGATGGTGTCGCCGACAAACGCGCTGGTCTGGCTCAGGGTGCGGCCGTAGTGGACCCGTCGCAGTGCCCAGCGGCTCCACTGCTTGGCGACGAGCACTGCCAGCAGCGCCAGCCCCAGCAGCACCGTGAACACCTGCTGCCCCGCTAGCAACGTGATCAGCATCAGCAGCGCGAGGAATCCGATGGCGTCTTGTTTAAACATAGCTGCGACCGTTGCCTCGCTAACGGTCGCAGTATACTCGATCTGCCTGGCTGGGCTACGCGCTGGCCGGCGTCGCAGCTGCCGGGCGGGACTTAGCGCTGCCTAGTGGCGGCTCTGCTCGTACTCGGCGCGCTCCTGGCCGCTGATCAGCCGGAAGGTGCCGGCGTCGTTGACATAGATGATCTGCTCGTCCTTGACGTTGATCACGAGGTCGATGTCTTTGTCGTTGTTGACGTACTGGAGGTCGAGCTGCACCGGGGTCAGGTCCTCGTTGGCGCCGAACAGGTAGGGGCCGGTCAGGGTGCGGGTCTGGGCTGCGTCGCCGCCGGGAATCTCAAAGACCACCACGCGGCGGTCGAGGTTCATGGCTACAAACTGGGTCATGTTACCGCCGGTCTCGTTGTGGCCGACCCAGCCAGCCAGGTGCATCGTGCGCGGCCGGCCGTAGCGCAGGTCGTCGAGCTTGGTCTGGCCCCACACCAGCGCCGAGTTGCCGGCGGCCAGCAGAAACAGCGCGGCGATGCCCAGCGTGATCCAGTAGGGTGTGCGGTTGAACCGGGGATAAGCCCGCGCCACCGGCGTCGGTTGAATAACTTGGCGGCGCAAGGTTGTTGAGCTGTGCAAATCGCGGCTGGTAACGGCCATGACCAGGCTCCTTTCGGCTGAGTTTTGGTGGCGGTGGGTGTCTCGTTGGCTGCTTACGAGTATATGCGAACAAGTGTTCTGTGTCAAGCACGAGTTTCGGCGAGTGCCGAGGGATGAGTACCGAGTACCGAGTGCGGGGGAGCGAGTGCGAGCGGTGCCCTGCGCTGAATTATCCATGGTCGGCACTGCGCGCCTCGCACCTACATTGCTTCAGCCGTGCTCCAGCACCGCGCGCTGACGGCTGATGGCTAAAAGCTGACAGCTCGCCCGCTTTTGACGGGCCGTGGGGGATGCGTTAGAATCACCGTATCCCGAAACAAGTCTATATTTGGCAAGGAGGCCACATGACTCAAGCGACGGCTGAAACGCTGACCCAGCGCCCAGGGCCGGCGGCCCAGGATATTGTTGCCCGCGACCAGCAGGTGCTCGCGCCGGTCTCCGGCCGCGTCTACCCCTTTGTGATCGAGCGCGGCCTCGGCTGCGAGGTGTGGGATGTGGACGGCAACCGCTACCTCGACTTCAACGCCGGCATCGCGGTGGTCAACACCGGCCACTCGCACCCGCGGATCGTCAAGGCGCTCCAGGAGCAGGCCGCCAAGTTCATCCACATGGCCGGCACCGACTTCTACAATGAGATTCAGGTCAAGCTCGGCGAGAAGCTGATCAGCCTGATGCCGGCCGGCCACGACTGGCGGATTTTCTTGGGCAACAGCGGCACCGAGGCGGTCGAGGCCTCGATCAAGCTGGCGCGCTATGCCACGGGCCGCCAGGGGATCATCGCGTTCTTCGGCGCGTTCCACGGCCGCTCCTACGGCTCGCTGTCGCTGACGGCCTCCAAGCCGCGCCAGCGCGCCAAGTACCTCCCGTTGCTGTCGGGCGTCGAGCACGCCTTCTACCCCAACGCCTACCGCCCGCCGCTCGGCTCGGACCCGACCAAAGTTGTGGACACCTGCCTGGAGTACATCGAGAAGGTGCTGTTCGAGACGGTGATGCCGCCCAGCGAGGTCGCCTGCATCGTGGTCGAGTCGATCCAGGGCGAGGGCGGCTACATCGTGCCGCCGGCCGACTGGTTCCCGCGGCTGCGGGCGCTGTGCGACAAGCACGGCATTCTCCTGGTCTGCGACGAGGTCCAGTCGGGCGCCGGCCGCACCGGCAAAATGTGGGCGATTGACCACGACGGCGTGGTGCCGGACATCATCGCCAGCGCCAAGGGCCTCGGCTCGGGCATGCCGATCGGCGCCTGCATCGCGCGCAAGGAGCTGACCGACAACTGGCTGCCGGGCGCCCACGGCAACACCTACGGCGGCAACGCGATGGCCTGCACGGCGGCCTACCACACGCTCTGTCTGCTGGAGGAGGGGCTGATGGACAACGCTCGCGAGGTCGGCGACTACATGCAGAGCTGCCTGAAGCAGATCGCGGTCAACCAGCCGAACATCGGCGAGGTCCGCGGGCGGGGCATGTTCATCGGAGTGGAGTTTGTCAAGGACCGCGCCAGCAAGGAGCAGGACCACGACGGCGCCGATGCCGTGATGACCGAGGCGTTTCGCCGCGGCCTGCTGCTCCTGACCTGCGGCCGCTCGACGATCCGCTTCTGCCCGCCGCTGGTCCTGACCAAAGCGCAGGTCGACGAGGGTCTGGAGATCTTCGAGGATACGCTGAACGCCGTGTACGCGAAGTAAAACACCGCCGCACAGCGCAGGACGCCGCCGGTCGGGGCTTGATGCCTCGGCCGGCGGCGTTTCGTTTTAAGCTGTCAGCTAGTAGCTATCAGCCGTCAGCGCTCGCTGCGGTGCGGTGCAGCTTCATGGTCGCCGGCGCAGTCCCGCGCGATGCTTGGCGCTGCGTTGGTGTGCGTTGCTCGTGCGATGCTGGCGCTGCCCGGCAATGGGCCAGCGGGGTCTTGCGGTGGTTGCTACAATGAGCTGCTAAGACTTGTGGAGGTGCTCTATGCGCCGCTCCCTTCCGCTTCTACTCCTTCTGCTGATTGGCTGCAGCGCGCCGCCCGTTGCCCAGCAGCCGATGCCGACGCTGCTCCCTACAGCGCCTGCACTCAGCTCGCCGCCGACACCGACGCCGGTCCCCACGCCCACGCGGCGGACATCGCCGGCCGCTGCCACCCTCGCCTGGCCGACGGTGGCGCCCGCCGTGCGTCCCAGGAGTCCCGCGCCCACCCAGCTGCGCCTGGCGATCGGGGAGCCGGACACCGCCGATCCGCAGCAGGCCTCGTTTGAGAACGATATTGAGCTGGTCATGCTCACCTATCTGCCGCTCATGACCTACGACGCCGACCTCAATCTCATCCCCGGCGCCGCCGAGCGCTACATCGTGTCGGCTGATGGGCTGGTCTACACCTTCCACCTGCGGCCGGGCCAGACGTACTCGGATGGCGCGCCGCTGACCGCGGCCAACTTTGAGTTCGCCTTCCGGCGCTGGGCCGATCCGCTGATCGCCGGCGACTATCAAGACCAGGGCTTTATCATTGCCGGCTTTCAGGCATACGCCCAATCGCTGCGTGACGTGGTTGATCTCGCTTCAATCACTGATACGGCGCATCTTGCGCAGCAGGCACGGTTGCGCGCGGCCATCGGTGTGCGGGCGGTTGATGATCTGACGCTGGAGGTCCGCCTGACGCAGCCGGCCGCGTATTTTCCGCACCTCGCGGCGCTGTGGGCCACGGCGCCGGTCCGCGAGGACCTGATCGCCCGTGGCGGCGATTGGTGGTGGCGCAATCCCGCGACCAACGTCGGCAATGGGCCGTTTCAGCTGAGCGAGTGGCTGTCTGGCGATCACATCATGCTGCGCCGTAACCCGCGCTATGCCCTCGCCGCCAACCGGCCTAGCATCGAGGAGATCAAACTCTGGCTGACCTCGGGTTCGTCCGAGGATACGCTGGCCGCCTACCGTAGTAATCAGGTTGATATGGTGCTGCTTGATGCAAACACGCTGCCAATCGTCCAGACGCTGCCCTATCTGGCGTCCGAGGCGGTGAGTTTGACTGGGAGCTGCACGTTCTACTTCGGCTATAACTTTGCTGCACCGCCCTTTGATACGCGCGCGGTGCGGCAGAGCTTTTCGCAGGCGCTTGATCGGACGGCCTATATTCAAGATGTGATGTATGGGGTGGGCCAGAAGACGCTGGCGCTCATCCCGCCAAGTATCCCCGGCTATGCGGCACAGCCGCGCTTCGACTTCGATCCCGGCGCTGCCACGGCGCTGCTGGCCGCCGCTGACTTTACCCACACGCAGCCCGATCCGTTCAACTACCCTGGCACGACCCGCGGGAAACAGCGCTTTGAGTGGCTTGCCCAGCAGCTGCTCGATCATGCTCAGCTGCGCCTCAAGTTGCATCCTATTGATGCGGGTGGCTACTATGGTTTGGCGCCGCAATCGCAGCCAGTGTATCCGATCTTCTACCTCGGCTGGTGTCCTGACTACCCCGACCCTCACGACATTTTGAGCCTGCTCTTTCATACTGGCGGCATTAGCGCAGGGCGCATCGGCTACTCGAACCCGCAGTTCGATGCGCTGGTGGACGCCGCCGACCGCGAGCTGGACGCGGCCAAGCGCCAGGCGCTGTATCGCCAGGCGCAGGACTTCTTGATCAACGACCAGCCCGTGGCGTTCATGGCCAACGATCTGCAAATCTGGCTGGTCAAGCCGTGGGTCACCGGCCTGCGCCAGACCGCGTTTGATCGGTTTCCGGGGCTGTACAGCCTCGGCACGCTGCGGGTCACGCCGTAGCCCGCGCCCGCGCCGCCTGCCCGCTCAGCCCCGCCGCTATTTGCGTTACAATTTGGCGCTGCCCAGCGGCACACCGACAACTGATAACCAAACTACTCGTCACACTGATAACTGACGACTGACAACTCGCAAGGAGCCACGATGAAGATTGGAATTATTGGGCTGGCGAACAGTGGCAAGACCACCGTGTTCAACGCCCTGACCGGCGGCAGCGCCGAGACCGCGGCGTTCTCCTCGGGCGCGATGGAGCCGAACCTCGGCAGCGTCAAGGTGCCGGACGCCCGCCTCAACACGCTGGCCGAGATGTACAAGCCCAAAAAGACGACCTTCGCCGACGTGCAGTACATCGACGTGGCCGGCCTCAGCGGCGGCGCCTCGAAGAACGGCGGGCTGGCGCCGGCGTTCTTAACTACATCTCGCAGGTTGACGCGCTGCTGCACGTCGTCCGCGCCTTCAACGACCCCGGCGTGCCGCACCCCGAGGAGAGCGTCAACCCCATGCGCGACATCGGCGCCGTGGACCTGGAGCTGGTCTTCTCCGACCTGGCGATCATTGAGAAGCGGCTGGTGCGGCTGACCGGCGACCTCAAGAAAATGACCGGCAAGGACAAAGAGACCCGCCAGCAGGAGCACGAGGTGCTGGTGCGGCTCCAGGCCGGCCTGGAGCAAGACGTGCCGATCCGCGACCAGGCGCTCAGCGCCGACGAGGAGAAGCTGCTGCGCGGCTACCAGTTTCTGACCGCCAAGCCCGTCCTGATCGTGCTGAACATCGGCGAGGACCAGCTGGCGACCGACCTGACATCGACCATCCCCTACCAGCACCAGAAGGCCGGCATCGTGCAGCTGGCGGGCAAGGCCGAGGCCGACATCGCCCAGCTCGACGCCGCCGACGCCGCGGCCTTCCTGACCGACCTGGGCATCGCCGAGCCGGCCCGCGAGCGCGTCATCAAGGCGTCGTATGATCTGCTGGGCCTGATCGCCTTCCTGACCGCCGGCACCGACGAGGTCCGCGCCTGGCCGATCCGCAACGGCCTGCCGGCGGTCGAGGCCGCGGGCGCGATCCACTCCGACATCCAGCGCGGCTTTATCCGCGCCGAGGTCGTGGCCTTCAACGACCTGGTCGCCGCCAAGACGATGGCCGAGGCCAAAAAGCGCGGCACCGTGCGCATGGAGGGCAAGACCTACATCGTGCAGGACGGCGACATCTGCAACTTCCTGTTTAACGTGTAGGGTTTTCAGGTTTCAGTCGTCAGTTTTCAGTGGGGAGACGGGGTTTGAGTGTCCTCGCTGGCGGTTGGGGCGATGATTGACGGAGCGGTATGAGCGGTCAGTTGCGAGTGGCGAGAGGGGACGAGGTTTGAGTGTCCTCGCTCGTTGCTTGCGGCGAGGGCTGATGGTGAGCTATCAGCGGCCGGGCGTCACCTGCACGGCTGCGCGATGATTGCCACGGCTGCGCGATGATTGCCACGGTCTTCAATGCGCTCAAGGTTACTCACTGCACCGCCCACCTGAGAACTGATGACCGATGACTGAAAACTACCAATGCGACTCGTCGGCTCACACTGAAAACTGAAAACTGATGACTGAGAACTATGCAATGACTTCTAACTCCATCTCTCGCGCCGCGGCCGAGGAGCTGCTGGCGGAGTACGTGCAGAACCCCAGCCTGCGGACGCACTGCCGCAGCGTCGCGACGGCGGTCGAGGCCTACGCCCACACGCTGGGCGGCGACCCCGACCTGTGGTACATCACCGGGCTGCTCCACGACTTTGACTACGAGCGCCACCCCAGCCTGACCGAGCATCCCTTTGTCGGCGTCGAGCTGCTGCGGGCGCGCGGCTACCCCGCGGAGCTGACCACCGCGATCCTGGCGCACGCCGACTACAGCGGCACGCCGCGCGTCACCGCGCTGGACCGCGCGCTCTACGCCTGCGACGAGCTGGCCGGGTTTATCGTGGCCGTGTCGCGGGTGCGGCCCTCGAAGTCGGTCCACGAGGTCGACGTGGCCGCCGTGCGCAAAAAGATGAAGGAGAAATCCTTCGCCGCCGCCGTCAGCCGCGACGACATTGTGCGCGGCGCGGCGGAGCTGGGCGTGCCGCTGGACGAGCACATCGCCTTTGTGGTCGCCGCGCTCCAGCGCAACGCCCAGGCGCTCGGGATTGCCGGCGCCAGCTAGGCCGCCGCGCCGCCATCGCCCGCCGCCGAGCCGCACGGTTCAGCGGCGGCGCTGGTTAACCCCTGATCTTCGGCGCGCGTCCTGGTACAATCTGCGCTATGACTGTGTATTTGACACGTGATGAGCTGCTCGACCTGCACCTGCTGAGCGTCGAGCGCTGGGGCGGGCGGCTGGGGATCCGGAGCCAGGATCGGCTGCTCGCCAGCCTGCAGCTGCCGCAGCAGGTGATGTTCGGCGCCGAGCTGTACCCCGACCTCGCCGACAAAGTCGCGGTGCTCGGCTTCCAGCTGCTCAAGCACCGCCCGTTCTTTGGCGGCAACGAGGCGACCGCGCTGCTGGCCATGCTCCAGATGCTGGCGCAGAACGGCGTCGTCGTGGACGGCGCCAGCGTCGCGCGGCTGGCCGATCTCCTGCGCCAGGTGCTGCACTCCAGCCTGAGCCGCGACCAGCTGGCCGCCGCCGTGCGCCACGAGTGCGAGCGGGACGTGCGCACGCCGTAGGCTATCCCCCTGCGCCCGGCGGCCGGCCGCCGTGGGCGCCTCGCTGCGAGGCTCCGATGACGACTGCCCCGCCCGTATTCACCGCCAGCGACGCCGACTACCGGCGGCTGTTCGACTACCACCCGCAGCCAATGCTGGTGATCGACGCCGCGACGCAGCAGTTCCTGGCGGTCAACGTGGCCGCCGTGCGCTGCTACGGCTACAGCGCCGCCGAGTTTGTCCAGCGCTCGCTGCGCAACCTGTGGCCGCCGGAGCAGCTCGGCCGCATGCAGGCGCTGTGGGACAGTGTCGCCGACGAGCCACAACATGTGGCTGATATTCAGCATTGCACCGCCCAGGGCCAGCTGATCGCGGTTGAGGCCACCGTCAGCCCGGTGGTGTTCAACGGCCGCCCGGCCCGCCTGGCCGTGATCATGGATGTCAGCGAGCAGCGCCGGCTGGCCGCGGCGCTCCAGGCCAGCGAGCAGCAGTACCGCGCGCTGGCCGAGGCCATGCCGCAGATGGTCTGGATTACTAATCATCTGGGCGGGGTCGAGTCTTTAATCAGCGCTGGCTGGAGTACATGGGTCGCCCGCTCGCCGAGATGCTTGGCGACGGCTGGGCGCAGCAGCTCCACCCCGACGACCTGGGGCCGGCGGTGGCGCGCTGGGCCGAGGCGACCGCGACCGGCGCGCTGTATGAGGTCGAGTATCGGCTGCGGCGCCATGACGGCGTGTATCGCTGGCACCTCGGCCGCGCCATCCCCGAGCGCGACGCCGCCGGCCAGATCGTGCGCTGGTTCGGCACCAGCACCGACATTGACGACCAGAAGCGCACCGAGGCCGCGCTGCGCGAAAGCGAGGAGCGCTACCGCGCGCTGCTGCGGAATTTTCCCAATGGCTCGGTCGCGCTGTTTGATCACGAGCTGCGCTTTCTGCTGGCCGACGGCACCGGCATCCGTGAGCTGGGCTACGATACCAGCCGCTACGTCGGCAAGTCGCTGGTGGAGGCGATGGATGCAGCGACCGCGGCGATTTGTGAGCCGCTGTACCATCAGGCGCTCCAGGGCCTTTCGGTCTCCACCGAGCTGACCCTGCGGGGCCACACCTATATCACCTATGCCGTGCCGATCACCGACGACGCCGGCCGCGTGACCGCCGGCATGATCATGAGCCAGGACATTACGCCGCTGAAGCGCGCCGAGGCCGAGATTCGCCAGCTCAACGCCGCCCTGGAGCAGCGCGTGGTGAGCCGCACCGCCCAGCTCAGCGCCGCCAACGCCGAGCTAGAGGCGTTTAGCTACTCGGTCTCCCACGACCTGCGCGCCCCGCTGCGCAGTATCGACGGCTTTAGCCAGGCGCTCCTGGAGGACTACGGTGCCGTGCTCGATGAGCGCGCCCACGGCTACCTCGGGCGGGTGCGCGCCGCCAGCCAGCGTATGGGCCAGCTGATCAACGACCTGCTGCGGCTGTCGCGCGTCACCCGCACCGATCTGACGCGCCAGCCGGTGGACCTCAGCGTGCTAGCTCGCCAGATCATCATCGAGCTGCAGGCCGAGACGCCCGCACGGACGGTCACGGTCGTGATCGCGCCGGGGCTGCGGGCCAGCGCCGACCTGCATCTGGCCCGCGTGCTGCTGGAGAACCTGCTGGGCAATGCCTGGAAGTTCAGCGCCAAGCAGCCAGCCGCGCGGATCGAGGTCGGCTACGACGCGGCCGAGCGGGCCTTTGTGATCCGCGACAACGGCGCCGGCTTTGAGGCAGCCTACGTCCACAAGCTGTTTGGCCCGTTTCAGCGCCTGCACCACCAGCACGAGTATGAGGGTAGTGGCATCGGCCTTGCGACAGTGCAGCGGATTGTGCAGCGGCATGGCGGCCGCGTATGGGCGAGCGGCGCCGTGGATGGCGGTGCGACCTTCTGGTTTACGCTCAGCCCGAAGGGAGAATCGACCTAATGGAACATCATCTCATTCTGCTGGTGGAGGACGATCCCGGCGATGAGGCGCTGGCGCTGCGGGCCCTTCAAAAAAACGGCGTCCGCGATGAGATCGTTGTGGTGCGCGATGGCGCCGAGGCGCTGGACTTTTTGTTTGCCCTGGGCGTCCACGGCGGCCGCGACCGCGAGCGGCTGCCCACGGTGGTGCTGCTCGACCTCAAGCTGCCGAAAGTGGATGGCCTGGAGGTGCTGCGCCAGGTCCGCGCCCACCCGCTGACCGAGCTGCTGCCGGTCGTGATGCTGACCTCGTCCAGCGAGGAGCAGGATATTCGCAGCAGCTACCGGCTGGGCGCCAATAGCTTCGTCCGCAAGCCCGTCAACTTCGATCAATTTATTGCGGCCATCGGTCAGCTGCACGCCTACTGGCTCAGCCTCAACGAGCGCCCACCCCTCACAAGGAGCACTCCATGACTGAACCGCTGCGGGTCCTTTGCGTTGATGACTCCGAGGATGACACCTGGCTGCTGACCCGCGAGCTCCAGCGCTGCGGCTACGACCCCCAGGTGCTGCGCGTCGAGACCCCGGCGGCGCTACGCGCGGCGCTGACGAGCCAAAGCTGGGACCTGGTCCTCACCGACTATGTGCTGCCACACTTCGACTCGCTGGAACCGCTCAAGATTTTGGGCGGCAGCGGCCTCGATCTGCCGTGCATCATGGTCTCGGGCAGCATGGGCGAGGAGTTCGCGGTGGCGGCGATGAAGGCCGGCGCCCACGACTATCTGCTGAAGGATCATCTGGAGCGGCTGGGGCCGGCGATTGAGCGCGAGCGCCGCGAGGCCGCCAACCGTGCCCGCCGCCGCCGCCTGGAGGAGCAAAAAAACGAGTTTCTCTCGCTGGCCTCTCACGAGCTGAAGACGCCGATCACGGCCATCAGCGGCATGGCCTACCTGCTGCTGAAGCGCGCCGAGCAGGATGGCACCCCCGACCGCGAGCGCCGCGCCCTCAACATTATCATCCAGCAGTCCGAGCGCCTGACCCGGCTGGTCAACGAACTCCTCGACATCACGCGCATTGATCAGCATCGGCTGCACCTGGTCTGCGCCGCGGTTGAGCTGGGCGCGCTGGCCGAGCAGGTCGCCGAGCAGGTGCGGCTGCTGACCAACCAGCATACCATCACTGTGGCCGCCGCGCCGCCCGTCAGCGTCTGGGGCGACCAGCAGCGTCTGGAGCAGGTCTTGATCAACCTGATCGAGAACGGCGTGAAGTACAGCCCGCACGGCGGCCCGGTCACGGTCCACGTCGGCGCCACCGCCGATCACGGCTGGGCCGAGGTCCACGATCAAGGCATCGGCATCCCGCCCGAGGAGCTGCCGTTTGTCTTCGAGCGCTTTTTTCGGGCCGAGAACGTGGATGTGAACAGCGCGGGCCTGGGGCTGGGGTTATATTTGTGCCGCGAGGTCATTAAGCAGCACGGCGGCCGCATTACCGTCGAGTCGACGCTGGGCAGCGGCTCATGCTTTCGGGTCGAGGTGCCGCTGGCGCCGGCGTAGCGCTGCGTTGTAGCTCAGCGCCCACCCTGCCACACTAGGCGCGCCACCAGATCGAGCAGCGCACCAATATCAAACGGCTTGGGCAAAAACACGGTGTGGGGCGGCAGCCACGCCGGCACCACGCCGGCGCTCATCAGGATAATCGGCGTCCTGACGTGCCGCGGCAGCGCCCGAATCTGCTCGACCAGCTCCAGCCCGCTTTGCTGGGGCAGCATAATGTCAACGATCAAGAGCTTGGCCGGCACGCTGCGGGCCAGCTCTAGCCCAGTCTGCCCGTTGAAGGCCATTGTCGTGGTGTAGCCGTCCAGATTCAAGGTTGTGGCGATCAGCTCGGTGAAGTAGTCCTCATCGTCAATGATCAGAATCAGCGGCGGCGCGAGGGCGTCAGTCATGGCTGGCTCGCTGCGGCGCGGCAGGGACGGCGGATAGTGTTACCATGGCTACCCCAGGCGCTCCATGTAGTGCTTGATGACCGCCTCAAGCTGCTCTAGGTTGAAGGGCTTGCTGATAAACACATCGGCGACATGGCGGGCCTCGGCGGCGGCGGCGGCGCTCATCAGGACCAGCGGAATGTGCTGGAGCTGCGGGTCGGCGCGCAACGCTTGGGCCAGCGCCACGCCGTTGAGATGCGGCATCATCACATCCGACAAAATTAAACCAGGCAGGGCGCTGCTAGCCCGCAGCACCTGAAGCGCCTCGCGGCCATTTGCGGCGGTGATCGGCTGGTGGCCGCACTCCTCCACCACGCTTGCGAGCACGTCTAGCAAGACATCCTCATCATCAACGACCAAGACGACACCCATAGTTACACTGCCTTAGATATGCCTGCCTAAGCAAGTTCCAGACCGACGCTGCCCCGCCCGCGGCCACGCGCCGCCGCACAGATATACGAACGCCTAGCGTCACGGATGACGCTAGGCGTTCGTAGCCTGGCCGATAGTATAAGCTCATTGCGGTGTGCTACATCCGGCGGCGGATGGTGTGCTGCGCCAGCTCGATCAGGCTGGTTTTGACTGGGGTGTCGGCAAACTGGTCGAGCCGCGTCACTGCTTGCGTGATCAGCCGCTCGGCCTCGCGCAGCGCCTGGTCGGTGCCGCCGACGCGCTTGACCTCGGCCACCGCCGCGGCGATCAGCGCCTGGTCGGGATGATCGATGTGGGCAACATCGTGGAGCACCGCGCCGCCGCCGCTGCTCACGGCATAGATCAGCGGCAGCGTGATCGTGCCCTCGGCCAGGTCGTGGCCGGCCGGCTTGCCCAACACGGCCTCGGTCCCCGTAAAGTCCAGCACATCATCGATGATCTGAAACGCCAGCCCCACATCGTAGCCAAACTGCCCGAGCGCCACCAGGTCGCGCTCGCTGCCGCCGCCGCAGACCATGCCGGCGGTGGCCGCGGCCTCGAATAGCGCCGCGGTCTTGCCGCCAATTTTGCGGTAGTACTGGTCCAGCGCCACATCGGTCGGCTCGACATCCAGCACCGGCGCCAGCTCGGCCTCGCAGATGCGCTGCACGGCGTCGGCGAAGATCGCGATCACCCGTGCGTCGGGCGCCAGCGCCATCTCGCCGGCGGCCATCGCAAATAGGTAGTCGCCCAGCATGATCGCCACATTGCCGTTCCACTTGGCGTGGACTGTGGTGCGGCCGCGGCGCGTGTCGGCGTCGTCGATCAGATCGTCGTGGACTAGGCTGGCGGCGTGGATCAGCTCGACGGCCGCAGCGGCGTGCAGGACGCTGGCGGTGGTAAAGCGTGGCCCCAGCCGCGCCGCCAGCACGGCCAGCGTGGCGCGCATGCGCTTGCCGCCGCTGCCCAGGAGGTGCTCACCCGCCGCGTTGATCAGAGCCGAGCGTGCCTTCAGCTTAAAACGGATGTGGTCATCGATCGCCTGCAAATCTGCCTGGAGATCGACCGCCGGCAAAACATCGAACATACTCGACCTCGCTTCACGCGATTGGGTGGGCCAACCGTGGTGATTGTGAAAGATTACACGTAGCCTACCGGACCGGCCGACCCGCGTCAATCGGGCCAGCACCTGATCTGGAGTGGGACCAAACAACTAGGGCGCCGCCGTGGTAGCCCCAGGCCAACAGTTGGCAGCCAGAAATGCAGGGCCTATAATGGCCGCATGCACACCACTGAGCCAACCATCGAGGAAATTGCGGCCGCGCTGGCCGCGGTCACGCTCTACCTACAGCCGGCGGTGGCGCCGCCGCCGGCTGCACCGTCCGGCAGCGGCTGGGCGGACGCCATCAAGCTGGTGCAGCAGCACCAGACGCCGATCCGGGCCGGGCTGCCAGTAAGCTGGCGCACCATCGAGCGCATCAAACGTAGCTGAAAGGAACGCAGCGAGGGGCCGTGGAACTGGTAGCAAATTGTACCGCATGCGGCGCAGTTTTGACCAGGTTTGCGTGTGCTCGCCTGCCGCAACACCCATGTTTAAAACGGTACTGATTGCCAACCGCGGCGAGATCGCGCTGCGGATCATGCGGGCCTGTCGGGAGCTGGGGCTACGGACGGTGGCGGTCTACTCCGAGGCCGACCGCGACAGCCTGCACGTCCAGTATGCCGACGAGGCGTTTCTGATCGGGCCGCCGCCGGCGGTCGAGAGCTACCTGCGGTCCGACACGCTGCTGGAGGTCGCCAAGCGTGCCGGGGCCGACGCGATCCACCCTGGCTACGGCTTTTTGGCCGAGAACGCCGCCTTCGCCCGCGCCTGCGCCGCCGCCGGGATCGTGTTTGTCGGGCCGCCGCCGGAGGCGATGGACCGCATGGGCGGCAAGGTCGCGGCCCGCAACGAGGCGACCGCCGCGCAGGTGCCGCTGGTGCCGGGGACGCTGGCCGCCGTGACCAGCGCCGCCGACGCCGCCGCGCTGGGCGAGCAGTTCGGCTACCCGATCGCGATCAAAGCCTCGGCCGGCGGTGGCGGTCGCGGCCTCAAGGTCGCCCACAGCGCCGCCGAGGTCGCCGAGGCCTTCGCCGCGTCGCGCCGCGAGGCCGCCGCGTACTTCAAGGACGACACTGTGTATGTCGAAAAGTACGTCGCCAACCCGCGCCACATTGAGATCCAGGTCCTCGCCGACCAGCATGGCACGGTCCTGGCGCTGGGCGAGCGCGACTGCTCCGTGCAGCGCCGCCACCAGAAGCTGATCGAGGAGGCGCCCTCGCCGGCCCTGACCGTCGAGGTCCGCGCTGCGATGCAGGCCGCCGCCGTGCGCCTGACGCAGCAGGTCGGCTATGTCGGCGCCGGCACCCTGGAGTTTCTGTGGGAGAACGGCGAGTTCTACTTCCTGGAGATGAACACCCGCATCCAGGTCGAGCACACCGTCACCGAGGCGATTACCGGCCTTGATCTGGTCAAGTGGCAGCTGCGAATTGCACAGGGCGAGCCGCTGCCCTACACTCAGGATGACATAACGCTGCGCGGCCACGCCATCGAGTGCCGCATCAACGCCGAGGACCCCGCCAACAACTTCGCCCCGTCGCTCGGCACCCTGACGACCTACGATGAGCCGCACGGCCTGGGCGTGCGCGTCGACGGCGGCTTCGGCCCCGGCCGCACCATCCCGCAGTACTACGACTCGATGATCGCCAAGCTGATCACCTGGGGCAGCGACCGCGCCGAGGCGCTGGCCCGCATGCAGCGGGCGCTGGCCGACTTCAAAATCGTGGGCGTCACCACCACGATCCCATTTCACCAGCTGGCCCTCAGCCGCCCTCCCTTTATCGCCGGCGCGGCCACGGTGCGCTTCATCGAGGACCATATGGGCGACGCGGCCCTGCGCGCGCTCGCGGCGCCCGCCGCCGACGGCGCGAGCGCCGCGGAGGAGTCAGCGCCGGCCCGCGAGTTTGTCGTTGAGGTCAACGGCAAGCAGTTTACGGTGCGGGTGGCCGAGCCAGGCGGCCCGCCGATGGTTGTGGCGGCGGCCGCCGGCGCCAGCCCGGCCGCCGCCAAGCGACCCGCCGCGCGCGCCCAGAAAGCCGCCGGCGACCCCAACACGATTGTGACGCCGCTCCAGGGGACCGTGGTGGCGATCCGCGTCGCGCCGGGCGACGATGTGACCGCCGGGCAGGTGGTCGTCGTGGTTGAGGCGATGAAAATGGAGAATGAGATCACCGCCAGCCGCGCCGGGACGATCAAGGCCATCCTGGTGCAGCCGGGCGCCGCCGTGCAGTCCGGGGCCGCGCTGATCACGCTGGCGTAGCGGCGGTCATGCAAACGTAACTAGACGGGGCTGGGGATGAGGCGTATACTCCCGCCATCCCCTCGACTTACTCTGATCGCGGCTGTGGCGCGGCCCAGCCCATCGACAACTCTAGGAGGCAGTCCATGAACAATGTTGGTAGCACTGTGCAGGACATGATCAACAGCAGCGTCACCGTGATGACGCAGCCGAGCGTTGCCACCTTTGAGCGCTTTGAAAAGCGCGGCGGCATGCAGCAGGCCGTGATCTACATGGGCATTGCGGCGGTGATCGCTGGCCTGCTGGGCATTTTCACCGGCGGGCTAGGCGGCTTGATCCGCGGCGTCCTATCAACCCTGCTCGGCTTCCTCGTGTTTACCTACCTGGTCCATATGATCGGCCAGCGTCAGGGCGGCACTGGCTCGCTTGATGAGGTCGCCTATAGCTTTGCGCTGTTTAGTGCGCCGCTTCAGGTTATTGGGGCGATTGTGGGCGTGGTGGCGCTGGTGCCATTCCTCGGCTGGATTGTTGGGTTGTTTGTAGGGCTTGCGCTGCTGGTCGCCGAGGTCTACTTTGCGTACCTGGCTGTGCAGTCGAGCATGAACCTGCCGACCAAGCGCCAAATCTGGATCACGCTGATCAGCGCGGCCGTGATCCAGTTCCTGATCGTCCTCGTCATTGGCTCGTTTGGTCGCTAGCTTCTGGCCGCCCGCGCTCCACTGAAAAGGACTGTATTGATGTCTCCCATTTTGAAAGCTGGTTTGATCTATGGCCTGGCCTCGGTCGCCGCGTTTTTCGTGCTGCTGTTTGTGCCAATTCCGCTGCTGAACCTGGTGCTCGCCTATGTTGCGCTCATTGTGCTGGGCTGGTTCGCCGGCCGCAGCGCCGCCCAGAATAGCGGCGCGCTAGCCGGGCAAGGCTCGGGGCGCGGCGCGGCGGCCGGCGCGATTGCCGGCGCTATTAACCTGGTCGTCATGGCGATTAGCTTTGCGGCGCTGCTATCGGTGATCACGCGCGTACCAGGCGTGCGCGAGCAGATGCAGGCGGGGCTGGATCAGGCGCGGACCAACAACCCCGGCCAGCAGGTTCCCTCAAGCACCGATCTGACTGGAATGCTAGGGGCGGCTGGGGCGGTAGCCGGCGTCTGCCTCGGCCTCGTCAGTCTGATCTTCATGACCGTGGCTGGCCTGGTCGGCGGCGCGACGTATAAGGGCAGCCCCACTGGGACCGCCGGGACCGCCGGCGCGCCCTACACCATCGGCCCGCTGCCGGGCGCCTATGCGCCGCCGGCGACGCCCGCCCCGCCGGCAACCTCCGCGACCGTCCCGCTCGACTCGGCGCCGGGCATGACGCCGGGCGACCAGACGCCGCCGCGCGATTTGGCGTAATCTCGCCGCGGGCAGTGCAAGCCGCGCACAACTACGGTTATAATGTTGAGCGGCGTGAACTCGTGTTCACGCTGCTCATTGTTGAGCGCACGCCAGAAGGTCAGTGATGGATACTATCGCCGCGTCAACCTGGCTCCAGTCCCGCGAAGAGTTCCCGACCCTCGCCCGCACCACGTACTTGAACACCTGCTCGCTCGGCCCGCTTAGCCGGCGCTCGCGGGCGGCGGTCAATGAGTTCATGGACCTGTGGGAGGCCTACGGCGCCTCGGCCTGGTATCGCACCTGGCTCGGCGAAGTGCGCCGCGCTGCGCGCCGACTTCGAGCGCCTGGTGAACGCGCCGGCCGGCTCGGTGGCGCTGGCCACACGCCGTCTCCTCGGCGCTGAGCGTGGTCGCCTCGTGCTATAGCTACAGCGGCGCCCGCAACCGCATCATCACCACCGCGCTCGACTTCCCGACGATCCCCTACCAGTGGCTGGTCAAGCCCGGCGTCGAGGTCGTGATCCTGCCCTCCGACGACCAGATCAGCGTGCCGCTGGAGCGCTGGGCGGCGGCGATTGACGAGCGCACCGCGCTGGTCGCCACCTCGCACGTCTTTTTCACCAGCGGCTACATCCAGCCGGTCGCCGAGCTAGCCCGGCTAGCCCACGCGGCCGGCGCGCCGATCTTGGTGGACGGCTACCAGGCGGCCGGCCAGCTGCCGGTGGACGTGGCGGCGCTGGATGTGGACTTCTACCTGAGCGGCGGCCTGAAGTGGCTGCTGGGCGGGCCGGGCATTGTCGAGCTGTACGTGCGGCCGGCGCTAATCACGGCGCTGAAGCCGACGATCACCGGCTGGTTTGCCCACGGCTCGATGTTTGACTTCGACGCCGAGCGCTTCGCCTACGCCGACGACGCCCGCCGCTTCGAGCTGGGCACGCCGGCGCTGGCGGCGGTCTACGCGGCCAAAGCCGGCCTTGACCTGCTGCTGGAGCTGGGCGTGCCGGCAATCCGTGTGCGGCAGCGCGCGCTGGTCGGCGACCTGGTCGCGCAGGCCCACGAGGCCGGGCTGTGGCTGAAGCTGCCGGCCAACCTCGATGAGCACGCCGGCATCGTGATGTTCCCGGCCGACAATCCGGGCGCGGTCGTCAAGGCGCTGGCCGAGCGCAACATTATTGTCGACTATCGGCCGGGCCATGTGCGGGTCTCGCCCTACTTCTACACCACCGACGACGAGCAGCGCCGGCTGATTGAGGCGCTGCACGAGCTTGTTAAGTAAGCGACCGTCAATGCTCGCTACCCATCACCGCAGCGAAAGGCCCTATGAACCGCTCAATCAGTGACCGCTACCAGACTGGCGCGGGCATGTTCGCCTGGATTCTCCACCGGATGTCGGGCTTGATCCTGACAATCTATATGCTTGCGTATATCTACACGCTGCGGGGCGCGCAGGCGCTGACGCCGGGCAACCCCGCCGGCAGCGCGGGCCTCAACGCCACGCTCGCGACCTTCAACACCACCGGCTGGAAGATTTTCCACCTCGTGATCGTGCTGTCGGCGCTCTACCACACCCTCAACGGCGTGCGGGTGCTGCTGTTCACGACCAGCTGGGCCTGCGCCAACCAGCGCGCGCTGTTCTGGCTGTCGTTCGGCGTGGCGCTGGCGATCTTCTTGTTTGCGGCGGTGGTCATGTTTGCCGGCGGCAGCGCCGTGGCAGCCACACAGTAAAGGACCGAACTCATGGCACAGGTAGCAAACCCTGCGGTGGCCCGGCCACGGTTGCGCCAGGCGCCCCGGCGCGGCACGGCCGCCTGGCCGCTCCAGCAGGTCACGTCGTATGGCTTGGCGATTTTTCTGCCAGTTCACCTGGCGTTTACCTACTTTGGCGTGCTGTCATCGCCCGGCCCACTCACCGCCGACCAGCTCCACCGGCCATTTGAGCTGCTGGCGGTGCTGTTTGCGATCAACGAGTTTGGCCTGCTGATCTGCGGGCTGTACCACGGCCTCAACGGCGTGCGCAACATCCTGTACGATCTGGTGACCAGCCCGGCGATCCGCCGCGTCCTGACGCTGCTGCTGATCGTTGGTGGGCTGTGGTTTTTGTACGACGGCGGCCTGACGCTGTGGGCGCTGGCTGCGCCGAATCCGTATATCATCCCATAAATGCGGCGCCGAGGGAGATGAATTGTTGTGCTTCTAACACATGATGTTGTAATCGTCGGCAGCGGCGTGGCCGGGATGCGGGCCGCCGTGGAGCTGCGGCGCAAGCTGCCCACCGCGAGCATCGCGCTCGTCACCAAGCTCTACCCAAGCCGCGCCAACTCGGTGCTGTCGCAGGATGGCCTGGCGGCGGCGCTCGGCAACGGCACTGCCGACGGCGGCACCGACGACTGGCTGACCCACATGTACGACACCGTGCGCATGGGCCAGTTCGCGGGCGACCAGGATGCCCAGGAGCTGCTGTGCCGCGAGGCCGCCGGCGCCATCTATGAGCTTGAGCACATGGGCGTGCCGTTTACGCGCCGCGCCGACGGCCGGCTGGCCCAGCGCGCCGCGGACGGCCACAGCGCGCCGCGTGTCGCCTACGCCGGTGACCGCACTGGCCACCATGTCGTCCAGACGCTCTACGGCGAGCTGGTGCGCTACAACGTGACGGTCTACCCCGAGTGGTACGTGCTCGATCTGGTGCTGGACGGCGGCCGCTGCCAGGGCGTGACCGCGCTGGACATTCGCAGCGGCGAGGTCCACGGCCTGGCCGCCAAAGCGACGCTCCTGGCCGCCGGCGGCTACGGCCGAGTGTTCAGCGTCACCTCGCAGAGCCAGTCCTCGACCGGCGATGTGCTGGCTCTGGCCTACCGCGCCGGCCTGCCGCTGCAAAACATGGACCGCGTGGCCTGGGCGCCGCTGGGCCTGGCCAAGCATGGCATCGTCATTGACGACGCCGTGCTGGCCGACGGTGCGCTGCTGGTCAACGCCCTCAATGCGCGCTTCATGGAGCGCCAGGGCGCCGCCGAGCGCAGCGGTCGTCGGGCGGTCACAGAAGCTATCGGCGCCGAGACCGCGGGTGGCCGCGGCGTTGGCTCGCGCGGCGACCAGGTCTACCTCGACCTGCGCCAGCTTGACCCCGATCTCCTCGCGCCCCGCCTGCACGAGGCCACCGAGCAGTACCTCGGCCTCAACCCGAGCCGCGATCTGATCCCGGTCCAGCCGACCGCCGACTACACCCTGGGCGGCCTTGCGACCGAGCTGGACGGGCGCGTCGTGAGCGGCGGCCAGCCGGTCGGCGGACTCTATGCCGCCGGCCAGTGCGCCAGCGGCACGATGCACGGCGCCGCGGTGTTGCCCGGCAACACGCTGTTGGCGGCGGTCGTCTTTGGCGCCCACGTCGGCGGCGCGATCAGCGCGGCGGTCGGCGGGCAGCGCGGCAAGACCGCGCCGACCCTGGCGGCGGGCGCCGTTGAGGGCGCTGAGGCCGAGGTCAAGGCGCTGCTGGCGCGGCGCGGCCGCGAGCACGCCGCCGACCTGCGCCGCGACCTGCAGAGTGCAATGTATCGCAACCTCGGCCCCGCCCGCACCACCAACAGCCTGGAGCAGCAGGTCGGCATCACCCAGGAGCTGCGCGAGCGCTTCGCGCAGGTCGGGATCGATGACCGCAGCCGCCGCTTCAATACCGAGCTGGTCGAGCTGCTGGAGCTGAGCCGGATGCTGGAGGTCAGCGAGGCGGTCGTGGGCGCGGCCCTGAGCCGCAGCGCTGGCAGCGGGCAGCCCGGCCACACCCTGGTCGCCCGCGATCCGAGCGGCCAGCGCCGTAGCGAGAGTGGCGCGCTGCGCTACGGGCCGCAGGGTCCGCGCTTCAACGCTGAATAAATCGCGGCCGCGGTGCAGCGCATCGCCGGCTGTTAGAAGGAGAGAGTATGGAAGTGCGCTTTCGGGTGCATCGCTTCGACCCCGAAACCGAGGCCACGCCGCGCTACGAGGTCTACGCCGTTGAGGCCGAGTCCGACACCACCGTGCTGGACTGCCTCAACCAGATCAAGTGGTATCAGGACGGCACCGTCACCTTTCGGCGCTCGTGCCGCTCGGGGCTGTGCGGCTCGTGCGGCCTGCTGATCAATGGCCGCAACCGGCTGGCCTGCAACACCCGCGTCCACGACCTCGACACCACCGAGGTCTCGGTCAGCCCGCTGCCCGGCTTCCCGGTGCTGCGCGACCTGGTCGTGGACTGGGACCCATTCTTCGCCAAAGATGCGGCGATGAAGCCGTATCTGATCAACACCAGCGCGCCGCCGGCCCAGGAGCGGCTGCAAACGCCCGCCGAGCTGGAGCAGATCGGCAACGCCACGCTGTGTATTCAGTGCGGCTGCTGCTCGTCGGCCTGCCCGATTGTGTGGAATAACGGCGAGTACTACGGCCCGGCCGCGCTGACCCGCGCCTACCGCTTCGCCTTCGACTCGCGCGACACTGCCCAGCAGGAGCGGCTGGACCTGGCCGGGTCGGAGGATGGCACCTGGCGCTGCCACACCATCTTCAACTGCACCTCGGACTGCCCGAAGGGCGTGCTCAACACCCACAACATCCAGGCGCTCAAGCGCAAGGTGATGCTCAACAAGCTGGGCTTCAACGGCACCAAGATCGTGTTCAACCTCGATCCGCCGAGCGACAGCCAGGAGTCGCGGCCGCATGAGGCCGGCGGCATCGCGCGCCGCGCCTAATCCGCTCGTTTTCTATCGTCACGCCGGAGCGACCCTCCGGCGTGCTGTGTTGTATGTTCACACCCGAGCTTTTTGAGCAGCTGCTGGCGCCCGCCGGCCAGCGGGCGCTGGCGCTAGCCCAGACCCTCGACCTGCGCCCGGCCGCCCGCCTCCAGACGATTGGCAAGCTGCGCGCGGCGTTTCCCGCCGACCTCGCGGCGGTGGCGCTGGAGACCGCGGTGCTGCGCGAGCGCGCCGTCCACAAGTTTCCGGCGGGCGCGGCGCTGTACTGGACCCGCGAGGCGCTGGAGCAAGCGTCGGGCGCGCTGGTGGCCGCGCACCGCGCCACGCGCTACCGTGAGTGGGCCGCCGCGACCGACCTATGCTGCAGCGTCGGCGGCGACCTCTTGGCGCTGGCTGGCGCCGGCGTGGCGGTGACCGGCGTGGACAACGACCCTGTGCGCCTGGCGATGGCGCGGGCCAACGCCGCGGCGCTGGGCCTCAGCGCGCATGTCACGCTAATCGAGGCCGATGTCGCCGCCTACCAGGTCGTCGCGGACGACCTGGTGTTCTTTGACCCGGCGCGGCGCACGGGCGAGCGGCGGGTCTGGCTGCCGAGCGACTATCGCCCGCCGCTGAGTATTATCGCTGGCTGGCTGCCGCTAGTTCGGGGCCTGGGCGTCAAGGTGGCGCCCGGCATTGACTACGACGCGCTGCCGTGGCCCTGCGAGGTCGAGATTGTCTCGGTGAGCGGCGAGGTCAAGGAGGCCGCGCTGTGGTTCGGGGCGCTGCGGCGGGGCGAGCGCCGCGCCACGCTGCTGCCCAGCGGCGCGGCGCTCGTTGGGACGCCGGCGCCGCCCGCCGCCATCACCGCCCCGCAGCGCTTTATCTACGAGCCGGACGGCGCCGTAATCCGCGCGCACCTTGTGGCCCAGCTAGCCGCGCAGCTCGACGCCACCCAGATCGACCCCGAGATCGCCTTTCTGACGGCGCCGCACTATGTCGCCACGCCCTTCGCCCGCGCGTTTGAGATCAGCGAGACGATGCCGTTCAACCTCAAGCAGCTGCGGGCGCGGCTGCGGGCGCTCGGGGTGGGCCAGGTCGTGGTTAAAAACGCGGCTCGCCCATTGATCCGCAGGTGCTTGAACAGCAGCTCCGGCTCACGGGCGAGCACAGCATGACAATAATTCTAACCCAGGCGCGGGGCCAGCCAACGGTGCTGCTCAGCCAGCCAGTGCGCTAGCCGACGTGCAGCTCGGCGCTGAGCCGTGCGCACGTGGCCTCGGCCTGGGCTAGCTCCGCCGCAACGCTCACGGCGATCTCGCCGGCGAGCAGCGCCATGCGCCGCGCTGGCGCGACCAGCTCAGGGGCGCGGCTGGCGGCGAGCCGACTGCGCCGCACCCAGCGATCAAACTCAGCGTCGGCGCGGGCCAGCTGTCGCCGCAGGCGCTCGGCCTGGACGACAGCTGTGATGTAGCGGGCGCGCTGGCTAGCCACGCTTGCGCTTCGGCCCGCCGCCGCCCCGCTTGGGGCCGCCGGGCTTGCCGGAGCCGCTGCGCTTGGGGCCGCCGAACTTGGGCTTGCCGGTCGGCCGCTGCGGGCCGCTGAAGCCGCCGCTGCGGCTGGGGCCGAAGCCACCTTCGCGGCGCGGCGCGCTCGGTCCGCCCTCGCGGCGCGGCGGGCCACTGAAGCCACCCTCACGCGGAGGACCGCCACGGTCGTTGTCGCGGCGCGGCGGGCCACCGAAGCCACCCTCGCGGCGCGGTGGACCACTAAAGCCACCCTCACGGCGGGGACCGCCGAAGCCGCCCTCGCGCGGAGGAGGACCGCCACGGTCGTTGTCGCGCCGGGGGCCGCCGAAGCCACCCTCGCGGCGCGGTGGACCACTAAAGCCACCCTCACGCGGAGGACCGCCACGGTCGTTGTCGCGGCGGGGGCCGCCAAAGCCACCCTCGCGGCGCGGTGGGCCACTAAAGCCGCCCTCACGCCGGGGGCCGCCGAAGCCGCCCTCGCGCGGCGGTGGGCCGCCACGGTCGTTGTCGCGGCGGGGACCGCCGAAGCCGCCCTCGCGCGGCGGTGGGCCGCCACGGTCGTTGTCGCGGCGGGGGCCGCCGAAGCCGCCCTCGCGCGGCGGTGGGCCGCTACGGTCGTTGTCGCGGCGGGGACCGCCGAAGCCGCCCTCACGTGGTGGGCCACTAAAGCCGCCCTCACGCCGGGGGCCGCCGAAGCCGCCCTCGCGCGGCGGTGGGCCGCCACGGTCGTTGTCGCGGCGGGGGCCGCCGAAGCCGCCCTCGCGCGGCGGTGGGCCGCCACGGTCGTTGTCGCGCCGGGGACCGCCGAAGCCGCCCTCACGCGGCGGTGGGCCGCTACGGTCATTGCCGCCGAAGCCGCCCTCACGTGGTGGGCCGCCGAAGCCACGGTCGTTATCGCGGCGGGGGCCGCCGAAGCCGCCCTCGCGGCGCGGTGGGCCTCCGCGGTCATTGCCGCCGAAGCCGCCCTCACGTGGTGGGCCACCGAAGCCACCCTCGCGGCGCGGCGGGCCGCCGAAGCCGCGGTCGTTGTCGCGGCGGGGGCCGCCGAAGCCGCCCTCACGCGGCGGTGGGCCGCCGCGGTCGTTGCCGCCGAAGCCGCCCTCACGTGGTGGGCCACCGAAGCCACCCTCGCGGCGCGGCGGGCCGCCGAAGCCGCGGTCGTTGTCGCGGCGGGGGCCGCCGAAGCCGCCCTCACGCGGCGGTGGGCCGCCGCGGTCGTTGCCGCCGAAGCCGCCCTCACGTGGTGGGCCGGCCGGGCGATTTGGGCCGTAGCCGCGGTCGTTGTTGCCGCCGCCCTCACGGCGGGGGCCGCCAAATCCACCCTCGCGGCGCGGGCCACCAGGGCCGTGTGCGCCATAGCCGCGGTCGTTATAGCCGCCGCCCTCACGGCGGGGGCCGCCGAAGCCGCCCTCGCGGCGCGGGCCAAAGCCGCGGTCGCCGCCCTCGCGCGGGCCGCCGAAGCCGCGCTCGTTGCCGGGGCTGGGGCGATTGGGCGGGCCGGCGTCGCGCTCGTCGCTGGGGCGCGGCTGGCCATCAAAGCGGGCGCGGGGCGCGGGGCCGTCGCCCGACGGCGCGGGGCGCGGCGCTTCGTCAGCGCTGCGGGTGGGCGGCGCTTCGTCAGCGCTGCGGGTGGGGCGGATCACGCGCAGCCGTCGCGGGCCGCGTTCTCGATCAGACATATAAAACTCCCGTGCTTCGTCGGCTTCGCGCGACGGAACGTGCTGCGTATGACGGCGCAGCCCTTCAACTTCGGCCGGCGTCAGGGGGCGCCATGCGCCGACCGGCAAATCCCCAAGCATCAGCGAACCCTCGCGGATGCGGATTAGGCGCCGGACATCGTAGCCCAGCACTTTTGCGACCTCGCGAATCTCGCGATTTTTGCCCTCGTGGAGCACCGCACGAATCCAAGCGCCCTCGTAGCCCGTCTCAATCATCTCAACCCAGGCGCGGGCGGTGTGGTCGCCGCTGGGCAGCTCAATGCCGGCGCGCCACTGCCGGACGGCCTCGACGCTGAGCGGGCGGTTCAGCAGCACGCGGTATTCTTTCTCCACCTCGAAGCGCGGGTGGGTCAGACGATAGGCTAGGTCGCCATCGTCGGTGAGGAGGAGCAGGCCCTCGCTGTCGGCGTCCAGGCGCCCAACCGGAAACAGGCGGGCTTCGTTGGGGACCAGCTGCACGACCGTCGGGCGGCCCTCGGGGTCGGAGGCGGTTGAGATCACGCCGACCGGCTTGTGCAGCAGAACGTAGTGATGTGGATCGGTCGGCTTCGGCACCTCGACGAGCGCGCCGTCCACGGTGATGACATCGGTGGCGGCGTCGGCGCGCGCGCCCACCTCGCGCACCACGCGGCCGTTGACCGTTACGCGGCCAGCAATAATGAGTATCTTCGGCGGGCCGCAGCGCTGCTACTCCAGCGCGGGCCAGAATCTTGTGGAGCCGCTCCAGCATGCGGGTACGATTCCTTTAAGGTGCGACATCGCCGCGTGCTGCGGCGTGGGGCGATTATAGCACGCAGGCTGGGGAAACGGCTGCAACAATTGGCCCATCGCAGCGTCGTAGCAGCAACCAGCAAATGAGGAGCTAGCCACCATGCTTTGCCCAAACTGTGATACCCGAAATGATGCGAAGGCGCGCTTCTGCCGCGTCTGTGGCACCGGCCTCCAGGCCGCGGCCGTGACCGGCGCGACGGTTCAACTGGCCGCGCCCACGGCGCCGGCGCCCTGCCCGCACTGCCTGCGGGTCAACCCAGGCGGGGCCAAGTTCTGCGTGTTCTGCGCTACCTCGCTGGTCGGCGGGGCGGCTCCGCGGCAGCCCCAGGGCGTCAGCAACCTGGTGGTCCAGACCAACGTGAATGTCGCGCCGATCGCGGCGCTGGCCTATCAGGCCATGCGGCCGATGGGCGGCCAGCAAGTGCCGCTGGTGATCCGCGCGGTGTGGTTCTTTTTCGTCGGCTGGTGGCTGGGCCTGATCTGGACCGTGTTCGCCTGGCTGTTCAATGTGTCGCTGATCTTTTTGCCGATGGGCGCCTGGATGCTCAACCGCATTCCGCAGATTATGACACTGCGCACGCCGCAGCCGCGCGCAGTGATGCAGGGCGGCGCGCTGGTGCCGCGGCCCAACCATATTCCGTGGCCGCTGCGGGGCATCTGGTTTCTGGTGATTGGCTCGTGGGCCAGCCTCTTGTGGATGATGCTGGCGTGGGCGCTCAGCGCGACCCTGATCCTGATGCCGATCTCGTTCTGGATGTTTGACCGCGTGCCGACGATCACGACGCTGGCGTCGGAGTAGCCGCGATCACGGTCCCGCAGGCGGCGCCAGCCAGCGCCGCCGCCAGGTCGCCCGGCCCCACCAGCTGCACGGTGAGGCCGGGCTGCTGATTCACCAGCCGCCACATCAGCGCGACCTTGCTGGCCATGCCGCCGGTGACATCCACGCCATGCGACGCGCCGGCCTGGCCCAGCACCGCTGCCAGGTTTTGCTCGGTGATGCGCGGGATCAGCGTGGCCGCGGGGTCGCGGCGCGGGTCGGCGGTCCACACGCCGCGCTCGCCCACCAGCACAATCCGTGTTGGCGCCAGCCGCGACAGCAGAAAGCTAAACACCGTCTCGGTTGAGACAATCGCGGCGCCCTGCGCGCGGTCCAGCACCACGTCGCCATGCACGACCGGCGCTAGCCCAGCGTCGAGCATTCCGGCCAGCACCGTGGTGTCCCAGGCAACCAGCTCACGCGCCGCACACACCGCGCCGGCCGAGGGCGCCACGCCGACGGCGCTGAGTCCTGCAGCGAGCAGCGTCGCAACCACCGCGCGGTTGAGCCGGCCCATCGCATCCTGCACCCGCGCGACGCCTTGCCAGCCGTGGGCATCGCGGGCGCCGTGCTGCGTCTGGTAGCGCGCCGCCCACACGTGGCCGAACGAGCCGCCGCCATGTCCGATCAGCAGCCGCAGCGTCGGCTCGGCCGCGAGCGCCGCCGCCAGCGTCTGGGCCACGTCGTCGAGGACCGGCTGGTTCAGCGCCTCGGGCTGCGTTTTGTCGGTCAGCACCGAGCCGCCGAGCTTTACAAAGATCAGCTTCGTCATGCCTCGTCCTCGCTGCGTAGCGCGGTCCACAGCGCGTAGACCTCGCCGCGCGGCACGCCGAGCGCCTTGCTGACCTGCTTGGCGGCACTGGTGCCGCTCAGTCCTTGCGCCGCCAGCGCCGCGAGCTGCGCGGTGGCTACGGTTTGCCAGTCCTCAGCGTCGGCCACGGTCTCGGCGGCGACCGGCGCAGTCCGGTCAATGACCAGCGTGAACTCGCCGCGCGGCGCGGTGGCCGCAAAGTGCGCCGCGACCTCGGCGACGGTGCCGCGCACGATCTCCTCGTGGAGCTTGGTCAGCTCGCGGGCGGCGGCCATGCGGCGGTCGCCCAGCACGGCCAGGATGTCGGCCAGCGTCTCGCGCACGCGGTGAGGCGCCTCGAAGCACAGCAGCGTCGTAGGCAGCGCCGCAAACTCGGCCAGCACCGCCCGGCGGGCGGCGCCGCGGCTCGGCAGAAAGCCCAAAAACGTCCAGCGGTCGGTCGGCAGCCCGGACGCGATCAGCGCCGCGACCGGCGCCGCCGGCCCTGGGATTGGCACGACTGGCCAGCCAGCCGCAATCGCCGCCACGACCAGCTCGTAGCCAGGATCGTTGATCGCCGGCGTGCCGGCGTCGGAGACCAGCGCGACATCGCCCTGTGCCAGCGCCGCCAGCACCGCGTCGAGGCGCACGAGCTTGTTGTGCTCGTGATAGGCCAGGGTCGGCGTTTTCAGCTCGTAGCGGTCCAGCAGGCGGCGGGTGTGGCGGGTATCCTCGGCCGCGATCAGGCTGACGCTGCCGAGCAGCCGCAGCGCGCGCAGCGTAATATCTTCCAGGTTGCCAATCGGCGTGGCGATGAGGTACAGCGTCCCGATAGCGGTGCTCCTCGTTCGGGACGTATGCTAGCCCATCCCGTGGGCTTGTCAAGGCGCTAGACGGCGACGGCGACCGGCTCAAGCTCCAGGCTGTAGACTCGCAGGCTCGGAGCGGCGGAGTACGTCAGCTCCAGCGTGGTGCGGCTGGCGGCGTGGCTCGGGCGCAGCAGGTGCGCCAGCGGCTCGGGGCAGAGCAGCGCGTGCTCGGGCCAGCTTTGGGCGAGGCGCAGGAGGCGGGTGGCGTCCTCCAGCGGCGTGGCCAGCACGACCGGCCCCAGCGACGAGCCGACGATCACGCCCAGGCCGCTGCTCAGGCCAAAGACCAGCGCCGGCTCCAGTCGCCGCAGCCGCCGCGCGACCGCGACCGCCAGCCCGCCGCTCTGCGCGAGCGGCGTGGCGCTGCGCAGGCCAAAGACCAGCACAAAGATGCCGTTGCCGTGGCTCAGGACCTCGGCGTTGGTGCGCTGGGCCAGCCTGTGGATCGTCGCGGTCAGCTCGCCCAGCCGCTCGTAGTCACCCGCGGTGTAGGCCGGGCGCTCGGGCAGCGCCAGGGCCAGCGTCGTCACCATCTGGGGCGTCGTGCTAGACGACGCAGCTGGGCCACGCTCCGTGCGGGCGCGGTTGAGCGCGGCGTGCAGCGCCGCCGCCGCGGGATCGTCGCTGACTTCGAGCTTGCCATGCTGGACCGCGCTGGCCAGCTGGCGCAGCCGCCGCTCGGCCCGCCAGCGCTCGGCGGCCCATAGACCGCTGAGCGCCAGGCTGCTCAGGGCCAGCGCCGCCGCCGCCCAGCCGGACGGCAGCACAAACAGGGTCGCGCTGAGGCTGGCGCCGAGCGCCGCGGTGCGCCAAAGCGCGCGCATAGGCAAGGATGGCGAACGGTCGTGCTGCATAGCTGCAACCATACCATTCGCCAGGCTGTGCTAACGAGAATCGCAAATTACAATATGGGTACTGGTTGCCGAGCAGGACTAATTACTCAGCGGATCGGTAGAAGCTCTCCGCATTTTGGTGGGCCTGTCACTCAGCCGGGTGGACCAGTGCGACGCCGACCACGACTGCCAGGATCGTCAGCGCGGCGGCCAGGCCAGCGTTGCCCCACAGCCCGACCAGCGGCAGCAGCACGATGCCGATGCGCCCGCCCGCCGCCCGCCCGAGCTGGATCGCCGTGCTCGACAGCGACAGCACCGTGCCGCGCTGCGCCGGCGCAACCGTCGAGGCCAGGCTGAACGCCGCCACCAGCGCAAACTCGAACCAGAAGGCGAAGAGGCCAAAGCCGATCAGATAGCCCAGCCAGCTGGTGCCGAGCGCCGGCAGCGCCAGGTAGGTCAGCGCCGTACCCGCAAAGCCAACCAGCGGCGCCCGCCGCACGCCCAGCCAGTCGGTGAACAGCGCCGCCAGCAGCGAGCCGGCCAGCTCGCCCCAGCCAAATACCGCCAGCGCCGTTGCGACCGTGCCGGCGTCGGCCTTGAACGCGCCCGCCAGCCACGTCGGCTGCACGATAAACAGAATCTCCTCGGCGCACAGCACCAGGCCCAGAAACATGAGCAGGCCCCACACCGTCGGGCGCTTCAAGATACTCAGCCCGACGCGGCCAGCCGCCACGTCGGCGGCGGCGCGCGGCGGGTCGGGCGGCAGCACGAGCATGCCAAGCAGCAGCGCGACGAACAGCCCGGCCAGCACCGCAAAGCCGCTGCCGAACACGCCGGTACGCTGCACCAGCGCCACCACCGCCGGCACGCCGATGATCCCGGCCAGCGCCCAGGCCAGCTCGATGGTGCCGAGCGCCCGGCCGCGCTGCGCCACCGGCGTCCAGCCGCTGACATAGGCCTGCATCGTCGGCTGGTACAGTGTTGAGCCAAGCCCCACAATGAAAAAGCCGAGCAGCAGCACCGCAAAGTTCAAGGTGGTGGCGACAATCAGCGCGCCCAGCGTTGAGCACACGAGGCCGGCGGTCATCAGCCGGCGGTAGCCCAGTCGGTCGCCCAGCCAGCCGCTCACGGGGCTGAGCAGACCCGACAGCACCTGGATTGTGATCAGCCAGGTGGCGCGCTCGGTGCTGATGCCGGTTTGGAGCACCAGGACCTGCGTCAGCGGGTAGGTGCAGCGAAAGATGGTGTTTAAGACAAAGCGGCTGGCAACGATGGTTGCCAGTCGTGACGGCGCGAGGCCGACGGCGGTGGGACGTGTTGTTTGCATAGGGCGCGTATCCTACCGCGTTTGGCCATTTTTGACCAGCGCTAGACCTCGCTGGGCATGCGCACCTTCACAGTAGTGCCGGCGCCCGGCACCGACAGCAGCTCGGCCGTGCCGTCGACCAGCCGCGCGCGCTCCTCGATGCTGAGCAGGCCGAAGCTGCCGCGCTGATCGTAGTTGTCGCGGATCGCCTGGAGGTCGAAGCCCTGGCCGTCGTCCTGCACGGTCATCACAGTGTGGTCACCGTTGGGCTGCAGGCGAATCCACAGGTGCTCGGCTTTGGCGTGCTTCAGGGCGTTGGTCACGGCCTCCTGAACAATATTAAACAGCGTGCCCTGCACCCGCTTGCTGAGCTTCAGCGCGGCCTCATCGCCCTCAACCGTGATTTTGGTCGGCTCGTCCTTGAAGCGCTCGACATATTGGCGGATCGTGGGCAGCAGGCCCTGGGTTTCCAGCACCAGCGGCCGCAGCTCGAACAGCAGCGTGCGGACATCGTGGTTGGCGCGGTTGGCGATCACGGCGAGCTTCTCCAGCTCGTCCATGACGCGGCCCGGCTCGCGCTGCGCCAGGCGCTTGATAAACGCCAGGTTCATCGTGATCGCCGCCAGCGCCTGGGCTGGGCCGTCGTGGAGATCGCGGTTGAGCTGGCGGCGGACCTCCTCCTCGCGGGTCAGCAGGCTGGCGCGGTCTTTGTGCAGCTCCTCGATCAGCTGGGCATTTTGCAGCGCGACCAGCGCATAGCTCATCAGCGCCGTGGCGATCTCCAGCTGCTCGGCGGTTGGCTGCGCGCTCTCCAGGCCAAACAGCGCCAGGCCATAGGTCCGCAGCCCCGAGCGCAGCGGCACCACCAGGGTTGCGGCGCAGGCCACGATTGAGGGCAGGCTGGCCAGCTCTTGCTTTTTGGCCTCGGCCGGCAAGACGCCGCCGTTGGCGCCGCGCAGAATGCTGCCGATCACGGTCTGGCCGACCACGAAGCGCACGGTCTGCTCGGCCGGCCGCAGTCCCTGGCTGACCGCCACGGCGATCTCGTCGCGCTCGCCGGTGGGCAGCAGAATCACGCCGGCCTTGTAGGGCAGGATGCGGATCATCTCGGCCAGCGCGGTGCTCAGGACGTTGGCCGCTTTGGGCGTGGCGCTGAGCGTCGCGCCAACCTCGTAGAGCGCCCGCATGCGCTCGCGGTACTGCTCGGCGTCGCGCAGCGCCTGCATGGTGCGCAGGTCGGCCTGCTGCACGCTGGAGCGGTTGTCGGTCGTCCACTGCTCGCCCAAAATGCTGATTAGAAACGGCAGCACCAGCAGGATCACGACGCGGCTGACGTAGCTCACCAGGCCGACCTCGCCGGTGTGGCGCAGCAGCTCGGTCTGCATCGTGATGCTGATGACGCAGAATAAAAACATCTGGCGGCGGGGAAAGCGGAAGGCGATCGCGACCAGCGGCAGGAAAAACAGCGACTCGAAGGTGCCGGGCGGCGTGCCGCTGGTCAGGGCCAGCAGGTAGACCGCCAAGAGGTCGCCGCCATAGAGCCACGGTACGATCCGGCCGGTGTTGCGCAGGATCACCAGCACGGTCGCGGTGAAGCTGAACACGACATAGCCCCAGATCGCCCAGCCAAAAGGGGTCTCGGGCGGCAGCGGCCACAGCCGGCCCAGCGAGCCGTTGGTGGCGCTGAAGGCCAGGATGATCAGCAGCAGCGCCCAGCGCATGCCGCTGTAGACCCGGTCGGCGCCGTAGATCGGGTAGCGCCGGGCGACGACCTGGCTGCTCGTTACCATGCGCGCTCCCTGCAAAACTGTCGGGGTTGATTCGGTCGCATCCGCTGCACCACCAGGCTAGCGCGGCCGGAGCCGCAGAGTTAAGCGTCGGTGGCTAGGCGGGGTCGGGCAGCAGCAGGTCGGTGTCGCCAAAGCGCTGCTCCAGGCGGGCCTTGAGGAGCTTGCGGGCGTGGAAGAGCCGCGATTTGACGGTGCCCTCCGGGATGGCGGCGATTTCGGCGATCTCGCTGATTGCGTAGTCGTGAAGGTAGTACAGCACCAGCACCGCGCGGTGCTTGGGGTCAAGCTCGCTCAGGGTCAGGTGGACCAAGTTGTGGATGTCGTTGCGCTCAGCCGCGTGCTCGGGCAGGGTGTGGCTGGGCACAAACAGCCGCTCGGCCAGCAGATGAAATGAGTTGGTCCAGGCGCGCAGGCTTTTGAGCTGGGTGTAGCACAGGTTGACGGCCACCCGGTACAGCCACGGCGCCAGCGGCAGCGTGGTGTCGAGGCGCGGCGCCGTCCGGTAGAGCCGAAAGAACGTGTCCTGGAGCACCTCCTCGGCACCTTGCGGGTCGCGGGTGATGCCCAGCGCAACCTGGTAGACCGTGGTCTGGTACTTCGTAAACAGAATCTCAAGGGCGTTCTTGTTGCCCAGCGCCAGCGCCCGGATGGCGGCGGCATCCTCCTGGAGCGACTGGGCGGCCTCGGGCGTCAGCTCGGTGTGTGCCATAGATTTATTGTACCATGCACCCTCGGGGGTTTGAGGGCATTGCAATCTAATAGTTAACCGCTGAGCAGCCCGGCGCACTGGGGTCGCGCCGGGCTATTCAGGGCCGATCCTAGCGGTACTGCTCGGGCAGCGCGCCGATGCTGTCGCGGACCAGCGCCGCCGACCGCTCGGCCTGCGCCTTCTCGTCGTCGGTCAGCGGCAGCTCGATGATCTGCTCCATGCCACCGGCGCCCAGCCGGATCGGCACGCCAAAGAAAATGCCGCTCAGGCCGTACTCGCCCTGCAGCAGCGCCGCCGCCGGCAGGATGCGCTTTTTGTCCTTGACAATCGCCTCGACCATCTGCACCGTCGCCGCGGCCGGGGCATAGTAGGCCGAGCCGGTCTTCAGCAGCTGCACGATCTCGCCGCCGCCCTTCTTGGTGCGCTCGATGATCGCGCTCAGCCGCTCGGCGCTGATGAACTCGGTCACGGGGATGCCGCTGATCGTGGTGTAGCGCGGCAGCGGCACCATCTCGTCGCCGTGGCCGCCCATCAGGATCGCCTGCACATCCTCCACCGAGCAGCCAACCTCCTGCGCGATGAACGTGCGGTAGCGCGCCGTGTCCAGCACGCCGCCCTGCCCCAGCACCCGCTCGCGCGGGAAGCCCGAGACTTTGTGCGCCAGGTAGGCCATCGTGTCCATCGGGTTGTTGACGATGATGATCACCGAGTTCGGCGAGGTCCGGGCGACCTGCTCGATGTTCGAGGCGGTGATGTCGGCGTTGATCTTCAGCAGATCCTCGCGGCTCATGCCCGGCTTGCGCGGCGCGCCCGAGGTCAGGATCACCACGTCGGAGTTGGCGGTGTCCTCGTAGCTGTTCGTGCCTTTGACGCTGATGTCGAAGCCCTCAATCGGCCCGGACTTCCAGCAGGTCAAGCGCCTTGCCCTGCGGCACGCCCTCGACAATATCTAGCAGCACCACGTCGGCCAGCTCTTTGCTGGCGATCCAATGGGCGCAGGTTGAGCCGACAAAGCCCGCGCCAATGATCGTTACCTTTTTTCGCACCGTTTTGCGCTCCTTTGCGTGTTTTGCGGTCGTGGCGGCCGGCCACGGCTGCCGGCTATTCTAGCATGCTCGGGGCGCTAGCCCTTGCTCTTTTTGGCCGGCGGCGCGGCCACGGCCGGCGTCGCACGCATCGCCGCTAGCTCGGCTTTGGCGCTGACGCCCAGCTCCTCCAGCTGCGCCAGCCAGTGCTCACGCTGCGGCTTCAGCGTGGCGATCAGCGTCTCGGCGACGGCGATGTTGCGTAGCCACTTGCGGTCAGCCGGCACGATGTACCACGGCGCCGCCTTTGTGCTGCCGAGCGCCGGATCGCGTCCTCGTAGGCGTCGGTGTAGCCGTCCCACAGCTCGCGCTCCTGCCAGTCGCCGGCCGAAAGCTTCCAGGCTTTCGTCACGTCGGCCTCGCGGTCCAGCAGCCGCTGCTCCTGCTCCTCGCGCGAGATGTGCAGGTAGAATTTGACGATCAGGGTGTGGCTGTCGGCCAGCAGCTGCTCGAAGCGGTTGATGTGGTCGTAGCGCGCCTCCCAGACGGGCTTGGCGACCAGCTCGTGGACCCGCACCACCAGCACATCCTCGTAGTGCGAGCGGTTGAAGATCGTGATCATGCCGCGCTGCGGCGCCTGCTGGTGGACGCGCCATAGAAAATCGTGGGCCGCCTCCTCGGCGGTGGGAACTTTGAACGAGGCCACGCGGCAGCCTTGCGGATTAATCCCGCCGAACACGCCGCGGATCGTGCCGTCCTTGCCGCTGGTGTCGCGGCCCTGCAGCACGACCAGCAGGCTGTGGTGGCCCGCCGCATACATCAGCTCCTGTAGCTCGCTCAGCTCGGCCCGCAGCTCCTCTAGCCGCGCCTTGCCCGCTTCTTTGTCCAGCTCGCTCTTGCCGTGCGGATCGATCTCGTTCAGCTTCAGCTTGTCGTCGTTGACTACTTTGATCGCGTGTGCCATAGCAGCACCTCCTGCCCAGAGTATAGCAAGCCGCGGGCAGCCAGATGAAACCAGGCGTGGTGTGCATGAAACCAGGCGTGATGTGCACGAAACCAGGCGTGGTGTGCACGAAACCAGGCGTGGTGTGCATGAAACCAGGCGTGGTGTGCACGAAACCAGGCGTGGTGTGCATGAAACCAGGCGTGATGTGCACGAAACCAGGCGTGATGTGCATGAAACCAGGCGTGATGTGCACGAAACCAGGCGTGGTGTGCATGAAACCAGGCGTGATGTGCACGAAACCAGGGTCGGTGTGCATGAAACCAGGCGTGATGTGCACGAAACCAGGGTCGGTGTGCATGAAACCAGGCGTGGTATGCATGAAACCAGGCGTGGTTGCAGAATCGGCGCCGTGGTGGCTACAATCAGCCGTGCTGGCGCCGCGTCGATGGGCGGCCGAGCGCTCAACCGAGCACAGGGAGCAGCCATGCTGAAGCGCGTTGACCACATTGGGATTGCGGTGCATGACCTCGACGCCGCGGTGGCGTTCTACGGCGCGGCCTATGGCCTGACCGACTGGGAGCGCATTGCGCTGCCCGAGCGCCACATGGCCGTCGCGGTGGCTAGCGTCGGTGACACCAAGATCGAGCTAATCACCCCGACCTCGCCCGACGCGGCGTTTGCCAAATACCTGGCCGAGCGCGGCGAGGGCGTCCATCACATCGCCTACGAGGTGGACGATGTCGAGGCCGCACTGCGTACCCTGGAGGGGCGCAGCATCCGCCTGGTCGATGCTCATGGCCGGCCGGGGATTCATGACACCTGCGTGGCCTTTCTGCATCCCAAAGCCACGATGGGCGTCTTGACCGAGCTGGTCGAGCTGCCGAAGGGCGATCACGACGCGCACTAGCGGCGCCGTCATGTGAACCGAGGATCGAGATGCCACAAACAGCCGCGCGTCAATATACGCCGCGCCGCACGCTGAGTCGCCGCTGCTGGCCACGGCGGCGCTGCTAACGCTCTGGCTGGCGGGGCTGGTCGCGGCGAGCGGCCTGGCCCAACACGCTGGTGGCCGTGTTGTTCAACGCTACACGTTTTGTAATCTTCGCCCACGTCGCCGTCGTCGACGCAGCCTGATGCCTGGTGACGACCCGCCGCTGGCCCGGCGGCTGGCTCGTGAGCCGCGCTGGTCACGTACACGCTGGCGACCTCGCTGCTCATGTGGGCCGCCGGGGTAGCGCTCCATGTTAAGATTGGCTGGCTACAAGAACCAGCGCAATCAACGACGCTTGTACTGAGGACACCGCCATGCCGACCACCAACCTGCCCGCCGAACCCAACCCGCTGTACCGCGCCGCCGATGTGGCCGCCGCGCCCGCCGACCCCGGCACATTCCCCTACACCCGCGGCATCTACCCGACGATGTATCGCGGCCGGCTGTGGACGATGCGCCAGTATGCCGGCTTCTCGTCGGCCCGCGAGACCAACGAGCGCTTTCGCTTTCTCCTGGCGCAGGGCCAGATGGGCCTCAGCGTCGCCTTTGACCTCCCGACTCAGCTCGGCCTCGACTCCGACGACCCGCGCGCCGAGGGCGAGGTTGGCAAGGTCGGCGTGGCGATTGATACCGTCGAGGACATGGCACTGCTGCTCCACGACATCCCGCTCGACAAAGTTTCAACCTCGATGACGATCAATGCGCCGGCCGCGCTGCTGCTGCTGCTGTACCAGCTGGTCGGCGAGCGGCAGGGCGTGCGCTCCGAGCAGCTGACCGGCACGATCCAGAATGATATTTTGAAAGAGTACGCCGCCCGCGGCACCTATATTTTTCCGCCGCGCCCCTCGATGCGCCTGATCACCGATACCTTTAGCTACTGCCAGCAGCACATCCCCAAGTGGAATACGATCTCAATCTCGGGGTATCACATGCGCGAGGCTGGCTCGACGGCGGCGCAGGAGCTGGCGTTTACGCTGGCCAACGGCGTGGCGTATGTCGAGGCGGCGGTCGCGGCCGGCCTGAAGGTCGACGAGTTTGCGCCGCGGTTGTCGTTCTTTTTCAACGCCCACAGCAATTTTTTCGAGGAGATCGCCAAATTTCGCGCGGCGCGGCGGATGTGGGCCGTGATCATGCGCGACCGTTCGGTGCCCGCGACGAGCGCTCGTGGCAGCTGCGCTTTCACACCCAGACCGCCGGCTCGACGCTGACCTCGCAGCAGCCGCTGAACAACGTGGTCCGCACCACGCTGGAGGCGCTGTCGGCGGTGCTGGGCGGCACGCAGTCGCTCCACACCAACGGCTACGACGAGGCGCTCAGCCTGCCGACCGCCGAGGCCGCAACGCTGGCGCTGCGGACCCAGCAGATCATCGCGTATGAGAGCGGCATTCCGGCGGTCGCCGATCCGCTGGGCGGCTCGTACTACGTCGAGGCGCTGACCGACGACATCCAGGCGCAGGCGCAGGCGCTGATCGATCAGATTGCGGCGGCCGGCGGCGCGGTCGAGGCGCTGGAGCAGGGCCTCATCCAGGGCCAGATCGCCGACGCGGCTTATGACACGCTCCAGGCGATCCAGAGCGGCGCGCAGATTGTCGTCGGCGTCAACCGCTGGGGCGGCGACCAGGCGACCGTGCCGGTGTTTTTGACCAACGACGCCGTCGGCGAGGACCAGCGCCGCAGCCTGGTGACGATCCGCGCGGGCCGCGACGGCGCCGCGGTCGACGCGGCGCTCGCCGACGTGCGCCGCGCCGCCGAGGGGACGGCGAATCTCCTGGTCCCCATGCACGCGGCGCTGCGGCTCCAGGCCACCATCGGCGAGGTCTGCGGCGTGCTGCGCGCGGTCTGGGGCGAGTATCGGCCGGCCGTCGCGATCTAAGCAGATGGAGTACAATACCGGCCGTCACATCACCTTCGACACTTCCACTGAGGCATCGCATGGCATCTGGCGCTCGTTTGCAAACCCGTCACGCTTCGCTTAATCGCCGGCTAGTCACGCTGTTCCTGATCGTTGGGCTGCTGCCGCTGCTCCTCGCTGGTCCTAGCAACTTTTTTCTCACGCGCGGCACACTGGTTGAGCAGGTTAACAACCGCCTCACCGAGCTGGCGGCGGCTTCAAGCGACAAGCTCGACCGCACGCTGTTTGATCGCTATGCTGATGTGCAAGCGTTTAGCAGCAGCGACGCCGCCCGCTCGATGGATCCGCTGCGCATCACGCCGTTTATGGCCCGTTCGGTGGTCACCTACGCGCCGGCCTACCGCCTCATGATGGTCGCCGACCGCGACGGCAACATCATTGCGGCTAACACCGCGCGCCCCGACGGCACCTACTTGGACACGGCCGGGCTGCTTGGCGAGTCAGTCAGCAGCGAGGCCTGGTTCAAAATCTGGCACGACCGCGAGTACCAGCCTGGCACCGCCTACGTCGAGGATGTGCACGGCGACCCGCGCGTCGGGCAGCTCTACGGCGACCAGGGCAATGTGATTGGCTTCTCGTATGGCATTTTCAATCAAAGTGGCGGTCTGATCGGTGTGTGGTTAAATCTCTATGATTGGAATGCTGCCCAGACTGCCCTGCGCGAGTTTGTCGCGCGGCCGCAGCAGCAAGGTGCTCAGACGCTTTCGCTGACCATTGTGAGCAAGGATGGTATGGTGCTGGCCAGTGATACCAGCGCAGTGGCTGGGCAGACACGCTTTGATCTCACGGCGAGCGGTGGACGAATGGTACAGGTAGTGCCGTCCACCGGCTACAGCGCCTATAAAGGCTTGGGCTGGCAAATTGTGGCGAGCCAAAGCAGCACCGAGGCGCTGGGGATCGTCCGCAATCTCAGCTCGCAGGCGCTGGTGGTGGCCCTGCTGAGCACAATGTCGGCGGTGGTGATCGGTATTTTAGCGGCGCGCGCAATCATCCGGCCAATCCGCGCGCTTCAGACCGCCGCCGAGCAGGTCGCCGCTGGCGATCTCCAGGCCCACGTCCCGACCGGCGCCGACGAGATCGGCCAGCTGGGACGGGCGTTCAACAGCATGATCGACCAGCTGCGCGCGTCGCACTCGGGCCTGGAGGACAAGGTGGCCGCGCGCACCGCCGAGCTGGAGACGACGCTCACCGACCTACAGCGCAGCACCACCGAGCAGCAGCGCCTGACCGCGACCGTCGAGGCGCTCAGCATCCCGATCATCCCGATTACCAAAACCGTGCTGGCCGTGCCGCTGGTCGGCCGCTTCGACGAGGCGCGGATCGCGCTGCTGGTGCAGCGGATCCTCAAGTTCGATTGAGCAGCGCCGGGCTAAAGCCGTGCTGCTGGACGTGACCGGCGTTGATCAGGTCGATGGCCACGTCGCGACTGCGCTGGTGCAGGCGGCGCAGGCCGCGCAGCTGCTGGGCTGTCGCGCCGTGCTGGTCGGGATGCGCCCCGATGTCTCCGAGACGCTGGTCGGCCTCGGCACCGACCTTGAAAACCTGGCGACCTTCGCCAATCTCCAGGCCGGCCTGGAGGCCGTCATGCGCGACACCCGCGTCCGGCGGTGAGGCGCTGGGCGCCGCCCGTCGGCGTGCTGATCGTCGTCGGGCTTGTTGCTAGCCTCAACCCGCCGCTCGGCTGGCTGGCGGGCGCCGGCAGCTGGCTGATGGTCGCCGCGGCGCTGGGCCTGGCCTGGGCCGTATGGCAGCGCCGCCGGCCGCGTCCATAAACGAGGAGCATCCGTGAGCACAACGATTGACCTGTCGGCATCGCGCGCGCAGTTTCCGGCGCTGAGCCTGGACTTCGGCGGCGGGCCGCAGCTGTTCTTTGATAATCCTGGCGGCACGCAGGTGCCACAGTCGGTCGCCGACGCCGTCGCGCAGTATCTCCTGACCGCCAACGCCAATGTCCACGGCGCCTTCGCCACCTCGCAGCGCACCGACCAGGTGGTCGCCGCCGCCCACGCCGCCGCCGCCGATCTCCTCAACGCCCCCAGCGCCGACGAGATTATTTTCGGCCAGAACATGACCTCGCTGACCTTCGCGCTGGCCCGCGCCCTCGGCCGCACCTTTGCAACCGGCGACGAGATCGTGGTGACGCGCCTCGACCACGACGCCAACATCGCGCCCTGGTTGGCCCTAGAGGAGCAGGGCGTCGTCGTGCGCTGGGCCGACATTGATCCTGAAACCTGCACGCTGGATTACGACGATCTGGCGCGGCAGCTCACCGGCCGCACGCGGCTGGTCGCGGTCGGCATGGCCAGCAACGCCGTCGGGACGATCAATGATGTGGCGCAGGTGGCGGCGCTGGCCCATGCCGCCGGCGCGCTGGTGTTCGTGGATGCCGTGCAGGGCGTGCCCCATCTGCCAGTCGATGTTCAGGCCCTCGACTGCGATTTTCTGGCCTGCTCGGCCTATAAGTTTTTTGGGCCGCACCAGGGCCTGCTGTGGGGCCGCCGCGCGCTGCTGGAGCGGCTACCGGCCTACAAAGTCCGGCCGGCGCCCAGCGCGCTGCCCAGCAAATGGGAGACCGGCACCCAGTCGCACGAGGGCCAGGCCGGCACGCTGGCGGCCATCACCTATCTTCAGCAGCTCGGCCAGCCGTTTGTCGAGCGCTTTGCCGCCGAGCTGGGCGATCTGAGCGGGCGGCGACGCGAGCTGCGGGCCGCGATGCTGGCGATCCAAATCTACGAGCAGGGGCTGTCGCGGCAGATGCTCGGCCGCCTCGCCGAGCTGCCGGTGCAGGTCCACGGCCTGACGGACCCCGCGCGCGTCGCCGAGCGGGTGCCAACCTTTGCGATCACGAGCGAGCGCCGCCAGCCGCTGGCGCTGGCGCAGGCGCTGGCCGACCGCCGGATCGCCGCCTGGTCGGGCCACTACTACGCGCTGGCGCTGGTCGAGCGGCTGGGCCGCGCCGAGCACGGCATGCTGCGGCTGGGCCTGGCCCACTACAACACCGCCGCCGAGATCGACCAGTGCTGCGCGGCGCTGGCCGAGGTGCTGTAGCCATGCCGCGCTCATACCAGGCAACGACCACCGTCACCTGTCCGTCGTGCGGCCAGCCGTTTGCCGCCGCCGTCTGGCTGGTCGTCGACCGCCAGGAGCGCCCCGATCTGGTGCAGCTGATCCTGGCGGGCGAACTCCAGGTTGAGCGCTGCCCGCACTGCGGCGCCGAGGGCGGCCTGGGCCACCCGTTGCTGCTCCACGACGGCGACCGCGCCGCGCTGTGGTGCGCGCTGCCGCTCACGGTCGCCGGCGCTGACGAGGCCCGCGCGGTCGTCGGCGAGCTGCGGGCGCTGCTGCTCGCAAGCATCCCCGCCGCCGAGCAGCGGCCCTATCTGGCCGAGGTCGAGATCGTTCCCGAGCTGGACGGGCTGCGCAGCGTGCTGCTGGAGCAGGCGCTGGCCGATGACCGCGGCGCCCACGACCGCCTGGTGGCCGCGGCGGTCAGCGCGCTCCTGAACGTCGCCACCGGCCCGGAGTTTGAGCAGGTCATCGCCGAGCAGCGCGCGCTGCTTCTCACCGACGATGCCGAGGGGGCGCTGCAGGCCACGGCCGCCGCCGCCGAGGCCGCCGGCGACCGCGCGCTGCTCGGCCGCGCCCGCGATGCCCAGGCCGTCGTTGGGCGGCTGCGCGCGACGGTGCAGGGGCGCCGCGCTGCGCTGGGCCGGCTCCTGGAAAACCTCGCGCCGCTTAGCCCGGCCGAGATGGCGGCGCTGCCCGCCGTCCGCCGCAGCATCGCCGCGATTGACCCGCAGGAGATCTACACCGCCCGCCTTGCGCTCGCGCCGGCCCAGCACGCCGCGCTCGACGGACTAATCGCGCGGCTGACCGCGGAGGCCGCCGCCAGCGAGCAGACCGATCTAGTCGCCTTTCTTCGCAATGTGGCGGCGTTGCCGCAGCAGTAGCGGCCAGGCTGTCACCTCCAACACATATGCTGTCATTCGCCGAAACCCTGCAGCTCGATTGCCCGCGCTGCCACACGCCGTTCAGCGCTGAGACCTGGATTATCATCGACGGCCACGAGCGCCCCGACCTGGTCGGGCAAATTCTTGATGAGACGCTGCATCAGGTGCGCTGCCCCAGCTGTGGCCAGGGCGGCGCGGTCCCGGCCACGCTGCTCTACCACGACGCCGCCGCCGAGCGCGTCCTGTTGGCCGTGCCGCCCAACATGCCCAAATCTGAGTGGCGTGAGGCTGGCCAGACGCTGCTGTGGTCGCTGATTGGCGCGCTGCCGACCCAGGCGCGGCGGCCGTATCTGGGCGACGTGCAGGCTGAGGCTGGCCTGGCCGGCATCGCGCAGGTGATCGTGGCCGAGCGGCTGGCTGGCTCGGGCGCGGCCGATGAGGAGCTGCCGCCGATTGTCGTGGCGATCCAGGAGCTGCTGGCGGCCGAGTCGCCGGCGGCGCTGCAGGCCGCGCTGGCGGCGCATCCGCTGCTGCGCGAGGCGCAGTCGGTGGCGATTCTGCGCGAGCTGGCCCACGCCGCCTTTGGCCAGGATGAGGACGAGGCCGGCGCGGCCTTTTCGCGGGCCGCTGATCTGCTGGTCGAGCTACACGGACTCGCCGCGGCGCCTACGCCCGCGCCGCCCGACCCGACCGACGAGCTGGCCTACGCCCTGCTGCGGGCGCAGTCTGGCGCCGACCTCGCGGCGCTGCTGGAGGCCGAGCCGGCGCTGCTTGACCCCGCCGTCGATGCGCGGCTGACCGAGTGGGTCGCCCTGGCCCGCCACACCGGCAAGCCGCTGATCGCCGACGGTGTGGCCCAGCGCGTCGCGGCCCTCCCACAGCTGCGCGCTGACTACCGGGCGCATCAGGCGCTAGTCGCGGCGGTCACGGCGCTGCTGGAGGCGCCCACCGACGCGGCGGTCGAGGAGGTGCTGCTGGAGTACGACGAGCTGCTTGACCCGGCCGCCGACACGCTGCTGGCCGAGCTAGCCGCCGCCGCCGAACCCGAGCTGGCCGCGCTGATCGCTGAGCGCCGCGCGTTTGCCGGGCGGGTGCGGCGCGCCCTCGATGCTGGCGCCGCTGGCCCGAGCTGACCCAGATGCTATAATGCCGCCGTTGCAAGGAAACGGACAATGCAAGGACCACGAGTAGTTATCACCGGCCTGGGCGCCATCACGCCGCTCGGCCTCGATGTGCCGGCGCTGTGGGATGGCATCATCAATACCCGCAGCGGCGTTGGCACGATCACCCGCTTTGATACCACCGGCTTTGAGGCCACCATCGCCGCCGAGGTCAAAGGCTTTGACCCGCTGACGATCCTCGATAAAAAAGAGGCCCGCCGCACCGACCGGGTGATCCAGTACGCCCTCGCCGCCGCCGACGAGGCCCTGCGGGCCAGCGAGTTCACGATCACCCCCGCCAACGCCCAGCGCGTCGGCGTGCTGATCGGCAGCGGCTTCGGCGGCGTTGAGACGCTCTCCGACGGCTTTGCGGCGCTGGCGAAAAGCCCCAGCCGCGTCTCGCCCTTTCTGATCCCGATGATGATCCCCGATATGGCCGCCGGCATGGTCTCGATCCGCACCGGCGCCAAAGGCCCGAACTATGCGACGGTCTCGGCCTGCGCGACGGGCGGCCACGCCATCGGCGAGGCGGCGGCGATTATTCGGCGCGGCGATGCTGACGCGATGATCGCCGGCGGCACCGAGGCGGCCATCGCGCCACTGGCGGTCGCCGGCTTTACCAACGCCAAAGCGCTGTGCACCAAAGCCAACCCCGCGGGCGCGTCGCAGCCCTTCGACCAGCACCGCTCCGGCTTTGTGATGGGCGAGGGCGCCGGCATTGTGATCCTGGAGCGCCTGGACATGGCCCTGGAGCGCGGCGCGAACATCCTGGCCGAGGTCGTCGGCTACGGCGCGTCAGGCGATGCCCACCACATCACGATGCCCGATGAGATCGGCAGCGGCGCGCAGCAGGCGATGCAGCTGGCAATTCGCCAGGCCGGCATCACGCCGCGCGAGGTTGACTATGTGAACGCCCACGGCACCTCGACGCCGGCCAACGACCGCCTGGAGACCCTCGCGATCAAGTCGGTGTTTGGCGAGTATGTGAACCAGCTGCCGGTGTCGTCCTCGAAGTCGCAGTTCGGCCACCTGCTGGGCGCGGCCGGCGCCGTCGAGGCGATTGTCTCGGTGCTGGCAATCCGCGAAAGCCTGATTCCGGCGACGATCAACTACCTGACGCCCGACCCGGCCTGCGCCCTGGATGTCGTGCCCAACACGCCCCGCGCCGGCGCGCTGACCTATGTGGCCTCGAACTCGTTTGGCTTTGGCGGCCACAACGTGTGCCTGGTTTTCCGAAAGTACGGCGACTAGCCATGCCTGCGCTCGCTGATCTCGTGGCGGCCTACCAACTGGAGTTTGTGGACGCCGAGCTGCTCCAGACCGCGCTGACCCATCGATCGTATGTCCACGAGCAGTGGAGCCAGGGCCTGCAGTCCAACGAGCGCCTGGAGTTTCTGGGCGAACTCGGTGCTGAACTTCCTGACCGCCAACTTTCTGTTCGCGGCCTTCCCCGAGCATGGCGAGGGTCCGCTGACGACGCTGCGGGCCGCGCTGGTCCGCACGACCTCGCTGGCCCGCTGGGCGCGGCAGATCAACCTCGGGGCCTTTGTGCGGCTGGGCAAGGGCGAGGAGCAGAGTGGCGGCCGCGACCGCGAGCCGCTGCTGGCCGACGCCTTCGAGGCGCTGGTCGCGGCGATCTTTGTCGCCGGCGGCATCCCGGCGGCCGAGACGTTTTTGCGGCGCTTTCTTCAGCCGGCGGCCCAGGAGATCAGGGAGCAGGGCCTGGCGCAGGATCATAAAAGCCGCCTCCAGGAGCGCGTCCAGGCCGAGCGCAATAAAACGCCGCGCTACACCACGATCACCGCCGAGGGTCCCGAGCACGATCGTCGCTTCACCGTCGAGGTCTGGGCTGGCACTGATCTGCTGGGCACTGGCGCGGGCCACTCCAAGCAGGCGGCGGCGCAGGCGGCGGCGCAGGTTGCGCTGCTGGCCCTGGACGGCGCGCCGCCATCCGCCGACAAGCAGTGATGCGCCTCCTCGTCACCGGCGCCAGCGGCACGCTCGGCCGCGTGGTCGCAGCGCAGGCGTTGGCGGCCGGCTGGGAGGTCGTCGGCACCTTCCACACGGCGCCGCTCGACCTTGCGATCACCTGGCGCCGGCTGGACCTCAGCGACCCGGCGGCGGTGGCGGCGCTGGTCGCCGCGGTCCAGCCCACCGCAATTATTCACACCGCCTACCTGATGCGCGGCCCGCAGCTGTGGGCGGCGACGGCGGAGGGCGCGGCCCATGTCGCGCAGGCCGCGCAGCGCAGCGGCGCGCGGCTGGTTCATCTCTCCAGCGATGCAATCTTTGATGGCACTGCCGGGCCGTACACCGAGGCCGCGCCGCCCGCGCCGATCACGCCGTATGGCGCGGCCAAAGCGGCGGCCGAGACGGCGGTCGCGGCGATCTGCCCGGCGGCGGTGATTGCTCGGACCTCGCTGATCATCAGCCCCGCCCAGCCCGACCAGCACACCCAGATGATCCTCGACATCGCCGCCGGCCGCCGCCCCGAGCGTCTTTTCACCGATGAATTTCGCTGCCCCGTGCTAGTAGACGACCTGGCCTCAGCAGTGATAGAATTAGCGACGAGTTCAACTCTCTGGAGTCATCAATGTGGCCGGTGCCGACGCTGTCAGTCGCTATGAGCTGGGCCAGCTGGTGCTACGGTCGCGCGGCATCTCCGCCGCGCTGCCCAGCGCCACGCTGGCCGGCAGCGGCCTGCACCGTCCCGCCGACGTGCGCCTCGACTGCCGCCGGGCGCGCGCCGCGCTGACGACCCCGCTGCGTGGGATTCATCAGTTTTTGGAGGCTGTATGACCGCGATGAACGCGCCCACCGATCTTCGCTCACTGCTCGATGCCCTGGACCACGGCAGCTACCGCGCCCGCCGCCAGGCCGCCGGGGCGTTTGTGGCCCTGGGCCACGGCGCGGTTGATCCGCTGCTGCGACTGCTGCGCTCGGGTCCGCCGCGCGCCCGCATGGAGGCCGCCCGCACGCTGGGCGAGCTGGGCGACCAGCGCGCCTTCAGCGATCTGCTCACCACCGCCGCCACCGATGATCCGCGGGTAGCCGCGCGGGCCGTCGGCGCGCTCGGCCGGCTGCACAATCCCGGCGCGGCCTACGCGCTGCTGGCGGCGCTCGACCACGCCTCCGGCGATGTGCGCTACGAGGCCGCGCTGGCGCTGGCGCTGTTGCGGGTGCCCGGCATGCGCACCCACCTTGAGACCCGGCTGGAGGTCGAGACGGGCGTGACCTCGTGGGGCATGCCGGTCGCCGAGGGCTTTCGTCAGGCCCTGGAACTCGCTGCCAGTGTAGGGCAAAATCCAGGTAAAATTGTCACTCGTGCAATTGTTGCGTCGCCAGTTGTTCGTCGGCCTGTTGGGGCCGGAGCAGCTGGCTTTTTTTGGAGGAAACCGATGGGCCGCTTCGACGATATGCGGATTTTTAGCGGGACCGGCAGCCCGGCGCTGACCGAGGGCATCTGTCAGTACATCGGCATTCGCCAGGCCCGGCTCACGGCGACCAAGTTTGCCAACGATAATCTGTTTGTGAAGCTCGACGAGAGCGTGCGCGAGCAGGATGTGTTCATCGTCCAGTCGATGCACCTGCCGCTCAGCGACCGCATCATGGAGCTACTCATGGCCATCGACGCCAGCAAGCGCGACTTAGCCGGCCGCGTCACCGCTGTGATTCCCTACTACCCCTACAGCCGCACCGACAAGCGCGACCAGCCGCGCGTCCCGATCACCGCTCGCCTGCTGGCCGATATGCTGGAGGTCGCCGGCGCCCAGCGCGTCCTGTCGCTGGACCTGCACGCCGGGCAGATTCAGGGCTTTTTTCGCATCCCGTTCGATGAGATCAGCGCCTTTCATCTCCTGAAAAGCAAGGTCCGCTCGCTGAATCTCCCTGATCCCATCGTGGTGTCGTCGAGCCTGGGCTTCGCCAAGCGCGCCCGCAATTTCGCCGAGGCGATCAACATGCCGCTGGCGCTGGTCGAGACCCGCCACCCCGTCGAGGGCGGCCTCTTGCGCAATCTGCTGGGCGATGTCGAGGGCAAGAGCTGCATTATTGTGGATGATGAGCTCGCCACCGGCGAGACGATGGTGCGCGTCGCCGAGCTGCTCCATGAGCGCGGCGCCCGCGATGTGATCGGCACCGCCATTCACCCGGTCTTCTGCGACGCGGCCGATGAGCGCCTGCGCAGCAGCCCGATCTGCAGCGCTGATCACCACCGATTCGGTGCCGCTGCCGCCCGACTTTGATCTGCCGGGCCTCCAGGTTGTCTCGGTGGCGCCGCTGCTGGGCGAGGTCATTCTGCGCATTCACAAGGGGATTTCGGTGGGGGCGATGTTTGCCGAGGGCCACCAGCAGCTTGGCCGCTGGTAAGCAAAACGGGCTGGCAAACTGCCAGCCCGTCGCGGTGGTGCCGAAGGCGGGACTCGAACCCGCACCCCCTTACGAGGAAGGGATTTTCATACCACTACAACTTTCGTTGCCGCTGGGCGTTTGTGGTCTGGACGATGCCTTCACCATACATTGCTGCGTAGGTGGGAGCCGTCTCGTCTCTACACGTTGCTAGCACGCTAGCCTTCGCTCGGCGTTGCCGTCGGCGCGACCCGGACGGTTTCACCGACTTTGACTCCATCCACGGCGGGGTTTCCCGCCGCCGCGCTCAAATCGCTAAGTCCCCCGTGTCTGCCATTTCACCACTCCGGCACGGCTCCGGCATGATACCATACGCCGCTGGCCGTTTCAATTGCCCCGATCTCGGTACAATAGTTCTGCTAGCGCCACTCCGCGCTAGCTCATGGGTGAGCTATGTCAGCGACCCGCAACTATCGCTCCAACCACTTCGCGCTCGGCGGCACGATGCTGCGCCAGCTGCGCGAGGAGCAGCACTTCAGCCTGATGGATGTCGAGCAGGAGTCGAGCGGCGGCGTCGGCTACGCACAGCTGCAGCGCATCGAGACCGGGCGCATCGCGCGGCCCAGCAGCGAGACGATCACCACGATTCTCGACACCTACGGCGCTAGCTACCGCGTGCGCTGTGAAGTCCTGGAGGCCTACGGCTACAGCCCGCCGACGCCGCTGCCCAGCCCGGCCGAGATCGCTGCCGCCCGCCGCCAGGTCGCGCAGGACTTTGCGATGGCGACGTTTCCGGTGTACCTCATCGACTGCGCCCAGCGCCTCCAGGCCTGGAATCGCTACATGCCCCGCCTAATCGGCTGCGCGCCCGAGGACCCGGCGCTTAACGAGTTCGTCGGCCGCACGATCTTTGACCTGGCGTTCAACCCGCAGCTCAAAACCCGCTTTCTGATCGACAATCCCGATGAGTTTTTGCCGGCGCTAATCATCCACCTCAAGTCCGAGCTGTGGCCGTTTCGCACCGAGGGCTGGTACGCCACGCTGCTCAGGACGATCTCGGCGCAGCCCGAGCTGAAAGCGCTGTGGGACCGCGCCGACCCCGCGGCGCTGGCGGCGCTCGGCTCGCACATCCCGGTGCCGCTGCGCCTCGATGTTCCCGGCGCCGGCCTGCTAACGTTCTCGTTCGCCGGCTCCAGCCTGATCAGCGACCCGCGCTTTCTGGTCGTCCACTACACGCCGATTGGCGCCGTCACCCTGCGCCAGTGCGCCGACTGGGCCGAGGCCGAGGGCGCGCTGTAGCGCGGCATGTCATCGCCTCAGCCGCGGCTCATCCTGGCATGACGCTGCTGTAATCGCGCCACAACCTCCCGCTCATTCGCCTTCCAGCCGCTTGCTGCTACAGTGAGCTAGGCAACCTCGTGAAGGAGAAGGCGTTGAACATCATGTCCCACCTGACCGGCCGCGCCGCGCGGCTCCGATCCGTCGTTGGCATCCTGGCCGTGGCTGGCGCGCTGGCCCAGCCGGCGCTGGCGCAGCCGCGCGCAGACCGCGCCAAGCCGCCCGCGCCGCATATCACGGTCGTGCGCGAGGCCGGCGGCGTGCAGGTCGCCGCCCGCGATGGCGTGATTCGCCAAACTGACTGGCGCCGGCCCCAGCAGACCATTGATCAGCGCTCCACCCTCGACGTTATCTGGTCGCCGAGCGCCACGTCGTCGCACCTCTACACCTACCGCGTCGATCCCGACAGCGCGACCGCCCAGCTTCAGCCCGGCGGCGGCTACGTGATCAGCGCCCAGGCCGATGCCCAGCATCCGCTGACCGTCCGCCTCGTGCCGCCCGGCAGCGACCAGCCGCAGACGGTGTTTTCGCTTGATCGCAAGCTGGCGCAGTGGGCCAAGCGGGCCGACCGGCAGTGGAAATTTCGCGGCACCGCCGGCTCGCTCAAGGTCAGCTGGCTCAACGAGGAGCAGTTTATTTTGACGCTGCTGCCGGCGCGCTATCCCGGCGCGCTCTTTGGCGAGCCTGGCAAGCTGCTGCTGGTAAACGCCAAAACCCACACCGTCCGCACGCTGCGCGACGAGGGCGACCTGCTGGCCCAGCTGGCCGACGGCAGCCTGCTCATCCGCAGCGGCTGGCTGAACGGCGAGATGCAGGTGCTGGCGCCGCCCTTCACCGCCGCCCAAACGGTGCGCTCGCCGGGCAAGCTCTGGAGTTCGGACTGGATGCGGAGCAGCAGCGGCCGCTTTGTGGTCTGGGCCGAGTGGACGCCACTAGACGGCGACTGGTCGACCGCGCAGCCCAATCCGCTGGATGGCGCCTATCCGCGCTACGCCGCGCTGCTGGTGTGGGACCAGCAGACTCGGCAGCTCAAGCGCTTCACCGATCTGCCAGTGAGCGAGTTCATGGGCATCAACGTCCGCTGGGCTGGCACCAGCGAGCTGCTGCGCTTCCAGGGTCGCGGCGAGCATGGCTCGGCCCAGATCGAGCTGGACCCGCGGACCGGCCAGCAGACCACGCTGCTCACGGTCGCCGCCGGCGATGAGATCGCCTTCATCAAGGCCGGACCCGACGGCGCGCGCTATGGCGTGCGCTACGGCTACACCAGCATGAACGGCGCCGAGATCGTGCGCATCGCGCCTGATGGTCAGCTCCAGGTGCTGCGGGATAGCGCCGCGCCCAACGCGCGGCTGTTCCAGGGCAATCCCTATCAAGCGTGGCTGGTCGCGGCCGATGGCCGGATCGTGGACCGCTACGACGACGGCACGGTCGAGGTGACTGATCTGATCACCGGCGCGCCGGTTGGCCGCTGGCGGTATCCGCTGGCGGCGCTCATCGCCCTATCGCCCGACGGCCGCTGGCTGCGCGACGTGCGCGGGCCGCTGATGCACCTGCGGCGCATTGGCTAGCGCTGGCGCTATTTTCAACCGCGCCCATCAGCTAGCAGCCTGACCGATACGTCGCTGGAGCGCGGCTCGCAGGGCGAGTATGAGACCCGCGAGCCGCGCGACTGAGCTATCTGGAGATTCTGCCAATTGACGAGGACGTGACAAGCGGTATACTTCCTATAAGCTCCTCCGAAGGTGGGATCCGCACGGCGGATTGAAAGAAGTGTTAAAGATGAGGAGCGGGATAGAGCAGGATTACCTGCTCTATTTTTTTGCTACTTGACAGAATCTATGATTTTGACTATGCTATGCAAATGTTACAGCTGATCTGGTAAAGTATAAAGTGAGTAGCGGGTATACGGGTCTCGCTATTCGTTTAGCCGAAGGAGGTGGCACTGAATGATGCGCCTAATCGATACCAAAGTTTTGATCAGCTGTATGCTGGCGCAGAACAGGAGGCTCGTTGGTGTTGAGTAACACCTTATTATGACATCGCCCCACAATCCTTCAGCTTGGTAATTGAAAAGTTGCACCTCACGTTGACGTAACGCGGGGTCGTTGCTATACTGCCCCACAACTGAATACGACTCATCCAGAGGGGTGGAGGGACCGGCCCGACGAAGCCCCGGCAACCATCGGACGACGCCGCATGCCGCGCATGTGCCGCGCCGCTTCCCAGAGTGGTGCCAATTCCGCCAGACACGCTTGGTCTGGGAGATGAGGTGCGCTGCTTGGCCCCTCACACCGCTGTGAGGGGATTTTTGTTGGCCGCCGCGGTCCGTCCGCCGTCGCCCCTGTATTCGCTTTGTATCGCCCGAGGGTACTCCATGCACAAACAATCCCGCTACCTTGCCGAGCTTGACCGCCGCGTGCTCGTCTTCGACGGCGCGATGGGCACCAGCCTCGACCTTTTTCCGCTGACCGCCGAGGACTTTGGCGGCGAGGCGCTCAACGGCGCCCGCGACTATCTGACGCTGACCCGCCCCGACATCATCGAGCAGGTCCACACCTCGTTCATGGAGGCTGGCTGCGATGTGCTGGAGACCAACACTTTCCAGTCCACCCGCATGCGCCTGGAGGAGTGGGGCCTGGCCGATAAAACCCACGAGCTGAACGTCGCCGCGGCCCGGCTGGCTCGCAAGGTCGCCGACCGCTTCCAAGCGCTCGATGGCCGGCCGCGCTTTGTCGCTGGCTCGCTCGGCCCGACCGGCAAGCTGCCGTCCTCCGACGACCCCGCGCTGAGCAACACGACCTTCGATGAGCTGTCGGCGGTGTTCTACGAGCAGGCTCAGGCGCTGGTCGAGGGCGGCGTGGATGTGCTCCTGGTCGAAACGTCGTTTGATGTGCTGGAGGTCAAGGCCGCCGTCGACGGCATTCGCCGCTACCTCCATGATGCCGAGCGCCACGACATTGCTGTGCAGGTCCAGTTTTTCCTGCTGGAGTCCGGCCGCTCGCTGCTGGGCGCCGACATTGCGGCGATCCTCCACACGATCCAGAACCTGCCGATTGTCGATGTGATCGGCCTCAACTGCTCAACCGGCCCCGAGCTGATGCGCGAGCCGATCCGCTACCTGTGCGCCAACACCAGCCTCAAAGTCTCGTGCATTCCCAACGCCGGCCTGCCGCTGAACGTTGACGGCCAGGCGGTCTACTCGCTCGGCCCCGAGCCGTACACCAAGACGCTGCTGGAGTTTGTCGACGAGTTCGGCGTCAATGTCGTCGGCGGCTGCTGCGGCACGACGCCGGCGCACCTCGCGCGGCTGGTCGCCGGGCTGGGCCAGGATCGCGCGCCGCTCGCCCGGCCGAGCGTGGACGTGCCAATGGTCGCGTCGGCGATGGAGGCGGTCGCGCTCAAACAGGACGGCACGCTCCTAATCATCGGCGAGCGGCTGAATTCGACCGGCTCGCGCAAGGTCAAGCGCCTGCTGCTGGCCGACAACTATGATGCGCTGCTGCAGGTCGCCCACGAGCAGAAGGACGACGGCGCCCACCTGCTGGACGTGGGCGTGGCGATGACCGAGCGCAGCGATGAGCGCGAGCAGATGCAGAAGCTGGTCAAAAAGCTGCTCATGAGCATCGAGATGCCGCTGGTGATCGACTCGACCGAGGGCGATGTGCTGAAGGCGGCGCTGGAGATGTATCCCGGCCGCGCGATCATCAACTCGGTGTCGCTGGAGGGCGGGCGCGGCGATAAGATCGATAAGGTGCTGCCGCTGGTCGCGCGCTACGGCGCGGCCGCGATCGCGCTGACGATCGATGAGGATGGCATGGCCCGCACCGCCGCCAAAAAGCTGGAGATCGCCAAGCGCATCGTCGAGATCGCCCAGGCTGAGTATGGCCTGCCGGCCTCGACGTTTCTGTTCGACGTGCTGTGCCTGCCGATCTCCACCGGCCAGGCCGAGGAGCGCCGCAACGCCGTCGAGACCATCGAGGGCATTCGCCTGGTCAAGCAGGAGATTCCGGGCTGCTTCACGGTGCTCGGCGTCTCGAATCTAAGCTTTGGCCTCGACCCGCACGCCCGCGCGGTGCTGAACTCGGTGTTTTTGAAGCACGCCGTGGACGCCGGCCTCGACGCCGCGATCATCAACCCAGCCCATGTCACGGCCTACGCCGACATCCCGCAGGCCGAGCGCGAGCTGTGCGAGGCGGTCATCTTTGACCGCGGCGAGGATGCGCTGTCGCACCTGATCCAGCATTTTTCGACTCACAGCGGCGCCGGCCGAGAAGGAGGCCAAAGCCGACCCGACCGAGGGCATGAGTGCCGAGCAGCGGCTGCACTGGAAGATTCGTCCACCGCAAAAAAGACGGCGTCGAGGCCGATGTCGACGCCGCGCTCGCGGCCCGCATGGTCGGCGATGTGACGCGCGGCACCGCGGCGGTCGCGGTGCTCAACGAGGCGCTGCTGCCCGCCATGAAGGAGGTCGGCGACAAGTTCGGCGCCGGCGAGCTGATCCTGCCGTTCGTGCTGCAGTCGGCCGAGGTGATGAAAAAAGCCGTCGCCCATCTGGAGCAATACCTCGACCAGGCTGGCCGGCTCACCAAAGGCAAGGTCGTGCTGGCGACGGTCTATGGCGATGTGCACGACATCGGCAAGAACCTGGTCAACACGATCCTGTCGAACAACGGCTACACCGTCTACGACCTGGGCAAGCAGGTGCCGCTCAACACGATCATCGCCAAAGCCGAGGAGGTCGGCGCCGACGCCATCGGTCTGTCGGCGCTGCTGGTCTCAACGTCCAAGCAGATGCCGCTGTGCGTGCAGGAGCTGCAGCAAGCGCGGCCTGCGCTACCCCGTGCTGATCGGCGGCGCGGCGATCAACCGGCAGTACGGCCAGCGCATCCTGTTCATCGAGCCGGGCGTGGCCTATGATCCCGGCGTCTTCTACTGCAAGGACGCCTTCGAGGGCCTGGAGACGATGGACCAGCTCTCGAATCCGGCCGGCCGCGCCGCGTTTGTCGCGCGCATCCAGGCCGAGGCCAGCGCCGGCGCCGCGCAGCCCGAGCGTGGCCGCACCACGCTGGAGAAGCTCGGCCGCACCAGCGAGGCCAACGCCCGCTCGAATGTCCGCACCGACATCGAGATCCCGACGCCGCCGTTCTGGGGCGCCAAGACTACCAGCCGCGTTCGCCTGGAGGAGGTCTGGCAGCACATGGACCTCAACACGCTGTTCCGGCTCCAGTGGGGCGGCAAGAATGTCAAGGGCGCCGAGTACGACCGCCTGATCGCCGAGGAGTTTACGCCGCAGCTCCGCCAGCTGCAGCGCGACGCCAAAGAGCAGGGCTGGCTGGCGCCGGCCGTGAGCTACGGGTATTTCCCGGTGCAGTCGGCCGGCCAGGAGCTGGTCGTCTACAATCCGGCCGACCCGAAGGAGGAGTTGACCCGCTTCGCCTTCCCGCGCCAGCCCGAGCGCGAGCGGCTGTGCCTGGCCGACTACTTCGCATCGCAGGATTCAGGGCCGCATGGATGTCGCGGCCTTCCAGATCGTGACGATGGGCCAGGTGGCGACCGAGTACATCGACAAACTTCAGGCCCAGGGCGACTACAGTCGCTCGTTCTTGGTCCACGGCCTGGCCGTCACCGCCGCCGAGGGCCTGGCCGAGTGGACCAACCAGATCATTCGCCAGTCGCTGGGCATCGCGGCGCCACGCGGCAAGCGCTACTCGTGGGGCTACCCGGCCTGCCCCGACCTTGAGGAGCACGCCAAGCTCTTCCACATCCTGCCCACCGAGGACATCGGCCTCTCGCTGACCGCCGCCTTCCAGCTCATCCCCGAGCAGTCCACCGCCGCGATCGTGGTTCACCACCCGCAGGCGACCTACTTCAGCATCGGCGGCTCCGTCGCCGAGCGCGCCGCGGCCGACATCCTGGCCTAGCGAGTACCGAGTTAGTGGAGCGACGACCCGCTGTGCAGATTGTATGGCGGGTCGTTTTTAAACCCCCCTCGGTACTCATCCCTCGGTACTCATCCCTCGGTACTCTTCGCCGTAAACCGTGCTACGATGAAGGCGCGGCTGATGCACTGACGCATCGCCTAATCTGGAGGAAGCAATGGCTGACATCGAACGGAGCGCGCAGGCCGTGTGGAACGGCGAGGTCCGGGGCGGCAGCGGCGAGATCACGACGGATAGCGGCGTGCTGAGCGGCACCGCCTACTCGTTTGCCACCCGCTTCGAGCAGGCGCCTGGCACCAACCCCGAGGAGCTGCTGGCCTCGGCGCACGCCGCCTGCTTCAGCATGGCGCTGGCGGCCACGCTGGGCCGCAAGGGCCACAAGCCCCAGTCGATCCAGACCCGCGCCATCTGCCACCTGACGCCGCAGACCGCCGGCTTCAAGGTCACCAAGATGCGCCTGGAGACCCGCGGCACCGTCGAGGGCATTGACGACGCGACGTTCAAAGAGATCGCCGCCGAGGCCGAGAAGAGCTGCCCCATCTCGAACGCCCTGCGCGCCATCGAGATCGAGCTAGACGCCGCGCTGGCCTAAAGCGTCTCGATAACACTGCCGGGGCTGTAGCATGCGCTGCGGCCCCGGCGTTTGCTGTGTCCGGCCTATATGCTAGCGGTGCTGGCGGTCCTGGTCCAGGTCGGCATCGCTGAGCATCGCCGCGGCCGTCGGATAGGCGTCGCCGGCCTGGTCAGCCGATGTGTCCATCGCGGTGGTGGCGTCGTTGTCGGTGGTGTCGTCGGTCTGCCGGTCCTGGGTCGGGTCGGCCCGTAGCTCGCCCGACGCGCTCGACAGCTTGGTCTCCGTCCGCTGGTGGGTTGATGGGTTGCGCTCAGTCATTCTTGTGTCCTCCATTGCTTGGTCCCGTCATTTGAAACAGTCAGCTCGCTGTGAATGTCGGCGACGCCCTGCACCGCGCTCGCCGCGGTGACAATGCGCTCGCGCAGCCCGTCATCGGCAACCGCGCCCCGCAGCGTGACCACGCCGCCGCGCACGTCCACGTCAATGCGCGTGCAGTCCACCGGCCCCGCGTGAATGATGCTGTCGCAGATCATCTCGCGGATGCGCTCGTCGGCGTCCTCCGGCTCCGACCGGCCGTAGCTGTTCTGGCGATAGGCCGTGCTCGCCTGGGTGGTGTCGGTGGCCTGGCTCGTGTCGCCGTCGCGCGCGATCTCGCGGGCGTAGCCCTCCACGGCGCTGTTCATCAGCTGGTCGGTCGGGATCAGCGGCTGTGGGCCGGCCCGCTCTTGCTCGGTCATCGCGCCTCCTTGCTCATTGCCCGGCCGCCTTGCAGAAGCCATGCCATGCGTCGGCGCTACGGCAGCGGCTCGAAGGTGACGGTGGTAATTAGCTCAAGATCAGATATTCCTGCAAACCTATATCGCCAGCCTTGAGGAAAGCCATACTCCTCGTTATAGCCCACGCTGCAGGTAGCTCGTCCAAAAGAGCCGAAAAACATACCGCCTGCCTCAGAGTTCTCGATGAGTTCATCGTCTTTATGCTGAACACAGGTTTCTGCGAGCCTGAACAGGGTGGGAATTGTCATGCACCCGCCCCGAACCTGCCCGACGCACTTAACCAAGATGCCAGCCTGGACCTCAATATCTTGCTCACGCTCTTCTCGCCACACGTGCATGCGGTAGCTGTTCACGCCATGCAGCTGCCATTGCGCCCAGTGCGGCCACATCGTCAGCGGCAGCAGCGGCGTCGAGTGTAAAATCACGCCAATGCCGAGCGCCGCCAGATTCAGCTTCCATGATCGATTCACATCGCCCTCCGCCGTCAGCGTAGAGACGTGGCCGGCGCGCCAGGGCTTGTGCAAAGTCAGCGATCCTTAAAAAGGTGACACCGCTGTTGGTATGATGCAAGTGCTCAAGCTCAACATCGCCAGCAGAGGTGTCATATGGACTCTACCACACCGTTCCTCCCGTTGGATCTGCCCGCTGACATGGCGGTCATGGTGGACCTGACCACGCTCGCCGCGGTCCTGGCGACGGTGCCGGACCTGCGCCACCGCCGGGGGATTCGCTATCCGCTCGTGCCGCTCATCCTCATTGCCCTGCTTGCCAAACTGTCTGGGGCCACCCGCCTGTGTGCGCTTGCCGAGTGGGCGCAGCTCCGGGCCGCCCCACTGGCCCGCCTGTTCGGCCTGTCGCGCACCACGATGCCCCATTACACGACCTGGAGTCGCATCTTTGGTGCGGCCCTGGACCCCACCACGTTTGCGCACGCCGTCCAGCACGCGCTGCTCCCGCCCACTGCGACCGGCGAGCGGCCGCAGCGCGGCGAGATCGTGCTCGCCGTTGATGGCAAAACGGTACGGGGAACCATTCCGCTCGGCGCCACCCGTGGCGTGCATCTGGTGGCCGCCTATCTGCCCGCCACCGGCGTGGTGCTGGCCCAATGCGCCGTCGATGACAAAGCCAATGAGATTGTGGCAGTCCCCACCCTGCTAGCGACGATTGATCTCGAAGGTATGGTGGTGGTTGGGGATGCGATGCAGGCCCAACGGCGACTGAGTACACAGATCGTGGAGCAGGGCGGGGACTATCTCTGGACCCTGAAAGACAATCAGCCGCACCTCCGCGCGGACATCGTGCAACTCTTCACGCCGCTGCCCAACCTGCCCGGCACCTCCACACCCCCACTCGACCTCCGCACTGCCCGCACCGTCAACGGCGGGCATGGGCGGATTGAAGAGCGCATCCTCCAGGCCAGTACGGAATTGGCGGGCTACAGTACCTGGCCCTATCTCGCCCAGGTGTTCCAACTGGAACGGCGCGTGACCGACGCGCACGGGCACATAACGAGTGAACTTCGCTATGGCATCACCAGTTTATCCCCGACCGTGGCCTCGGCACAGCGCTTAATGGAGCTGGTGCGCGCCGAGTGGGGGATCGAAAACGGCCTCCACTATCGCCGCGATGTGACGCTGCTTGAGGATGCCGGTCAGCTGCGGCGTGGGCATGGCCCGGAGATCATGGCCTCGCTCAATAATCTCGTTATTGGTCTCGCCTATCGGGCGGGGCCGCCGAATCTGGCCTCCGTCCAACGTCGGATGAACTGGCAGCTTGATGTCCAGCTCGCCCATCTGCGGTCATGCTGACTTTGCACAAGCCCTGGCCGGCGCGCCGTTTGTTCTCGGCAGAGATAGTGAATGTTTGGTATAATTCAGCACGTTGCACATGAACAACTTATGGGGATGCTTGGCTTCGACAGGGAGCTGCGGCCGGGTGCTGCGAGTCGAAACGCCCAATTTCGTTAAAAGGGCAAAACGCCTTAACTGGCAACTATTCCTTTAATCGCCCTGCTTCGCGCATGGCGATGGCCGCCTAACTAAAACCTAGTTAGTGTGACCCGTTCTCTATCAGTTATGCCTGACGGCCGATAGCAGAGCGTCATTAAGTCGGGTTGCGGTGCTGGGGGTGTCTGTGGACAGCATCTAAGATAACGCGGGCTGGTTTCCGTCACGCTTCGTTGGTTTGAGCGCAGGAGACGAGGAGCTAATCAGCCATCTACACTCGTAGACGTAGTCGACCAAACTTTCTGGACGCGGGTTCAATTCCCGCCATCTCCACCACACAAACGGCGACGCCGCTTCCGCAAGGAGGCGGCGTCGCTGCGTTTAACCACCACGCCGCTTACCCCGTCGGCCCGGCGCCCAGCGTCGGGCAGGTTTCCAGCAGCGGACACGGCACCGCCAGCTTGGCGGCCTCGCAGGTGGCGCAGGTCGGCGGCGTGACCGCGCGCAGCGGGGCGATGGTGTGGATCGGCGAGCGCAGCTTCTCAACCTTGCCATAGAGCGTCAGCATCTGCTCGGCGACCTGCGGCCACGCGAACTGCCGGGCATTCTCCACGGCGGCGACGCTCATGCGCTGCCGCAGCGCCGGGTCGGCCAGGATGCGCTCGATGTGCGCGGCAAAGGCGGCCGGGTCGTCGAAGGGCGCCAAGAGGCCGCTGGTGCCGTCGGCGACCGTGTACTGCAAGCCGCCAACCTTCGAGGCGACCACCGGCGTGCCGCTGCTCTGGGCCTCGATCGGCACCAGCCCGAACGACTTATAGTGCGACGGCACCGCCACCACGTCGGCGGCGCTGTACAGCAGCGCCAGCTCGCTCTGTGGCCGCGCGCCGACAAACAGCACCACGTCGGCCAGCCCCAGCTCGTCGACCAGCGCCCGCAGCCGTCGCTGCTCGCCCGACCACGGATCGTTCCCCGCGCCGCTGTCGCCGCCGACAATGAGCAGGCCCAGCTCGCTGCGCCACTCGGGGTGGTGCGCCGCCACCAGGCCGACCGCGCGGATCAGCGTGTCGATGCCTTTCAGCGGCTCGATCCGGCCGACAAAGAGCACTATCTTCGCCGGCAGCGGCGGCAGCGCCAGCGCCTGGCGAGCCAGCGCCTGCGGCTGCGGCGCAAAGCGCTCGGTGTCGACGCCGCACGGGATCACGGTGATGCGGCTGGCGTCGGCGGCGTAGTTCCACAGCATCTGCTGCTGGTCCAGCGGCGTGGCCGCGACAATCGCGTCGGCCTCGCGCAGCAGCCGCCCCTCGATCTGAATCCGCTCATCGGTCTCGCCCCAGTCGGCGGTCGTGGCGACCTGGTTTTTCAGCGCGCCCAGCGTGTGGAACATGTGGATGATCGGCGTGCCCCACATTTTGCGCAGCTCCAGCGCCGCCATCCCCGAGACCCAGTAGTGGCTGTGGATCAGGTCGTACTGGATGTCCTCGCCTTCGGCGAAGCAGCGCACCCGGCCGACAAACTCCGGCAGGTAGTCGAGCACCCAGTTTTTGTCGTAGGGCGTCGGCGGGCCGTTGCGCAGCGTGACGACCCGCGCGTTGGGGCCGAGCGGCGTGATCGTGGCCTCGCCGCGCCGCTGCGTCCGCGTGAACACATCAACCGCGACGTTGCGGCGTCCTAGTTCGCGGGCCAGATCGCGCACATACACGTTCATGCCGCCCGCCTCTTTGCCGCCCAGCATCGCCAGCGGGCTGCTATGAACGCTCAACATCGCTACTCGTTGTACCATCGCGCTACCTCACACTTCCCGGAATTGTACCGCCATCATTAATGTACGCACCGGCGGCCCGTCCCGATTGCTCTCCGCTGTTGCGAGTACCGAGTACCGAGTATCGAGTGCTCGCCGCGCTTTGCCACGCAAGAACCTCGCCGCGATCTCCGTCGTCGCTCATCATTAGTAGCAACCAGCTGATATATTCCGCCGCGGAGGCGAAGTGATCCGCCGCGGAGGCGAAGTGATCCGCCGCGGAGGCGGACTGATCCGCCGCGGAGGCGAAGTGATCCGCCTCCGCGGTGGAATGGTTTGGTCTTGAAGAGGGAATGATGTGGCTTTGACTCGGAGTGTCTCGTCTTTGACTAGAAGTGCTCCGTCTCCGAGCGGGAAGGGTGGTGCTCGGAGACGGAGTGGGGCGGCGGGGCTAGTCGGCGGGGAGGACCGCGGCCTGCTCGGCGGCGTCGAGGGCGCGCATCAGCAGCTCAAGGTCGGCGCAGCTTTCGGCGAGAGTCGCGCGGACCGGCGCCCCATCGCGCACGGCGTGAAACAAGTTCTCGAACTCGCCGCGGTAGCCGTTGTCGAAGTGTGGGACCGGCAGCGGCTCTGAGGTGCCATCGGGGTGCAGCCAGGTGACGCTGCCATCGGTGACGGTCAGTGCGCCGGCGGTGCCGTGGAGTGTCAGATTCAGGAAGCTGCGGGGCGTGCCATAGGCCTCGGCCGAATAGATCAGCGAGCCGAGGGCGCCCGAGCGAAAGCGCAGATTGATCGCCGCGCTGTTGAAGCCGCCGAAGGGCGTGCTGCCGTACTTGGCAAACGCCTGGACCCACTCGACGGGGCCGCCGAGGTCGCGCAGCGCCGCAATGTGGTGGACGCCGCCGTCAAGGATCGGACCACCGCGGTACTGGGCGTCGTGGCGCCAGGGCGTGCTGGAAAAGCTAGTGGGATCGTCAACGCCACCGGCGTAGGTGAACAGCGTGCGGATAATCGCCAGGTCGCCGATGGACCCGGCGGCCAGCGCCGCCTGCACCACCGCCAAATCCTGGCGGTAGCGAAAGTTCTCGGCGATCACAATCGTCACCGCCGGCTGGGTCAGCTGCTGCCGGAGCCACAGCGACTGCTCGGCGCTGCTGGCCGGCGGCTTCTCGCAGATCACATGCTTGCCGGCCTGCACGGTCTCGACCAGCACGCGGGCCTGGAGATGAATCGGCAGCGAGATCAGGATGGCGTCAATGGCCGGGTTGGCGAGGAGCTCATGGTAGTCGGCGGTGGCCAGCGGGGCGCCGGTCAGCGCCGCAATCTGCTGCGCGCGGTCGAGGTGAATATCCGCGACCGCGGCGACGTGAAATAGGTCGGGCAGCTGCACAAGCGCGGGCCAGTGGAGTTTTTGAACTGCCAGGCCCGCGCCGATAATGCCAAGATTCAATGCACTCATGGCCAAATTGTAGCACGCCCGCCGGCGCTAGCGCCGCTTATAGATCGTTACCCCGTCGGCGTTATAGACCTGCTCCATGAACTCGGCAAACTTCGTGAGCGCGGCCGGCGGCGCCGCATTCTTGGCGATCAGCTCCTGCTCGCGGGCGCTGACATAGACATAATCAACGCCATATTTATCGAGGAGCGGCTGGGCCTCCTCGGCATCTAGCGCGGTGTAGATCGTCGTCGCCTCACGGTCGCGCTCACTGAGCACCTTCAGTACCTCGGGCTGCCCGCCGCGCCACTGCAACTCGTGGCTGCCCCACCAGCCGACCACGGTTTGGCGGCCGGTGGTCATCGCCACCAGCGCATTGCGAGTGTTATAACCGCCGCCGGGCGCCTCCAGGATCACCGCATCGCCCGGCGTATTAGCCCGCACCCACGCGATGGCTTTGGTATCGGCCGGCTGGTCGCGCTCGACCTGCGCCAGCCCATTCAGCGTCGTCGGCTGCGTTGATTTCCAGTTGGGCGCCAGGACACCATAGAAGCTGCCGCCAATGAACAGCAGCGCAAACGGCGCCAGCCACAGCGCCGTAGTAGGCCGCGGGCGGCGCAGCAGCAGCCACAGCGCCACGCCGGCGCCGACACCCCACAGCATCCATACCTGGTAGAAAAACTTAAAGATCGTGTTCATGCGGTTGCCGAAGGTGTCGCGGATATAGACCACATCGGTGCCCCAGACGACCAGCGCGCCCATCGCCAGCAGCAGCAGCACGAGGCTGCGGGTGCGGTCGGTGGTCGAGTAGGCCTCGCTGAGCGCCCACAGCGCCAGCGGCAGCAGCCAGAACAGCTGCCAGCCGAGCGCCAAGCCGGCCAGCGCCGCCACGAGCGTGATGATCGGCCAGGCTAGCAGCAGGTTAGGGAGGTTGGCGCGGCTGGCGCTCTGCACGATGCCAAAGGTCGCCGTCGCCCGCCCGCGGCCCAGATTGCTGACCAGCACCGCCACCAGCGGAATAAGAAACAGCGCGAACATACCGAGCATGGCGTGCAGCCCGGTGCGCGCGGGCGCCATCCCCAGCGGAAAGCCCTTGCCGCCGACCAGCGACGTAAACCCGGCATAGAACGGCAGCCACAGCAGGTAGCAGGCCGCGCCGAGCACCGCGACGGTCGCAGCCCAGCGGCGCAGCGCCAGTGCGGGCGGCTGCGGCGCATGCCAGGCAAATGCCAGGCCGAGCGCGCCGGCGTACAGCAGAAAATACGTCGGCAGGTCCCACGAGTTGATCGCATACAGGCTGCCGATGACAATGGCGGTCAGCGCCAGCTCCAGGCGGCCACCGCGGGCCAGCAGCGCCGGCGCGGTGGTGCTGGCCAGGAGATTCAGCGCCAGCGCCAGCGCCAGCAGCGTGACCGGCAGCCCCAGCACATGCGGGTGCATATCGCCGAGCGCCAGCGAAAACATTGGAAACTCAGTGATCGCATAGCCGCGCTGGGCCGCCTCGCCGGTGCTGCGCGTATCCCAGACCGCCCGCGACGGCCACCAGAAAAAGTCGCCGAGCTGCTTGCCGGGCTTGCGCTCAATCGTTGTCAGCGTCCCAAAGTCGTCGGTGTTGACCGGCGCGCTCAGCGTAATCTGCGGCTTGCCGGCCAGCGACTGCTGCACGGCGCTGACAAGCTCGCTGCCATCCAGCGCCGTCACCGCCGGGGTGCCAGTCAGGTACATCAGCGGCGGCATCTGGTTGCCCATCAGCAGCACCAGCACGACGGCAAACAGCGCGCAGCCCAGGCGCAGCCCGACGCGGCGCGGGGCCGGCGTTGGCGCAGCATCGTCGGTCTCAGCAACTGCCTCGTCTGCCGCGCCCAGCCGCGGCAGCAGCCCGGTCGCATTCCACACGAGGCCGGCGATGCTCACGCCAGCCAGCGCAAAGATCGTCGGCAGCGCCAGCGTAAACGTCACCGCGCTGGGCAAGCCCGAGACGCGGGTCAGCAGCGCAATCAGCACGTAGCCGACGTAGTAGTAGTTGATCGGGTAGCCGGCCAGCCAGGGATCCTGCGGCGGAAACGCCGAGCTAGTCAGGATGCCGTTGAGGAACGTGAAGTCCATCGGCGTCTCGGTGTGGCCGATGCCGGTGGTCCAGTCGGGGCCGTGCAGTCGTACCGCGAGGCTGACCAGCAGCGTCACAATGAAGATCGCCTCGGTGAGCGCCCACCACCAGCGCTGCGCGCGCAGCACCGCGCGGATATCGAGGTCGGCGCGGCGGCAGGCCCACACGCCGCCGCCGGCGACCAGCGCCGCCACCGCCACGATCAGCCCGAAGCCAAAGCCGCCCAAGCCCAGGCTGGTCAGCAGCCAGGCGCCGTAGCCAGTCAGCAGCAGGCCGAAGCTTTTGCTCAGGCTCACGCCGTGGTCGGGCAGGCGGCGAAACAGCCATAAGCTGAGCGGCAGACCAACCAGACCCAGCAGCTCCAGGACGAGCCACCACCGTAGAATATCCCCGGCCATAGTGTGATTCCTCTAGCCTTGCCGGCCGGAGCGCTGCTCCCGCCGGCGGTCGTTATTTACCAAGCTCGCTCAGGCGCTGCTCGGCGCGGCTGCGCGAGGGCGCGTCGGCCGGCGCCGTCTTCAAATACTGCTCGTACTGCTGGACCGCGCGGTCGACATCGCCCTCGCTGGCCCGGCTCATATACAGCTCGCCCAGCGTAAACACCAGGTCGACGGCGCTGGGATTAGTCGCCAGCGCCTGCTTGAGCGACTGCTCGGCAGCATCCCAGCGGCCCAGCTTGATCAGGCCGGTCGCCAGCTTGTTGTAGTTGCCGGCCGATGGATCGGCGTCGACGGCCTGCTGCCAGGCGGTCTGTGCCTCGTCGGCGTGGCCCAAGCCAGCCTCGACATCGCCCAGGAACTGATGCAGGGCAATATCACCGGGGTTGGCGTCGGCCGCGATGTGCAGCACGCGCGCCGCATCCTCGGACCGCTGCATCTGCATGTATTTCTGGCCCAGGCCATAGGCCGTGCTGCCAGCGGTCGGGTCGGCGCTATTCTGGGCTTCCAGCGCCTTGACCTCGGCGTCGTCAACAAGCACCGGCGGTGTGCTCACGACGGGCGGCGGCGTGGTCCCCGTGACCGCCTTGAGGCCGGGCCGGACCTTGTAGATCGTCACCTGGCCCTGCTCGAAGGCTTTATCAATCGCGGTGCCGACCATCTGCTCCCACTTGGGCAGGGCCGCCGGATCGCTGAAGGCCCGCTCGGCCGGCCCAATGTATACGTATTTGACGCCGTACTTCGCCAGGATCGCCGTCGTGGCATCAACGTCTGGCGAGTTGAACATCGTCTGCACATCGCTGATGCGGGGCTGGAGTTGGCTCATCGGCCGCTGCTCGCCCTCATGCAGGCTGCCCAGAATCGTCGGGAAGCCGGTGTTGGCGGAGATGCGCATGCCATAGGCCCGGTAGGTTTCGCGGTCGGATTGAAACACCAGCTGTAGGCCAGCCAGCTTGCTATTGAGCCACTCGATGCCGGCGTAGTCGTCGGCCAGGACGATCTGGTGGCCCTCGTTCTCGTACTCGGCGGTTTTGAGGAAGGCCAGGCCGTCCAGCGTCAGGCGCGGCCCGTTGGCGAAGCGCACCGCCAGGCGGCTGGGAATGCCGGCCAGCGGATACACCGCGCCGGCCGCCAGCAGCAGCCCGAGCGTCGCATACCAGACGTTGAGCGCCAGGTGCTCGGGGCGGCGGCGCAGCACATTGATGATTGTCAGGATTGCCGCAACCAGCAGCACCACGATGGTCAGCGCCGCGATGACCATGCGGGCGCCGGGCATCGCAATGAACAGCCCGGCCACCAGGCCTAGCGCGCCGAGCAGCACCACCGCAGTCCCGAGCCAATCAAGGCGCCGCAGAATACGCACGACCAGCGGCACCGCCGCGGCCGCCGCGATCGCCAGCAGCGTCCAGACCTGGAAGCCGAACTTGAAGACCGTGTTCATACGCTTCCAGCTCGTCGCTGCCGTCCATATGGTCGCGGATATAGACAAACTGGATCGCCAGCGCCACCATCAGCGCGACGGTGACAAACCACAGCGTGACCCACTCCTCGTCGCGCAGCCGGGCGGTGAATGCCTGTAGCACGCCCAAGCCGATCAGCACAGCCAGCAGCAGGCGTAGCTGCCAGGCGCCCGTCACGGCCACGCTAGCCGTCTGCGGCAGCCGGCCCGCGGTCATGAGCAGTGCGCCGATCAGCAGCGCGGCAAACGGCGCGCCGCGCTGCGCCAGCCGCAGGTAGCGCACCGTGCGGCGCTGCGCCACCAGGCCGCCCAGCCCCAGCAGCAGCGAGATGCCGACAAACATCCAGGCGCCAAAGATCGCCATGAACTGGCCGACGGTATCGGTCGGCCGGATCGTCCCAATGCCGCCGACCATCGCGTGGAACTGCAGGAAGAACGGCAGAAACAGCGCCAGCCCAGCGGCCAGCACCGCCGTCGCTTTGAGCGCCGCGAGGATCATCTTCGAGCAGCGTGGCGTGCCACGGCAGCCGCTGCAGCCGCGCGACGCGCCAGGCGCCGCCGACCAGCGTGCCACCCAGCAGCAGCGCGTAGGCCGGGGCATCCCAGGAGTTCGCCGCCGCCAGCGTGCCGACCAGCAGCGCGCCCAGCGCCAGCGGTAGGAATAGCTGGCGCTTATTGGTCTGGTGGCCGTGAATCCCAGCGCGGCGGGTCAGCTCAACCGCCAGCCCAATCGTAAAGATCGTGAATGGCAGCACAATCATGTGCGGGTGCAGGTCGGCGAACAGGTAGGAGAACAGCGGAAACTCGTTGATCGTGCGCGAGGCCGGCGAGTCGATCAGCCGGCTCGGCCCCCAGAACCAGTCGCCGATCCGCGCGCCAAACTCCGCAAAGTGCGGCATATGGGTGAGCACATACTTCAGCTCGGCCAGCGGCCGGAACATGCCTGTGCTCTGGTTGACCGTCGCCTCGATCCCGGCGCCGCCTGGGTAGAGACCATTCAGCAAAAAGCCCAGTCCTTTGGACGAGCCAAGCTGCACCACGCTGCCAATTGGCCCCAGGCAGGTAACAAAGATCGCCCCGAGCGCGCCGTAGCGCCAGCGCCCGGTCAGCTCCCGGACCACCGCCGCCGCGCCGGTGACAACCAGCGCAAACAGCATTGCAACCGCCAGGTTGAAGGCGATGGCGGGCGCGATGCCGGTGACTTTCATCGGCAGCGACACCAGATACAGGCCATAGTAGTAGTAGTTGATCGTCCCGCCGCTGAAAAATGGATCGGCTGGCGGCATGTAGGGCGAGCGCAGAATTGCGTTCAGGAAGCCAAACTCAAAGGGCTTTTCGCCGCCCAGCGAGGGATGCCACAGGTCGGGGTTGAGCGCGCGGATAAACACCCAGAACACGAAGGCCATCACAAACAGTGCCTCGGTGGTCACAATGTCATCGCGGAACTCGCGCAGCCCGCGGCGGTAGAAGTTGCGCAGCCGGATGCCCGGCCGCCAGCCGCCGGCCGCCAGCGTCAGCGCGGTGACGATTACCAGTCCCAGCAGCCAGCCGACCCAGCTGTAGGTCACAGCGTGCATGCTTGTCAGGAGCCACACCACGTAGCCCCAGACCAGCAGACCGAGCAGTTTGCTCCAGGCCCAGCCGCCGCCATGCCAGCGGCCAAAAATCCGGCGCGTCAGCGGCCACACCAGCAGGCCCAGCCCCTCAAATAAGAGCAGCCAGATGAGCACCGCCAGCGGCTGTAGATTACTGGCGACGGTGTTCCAGCCATAGTCATCGACCACCGGCTCATCTTTAAGCGGTCGGTCGAGCAGGCCGCGGGTGGTTGGCGGCTCCAGCGTGGGCTTGACGGCCACAAACGGCGGCGGATCGGCATCCACACTCGTCCGCGTCTTGAAGACGCGCACCGCGCCGGTGTCCGGCAGTGCCTGGAGCGTGCCCTGGCCCACCAGGCGCTCCAGTGCCTCGCCGGCCGTACTATACCGGCTGCGCTCGGCGGGCCCGACCAGGACATAGTCGATGTGGTAGGTGCGCAGCGCGCTGCTGGCCAGATTGGGATCGGCGCCGTAGATGCCATCGAGCGCCCGCAGCCGGCCGTCGATCACCCGGTCGACCGAGGGCGCCACAAAGGCCCGCTGCTGGTCGACGAGCTGACGGTTGGTCATCAGGGTTGGGAAGCCGGCCTGGAGCGCCGTTGCCGGCAGCGTGTTGACTGTGCCAGCGCCGTCAGCGGCGCTCGCCGCCGCAACCAGCGGCAGGCCACGGCTATCGGCGCTAATCGCCGCGAGCGCCGCGGTGGTGTCATCGCTGGGCGCCGCGAGGCTCCAGGGCTGCGGGTCGCGCGGCAGCTCGCGGACGCCCAGCAGGGCCACGAGGACCAGCGCAAACGCCAGGCCGCCCGCGGCCACCCCGCCGAGCCGAGCCGCCGGCCGCTGCCCGCGGCTCATGACCAGCAGCGCCTGCCCGGCCACCAGGCTGAGCAGCACGCCCGCGCCGGCGGCAAGGAGCGGGAGGCTATCGCCGCTCGTGCCAGCGGTGACGCGGCCAGCGAATAGCAGCGCCAGCACCGCGCCCAGGCTTAGAAACAGCTGGGTCAGGCCCTGCCGCTCGCCGCTGCGCGGCCGCACCGTAGTGGGGCGGCGGCGGTCGGGCAGGACGGTGACGACGATTGCCCAGATGAGCGCCATCAGCGCCGGCACAAACACCGCCGGCCCGCTCGCAATTTTGGTGAGCAGTAGACCGAGGTCGGCAAGCAGCTTCGCCAGCCCTGTGTCTGATGCCGTCTCGCCGCTCACAAATTTCGCCAGCGTGCCGCCTGCCCGTAGACTGCTCACGGCCCAAACGACGAGCGCGCTCCAGGCGACGAGGAGGCCGCCGACGATCCAGACTAGCCCGCTTTCGGCGTGGCGGCGGGTGGCGCGCAGCAGAAACAGCATCGCCAGCGCCAGGCTCAGCCCGCTTGACAGCAGCAGCGTCCCCGGCGGCAGCGTGACCGGCGCGAGATTTACGGCCGGCGCGATGCTCCAGCTCCACAGCCGGCCCGCGATCAAGGCCGCGACGCCGACGGCGCCGGCCAGGCCCAGCCACTGCAGGCGGCGGAAGGCCAGCAGCGCCAGCCCCGCGCCCAGCAGCGGCAGCCAGGCGACCAACGCCAGCGTGGGGCTATGCCCGGCCAGCAGCGCCAGCGCGACGAGCCACAGCGCCGCCAGCGGCAGGCTGCGGCGCAGCGTTGTGCCGGCCAAGCAGCGCACCAGGTTGAGGCCCAGTGTGACGCTGAGGGCCAGCAGCAGCAGGCCGCCCAGCTGGGCCGCGTCGCCGCCCAGCAGCGCGCCGACCGCGCTCCAGCCACGGCTGGCGGCCGAGCCGACGCCCGGCGCCAGCGCCAGCAGCGCGCCCGCGACGGGCGCCCACCAGTCCCCGCCCAGCGGTCTGCGCGTCGCGGCGGGCCGGCGCACCCGCGCGAGGGCGGCCCAGACCGTCGTCGCCAGCAGCGCAAACAGCGTCGCGACTGCCAGGTTGAGGCCGGCTAGGCCCTGCACGCCCGTGATTTTGGCCAGCGCCGCCGCCGGCAGCAGCGCGGCGAACGGCACCGTCAGCTGCCCGCCGGCAAACAGCGGGTCGAAGGGCGGCAGGGCGGCGCTGCCGACCAGCGCATTCCAGTGCGCCAGCCGCAGCTGATCGGTGGCCGTGGCGCTAAACGAGGGGTGCAGCAGCCGCACCGCCAGCCCGACGACCAGCGCCGCCGCATACAGCGCCTGGCCGATCGCCAGGTCGCGGCGGTGCAGGGCCAGCCACTGGCGTAGCGCCCGGCGGTCGCGCACTGCTGCCAGGATGCCGGCCAGGAGCAGCACGCCGTACCAGCCAGCCCACAGGCCGCGGCCCAGGCCGAGCTTGCTGGTAATCAGGCTGGGCACGGCGGTGAGCAGCAGCAGGCCCAGCGGTCGGCTCAGGCCGAGGCCGCGGTCGCGCAGCGGGACATCCAGGCGCCACAGCAGCGCAAAGGTGGCCAGGCCCAGCAGTTCCAGGGCGACCAGCCAGACTAGCACGGCCAGCGGCCCGCTTGGCCCCAGCAGCACAAAGTCGGCGCCGTGGCTGGTGATCGCCGCCCAGGCTTTGTCGGTGAGCCGCAGCGTGGTCGGCGCATCGTTGGTTTGCTTGGCGCTGGTCTGATAAATTTCATCCCACACCACGCCGTCCATGATCAGGCGCTGCGCCTGATCGGGGTTGAAGCTGGCGGTGCGGTGGAAAATCAGCACGCGCGGATGATCGTAGACCGTAAAGGCCTCGTCGGCGCCGGTATCATTGATCGGCATCCCCAAAAAGGTTGGGAACGAGGCGACATCCAGCACCGGCTCGAAGCCGAGTGACCCATCGAACATGGCCTGGTAGTAGCGCACGATCGCCGGGAAGCGCTGCGGCAGCCGTACCAACGTGCCATAGGCTCGCGCCGAGGTCATCGCCACATAGTCGGCCTTGCCCAAACTGTTGATCAGGCCATCGGTAAGCTCGCCGTTGTTCATGCGGCCTAAATATTTGGCCGGCTCATCCTCGGCGACAGTGTAGAGTTCAACCGGCACAACATTGGCGTTATTGTGGAGCGCGTCGCCGCCATCCCAGGCTTCGTTGGTCACAACGCTGCCCTGCGGCACGTTATTGATGACCCAGCGGTTGGCGGTGATGCGGCTGTGGGGGCGGGTGTAGATGCGCGAGAAGCCCCAGCCCCACGCGAAGGTCAGCACGATCAGCAGCGGTGTCGCGGCCAGCATGGCGCGCCGGGCCAGCCACTGGCGCGGCAGCTGGCGCATGCGGCGCCCGGCGGTCTCCCACAGCCAGATGCTGCCCCAGGCCGCAAACAAGATCAGCGGCGGGTAGATCGGCAGAAAGTAGCGCATCGTCGGGTTGAAGGCGCGCCCCTGCCACAGAAAGTACAGCGTGATCCAGGCCCACGGCAGCAGGTGCTGCCAGGCGCGGCGGCGCAGGAGCAGCAGCCCGGCCGCCGCCCAGCCGCACCACGCGGCCAGGCCCAGCGGCACGCCCATGCCCCACTGCACCATATCAACCCAGGCGTACACATAGGGCGTGCGGTTGGCCCACTGGTGCGCCGGCGGCCAGTCGAGGCCGTTCACCAGGTTGAGGACCTCGCGAATATTGCTGACGTAGCGCGGCTCGGGCTTGATATTCCACAGGTTCGGACCCATAAACGCATCGGGCTGGGCTACGCGGAAGGTCCAGAAGGCGGTGAAGCCGGTGAGCAGCAAGAGCGCCGCCGCCACGATGATCGGCGCGCGATGCCAGCCGCGCCGCACATCGCTGCCAAAGCTGGCGGCCACAGCGTCATCGTCGGCGGCGTAGACGCGGGCGCGGCGGCCGAGCCAGGTGCGCGGCACGCGGTCGCCCAGCGCGATCAGCAGCGCCGCCAGCCCGGCGACTGCCACCAGCGCGCCCAGGTTGATCTTGCAGGCCACCGCAGCGCCCAGCGCCACCCCGAGCATCACAGCGTCGTACCAGCGATGGCGGCGCACCAGCCGCACGCCGAACCACAGCGTCAGCGCGACAAAGGTTGTGCCAAAGTTGTCGGTGGTGAAAAAGTGCGACTGCTGGATCGGCATGACCGCCCAGGCGTACAGCGCCGCCGCCAGCAGCCCCGTGCGCCGGCCATACAGCTCGCGGCCCAGCGCAAACAGCACCAGCACGGTCAGCAGATCAAAAATGGTCGAGAGCCAGCGGCCGACGACGACCAGCTGATCGGGCGCGGTCTGCTTGGTCGCCTCGACGACCAGCCGCGTCAGCGTGGTCGGCAGCGTCCCATAGACAAACATGCGCGAGTTATTGAAGTTGCGCGGGTTGAGCATCGAGCAGCCGCTCTTGAGCGTCGGCTCCTGCTGCGCGAGCGGCACCGAGGCGTCGCGCGGGCTAGGGATCGGCGAGGGGCAGGCGCTCGCAAAATAGTCATGCCACGAGTTCGGGACGCGCAGGTTATCGACGGTGTACTGAATAAAGCGCTCATCGGGATGCAGCGAGCGCAGGTCGTCCCAGCGCTTGATGTTGAGTGATCGGAAGTAGGCGCCGCTCCCCAGAATCAAAACCAACAGCAACGTGGTCCGAATCCAAGTTGGCAGGCTAGTCCAAGTGATCGCAGGGCGAGGTGTGGCGTTCGTCACTACAAATGTCCTTAAACGTTCTGGGGTTTGCAAAAATTATAACAGGCTTAGGCTGTTTTGGGGCTGTTGGGGAAGGCTGGCGGCACCGGAGTGTCGCATACAGGTGCCGTATTTACGTCGCCGCGGGCATGAATGTGCGGCGGGCGGCGGGTCGCTTAGGATGTCGGCGCTGGCACGCTCATCGCCCCACTAGCAACGTCGTAGGTCAGAAACAGCAGCTGGCCGCGACTAAAAAAGAAGGTGAGTTTGCCGGCCGGATAGCGCGCCTGGATCAGCGCCAGCTCATTCTGGCGCTCGGGGACAAACGCGAACACCGTGTGAGGGCATTGCGGATCAAGGTCGGGCGCGGCGGGCAGCGGCAGCTCAACATCGGTGCCTTTGACCTGTGGCGCAAGATACTGAATGTTTGCAAAGCCCCGATAAACCAGCCGGGGCGCGCCGAAAAATAGCAACTCGGACTGCGGTGGATAGCTAGCTAGGACCTGGCCAAGCCCATAGGCGATTTCTGTGTTGGGGTCCATGCCGCGTGGCAGGTAGTCGGTGAAATAAAAATGGACTGTCGCTGCCATGATCATCGCCGTCAGGCCGCCGACGAGCCAGACGCCGACCGGCCGCCAGCTGGGCCGGTAGCGGACCAGGCCCCGCACTAGGGTGACGAGCGCCAGCCCGACAAAAAAGACGGCGAGCGGCACGGCAGCGATCATGCGCTGCGAGGCCGGCGTGCTCTCGGTGATGGCAACGCCAAACACCACCGCTCCCAGCATCAGGTAGAGCAGCCAGGTGCGTGGGTCACGCAGCCGGCGGAGCGCGATCAGCAGCCCGACCACAAACAAGACCGCCGGGATCGGTGTTAGGAGCGGGTGCTTGGGCTGATACCAATGCTGGAGCGGCTTGGTGACAAATCCCAACAGGCTATCGCGCACATTTTGTAGTACGACGACCCAGACCGGCTGCTTGGTCACCTGGCTCTGGAGCACAAACCAATTGCCGCCGCCCGGCACCCAATCATTGCGCAGCAGGCTGACCCGGTTGAGCGGCGCGGCAAACTCATCCAGGTGCTTCAAAAAATAGCGGCCGAGCGGCAGAAAGACTACCAGCGCGACCAGGCCCATCGCCACCAGCTGCGGCAGGAGCTGTGCCAGGCGGCGGGGATAAAACATCAGCAGCAAGATGCACCAGATACCAATCGCCAGGATTAGCGCGCGGGTGCCGGTGTAAAAATACTGGCTCAGGCCGAGCAGCAGCCCGCTGAGGACAAAATAGCCGCGCTGGTTGGAGTCCCAGCCGCGCCACAGCAGGCCCAGGATCGCCGCCAGGAACAGCGCATCCCAGATATTGTTGAGGCCAATCCGGCTAAAGTGCAGGTGGAGATCGTTGGTCGCCAGGATGCCGGCGCTGATCAGTGACCCCAGCCGCCCGAGCAGCGGCTGCGTCGCCCAGTACCATACGATTACCGTGAGCGCGCCGCACAGCACTGAGGGAAAGACGAGGCCAGCATTGGTATGCCCAAATATGCCGATGGAGGCTGCCTGGATCACGAAAAACAGTGAAGGAAATGAAAACCAGCCGATTCTAAACGGATTATTAAGCCGGCCCTCCAGAAAATCAAGCCCCGACAGGCCAGACGAGCCCTCGTCGCCCGTCATAATGTAGAAGCGGCTGTTGAGCGCCGCCAGCCGCACGGCAAACGCCAGCGCAAACAAGCCCACGATAATCACGGCGTCGCGGCGCTGCAAACGCTGCGGCACCAGGCTGCGCCACGGCTGGCCCTGCATCAGCGCGGCGGCCAGCGTCCCGATGCCGACCACCCACAGCGAAACAGCCTCCACAATATACTTGGTGATCACCTGCTCACCAGCCAGCTGGCTGGCTAGCATGACACAGCCCACGCCGATCAGCAGCAGCGGCCAGACTGGCATCACCAGCTGTCGGAGGTCGTCGCGCAAGGTCCGCAGCCAGTGGCGCGGCGCGGGGGCCGCTGGTGTAGGCTCGCCGGCCGGTGAGGGCGCCGACTCCTGGGTCAGTGCTTGGTCGTTCATCCCGACAAGCTCGCTGGCCGGTGGGGTGGTGGCGGCCGAATCCTGGGGTTGAGCAAGTGCTTTGTGGTGCATCCCGACAACCTTGTATCTAATACGGCTAGCCTGCATGCCGGCTACGTTGAGCGATAGAATGTGGCAGTGGTATCTAGCTGGGCGGTGATTCGGCAGCGATGGACCTAGCCCCGGCGCCAGCGCCGGAACAGCTGCACGAGGCTCCAGCGCGGCGTATGCTCGGCGGGCACAATGAAATCCTCGGTCAGATCGATGACCGGCGCAGGGCGCGGCGGCGCATCAAGGTCGAAGTCGAGGTTGTGCGCTGCTAGCCACCCGTCGGCCACCTCGTCAGTGGCCGGCGAGCTTGGCAGCGCATAGATCTTGGCTCCTGGGCGGCGCATGGCCGCTGGGCGCGGCTTAGACGCCGACGGGTCGGCCGACGCTGCCGGCAGATCTACGGCGACTGCCGCTGCTTGGTCAGGCTCATCCATCTCGAACGCGAGCTGAATAGTAGCTGGCGCCGCCGGTGGCGCTGCGGGCGGTGGCACCGCGCTGATTGTCAAAAAGCCCGGCTGCGTCTCGCGCGAGCGCCGTAGACGCCGCCACCACAACTGCCCGCGCGGCCGGGGCAGCTCTGCGGGTGGCTCCGCGGGCTGGCCATCAGCCGTTAGATCGTAGATGCGGGCCGTCACCCGTGTTGGCTCAAGGTCCAGATCGTACTCAGGCTTAGCGGCCAGCGGCGGCGCCGGACGACGAGCCGGCGGGGACGCGGCTTGCGCCCCATCGGCCAGCGGCTGCTCCTGAAAACGTGTTGGCTCACCCTGATCCATGCCCTACCTCTATCACTGCTAGCAAGCTGCTACTGCCGAAGCGCCACAGCCCGCGCTTTATCTTTGGCGCTGCGCCGGCGCGGCGTCGCTGGCCGGCTCGCGGCTGCGGGTGGCGGCAAACACTAGGCCGCCAGCGATCCCAACGCCGTTGCGCAGCACGTGCAGGTACAGCGAAAGCACCGCCGCCTGCGCCGGCAGCACGCCCACAATCCCCAGCATCGCCACCAGCACCTGGTCCTGCACGCCCAGGCCATTGATCGAGATCGGCAGCACAATAATCGCTGAGGCGATGGGGATTAGGGCGAAGTAGGCGATCGGCGGCGCCCCGACGTTGAGCGCCCGCCCGGCGCAGTAGATTGACAGCGACACGGCGGACTGGAGCAGCACCGAGGTGCCAAGCGCGCCCAGGATCGCCAGCGGCTGGTGGCGCAGCGAGATCAGGGTCTCATGCACGCGCAGCAGCGGCTCGGCCAGGCGCGTGCGTAGAAAACCTGGCAGCAGCCGCAGCCCCAGCGTTAGCACCGGCCGCGAGACCAGCGCCGTCAGGCCAACAATAAACGCCAGCGCGGTGATCGCCAGCGCGGTGATGACCTGCGGGTTCGTCCGCACAATCGGCAGCGCCAGCGCCGCCAGCAGACCAATTGCTAGCACAACCGCCAGGCCAATCACCCGGTCCATCAGCACCGATGAGATTGCGACCGCGCGCTTTTCGACTGTCGGCGCCAGCATCACCATCTTCATCATATCGCCGCCGACATAGCTGGGCAGAAACATGCTGAAAAAGCAGCCCACGAAAAACAAGCGCGTCAGGCGCGCGAACGGCTGGGGAATGCCCATGCCACTGAGCAAAATCTGCCAGCGCCAGGTCGCCGCCAGCATCCCGCCGACATAAATCGCCACGCCCAGCAGCAGCCAGCCGGGGTGCGCCGTTCTGATCACCTGCCCCATCTCGTGGAAGTTGATTGTGAAAAACAGCCAGGCGAGCAGCGCCACCGTCACGGCGATCCGGGCGAGGACTTTGAGATTCATACGGCGACTCGGGGGTTGCGGGCGTGCAGAAAGCCGATGTGCGCGTGGGCCGGGTTCGGCCGCAGCTCCACCGCCCAGCCCTTGTCGGCAAAGAAGCGGCGCAGATCCTCCTGGCTGTACTTTGTAACGCCCAGATGGTACTCCAGGCACACATGCCGCACCCGCGCGAGCGTCGCGTCGCTGGCGCCAAATAAAATCTCGTACTCCGCGCCCTCGCAGTCAATTTTCAGGTAGTCGCAGCGGCTGATCTGCTGGTCGGCAAATACCTGATCCAGGCTAGTGGTGGATACAACCACGGTGTGCTGACCCGACCCGGCGGTCACGCCCGCCGTGCGATGCTGCACGGCCTCGGCGCCGGTGTAGAGCGTCAGCGTCCCGCCGTGGGTGCCGCTGATCGCCAGCGGCGAGCAGTGAATATTGGTCAAATTATTCAGCGCGATATTTTGCTGCAGCAGCCGAAACGAGGCCGGCGATGGCTCGTAGGCGTACACGATGCTGCCAGGCTGCTGCGCGGCGTGCAGCGAAAAATCCCCGAGCGCGGCGCCAACATCAAGGATCGTCCAGCCGGGCTGCAGCGGGACGCTGGCCTTCTCATAGTCGCGATCAAGGCAGGTTTCTTTGAGCACCCAAATGTCCATCGCGGTCTGCACCGTGAAGCGCAGCCCGGAGCGACGCAGTGTGATCTCGAGCGGGCGCCGGACCGGCAGATGCAAAAACACCGCCAGCATCGTCGGCCAGTTGCGAATGCCGGTGAACAGGGTTGGGATCGAGGTAAGGTAGTACGCCAGCCGCGAAATAAGCATCAACCAATCCTTCCTAGCACGCCAGCGCTGCGACTATGGCCGCAGACGACCGCGTAGTGGGTTCAGTCAGCCGCCTCGGCTAGCCCGCGCAGCTGTGCCGGTAGCCGAGGCGGTAGCTATCCAGGAGTTCAGGGAAGGGCGTCAGCCAACGGACTCACGCCCTGTGACGCGGGGCGAGCTACGCTGGCTTGCGGCACTTGAAAAAGATGCAGGCGCCATCGGGGGGCGGCGGCGCGAGGTAGATCCGCCGCAGCAGCGGCTCCCACAGCCGGTTCGGTGACAGCGGCGGGTAAAGCAGCCAGCGCCCCAGCAGCTTGCGCGTCAGCAGCGACGGCGCGCCGTAGTAGTGGCTCACATCGAAAATCTTAATGTCGTCGGGTGACATATAGTAGTGCCAGTCCTCGACCTCCAGGCCGGCGGCCGCAAACCGCTCGGTCCAGCCCTCGACGGTGAAGGTATTGTGATGCACCGCGATTTTGTTGAACCACTCGCCATAGCCCGCGCCGAGGAGCTTGGTCCCCAGCAGCATCTCGGGGAAGCGGTGGCCGACGACGCCGGTGATAAACCGCCCGCCCGGCTCGAGCACCCGCGCAACCTCGCGCAGCGTCGCATCCAGCGGCACTACATGCTCCAAGACGCAGTTGCTGATCACGGTCGGAAAGCTGTTGTCCGGGCAAGGAATCTCGGCGCCATCAGCGACGATCACCACGCCATACGCGCCGCGCTCGTGGGCCTCGCGCACATCGGCCGGCCGTGGGTCAATGCCCACAACTTTGCCGTGGTGCGTCGGGAACGCAATCTGGACAAAGGTGCCATCGCCGCAGCCAACATCCAGGATCGGGTCGATCAGCTGATCTTCCAGCTCCCAAAACAGCCGGGCCTCAATCGAACGAATCATCACGCGGTGAATTGGCAGGGTTGCCAGATGGTGGCGCAGAAAATCTGGTGGTTGTGAGCGCATAATATCAGCCGGAAGCGCTTAGGCCTTCCGTAGCTCCTCCTCGAATAAGGCTTCGTAGGCGGCGACCGTGCGATCCAAACTGAAGATCGCTTCGATAGCCTGGCGAGATTTGACATACGATGGGCGGTTGTGGAGCACTTTCAGCACAGCCTCAGCGAGGCCAGCGGCGTCGCCAATGGGCGCGATCGCACCCATGCCGCTCATCGTGACCGGCTGGCGCACGCCCGGCAGATTGCTCGCGACGGCCGGCGTGCCATTCAGCATCGCCTCGACCTGCACCAGGCCAAACGACTCGGTGGAGTTGAGGCTGGGCAGGACGACCAGATCGCAGTTGGGGTAGAAGGCCGCCAGCTCGTGGGGCTTGAGCGTGCCGACAAACTGCCAGTGGGCCGCGTACTGCTCAAACAGCGGCTGGAGCCGGGCGGCGTAGTCTTCCTCGCCAAGCACGTTCTTGTATGGCCCAGCGAAGAGCACGCGCGCCTGCGGAAAATCTTGGAGAATCCGCGGCAGGGCGTTGAGCATGACCTCAACGCCTTTTTCGGTGGCCAGCCGCGCCACAAAGCCAATCGTTGGCCGGTGGTCGGCGAGCTGCCAGGTTGCGGCAAAGGCCGCAACGGCGCCTGGGAGCGGGTCGGGCAGCACGACCGGCGGCAAAATCACCGCCCACTTGCGCCGAAAGCGGCTGAGGAGCGGTGAGTGCGTGGCATAGTCTTCGGTGTAGGCCACGATGCGGTTGGCCAGCGTGGCAGCCAGGTAGTTCGCCGTGTAGACCACGCGATCAACAATGCGATTGAATAGGCCGTCCGGCAGCTGTAGATCGCAGTGGTAGGTTAGGACCACGGGCGTGCCAAGCAGCCGCGCCGACAGCGCAATCCCGGCCGCGTCAAACTGTGGCAGATGCACGCTTACAATGTCGTGCTCGCGGATCAGCGCGCGGGCCACATCTCCAAAGCCGGGCATCAAGACGCCTTTGCTGACCCGCGCCGCCACCGGCATGCGCACCACTCGTACCCCCTCGATCAGCTCTTGGCGCGCGAGGTCGTCCTGGTAGCGCGATGTAAGGACCGTGACGCTGTGGCCTTGTCGGGCCAGGGCGGCTGCCAGGCGCTCAACATAGATGGTGAGACCACTCACATGGGGGCGATAGTAGGTCAGCGCAAATAAAATCTTCATGTCGTCCAGATGACATACGCGAGCAGGTGAAGCCGTGGGCGCTCAACGGTATGTGCATGATAGGTAGCGGGCTGGAAGTATAGCCAGTCGGGGCTAGTTTGTCCACCAGTCTATAACAAGAGGGAGCAGTCATCTGGCTGCTCCCTCTCACCATCAAGCGTCGAACTACCCGCGGTTCTTGGCGATCACTTCCTCGGCGATGCTGTTTGGCAGCGCTGAATAATGATGGAACTGCATCGAGTAGTTGGCCCGGCCCTGCGTGGACGAGCGCAGGTCGGTCGCATAGCCGAACATGTTCGACAGCGGCACGAACGCCCGCACTACCTGCGCATTGCCGAGCGCATCCATGCCCTCGACCTGGCCGCGGCGGCTGTTCAGATCGCCCAGCACGGCGCCCATGTACTCCTCGGGCATCGTGACTTCGACCTTCATGATCGGCTGAAGGATCTGTGGCTTGCCCTTGCGGACGCCGTCTTTGAGCGCCATTGAGGCGGCGATTTTGAACGCCATCTCCGACGAGTCAACCTCATGGAACGAGCCGTCGTACAGCGTGGCCTTCAGGTCCACCACCGGGTAGCCCGCGAGCACGCCGTTGGACATCGCTTCCTTGATGCCGGCCTCAACCGCCGGCACGTACTCGCGCGGCACCGAGCCGCCGACCGTGCCGTTCACAAACTCAAAGCCCGCGCCCTCGCCCAGTGGCTCGAACTTAACTTTCACGTGGCCGTACTGACCCTTGCCGCCCGACTGCCGGACAAACTTCGAGTCAACGTCGCTCGGCTGGGTGATGCTTTCGCGGTAGGCCACCTGCGGCTTGCCGACGTTGGCATCAACCTTGAACTCGCGCATCATGCGGTCAACGATGACCTCCAAGTGCAGCTCGCCCATGCCGGCGATGATTGTCTGGCCGGTCTCCTGGTCGGTGCGCAGCCGGAAGGTCGGATCTTCCTCGGCCAGCTTGGCCAGCGCTAGGCCCATCTTGTCCTGATCAGCCTTAGTCTTCGGCTCGATGGCGACGTGGATGACCGGCTCGGGGAACTTGATGTTCTCCAGCACGACTGGATTCTCGGGGTCGCTGATCGTGTCGCCGGTAAATGTCTGCTTCGGCCCGACCATCGCGGCGATGTCGCCCGAGAACACCTCTTTGATGTCCTCGCGGTGGTTGGCGTGCATCTGGAGCAGCCGACCAATGCGCTCTTTCGAGTTCTTGGTGGTGTTCAGGACATACGAGCCAGCCTCCAGCTTGCCCGAGTAGACCCGGAAGTAGGCCAGCTTGCCCACGAACGGGTCGGCCACGATCTTGAAGACCAGGCCGGAGAACGGCTCGGAGTCGCTGGTCGCGCGCGGGATAAACTCGACCTCCGGATCGTCGGCGTCGGCGCCCGGCCGCACGCCCTTGACCGGCGGGATGTCCAGCGGCGACGGCAGATAGTCGACGACCGCATCGAGCATGCGCTGCACGCCCTTGTTTTTTAGTGCGGCGCCGCACAGCACCGGCACCAGCAGGTTCTTAATCGTGGCCCGGCGCAGCGCGCGCTTCAGCTCCTCGGTGCCGATCTCCTCGCCTTCCAAGAACAGCAGCGTCAGCTCATCGTCGGTCTCGGCGATCATCTCGACCATCTCGGCGCGGGCTTTGGTGGCCTCGGCCTGCAGCTCGGCCGGGATCGCGACGACCTCCTGGTCCTTGCCCATGTCGTCTTTATAGATGACGGCGGTGTTCTCGAACAGGTCGATCATGCCCAGGAAACGATCCTCGGCGCCGATCGGCAGCTGGATCAGCACGGGCTTGGCGCCCAGGCGATCCTTGATCATCTGGACAGTACGGTGGAAGTTGGCGCCCATCCGGTCCATCTTGTTGATGAAGCAGATGCGCGGCACCTCGTACTTATCGGCCTGCCGCCAGACCGTCTCCGACTGCGGCTCCACGCCCGCGACGGCGTCAAAGACCACCACGCCGCCGTCAAGGACACGCAGCGAGCGCTCAACCTCGGCGGTGAAGTCCACGTGGCCGGGCGTATCAATGATGTTGACGCGGTGGCCCTTCCACTCGGCGGTGGTGGCGGCGGCGGTGATCGTAATGCCGCGCTCGCGCTCTTGGGGCATATAGTCCATCGTGGCCGTGCCCTCGTGGACCTCGCCGATCTTATAGCTTTTGCCGGTGTAGTACAGAACCCGCTCGGTGGTGGTGGTTTTCCCTGCATCAATATGGGCGATAATACCGATATTACGATACAGCTCTAACGGTGCTGGGCGTGGCATTCCATTACCTCTGTGCAAATGATTCGAAACCAGGTTGGCGTCCAACTAGCATCTACGGACGGGCCGACGATCTAGTTTTCCCCAACCTATTTTTAACTACACACAACGGGGCTTAACTTGCAACAAGCCAAGCCCCGTCGTCGCTGAAAGGCGGTTAGCGATTGCTGAAGTGCGAGAAGGCGCGGTTGGCCTCGGCCATGCGATGGACCTCTTCGCGCCGGCGAATCGTGGCGCCGGTGTTGTTGAAGGCGTCCATCAGCTCGGCGGTCAGCTTCTCGACCATCGGCTTGCCGGTGCGGCCGCGGGCGGCCGCGATGACCCAGCGCATCGCCAGGGCGTAGCGGCGGTCGCCTTTGATCTCGACGGGCACCTGGTAGGTGGCGCCGCCGACACGCTTCGGCTTGACCTCAATCGAGGGCGCCGCATTGCGCAGCGCGGTCTCGAAGACCTCAATCGCCGTGCGGCCCAGCCGCTCGGCGGCGATGTCCAGTGCGCCGTAGACGATCTTCTCGGCGGCGGCCTTTTTGCCGCTCAGCATGACTTTGTTGATGAACAGCTGAATCTGTGGGCTGCCGAAACGAAAATCAGGCGTCACCGCGCGCTTGGTATATTTTCCACGACGTGGCATGTGTTCCTCAATTAACGAGCTGGCGGCTGGCTCACTGCCGAGCGCATCCGCCGAGCGCTCAAATGCTCAACTGTTATTTTTTCTTGCCGGTGACGACCACATTTTTCTTGGTGCCGTACTTCGAGCGGCCCTGCTTGCGCTTGTTGACGCCCTGGGTGTCGAGGGTGCCGCGCACGATGTGGTAGCGCACGCCGGGAAGATCTTTGACGCGGCCGCCGCGGATCAGCACCACTGAGTGCTCCTGAAGGTTGTGGCCCTCGCCGGGAATGTAGGCCGTGACCTCGAGGCCGTTGCTCAGGCGCACGCGGGCGACTTTGCGCAGCGCTGAGTTGGGCTTCTTAGGAGTCATGGTCTTGACCAGCGTGCAGACGCCGCGCTTCTGCGGTGCGCCTTTGCCGCGCTTCAGCGTGCCTTTGATCGAGTTCAACACGAAGCGCAGCGCCGGGGCTTTGGTCTTGGCGAGCTGCGGTTTGCGTGGCTTGCGAACCAGTTGATTAATTGTCGGCATGTGTCCTCCCAGCTCACCCGCAGCCGAGGGCAGATGGCTTAAACGGCTTCTAACGCAAAAAATGGCACAGACCCCGCTTCAAGCACGGCCTGCGGCCGCGTGTCAAGATGGGTCTGGCGAATGACGCACAACGACTGCAAACGCTGAAGTCGAGCGTTCCTGGGGACGGAGTATAGCAGGGGGGTGAATAAAAGTCAAATATGCGAGTTGTATCCAGCGCCGCTGGCTGGGATATTTCGGCCTCCTAGACTGCCTAACACTGCGCGATATTGGGCGAGGCGATCCCGGCGCAGCGCGCGGCGGTGGCCGAGCAGCCACTTGGCGGCCTCGACGAGGCTTTGCACCGCAAAGGTCAGCCACACAAACCAGCGCACGAGCAGCGCGGTCAGGGCGCCAAACGTCATCGCGGCGTAGTGGCAGCGGGCCGCAAAAAAATTAATCTGCCGGCGCGCCAGGTTCTGCTCGCTGGACCGCCCCTCGTAGTGCCAGATGGTGGCGGCCGGCCAGTAGACGATCCGGCCGCCGGTCGCGCGGTGGAGGCGCTGCTGCCACTCCAGCTCCTCGGAGTAGAGAAAAAAGCGCTCGTCGAGCAGCCCGCCCGCGCGGATCGCGTCGGCGCGCACCAGCAGCGCTGCGCCCACGAGCCAGTCCACGGTCTGCGGGTCGGTGGCCGGCTGGTCGGCCAGGTGATAGCGCCGCGCCCACGGGTTGCCCGGCCACCACTGCTCCAGCAGCGTTGCCTCCCAGAATAGCGTCGCGCGCGTGGGAAAGCGCCGGCGCGACGACTGCACGCTGCCATCGGCGTAGCGCAGCCGTGGCCCGACAATGATTGGCCCACTGCCCGCGTCGAGTTCCAGCGCCCGCCATAGCTCGGCGATGGCGTCCGGCTCGACCAGCGTGTCGGGGTTCAGGAGCAGCACGGCGGTCGGGGTGTCCGTGTCCGCTGCGCCAAAGCCCAGATGGCGCAGCGCCAGGTTGTTGGCGCCGGCAAAGCCCAGGTTGGCGCCGCTCTCCAGCAGCGTGAGGCCGGGAAACGCCGTGCGGACCAGCGCGGCGCTGCCGTCAGTGGAGGCGTTGTCCACCACAATGATGGTGCCGCGCAGCCCGCTGCGGGCCAGCGCCGTCATTGCCGACTCCAGGCAGGCGCCTAGCAGCGCGCGGACGTTGTAGGAGACGATGATGATCGCCAGGTCGGGCGCGCTCATGGCCGCCTCAGCAGCGCCAAGGCTTTCAGATGCACAAACTTGACCCACTCGTAGTAGCCCATGATCAGCGCCAGGGCCAGGCCGAGCAGCCCGTCGCGGTAGCCCTGCCAGGTCCACCAGCGCCGCCAGACCTCGCGCGCGGGCTGTAGCACGAGGTTGCGCCACCGCGCGCGGTCGCCGCCCAGCCATAGGCTCTGGGCCTCGGCCAGGGCGTAGCGTCGCTGCTTGCTGCGCAGCTCGCCCAGCGAGTTGATGTTGAGGTGCAGCAGGTGGCCATGCAGCTCGCCGATCGGGCCGCTGACGGCGACCAGCTCGTGGACCAGCCGCCGCTCGTCGTAGTGGGCCTGGCCGACCTGTAGTAGCCGCAGCTGGCGGTCGGGATACCAGCCGCCGCCGCGCAGCCAGCGCCGCCAGTAGCGGTTGCGGCGCGGCATCGTGTAGCCCGCGCCCGCGCTGGGGTCGGCGATCACCGCCGCGATCTCGGCGCATAGCTCGGACGTGAGGCGCTCGTCGGCGTCGAGGAACAGCAGCCAGGGCGTGGTGCAGATGGCTAGCGCGCGGTTGCGCTGCGCCGGAAATGACCGGAACGGCTCCATCACGACCGTGGCGCCTTGCGCCGCGGCCAGCCCGGCGGTCGCGTCGGTGGTGCGCGGGTCGAGGAGCACCACGAGCCGGGCGGCCAGCGGCGTCGCCGAGCGGAGCGCGTCGGCGATGTAGCGGGCCTCGTCGCGGGCAATGATGGCGATGGTAAGCATGGCTGAAACAGTGCGGCGCCCCGCTCGCCGAGACGAGCGGGGCGCCGCCGTGCGATCTAGGCCTCGGCCATCGCGTCGGCCATCAGCGCGGTCAGGTCGGCAACGCGGCAGCTGTAGCCCCACTCGTTGTCGTACCACGCGACGACCTTGAACAGGTTGTCGCCCATCTGCATCGTCAGCTCGGTGTCGACGACTGAGCTGTACTCGGTGCCGATGTAGTCGCTCGATACCAGCGGCTCGTCGCTGACGCCCAGAATGCCTTCCATCTCGCCCTCGGAGTATTCTTTGAAGGCGGCGTTGACCTCGGCCACGGTGGTGCCCTTCGCCAGCTCAACCACAAAGTCCACAATCGAGACTGTGGGCGTCGGGACGCGCAGCGAGAAGCCGTCGAACTTGCCCTTGAGTTCGGGGATGACCAGCGCGACGGCTTTGGCGGCGCCGGTGGTCGTCGGGACGATGTTCATCGCGGCGGCGCGGGCGCGGCGCAGGTCTTTGTGAACGTTGTCCTGGAGATTCTGGTCCATCGTGTACGAGTGAACCGTGGTCATCAGGCCGCGCACGATGCCGAAGCGGTCGTTGAGGACTTTGGCCACCGGCGCCAGACAGTTGGTGGTGCAGCTGGCGTTCGAGACAATGTTGTGGATCGCGGTGTCGTACTTGTCCTCGTTGACGCCCAGGCACAGGGTGATGTCCTCGCCTTTGGCCGGCGCGCTGATGATGACTTTTTTGGCGCCGGCGGTGATGTGGGCGCGGGCCTTGTCGCCATCGGTGAAGCGGCCGGTCGACTCGATCACGATGTCGATCTTGAGGTCGCCCCACGGCAGGTTCGCGGGATCGCGCTCGGCCAGCGCCTTGATCTCGATGCGCTTGTCGCCGGTGTCGACGACCAGCGTGTCCTCGGTCGACTTAACATCGCCGTCAAACGCGCCGTAGGTCGAGTTGTACTTCAAGAGGTGCGCGAGCGTGGCGTTATCGGTGAGATCGTTGATGGCAACGATGTCGAGCTCGTCGGGGTAGCGCTCGAGCAGGGCTTTGAATACCTGGCGGCCAATCCGGCCAAACCCGTTGATCGCAATTCGCGGCATGGTGGTCCTCCTATGAGCTTGCTCGTGCAAGCGCAACCCTAAAGATAGCACAGGCGGCGAATCCTGCAACTGCTAGCTCGGCAGTGCGCGCAGCGCCGCGCGCAGCTCGACCAGCAGCTGGCCGAGCATATTTTTGCCCGAGTGGTCCTTGCCCCAGCCCCAGTAGTAGTCGTTGGGCGCGTCCTCGATCAGCGGCTCGTCGCCGGTGCCGAGCAAGACGGCGCGGATGTCGGGGTGGGCCGTGAATTTGGCGCGGAGGGCGCGGCGCATCACATCGTCCTTGACCTGCTCCCAGTCGGGGCGCAGCGGCAGCGCGCGGTCGCGGCCAATGCGGGCGGCGTCGTGGGGCCGCTTGGCACGGCGCACGGTCTCGACGTGCTCGGTCCCCGCAAACTTCTGGGCCTGAAAATAGTGCTCGCTGGTCGGCCAGGTGAGGCCGTCCAGCTCAAACGGGTGGGCCGAAAAATTCGAGAAGCAGCCGTATGGCTCCTCGCGGTCGTGGTAGAAAATAATCGCCATGCGGCCTCCTCTTATGCGTGTGGGGCGGTGGGCTTGCGGCGCTCGCGCACCAGGGCGATCAGCGCGGCGGCCAGCTTGTGGGGATCGTGGCGCAGCGGGTTGGCCGGGTTGATCACGTCGGCCGGCACGATGGGGATCGCGGCGGCGGCATCGGCGGCAACGTCGAGCGGCACGATAGCGGTGCGGCCCTGCCACTCGGGGGCGAAGTTGTTGGCCGGCTGCTCGTTGGCGTTGACCAGTGCGACATCAATGCAGCCGACGCCGACGTGGGCGACCAGCGCCGCTAGGTGGTCCTGGACGCCAAAATGATCGGTTTCGCCCGGCTCGGTGGCGACATTGCAGACATAGACGACCAGCGCCGCTAACTCGTGAATGGCGGCCCGCAGCTCGGGGACCAGCAGCACCGGCAGGATCGAGGTGTAGAGGCTGCCGGGGCCGACCACGATCAGGTCGGCGGCGCGGACAGCGGCGACGGCGGCGGGGTAGGCCGGCGGACTGCTGGGGTTGAGCAGCACCCGCGCGATTGGCAGGCCGCTTTTGCCAAGCTGCAACTCGCCCTCAATGCGGCGCGGCGCGGCGCCCGGCGGCACGCGCAGCTCGGCGGCGAGCGTCACATTGCTGAGCGTCGGCGGCAGCACCTGGCCGCGCACCGCCAGAATCTTTGAGGCGGCCTGCACCGCGGCGTCGAACGAGCCAGTGATGTCGTCGAGGGCGGTGATCAGCAGATTGCCGAAGGTGTGGCCCTCCAGCCCCTCGCCGGCGTCGAAGCGGTACTCGAACAGCTCGGCCATGAGCGCCTCGTCTTTGGCGGCGAGCGCGGCGAGGCAGCGCCGGATGTCGCCCGGCGGCAGCACGCCGAACTCGCGCCGCAGCCGCCCCGACGAGCCGCCGTCGTCAGCGACATTGACAATCGCCACGATCTCCTCGGTGTGCTCTTTGAGACCGCTGAGCAGCGTCGAGAGGCCGTGGCCACCGCCGAGCGCAACCACTCGCAGGCCGGGCGGCTGGAGGCGACGGGCGTACACCAGCTCGGCGATGTCGTGCGGTGTGTCCTGCTCGGGCAGCAGCGCGTGGAGCAGCGACGAGTTCAGGCGCCAGATCGCCACGAGCACCGCGCCGACACCCAGCAGCACCACGACCAGCGCCTTGAGCGGCCGCGGCAGAAATTGGAGCGTCAGGTAGTAGACCGAGCCGGGCCAGCGAAAGCCGCGAATGTATAGCTCGCGTAGGCCAAACGCCAGGCCAAACGCCAGCAGAAACATTCCGGCCAGCAGCAGCACGAGCCAGCGCTTGACGTGCATGCCGGGCAGCAGCCATTTTGAATTAAACTTCGCGCATCATGCTTCCCCTGGCATTATACGAGGAGTTGCCCAGCGCTGCTGAGTTGGCCGGGCGGCAACAAACGGCGGCGGGCGGGCGTCTGATTAAGGCGTCTGATTAAAACGCTATGCTAGAATGCGGCCAACCACCGACGGTCGTACAAGGAGTTGGGAACCGTGGCAACTATTATTTTGGCGGTCGTGCTCGGGCTAGGCGCGCTCAACGGCCTGCGGCGCGGCGTGATCAAGGAAGGCACCGCGCTGATCGGCGTGCTGCTGGGCGCGCTGCTGGCCAACGGCTGGGCGTCCGAGTGGGGCCGCCAGCTGGCCGCCGGCAGCGACTCGCCGGCGACTGCCACGTTTACCACCAAGCTCTTGACGCTGAGCCTGCTGGTCGGGACGGCGCTGCTGAGCGGCTACGGCAGCGGCGTCTTGCTGCCGCGGCGCTATGATCGGTTGACAATGCCGCAGCGCAGCGGCGGCGCGGTGCTGGGCTTTGTGAATATGGGCCTGCTCAGCGGCTTTACGCTCTTGTTTATTCAGCGGCTGTGGTTTGCGGCCAGCCCGGCCACGTCGCCCGCGACGCCACAGCCCGGTGCTGGCACGGCGGCCACCGGCGGCACTGTGGCCGCGCCGGTCGTCTCGTGGATCATGCAGAATCCGGCGACCCGCTTTTTGGTCGAGCGCCTGGGCCTCTTTCTGCTGGGCGTCGCCGCGACCTTTGCGCTGCTCTCGCTGGTGATCGGGCTGCTGCGCCTGGTGCGCCGCCCCGCCGTCGCAGCCGCGCCGAAGCCGACGACCGGCACCGCCAGCACCGCCACGCCCAAGCCCACCACCGCCACCGCGGCGAGCGGCGCGGCCGCGAAGCCCAGCCCCGCCAGCCCGCCGTCTGCCGCGACTGCGACGACCGCCAGCGCGGCGCCCAAGCCTGCCACGCCCAAAAACAATGAGTTCGATATGCTCAAGGAAGAGCTTGGTGATGTGGTTGGACGCCATGCGCCTGGCGCCAGCCCCAGCTTCATCGATCCTAAAAAATAAACCCCCGCTCGTCCCTGCGCCGCCCCGCCACACCTGGCTGGGCGGCGTCGCTGCGGGTGGCGGCTAGCCCGGCCGGCCGCCCGCCAGCAGCAGCAAGAGGCTGCGCAGCAGCTCGATCCAGCCGGCTTTGGCGGCCTGGCGATTGATCCGCACAAACTGCTTCCCGATCCGCAGTACGGCGGCCGGGGCCAGCTTCTGGATCGCTCGCTCGTCCAGCACGTAGTCCTCGGGCAGCCGCACGGCAATCTCGTCCTCGTTGGTGGCGATGGAGGTGACGCCGGCCGCGGCGGTCAGCGCCTTCAGCTCCAGCCAGGTCAGCAGCTGCTCGGCCGGCGGCGGCGGCGGCCCGAAGCGGTCGAGGAGCTCGGAGCGCAGCGCCTTGAGGTCGGCGGTCGAGCTGGCCTGGACCAGCTTCTGGTAGACCCGCAGCCGCAGCGCGTCGTCGGGGATGTAATCGGGCGGCAAAAATGCGGTCAGCGGCAGGTCAAGGCTGACCAGCGGGATCGGCGTGATCGGGCCGTCGGTCGGGCGGCGCGCGCCGGGCAGGGCACTGGTCGCGCCGGCGCGGCGCAGCTGCTCTTTGGCGCCCGTGCTGCGCAGCCGAATCTCGCGCCGCTCGCTGGGGGCGCCGGCGGTCGCCACGCCGCCGGTCTTTTTGCGCTGCTCGACGGCCTGGGCCAGCAGCTGGGTGTAGAGGTCGAAGCCGACCGCCGCGATGCTGCCCGACTGCTCCGGTCCCAGGAGGTTGCCGGCGCCACGAATCTCCAGGTCGCGCATCGCGATGCGGAAGCCGGCGCCTAGCTCGGTGGCCTCCTGGATCGCCTCCAGACGCTGCTGGCCCTCGCCGGTGATTTTTTTGCCGTGGTGGTAGAGCAGATAGGCGTAGGCCCGCTGTGCCGAGCGGCCGACCCGACCGCGCAGCTGATAGAGCTGCGCCAGGCCATAGTTCGGCGCGTCGTCAATGATGATCGTGTTGGCCCGCGGCACGTCCAGGCCCGACTCGATGATCGTCGTCGCCAAGAGCACGTCGGCCTCGCCGGCGAAAAACTGAAACATCACCCGCTCCAGCTCCTTCTCGTCCATCTGGCCGTGTCCGACCAGAAAGCGCACGTCCGGCAGCTGCTCGCGCAGCCGGCTGAGGACCGAGTAGATGCTGTGGACGCGGTTGTGGACAAAAAAGACCTGGCCGCCGCGGCCCAGCTCGCGCCGGATCGCGTCGCGTACCAGCGTGTCCTCGTAGGGCACGACGTAGGTTTTGATCGGCACGCGATCCTCGGGCGGCGTGTCGATCACGCTCAGGTCGCGCATGCCCGCGAGCGCCATGTGCAGCGTGCGCGGGATCGGCGTTGCGGTCAGCGTCAGCACGTCCACCGAGGCCCGCAGCGACTTCAGCCGCTCCTTGTGCTTCACCCCAAAGCGCTGCTCCTCGTCGACGATCACCAGGCCCAAATCTTTGAGCTGCACATCGTTCGAGAGAATCCGGTGCGTGCCGATCACAATGTCGACCAGCCCCTTGCCGAGCCGCTCGATGATCGCCTGCTGCGCTTTGGGCGAGCGAAAGCGCGACAGCATCTCGACCGTGACCGGGAAGGCGCCCATGCGCTTGCGAAAGGTGTCGTAGTGCTGTTGGGCCAGCACGGTGGTCGGGACCAGCACGGCGACTTGCTTGCCATCTTGGACGGCCTTGAATGCGGCGCGCACCGCGACCTCGGTTTTGCCATAGCCGACATCGCCGCAGATCAGGCGATCCATCGGGCGGCCCTGCTGCATGTCCTGCTTGATCGCCGCGATCGCCTGTAGCTGATCGTCGGTCTCGGCGTAGGGAAAGGCGTCCTCCAGCTCGCGCTGCCACTGGGTGTCGGGCTGGTACGGCGGCCGCTCGGCCAGCTGGCGGGCGGCGTACAGCTCCAGCAGCTCGGCGGCCAGCTCCTCGACCGCGGCCTTGACCTTGCGCTTGACCCGCTCCCAGTCGGCGCTGCCCAGGCGGTGCAGCGTCGGCGTGGTCTCGGCGCCGCCAATATATTTCGAGACCCGATCAATTTGATCGACCGGCACGTACAGCGTGTCGCCGGCGGCATAGCGCAGAAACAGGTACTCGCGCTCCTTGTCGTCCACGGCCATGCGCCGCAGCCCTTCGTAGATCGCGATGCCGTGCTCGATGTGGACCACGTGGTCGCCGGGCGCCAGCTGCTGCAAAAACGCCTGGCGGTCCAGCTCGCGCTGCTGGCGGCGGCGGCGGGCCACGACCGGGCGGCGCGCCACAAAGCCAAACAGCTCGCTGTCGGTGTAGATCGTCAGTGCCAGGTCGGCGCTGGTCCAGCCGGCCGCCAGCGAGCCATGAATCACGGCGACGCTGCCTGCCGGCAGCTCGGCGATCTCATCGTCCTCGTCGGCGTCGAGGTCAAACAGCGCGCCGTCGCGCTCGCGCCAGACCTCGCTGATGCGGCCCGACTGCGGCGATACAATCACCACGCGCTCGCCGCGGGCGCTGCGGGCGGCCACGTCATCCAGTGCCTGCTCTAGCTGCCCGCCCCAGCGCTGGGCTGGGCCAAACTGCGGCACCGGCGGTCGCGGGTCGGGCGTGAGGGCGGGCGGGACCAGCTCGCTGGGCGGCTGATTGGTCAGGTCGATGAGGCCGAGGCGCTGGTCGCCGAGGGCGTCCGCCCAGAGCACATACGGTCGCGGAAAGGCCGCCGGCAGCTCGCCAGTCTCAATTTGGGTGGCGCGGGTCTCCTCGGCGCGGCTGTGCAGCTCCGCGGCGGTCTGCGTGATCTCGCGCAGCTCGCTGGCGAACACCAGCGCGTCGTCCGGGAGATAGTCGAGCAGGCTGCCCAGCCCGTCGCGGCCAAAAAACAGCGGCGCGTAGAACGCCCGGCCCTCAAAGCGCTGGCCCTGCGCCAGGCGCTCGATGCTGGCCTGCCACTCCGCGCGGACCTCGGGGCGCAGCGTCGCCAGGTCCAGCGCGGCCAGCTGCGCGGCGGCCAGCGCGTGCTGCCAGAACGGCACATCGTGGGGCGGCCCAATCACCACCGCGCGCTCGCGCCGCTCGGTGCGCTGCGACAGCGGATCGAAGCGCCGCAGGCTCTCGATCTCGTCGCCAAAAAACTCGATCCTGAGCGGCTGGTCCTCGGTTGGCGGCCAAATATCGATCAGCCCGCCGCGCACCGACAGCTCGCCGGTCGCCTCGACGACCGGGCCGGCGCTGTAGCCCAGCCCAGTCCAAAACGCCGTCAGCTCGCGCAGGTCGGCCCGCGCGCCCACCGTGAGGCGGCGGGTGGCCGCGGCCAGGTCGGCCGGCGGCATGGTCGGCTGAATGAGCGCTTTGATCGGCGCAACAATCGCCGCGACCGCCGCGCTGTCGCCGTGCAGCGCCTGGAGCACCCGCAGCCGCCCGCCGACAATCTCATCGCCGCTTGACATATGCTCGTAGGGCAGCGCGTCGGCGGCCGGGAATAAGACGACGCTGCGGTCATCGCCGAGCTGCGCGCACAGGTCGTCGCACAGCTGCGCGGCGCCGTCTGCCGTCGCGGTCACGATCAGCAGCGGCCCGTCGCTGTCCAGCACCTGGTCGGCCAGCACAAACGGCCGCGCCGCCGCCGGCAGCGGCCCGAGCTGCAGCCGCGGCGTCGTCGCGTGCAGCAGCCGATTGCGGACCGCCGCCAGCTGGCGGTGATGCCGCACCAACGGCAAAAGCTCCGAAAGATCCATGCGCACCTCAATGCAACGCGACACGGAGGCCGATGGAATCCACCGGCCTCTCGCCGCAGTCATTGTAGCAAAGTGCGGGCTGTGTGCGGGCCTTAAAAGCCGCGGCGGCCGGCAAACTCTGCCGGCCGCCGCCCGCGCGCTGCTTAGGCCGCGCGCCCCAGGCAGTCGTTGATCTGCGCAATGTGGATCAGGTCGTGGGCGCCCAGCGTCATCACGATGCCGCCGACGCTTTCCTCGCCGCGCTCGCTGTGCAGCCCGACGCGCGCCCGCTCGTCGGCGGTCAGCGTGCGGTAGAGCTGCAGGTTGTCGTCGCGCAAGAGCTGCCAGCGGGCCAGCGTCACCGCCGGCGTCGCATCCAGCAGGCCAAAGCGCGCCACCCAGGCGTCCTGATCGTAGCCGACCAGCACCGGCCGCTCCTGGACCAGGATCAGCCGAATGCGCGTGCCGTAGACCAGCTCGGTGTCGGCCAGATGGGCGATGACCTGCCAGACCGACCACTCGCCCGGCGCCGGCTGGCGGCTGAGGTCTTCGAGCGACGCGGTGGCGACGATCTCGCTGAGAAATGCGCCGGTCGCGGCCTGGACTTCCAGCGGGTCGCGGCCGTTGAGCAGGGCTAGCATGCGGTCGTGGTAGCTGAGGGCGGTGGTGGTCATGGCTGTCTCCTACAAAATCCCAACATCGGAGTTATCGCCCAGCATCAGCTTGTAGGCTTTGGGCTTGATCGGCGAGCGATGAATTTTGACGTTGCGGCCGATCAGGCTGTCCTCCAGGCGGTGCGGGATATTCACAATCTCGCTGTTCTCCAGAATGATCGAGTGCTCAATCTCGCAGTCCTCGATGCGGCAGTGGTGGTAGATCGAGGTGAACGGCCCAACGTAGGCGTTGACGATCCGGGTGTGCTCGCCGATGATCGCTGGCCCGCGGATCACGCTGTTGATGATCTCGGCGCCCGCCTCGACCGTGACCTTGCCGCTGACCTGCGAGTCGCGGTCGACAAACCCGTCGATCTTGTGCGTCAGCTCCTCCAGCACCAGGCGGTTAGCATCGAGCATATCCATCTTTTTGCCGGTGTCGATCCACCAGCCGTGGTGGACATATGGGAAGACGCGGTAGCCGTGCTCCACCAGATACTGGATCGCGTCGGTGATCTCCAGCTCGCCGCGCAACGACGGCTTGATGCCCTCGACCGCCTCCCAGATGTGTTGGTCAAACATATAAATCCCGACCAGCGCCAGGTTCGAGCGCGGCTCGCGCGGCTTCTCGACCAGCTGGACGATCTGGCCCTCGCTGTCCAGCTCGGCGACGCCAAACTGCGTCGGGTCGGGGACGCTGGTCAGGACGATCTGAGCATTCCAGTCGCTGCGGCCAAACTGCTCGATCAGCGGCGAGATGCCGCCCTCCAGGCAGTTATCGCCCAAAAACATCACAAAGCGCTCGTCGCCCAGAAACGGGCGGCTCTCTTTGACGGCGTGGGCCAGGCCCAGCGGCGCGCTCTGCTGAATATAGGTTACCTGGACGCCCCAGCGCTCGCCGCCGCCGACGGCCTCGCAAATCTCCGCGGCGGTGTCGCCGACGACAATGCCGATCTCGGTGATCCCGGCGTCGCGGATCGCCTCGATCACCCGGAACAGCACCGGCTTGTTGGCGACGGGAATCAGCTGCTTGGCTTTGGTATAGGTCAGCGGGTAGAGGCGCGTGCCTTTGCCGCCGCTGAGGATCAACCCTTTCATTGTGGCTCCTTGAGAACGGCGCTATTGTACGGCAAAAAGCTGGGCAGACCGTGGTGGTCTGCCCAGCGAAGCGACGAGGTGGCGAGCAGCGCTAGCGGCTGCGGCTTGGCCGGACGCCGCCGGCCCAGTGGCGCTTCCAGTAGCTGCTGTAGATGCTCTGGTAGCGCACGCCCGAGCTGGGCGAGTTGGCCGAGACCATCATCCCGCGGCCGATGTACATGGCGGCGTGGGTGATGCCGGGGCCGGCGGTATTTTTGAAAAACATCATGTCGCCGGGCTGCAGGCTGCTCATGCTGCGAATAATCGTGCCGTAGCGCGAGCTGAACTGCTGCGACGCTTTGTGCGGCAGGTAGACGCCGAGCTGGCGGTAGGCATAGACCAGCACGCCCGAGCAGTCGAAGGCGCGGGGGCCGGCGGCGCCCCACACATAGCGGCTGCCCACCGTGCGCAGCGCGACACGGGCCGCACTGCTGCCGAGGGCGCTGCCGCCGCCGCCGGGCGCGAACCACGCTGCGGCTGACGGCGGGGGTGACCGCCGGGGCGGTCGGGGCCGCCGGGATGCTTTTGACCGCCGGGACGCGGCTGGCGACGCCGGGGTTGACGCTCAGCATCTCGGCCGAGACCCAGCCAGAATTGCCCTTGCTGGTCCGCACCTTGTACCACTCGTCGTGCTTGCCGACGATGGTCAGCTTGGTATTCTCGGTGAATTTGAGCAGCTGGCTATAGCTGGTGCCCGGCCCCTGGCGCAGCTTGACGCCGTCGTCGGTGGTGAAGCCGACAAGCGCGGTGCTAGCGGCCGGCGTCGCGGCGACCACGGCGGGCGTGGCGGCGGTTGCGGCCGGCGCGGCGCTGATGCGTAGATAGTCGGCGGTAACCCAGCCCGTCACGCCGCTGGGCGTTTGGACTTTGTACCAGCCGCCGTCGTGGGCCAGCACGTCAACCTTGATGCCGGCGCCGAGCTTGCCGATGCTCTCAAAGGTGGTGGCGGGGCCGGTGCGCACGCGAATGCCAGTGTCGGTGGTGACCGCCGACGACTGCTTGGCGCTGACACGGTCACCCTGGACCAGCGGGAGGTTGGCGGCGGTGGCCGCGTCAACCCGCAGCACCTCGCCTGACATCCAGCCCTGCGTGCCGCGTGCCGTGCGAACCTGGAACCACTCGCCACTGCGGCCCAGCAGCGTCACGGCCATTGAGGTGTCGAGCTTGCCAAGGCTTTCGAAGCTCGTGCTGGGGCCGGTGCGAATATTGGCGGCGTTGACCGCAACCGGGGCGGTCAGCTTACCTTTGATCGGCGCGCCCCAGCCGGCGGTGCCGTCGAACACGTCGCCGGTTAGCTCAGCCAGGTCGGCGTCGGACAGCCCAGCGTCGCCAGCGAAGGCGCTGAGGGTCGAAGTCAGGGCAAAGCTTGAGGCCACGGCGCGCGGGGCGGCGTGGGAGGTTGGGGCGGGCATAATATGGGCGGCGAGAAGCGTTACTGGAAGGGCGGCACCGGCCAGAAGCCGCAGCCAGCGCTTGCGGGACGAGCGGCTGGTGGCCAGATTCGGTGCGAGGGGGGCGAGTTGGTCCGAGGCGAGTGACGTGCTACGCGGCAGGTCGGTGCAACTCGTCATGGGGTATTCCTCCGGCTTCGGGAGCGACAAGGCTGTCCTGAAGCATAGAGACCTGTAGAAACACAAGGTCTACGGCTGATGCAACATTGCATCTTGGAACTCTAAACGCTACATAGCCGGGTAGCGTTCACGCACACTGAGAGCCAAGATGACACGAAGGTGATCCAAATCTCAGGTCGGTGTCATATTTATACGCTACACCAGATGGTCGTGACCATCGGGCGAAGGTCCTGTTCGGGGATAGTACTCAGGCAGTGCGGGCAGTGGCGGCGCCAGGCGCCAGCTCCGTAACACCGCGATCTCGGCGGCGTGGGCGTGGGCTACGGCGGCGCCGGCGGCGCGGCCCTCGGTGGCGCGCGTCAGCTCAAACGGCGTCAGCCCGCTCATCTCCGGCGTCAGCAGCAGGTCGGGCGGACACTCGCGCAGCCGCCGATGGGTGATCTCGCTCATCATAATGTCGAGCGAGCGGTCCAGCACTGCAAACTGGCTCAGCGTCACCCAGCGGCGCGGCGACCAGCGACCGGGCTGCGCGCCTTTGCTGAAGCTGTGGCTGCGCTGAAAGGTGTGCAGGTCCACGGCGATCACGCGGCCGGCGCCCATGCGCTGCGCAACATCGACCGGCAGGTTGTTGCGCAGCATGCCGTCGGCCAGCAGCTGCGCGCCCCGCGGCCGCGGCGGGAACACGCCCGGCACCGCAATCGTCGCCAGCAGCGCCTCGACCAGCGACCCCTCGTTGAGGATCACCTCGTCGCCAGTGAGCAGGTCCACGGCGACCATTGCCAGCGGCAGCCGCAGGTCGGCAAACGTGCGCTCGCCCAGCAGCTCGCGCAGCCAGGCCTCGATCTTGGCGGTGCCGATCAGTCCGTAGTTGCTGGGGTCGCGCGCCACGACCCGCCGCACGGTTGCGGCCCGAAATAACCCCTCGATCACGTCGGGCGTGAAGCCGGCGGCATACAGCGTCCCGACCAGCGCGCCGACGCTGGTGCCGGCGATCAGGTCCACCGGCACCGTCAGCCGCTCCAGCTCGCTCAGAACCCCGATGTGCGCCGAGCCGCGGCCGCCGCCGCCGCCCAGTGCCAAGCCCAGCCGCCGTGGTTCCTCAGGGTGCATGCTGCTCTCCCGCATTGACGATCATTCTGTCGATATGCTATCATAGCGGCCAGCATGTTGGCATCCTTGCTTCTGCCCGAAGCTGCGATGCCCATTTCGTTGTAGATAGCCCAAAACGACATACACTAAGGACAGCCGCTATGAAAATTGTGTTGACGCAGGATGTACCGAGCCTCGGCAAAGCCGGCGAGGTCAAAGAGGTTGCCAACGGCTATGGCCGTAACTATCTGGTCCCCAAAGGTTTTGCGACGATGGCCACCAAAGGCTTGATCAAGCAGGCCCAGGAGCGCGCCGAGGCGCAGCGCAAGCGCGATTTCAAGTCGCGGGGCGACGCCGAGGCGCTGGGCCAGCGCATCAACGGCCAGACCGTGCGCTTCACCGTCAAGGTCGGTGAGCTCGACCGGCTCTACGGCTCGATCACTAATGTCGACATCGCCGAGAAGCTGTCGCAGCAGTTGGGCTTCGCGGTTGATCGCCGCGGCGTTGAGCTGGGCGACCCGATCAAGCGTGCCGGCGTCTACTCGGTGATCGTCAACCTGGGCCACGGCCTAACCCCGCGCATCAACGTGGTCGTCGAGGGTGAGGGCGGTGAGACCGGCGCCACCGGCGAGACCACCAGCGCGCCCGCCGCGCCCGCCACGACCGACGAGGCCGCCGCGCAGTAGCGCCCGCTCAAACCAAATTGCTCCAAACTCGGGATGTGTCGCGTTTTAAAGACGCGGCACATCTGCGTTTTGGGGGGGCTGTTGATAGCGTGTGGACGAACGGTGGGTTGAGGGGAGACAGCCTGTGGACAAACAACTACCTGCGAACATCGAGGCCGAGCGCGCAACCCTGGGGGCGGTGCTGATCGAGCGCGATGCGGTGATTGCGCTGGCCGCCTGGCTGGCCCCCGAGCATTTTTACCTTGAGAAGCATCGCTGGATCTATGAGGCGGTGCTGCAGTGCTACAACAAGCGCGTCCCGCCCGACCTCCAGACCGTCGCCGACGAGCTGCGCCGGGCCGAGCGCCTGGCGCCCATCGGCGACATCTCCTTTTTGGTCGAGCTGTCGAGCAACGTGCCGACCTCGTACCACGTCGAGTACTACGCGCGAATCGTGGAGCGCACGGCGGTGCTGCGGCGGCTGATCCAGGCCGGCGGCAAAATTGCGGCGCTGGGCTTTGATGAGAGCGACGATGTTGAGAAAACCCTGGACCAGGCCGAGCAGGAGCTGTTCAATGTGGTGCAGCGCCGCGGCATCCAGGATTTTGTGCCGCTGTCGCAGATCATTGACCAGTACCTGGAATATCTCAACGATGTTCAGGAGAAGGGCTACGAGGTCGGCGGCATGCCCACGCACTTCGTGGACTTCGACCGGCTGACCGGCGGGCTGCATAAGTCCGACCTGCTGATCCTGGCGGCCCGGCCCGGCGTCGGCAAGTCGAGCCTGGCGCTCAGCATCGCCCACAATATGGCAGTCCAGAATCAATCCTCGGTCGGCATCTTCTCGCTGGAGATGGGCCGCGACCAGCTGCTCCAGCGCCTGCTGGCGACCTTCACTGGCATTGATGCCCAGCGCCTGCGCACCGGCCGCATCAACACCCAGGATCTGCAAGTCGTGGTGGACGCGATGGGCCAGCTGGCGACCGCGCCGATCTACATTGACGACACGCCCGGCCTGTCCTTGAACGAGCTGCGCTCGCGCACCCGCCGCCTCCAGGCCGAGCGTGGCCTTGATGTGCTGGTGGTCGACTATCTGCAGCTCCTCAGCTCCGGCGGCAAGCGGAATGACAACCGCGTGCAGGAGGTGTCGGAAATCTCGCGCTCGCTCAAAAATCTGGCCCGCGAGCTGAACGTGCCGATCCTGGCGCTGTCGCAGCTGTCGCGCGCCGTCGAGGGCCGCACCTCGCACGTGCCGATGCTCTCGGACCTGCGCAGAGTCGGGCAGCTTGGAGCAGGACGCCGACATCGTGATGTTTATTTATCGCGAGGAAATGTACGACAAGGACACCGACAAAAAGGGCATCGCCGAAATTCACATCGCCAAGCACCGCAACGGCCCGGTCGGCGTGGTCAACCTGTTTTTCGATGCCAAAACGACGCGCTTTCGCGACCTGTCGCCCTACCGCTCGCCCGAGGGCTACTAGCCGCGGCGGGGACCGATAGGGCAACATCTGTGCTACCATACCCGCCTGATGAGGCTGTATGACCTTCACCGGCTTTTCAACCGACGACCCGATCACGCTGCCGCACGAGCTGTTCACCGACGTGCTGCCGCTGCTGACTCAGCCGGCCGAGATCAAGGTGACGCTGCACTTTTTTTATCTCCTCAAGAGCAGCCGGCGCCGCCCGCGCATGGTCGAGTGGGCCACGCTGACCGGCGACGCGACGCTGGCGCGCTCGCTGCGGGCCGTCGCGCCGCTGCGCCCGACCGAGGACGTGATCGTCGAGGGCATGGAGGCGGCGGTGCGGAGGGCGACGCTGCTGCATGTGCTGGTCCCCGACGGGCCGCGGGTCGGCAACTGGTATCTGGCCAACACCGCTGCCAACCGGCTGTGGGCCGCGCGGGTCAGCGACGGCGACGTGGCCTGGCTACCAGCCGCCGCCGCGCCCGCCGAGCGGCCGTCGATCTTTGCGCTGTATGAGCAGAACATCGGCGTGCTGACGCCGCTCCTCACCGTTGAGCTGCGTGACGCCGAGCAGACCTACCCGGCCGCGTGGTGCGAGGATGCGATCCGCGAGGCGGTGCGCTCCAACAAGCGCTCGTGGCGCTATATTCGCGCCGTCCTGGAGCGCTGGAGCCGCGATGGCCGCGGCGACCGCCCGGCCGGCCTGACCAACGACGACTTTCGGCAGTACGCCAACGACCATGTCCTGAATCTGTTTCGACCAACAGGCGAGTGAGTGCTATGGAATCATTGAACGAGATGCTAAGTCGCCTGCGGGTCATCGCCACCGACGAGCCGCACGAGCCGCCGCCGCCGGTCTGCCCGCTGTGCAACGGCACCGGCTTTCTGCGCTACGACGTGCCCTACGGCGACCCGAGCTTTGGCAAGCTCCAGCCGTGCGGCTGCAAAAACCAGGAGTGGACCGGCCAGCGCAACGCCCGGCTGCGCGAGCTGTCGCAGCTTGGCGCGCTGTCGTCGAAGGGCTTTGCCGCCTTCAGCCCCGACCGCGCCACCAGCGCCTATAGCCGGACGGCGCTGGCCCAGGCGCTGCGGCGCACCCAGCAGTTCGCGGCGGCGCCGAGCGGCTGGCTGGTCTTGACCGGGCCGTCGGGCAGCGGCAAGACGCATCTGGCGGCCGCCATCGTCAACACGCTGCTGGAGCGCGACGCGCCGGCGCTGTGGGTGTTTGTCCCCGACTTCCTGGACCACCTGCGCACCACTTTCAGCCCGCAGAGCGAGACCTCCTACGACGCGCTGTTTGCGACGGTCCGCGACGCCGAGGTGCTGGTCCTCGATGACCTGGGCGCCCAGTCCTCCAGCGCCTGGGCCGAGGAGAAGCTGTACCAAATTCTGGCGCATCGCTACGACGCCCAGCTGCCGACGGTGATTACCACCTCGCGGCTGATGGATAGCTTCGAGGGCCGCGTGCGCTCGCGGCTGCAGGATGCCGAGCTGAGCACGGTGCTGGCGGTCGTCGGCTACACCTCCGAGGTCGTCAACCGGCTGATGGGGCTGTCGTTTGCGCTGATCCAGCGGATGACGTTTGCCAGCTACAATCCGCAGCCCTACACCCAGGATGAGGAGCGGCGCAGCGGCTATAATCTGTCGCAGGTGCTGGCGCAGCTCCAGCAGTATGCCCGTGACCCGCACCAGCGCAAGTGGCTGATCCTGATGGGCGTCCACGGCTGTGGTAAAACCCATCTGGCGGCGGCGGTCGCCAACGAGCGGCTGGAGCGCGGTCTGCAGACGCTATTTATCGTAACGCCCGATCTGCTAGATGCGCTGCGCTCGTCGTTTGGCGGCGAGGGCAGCGCGGCGTATGACAAAGTGTTCTACGAGGTCCGGGCGACGCCGTTCCTGATCCTGGACGATTTTGGCGCCCAGTCGGCCACGCCCTGGTCGAAAGAAAAGCTGTATCAGATTCTGAACTATCGCTATAACGCCCAGCTGCCGACGCTGATCACCACTAACCAGCGGCTCGATGACCTCGACCCGGCGCTGCAGTCGCGGATGAGCGATCAGGAGTACTGCGGTGTGCTGCCGGTGTTCGCGCCTGACTACCGCAAGACGCGCGGCACCTGGCAGCGGCGCGGCCGCTAGCGCAGCCCCGCTCAGCGTTGAGCCTACGCCAATGGCGGTGCGCAAGGAGCGTCCAATGACCCCACGCCACTATCTGTCCGCCCACGATCTATCGGCCGACGAGACCCTGGCGCTGCTCGACCGCGCCGCCAAGCTGAAGCGCCGCTGGCAGCGCAAGCAGCACGTCTCCAAAAAACTTCAGGGCCAGACCCTGGCCGCGATCTTTGAAAAGCCCTCGCTGCGCACGCGCACGACCCTGGAGGTCGCCATGACGCAGCTGGGCGGCCACACCATTATTTTGGGCGACTCAATCGGCCTGGGCCAGCGCGAGTCGGCCAGCGATGTCGCGCACAACCTGGCGCGCTGGGTGCAGATCATCGCCGCTCGCACCTTCAGCCACAGCACGCTGGAGGAGCTGGCGTCTGCATCGAGCGTGCCGGTGATCAATGTGCTGTCCGACCGCGAGCACCCCTGCCAAATCCTGGCCGACCTGCTGACCCTGCGCGAGCACTGCGGGCGGCTGGCCGGCCTCAAGGTCGCGTTTGTCGGCGATGGGAATAATGTGGCCCACTCGCTGCTGCTGGGCGGGGCGCTGCTGGGCGTGTCGGTGGCGGTGGCGACGCCGGCGGGCTACGCGCCGCGGCCGGAGATTGTCGCCGAGGCGACCGCGCTGGCCGCCGAGCGCGACGCCACAATCACCGTGACCACCGATAAGTTCGAGGCCGTCGCCGGCGCCGATGCGATCTACACCGATGTGTGGGCCTCGATGGGCCAGGAGGGCGAGGCCGCGGAGCGCCGCCCGATCTTCCTGCCCTACCAGGTGGATGCGGCGCTCCTGCGCAGCACCGGCAACCCGGCGACGCTGATCATGCACGACTTGCCAGCGCACCGCGGCGAGGAGATCACCGCTGCCGTGCTCGACGGCCCGCAGTCAGTGATCTTCGACCAGGCCGAAAACCGGCTGCATGTGATCAAGGCGCTGATTCTGACGCTTCTGGATCGCTAGCGAGCAGCCCGCGCTCCGCGAGGACCGCGCGCAGCACCGGCCCAACCTGCGCGGCCAGCGCGGCGTTGGCAAAGCCCAGCCAGCCCACGTCGGTCGTGGTATCGAGCGGCGCCGCCAGCGGCTGGCCGTCGAGTCCGGTGACGATCACGCCAGCCTCGCGGGCGATCAGCTCGGTGCAGAGGTCGTAGGGGTGGCAGCAGATGCCGAGGCGCTGGCCGCGCCGCTCCAAGAGCGCCTCGGTCAGCGGCCGCAGGTCGGCCTGCCAGCGGTCGTGGCCCTGGATCAGCTCGGCCAGCTGGCCGCCGGTGCAAATATATTGATCCTCGAAGCACTGCGCGCGGCCAGCCTCGACCGGGCCAAGCAGCCGCTCGGCCACCAGGTCATCAATGGTCGCCAGCTCGCCGCGCGCCCCTGGAAAAAACCGCGCGATGCCGCCGAAGCCCTGCGCCAGCGTCGTCGCCCGCGAGGGCCGCGGCGCCAGCGGCTGGCCCTGCCCGCGCAGCCGATCCCAGCGCTCGCCGCCGACGCCATTGCCTTGCATTGTCCAGAAGCTATCGCTGAGATGCTGCTTGACCAGCGAAATCTCGGTCTGCAGCGCCAGCTCAATGTCGGCCAGCGTGGTGGCGGGGCCGCGGTTGGGCGCTACGCCGGTCAGAATCCAGGCCGGGCGCTTCTGGTACATCAGGCCGCGGGTGCCGTCGATAGGGTCGACGATGATGCGTAGCTCGGCGTCCGCGGCCCGCGTGCCGGCCGGCAGCACGATCTGCTCGGTCATTCCCAGGCCCTCAGCGATCAACACGCACGACCAGCGGGCGCCGATGGCGGCGAACTCGGCGACCAGCGCGGCCTCCGATATGCGGTCCAGGGCGAAGATCGTGTCGCCGCCGGCCTCAGCGACCACCGCGCTGAGGTCGTCGGTGGTCTGGGCCTCACAGGCCGCCACCACGGCGTCGCGGATCGCCCGGTGAACGTGGCGGAGTTCGGCCAGCAGTGCGGCGGCATCGCGGATCATAGCGGCTCCCAGTTGATGCGGCGCGGCTGCGCGGGCGGACGGCATGATAAATGTCCTTCATTTCGAACGTCTCTTGTGCCGTTGATCAGATTTAGTCTGTTTCTACAAACCAGTCTTCTTTAGATAATCCAATAGTCTCAATCGCCTGAGCGCAGAATTTATAAACATCTTTGGCTTTAAGGTTTATATTGATATAGTAACCATTGCTTACTTGATGATGCCTTGAAAATTTGTCTTTGCTGATAAAATGTGGGTATTCAATTGATAATTGAGTGAACCTTTCTGGTTCCATATCTACAATAGTTTCCATTGTTTTTCGCAGAACATTTCGCCAAGAGTCTACTGAAAATCTTTCTCCTAGAATAGTAACGTATTTGGGGGACTTTCCAGTTACGCCGTCCATAGTAGCGGGAATAATGGGGCCTTGATCCTCGCCAAAGTATGGCCAAATAGTAATGGCCATATCTGCTAGTTCTCCAGAACGCTTTTCTATGGATTCCCTATCCCATCGTTCTATATCCTTGAAATATTTATTTAGATCGAGGTGACTTTCATTGAGCTGGTGTTTCTTTTTTGGAAAAGTTTCATTGGAAAGCTCGGAATTGTATGCTGTTAGGGTTAAGTTTCCCAAAGTATGTAGACAAAGTTCATAGTCAGCTTGCCAATCCTCGCCAAGATGCTGTTGCCACCAATTTGTCAGAGTTTGCGGCAGTACATGCTCGATTGTTACTGAGTCAAAAGATACTTGTTCTTTATGAGCATATGCAAACTCTAACGTTTCAAGTATTAGCTTAGTCTTAACTCCTCGCTCTCCAAATCCATAGAGTTTACCTTCTATAAGTCGCGATTTGAACTGGACATCTCTAGGATAATCTCGTAATTGTAATTGTAGACGAAGCCCATCTACAAAACTATGGGGACCTTGTGACTTAACCCACGAATATAGAAATGGAAACATTTTATTGAGATGACTAGTAGGTACATTACAAATGAACCTACGAATAACAAAATTTTCTATTATCCCTAAGACTTTGATGAAATCATTACGGGAGAGTTCTTGATTGGCATAATCATGATAACAGTTCAGTAAAAAAGGGTATACAGTAGTAATTTCAAGACGTTTCAGCCTCACTATATATTTTCAAATCTCTGTGTCCTGTTCATATTCAGGATGTAGCATCTTTTTATAATAATCTGCAAATATTGCAATTTCAGTAAGTGATTGTAACGCATCTGTATCTTTTACACGATCCTTAAGAGTAAAATATACATCTGTTTGCTTAACAATAAAGTCTTGCCTCATCATATAGTGCCTGATAAACTCGGTTAGATTGTCACCTAATATGTCTTGCATCGGCTTCCAATATTCAGCGTAAATTTTTTCTTGCTCCCCAACGTGTATTCTCATGAAGAAATAATTACGAATAAGATCCGCTTAAGTTAGCTTTTGCCCTTTTGCATTAAGGCTCTCGAAAACAATATGAGGATTATCATCTCTGTCAAGAACTATACTTACAACAGAAAATCGATTTGTTATGATTTTACTTAATGCTTGCACGTCTAGTTTCTTTTGATTTAGCTTGCGCATAAAAAAATGATAGCAACGATAAACTTGGCTTTGTTCATCGGTGTGTTTCCTTTGTATAATATTAGTAAAAAACTCACGGTCAGCTTGTGTTGGTAACAGCTTTAAATTATCTGCACCTTTCTTAAAAGGGTTGATAAGCATTGTTTGTTCTATTTCATTCGCTATTTCTTCATTGCCAGCATCTTTCGATATATCTCTCAATAGCGTTAAAATAATAAAAATAGTTGTTAGTCTTTGTTGACCATCAATTAGTAGATACTTTGCAACTCCCTCTGGAACGGAAACTGTAGGCATTGTAACGATTGAGCCAATAAAATGGCTTTTAGGTTCCTCATTCTCATATAGAAAAACAAGATCATCCCATAAAACTTCCCATTCTTTTTTATCCCAACTATAAGCTCGTTGGAATAGTGGAACAACATATTGTTTCGTTCCTTCAATAATGGGTTGAAACTTAGTTTCAGAAGCTTTCATTGTAGAGGTTCTCCTAATTGCTATAGGTGATGAAACCAAGACCGCTAACACGGAGTAAACTTGCTACTAAGACTGAACGCTAGAAGTATATCAAATTCGCTGCATCTGAGATACTGTTGTAGACCTGTAGGTTGATTATTTTCTGAGTTCAGGGCGCGGCTAGCTAGTGCTGGTACGCCCGTGGACGAACTGTGGCAGTTGAAGTGTGGCGAGGCGGGGAGCAGCATCAGCGGTGATCAGGGCGGCGACGTGCGGGGGAGCGCGGCGAGCGCGGCGAGCGCGGCCTAGAGCTGGGCTTTGAGAATCGGCTTGGTCGTGGGCGTCGGGCTGCCGGCGGCGTCCTCGATGGTGATCGCCGCCACCTGGGCGCCGCGCAGCTGCTCGCTGATATTCACCGGCAGCATTGCCTGGCCCTGGTCATCCACCTGGAAGACGCCGGCGGCAATTGGCAGCTTGATCTTTGATCAGCCAGAGCTCGTAGGCCCGGCCGGCTGGCAGCGCCGCCAGGTCGCTGGCCATCAAAAAGGCCTGCGGGCGGCTGGGGTCGAGCAGCAGCCGCACGTTGCTGCCAGTGGCGGCGGTGGTGTCGGTGAGCCGCACCAGGCGGCTGCCGTTGGCCTGCAGCGTCGCGATGACCTGCTGCTGCTGGGCGGCGGCCGCGCGGCTGCTCGTCAGCTCCTGGCTGAGGCGCCAGCTGAGGCCGCCAAATGCGACCGCCAGCGCCAGCGACGCCGCCGCCAGGCCGCGCAGCCAGAGCTGCGGCCGTGGCCCGCGGGCGCTGGCCGGGATCGTCGGCGGCAGCGCCGCGATCGCTTGGGCGCGCTCGGTGGCCCGCGCTGCGTCGGCGGCGGGCGCCTGCTGCGTGGCCTGGCCCTGAATACGTCGAAGCAGGCGGTCGCGCAGGTCAGCCGGGGGGTCGTACTGCGGCGCGGTCCAGGCCAGGGCCTCAACAATTTTTTGTCGCTCGCTGAGTGCAAGCTGACATAATGTACACACGTCTATGTGAGCTGCAATCTGCGCGTGCACCGCGGGGTCAAGCGCGCCCAGTGCATACAGATCAAGCTCGTCCTCAACGTGTGATTCCGGTATCGTGCTCACTGCCTACCCCAATATGCTCTAGCGCGGTTTTCAGCCGCTCCATACCACGACGAATACGAGTTTTGACGGTGCCAAGCGGATCACCGAGCGCCGTCGCAATTTCGGAGTGACTGAGGCCGCCGAAATACGCCAGCTCAATCGCCCGCTTCTGTAGCTCCGGCAGCGACCTGAGCGCCGTCCGAATCGTTTCGGCCTCCAGGCGCTGGATCGCGGCCTCGCCGACATCTTGATCCGGCGCCGTCACCAGCGCCAGCCGCTCGATGTCTTCGTTCTGCGCTGACTGCGGGCGGCGCTGGCGCTTGCGCACTAGGTCAACCGCCACATGGTGGGTCATGCTCAGGAGCCAGGTGCCGAAGCGCCCGCGCTCAACATCGAATGACCCGGCATGCCGCCAGAACTCGCTCAAACACATCCTGCGTGACCTCCTCGGCGTCCGAGCTGTCGCTCAGAATCCGAAATGCCAGCGAGAACACCGGACGTGCATACCGCTCATACAACGCTTCAAGCGCCGCGATGTCGCCTTCAGCGACACCACTCGCCAGCTGTTCATCAGTTATTTGCACCTGGAAGCATCCTTTGTGCTACGGCTTCCTATATCCGCGATGTGCTTCCATCTAATCTACGCCACGGATAGTTTAATGGATGCTTAACAGGTGGTCGTGCTACTACGACACAGCTGTTGAGCGCACGGCGTGTGGGGGCGGTAAGATGGGTTGCTGATAGGCCCTCGAGAGCACATCTTGCTACCGTTTAGCAAGATGTATGCTTGCATACTAACATTTTGTTGAGCAAATTGTGCTGAATCAGCGATCTCAGGCGTCTAGCAGCTCCACCAAGCTGCGCAGCGCGCTGGCCCAGCCAGTCGTGGCCGCACCAATCGTGATGTCGCGGACCTGCTGGGCCGTTGCCTGGCTGATCTGCTTGGAGTGGGCGATATTGTTGCGCAGCTCGTGCAGCTTAATAATCTCCTTGATCACGGCTTCAAATGCGCTGGGCTGCGCGCCGGCCCGCTGCACGGCGCCGCTCAGAAATGTGAGCCAGTTATGATCGCTCTTGCCGCGGTTGTAGTACGCAAAGGTGACACTGCCAAACGTAAAATCTTGTGGCCGGAGCGGGTTGCCGTGGCGGTCGCGGAGCGGCGACGGCTGGCCCAGGCGATAGTAGAGCCGGCGCTGTAGCTCGCGCTCCACAGCCCGCACGTACTGCACGGCTGAGGCGGCCCAGTCCAGCACGCCGCTCTGGGCAAACTCATGGTGGACAAACTCGCCCGAGATCAGCATATTCCGCACATCGGCCGGCAGGCCACGGGCATGGGTCTGATCGCTCCAGTGGGATTTAAAAGTAACTGAGAGCTTCTCCTCAATAAACGTGGTGTCGGGCTGGCGCACCTTTTGGTACGCTTCGACCAGTGCGCCGATGGCCTCGAAGACGGCGCCGCGAGCCTGCTCGGCGGCCTCGCTATGATCGTCGGCGGCCACGGTGTTGGCGAGGTGGGCGCGCAGCTGCATCGTCGTAGCCAGCAGATCACTCTGCGTCAGCACGCGCTTGACAAACGGCGCCAGCCGGCTGGCATCCGGCTCCCGGCCCAGGATGTGGCAGACCCGCGGTTCTTTCAGGCAGTCCTCGGCGGTGCTGACGATATCGACGCGGCGGTCGCTGATGTGCGGCTTGGGGCAGAAGATCAGCGGCGCGGCCTGCGGCGGGCGGCGGTCGGGATTTACCGTGTCGGGGTCAGCGAAGCAGCCGTGGCAGGCGATGGGCGCCGGCACGGGCAGCCAGGCGGCCACCTGGTCAAGCACCGCCGCCAGGTGCTCCTGGAGCGCCGCCTCACCGGCCGCGGGACTTAGCGCAAACAGCTTGATGGCGCTGGCGGCGTCCACGGTGCCGAGGTAGCGCGCGTCGCTGGGCCGCACCGCGGCGGCGAGGCCGGTGGTGTCAGGGAACAGCAGCGCGCCGTGGCGGGCGTCGACCAGCTGGAGGTCGGCGATCAAGCGCTTGATCGCGCCGCTGGCCCGGCTGGCCTCGGCGCCCAGGTAGCATTTGGCATCCAGCAAGACGCCCGGCTCTCGCCAGTAGATCTGGTCGCCGACGCGCACCTCCTGCGGCGCGGCGCGGGTGATGAAGTAGTCGGGGCGCACGCCGGGCGCGCCGGTCCAGGCGAGGTGCGGCGTGGGGCTGCGGTCGTAGACCAGCACAAAGTCGCGCCCGGCCCACCGAAAGCCAAAGCGCAGCTGGTCGGTGCTGATCTGCGGATTGCTCAGCAGGTCGCGCTCGGCCAGTAGGTTGACGATCTCCAGCGCGATCCACAGCTGGTAGAGCAGACCGGCCTCCTCCTCGGTCTGTAGCACCGGGCTGACCTGCTGGGCTGGGCTGGCCCGCAGGTGCTGCTGCTCGCTGCGCTGCCACCAGCGCACGAGGTCGGCGTAGGGGCTGGCGCCGCGCACGCGCTGCTCGACCGCGGCGACCAGCTCGGTGGCCTGGCTGGGGTCGGCCTCGCGGGCCAGCTCGACGAGCTGCGGTGTCGCCAGTTCGCGGCGCACGCGCTCGACTAGCTGGCTGATCTCGCGGCCCTCGGCGGCGTTGAGCGGCGCGTCGGCGAACAGCTCGGCGCTGCGCAGCCGCCCGAGGCGCTGGGCGTAGCGCTGGAGCACCGCCGCGACCATGCGATTCTCAGGGGTGGCGAAGCTGCGGCTGCGCAGCGTCGTGGCGAAGCGCAGCGGCGGCTGGCCAGGGTGCTCGGCGGCAGCCCGCGCACTGGTGCGGCGCCAGTCGATCTGGCCGCGCAGCGGCTGCTCCTCGTCCAGCTCCAGGCGGGTGGCGCTGAAGCTCAGCTGGCGGCGGATGCGCGGCAGAATGTCAGTGAATAGCTCGTCGGCCAGGCCGAGCAGCCGCGTAAAGTCGTCGTAGGCGCGCAGCAGCGGCGGCTGGGGCTGCGCGCTGCGGGCGTGCAGCTCACGGAATCGCCCGCGGAAGGTGCGCCGGTCGTGGCGCAGCAGCAGCCGTGCAATGCGCCGCTGAAGCTGCGGGATGATCGTAGCAAGGTCGGTGCTCACGGTGCGTGCTCCCAGCGCTAAATCGTCCGCTCGAACAGAAAGCGGTCCAGCCGCTCCTCGACATCGCGCAGCCGGCCGCGTGGCGCCGCCGTGTGAAAGATCGCCGCCAGCACCGCGTCGGGCACGGTCGTGCGCTCGTCGTCGGCAATGCGGGTCGCGTCCTCGGGCGTGATCAGCGGCTGGCCCTGGTCGTCGCGGATGCTTTGGAGGGCCAGCATTTGGGCGGTGCGGCGCTTGGGGCTGATGAGCCGCCCGAGCAGCACGCCGTAGCGCGTGGCGAAGTCGGCGGCGGTGGTGTTGCGGAGGTAGGCTAGCAGCACCTCGATCTCATCGGGCAGCAGAATCTGGAGCTGGTCGGCCAGCGTGTCGGCTAGGGCGGTGCTCAGGCAGTGGCGCCAGCCGGCCTCGTCGTCCCAGGCCAGGCTTTGGAGCAGCCCGGCGCCCAAAAATAAGCTGGCCCAGCTGATCGCCTGCGCCGTGCCAAACTGCCGAAATACTCGCAGCACCTCGAAAAACCGCCAGCCCTCGTCGAACAGTGCCTCGACTGCGCTGCTGCCCTGCCACACGCAGGTCCACGGCGGGTCAGTGCCGGCCTGGATTTCAAGGATGTCGCTCAGCGGCTGGCCCCAGCTGATCGCCGGCCGCGCCTTCAGGGCGGCGCGCACGACGGTGCCTTGCTCGGCGGCGCGCGCGCTGCGGGTCGGCGGCAGCAGCTCGATGAAGGCGAAGCGCCGCTTGAGCGCCTCGCTGATCTGGTTCAGGAAGTGACGGTCGAAGCTGTTGAGCGTGCCAATGATCCGAAAATCTTTGGGCAGCGCCAGCCGCTGCGGGCCGCCCTGGGTCGGCACGGTCAGCGCGGCCGCGCCGCCGCCAATCGCGGTCAGCGCCTCGCCCAGCGCCAGGTCAATCGGCGCGCGGTTGAACTCGTCGATCACCAGCCACAGGCCGCGGTATGGCTGGGCCGTGCCGGCGGCCAGATACGGGCGGCGCTGCGCCGCTGCCCAGCTGGCCGGATCGTCCTCGTCCAGCTCCCAGTTGGCCAGCAGCGTGGCGGTCAGGCAGCCCGGCACGATCTCGTAGCGGATCGTGTCGCCGTCCAGCGCCGGCGCGATGCCGCCGATGACATGCCGCGGCGTCCACTCGTCGGTGGCAGTCTCGATGCGCACGGCGTAGCTGGTCTTGGTGGTCAGCTGCTGCTCAATCCGCGTGTGGCTGGTCGTGAACGGTACGGCGCTGACGCCGGCCGGCTCGGTGGTCTGCCACAGCACCGCCGGCAGCCTGGTGGCCAGGTCGGTTTTGCCGGTGCCGGGCGGGCCGCTCAGGATTACGTGGCGGCCCATGACCAGCGTGTGGTAGATGCGCTCGATCACGTCCTTGTCGATCAGCAGCTCGCGCCGCAGCTCGGTGATGCGCTCGGCCAGCACCGCCGGCTCGATGGCCCGCAGCGGCTCGTCGGGGAATACCATGTCGTCCTCCTTATTCGGTGCCAGAGTCGCTCGATTGCTCACTGAGCTATCCTCCGTCTCGTCCGTGGTGGCTAGCCAGGCTGGGATTGATGCTTGATGCTTCGCTATCCAGGTGGTAAAGCGCTCGGCCCAGGACGGCCCGCTGCCTGCCAGCTCTGGCACCGTGCGGGCGATGGCTGTGACCGTCGCCCCGACCGCCGCATATTCAGCTGGAGTTCTGATCTGGACCTGTTTTTCAGTGACCTTCAGGCCGGCGGTATGCGGCAGGGCGTGGTGATCATTGAGAGATTTCAGACCATCGCGGAGGAGGCGCCACGGCACCAGCATATCACTATCTGGATCAAGCCATAGCGCAAAGACGCCGAGGAAAAAGGCGCTGTCGCCCGGCGACGCCCGCTGCCGCCCCTGCCCGTCCAGGCGCTGCCGCTCCTGGTTGAGGTCAGTGATCAGCTGCTCGAGATGCTGTGGGTAGGTTGTGTGGTCCAGCCCGGTGAGCGCGCGGCGCAGCAGCTCCTCGCCAGCTGTGCCGTGGTAGCTAACGAGCTTATTGAGCACCATCTGCCAGTATCCAGTCTCCCAGTAGTTATGCTGGAGCAGATACACATTCAGCTGCTGGCGCAGCTCGGGCAGCCCAATGCTGCCGGCGATGAACTCGCGGATGATCGCCTGGAGCGCCGGCAGCGCGGCGGCACGGTCTTGATACTTCTTTCGGTCGTCAGCCTGGGCGGCGCTATCATCAAGGAATCGCTGGGCCAGCCGCTGGAGCTTTTGCACGGGCGTTGGTTGCGGTGCGTTGGTCACGGGATCGTCCTTTCGGCTAGCGCACGAGCTTTCAGCTTTCAGTTTTCAGGAGCGACGAGGGTTGAACCGCAAAGACGCAAAGAGCGTAAAGGCGCGGGATGAAGATGGGTGATGAGTCTGCTCGCTACTCGCTCCTCGATCTCAGCTCGGGCTTGGTGAACTGGCGGATGCTCGTCTCGATGGCGTCAGGGCTGGGCAGCGGCTTGGCGTTGCGCAGGCCGAGCTCGTTCATTTTGCGGGCCGGGGGCAGCAGCCGGGTCTCGATGCTGCCGACGGCGGCATTGTAGGTGGTGGTGGCCGTGTTGAGCGCGGCGCCGACTTTGCTCAGGTGCTCGACGGCGGTGATCAGCGCCTTGTAGACTTTCTCGCCCTCGTCGCGGATGGTTTTGGCGTCGGCGGCCAGGCGGGTCTCGCTCCAGCCCAGCGCGGCGGCTTTCAAGATCGCCACCAGCGTGTTGGGGCTGGCCAGGATGACGCTTTTTTTGAAGGCATACTCCAGCAGCTCGGCGTCGTGCTCCAGTGCCGCGTGGTAGAACACCTCGCCGGGAATAAAGATGATTGTGTAGTCGTGGGCGCCATCGACTTTGGCCGGGTAGTTGCGCTTGTGGATGTCGTCAATGTGGACGCGCACCTGCTGGGCGTGCGCGCGCAGCAGGGCGGGGCGCTCGTCGGCCGTGGCGTTGAGCGCTCGCAGAAAGGCGGCCATCGGCACCTTTGAGTCAACGATGATCTGGCGCTGGTTCGGCATACGCACCACCAGGTCGGGCCGCCCCTTGCCGTCGCCGTCCTGGACCGTCACCTGGGTGTCAAAATCGCAGTGCTCGACCATGCCGGCCAGCTCGATCACGCGCCGCAGCTGTAGCTCGCCCCACTGCCCGCGCACCTGCGGCTTGCCGAGGGCGTTGACCAGATTGCCGGTCTCCTGGCTGAGGAGCTGTTGGCCGCTTAACAGCAGCTTGATCGTCTCGTCCAGCCGGCCGAATGACTCATGCCGCTGGCCCTCGATTGCGGCGATCTGCCGGCCTTGATCGTCCAGCGTGGTCCGCAGCGGGACGAAGACCTGCGCCATGTCGCCGCGCAGGCTGAGCTGGTGCTGCGCCATGCGCTCCTGCGCCAGCGCCAGGAACTGGTCGCTGCTGGCTTTAAGCGCCTCGCTGCTGAGCTTGGCGAAGCGGTCGCTGAGCTGCTGCTCGGCGGCCTGGATCGTGGCCAGGAGCTGGCTGTGGCTGGCGCGCTCGGCCGCCAGCGTGCTTTCGGCGCGGACGGCGCGCTCGCGCTCGGCGCCGGTCTGGGCGCGCTCGTCGTTCTGCGCGGCGGCGAGCTGTGCGCCGCGCTCGCGCTCGTTGAGCAGCGCGGCCTCGGCGGCGGTGGCCCGCACGGTCATAGTCTGCAGGCGGCGGGTCAGCAGCGCCCACGTTGTGAGCGTTGCAATGGCGGCGCCGGCGATCAATGCCAGCAGGGTTGGGAGGAAGATGGTCACAACGATTCTCCAGTCAGGTTTTAGTCGTCAGGAGCGACGAGGGTTGAACCGCAAAGACGCAAAGAGCGCAAAGGCGCAGGATGAAGATGGGTGACGAGTCTCGCTGCTGCTGTGAGTATAGCCCGGCGACGGGGCGCAAATGTGGACACCGAGCTTTCAGGTTTCAGGTATCAGTTTTCAGGAGCGACGAAGGTTTAACCACAAACGGCGCAAAGAGGGGTCTTACTGGCTCCTCGCTCCTCGTCAGCCTTCGACGATGGTGATGTCGGCGAGCGTCAGGCCGTAGAGCTGGTAGACGATCTGGTCGATTAGGGCGTCGGTGCGGGCCAGGCGGGCTTTGAGCGGGCGCAGCGTCGCCAGGCTGGCCTCGTACTCGCGCTGCAGCTGCGGCGACTGCGCGGGGCTGAGCCAGCCGTCGTTGACGAAGCGCTTGCGGTTTTTGTGCAGCACGGCGTGGATGCTCGCCCACGGCTGCGGCGGCTCGCCCTTCTGGTAGTCGCCCAGGTAGTGCTGGATCGTGGTTTTATTCGCCAGGCCGTCCAGGCCGGCGCGGCCATCTTTGTCGGCGGTGATGTCCAGCGTCGCCTCCAGCCAGCCGAGGAAGCGCCGCGTCTCGGCCTGCTTCTGGCCGTTGAGGTCGATCATCGCGCCGGCCAGCGCCGCCAGGAGGTCGTGGACGACATCGCTGTGCTCGGCGGCGGCGCTGGCCTCCGCGGCGAAGGCGATGAAGCTGCCGTGCTCGTCCTGGGGCAGCAGCGCGGCCAGGCGCGCGCCCAGCGCGGTGGCGCGGAACTGCGCGGCGTCAAACCGCGGCCAGCCGGCGGCGCTCGGCGCTAGCGTCAGCGCGCCCTCGTCGCCGATCAGCGCGTCGGCCAGTCGTTGCGCCTCGTCGAGCAGCCGCGCGCGCTCGTCGGCGGGCGTGGTGAAGTTGATGCGGCGGATGGGGAGTTGACGAAATTGGTCAACACGAAGGTGTGGAAAAAGACCTTCCTCATGATATTTTTTCTTGGAGAAGTAACCGATTAAGAACGAGGCAAGAATTGAAGTGGCATATTTTGGGTCATATCCTCCTGTAAATTGAGCTGCTACATATACCTGCTGATCTACTAGTACATCGTCCGAAGTAAAAAGAACGCAAAGTGTATCTGCTAGTATTTTCCTGCAAAACAACCTTGGCCCAGTAAATAGTCTAATATCTCTTGGTTCACTTAACCACTTACCATAACTTATCCAACGAGTTCCATCCCAAGATATTTGATACCTTCCTACATCTTCGCCACCAAGCTCAGGCAGAAAAGTTTGATCCTTTTTGTATGTTGCGTGATATGCTCGCGTTTCGATAATATCTTTTGAGTGTTTAGAGTGGTGATATGCTCCGATGCCTCTACCTGTAAAAGCCACTGAGCTGAGATCGATACTAGCTGATAACACTCGATCTATTAGCTCTGTTCCTCCCTCTATGATGAACTCTTCTCCATTTTGCGGAAGATAGAGGTCTTTATCAAACTGTAGGCTATTCGCACCAATTGAAAAGACACTTGTTTTACTAGACTCACCTTTTTTGGCGAGTAATATGAGGCAATCTACACCAGCATCAAAAACTTTTTCTCTAGGAATGCAGATAGTATTCAGATCATTTTTCGTTATCAGCCACTGTCTGAAAAACTTTGGTTTAACACTTGCGATCCAGGAATCTGGCATGATGTACGACCAACTACCACTTTTATTAATCAGCTTTGAAGACTGCTCTACAAATAAATAAAATAGATCGACTTGGTAGAAAGCTAGTTTATAATTCGCGTCAAAATACGATTTAGCATTTTTGTAAAAAGTCTCGTTTCTTGAACTCACATACGGTGGATTCCCCACCACCGCGTCGAAGCCGCCGGCGCCATCGGCCTTCCACTCGCTCTGGGCGTGGTTAACGAACACCTCGGGAAACTCCACCTTCCAGTGGAAAAAGCGGCGGCGCGCGGCCTCCTGCTGGGCGGTCTCAAACTTCTCGCGGGTCACAGGGTCGGCCAGCGCGCGCTCGTCGGCGGCCTGGTGGGCCAGGCGGCGGGCCTGGCCGACATTGCCCAGGTCGGCGAAGTGCGCCGCCAGGTCCACGTTGAACTGTGCGCGGAACGGCGCCAGCCCGGCCTGCGCCGCGGCGTAGAGCGCCTGGCTCGCGGCCACCTCAGCGTCGGTGCTATCGGTCAGGCGGGTGATCTCGACCATCTGGCCGAGCGCGCGCATAAACTGGCCCCAGCGCTCGGAGCCGGCGCCGATATACTGCTCAACCTCCCAGATGCCGACCAGCGAATTGCCCCAGCGCAGATGATGGTCGAGGAACGACAGCGGCGCGCCGACGGCGAACGAGTTCGAGCCACAGCGACAGCTTGGCCAGCTCGACGGCCATATCGTTGAGGTCCACGCCGTAGATGCAGCGCTTCATGACCATGCGGCGCAGCAGCACCTGGTCGCTGAGCTGCTCATCGGGGACGGCGCTGGCGGGGATGCCCTGGGCCGCCAGGTTGGCGCGGATCGCCGTGCGCACCGCCGCCAGCTGGGGCAGCAGCGGGTTATCGGGGGCGTCCTTGATAATCGCAATGATCTGGTCGCTGAGAAAATTGACCGCCGCCACCAGAAAATGCCCCGAGCCCATCGCCGGATCGAGGACTTTGAGGTCAAGGAGCGCGTCGACGGCGGCGGTGTTGGCGTCGGAGAGCTGCGCCCGCAGCCCGGCAATCGTCCCCGCGTCCTGCGTGCGGCGCAGGCTGGTCGTGATCGTGCGCACCCGCGCCAGGTGCGCGTGGAACTGCGTCGCGCGCTGCGCCAGCACCGGCCCCACGGTCTGCTCAACGATGTAGCGCACGATATAGTCGGGCGTATAGTACGAGCCGCTGGCCTTGCGGTCCTGGCGGGTCGTGGTCAGATACACCTCGCCGGCCGCGACCAGCCGGCCGCCCGGCTTGCGGCCGCGGGTGGCGCTGGCGGCCTGGAGCTGGCCGTTGACCACCTCGCCGGCGCTGTCGGCGCGGCGCAGCTGAAACTCCAGCAGCCCCTCGTAGATGCTGCCGAGGCGGCGCACATCCAGGTCCATATAGTCGATCAGCCGCAGCGCCTCGTTCTCGGTGGTCGCCTGGCGGGCGTCGGCATCGCGGGCCAGACGGTCGAGGCCGCTGGCCAGATAATCATTGGCGACGGCGTCGAGGTCGGCGAGCAGCTGGTGGGCCGACGAGGTCGTGGCGGCGAACAGGCCGCCGTTGTAGTGCGGCACGTGCCACGCGGCGTTGCCATCGGCGACCGCCCGAAAAAGCGCCTGGAGGTGCTGCCACAGCCGCGGGTCGGCGGTATCGAGCGAGAAGACCGTTGCCCGCACCAGCCCCTGCTGCTGAAGCGCCAGCGTCGAGAGCGCAAATGTCAGGCTGTGGACGTAGTAGGCCGGGCTGGTCAGCGGCAGCAGGCGGCGCGACTCGGCGTAGAGCACAAACAGCAGCCGGTAGAGCAGCACCAGCGTCGCGCGGAACAGCGTCTCCGTCGTCGGCTCAGGCATGAGCGCGGCGCGGCGGGCGCCCTCGGCCAGCGCGTTGGCGAGATCAACGAACACATCGCGAAAGATCGCCGTCTTGAGATCGCCGCCGAGCTGCTCGGCCCAGAACTGGCCGCTCTGGTAGACCTCGCTGAGCAGCGCCGGCTGCCCGGCGGGCGCCGCGAGCCACTGGGCGCCAAAGAACGCCGCGAGCCAGCGCAGGTCGGCCGCGTCATCGGCGCCAATCGCCTGGAGGTCGGCCAGGTCAACCTCGTAGAACACGCCCGAGGTCGAGGTCGCCTGGCGGCCGATCAGCCGCCAGGTGCGGCCGTTGGTCAGGATGCCCCACAGCACCGCGGTCTGCGCCGTCAGCCGCCCGATCAGCTGCAGCGCCGGCGCCACGCCGCCATCGGGCGCCTGGAGCGCGCCGTCGAGCGACGTATCCCACGGCAGCACCTGGCACAGCGCGACGGCCGCGCCGCCTGATCGCAGCTCCAGCTGGCCCGCCGTGCCGGCCGCCGTCCACCCCAGCGCCGCCAGGAGCGGCCCGAGCAGCGACCGGGTGGCAGCCAGGTCCAGCCCGGCCGCCCCGCCCTTCAGCGTCTCCGCCACGACGGCCTGCAGCGCCGGCATGGTGTCGCCCAGCCGCTGCCAGGCGACGCTGAGCGCGCTGGTATCGCCGCCCAGCCGCTGCTGCAGAAAATAGTTGGAGAACAGCCCTTGATTCTGATAGGGCGTCGGCCGGCGTGCGCGCCGGAAGGCCCACCCAAGCCGCTGGCCCAGCAGATGGTGGTCGACGCCACGCAGATCAAGCAGTGCTAGCGCTTGGCGGTCAGCCGGGCGCAGCGCCGCAAAATTCACGCCGCCCCAGACTGGCACTGGCTGCTCGGCCTGGTCGCCCTGCCGGACCTGCTCCTGAACGAGCAGATATAGCGTAGCCTGCTGCCAACTGGCGGCGCAGACCACCAGCGCATCGCGGGTCGTGCGCTCCAGCTCGCGGCGCATGGTGCGCAGGACCTCCTGGGGTAGCGTTGCGCGCGGCAGCCACAGCACCACCAGCGTATTCGTGGCCGGCGCCGGGTCGGCCACCGCCACAATCCGGGCGCCCCGCAGGAGCAGCTGCTGCTCGGGCGCGAGCGCAAACAGCTGGTCGGCGGGCGCATCCGCGGCGTGCAGCCCGCGCTCAACGAGGAGCTGGCGCAGCTGGTCGGGCGATTGCAGGTCGGCGAAGCTCAGTGTGGTCATGGCGGCGTTCCTAGCGGCTAGCAGGTGCGGGGCATTGTAGGCCGCGCCGGTCAGCGCTGTCAATGCGGGCGGCGCCGCTTAAACCAAAAGCCCAGGGCCGCGCTGTAGCCCTGGGCTTGGTCGTAGGTTGTGTGGTGACCCCAGCGGGATTTGAACCCGCGATCTACACTGTGAAAGAGTGTTGTCCTGGACCGCTAGACGATGGGGCCACAGTGCGGGGAATGATACCGGCATTCCCCGCCACTGTCAATTAGGCCTGATAGGTTTGGAGCAGCTCGATCAGCAGCCGCACGCCGAAGCCGGCCGCGCCATGCTTGGCGTAGGGCTTGGGCATCTCTTCGGCCCAGGCGACGCCGGCGATGTCGAGGTGGACCCACGGATAGTCGGCGACGAAGCGCTCCAGGAAGGCGCCCGCCGTAATCGCGCCGCCAGCCCGGCCGGCCGTGTTGCGAATGTCGGCGATGCTGCTCTTGACGGCCTCTTTGTACTCGGGCAGCAGCGGCAGCTCCCAGACCAGCTCGCCGGTCTGGTCGCCCGCGCGCCGGACCTGCGCGGCCAGGGCGGCGTTGTTCGTCACCATGCCGCTGATGTGGTTGCCGAGTCCGACCACCACGGCGCCGGTCAGGGTCGCCAGGTCAATGATCGCCGCCGGCTTGAACTGCTGCACATACGAGAGGCAGTCGGCCAGCACCAGGCGGCCCTCGGCGTCGGTGTTGAGCACCTCAATGGTCACGCCGTTCATGGCTTTCAGGATGTCGCCCGGCTTGTAGGCGTGGCCGCCCGGCAAATTCTCGGTGGCGCCGATGATGCCGACGACATGCACATTGGTCGGCCGCAGGTCGGCCAGCGCGCTCATCGTCCCGAGCACCGCCGCCGCGCCCATCATGTCCATCTTCATCAGGTCCATATGCTCGGCCGGCTTGATCGAGATGCCGCCCGAGTCAAAGGTGATGCCCTTGCCGACCAGCGCGACGGTCGGGCCACGACCGGGCTTGCCGTACTCCAGCACGACGACCTTCGGCTCCTCGTGGGCCGACTGGCTGACGCCCAGAATCCCGCCCATGCCCAGCTGCTGCATGCCCTGGCGGTCGATCACGGTCAGCTTCATCTCGCCGCGCGTGGCGATCTCCTGGGCCACCTCGGCGAAGCGGGTGGGCGTGCAGGTCGCCGGCGGCTCGTTGCCGAGGTCGCGGGCCAGCTTCACGCCGCCGTAGATCGTCTGGGCCAGGCGGGCCGCGCTGGCCTCCGCGTCATCATTCACCACGACGGTGGCACGCTCCAGCGGGTGATGCTCGACATCATCGTTGGTCCAGCCGGTGCCGCGAAACTGCTCGAAGCCGTAGCTGGCCAGCAGCACGGCGTCGGCGGTGGCGCGGGCCAGGTCGGCGGGCGCGGCGCCCTCGACCTGCGGCACGGCGACGGCCAGCGTCTTGAAGTTATTTTTGCGAACCTGCAGCACGGCCTCGGCGACGGCGCGGCGCAGGCGCTCGGCGGTGAAGCGGCTGCGGGCGCCCATGCCGACCACGACCGCCCAGCGGGCCTTCAGGCCGCTGGTGGCCGGCAGGTTGACCAGCAGGGTTTTGCGCATCAGGGCGCGGAAATCCTCGGGCTGGAGCAGCGTGCTGAGCGGCGCCGGCAGCGGCTCGTCCAGGAATATGGGGAAGACTGCGACATTCGCGGCGACATCCGCGAGCACACCAGACAGGATAGTAAACTCCATGTAAACGCCTCGTATGTATGCGGCGAGCGGACAGCGCCGCTCGGGGTGCAGCATTGCACTGCGGTATTTTAGTGGCAAGCGACCAATTGCGCCAACGCTAGCCCCACGCCACCTCGCCAGCCCACGCGAAGCCGGCGGCCGGCTGGCCGTCGAAGCGCACCAGCCGCAGGTCGGGGCGGCGCAGCTGCGCCAGTAGATTGCCACTGAGCGTCGCCCGCGCCCGGCCGACCAGCTCGCCGCCGCGGATCAGCAGCGCCTGCGGCGTCGCCAGCGAATAGTTGCCGCTGGCCCGATCCTGGGTGTGCAGGCCCAGGATGCTGAGGACCAGCAGGCCATCGCCAATCGTCGGCAGCAGCGTGTCCCAGGCGATCTCGGGCGCGCCCCACAGCCGGACGCTGCGCGCGCCGCTCGGCGGCGTGGTCGGGGCCAGGCCCAGCCGCCGCGCGTACTTCAGGCCGAGCACCGGCTGTACCAGCCGGCCCTGCTCGATGTAGGTCGTCGGCGCGCTGGGGACGCCCTCGCCGGTCCAGCCAAACGAGTTGGGGCCGAGCGGAATCCACGGGTCGACCGCCAGGTTGAGATCGTCGCGCAGCACCTGGCGCTGCGCCGCAAAGTCGGCGGCGCTCCAGGCCGACTGGCCATGAAAGACCCCGGCGCCCGCCAGGTTATCCCACACAAACGCATCGAACATGCTGTCGGCGACGTCCGGGTGCAGGATAATTTGTAGCTCGTTGGTGGTCGGCGCGGCGACCGTGCGCAGTCGCGTGACGGTCCGGCCCAGCGCGGCGACCTGGGCCGCAATGTGCGGCGGCTCGATCAGCGTGCGCCAGCGGTCGCCCTCGCCCAGCACGCCGTCGAACGAGGCCGCGAAGCCGCAGCTGGTCGTCGCGTCGCTCAGCTGCAGGCCACGCGAGGTCCGCAGCCAGCTGTGGGCCTGCGAGGCGCTGACGCCGCCGTTCAAGGTGGTGACGCCGAACTCCGCTGCCAGCGCCTGGAGCTGCGCCGTGACCGCAAAAAGATACGTCGGCGCCGTGAACAGCGCGGCGACCTCGTCGCTCCAGCGCGGGATGTCGTGGACGGTCTGCGGCCCCAGAAACTGCGCGCCGTCGGGGTCGTCGTAGGCTGCCGCCCGCGTCTCGGCCAGAATATCAGCCAGCCGCCCCAGGCTGTTGCCGTCCAGATTGCCGCGGCTGAGGCGGCCGTCGCGCCACTGGACCAGAAAGCCGCCGCCGGTGGTGCGGCTGGCGGCGAACGGGCTGTAGACGCTGCCCACGTCGTTGTCGCGGATGCCGACGCCGATGCCCTGGCGCTCGGCAAGATTCAGGCGGTAGTCGGCGATCTCGGGGTGGGCCGCGAACACGGCCTCCAGCTCATCAATATAGGCCATCGGTGCTCTCCCGCGCGTGTCCCGGTAGCATAGCATGGCGATAACCTCTGCTATACTGGCGCCACCAACCGCAGCACCACAGAGGAGCCATCCATGAGCAAAGTGCAGATGACACGTGGCAAATTCAAGGGCATCCAGGCCGTCGCCGACGAGCGCGGCGTGATCGCCGCCGCCGCGATGGACCAGCGCGGCTCGCTGAAAAAAGCCATTGCTAAAGCCAAAGGCAGCGCCGCCAGCGACGCCGAGCTGACCGAGTTCAAGGTGATCGGGACGCGGCTGCTGACGCCCTACGCCTCGGCGATCCTGATGGACCCCGAGTACGGCCTGCCGGCGGTCAAGGCCAAAGCCGCCAGCGCCGGCGTGCTGCTGGCCTACGAGAAGACCGGCTACGACGCCAACACGCCCGGCCGTCTCCCTGACCTCTTGCCCGAGTGGTCGGTGCGGCGGCTGGTTGCGGCCGGCGCCGACGCGATCAAAATCCTGCTCTACTACAGCGCCGACGACCCGGCCGCGATCAACGACATCAAGCACGCCTTTGTCGAGCGGATCGGCGCCGAGTGCGCCGCCAACGATGTGCCATTCTTCCTGGAGCCGATCTGCTACAGCGACGCCGTGCCTGACGACAGCAGCCTGGAGTTTGCCAAGATCAAGCCCAGCCTGGTGACGCGGTATATGGCCGAGTTCAGCAAGCCGCAGTACGGCGTGGACGTGCTCAAGGTCGAGGTGCCGGTCAACGTCAAGTACGTTGAGGGGTCGGTGGCCTTCACTGGGACGGCCGCCTACAGCCACGCTGAGGCGCTGGAGCTATTCCGGTCGGCCGCGGCGGTCGCCAAGCTGCCGTTCATCTACCTCTCGGCCGGCGTCACCGACGACGTGTTCCGTGCCACGCTCCAGCTGGCCGCTGAGGCCGGCGTCGGCTTCGCGGGCGTGCTGTGTGGCCGCGCCACCTGGCAGGATGGCATCCCCGAGTACGGCACGGGCGGCGCCGCCGCGCTGGAGGCCTGGCTCGAGGGCCGCGGCAAGCAGAACGTTGATGCGCTCAACGCCGTGCTGCGCGAGGGCGCCAAGCCGTGGTACGAATTCTACGGCGGCCTTGACCAGATCGAGGTTGTGGACGGTCCCGCCGGCGCCACCTACGGCGTGTAGCGCTGTCGGCAAGCAACTTGCAGGTGGCAGCTATCAGCCGGTAGCTGCCGCTGCTGTTTCGCTCATGCAAGAAGGTGCAGTTATGCCATCGTCGTCTCCAAGCCGCGCCGTCGAGGCCGTCTCCTGGGAGCAGTTTAACCAGCTGGTGCGGCAGCTTGCCGAGCAGACCGCCAGCTTCGAGCCGCAGCTGATCCTGGGCGTGACCCGCGGCGGCCTATTCCCCGCCACCATGCTCTCGTTCGCGCTGCGCCACGAGATGTACCCGATTCGTCTGGCGCACCACCACACCGCCACCGACGAGGCCGCCCGCGCCACCTGGCTGGTCCGCCCGCCCGAGAAGGTCAAGGGCCGCCGCGTGCTGATCGTCCACGAGATCGCCGAGAGCGGCCGCACGCTGGCGCTGGCCGCCGCCGAGACCCGTGCGATGGGCGCGGCGCAGGTCCGCACCGCCGCGCTCTACGCCCACACCTGGGCTAACCCGCGGCCTGACTACGTGGCCTGGACCAGCGACGCCATGATCCTCAGCCCCTGGGACCGCGAGGTCTGGAGCGGCGGCCAGTGGGTGACGCACCCCGAGCTATCGGCGGCGCTGCACCGGCGGGACGACGAGCCGGCCTAGCGCCGCACGGCACGGATCAGCAGCGGGACGCCAGCTTGGCGTCCCGCTTTCGGTGTCTTTAGATTGTCGAGTGTGGAAAATGCTAGCGCTTGGGCGCGGTCTGCGAGGTTGATGGTGGCTCGTAGTCATCGCCGACCACCAGCACGATGTCCACGCCCAGCGGCGCGTCGGCGGCCTGCGCAGTCATGTCCTTGACATACTTGGCATCAATGTTGAACAGCGCCGCCAGCCGCCGGGTGGTCGCGGGGTTGCCGCTGTAGTCCAGCACCAGCGTGTGCGGGTAGCTGCCGTCGGGCGCGTCGGTCGGCTCGACGGTCGTGAGCTTGGCCAGCCGCAGCTCCAGCGTGACCTGGCTGGCCAGCCCTTTGACGCCCTTGCCATTCTGCACCTGGATCACGGCCTGCTCGGGCGCCGGGGCCGTCGCCTGCGGGCCGCTCATGAACTTGGCCGCAACGCCGGCGACATACTCGGGCGCCCAGTGAATGTCGGAGCCGTCGCTGTCGAGAATATGATCCGTGCCCGGCTCCAGGGTGTAGCGCGCGATGCGGTCGGTGGTGAGCGACTGGCCCAGCGCTGCCAGGCCGCGCAGATTCGTCAGGTCGCTGATCGGCAGGTCGGTGCGGACCGAGGCGCGCAGCACGTTGAGCAGTGTCGGGACCGCCTCGATCTTGCCCAGCAGGCCGCGCTGCTTCAGCTCGTCAAGCACGGCCTGTAGCACCTGCTGCTGGCGCTTGGCGCGGCCAAAATCATTGTCGGCGTGGCGGGTCCGGGCGTAGCGCAGCGCGGTCACGCCGTCCATGCGCTGTAGGCCGGGCGGAATAAACAGCCGCATATAGCCCTCGTCGTCGGTCGGATATTCGGCGTCGAGGATCGCGTGCGGCACATCCACCGCCACGCCGCCCAGCTGATCAATCAGCGCCTGAAAGCCCTGAAAATCAATCTGCGCCGAGTAGTCAATCTTGATGCCGAGGAGCTGCTCAACCGTCTGGCGGGCAAGGTTGGCGCCGCCGACCTGCGGATCGGTGTTGCCGGCGTAGATGTCGGGGTTTTTATAACCGTAGGCGAAGGCCGCGTTGACCTTATGCCCCGATGGCTGGGCGCCGTCGGGCAGCTGGAGCTGCTCGTACAGGCTGGGATCAATATAGGTGTCGCGGGGGACCGAGAGCATCGCCGCAGTTTTGGCCTGCGGGTCAACCCGCACGACAATCAGCGTATCGGAGCGCGCGCCGTCCTCAAGCCGGGTTTTGCGCAGGTCCACGCCGATCAGCAGGATGTTGAACGGGCGGGTGAGGAGCGGGGCGGGCGGTCCCTGGCCGACGACGGTTGGGACGACCTGCGGCACCTGGACCGTATCGAGCGTGCCAAACGTGCGGTCGTAGACATAGGCGCCGATGACCACGATCACGCCCAGCAGCAGCAAGAGCCACAGGCTGAGCGAGCCAGCGCAGCCGCGGCGCCGGGCGTCGGGGCGGGTTCGGGCGACGGGCGAGGTGCGGCGCGGCGGCGGCATCCGCTGGGCGGCGCGGACTGGTCGGGGTGGTAAAGCCATACAGTTAAATCCTACACAAACAACGAAGCGCCACTTGGTAGTGCGCTTCGCTGCGAGCAAAAGTATAACATGAGTGTAGAGCACCACTATGAGCCGGCGCTGATGAGCAGGTTATATCATAACGTGGCCGCCGGCTGCAGCGCCGGCAGCGCCACAATGAACTGCTCGATCACCGCCACGACTGCGTCGCCCTCCAGGTCTAGCAGCATCTCATGGCCCGACTCCTCGAACCAGCGCAGCGTTTTATGCGCCGAGCCAGCGAGGTCATAGATGCTCTGGGCGGCACTGGGCTGGATCACGCGGTCGCGGTGCGAGTGCAGCACCAGCAGCGGCGCCCGCAGCGTCGGCAGCAGCGCCTCGATCACCGGGCGGTAGCGGTAGAGCGACACAAAGGCGTCGGTCGCAAACTGGCGGTAGTTGGTGCTCTGGGCGCCGCGGGTCGGGTCGGTGAAGGCGCGGCGCGGGTCAATCGGGAACATCGGGATAAAGCGCGCCAAGAGCGGCGACAGCTTGGTCATCGGGTCAACGAAGCGCAGCGCGCTGGCGATGGAGACTACGCCGGCGACCTCGTGGGCGTGGGCGGCGGCCAGATGCAGCCCGACCAGCCCGCCCATCGACAGGCCGCAGATCACGACTTGGTCAACCTCGCGGCGCAGGTCGCGGAAGGCGGCCAGCGCGTCGGCGTACCAGTCGCGCCAGGTGACGCCGCGCAGCTGTTGCGGGTCGGCGTCGTGGCCGCGCAGCACCGGCTGGCGATACGGCAGGCCCAGCCGCGCAGCCATCGGCACCAGCGGCGCGACGCAGTCCATCGATGAGGTGAAGCCGTGGAGGAACAGGCAGCCGACCGTAGGTGTCATGGGCGCTCTCCGCAAGTTGCTGATTGCCAATGTCGGCATTATACTTGCCCGGTCGCACAGCGCTACACATAAGGGTGAGATTATGGCCTGGTTCAAGCAGCTTTTTAACTCAGTGGAGACCGAGTACGACCGCCGCATTCGGTCAGCGAGCAATATTATCGAGTACCATCCCGAGGGCGGCGGCCACGGCCACGGCCACGACGACCACCCGGTTGAGGAGGAGGGCGGCGGCGGCGGCACCGAGGGGCTGCTGCACGGCGCCGCCGGTGCACAGTTCACCGACCGCGCCGACTCAACGCAGACCGTCGCCAAGCACTAGCGCCGCCGCTCGGCGCACCACCACCGCGGGCCATGTGCCGGCGGTGGTCGTATTTAAGGCGGGCGCTGAAACTTTTCGCCGGCCGCCGGATATATCTAGCGAGCGGCAAGGAGCACCGATGGATGGGGGCGGGCGTGGCGCGGCGGCTGACGGAGATCGCGGCGGACACTAGCGGCGCGGCGGCCGACGCGGAGCCGACCGATGAGGCGCTGGCGGTGCAGCTGCAGCGCGGCGACGGCGACGCGGCCTTCACGGCGCTGGTCGAGCGCTACCAGCGGGTGGTGCTCAACCTAGCCTACCGCATGCTGGGCGACGCCGACCAAGCGCAGGATGTGGCCCAGGATGTGTTTGTGAAGGTCTACCAGTCCATCGGGCAGTACGATCCCGAGCGGCGCTTTTTTTCGTGGCTCTACCGCATCGCGGTCAACGCCTGCCTCCACGAGCGCCGCCGGCCGGCCACGACGGCGCTGGATGCGCAGCCACTCGCCGACCGCGCCCCGTCGCCCGCGGAGCGCTTCGAGCAGCGCGAGGCCCAGGCCGAGCTGCAAGCGGCGCTGGCGGCGCTGCCCGAACGCGAGCGCACGCTGCTAGCGCTGCGCTACGGTGCGGAGCTATCGTATGCCGAGATTGCGACGACGCTGGATGTGCCGCTGGGAACCGCCAAAACCTGGCTATTTCGGGCCAAGCAGCGGCTGGCAGAGCTGATGACGCGAGGTGCAGCATGAACCACCCTGAGGCCGAGCTGATGGAGTTTGTCGCCAACGAGCTGGACGCCGTGGCCGCGGCGGCGGTACGGCGTCACCTGGCCGGCTGCCCTGATTGCCGGGCGACCGTCGCGCAGCTTGCGGCGCTAGACGCCACGATGGCGGCGCTGCCGCGGCTGGCGCCGCCGCCCGACTTTGTGGCCCAGGTCACGGCGCGGGCCATGCCGGCGGCCCGGCGCTCGCCCTGGTGGGCGGCGCTGGCGCTGGTGGCCGGGCTGCTCGCGATGCTGCCGTCGCTGGACAGCGCCTGGGCCGGGCTGTCCGCGCTAGGCGCTGAGCTTGCGGCGCTGAATGCCGGGGCTGCGCTGCGCGCCCTGGAGCAGCTCAGCGGCCAGTTGGAGGCCACGCTGGTGCTGGGCGCGGCGCTGGTCGCGCTGGCCTGTGTCTTGATCGTCGTGCAGCTGATGACGCCATCGGCCGCCGGGAAGTTGACCTAATACGATGGGCCGGATTGATCGTCGCAGCTGGTGGCTGATTCTGGCGCTCGTGGTGGCGCTGGTGGTGTGCGCGGTGCTCCTTGATGCCGTGCTGCGCCAGCCACCGCTGGCCCTGACGACCAAGCCGCTGCTCGGTCGGCAGATCATCTCGCCGCGGCTGGCGCGGCTGGTGGCGCGCACCCGCGGGCTGCGCGGGACCGTGCGCGTGATCGCGGCCGTGGCGGCCACCGCCGGCGTCGGGCTGTTTGCGCTGGCACTGGCGCCGCGCCGCCTGGCCCGCACCGCCGCCACGCTGCGCGCCCAGAGCGGCCTGGTCCTGCTGCTGGGCGCCGTGACGCTGGTCGCCTGCGGGCTGCTGGCGGGGCTGGCGCTGATCTCGGTGGTGGCGCTGCCGCTGGCGGCGCTGCTCGGCGTGGGCCTGGGCGTGGCGCTGGCGCTCGGCGCGCTGGCGGTGGCGCTGGCGCTCGGCGGGGCGCTCCGCGCACAGGTCAGCCCGGCGCCCAGTCTGGTCGCCGATCTGCTGGTCGGCGTGCTCGTGCTGGGCTTTGTGGTGCTGCTGCCGGTCGGCCGCAACTTGGTGCTGCTGGCGCTCAGCTGCGCCGGCGCCGGCGCGGTGCTGCTGAGCCGCTTCGGCAGCCCGCGCTAGCGCCGCAGCTTCTCGGCCAACGCCGCGGGCCGCCCTGAGCTGATCAGGGCGGCCCGCGCTGCGCTGCGACGAGTTCTAGCGGCTGGTCGGCCGCGCGCCGACCTGGAGCGGCACAGCGATCTCTTTGCCGTCGCGCAGCACGGTCAGCGTGATCGTGTCGCCGACCGCGGTGTCGGTCGCTAGGTAGTCCACGATGTCAACGCTCTGGTTCACCACCAGGTCATTCACCTTGAGCACAATGTCGCCGCCCGTCGGGTAGGGAATGCCGTTGACACGCTTCTGGCCGTCCGAGGCCCGCAGGCCAGCGCGCTCGGCCGGGCCGCCCGGCAGAATGCTGGTGATCGGGACGCCGTGGGTGATCGGTAGCCCCAGCGCTTTGGCGTCCGATTCGCTCAGGCCGGTCGCCATCTGCACGCCCAGGTACGGGTGCTCGTAGCGCTTGCTGGCGATCAGCGCCGGCACAACTTTTTTCATCGTGTTCGATGGCACGGCGTAGCCCACGCCCTCAAACGTGCCGCTCTGGGTGCGGATCGCGGTGTTGATGCCGATCACCTCGCCCTTGCTGTTGAACAGCGGCCCGCCCGAGTTGCCGGGGTTGATCGCGGCGTCGGTCTGGATAATGTCGGCGATGCTGAAGTTGCCGGTGCCGCTCGTCGGCAGCGTGCGGCCGCGCGCGCTCACGACGCCGACGGTCAGCGTGGTGCCGAGGCCAAACGGATTCCCAATCGCGATCGCCCGCTGCCCGACCTCAACCTGCTTGGAGTTGCCGAACGACAGCGGCTGAATGCCCTCCGGCAGCCGGTCGAGCTTGATCACCGCCAGGTCGGAGTTGAGGTCGGTGCCAACCACGGTGGCGCCGATAGTCGTGCCGTTGGTGAACGTGACCTGAATGCTCGTCGCGTCCTCCACCACATGGTTGTTGGTGACAATGTGGCCCTCGTTATCGATCAAAAAGCCCGAACCCTCGGCGGCAAAGTCGGGCGCGGTGCCCTCCTCGCCGGGCGTCACCTCGGGCGTCGGCACGATCTGGAATTGGCCCTCGCTCGTATCGGTGTTATTGCCCAGAATGCGGATCGTCACCACCGCCGGGCTGCGGTCGCGGTAGAGCTTGGTTAGCAGTGCGTCCTGGGTGTCAAAGGCCTCGCTGAGCGCCGCAACCACGGTCGGCACCGGCGTCACCTGGCTGAGCGCGGGCGGCAGCGTTGGCGTGGCCTCGGCGCTGGCGGTGGCGGCGGTGGCGGTGAGCTGCGCGGGGCTGGCGGTGGCGGCGCTCCGGCGGCCGATCAGGCTGGCGCCGACGATCACCAGCAGCAGCGCCGGCACAATCAAAAATGGCAGCAAGATGAGCTGCATGCGGCGTGACATGCTCGGTCCTTTCGTGTGGGCGGGGCGGTCGCGCCGCTGGCCGCAGTCGGTTCACTGCAAGTATTTTACCAGCACGCCGCCAGCCACCGAATTAGCGCCCGATGAGGAGCCGTAGCGCACATCCTTGATCTCACCGCAGCCCCAGCGCCTCGACTCCGATGTGCCAGGCGCGCCGATAGCCGGCAATTGCCGCGCTGTTGGGGACACTCCATAAGTCGTCATCGGCAGCCCTGACCGCAGCGCGAATCTGCGAATTGGCGGGGGCGAGCGCGGTGGGACCAAGCTCGGCATCCAGCGCCAGCACCATGGGCATGTCGCGCGCGAGCCGCACCAGGTCATCCGAGAGCGTGCTGATACTCCAGAATGCACTCTTATCCTCATAGCTCAGCAGCAGGATTGGCTGCGCGGTGGGTGTCGGGGTGGGCTGCGACTCGCTTGGCTGCCACGCCGACCCCGTATCCGCGGCATCAAGCAGCGGAGTCAGCAGATCGGCCGCCGCGATCAATTCAGTGAATACCTGATCGCCAGTCGCTGGGTTGAGATGCCGCTCATCGAGCCATAGCTCTGGCGCGTCGCTGGCCACCACACGACGCTGGGCTGCCTCCAGCATCGCCCGCGCGGTCGGGTTTTTCACACGGTCATACGCATACTGAATTTGGGCCGCGAGCGCCGCCATCGTTCTGATATTCCGAATATAGATGGTCTGCGCTGGGTCTAGCCGATCAAATTCGCTCGCACTGACACTCCCACAGCCCGAAGTGGGCCGCTCAAAATCATAGCTCCTGATGGCTATTGGCTCCCTTACATGCGCAAGCACCCACTCCTCGGACACCGCCACTTGCCAGGCATCGGTCCGGCCTAGCACCTGCGTCGGCCGATGGCTTTGCGAACCAATACACACGACAGCTTCCTGGTTGCTAAACAGCGACGGAAACCCACCACCGGCGTCCACAAAGGTCAACATGACCTCGCCCGGCATCCCCGTGGTCGGGAACGGCGACTGGCCGGCTAGTCTCAGTACCCCACACCTGCCCAGCGCCAGACCCACGAGCGCCACGACGATCCAGCTGGCCCACCGCCCACGCCAGGTTCCATGCTGCTGACTATCCATACGCTTCACTCCCCGCCGCGAGGCCCGTACGAGGGAGACGGAATCAGCACCTGCAAAGTTCCCGCAGCGGCGACTGTGCGAGCAACGCGCTCATCGCGTGCCAGGCAGCCCGCGCTTGCTGCGTCGGCGCTGCCTGCGCTCCTCGTTGCGTCTTTGCGTTAAGCTCCCTCGCCCGTTGCCGACTATTCGCCCGGTGTAGTACACTATGCCGATAACGACCCCCAACATCCCAGCAGGAGGCATTGATGCCCGGCAACCGTGCCATCTTCGACCGCGCTATTGAAGGCAATCGCGCTGCCGCCGAACGTGAGGACTGGCTCCAGGCGATGAAAGAAGCACTCCGGGCGGTCCAAGAGTTCCCCTCGGACCTCGATGCCCGCAGCTCGCTGGCGATTGCCCTCTACCATAATGAGAAATATGCCCAGGCCGTGCATCTCCTAGAGGAGCTGCGCAAGCGCCGCGGCGACGATCCCTTCACGCTCGCCTACCTGGCGCGGGCCTACCAGGGCACCAACCAGCTCGACCGGGCCGTCGCGATCATGCTGGAGCTGGCCGCGTCCGCCCTGCAGCAGCGGCGCTTCCCCGACGCCATCGAGGCGCTAGAGGAGGCCGTGCGCCTAGAGCCGGGCCGCGAGGACCTGCGCCTCCAAGCTGGCCGAGGTGTTTGTGGAGGTCGGTGAAAACCGCCACGCCGCCGAGCAGTGCATTGAGATCGCCCGGCTGCGCCAGGCCAACGACGATGTGCCGGGCGCCCTGGAGGCGCTCGATGAGGCGCTGAGCCTCGACAGCAGCAACCGCCTGGCCCAGATTCTGCGCAGCGAGCTAGGCGAGGACGCCCCACCCGCCGCGCCGGCCGAGCCGGATGTGGCGATAGATTTTGGTGGCCCCGCGCCAGTGTCCGAGAGCCAGCCAGCGCCCTGGGACGCGCCTGCAGCTCCATCACAGGCTGCCAGCGCGCCGACGCCCGCGCCCGCGCCGGTGAGCGAGCCGATGCCCTGGGACGCGCCCGCCGCGCCCGCGCCACGGGCCGCGAGCACGCCGGCGCCCACGCCGGCGCCCGCGAGCGAGCCGATGCCCTGGGACGCGCCGGCCGCGCCCGCAAGCAGCGCCAACCCCTGGGACGCGCCCGCAAGCAGCACGAATCCCTGGGACGCCGCCCCCACACCTGAGAGCAGTGTGAATCCCTGGGACGCCGCACCGACGCCCGAACCCAGCGCGAATCCCTGGGACGCCGACCCGATGGCTGGGATTGGCCTGGATGCGCCGTCGGAGTCGCAAGGGTCCACGGTCACGCCGGCGCCGGGCGGCAGCGGCCTGCTCGGCGGCGCCCCGGTCCACGACACCCGGCTCAAGGTCGATCAGCTGATCGCCGAGGGCCAGGCCTATCAAAAGGCCGGCAAGATGAACTCCGCGATCCAGAGCTACGAGGAGGCCCTGGAGCGCGGCGGGCCACGCACCGACGTGGACTATAGCCTGGGGCTGCTGATCCAGGAGCAGGGCCAGCACGAGCGCGCCGTCGAGCTGCTGCGCCGCGCCGCCGCCGACGATGAGTACGCGCTGTCGGCACGGTTTGCGCTGGGCCAGTCGCTGCGCGCGTTGGGCCGCACCCGCCTGGCCGCCGAGGAGTTCGAGAGCACCATCCGCCTCGTGGACCTCGACACCATTAACCGCGCCGAGGCCGACGATCTGATCAGCATGTACGAGGCCGCCGGCGACGCCTACGCCGAGCTGGGCGAGCTGTCGCGGGCTGCCTCGCTCTATGGCACGCTGGCGTCGTTTCTCGGCGGCAAGCGCTGGGGCCGTGAGCTCAGCGAGCAGTACAAGGCCAAAGCCCGCGAGCTGACCGAGCGCTCGATGTTTGCCAAGCTGCGCGCGATGGGCACCGGCACGCTCGGCCAGCCGCTGGAGACGCCGGTTGATGCGGTGCCCGACCCGGCGGCCACCAGCCCGCAGGTGTGGGGATCGCTCCCCTCGCTGAGCGATTTTCTCAAGGCCGACGGCGGCGGCGACGCCGAGCTACAGACGCCCGCCCAGCAGATCGACCCCTTCGCCGCCCTTGACCTGCCCGAGGTCGGCCACGCCATGTTTGCGCCGGTCACGCCGCTGCCGACCGAGGGTTTGAGCGAGGCGCTCGGCCGCTTCGTGGCCGCCAGCGAGCGCTTCATCGAGCAGGGCCTGATCTACGCCGCGATGGACGCCTGCCACGAGGTCATGCGGATCGAGCCGGACTATCTGCCGATCCACCTGCGCCTCGGCGAAATCTACGAGCGCGAGGGCCGCACCGAGGAGGCGCTGGTCAAATATCGCACGCTGGTCGATACCTATGTCGCCCGTCAAAAAGAGGTTGAGGCGATTGATGTCTACTATCGGCTGATCGAGCTGTCGCCCGACACGATCATGGCCCGCTCGCAGCTGGCCGAGCTGCTGCGCAAGGCCGGCCGCACCGACGACGCGATCGGCCAGGCGCTGATGGTCGCCAACACGTTTTTCAAGATGGGCCAGAGCAACCGCGCCCTGGAGGAGTTTCGGCGGCTCCAGCAGTGGGCGCCGCGCTCGGCGGCGATTCATAAGGAGTATGGCCAGGCGCTGCTCAAGCTGGAGCGCTGGGAGGCCGCGCTAGCCGAGTTTCGCCAGGCCGTGCAGCTGGATGCTCAGGACCCGGTGGCGCTCGCGCAGCTCAACATGACGATGGCGGTGATCGGCCAGCAGGAGCGCCAGATGTGGGACTCGCTGGCCGCGCTGATCGACAAGGTGCGCAGCGAGCCGCAGCACCTCGCGGCGGTCCAGTCCGAGTACCGCGCCGCCATGCTGATCGTCGACACCCCGATCCTGTCCTACATCCTGGGTCTGATCCAGCAGGTCGCCGGTCAGCATGCCTCGGCGATGCTGTCGTTTGAGCAGGCGCTGTCGCTCCTGATGATGGACGAGCACCCGCAGATTTCGGCGATGCTGATCCACCAGGCGATGGCCGAGTCCTACATTGCCGAGAATCAGGCGCAGGAGGCCATTGACCAGCTGCATATCGCGCAGCAGCTGTTCATCGAGCAGCCGCTGGTCATCAACTCGATGCACCCATTCGCCCGGCCGCTCACCGAGTCCGAGATTCAGCGGCGGCTGGCGGCGGCGCTAGCCTCGATGCAGGACTGGCCGGGCGCGATCAAGGCGCTCGAAACCTGTCTCCAGCTCGACCCCAGCGACTTCGCCGCCTACCCGCAGCTCGCCGACATCTACTTCCGGCAGGGCAAGCTGTCGCAGGCGCTGGAGCAGTACGAAAAGCTGGCGACGGCCTACGAGGACCGCCAGCAGCTTGACCAGGCCATTGCCACGCTGGAGGACGCGATCAAGTTCTCGCCCAACACCACCAGCATTCGGGCACGCTTGGCGCAGCTGCTGATCCGCCGTGGCCTGCTCGACCGCGGCCTGAGCGAGCTGCAGGAGGTCGCAATCCTCCACAAGAACGCCGGCCAGACCAAAGACGCCGTGCTAGCGATGCAGCAGGCCGCCGAGGTCTACTGGATGCTCGGGCAGCACGAGCGGGTGTACAAAATCTACGGCCAGATCATCCAGATCGCGCCCAACGACATCGAGGCCCGCCAGCAGCTGGTCAACATGCACATTCTGTCGGGGCGGCGGCCCGAGGCCATCGCCGAGCAGCGCCGCATCGCGCAGCTCTGCACCGAGCAGCAGAACTACAACGAGGCCATCGCCTCATGGCACCAGATCATCGCCCTTGACCCCAACGACGCGCCGGCCTACGAGCAGCTCGGCGATGTGTTGATGCGGGTCAAGGAGTTCGACCAGGCCGTGCGGCTCTTCAAGCGCCTGGTGCGGCTGCGGCCCAACGACGAGCATGTGCAGGCGCTCCAGGCCGCCGCCGAGCGCATGCTGGCGATGCAGGGCAAGCCAGGCGGCGCGGCGTAGGCGCGCTGGGCACGCCGCACTCGCTGCGCCGCGCCCAGCTGCTATAATCGGGACATGGCCGACCTTTCGCAGCTCTGGGAGCGACTGAATCCGATCCGCCACCCGGCGAACGTCCTCGACATCCTGATTGTCGCCGGGCTGATCTGGCTGCTGCTGGATGTCGTGCAGGGCACGCGCGCCGTGCAGCTGCTGCGCGGCATCGGCGTGCTCGTCGTCTTCGTGCTCGTCGCCAGCTCAACGGTGCCGCTGCTGACCCTCAACTGGCTGCTAACCAACGTGCTGCGGCCGGCGCTGTTTATCGCCATCCCCGTCCTGTTTCAGCCCGAGCTGCGCCGGGCGCTCGAGTCGCTCGGTCGCACCGGCGGGCTGCTGGCGCGCCGGCCGTTTGGCGCGCAGCCGGTCGCCAATGTCGCCACGATCAATGTGCTGGTGCGGGCGGCCCAGCAGCTGTCGCAAAACCAGACCGGCGCGCTGCTGGTCATCGAGCGCAACACCGGCCTTCAGGAGTACGCCGAGCGCGGCGTGCTGGTCGATGCCCGGCTGTCGGCGCTGCTGCTGCTCAATATTTTCTTTGTCAACTCGCCGCTCCACGACATGGCCGTCATCATTCGCGACGGGCGGATTTTGGCGGCCAACGTCGTCCTGCCGCTGAGCGAAAATATGCTGGGCGCCGCGCGCTATGGCACCCGGCATCGCGCCGCGCTGGGCGTCAGTGAGCAGTCCGATGCGATCGCGCTGGTCGTCAGCGAGGAGACCGGCAGCATCTCGGTGGCGACCAATGGGCGCATGGTGCGGCATCTCAACGAGTTGCGGCTGCGCAAGCTGCTGGCCGATCTGCTCAATGTCACCCTGGAGGACGAGCGGCCATGACGATTGGCTGGGAGCAGCTGCGGCGCTTCGGGATTGCGCTGGTGCTGGCGCTGGTGCTGTGGAGTTTTGTCTCGTTCACCACCAACCCCTCGGTGGATCAGCCGCGCACCGTGCAGGTCGCCATCACCAACCTGGCGCCCGGCATGCTGGTGGTCGAGCCGACGCTGGATGCGCGCTCCGAGCAGCTGCCGGAGGTGACATTTCAAGTGACTGGGCCGCAGGATGTCATGGCGCGGCTCCAGCCCGATGATTTCAAGGCCCACCTTGACCTAGCTGGGCTGAGCGCTGGGCAGCACACCGTGCCAATCATCGTTGAGCAGCCGGTGGGCGTGCGGGTCCACAGTCTCACGCCGCCAGCGCTCTCCGTCCAGCTGGATCAGTTTGCCAGCCGCACGGTGCCGGTGGTCGTCAAGCGCCGCGGCCAGGTGCCGTTTCTGTTCAATCTTGGCGAGCTGCGCCAGAGTCGCACCGAGGTGACGGTCAGCGGCCCGGCGACGGTTGTGGCCCAAGCGGTCAGCGGTCAGGTGGTGCTCAATGTTGAAAACCAGACCAGCGACCTGACCACCGTGCTGCCGATCCAGCCGGTCGATCAGACTGGCAATCCGCTGCCAGGCGTCACCGCGGCGCCCGGCCAGGTTGAGGTATCGGTGTCTATCACGGCGCGGGTGCAGGGCCAGCGCATCTCGGTGGTGCCAAACTATGTGGGCTCGCCAGCGCCCGGCTACGTCCTCAGCGGCCTGGAGTGGGAGCCGCAGATCGTCAATGTCCTCACGCCCAACCTCGTCACCGGCACGCTCACCACTGAGCCAATCAACCTCAGCGGCGCGAGCAGCACGATCACCAAAACCGTGCGTCTGGCCAGCGACGCCAACCTGATCACCGACCCGAGCAATGTGCGGATCACGGTCACGCTGGTGATTTAGCCGATCAATGTGCAGTCCAAGCTGCCGCTGATCGTCCCGATTGCGCCGATCAACATTGGCAATGATCTGGTCCCCAGCGCTAGCCCGCTGGCCCTCCAGGTGACGCTCGCCGGCGCCTTCGAGCAGCTCAGCCATCTCACCTCGGCCGATGTCTCAGCGACCGTTGACCTCACTGGCCTGGGTCCCGGCGAGCACCGGCTGCCCGTGCTGCTGGTCGTGCCAGCCGGCCTCCAAGTTGTCGCGCCGGCCCAGCCCGAGGTCAGCATTACGCTCACGGCGGTCCCAACCCCGACCGCGCTGCCCGCAACCCCGACTACCAGCCCAACTCGCAGCCCCTAACGCAGCTCAAGGCCATAGACCAGATGGCCGCCCAGCCAGCCGGTGAGCACCACCAACCCAACCGTCAGCGCCAGCCAGCGCCACGAGCGCGAGCTGCGCCGCGCGGCCTGGAGCGCCCGGCCGCCGCTGTAGAGCAGTGCGAACCCGGCCAGGCCATGCCAGTTGACCCACGGCAGCGTGGCGTCCGCCAGTGGCCAGCGTGTCGCCACCGCCAGCAGCCCGCTTAGCACCGCCAGCCACGCTCCCCACCAGCCAAGCAACAGCGCCCCCTGCGCACTGTGATCGAGCAGTATGCTCGGGTGGCGCCAGGTCCACAGCCGCAGCCCGCCGCTGACGATGATCAGGGCGATCGGAAAATGAATCAAGGCTGGATGGATCAGCTGTAGCATACAAAAACACGCCAGCGGCTGAGGACGCTCCTCGCCGCTGGCGTGCCGTAACTCCTGGTTTGCTAGATGCGGACGCGGCTGCGATGCGCGCGCAGGCTATGCACCAGCAGCGTCAGGCCCATCAAGACAAAGCCGGCCAGTGGTACGCCGCCGCTGGTCGCCGGCAGCGCCTCGCCGGGCGCCGTCACAATGCTGGCCGTCGGCGTCGGCGAGGCCACACTGGTCGCAGTCGCCGTGATGGCCGCGCTGTTGGCCGCGACGGTGCCGGTCACCGCCGCCGTGCTGGTCAGGGCCGCCGTGCTGGCAATGGTCGCCGTGGTGGTCAGCGCCGTCGTGGCGGTTACAGTGACGGCGCTGGTTGCGGCGACGGTCGCGGTGCCGGTGGTGGTTACGGCGACCGTCGCGGTGACTGTCGGGCTGACGGCGGTGGCGGTCGGGACCGTCTGCGCCACAACCTTCAGCCCCACCACATTCGAAAAGATTGGCTGTGCCGCCCCGAAGAAGGTGAGCATGGCCTGGTTCTGGAGCGTGCTCAGCGTTGTTGAGGTCAGCACCTGGGTGGTGACGATTACTCTGACCATCTCGCCGCTCGCCAGTACCGGCCGGCGGGCCTCGACCTTCTGCCCTTTGGTGCTTACCGTCAGGCCAAAGGCGCGGGCATTGAGCACCGTCAGGTTGGAGTTGAACTCATCGCTAACGAGCACATCGGTGATCGGGCTGGTGCTCGCCAGCGCGCCTAGTTGCCCACCCCGGCTCGGCTCCGGCAGGAAGCTGGAAGATCCGCCTGGGCCACTGCCCGCGTGCTGTAGCGTAATCGTGTAGATCACGGTGTCGCCAGGGAACACCTGCCCTACATCGCTCTGGAGATTGAAGCGCACGGCTGGGTTTATGGGTCCGCTGGTGGTTGGCGCACTGGTCACAACTGGCGGCAGCGTCGGACCAAAGGTGGTCGTCGGGCCAAAGGTGGCCGTCGGATCAACAGTGGCGGTGGGCGCCGGGATTTCTGTAGGAGCTAGGGTATCCGTGGGTGCCACAGGTACGCTGGTAGGCACGACGGGTGGCCGCGGGGCCGCTGGCGTCGTTGGGCGCGCTGATATGGGCGTCGGGGTGCGGCTCGGCTGGCGGGTGGCGGTCGTAGGCACCGCGGTGCGACTCGGGCGCGCTGATACGGGTGTCGGGGTGCGGCTCGGCTGGCGGGTGGCAGTCGCGGTGCGGCCAGTCGCGGTCGTAGGCACCGCGGTGCGACTCGGGCGCGCTGATACGGGTGTCGGGGTGCGGCTCGGCTGGCGGGTGGCGGTCGCGGTGCGGCCGGCGCGGGTCGTGGGCGCGGCGGTGCGGGTGGCGGTCGCCGCCGGTCGCGTGCTCGTCGGTTTGGCCGGCGTCGCGCTGCGCCCCGGCGTGCTCGATGGCGCGTCAGGCGCGGCCGTGTTGGTTGGCACCGCTGGCTGGGCAGTGGCGCTGGGCACAGCTGGTGTGGTCGTGCGCACCGGCGTCAGCGGGAGGCCCGGCGGCGTCGCGCTCGGCTGCTGACCGGGCGGGTTAGTCGGGCCGGGTAAACTGGTCGATCCGGGCGGGGTCGTCGGGTTAATCCGAGTTGTCGCCGTTGGGCCGGGCGGGTTCGTCGGGACCGTGGTCGCCGTTGATCCAGGCGAGGCCGTCGGCACAGCCGTCGCTGTTGATGCGGGCGGGATTGTCGGGACCGTGGTCGCTGGCACGCTGGTCGTTGCTACTGGCACGCTGGTCGTTGCCACGGTCGTCGCCGTGGCGGTCGGCGCGGCCTCGACCACAGTGACAGTCGAAGAGTTCGAGGTGACCGTCGTCGTCCCCGCTGTGGCCGAGGCCTGGTTGGTGATCACCGTTCCAAGCGGCGTATCGCTCCGCACGGTCACGGTGACCTGCACCAGCGCGGTCTCGCCCGCTGCCACCGTCACGGCGCAGGTCACCAGATTGCCAGCCACGGTGCAGCTACCGCTGTCGCTCGTCGCGGACTGCACCTGCAAGCTGGCCGGAATATTGTCAGTGATGGTGGCCTGGACGGTCGCGCCGCTCGTATTGCTCAGGCTCAGCAAATACACCAGCTGATCGCCGGCTCCAATCTGGCTCAGCTGCTGGCCAGTGGTCCGCAGGGCCTGCTTGGTGAGCTGGAGGCCGTTTGGCACCGCGGTAAACGTGGGACTCGGCGGGCCAGCCGTATTGGTTGCCGACGCAATCGGCACCGCGGTCGTTGGCACCGGCACCGCCGTCGTCGGCACGGCCGTATTGGTGGCGGTTGGCAGGCTCGGATCAAAAGTTGGCGTGGGGCCATCGGTGAAGCGGATCGGCTGGGTGGCGGTTGGCACAACAATCGTCGTGTTGGTCGGGCCAGTCGTGTTGGTGGGGCCAGTCGTATTGGTCGGGCCAGTCGTGTTGGTCGGGCCAGTTGTATTCGTCCGGGTGGCGGTCGCGGGGTAGGGATTGGTGGTGTTGGTGGGGCCAGTCGTGGCCGTGGGGCCGCCGGGTGTCGCCGTGTTGGTTGGGTAGGCGGCGGGCGCGGCGCTCGTCCCCTGCGCTGGCACCAGCCGCGGCTGCACGAGCGCATACACCTGCACGGAGAGCCACGGAATAATCAGCAGCAGGCCAACGCCCAATCCTGCGAGTTCCCAAATTGTCCATTTGGTGCGCTGCTTTGGGCGCTGTGGCAACGGCGGTGGCGTATGCTTCATGGAGCCTCCAAACGTAATTTTACTGCGACAACGGCGCTAGAGTTCGACCAGCGTCGCCTGCACAACGAAGCGCTGTGTATCCCAATTTGTGCAGGTTAGCATCGTAATCGTTGGGACATCAGTCGGGTATAAAATCTCAACCTGATTGGGCCACACGCTACTTAAACGCTCACGCGATAATGAAACCGATTATACGTGGTGTCAACCCAAATGTCTTGGCCAATTTGCAGCCGCTCAAGCTCGCTAAACACCGCGCCACGAATCCCCTTGTGGCCAGCGAGGACCATGTTGCTCTGGCCGGCCACGCCGGTGCCATGCAAATACCCGGCGGCGTAGTCGGCGACCGGCCACACGCCATTCTCAAGAAATCCTCGACCACCGGCGAGTCCAGGCCGACATCTGGGATGACGAGGCGTGTCGGGCGCTGATCGAGCAGCGGGGTGGCCGTGGGCTGGAGCGGCACCGCGGTCGGCAGCGGCGTCGCGGTCGGCGGCAGCGGCGGCACGAACGGCCGGGCCGGCTGCAGATAGTCGGCGACGACGACCGGCCGCTGCCAGCTCTCGCCGACGCTTGGTAGGGCCAGCCCCAGCTCGGGGTACGGTTGGATCAGCACGGTGGGCGCGGGTGGCCCTGGGCGTGGCTGCGGCGCTGCCCGCGCGACTACGCCTGCGACGGCCGCTGGGGTGCTGCGACGCTGCCATCGCTGCCACAGGTCATAGCCATAGCCCGTCACAAACCACCACATAAAGAATCCGAGCACTGCCACGCCCAGGCCACGCTCGGCCACGGTCAGGCTGCGATCAAACCAGTTGCGGAACACATACCCGCGCAGCGTGCGCTGACGCTGGGCCGGCAATGACTTGAGTGTGATGGGCTGGAGTCGTGGCGACCCCGTGCTCGCCGGCGCGGTCAATAGCTCGGTGAGCAGCGCTGTCTCGGGGCTGGAGTCCTGGCTCGCGCGTGGTTGCTTCATGTTATGCTGGCGCTTGTAGCACGATCTGTGCAACGATTCGGTGCCGTGCGATTGTACACTACCGCTCGCAGCTTGCGCAACGTCGCTTGTCAGGCAATCCGCCGTGATCGGCGCATTGCAGCTGCGCGGCTGTGTCCGCGGTTATTGATATGCCACGTCTAGCCCTGCAAAACCGTGCGCCGCGCTGAAAAACCGCGGTTAATCTATGGTATAATCCGACCTCGTGCGGTACGTGCGACGTGCTGTACGCCATTTTGTGTCTGACGGGACACTGGGAACGAGGGGTTAAAGGGCCGGCATTCTGGTCGCTAACACCTGGTTCCCTCATCTATTGTCTCTAAGCCCTAGTAGTTTTGAGGAGGCAGCGCCACCTTATGGCACGCCAGAAGTTTGAGCGAAACAAACCCCATCTGAACGTCGGAACGATTGGCCACGTGGACCACGGGAAGACCACGCTGACGGCGGCGATCACCAAGACGCTGGCGCTCAAAGGCCAGGCGCAGTTCCTGGACTACGCCGACATCGACAACGCCCCCGAGGAGCGCGCCCGCGGCATCACGATTGCCATTCGGCACGTCGAGTACGAGACCGCCGCTCGCCACTACGCCCATGTCGACTGCCCCGGCCATGCCGACTACATCAAGAACATGATCACCGGCGCGGCCCAGATGGACGGCGCGATCCTGGTCGTCTCGGCCCCTGATGGCCCCATGCCCCAGACCCGCGAGCACATCCTGCTCGCCAAGCAGGTCGAGGTGCCCTCGATGGTTGTGTTCCTCAACAAAGTCGACATGCTCGACGATGAGGAGCTGCTGGAGTTGGTTGAGCTGGAGCTGCGCGAGCTGCTCTCGAAGTACGGCTTCCCCGGCGACGAGATTCCGATCGTGCGCGGCTCGGGCCTCAAGGCCCTGGAGTCAACCTCGAAGGATATTACCAGCGCTGAATACCAGCCGATCCTGGAGCTGATGGACGCCGTGGACAGCTACATCCCGACGCCGCAGCGCGACGTGGACAAGGCCTTCCTGATGCCGGTCGAGGACGTGTTCGGGATCAAGGGCCGTGGCACCGTCGTGACCGGCCGGATCGAGCGCGGTCGTGTCAAGGTCGGCGAGACGGTCGAGATCGTCGGGATGGCCGAGAAAGCCACCGCAACGGTGGTCACCGGCATCGAGATGTTCAAGAAGCTGCTGGATGAGGGCCAAGCCGGCGACAACGTGGGCTGCCTGATCCGCGGCGTCGAGCGCGAGGACGTGCAGCGCGGCCAGGTGCTGGCCAAGCCCGGCTCGATCAAGCCGCACACGACGTTCAAGGCTGAGGTCTACGTGCTGAAAAAAGAGGAAGGCGGGCGGCACACGCCGTTCTTCCCCGGCTATCGGCCGCAGTTCTACATCCGCACGACCGACGTGACCGGCAATATCTCGCTGCCCGAGGGCATGGAGATGGTAATGCCGGGCGACAACGTGCAGATGGGCGTTGAGCTGATTATGCCGGTGGCGGTCGAGGAAGGCCTGCGCTTCGCCATCCGCGAGGGCGGCCGTACCGTCGGCGCCGGCGTCGTCACCAAGATCGAAAAATAACGAACCCCAGAGCAAGCGTGAAGCGCTAAACCCGCTTCACGCTTGCTGTTGTCTGCTACATATTTACTGAGGTATTTACATGGCGAAGCAAAAAGTTCGCATCCGCCTCAAGGCCTTTGATCACAAAATCTTGGATCAATCGGCCAAGCAAATCGTTGAGGCTGCCGAGCGGACGGGGGCGCAGGTCGCTGGCCCAGTGCCGCTGCCGACCAAGATCGAAAAGTACAGCGTCATCCGCTCAGCCTTCATTGACAAAGACTCGCAGGAGCAGTTCGAGATTCGGACGCACAAGCGCTTGATCGATGTGCTGGACCCCAGCCAGCAGACGATCAACGCCCTGATGAAGCTCAACCTGCCGGCCGGCGTCGACATCGAGATCAAGCTCTAGCGATTGTTGCCAGCGGGCCTCGTCAGCCAGCAGTAGCCCCAAACCAAACCCTTCTGGGCGCCGAAAATGTTTGAGATGACGATTGTAGCTGGTTGGTTAACACGAAACGCTTAAAAATATAGCCGCTGCGGCGCCAACACTAAGTCCGCACGCTATCGAGGTGCAATATGGCTATTCATGGATTACTCGGTCGTAAGCTTGGCATGACCACGATTTTCACGGAGCGCGGCGAAGCTGTGCCGGTGACGGTCGTTGAGGCTGGGCCGAACATGGTCACCCAGGTCCGCAACAAAGAGCGCGACGGCTACGATGCGGTGCAGCTCGGCTTTGGCGCGGTTGAGCAGCGCAAGCTGACCAAGCCGGTGCAGGGCCAGCAGAAAGCGCTGGGCGGCACATTTGTGAAGTTCCTGCGCGAGATTTCAGCCGACAACGTGGCCGATCATACCCCCGGCGAGGTCGTAGACGTTGACCTGTTTAGCGCCAACGACCTGGTGGACATCACCGGCAAGTCGAAGGGCAAAGGCTTTCAGGGCGTCGTGCGGCGGCACAATTTCCGCGGCGGCCCACGCACCCACGGCCAGAGCGACCGCCACCGCGCGCCCGGCTCGATCGGCGCCGGCACCAGCCCCGGCAAGGTCTGGAAAGGCATGCGTATGGCTGGCCGCATGGGCGGCGAGCGCAAGACGGTGCAGCGGCTGCGCGTGGTCCGGGTGGACCTTGAGCGGCATCTGCTGCTGATTAAGGGTTCGGTTCCAGGGGCCAAAAATGGTCTGGTGTACGTCCGCCGCACAGTGAAGCCGACCCTGTAAACGAAGAGGAACACATGCAAGCAACACTGTTTAACCAAGCGGGCGCCCAGATCGGAACCGTTGAGCTGAATGAGTCAGTGTTTGGCATCAAGCCCAACATGCCTGTGATGCACCAGATGATGGAGCTTCAGCGTGCCAACGCGCGCCAGGGTACGTCGAACACCCGCACCCGCGGGCAGGTCCGAGGCTCAACTCGTAAAATCTATCGCCAGAAAGGCACCGGCCGCGCCCGCCAGGGCGGCATCCGTGCGCCCCATCACTCGGGCGGCGGCGTGGTCTTCGGCCCGCACCCGCGCAAGTACACCCAGCACATGCCCAAGAAAATGCGGCGCCTCGCGGTGCGCTCGGCCCTCTCGGCCAAGCAGTCCGATGGTCAGCTACACTTTGTTGAGAGCCTGAGCCTGGACGCGCCCCGCACCAAAGACATGCTAGGCATCCTGAGCAACCTCCAGCTGACAGCTGGCAAAACCCTGATCCTGCTGCCTGAGAAAAACGAGGTCCTGAGCCGCTCAGCCCAGAACCTGCCGAACGTGAAAACCTTGCTGGCGAGCTACCTGAACGTGATTGACCTACTGACCTATGATCATGTGGTCGTTCCGCAGGCGGCGCTGGCCCATATCGAGCACTGGTTGGCGGTCGAGCCGGCTTCTGCCGCAGCCACCGGCACGGAGGAAGCGTAACTATGAACGCCCATCAGATTATCTTGCGGCCCTGGCTGACGGAGAAAGCCACCATGCTGCAAGAGCACAACACCTATGTGTTCGAGGTCGTCACCGAGGCCAACAAAATTCAAATTCGCGCGGCGATTCAGGAGCTGTTCGACGTGCAGGTCTCGAAGGTCACGACGGTCAATGTCAAGGGCAAGCTGAAACGTCGTCGCACGCGCAAGGGCATCATCGAGAGCGTGGGCCGGACGCGCAAGAAAGCCTACGTCCGCCTGACCGCCGAGTCGAAGCCGATTGAGATGTTCGAGGGCGCGTAAATCTAGGGCTGTGAATCGCGAGATTCTGGTCTGTTCAGGAAACTAGCATGGCAATCAAACGCTATAAACCAACCTCGCCCGGCCGCCGCGGCATGACCGTGTCGACCTTCGAGGAGATAACCAAGTTTGAGCCTGAGAAGTCACTGCTGCGTCCCAAGAAGCGCACCGGCGGCCGAAACTTCACGGGCAAGATCACCTCGCGGCATCGCGGCGGCGGCGCTTACCATCACTACCGTGTGATCGACTTCAAGCGCAACAAGCACAATGTCGTAGGAACGGTCATCGGCATCGAGTACGATCCGAACCGCTCGGCGCGTATTGCGCTGGTAGAGTACACCGACAGCGAGCGCCGCTACATCCTGGCCCCTGTGGGCCTGGGCGTCGGCGATAGCATTATCTCGGGCGAGAACGCCGAGGTGCGCGTCGGCCACACGATGAAGCTCCGCAGCATCCCGCTCGGCACGCAGATTCACAATATCGAGATGCAGCTTGGCCGCGGCGGTCAGATTGTCCGCTCGGCTGGCACCAGTGCGGCAGCTCATGGCCCGCGAGGGCAGCTACGCCACCGTGCGCCTGCCTTCGGGCGAGATGCGCCGCATCCACATTGAGTGCAGCGCGACGATTGGCCAGGTCGGCAACATCGATCATCAGAACATTGTGATCGGCAAGGCTGGCCGTAACCGCTGGCGCGGTATTCGGCCGCATGTGCGCGGCTCGGCGATGAACCCGGTTGACCACCCGCACGGCGGTGGCGAGGGTCACGCGCCGCGCGGTATGCCGCCCAAGACGATCTGGCGCAAGCCGGCGTTCGGCGTCAAGACCCGCAACAACAAGCGGACCAACCAGTTTATCGTGCGCGGCCGGCCCAAGAACTCAGGCCGGGCCTAGTTGGGCGGCGCGCCTGGCTGCGAGATAGTCAGGCGCGCCCACTGTCATGCTGTGGGCGCGGCGCAGGCCGCCGGGAGACGCAGGCTCATGCTTGCTCTACTCCTTCTGCCACACCAAAAGGAAGGGTTACAGAATGTCACGCTCATCCAAAAAAGGACCGTATGTCGACCTGCGGCTGTTGGGCCGCATCGAGGGCATGAACAAAAGCAACGACAAACGGGTGCTCAAAACCTGGTCCCGCAACTCGACGATCTTCCCGCAAATGGTCAGCCACACGATCGCCGTTCACGACGGGCGCCGCCATGTGCCGGTGTTCATCTCGGAGAACATGGTCGGTCATAAGCTGGGCGAGTTCGCGCCAACTCGTCTGTTCCGCGGCCACGGCGGTAAAAAAGCCGATAAACGCGGCAAGATGAAGTAGGAGCGAACATGGAAGCCAAAGCTATTCTGCGCAACTATCGGATGTCGCCCCAAAAAGTGCGCTTGGTTATTGACTTGGTGCGGGGCAAACCAGTTGATCAGGCCGTCGCGATTTTGCGCAACCTGCCAAATAAGGCGGCGCTGCCAGTGGCCAAGCTGATCGACTCAGCGGCCGCGAATGCGGAGAACAACTTCAAGATGACCCGTGAGGACCTGACGGTGAAGACTATTTTTGCCGATCAGGGTTCGGTCATGAAGCGCTCGTGGCCGCGCGCGCGCGGGCGGGCGAATATCATCCGCAAGCGCAGCAGCCATATCACGGTGGTCTTGGATGACGGTGAAGCGTACTAAGCTACAACCGGCCGGGCGCTAAGCCGGCCAGCAAGGAGCATTCATGGGTCGCAAGGTACATCCGATTGGTTTTCGCTTGGGCTACATCAAAGATTGGCAGTCCAAGTGGTACGCCGAGAAAAACTACACCCAGCAGATACATGAGGATATCGCCATCCGCGCGATGGTGATGAAGGATCTGGAGGGCGCTGCAGTCGCCCGCATCGAGATCGAGCGCTCGGCCAACAAGGTTGAGGTGACGATCCACACCGCCAAGCCGGGCGTAGTCATCGGCAAGCGTGGCGCGAACGTTGATGTTCTCAAGGGCAAGCTCGAGAAAAAGACCGGCAAGAAGATCAAGCTGAACATCAGCGAGATTCATCAGCCCGAGCTAGACGCCCAGCTGGTCGCCGAAAGCATCGGCGAGCAGATCACCAAGCGCGTCTCGTTCAAGCGCGCCATGAAGCAGGCCTCGCAGCGCGCGATGCGCCTGGGTGCCCAGGGCGTCATGATCAAGTGCGGCGGTCGTCTCGGCGGCGCCGAGATGGCGCGCAACGTGTCCGAGCGCTCGGGCCGTGTGCCACGCCACACGCTGCGGGCCGACATCGACTACGCCGTATTCCACGCCCACACGACCTACGGCCGCATCGGCGTCAAGGTCTGGATCTACAAGGGCGAGATCTTCCCCGAGAAGGCCGGCGCGATCGAAGGTCGCGAGGGCATTCAGCAGGCGCGCCAGGCGCTGCCCGAGCCGGAGCGCCGCGAGCGGCTGCCACGGTCGGCTGGACAGGGCGGGCCGCGCCAGGGTGGCGGCGGTGCAACTGGTGGGAATCGTCAATCGGGCGGGCCACGCCGCTAGCAGCGAGCCGTTTGGCGGCCGACCCGCCGCCAACGGCGCACTGAAGGAAAGAGCAATACAATGTTAATGCCAAAGCGGATGAAACACCGCAAAATGCACCGGGGCGTCGGCAAGCGCACGCGCATTGCAAACCGTGGCAACACGGTGGCCTTCGGTGATGTCGGCCTGATGGCGCTGGACTCGTCATGGGTCAACAGCCGCCAGATCGAGGCCGCCCGCCGCGCGATCACCAACTACGTGAAGCGCGGTGGCAAGGTGTGGATCCGGATTTTTCCTGATAAGCCGGTCACGACCAAGCCCGCCGAGACCCGCATGGGTTCGGGCAAAGGCTCCGTCGAGTACTATGTCGCCATTGTGAAGCCGGGCCGCATCATGTTCGAGCTTGGCGGCGTTGCTCCTGAGGTTGCGGCCGAGGCGCTGCGCCGTGGCGCACAGAAACTGCCAATTCGCTGCAAGCTAGTCTACAAGGACACCGCTGGCGAAGTGGTTCACGAAGAAGTAAGCGAAACAGCCTAAGCGCTGCCGCCCTGACGAGGAAGCTATGGCATACACAAAAGCGAGTGAACTGCGCAACATTGATAGCGGGCGGCTCACCGAGCGGCTCCGCGAGATTGACCAAGAGTTTTTCAATCTGCGCTTTCAGAATACCATGGGGCGCCTGACCAATCCGTCGCGCTTTAGCCACCTGAAGCGTGAGGTTGCCCAAATCAAAACCATCCTGCGCGAGCGGCAGCTGGCCCAGCAGGGGAGCTAACCATGACTAATAAACCAGCAACCGAAAAAACGCTGATCCACAAGCAGAAAGTTGGGCGCGTTGTGTCCGACAAGATGAACAAGACCGTGGTCGTGGCCGTTGACTACCTGCGGCCCCACCCGATCTATCGCAAGACGGTGCGGCGGACCAACAAGTTCTATGCGCACGACGAGAACAACGCCCTGCACATTGGCGACATGGTGCGGATCGAAGAGACCCGGCCGCTGAGCAAAACCAAGCGCTGGCGGGTGGTTGAGGTGATCAGCACCAAGCTGCCGCCGGTCGCCAAGGATCAGATCGATACCGAGGTGAGTAAATGATTCAGACACAGACGCGCCTGAAGGTCGCCGACAACACCGGCGCCAAAGAGATTATGTGCATCCGGGTGCTTGGCGGCTCGCGGATTCGCTGGGGCAGCGTGGGCGATATCATCATTGCCTCGGTCAAAGATGCCAACCCCGGCGGCAACGCCAAAAAAGGCGAGGTTGTGCGGGCGGTGATTGTGCGGACTTCGAAAGAGTTCGGGCGTGCCGACGGCTCACATATTCGCTTCGATGACAACGCCGCGGTGCTGATCAAGGCCGACGGCAACCCACGCGGGACGCGCATCTTTGGGCCAGTCGCCCGCGAGCTGCGCGATAAAGCCTTTATGAAAATTGTATCGCTGGCGCCCGAGACCCTATAGGCGATCGCGGACTGGCTGAGATTTGGTACACTACGGAATTGTGCAACTTGTCACAACTGGCGTAGTGTCTGCGAGAGGAACGTATGCACGTTAAAACTGGTGATGAGGTCTTGGTCATTGCCGGGCGCAACCGGGGTCTGCGGGGCAAAATCACCCGCGCTCTGCCCAGCGCTGATCGGGTCGTCGTCGAAAACATCAATATGGTCAAGAAGCACCTGAAGGCACGGGGCCGTCAGCGCGCTGGCATCGTCGAGGTCGAGGCGCCGCTGCATGTCTCGAATGTGATGCTGATCTGTCCGTCGTGTGGCAAGGCCGCGCGCACGGGCCATCGCTTTTTGGAAGGTGATGGGAAACTCAGCCGCCGCAAGGTCCGCTTCTGCAAAGCCTGCGACGCGAATATCCCGAATGTGGTCCCAGCTGGCAAATAGGTCTAGGTGGGTAGGGCGCTAGAGGAATGTCATTCACATAATGTAGCAGGGGCTAGACATTGTGGATGATTCACTATTGAGGAAGTATGACTGCTCGTTTGAAAGAACAATTCAAGCAGGAATTCGTGCCGGCACTGACGAAAGAGTTCAACTACTCGAACTCGTCTGAAGTGCCACAGGTCAAGAAAATTGTGCTCAACATTGGCCTGGGCGAAGCACTGCAAAATGCCAAAGCCGTAGATGCTGCGGTTAAGGACCTGACATCAATCGCCGGCCAGAAGCCGGTGGTGACGCGGGCCAAAAAATCGGTCGCAAACTTCAAGCTGCGGGCGGGCGTACCGATTGGCGCGATGGTCACGCTGCGCGGCGACCGAATGTATGAGTTTCTGGACCGCCTGATCAACATTGCGCTGCCACGTATCCGCGACTTCCGCGGGGTCGGCCGCCGCTCGTTTGATGGCCGCGGGAACTACAGCATCGGCCTGCGCGAACAGATCGTGTTCCCAGAAATTGACTATGACAAGGTGGACAAGCTGCGGGGCTTGGAAATCTCAATTGTGACCTCGGCCCGCACCGATGCTGAAGGGTATGCGCTGCTGAAGCAGTTCGGCATGCCGTTCCGCGACTAACACCGTTCGGGGTGAGCAACGAGCGCTGCTCGTTAAGCCACCCCATATGAGGAGGTAGTACCTTGGCTCGCAAAGCATTGGTGGTCAAGTCACAACAAACTCCGAAGTTCAGCACACGGCATCGCAATCGCTGCCTGCTCTGTGGTCGTCCGCGGGCCTTTATGCGGCGTTTTGGGATGTGCCGCATCTGCTTCCGCGAGCGCGCGCTGCAAGGCTTGCTGCCGGGTGTGACCAAGTCGAGCTTCTAAGCCTGTCCCGCTGGGCTCAGCGCCCAGCAGACTTAATTTCTGGAGAACTTGACCGTGAGCATGAATGATCCTATCGCTGATATGCTGACGCGCATTCGCAATGCCTGTATGCAGCGGCACACCAGCGTGGTTATCCCCAAGTCAAAGCTGAAGGTGGCAATCGCCGACATCCTGAAGCAAGAAGGTTTTATTCGAGACTACAATGTTCAGGTTGGCGAGAAAACCTTTGAGAACATTGTCGTTGACCTAAAATATACGCCCGACCGCCAGCCAGTGATCACCGGCCTGAAGCGCGTGAGCCGGCCCGGCCTGCGGATTTACTCCAAGCACCAGGACATTCCGCGCGTCCGCGGCGGCATGGGCCTGTCGATCATCTCGACCCCCAAGGGCGTGATGAGTGGCTACGAGGCCTATCAGCAGAACATTGGCGGCGAAGTTATTTGCTACGTTTGGTAACGCTCTGATCTGAGCGGCGTGGCCGCTCGGCTCGACATCAGCAGGCGGAAAAAGCGCCCGCGCTAATCACGCCAGGAGAAACTACGCATGTCGCGAATTGGACGAAAAATTATTCCGGTGCCGAGCGGCGTGGTGGTCACGGTTGGCGAGAACAACCTGGTGACCGTCAAAGGCCCGAAGGCGACGTTGACCCAGGCGCTGCCGGCGGCGATGCACATCAAGCAGGAAGATAGCACCCTGACGGTTGAGCGCCCGACCGACCAGAAAGAGCACCGCGCGCTGCACGGCTTGACGCGCTCGCTACTGGCCAACATGGTCACCGGGGTGAGCACGGGCTTTCAGAAAGTGCTCGACATCAATGGCGTCGGCTACCGTGCCCAAAAGGCCGGCCGCGACCTGAACTTGTCGCTGGGCTTTTCGCATCCGGTCGTGGTCAAGGCACCCGATGGCATTGAATTTACGACGCCGACCCAGACCCAGGTAATCATTAGCGGCGCCGATAAACAGCTGGTCGGCGAGGTTGCGGCCAACATCCGCGGCCTGCGTCCGCCGGAGCCATACAAGGGCAAAGGTATCAAGTACTCCGACGAGCGGATTCGGCGCAAAGCTGGCAAAGCCGGCAAGACTGGCAAAAAATAAACTGGCGGCGCCCGCGGGCTGTGCCACTGGCGCAGCGCCGCGGCGCCCGCTCTCAACTGGCAGTGGATATACTCTCTGCCTTCTAAGGTGTAACCTACTATGGCAAAACCAACCGCTCGTGAGGGTCGCGCTCGTCGGCAGCGTAGTATCCGTGGCAAGCTGAGCGGCACATCGGGGCGGCCACGTCTCAATGTGTTTCGCAGCAACATGCACATCTACGCTCAGATCATTGATGATGGCATTGGCCACACGCTCGTGGCTGCCTCAACAGTTGATGGCACGATCAAGCCGAATATGAGTGAGGCCACCAAAATTGAAGAGGCCAAGCTGGTCGGCAAGCTGATCGCAGAGCGCGCGCTGGCCAAAGGCATCACCACTGTTGTGTTTGACCGCGGCGGCTTTCGCTACCACGGCCGCATCCAGGCGCTCGCCGACGCCGCCCGCGAGGCTGGCCTACAGTTCTGACCGGCCATCACGTGGCCACACCTGGGGCAGCCCAGCCGGCCGCGTGAGTGCTGATTACAAGGGGTTTTCATGGCAAACGTAATGCAACCGCAACTCAACCCTGAAGAGTTTGAGCTGGAAGAGCGGGTCGTTCAGATCAACCGGGTCAGCAAGGTGGTCAAAGGCGGCCGGCGCTTCAATCTCAGCACGCTGGTGGTCGTCGGCGATGGCCGCGGGCATGTCGGCGTCGGCATGGGCAAGGCCTCCGAGGTTCCCGAGGCGATCCGCAAGGGCGTTGAGGCAGCGAAGAAGAACATTGTGACCGTGACGCTCCATGAGCACACGATCCCACACCAGATTCGCCACTCGTTCAAGACAACAACCGTGCTCCTGATCCCGGCTGCGCCCGGCACCGGCGTGATCGCCGGCGGCGGCGTGCGCGCCGTTCTGGAGGCTGCGGGCGTGCGCGACGTGCTGACGAAAGCAATCGGCTCGAACAATAAAGTCAATGTGGTCAAGGCGACGTTTGAGGCGCTTCAGCAGCTGCGCTCGGTTGAGCAGGAAGCCCGTCGCCGCGATATGACACCACAGGCTCTGCGCCGACGGATGAGTCGCCGCAAGCCCGTGGTGGCGAAGGAAACGAGCGACAATGGCACAGCTTAAGGTAACCTATCTCAAATCGTCGATTGGCTATAGCCACGATCAGAAGCGCACGGTCGCTTCACTCGGGCTGCGGAAAATCCGCCAGAGCGTTATCCTGCCCGACAATGATGCTGTGCGCGGGATGTGCTTCAAAGTGCGGCACCTGGTCGGTGTCGAAGAGATCGCCGAGGGTGCGACGAGCACACCAGCGGCGGCGGGGAGCAAGGTGTATGAAACTCCATGATCTGATGCCCTCCGTGGGCGCGCACAAGCACAGCAAGCGGGTTGGCCGCGGGCATGGCTCTGGCAAAGGCAAGACCGCCGGCCGTGGCTCCGGCGGTCAAAAGCAGCGCGCTGGCTCCGGCCCGCACCGCGCCTTTGAAGGTGGCCAGAACGAAATTACCCGCCGTATGCCATTCAAGCGCGGCGTGGGTTTTTTCAACCGCTACTCGGTCACCTATGAGATTTTCAACTTGGGTGACATTGCCCAGTCGTCAATCGAGGATCTGACCCCCGAGGTACTGCTGGCCGCCGGCTTGATCAAGAACTTGAAGAAGCCCGTCAAGATTTTGGGCGATGGCGAGATTAACCGCCCGCTCAACGTCACCGCGCATAAGGTATCAGCCAGCGCCCGCCAGAAAATCGAGGCGGCCGGCGGTGTGATCACTGAGTTGCCGTGGGTGGTTATTCGCCGCCCGCGCAATCGCTAGTCAGCGTTGAGGATGATCAATGAGCCGGGGATGTGGTGTTGATGAGACACCATATGCTCGGTCTCATTGGTCATCCATTTCTTTTTAGCTGCCGATCGGGGTAGATTCATGCTACAGGCTGTTAGCACCGCCCTCAAAATTTCTGAGGTACGGGCCAAAATCATGTTTACGGTGGGGCTACTGTTTGTATATCGGCTCATCGCCCATATCCCAGTCCCCTACACCAACGCTGAGGGCATCGCTGGTGTGCTGCAAAACAACCAGCTGCTGGGCATCCTCAACCTGTTCTCAGGTGGGGCGCTCCAGAACTTCTCGATCGCGGCGATGGGCGTATACCCGTACATCACCGCCTCGATCATTGTGCAGCTGCTGCAGCCGCTGATCCCAGCGCTTGAAGAGTGGTCAAAGGAAGGCGAGGCCGGCCGGAATAAAATAAACCGGCTTCAGTATTACCTGACGGTGCCGCTGGCGCTGCTCCAGGCTTACGGCCAGACGCTATCGATCAGCCGCGCAACCACGAGTGGCAGCGCGGGTTTGTTTGAGACCGGCTTCGAGTTCTCGCTGTTCTCATCCGCATATTTTCTGCCGACCCTGACAATTTTGCTCTCGATGACCGCTGGCACCATGCTGCTGATCTGGATGGGCGAGCTAATTGATGAGCGCGGCATTGGCAACGGCATCTCGATGATCATCTTTGGCGGCATTGTTGCGCGGCTGTTTGCGACGATTGGCCAGTTTTTCCAGGCTGGCACGGCCTCGATCAGCGTGATCGGCCTCCTGATCTTCCTGGCGATCATGGTGCTGACGCTGTTTGCGATCGTGGTCGTCCAAGAGGGCGTGCGACGCATCCCAGTGCAGTATATGCGCCGGGTCAAGGGCAACAAAGTGTACGGCGGCCAAAATACCCACATCCCCCTGAAGGTCAACATGGCGGGCATGATCCCACTGATTTTTGCCCAGTCAATCTTGCTCTTCCCAGGCGTGGTGGCCTCGTACTTCTGTAACCCAGCTGAGACCGGCGGCATTGGCAATCGCATCGCCTGCGGTCTCTATAATACCTTCAGCCCGCAGCAGGCCAATGGCAACGTCATCTACTCGCTGATGCTGTTCCTGATGGTGGTGGGCTTTACCTACTTCTACACGGTGGTGCTGTTCGCGCAGCAGAACCTGCCGGAGTCGCTCAAAACTAACGGCGGGTTTATTCCTGGCATCCGGCCGGGCAAAGCCACCGAGGTTTACCTGGGCAAGGTGCTCAACCGCATCACGCTGGCGGGCGCGCTGTTTCTGGGCGTGATCGCGGTGCTGCCGTACCTGACCGCTGGCCTCACCGGCATTGCAAACATCGGCCTCAGCGCGACGGCGCTGCTGATCGTGGTTGGCGTGGCCGTGGATACGATGCGCCAGCTCGAGTCACAGCTGCTGATGCGCAACTATGAGGGCTATATCACCCGCTAGTCTGCATCGAGTGGTGGAAATTGATGCTATGCTAGCGGTACATAGAGCTGTCCTGACGACGGGTAGCAATGAGGCTACCCGTCGTCTTCAGTGCCGAAAAGGAGAGTCTAGAGATGAACGTTATTCTGGTGGGGCCACCGGGGGCGGGCAAGGGCACCCAGGCGAAGTTTTTGGAGCGCAAGCTGGGTCTGCGGCATGTGGCGAGCGGCGATTTATTTCGCAAGGCAATGCGCGACGAGACTCCCCTGGGACTCAAAGCCCGTGAGTATGTTGATCGCGGTGAGCTGGTGCCAGACGACGTTGTCATCGGGATGATCATTGAGCGCATTAATCAGCCTGACTGTGAGCAAGGCGTGATTTTTGACGGCTTTCCGCGCACCAAAGAGCAGGCGCAGGCGCTGTCGCTATCACTGGCTGATCATGGGCAGACCATTGATGCCGTGATTTTCCTGAACGCGCCGCGCGACGTGCTGCTCAAGCGGATTGCCGGTCGCCAGACCTGCCGGGTTTGCCAAAAGGCGTATAATTTATATTATTTCCCCTCAAAAATTGAGCGGGTGTGTGACGACTGTGACGGCGAGCTCTATGAGCGCTCCGACGATAACATGAGCACGGCCTACCACCGGCTGGAGGTCTATTTTCAGCAGACGATGCCGCTGATCGACCACTATCGTGAGCTGGGCCTGCTGCACGAGATCGACGGCAACACCTACATTGAGTTTGTAACTGACCGCCTCACGAAAGAGCTAGGGAACTAGATGGCGATTCACCTAAAAAATAGCGCCGAGCTGGCCAAGATGCAGCGCGCCGGCCAGCTGGTGGCCGAGTGTCACGCGCTGGTGAAGGCGGCGATCAAGCCAGGTGTTACGACCGCCGAGCTTGACCGGATTGTGGCCGAGAATCTGCGCAAGCACAAGGCCAAATCGCCGTTTTTGCACTACAAAGTGCATGGCGCGCCACCGTTCCCAGGGACGATCTGCGCCTCGGTGAACCAGGTGATCGTGCATGGCATTCCTGGCCCGCAGGTCCTACGCGAGGGCGACATCGTTAGCGTCGACATCGGCGCCGAGTTGGACGGCTTCATCGGCGACTCGGGCTGGACGTACCCAGTCGGCAAGATTTCGGCGCAGGCGCAGCGGCTGCTTGACGTAACCGAGGCCAGTCTGTGGGCCGCGCTGGCGCAGGCACGGGCCGGCAAGCGGCTGGGCGACATTGCGCATGCCCTGCAAAGCTACGCCGAGAGCCACGGCTTTGGCGTGATTTGTAAGTATGGCAGCCACGGCGTCGGGCGGCGGATGCACGAGGACCCGTTCATTCCAAACTATGGCAAGCCCGGCACTGGTATTGTGCTGCGCCCTGGCATGACGATGGCGATCGAGCCAATGATTGCCGAGGGCAGCTATGAGACCAAAGAGCTGGCCGATGGTTGGACAGTTGAAACAATTGATGGTAAACTAGCGGCGCATTTTGAACACACAATTGCGATCACACCTGATGGTGAACCGCAAGTCATGACGCAGCGGCTAGATGAAAAGGTAGGTTGAACACAGCGTATATGCCAAGAACGCCACGACAAGAATCCACCAAAGACGCGATCGAGTTAGAAGGCACGATCACCGAGCCGCTGCCGAATGCGATGTTCAAAGTTGCGCTCGATAATGGTATGGAAGTGTTAGCGCATATCTCGGGCAAGATGCGGATGAACTACATCCGAATCACCCGTGGCGACCGAGTGGTTGTTGAGCTCTCGCCGTATGATCTGACACGCGGCCGCATTATTTATCGGCACAGGTAGCTTTTGCTGCGACTACGCAGACTCGTCATCCCTGACTGGCGACAGAGGGATGGTGGGTCCTTGTGTGTTTGTGGCATTGACGTTGGGCCGTCGGTGAGTGCTCACGGGCGGAACACTAAGGACGGCAGACTATGCAAGTACGTGCATCGGTGAAAAAACGCTGCGAATACTGCAAAGTGATCAAGCGCCGCGGGATTGTGCGAATCATCTGCTCGAAGCAGCCGAAGCACAAACAGCGGCAGGGGTAGGCGGCACGCTGGTGAATTATCGCCAGCACGTTGTATTTTTGACGGGGGAACAATGTCTCGTATTGCAGGGGTGGACATCCCACGGAACAAGACCATCGAGATCGCCCTGACCTACATCTTTGGCATTGGTCTGACCAGCAGCCAGCAGATTTTGTCACGGGTGAATATCGCCGGCGGCACGCGCGTGCATCAGCTGACCGAGGATCAGGTCAGCCGGATTCGGGCGCTGATTGACAGCGAGTTTACGGTCGAGGGCGATCTGCGCCGCGAGGTGCAGCTCAACATCAAGCGCCTCATGGACATCGGCTGCTACCGCGGCCTGCGCCACCGCAAGGGCCTGCCCGTGCGCGGCCAGCGGACCCGCACCAACGCCCGGACCCGCCGTGGCAAGCGCGGCCAGAGCATCGGCATCAAGAAGAAAACCGCCAAGAAGTAGCGAACACGCAGCTCACTCGGGACAAGTGGAGCGCCCAGCCATGCGCCAGGGCCGCACTGAGATTTGTCCGCTGTGAACTGGGTGTTTCTGGAGAGACACAGCATGCCCAAGCAACAACCTACATCGGGAGCGGCCAAAAAGCCGCAACGCGGTCGGCGGCGTGAGCGTAAGAATGTGCCACGCGGCCAAGCCTATATTCAGGCGACCTTCAACAACACCCTAATCACGATCACCGACCCGCAGGGCAACGTGGTGTGCTGGTTGAGCGCTGGCTCGCACGGCTTCCGCGGCTCGCGCAAGTCAACGCCGTATGCGGCGCAGGTCACGGCTGAGGCCGCGGCCCGCAAGGCGCTCGACAACGGTATGCGCCAGCTTGAGGTCTTTGTGAAGGGTCCTGGCTCGGGTCGTGAGTCAGCGGTGCGCTCGCTGCAGTCAGCGGGCCTGACCGTGATCTCGATCACCGATGTCACGCCGATCCCCCACAACGGCTGCCGCCCGCCGAAGCGCCGCCGGGTCTAAGCCTAGCGCTGGCAAGCCTGGCTTGCCCCGATCACATTGTTGGTCTTTGTGTAGGACGAAGCATCCACTTTGGATGTGTAAACTGCCCTGTATGATAAGGAATACTCATGGCACGGTATACAGGTCCCGTCTGCAAACTCTGCCGCCGGGAAGGTGTTAAGCTCATGTTGAAAGGCGAGCGCTGCTTCTCACCGAAGTGCGCGATCGAGCGCCGCAATTTCCCACCCGGCCAGCACGGTCAAAGCTATCGCCGCCGCCAGCTCTCGGACTACGGTGTGCAGCTGCGCGAGAAGCAGAAAGTGCGCCGCATCTACGGCGTGCTGGAGAAGCAGTTTCGCCGGCATTTTGCTGCCGCCTCGCGGATGAAGGGCATCACGGGCGCGAACCTGCTCCAGACGTTGGAGCGCCGCCTCGACAACGTGGTGTATCGGCTGGGCTTCGCCGACTCCCGGCCGCAGGCTCGTCAGCTGGTTCGCCACGGTCACTTCGTGGTCAACGGCCGCAAGACCGACATCCCCGCCTTTATCGTGAAGGCCGGCGATGAGCTGGTCGTCCGGCCCGAGAGCCGCAGCCGCACGTACTTCAAAGATCTGGACGCCAGCGGCATTCTGCGCAAGAAAAGTGTGCCGCAGTGGCTGTCGCTTGATGCCGCCGCGATGGGCGGTCGGGTCATGCGCCTGCCAGAGCGCGGCGAGCTTGATCTGGCCGTAAACGAGCAGTTGGTTGTTGAGTTGTATAGTCGGTAGTTTGTGGGGTGGACGGTGCTCGCGCCGTCCACCAAAAGGATAGAACTTAATGCTCGACCTTGCGCTGCCAAAAATTGAAGTCGAGCGTGCGGCTGAGAACTATGCACGCTTTCGGATCGAGCCGCTCGAGCCAGGCTACGGTCATACGATGGGCAACGCGCTGCGGCGGGTGCTCCTTTCCTCCATTCCTGGGGCGGCGATCACACGCATCAAGATTGATAGTGTGTATCATGAGTTCGCCACGGTGCATGGGGTACGGGAAGATGTCACCGAGATCGTGTTGAACGTCAAAGGCATTCGCCTGCGCTCGTATGCTGAGCGCCCCGTTAAGCTGCATCTGACCAAGCGGGGCGGCGGTGTAGCCCGCGCCAGCGACATCGAAGCGCCGAGCAATATTGAGATTGTTAACCCCGGCCACTATATTGCAACGCTGGACAGTGACGACGCCACGCTGGAGCTGGAGCTGACCGTGGAGCGCCACCGCGGCTACCTGCCGGTCGAGAACCGCGACCCGGTGCCGATCGGCGAGATTCCAGTGGACGCGATCTTCACCCCAATCCCACGGGTCAACTACGTGGTCGAGAATACCCGCATCGGCGGCATGACCGACTACGACCGGCTGATTCTGGAGATTTGGACCGACGGCACGATCAAGCCCGGCGACGCCCTGAGCCACGCGGCGCAGGTGCTGAGCCAGTACTCGCAGACGATTGCGGGCTTCTCGCGCCCCGACCAGCCGCTGGAGCTTGCGGGCAGCACGCCGGCGGCGCTGCCCAACGACGGCATCGCGCCCGACGTGTATGACACGCCGATCGAAGATCTAGAACTGACGACCCGGACCTATAACTGTCTGAAGCGCGCCGACATTACTAAGGTCGGGCAGCTGCTGCAGATGGACGAAAAAGATTTGCTGGCGGTGCGCAATCTCGGCGCGAAGTCAATCGAAGAGATTCGCGATAAGCTCGTGGAGCATCGCTTCTTGCCGCCGGTCAGCAACGAGTTGCCAGTCGCGGAAAACGTGACGGCTGAAGACGAGTAGGAGGCCTCACAATGCGGCATGCTGTCGCTGGTAAAAAACTCAGTCGCCACCCCAAGGATCGCGACCGGCTCATCTGCCAGTTGCTCCAGGCGATCATTGAGCACCGCAAGATAACGACGACACTGGCCAAAGCCCAAGCGCTGCGGCCGGAGATCGAGAAGCTGATCACGATGACCCGCAAGACGCCGTCGCTGGCGCAGATCGAGGCGGCAGCGGAGGGTGACAAGGCGGCGCAGCGGCACCTGCGCTCAGAGGCATTTCGGCGCTCGCTGATGCACCTGGGCGGCCGCAAGAGCATGGCGCACCGCCTGATCGACCTGGCGCCCGAGTATGCCACCCGGCCGGGCGGCTACACGCGCATTACCAAGATCGGGCCGCGCAAGGGCGACGCCGCCGAAATGGCAGTGATCGAGCTCGTCTAGTCACGTGACAGTGATGAAGCCAGCGGTGGCCGCGCCGCGCCGAAATATTGCGGCGCAGCTGGCGTATGACGGGGCGAACTTTGTTGGCTCGCAGTCACAGCGCAGCGGCCGCACGGTGCAGGACGAGGTCGAGCGGGCGTGGCTGCGGCTGACCGGCGAGCAGCAGCGCTGGACCTTCGCCGGCCGGACCGACGCGGGCGTGCATGCCGCAGGGCAGGTCGCCAACGTGCGGACCGGCGCCACCCACAAGCTGGGCACGGTCCAGCGGGCGCTCAACGCGCTGCTGCCGCCCGACATTGTGGTGCGGCGGGTCTGGGAGGCGAGCGACGATTTCCACGCGCGCTTCAGCGCGCTGGAGCGGCGCTACCGCTACACCCTGCTGGCCGAGCCGTGGCCCGTGCCGCTGCTGCGCACAACCGCGTGGCACCTGGCACGGCCGTTGCAGGTCGCCGCGATGGACGCGGCGGCGCAGCACTTGCACGGCGAGCACGACTTTGCCGCGTTTGGCGTGGTCGACCAGGGTTCGACGGTGCGGCGCTGCACGGCGGCCCGCTGCTGGTCGGTGGAGCAGGATGGCTACGCGCTGATCATCATTGAGATGGCGGCGAATGGTTTTCTGCGGCACATGGTCCGGGCGCTGGTGGGTACGCTGGTTGAGGTCGGGCTAGGTCGGCGCAGCGTCGCTGAGTTTGCCGAGATTTTAGCCAGTGCCGATCGGCGGCGCGCCGGTCGCACGGCACCACCGCAGGGGCTGAGCCTCGTCGCTGTGCGCTACGCAGACATGGCGACGGAAATTTTAACGAACAACGCAGTAGTGGCCGCGCGCAGCGATGTGCAGCCGCCGAGAGCTGGCGAGGAAATCTATGACAATTGATGCACGGACATATCACACCTGGTCGCCGAAAGGTGCCGAAGTCAAAAATGACTGGCTGGTGGTAGACGTTGATGGCCGCGTGCTCGGCCGGGTAGCGACGCAGATCGCGTCGCTGCTACGCGGCAAGCACAAGCCGACCTTCGCGACGCACATGAATGGCGGCGACCATGTTATTGTGCTGAATGTTGAGAAGCTGACGGTGACCGGCCGCAAGGCCGATCAGAAAGTGTACTATCGACACACGGGCTATCCCGGTGGCCTCAAAACCACCACCTATAAAGTCATGAAGCAGAAGCACCCCGACCGTATTCTGCGCTTTGCCGTCAAGGGCATGCTGCCCAAGACGCGGCTCGGCCGGCAGATGATGCGCAAGCTGCATCTGTTTACTGGCAGTCGGCATCCCCATGCGGCGCAACAGCCCACGCTGTACGCCCTGAGCAAGTAACGGAGTAAGCAATGGCAGAGGTGAAACGCTACTATCAGGGCACCGGCCGCCGCAAAACTGCGGTGGCGCGGGTGCGGCTGTTCCCTGGCAACGGCGAGTTGGTGGTCAACGGCAAGTCGGCGCAGGAGTTCTTCGGCGGGCGCAGCTTTCTGCACGCCATGCTGAACAGCCCCCTGGAGCTGACGGGCATGGCCAGCGCGTTCAACGTGCTGATCAAGGTCCGCGGCGGCGGCGACAGCGGCCAAGCCCAGGCGGCCCGGCACGGCATCGCGCGCGCGCTGGTTGACTCCGATGAGACGCTGCGGGCAGCGCTGCGCAAGGCCGGGTTTCTGACCCGTGACCCGCGCATGACCGAGCGGAAAAAAGCTGGTCTGCGCGGCGCGCGCCGGGCCAAGCAGTTCACGAAGCGCTAATCAGCTTCAAACAACGCGACTTACGCAGCGGCGGCCATTATGGTCGCCGCTGCGCTGCTGTGCGCTCCAAAATCCAGACGAACAGCCGCAGGCCGCCCGTCTGCACGCGGCGCTCGTGGGCGAGGCGCAGCTGGCGGCGATGGGGCGCGAAGGCGGCGACCAGCAGCTGGCGATTGCTGGTCACGAGCAGCGCCTGCCCGGCGGGCGCGAGGCGGCTTACCAGGTTAGCGAAGACCGCGGCGTAGAGCGCGGCGAGGTCGGTGTCCTGGCGGGCGGTGCGCAGGCCAAACGGCAGGTTAGCCAGCACCGCCCCGGCGACCGGCCAGTTCTCTACCACGTGCGCGTCGGTTTGGCGCAGGGTGCAGCGCGGGGCGAGGCCAGCGGCGGCGCTGTTCTGCTGCGCGGCCACCACGGCAGTTGCGCTGATGTCCAGGCCCTGCAGCGCGGCGCCCGGATGTCGTAGGCCGTACTCGATTAGGAGTGTGCCGCTGCCGCAGGTCGGGTCGAGGGCCAGCGGGGCGGGCGGCAGAAGCCGGGCCAGCGCGGCGGCGACGACCGGGTTGAGCGCGGCGCCGACATCGGCCAGGCGGTAGCTGAAGCGCTGGTCGGCCTGGAAAGCTGGGCTGATCAGCAGCGTCGTGGCCTCGACGCCGCCCTCAACGATCAGCTCGACATCATAGTGCGACGGGCTATCGTGCCAGCCGAGCGGCGCGGCGACGGCGCGGACGGCATCGAGGAGCTGGCGTAGCGCCGGGCGCTGAAGCTGGCGGCCGACCAATGCAAAGCGATAGCGCAGCGCCGGCTGGTCGGTGGTGAGCCAGGTGCGCCATTGCTGCACCGCAGCGCTCGCGCCGATGAGCGCGCTGATGGCGGCGCTGGCCGCGGCAATGTCCTGGGGCAGCGCGGGCGCCGTGCCGGCGACGAGCAGCGCCGCGCTCACTGTGCGGAGCGCCGGGAGCACGGCCCACGGCGCAATCGTGGCCGCGCACACGAGCTGGCCACGGCCGGTCAGGCGAATGCCGGGCAGCCCGCGCTCCTGCGCCTCGGCGAGGGCGACATCTTCTAGCCCTTCGGGCACGGCGAGCTGGAGCGTCCACGGCCAGGGCTGCTCCTCGCGCCACCACACCGTCCCGCGCTCGTCGGACACGCGATCAAGCGCCTTTTGCAGTGCGGCCTGCTCGTCGGGCGTGGCGGCGCTGAGGGTCTCCAGGGTGGCGCGGGCAGTCGGTCCGCCGAGCGCGCCGAGCGCCAGGATCAGCGATGGCCGGACCCACGCGACCGCCTCGCGCTCCACAGCGGCGGTCAATGCAGCTATGCTGGCGGCGCCACCAATGCTGCCGAGCGAAACGGCGGCATTTTTGCGGACCTTCGGCTCGGGGTCGGACTGGACGGCCTGCTCCAGCGCTGCGGCCGCCGCGGCGTGGCCCCGGAAGCGGCCGAGCAGAAACGCGACCGCGCGACGGATGACCGGCGGATCGCTCCGCAGCGCGCTGACCAGCACCGGCAGCGCCGGCGCGCCGATCGCGGCCAGGCGCTGCCCGGCGGCGCGCTGTGCCTGCAGGTCGGTGGTGTCCAGGGCTTGGACCAGGCGGCGAAGATCGCTCATGGCTGCTCCAGGGTGTGGCCGTCGTTCAGCGCGGCGATTGGCTCGGGCAGCGGAGTCTCAAGGGCCGCGCCCCACGCCAAATCTTTGACCAGCCGGAAGGTGTCGCGGTGGCGCTTCAGGCCGCGGTAGCGCCGCACACCCGCGGCGGTTGAGACGGTGGTCTCGGCATAGGCTTTGTTGCTGGTGCTCTCGCGGATGACGCGGCCCCAGATCGGCGCGGCGACCGGGAAGCGGGCCAGCGCCGCATAGCTAAATTTGGCATCCTCCCACATTGAGGGTGCGCCGCGGGCCTGGCGCTGAAAGTCGGGGCGCGCCAGGCGCTGCGGAAAGTGGCACCAGTCGTCGGCGAGCGGGCAGGGCTGGTCGTGGGCGCATGGCGCGAGGGTGTGGGCCGCGCCGATGAGCTGGTCGCGGGCGGCACGCACGACCGCAAAGCCGGCACGGTGGCCCGGCTCGACGATGAGCAGCACGCCAGCGGTGTGCTGCCAGGCCCAGGCTACGACGGCGCGCTGGGCGGGCACTGGCAATTCGTTGAGCACATGGCCGAGCACGACCACATCGAACTGCGGCGCGGCGCCCGGCAGCTGCGTGGCGTCCATGCGCTGCCAGCGGGCGCCGCGCACCGCCGGGCTGGCGCTGGCGCCCGCGAGGGTCTGGCCGAGCGTCAGCAGCGCCGGCTCGCGCTCCCAGGCGGTCAGTGCGATCAGCGATGGCCACTGCTCGGCGGCGGCCCACAGCGCGGTGCCCGGCCCGCTGCCCAGATCGAGCAGCGTCTGGGGCTGCCAGGCGGGGACGCGGGCGGCCGTTGCCGCGAGCGCGCCATACAGCTGGGCGTAGGTCGCGGGCATGACGAGCGCGGCGTAGCCCAGCGCCTGGGCCGCGCCGACCACCAGCGCCGGCTCGTCGCCGCTGCGCTCGGCGCGGTAGCGCAGGCTGAGCGCCTGGGCCTCGCGCTGCCAGCGGGCCGGGGTGGTCGTGGCCAGCGCCTGGCGGATCGCCTGCTCCAGCGCCGGCGGCAGATTTAGCATCGTCATGACATCGGCTCCTTTAGATTCCGCGCCACAGCAGCCCGAGCGCCAGCGCGCCCAGCGGGACCACGACTCGCCAAAACCACCGTAGGCCGGTGTCGAGGCGCTGGAGGACCACGCTGCCGTGCAGTCCACGGCCGACGGCGGCCAGGCCCAGCATTGCGGTGAGCTGCGCCAGCGCCACGGCCCACCACGGCAGCCCGCCGAGCTGCACGGTGGCCGTCGCAAACAGCGCCAGCGCCGTGGCCCAGCGCAGGCTTTCCAGGAGCGCGACGACCGGGCGCTGGGCGGGCGTCGCCAGCAGCGCCGCGGCGGGCGGGCTGCCAAACGGCGGCCAGTTAAGCGCCAGCGGCAGCGCCAGGAGCGCGGCGATCATCCCAACAATGCGGGCCACAGGCGGAGCGCCGGCTGTCACATTGACCCCAACGCCTAGCCACAGGCCGACGCGGCCCGCGGCGGTCAACTGGGCCTCGCGCACGGCCGCCTGGCTGACCAGTGGCGTGCTGGACACGAGGGCAGGCATGAGCGCGAGCAGCTGGCAAGTTTCGAGCAGCGTCCAGCTCAGCCAGAGATGGGGCGGCGCGGCCGGCCAGGCCAGCAGTGCCAGCGCCGCGCCGCCGCTGAGAAGCGCGGCCCGCCAGGCCAGCGGCGTCGTGGAGCGCGGCGCGGCCCGCAGCGTGGCGCCCAGCTCGCGCGGCGTGGCGCCGCGCAGCAGCGCCACCAGCGCCAGGACCAGGCCGCTCCAGGCCAGGCCAGGGTAGAGCAGCGCCGCAACGAGCGCAGTGATCAGCGCAGTCATGGCGCGGCGGGGGCGGCGTGGGCCGCTGCCAGCAGCGCCGCGCTGATCGCCGCCGGCAGCGGCGGGCAGTGGCCGACGGTGCGGACGACGTTGGCCGCCGCCGGCAGCCGCCCAACTCGACCGAAGGAGCCGCCATCAGTCGCACACTCGCCAACCACCACAATTGGCGTCTGGGGATAGGCGGCAATGGTCGCCGCCAGCGCCCGCTCGCTAGCGCTAGCCGGGCCAGCCGTCCCGGTCAGCGCAAACACGTCGGCGCCGCCGGGCGTGCTGCTCCACGCCAGCGCCGGGTCCGTCGCTACGGCGCTCCACAGCTCGGCGGTGCAGGCGCCACAGCCGCCGGTCGCCAGCAAAAAGACCGTGATCATTCAGCTCCTCCCAGCAGGCGCAGGCCCGCGATCAGCCAGCTCGGCGCGAGGCCGCCGACCAGGCTGATGAACATCAGCGCCAGCAGGACGGCGCGGAGCACGGCCGGGGCGTACAGCGGCACGGCGGCCGGCAGCAGATTGACCTCGTCGTAGCGCTGCGGGCGCGGGTCGGTGCGCGGAGCGGGGCGCAGCAGCAGGTCGCGGATCAGCGCGGCCGCGGCCCAGGCGTTGAGCGCCAGGCCCAGCCCCAGCACCGCCAGCAGCCGGGCGTCGCCTAGCGTCGGCAGCGCCATCAGCAGTGGGACCACGCCGAGGAGCGGCGGCACGCCCAGCGCCACCAGCAGCCCGACGATCAGCGCCGTGGCGGCCAGCGGGCGCTCGCGGAGCAGCCCGGCCAGCTCGGTGCGGCCGGCGACGCGGCGCTCCAGGAGGCCGGCGCTGCCCAGGAGCAGCGCCGCCGCGACGACGTAGCGCACCAGAAATGCCAGGCTGGCCGGCGCGTCCGGCTGGGCCAGCGCCAGCCAGCCGAGCTGCGCGGTCAGCAGCCAGACAATGCGGCGGCGCAGCGAGCCGCGCAGCGCCAATCCGCCGGCCAGCCAGGACAGCGCGCCGGCCACGCGCAGCAGCGCCAGGGCCAGCGGCGCGGCCAGCACCTGGAGCTGTGGCTGGAGCGTCCCAATCATTAGCAGCGCGACCAGCGGATGCCACGCGGCGGTCAGGAGCAGCGCCGTCGGCAGCGGCGTGTCGGCCACGACATCGCCGAGCGTCAGCTGGAACGGCACCACGCCCAGCAGCACCAGCCAGCCGACCAGCATCAGGCCGGCCGACAGGCGATTGGTGGGATAGGCGGTTTCCAGCAGCACGCCGACGAGCACCAGCGCCACGCCCAGCATCATCATCAGCAGAAATTTGAGCGCGGTGCCGAGCGTCGCGGGGGCCACGAGGCCGCCGCCGGCCGGCTGGTCGAGCATGGCGACGACCAAGACCACGCCGGCCAGCAGCGTCCAGACCACCGCCAGCACCGGCGTATTGAACAGCACCAGGCCGGCCGCGCAGCCGAGCAGCACCAGCGCCAGCGCCGGCGTCTGCTCGCCCTGAGTTAGCACATAGTTGAGCAGGATACTGAGGAGCACGCCGCCGGCGATCACAACGAGGCCCACCTGGCCACTGCCCGACAGTATCACGCTGGTGCCGAGCAGCCGGGCCGGGTCGGCGAGGGGCGTGCGCAGCGCCGCGATGATCACCACTGCGGTCGTGAGGGCGGCCAGCGCGGTGGCCAGCGCCTGCGTGCGGCGCAGCAGCCAGCACGACGCCGCCATGATCAGCGGCCAGCCGAGCAGCAGCAAATAGCTCATCGCACGCCCCTAGCCATCGATCAGCCGGTACAGCTCGGGCAGCTCCAGGGTTTTGACCCGCCCATAGACTAGCCCGCTCAGATACGCGACGATCAGCGCCAGCGCCAGCATGCCCAGGTTGAGCAGCGCCAGCACCAGCAGGCTGAGGCTCGGCACGGCGCCGATGTAGAGCAGCTGGAGGCCTAGCCCGATCACCAGCAGGCCGCAGCCAATTTTGAGGAGATTCTGAGTGGTGAGGATTTGGAGCAGCCCGGCCAGCAGCACCATGATCCAGGCGTAGTCGATGGGCCGGGCGGGCGCGGCGTAGAGCGGCGGCAGCAGCGCGGTGGCGCCGCCGACCACGACCAGCGCCGCCGCCGGCAGCAGGTAGTCGGTCCAGCGCTTGGGCAGCTGGAGGCGGGCGGCCCGGCGGACGGCGCGGCGCAGCTCCATCAGGCCAAATTCGTCCAGATCCTCCAGATTATAGTCGTGGGTGAAGGTCAACCCGGTGAGCACCAGCATGCCCGACGCCGCTAGGCCAGTGATAACCTGGAGCGCCGCCGGCAAATTCAGCGGCCCCAGCGCCAGCGCGCCGCTGAAGCGCTGCTGCGCAACAAACGCGGCGGTCAGCGCAAAGGCAGCGAGGAGCAGCGCGACCGTCGGGCGCCAGTCATGGACTAGCAGCATGCCGGCCACGGCGAGGCCCAGCAGCGCCAAGCTCAGCAGCTCGCCGCTCATGGCTGCGCCCCGCTGATGACCAGCACGGCGGCGAGCACCAGCACCAGCAGCAGGCCAAGATAGTAGCGGCGGCTCAGCTGGCGGCCGATGGGCTGCCACGTTTGTGCCCAGCGAGTCCCGGCCGCCGTGCCCGCCCGGCCGAGCGTCGTAATGCTGCTCAGCCAGCGCGGCCGGGCGGCGCGGCCCAGCGCGGCCCACGGCAGCGCCCAGCCCGGCTCGGCATCGAGCAGCTCGCCGCCATTGAAGGCCGGCGCGGCGCCCAGGCGGCGCAGCCGCCGCGTCGTTACGGCGACGACGAGCAGCGCGAGCAGTGCCTGCGCCACGCCCGCGGTGAGGGCCGCCGCGCTCGCCTGGCCGCGCAGGGCCGTGGCCAGCGCTGGCCACAGCACGCCGCCGATCAGCGCCAGCGCCGCGATGAGCAGCGGGCCGGCGCCGCGCTCGCTGCCGGCAGCGCCACGCCAGGCCGGGCGGCGCACACAGGCGGCCAGCGGGGTGATAAAGGCCAGCGCCAGCAGCACCTGGCTCGCCAGCATCAGCGGCGCGAGCCAATTCGGCAGCGCCGCCAGCAGCTGGCGGTGCAGATCGTAGCCCGCCACCAGCGGCAGGCCCAGCGCCGACGCCGCGCCGACGCCGTAGGCCAGCGCCGTGCGGCGCAGCGGCTGCTCAAACGGCGGCAGCTGGGCCAGATTCTCGGTGCCGGCGGCGCGGGCCAGCAGCGCGCTGGTCCAGGCCAGCAGCGCAGTGGTCCAGGCGGCGTGGATCAAGAGCGCGGCTGCGGGGCCGCCGCAGGCCGCGGCCAGCACGACCAGCGCCAGCTGCGCCAGCCACTGCCCGGCCAAGATGCCGCCCAGCGTGGTCGCGCCGACCGCCCAGCGCGCGCCGAGGAGCAGCGCCAGCGCCGCCAGCCCCGCGGGCGCCAGGCCCAGCGGCGCGAGCCAGCGCACCACGAGCCAGCCGCCTACCGTCGGCAGCCCCAGCGCAAGCGCGCTGCCGCGCAGCCCGAGCGGCGTGCGGCCCCGCCCGATCCGCCACGGCCCGGCGGCCATCAACACGAGGCAGCCGAGCATCCACAGCGGCGCGGTCGTGGCGAGGTTAGGATCAACGATGGTGGCGGCGAACAGCGCTGCGCTCCCGGCCAGCCAGGGGACCAGGCCCTCAACGGTGGCGGTGGCGTCGCTGGGCACGCTGCTGAGGTCGGCGATGACGCCGCCTAGCCCGGCTAGCCCGACGCCCCACACCGCCACCAGCGGCGTGGCCGCGCCGACTGCCAGCGCGCTGCCGGCGCTCACGAGGACCAGCCCGGCCAGGCTGGTGCCGCCGCTGCGCACGCCGCGCTCAGCGGCGGCGGCGAAGGTGGCGCTGGCCAGCGCCGCCAGTAGAAGCAGCGCCGCGGCAAAGGCGGGGGCGCGCTCGCTCCAGTCCACGATCAAGCCGCTGTCGCCAGCGAGCAGCAGCCAGGCGGCCGCCGGTGAGCGCGGCAGCCCCAGCCGGTCGCTCGCCAGCACGGCCGCGGCGGCCACGACGAGCAGCAGCGCCGCCACGGTGCTGCGCTGCCGCAGGTCGAGGGGATTGCGCTGGCCCCAGCACAGCGCGGCGGCCAGCAGCGGCAGCAGCACGGGGAGCAGCGGCACGAGCGGCAGCCAGGCGCTCATGCTTCGGCGCAGGCGGCGCAGGCGGCGACCGAGGCCAGGATCACCGGCGCGTCCTCGGGCGCCTGGTCGACCAGCAGCGCCCGCAGCAGGAGGTGGTTGGGCAGCGCGGGGCCAGTGATCTCAACGGTGGTCAGCCGCAGCCCGTCGCTGACCAGGCGGTAGCGCAGCTGGCCGGTGGGCGCCTCGACGGCGCCGGTGGCGGTGCCGGCCGGGATTGTCGCCGGCATGTCGCCGCGCCACAGCCCCGCCGGCAGCTCGTCAACAATCCGCTGGCTGAGCTGCAGGCTCTCGTAGCTCTCCAGCAGCAGGCCGAACAGCCGGGCCTGCGCATCGCCCGCCCGCTGCCCGACCGGCCGCGGCGCCCACTCGGCGTAGCCAATGTAGGGCTGGTCGCGGCGCAGGTCGTCGGCGGCGCCGGCGGCGCGGATCACGGGGCCACTCAAGGCAAACTGCGCGGCGAACGCGGCGGCCAGCGGTGCCAGCCCCGCCAGGCGGCGGCCCAGGCCGCGGCTCCCGAGCAGCCCAGCCACCGTCGGCTGCAGCGCGCCCTCGGCCGCCGCCAGCTCGGCCGCGAGCGCGGCGGTCTCGTCGCGGTGCAGGTCGTGGCGCACGCCGCCGGGCAGGACAAAGTCGTGCACTAGCCGCTGGCCCGTGATGAGCTTGGCGGCGTCCAGCAGCGTCTCGCGCACGCCGGCGAGCCGCTGGGCGGCCGGCTCTAGGCCAAGCAGCCCCAGCAGCTCGGCGCTCAGGCGCAGGTGCGCGGCGGCGCGCTCGAGCTCGGCGACCAGGGTGCGGAGGGCGGTGGCGCGCGGGGGGACCGTGGGGCCGCCGAGCGCCTCGATCGCCAGCGTCCAGGCCAGCGCGTGGTGCTGGCTGTGCTCGCCGCAGACCCGGCTGACCAGCGGCCAGGTCTGGCTCAGCTCCAGCCGCTGGAGCCGCGCCGCGCAGCCCCGGCTGTGGTAGCCGTCGCGGTGGTCCAGGCTGGCGATGCGGCCCGCGCTGACGCGCAGGGCGATGCGCTGTGGCCCCGGCCACCCCGGCCCGAGCGGCCCCAGCGCAAGTTCGTAGCTCAAAATCTCTCTATATCCTCGCTCGATTCCGGGGCAGATTATAGCACGAGCGGTCAGCGGTCAGCGGTCAGCCATCAGCTTCTAAGCAGTGCTGAAGCGTGGCTGGCTTAGCTCAGCATTGCCGCAACTCACTGCAGCTGCTGCGACAACGCGCTGATATTCAGTGGTCTATTAGTGGAAATAGCTATACAGCCGCCAGACGAGCTATCAGCTGCCAGAAGGACGAGGCGGAGAGCTGTCCACGTCGAAATAAGATGAGCATGCGGCGGTGCAACGAATCAATTATGAGGAATGCAGAGCGTGCGCCGGCGCTGTTCGCTCACTGAATTGCAATGCACGACCAAGTCAACTCAGCGTAGAGCGGCCATGCTGAGCTGCGCTAACCTTGCTAGAGCACTGATCAAAGCTGACGGCTGACAGCTGATAGCTTAAAAGCTCACATGGTACAATGCGCGCGACCAAGCGCCCGGAGAAACCGATGATCGATCTGCGCTCTGATACGGTGACGCTGCCCAGCCCGAGGATGCGCCAAGCGATGGCCGCCGCCGAGCTGGGCGATGATGTGTATGGTGAGGACCCCACGGTGAACCGGCTCCAGACCGTCGCGGCCGAGCTGCTCGGGACCGAGGCGGCGCTGTTTGTGGCCTCGGGGACGATGGGCAACCTGGTGGCGCTGCTGGCCCACGGCCGGCGCGGCGACGAGGTGATTCTGGGCGACGAGGCGCATATTTTCCACTACGAGCAGGGCGGTGCCTCGGCGCTCGGCGGGCTGGTATTTCACACCGTCCCCACGCAGCCCGACGGCACGCTGCCGCTGGCGGCGTTGAGCAATGCGCTCCGCGATCCCAGCAACGCCCACTACGCGCTGCCCGGCGTGATCTGCCTGGAGAACACCCACAATCGCTGCGGCGGCACGGTCTTGCCGCTCGACTATCTGGCCGCGGTCAAGGCGCTGGCCGATGCGCGCGGGCTGCCGGTCCACCTCGATGGCGCGCGGCTGGCCAACGCGGCGGTCGCGCTGGGCGTACCAATGCGTGACATAACGCAGCACGTCACCTCGGTGCAGCTCGATCTGTCGAAGGGCCTGGCGGCGCCGGTCGGCGGCGTCGTGGCCGGCACAGCCGACTTCATCGCCCGCGCCCACCGCGCCCGCAAGCAGCTCGGCGGCGGCATGCGGCAGGCCGGCGTGATCGCCGCCGCCGGCCTGGTCGGCCTGACCGAGATGGTCGCGCGCCTGGCCGATGACCACGCGCTGGCCCAGGTGCTGGCGCAGGGACTGGCCGAGTTTCCGCAGATCGACCTTGACCCGCGCACCGTGCAGACCAACATCGTCGTGTTTCGCCTCAGCGACCCGGCCTGGACGCCGGCCCGGCTGACCGCGGCGCTGGGCGAGCACGGCATTCTGATCGGTGGCTTTGGCGACGACCGGCTGCGGATGGTGACGCACTATGGCCTCGGGCGGGCCGAGGTTGACGCCGCGCTCGTGGCCCTGCGGCGGGTGCTCGGCTGATGCGCGCGCTGATCACTGGCATCAACGGCTTTGTCGGCGGGCATTTGGCCGAGCATCTGCTGGCCGCCACCGACTGGGAGGTGTGGGGCCTGGCGCGCTCCGCCGAGGTGCGCTGGCCGACGCTGCGCGGCCGCGTCGAGATGGTCGCCGCCGACCTGCTGTACCGCGCGGCCACCGAGGCGGCGCTCGGCATTGTGCAGCCGGATGTGATCGTGCATCTCGCGGCGCAGGCCCACGTCCCCACCTCGTTCGCTGATCCGGGCACGACCCTGACCAGCAACCTCCTGGCCGAGCTGCATATTCTGGAGGGCGTGCGGTCGCTCAAGCTCGACCCAACGCTGCTGATCGTCTGCACCGCTGAGGAGTACGGCGCCGTGCGGCCCGAGGACCTGCCGGTCAACGAGGCGACGGCGCTGCGGCCCAACAATCCCTACGCCGTCAGCAAAGTAGCCCAGGATATGCTGGCGCTGCAATATTTTCTGGCGCACCAGCTGCGGACGATCCGTCTGCGGCCCTTCAACCACACCGGGCCGCGCCAGGAGGCCGAGTACGTCCTGCCGGCCTTTGCCCGCCAGGTTGCGCGGATCGAGGCTGGCCTCCAGCCGCCGGTGCTGTGCGTCGGCAACCTGGGCGCGCGCCGCGACTTCACCGACGTGCGCGACATGGTGCGGGCCTACCACGCCGCCGCGCTCCACGGCGTGCCGGGCGAGGTCTACAACATTGGCAGCGGCCAGGCGGTGGCGATCCAGAGCCTGCTCGACCAGCTGCTGGCCCTCAGCCGCGTCGCCATCACGGTCGAGCCTGATCCGGCCCGCATGCGCCCCGCCGACGTGCCGCTGATCTGCTGCGACCCGCGGCGCTTTCAGGACTGCACCGGCTGGCGGCCGCTGATCCCAATTGAGCAGACCGTGTGCGACACTCTGGACGACTGGCGCACGCGCGTCGGCTGAGCCACGCCCCTACACAAGGAACACCCATGAATGTCTACGCCCTGATTATGGCCGGCGGCTCCGGCACACGGCTGTGGCCGCGCTCGCGCTCGGCGCAGCCCAAGCAATTTTTGCCGCTCCTGTCCGAGCAGACGATGCTGCAGGAGACGGCCAACCGCATCCGCGGCCTGATCCCGGCCGAGCGCATCGTCGTCGCGACCGGCCAGGACTACGTTGATCTCGCCGCCGCGCAGCTCCCCGACGTGCCGCGCGCCAACATCATCGGCGAGCCGAGCGGCCGTGGCTCGGCGGCCGGGATTGGCCTGGGCGCGCTGCTGATGCGCCGCCAGGACCCCAATGCGGTCATGGTGGTGCTCTCGGCCGACCATCTGATCCGCAACGTGCCGGTCTTCAACGCCGCGATCCAGGCGGCCGTCGAGGTCGCCCAGACCGGCGCGCTGGTCACGCTCGGCATCACGCCCGACGAGCCGCACACTGGCTTTGGCTATATTCAGCGCGGCGCGCCGCTGGCCGAGGTCGGCGTATTCCAGGCGTATGCTGTGGAGCGGTTCGTTGAAAAGCCCGACCGCGCGCGGGCCGAGCAGTACGTCGCCGACGGCGGCTTTAGCTGGAACGCTGGCATTTTTGTCTGGCGGGTCGATGCGATCCTGGCGGCCTTCCGAGAGCATCTGCCGGCGCTGATGGCGCAGTTGGAGCAGATCGACGCCGCCGGCGGCCCGACCGAGCCGGACGCTTTTCGTGGCGTCTGGGACCAGATCGAGAACACCACGATTGACTACGGCGTGCTGGAGCGCGCCACCGACATCGCTGTCATCCCGGTGGACATTGGCTGGAACGATGTGGGCGACTGGAATACCCTGACCAGCCTGGCCAGCAGCGTCGCCGCCGGCAACGTCGTGCAGGCCGACCACATCCACGTCGACACCACTGGCACGCTGATCTACAGCAGCCACGACCGCCTGATCGCCACCGTCGGCCTGGAAAACTTTCTGATCGTCGACACCGGCGACGTGCTGCTGATCGCGCCCCGCGATCGGGCGCAGGATGTCAAAAAGCTCGTGGACCAGCTGCGCGCCGGCGGCCGGACCAACCTCCTCTGATGCCGCTCCATGCGGTGGTGCTGGTCGGCGGGCTGGGCACGCGCCTGCGGCCGCTGACGCTGACGACGCCCAAGCCGCTGGTGCCGCTGGTCGACCGGCCGGCGCTCGGGCATATTCTGCGCTGGCTGGAGGCGGCCGGCGTGGACGATGTGATCCTGGCGACGCAGTACGGCGCGGCGGCGTTCGCGCCGTTTTTGCGGCGCTGGCGCGGATTGCCAGTGCAGGCCATCGCTGAGGATGCGCCGCTGGGCACGGCCGGCGCCGTGCGCAATGTGCGCGCCGCGCTCACGGGCACGACCGTGATCGTCAACGGCGATAATCTGACGACCCTTGATCTGGCCGCGCTGATCGCCGAGCATCGCCGCACTGGCGCCGCCGCCACGATCAGCACCGCGGCCGTCGCCGATCCGACCGGGCGCGGCGTGGTGGTCAGCGACGCGCAGGGCCGGGTCACGGTTTTTCAGGAGAAGCCAGCGCCCGGCACCGCGCTGGCTCTGACGATCAACGCCGGCACCTATGTCATTGAGCCAGCCGTGCTCGACCGGCTGCCGGCTGGCCAGCCGGCGATGTGGGAGACCGATCTCTTTCCGGCGCTGATCGGCGCCGGCATCCCAATCTTCGCCTCGACGCTGCCGCAGCGCTGGGTGGATGTCGGGACGCCCAGCGGCTACCTCGCGGCCCAGCAGCTGATCTTGGCGCGCGCGCTCGGCCAGCTCAGCTATCGCGCGGCCCAGCCCGGCCTGTGGGTTGACGACAACGTGAGCTGGTCGGCGGCGGCACGGCTGGCGGGGCCAGCGGCGCTGGGCTTCGGCGCGGTCGTGGCCAGCGGCGTGCTGCTCGGCAATGCAGCGCTCGGCCGCGAGGTCCAGGTTTTGCCCGGCTGCCAGATCACCGGCAGCGCGATCTGGGATGGCACGCTGGTCGAGCAAGGCGCCACGATCATTGATAGCATCGTCGGCTATAATTGCTACATCGGCGCCGGCGCCCATCTGAGCGGCGCGCTGCTCGGCGATGGCTGTGTGGTTGCGGCGGGCGCACAGCTTGGCCCCGGCAGCACCGCGGCGCCTGGCAGCCACGTTGACGGCCCCCACGCAAACACTCACCAGTAGGATAAAAACATGGCGAACATTAAGTTTGGCACTGATGGTTGGCGGGCCGCAATCGCGGAGGACTACACGTTTGCGAACGTGCGGCTGGTGTCACAGGCAGTGGCCGATTTTCTGAAGCAGTCCAAGCTGGCCGACCGCGGCCTAGTAGTCGGCTACGACAACCGCTTCGCCTCCGAGCGCTTCGCCGCCGCCTGCGCCGAGGTTGTGGCGGCCAACGGCATCCACGTCTACCTGACCGGCAAGTCCACGCCCACGCCGGTGATCTGCCACGCCGTGCTGGCCAAAAAGGCCGGCGGCGCCGGGATCATCACCGCCTCGCACAATCCGCCCAGCGATAACGGCTTCAAGTACAAGCCCGAGTACGCCGGCTCGGCCTCGCCCGAGGTGGTCGCGCAGCTGGAGGCCAACATCGAGACCGCGACGGTCCAGCGCCTGGCCCTGGCCGACGCCGAGGCGCAGGGCCTGGTCGAGAAAATCGACGCCGCGCCGGCCTATATGCAGGCGCTCGCCAACCTGGTGGACCTGGAGGCGATCAAGCGCTCCGGCAAGACCATCGTGGTCGATGCGATGTTTGGCGCCGGCGCCGGCTACCTGCCGCAGCTGCTGGACGGCGGCACGACCAAAGTGGTGCCGGTCAACGCCGAGCGCAACCCGGCCTTTCCCGGCATCCGCGCCCCCGAGCCGATTGACTCCAACCTGGGCAAGCTCAAAAAGCTGGTCCGCGATGGCGGCGCCGACGTTGGGATCGCCTACGACGGCGATGCCGACCGCGTCGGCCTGGTCGACGAGCGCGGCAAGTTTGTCAACCAGCTGCAGGTGTTTGGGCTGCTGACCTACTATCTGCTGGAGGTGCGCGGCTGGCGCGGCCCCATCGTCAAATCGCTGTCCACAACCTCGATGGTCAACCGCCTGGGCGAGGCCTACGGCGTGCCGGTGTTTGAGACGCCGGTCGGCTTCAAGTACATCGGGCCGAAAATGATCGAGCAGAAGGCGATGATCGGCGGCGAGGAGTTCGGGCGGCTTCGGCTTCGACCGCCATATTCCCGAGCGCGACGGCATTCTGGCCAGCCTGTATCTGATCGACTTTATGCTCAAGCGCAATAAAACGCCCTCGCAGCTCCTCGAAGAGCTGTTCAGCAAAGTCGGCCAGCACTACTATGACCGGATCGATATGACCTATCCGGCCGAGCTGCGGCCTAAGATTTTGCAGCGCGTCGCCGATGCGCAGCCGACCAAGCTTGGCGGCATTGCGGTGGACCACATCACCACCGAGGGCGGCTATAAATATCATCTCAAGGACGGCTCGTGGCTGCTGATCCGCTTCTCGGGCACCGAGCCGCTGCTGCGGGTCTACTGCGAGACCCACAGCCTGGAGAACGTCCAGCAGCTGCTGGCCGACGGTCGCGCCCTGACCGGGAATTAGCTTCCGTCGTCATCACTGCGCGGCGCGGCGGCTCAAGGTCGCCGCGCTGCCGTGGAGCAGCTATGCACATCGTGGTTTTGCACGGCCCCAACCTCAACCTCCTCGGCACCCGCGAGCCGGAGATTTACGGCGCAACAACGCTCCCAATGATCAACGCCGCGCTGTCGGAGCGGGCCGCCGCCGCTGGCGCAACCGTCGCTGCCCACCAGTCCAACCACGAGGGCGCGCTGATCGATCTGGTCCAGGCGGCGATGGGCGCGGCTGACGGCATCATCATCAACCCCGGCGCCTTCACCCACTACAGCTACGCGCTGCGCGACGCGCTGGCGGCGGTCAAGCTGCCCGTGATCGAGGTGCATCTGTCGAACGTCTATGCCCGCGAGCCATTTCGCCACACCTCGGTGATCGCGCCGATTGCGACTGGGCAGATCAGCGGCCTGGGCTGGCGCGGCTACCTGCTGGCCCTCGACTGGCTGCTCGCGCCCCGCGGCTAGCCCGTCGGCGGCGCAAACTCTAGGTATACTAACCGCATGGCAACGATTCTACTGGTTGAGGACGAGACCGTGCTGGCCGAAACGCTGCGCTACAACCTGGAGCGCGAGGGCTACCAGGTGCTCGGCGCGAGCGACGGCGTGCAGGCGCTGGAGATCGCCCGGCGCGAGCAGCCCGACATGCTGATCCTAGATGTCATGCTGCCGCGGCTCGACGGGTTTTCGGTCTGCCGGATTCTGCGCACCGAGTCGGCGGTGCCGATCCTGATGCTGACGGCGCGGCAGGACGAGGTTGATCGGATCGCCGGGCTGGAGCTGGGCGCCGACGACTACGTGGTCAAGCCCTTCAGCCTGGGCGAGCTGCTGGCGCGGGTCCGCGCGATCCTGCGGCGCGGGCAGCGCGACAGCCGCCGGCCTGCAGCGCGAGCTGCTGCAAAGCGGCACGCTCAAAGTTGACACCGGCTCGCGGCGCGTCTGGCGCGACGGGCCAGGAGGCGCTGCTGTCGGCCAAAGAGTTCGACCTGCTGGCCTGCCTGATGCGCCACCGCGGCATGGCGCTGTCGCGCGACCTCCTGCTGGAGCGCGTCTGGGGCTACGACTTCATCGGCGACTCGCGGACGGTGGACGTGCATGTCCGCTGGCTGCGTGAAAAGATCGAGCGCGACCCTTCGCAGCCCGAGTACATCACCGACGGTGCGCGGCATCGGCTACCGCTTTCAGTCGCCCGACGATCGCGGTGCACCCCGCAGCTAAGCGATGACCGGCCTTGAATGGACGCTGCTCGCGGCGCTCGTTGCGGCGCTGCTCTGGGGCTGGCGCGGCGGGCGACGCGCTCCCAGCGCCGCGCCGCCCGCGCCGAGTCAGCCCCGACGCCACACTGCCCGCCCTGCTCGGCAGCGTCGGCGCGACGCTGGCAGATGGCCTGCTGCTCTTTCACGCTGACCGCCGCATCTGGTTCGCCAACCCCGCGCTCGCCGCGCTCCTCGACCTGCCGGGCGAGCAGCTGGTCGGCCAGACGCTGATCACGGTGCTGCGCGACTACCACGCCGACGCCGCCGTCGAGCGCGCGCTGATCACCGGCGAGCGCCAGGTGGTCACCTTTCAGCCGATTCTCTCGCAGCGCCGCCTGGTCCTGACGGTCGCGCCGCTGCCGGAGCCACTAGACGGCGGCGTGCTGGTGCTGCGCGACCTGACTCAGCTCGCCCAGCTGGAGCGCGCCCGCCGCGAGATGGTCGCCAACGTGTCGCACGAGCTGCGGACGCCGCTGGCCTCAATTCGCCTGCTGGTCGAGACGCTGGAAAGCGAGCCGCCGCCCAATGTCGCTCGCCGCATGCTCGGGCAGATCGATGATGAGACCCAGGCGATGATCCAGCTGGTCGATGAGCTGCGCGAGCTGTCGCAGATCGAGTTCGGGGCGCATGGCGCTGCAGGTGCAGCCGACCGATGTCGTGGCCGTGGCCGAGCGGGCCGTCGAGCGGCTGCGGGCGCAGGCTGGCCGGCGCGGCCTGACGATCACGCTGAGCGCGCCCGAGCTGCCGCTGACGCTGATCGATCCCGAGCGCATCGGCCAGGTGCTGATCAACCTGATCCACAACGCCATCAAGTTCACGCCGCCCGAGGGCTTGATCGCGGTGAAGATCGAGGCGGCCAGCCCAGCGCTCACGCCGCGGATCGCCCAGGAGCTGGCGCGGCTGGAGGGCAGCGGCTACGTGGTGATCAGCGTCAGCGATACCGGCATCGGCATTGCAGCGGCTGAGCTGGACCGGCTGTTTGAGCGCTTTTTCAAGGTGGATCGTGCCCGCACCCGGAATAGCGGCGGCACCGGGCTGGGCCTGGCCATCGCCAAGCACCTCGTCGAGCGGCACGCCGGCCGCATCTGGGCGGAGTTGCAGGAGGGGCAGGGCAGCACTTTTCGGCTGCTCCTGCCCCTCGCGTAGCTGCGGGCGCGCCCTAGCGGGCCGGCGCCGGCGACTTTTTCAGCCGCTCCAGAAAATGCTTGCGCACCTTCGAGACTTTGGGCGCGACGACCATCATGCAGTACGGCTGCAGGCGGTTGTTTTGATAATATTCCTGGTGGTAGTTCTCGGCCGGGTAGTAGCGCTCCAGCGCCGTGACCTCGGTGACAATCGGCGCGCTCCACAGCTTTTGCGCCGTCAGCTCGGCGATGACCTGCTCGGCGGTGGCGCGCTGCTCAGGCGAGTGGTAGAAGATCGCCGAGCGGTACTGCGTCCCCGCGTCGTTGCCCTGGCGGTTGAGCGTGGTCGGGTCGTGGATCGTAAAAAAGACCTCCAGCAGCTCGCGGAACGAGATTTCCTGCGGGTCGAAGGTGATCTGCACAACCTCGGCGTGGCCGGTGCGGCCGCCGCAGACCTGCTCGTAGGTCGGGTTCGAGCACCTGGCCGCCGGTGTAGCCCGACTCCACTGCCGCAACGCCGCGCAGCTCATCAAAGACCGCTTCGAGGCACCAAAAACAGCCGCCGGCCAGCGTCGCAACTTCTTTGGTGGATTGGGGTGCCGTGGTCATAGTCGTAACTCCTTGTGATGGTTTTCCCAAGTAGTTCTACGCCAACCTGTGGCTGCAGATGTGTGGTGCGGGGCGGAATTCACTTCGCTACCATCTCGCGCCCACCTGCGCCCGCAGAAGTCGCGGTTTGTCCGCGGTGGAGCGGCTACTTTGGCGTCGGAAACGAGATCTCCTCATATCCGCGCCACGGCTGCATCTGCTCAAGGCGGTAGTTGGCGGCAGCGAAGCCGGCCGGTCCCGATGCTACGAAACCTACTCCCGACATCGGGAGATCCGCTGTTACCATGAATGGATGCGACCAGGTCGTCGAAAGTACGATGCCCTGTGATACAAAGTAGAGCTTGAGCAGGTACGTTGACTGACCTTCCATGACGGTCGCATACGTCAGACTATGGCTCGGCTCTCCGAATCTGGCCACAATATCCCCAAGTCGATATTCCAGCTCGTAGCCAGGATAGATCTCCGTAATGACTCCGGCATGGGTTCCAATTTGCCCGAAGCCTCCGTGGTCCCACCCCCATAAAATCGTCGGATATTTGATGGTCGGGCGATAGAGAACATGGTTGGTTCCGAGTTGGCGGACCCTCGCCAGGGCTTCGTCAATGGATGTGACGCCCGGCGTGATGCCTTCCCAGCACGGCGGCGCGCAGGGTTGGCCGGTGAGCCAGCCTTCTGCCCACGGCGCCAAGCGCGGCACCATCGTTGCGCGGAGCTGTGGCGCTTCGCCTGACGCACAGGCGCTTGCCAGGAATACCAGCAGGCTCAGGATGAGCAGGCGGCCCCAGTCTGTCCAGGGTGTGGGGCGTGGCGGCATGTAGCTACGTTTGAGACCCATACATCCTCCGCGAATACCAGATTATCCGCCGGCGGCTTGGTCTCAGCTGCGGCCCTGGATCAGCCCGGTGATCGACTGGACCTGCTGGCGGAGAAACGGCTGGTCAAACGAGGCGGGCGCGGCGGCGACGTAGCGCTCCAGGTCATGGAGGCCGCGGTGCAGGTCGCCGGTGCGCAGCCGCAACATGCCGCGGTCGCGCAGGTCCTCGCCGGCGCCTGGCACGACCAGCATAATCCGCTCGGCCGCCGCCAGCGCCCGGTCAAACTCGCGCTGGTTGACAAAGGTGTACTTCAGATTGCGCAGCAGCCGCGCGATCACCGCTCGCGACGTGGTGGCCGGCAGCAGCGCGGGGTCGGGGACGCTGCTGCCGGTCTGGACCTCCAAAAAGGCCTGGCAGCCGCGCCGGTCCAGCACCTGGCCCCAGAACAGATCAAGAAACAGTGAGTCGTCGGCGGTATCCCAGCGCACCATGAAGTGGCCGGGTAGCGCCGCGGGCCGCAGCGGCAGTCCCAGCTGCCAGCCGACGTGCAGCACGATCAGCCCCAGCGTGATCGGCAGCCCGACCCGCCGCTCGTGGACCAGCGGCAGATAGCTGTTGGCGGCCGCGCTGTAGTCGTCGGCGTCGCCGTGGTAGCCCTCGAAGCCGTGCAGGTACTGGATCAGCCGCGCGGCGTAGACGGCCGGCGTTGTGGGCGGACCAAGCTGCTCGGCGGCGCGGGCCGCGAGGCGATCAAGCGCGTCGCGGGTCGCGCGGGTGTCGGTGAGGTCCAGGTCCTCCTGGGCCACCGCCAGCGCCGCGCCCACCAGGTCCACAGGGTGTGCCAGCGCCGCGCGCAGCGCCTGGCGGCCGGGATGATCCATGCTCAAGCTCCCTGCCGGCGCCGCTAGCTCGACGCCGCGACCGCGATCAGTGTGAACAGCTGCATCAGCACGCCCAGCACCGAGCCGCCGATCAGCGCGCCGCCGTGCCAGTTGTACAGCGCCTCCCACAGCCCGGCGGTCAGAATCGCTGACCAGATGATCGCGCCAAACCACACGATAAAGCCCAGCGCCGGGAAGCCGAGCAGCACTAGCACCAGTGCGCCCACCAGCGGCAGGAGCCGCGGCAGCTGCGAGGTCGGGTACAAGTATAGCCCCTCGAAGCCTTTGGTCCCCGAGCCAACCATATCATCCACCGCTCGCGCCAGCATGCTGACCAGCGGCCACTCGGCCAGGCCCCACAGCAGCGAGATAACGACCAGGCCGATATTGCGCGGGTTGAAGTCGCCCTTCAGCAGCATACTGCTGGCTAGCAGGATCAGCGCTGGCAGCACGGCGATCCAAGCCATCTTGGGCAGCTGGTCCATCAGCCGCTGCCGATCGAGGCGCTGGTCAATCTCGGTCTGATGGGCGGCCTCAACCAGCTGGTCAAGGGCTGCGGCCGGCTGCGTGACGAGCAGGATCAGCCAGCCCGTGGCATCGTCGCGTAGCCGTGGCGGGGCGTCGGGGGCGGCCGGCTGGCGGGTCAGCTCCAGCGCCACCCGCTGCATCAGCGCCTCGAAGTTTTGGGCGAACGGCCAGACCAGCCCGCCGCGGCCAATGCCGCCGTCGTAGACCCACGAGCCGATCCGATACCACCATGGCAGCGCCGTGGTCGTGGTCTCGATCAGCACGATGTGGCGCTCTTCCTCGTCGTTCAGGCTGGTAGATTTGACCACCTGGACCTGCTGCCAGCCGATGCGCTGCGAGCGGCCAAACACAGTCAGAATCAGGCCCTGGCTTTCGGCGGTGATCGTGGGAAATAGGTGGAACATCAGCCCGATGATGGCGGCGATGGCCGCGATGCCGATGTGGGCACCGATCAGCAGACCCCAGGCCCACTTCACGTCTGCCTGGGCAAAATCTTGAAAAAACGCGATTGAGCGCGATGACGGGAAGACATAATAAATAAAGGTAATCCACGAGCGCAGGTAGTGCCACAGCGCGAGGCCGCCGAGCAGCACGGTCACGCCCAGCAGCCCGCTGTTGATCCACGGATGATAGTCGGCATGGATGGCGTTCTCCCGATCCAGCGCCTGGCTGGTCGCATCGACAACCACCGGCGCGGGCTGCTGGCGGCGGCCAAGTAGCAGCCGGAACAGCGGCGAGGCCTTGCGATCATCAATCGCAATAGGCGCGGCCGTGCCCAGCTGCGCCATGCGGCTCAGCTCCTCCATGATCTCGCGCAGCAGCTCCTCGCTGTCCTGCATTGCCGAGGTAATCAGAAAGCCGCGCCGCCAGCCAAAGCGATACAGGAGGCTGTAGAGCCGGTGCCAGCCGGTCAGCTGATCGGGCGCAGTCTGGGCCAGCACCACAAACTTATGCCCATCGCCGGCGTCGGTAATTTTGAGCGCCTGGAGGCCCGTCCACTGCACCGGCACCCAGTCGCCGCTCCAGCGGACCAGCATGCCGCGGCCGCTGAGTTCGGACCGTCGGGAGCATATTGCGCAGAAACTGGGTGACAAACAGCGCCAGCAGCAGCCACAGCAGCGATGGCAGCAGGCCGGCCGCGCTCGTGACCGGCCCGCCAGTCGTCTGAAACCAGCGCAGGATCGGGCGGAGCAGTGCCAGCTGATTGACCATGCTCAGCAGCGGGCGCTGCTGGAGGCCAAAGTTAATTACGGCCCGGCCAAAGTTCAGCGTCGCCAGGCCGACCAGCGCCGCGCTCAGGGCCTCCAGCGGCCAGGTGAAGCGCCGCGGATAGTCATACAGATGCTCGATCAGCATGCTCGCTCCCTCTCATTCATGCCCAGCGGCGGCTCACTCGTCGCGCCAGACCTCCAGCTGTGGGCCGGCGGCGCTGGCCCGCAGCGTCTGGACCCGCAGCTCGGCGGCATCCAGCACCTGCTGACAGGCCGCGCCCAGCGCCACGCCCTCCTCGTAGAGGCGCAGCGCGTCAGCCAGCGGCAGGTCGCCGCTTTCCAGCTGCGCGACAATCGCCACCAGGCGGGCCAGCTGCTCCTCGTAGGTCGGTTCGGTGGTCGGTTTTGATCGGGCCACAGGCTACCTCGTCAAAGCTAAGAATATCAAAGGCGGGGCCACAGGAGCGCCGCGGAGATTAGCGCTCGGTGATCGTGGCGCTCAGGGTGCCATCCTGTAGTTCGATCAGCAGCTGGTCGTCGGTGTCAACCTGCTGCGCGCTGCGGATGACTTGGCCGTTGGGCCGCCGCACGACGGCGTAGCCGCGCGCCAGCGTCGCGTAGGGGCTGAGCGCGGCCAGCTGCGCCCGCGCGACCGCAAAGCCGCCGCGGCGCTGCTCCAGCTGGCGGCCCGCGGCCCGCTCCAGGCGGGCCAGCAGCTGGTCAACGTGCAGGCGGTCGCTGTCCAGCAGCACCTGCGGCGAGCGCCGTGCCAGGCTGCGCAGCTGCGCATCGAGGCGGCTCTGCCCCTCGGCGAGCGTGGCCGCCAGGCCGTCCCACAGCCGGTCGCGCAGCACGGCCACGTCCTCGCGCAGCCCGGCAATGTCGGGCGTCGCTTTCTCGGCCGCCACCGACGGCGTTGCGGCTCGCAGGTCGGCCACGTAGTCCACCAGCGTGGTGTCGGTCTCATGGCCCACGCCGGTGATCACTGGCACCGGCGCGGCGTGGATCGCCCGCGCCACCGCCTCGTCGTTGAAGGCCCACAGGTCCTCAATCGAGCCGCCGCCGCGCGCGACGATGATCACATCCAGCTCGATCTCGTAGAGGCTGTAGAGTGCCTCGACCAGCTGCGCGGGCGCCTCGCTGCCCTGCACCGCCGAGGGTGCCAGGATCACGTCGCAGACCGGCCAGCGGCGGCGCAGCACCGTGAGGATATCCTGGAGCGCGGCGCCCGTCGGCGAGGTGACGATGCCGATCCGGCGCGGCGCTCCAGGCAGCGGCCGCTTGCGGGTGAACAGGCCCTCGGCCTCCAGCCGCTGATGCAGCGCGGCCAGCTGGGCCTGCAGCAGCCCGATCCCGGCCGGCCGCACGGTGTCGACGATCAGATCAATCGCGCTGCGGAACAGCCGGATGGTGCCGTGAGCCAGCACTTGGTCGCCGTTGCGCGGTAGCGTGGGCTGCCGGCCGGCGGCCTGCCGAAAGCAGACCGCCTTGAGCTGCGCGTCGCCCTCGCGAAGCGTCCAGTAGCAGTGGCCGGCGGCCGACTGCGACCAGTTCGCCACCTCGCCCTCGACCCAAATATCCTGGAGCACCGGGTCGCTCTCTAGCACGGCGTTCAGGTAGCCGGTCAGCTGGCCGATGGTGAGTACCTGCATGCGACCTGCCCTTCTGCCGCCTAGTCCAGCGGCTCGATCACCAGCAGCGCCTGGCCGTACTCAACCGGCTGGCCGCTCTCGACCAGCACCTGGGTGACGCGGCCATGCAGCTCGCATTCGATCTCGTTCATGATCTTCATGGCCTCGATGATGCCCAGCACATCGCCCGGCCGCACCTCGTCGCCGACGCGGACATACGGCGGGTCTTTGGGGGTGGGCGCGGCGTAGAACGTGCCGACCATCGGGGCGGCGACGGTTTCGCCGCTGGGCGCGGCGGGCGGCGCCGGTGCGGCGGGCGCCGCGGGTGCGGCGACGGGCAGCGCGGCACCAGGCACCGGCGCCGCCAGGCCATACCCGGCCGGCGCGGCGGGCGCCAGCATGATCGGCGCCGGCGGCGCGGCGCGCTTAATGTGCACCCGCGCGTCGCCGCGCTTGATCTCCAGCTCGGCGAAGTCGCTGTCTTTCATCAGCTGCAGCAGCTCGCGAATATCGTCGGTCAGCAGCGGCGTGGTCGGTCGCTCATCAGCCATGACGGTCTCCTTAAAAACAAAGCTCGCTGGTAGCGCGGCTGCGCCAGCCTGCTACCAGCGAACGGCTGATTAGCCCGCCCGCTCCAGATACTCGCCGGTGCGGGTATCGACGCGGATTTTCTCGCCCCGGCTGACAAAGAACGGCACGGTCGTGACGGCGCCGGTCTCCAGTGTCGCCGGCTTGCCGCCGCTCGAGGTGTCGCCACGATAGTTCGGCTCGGTGTCGGTGATCGTCAGCTCCACCGCCGGCGGCAGCGAGATGTCGAGCGCCTCCTCGCCGTAGAACAGCAGCTCCAGCTCCTGGCCCTCGCGCATGTACTTAGCCGCGTCGCCCACGACTGCGGCGCTGACCACCGGCTGCTCGTAGGTCTCCTGGTCCATGAAGTTGAAGTCGTCGCCGTCGCGGTACAGGAACGTGACCTTTTTGTTGTCCAGCCGGGCCTGCTCAAACCGCTCGCCGGCCATGACGGTCTTGATAAAGGTCGCGCCCGTGCGCACGTTGCGCAGCGTCAGCCGCACAAACGCCGTGCCGCGGCCCTGCTTGACGTGGTTGTACTCCATAATCCGGTACAGCTCGCCGTCCACAATGATCGTGATGCCCTTGCGCATCGTGCCTGTATCAACCATCGCCGTGCTCCCTAGCTATATATCGATGTGAAAATCACCATGTCACCAGCGGCGCGGTGCTCGACTGCGTGAGCGTCCGCGGCCCCTCGTCGGTCAGATGCACCAGGTCCTCGATCCGCACGCCGCCCCAGTCGGGCAGATACACGCCCGGCTCGATTGAGAAGACGCTGCCGGCCGGCAGCAGGCCGGCGGCGTGCTCGCGCAGCGCCGGCGCCTCGTGGATTGCCAGGCCGACGCCGTGGCCCAGGCCGTGGCTGAACGCCTCGCCGTACCCGGCGGCCCGCAGCGGCTCGCGGGCCAGCGCGTCGGCGTCGGCGCCGCTCATGCCGGCCCGGACGCCCCGGCTCGCGGCCTGCTGCGCCGCCAGCACTACATTATCAGATCGTCCAAAACTGCTCATCGGCGGCGCCCAGGATGACGGTGCGGGTCATGTCGCCGTGGTAGCCCGCGACCAGCGCGCCGAAGTCCATGATCACCGGGCGGCCCCAGCCGAGCGGCTCGTCGGTTGGGCGGGCGTGGGGCTTGCTGCTGTTCGGGCCGGCGGCGACGATCACCTCGAAGGCGTTGCCGTCGGCGCCGTGCGCGCGCAGCGCCTTCTCGATCTCCCAGGCCGCCTCGCGCTCGCGCATGGCCGGGCGCAGCAGCGGGCGGACCGATGCAAAGGCCGCGTCGGTGATCGCGACAGCCCGCTCTAGCAGCGCCAGCTCCTCGGCGTCCTTGCTGGCCCGCAGCCCATCGGTCGGCGCCGTGCTGGCGACCAGCGCGATGTCATCGCCCAGCCCGGCCCGCAGCTCGTCGAACTGCGCCACCGTTAGGTGGGCTGGCTCGAAGCCCAGCCGGCGCACGCCCAGCTCGGGCAGCAGCGTGTGGAGCAGCCCGGCCAGCGGCAGGCGCGGCGGCACAATCAGCCGAAACTCCCAGCCGGGCGCCTGCTCGGCGGCCTGCGTCGTGTAGCGGCCGTCGGAGATCAGGATCGCTGCGGTGGGGCTGACCAGTAGGTAGCCTGCCGAGCCGGTGAAGCCGCTGAGGTAGCGGCGCCCCTCGGCGGCACTGATGAGCAGAGCATCAAACGGTTGGTCTGAGATGAGGTGCCGCAGCCGCTCCAGCCAATTCATGCTCCCTCCTGGGCCACACAAAAAGACCGTCCCAGCGAACGGCCACCGGCAGTATAACACAGCCGTCCGGCCGCTGATTTGACGGCCTTGCTATGATGCCGCAAACACGTAGGACCGCCGATGACTGTGGACACTAGCTTGCCACCCCCGCCCGCCACGGCGCGGGAGCTACCCATTCTACCGATCAGCTACTCCGTGGTGCTGCCACGCTCCGCCGCCACCGTCATGATCAGCCAGCCGCTGGCGCAGGCCGCCCTGGAGGTTGGGCTACAGCCGGGCGCGACCGTGGTGGCGATCGGGCTGCGCGATGCCAGCGCGCCGGTCGAGGCCAGCCTCTACCGCGTCGGCACTGAGGCCCAGGTAATCAGCGTGACGCGCCTGGATAATGGCAGTGCCAACGTGGTGCTGCTGGGCCTATGGCGGGTCAGCGTTGCCGACCTGGCGCTGCGCAACAGCGTGCTGTACGGCCTGACCACCGTCACCGAGCCGCTGCCGCTGATCAACCCCAACGTCCACGAGCGCGAGACGATCATTAATCTGTTGACTGATCTCGCCCGCCTGACCCACCCGATGTCGTTCCGCATGATCGAGGTCGTGCGCGCAATGACCGACATCGGGCTGCTCTGCGACTTCGTGGCCGCGACGCTGCCGCTGAACGTCAACCGCCAGCAGGCCGTGCTGGAGGCCATTGAGTACGGCGCGCGGCTAGACGTGGTGATCCGCTCGATCAAGATGGAGATCGCCATGGCGAAAACGTTTCGCGGCGATCCCACCGACGAGGACGGCGGCCGGCGCCTGGGCCTGAGCAGCGACGCCGACCGGCTGCGCGAGCACTTCGAGGGCATCGCCGGCCTGCCCGAGGAGGTCACCGAGCGCGTCGAGGAGGAGCTGGCGCACCTAGAGGCGCTTGGCGAGTACTCGCAGGAGTACGGCGCGGTCCACAGCTACCTGCGCTGGCTGTCGCAGCTGCCGTGGGAGAGCAAGGACATCGACGACTATGACCTGGAGATCGCCAGCAACATCCTGGATCTCTTTCACTACGGCCTGCGCAAGGTGAAGGATCGGATTCTGGAGTACCTGGCGGTCATGAAGCTGGCCGGACCCGGCCACCGCGGCCCGATCCTGTGCTTTGTCGGCCCGCCCGGCGTCGGCAAAACCAGCCTGGGCCAGACCATCGCCGAGGTGCTGCAGCGCCCGCTGGTGCGGCTGTCCCTGGGTGGCGTTCACGACGAGGCCGATATTCGCGGCCACCGCCGGACCTACGTCAACGCGCTGCCCGGCCGGATCATCAAGGCGATGTGCGACGCCAAAATCACCAACCCCGTCGTGCTGCTCGATGAGATCGATAAGATCGGCCGCGACCGGCGCGGCGACCCGTCGGCGGCGCTGCTGGAGGTGCTGGACCCCGAGCAAAACCGCGCCTTCATCGACCACTACATTGATCTGCCCTACGACCTGTCGCAGGTGGTTTTTATTACCACTGCTAACTCGCTGGAGGACGTAGATGAGGCGCTGATCGACCGCCTGGAGATTATCGAGCTCAACGGCTACACCGAGGACGAGAAGGTCGAGATCGCCCGGCTGTTTCTGGTGCCCAAGCAGCGCGAGGCCAACGGCCTGCCGGCCGGCACGATCTCGATCCCGCCGAACACAATCCGGCAGATGATCCGGCTGTATAATTTTGAGGCCGGCGTGCGCGGCCTGGAGCGCAACATCGCGGCGGTCAGCCGCAAGATCGCCCGGCGCATCGCGGAGGATCGTAGCCACCCCAAGCGCATCCTGCCCGCGATGCTCACCGACTTTCTGGGGCCGCCGCGCTACGATCCGGGCATGCGCCTGGACAATGACGAGGTTGGCGTGGCGACTGGCATGGTCTGGACCGAGCGCGGCGGCGATATCCTGGCCGTCGAGGTTGGGATCGTCGATGGCAAGGGCGGCCTGACGATGACCGGCCAGCTCGGCGAGGTGATGCAGGAGTCGGTGCAGACGGCACTGTCGTTTACGCGCGTCCACGCCCGGCGCCTCGGCATCGACCCGGCCGGCTTCGACAAGCTCGACATCCATCTGCATCTGCCGGAGGGCGGCGTGCCCAAAGATGGCCCGTCGGCCGGCATCACGGTGGTGGCCGGGTTGGTTTCGGCGCTCACCGGGCGGGCGCTGAAGTGCACCGTAGCGATGACCGGCGAGCTGACGCTGCTAGGCCGCATTCTGCCGGTCGGCGGCATCAAGGAGAAGGTGCTGGGCGCCTATCGCGCCGGCATCACCGAGATTATTCTGCCGACCCGCAACCAGCGCGAGGTGCTGGCCGAGCTGCCGGCCAACATTCGCAGCGCAATCACGTTTCACCCGGTCAGCAAGATGGACGAGGTGTTTCCGCTGGCATTTGTCGAGAACCCGCTGGCCCACCCGTGGCAGCCGCGCCAGCGCGCGCCTAAGGCCGCCGGGAAGCCCAAAGCGTCTAAAGCGCCCAAAGCATCGAAGACGGTCGCCGAGATCGTCGCCTAATCTCGGTCGCCAGCGCTTAAACAGCCGCGCCGCCCAGCAAGCTCGCTGGGCGGCGCGGTCGTGTCCGGCCTACTGCGCCGGATCGAGGAACTCTTTGGCGATCCAGCCCTCGCCCTGCGGCCCGCGCGCTTTCACCCAGGTGTAGCCATCGGCCGGCGTCTCCGGCTCCAGCGAGTTGAGCTCAACCGTGGTGCCAGGCGGGAACGTCCCGACCTGCGCATTGTTCACGCCGGGCGCCGAGCGAATTCGCAGCCCTTCGGTGACGCCAGCCTGCACCACGAAGCGCGGACCGCCGCCAGTGACGGGCGCTGGCTCCGGCGTCGGCAGAAACGGCGCCGCGGTGATGATCGCGCCCATATTCGGGTTGGCGGTCGGCTGCGGGATGAGCAGCGGGGCGACTGTCGGCACGGCCGGCGTAGTGGCCGTCTTCGACTTGCCCGTCAGCGACTTGATGGCCAGCAGCAGAATTACCAGCGCGACTAGCCCGCCGAAAATCATCAGCAGCTTGCGGTTGTCGAGGTTCTGGACAAACGTCCGCACGTTGGTCGGGTAGACGCGGCTGCCGGTGGTCTGCCGGTTCAGCCGGTCGTTGCGGCGACTAGAAAAATCCGCCGACTCAAAGCTGCCGGGGGCGTTGGGGTCGAGCGGCTGCGTGGGCAACTCGGTGCGCCGCCGCATCGTGGTGGCATTGAAAGGGTTGAGTGGGTCCTCCGACTGGCCGGGGTCGGTGGGAGGTGGTTGTTTGCGAGACCACATCGGCTCCGCTCCTGCATAAAGTGTGCGACTACCGCAGATCATAGCACAATCGGAGGGCGGGATTCAACTAGGCGCCGCGGGCAGCAGGCGCCGGATCAAGTGGTTCTTACGCTATGGGCGATAGCGGCCATAGATAGTTCGCTCATGCTCCCTGAGTGGCGGTGAGCGGTCGTTAGTGGGGAGCAGGACAAAATCCGTCGTGACTTCATCCGCATAAAAGTTGCTGATAAGAGTGGAATCAACGACTTCCGCCATCTCCTGGTAATCGTCGCCATCAGGATCGCAATAGTAGACGAGCTGGATATGATTGTCGACAATGCGCACTCGAATAGTGTCAACACCTGGGCGTATTTCTCCTACTAATGCGCCAATCACATAGAGGAGAAGTGCCATACTATCGTACTTCATTGTAGCCTCGCAGGTAAATCATGCGCACGACCCAGAGTACGCCAGTTATCATCATATTAAGCTCTTATGCCGAGCGCCGATATATGCCAGTGATTGACTCTAATCCCTCAATAATCAGCTGTATTTGCTCGGGCGGTATATCCAGAATAATGATAAGCGTCTCTGTGCCCATGATCTTCAGACGCAAGTATGTCTAGATGTAGCGTAATCTGATTTCCGATAAATAAAACGGAGGAAATGCCCCCATAACATGTCGCCCCAGAATAATTTGATAGGGAATACGTATCCATGCCTAGTGCTACGTCTTGCTGATCTTGTAGAGAAGATTTTTGTACTTCGATCCCATATCTTTCTTCTGCGGAAGATGAGGTATTGTAGAGCGCCACAACAAACGCTCCTAGCTCAGGAATGTGTTCCGCTGAACAATGCTGAGCAATCAGAGTATACATAAAGTTTACCTCTTGCTGTCTTTATAAAGCAGCGAAAGCATCTCCACCGCATTTAAACTATCTGCAACAAACTGGTGGGGCCGGGCGTCAGAGTAGCAACAAGGAAGGATACGGCAATGTTGACACGGCTCGTTCGCCCGCGCACTGACCGCATGATCGGCGGGGTCTGCGGCGGCCTGGGCATATATTTTGGGCTAGACCCGGTGATTGTCCGGCTGGTGTTTGTGGTTCTGACGTTCACCGCGGGCTTTCCCATCGTGCTCTACCCAATTCTCTGGCTGGTGATGCCAGACGACATCGCCGGCATCACGCTGCCGCCCGACGCGCGCTTCGACCCGCAGACTGGGCAGCCGCTGCCGCCACGCACCGCAGCCGACACGGTGCGCCTGGAGCCGGCGCCGCCCTCGCAGCGCAACCGCAACCTGGCGCTGGTGCTGGTCGGGATCGGCGCGCTGATCCTGGTCCAGAGCCTGGGCGAGATGTTCCACTTTGATCTGGGCGACATCGGTCTGCCGCTGCTGCTGATTGGCTTTGGCGTCTACCTGCTGCGCGGCCAGCGCGTCCACTAGCGCTCCAGGCGCACGATGCTTTCGACGTGGTGGGTGTGGGGGAACAGATCGATTACCTCGGCGTGGGTGAGGCGGTAGCCGCCATGCACCAGCTGACGGCAGTCGCGGGCCAGCGTGCCGGGGTGACAGGCGACATACACGATGCGGGCCGGCCGCAGCTCCACGAGCCGCGCCAGCACCGCCGGCTCGCAGCCGCGGCGGGGCGGATCGAGGACCGCGCCGTCGACGGCGCCGCGCAGCGCTGGCAGCAGCGTCTCAACGGCGCCGGCCTGCCAGGTGATATTGCCGAGGCCGTTGCGCTCGGCGTTGGCGTGGCCATCGGCGACGGCCGGTGCGAAGGTTTCCATCGCCGTAACGTGGCGGGCTAGGCGGGCCAGCGGCAGCGCAAAGGTCCCGACGCCGCAGAATAAGTCCAGCAGGTGGTCGGCGGGCTGCGGGTCGAGGAGCGCCACGACTCGATCAATCAGGAGCGGCGTTGTCCACGCATTGACCTGGAAAAATGCCCCGGCCCCGGCCCGCAGCGCCACCCCTGCGATCCGATGCTCAAGCCACGCTTGCCCGGCAAGCGTGGCTGCGTCGCGTCCGCCAAGAGCGACGCCGACTAGCTCGGGCACCGCCGCGCGCCAGGCGTCGGCGAGGTTGCGCAGCGCCAGCTCGTCGTAGCTCGGCGCAGGATCAAGGATTGCCAGCGTTGTCGCGGTGCTTGGGGCGCAGCGCAGGGTCACGCCGCGCAGCGCCGGCGCCGCGCCCAGCAGCGGCCGCAGCGCCGCCAGCGCCGCGTTGATCAGCGGGTGATGCAGGCAGCAGCCGGGCAGGTCGTGGACCGTCCGCGAGTGCGGCGCGTAGTAGCCGATGGCCGCGCCCGCGATGTGCAGCTGCGCGGTCGTGCGGTAGCCCCAGGTTTCGGGCGCCGCCGTCAGGCCAATCGTGAGGTCGCCGAGATCTAGGCCGCCGAAGTGGGCCAGCTGGTCGCGCAGAATCTCCTGCTTCCACTGCTGCTGCGCTGGCGCGCTGATCCAGCGCCAGTCGGCGGCGCCGCAGGTGGCCTCGTGGGGGCAGGGCGACGCGATGCGCTCCGGCGCCGCCCGCAGCACAGCCGTGACCATGCCGCGCGCGAAGCGCTGCTGGCGGTCGTGCAGCCGCACCCGCACCAGCTCGCCTGGCAGGCCGCCCACTGCGAACACCGCTCGTCCGTCCACATGCCCGACGGCCGCGCCGCCCTGGGCCATCGCCGTCAGCTCCAGCTCCAGCTCGGCTGGCCACCGCCCGCTCACGCCGCGACCGGCAGCGCCTTCAGCTCAAACCAGAAGGTCGAGCCGCGGTCAGGGTTGTTGAAGGCGCCGATCTCGCCCTCGTGGAGGTCGATCATCTGCTTGGCGATTGCCAGGCCCAGCCCCGAGCTTTTCTCGCCGCCGGTCGGCTTGTTGCTGAGGCGGGCGTACTTGATAAACAGCTTGCCGATGTCCTCCTCGGTCAGGCCCGGCCCCGAGTCGACCACCGACAGCCGCACCCGGTCGCCGTTGAGCTGGGTGCGGATCACCGCGCCCGAGCCGACAAAGCCAAATTTGATCGTGTTGCCGACGAAGTTTTGCAGCACCTGGCCCAGCCGCGCGGCGTCGGCGCTGATCAATCCCAGGCTGCGGTCAAGGTCCAGCGTCAGGGTGATGCCCTTGCTGGCGGCGTAGTCGCTGTTGCTGTCCACGACCTGCCGGGCCATCTCGTTGAGGTCGGTGGGCGCCAGGACCAGCTGCAGCTGGCCGTCGGAGAGCGCCTGGAAATCCAAAAAATCCTCGATGATGCGCTGCATGGTCACGGCGTTGTGCTTGATGCGCACCAGCAGGTCGTAGGCGTCGTGGCTGACATTGGTGCCGGGCTGCATCAACAGCGCCAGCGTCGACGACGAGCCGCGCACCACGGTCAGCGGGTTTTTCAGGTCGTGGCTGGCGATGCGCAAAAACTCGTCCTTCAGCTCGTTGAGCCGCTTCAGCCGCAGGTGCAGCTGGATGCGCGCCAGCACCACCGGGAAGTCGAGCGGCTTGGTGACATAATCATTGGCGCCGAGCTTGAACGCCTCGACAACATCGGTGCTCTGATCTTTAGCGGTCGCCATAATGATCGGCAGGTCGGCGATGGAGTGCCGCTCGCGGGCAATTTTCAGCACATCGAGGCCGTTCATCTCGGGCATCATGATGTCGAGGACGACCAGGTCAAAGCGCTGCTCCTCCACGAGCGCCAGCGCCTTAGCGCCGCTGTCCACGGCGATCACCGTGTAGCCCTTGCGCTCCAGGCGCCGCGACAGCATATCGAGGTTCATCTCATTGTCGTCAACAATGAGCAGCAGGCCGGAGTCTTGGGAGCTGGTGGTCATGGGCGTGCCTCACTTGGTAGCAGTGCCTCGATCTTTTCGAGCAGCCGCGGCAGCTCGACCGGCTTGGTGTCGTAGTCGTCGCAGCCGGCCTCCAGGGCTTTCTCTCGGTCGCCGGCCATCGCGTGGGCCGAGAGCGCAATGATCGGCAGGTGCTTGGTTGCCGGGTCGGCCTTGAGCTGCCGGGTGGCCTCCCAGCCATCCAGGACCGGCAGGCTCAGGTCCATCAAAATCAGGTCGGGGCTGACCGTCTGGGCCAGCGTGACGCCCTGCGCGCCATCGATCGCGATCACAATCTCGTAGCCTTTGCGCTGCAAGCGGCGCGAGAGCATGTCGCGGTTCATCTCGTTATCTTCGACCAGCAAAATGCGGCGCATGGATCCATCCTTTCAAGTAGCTCAGCTGACAGCGCTGGGGTCGGCGGCCAGGCTCTGGCCCACGAGGGTACGGACCTGGCGCAGCAGGTCGTCGCGGTCATAGGCGCCCTTCTGGAAAATCTGCTGGACCGAGCCGTTGAGTCGCTGGCGCTCCTCGGCGGTCAGGTCCATCGCGGTGATCACTACCACCGGAATGGTGCGCCACGTCGGGTTGCTGCGCAGCTCGGCGACAAACGAGAATCCATCCATCTCCGGCATCATTAAGTCTAACAAAATCACGTTGGGGATGGCGTGGCTAAGCTGCGCCAATCCCAGCCGGCCATCGGCCGCCTCGCTGACCAGCCAGCCCTCGCGCTCCAGGGTGCGGCGCAGGACCTCGCGGGTGTTGGGGTCGTCCTCGATCACCAGGGCCTGCTGGGCGCTGGCGCTGCGGTCGGTCTGGCGATATTTTTGCACCAGCGTCACCAGCTGCTCGCGGTCAATCGGCTTGGTCAGGTAGTCGGTGGCGTTCAGCGCGTAGCCCAGGCTGGCCTGGTCCATGATCGTCAGCATGATCACCGGGATGCTGCGCAGCTCGGGGTCGGCCTTGAGCGCGGTGAGGACGGCCCAGCCGTCCATGCTCGGCATCATGACATCCAGCGTGATCAGCGCCGGCCGCAGCTGCCGGGCGCGGCGCAGTCCCTCCTCGCCATTCTTGGCCGTCTCAACCCGCAGGCCCTCGCGGCCGAGCGTGCGCACGAGCACCTCGCGGGTCGCGGGGTCGTCGTCGATCACCAGCACCGGCCGCTCGGTGGTCGGGCGCGGCTCGACCGCCGCCGGCTCGACGCTGTGGGCCGGCAGCCGTACCGTAAACGTCGAGCCGGCGCCGACCGCGCTGGTGACCGTAACCGTGCCGCCGAGCATCTCCGACAAGCGCCGGCTCAGGGCCAGGCCCAGGCCGGTGCCGCCGTACTTGCGGGTGGTTGAGGAGTTCGGCCTGCGAAAACTGCTGAAAGAGCTTGCCGAGCTGCACGTCGCTCAGGCCAATGCCGGTGTCGCTGACGGCAAAGGTGATCCACTCGCCGTCGTCGGCGGTCGTGCGGGCGGCCTGCAGCGTGACGGTGCCGCCCTCGGTGAATTTGGCGGCGTTGCTGAGAAGATTGAACAGCGTCTGGCGGACTTTGGTCACATCGGTCTGCATCGTGCCGATGGTGGGCGGGTAGTCGAGCACGAGGCGGTTGCCGTTTTTGCTGACCAGCGGCTGGATCGTCGTGGCGATCTCCTGGATCAGCGCGGCGATGCTAATATCCTCCAGATATACATCCATCTTGCCGGCCTCGATCTTGGACAGGTCGAGAATATCGTTGATCAGGCTGAGCAGGTGCTTGCCGGCGCCGCGAATTTTGCGCAGGTCGGGGAGAAACTCGGGCTGCTCCAGGTCCTGCGCGGTCTCCTGAAGCATCTCGCTGTAGCCAATGATCGCGTTGAGCGGCGTCCGCAGCTCGTGGGACATATTGGCCAAAAACGCCGACTTGGTGCGGCTGGCCTCCAGCGCCTGGTCGCGGGTTGTGACCAGCTCGCCGATCAGCTGGTTGAAGGCGGCCGCCACCTGGCCCAGCTCGTCGCGGGTGTCCAGGAGCACGGCGCCGCCGCCGTCGGCGCTGATCAGGCTGTGGGCGGCCTGATCCAGGTGCCGGATCGTCGCCATGATCGCCCGATACAGCGCCACAAACAGGTAGACGGCACTCAGGACCAGCACGAGCGTGAAGGCCAGCACCGCGATCTTCTTCTGGCGATATTCCGGCCCGGCGATGCGCTGCACCAGCAGGGCGTCCAGCTCGGCCGCCGCCGCCGCGCTGAGCTGGGCGTTGGTTGCCATTGCCGCCTGGCCGGCCGCGAAGGTGGCGCCGGCGTCGTTGATAAAGGCGCCCGGCCGGCGCATATCCTGCTCTAGCAGTGCTGTGAGCGCGGCGTAGGCGGCGTTGCGCTGGGCCAGCGTGGTGCCGAGCCGCGGCCGCAGCGCCGGGTTGGCGACGAAGGCGTTCTGCTCCAGGCCATCGGTCGTGCTGCGCAGCGCCGACTGCATCAGGGTCGTGAAGGCGATCAGCTGGGCCTGCTCGGCGGGCGCGCACGGCTTTCCGCTGCGCGATCATGGTGGCCAGGTCGCGCAGCGCGGCGGTGTAGCTGGCGAGCTGCGGCAGCTTGGTGACGACGCCGTCCATCAGATAGTAGCTGTCCAGGTCGGGGTCGAGAACCAGATTGGAGGTATTGCCGATGCGGCTCAGGTGTTCGACGATGCGCTCGATCAGCAGCGCGTGCTGGGCCAGGCTTTGGTCGGGCGTGGCGTCCGCCGCCGTGCGGTCCAGGGCCGTCCAGCCGGCCTTGACCTGCTCCCACGAGCTGGTGGTGTGAAGCTCAGGCGCCAGCTCATGGTCGAGGGTATCCAGCTCGCCGATCAGCCCGGTGATCACACCACGCTGATCGGCGAGCGCCGGGCGCCGGTCGGCGGCGCCCCCGCGGACCTGGCTGCTCAGCGCCTGGTGCTGCTCAACCGCGGTCAGCAGCGCAGTCGTCGGCCGCACGTAGCGCAGCCCGCGCCGCTCCTGGTTGGCGAGCTGCGTTCCCAGGTCAATCTGGTGGATTAGTAGGTAGAGCACAACGAGCAGCGGCACTGTCAGGACGAGGCCTAGCAGCGCAAATTTTTGTGGGTAGGTTAGGCGATTGAGCACCCAGATAGCTGGACGAAACAAGCGGTTCATACCCTTGCAATCAAAAGCCCTACGCCCCCAGCTGAGCAGCGATGTGCCGGCGTAGCCACCCAGGGTGGGTGCTGCTTCGATTCCAGCGACAGCGCAGGGATTGCAGGACAACGAGATTTCTTGGCGTATCTTAACATACTCGTTTGGGCCTGTATAGCGGACCGGCCGGCGCGAATTGGGCCAAGCCCGTCGGCCACCGTGGGCCATCAGTTGTCACGTCCCAGCTGTTGGGCGCGGCACGAAAGGATTTCCGATGTCGCAGTCGCTGCCGTGGTGGGCGTTCGCGCTCCTATCAGCCGTCTTTGCCGCCCTGACCACCATTTTGGCCAAAATCGGCCTCCAGTCCGCCCCGATCAACCCCGACCTCGCCACCGCGATTTGCACCGTCGTGATCGTCGTGATCGCGTGGGGCCTTGTCTTCGCGCGCCGCAGCTACACGCCGATCGGAGCCATTCCAACGCGCACGCTGGTGTTCCTGGTGCTCTCGGGCGCGGCGACCGGCCTGTCATGGATGTGCTACTTTCGCGCGCTCCAGATCGGCAAGGCCTCACAGGTCGCGCCGATCGATAAGCTTAGCCTGGCGCTGGTGGTGGTGTTTGCCGCGCTGGTGCTCGGCGAGCGCATCACCTGGCAGACCGCCGTCGGCAGCGCGATGATCGTCGGCGGCACGCTGATCTTTCTGCTGTAGCGCCGCATTGCTCATTGCTGCTACGGATTGACGCGGTCGCGTATACTGGGCGCAACACCACTGACGAGCACATCAGACGCCTATGCTTGAAACTGCTGAGTCCACCGCCGTCATCGCGGCCCCGCCGTACCATAATCTCACGATCACACTGGCCGAGGCCGACGCCGCGCAGCTCCTGGTCGGCCTCCAGCCCGAGGACGGCCCGGCCAGCGCCCCGGTGCTGGTGCCGGGCGCGCTCAGCGAGCTCACGGCCATCGCCGAGCGCATGCGCGCGAGCTTTCAGCTGCCGGCCGCCGAGCAGCTGGCGCTGGGCGAGCAACTGGGCCGCTGGCTGCTGCCGTCGGCTGTGCGGCCAACGTTTTGGGCGCTGTGGCGCGACGTGGTGGCGCAGCACGGCACGCTGCGGCTGCGCCTCGACTGCGCCACCGCCGCGCTCAACCTGGTGCCGTGGGAGTTTGCCAGCGTCCCGCGGGTCAGCGGCGGCCCGGCGCAGCCGCTGATCTACGACCCGCGCCTGTCGCTGGTGCGGCTCGGCCCGGCGCCGAGCGACGTGGTGAGCGCCGTCACCGATGACGCGCTGCCGCTCAGCCTGCTGCTGCTGCTGGCCGGCGCCGCCGATCAGCCGCCGCTCAAGCTGGCCAAAGAGCAGAAGCGGGTGCTGGCCGGCATCGAGCAGCTGCCGGCCGGCGCCCTCGGCGCGCCCATGATTTTGGAGCAGGCCAGCTGGTCGCAGGTGGTGGACGCCCTGACCGGCACGCGCGAGGCCGACCTGGTCCACTTTGCCGGCCACGGCTACTACGCCGCCGACGAGGCCGGGCTGCTATTCCATGACGACAGCGATCCCACGGTCAGCCGCCGCGTCAGCGCCGCCGAGCTGGCGACGCGGCTGCGCGGCCGCAATGTCAAAGTCGTGGTCCTCTCGGCCTGCGAGTTGGGGCGCGCCGACATCGGCGGGCAGTCGGGCGTCGCCCAGCAGCTGCTGGCCGCCGGCATCCCGGCGGTCATCGCCATGCAGTTCGAGGTCGGCGACCGCGAGGCGACGGCGTTTGCCAGCGGGTTCTACACCGCGCTGGCGACGGGCGCCGCGGTGGACGCTGCGGTGGCCGAGGGTCGGCTGCGCATGGCCGCGACGGTCGCCGATACCACCGGCTGGGGCTGCCCGGTCCTTTACATGCGTACCACCGACGCCGCACTATTCCAGCCCAGCGGCCCGCTGCCGCCGGCGGTGGCGGCGGCGCAGGCCCAGCTCGTCGTTAACCAGGTCAGCCAGCAGGTCGCCGGCCAGCTGACCGGCGTGGCGATTGGCACGCTGGTGCTGCGCGACGGTCAGGTGATCGTCAACCAGGAGGTCGCCACGATCACCGCGACCGGCGAGGTCGTTGGCGAGCGCATTGGCACGCTGGTGCTGGATGCGGGATCGGCCGCGGCCGGGGTCGCCGTGACCGGCACCGCGACCCCGGCCAGCCAGCCGGCCGACCCGGTGGCCGCCGGCCACCTTCAGCCGACCGAGGCCACCGCGCCACCCGAGGCGGCGCCGGCGGTGGGGCCGCCGACCGACTCGCCAGCGCTAGCGGCGCTGTTCGCCGACACCGCGACGTTTGTCGGCCGCGCCCACGTGCGCGCCGCGATCAGCGAGTTTCTGAGCACCCGCAACCGCATCTTTGTCGTCGTCGGGCCGCCGGGCAGCGGCAAGACCGCGCTGGCCGCCCGGCTGGTCGTTGAGCAGCAGCGCGCCGGGACGCCCTGGCTGTATAGCTTCTGCGGCATTGAGGACGGCGATAATCCCCAGCAGTTCATCACGCACCTGGCCGCGCAGCTGGCGGCGCTGCTGCCGCAGTACACGGTGGCCGCCACGGCCGCCACCGGCGGCGCCACGCTGGCGCTGAATGTTACCCAGACCGTTGGGACCAGCAGCGGCACGGTGATCGGGAATCAGATCGGCGAGCTCAACATCGGCGAGCTGCACCCGCGCGAGGCCTTTCGGCGCCTGATCCAGGAGCCGCTGCGCAGCTACGACCGCGCCCGCGGCCCCGACGGCCAGCCGCTGCCGCTGGTGATCGTCGTCGATGCCCTGGACCGCGCCTGGGACTGGGACGGCGGCCAGAGCAGCAATATCGTGGCGCTGCTCAGCGATGTGCAGGACCTGCCGCCGTGGGTCAATGTGATTTGCACTGCCCGGCCCGGCGCAGCGCTGCAAAGCCTGCGCACCCGCGGCGGCGTCCGGGTCTTTGATCTGACCGACTAACGTCACCGATAACCGCAACGACATCGCGCTGTATCTTCAGACCGAGCTGGCCACACGCCTCGATCCGACGCTCGGCGTGGCGCTCGATAGCCTGCTGCGCACCACGCCGCCCTACGATGCCATCGCCGGGGACCGGCTGGCGGCGCTGATCGCGGCGATCGGCGCCGCAACCGAGGGATCATTTTTATTTGCTCGGCGCTTCCTCGATACGCTGCGGGCGGCGCTGGCGCGGCAGGCGGGGCAGGCGACGCTGGATATCGTTGCGCTGCTGCGCAACCCGGCGCGCCTCGATGAGACGCTGGCCGACGCCTACGCCGAGGTCGTGGCGCAGCTGCGCCGGACGCTGGCGCAGGCGCCCAATGCCGCCGACGAGGCCGTGCTGGCGGTGCTGGCCGTGGTCTTTGCGCCGTTGGCCGCGCCGCTCCTCGTAGCGCTGAGCGGCCACGAGCCGACCGCGGTGGCCGCCAGCCTGGTGCGACTCAACAGCGTGCTGGCGCCGCAGGCCGCCGCAGCCGGCGCGCCAGTGTACGCGCTGTACAGCCGCTCGTTCGGCGATTACCTGCGACTAACGCTGCCCGAGCAGGGCCGCGGCTGGGATCGCAAGGTCGCCGATGTGCTGGAGACCTTCGCCGCCGGCGGCGACGCCGCGGCCGCGCGCTACCAGGCCAGCTTTCGCTGGCGCCATCTCCAGCGCGGCCTCCAGCTGGTGTCCAGCGCGCCCGCCACCGCCGACGCGGCGCCCGCCGCGCTGCCAGTGACCAGCCTGGCGGCCCTCCAAGCGCAGGTCCCCGATCCGCTGCTGCGGGCGCGGGTGCTCCGTAGCCAGGCGGTCGCACTGCTCGATCCCGGCAGCCTGCGCCAGCACGCCTGGACCACCGCGGTCCAGGTGCTGGAGTGGGCCGAGCAGGGCCTGCGCCGCTCGCGGGCGCTGGTGCCGTTTGGCCAGGGTCGCCATCTCCACTTCGACTCACGGCAGCTGACCCCCGCCAGCGCCGCCGCGCTCGCCGAGCTGGAGCGCACGCTGCTGGCGCGCGGCGATGTCTACACCATGATCGCCACCCAGCTCCTCGGCACCGATGAGCTCCGGCCAACGCCGCCCGGCGGCCTGGCGCTGTGGCTGGTGACGGCCTGGAGCACGCTGCTGCGGCTGCCAATGCTGGCGTATATGTGGTGGCCGCTCCGCCGCTCGGGGGTGACCGGGCGGGAGTTTTGGGCCAGTGTGCTGCACGTCGGCCGCGGCATTGACTGGAGCGTGACTCGCCTGTTGGTGCGGGCGGCCATGACCTACCGGGCCGCCGGCCGCATTGCCGAGCGCCGCGGCGACCTGACGAGCAGCGAGGAGATCACCGACCGCCTCGGCCAGCTCTACGCCCGGCTGGGGATTCAGCACGCCGCCGCGCGGGTGTTCAGCAACCTCTTGGCCGGCCCGACCACGCTGGAGCGCCCGTGGCAGGAGGCGCTGTGGCGGCTGCGGCTGGGCGAGGTGCTGGTCGCCCAGGACCAGCTGACCCGCGCGACGCCGCTGCTTGAGTCGGCCTGGCGCCAGTTTGCGGGCCAGGACGCCCCCCGGCCGCTGGCGCGCGTCTCAACCGCGCTGGTGCAGCTGCACCTGCGCCAGGCCGAGCTGCTGCGCGGCGGCGGCAACGACCGCGACGCCGCGAGCTACGAGGATACCGCGCTGCGCTACGCCGAGACGGGCATCGCAGCCTGGGATCGCCTCACCACCCTGGACGGCGATGAGCTGACCAACGTTGACCCGGCGCTGGGCCGCAGCCGCCTGGCCGGCTATGTCTGGCGCCTCCAGGAAAACCCGCGCATCGCCGAGGAGCAGCAGCGCCGCGCCGCGAATCTGCTGGCCACCATCACCGAGCGCCACTACCCGCTGCGCTTCGAGCATCCGGCGCTGCTGCTGTTCCGGGTCAGCGCGCTGGTCATCGTGCCGCTGCTGCTGGTCGTTGGGCTGCTGTTTGCGGTGCAGCTGCCCAGTGGCATCCAGCTGGTGCCGCGCTCCAGCGCCACCTTTCAGCCGCCGCTGGTCAACACCGAGGGCTTTCCTGACAACCTGCTGGTCAACTCGCAGGTGCAAGGCTCCGACCTGGTGCAGACAATCACCAGTCTCAACTCGGCCGCCGCGCTGCGGGCCGCCGCGCCGCCGCTCGATAACGGCCGGCTATTTTGGGTGCTGTTGCCGCGCGGTGGGGCGCTGCTGACGCTGTATATGCTTATCGGCCTGAGCTTTATTCTGCTGTCGGACCCGATCAGCTTTCAGCAGGCCCGGCCGGGCCGCCTGGTGCTGCGCCGCGACGGCCTGACGCTGCGTGGCCTGCCGCGTAGCAACCAGCACTGGCGCATCTGGCTGGTGCTGCTGCAGGAGTTGTGGGGCGCGCTGTATCGCTGGGTGCTGCGCCGGCCGGCGGCGCTCAGCGTGGCGGCCAGCGCCGCCGCCGCCGAGCCGCAGCTCACGTGGTCGGAGATCAAGCGCGTGCTGATCATCGAGCGCCGTGTGAATCGCCGCGCGCTCTACGATCTGTCCAAGCGCGTCCTGGTGCCGGTGGACTCGGCCCAGCCGGTGGTCGTGATCAGCGGCTCGGTCGCGCGCTACGACGAGCTGACGACCGAGATCGAGCGGCTGTCGAACGTGTCCCATCGCCGCGTGGCCAGCGAGCTGCTGCTGTCGTTCATGGGCGGGCTGTTTGTGTGGACGATGGGCTGGGCCGTGGGGCTGCTGTTGCTGATCATGGCGCTGCCCAGCGTGCTGCGGCTGCGGCCGGGCGGCGGGCCATTCCACCTCAGCGAGCTGTATATTCTGATCATGCCGGGCCTGAGCCTGCCGCTGTTCTGGTGGTTTGTGTTCCAGCCGCTCCACGCGCTGGTGGCCCAGCATCCGCTGCAGCGCCGCAGCCTGCTGGGCGTGCTGGCGGTCTTTGTCGGCGGCGTCGCGCTGGCCGGGCTGCCATTTTTGGGCTACGACCTGTCGCTGGTCGGCCTCAATCCCGACCTGGTCATGCCGCTCGGCAGCATGGGCGCGTTTGCGACGGTGGTGGCGCTGGTGCATCAGCGGGCCGGCTATGCGGGCGGCAGCGCGGCACGTCAATATCGCCGCACTGTCAGCGCGGCGCTGCTGGTGGCGCTGCCCTCGTTTTTGGGCGTGGCCAACCTGGTGCGCGAGGGACTCTGGTACACCGACCAGGTGTTCGGCAACCGGCTGGTTGAGCAGGCCCTCACTACCCCGGCGTGCGACGGCGGCCAGGGCTGCCCGCTGCTGTCGCAGGCCAGCGCCCGCTATGCCGCAATGGTGCGCTGGCGGCCGAACAACTCCGATGGCTACAGCGCCGGCGGGTTTGCCGCGCTGCTGGCCGGCGACTCCGCGGCGGCCCGCGAGCGCTTTACCGCCGCCCTGGACCGCGTGCCACCGCTCCACGCCGGGACCCGCCGCAAGCTCCAGGCTAGCCTCGGCGAGGTCGCGGCCCGCGAGGCGCGCGGCGCCACCGACCCGGCGGCCGTGGCGGTGGCTTTTGATCAGGCGCTGGCGCGCTACCGCGACGTGCTCGGGGCCGGGGCGGATGGGCCGATTGAGATTCATGACCACAACGGCCAGTATCGTCTCAAAGGTGAGCAGCGCCGACCAGCAGTATGCCTTGCAGCAGGCCGATGTCTGGTATAGCCGCGCGCTGCGCCAGCTGACCGCGCTGCGCACCGAGAAGCCCAGCGATGCCCCGGTCTCGTTCTACGGCCGGGCGGCGCTGGTCAACAACCTGCGGGCGCGCTACGCCTGGGAGGATCTCAACAACGCGCTCCAGGTCTACCAGGCGGTCGCCGACACCGCCACCGACGCCCGGATGCGCCAGAATAGCCTGGTCGGCCTGGCCACCACCTGGGCGGCGCGCGGCGCGTTCCCGGTGCAGATGCGGCCGGGCGACAAGCCGGGCGAGGCCGGCTCCTACCTGCGCGCCCAGACCGCCTACGCCGCCGCCGCCGAGGGCGAGGCCGACGCCGAGGTGTATGGCGGCCAGGCCTGGAATGCGATTCGCCTGGGGAGCTGGGACGATGCGCTGCGCCCGCTCCAGGTGGCGCAGCGCCTGGCGCCGACCGACCCGCGCTACCCGGCGCTGGGTGGGCTGGCCTGGTGGCTACACAGCGATGACTTTGTCGCCAGCGCCAACGTCACGCTGCCCGGCTACCGGCGCTCGCTGATGCACGCCATTGAGCTGTACACCCAGGCGCTCCACAACGCCGAGGCCGCCGGCCAGAAGGTCGGCGCCTACTACGCGACCCGCTCGGTGCTCTACTATAAGCTGCGCCTGACCTCGACCGCGCCGCTGACGATCACGGCGGCCGAGGATGTGCCCAACACCGACCTGGAGGCCGCCCGCATGTACCCCGACGATGTCGAGCTGCCGCCGCGCCGCGACGCCGACTACACCGTCTGGATGGACCGGGCGATCCGCGATATGGACCTGGCGCTGGCCGATGCGACGCTCCGCAATAGCCCGATCACCGAGACCATCGGCTACTACTACTGGCGCGGCCGCCTCCAGATGGCCGAGGCGCTCACCTGGCAGCTGCGGCTGCGCGGCACCTACCCGTGGCGCACCATCGCGCCGGTCTACGCCGGCGCCCTGGATGATTTTATCGCCGGCACTGGCGCCGACACCGACCCGCGCCGCCGCGACCCGTATGTCACCAAATGGCTGAGCTGGAGCCGCCAGCTGGCCCGCAACGCCGCCCACCTGGCGCTGGTCGAGGACGGCATTCGCATCGGGCTGTCCCAGAGCAAGCCGTCGGTCGCCCAGTCGGAGTTTCGCCGCGCGGTCGGCGAGCTGGTGCTGGTCGATCCGTCAACCGAGGCGATCAAGCGCGTCGGCGAGGTCAACTCGGCGCCCAACCCCGACTACGCGCTGTTTGGTGGCTTTCTGGTGCTGGCGACCGGCCAGCCGCTGGTCAAAAGTCCGCTGTCCAGCTCGCGGCCCCTCAGCGCGACCGTGCTGTACGATCAGGCGATCAGCGAGATTCAGTCCACCACGATCAGCTACGTCCCGACCTGGGCGCGCGCCACGGTTTACAGCCGCGCTGCCTGTGACCTACAGCGCCTGCTGGCCAGCGGCTTCGCCCCCGAGAGCAGCCGCGCTGAGGCCACCACAATCCTCGCTAAGCTCACCGAGCTACGGCGCTTCAGCGGCGAGCCAGGTCCACTCAGCTGCGGCGGCGGTTAACGCCGCGGGGCGCGGATCACTGTGATCCGCGCCCCGCCTGCCCGCTCGCACTGTGCGCTAGCGCTTGTTGGCCAGATAGTCGATCATGTCAATCTTGGTGACGATGCCGGTCGGGCGGCCGTCATCGTCCACGACCACCGCGACGTTGTGGGCGATGGCGATCTCGGCTAGCGTGTCGATCATCGTGTCGGCCCGCACGGTCCGCACCTCGCTGGTGGTGATCTCGCACACCGGATGATCCATCGCGCCGCTGCCCGAGAGGAGGTAGTTCAGAATATCGACCTCGCTGACCAGGCTGACCAGGCGGCCGTCGCCGTCGACCAGCGGCATCTGCGAAATCCCGTCGCTCTTCATCTGGCCGATCACGCTGGCGATGGATTCGGTGCAGCTAGCGGTGAGCAGCGGGCGCTTGCGGTGATCGAGCAGGTCGTTGACCTGGCCCGACTCCAGGAAGCCGTTCTCGCGCATCCAGTCGTCACTGAAAATCTTGCTCAGATACCGTGAGCCGCTGTCAGGGAGCAGCACCACGACATTTTTATCCTCGCCCAGCTCGTGCGAGCGCAGCCACTTGACCGCGCCGGCCAGCGCCAGCCCACACGAGCCGCCGACAAATAGCCCTTCCTCGCGGGTCAGGCGGCGGGTCATGATGAACGACTCCTTGTCGTTGACCTGCACTACGTCGTCGACCACGCTGAAGTCCATCGTCGTCGGCAGAAAATCCTCGCCCACGCCCTCGACCTTGTAGCCGTGGACGGCGCCCATGTTGCCGGTGCGGAAATACTCGGTGTACAGCGAGCCGTAGGGGTCAACGCCGACCACCGTGATATTGGGATTCTGCTCTTTAAGATATTTGGCGGTGCCAGAGATCGTGCCGCCCGTTCCCATGCCGGCCACAAACACATCGATCTGCCCGCCGGTCTGGCGCCAGATCTCGGGGCCGGTGGTGCGATAGTGGGCCTCGGGGTTGGCGGGATTCCAGTACTGGCCGGCCAGGATCGCGTTGGGCGTCTCCTCGGCGATGCGCCGCGAGACCGAATAGTAGGAGCGCGGGTCGTCCGGCTCGACGGCGGTGGGGGTGATCACGACGCGCGCGCCGAAGGCCCGCAAGAGCCGAATTTTCTCGTCGCTCATTTTGTCGGGCATCACAAACACCGTCTTATAGCCCTTGAGCGCCGCCGCTATCGCCAGGCCCACGCCGGTGTTGCCGCTGGTCGCCTCGACAATCGTGCCGCCGGGCTTGAGCAGGCCGCGCCGCTCGGCGTCCTCGATCATCGCCGGGCCGATCCGATCCTTGACCGAGCCGCCGGGGTTGAAAAACTCGACTTTGGCCAACACATTGGCCTTGATGCCGGCCACCACTTTATGGAGCCGGATCATCGGCGTGTTGCCGACGGCCTCCATCACGTTATCAAGAATCTCGGTCTGCATTGCCGCTGGTGCGTCCATAAGAGCCATACGCCACTCCTTTGTAGCCTAGAATGTACCACGCTGTACGAAGATTGTCGGGGTATTCACCACGCGAAATAGTACCGCAACTTTGTCTGCGGCGAGCGCGGGCTAGGCCGCGGCGGGCGCAGCCGGCCGGGCGGCGCCGCGGTGGCGGTAGGCCAGCACCGCGCCACACACCACTATTGTCACGATGCTGACGATCTGGGCGGTCCGCAGCTGGCCGCCGATACATTCGCCGCCCACTCCGCCGGTGCAGAGCGAGTTGACGCGCAGCCCCTCGATCCAGAAGCGGCCGGCCGAGTATAGGATGCCGTAGAGCAGCATCAGGTCGCCGGCGCGTAGCCAGTGCCGCAGCCGCCGCTCGATCACCAGCAGCGCCACCAGCACGCCCATGCTCCACAGCGACTTGTAGAGAAACGTCGGGTGAAAGCGCGTCGTGTCGGGGTAGGTCGCCAGGTCGTTGTAGGGCGGCAGGCGGTGGCAGTTGGTCAGCCCCTCGCAGCCCTGGTCGGTCAGGTGCAGGCCCCACGGCAGCGTCGTCGGCCGGCCGTAGGCCTCCTGGTTCCAAAAATTGCCCCAGCGCCCAAATGCCTGGCCGATTGGGATGCAGGGCGCGGCGTAGCTGGCCCACTCGGCATAGTCAAGCTTGTGCCGGCGGACGTACCAGATCGAGCCGAGCAGCGCCGCCATCAGGCCGCCCTGGATCGCGATGCCGCCGGTCGCCGGGTTGATGATGTTGATAAAGTCGCCCACGTGCGAGCTGGGCGCGCTGATGAAGCTCTGCCAGCTGGGCCGGAAGCGCGGCCACTCAAACAGGACATACCAGGCCCGCGCGCCGATGATCGCCGTCACCAGGCCCAGCGCCATGAGATTCCAGGCGTGCTCGGGGTTGTGGCCGCGCAGCGCCACGCGCCGCGCGCCGAACCAGCCGGCGACCACCGCGCCGCCCAGAATACACACGGCGTACCAGCGCACGGTCAGCAGCCCAAACAGATGATCCAGCAGTAACGGTCCAGTCGGTGGGTGCATCGGTGTTCCTTCGTCTAACGCCCGCCATTGTACCCGAGCCGTCCGCCACCAACAACGCCCGATGAACCAAACCGGCCCCGGCGCTGTGTTAACGGTGCCGCCCCGCGTCGCTGAGATGGTCAGCGCCTGCCCGGCGTGCTACCATGAGCGCCATGAGCAACACGTCTGCCGCCGCCGCACCCTTTGTGGTCGCCGACGGCGTGGTCAAAATCTACAAAGTCGCCGACCTAGAGGTTTTTGCGCTCCAGGGCCTCGACCTCAACATCGCGTCCGGCGAGATGCTGGCGCTGGTCGGCGCCTCCGGCTCGGGCAAGTCCACGCTGCTCAATGTGCTGGGCGGCCTCGATACGCCGACCGCCGGCACGCTGCGCGTCGGCGCCGCCAACCTGCTGGAGCTGAGCGAGCGCGAGCGCGTCCGGTATAAGCGCGAGGTCGTCGGGTTTGTGTGGCAGCAGAAGGCCCGCAACCTCCTGCCCTATCTGTCGGCGCTGGAGAACGTCGAGCTGCCGATGGTCCTCGCGGGCGTGCGCGGCCGGGTGCGGCGCGCGCGGGCCACCGAGCTGCTGGGCGCCGTCGGCCTGGGCGAGCGCATGGGCCATCGCCCTGAGCGCCTGTCGGGCGGCGAGCAGCAGCGCACCGCCATCGCGGTGGCGCTCGCCAACCAGCCGCGCCTGCTCCTCGCCGACGAGCCGACCGGCGAGGTCGACAGCGCCTCGGCCGACGTGATCTTCGGCGTGCTGCGCGACCTCAACCAGCAGCTTGGGCGTGACCGTGGTGGTTGTGACCCACGACCCGCAGGTCGCGCGGCGGGTTGACCGCGTGGTCGCGATCCGCGACGGCCGCACCGCCACCGAGATTCGTCGCCGCCGCGATGTCGCCGGCCATGTGATCCTGGAGGAGGAGTTTGCGCTGCTCGACCGCGTGGGTCGCCTACAGCTGCCCAAGCACTTCATCGAGTCGCTGGCCCTGACCGACCGGGTGAAATTGGACCTCGAGGCCGACCATGTCAGAGTCTGGCCCGACCGCGACCGGCCCGCGGCCGCCGAGCGCCCGGCGGCCGCCGCGGCCGCGCTGCCCAACGCCAACGCCGCCGTCGCCGTCGAGGATGACAATGCGCCCGACGACCGCTGGCGCCGCCCCAACAGCTAGCAAGGATCGACAATGACTCAGCCGCTCATCGCCACCCGCGACCTGGTGCGCCAGTTTCAGCTCGGCGGCGAGACGATTCACGCCGTCAATCACATCACGCTGGAGATTCCGGCCGGCCAGATGGTGGTCGTCAAGGGCCGCTCTGGCTCCGGCAAGACCACGCTGCTCAACCTGATCGCCGGGCTGGACCAGCCGACCAGCGGCGAGGTCTGGATCGACGGCGTGCAGACCAACACCCTCAGCGAAAATGGGCGCATTGCGCTGCGCCGCCAGAAGATGGGCTTTGTGTTCCAGGCTTTTGGGCTGCTGCCGTTGCTGTCGGCGCGCGAGAATATCGAGGTGCCGCTGCGCATGGCGAAGGCGGCGCGCGCCGACCGCGAGAGTCGCTCGGCGGCGGCGCTGGCGGCGGTGGGCTTGGCCGGCCGCGCCAGCCACCGGCCCTACGAGCTGTCGGGCGGTGAGCAGCAGCGCATCGCGCTGGCCCGCGCGCTGGTCACGCAGCCGCAGCTGATCCTGGCCGACGAGCCGACCGGCCAGCTCGACTCCAACACCGGCCGCGACATCATCGCGCTGATGCGGCGGCTGGTGGACGAGCAGCATATCACCCTGCTGATCGTCACCCACGATCCCGTCGTCGTCGAGGCCGCCGACATCGTCCACGAGCTGCGCGACGGCCAGCTGCTGAGCTAAACCCGATCCGGGTTCGCTTGGCAGCCAGCGCCGTACACGCGCCTGATCGCCTCTATTCCGGCTGGTTGTGCCGCGACAAGCCACGCATCAAGCGATAAAGATGCGCTCCTGCCCTGGTGATGTTAGCTGTTGACTTGATAGTGCAGATACATCGTCCCGTTAGTGAACTGGTGGGCGTTCAGCAAGGCGAGCTGCACCTGAACGCCCTGGGGCAGGCAGGGTTTGCCGCCGCCCACACTCACCGGCACGAGGTAGAGGTGGCATTCGTTCACTAAGCCAGCTGCGAAGGCGTGTTGGGCCAGCGTCGCACCGCCGATTGTGATGTCACGCTCGGCCGATGCCAGCAGCTGTCGAACGGCGTCGGCATCGAAGGTGCGCTCAATGCGGGTATTGGCCGTCACTACGGAGTCCAGCGTCGTCGAGTACACCACCTTGTCCGCCGTCTGCCAGAGCTGGGCGAAGTCGCCCATGATCGGCGACTCGCTGGCCAGCGAGGGATCGGTTTCCCACACCTGCATCGTTTCGTACATCCGACGGCCATACAGATACATTCCAATCGGTCGCGTCCGGTCATTGAAAAAGGCATGGACCTCGTCATCTGGCGCTGCCCAGCCGAACGTGCCGTGCTCGTCCTCGATGTAGCCGTCAAGCGATGCAATCGCCATATAAATCAGCTTCGCCATACAAGCTCCTTATGTGGTTGGTTTAGAATCGTTGGGATCGGAGCGTTGTCCTTGAGAACTCTCACACCGGACCGTCCCTAAGTCGTGATTCGAGCCGAGGCGCGGTGTGGCCAGTAGCGCGGTCATGGATACGACGCTGTAGCCGACGAAGCGCAGAATGTCGCCCACTACAACGCTCTAAACTGGCTAGCTCTGGACCATTTTTACTGAGCTAGACCGCCGTCAGCGGAATGTCAGCGCTGCTCACGGCGGGGACGGCGGCGAGCTGCCCGCAGGCCGCCGCAATCGCCAGGCCGCGCTCGATGCGCACCGTGCAGGCGATGCCGCGCGCGGTCAGCACCTGCTGGAATTGCTCAACCCGCCGGCGGTGCGAGCGCTCCAGCGGCGCGCCGGGGATTGGGTTCCACGGGATCAGGTTGACGTGACACAGCATGCCCCGGATCAGCTCGGCCAGCTCGGCGGCTAGCTCCGGGGTGTCGTTCTGGCCCTGGAGCAGCACGTACTCGAACGAGACCCGCCGCCGCGTCTGGTCGGTGTAGTCCTGGACCGCCGCCAGCAGCTCGCGCAGCGGATAGCGGGTGTTGACCGGCACCAGCGCCGACCGCAGCTCGTCGTTGGGCGCGTGCAGTGAGACCGCCAGGTTGATCGGCAGTCCGGCGGCGGCGAGGCGGCGAATCCCTGGCACCAGCCCGACCGTCGAGACCGTCAGGTTGCGGGCGCCGAAGTTGAAGCCCTGCGGGTCGTGCAGCCGCTCCACCGCCGACCACCAGCGGTCGTAGTTGGCGAACGGCTCGCCCATGCCCATGAACACCAGATTCGTCAGATGGTCCACGCCGCCCGGCATCGTCCGCAGCGTGCGCTGGATGTGCATGACCTGCTCGACGATCTCGCCGCTGGTCAGGTTGCGCAGCAGCCCCATCCGGCCGGTGGCGCAGAAGACGCAGCCCATCGCGCAGCCGGCCTGGGTCGAGACGCAGACCGTCGCCCGCTCGGGGTAGCGCATCAGCACGGTCTCGATCACGGCGTCGCCCGGCAGGCCCCACAGCGTCTTGCGGGTCTCGCCGTCGTCGGCGCTCTGCTCGCGGCGCAGCTCCAGGCTGCCAATGCGTGTGTCGGCGGCCAGGCGCTCGCGCAGCACCAGCGGCAGGTCGCTCATCTCGCCGTAGCTGCTGGCCAGATTCACATACAGCTGGCGGTAGAGCTGCTTGGCCCGAAACGCCGGCTGGCCCCAGCTTTTCAGCAGCGCCTGCAGCTCGTCGAGGCTCAGGTCGTAGATATTGATCGGGGTTGTCGTATCATTATTCATCATCCCAATTGTACCAGGCGACACGAGCTACGAGCCGTCAGCTATCAGCCGTCAGCGAGCGGTGCGAGGCGTGGACGAGCGATGCGAGACGCCGGCGAGCGACGAGTGACAGTGCGGGCCTGGGCGGTAGCGCGGACGAGCAGCGCGGTCGTCGATCAGGGCGCGGCGATACGCTGTGCGGCGCGCGGCCGGTGCTGTGCGGCGGGCTGGCCTGCTCGTCTATAATCACCTGGACAGAATAAGGGAGACAACCGCGATGCTTGATACACTCGATCTGGGCGTGAGCCTGAGCAAGCCGGAGTACGAGGCCCAGCTGGCGGAGTTCCAGGGGCGGCTGCGGCACGCCCACGAGCTGCTCGTCGCAGCGCGCCGGCCGCTGGTGGTGGTCTACGAGGGCTGGGACGCGGCCGGCAAGGGCGGCTCGATCAAGCGCCTGACCGAGCGGCTCGACCCGCGCTTTTTCACAGTCTACGGCGTCGGCAAGCCCACGCCCGAGGAGCTGGCCCACCACTATCTGTGGCGCTTCTGGACCAAGCTCCCGACCCGCGACCACACGGTGATCTTTGACCGCTCGTGGTACGGCCGTGTGCTCGTTGAGCGCGTCGAGGGCTTTGCGTCGCAGTCGGCCTGGCAGCGGGCCTTCAATGAGATCAACGAGTTCGAGCGCTGGCTGGTCGACGACGGCGCGCTGCTGTGCAAATTCTGGCTGCATATCTCGCCCGATGAGCAGCTGCGGCGCTTCGAGGGGCGGCTCCAGGACCCGGCCAAGCGCTGGAAGATGAACGACGAGGACTGGCGCAACCGCGGCAAGTGGCAGCAGTACAGCGAGGCGGCCGAGACGATGTTTAATCGCACCAGCACGCCCTACGCGCCGTGGTCGCTGATCGCCGGCGAGGACAAGCGCTGGGCGCGCATCGCCTGCCTGCGCGTCGTCACCGAGCGCATTGAGGCGGCGCTGGCGCAGCATCCTGTGGCCGACTAGGCGCAGCGAGGAGCGTGCCAATGGGTCACTGGCAAGCGAGTCCGTTCATTCTGCCGCTGGCGGTGGCGGGCGCCGTCACCGCGGCGATGGCGGCCGTGATCGCGCGGCGGCGCGCGGCGCCCGGCGCCCGGCCGCTGCTGCTGGTGATGCTGGCGGTGACAGTCTGGTCATGGTGCTACGCCGTGCAGGTGGCCTCGGCCGAGCTGGCGCAGGCGTATTTTTGGAGCCGGCTGTCCTACCTGGGCAACCTCGCCATTCCTCCGCTCTTTCTGGTCTTCGCCCTGCAGTTTACCCACCGCGCGCGCTGGCTGACTCGCCATCGGCTGGCCCTCCTCGCGGTCGAGCCGGTGCTGACGCTGCTGGCCGTCTGGACCTCGCCGTGGCTCGGGCTGTACGCCACCAATCTGCGCGCCGACCTGAGCATCGGCTGGCTCCAGGTCGTCACCGACCACGGGCCGCTCTACTGGCCCCACCTGATCTATGGCTACACGCTGCTGGCGCTGGCGGTCGGGCTGCTGCTCCACGCGATGATCACCTCGCCGGGTCTGTACCGCGGCCAGATCGTGACCACGCTGGTCGCGGCGCTCGCACCCTGGAGCCTGAACGCCGTCTACATCGTCAGCCAGCAGCCCGCCACCCTCGACCTGACGCCGTTTGGCTTTATGATCAGCGGGCTGGCGCTGACCTACGGCCTGCAGCGGTATCGCATGCTCGACCTGGTGCCGGTCGCCCGCGACCTGGTGATCCAGAGCCTGGCCGACGCCGTGCTGGTGGTCGACGCCGCCAGCCGCGTGGTGGATATGAATGCCGCGGCCCAGGCGCTGTTTGGCTGGGATACCACGGCGCTCGGCCAGCCCGCGAGCGCGCTGTTCGCCCGCTGGCCGGCGCTGCTGGCGCGCTTCGAGGACGTGGCCGAGGCGCGGGCCGAGCTGGCCTTTGGCGCCGGCGCCGCGCAGACGTTTTTCGACCTCCGCATCTCGCCCCTTCGCGACCGGCGCGGCCAGCTCGACCGGCCGGGCTGTCGTGCTGCGCGACATCAGCGAGCGCAAATGGGCCGAGCGGGCGCTGGAGACCGCCAAGCAGACCGCCGAGGACGCTAGCCGCACCAAGTCGGAGTTTTTGGCCAATATGTCCCACGAGCTGCGCACGCCGCTGGGCGCCGTCATCGGCTACAGCGAGCTGCTGGCCGAGGAGGTCGCCGACCGCGCGCTGCCCGAGCTACTCCCCGACATCGAGCGGATTCATAGCGCCGGCAAGCATCTGCTGGGCCTGATCAACGATGTGCTCGACCTGTCCAAGATTGAGGCCGGGCGCATGGAGGTCTACCTAGAAACCTTCGAGGTCGGCGTGGTGGTCCGCGATGTGGCCCAGACCGTCGGGCCGCTGGTGGCGGCCGGCGGCAACACCCTGCTCGTCGACTGCCCGCCCGAGATCGGCACAATCCACAGCGACCTGGTCAAGCTGCGGCAGGTGCTGCTTAACCTCCTGAGCAACGCGGCCAAATTTACCGAGCGCGGCACCGTGACGCTGACGGCGCGGCGGGCCGACGGCTGGCTAACCGTGGCCGTCGCCGACACCGGCATCGGCATGACCACCGAGCAGCAAGCCCGGCTGTTTATGGCCTTTCGCCAGGCCGACGCCTCGACGGCCCGCAAGTACGGCGGCACCGGGCTAGGCCTGGCCATCACCAAGCATTTCGCCGAGCTGCTGGGCGGCACGGTGACTGTAATCAGCGCGCCCGGCGTCGGCACGACGTTTACCGTGCGCCTGCCAGTGCAAAGCGTGGTCCCGGCGGCGCAGCTAGCCCTCGACGACCAGCCAGCGGCGGGCTAGTACCAGCAGCCCTGCGGCGATCAGCGACAGCCCGGCCCCGGTGTAGAAGGTGACGCTGGGGCCGAATTGATCCCACCGCCACGCGCCCCTAGCCGCTCCCTCGAAATTCGCTGCAAAAAAGCTGGCCCGATTGTATCGCACTCGGCAGCGATTAAATGTGGGCGGAGGGCTTGGGATGCTGGCGAAGGTCGTCGTATTGTAGAATGCTACGGTATGGGACAATCGTGATGACGCCGCTGTGGTGGAAGCAACTGCGTGTTCTTCGGTACTTTGGCCTGCTCTTGTAGATCTCACTGCTTGGTATAGACCAGCGGATCAGTGCGTCCATAGCCCGCTGCTAGGATTGGCAGCGCAAGTGCAGCGAACTCCACCATAACAGGTGCGATACGTGTGCTATATTCCTCATGCTGGGTTCCCCCATTCAGAGTTTCTAGCTTACGAAGGATGGGAATCCTGTTAGCTCCCGGCGATGCTCGAATTGTCGCCGGGAGCATAATTATTCCGCCGGATTTACCCCACTGTCGCCTGCCTCGTCCGACGGAACACGAGGCCGTACCTTTTTGGCCGTCCGCCGGCATGTCGCGGCGTGGCCTTCCAATTGTCTAGTTCGGCACGAGTGAAGAACCAATCACGGCCCAAACGGCGCCCGTAGCCTTGCTTCGTCATTAGATTGACTGTCTGCCTGGTCATACCAAGATACTCGGCGGCTTTGATACTCGTATAGAGTTCGTCCGCGTCCATCGCTCCTCCTAGCTTTGACGTAGGTTCATTCTATGCCTTGTCATAAGTTTTGTCAACGCGCAAAACTAAGTTTTGACATAGGTCAAAACTCGTGCTAAACTAAGGCATATCATCAATAATCTAGCTCACCTTAAGAAATAGTTATGATGAAATTATAGGAGATAGCTATGGCATATAACCGAGTGCTAGACCAAATTTTTCAGCCAGAGACATATTACGAACCGGATACTACAACCCAGCGCCTGCGTGGTGCCTATTACACACCACGCTCCGCCGCCGATTATATGGCTGACTGGCTGATTTGTCATGATGGCGAACACATCCTTGAGCCGAGCTTCGGTAACGGCATCTTCCTCCGTGCTGTTACCGCTAGCGCGACTTATCGGGACCTCACGCACGTGCGACTTTCAGGAGTGGAAATCGATGAACGTGCGCGAGTACAGGCGATCCGCAATGGGTACATAGCGGCCGAAGATGCGCAATGTGCCGATTTCCTCCAGGTTAGTCCTTTCAAGGTCCAAGCGGTGATTGGTAATCCCCCGTATGTGCGATTGCGCCACTTGCCCACTGATCAGCGTCAGAGTGCACTACAGGCAACCTATTCTGCACTAGGACAGGCTATGGATCCGAGTGGTAGTCTGTGGATGCCGTTTGTGCTACATGCTATGAGTTTTCTCAGTGTCGGTGGTCGGCTTGCGTTTGTCCTTCCCTATGAATTTACATACGTCAAATATGCACGGCCCCTCTGGGACACCTTGCGTAATAATTTTGGATCACTTCAAGTTTTGCGCACACACGAGCGGCTATTTCCCGACTTGTTACAAGACGTAGTTATTTTATTGGCCGATGACTATGGATCAGCCACAGAGACAGTGTTGTATCAGGCATTTGAGCGTGTTCAGGATATGCTTGAGATTCGCCCTGTTGTCAACGCAACCTTACAGATCGATAGCCTGATCTATGGTGAGCGATCATTCATTAGTGCACTCCTTAGCGATGAATTACGGCAACTGCTGGACACGCATATTAAGGAAATTACTGTTGCTGCGCGGGAATTAATCACATTCAATATTGGATATGTAACTGGCGACAAGACATTTTTCCATCCGACCACCAATGATATTTTTCAGTACCAGCTACCGTGGCATAGTCTATATCCCGCACTAGTTTCTACACGAATGCTCAAGAATGTAGGTCTACGTTCATCGTCGTTAGACGCTACAAGTATACCTAAGTTGTTCCTTCCTAATCCGAAGAAGCTTTCTGCTGGGGAAGAACGATATATCGCTAACGGTGAGGAGCTTGGTATATCAGCGCGCTATAAGTGCCGCGTCCGTAAACCATGGTATGTGGTTCCTGATACACGAGTTCCTGACGTTGTTCTTAGCGTATTTAGCGAGCGCCCAGTTTTATTGATCAATGATGCCGGATGCTTCGCGTCTAACAGCTTGCTCTGTGGTTACTGCAAAGCAACATCCCGCGAAGAAGTTGTGACGGGATGGTACACATCTTTGACCCTGCTACAGTGTGAACTGGAAGTACATGCGCTGGGAGGCGGAGTAATGGTGATGGTTCCTCGTGAGGCTGGGAACATCCGATTACCAAGACAAGTCCACCCACAAAGAGATTATCTGGATCATCTAGATCGCTTGCTGCGCCAAGGTGATGTGAGCGCAGCCTATCAAAGCGGTGATCAGCATGTACTTCGGCAGCAGCTCGGCTTGAGTGCGAACGATATAGACCTTTTGCGCACAGGAATCAAGGTGCTTGCTCATTGGCGAACATCAGCTCGCTCGTCCTTAAAATGAACTCCTATATGTAGGCTCCCAAGAAGTGCATTAGCACCTATTCAAATACATCCCAAAATAGTGTTCGTGAGTTGAACGTGTTAACAATGCGATCAACAAAGGTAGTTATCGATAGATCGACATTGGGAACGGCAGCTTTAACTATATGGTCGTGGATTTCAGGGGGGCTTGTATTAAAATCAACGACCATATACGCAAACTCATCAAAGATACCCCGCAGGCTTTTGTATCCAGCACCTGAACGACCTACAACAGCCTCGTACATCCGAGCGTATCGCTGATGGTCGATCGATCTCGCGTTCTAGGCCTTCCTTGATCGAGGTTAAAGGGTGGAGATAGACGTATCCATGTGTACTCATCGGAAAGCGGTCTTGCAAGCTGATGCACTCCCCAACAATGCCTTCGTAGTAGGTCAGGACGTTCTTGCCAACCGAGCTCATCCTGACTCCGCACTCCAATAAGTATCAGTGGTCCATTGTCAGGATCCATAACTGCTACGTCAACATCCTTTGGTTTTGTCGAACCCAGTACGGTAGCTTCGTATCGAACTTTGATCCCACGGCGAACTGCAAATTTTGTTAGCCGTGCTTCAAGCTGACTTCCCACATACTGGTGCAGCAATTTGATGAATGCCTGCCCGCGTACTGCCGCATTTGGATCCAAGCGGTATTTTTCGCCCATATCGCGCAGCACTTTAGGCAAACCGACTGCCTCAGCTACTTCACCAGCCCGTTCCGACTCGACGACCTGATCGACCTCGGGATTTTGTTCGTCATTTATCATAGTTGGCACTCTATCATAAGCGGTCAATAGCTCCCTCGAAATTCGCTGCAAAAAAGCTGGCCCGATTGTATCGCACTCGGCAGCGATTAAATGTGGGCGGAGGGCTTGGGATGCTGGCGAAGGTGTGGAGCTGTGCGGTGGTCGGGCTGGAGGGCGGGCTGGTCGAGGTGGAGGTGGACATCGCGCAGGGGCTGCCGGCGTTTACGGTCGTCGGGCTGCCCGACACGGCGGTCCAGGAGTTGCGCGAGCGCGTCCGCTCGGCGATCCGCAACTCGGGGGCGACGTTTCCGATGAAGCGGCTGACGGTCAACCTGGCGCCCGCCGACTTGAAAAAGGCCGGGCCGGCCTACGATCTGCCGATCGCGGTCGGTGTGCTGCTGGCATCGGGCCAGATTGACGCCGATGTCAGCCGCGCGCTGTTTGTCGGCGAGCTGTCGCTGGACGGTACGGTGCGCCACACCGATGGCATCCTGCCGATGGTCGGCATCGGGCGGGCGCAGGGCTTGGCGACGGTCTACGTGCCGCACGCCGACGCGGCCGAGGCGGCGCTGGTCAGCGGCGTGACGGTGATCGCGGTGCGGACGCTGGCCGAGCTGGCGGCGCATCTCAATGGCGACCACTACATTGCGCCGTTTGTGGCCGGGCCGGAGCATAGCGAGGAGCCAGTCTTTGCGGTGGACTTCGCCGAGATTCGGGGCCAGGAGCATGTGCGGCGGGCGCTGGAGGTCGCGGCGGCCGGCGGGCATAACATCCTGATGTCCGGCGTCCCTGGATCGGGCAAGACCTTAATGGCGCGGGCGCTGCCGTCAATCCTGCCGCCGCTGGCAGCCGACGAGGCGCTGGAGGTGACAAAAATCTACTCGGTCAGCGGCAAGCTGCCGGCCCACGCGGCGCTGGTGCGGCAGCGCCCGTTCCGCGCGCCCCACCACACGGCCTCGCACGCCGGGCTGGTCGGCGGCGGGCGGCTGCCGCGACCGGGCGAGATCACGCTAGCCCACCGCGGCGTGCTGTTCCTTGACGAGCTGCCGGAGTTTCCAGCGGCGGTGCTTGATGTGCTGCGCCAGCCGCTGGAGGATCGGGTTATCACGATCTCGCGGGCGGCCGGGACGCTGACGTTTCCGGCCAACTTTATGTTGGTCGCGGCGATGAACCCGTGTCCCTGCGGCTACGCTGGCGATGCCGAGCGCAGCTGCACCTGCGCGCCGGCGACGGTGGCCAGGTACGGCAAGCGGATCTCGGGGCCGCTCCTGGACCGCGTGGACCTCCATGTGACGGTGCCGCGCGTCAACTACGAGCGCCTGAGCGGCGAGCGGGCCGCCGAGGAGTCGGCGCCGATCCGTGAGCGCGTCGTGGCGGCCCGGCAGCTCCAGGCTGAGCGCTTTGCCGGCTCGGGGGTGCGGACGAATAATGACATGGCGCCGCTGGAGATTCGGGCCTTCTGCGCGCTGGACCAGGCCGGCCAGTCGCTGATGCGGGCGGCGATGCGCCAGCTTCAGCTGTCGGCGCGCGGCTACCACCGGGTGCTCAAGGTGGCCCGGACGGTCGCGGATTTGCAGGGCGCGCCGCGCATCACGCCGCCGCACCTGGCGGAGGCGCTGCAGTACCGGGCGCGGACCGAGATGTAAGACGGGAGCTTTAACGCAGAGACGCAAAGGCGCAAAGAGGGGACGAAACGAGAGGGTTAACGCAAAGGCGCAAAGACGCAAAGAAAGGGACGAAGACGAGAGAGGCGAAAAGTTAAGATGAGAAGGGGCGGGTGCGCATAGCATCCGCCCCTTGCTGTCGCCTCGATACTTAAAACTGACGACTGATCACTATTTCCGTTTGCGGGCGCGGAGGCCGAGGGCGTCGAGGAGGTGGGGCTGGTCGGTGCAGGCGTCGCGGGCGAAGGCCAGGTACTGCGAGAGCCAGGCGTTGAGGGCGGTGAGCAGCTCGGTCTGCCGGGCGGTGGCGCTGGTGGCGGTGGACAGCGCGGCGGCCTGCGCGCGCTCGGCGGTCTCGCTGAGGGCGACGCATTCAAGCCCGTTCTGGCGGTCGGCCTCGGTGTAGCCAAATTCATCGAGCTTGGCGGCGATCTCAGGGTGCTTGGGGAGGTTAGTCAGGACAATCTTGGCGAGGGTTAGGAGTTCATTGGTGCCAAGTGGCTTGCGGCTGGGGATGCCGAGGGTTCGGAGCACAGCATCGTTCTTTGGAAAAGCCATCCGAGTATCTTTGACCAGCTTGACATAGGCAGCTTTAGCGTCTTTGAGCGCGGTGGCGGCCTCCTGATCGGTCGCGGCCTTGTGGTTTTGGCCATCGTCCTGCTCGGCGACAGCGGCCACGGTCTCTTTGTACTGCTCCGCGGCGGCGGTGAGCTTTTCGACGGTGTAGCCGCGAGTTTTGACGCGGGCCAAAATCTCGGGCGATTCGAGGCTGTTGTAGATGGCGGTCTCGGCGGCGCGCAGCTGGTCGGCGATCTTTTTCGTCGTCATCCGATTAATGTCCCCTTGTTGAGCTAGCGCGAGTATAGCGGCAAAGGAATGATGATGCAAGCGGTAAGAAGAACGCAGGCGCGAGCATCGATTGAGCCTTCGGGAGCGTCGATTGAGCCTTCGGGAGCGTCGATTGAGCCTTCGGGAGCGTCGATTGAGCCTTCGGGAGCGTCGATTGAGCCTTCGGGAGCGTCGATTGAGCCTTCGGGAGCGTCGATTGAGCCTTCGGGAGCGTCGATTGAGCCTTCGGGAGCGTCGATTGAGCCTTCGGGAGCGAAATATCAGGAGGCGCAGTGAATATCACCGCGCCTCCTGAAAACTGAGAACTGACGACTGAAAACTCCTATCGCTCGTCGGCCTCCACCCAGTCGAGGGAGCGCTGGACGGCGCGCTGCCACTCGCGGTAGCGGCGGGCGCGGGTGGCGTCGTCCATTGCCGGCTCCCAGGTGCGCTCCACCTGCCAGTTGGCGCGCAGCGCATCGAGGCTGGGCCACACGCCGGCGGCCAGGCCCGCGGCGTAGGCCGCGCCCAGCGCCGTCGTCTCAGCGACGCGCGGCCGGATCACCGGCACGCCCAGCATATCGGCCTGGAACTGCATCAGCAGCTCGTTGCCGACCATGCCGCCGTCGACCTTCAGCGTCCGCAGCGTCACGCCCGAGTCCTGCTCCATCGCATCGAGCACGGCGCGGGTCTGGAAGGCAGTGGCCTCCAGCGCAGCGCGGGCGATGTGGGCGCGGGTGATATAGCGGGTCAGGCCGACCATGACGCCGCGGGCATCGCTGCGCCAATACGGCGCAAACAGCCCCGAGAACGCCGGCACCAGGTACATGCCACCGCTATCGGCGACGGTCGCGGCCAGCGTCTCGACCTCGGCGGCGCTGGTGAAAAAGCCCAGGTTATCACGCAGCCACTGGACCAGCGCGCCGGCGATGGCAATCGACCCCTCCAGCGCGTAGACCGCCGGCTGGTCGCCCAGCTTATAGCCGACAGTGGTCAGGAGGCCGTGCTGTGACGGCACAGGCGCGGCGCCGGTGTTGAGCAGCATAAAGCAGCCGGTGCCATAGGTATTTTTGGCCTCGCCGGGCTGGTAGCAGGTCTGGCCGACGAGCGCGGCCTGCTGGTCGCCCAAAATCCCGGCGACCGGCACGCCGGCCAGCACGCCGGTCGCAGTGCCATAGACCTCGCTGGACGAGCGGATGGCGGGCAGCATGCTCGGCGGGATGCCAAGCGCGGCCACGAGGCCAGGGTCCCAGTCGAGGGTTTTGAGGTCCATCAGCAGCGTGCGCGAGGCGTTGGTGACATCGGTGACGTGGACGCCGCCGCTGGCGCCGCCGGTCAGGTGCCAGACCAAAAACGAGTCAATCGTGCCAAACAGCAGGTCGCCCTGCTCGGCGGCATGGCGGGCGCCGGGGACGTGATCGAGCAGCCAGGCGATCTTGGGGCCGGCGAAGTAGGTGGCGAGGGGCAGCCCGGTCTGGGCGCGGAAGCGATCCTGGCCGCCGTCGCGGGCCAGTGCGGCGCACAGCTGGTCGGTGCGGGTGTCCTGCCAGACGATGGCGTTGTGGATCGGCGCGCCGGTGCTGCGGTGCCAGACGACGGTGGTCTCGCGCTGGTTGGTCAGGCCGACCGCCGCGAGGTCGCGGGGGGCGAGGCGGGCGGCGGCGAGGGCGCCAGCGATGACCTCCTGGGTGCGCTGCCAGATCTCGTTGGGGTCGTGCTCGACCCAGCCGGGCTGCGGATAGATCTGGCGGTGCTCGCGCTGATCGACGGCGACGATCTGGGCGCGCTCATCGAAAATAATACAGCGGGTGCTGGTGGTTCCCTGGTCCAGCGCGGCGACAAACGTGGGCATCACAGACTCCTCATTGAGTGCGGACTAGCTCAGAACATAGCCGGCGGCGAGCTGGTCGAAGGCGGCGACCTGCGCGGCCTGCCACTGGGCGTCGTGGCCGTGGACCTGAGCCAGCAGCGCGGCGACGGCGGGCGCGGCGGCGCGGCTGGCGCGCGCGTTGAGCAGCAGCGCGCGGGTACGGCGGGCCAGCACATCCTCGACGGTGCGGGCCAGCTCATGGCGGGCGGCCCAGATGACCTCGGCGACGCAGTACGGCAGGTCGAGGTGGAGCGGCCGGTCCCAGCCGGGCTGCTCGGCCATCACCGTGCGGAGCGCGGGGGCGTCGGCGCCGTACACCGCCAGCTGGGCGTCGCCAGGACCCTCCAGCCAGCCGCGCAGGTGCAGCGCGGCGGTCACGGCGGGCCGGGCCGGCAGCGCGGCGACGGTCGCGGCGCGGTTCACGGCGTCCTCGGCCATATGGCGGTAGGTCGTCCACTTGCCGCCGGTAATCGTCACCAGGCCCGAGCGCGCCACGACCAGCGTGTGGTCGCGGGAGATCGCCGCGGTCGCCGCGCCGCCCTTGCGCTTGACCAGCGGCCGCAGCCCGGCGTAGACGCTGCGCACATCGCCGGCCTCAGGGCCGCGGGCCAGATAGCGCTGGGCGTGGGCCAGAATAAAGCCGATCTCCTCGGGCAGCGCGCGCGGCTCGAAGCTGGTGCGCTCGACCGGCGTGTCGGTCGTGCCGAGCACCACATGGTCGTGCCAGGGCACCGCGAAGAGGACACGGCCGTCGTCGGTCTTGGGGATCATGATCGCAGTGTCGCCCGGCAGAAAGCTGCGGTCGACAACGAGGTGCACGCCCTGGCTGGGCGTTAGCATGGCGGGCGCGGCCGGCTCATCGAGGTGGCGCAGCGTATCGGCGTAGACGCCGGTGGCGTTGACGACCACGGCCGCGCGGACGCGCAGCTCCTCGCCGGTCTCGCTGTCGCGCGCTGTCACGCCGCGAATCTGCGCGCCCTCCTTGATAAACCCGGTCACCGGCGCATAGTTCAGCGCCAGGCCGCCCTTGTCCAGCACCGTCCGCAGCAGCGTGATCGCCAGGCGGGCGTCATCGAACTGGCCGTCGAAATAGCGCACGCCGCCCCACAGGCCGCGCGGCTCCAGCGTCGGGGCGGCCCGCAGCGCCGCGCCGTGGGACAGCAGCTCGGTCTTGCCCAGGCCGAGCTTGCCGGCCATCAGATCATAGAGCGTCAGGCCGGCGCCGTAGAACGGCAGCGCCGACCAGCTGTAGGCCGGCACCAGAAAGGCCAGCTCGTGGACGAGATGGGGCGCGTTCTGGCGCAGCAGCCCGCGCTCGCGCAGCGCCTCGCGCACGAGGCCGATGTTGCCCTGCGCCAGGTAGCGCACGCCGCCATGCACCAGCTTGGTCGAGCGGCTGGAGGTCCCTTTGGCAAAATCGTGGGCCTCCAGCAGCAGGGTGCGGTAGCCGCGGGTCGTGGCGTCCAGCGCAATCCCGAGGCCGGTGGCGCCGCCGCCGATCACCACGACATCCCAGGTCGGCGTGGCGCGCAGCCGTTCGAGCAGATCAGTCCGTTGCATGGAAACTCGCTTTCGGTGTGTTGCGAGCAGTCTACCGGAGCCGTCAAGATCGGCGGGCTGGTACAATGGCGGCCACCATGATTGACCCCGCAACCTTAGCGCTGCTGCTGGCGCGCTCGGCGGCGCTCCACGCCCACCTGTGCCCGCGCCAGGTGCTCGGCGTGCGGCTGGGCCTGCACGGCGCGGCGCTGCTGGGCCTGCCGGCGCCGCAGGCCGACAAGCGCATCCTGACGCTGGTTGAGACCGACGGCTGCTTCGCCGACGGCGTGGCGGCCGCGACGGGCTGCTGGTTTGGCCGCCGGACGCTGCGGCTGGTGGACGAGGGCAAGGTCGCCGCGACGCTGGTGGACACCGCCGACGGGCGGGCGGTGCGGGTCTGGCCCGCGCCGGGCTGCCGCGCTGCCGCCGCGGCCTACGCCCCGGAGGCGGCGGGGCGCTGGGCGGCGCAGCTCGTGGGGTACCAGCGCATGCCCAGCGCCGAGCTCATCGCGCACCAGTGGGTCGCGCTGCGCCTGGACATCGCGGCGCTCGTGGGGCGGCCGGGCGCCCGCGCGGCCTGCGCAGCCTGCGGCGAGGAGATCCTGAACGGCCGCGAGCGCCAGGTCGGCGGCGCCACCCTGTGCCAGAGCTGCGCCGGCGAGGGGTACTATGATTGAGCTGTGGGGACAGTGAATCGAAGAATGGCGACGGCCTCCGCAGAGACCGCCGGGTGCGGCTACATTAGAGGTAAGTAGCAATACTGGATTATGAGCCTATATTAAAGGGGTCAAATATTTCAAGCGAAAGTCCTGCTTGGATTCAGCCTAACATTTCCATATCGCGTACATGTTTTATTGTTATGGCTCCCATGCCAGGATATGTGATGTAAGGGTATGAAGAGACCCAATAAATGTCATTGCTCTTTCAACATTATATCGGCCATATAACTTACGATTTCCTATAACTACACCGGGATGAATTCCATTTCGGAAATGCTGAATATCTTCAACGCCAAGGCTCTTAGTATCTGGAATATACCTCTCTATCAGCATTTTGTAGTCCCGAAATGGTAAATTCGATAGCTCCTTAATAAATGTTGGCATATCCTGTAATTTAGCGTTCTTAGCTCCCCCCATTCTCTTCAACTCGTTAGCTGGATCAGGATCATTCAATATCTTCTCCTTCATTTCTGGCCGTGCCAGAGTGCCAACCATTACTCCTTCTAGTACTGCACCAAGCATTACTACACATGCCTTATATGCACCACTTCTATATGCGTATACAGCTTGTTTTAGATCATATATAGCTACTTCTTTAAACAATTTATCAATCTTACTTAACTCTATTAATTCTTTAATATCTTTAAGTACTTTAGGTGGTGACTTTGATGACTGAGAAGAAATGTCCCTAAAGAAATCATCTTCTAGAGGATCATTATTATTATCTTCCTCGGTGTTATCAGGTCGGTCTCGATAATCAGAGGTGTTTTCTTGTGACGAAATTTGGTTACCATTGTTTTGAGCTATAGTATTACTATTGTCTGAGGAGGTTTTTGCCTGACTATTTTTTGACTGCTTATCTGTGTTTCGCAGGCTAGTCCACTCTTTCGAGATTCTGCCTAATATTTCTTTTAGTATAAATTCTTTTAGACTTTTATATCGCGGATCATTTTGGTTGATTTTTTGTCTATTAGTAGTAACAATATCATTTTCGTCATCTAGGTCTAAAAAGTCAGCCCGGATTTCTCCAACAAGATATGCACCATAAACTCCCGCAACATTATAGTCAGCAAGAATATCTTCTTGTACTAACTTTCCATGAGCGTATAAGGCAATTGTATGTTGACCCTTATCTATATCGCTGGGCTTTTTTGTGGTGCCGACCCATCCATTTATCACGAAATCATTATCAATATCTACAATATTATTTATATCAAAGATGCCATAGTTTAAACCAATATTATCTGTAAGTATTTTGCTAGAAATCCCCATGCTCCATACATATTGCAGCTTGTTATAATAGCAGTGATCCTGTGCAGTTATTTCTGACCCATCCACATAAACTCTAAAATTGTTAGCTTTGCCTAAGACAGTAAATCTATGCGCTATGTTTGACTTAATATCTTTCTCAATCTCAGATGTAGGTTGTTTTAATCTCGTTAGAATAATTTTAGTGCCTTCTACAATATGAATTGATTCTAAATTGATCAAACTAGGTTGGTATTCTGTAGCATTGGTATCTATAGCACGATCGATATCTTCCATTCCCATACGAAATCCATTAACCTCCCCATTTTTTACAGTATGAATCTCTACCTTTTCAGCAACCGAAAATACTGAAAGATTACCGACGCCCTTCCTTCCCATAACATGGCGTTTATAAATCTGTGTATTTACATCTGCATCCCTCCTCTTTTGATAACCAATCATTAAGTATTTATTATTTATTTCTGATTGATCCATTCCTATACCATTATCGAGAATAATAATAGTATCCTCATCTTCTATCATTATTGATACCTGAGTTGCATCCGCATCCCAAGCGTTTGCAACTAACTCAGAAAGGACAGCTGAAGTGTTGCTGTAAATACCTACGCCTAACTGCGGAAGAACATTAAGACGTAATCTTTAAGTGATAAGGATGAATCATATTTTGACTCCCTGTAAATGTTTTTTGATAGTCCGGGCTATAATAGCTCCAAGCCTAACGGGGACAGCATTACCAATATGTCTTGCTATAGTGTCAATATGCCACTTTCCTCCAGGCGCAACAAAACTGTATTGTCGAGGGAATGTTTGAAATAAAGCAGCTTCACGTAAGGAAATTGCACGATCTTGCTCTGGATGGCCAAATCTTCCATTACCATATCCGTGGCATTGTGTAGTCATAGTAGGAGCTGGCTCATCCCACCTCATTCTGCCATAGACACTATCATATGATTTACCAGAAGCTCTTTTATGGCACTCTGCTACCAAACTGCTATCCCAGTCCTTCCAAGTCCCACCAGGTTTGGACTGTTGAATCCGGGCAATATTTTTATCTGAGAGCTTAGAGCAGCGATGTAGCGGGTCTGCTGCAAACACTTCTCCTGCCCTTAAAGGGGCTAAGTTTCCTATTACTTTCTGTACTGTCTTATATTTATTCTTATGTGTGGGCCTGATTAATTTTACAGAACCATATCTTGATGCAAATAAAACTAGTCGGGTTCTTTTTTGAGGAATCCCATAGTCAGGACAGTACACGACATATGATGAGACTGAGTAGTTTTTACTAAGCCTGTCAACGAAATCATTATAAACCTCTCCATTGTGATATGTCTTAAGATCAGGAACATTTTCCATAGATATAATATCTGGATTTACTAAATCTATAATGTCTGAAAACGTGTGGAGAAGCTTCCATTTTTCATCTTCACTAGCATTTTTCTTATTATATGGAGAGAATGGTTGACAAGGAGCACACCCAACCAGAATCTTTTTCCCAAGTTTTCCATAAAGTAATTTCAAATAGTTAACATCCAAGTTCTCTATGGGAGAATGTATAAACTTTGCTCCATTATTGTGTTCATAAGGATACTTACATGATGCATCTGAGTCAATACCTGCAAGTACTTTGAATCCTTCAATAACAAATCCGTGTGTTAAACCTCCTACACCGCAAAACAAATCAATAACACCATATTCGTCCGTAATTATATCCACTGCCTTCTCCTAATCTAACAAAATCTTGTACCTTCAAGGAAAATACTATTTTTGGGTGTGCGTCATCATCTATTCCTTAAATTGCTTACCTCAAGCATCCTCTCAACATAGGCTCTTATTCTTATTAGTCAAGTAGATTAGTTGTTCTATGTCACCATTTGGTATAGCTAATGTAATACTATCCTCGGGGTCATACATCTATAAGAGGATGATAGCACTGGGCTACATAAGTCTGTCGAGAGCGAAGCGGCCGGGTAAAAAAAAGCCGCGATTATCATCGCTGCTCTTATCCCGGATGTGTTAATTTGGTGAGCCGGGTGGGGGTCGAACCCACGACCATCACCTTAAAAGGGTGTTGCTCTGCCACTGAGCTACCGGCCCGCTCGGTATTATACACAACTTGATTATTTTGGCAAACTGCTGGCTCGGCCGCGCCAAGATGCTATAATCCGCGCGACCACGAGGGCCTATGAAGCTTGCATTGTTTGTGCTAGAGGACCACAAGGCCGACACCGCGATCGACGTGCTGGTGCGCAACGGCCTGCGCGTCACGCGCCTGGCCAGCACCGGCGGATTCCTGCGGCGCGGCAACACCACGCTGCTCGTCGGTGCCGAGGAACCGGATGTCCAGCGCGCCGCGACGCTGGTCCACGAGATCGCGCCGGGCACCGTGCTGATCACGCTGGACCTGGAGCGCTACGAGCACCTGTGAGGCTGCTGTATGTCGCGGCCGGCATTGCGGTGCCGGGCAGCTACGGCGGCTCGACGCACACCCTGGAGGTGGCGCGCGGCCTTGCGGCGCTGGGCCATGAGGTTCATGTCGTCGCCCGGCCGCCCGCCGACCCCGCCGCCGCCCGCGCCGCGCTGGGCAGCGTGCGCCTCCACGCCAGCGCGCTGCCCAAGCCGCTCACGCTGCTGGCCTACCCCGAGCTGCGCCGCCTGATCCGCACGCTTCGGCCCGACGCCGTGCTGGAGCGCTACTACAATCTGGCCGGCGCCGGTGTCTTGGCCGCGGCCCGCGCCAACATCCCGGTGCTGCTGGAGGTCAACGCCCTGATGATCGACCCGCCGGCCGTCGCCAAGCGCCGCTGGGACGACCGCCTCGGCCGCCCGCTGGCCCGCTGGGCGACGCAGCAGTGCCGGCTCGCGGCGCGCATTGTGACGCCGCTGCACACCACCGTGCCGGCCGCGGTTGACCGCCGCAAGATCGTCGAGCTGCCGTGGGGTGCCAACGTCGAGGCCTTTCAGCCGGCCGCCGACCCCGCCGCCAGCGCCGCGCTCCGTGCCCGGCTGGGCATCCCGGCGGCGCGGCCGGTCGTGGCGTTTCTGGGCAGCTTCCGCGCCTGGCACGGTGTCGCCGACTTCGTGGCGGCGGCGGTGCAGCTGCTGCGCGCCGGCGCGGACTATCATTTTCTGCTAATCGGCGATGGCCCCGAGCGCGCCGCCGCCCAAGAGTCCGCCGCGAGCTACGCCGCGCACTTCAGCTTTGTCGGCAGCCTGGACCACACCGCGGTGCCGGCCCATCTGGCGCTGGCCGCGGTCGGCGTGGCGCCCTTCAACACGGCGCCCCATCCGGCGCTGCGGGCGGCCGGCTTTTTTTGGTCGCCGCTCAAAATCTATGAGTATATGGCGATGGGCCTGCCGGTCGTGACCGCCAATATCCCACCTCTCGACCAGACGATCCGCGAGGGCCAGGAGGGCGCGCTGTTCCGCGAGGGCGATGTCGCCGATCTGGCGGCGGCGATCCGGCGGGTCGTGGCCGACCCGGCGCGCGCGGCGCTGGGCCAGCGCGCCCGCGACCGCGTGGTGGCGCTGTACTCGTGGCAGGCCCACTGCCGCGCCCTGGACGAAATTTTGACCGAGATGACTGGCGCCGGCCGTGGCTGATCCGCTGCACATTATTCTGCCGGCCGACGGCTTCCCGCCCGGCGGCGGCGCGGCCTGGAGCTCGCACGCCCTGGCGCTGGCGCTGTGCGACGCCGGCCACCGCGTGACCGTGGTCGTGCCGCGCCGTGATGCGCCGCGCCGCGCCGCCCGCGCCGTGGATGGCCTGGCGGTCGTCGAGGTCGGCTACCGCGCGCCGCGCGTGCCGTTTGCGCAAAACTATCTGCGCTACGAGCGGCTGTGGCCCCGGCTGGCCGCCGAGATTGCGGCGGTCGCCCGGAGCGGCTCTGAGCGCACCGTGATCCACGCCCAGCATAGCCAGACCGGGCCGGCCGCCGTGCTGGCCGGGCGGCTGCTCGGCGTTCCCAGCGTCGTCACGGTGCGCGACCACTGGCCGTGGGACTACCATGCGACCGGACTGCACGGCAACCGCCTGCCATATCCGCGCACCACCTGGAGCAGCGCCGCCACCGACCTCGTGGCGCGCCAGGGTCCGCTCGGCGGCGCGCTGGCGCTGGCGGCGCTGCCCTACATTGTGGGCCACGTCCGCCGCCGCGCCGCGCTGCTCGGCCAGGCCAGCGCGGTGGTCGCCGTCAGCAGCTATATCGCCGGCCGCCTCGCCGGGATCGTCGCCAACCAGCGGCTGTTTGTGATCCCCAATATCGTCGACCAGGCCGTGACCGCGCAGGCGCTGGCCCAGCCCGACGAGTTGGTGCCTGACGAGCCATTCCTCTTGTTTGTCGGCAAGCTGGAGCGGAACAAGGGCGCGGACCTCTTGCCCGCGATGCTCGCGGGGCTACCGGCGCCGCCGCTGCTGGTCGTCGCCGGCGATGGCGGCCTGCGCCCGCAGTTGGCCCGCGACCTGGCCGCCGCCGGCGTCCGCGTCCGGCTGCTGCCCGGCTGGACCGACCACGACACCGTGCTCCGCCTCATGCACCGCGCCGAGGTGCTGCTGTTTCCCTCGGGCTGGGGCGAGCCGCTCAGCCGCGTGCTCCTGGAGGGGTGCGCCGTCGGCGCGTGCATTCTGGCCCTCGACACCGGCGGCACGGGCGACGTGATCGTGCCCGGCCAGAGCGGCGATCTCGTCGTCACCGCCGCGCAGCTCCCCGCCCGCCTCGCCGCGCTCCTCGCCGACCCCGCGCGCCGCGCCCAGCTGCGCCGCGGCGCCCGCGCCCTGGCCGCCGCCCGCTTCGCGCCCGCCCCCGTCGTCGCCCAGCTGGACGCCCTATATCGATCTCTGTAAGTATTCAGTATTCAGTCGTCAGTTTTCAGTATATTCAATGTACTCATAGGGTTTATTTATGAAAATGCGTAAAAACCGAACTGTTGAGAGAGAGGCAATGAATGCAGTTCGTACCTTTTTTGAGGCTAATAGATGCGTCGTTCAAGAAATTGATTTGGGAAACGATTATGGAAAAGATGCCTATGTTGATTATACAAAAAGTGAAAATGTTACAGGAATATGCTTTGCAATACAGGTTAAAGGAGGAAAGTCGTATAAACGAAGTAAAGGTTACAGGATACCCTTAAATAAGGAACATGCCCAAGTATGGTGTCAGTCTACTATCCCTATTATTGGTATAGTTTATGATCCAGAAGACTGTAGGCTTAGATGGTGTAATATATCCAATTTTCTGGAAAATTTAGGCGAGAAAATACCGTCATATATTCCTATAAAGGAAGATATGATACTAAATTCTACTACTTTGAGTCTAGATTTGATTACAAGTATTGAACGTTCAAGTAAATGGTTTATTGATCATCCGATCCTAAATGTCCTCTCTAAATCAAGCGATGTCCAGATAAACGCACTTTATGACTGCTTTGCACTAGGTCGTTCAGATGCGCGTGTTTTTATTTCTATACGTCACTTGATTAAAGCTCTTAAAGGGGAAGTTTTACTTCTTGCTATAAGGCTTCTTGCTCATGTTACACCTCATCCTGACATATTGCGTGGTGATGATAATTGGGTAACATCAGAAGTAAGCGAGGAGTTTAGGCAAAATATAGATTGGGATACTGAAGAAATTACTCAAATGTTATCTGAAGTCCCAGGGGAGCATTGGATAAGGGGAGATATAGGTCAAGATGTATATATGCTATTATATGAAGACACTTGTATACGAGAGAAAATGGAGAAGGTTAGTATAATAGCTATTGATCAAGGAGCTGAAGAGGTTGCATTTCTAGCGCTTTATCTTACAGTTTATTGGGCTGGAGAAGATGGAATAGCTCAATATCAGAAAATGTTATCTCAAAGGGCTAATCTTCGTACACTACCACTATCTTCTGAATTAGAAGTATTACTTTATGATTTCGGTTATGTCCCAATGTTTGACTAGAATTAGGCTATAGTGAATGAGGAGCATTGCAGCTGCAATACTCCTCATTCTCCCTTTGCGCCTTTGCGCCTTTGCGTAAAGTTCTCCGTCTTTGCGCTCTTTGCGTCTTTGCGGTTTGAACCCTAGACCTCGCTCACCAGATCGAGCCAGCCCCACTCGTCTTTCGTCTCGCCGGTGAGCAGGCCGAAGAAGGCCGCCTGCAGCGTGGCGGTGACGGGGCCGCGCCGCCCGGCGCCCACCGTGATGTGGTCCACCGAGCGGATCGGCGTGACCTCGGCGGCGGTGCCGGTGAAGAACACCTCGTCGGCGATGTACAGCGCCTCGCGCGGGATGCGCTCCTCGTGGATCGGGATGCCGCGCTGCCGCGCCAGCGTCATAATCGTGTCGCGGGTGATGCCCGGCAGCACCGAGGCGCCCAGCGGCGGCGTGATCAGCCGGCCGCCCTGCACCACAAACAGGTTCTCGCCCGACCCCTCGCTGATATACCCCTCGGTGTCCAGCGCGATGCCCTCGCTGTAGCCGTTCTGGATCGCCTCCAGCTTGATCAGCTGCGAGTTCATATAGTTGGCGCCGGCCTTCGCCATCGCCGGCAGCGTGTTCGGCGCGATCCGCGTCCACGATGAGATGCACACGTCGACGCCGTCCTCCAGCGCCTCGTCGCCCAGGTACTTGCCCCAGTCCAGCGCCGCGACCGCCACGTCCACCGGGCAGGCCCGCGGGTCGACGCCCAGCGAGCCGTAGCCGCGGTACGCAATCGGCCGCAGATACCCGCTCGTGAGCTTGTTGGCGCTGATCACCTGCTTGCAGGCGGCGTTGATCTCGTCGGCGGTGTATGGCACGTCCATCCGGTAGATTTTGGCCGAGTTCAGCAGCCGCTGGGTGTGGTCCTTAAGCCGGAAGATCGCCGGACCCTGCGCCGTCTCATAGCAGCGCACGCCCTCGAACACGCTGGAGCCGTAGTGGACCACGTGCGACAGCACATGGATCGTGGCGCTGTCCCAGCTGACGAGCTCGCCGTTCTGCCAAATATAGGGCTGCTTTTTCATGGGCGGCATCGTTGTCTCCTTGCAACTACACTGTTGCCATCGCCCGCAACGGCCGTCGCGGCGCACCACAACTATAACACTGTGCGAGTTTTCAGTTGTCAGTCGTCAGTTTTCAGTGACGAGGATGGGGACGAGTAGCGAGTGGTGAGTACTGAGTGCGCCAACACCGCATGCAGGTGCGCCGAGAGCGCATGCAGGTGCGCCAACACCGCATGCAGGTGCGCCGAGAGCGCGTGCAAGTGCTCCAACACCGCGTGCAGGTGCGCCGAGAGCGCGTGCAAGTGCTCCAACACCGCGTGCAGGTGCGCCGAGAGCGCGTGCAGGTGCTCCAACACCGCATGCAGGTGCGCCGAGAGCGCGTGCAGGTGCTCCAACACCGCATGCAGGTGCGCCGAGAGCGCGTGCAGGTGCTCCAACACCGCATGCAGGTGCGCCGAGAGCGCGTGCAGGTGCTCCAACACCGCATGCAGGTGCGCCGAGAGCGCGTGCAAGTGCTCCAACACCGCGTGCAGGTGCGCCGAGAGCGCGTGCAGGTGCGCCGAGACCGCATGCAGGTGCGCCGAGACCGCATGCGAGTGCGCCGTCTCCCTCTTTGCGCCCTTTGCGTCTTTGCGTTAAGTCCCCGCTCCCCCTCGTCTTTGCGCCCTTTGCATCTTTGCGGTTCAAAACCCGCTCACTCGCCCCGCAGCGCGTCGCTCAGTCGCAGAATCACCGCCGAGACCAGCGCGGTCGTGTCGGTCGTGGACGGCACCCAGAAGCGCGCCTCGCAGGTGATGTCGGCCTTGCCCAGCGCCGTCACGGCCACGGTCGGCGGCTCGGGCGCGCCCTCCGAGGGCAGCCCCGGCGTGCTGCGGACCACCGCGGTCAGCCGCGCCAGCTCCGGGGCGGGGTCGGCGGCGGCGGGCAGTGTAAACGGCACGCTGACTCGGCGCTGGCGGTAGCGCGTCAAGTTCGTGATCGCCCCGCTGAACACATCGGCGTTGGGGATCAGCACCTCGTGGCCCTCGGCGGTGTGGAGCGCGGTCGCCCGCAGCGAAATATCGGTCACCGTCCCCTCATAGCCATCGACCATGATGCGGTCATCGAGGCCAAAGGGCCGCTGGATCAGCAGCATGATGCCGGCCGCAAAGTTCTTGGTGATGTCCTGGAGCGCGAAGGCGACGACCAGGCCGACGATCCCGAGGCTGGCGATAAATGACGCGACCAGGCTAGTCTGCTGGAAGATTCCCAGCACGACGAGAACGCCGCCGAGCAGCACCAGCAGGCGGACGATGCGGCCGAGGAGCCGCGCCAGCTCGCGCTGCCCGCGCCGCCCGACCAGGCGCTCAACGCCGCGCTGCGAGCGGTCATCGAAAAACAGCGCCAGCGCAATGATCACCACCGCCGCCACAATCCGCGGCACCAGCGCCAGCGTGATCTTGCCCCAGTGGTCCCACAGCCCGGCAATATACTCTTGCATGCCCACCTCCTACCGGCAGATACTAGCGCACCCGGCCGCGGACGTAAACAACGCCGGGCGGGTGCGCGCCTGGCGTTGCTGCTGAGGGGTGAGTTTGAAGGAGGTAGGTACACTGTAGACCCCCAACCTTATCGCCTACCTTACGGCGCAGCGGCGTGTTTTGGATTGCGCGGCGGGCGCTGGGCGTACACAACGCCGGGCGGTGCGAGCGCCTGGCGTTGCTGCTGAGGGGTGAATTGTTGGGGGGGGTACATGGTAGAACGTCTCACGTACCGATTAGGTTACGGGGTCAGCGCGGGATTCAGCGGATAGACGAACACAACGCCGGGCGGGTGCGCGCCTGGCGTTGCTGCTGAGGGGTGAGTTGTTGGCCGAGATAGCTACACTGTAGGTCTCCAACCTTACCGCGCAGCTTACGGCGCGGCCGAGGATTCCAGCGGATAGACGAACACAACGCCGGGCGGGTGCGCGCCTGGCGTTGCTGCTGAGGGGTGAGCTGTTTGGGGAAGATATGCACACATTAAACCCTCAACCTTACCGGGGAGCTTACGGCGTAACCGAAGATTTGGGCCGTGGACGAACACAACGCCGGGCGGTGTGGCCGCCTGGCGTTGCTGCTGAGGGGTGAGCTGCTTGGGGGAGATATGCACACATTAAACCGCCAACCTTACCGCGGAGCTTACGGCGTAGCCGAAGATTTGGGCCGTGGACGAACACAACGCCGGGCGGGTGGGCGCCTGGCGTTGCTGCTGAGGGGTGAGCTGCTTGGGGGAGATAGCCACACGTTAAACCCTCAACCTTACGGCGGAGCTTACGGCATCTGCGCCATGCCCGGCAGCTCGGCGACCTCCACGGCGATGCCCTGCGCCGTCGCGAGCTGGGCGCCCGGCCGGGCAAACTCGGTGCGGACATAGCCTAGTCCCAGCACCGCGCCGTCGGGGGCGAGGGCCACGCTGGTCAGCGTCCCCTGCTCCTTGCCGTCGGCGACGAGCGGGCCGGGCGCGGCGGGCGCGGCGAGCCGCAGCGCCATCAGCTGCTTAGCGCGGCGGCCACGGCTCGCCATGCGCGCAATGATCTCCTGGCCGACATAGCAGCCTTTGGTAAACGAGACCGCATCGTCCAGCCGCGCCTCCAGCGGAATATAGTCCAGGCTCAGCTCATGGCCCCAGGCCGGGTAGCCCGCCGCCACCCGCAGCGCCGCGTAGCTCGCGTCGTCTAGCGCCGGCAGCGCCGCGAGCGCGGCCGTCACTGCGGGCCAGTGGTCAGCCTCGGCGATCAGCGTGAAGCCGGCGCCGCCCAGCGGCAGCGCGCGAGCCAGCCAGGCGCCGGCGCCCGCCACCTCGACCGCCTGCACATGGTGGAGCGGCCAGTCGGCCGGATCAACGCCGGTCAGCGTGGCCAGCCAGGCCGCCGCGCCGGCGCCGTAGATCTCGGCCTGCGCGGTGGTCGCGGTCACATCCTCGACCAGCACCTGGTCCTGAAAAAAAATATTGCGCTGGAGCACCTTCGCCATGCCTGGACCGTGGCCGGGGCTGGTCGTGACCAGCAGGTGCTCGGGCAGCGCGTAGACCGTCAGCAGGTCAACGATCCGCGCGTTGTGGTTGGTGATGACGGTCCGTAGCCCGCTGCCGGGCGCAAGGCCGCTGACATCGTTGGTCGAGAGGCGGTGGAGCAGGTCGGCGCGGTCGCGCTTGGTCAGCCGCAGCCGGCCCAGCGCCGACGCATCGCGCCAGGCAGCGCCGTCAGCCAGCGCGGCCACGAGCGTGGGATCAGCCTGTGGAAGTGAGAGGGTCGCCTCGGTCATAGCATTATCCTTCTGAACCAGTCTGAAGCAGATGGTGTCGTTGGGATTATAGCGAGGTCGGGCCAGGATCGCCGTCGCGCACCAGGCGAAAGCCGAGAAACGGCGTGCGCTGGGCCGGCAGGAGCCGCAGCCGGCAGGCGCAGCGCGCGAAGCCCTCGGGGTTGACATAGCAGCCGCCGCGCAGAATGCGCCGCAGATCGGGCGACGCGGCGGGCGGCGCGGGGCGCTGCCACCAGCGTCGGCGCAGCGGGGCGGCGTCGCTTTCGTTGCGGCCGTCGTCGGCGTAGGGATACGCCGCCTGCCGCGACTGGGTCCACTCCCACACATTGCCGGCCAGGTCCAGCACGCCGTAGGGCGACGCGCCGCCGGGCAAGCTCCCGGCCGGCGTCGTGGCGCCAATGCCGACCTCGCGGGTATTGGCCAGCTGCGGGTCAAAGTCATCGCCCCACGGAAAGGCCCGGCCGTCGGTGCCGCGGGCCGCTTTCTCCCACTCGGCCTCGGTCGGCAGGCGAAAGCGCGGCCCGCCGGTCTGGCTCAGCCAGGCGCAGAACTGCTGGGCCGCCAGCCACGACGCATCGACGACCGGGTGGTCGGCGAGCGCGGGCGGCGGCGCGGGGCCGCGCCACGTCACCGGCGGCTCGGCGCCGGTCGCCGCGACAAACGCCGCGTACAGCGCATTCGTCACCGGCACCGCCGCGATCGCGAAGGCCGCCAGGGTCACGCTGTGCTGCGGCAACTCCTCGGCGTAGCTCGCGCTGGTTCCGCCGTAGCGCCGGGCTAGCTCCGCGCGGGCGCTGGCGGGCGTGCCCATCAGGAATGGCCCGGCCGGCACGGTGATAAAGTCGGGCAGCTCAATCGTCATCAGTTCGGCTTTTAAATATAGCGGCGGATCAGGCCTCGCCCGATCCGCCCGCGCCTACCATACGATGGTGAACGGCCCCTCAGTCTTGGTCGGCGGCTCCCAGGTCACCTCGACCGACTCGACCTCGGCGTGGGGCGGGCCACTGTAGCACCAGCTGACCAAGCGCTGCACCGCCGCTCGCCGCCCCTCGAAGACCGCCTCGACCCGGCCGTCGCTCAAGTTTTTGACCCAGCCCTGGACCTCCAGCTTTTTGGCCTCGTCGCGCGCCGACGACCGAAAGTTCACCGTCTGGACCGTGCCGGTGATCCACACATGCGCCCGAATTGCTTCTTCGACTGCTGCCATTGTCTTCCCCGCTGATGCTGTTGTGACAGCTATTTGCCGATACAAAAACGACTGAAAATCTCGTTGAGCAGTTCCTCGCCGACGGTCTCGCCGGTGATTTCGCCCAGGGCCTCCACCGCCGCCGTCAGATCAATGGCGGCGAGGTCAAATGGGAGGTCGGCAGCTAGGCCATCGGCCGCTGCGGTGAGCGCCGCCACGGCCCGCCACAGCGCGTCGCGATGGCGCGGATTGGTGACCAGGGTCGCGCCAGTGAGGACCGATCCGCCGAGCAAGGCCTGCGCCACGGCCGCGCCCAGCGCATCGAGGCCCGCGCCGCTCGCCACCGACGTTTCGACGACCGCGCGGACTTGCGGATGCTCTGCCAGCAACGCCGCCGGATCGAGGCGCTGCGGCTGATCGAGCTTGTTGATGACCACGACGGTGGGTGTACCGTGGGTCAGCGCCGCAATCGCCAGGTCCTCGGCGGTGAGCGCTGCCGCGCCGTCCAGGACCAGCAGCGCCAGGTCGGCGATGGTCAGCGCCCGGCGGCTGCGCTCGACGCCGATGCGCTCCACGGGGTCAGCGCTCTCGGTGATCCCGGCGGTGTCGACCAGCACCACCGGCACGCCGCCGAGGTTGGCGGTCTCCTCCAGCGTGTCGCGGGTTGTGCCGGCGACTGCGGTGACAATCGCCCGGTCGGCGCCCAGCAGCGCGTTGAGCAAGCTCGACTTGCCGGCGTTGGGCCGCCCGACCAGCACCGCCCGCGCGCCGTAGCGGTAGAGAATGCCCTGGTCGGCGTTGGCCAGCAGGGTCTGCGCCGTCGCCAGCGCCGCCTGGATCGGCGCCAGCACCGTGTCGGCGGGGATGTGATCTTCGGGGAAGTCGATCATCGCCGTCAGGTAGGCCAGCGGCCCGAGCAGCGAGCGCCGCAGCTCGCGGATGGCCGCGGACAGCCGCCCGCCCAGCTGGTCGAGCGCCAGCGCCAGGCCGGTCTGGGTCCGGGCCTGCACGACATCCAGGATCGCCTCGGCCTGCGCCAGATCGAGCCGGCCGTTGGCGAAGGCCCGCAGCGTAAACTCGCCCGGCTCGGCCAGGCGGGCACCGGCGGCCAGCGCCAGCTCCAGCGTGCGGCGCAGCGTCAGCGCCCCGCCGTGGCAGTGCAGCTCGGCGACATCCTCGCGGGTGTAGGAGTGTGGCGCGCGAAAAAACACCGCCAGGCTCTCATCGACCACGGCGCCGTCCGCATCCACGACCGTGCCGTAGCGCAGCAGCTGCGGGCGATAGCGCGGCCCGCCGTGGCGCGGTCGAAATAGCCGCCGCAGGATCGCGAGCGCGTCGGGGCCGCTCAGGCGAATCATGCCGACGCCGCCCTCGCCGACCGGCGTCGCAATCGCGGCGATGGTGTCAGCGTACAGCATCGGGGCCTCGGGCTGGAAAGCTTTGGCGGTGGCAGAAGCCGCAGCTCGGCGCCGACCAGTGGGGCATCGGCGGCGCGGCGCTGCCGGGCAGGTGCGCGGTGTGGCAGGCGATGCACTGCTTGGGCAGCACCGTGAAATCGTGGTTGGGCAGGTTTTCAACGTTGGGCGCGAAGGCCGCGGCGCCGCCCCAGGCCCAGGCCAGCAGGATCACCACCACCGTTAGCACGCCGACGCCGCGCATAAATGGCCCGCGCATCGTCTTGCGATAGCGCGCCCGCGCCTCCTCCTTGTCCCAGGCTGGCGGCGCCGCTGGCTCGGTCTGCTCAGGCTGCTCGACTGGCGCGGGCCTCTCGCTCATACCGTCGCCTCCGGCCACTGAAGCATCAGGACCTCGACCGGGCTGCCGGGCGCGAGCGCGGTGTGCTCGGGCACGACCATCAGGCCGGCGGCGTGCAGCATTGAGGATATGAGGCCGCTGCCCTGGTCGCCGGTGGGCGCGGCCAGCCAGCCGCCGTCGTCGGCGCGGGTCATGCGGACGCGCACGTACTCGCGGCGGTCGCCGGTGTCACCGAGCGTGGCGGTGAAGGTCGCCCGGACGGGCCGGCGCATGAGCGCGCGGTGGCCGGCCAGCTTGAGGAGCGCCGGGCGGCCAAACAGCTCAAACGTCACCATCGCCGAGACCGGGTTGCCCGGCAGTCCCAGCAGCGGCGTGTCGAGGACGCGGCCAAACGCCAGCGGCTTGCCCGGCCGCATCTTGACGCGCCAAAAGTCGAGCGTCCCCAGCTCGCTAATGACCTGCTTGACCACATCGTAGTCGCCGACCGAGACGCCGCCGGAGGTCAGAAACAGGTCGGCGCCCCACGCGCGGCCGGCGGCCAGCTGGTCGCGGACGGCCGCGGCGGTGTCGCGGGCGATCGGGAGCAGCAGCGGCTCGCCGCCGGCGGCCAGCACCTGCGCGGCGTTGGCGTAGCCGTTGCTGTTGCGAATCTGGCCCGGCCCCGGCAGCTCCTCGATGGGCACCAGCTCGTCGCCGGTCGCCAGGATCGCGACTTTGGGCCGGCGGTAGACCGGCACCAGCGCGCGGCCGATGCTGGCCAGCACCGCCACGGCGCCCGGCGTGATCACGGTGCCGGCCGTGATGACTACGGTTCCCCGCGCCACATCGCCGGCCGTGCGCCGCACATATGCGCCCGGCCGGGCTGGCGCTAGCACTCGCACGCGACCCTCGGCGCGCAGCGAGTTCGGGCTGGCGCTCATCGGTCGCCTCGAACGGCACCACCGCGTCGGCGCCCGGCGGCAGCGGCGCGCCGGTCATGATTCGCATCGCCGTGCCAGGCTGGAGCGTCGCCGTCGGCATGGTGCCGGCCGCGATCTCCCCGGCGACGGTGAGGATCGGCGGCTGGCCGTGAGCAGCGGTGGTGTCGGCGGCGCGCACGGCGTAGCCATCCATCGCCGAGTTATCAAAGGGCGGCAGATCAACGTCGGCCACGCCATCCGCCGCCAGCACGCGGCCGAGCGCCGCCAGCAGCGGCACGTCCTCGGTGGGCAGGGCGGCAAAGTGGGATAGCATGGCGGCCTGCGCGGTCTCAACCGCCAGCAAAGCAGTCTGATTGGTCATGAAACGTCCTGCCAATGTGTGTGCGGCTAGTATAGCAGCGCCGTCGGGCAGCGACAAGCCACCATTTGACGATTATGCCGCTGCCTGGTGCCGAGTGTGCCGCTAGGTTGGGCTAAAGTCTGATTGTTGCTCTTTGCGATGTAAAGCGTTTTATTTGACGAATGGTTAACAGCTCCCAAAAACGAGCCAATTTTTGCTTGATTGTGGGGAAGAGGTTGGGTATAATCGGCTGGGATGTGGGGAAAAGTGGCGAAGAGTGGGGAATTAGGACAGATGTTCTAATTTTTTGTTTTACGTGAGAGCTAGCACGATATGTTTTTGGGCGAGTACGAGCACAGCGTTGACATCAAAGGCCGCCTGGCGGTCCCGGCCAAATTTCGCGCCCAGCTGGAGGGCGGCCTGGTCGTGACCCGCGGCTTCGAGCGCTGCCTGCAGGTATATCCACTCGCCCAGTGGCAGGCGCTGTACGACAAAATTAACAGCCTGCCGATTGGCCAGGCCGAGGCCCGCGCGCTGCGCCGCCTTCTCTTTGCCCAGGCGTTTGACACCGAGCTCGACAAGCAAGGCCGACTCCTGGTGACTGGCGCGCTGCGAACCTACGCCGGCATCGGCGAGCAGGCCGTGATCGCCGGGATGGGCACGCACTTTGAAATCTGGGCCAACGACGCCTGGGCGGCGACGCTCGCCGACCTCAACGACGGCGGCAGCGACATCGCGGCTGTCATGGCGGCGCTAGGCGTCTGATGACCGCGAGCTTCCAGCATATCCCGGTGCTGCTCGACGCGGTGGTGGCGCAGCTGGCCGTGCGGCCCGGCGGCAGCTACATTGATGCGACGCTGGGCGGCGGCGGCCACACCGCCGCGCTTTTGGCGGCCGGCGCCGGGCGGGTGCTAGGCATCGACCAGGACCAGGCCGCGCTGGCCGCGGCTGCCCAGCGGCTGGCGCCGTGGGCCGCGCAGACGACGCTGGCGCACGGCAACTTCCGCGACCTGGCGCCGCTGGCCGCCGCCCACGGCTTTGCGGCGGTGGACGGCATCTTGCTTGACATCGGCGTCTCGTCCCATCAGCTCGACACCGGCGACCGCGGCTTTTCGTTCAGCAGCGATGCGCCGCTGGATATGCGAATGGACCAGTCCGGGCCGACGACCGCCGCCAACCTGGTCAACGAGCTGCCCGAGGCCGAGCTGGCCGATCTGATTTTTGAGTACGGCGAGGAGCGGGCGGCCCGGCGGATCGCGCGGCAGATTGTGGCCCAGCGGCCGCTCCACACGACCACCGAGCTGGCGGCGCTGGTGCGGCGGGCGGTCGGCGGCAAGCCGGGGCCGACCAACCCGGCGACGCGCACCTTTCAGGCGCTGCGCATCGCGGTCAACGATGAGCTGGGCGCGCTCGCGGCAGCGCTGCCCACCGCGAGCGCACTGCTGGCGCCCGGCGGCCGCCTAGCGGTGATCACCTTCCACTCGCTGGAGGATCGGATCGTGAAGCAGTGGATGCAGACCGCCGCCGCCGAGTGTCTACTGCCGCCGCGCCTGTTCGCCGAGCAGTGTCCGCACCTCCGGCCGGCTGGCGCTGGCCCGCGGCCGTGCATCTATCTGCGCGACCGCAGCTGTGACTACGCGCCAACGCTGGCCCTGGTGACGGCCAAGCCGGTCGTCGCCGGCCCGGCCGAGCTGGCGGCCAACCCGCGCAGCCGCAGCGCTAAGCTGCGGGTCGCCGCGCGGCTCGCACCGACTGCCTAAACGTTGTTTGCTACGGAGATCGATATGGCGATAACTTCACAACCGATGCCACTCCAGACCGCTCGCCGCCGCCGGGCGCGCGTCGGGCGCTACTTCGAGCTGGGCAACGCTGGGCTGCTGGCCGGCGCGGTCGTCGCCGTCTGTATCCTCAGCATTCTCTACCTGGCGCAGACCGGGCGGGTCGCGACGCGCGGCCACTACCTGCAGCAGCTGCAGGGCGAGGAGAAGGCCCTGCTGCGCGAGGCCGAGCAGTCCGAGTACCGCATTGCCGCCGCCCAGCGCCTGACCGTGGTCCAGGAGCGGGCGACCAAGCTGGGCCTGCGCCCGGCGACCGTGGGCCAGACCCGCTACCTCCAGATCGAGGTCAATCATGGCCCGATTGTCGCGCAGCGTTAGGAAACCCCGATGGCGCAAGTAACGACCCGGCCCAGCGGCATCTCGCGGACCCGCATCAATGTGGTGCTGCTGGTCTGCCTGGTGCTTTCCGCCCTTACAACTCGCCAGCTGGTGGTCATCCAGGTCCTGAAGCAGGCCAATGGCCGCGACCTGGAGGCCCGCGCCCAGCAGGAGCTGCGCAAGTACGTGGTGCTACAGCCGCGCCGCGGCACGATCTACGACCGTAACGGCGCCGCGCTGGCCATGAACATCGACCGCGACAGCGTGTACGTCGACCCGTCGCTGGTCAAGGAGCCGGAGAAGCTGGCGATCGTGCTGGCGCCGATCCTTAAGCTCGACCCCACGGCGCTGACCAAGCAGCTCGGCGATAAAACCCGCGAGTGGGACCGGCTGGCCCGCTGGATCGAGCCGGCGGCCGCCGCGCAGATTCGCAAGCTGGGCGAGGACAACCAGCCGCCCGATGGCATCGTGCTGATCCCCGAGGCCAAGCGCGCCTACCCGCAGGAGTCGTTTGCGTCGCAGATTGTCGGCGTCGCCAACTATGAGGGCAGCGGCATCTCGGGCGTCGAGGGCTACTACGACAGCGAGGTCAAGGGCATCACCGGCACGCTACAGGCTGAGCAGGACGCTGGCCAGCAGCCGATCTGGATTGCGCCGCGCCAGGTGGTGCAGCCGCAGGACGGCATGGACCTGAAGCTGACGATTGATAGTACCGTGCAGAAAATCGCCGAGGACTCGCTGAAAAAGGCCGTTGAGCAGCACAGCGCCGAGGGCGGCACGATCCTGGTCATGAACCCCAACACCGGCGAGATTCTGGCGATGGCCTCGTGGCCGAGCTTCGACCCCAACCATTATCTGGAGGTCGACCCGGCGCTCTACAATCACAACCCGGCGCTCACCGATCAGTACGAGCCTGGCTCGACCTTCAAGGTGCTGCTGACGGCGATGGGGCTGCAGACCAAGTCGTTCACCGCCAATACCACCGTCAATGACAACGGCTCGATCAGCCGCTACGGCTGGTCAATCAGCAACTGGAACGCCGAGGGCATCGGCCCGACCGACCCGGCCACCATGCTCTACCGCTCATCGAACGTGGCGGCGCTGCAGTTTGGCGAGATGATCGGCCCCGACAATTTCTATAGCTACGTCAAGCAATTTGGCTACGGCCAGCCGACTGGTATCGACATGGCCGGCGAGGGCGTCGGGATGGTGCAGTGGCCGCTTGATGATAGCTGGGACCAGAGCAACCTCGACACCAACAGCTTCGGCCAGGGCATCGCGGTCACGCCGCTCCAGCATCTCACGGCGATCTCGGCGGTCGCCAACGGCGGCAAGCTGATGCGGCCGCACATCGTCCACCAGCACTGCCGCGCCGCCAGCTGCGAAGACGTGCAGCCCGAAGTCGTGCGGACGGTGCTGGACCAGGAGGTGACGGATCAGATTCGCGACATGCTGGTCGGCAACGCCAACCAGTATGCCCGCACGGTTTGGGGGCCGCGGACTGGCGTCTACCACGACATGCCGCTGGTGCCCGGCTACCGCGTCTGCGCCAAAACCGGCACCTCCAGCATCCCGGTCAACGGCGGCTACGACAACAACGCCACGATCGGCTCGGTAGTCGGCTGGGCGCCCGCCGAGCAGCCGCGGATTTCGGTGCTGGTCAAGATCGACCGGCCCAAAGACGATATTTGGGGCGTCGGCGTGGCGATCCCAGTCTACCAGGAGGTGGTCGCGCAGCTGCTGCCCTACTTCGGCGTCGCGCCCGACCCGACGCTGATCGACCCGCTGCAGGCGGCCGTGCTCGATCCGCCGGCCGTCGCCGGTCAGTAGCAATATGCTAGAATGCCGTGCATTGAGCTGACACGGAAAAAATGTGATTAACCTTGCTGACCTCGTTGCGACTACGCTGGCGAGCGCCGCACCATCCGCCACCTCTGGCGACGATGCGGCGCTTTCGCTGCCACCGTTTACGAATATTGTGATCAACTCGCGGCTGGTGGCCGGCGGCGAGCTATTTGTGGCGCTGCCGGGCGAGCAGGTCGACGGCCACCAGTTTGTGGCCGCGGCGCTGCACCAGGGCGCCCGCGCGGCGCTCGTGAGCGCGCAGTGGGCCGACGTGGCCGGCGCCGCGCTAGGCGTGCCGCTGGTCCGCACGCCCGCCGATCTCGTGGGCCTGGCGCCCGACGCCAGCGTCCTCTGCGTCGTCGCCGACCCGCTGGCCGCGCTACAGCAGGCTGCCGCGACCTACCGCCGACGCTTCAGCCCGCTAGTGATCGGCCTGACCGGCAGCGTCGGCAAGACCACCACCAAAGAGGTGCTGGCCGCCGTGCTGCGCCAGCGCTTTCGGACGCTCTACAGCGTCAAATCGTGGAACAACGAGATCGGCATCCCGCTGACGCTGCTGCGCCTCACGCCCGAGCACGAGGCCGTGGTGCTGGAGATGGGGACGTATGGGCCGGGCGACATTGCGCTGCTCTGCGACTGGGCGCAGCCGAGCTACGGCATCGTGCTCAACGTCGGCGTGTCGCACCTGGAGCGCATGCAGACCCAGGCGGTTGTGGCCGAGGCCAAGTCCGAGCTGCCGCGGGCGCTGCCGCCGACTGGGCTGGCGATCCTGAACCACGACGACCCACTGGTGCGCGACATGGCGGCCGTGACCGCCGCGCCCGTCCGCTGGTTTGGCCGCACCGCCGCCGCCGATGTATGGGCCGATGGGATCGCAAGCTTTGGCCTGGACGGCATCGCGTTTACTGTGCATGTCGGCGCCGAGACGCGGCGGCTCCAGGTGCCGCTGGTCGGGCAGCACCTGGTTGACACGGCGCTGGCGGTAATTGCGCTGGCCCGCGAGCTGGGATTGACCTGGGATGAGATTGAGGCCGGCCTCAGCGACCCGGCGATTGCGCGGCGCATGGTGGTTGTGCCGGGACTGAACGGCTCGCACTTGCTGGATGATACCTACAATGCGGCGCCGGCCTCGTGCCGCGCGGCGCTGGCGGTGTTGGCCGAGCTGCCGGGCCGGCGCCTGGCGGCCTTTGGCGACATGGCCGAGCTTGGCCCGCTCGATGAGTCGGGCCACCGCGAGGTCGGCGTGGCGGCGGCCGCGGTGGTCGAGATGCTGCTGGTTGTGGGCGTCAAAGCCCAGTGGATCGGCGACGCGGCCGCGCTGGCCAACCCAGAGCTATCGGTGGTCTACGCCGCCGACAATGCCGAGGCGGTGAAGGTGCTGCGCCGGCTGCTGCAGCCCAATGACTACCTGCTGGTCAAAGGCGCGCGTGTCGCCGCCACCGAGCAGATCGTCCAGGCGCTAGCGGTGGGAGAGTAGCATGGAGTTTCTTCGCAAGCTAGTCATCAGCGATCTCGCCCGCGCGCTCTTGCTGGCGGGCGGCGCCTTTGCCCTGACGCTGCTGAGCGGCTCGTTCTTGGTGCAGTGGCTGCGGGCGCACAACGTCGGCAAGCGGGTGCGCGAGGACGGCCCACAGTCGCACCTGGTCAAAACCGGCACGCCGACCATGGGCGGCATTATGATCGTCGGCTCGGTGCTGATCCTCACCGTCGTCTTCAACCTGATCGGCTACTACTCGATGCTGCTGCCGCTGTCGGTGCTGGTATCGTTTGGGATTTTAGGCGGCTTCGACGACTTTCTGACGATCACCCGCTCGAAAGCGCCCGACCCGCAGAGCTACGGCGTCTCGGTGCGCTTTAAATTTATCTGGGTCTTTTTGATCGCGCTGATTGCGGCGCTGGCGCTGTATCTGCCGGCGCCCTACGGCCTAGCCAACAGTGGCCGCGTGATCGTGCCGTTCTACGGCGCCATTGATATTGGCCTGGGCTATATTCCGGTGGCCGTCTTCGTGATCATTGCGACCTCGAACGCCGTGAATATCACCGATGGCCTGGATGGCCTGGCGGCCTGGCTGCTGGTAATCGCCTTTTCGGCCTACGGCGTGATCTCGTTTATCGCTTTCCCGCGGCTGATCAATCTGTCGACCTTCTCGTTTACGCTGGTCGGCGCCTGCGCGGCGTTTTTATGGTTCAACGCCCACCCGGCGCAGGTCTTCATGGGCGACACCGGCTCGCTGGCGCTGGGCGCGGTGCTGGGCGTCGTCGCGCTACAGTCGCAGTACTGGCTGCTCTTGCCGCTGATTGGCATCGTGTTTGTCGCCGAGACCGCCTCATCGGCGCTGCAGACGCTGTGGTTCAAGTGGACGCGGCGGCGCTATGGCCAGGGCCGGCGGCTATTTCGGATGGCGCCGCTCCACCATCATTTTGAGCAGGGCGGCTGGTCGGAGACGCAGACCCAGCAGCGCTTTGTCCTGATCGGCATGATCGCCGCGCTGATCGGCATCTCGCTGGCGCTGACTACGCCGGCCTCGCGCGGCCTGCCCGACCCGGCCCGCACCGTTCCCGCCGAGCAGCGGGCGCTGGACCAGTGACGCTGATGAGGAGCCTATGAGCGAGCTAGCTGGCCAGCGGGTGGTGGTGATGGGGCTGGGCGTCAACGGCGGCGGCCTGGGCGTCACACGGTTTTTAGTTGAGCAGGGCGCCACCGTGCTCGTCACCGACCTGCGCAGCGCCGAGATCTTGGCGCCGACGCTACAGGCGCTGGACGGATTGCCGGTCGAGTATGTGCTGGGCGAGCACCGCGTCGCCGACTTTGAGCGTGCCGACATTGTGATCCGCAACCCCGGCGTGCCGCGCGAGTCGAAGTTTCTAGCCGTGGCGCGCGCGGCCGGCGCCCGCATCGAGATGGAGATGACGCTGTTTTTCCGGCTGTGTCCCGGCCCGATCATCGGCATCACTGGCACGCGCGGCAAAACCACGACGACCATGCTGTGCCACGCCATGATCCGCGAGCAGTTCCCCGACGCGGTGGTGGCCGGAAACTTGCGCGTCTCGGCGCTGGAGCAGCTGCCGCAGCTCACGCCCACGACGCCGGTGGTCCTGGAGCTTTCGTCGTGGCAGCTGGAGGGGCTGGGTGAGGCCGGGCTGAGTCCGCAGTACGCCTGCGCGACTAACCTGTCGCCTGACCACCTGGATCGCTACGGGAGCATGGACGACTACGCCGCGGCCAAGCGGGCGATTGTGGAGCACCAGCCGGCGGGCAGCGTGGCCGTGCTCAACGCCGACGACCCCGTGATCAGCGCATTTGCCGCGCACACCGGCGCCGAGATTGTATGGTTTGGCACTGCCGACAGCGCGCAGGTCCAGGTGCGGCCCGATGGCGTCTGGTCACAGCTGGGGCCGACGCCGGTCAAGCTGTGCAACCCGGCCGAGGTGCAGATCCCCGGCCAGCATAATCTGATGAACATCGCTGCCGCCAGCGCGCTGGCGCTGCGCTGCGGCGTGAGCGCGGCGCAGGTCAGCGCCGCCATCCGCGGCTTCAGCGGCGTCGCCGACCGCCTGGAGCTGGTCCGCGAGCTGCATGGCGTGCGCTACATCAATGACACCACCGCCACGACGCCGACCGCGCTGATTGCAGCGCTAGGCGCGCTGACGGCGCCGGTGATTCTGATCGCCGGTGGCGCCGACAAAAAGCTGCCCTTCGACGGCCTGGCCGCGGCGGTCGCCGCGCGGGCCAAAGCGGTCGTGGTGCTGGCCGGCACTGGCACCGCCCGCCTCGTGGCCGAGCTAGCCACGGCCGCTGTGCCGCTCACCGCGCCCTTCACCGAGTTCGCCGCCGCCGTCGCCCACGCCCAGTCGCTGGCCGCGCCCGGCGATGTGGTCCTCCTGTCGCCCGGCTGCGCCAGCTTCGGCATGTTTACCAATGAGTTTGACCGCGGCGAGCAGTTTCGCCAGCTGGTGGGAGCGCTGACATGAGCGAGCGACCCAACGACGCCAACGAACCCAACGATGAGCTGCGCGAGCGCATCGCGCGCCTAGAGGCCGAGTTTGGCCAGCGCCGCGAGCCGTCGCCGCTGGACTTTGGGCCGCCGACGCCGCCATCGGCGCGGGTTGGCCTGCGCCTGCCGCTGGCCCAGCCGCTGGTCGCCTATGTGCTGCTGGCGATCAATATCGTCATGTATGGCGTCACGCTGCTGGTCGAGAGCCGCATCAGCCCGACCTACAGCGACCGCTTTTTCAGCGGCGGCGCCGATACCTTTACGCTGGCGATCTATCTGCTGGGCGCCAAGTGGGGGCCGGCGATCAATGGCGGCCAGTACTGGCGGCTGCTGATGCCGATTGTGCTGCACGGCAGCTTTATTCATCTGGCCTTCAACTCCTATGCGCTGTATGCCCTCGGCCCGCAGTCCGAGCGGGTGTATGGCCGCGCGCGCTTTTTGGCGGTCTACCTGCTGGCGGGGCTGGGCGGCAGCATCGCCAGCTACGTCGTCGCGCCCGAGCAGCTGGCGATCGGCGCATCCGGCGCGATCTTTGGCCTGATCGGTGCGCTGGCGGCGATGAGCTATACGATGCGGTCACTGATCGGCCCCGAGCGCGCCGACCAGCAGCTGCGCCAGCTGGTGGGCATGGCGGCGGTCAACCTGGTATTGGGCTTTGTCATGCCCAGCATCGATAATTCGGCCCACATTGGCGGCCTGGTCGTCGGGGCGCTGGCCGGCCTGGCGCTGGCGCCGCGCTACGTCGTCAATCGCCGCAGCACGCCGCCGACCCTGGATCGCGTGGACCGGCCGGCCAACAGCTGGCTCTACGCCGGCATTATTCTGGTGGCGCTGATCGTCGTTGTGGTCGCCACGCTTGGCCGTGGGCATCTTCCAACATCCTAGCAGCGAGGCCCAGTATGCTTGACGAAAATCGCCACGCCCCCGACTACGCGCTGCTGGCGCTGGTCTGCGCCCTGACTGTGTTTGGCCTAGTGATGGTCTACAGCTCGTCGTTTATGCTGGCGGTCAGCGAGGAGCACACCGCGACCTACTATCTGCTGGAGCAGCTGGTGTGGGCCGGGCTGGGCGCGGCCGGGCTGCTGGTCGGACTGCGGATTCACTACTACCAGTGGCGCAAGCTGGCGCTGCCGCTCATGGTCGTGACGCTGCTGCTGATGGTGGCGGTCACGATTCTGCCCGAGAGCATCACCAAAGGCGGCGGCGCCGAGCGCTGGATCTCGGATCGGGCCGGTTGGCATTCAGCCCAGCGAGGTTGCAAAGTTTACGCTGATCGTCTACCTCGGCTCGTGGCTGATGGGCCGCGGCCACAAGCTGCGCTCGATGGCGTTTGGCCTGCTGCCGTTCGGCATCATCATGGGCGTGATCCTGGGGCTGGTGCTGCTGCAGCGCAACCTCAGCACCGCGATTATTCTCAGCGCGATTGGCCTGGCGGTGTTTTTTGCCGCCGGCGCCAACCTGTGGCATATCGGCGTCGGCTCGGTGCTGGCAGGCGCGCTCGGCTGGGTGCTGATGACGACGGTCGACTACCGCAACGTGCGGTTTCTGGTGTTCAAGGACCCGTGGCAGTATCCGCGTGACGGCGGCTTCCAGCCGATCCATGCGATGTACGCGCTGGCCTCGGGCGGCTGGTGGGGCCGCGGCCTGGGCCAAAGCCGCCAGAAATTTTCGTGGCTGCCGTCGCCGCACGCCGACGCAATTTTCAGCGTGATCGGCGAGGAGCTGGGCCTGATCGGGACGCTCGGCGTGCTGCTGGCCTTTTTATTCCTGGCCTACCGCGGCTTTCGCATCGCCGCCCGCTCGGCCGACCCGTTCGCGGCGCTGCTGGCGATGGGCATCACCTGCTGGATCAGCTTTCAGGCCTTTGTGAATATGGCGGTGGTCGCGCAGGTCATCCCGTTCACTGGCCAAACGCTGCCGTTTATCTCTTATGGCGGCTCGTCGCTGGCAATGTGTATGTTTGCCATCGGCGTGCTGCTCAACGTATCAAAGCATGTTGAAGATTTGCCGCCTGTGGTTGCGCCCGCGCCCGAGCCACACCCCCAAGCCCGCCGCCGTCGTGCCATCAGCCTCTTCCCCAACCTTGCTGCTGTGCGGCGGGGGCACCGGGGGCCACGTGTATCCGGCCCTCGCCGTGGCTGGAGCTTTGCCCGCGCGCTGGGCCGCGCGCCAGGCGCCCCGGCTGGGCGCGGCTGGCAGCGCTGGAGCAAAACCACCAAGCAGCGACCGCTCCGCGCCGCCCCCGCCGTCAGCCGCGAGCGCAGCGGCTGGCGACGGCGCAGCTAGCCTGCGGCTGGTCTACGTCGGCTCGCGCGGCGGCATGGAGGAGGGCATTATCGCCCAGGAGTTGACGCTGCCGTTTCGCGCGGTGCGGGCCGCCGGATTGCGCGGCCGTAGCCCGCTGGCGGTTGTGCGCGGCCTCCTGACGCTGGCCCGCGGCGTGCGCGAGGCCCAGGCGCTGCTGCGCGAGCTGCGCCCGGCGGCCGTGCTGGGCACCGGCGGCTATGTCTGCGTGCCGCTGTTTGTCGCCGCCCGCCTGGCCAAAATCCCGACGCTGGTCTACCTGCCCGACCTGGTGCCGGGCCTGGCGGTCCGCTTTCTGGCCCGCCTCTCGACCGGCGTGGCCTGCTCCTTTGCGCCGTCGGTGCGCTTTTTTGCCCGGCATAAGACCGTCGTGACCGGCTACCCCGTGCGGCCGGCGCTGTTTGCGATGGACAAGGCGGCCTGCCGGTCGACCTTTGGCCTCGATCCGCAGCTCCCATCGGTGTTAGTATATGGCGGCAGCCGTGGGGCGCGGCGGATCAACCGCGCGATCGAGGCGCTGCTGCCGGAGCTGACCGCGCAGGCCCAGGTGCTGCACGTGTGCGGCCGCGAGGGCGACGAGACCTGGCTGCGCGCGGCGGCGGCGCGGCTGCCGGCGGCGCAGGGGGCGCGCTACCATCTACATCCATATCTGGCTGGCACCATGAGCCAGGCGCTGGCGGCCGCCGACGTGGCGGTCTGCCGCTCGGGGGCCTCGACGCTGGCCGAGCTGCCGGCGGTCGGACTGCCGGCGGTGCTGGTGCCGCTGCTGGCGGTTAACCAGGACGACAACGCCGCCTACCTGGCCGAGCGCGGCGCCGCGGTGGTGGTCGCCGACGATGCGATGCTGGGGCCGGGCGCGCCGACCGACGGCGCGCTGTGGCAGGCGCTCGCGCCGCTGCTCGCCGATGCCGAGCGCCGCGCAACCATGAGCGCCCACAGCCGGGCGCTGGCGATCCCCGACGCCGCCGACCGTTTGGCAGATGCCCTGCTATCATTTGTATAAGGAGCGTGGCCGATGCAGTTACAGCTTACGTGGCAACTCCTGTTGATGCTACCGTTTTTGATCATTGGGATGACCTATGGCTGGCGACGGGGGCCGCAGGAAGAAGCTGTGACAACCCTCGTGCTGCTGGCCGCGCTGCTGTTTTTTGGCAACGAGCGGCTCGCTGATCTGACGGGCCTGTTGGTCAACAACATCGTCGGCGTGTTTGGCCTGTTTTTCTCGGGCCTGCTCGGCCGCGACATCAACACTCGCCCGCTGGTCACGGCCGAAAACCAGACGGCGGTGCGGTTTATTGGCTACAGTGTGTTTGTGGCGGCCGCCTATTTGATCGGCAGCGCGCTGGGGCGGCGCAAGGGCCTGTCGAATATGCTGCGGGCCGTCGGCTCGCTGCTCGGCTCGCTCAACATTGTGCTGATCGCCACCCAGATGTTTAGCTTTATCCAGGGCTGGCTGCCACAGGTATTTCAGCGCGAGGGCACGATCCGTATCTCGCCCGACAGCGACTCGGCGGCGCTGCGCAGCTCGCTGCCGTCGCTGTTCGCGGTGCTGCTGGTAATTCTGCTGGTGGTCGTTTTTCTGCGGCTGCCGAAAATTCGCCACTAGCCATGCACTATCACGTTCTTGGCGTGGGCGGCGCCGGCATGAGCGCCATTGCCCACCTGCTGCTCGACCAGGGCCACACGGTGTCGGGCTGTGACCAGCAGCGCAATGCCCTGACCGCCGAGCTGGCCGCGCGCGGCGCGCAGATTGCGCTGGGCCATGACGCCGCACATATCGCGGGCGTGGATGTCGCGGTGATGTCCTCGGCCGTCAAGCCCGCGCACCCCGAGCTACAGGCGGCGCTGGCGGCCGGCATCCCAGTCCAGAAGCGCGCCGACCTGTGGCACGCTTGGTCGGCCGCCAAGCCGACGCTGGCGATCAGCGGGACGCATGGCAAAACGACGACCACGGCGATTGCCGCGCTGATCCTGGATGCGCTGGGTGCCGACCCGGCCTTTATTGTGCCGGCCGGCGGCCCGGTGCCGGGCCTGCCGCGCTTTGCGCGCTGGGGCAGCGGGCCATTTGTGATCGAGGCCGATGAGTACGACCGGGTCTTTTTGGGCCTCGTGCCACAGGTGGCGGTGATCACCAGCGTGGATTGGGACCATGTCGATATTTATCCGACGCGCGCCGCGGTCGAGGCGGCGTTTGCGCAGTTTGCGGCGCAGTCGGCGCAGGTCGTGGCCTGCAGCGATGACGCCGGCGCTCAGCGCCTGGCCGCGACCCACGCGGTGACTGAGTATGGCCTCGCGCCCAACCGCGGCTGGTGGGCCGGCGATATTCAGATTGTCGACGGTGTGACCCACTTTGTTGTGCATGGCCCGGCCGATGTGGGGTCGCCCAGCTATCCAGCGACGCTGCTGGTGCCTGGTGAACATAATGTCCAGAACGCGCTGGGCGCGGCGGTCGGGGTGTTTTTGCTGCGCGCGCAGCAGACGCCGATGCCCGAGATTTTGGCGGCGCTGCCCCGCTTTGTCGGCGCGGCGCGGCGCTTCGAGCTGAAGGGCGAGGCCGGCGGCGTGATCGTGGTCGACGATTACGCGCACAACCCGCCGAAGGTCCGCGCGGCCCTCGCCGCCGCCCGCGCGCGCTACCCGGCGCGCCGGCTGGTTGTGTACCTGCAGCCGCACACCTTTTCGCGCACCGCCGCGCTGGTCGACGAGTTCGCCGACGCCTTCGCGGCCGCCGACGTGGTGCTGATCGGCGACATCTACCGCTCGCGCGAGCAGCAGGCCGATTTTCCCGCCATCACCGCCGCATGGCTGGTCGCGCGGATTCAGCATCCGAATGTTGTGGCGGTCGGTGATGTGGGCGCGGCGGCGATCAAGGCGCAGGCGGTGCTGCAGCCCGGCGACGTGCTGCTGACGCTGGGCGCCGGCGATGGCAACGCGGTGGGCGACGCCGTGCTGGCCGCGCGGCAGGCCGAGGAGCGCCGTGGCTGAGCTGCCGTCGATCACTGAGTACGAGCCGCTGGCCCGCTACGTCGCGTGGCGCATCGGCGGCCCGGCGCGGTTTTTTGCGACCGCGACGACCGCCGCCGAGCTGGCGGCGCTGGTGCGCTGGGGCTATGAGCGCGCGCTGCCGCTGTTTGTGCTGGGTGGCGGCTCGAATATTTTGATCAGCGATGCCGGCTTTCCCGGCCTAGTGATCCGCAACCGCGCTGCCGAGCAGACGTTGAACGTCCAGGGCGACGAGGTGACCTTGACGATCGCGGCGGGGGCGCCGATGGCCGGGACGGCGCGGCGCTTGGCGGCGCAGGGCTATGGCGGCCTAGTCTGGGCCGAGGGCTTGCCCGGCACCGTCGGCGGCGCGACCTATGGCAACGCCGGCTGCTATGGCGGCGACCTGGCCGGCAATCTCGTGGCGGCCAGCGTCGTGCTACCCGACGGCGCGGTCGAGGAGTGGCCGGCGGCGCGCTTCGCCCACGCCTATCGTACCAGCGTGCTCAAGGCCAACGACCACGGCCAGCCGCAGCCGGTCGTGCTGGCGGCGACGCTGCGGCTGCACCGCGATGACCCGGCCCGCCTGGCGGCCCAGATCGCCGAGATCGCCGCGGCCCGCAAATCCAAGACGCCCAGCGGCTCGTCGTGCGGCTCGTCGTTCAAAAATCCCCCTGGCAACTCGGCGGGGCGGCTGCTGGAGGCCGCTGGTCTAAAAGGTGCTCAGGTCGGCGGCGCGCAGGTTTCGGCCAAGCACGCCAACTATATTGTCAACGTCGGCGGCGCGACCGCGGCTGATGTGCTGCGCCTGACCGATCAGATGCGTGCGCAGGTGGCGGCCGCCTTTGGCATCGAGCTTGAGCTAGAGGTCCAGCTGATTGGCCGGCCGCTGGCCGACGAGAAATAGAGGATGAGTATGAAGCAGCGGGTCGGCGTGGTATTCGGCGGGCGCAACAGCGAGCACGAGGTGTCGCTGAAGTCGGCGCGGGCGGTGATGGCGGCGCTTAGCCAGGAGCGCTATGAGATTGTGCCGATTGGCATTGATAAGCAGGGCCGCTGGCTGACCGGCGGCGATCCGCTGCTGGCGCTGGAGCAGGCCGCTGATCGGCAGCTCCTCAGCCGCGATCCCGAGCCAGGCGTTGTGGCGAGCAGCGCCGCGCTGGCCACCAGCGCCGGCCGGCTGCCGGGCGAGGCGCCGGCCAACCTCGATGTGATTATCCCGGTGCTGCACGGCATGTACGGCGAGGACGGCGCGCTGCAGGGCCTGCTGGAGCTGGCCGATGTGCCATATGTCGGCTGCAACGTGCTGGCCGCGGCGGTCGGGATGGACAAAGGCATCGCCAAAGCTGCGTTTGCCGCCGCCGGCCTGCCGCAGGTGCCGTATGTCCTGGCCCGCCGCAGCGACTGGGCCGCCGACCACGACGCTGTCATTGATGCCGTGGAAAGCGCGCTGCGCTACCCGGTCTTCACCAAGCCGGCCAACGCCGGCTCCAGCGTCGGCGTCTCGAAATGCCGCGACCGCGCTGAGCTGGTCGCGGGCCTTGATCTGGCCGCCGCCCACGACCGCCGCCTGGTGATCGAGCAGGGCGTCGTGCCGCGCGAGATCGAGGTGGCCGTGCTGGGCAACGACGAGCCCGAGGCCTCGATCCCCGGCGAGATTGTGCCGGCCAACGAGTGGTACGACTACGCCGATAAATATCTGGAGGGCAAGACCGGCTATCTGATTCCAGCGCCGCTGTCGCCTGAGCTGACCGCCCAGGTGCAGGCGCTGGCGCTCGCGGCCTTCAAGGCGATTGACGGCGCCGGCCTGGCGCGCGTGGACTTTCTGCTGGACCGCGAGACTGGCGCGCTGTTTCTCAATGAGATCAATACATTTCCTGGCTTCACCGCCGGCTCGATGTACCCCAAGCTGTGGGCGGCCAGCGGCGTGCCGTACCCCGAGCTGCTTGACCGCCTGATCAGCCTGGCGGTTGAGCGCCACCGCGACCGGCGGGTGCAGGGCTAATGGCGACGGGAGCCGCCCAGGTTCGGCCGGGGCTGCGGCGCTGGCTGCGCGGGCTGCTGCGCACCGGCCGCGTGTGGGCGCTGCTGCTGGCACTTGCGGCGGCCTGGGCTGGCTACACCGCGCTCACCTCGCCGCGCTTCGTGGTCCAGAGCGTGCGCGCCGTCGGCAACCAGGCCCTCAGCGGCGCCGACGTGGCGGCCTTCGCTCAGGTGGCGGGCCAGTCGATCTGGTTTGTCGAGCCGGCGGTGATCGCCGCGCGGGTCGGCGAAAGCCCGTATGTCGAGGCGGCGACCGTGCGACTCCAGCTGCCCGATGCCGTAGTCGTGACTGTCCGCGAGCGCCAGCCCGACGTGCGCTGGCTGCACGACGGCCGCATTTTCGCCGTGACCAACGATGGGCTGGTGGTCGATCAGCAGCTGGCCAGCAGCCCGCCCGTGTCACCGACGCTGCCGCTGTCACCGACCGTGCCGCTCAGCGCGAGCACTGAGCTTTCGACGACGGTCACTGCGACGCTGCTGCTGACGCCGACCACCGTGCTGCCGCCGTCAGCCGCTGGCCTGACGTTCGCCAGCGAGATCATGGTGGTGGATACAACGCCCAATCGGCCAATCGCCGTCCGCGACCATGTTGACCCCGACGCCATCCGGCTGGCGCAGAATGTCAGCGCCCAGACGACCAAGTGGCCGCTCGCGCTGCCAATCCAGCGCATCGAGTGGGACGCTGGCATGGGCGTGTCGCTGATCGTCGGCGATGGTCGCCAGGTGGTCCTCGGGCGCTCCAATCAGCTCGACCGCAAGCTGGCGACGCTGCGGGCGCTGCTCTCCGATGGCACGACGTTTAAATTTCTCGATCTGCGCCCGACCACGCCCTACTACCGCTAGTGCCGCGACTGTAATGGCGTGGTCAGGGCAGCGCATTGCGGGCGCCGATCCCATCGCGTATAATCTCCTAGCAGCAGCTGTAAAGCCTTTGTGCGGCTCCGCCGCGTCACTCTGAAGGAACTTGAGGTATGAGCCGAACAGTCGTGGGCATTGATGTAGGCACCACCAAAATTTGCACGATGGTCGCCGAAGTGCGCGACGACGGTCGGGTGAATGTGCTGGGCGTCGGCCTGACGCCCTCCAAAGGCCTCGACAAGGGGGTGGTGGTCAACATTGATGACGCGGTGGCGGCCATTAGTACCTCGGTCGAGAAGGCCGAGCGGCTGTCGGGCTACCGCATCGGCACCGCGTATGTTGGCATCGCTGGCCGCCATATTTCATCGCTCAACAGCCGCGGCGTCGTCGCAATCTCCCGGCCGGACCACGAGATTACGGCCAACGATGTGGCGCGCGCCGTTGAGTTGGCGCAGGCCGTCGCCATCCCGACGCAGCGCGAAGTGATTCATGTGATCCCACGGGCCTATATTGTTGACGGCCACGAGAACATCCGTGACCCAATCGGCATGTCGGGCTACCGGCTGGAGGTCGAGACGCATATTGTGACCGGCGAGGTCATGGCGATCCAGAATCTGATCAAAAGCGTTGAGCGCGCCGGCGTGCAGATCGATGACCTCGTGCTACAGCCGCTGGCCTCGGCCGAGGCGGTGCTGTCGCCCGAGGACAAGGACCGCGGCGTGGTGCTGGTCGACATCGGCGGCGGCACGACCGACGTGGCGATCTTCATTCAGGGCGGCATCTGGCACAGCGTCGTGCTGCCGCTGGGCGGCAACCACTTGACCAGCGACATCGTGTATGTGCTGCACACGCCCCACAACACCGCCGAGTATCTGAAGCTCAAGTACGGCTCGGCGATCTCCGAGGAGCTGGCCGAGGATGAGGACGACACGATTGACACCGAGTCGTTTGCGCCCGGCGAGCGGCAGCAGATTCACCGCGCGCTGCTGAACCAGATTATCCAGGCGCGCTGCGAGCAGCTGATCGATCTGATCGGCGCGGAGATTCGGCGCTCGGGCTACGAAGGGCTGCTGCCGGCCGGCATTGTGCTGACCGGCGGCTCCTCGCAGCTGCCGCGCCTCGATGAGCTGACCCGCGAGCTGCTGGGCATGCCGGTGCGCATCGGCGTCCCCACGCAGCTGGCCGGCTTGTCCGACGCCGTCGACGCGCCGCCCTACGCCACCGGCGTGGGCCTGGTGCGCTGGGGCGTCACGCGCGGGCTGCTCCACCCCAACGGCTCGCTGACCACCGTCCGCGAGACCGGCAACTGGCGCGCGGTCTACGAGCGCTTCACTGGCTGGATGCGCGAGTTCTTGCCCTAACATCACTTTTGACCAACCCACTACTAGGCTGAGGATGACATGAACGGACGAAACCCCTGGGAACCAATGATTGATAGCTCGGCGCAGATCAAGGTCGTCGGCGCCGGCGGCGGCGGCTCGAACGCCGTTGACCGCATGATCGAGATGGGCGTGCAGGGCATCGAGTTTATCACGATCAACACCGACGCGCAGGCGCTAGCCCACTCGTCGGCGCCCCACCGTGTCAAGCTGGGCGACAAGCTGACCAAAGGCTTAGGCTCGGGCGGCAACCCGGTGATCGGCCAGAAGGCCGCCGAGGAAACCAGCGAGGAGCTGTACGAGGTGCTCAAGGGCGCCGACATGGTGTTTATCACCGCGGGCATGGGCGGCGGCACTGGCACCGGCTCGTCGCCGGTGATCGCTGCAATCGCCAAAGAGCTGGGCGCGCTGACCGTCGGCGTCGTCACCAAGCCGTTTACCTTTGAGGGCGCCCACCGCCGCAAGGTCGCCGAGCAGGGCATCGAGCAGCTCAAGCCGGTCGTTGACACGCTGATCGTCGTGCCGAACGACCGGCTGCTGCAGGTCGCGACTCGCAATACGTCGATGCTAGAGGCCTTTCGCATGGCCGACGATGTGCTGCGCCAGGGCGTGCAGGGCATCTCGGACCTTGTGACCAAGCGCGGCCTGATCAACCTCGACTTCAACGATGTCAAGGCGATCATGACCGACTCCGGCTCGGCGCTGATGGCGATTGGCCGCGGCAAGGGCGAGTCGCGGATGATCGATGCGGCCAATATGGCGATCTCGTCGCCGCTGCTGGAGCTGTCAATTGACGGCGCCCAGCGGGTGCTGTTCAACATCTCGGCGGGCGAGGATTTGGGCATCCAGGAGGTCTACGAGGCCGCCGAGATCATCTCGAAAGCCGCCGACCCCGAGGCCCAGATCATCTACGGCATGGTGTTTGACTCGGAGGCCCACGACGAGGTCAAGATTACCTTGATCGCCACCGGCTTTGACATCGCGCCGCGGCCCGCGGCCCGCCCCGGCCGCCCGACGACCTTTGGCCAGGCCGGCACGAACTTTCAAACCCCGCAGCCGCAGCGCCAGCCGACGCAGCCAGCGCCGGCGCCGGCCGCTCGGCCCCAGCCATCGTTCAACAACAACCCCGCCGACGACCTGGATATTCCGCCGTTCCTGCGCAACCGCCGCAAGTAGCCGCGGCCGGGTACAATTGAGCGTAGCCCCACGGAGACGCCGCGGCGTCTCCGTGCTTTGTATTGGAGACGATGATGGCCCAATCTACCCTGCCGCAGTCGGTTGCGCGGCCAGCGCTGCGCCGGGCGGCGCAGTGGCCGCTGCTCGTCGCGCTCTCGACGCTGGCCTGGGTCGGCGCGTTTGGCAACGCCTGGGACCTCTACTGGCACGTCGCCATCGGCCGCGACACCTTTTGGATTCCGCCGCACACCCTGATGTACACCGCGATCGCGCTGAGCGGCATTGCAGCTGCCGCGATGGTCATTGCCACCACCCTGACTCGGCCGTCGCCGGATGCGACCGTCGGACTGCTGGGCTTTCGGGCGCCGCTCGGCTATTTTGTGCTGGGCTTCGGCGCGCTGCAGATGGTGCTGTCGGCACCGTTTGATGACTGGTGGCACCGGATGTACGGCGTGGATATTTCGGTCTGGAGTCCGCCGCACCTGATCGGCTTCTCGGGGTCAACGGTGATGCTGGCCGGGCTGATCATCGCGCTGCTCGCCGAGCGGCAGCGCAGCCCCGCGGCGACGCGCGGCCGCGAGTGGGCGACGTATGCGCTGGCGGCGCTGCTGTTTGGGCTGGTCGCGCGCTGGATCAACTTTCTCAACTCGACCACGCTGGAGCTATCGTGGCTGCTAAAGGCTGAGCGCTATGCGATCGCCGGGCCGTGGGCCGGGTGGTGGGGCCTGTGGTCGGGGCTGTTCATGACATGGGTGTTTGTCGCCAGCGCGCGAGCCTGGCGCGGGCCGGGCGCGCGCTGGTTTCCAGCGGCGGTCCTGGCGGCGGTGATTGCGGCGCGCGCCCTGGAGTTTCCGCTGACCAGCCTGGGCTTTACGCTGGCGCTGCCGTGGGGCAGCCAGACGCTGCGGAAGCCATTTCTGCCGTTTATGCAGTGGGATTTGGGCCTGTGGGTGCTGACGCTCGTGCTAGTCCTGCCAGCGCTGGCGGTGATCGCGGTGCAGTGGCGCGGCCAACGCTGGGGCAGTGGACGCTTCGGCGCGGTGGCCGGGCTGTCCTTTGGCGGCCTGCTGGCGGCACAGTTTCTCCTGCTGCGGCCGGCGCTTGATTTGACGCCGCTCGCGCTTGGCGCGCAGCTCACGGTCGTGGCGGTGACCGTCGCGGCCGCCGTCGTCGGCGGCCTGATCGGCGCGGTGCAGGGCGACTGGCTGGCGACGTTTCGCTGCTAGCTAAAGCGCAGCAGCAGGTCGTCGGTCGGGCCGCGGGGCGTGATTAGGTCGGCGGACAGCGCCGCAAACGTGGCGGCGCTGCCGACCAGCGGGCTGCTGGCCTGCTGCGCGCCACAGATCAGCTGGACCGTGCGAAATGGCGGCGTGGGGCCAGCCAGCTCAACCTCAAGGCGCCAGCTGTGGCGCCCGAAGCGACTCTGGCGGCTCAGCTGAATCGTCGCGGTCCAGGCGGGCGCGCCGCTCACTCGCTGGCTCCACGCATACGGCGGCGCGCCGGCCGCGAGGGCCGTGAGGAGCTCGTGGCGGCCCAGCCGCGCCAGCGCCGGCGGCCGGGCTGGCGGTGCGTCCGCGAGCAGTGCGTCGGCGTCGGCCGCGGCGCGATACGCCGCCGCGCAGCGCGGGCAAAGCTGAATGTGCGCCCAGCCGATGGGATAGCGCTGCGCGGCGGCGACGGGGCCAAGCGCCAGGCAGGCGCTGATCTCGCCGCCCAGCGTTGAGCAGCTACGCTCGGTCAGCGCCCGCAGCATGAGCGGCGGGGTGGCGCACTGGGCGGCGTGGGCATGCAGTGCCCGCTGGCAGGTCCGGCAGCTCAGCAGGTGCTCAACCATCGCCGGCGTGACGCCCGCGGGCGGCGTGGCGATCGCCTGGTGAACCCACGCTACAAAGTGACTCTGGGCCGGCTTACAGTTCAAACATGTTCTCCTCGGTCCATCCCGGCGCGCCAGCGCTGTGGCGACGCCCCTGATGCTCGCAGTATACCCCGTTTAAATGACTGAGCAGCCCGCCGCCGTGAACCGGCCAGCGGGCTGCTCAGCTGGGCTTTAGGCCACGGAGAAGCCGTGGGCCAGCAGCCAGCCCTCGATCTCGGTGTGGTGGCGCTTGATCGTGCGCCAGACCTGGTTGGTGCTGAGGCCGAGCTGCTCGCCAATCTCCCGCAGTGTCAGCCCCCAGCCGTGGTAGGCCGCCATGATATAGCGCGGCTGCTCGCTGCGATGCCGCCGGCACAGCGCCGCAATGCCTTGATCAACCAGGCCAATATCGTGGCGCCGCAGCATGGTGTCCTCGGGCGCACGCCGGGTGTCGTCGGTGTAGCGCATCGTGTCCTCAAGCATCGTATCAAACGGTACCGTGCGGTCGCGCGCCAGCGTCCCAAAGGTGGTCGTCCCCGCGAGCGCCCGCGTGGCCTCAATTCCGAGGCCGCCGCGCCGCAGGCTGGTCTGGCTGCGGTAGTGTAGCCGCCAGCGGTTCTGAAAGATCCGCGCGACATACTGCGTCAGCCGCGCCTCGTAGTTGTACTGGTGCAGATTGCTCCGCAGGTCGTTCCAGGCATTGATATCAATGCTGGCCGCCACGATGTCCTCGCGCTGCGCCTGGCCGCCTTTGTTAGTCAGTGCCACAATCCAGCCCCAGACCTGCTCGTTGGCCTGCTCGTGCGCGGGGCTATCAACCGGCGCCTGCAGCCCCGCGACCAGCTCGTGGTCGCGCAGATAGTTGGTGGTGATCCTGGCAACGGTCTCAGCATCTGCCGCCCTCGCGCGCTCAATGTATGGGTGTAGGATGGTGGTCAGCGCTATGTAGCCGTCGTCGGGAAGCTGGTGTCCAAGCGACTGCGCCGTCGTCCGTACAACCGTGAGCCATTCGTGGGCCGGTACTGCCTGCATGGGGGTAACTCCTAGAGCATTGGTTTGAGCCAAAACGGTGATTGATCATGAGTTTGACCAGGTGACATAGCGCTAGGCGAGGCAATGGTGTACTGCATCGTGCCGGGTCTCGGTCTTTGGTCACGCTCTTCGACCTGTGCAGCATAGCAAAGAGGTAGGGGGTATGAATAGGACTATTAGTACTGTCGATATTAAACGAAAGTTTAAGGAATGAGGCCCATGTCCCGCGCTTTCAGCGCTGCCTCGGTGCGATTATCCACCTGAAGCTTGCTATACAATCCGCTAAGAATATTTTTAACCCACGACTCGCTCAGGCCGAGTTTATTACCAATCTCCTTGTTGCTACAGCCATCGGCAATGAGTTCGCAGAACCTGCTCCTCACGAGCGCTGAGCGGCTCCTGAGAGGCTACACGGAGGCCACGCCTGAACTGGTTAATCAGATCAGGCTGAAGATCAAAGTGAATATAGGTGCCCCCCTGCGCGGTTCGGCGGACCGCCTCGATCAACTCCTTTGGCTCGCCGTGCTTGGGAAAGTAGCTGACGGCGCCGGCAGACATCGCCTCTTTGAGATAGTTGGTGTGACCTGAGACAATGATAATCTTCGTGTGCGGCTGGCTTGCGCTGATGATGCTGGCGGCTTTGATGCCGCCCCACTGCGCCGGCCGCATGTCAATGTCCATTAGAACAATATCGGGCTGATGTGCGGCGACAAATTGAACGGCCTGCTCGCCATTGCTCACCTCACCAACAACCTCAATATCTTTGGCCGAGCCGAGGATGCCTCGTATGCCAATGCGGGTCATGCCGGCATCATCAGCGATCAGGACCGTGATGCGTTTATTCAACGGGCACCTCCACAGTTATTTTGAACCCTTGTCCAGGCTGTGTTTCGATGGTGAGGAGACCGCCCAAGCTCGCGACGCGCTCGCGCATCCCAATCACGCCGATCCCACCAGTATTGGTCGTCGCTGCTCCCACTCCATCATCATGAATGTTCAAATGGATGCGCGTCGCATCCCGACAGTCATACACAACATTCACATTATGGGCCTGCGCATGCTTACGCACGTTGCTCAACGACTCCTGAGTAATACGGTACAGCACGGTCTTAATAACATCTGGTGGATCATGAAGTATTCCTTCCATCCGCAGATGCACATTGATGCCGGCAAGCTTGATTTCAGCAGCCAGATCTTGCAGCAGCCGCTGGATTGGTTTCAATAGATAATCAGCCCGCAGGTCGCGCACCGAGCGGCTGACATCGCCCTGTAGATCTTTCATTCCTTGCTGGGCTGCCACCAGCAACTCCTGCGCCGCCGCTGGGTTGGTGTCCCAGTTGAGCGCAACTGCGCCCAGATTCATATGGATGCCGGGCAGATGGTAGTTTACTGTGTCATGGACTTCGGTGGCCAGGCGGTGCCGCTCCTTGCTGGTAGCGAGGCCTTCGGCCTGTAGCATATATTGTCGATTTACGTGGAGCGCGGCCTCCAGCTGCTGATTAACGATGGCAAGCTCGGCCGTGCGGGCAATGACTTGCTCCTCGACTGAGTGACGGGCCAGCTCACTATCGTGGATCGCTTGAAGAAGGCGCTGGGTGGCGCCTTTTCCCAAACGACAGGTCAGCAGAAAGAGGGTTGGTGTCAGCCCGTAGTACATCACGATGTCGCCAGGGTTTGGCACATAGGGTGGCGTAAAACGCTGGAGCCAGAGCGCGGCCACATAGCAGATACCAGCATAGGCTGCCCAGAAATACGCGCGCTGCGGTGGCTCGATGAGCGTGGCGATTAGAACATAAATGCAGAGTGCGCAGCCGCCAGCTATCATAAGTTTACTAGGGGCTTGTAAAACAGCAAAGCCTAAATATGTCATGCCCGACACCATGTAGAGTGAGACGGCTCGGGCCTGCAATCCTTTTTTTAGCCAATACCATGCGATGACAATGGCTATTACATTACAAAACGTGATAAAGACCGACACCCACAGAAAAATCAACTGCGGAAAATGTGCAGCTCGATAAATAGCTATCCCGAGCGCAACGCTAAATGCGGCGCTGGCAAATCGTAACAGCGTAATAAATTGCGTTCGCTCATATGCGGTGCGCTTATCTCGAATAGACTGGAGGATCATCACAAACTCCGTACACCTTCGTTACTGATTTTTGTGGTTGATAGTCAATGATCCAGACCCCAGATGAATGTAGCAAGCGACCAACCTTGATAGTAATATGCTTGCTCGTAGCAGGTCTAGGGCGCATGGCGGGCTAGATGAGACATCGAAGCTACGTTCCAGAATACCGTGCCGCTGCATAGGATGGGCATGGGTTTACAATGAATAGCTAGCTACATTGTTACTACTGCAAAAGAATGAGGTAGGCAGGGCGAAAGGCTTACTATGACTGCTATTATATCCAAGTTTGTCAGGCGCGCAAACAAAAGACAGGCCCGCGGGCCTGTCTTTTCTATCGCTCTGTTGTGTAGCTGGTGGCGGCGCTTATGGCACCAGAATGGTGATTGGGCTGCGCTCTTTTTTGCCACTGGTGTAGGTCAGCTCCAGATCCACAGTGTAGGTGCCGCTGACCGGAAAATACTTGCTGTAGTCGGTCGGCTCGACCGTCAGCTTGCCGCTGGAGTTCTCGCTGATGACCATGCCCTTGACCTTCTCTGCGCCCGCCGGGACCGCGCTGATCACCCAGCGGTAGTCTTTGACATCGGCGACCTGCTGGGTGGTGTCGAGGACGGTCTTCTGATCGCTCTGTAGGCGCAGGTCGCTCGGCGTCAGGCCGTTGATGGTGGTCAGCGCCTCGTTGGTCAGCGCTTGGAGGTCGGCGTCGTTCAGCAGCCCAGCGACGCTGGGATCGTTGGCGGCGGCGATGGCGGTGCTCATCAGCGCGGCCGTGGTCGGGTCGCTGGCGACAGCCTCGGCAGTTTTCTGAATGTCGGCGGGGATCGCGCTGGCGGCCACGGCTACCGCGGTGTTTGTCGTCTGGGCGACATCCGCCGGGCCGCACGCCGCCAGCGCGAGCGTCAGCAGCGCGAGGCTGCCAAACTTAATCTTGTTCACAGTTCCAGCTCCTTGCTAGGTTTATCCTATGCCTTAAAGTGCAAGAAGCGGACCAGGGGAGTGCTAGCGCTCCAGCCGGAACCAGTAGAACGAGTGCGGCCCCAGCGTGATGAAGTACGGCAGCTCGCCGATCGGCGGGAATCGCGTCTCGCCAAACAGCTCGACCGGCGTCCAGCCGTTGAAGGCCGACAGGTCTAGCTCGGCCGGCTGTGAGAAGCGCGACAGGTTGTTGATACACAGGATGTGCTGGTCATCCAGCGAGCGCACGAAGGCCAGCACTTTGGTGTTTGCCGGGTGCAAAAAGCTGATCGCGCCGCGGCCGAACACCGGGTGGCGGTGACGAATTTTGATCACCCGCTTCATCCAGTTGAGCAGCGACGACGGCGTGCGCTGCTGGGCCTCGACGTTGATCGCCGTATAGCCATAGACCGGGTCGCTGATCACCGGCGCATACAGCCGCGGGCTATCGGCGCGCGAGAAGCCGGCGTTGCGGTCGCCGGTCCACTGCATGGGCGTGCGGACGCCGTTGCGGTCGCCCAGGTAGATGTTGTCGCCCATCCCAATCTCGTCGCCGTAGTAGATGATCGGCGAGCCGGGCAGCGAGAACAGCAGCGCGTTCAGCAGCTCGATGCGGCGGCGGCCGTTGTCGAGCAGCGGCGCGAGCCGGCGCCGAATGCCGACGTTGATCTTCATGCGCGGGTCGGTGGCATACTCTTTATACATATAGTCGCGCTCTTCGTCGGTGACCATCTCCAGGGTCAGTTCGTCGTGGTTGCGCAGAAACATGCACCACTGGCAGTTGTCGGGGATGGCCGGCGTCTGCTGAATAATATCAATGATTGGCAGCCGATCCTCTTTGCGCACCGCCATGTAGAGCCGCGGCATGATCGGGAAGTTGAAGGCCATCTGGAACTCGTCGTCGTCGCCGAAGTAGGCCCGCACATCGCTGGGCCACTGGTTGGCCTCGGCGAGCAAAATCCGGCCCTGGTATTTTTGGTCGATCCGGTGCCGCAGCCGCTTCAAATATGCGTGGGTCTCAGGTAGATTTTCGCAGTTGGTCCCCTCGCGCTCAAACAGGTACGGCACGGCGTCGGCCCGGAAGCCATCCAGCCCCAGGTCGAGCCAGTACTCCATGATCTTCATCATCTCGCGCTGCACTTTGGGGTTGTCATAGTTCAGGTCGGGCTGATGGGAGAAAAAGCGGTGCCAGAAGTACGCGCCGGCCTGCTCATCCCAGGTCCAGTTGGAGCGCTCGGTGTCGGTAAAAATAATGCGCGCGTCCTGATAGCGCTCCCACGAGTCGCTCCAGACGTAGTAGTTGCGGTAGGGTGACTTGGGATCGCTGCGGGCGGCCTGAAACCAGGGATGCTGATCGGAGGTGTGGTTGACCACCAGGTCAGCGATCACCCGCATGCCACGATGGTGCGCGGCCTTCAAAAAGGCCTTGAAATCTTTGAGCGTGCCATAGTCGGGGTGAATATTGTAGTAGTCGGCGATATCGTAGCCGTCGTCGCGTAGCGGCGAGGGGAAGAACGGCAGCAGCCAGATGCAGTTGACGCCGAGGTCCTGGAGATAGTCCAGTTTCTCGATCAGGCCAAGAAAGTCGCCGATGCCGTCGCCATTGCCATCATGGAACGTCTTGACGTGCAGCTCGTACAGCACCGCATCTTTGTACCACTGGGGATCATTGTTCATTGTTGCTCCTTGATCGGCCGCTATGCTAACACGGACTGTGCCTGCGCGTGTCGCTCAATGCCAACCCTGCTGGCTTAAGTCCGAGTGAGAGCCTGGATCGTCATATCCTGGCTCTCACTCGTCGGCGCATGGTCGCAGCTTACTCGTGGCGGTCGGCGATCTCGTCGGGCGCGAGGTAGCCCGAGCGGACCAGCAGCAGGCGGCTAAACTCCTGACCCCACAGCGCGATCCAGCCGGGCACGAACACAAACAGCGGCGGCAGAAGGATCAGGACCACGGTGCTGACGATCAGCAGCACCAGCGCGACCAGCGCGCCCGGCAGGTTGGCGAACACCATCACGACCGCGTTGCGGATCGTGCGGCGCGCGCTCGGCTCCTCCTGGCGCAGCGCCAGCGGAAACGCGACCATCCCGACCGCCAGCCAGATGAACGCAAACAGCAAAAACGTGATGCTCAGGTAGTTGAGCAGCAGGAACTGGCTGCTGCCATAGGTGTTGACATTGATGAGCAGGAGCAGCTCGCCGCCCCAGAGCGCCAGCGTCAGCCACCACGACCACAGCGCATCGCCGCGCCAGCTCGCATACATCTCGCGCCAGCTGGCGACGCGCTCCTCGCTCCAGCGCTGGGTGACACGGTGCAGCCCGGCGGTCAGCGGCCCAATCGGCACAAACAGCAGCGCCGCCACCAGCCAGATGATCCCCATCAGCCCCATGCTGAGCAGATTGTCATAGCTGTGGCGGAACGTGCGGCCGAACGTCGCAAAGGCCAGCGCGACCGATGAGCGCTGCGACCGAGCTGGCTTGGTCACTGCTTGCCGCCCTCGGTCAGCTCATTGAGCGTTAGGCGGCGGGTGGCGTAGGTGATCTTCTTCTGGTCGGCGGCGGTCGGCCCGCCGCCCTGGTCCATCGTGTCGGCGGCGCGCTGCATCGTCTGGGCCAGCTCCAGCTCGCCCAGGTCCAGCAGGCGGGTGGCCGCCGAGCGCAGCTTCTGGGTCGCGCCGGTCAAGTTGCCGGCGGCGGCCTCGTCGAGCGCGCGGGTCTGGAGCTTGAAGGCGGTGACTTTTTCGACCAGATTCATCATCGCTGGCTGGACCTGGCTGCTCTGCGGGTCGGCGCTGATCGCCAGCATCACATCGCTGCGGACGCGCTGGTCGAGCTGCTGGGCGCCCAGCAGATCATAGATCAGCTCGGCCTGGGCCACGCGGTACTGCCCAGCGGCGCGCGCCGGCAGCATCAGCTCGGCCAGCACCGCGCCGCCGACGCCGCTCTGGAGGTCGCCCAGATCAATGTTTAGCTCGCGCTCGCTGATCGGCTTGTAGCCGAGGTTGGCGATCAGCGGCGCGGCGCGGTAGACCGCCCGCGGCACGACGCCCTGCGCCAGGCGCAGCACCAGGCGTGCATTGCGGACGCTGGTGGTCTGGGCCGCCACGGTCGCCGCCTGGAAAAACGTGCCGATCGTGGTCGGGTCGGCCACGTAGTCGGCGCTGCCTTTGGTGGTGGCCGCCAGGTCCTCCAGCAGCTTCTCGTTCCACTCGTCGCCCAGCCCTAGCGCCGTAATTTTGACATTCTGGGCGGCCAGCTGCGTGGCCAGCTCGCGGCAGCGATCCTCGTCGCCCCAGGTCTGGCCGTCGGTCAGGAGCAGCACCGTGCTGGCACGGTCGGGGCCGGCGTGCTTCAGCACCTCGGCCAGGCCCAGCTCCAGGCCGGTCGACATCGCCGTGCCGCCCTGTACTCGGATGCCCTCGACGCGGTTATTGAGTGCGGCGGGGTTGGTGGCGGCGGTCGCCGGCACGATCACCTCGGCGGTCTCGTCGAAGACCACCACCGCCACAATATCATTGGGCGTGAGGCGGGTAATGGCGGTCTGGACGGCCTTTTTCAAGTTGTCGAGCTTGGGGCCGTCCATCGAGCCGGAGCGGTCCAGGACCATGCAGAAGTTGATCGGCAGATGCTGCACGGCCGTGGTGGCCTGCGGCTGCACCTCGACCACCAGGTAGCCGACCTGGGCGGTATTGGCAGCGAGCGGCGCCCGCGCCCACGTCGTCGTCAGGGTAATATTTTGGGCCATTGGCTGCTCCTACGCTGTCGCGGCTGCCGCTGACTGGGCAGCGGCAACCTGGCTAAACTGTACGATCACCGCCGTAATATTGTCCTCGCCGCCGTTCTGGTTGGCCTCCATGATCAGCTGCTGGGCGGCGGCCTGCGGGTCGGTGACGGCGACCAGCACCTCGTTCATGCGCGGGTTGCGGACCATTTCCCACTGCCCATCGGAGCACAAAAACAGCGCGTCGCCCGGCTGCAGGCGGATCGGGAAGGTGTCAACCTCGACCTGGGGCTTTTCGCCCAGCGAGCGCAGGATCGCGTTGCGGTGCGGGTGGGTGTAGATCTCATCCTCGCTGATCTGCCCAACCTCGACCAGCCGCATCACCAGCGAGTGATCTTTGGAGATGCGCTGGAGCTTGCCCTCGCGCAGCAGATAGGTCCGCGAGTCGCCGACGTTGCCAATGATGCAGCGGTCGCCGACGACCAGCGCGAACGTTAGGGTCGTGCCCATGTCATTTTTGCGCTGCTTGCCCTCCTGGAAGACCGCCAGGTTCGCGGCCTCGGCGGCCTCCAGGACCAGGTCATTGAGCTTATCCTGGCTAAGGCCCTGCGGCCCCTCGGCGGCCATCATTGCCAGCTGCTGGGCGACGGTCTGCGAGATTGCTAGCACCGCCAGCCGCGAGGCGATCTCGCCCGAGTCGTGGCCGCCCATGCCGTCGGCCACGACGTACACGCCGGCGTTGAGGAACTGGTCGGTCAGGCCGAGCCGCACCTCCTGGACCAGAAACGAGTCCTCGTTGAGCTGCCGGACCATGCCGACATTCGCGAAGGCGCCGACCACGGTCGCTAGCGGCTTCAGGGCCTGCTGGCTGGTGACGATGGCCTGCAGCGCCGTGACCCAGGCCTGGGCATCGGCGAAGCTGCCGGTGCGGCCCTGGCGCAGAATCTCCTCCAGCGTCGGCTGGCTCGAAATCGCGGTCTCGGCGTCGAGCTTCTGGGTCGGGCGCGGCGTGCGGATCAAATCCTCCAGCGTGGTCGCTAGCTCCGACAGATCAGCCTGGCGGCTCCCGTCGCTAAGCGGCTGGAGATGAGTCACATCGCGCAGCCGCAGCGTGTGGTTGGCACCGATCAGCAGCTGGGCCAGCGACAGGTCGCCCAGCGACGTGCCGTGCTGGTGCAGGAATGCGAGGAGCTGCGCCAGCTGGAGCGCAATCGGCAGCGCGTCGGCCGGGTCGAGCGCGGCGGGCTGCTGGGGCGCATCGCCCTGCGACGCGAGCAGCTCGGCCAGCGACTGAAAGCCGGGGACCGTTTCCTCGGTCGCTAGGTAGCGGCGGCCGTTTTCCTCGAATGCCGTCAGCGTCGGCAGCAGCGTGCGCAGCGGGTCGTCCGGGAGCTCAACCAGGCGCCAGGGGCCGGTGGCCTCGGCCTCGCTGTCAGCCTCGCGCTCGTAGAGCAGCACCTCGTGGGGCAGCAGCTCGGCGCCACACTCTTCGCAGAAGCGGGCCTCGGGGTCGGTGGTTTTCGTCCCACATTGCCGGCAGACATCGCCTGGCGCCTGCGCGCGATACACGCGCTGGTCAAGCTCCTCATCGCGGAGCGCCAGGATTGTGTAGTCGCCGACTTTGGTGTTGGGCGCCAGCACGCTGGTCGGCAGCTCGGCGGGCGCGACGAGCGGCTCGGTGGGCGTGCTCGGCGGCTCGGCGGGCAACTCGGCGGGCGGCTCGGTGGTCACAAGGCTGGCCTGGAGTTCGGCGTCGCTGGCCGGCGCGGCGGGCGGGGCGGCCGCGACGACGGGCGCCGCTGGCGCTGTCAGCGCCGTGCCGCACTGCCGGCAGAATTTTGAGGAGGCCGCGTTATTATAGCTGCAGGTAGGACACGTAAGCATACTGCTCCTTCCGGTAACTGCTGGTACTTTAGCCTACATTCGAAGTCGAGTTTAGCACGCTTCATCATAAGATGCTGGCGGCGCCGAAAGGTTGCACGGCAGCGGCGCACCGCCCATAGCGGGCGGGGAATTTTACGGGATGGCCGGGCGGGCTAGCCGAGGTAGGCCTGCTGCACCTGCGGGTTGCTCAGCAGTGTAGCCGCCGGGCCGCTCATGGTGATGCGGCCGGCCTGGAGGACGTAGCCGCGGTCGGCGTGCTTCAGCGCGAGCGAGGCGTTTTGCTCGACCAGCAGGATCGTGACGCCGGCCGCATGCAGCTCGGCAATGATCGCAAAGATTTCGCGGACCACCAGCGGCGCCAGGCCCAGGCTTGGCTCATCCAGCAGCAGCAGCCGCGGCCGGCTCATCAGGGCGCGGCTGATCGCCAGCATCTGCTGCTCGCCGCCGCTCAGCGTCCCAGCCGGCTGCTGCTGGCGCTCGGCCAGGCGCGGGAAGCGCGCAAACTGCGCCTCCAGGTCGGCGGCGATCCCGGCGCGGTCGCGGCGAATATACGCGCCCAGCTCCAGGTTGTCGCGGACCGTCTGGCGGGCCAGAATCCGGCGGCCCTCGGGGGCGTGGGCGATGCCGAGCCGCACGACATCCTCGGGCCGCACGCCGCCGAGGTCGCGGCCGTCGTAGATAATCTGGCCATTCCGCGGCCGCAAGAGCCGCGAGATGGTCCGCAGCGTGGTGGACTTGCCGGCGCCGTTGGCCCCGATCAGCGTCACCACCTCGCCGGCGTAGATCTCCAGGTTAATGCCCTGCAGCGCCTGGATGCCGCCATAGTTCACATCAAGGTCGCGGAGCGCGAGCAGCGGCTGGCGCGGCGGTGCGGTCATGGCTCGGCTCCTAGATAGGCCTGGATCACGGCCGGGTCGTTTTTGACCTGCGCCGGCTCGCCCAGCGCAATCAGCTGGCCAAAGTTCAGCACCGCGATGCGGTCGCACAGGCCCATCACCAGCGGGACGTGGTGCTCGATCAAGAGCACTGTCAGCGCAAACTCGCTGCGGATGCGGCGGATAAAATCGCTCAGCTCCTGCTTTTCGCTGGGGTTCATGCCGGCGGCCGGCTCATCGAGCAGCAGCAGCTCCGGCTCCAGCGCCAGAGCGCGGGCTATCTCCAGGCGGCGCTGGTCGCCGTAGGCAAAATTGCGGGCCGCGGTCTCCGCGCGGTCGGCCAGGCCAACCAGGTCCAGCAGCGCCAGGGCTTTGGTGCGGCTGCGCGCCTCCTCGCGGCGGGCCAGCGGCAGGCCAAAGACGCCGCCGAGCACGCCGCTGCGGGTGTGGGTGTGGCGGGCGATCAGCACATTCTCCAGCGCCGACAGGTTGCCGAACAGTCGAATATTCTGAAAGGTGCGGGCCAGGCCGCGGCGGGCGATCTGGTGCGGGCGCAGCCCCTGGATCGCGTGGCCGCGGTGGAGCAGCGCGCCGCTCGACGGCTCGACCAGGCCGGTCAGGAGGTTGAACAGCGTGGTTTTGCCGGCGCCGTTGGGACCAATCAGGCCAAAAATCTCGCCCTGCCGCACGCTAAACGAGACGCTGTTGACCGCGACGAGGCCGCCGAAGCGCCGGGTAATCGCCTCGGCCGCCAGGATCACCGGCGCGGGCGCGGCGGCTGCGGCGCTCACTGCTCGGCCGCCGCGTCGCGCGGCGCGGCCGGGCGGGGCACGCGACGCCAGCCGAGGCGCGCCAGGAGCGCGGGCGTGATCACGCCCTGCGGGAAAAAGATGCTGCCGACCACGATCAGCACGCCGTACAGAATCAGCCGGCCGTCGGTCAGAAACGTCGTCAGCGCCGGCGGCAGGCCGGGCAGCCGCGCCACTTTGCGCAGCAGCTCGGGCAGCGCGGTCAGCAGCATGCCGCCGACAATCGGGCCAGCGAAGGTGCGCGAGCCGCCGATCAGCACAAACGCCAGGTAGGCGATGGCGGCGTCGAAGGTGCCCTGGCGGGCGTTCCACGTGTTCAGGAAGTGGGCGCTGACCGCGCCGACCATCCCGGCCAGCACCGCGCCCAGCGTAAAGGCCAGCACCTTGCTGCCGGTCGGGTTGATGCCCATCGCCGCCGCCGCCAGCTCGTCCTCGCGGATCGCGGTCAGCGCCCGGCCGACCCGCACGCGCTCCAGGCGGTAGACGAAAAAGCCGCTCAGCAGCAGCAGCGGCCCGACGATCCATAGATAGGCGATCTGCGAGTGGAATGGCTGCGGGATGCCGAAAATCCCGACCGCCTCGCCGGTGATTTTCATGTTCAGCGACAGCACGCGCAGAATCTCGACGAACGCAATCGTTGCCAGCGCCAGGTAGATGCCGCGCAGCCGCAGCGCCGGCAGCCCGACGACCAGCGCCAGCGCGCCGGCCGCCAATCCACCGAGCAGCATCTCAACCAGCACCAGCCAGATCGGAAACGTCCCGTCCACAAACCGCGCCAGCTCCACGCCGCCGACCACGATTTGCGACTGGCCGCCGACGGTCTCCGTCCAGCGCGTCGCCAGCACCGCCGCAATGTAGCCGCCGAGCGCGTAGAAGCCGGGGCTGGCCAGCGACAGCTGCCCGGCCATCAGCGGCAGGTACAGCGACAGCGCCAGCATCGCCGCCAGCAGCATGGAGATGATGAGGAAGCCGTTGGTTGCAAAAAAGGTGGCCATGCCTGCGCTTTCAGCGTCGCCGCGCTACACTTTTTGAATCTGGGCGCGGCCCAGCAGCCCCTGCGGCCGGACCAGCAGCATCAAAAATAGGAGGCCAAACGCCACCGCGTCTTTGTAGGCCACGTACTGCGATGGCACGAAGGCCTCGGCCAGACCCAGCACCAGCCCGCCGACCAGCGCGCCAGGAATGTCGCCCAGCCCGCCCAGCACGATCACCGCCAGGCCGCGCAGCCCAAAGTTTTGCCCAAAGAATGGCCCGGTGATGCTGAAGCTGGAGCTAAACAGCGTCCCGGCGATCCCGCCGATTAGCCCGCTGAGAAAAAACGTCAGCATGATCAGCCGGTCGGTGCTGATGCCGAGAAGGCTGGCGGTCGTAGCGTCCTCGGAGATCGCCTGGAGTGCCTTGCCAGTCTTGGTGCGCGTGATCAGCAGCGTCAGCGCCACCATGATCGCCACCGAGACCGCGAAGATCACGACCTGCACACTGCGGATCATAATCGGCTGAGTCGCGCTGCCAAAGTTGAGCGCCGCCTTCAGGTTGCCGTAGGGCTTCGAGGGGTAGCTGTAGGTTTCGGCGCCGACCAGATACTGGATCAGGTTGACGATCACTGCCGCAACGCCCAGGCTCGACACCAGCGACAAGAGCGGGTCGGCGCCGCGGTTGCGCAGCGGCCGAAACGCCACTCGCTCCACGACGACGCTGACGCCGCCGGCTAGGACGCCACCCACGAGCAGCGCCGCCAAAAACGGGAGTTTGATCGGCAGCGCGGCGTTCGACAGCAGGCCGTTGAAGCCGAACGCCGAGCCGGTCAGGGCGTAGGTCAGATAGGCGCCCAGCGTGAAGATCGCGCCGTGGGCAAAGTTGATGATCCTGAGGATCGAAAAGACCAGCGTGTAGCCGAGCGCAAACACGGCGTACACGCTGCCAATCGCCAGACCGTTGAGCAGCTGCTGGAAAAAAAGCGCGAGGCTCATGCTGTCTCCAGGCGCTGAGGGAAAGATGTGGAACCGGCGAGCAGACGAGCGACGCCAGCTGAATACCGGCGTCGCTCACAGGGCCGTGGCTACTTCAGGAATTCAAACGTGCCTTTGGCGCCGTCGGCGTCCATCTTGATCTGGGCGACATAAAACTGCGACTGGACGATCTCGCCCTCGGGCGTGAAGCTGATGTCGCCTAGCGGCGTGCTGTATTTGCCCTGCAAAATCTGCTTGTTCAGCGCGGCGCGTAGGTCGGGCAGCGCCATGCCGCTGATCTTCGAAGTTTTGTCGAGGGTCGTCAGCGCCTCAACAAAGACCTGCACCGCGGCAAACGCCTGGCCGCTAAACTGCGGCGGCTCTTTTTTCTGCTCGGCCTTGTAGGCGTCGCGGAAGGCGGTATTGATCGGGCTTTCCAGCTGATAGCTGTAGGCCTGGGCGATCAAAATCCCATCGCACAGCGCCTTGCAGACCGCAAAAATATTGGCGGTGTTCAGGCCGTTGCCGCCGATGATGAGGCCCTTGTAGCCCAGCTCGCGCAGCTGCTTGACCAGGTTGCCGCCGTCGGCCGCGAGGCCCGAGACGACCACGAGGTCGGGGTTGGCGTTGATGACGTTGGTGGCCTGCGTGGTGAAGTCGGTGTCTTTGGTCGAGAACGTCTGGACCGGCAGCAGCTCCAGCTTGAGCGTGTCGGTGACGGTGTTCTGGAAGGTGCCGGTCTCGGATTTGCTGAACGCATCGTCCTGCGCGAACAGCACCGCGACCTTTTTAATGTTGGGGTTGATCTTCGAGCGCGGCCTTGAGCGCGTTGGGTGCGACCACCGCGACCGGCGCCGAGACGCGGGCGATATAGTCGCCGATCTGCGGGATGCCTTTGGCGGTGTTCGATGGCCCGAGCACCGGCACTTTGGCGCGCTCCGCAATGGGGTCGGCGCTAAAGGCCTGCTGCGACAGCGTCGGCCCGACAATGCCGACGACGTTATCCTGCGAGATCAGCGTGTTGAACGCATTGTTGGCGCCGTTCTCATCGCCGGCGGTATCCTGAAAAATTAGCTTGATCGGCGTGCCGTTGATGCCGCCGCGGTCGTTGAAAAACTTTTCTGCCAGCTTGGCGCCAATCACCTGCTCCTGCCCGAGCAGCGCGACGTTGCTGGTCTGGGCCAGCGCAATGCCAATCGGGATCGCCGTGCCAGCGGCGGCCGGCGCGGCGGTCGCATTGTCAGCGGCGGGCGCGGTGGTGGCGGCGCCAGCTGGGGCGGCGGTGCTGCCGGGCGTGGTGGTGGCGGCCGGCGTGCCGCAGGCCGCCAGCGTAAAGGCGGCGAGGGCCGACAGGGTGGACAGACGAGCCGCGATGCTGCGCATGCCAAACTCCAGTGTATTGGGTGGGCAGTTGCCCGGAAGAGTGGCGGGATTATAGCATGGCGGCCCGCGCCAGCGTCGTGCTGCCGGGGCCGCGCGAGAGGCTGCGCCAGGGCTAGCGCACGGTGAACGGCAGGTAGGCTTTGGGCGCGATCTGTGCATTGCTGACCACGTTGAGCGGCGCGTAGCCAGTGAGGCCGGGGAATACTAGGTCGAGCTGTGGGTTGCCCAGCCGCTCGACGACGATCTCGGCCAGGATCATGCGAAAGTCGGTGGTGGTTTTAAGGTCCTGGCTCTGATCGAGGTCGGCCAGTCCCGGCCACTGGCCGTAGACTTTGCCGCCGTTGACGTGGCCGCCCAGCACCATCATCATGTTGCCGTGGCCGTGGTCGGTGCCGCCGCTGAGATTGACGCCCAGGCGGCGGCCAAACTCGCTCATGACCACCACCGTCAGCCGGCCGTGAAAGGCCGACACGTCGCTGTAGAAGGCCGCCAGCCCACGGCTCAGCGCATCGACCTGGCTGGCAAAGTAGCCGGTGCCGCCGTCGCCCTGGCCCTCGTGGGTGTCCCAGCCGCCGTAGTCCACCGTCGCCACCCGCAGCCCAACATCAAGCTTCATCATCTGAGCGACTAGCTTCAGGCTGTCGCCGAAGCCGCCGTTGGGATAGGTCGTCGTGGGCGTGTAGTTCAAATTCTGCGACTGAAGCGCCTGGATCACATCAATCGTGCGACGGCCGGCGACCTCGGCCTGGCTGGTGCCGCTCCCGTACATCGTCTGCACCGAGCCGATCATGCTGCGGGCCAGCGCGTCGCTGCTGTAGCGGCCGGGCGTGCTGAGGTTGAAGCTCTTGGCGCTGGTCAGCGCGACCGCATCGCTGTCGTTGAGCAGCGAGGCCGGCGTTGAGCTGGCGGCAGCTATCGTCGGGATCAGCCCGGTGATGCCGGCCGACTCCAGGTGGCGGGCGATCCAGCCCGACGGCGTATTTTTATTGTCGGGCGTGCCGCGCTCGATAAAGTCCATCGCCTCGAAGTGGCTGCGGGTGTCGTTGGTCAGGCCGCAGGCGTGGACTAGCGCCAGCTGGCCGGCGTCGTACAGCTCCTTGAGCGGGCCGGCTTTGGGGTGGAGGCCGAGGCTGCTGGTAAACGTCGCGTTGCGCGGCGTGATCGGCAGCGCAGCGTTGGCGCCGCTGGTTGGCAGTGCCAGGCCGCCGCGCTGCGAGCGGTAGATCGGGTCGTCGTAGGGCGAGACCAGGCTCAGCCCGTCGCAGCCGCCGCGCAAAAACACCACCAGCAGCGTCTCGTCGGTGGCGGCGGGCGCGGCGTTGGCGAACACCAGATTGCCGACCCGCCCGCCGGCCATCGCCGCAATGGCCGCGCTCGGCAGCCGACCAAGAATTCGCGTCGTGAACTCATCGTTGTGCCTAGCCCGCCGCCCAGCCGTGCGCTGAGCTATGGGCGCGAGGCCCGGCTAGCGGGCGCTAAACTCGGGGGACATGGCGATCAGCTGGACCAGGCTGGTGAGGCGGTCGGTGAGCGCCGCCTGGTCGCCGTAGTCGGGGACGCCGCTGGTGGGGACTGGCGGCCGGTCGGCGCGGCCGGTCTGGCGCATGAAGTCGATCAGCACCTGGCGGGTCGTGGCGCTGACGGGGTAGCCGATCAGCCGGTCGAGCCAAAAATCCACAATCGCGGTGCAGGTGTTCGTTGCCAGGCTGGGCGTCTGGCCCACCAGGTTGATCTGCACGCGGCCGCCCCAGTCCTGCACCAGGTTAAACGGCAGGTTCCAGCGCCGCAGCAGGCCGTTGGTCGAGGCCCAGTACTCGGCGGTGTCGGGGTGGCCGGTCGGCGTCGGCCACTCAAACAGCCGGTGGCCGGTCTGGCCGTACTGGTTGAAAAAGTCGCCCCAGCTGGAGCTTTTGCTCGCGTCGCTGGGATCGCTGCCCAGCTCGGCGCCGGTGGCGCGCAGATAGGCGACGGTCGCCTCGAACGGCCGCTTGATCTTCTGCCCCCAGGTCGTGGCAAACTCCGTGGACTGCAAAATCACCCGCACGACGCGCTTGATCTGGTCCGGGGCGGTGCGGTTGGCCATCCACATGGCGACCGCGGCATCAACCACGGCCGCCGTCGGATTGTCGCTGATCAGGCGGCGGCAGAGCTTGGTGCAGATGCTGCGGGCCGTGCCGCGATGGTTGGCCAGCATATCCAGCACCTGCCGCCCATCAACCATTGCCGCTTGATTTGCCAAAATTGTTGCGCGGCCATCGATACTTAACACGATTTTTCGGCCAGTATCATGCCAACCGGCGAAGTAGTAGAACGTGCCGTCATCGGGATCGTTGGGGTGGCGCCAGTCGCCGTTGGCGACCGTCCAGCCGCTGAAGCAGTTGGCCGCCTCGTACACATCGGCGTCAACGTAGCCCAGCGCATCGCCATCGCTGTTCGCACCGACGCCGTTGATATTATCGTAGAAATCAAGGTAGTTGTCGGCGCCCAGCGTGTGTAGCTCAAACAGCTCGCGGGCATAGTTCTCGTTGCTGCCCTCGCCAGGGCCGGCCAGGTTGCTCACATTGTCGAGCGAGTACAGCATCGCGGTGCTGGTGGCGACGGCCTCCAGCATCGTGCGAAAATTCCCCAGGCAGTTGGCGCGGATCACATCGCGGTCGTAGGTCGGGAACGCGGCGCTAATCGCCGCATCGGACGGCGCATTGACGTTGAAATGATTGTGCCAGAAGTCGGCCAGCACCTCTTTGAGCTGCCGCTTGCTGTAGAGCGCCCGCAGCCAGGTGGCGATGCGCACGTCGTACCACGGCCGCATCCGCTCCTGGTAGTCGACCGGGTTGGCGCTGTCATATTTGCTGAGATGCCAGAGCGTTGCGATCGGCGCGTTGAGCGTGCTGAGCGACCGCAGTTCGTTGACGCTGCCGTACTTGATGCGCACCCGCATATTCGCGATGCGTGCATCGCAGGCGCTGTCATCAATGGCGCCAGGGTTGAGCTGCTCCTCAATATAGGCGCTGAGGCCCAAGCTGGTGACGCGCGCGACATCGCCGGGGCGCGCGCCGTAGCCCATGCGGTTCAGGGCGATCACCGCCACTGCGGGCGTGGCCGCGGGGGCGGCCTGCGCGGGGGCGCTGCGGCTGGGGCGGCGGGCTGGGCGGGCGATCACATGCACAGGCGCGGCCGTGGCCGCCAATGCGGCGGCGCTGCCCAGTAAAAACCGGCGTCGTGAAACAGGCATACGCTGCCCTCAATAACAATGGCAAAAAAATTGACAGTGGGGGTGGGCAACGACTTGGCAAAGTATAGACTCTTGTCCTAGAGCACGCTATAGTTCTTAGGTACGGGGTTGATCGTCACCCCGCGAAGATAGAGCATTGGAACGCATTACATGACACCGCTGGCCAATTTCCCCTACACCATGCCGATCCGCGTCACATTCCGCGACCTTGACGCGCTGGGCCATGTCAACCACGCTACCTACCTGAGCTATTTCGAGGATATACGGACCCAGTGGGTGCTGGCGCTGCGCGGCACCAGCCGCGTTGACCAGCTGGCGATGATCGTCGCCGAGGTCACGGTGCAGTACCGGGCGCCGGTGCTGTTCGGCGATACGATCACCGCCGGCACGCGGGTGGTCAGCATCGGCAACAAAAGCCTGGTCATGGAGTACGCCCTGCATCGCGCCGACGACGATCAGATCGTCGCGACCGGCCGCGCGGTGATGGTCTGGTACGACTACGCCGCCGGCCACTCGACGCGCGTGCCGGACTCATTTCGGGCTGCGGTCGCCGCCTGGCCCAGCCAAACTGCCGCCGAATCGGCCTGATCTGTGACGGTATGTGTCACAAGCCGCTGGTATACTACACCTATTCAAACCAGAGCAGTAGCTGTACCAACGGAGTGTACCAATGGCCAAGCAAGAACCAATTCAGCCGACCGTGAGCCGCACCTTTCGCGCCGCCGTCCGGATCGGTGAAGATTTTTATACCGTCGAAGAGACCGTGACGCTGCCGATCGCCGCGAGCGACGAGGAGATCGCGCAGGCCGTGGCGCTCGGCGAGCGGATCTACCGCGCCCAGCGCGCCGCCGCCGACACGCAGGTCCGCGAGCTGCGCGACCAGCAGCCGACCGCCGCGCCGATTCAAATCCGCGACCCCGAGGCGCCCGCCAGCGACAAGCAGCGCCAGTACATGGACTACCTGGTCACCGAGCTGGGCTGGGATGGCCAGCGCCTCCAGCAGTTCGCCTCCGAGCGCAAGCTCGACATCCTGGTCCTGACCAAGCGCGAGGCCTCGGAGCTGATCGACGAGCTGAAGGGCCTGGTCGAGCGCCGCAGCACGCCGCCGACCACGCCGGTCGAGGTCGTGGCCGGCCACGCCAGCCGCGATGAGCACGCCACGCCGCGCCAGGTCAAAGCCCTGGAGCGCCTGGCCGACGAGCGCGGCATTGATGTCGCCGCCGAGCTGGCCGCCAGCTACGACGGCCGCCCGCTCAGCAGCCTGACGCTGGACGAGGCTGGCCAGCTGCTGACCGAGTGGCAGCAGCGCCCGCGCCTGCTGCGCCCGCGCCTGGAGATCGCCCGCCGCGCCGCCTAAGTGCCGCCGTTCCCCGCCGCGCCGCTAGCACCTCGCTAGCGGCGCGGCGCGCGTCTATGGTATCCTGTAACAGTTGGGTATAAGCTGTGGCGGAGATCGCAATGCAATCAGTCAAAGGGACCGTAAACTACGTCGAAGTGATTGGCTGGCTGGGCAACGACCCCGACGAGCGGGTCACGCCCGGCGGTGTGCCGATCTCGCTGTTTTCGCTGGGTACCAAGCGCCCCAGCGCCAAGCAGGAGGATGGCACCTGGCTCTACGACACCGAGTGGATCGATGTCGAGGCGTTCGATAAGCTGGCCGACACCGCCAATATGAGCCTCAAAAAAGGCAGTCGGGTGCGTGTCACCGGCAGCCTGCGCAGCCACACCTGGGAAGATAAAAACGGCCAGAAGCATAAATCGACGGTGGTGCGCGCCGAGGATGTGATGTTTTTGGACGCCCGCCAGACGACCGACGACGCCTCGGTCGCGGGCATCAGCGAGTAGCACCGCTGACGGCGCACCGCCTGGCTGTGGCATGGGCCGGCCGGCGGTGCTTTTTTTGCGTCCAGCGCCAAGCCAATTCGTGGGAGCCGCCATGTCGCCCGACCTGCCGCCCGCTGCCCGCCGCGACCCTGCGATGATTGACCTCGCTGGCCACGGCCTCGCCGCGCTGCCCGATCTGCGCGCCCACGCCGCTGTCATCCACCACCTCGACGCCGACCGCAATCGCCTGACCGCGCTGCCAGTCTGGCTTGGCGAGCTGACCAATCTTCAAACTCTCAGCCTCTACGATAATCATCTGACCGCGCTGCCCGCCGGGCTGTGGGATTTGACCGCGCTGCAGACCTTGAACCTGTCAGCGAATCAGCTGATGAGCATCGGCGCCGGCCTCGGGCGGCTGGCACAGCTCCAGATGCTGGACCTCGGGCATAATGCGCTGGCCGCGCTGCCGGCGGCGCTCGGCGACCTGGCGCAGTTGGAGTTTCTGTACCTCAGCAATAACTGCCTGACGGCCGTGCCGGCCGCACTGGCCCAGCTCCGCCGGCTCCGCTATCTCAACCTGACCGATAACCAGCTGCCCACGCTGCCGGCCGAGCTGGGCCAGCTCACTGCGCTGATCGAACTCCGGCTGTACCGCAGCCAGCTCGGCGCGCTCCCCGCAAGCATTGGCGAGCTGCGCAATCTCCGCGAGCTGCACCTGATGGACAATGCGCTCGCCGCGCTCCCTGAGTCGCTGGGCCAGCTCCAGGCGCTGCGCAAACTCGATCTGGAGTTTAAACCAGCTGACGGCGCTGCCAGAATCACTGGGCGACCTGGCACAGCTCACCGACCTCAACCTGCGGAACAATCGCCTCCTGGCGCTGCCGAACTCAATCGGCCGGCTGACAAAGCTGCGCACGCTTGACCTGCGCGCCAACCGCGGGATTCAGCTGCCGGCCAGCCTCGGCGACCTACCGAGCCTCGAAAAGCTCGATCTGCGCTGGACCAAGCTCGCGCGGCTGCCGGCGTGGCTGCCAGCGCTGGCGGCGCGCGGCTGCGTCGTGTTTTGCTAGCCGCGCGGCCCGTTTTCAGTCCTGCTATACTTAAAAATGTATGATACGAGTAACTGCGCTGGCCAGCGGATCAAGCGGCAACGCCTTCCTGGTCGAGACCGCTGGCGCCCCGCTGCTGGTCGAGGCCGGCCTGTCGGCGCGGGCGCTGGAGCGGCTGCTGCGCGCGCGCGGCGTTGAGCCGGCGACGCTGGCCGGGATTGTCGTCTCGCACGAGCACCATGACCACGCCCAGGGCGCCGGCCCGCTGGCCCGCCGCTGGCAGCTGCCGGTCATCTGTAGCCCTGGCACACAGCAGGCGCTCGCCGCCGAGCTGCAGGGTGTCGCGGTGCTGCCGCTGGGGAGTGACGGCGTCAGCATCGCCGACATTGATCTGTGGGGCTTTCCCGTGCCGCACGATGCCCGCGAGCCACAGGGCCTGCTCCTGGAGTCTGGCGGCGTGCGGATCGGCTGGGCGCTCGATCTGGGGCATGTTCCGGCCCATGTTCCTGCGCTGCTGGCCGAGGTCGACCTGGCGATCATCGAGGCCAACCATGACCGCGAGCGGCTGCTGGCGGCGCCCTACACCTGGAGCATCAAGCAGCGGATTCTCAGCGAGCACGGCCACCTCTCGAATCTCCAGGCCGCGCAACTGCTGGCGCAGATTGGCCGCGGCGCACGCTGCCAGGCCGCCTGGCTGGCCCACCTCTCGGCCCGCGCCAACGACCAGCCGCAAGGCGTGCTGCGCAGCATCGCTGCCTACCTCGATATGGCTGGCGGCCGCGAGCTGCGCCTGGCCATCGCCGAGCGCGACCGGCCCAGCGCCGTGTGGGAAAGCGAGGCGTATGTGCAGCAGATGCTGTTCTAGGGTCGTTGGGAGGCTCTGGTACGCTATGCTCTGCCTGGGTTGCCGCCCCGTGCCTGGAGAACAACGATGAGCATGCCCCGCGTGTTGCTGGTCGACGATCAACAGGACAATCTCGATCTGATGAGCTTGATGTTGCGCTCGCAGGGCTACGAGGTGCTCCAGGCGACCCACGGCACGGCCGCGCTCCAGCTGGTCCGCGCCGCGCCGCCCGATATTATTCTGCTGGATGTAGTGATGCCCGGCCTGAGCGGCCTAGATGTCACCGCCGAGATTTGCAGCGATCCAGCGCTGCCGTTTATTCCAATCATTATGATCACCGCCCAGCGCGACCTCGATCATAAAGTTGATGGCCTAGACGCTGGCGCCGACGATTTTTTGTCGAAGCCGGTCCAGCTGCGCGAGCTGCTAGCCAAAGTCCGGGCGCTGCTGCGGCTTAAGCAGGCCCAGGACGCGCTGATCGCCGAGCGGAATAAGACCAACTTTCTGTACCAGATTCAGCAGCAGCTGACCAGCACGCTGGATATTCATGAGGTGGTCAGCCAGACCGTGCGGCTGATGGTCGGGGCGGTCGGCGCAACTCAGGGCAGCATCATTGTCCTAGATGGTCATGGCAGCGTGTGGCTGAAAGTGCTGGCCCGGCCGGAGACCAGCCCGCCCGACGACGCCACCGATGCCGCGGTGCTGGATATTGGGCTGGGCGGCCGGGCGATTCGCACCCGCGAGGCCCAGCTCGTCACCGACGCGGCCGCCGACCCGCGCTGGCTGCCGCTGCCCGACGAGGTGCCGGCCGTGCGCTCGGCGGTGGCCGTGCCGCTCTATGCTGCCGATGCGACGCTGGGCGTGCTGACCCTGACCCACCCGGCGCCAGCCCACTTTACGGCGGCCGACGTTGATCTGCTGACCACCGCCGCCAGCCAGATCAGCATCGCGCTGCGCAACGCCGCGCTCTACACCCTGCTGCGCGAGGCCGAGGCCGGCCGCGAGCAGTTTCTCCACATGCTGACCCATGATCTGCGCGGGCCGCTGGCCGGGATTGCCGGCTGTCTCCATATGCTGCAGCAGGCCCCGCTCGACGGTGATGATCGGCTGTTTGTCGAGATGGCGCAGATGGCGTGTGTGACTTCAGGAGCGGCTGATCGACGATATGCTTGATGTGTACCGCGCGCAGTCGGGCCAGATGGAGCTGTTCTATGGGCCGGTCAGCTTGGCGGCGATTGGCCAGGAGGTGGCCAGCGGCATGCAGGGCGCCGCCGCCGAGCACGAGCTGCGGCTGGAGGTCGAGCTGCCGGCCACGCCGCTCCTCGCGGCTGACGGCGATAAGCTGCTGCGCGTGCTGCTCAACCTGGTAAGCAATGCGATCAAGTTTACCCGCCGCGGCGCGGTGGCCGTCACGGCCGCCGTGGATGGCGAGGCTCATATCATCGTGCGCGACACCGGCGTCGGCATCCCCGCCGACCAGCTCGATAAAATCTTCGACCGCTTCTTTCAGGGCGGCGGGCAGGGCGGGCGGCGCGGCACCGGCCTCGGCCTGACGTTCTGCCGCGAAGTCGTGCGTGCGCACGGCGGCCGCATCTGGGCTGTGTCCGACGTTGGCCGCGGCACCGCGATTTACTTCACCCTTCCGATAGCGAGGCCATTATGACGAAGTGGCGGGTTTTGATCGCCGACGATGACATGATTATTCGCCGCTTGCTGGAGGCCAGCCTGCTGCAGGATGATTTCGAGGTTCTGGCAGCCAGCGATGGCACCGCGGCGCTGGCCAAAGCCGAGCAGCGCTGGCCTGACCTGGCAATCTTGGACCTCAACATGCCGGGCATGAGCGGCTTTGAGCTGGCCGACCGCCTGCGCAAAAACATTGCGATCCCGGTGATCATGCTGACCTCGATGAGCGACCTCGCGACCACCGTTGAGGGTCTTGAGCTGCACGCCGACGACTACATGACCAAGCCGTTCCGCTACCCCGAGCTGCGGGCGCGCATCAACCGGCTGCTGGCGCAGGCCTACGAGGGCGGCCTGCATCCCGGCGAGCGGGTCGTGATTGACGATGAGTTGTCGATTGACTTCGGCCACCGCGTTGCGACTGTGCGCGGCGAGACGGTGACGCTGACGCCGATCGAGGCGCGGATTCTGTTTATTCTGGTGCAGAACCAGGGGCGCATCGTGCCAACAACGACGCTGCTGCGCAAAGCCTGGGGCTACGGCGAGGAGGGCGATCCGTCGTCGCTGTGGGTGCGCATGCGCAAGCTGCGCTCCAAGATCGAGCGCGACCCCGACGCCCCGCTCTACATCCACACCGAGCGCGGCACCGGCTACCGCTTCGGCCGCGCGACCTAAGCCCGGCCGCGCCGCTGATAAGCTGGCTGATAAGCTCGGGGTGCTATGCTGCGAGCGGGTGATCTCAGCAAGCAGCGCTTGCCGCGCCCATATCAACGCGCAGCGCTGCGCCGGCGCCGTCCGCCGCGGCCGCTGCCCTACTGGGCAACTCAATGAGCTACACTGTGCTGGTCGCTGCTAGCGATTTTGTGAGTCGGGCGTTGCTCCATCTCCATCTTGAGCGCGCCGGCTACCGGGTGATGTTGGTCCGTGATGGCTTCGAGGCGGTTGAGCAGGCCAGCAGCAGCGCGCCGAGCCTGCTGCTGCTGGACGATAACCTGCCGTTTTTTTCGAGCGATGAGGTTGGCCTAGCCTTGCAGCGCAACGCCCTGACCGCTCGGATTCCGATAATTTTAATGACTGGCCACCCGCGCCGTCCAGCGCAGATGGCCGCCAATGTTGTCGCCGTGGTGGCCAAGCCCGCTCAGCCCCGCACGCTGCTGCCGCTGATCCACGCGGCGCTCCAAGCCGTCGCCGTGCGCGCCACGGCCTAGACGACAAACCGCGGGTTGTGCTGCTGCGCGGCCTCGATGCGGCGGCGCTCGTCCTCGTAGCCGCTCCGCCCGAGCAGCGCGTAGGTCGCCACTTTGCCGGCCTCGACGCCCGGCTGATCAAACGCATCAATGTTGAACAGCTCGCCGGCCACGGCGGTCTGAACTTCCAGCAGATACAGCAGCTGGCCCAGCGTAAACGCATTGAACTCGTGGCAGGATGTGCGTCATGTTGGGCTTGCCGGCGTCGGTCAGCGCAATCGCGGTCGCCACCTGCTCGGCGTTGATCAGCTCGGCCATCGTGTGGCCGTTGAGGTAGCTGAAGGCGTCCATCTCGCGGTAGGCGCCGGGGATCGGCGCGGTCTGGGCAAACTCCTCGACGCGCACAAAGTTGACCAGCTTGTTGAACGGCCCTTCGGTGTACAGTTGCACCTGCGAGTGCTGGTCGGTCGCCCCTAGCGCTTTGATCGGCGTCGGCCCAATATTGACCGTCGCGCCCGTCCGGTCCACTTTTTTGCCCAGGCTCTCGGCCCACAGCTGGCTGAACCAGTCGGCGATCTCTTTGAGGCGCTGGGCGTAGGGCATCATCACGACCTGGTCGACGCCCTTGCGATACAGCAGATACTGCACCAGCGCGCCCAGCGCCGCGGTGTTCTGCCAGGGGTCGGCGACGCGGCTGCGCTCGTCGGCGTAGGCGGCGCCCGCCAGGAGCTGCGCGATGTCCACGCCGGCCACCGCGGCGCTTAGCAGCCCCACCGGCGACAGCACCGAGAACCGCCCGCCCACGCCGTCGGGGACTGGCAGTGAGCGAAAGCCCTCGGCGTTGACCAGTTCGCGCAGTGGGCCTTTGGCCGGGTCGGTAGTTAGGACAAAATGATCTTTGAGCCGCTCGGCGCCCACCGCGCGCTCAACCGCCTGGCGAAATACCAGGAATGAGCTGAGCGTCTCGCCGGTCGAGCCGGACTTGGTGATCACGTTGAAGACCGTTTTGGCCGGGTCGATCACATCGAGCAGGCCCAGGTTGTACTCGGGGTCGCTGTTGTCGAGGACGAAGAGCTGCGGGCCGCCGCGCGTGTCGGCCGGCAGGAGGTTGTAGAACGGGCCGTTGATCGCGTTGTGAACCGCGATGTTGCCCAGCGCCGAGCCGCCGATGCCCAGCACCACGAAGGCCTCGGCCTGGCCGCGAATCTCGCTGGCTAGGGCGGTGATCGCGCTGGTATCGGCGTAGGGCAGCTCCATCCAGCGCAGGTCGCCGCCGGCACGCCGCGCTGCCACGGCTGCCACGGCCGCCGCTGCTTGCGGCGCGGCCTGCTCAACCTCGGCCTCGGTCAGGCCATGCTCCCCGACCTGAAAAATATTGTTGAGGTCGAGGCGAATCTGATCGGTCATTGCTGTCGCTCCTGTCCGTTGGGCGTGGTGCGGGCCGCCTGGGCGGCCGCGTACTCCTCCGCCGTAATAAACGTGCCGCCAGTGATGGCGCGGCTTTGCTCGTGGTGCTGGCGGCTAAAGGTCATCGTTACCTGCATCAGCCGGAAGCAGCGGTCGTCCATAACCTCTTTGGTCAGCGTGTAGCCGGCTGCGCCCGTGTCGTCGTAGTCGGCCGCCAGATCGTTGGCCAGGTTGACGCGCACCCGCACCGGCGTACCGCAGTGGTCACACTTGACATAAAAATAAAACCCGCCGTCTGACGGGGCAGCGCTGCCGCCAAACATTCGTCGTAGCCAGCCCATCAGCTCTCCTCGTCTGTCGTGGCGCTCACAGCCCCAGCCGCAGCACCAGCGTGATGCCCAGCGCGGCGACCAGCCAGCCGGCCGCCACCTGCTGCGGCGTGTGGTTGCCGGTCCGCACCCGCGCCCAGCCGACCGCCAGCGCCACCAGCCAGTAGCTCCAGCGCCAGCCGCCCTGCCCCAGCACCGCGATCAGCGTCGCCAGCGTCGCCACCGAGGCGGCGTGCAGGCTGATCTTCCAGCGTAGATTGATCAAGCCACAGGTGCCGACCACCAGCACGGCGCCGGCCACCAGCCGCAAAAAAATCGGCGGCACGCCCAGCAGCGCTAGCAGCACGCTGCCGACTACGGTGGCGGTGAGCGAGACCACAAACAGCCGGTTGCGCTCGGTGCGGCGCAACACGTCGGCGTCGGAGAAGTCGCCGCGCCGCAGCCGGCTGTAAAAATAAAACAGCGTCGGGGTGATCAAGATGACGATGCACAGCCCCGCCCACCACAGCTGATCGAGGCGGCTGGTACGCGCCTGGCTCAGCAGCGCCGCGACGAAAAACGCGGCGACCGCATTGAGCGCCGGGTGAAACACCTGCGATATGAGCTGCGCGATCTGATAGCCCCGACCTTGCGCCACCGCGCGGCCAAACTGATCAACTGCTGGCATACCATCTGTTCAGGGCCAAACGGCTCGGCCGATTGGGCGCTGCGCTACAAGGTGCTGATCATGCCAGGCCATGATACACCTTTAGCAGTGACTGCGCCGCGCGCTCCCAGCGAAACCGGGCGGTCTGCTGCGGCCCCGTGCGCTGCGCCAGCGTTGTGAGGCCCGGCTCGTCGGCCAGGCGCTGTAGGGCGGTGCGCAGCTCGTCGGTGGCGTGCGGGTTGACGAGCAGCGCCGCGTTGCCCACCACCTCGGGCAAGCTAGAGGTATTCGACGTGATCACGGCCGTGCCACAGGCCAGCGCCTCGACGGCCGGAAAGCCAAAGCCCTCGTACAGCGACGGGTAGACGACGGCGTAGGCCAGCGTGTACAGCGCCGGCAGGTCGGCCTCGTCCACCGGGCCGAGCAGCCGCACGCCAGGCGTCGCGCGGGCCTGCGCCAGCAGTGGCTCGGCTAGCCAGCCGGATTTGCCAGCCAGCAGCAGCTCAAACGGCCGGTCGGCGGCCAGCTGGCTAAACGCGGTCATCAGGCGGGCCAGATTTTTGCGCGGCTCGATTGTGCCGACATGCAGAAAAAACGGTGCGTCCAAGCCATAGCGCTGCCGGACGCGCTCCAGCGTCGCCGCCGCGGTGACGCGCTGAAACTCGGGGCCGATGCCATGCTCGATCACCGTGATCTTGGTCGGCGGGACGCTCATCAGGCGCTGCAGATCGCGGCTGGTGCTCTCCGACACGGCGATCAGGCCGTCGGCGCGGCGCAGCGTGCGCGGCACCGCGCTGTTGAGGTAGCGGCGCAGCTTGGGAAACGCGGTCTCGGGGTGGACGCGGAACGTCAGATCGTGGACCGTGGCCAGCGTCCGGGCGTGGCGCACCGGCGGCAGGACAAAGTCGGGGGCATGCACGATGTCCACCGGGCCGGTCCAGCGCTCAACCGCCAGCGGCAGCCGGACGCGCTGCCATAGAATCGTCAGCGTGCGCTCGGTGAACGGCAGCGCCACCGCCCGGATATTCGGCGCCGCCTCCAGGAGTTGGCGCAGATGCGCAAGGCCCCAGCCGGTCGGTGGCAGGTCGTTGGCGGCGTAGAACAGCACCAACTCGTCGCCCGAGCCGAGGGCGTGAAACGAGCGTACCAGCTCGCGGCTGTAGCGCCCGATGCCGGCGATCTGCCGCAGCGCAGCGTTGTAGTCAACGGCGATCAGCATCGCAGGGCCAGGCTAGCCGCCGTCAAACGTTGCGGCCTCGGCCAGCGGCGGGTGGGCCTGGTCGCGCTCCGATAAAATCGGCGCCGTGATCGGCCATGTGATTCCGATCTCCGGGTCGTTCCACATCAGCCCGCGCTCGTCGGCGGGCGAGTAGTATGAGCTGCACTTGTACAGTACCTCAGCGGTGTCGCTGAGAACGCAGAAGCCGTGGGCGAAGCCGACCGGAATATACATCTGCAAAAAGTTTTCGGCCGACAGCTCAGCGCCGAACCACTGGCCAAACGTCGGGGCGTCGCGGCGCAGGTCGATGACGACATCGAAGATCGTGCCCTGCACCACCCGCACCAGCTTGACCTGGCCGCCGTTGATCTGATAGTGCATGCCCCGCAGCGTATTCCGCACCGAGCGCGAATGATTATCCTGGACGAACACCGTGCTCACGCCCTGGCCCTGCATGGTGCGGGCCGAGTAGCTTTCCAGGAAAAAGCCGCGCGGGTCCTCAAACACCCGTGGCTTGATCAAGAGAACGCCGGGCAGCGTAGTTGATAGCAGCTCCATAAAATCCTAGCTTCCTTCCTACTTGCGCTTCGAGACCAGGTACAAAATCAGGCCAAAGACGACGATGCTCCAGTAGTTGATCACGCGGTCAAGGACGCCGACGGCGCCGGCCAGCGCCCGCGGCACCGCAAACAGCGGCGAGGTCAGCACACCGATAATGCCGCTTTCAACCAAGCCCAGGCCGCCGGGCGTCGCCGGCACGGTGGTTAGCAGCGACGAGGTCAGCGCAATAAACATAATCCGCGGCAGCCCCAGATGAATCCCGCTCAGCGCCTCGATCACAAAAAACAGCCGCAGCGACTCGCCAAACCAGATCACCATCGTCAGCGGCAGCAGCAGCGGCAGGCTGCGCGGCTGCAGCGAGCCGAGCGTGCCGGCCTCGAAATGCTCATACAGCGACTGAAAGCGCTGCGGCACCAGGCGGCGAATCAGCGGGCTGAGGTAGCGCATCGTTGCCAGGCCGATGATGATTACGACGACCAGGCCGGCGCCAAGATAAAAGATCGAGCGCGTGGCCGGCGGCATATGGCTGCCAAACGTCGCCGCGCCCGACGCCACCAGCAGCGCGAACAGCACGATCATATCTAGCAGCCGCTCGGCGAAAATCGTGCCCAGCGTGCGCGAGAACGAGACATTGCCGTTGCGCTTCAGGAGATAGCCGCGGTAGGCGTCGCCGAGCTTGGCCGGCACGACGCAGTTCGCAAACCACGACAGCCCGAGGTACTCGGTCAGCGCCGGCAGCGAGGCCCAGCTATCTTTGCCCTCATCAATGGGAATCCCGGCGTTGCGCAGCAGGACGCGCCAGCGCAGCGCCCGCAGTGGAAACGTCGCATAAAACGCGACAAAGCCCATCAGGTACAGCGCCGGGTTGACCGTCCGCATCTGCGCCCAAATCTCGCTCAGCTTGAGGTCGGTATTTTTGAGCACCAGGCCGACGATCACCACCGCCAGCGCAAACGAGAACAGCGTGCGGGGCTTGAGGATCGCCGCGCGCAGCGAAAAGCCGCGCTCGCCAACCTGGTCGGGCGCGTCGGGCGCCGGCGGCTCGTCGGCGAGCGGGTGTGGAATATGTGACATAGCTCGGTTCGTCCTTCGGGGCTACGAGGGCGCGAGCCGCTCGGCCTGATACCACTGCCAGAAGCTGGCCAGGCCCGCCTCCAGCGTCATCTGCGGGTTATAGCCGAGCAGTTGCCGGGCCTTGCTGATGTCGGCGGCGGTGATCAGCGGCTCCCCGGCCGGCGCCGGCTGCGCGTTGATAATCGCCGTGAGGCCCGTGACCGCCTGGAGCACCTCGATAAAGCGCCGCAGCTCCACCGGCTGCGCGTTGCCCAGGTTGATGACCTCGAACGCCAGCGCCGTGTCGAGCGCTGACAGAATGCCGCTGACAAAATCGCCGACAAATGTCCAATCGCGGAAGACATCGACGCCGCCGTTATAGAGCGTCAGCGGCTCGCCGGCGGCCATCGCGCGGACAAACAGGTGCGGCGTCATGTCGGGGCGGCCGCGCGGGCCGTAGACTGTGAATGGCCGAATTACCGTAGTTGGCACGCGGTAGAGCGCGTGGTAGGTGTGGGCCAGCAGCTCGCTGGATTTTTTGGTCGCGGCGTAGGGTGAGAGCGGCCGGTTGGTCGGGTCGGCCTCAGTGAACGGGATCGCCGCCGGCACGCCGTAGACCGACGAGCTGGAGATCACCACGAAGTTGCCGACGCCGTGCTCAACCCCGCTCTGGAGCACGTTGAGCGTGCCGCTGACGTTGACCTCGGCGTAGACGCGCGGCTGCTTCACCGACTGCCGCGGATTAGCCATGCCAGCAAAGTGTGCCACGCGCGCCGGGCGGTGCGCGGCAAACACCGCGTCCAGCGCCGCAGCATCGCGAATATCGATCTCGTGGAGGGTGAAGCCGGGGTGATCGGCGATTGCGGCGAGGTTGCGCCGCTTCTGGGCCGGATCATAAAAGGTGTTGAAGTTGTCAACACAGATGACCTGCTCGCCGCGGGCCAGCAGCGCCTCACATACATGCGAGCCGATAAAGCCCGCGCCGCCAGTGATTAGTGTGCTCATGGTCGTGCTACTTGGCGCAGCCCGACGACGATCACGGCCCATACGCCACTCAGTTGAATGCCAAGATTAAGAACGTGCAGGTTTTCAAAAAGATTGTGGCCTGCGACGGCGAGCATGATACCACAGCCGCCGAGGCCCACCGCGCCCCACACCGTGCCGCGGCCGCGCTGGCACAGCCGCACGGCCTGCGCAAACATCACGGCCATCAGTGCCAGATACAGCGCCAGGCCCACGACGCCGCTTTCGGCCAGCGTGTGGATATAGTAGTTATGGGCGTGGCCCTGCGACTCCGACCAGCGGCCAACAAAAAAGCTGGGGTAGGCGGCGCTGTAGTTGCCGGGGCCGATCCCGACCAGCGGCGACGACTGCCACATCCGCCAGCCGGCCTGCCACTGCGCCATGCGCTCCACGACCGCAAAATTATCGGCGGTGACGGTCACGCGGCCGGCGTCGAAAATCCGCAGGTTATCGCTGATCGCGCCCAGCCGCGCGCTGACGACCGGCGGCAGCGCGCTGAACGCGCCCAGCAGCCCGACGAGCAGCCCGGCGACCAGCGCGCCCACCGCCCAGGCCGCCGAGCGCCGCCCGGCGACCAGCGCCATGCCAAACGCCGCCACGACCGCGCCGATCCAGCCGCCGCGCGAGTACGACGCGAACAGCCCGCCCACCAGCAGCCCGGCGCTCGCCCCAAGCAGCCCGGCCAGCCCGAGCGCCCGCGGCTGCCAGCGACCGCCGGCGCGGGCGCGGCGCGCGGCCCACCACGCCAGCGTCGCCGCCAGCGGCCAGGCCATGTTCATGTAGCCGCCAAACGGGTTGGGCTTGCCAAAGGTCGCGGCGGCGCGCGCAAACCGCCCGCCCAGGATCAAAAACGACGGCGGCCCATACGCCGTCAAAAACTGCCCGATGCCGAGCAGCGCGGCCAGCGTGGGCGCGATCAGCAGGCTGCCCAGCAGCAGCCAGGTGCGGCGCGGGCCGGTCGTGGTCGCCACCGCCAGCGTAAATGCCAGCCAGGCTGCGACCCAGCGCGCCCACTGCTGGAGCGCGTCGGCCAGGCTATAGCGCGCCAGCACGACGCAGGCCAGCTGCCAGCCCAGCCACACCAGCCATAGCCACTGCCAGGCTAGCTGCAGTGGCCGGTCGGGGTGGGCGAGGACGCGCAGCAGCCAGGCGCCGGTCGCCAGCACGACGACGAGCTGGGTGACCGTCAGGCCGCCCGGCAGCGCCACGAGGTCCTGGATCGGCACCGAGAGCACCGCGCCCGCAATGCCCAGCGCCGGCTCGATGATCACCGCGCCGACAAAGAGCAGGCCCAGCGCCAACCCAGCGGCCAGCTTCAGCGGCAGCGCCGCCAGCAGCGCGGCCAGTGCCAGCAGCGTGGCCAGCAGCGCGCCGCGCCGCCCGCCGGGCGCGGACCAGCGCAGGTTGATCACGCCTCGGGGGGCAGCTGCCCCAGCTTGCGGAGCTGCTCACGGAAGTATGGGATCGTCTGGCGCAGCCCGTCCTCAAGCTCCACGCCCGGCTCCCAGTTGAGCAGCGCGGCGGCCTTCGTGATGTCGGGCTTGCGATTCTGCGGGTCGTCCTGAATGCGCAGCTCGGGCTTGACGATGATGCCGGCCGGGTTGCCGGTCGCGCGGTTGACCAGCTCGGCGAACTCGCGGATTGTGAACTCGCGCGGGTTGCCGATGTTGACCGGCTCGACCTCGTCGGAGTTGAGGAGTTTGTACACGCCGTCCACCAGGTCGCTGACATACTGGAACGAGCGGGTCTGCTGCCCGTCGCCGTAGAGCGTCAGCGGCTCGCGGCGCAGCGCCTGGGCGATGAAGTTCGGCACCACGCGGCCGTCGTTGAGGCGGTTGCGCGGGCCGTAGGTGTTGAAAATGCGGACGATCCGCGTCTCCAGGCCGTACTCGCGGTGGTAGGCCATCGTCACCGCCTCGGCGTAGCGCTTGGCCTCGTCGTAGACCGCGCGCGGGCCGTTGGGGTTGACGTTGCCCCAGTAGCTCTCGGACTGCGGGTGGACCAGCGGGTCGCCGTAGACCTCGGAGGTCGAGGCCAGTAGCAGGCGGGCGCCTTTGGCGCGGGCCAGGTCTAGCGCATTGTGGGTGCCATACGAGCCAACCTTTAGCGTCTGGATCGGCAGCCCCAAATAATCAATTGGGCTGGCCGGCGAGGCGAAGTGCAGCACCGCGTCCAGCGCGCCGTCCAGCGCAATGTGCTCGGTAATATCGTGCTTGATGAACTGAAAGCGCTCGTGGCCGACCAGGTGCGCCACGTTATCGGTCGAGCCGGTCAGCAGGTTGTCCATCGCAACCACCGTGTGGCCCTGTGCCAGAAAAAAGTCACATAAATGGGAGCCAATAAAGCCGGCTCCGCCCGTGATTAACACCCGCATGCTGTTCCTCTACATGAATGGTCCTGCCGGATACTACCACAATTGCGGCGCCGCCTGACTGTCGGCGGCTGCGGTGGTCCGCTGGGCTGGCATTGCCATCTGCTATGCTTCGGCGATGCTGGTCGCGGCGCGGCGTGGCGATCAGAATACTGGAGGCCCAACCATGAACGTGCTCGGACTGATTGGCGGGATGAGCTGGGAGTCGACGGCGGAATATTATCGCCGCATCAACCAGATGGTGGCGGCGCAGCTCGGCGGCCTGCACTCCGCCGAGGTGGTGCTATGGAGCGTTGACTTCGCAGAGATCGAGGCGCTGCAGCGCGCCGGCGCGTGGGCCGAGGCCGGCGCGGCGCTGGCGGCGGTCGCGCAGCGCCTGGAGCGCGCGGGAGCTGCGGCGCTGGTGCTCTGCACCAACACGATGCACTGCGTCGCCGACGAGATCAGCGCCGCCACGACGCTGCCGCTGCTGCACATTGCCGACGCGACCGGCGCCGCAATCCAGGGCGCCGGCCTGACGACGGTCGGGCTGCTGGGGACACGGTTTACGATGGAGCAGGAGTTTTATCGCGGGCGGCTGACGGAGCAGTATGGCCTCACCGTCCTCGTGCCGCCGCCCGCCGCGCGCGACATCGTACATGCTGTGATCTACGACGAGCTGTGCCGTGGCCAGATCATCGATAGTTCGCGGCAGGCGCTGCTCGGCATCATGGATGACCTTGTGGCGCAGGGCGTGCAGGGCATCATCCTGGGCTGCACCGAGCTGACGCTGCTTCTCAGCGCCGCCGACACGCCGCTCGCGCTGTTCGACACGACGGCCCTGCACTGCGCGGCGGCGGTCGCGTGGGCGCTCGAAGCGTAGCGCTGCGGGCGGCCATGCACGAGTGTCCATGAGTCCTACAGACGCAGCATTCGCCAAACGAGCTATCTGCGCTATGAATATCTAGAGCGCATCGGTTGATGCTGCATCACGTAGGACAACTGGCAGAATACTGTACCTGATAGAATTCAATCTGAGCGCAAAAAGATGATTTTCTCGCGCGTAATCCCACGCCGTCGCGCGTCGTAATCAAACAGCATTGTATAGACGCCAAGACAGCTCATGCTCAGAATAACCGTCAGCGCAGTCCACAAATTCAGGGTGTCAGGATCACGAAGCACGATACGTCCTGCGAACCCGACGGCCCCTATAAGCCATCCGACCGCATCCAGCAGCAGCGGATAATAGCGAAAGCGTCGTGCACCATTGATACATGCGCTGGTCGCCCAGAAATAGCACAGTGCCAACACACCACACGAGACATTCAGCAGCGTCATGATGCTCCTCGTGATCAGCGATGAAAGAACACTCCTTCAACAGCCAGGAGGTTTATGCGGCTATGAGCAAGGCAAAAAAAGTGGCCCGCGTATTGATCGGTGTAGTCGTTGTTGTAGCTATCATCGCTTTCGGTGACATAGCGAGGGATGCTATCAAGTGTGGGAAAGTATATCGAGGTTCTATGCTAGAACCTTATACACGTTATACAAATTATCCGAATGTGTATGATGTTTGTGAAAATAGTGGTTTTGAGGATGAATACAGCTATATGAATGACATGGTATGGGAGTTTAGGACTACTGATAGTGTGCAACGAGTGAAGGATTTTTATAAATCTGTGCAGAAAAGAGAACAACCCGACTTCTGGAAATTCGATAAAAGTTCGAAAAATGATAACTCGAATAATCTTCTACGCTTAACGACAGATTTTTGTTCACACGTGACAATCTCAGCTAAAAGGAAAATAAATGGACTAACAAGTATTATTATTCGTAGCTATAGACTTCCAAATGGTGTTGGTTGTGACCTCAGTTAAACAGTCCTGGCAGCGCAGCGCTCGGGTCGCTAGTACGCGCCCTTGCGCAGCAGCACCGCCGGCACGGTCAGGAGCAGCACCCGCAGGTCCATCCCGATCGACCAGTGCTCGGCGTAGTAGATGTCGAGGCGGACCATCTCCTCAAACGTCGTGTTCGAGCGGCCGGTCGCCTGCCACAGCCCGGTGCAGCCCGGCGTGACCTCCAGGCGGCGGCGCTGCCACGGCTCGTACTGCGCGACCTCCTCTGGCACCGCAGGCCGCGGGCCGACCAGGCTCATCTCGCCGCGCAGCACGTTGAGCAGCTGCGGAATCTCGTCGAGCGAGGTTTTGCGCAGAAACGTGCCGATGCGGGTGCGGCGCGGGTCGGCGCGCATCTTGAACATCGGGCCGCTGCCCTCGTTCTGGTCCATCAGGCTGGCCTTCAGCGCCTCGGCGTTCTCGACCATCGTCCGAAATTTTAGAAACTCAAACGGCCGGCCGTTGCGCCCGATGCGCGTCTGGCGAAACACCACGTCGCCGGGCGAGTCCAGGCGGATCGCGAGCATGATCACGAGCGATAAGAGGCCCCACAGCGGCGCGGTCAGCAGCACCAGCCCGACATCCAGCGCGCGCTTCAGGGCATAGTTCCAGCCGGTGATCACGTTCTCGCGCAGGCCGATCAGCGGGACGCCGCGCAGCTCCTGGATCGTCACGCGGTCAAAGGACAGCTCGTAGAAATCGGGGACGACCTGGAAGGCGATGCCCAGCTGGTGACACGTCGCGACGACCTCGGGCAGGCGATGATTTTCCCAGAACGGCAGCGCCACGATCACCCGCTCGGCGCGGCGGCGGGCGACCTCGTGGGGCAGCTGGTCAAGCGTGCCGAGGTGCGGGGTGTCGGTCGGCTCGCTCTCGGCGCCGCCGGCCGGCGGGTCGGCGACGTAGCCGACGAGATCGTAGCCCAGCGCCGGGCGGTCGCGCAGATTCTCCATGACCTGCCGCGCCAGCCCGGTGCCGCCGACGACCAGCACGCGCTCCAGCTCGCGGCCACGCGCCCACTGGCGGTGGCGCAGCCAGTTAATGACAAAACGGCCGCCGCCCAGCGTCGCCAGCATCGCTAGCAGCGCAAACGGGAAGATCAGGCGCGAATAGTAGGGCGCCGGCCGGTATAAAAACGTCACGACGATGGTCAGCGCAATCGCCGTGAGGACGCTGCTGCCGATGGTGCCCATCTGGGTCAGCCAGCCGGCGTTGCGCGGCAGCCGGTACAGCCCTTTGATCGCCAGCAGCCCCATCGTGGCCGTGATGAGCAGCCCAATCGTCGGCCAAAACGCGGCGAAGGGCCGGTAGCCCTCAGCCGAGACGCTGCCGCCGACCTGCAGGCGGTAGCGCAGCCAGTAGGCGGCCACAAAGCCAGCAAAGGCCATCGTCACATCGAGCGCGACCAGTAGTGCCAGCTTCGAGCCGCTCACGCCGCGCCCGGACCGCCTGCACCGGCAGCGCCGTCGAGCGCATGCCCGGCACGAGCAGTTCGTCGGCCGGCGCCTCGGTGGGTTGGAGGAGGCTTTCGCTCACCAGCTACATGCCTTTATGCGCGAAAGCCCACGAGCGTGTGATGGCTGTGGGCATACGAGTCTCGCTGCTAAACATAGGTCGTCCAAGTTTGGTGGTCGGGCCAGGGTCAGCCGGCCGCTGACGGCGGGCCTGCGGTTTCGTCGCAGGCCCTCGCACGCTGGCCAGCGGCTGGCGCTACCACATATCCTCGGTCCACTGGAGCCGGGCCTTTTCGATAAAGACCGGCCGGCCCTCCTCGATGCCCGCCTCACGCAGCGCCTCGGAGATGCCGGTTTTCTCCAGCACGCGCTGGAGGCGATCCAGCGCCTCGGGCTGCGCAAAGTTGAGCATCGAGACCAGCTTTTCGATTTTTTGACCGCGCACGCGGAAGCCGCTGTGCTCGGGCGTGATCGTGAAAGCGTTGGGGTCGACGACCGGCAGCGGCCAGCGCAGGATCTCCTGTGACGGCGGCAGCGCCACCAGCGGCGACGGCATCTCGCGCAGCCGCTCGGCGACGCGCTGCAGCAGCGCCGGCACGCCCTCGCCGGTCGCCGCCGAGATCGGGAACAGGTCGGTCTTGGGAATGTTGACCTCCTGGCGGAAGCGCGCCACCTGCTCCTGCGCCTCCTCAACATCCTGCTTGTTCAGCACCAGAATCTGCGGGCGCTCGGCCAGCTCGGGCTGATATTCGGCCAGCTCGTGGTTGATCTGGTGAAAATCGTCGAGCGGGTCACGGCCGTCGGTGCCGGCGGCGTCGACGATATGAACCAACAGCCGGGTGCGCTCGATGTGGCGCAGAAAGTCGTGGCCCAGGCCGACGCCGGTGTGAGCGCCCTCGATCAGGCCGGGGATGTCGGCGACCACAAAGGTCTGCTCGCCGACCTCAACCACGCCCAGGTTGGGCGCCAGCGTCGTAAACGGATAGTTGGCGATCTTAGGCCGGGCGGCGCTGATCTGCGCCAGCAGCGTCGACTTGCCGGCGTTGGGATAGCCGACCAGCCCGACATCGGCGATCAGCTTCAGCTCCAGCTCGATCTGCAAGACCTGGCCGGGCGCGCCCAGCTCTGCGAGGAGCGGCGCCTGGTGCGTCGAGGTTGTGAAGTGGACGTTGCCGAGGCCGCCCTGGCCGCCCTCGGCCGCTAGCAGCCGCTGACCGGGCGCCAGGAGGTCGATCTCATAGACCACATCGTTGATTGTGGCGCGCACCATCGTGCCCGGCGGCACTTTGATCACCTGGTCGGCGCCATTGCGGCCATGCCGCCGCGAGCCGCCGCCGCCGCCGCCCGGCTCGGCCTTGAACTCGCGGTCGAATTTGAAGCGCAGCAGCGTGTTGAGCTGCGGGTCGACCTGAAAATAGACGTGGCCGCCCCGCCCGCCGTCGCCGCCATCGGGGCCGCCGCGGGGAACGTATTTTTCACGGCGAAAGTGAGCGGCACCATCGCCGCCCGCGCCGGCCATAATCAAAATTTGGGCCTGATCAATCAAATCTGCCATAGTTGCTCGATTATAAGGCCATCTGAACACAAAGACGCAGAGGATTTGCGTACCTCTGCGTCACAAGCGCGTGATGGCGGGCTAATACGGTTGTTAGCGGAGGCGCGTGTCGCTTGGTTTTTCGTCGCGGACGGTGGTGACAACGGTCGTCGTATCGGCCGGGCGCTCGTCGTCGCGCACCGATTTGCGAAACTCGCGGATGCTGCTGCCCATCGCGCCGCCCAGCCCCGAGAGGCGGCTGGCACCGAACAAGACAACAACAATCACGAGAATAATCATTAGCTCTGGTACACCTAAGCCAAACATGTGGTCGCTCCTTAAATGCCGCTCTACGGTTCCTCTGGCACAAAGTATACCACGCTGACTTTTGCGACCCTGCTCAGGTACAATAGCTTGATGAGTGCGCCGCCACCCGACCTCCACGAGCTTGTGCTGTGCCAGACCGTCGGCCTGACACCGGCGCAGGCGGTCGGGCTATGCGCGCGCTGGGGCGACGCCGCGGCGGTCCTGGCGGCCTCGGCCGAGGCGCTGCGGGCGGCGGGGCTGACGCCAGCGGTCGCGGCGCGCGTCCTGGCTGCTGCGCGGCAGCTGCCCAGCGTGGCGGCGGGAACTCAAGGGCCTGGCACGTCTGGGCATTACGCCGATCCCGGGGGTCGCGGCGACCTACCCGGCGCGGCTGCGCGAGGGGCCGGCGCCGCCCGCCGTGCTGTATGTGCAGGGCCGCTGGCCGCTGTCCAGCCCGGTCGTCGCGCTGTGGGGCCAGCCGGCGGCCGAGGATTCCGAGCAGGCCGGCGGCTGGCTCGGGGCGGCCGCCGCGCTGGGCCTGACGTTGCTGAGCACCGCGGCCGAGCTGCCGGGCGCGCCCTGGGATGGCACGGCGCTCCTCGTGCCGTATGGTCTGCTGCTGGCGCGGCAGCGCCTCGCGCGGCCGTGGCGCGACGCGGTGCAGCTCGGCGACGCCACGCTGATCTCGGCGGTTGCGGTGAATGCGCCGCTGGCCGAGGTCAACGTCGCCCCGCTGGCGGCGCTGCTCAGCGCCCTCGCCGACGCCCATGTGATCCTCGACCCAGCGATCACGCCGCCGGCCGCCGCGGGGCCGTGCTTTGCGCTGCGGCTGGGCGCCGCCCCGCCGCCTGCCGGCCCGAAGCGTCTCCAGGCCAACACCCGCGGCCTGCGCCAGCTGGCCCGCGCCGTCGGAATCCATGCCACCGCGACCGCGACGGTCCAGCAGGAGCGGCTGTGCTAGCTGGCGGTTGTCACTCGCTCGGCCAGCCAGTCGCTGGCCACCGCCATATCGGCGCTGGTCAGGCCGTGGCCGGTCGGCTGCCAGCTGGTCGTGACCGCCGCGCCGGCCGCGGTGAGCATTGCGGCCAGCTCCTCGACGCTGCGGCGCGGCACGATTGGGTCGTGCTCGCCGGCGCTGAGTAGCACCGGCGTCCCTGGCAGGCTGGGCAGTGCGTCGGGAATCAGCGGCACCATCGCGCGCAGCAGCACGGCGCCGCTCAGGGCGGCCGGGTGGAGCAGGAGCAGGCTGGCGGCGATGTTGGCGCCGTTGGAGTAGCCGACCGCAATCACTCGCTCGCGGTCCAGTCCGTAGCGCTCGGCGGCCGCGGCGATAAACGCGGCTAGCTCGGCGCTGCGGCGGCGCAGATCGTCGAGATCAAAGACGCCCTCGGTCAGGCGGCGAAAAAAGCGCGGCATGCCCCGCTCCAGCACGTTGCCGCGCGGGCTGAGGAGCGCGGCGCCCGGCAGCAGCTCCTGCCCAAGCGGCACGAGGTCGTCCTCGTTGCCGCCGGTGCCGTGGAGCAGCAGCAGCGTCGGCAGGCCCGGCGTGGTCGCGGCGACGAAGCGGTGAGTGTAGCCAAGCTCGTTCATAGCAAAATCCTTGAAGTTTTAATGAGTGTGGCCGCGGCGCAGCTGCGCCGCGGCCACCGTGCTAGACGCTGGCGGCGCCCGTCGGCAGTGCGAGGGGCGGCAGCAGCTGCGTAATCTGTGCGCGCTGCGGCTCCATCCAGGGCGGCAGCTGCAGGCGCGTGCCCAGCTCGGCGGGCAGCTCGTCGGTGGCAAAGCCCGGCGGGTCGGTCGCGATCTCGAACAGAATACCACCTGGCTCGCGGAAGTAGATCGAGTGGAAATACTGCCGGTCCATCACTGGGCTGACGCCGTAGCCGGCGGCCAGCAAGGCGGTGCGCCAGGCCGCCTGCGCCGCGTCGTCGGGGGTGCGCCAGGCGATGTGGTGGACGCTGCCGGCCGCCACCGTGCCGCGGTCCGTGGTGGGCAGCGCCAGCACGTCCACGGTGCTGGCCAGCGCGCCAGTCCCCAGCGTCCAGCGCTGCCGCTGCCCGGCCGTCGCGCTGAGCGCAAAGCCGAGCGCTGCCAGCGCCGCGCCAGTCGCCGTGTGGTCGCGGACTGCCAGGGTGACGCTGTGAAAGCCGCGAATCGCCTGGTCGGCCGCGAGGGCGCTGCCGGCCGGTGCCGCGCCTGGCGCGGCCTGGCCAATGAGTTCCAGCGGCAGTCCGTCAGGATCGCTGAAGGTCAGCACGGTCTCGCCAAAGCGCTCGGTCGGCTCGCCCACGACGACGCCGTGGCTCTGGAGCCGCGCCCGCCACGCCCGGAGCGCGCCCGCCGGCACCGCAAACGCCGTGGCCGACGCCTGCCCGGTGCCGCCGCGGCCGCGCCGCGCGCCCGGCCACGGGAAAAACGTCATGATCGTGCCGGGCTGGCCCGCCTCATCGCCATAGTACAGATGATAGCTGCCGGGATCGTCGAAGTTGACCGTCTGCTTGACCAGCCGCAGACCCAGCACGCCGGCGTAGAAGTCGACGTTGCGCTGCGGGTCGCTGGCAATCGCCGTGACATGATGGATTCCTTGAACGTGCTGGATCATGGCCGCCTCCGTGAGGTAAAATAGTTCATATATAAACTATACCGCGGCGCCAGCCATTGTCAAGCCGCTCATCGGCGCTTAAGCTCGGCTTCAGCCAGCGCTCAACCGCCGGCAGTATGCTGCGACTATCAACTTGACGAACTGATCAAGCAAGTGAGGAATAGCTATGGAGCGCTCAACTCGGGTTTTTGTTCTGAGCATCGCGGCGGTCGCGCTGCTGATTTCGACGCTGATCGGCGGCGTGGTCGGCGGCAGCGCCACGTACTGGTGGCTCCAGCGCTCGCGCCCAGCCGTGGCCGCGAGCGCCGCGCCCGCGCTGGCTAGCCCAGCAATATCCAGCCCGGCAGCGGCCCGCACCGCCGGCGATACGGTCAGCGCCGTCCGCGCGGTGGCGCCGGCGGTCGTCACCGTCGTCAACGAGCTAGCCCAGCAGGTCGTCCAAACGCCCTTCGGCCCGATGACCACCGACCAGGCCGGCAAGGCCACCGGCTCGGGCGTGATCATTGACCGCGCCGGCTATGTGATCACCAACAACCATGTCGTCGAGGGCGCGCAGACGCTGTCGGTGGTCTACGCCGACGGCTCGACCCACGCCGCCCGGCTGATCGGCCGCGACAGCTACGCCGACCTGGCGGTGATCAAGGTTGATGACGCCGTGCCGGCCGCGGCGCAGCTCGGCGACTCCGACGCGCTCCAGCAGGGCGAGCCGGTGGTGGCGATTGGCTCGCCGCTGGGCGAATTCCAGAACACCGTGACCGCCGGCGTGGTCTCGGGGCTGCACCGCGCGGTCGACCAGATGGAGAATCTGATCCAGACCGACGCCGCGATCAACCACGGCAACTCGGGCGGGCCGCTGATCAACCTGGCGGGCCAGGTGATCGGCATCAACACGCTGGTGGTGCGCGGCAACACCGGCGATGCCGCCGAGGGCCTGGGCTTCGCCATCCCAGCCTCGACGGTTCGTGACGTGACCACGCAGCTGATCGAGTCGGGCAAGGTTGACCGGCCCTACCTGGGCGTTGACCACATCATGCTGACCGCCGACATTGCGCAGCAGCTGGGCCTCCAGCCGACCAGCGGCGAGCTGCTGCGGCGCGTCTACGCCGACAGCCCGGCGGCCGCGGCGGGCCTGCAGCGCGGCGACATTGTGACCGCCATCGACGGCGCCGCGCTGAACCGTGAGACGACCCTGACCGCCGTGCTGATGCGCCACAAGGCCGGCGACAGACTGCGCCTGACCGTGCTGCGCCAGGGCCAGACGCTGAAGCTTGAGGCCACGCTGGCGCTGCGCACGCCCGACGGCCAATAATCCCGCGCGGTTGCTATAATGCCGGACGGCAGCTTGTGCCGTCCGGCATCACGGTTTGCAGAGGACACCCCGATGGCTGAGCGTATTCTGGTTGTGGAGGACGAGGCGCAGATCGCCAACTACCTGCGGCGCGGCCTGGTTTTTGAGGGCTACCAGGTGGACGTGGCGGCCGATGGCGTCACGGCGCTGGGGCTGGCCCGCGAGCACCTGCCCGACCTGGTGCTGCTGGACCGGCTGCTGCCAGGGATGGACGGCATCGAGGTCTGCCGCCGCCTGCGCGCCGCCGCCGACGTGCCGATCCTGATGCTGACCGCCCGCGACGCCGTCGCCGACCGCGTCAGCGGCCTGGAGGCCGGCGCCGATGACTACCTGGTCAAACCCTTCGCCTTCGAGGAGCTGCTGGCGCGCATCCGTGCGCTGCTACGCCGCCGCCAGCGCGACGCCCAGCCGGAGGTGCTCCAGCTCGGCCCGCTGCGCCTCAACACCGCCGCCCACGAGGTCCAGATCAACGGCCGCGTGGTCGAGCTGACCGCCAAAGAGTACGAGCTGCTGCTCTTATTTTTGCGCCATCCCAACCAGGTCCTGACCCGCGATGTGATTTTTGACCAGGTGTGGGGCTACGACTTTGGCGGCGAGTCCAACATTATTGAGGTGTATGTGCGCTACCTGCGCAACAAGCTGGAGGCCAACGGCGAGCCGCGGCTGATCCACACGCTGCGTGGCACCGGCTATATTTTGAAGGGCTGAGATGTCGCTGCGGGTGCGTCTGGCGCTGTTCTACACCAGCTTTTTTGCGGTCACGCTGCTGCTATTTGGCGCCGTGACCTATTTCTATGTTCGCAACATCACGCTCAAGGCCGCGCGCGAGGAGGCGCGGGTCGCCGCCGACCTGCTGGTCACAAACTACAACGCCAGCAACCAGACGATTGACCTGTTTTTCAAGCCCGACCGCCTGGTCGCGGTGCTGAACGCCCCCGACCTGGCCTCGATCAGCAGCGCGGCGCTGTTTGTCCAGATCACCACGTCCAACCAGATTATCACCTCGGACAATTTGCGCGGCCAGCAGCTGACGCCGCCGCGCGAGGCGGTCGCGCAGGTCATGCAGGGCTTGACGGTGCCGGTCATCGAGCAGGTGCAGGGCACGCGCCTGGTGTCGTACCTGCAGCCGCTGCGCTTTCGCAGCCAGATCGTCGGCTTTATCCAGGTCGCCCGCTCGCTGTACGAGGCCGACCGCTCGCTGCAGGGGCTGCTCTACGCGCTGATCGCTGGCAGCCTGATCGCCTTTATTGCGGCCTACAGCGGCGGCCTATTCATGGCCTCGGCGGCGCTGCAGCCGATCCGGGCGATTGCCGCGACTGCGCAAGGCATCATGGGCGCCCGCGACCTCAATCAGCGCGTGCCGGTGCGCGCCCACGCCGACGAGCTGACCGCGCTGACCACGACGATCAACGATCTGCTGAGCCGCCTGGAGAGTGTATTTGCCACCCAGCAGCAGTTTGTGGCCGACGTATCGCACGAGCTGCGGACGCCGCTGGCGGCGATGCGCGGCAATCTGGAGGTGCTCCAGCGCGGCGCCGGCAGCAACCCGGCGCTGCTCCAGGAGTTGCTCGCGGATATGCGCGGCGAGGTTGCGCGGATGACCCGGCTGGTCAACGACCTGCTGCTGCTGGCGCAGACCGAGGCCGGCGTCGAGCTACGGCCGTCGGCGATGGAGCTGGACACGCTCTTGCTGGAGGTCTACCGTGAGTGGAAGCCGCTGGCCGAGGGCGTCGCGCTCGATCTACAGCTTGATGCGCAGGTGCGCCTCATCGCCGACCGTGACCGCATCAAGCAGGCGGTGCTAAACCTGGTCGCCAACGCCCTCCAGCACACGCCGGCCGGCGGGCGGGTCAGCCTGGGCCTGCGGGCCGCGGCGGACGCGGCGGTCGTCACGGTCAGGGACACCGGCGCCGGCATCCCGGCCGCGGCGCTGCCGCACATTTTCGACCGCTTTTTTCGCGCCGACCCCGCGCGCAGCCAGCCGGGCGGCGCCGGCCTGGGGCTGTCCATCGTCCACTGGATCGCCACGGCCCACGGCGGCACCATCAGCGTCACGAGCGCCGAGGGTGCGGGGACGACGTTTACGCTGACCCTGCCGCTGGAGTTGGCGGCGCCGCTGACGATCCTGGCGAGCTGCGGGTGCTGGGCCGGATCAGCGCCTAGCCCAGCTCGTGCTTGACCTCGCGCTGCATCAGCTCGACGATGGCGCCGCGGGGATTTTTGTGCTCGAACAGCACGGCGTACAGCTGCTCGGTGATTGGCATCTCGACGCTATGCTGCGCCGCGAGCGCCCGCGCGGTCTGCACGGTCGTCACGCCCTCGGCCACCTGGCCGAGCTGGAGCTTGGCCTCCTCCAGCGACAGCCCCTGCGCGAGCGCCTCGCCCAGGCGGCGGTTGCGGCTGTGGGGCGAGGCGCAGGTCGCCACGAGGTCACCTAGCCCGGCCAGCCCGGCGAACGTCAGCGGGTTGGCCCCGAGTGCCAGGCCCAGCCGCGCGATCTCGGCCAGGCCGCGAGTTATAAACGCGGCTTTGGCATTGTCGCCGGCGCGCATGCCGTCGCTGATGCCAGCGCCCAGCGCAATAATATTTTTGAGCGACCCGGCGATCTCGGCGCCGGCCACGTCGTCGCTGCTGTAGACGCGGAACAGCGGCGTGCTCAGGGCGCGCTGGGCCAGCCGGGCGGCCGCGGGGTCGTTGGTCGCCACCACGCTGGTCGCGGGCTGGCCCAGCGCCACCTCGTGGGCAATGTTTGGCCCGGTCAGCACGCCGATCTGGCCATGATGCTCGGCCGGCAGCTCGGCGGCGATGACGCTGCTCATCCGCAGCAGCGTGTCGTGCTCGAAGCCTTTGGCGCACGAGAGCAGCGCGGTCCGCGGCGCGAGCAGCGGCTGCAGCGCCGCAACATTGGCGCGCATCGTCTGCGATGGCACGGCCAGCAGCACAATGCCGGCCTGCGGAATCGCCAGCGCGGGGTCGCCCACGACGTGCAGCGTAGTTGGAAACAGCACGTCGGGGACGTAGCGCGCGTTCATACGGTCACGGTTGAGGGTGTCAGCCTCATCCGGGGTGCGGGCCAGCAGCGTCACCGCCCGCCCGGCGCGCGCCAGCATGATCGCCAGCGTCGTGCCCCAACTGCCGGTCCCGACCACGGTAATCAGTTCTGGCGCCATGTTGGTTCCTTCAGGTCGCGCCGATTATACATTAAACAGCAGCGCGGAGCGACAAGGCTCCGCGCTGCTGTGTGTGGCGGGGTCGGGTTAGAATTTTGCGGCTGCGCAGGGCGAAGAAAAACAGATACGACATCATGCCGATGGTGAACGCCGCGGCGGTGCCGAGCGCCTCTTGCAGCCCCAGCGTGCCATTGGCGACCGGGCCGCCGAGGCCCAGCGCCATCCAGACAAACCACAGCGGGACAATCAGCCGCCGCTGCCAGGGCGCTGCGAGCGCCGAGCGCTTAATCGCGTAGCTTGACGCGAGCCAGCCGACCATTGCGAGCATCATGGCAAACGTAACTTGGTTCATGTTTCTCAACCTGGAGGTATGCCCGGCCCGTACCCTGGAAAGGTTAGGAGGTGCAGGAGTGAACAGCCGGGGAAGCGATACGTAGGATTTTACCACAGCGAGTTGTGATCGAGGCGCGGGCGCCATAGCAGATTTGGGGTGGTGTGCTGCGGCGTGGCAGCTAGCGGCGAGCAGGACCAGCGGTGCGCTAGGCGCTGCCTAGCGCCGGCGGCGGGCCACTGGGACCGGCACGGGAATTGGCACCAGTCTCGGGTTCGCCGCGCAGCCACTGCTCGACAGCGGCCATCAATTCTTCTAACCAGTCTTTAAGCTGCTGCATTGCATCCATCCTTCGATGTATTCCTGTAGTGTTATACCAGAAAGTGTGCCAGTACTCCCTGATACCGCCCTGAAAATCCGGCGGCCTTTAGCTATACGCAGCCCAGGCCGCCGTGGTTGTGTGGCTTTGACAGCCTGCTACCCACAACCTATAATTCGAGCGTTCAAATTAACCCCTATGGTCTGCCAGTCTGCGCAAGGTGCCGTGGTACCTGGCATCCATTCAGCAAGCTTGTTTGAGGAGGCGAAACCGACACCGTGCGTACACGAGACATTAACCTGCTGGTCGTTGTGGTGCTTGTCACCGCGCTGGCGCTGTGGATCGACTTTGCGCCGCGGCGCAATCCCGGCGACGCCAATGATCGCGCCGAATCCTGGCTGGGCCGGGATGTGCACACCCGTCTGGGCCTTGATCTGCGCGGCGGCACCCAGGTGCTGCTCCAGGCGACTGACCCCAACCTGACCTTAGAGCAGCTGACGCAAGCCCGCGGCGTGATCGAGCGGCGCGTCAACGGCCTGGGCGTCGCCGAGGCCACCGTCCAGACCTCGGGCAATAACCGCATTATTGTCGAGCTGCCCGATGTCACCGACCCGGCGCAGGCGCTCCAAACGATCCGCTCAACCGGCAAGCTGGAGTTTGTCGATCCCGGTACGGAGCAAATTCGCGAGGGCCAGACTGTGCGCACGTCGGGCAGCCCCAACCCGATCATCCGCCAGCCAGCCAGCGCCACCGCCGGACTCACTGGCACCGCAGCGCTGTCACAGACGGCGGTTGTGACCTCAACGCTGACCACCGGCCCCGTGCTGCCGGTGATCGCCGATGGTCAGTTCCTGGACCTCAACTCGGTGCAGGTGGGCGTCAATACCACCGGCCAGCCGTTTGTGGCCTTCAAGTTCGTCGAGCCGGCGGCCAGTGGGCTGCAAACGTTCAGCGCCCGCAGCATCGGCAAGCCGATGGCGATTATCCTGGACAACCAGGTCCAGTCGGTGGCGACGATCCAGGATACGCTGCCGGGCGAGGGTCAAATTTCAACTGGCTCGATTGCTGACCGCGATGCGATCTTCAATGTGCTGAAGTACGGCTCGCTGCCGGTGCCGTTCGAGGTCCAGTCCAGCCGCAGCGTCAGCGCGACGCTGGGCGACGCCTCGATCCGCAGCTCGCAGATCGCCGGCGTGATTGGCCTGCTGGCCGTTGCGCTGTTCATGCTCGCGTACTACCGGCTCCCCGGCCTGGTCGCTGACTTGGCGCTGATGATCTACACGGCGATCTCGTTTGCGCTGTATCGCTTTGTGCCGATCACGCTGACGCTGGCCGGCATCGCAGGCTTCATCTTATCCATCGGTCTCGCCGTCGATGCCAACGTGCTGATCTTCTCGCGCTTGAAAGAGGAGCTGCGCCGCGGCCTGCCGCTGGCCACCGCCGTCGAGCGCGGCTTCGACGAGGCCTGGCCCTCGATCCGTGACTCGAACGCTTCGACGCTGATCACCAGCTTGATCCTGTACTGGTTCGGCTCCAGCTTCGGCGTGTCGATTATCAAGGGCTTTGCGATCACGCTGGCGCTCGGCATTATCGTCAGCCTGTTTACGGCGGTGGTCATCACGCGCACGTTCCTGCGGATGATCGTGGCCTCGGGTCGCTTCCGCAACCCGGCGCTGTATGCCGTTGGCGATCTCTCGGCGCCGCAGCTTAATCAGTCATCGGCGGAGGTGTAAATGAGCATCAATATTGTCAACAAGCGCTACGTTTTCTTTGGCATCTCGCTGCTGCTGATCATCCCTGGCCTGATCTCGCTCTTGGTGTTTGGCCTGCGGACCGGCATTGATTTTGCCGGCGGCACCGCCTGGGAGCTGCTGGTCCCGAATCAGACTGCCAACATATCGTCGGATGCGATCCACAAGGTGTTTGACGCTGGCAAGTTTGAGGGCGGCGTCAGCGTGCAGGTCAGCCCGCCCGACAGCCAGCAGCGCGTCTTTGCCAGCGTGCGCACGCAGGTGATCCCCGACCCGTCGGTGGATAGCTCGCAGAAGAACGCGGTGGCCCAGGCCCTCCAGGCGGCCTACCCCGGCGCGTCGGTGGTCAGCATTGATACGGTGGGCGCCACAGTGTCCTCCGAGTCACGCAACCAGGCTATCCTGGCGGTGCTGGCGGCCTCGGTCGCCATCCTGATCTATCTGACGATTGCGTTTCGCAAGGCGCCGCATCCGGTGCGCTTCGGCGTGGCCGCGCTGCTGGCCATGCTCCACGACGTGCTGCTGGTGCTGGGCTTTGCCTCGATCCTCGGCCAGGTGATCGGCCTGGAGGTTGACGCGCTGTTTCTGACCGCGCTCCTCACGGTGATCTCGTTCTCAGTCCATGATACGATCGTGGTGTTTGACCGCGTGCGCGAGAATTTGCTGCACCGCCGCTCGGGCCAGCCTTTTGATGAGGTCGTCAATATCTCGATTGTGCAGACGCTGGCGCGCTCCATCAACACCCAGCTGACCGCACTGCTGACGCTGCTGGCGCTGGTGATGTTTGGCGGCGTGAGCATCCGCAACTTTATCCTGATCCTGACGATTGGCCTGGTTTCCGGCACCTACTCGTCGATCTTCAACGCGGCCCAGCTGCTGGTCGTGTGGGAGAACGGCTGGGGCCAGGACTGGCGCCGGATGCTGCGCCGCAAGCCCTCCTCGACCGCGACGGTCTAGCGCCGCTGCCGGCGCGGGCGGGCCGGGTTGCACCTGGCCCGCCCTTGCTACTTAAGCCCATGCCTTGCGAAAATCGGGGCGGTTGGGCATACTACCACTAATCAGGAGTACCCATGGATACAGCGCTCCCGTGGCAGGCCGCCAGCCCGGCGGCTCCCAGCGCGGCCAGCACGGCCGCCGGCGGCGACACCACGCCGGTCGTGGTCGCGACGATTTATGGCCCGCTGGTCGCTGAGATGGCGCTGGAAAGCCTGCGCGACGCCGGTATTCCGGCGATGCTGCGGCGTAACCCGGCGGGCGCGATGTATGGCATGGCTAGCGGCATGTGGGCCGAGGTGCCGCTGCTGGTGCCGGCCGCGCTGGCGCCGGCCGCCCGCGAGGTGCTGGCCGGCATGGGCCTGCTCCCCGAGGACGCCGCGTGATCACGGTGCGCTGCGATCCGGCGCTGGCGGCGCAGCTGCCCGGCCTGTGGCTGGGGCTGGTCAGCGCCGTCGGCTGCACGGTGACGGCGCACGATCCCGCGCTGGCGGCGGCGCTCGATGCCACCGCCGCCGAGCTGCGTGCGACCTGGCAGGGTCAGGCGGCGGCCGCGCGGCCCACGATTGCCGCGACCCGCGCGGCCTACCGCGCCCTCGGCGACGACCCGACGCACTATCGCCCGGCCAACGAGGCGCTGCTGCGGCGGGTGCTGGCGGACAAGCCGCTGCCGCGCATCAACACCGCCGTGGACGCCAATACGCTGGTCTCGCTGACCAGCGGCTGGCCGCTCGGCTGCTACAATCTCGCAGCGATCAGCGGTGATGTGGTGGCCCGACAGGCCCAGCCAGGCGAGCACTACACGCCGATTGGCAAGCCGCCGGTCGACGCCGGCCGCCGCCTGGTGCTGGCCGATGGCCCGGCCGGCGATGCCATCTTTGGCTGCCCCACCGCCGACTCAGTGCGCACCCAGGTTGTGCCGGGCGTCACCGCGCTGCTCTTTGTTATCTTTGCCTTCGATGGCCAGCCGCCGACCGCTGCGGTCGCGCAGTCGGCCGCGCTGCTGGCGCAGCACTGCGGCGGCACCATCGAGACCGCCATCGTCGCCGCCGAGCCACCGTCCGTGATCCTATAAGCGCCGCCGGGTCGCCCTGCCAAGCGCTGGCCCAGAGGAATCTATGCAGCTGCCATTGAGCTATACCTCGTCCTCGCCCTATCTGCTGGTGGTCGAAGATGATACGTTGGTCCGCACGGTTTGCGTGCGGCTGCTGCGGGCCTGTCGCTACATGGTAGACGCGGTTGAAAACGGTCTCCAGGCCCTGGAGCGGCTGTCGCAGCGCTCCTATGACATTGTGCTCACCGACCTGAATATGCCCCAGATGAACGGCCTGGCGCTGATTCGGCAGATTCAGGAGCTGTACCCCGACACCGATACGATCATGATCACGGCTTTTGGCTCGATTGATACCGTCAAGCGCGCGCTGAAGCTGGGCGCTTTCGACTATCTCACCAAGCCGCTCGACTCCGATGAGCTGGAGCGCACCGTGCAGAACTGCCTGCAGGTCCGCGAGGCCCGACGGCTACGCCAGGAGACCGAGCGCCTGACCGAGATGGTGTCGCTCCTACAGCTGAGCCGCACGATCTCCAGTACGCTGGATGCCGACGCGCAGGTCCGCGAGTTTATGCACCAGCTGTGGACGCGCTTCAAGCCCAGCGGCGTATCGCTGTCGCTCCACGATAGCGACGACCGCCGACTGATGCTGCTGGGCCAGCATGGCATGGCCGCCACGATTGTCAGCGGCCGCTCGGTGGCCGTGCCGAGCACCGCCAATGAGGATCGGCTGCTCAAAGCGCACGCCGAGCTGATCGATGAGGTCTCGACGACCAACCAGGTGGTCCAGCTGCTGCGCGTGCAGGATCGGCCGGTGGGGGTGCTACAGCTGAACTGGGAGGGCGACGAGGGGCGCTTGAGCGAGGGCGATATTCAGCTCCTGGAGGTCTACACCGCGCAGGTGGCGGTGGCGCTGGAGAACAGTCGGCTGTATGGCGCGCTCAAGCGGCTGAATGTCGAGACGATTGGCTCGCTGGCGGCGGCGATTGATGCCCGCGACCCCTACACCCGTGGCCACTCCGAGCAGGTTACCAAGTATGCGGTGCTGATCGCCGAGCGCATGGACTCGTCGCCCGAGTGGATCGACCGGGTACGCTACGGCGCGCTGCTGCACGACATTGGCAAGATCGGCCAGCCCGACTCGATCCTGCGCAAGCCCGGCCCGCTGACCCCCGAGGAGCGGGCCTTCATGGAGCAGCACCCGGCGGTCGGGGCGCGCATTGTGGCGGCGGTGCGGGCGCTGGGGCCGATCGGGCCAATCATTGAGGCGCACCACGAGCGCTTTGATGGCAAGGGCTATCCCAACGGCCTGCACGGTGAGACGATCCCGCTGGAGGCCCGGATCATCTCGGTCGCCGATGGCTTCGATGCGATGACCTCGGACCGGGCCTACCGCAAAGCGATGCCGATCGCGTCGGCGGTCGACATTCTGCACCGCGGCCGCGATGAGCAGTGGCAGGCCGATATTGTAGACACGTTTATTACGATTGTGGATGCGACCGGCGAGGTGCTGCTGGAGAGCAAAGGCCGCGTCTCGCAGCCAGCCTGGGCGGATACCGCGGCGGGCGCCGCAGCTGCCGTGCCGCCAGCGCCCGCCGTGCCTGCCGAGCAGTGCGACGGTGGCCTCGACTGGCTCAACCGCCACGACGGCTAGCCGCTAGCTTTCCAGGGCGAAGCTGCCAACCTCCTGGCCATCGTGCGAAACAACTAGCTGCCCGTCGCGCTCCAGCACCTCGACCTGCAGGCCAACCAGTTCGCTGTCGAGCGGGCCATAGAGCTTGCCATGCACGCTGATGCGGCGGTTGGTGCCGACCTTGCGGGTCATCGCATCGCTGGGCGTCTCCTGGCCGATCGCGGCCTGCTCAGCGCCCAAGCTGCTAAACGGTAGCACAATCCGCTCCTGAATCGTGTCCTGCACCGACGTGGGCAGGGCCTGCATAATCTCCTGGCGGCGGCGGATGGCGATCCAGGCTAGAGCGGCGCCACTGGCGGCGGCGACCAGCCAGCGAATCTGTCGCGGTTTCATCAAATCTCCTGTGCGGTCGTCAGGCGCAGCTCGCGGAGCAGCGCAAGGTTGCGGCGGTCGGCGGCGCCGTCGTCGGTTTTGGGCGTCTCCAGCACCATCGGCAGCGCGAGAAAGCGCGGGTCATTGACCAGCAGCCCAAAGCCCGCAGTGCCAATCTGGCCCGCGCCCAGCTCGGCGTGGCGGTCGAGGTGGCTGCCGAGCCCGCCCTGGCTATCGTTGAGGTGAAAGGCCCGTATCTGCGGCAGGCCCACGGCGCTGATCAGCCCGTCAAAGGTGGCGGCGTAGGCCTCGGGGGTGCGCAGATCGTAGCCGGCGGCGAAGAGGTGGCAGGTGTCCACGCAGATGCCGACGCGCTCGGGGTAGCGCACGAGGCCCAGCAGCGCATTCAGCTCCTCGAAGGTGCCGCCGAGGCAGGTGCCCTGCGCCGCGGTGGTCTCCAGCAGCACCCGCACATCGCCGCCGACGCCCTCGGCGAATAGCTCGTTGAGCGCGGTGGCCACGCGCGCAATGCCGGCCTCAGCGCCCGAGCCGGTGTGGGCGCCGGGGTGGGTGACGAGGTAGGGAATGCCGAGCAGCTTGGCAGCGCTCTAGCTCGTGGCCAAACGCGGCGATGGATTTGAGCCACAGCTCATCGTTGGGGCTGGCCAGGTTGATCAGGTAGGAGTTGTGGACCAGCAGCGGGCGAATTGTGGACGCGGCGGCGGCGGTCTGCCAGGCCACCAGGAGGTCGGCGGTGAGCGGCTTGGCCTGCCACTGTCGCTCGCTTTTGGTGAACAGCTGCACGACCTCGCAGCCGACGGCGGCCCCACGGCTGAACACGTTGTGCAGCCCGCCCGCGACGGAAATATGTGCGCCAAATGTCATGCGGGGCATTATAGCACGGGTGGGCTGAGGGCAACTTTACCGCATTGGGCCGCGCTAAACCGTGCCGCGGCGCGACGCTGATCGGCGCGCTACTTGGCCGGGTAGGGCGTCGGCACCGGCTTGGCGGCGGTCGGCCGCGGGTAGGGCTGTGGCGACATGGTCGGACCTGGGTAGACGCGGGGCGTTGCCTGGCTGGGCGCGGCCGTGCCGGCGCCAGGCGCTGTGATGCTAGGGGCGGGGGTGCCGAGCGCGGGCGGGTCGCTGCTACCGGCGCAGCCGACGAGGCCGACGATCATCAGGGCCGCCACGCTGACGAGGCGAAGATAGTTAATCGAGTTCATGGGGTGCTCCTTCGGTTTCTAGCGCAGCCGTGCCGCAGCCGTGGCGATGCTCAGAACCAAAAATATCAGGACGTTGATTGAAAAGACGTTGAAGCGGATCACGTGCAGCTGGCTGAGCGCGAGCAGCAAGCCGGCGCCCGCCAGAATCCCGGCCGTGACCACCAATTGAATCGTGCGGCCACGCTTGCTGCGGGTGGCCCAGTCCACGACGCGCAGCACGATCTCGCCCAGGCTTGGCCCGAGAAAGAACAGGAAAAAAAAGGGGATGAAGCTGGCGATGTAGCAGCCGGCGGCGCCGGTCAACAGCGCGGCGGCGAAGGCTTTGGCGCTGCTGGCAGTGCCGACCTGGTAGTTGACCGAGCGGCGGCCTTTGCGGCACTCGGGGCAGAGCTGGCCGACAGCGGCTGGCGATGAGCAGCGCGCGCAGATCGGGCGGTTGCACTGGACGCAGTGCAGGCCGGTCTCGGTGTCGGGGTGGCGGTAGCAGAACTCGGCCGCGTCCGTGGTGGGCGTCGGCGCCAGCATGGTCAGGCGCCGGCGCGCGTCGGTGACGCCGTCCAGCGCCTCGCGGCTCTCAGGGTCGCGGGCGACCGCCTGCTCAAACGCGACCAGCGCGGCGGTGTAGTCGCCGACCCGCACGGCGGCGCGACCGGCGCGCACGAGGCCGGCGACTTCTTCGGATGGGGGGAAGTTTGTATCAGGCATAACGGCGGGCATTATACACCAGCGCGCCGGCGCCGCAGCCGAGTGACACGCCGCAGCCCGACAGAGCAAGCTCCGCCGGGCCGTCTATGTGCGTGGCTAGCGCTAGTTCGACTTCATCAGCCGGTAGCCGATGGCGGCCGACATCCGCCGTGGCATCAGCCGGTTGGACCAGACGGTGGCGGCATTGAGCCAGCCTGGCACCACGCTGGATTTGCCCTTCAGCATGCTCTCGATGCCGATCCGCGCCACGTCGGCGCTGGTCATCATGGTCAGGCGCTGATACAGCGTCGGCTGCTGCCCCGACACCTGCAAAAATTCCGTCTTGGTGATGCCGGGCGACAGCACGGTGCAGCGGACATTGGTTTTGCGCAGCTCGTAGTTCAGCGCCTCGCCAAAGTTCAGGACGTAGCTTTTGGCGGCCGAGTAGCTGGCGTAGAGGGGCGACGGCTGGTAGCCGCCAATCGAGGCGATCTGAAGAATGTGGCCGCGGTTGCGGGCGACCATATCTTTGACAAACAGCTTGGTCAGGTGGGTCAGCGTGATCATGTCGATCGCAGCATGTTGCGCTCGCGCTCCCAGGGAATGTCGAGGAACTCGCCGTACAGCCCCAGGCCGGCATTGTTGACCAGAATATCAACCTGCTTGCCCAGCGCCTTGACCGCGGCGTAGAGCTGCTCGGGCGCGGCGCGGTCCACCAGGTCCAGCGTGATCGTGTCCACCGTGACGCCGTATTTGGCTGTGATCTCTGCCTGGACGGCCTGGAGGAGCTCGGCGCGGCGGGCGACGAGGATCAGGTTGGCACCGCGGGCGGCGAGCTGCCGGGCAAAATCAACGCCGAGTCCGCTGGAAGCGCCAGTGACGAGCGCTGTGGTGCCGCGAATGTCGTGGGTCATGGCTGTGCCTCGCTGTGTAGCCCTAGAAGCAGGGCGCGTAACGTTGGTTCAAACTCGTCGCTGAACTGAATGTCGAAAACCTGCAGATCGTTGGCGGCCAGCACCGCGCGCACGACTGGCGCCGGGTCGGCGACGTGCTGGAGGCCAATCGCCAGCGCGTGGATGCGGATCAGCAGCTGCGCGCCCTGGCCGGCGGTCAAAAACGCGAGCGCGCGCTCAAAGCTGGCGCCGGTGATTAGGGTGTGCTCCAGCAGCATGCGCTTGAAGCGCAGCGCGGTGTCGTGGTCGATGTTGTGCTCCAGCAGCGTGTGCAGGATCGCCAGCAGCCGCCGGAAGGCCGGCTGTGTTTCGAGCGACGCGGCGACCGTCTGCGCGACTGCGGCGGCTGTGCTCGGCCCGAGCGCCGCGAGATCAGCGTTGATCGCTGCAAACCAGGCGAGCAGTTGCTGCTCCAGGACCGCCAGCATCAGCGCCTCTTTGGTCCCAAAGTACAGGTAGGTCGTCCCTTTGGCCAGCCCGGTGCGCTCGGCCACGTCGGCCATTGTCAGTGCGCTGTAGCTCGTGGCCTGAAACAGCGCCCAGGCTGCGTCCAGCAGCGCCTGGCGGCGCTCGTCCTTGAGATCGGGCCGCGTGGCCCGCTTCCGTCCTAGCATTATTGCTATTGCTCCTAAATGACCACGGGTCAAATATACATGACTACAGTTCATTTGTCAAGTGATCGATTCCCAAGCGGGCCGATCAGCAACTCGTATCCTCGTATAATGATACCCAGAGCGAACGAAGAAGGAGCACCGCGCAATGCGCACAGTTGTGATCGGATCGGGGTTTGGCGGACTGGCGACGGCGATTCGCCTCCAGCGGCGCGGCCATCAGGTGCTGCTGCTGGAAAAGCGCGACAAGCCAGGCGGCCGCGCGTATGTCTACGAGCAGGACGGCTTTAAATTCGACGGCGGCCCGACGGTCATCACCGCGCCGTGGCTGATCAACGAGCTGTTCGAGGCGGCCGGCCGCAACCCCGCAGACTATATCGAGATGCTGCCGGTCGACCCGTTCTACCGGATTTTTTTTGCCGACGGCAGCCACTTCAACTATACCGGCGACACCGAGCAGATGGTCGCGCAGATCAGCGCGCTCAGCCCTGCCGACGTGGCCGGCTACCGCGAGTTTGTGCAGCGCTCGGAGCGGATTTTTGATGTCGGCTTTGGGCAGCTCGGCGACGTGCCGTTCAACACACCCTGGGACATGATCAAAATCATCCCCGACATGCTGAAGCTCGAGTCCTACCGCACGGTCTACGGCTTTGTGAGCCAGTTTGTCAAGCACGAAAAGCTGCGGCAGGTGCTGTCGTTTCATCCGCTGCTGGTCGGCGGCAACCCGTTTCAGACCACCAGCATCTACACGCTGATCCACTATTTGGAGAAAAAGTGGGGCGTGTGGTTTGCGAAAGGCGGCACCGGCGCGATTGTGCAGGGCCTGGTGCGGCTGTTCGAGGAGCTGGGCGGCGAGCTGCGGCTCAACACCGAGGTCGCCGAGATCACCACTAAGAATGGCACGGCGACCGGCGTGCGACTCCAGGACGGCACGGTGCTGGCGGCGGACACCGTGGTCTGCAACGGCGAGGTGGCCTACGCCTACAACAAGCTGCTGCCGGCGGCGGTCCGGCATAAGTACACCGACTATCGCCTGGCGACGATGCGCTATTCGATGTCGCTGGTCGTGATCTACTTCGGCACTGACCGGCAGTATCGCGGCACCGACGGCCCGCAGCTGGCGCACCACGACATTATTCTGGGGCCGCGCTACGGGCCGCTGCTGAAGGATATTTTTACCACCAAGCGCGTGGCCGACGATTTTTCGCTGTATCTCCATGTGCCGACGCTGACCGACCCCTCGCTGGCGCCGGCCGGCTGCGAGAACTTCTATGTGCTGGCGCCGGTGCCGCACCTCGGCTCCGGCACCGACTGGCGGCAGGCTGCGCGGCCCTACCGCGACCGGATCATGCAGTTTTTGGAGCAAAAGTATCTGCCGAATCTCAGCAAACATATTGTCACCGAGCACATGATCACGCCGCAGCACTTCCACGACACGCTCAACTCGTACTTGGGCAGCGCGTTCTCGGTCGAGCCGATCCTGCGGCAGTCGGCGTATTTCCGGCCGCACAACCAGTCCGAGGAGCTGAAAAATCTGTACTTTGTTGGCGCGGGGACGCACCCAGGCGCTGGGCTGCCGGGCGTGCTCTCGACGGCGCGGATCGCCGAAAAGCTGATCTGCGGCGACCTGGCGCCGGTCGACCTGACGCCGGCCGAGCTAGCCGGGCTGGGCCAATGAGCGACGCCGCGCCCACCGTGGTCCGCCCGGCGCCGACGGGGCTTGCCGCCGACCCTGCGGCGCTGGCCGCGCAGCTGGCGCCGCGCTATCCGCTGACCGTCGCGGCGTTCCGGGCGATGGGCGCGCTGGACAGCCTGGCGGCCGTCGCCGCGCTGGACCGGCGCTGGCAGGCCACCGAGCGCGGCGCTGCCGACGCCGCGCTGCATCGCACCGCGGCTGCGCTGCCGCCGACCGAGCTGGACGTTGATCTGATCTACGCTGGCGGCGGGCTGGGCTTGCTGCACGCCGCGGTCATGGCGCAGCGCTACGGCTACCGCGTGCTGGTCTTTGACCGCGGCGAGATCGGCTGTGCGCACCGCGAGTGGAATATTGCCGACGACGAGCTACAGGCGCTGGTCGTGCTCGACCTGCTGCGGCCCGACGAGCTGGACGCCGTGGTGATGCGGCGCTACAGCGACGGCGTGGTGCGCTTTGACGCCACCGGGACCGGCGTGGCCGCCGCCGAGCTGCACCTGCCCGGCGTGCTCAACGTCGGCCTGGACGCTGCCGAGCTGCTGCGCCGCGTGCGCGCCAAGCTCACAGCGGCCGGCGGCGTGCTCTGCGACTGGCACAGCTTTGAGGGGGTCGTCGCCTCCGAGACGGGCGTGGCCGTGACGGTGCGCGACCGCGCCGGCGTCGCCCACTGCTACAGCGCCCGCCTCGTGCTCGACGGCATGGGCGCGGCGTCGCCGCTGGCGCTCGTGCGCTACCACGGCGCGCCCTTCGCCGGCGTCTGCCCGACGGTCGGCACGGTGGTGCGCGGCCTGGAGCCAGGCGCCGGTCCGCAGCAGCACAATCCGGCAGTCGGCGATATTTTGGTCTCGGTGAGCGGGGCGCAGCGGGGCCGGCAGCTGATCTGGGAGGGCTTTGGCGGCCGCGATGATGAGCTGACGGTGTATGTGTTTTACTACGATCTGGTTCACCCGCGCCGCCGCCTGGTCTCGGCCCAGCCGCACAGCCTGCTGGACTTATTCGAGGACTATTTCGCGCTGCTGCCGACGTATAAGCGACCGGGACCCGACTTCGAGCACCTGAAGCCGGTGTACGGCTTTATCCCGGCCCGCCACACCCAGCGCCGCGCCACCGCGCCGCCGCTGCTGGGCGTGCTCGCGGTCGGCGACGCCGGCGCCCAGCAGTCGCCGCTGACGTTTTGCGGCTTCGGCTCGCACGTCCGCAACCTGGATCGCACCACCAGCCTCTTGGATGTGGCGCTCACCCAAAATCTGCTGGCGCCGGGCGACCTCCAGCATATCAGCGCCTATCAAAGCAATGTCGCGCTGAACTGGGTATTTAGCCGCTTTATGCAGCCCTGGCGCGGCCCGCACGATGTCAACCGGCTGCAGAATGTGTTTGCGCGGGTGCTCAACGAGCTAGGCGCCGAGGTGGCGGTGCGCTTTTTCAAGGACCAGATGCGCTGGGGCGACTACGGCCGGATCGTCAACCACACGCTGCGCGTCTATCGGCCGATTATTGCGACGGCGCTGCAGGTGCTCGGCTGGCGCGCGGCCGGCCAGTGGGTCGCCGACTACCTGCGGTTTAGCGCGGCGGCCGCCGGGGCGGCGCTGGGTCGCGCGCTGGGGCTGCGGCGCTGGCGCTGGCTGGAGCGTCGCCTGCTGCGCCGCCGGCCGCGCTGGGCGCTGTGGTGCATGGCCCGCCGCACCGAGTGGCAGGCGATGGGCTGGCTTGAGCGCTGAGTTAGGTTGTCAGGGCTAGGGCCGGGTGGTATACTTGCGGCAGCGAATATGACGTGCGGAAAAGTGGGCCAGCCCCACTTTTCTGCTTTGTCAGGGCTTAACGAAACTCCGGGGAGACCATGAAAAGCGATTTTTACGCTGCGATTTCACAGATTGCCGCCGAGCGCGGCATTCCGCGCGAGGCGGTGCAGTCAGTCATTGAGGACGCCCTTAAAACGGCGTATAAACGTTATCTGGGCAACAACCCGCCCCCCGTCGAAGTTTCGGTGGTCCTTGACCCGACGACCGGCGACGCCCACGTCTACGCCGAAAAGCAGGTGGTCGACGATGTGCTCGATGACCGCCTGGAGATCGACATCGCCGACGCCCGCCGCATCCGCGCCAACGTCGAGCTAGGCGAGACCGTGCTGGTCGAGTTGACGCCGCGTGACTTTGGCCGCATCGCCGCCCAGACCGCCAAGCAGGTCGTGCTGCAGCGCATTAAAGAGGTTGAGCGCGACCAGGTGTACGGCGAATATCTCGACCGCGAGGGTGAGATCGTCACCGCGCGGGTGCAGCGCCATGTCAAGGGCAACGTCATCATGGAGCTGGGCCGCGCCGAGGCGGTGATGCCGCCGAAAGAGCAAAGCCCGAGCGACCGCTACCATCCTAACACGCCCTTCAAAGTCTATCTGGCCGAGATCAAGCGCGAGGACCGTGGCCCCCGGCTGATTGTCTCGCGCTCGCGGCCCGAGCTGATCACCCGGCTGTTTGAGATGGAGGTGCCAGAGATCTACAACGGCGCCGTCGAGATCAAGGCAATTGCCCGCGAGGCCGGCGTGCGGACCAAAGTTGCGGTCCACGCCCGCCAGGAAGGCGTCGATCCCGTCGGCTCGTGCGTGGGCATGCGTGGCACGCGCATCCAAAACATCGTCAACGAGCTGAACAACGAAAAAATCGACGTGGTGCAGTGGTCCTCGAACCCGCGGACTTTTATCGCCAACGCTCTGTCGCCGGCCACCGCCGTCGAGGTGCAGCTCCACGACGACCAGACCTGCACCGTGATCGTCCCCGACAAGCAGCAGTCGCTGGCGATTGGCAAAGAGGGCCAGAACGTGCGGCTGGCCGCCAAGCTGACCGGCTGGCGCATCGACATTAAGAGCGCCTCGGACCTGCTGAATGAGGAGCGCGCGATGGGCGAGGCCCGCTCGGCGGTCGAGGCCGATGCGCTAGCGCAGGCCACCGCGATGCAGTCGGCCACCGTCGAGTCGCGGACCGTCAACGAGTTTGGGCTGATTGAGTTCAACGACCTGCCATTTGGCCCGCTGCCGGCCGAGCTGATCGGCTCCGCGGTGGAGCTGCGGGCGACGCCCAGCAAACTCAACGTCTACCACAACGGCCGCATGGTGGCCAGCTATATGCTGGACGAGTAGCGGCTAGCTGATGGACAAAATTGTGCTACTATACAAGACAATTGTACATAACGTGTGAGGTGGCGCGGAGCGCTCATGGCCAAACAACCAGCGCGGGTCAAACATATTCCGCAGCGCATGTGCATTGCCTGCCGCAGCGTCAACGCCAAGCGTGGCCTGGTGCGGCTGGTGCGGCTCCCGAGCGGGCGCGTAGCGATTGACCCAACGGGCAAGCAGGCTGGGCGGGGCGCCTATATCTGTCAGGAGCGCACCTGCTGGGCCACGGCGCTCAAGCGCAAAGCCGTCGAGCGGGCGCTGCATGTGACGCAGCTCGACCCGGCCGACGGCGCGACGCTGCAGGCCTACCATCTCACACTGCCCAGCGACGCGGCCGGCGACGGTCACGCCGCACCAACCGACTAACCGCGATCACGGATCGCAGCGCGTGAGAAGCTCATCTTCTCACGTCTGATCAACTAAAGGAGTGTGGCATGGGTGTGCCCCTAAAACAACGCGACCCCGCCGGGGATGATGAAAATACCAACTCACGAGTTGTGCCGCCAGCGACGCCAGGGCCGGCACGGCGTCCCAACCCCGCGCCCCAGCCGCGCCCGAACGGCGGCGGTTTCGGCGGCGGCCAGCGGCCCAACGGCCCGAGCGGCAACAATGGCCCCAGCGGCGGCTTCGGCGGCGGCCAGCGCCCCAGCGGCCCAAATAACAATACGCCGCCCAGCGGCCCGAACAACAATGCCGGCAACGGCCCGCCGGCTAACACGCCGCCAAGCAATGGCCCGAGCGGCCCAAGCGGCGGCAACAGCGGCGGCTTCGGCGGCGGCGGCCAGCAGCGGCCCGGCGGCTTCGGCGGCGGCTCCAACAGCGGCGGCGGCAGCACGCCGCGGCCCGGCGGCACGGCCGGCGGTGCCCCCGGCGGCAACCGCCCCGGTGGCTTCGGCGGCGGTAATCGGCCCGGCGGTCAGGGTGGCGGCGGTCAGCGCCCCGGCGGCCAGAGCGGCGGGCAGCGACCCGGCGGCTTCGGCGGTCGGCCCGGCGGCAACCGGCCCGGCGGCAACCGGCCCGGCGGCAATCGTCCCGCCCAGGGCGGCATGCGCGGCGGCCCCAACCGTGGCGGTGGCCCCGTCCAGCGCCAGGCCCCCGTGCGACCCCGCGGCCCCGTCGAGCTGCGCTCCAGCCTGACAATCCGCGAGCTGTCCGAGGCGCTCGGCGTGGGCGCGTCGGATATTCTCAAAGAGCTGATGAAAAATGGCATGATGGCCACGATCAATCAGCAGCTCGACTATGAGACGGCGGCGCTGATGGCGGCCGAGTTCGGCATCGAGACGACCGAGAGTGTGCCCGAGCAGATGGCCGGCCTGATTGATAATATCGACGAGGCTCTCAGCGAGGAGGCGCCCGGCGATATGCGCGCCCGCCCGCCGGTCGTGACGATCATGGGCCACGTCGACCACGGCAAAACCAAGCTCCTCGATGCGATTCGCTCGACGCGCGTGGCTGAGGGCGAGGCCGGCGGCATTACGCAGCACATCGGCGCCTATCAGATCGAGGTCCATAACCGCAAGATTACGTTCTTGGACACGCCGGGCCACGAGGCGTTCACCGCCATGCGCGCCCGCGGCGCCCAGGTCACCGATATTGTGGTGCTGGTCGTGGCCGCCGATGACGGCGTGATGCCCCAAACCAAAGAGGCCATCGCCCACGTCAAGGCCGCGAAGGTGCCGATGATCGTCGCGATCAATAAGATCGACACCGCCGGCGCCAACCCCGACCGCGTGCGCCAGGAGCTGGCCCAGGCCGATGTCCTAGTTGAGCAGTACGGCGGCGATGTGCCGTCGGTCGAGGTCTCGGCGCGCCAGAAGCTCAACATCGAGGGCCTGCTGGAGATCATCCTGCTGGTCGCCGACGTTGAGGATTTGAAGGCCAATCCCAACAAGCCGGCCATCGGCACGGTGATCGAGTCGAACCTCGACAAGAGCCGCGGCGTGCTGGCCACGGTGCTGGTCCAGAACGGCACGCTGCGGGTCGATGATGTCGTCGTCGTCGGCGCAGCGTATGGCAAGGTGCGGAGCATGTCGAGCGATGCCGGCAAGCGGCTGCGCCACGCCGACCCGTCCATGCCGGTCGAGATCGTGGGCCTCAGCGAGGTGCCGCGAGCCGGCGATATTCTCCAGGTGCTCGATGATGTCACCGTCGCACGCGAGGTCGCCAGCCAGCGCCAGCGCCAGCGCCAGATGGAGACGATGTCGTCGCAGATGAAGGCGCTGAACCTCGAAGATCTGTTTGCGCGCATCCAGGCCGGCCAGGTCCGCGACCTTAACATCGTGCTCAAGGCCGATGTGCAAGGCTCGATCGGGGCGCTGGAGCATGGCCTGAAGCAGGTCAACACCAAGCACACCGAGGTCCAGACCAAGATGATCCACGCCGGCACCGGCGCGATCTCGGAGTCCGATGTGAGCTTGGCGACGGCCTCCGGCGCCATTATCATCGGCTTCAATGCCCGCCCCGACCCGGCCGCGCGGCGCCTGGCTGACCAGAACGGCATCGAGATTCGCTTCTACTCGATCATCTATCAGCTGCTAGAGGACCTCGAAAAGGCGATGGTCGGCATGCTGGCGCCGATTGAAAAAGAGGTTGTGGATGGCTTCGCTGAGGTCCGCAACACCTTCCGCCTCCCAACCCGCGACGTGGTCGCCGGCCTCTACGTCACCGATGGCCGCGCGATCCGCAACTCGCAGGTGCGCGTGCTGCGCTCGGGCGTGGTGGTCCACGACGGCCGCATCGCCTCGCTCAAGCGCTTCAAGGACGATGTCCGCGAGGTCCAGACCGGCTACGAGTGCGGTCTGATGGTCGCCGACTTCAACGATGTCCAGGCCAGCGACACGATGGAGTTCTACCACAAAGAAAAAGTCGAACGCACCGTCTAATGGCGGCGCTTGCGCCGGTTAGCAAGGGACGCAGGGCGCACGCCGCTCTGCGCCCTTTGTGTTTCGGCCGCTAATAAAGTAAGGCAGAAATATCGATGAGCAGACGAACCGAGCAGGTCGGCGACGAGGTCCAGCGTGTGCTGGGCGAGATTATTCTGACCGAGATGAAGGACCCGCGGTTGGGCTTTGTGACGATCACCGGCGTAACGATGACGCCCGACCTTCAGCGCGCCAATGTCCAGGTGGCGATCATGGGCGACGCCGCCGAGCGCAAGGCGACGCTGCAAATCTTGGAGCGGGCCAAAGGCTTTCTGCGCCACCGCCTGGGCGAGGAGGTGCAGCTGCGCGTCGTGCCGCAGCTGGTGCTGCACCTTGACACCTCGCTGGACAATGCGCTGCGGATCACCGACGTGCTGCGAACCATCGAGGATGATCGCATCGCCAACCCGCCGCGCTTTAAGTCGTCGGCCGACGAGGAGGCCGATCAGTACGCTGATGAGGCCGATGAGTTCTGATGACTCTGACGACGCCGCCCAGTACGCCGACGAAGTTGATGAGACCGATGAGGCTGATGAGTTCGACGAGGCCACCAAGCTCGACGCTGATGGCGACGCCGACGGTGCGGCTCGCCGCGAGGCCTAGCGCGCATGGACCTGTATTTCAAAAAGCAGATCACCTACGCCCATCGCAGCCACATGTTCACCTTTGACATCGCCCATACGCTGTTCTCATCGTTTGAGGTGGACGAGGGCACCGATGTGTTTCTGCGCTTTCTAGCGCCGAACGCGCCCGGCCGCATCCTCGACTTGGGCTGCGGGTATGGGCCGATTGGGATCATCCTGGCCAAGCTCTACCCCACGGCGCAGGTTGTGATGGTCGACAAGGATTTGCTGGCGGTGCGCTACAGCCGCAGCAACGCCGCGCTCAACGGCGTCAGCAACGTCGAGGTGCTGGGCAGCGTCGCGCTGGAGCATGTGCCGCCCGAGCCGTTTGATCTGATCGTCTCGAACATTCCGGCCAAAGTCGGTGATGAGGCCATCGAGCACGACTTTTTGCTCGGCCCGCTGGCGCGGCTGCGACCCGGCGGCGACTACTGGTTTGTGGTCGTGAGCGGCCTCAACCGCTTGATCCCGCATCTCGGCCGCGCCCATAACCTGCAACTCAAAGAGGTCAAAAAGCGCGCCGGCCACAGCGTCTACCACCTTCATAAGCCCGAGTGACCAGCTTGGGCCTAGCAAAGAAGTGATAAGGGAGCAATGATCTACGCAAACGTTGCCGCCGCGGCCGCGCCGCTGGCCGAGAATATTGCCGATAAGCAACATATCTTAATCATGAGCCACGTCAACCCTGACGGCGACGCCATTGGCTCGGTGGTGGCGCTCGGGCTGGCGCTGGAGCAGCAGGGCAAGCGCGTCAGCATGCTGGTGCCGACGCCGGTGCCGCCGTTTGTCGCCGGCATCCCCGAGGTCGAGCGGGTCCGCAGCTACACCGACGACCGGCGGCTGCCGGCGGGCGTCGACCTCGTGATCCTGGTGGACACCGGCGATGTGATGCGCATCGCCCGCATCTGGGACGAGCAGCAGCGCTACCTGCGCCAGCGGCCAATGATCGTCATTGATCACCACGTTACCAACAGCGGCGAGGGCATCGCCAATCTAGTGGACCCGACGATCTCCTCGACCTGCGAACTGATCTATGGCCTGCTGCGGGCCTGGGGCGCGACGATCACGCCGACGATTGCGACGGCGCTGCTGTTTGGCATCACCACTGACACCCAGAGCTTTCGCACCTCCAACACGACGCCGTCGGCGCTGCGGGCGGCGGCGGAGCTGCTGGAGGCCGGCGGCGACCTGGCGCGGATTGTGCGCGATGTCTACAACAATACGCCGTTCACCCACGGCAAGCTGCTGGCGCTGGCGCTGGGCCAGATGCAGCAGCGCGGCGATGTCGTCTGGACGCACGTTACCCAGGCGATGCAGCAGGCCGCCGGCGCCGACGACGAGGCTTCGGCCGAAGTCACCGACTATCTTTCGGCGCTGGGCGGCTTCCGGGCCAGCGTGCTACTCAAGGAGCGCCGCGACGGCTCGGTGAAAGTGTCGTTTCGCTCGGTGCCGGGCGTGGATGTGTCAGCGGTCGCCAAGCAGTTTGGCGGCGGCGGCCACCGCCAGGCGGCCGGCTGCACGATCATGCAGCCGCTCAGCAAGGCCGAGCCGCAGGTCATCACGGCCGTCGAGCACGCGGTCGGGCTGGCAGAGGGCTAGATGCACCACGGCTTTCTCAACATCGACAAAGCGCCGGGCATGACCTCGCACGACGTGGTGGCGCAGGTGCGGCGCCTGGCCGGCCAGAAGCGCGTCGGCCACGGCGGCACCCTCGACCCGCTGGCGACTGGCGTGCTGCCGGTCGGTCTGGGCGAGGCCACCCGCCTGCTGGAATATTTGGTCGAGGGCCAGAAGCGCTATGCGGCCGTCGTGCGGCTGGGCGCGACCACGACCACCGACGACGCGGCCGGCGCGGTCACGGCGACCGCAGCAGTGCCAGCGCTCGACATTGAGGCGATCCAGGCGGCGCTCGTGCCATTCACCGGGACGATCCAGCAGGTGCCGCCGATGTACTCGGCAATCCAGGTCGGCGGGCAGCGCATGTACGACCTGGCGCGGCGCGGTGAGCACCTCGACCTCGCGCCGCGCACCGTCGAGATTGCGCGGATCGACGTGGAGAGCTGGGCGGCGCCCGACTTGGCGCTGACCGTGGTCTGCGGCAAAGGCACCTACATCCGGGCGCTGGCCCGCGACCTGGGCGCGGCGTTGGGCTGCGGCGCGCACCTGGCGAGCCTGCGCCGCACTCAGGTGGGCGCGCTGGACATCTCGACCGCCGTGACGCTGGACGAGTTGCGGGCCGACCCCGCGCGCCTCGCGGCCGCGCTACAGCCGCCGATGTCGGCGGTCGCCGACTGGCCAAGCTGGACCGTGGACGAGCGCGACCAGCAGCGCTTGGGCAATGGCCTGGCGATCACGACCACGCTGGCCCCGGACCGCCCGGCCCGCGCCCACGCCGCCGACGGGCGGCTGCTGGCCCTGCTGGCGCCGCGCGACGGCCAGTGGTGGCCGTTCAAGCTCTTTAACCTCGGGTAGAATGTGCGGGCGGCGGCTTGCCGCTGAGCGATCTGAGCGTATGCAAACCCACTTTGATTTAGACAGCCTCGACCTCGCGGCGCCGACAGCCCTGACGATCGGCGTCTTCGATGGCGTCCACATCGGCCACCAGCAGCTGATCGGGCAGACCGTCGCGCGCGCCCAGCGGCTCGGCGGCCCCAGCGTGGTGCTGACCTTCGAGCCGCACCCCGACACCGTGCTGCGCCCGGCGCAGGCCCAGCCGGCGCTGAGCGAGTTCGCCGACCGCCAGGCGCTGATTGCGGCGCTGGGCGTCGATCATCTCGTCGTGCTGCGCTTTGACGCGGCGCTGTCGCAGCTGAGCGCGGCGGTGTTTATGGCGCGGGTGCTCGATCATCTGGCGCTGCGCGAGCTGTGGGTCGGCCATGATTTTCGCCTCGGCCACCGCGGCGCTGGCACGGTTGCGGTGCTGGCGGCGCTGGGCGCTGAGCGCGGCTTTGCGGTGACGGCGCTGCCGGCGGCGCTGCTCGCCGGCGTCCCGGTCAGCTCGACGCTGATTCGCCAGCAGCTGCAGGCCGGCGATGTCGTCGCGGCGGCCGCCGGGCTGGGCCGCGCCTTCACGGTGAGCGGCCCGGTCGTCAAGGGCGACCAGCGCGGGCGCACGATTGGCTTTCCGACTGCCAATGTCCAGCCGCCGGCCGGCGTCCTCCTGCCCGCCGACGGCGTCTACGCCTGCCGCGTGCGCCTGCCCGATGCGGCCGCCTGGCTGCCGGCGGTCGCTAACATCGGCGTCCGGCCGACGTTCGGCGTGCTCGGCCGCACCGTCGAGGCCCACCTCCTCGACTGGAGCGGCGACCTGTACGATCAGCGCATTAGCATCGCGTTCGCGGAGCGGCTACGCGGCGAGCAGCGCTTCGCCGGCGTGGCTGCGCTGGTGGCGCAAATTCACCTTGATGCGGCGCAGGCCGCCGAGCTGCTGGGCGGCTCGTTGGCTGGTTGATCAACTTGCCATAATGAGCGAGGCCGATCGTCGGTGGGCTGCGGAATGAGCTATACTACACCTGTGTTTCCTGGGCCACTCGGGTGCCTAGCGAGTTCGTAGAAAGGAAAGCAATGGAGCCTACACACGACGAATCGACCAACGGCCAGCCGCAGCACGACCAGGCCACCGGCCCCGCTCAACCGACGCTGACCGACCGCCAGGGCCATCCGATCTCCGATAACCAGAACAACCGCACGGTCGGCGACCGCGGGCCGACAGTTCTGGAAAACTATCATTTCCTCGAAAAAATCTCGCACTTCGACCGCGAGCGCATCCCCGAGCGCGTTGTCCACGCCCGCGGCGCCGGCGCGCATGGCTATTTCGAGGCCTACGGCAGCGTCGGTGGCCAGCCGGTCAGCACATTCACCCGCGCCAAGCTGTTCCAGGAAAAGGGCAAGCGCACGCCGCTGTTCGCCCGCTTCTCGACCGTGATCCACGGCGGCCACTCGCCCGAGACGCTGCGCGACCCGCGTGGCTTCGCGGTGAAGTTCTACACCGAGGACGGCAACTGGGACCTGGTCGGCAACAACCTACAGATTTTCTTTATCCGCGATGCGATGAAGTTCCCAGATGTGGTCCACGCCTTCAAGCCCGACCCGGTCACGAATCGCCAGGATGCCAACCGCCTTTTTGATTTCGTGAGCCTGACGCCATCGGCAATGCACATGGTCACGTGGCTGTTCAGCCCGTGGGGCATCCCGGCCGGCTACCACAAAATGCGTGGCTCGGGCGTGCATGCCTACAAGTGGGTCAACGCGGCGGGCGAGGCGGTGCTGGTCAAATACCACTTCATCCCCAAAGGCGGCGAGCAGAACCTGACGCAGGCTGAGGCCGAGGCGATCAGGCCAGAATTTTAACCATGCCAGCGAGGAGCTGTTCGATGCCATCGAGACCGGCAATTTCCCCGAGTGGGAGGTGCAGGTGCAGATCATGGAGGATGGCGAGCATCCCGAGCTGGACTTTGATCCGCTTGACGCGACCAAAATCTGGCCGCCCGAGCTGTTCCCGCTGATGCCGCTCGGCCGCATGGTGCTGGACCGCAACCCCAAAAACTATTTTGCCGAGGTTGAGCAGGTCGCCTTCGGGACTGGCGTGCTCGTGGACGGCATGGATTTTTCCGACGACAAGCTGCTGCAGGGCCGGACGTTCTCGTACTCCGACACACAGCGCTACCGGGTTGGCCCGAACTATCTCCAGCTGCCGATCAACCAGCCGCGCACTCACGTTGCGACCAACCAGCGCGACGGCCAGATGACCTACAGCGTCGATGGCGTTGAGGCCGGCGAGAACCCGCACATCAACTACGAGCCGAGCAGCCGCCAGGACTGATCGAGGCGCAGCCGAGCGGCACGCCGTACACGCCGTATGTCGCAGGTAATCTGGTGCGGCAGACGATCAGCCGGACCAACGACTATGGTCAGGCCGGCGAGCGCTACCGCAGCTTCGAGGACTGGGAGCGTGACGAGCTGATCAGCAACCTCGTGTCCAACCTCAAAAAGTGCAACCCCGACATCCAGGAGCGCATGGTCAGCCATTTTGTGCAGTGCGATCAGGACTACGGCCGCCGCGTGGCCGAGGGCCTGGGCCTGTCGGTGCCAAGCATGGGCGAGGAAGTGCTGGGCTAGCGCTGAAGCACGGCGAACCGCCACGCGCTGCGCAGGAGCGCACAGATGAACACCCTGGGGGCTGCCAAGCTCCCAGGCTTTTCTTTGCGGCCGCGCCGCCCGAGCAGCGCAGCTAGCGCGCTCGCGGCGCACATCGGCCGGGCGGGCTGGCGAGGTCAGGCGTCCGCTCGGCGGCTAGAGCGCGGGCTTGAGCATTATCCACGTCAGCAGCAGCACGATGCCGAGCACAAACAGCCCAAACTGGAGCCAGGCCAGCTGCCGCAGCCGCACGCCGCGCCACACCCGGTGGTCAAAGACGCTGCCGGGCTGGGCGCCGGAGTCGCGCAGCGGCAGGCGCTGCAGTACCACCGCCAGCACGCCGATCAGCAGCGCCGCCGCCACGACCGCCAGCGCAAACACCGCAATCGCCGCGATCAGAAACGGCGTCAGGTCGCCGAAGCCGCCTTTCTGGAGCATTGCCAGGCAGCCGGCGCCGGCGAAGGTGTTCAATCCGATCAGCCACTTGCTCCAGTCCCGCAGCGCCTCCAGCGCCTTCTCTTGATAGACTTCGTTCATTGTTTGTCTGCCAGTGTGTCGTTGCGTGCCGCCAGTGTACGCGATGGACGCAACTACGCAGCGTAGCCAGGCGCTCACTGCCGCAGCCAAGCCTGCCACTGCTGGTCCAGGCCCGCCAAGTCGCTGCCGAGCACCGCCTGGTACGGCGCCGAGGCGCGGCGGTGGCCGTGGCCACCGCGGTACAGCGCGTCGAAGGCGGCGCGGCCGCGGGTGGCGATCAGCCAGTCGACAAACGCCGCCCACTCGTAGTACAGCCGGTTCATCGCGTCGGGCGCCGCGCTGGTCTGATAGTCGGTGTCGAGCGGCAGCAGCCCATCGCCATATGCCGCCACGACAAACTGCCGCAGGTCGGGCTGTCGGCCCAGCCAGTAGCGGCCGGCGCCCCAGGTGGCGAAGCCCTCGGCCAGGATCAGGTCGGCCTCTAGATGGGCCGGGCCGTAGCGGTCGTGGGCCAGCTGGTGGACAAACTCGTGGGCCAGAATGTTGACGGCGCGGCCGGTCGGCGTGGCCGGGCAGGCGTAGAGATAGATCGTCCGGTTCGTGGTGTCGGCCAGGCCGTCAAGGCCGCAGAAGTCAGCGTGGCGGGTGAAGATCACGGTGACGGGTGCCTGCAGCTGGAGCGCGGTGCGGGCGCTGACATACGCCAGCGCGTCCTCCAGCGGCTCGGCCAGGCCGGCGACGACGACCTGGCTGTAGGAGCCAGGCTGGGCAATCAGCCGCAGGTGGGCGGTCTGGGCCGCCGGCATCGCGGCGGCGGTCGGCGCGGCGGTGATCAGCGGCACCACCGCTGCCGGCGTCGCAACGGGCGCCTGGGCCTCCAGGCGGCCGACCAGCGGCACTGGCGCTGGGCCGAGCGCGGCGGGCGGCGCGATCCGCAGCGGCGCGTGGGCCGGCCGAAAGATCAGCGTGGCCAGCCCGAGGGCCAGCACAATGATCGCCGGCTGGAGCCAGCGGTAGCGCTGATTCACATCGTGCTCGCCGGGCTAGCGCCAGCGCCAGCGTCGGCGCACCGCGATCTCGGCCAGCCAGGCCAGCAGCGCCGCCCCGACCAGCCAGGGCCACAGCGCGCGCTCGGGGCGGGGCGGCGAGGTGCGCAGCGCCTGCACCGCCGCGCCCACGTTCGGCCAGACTTCCCCGCCGGTCGTCTGCGCGATGCGGCTGAGGAGCGCCGGGTCGGGCGCGCGGCCAAACTCGGCGGCATACGGCGCGACGTAGCCCAGCGCCGCGCTCAGCTCCGTCTCGCCCTTGCGGGCCGCGACGCCGATCTGATAGCTGCCAACGTCGGTCACGGTCAGCGGCGCGGTGTAGCGGCCGGGCGCCACCTGCTCCAGCCGCAGCGTGTAGCTTTGACCGTCGGGGCCGACAATGCGCGCGCCGACATCGGCGAGGTCCAGCGGCGCGCCGGCCAGCGTCGTCGCCTCGGCCACCAGCGCCGGCGAGATCGCCGATGTCACCCGCAGCGTCAGCGGGCCGCTGCTCGGGTCGGGGAAGGTGTAGGCCAGCAGCTGGCTCCAGAACAGCGGCGCCTCGGGCCACTGCTGCCAGCCGCCGGCCCACGTCGGGCCGCTGTCCGACAGCCAGGCCAGCGACCGGCCCAGACCAAACTGCCAGCCGGCCAGCAGCGCGTCGCCGTCGGCGGTCTGGAGGATGATGTCGGCGCTGGGCTTGGGCGTGGTTGCCACATAGCCGGTCAGCGTCGGGAAGTCGGCGGGGTGCAGGCCGCGCACCGTCGGGTGCGGCGTCTCAACCTGCGGCCGCACGAGGCCCTCGACTTTGGGGTCGCTGCGGGCGATGTTGGTCTCCTCCAGCGTCAGCCGCGGCAGGTCCTGCGGGTCGGCGGCGAAGTGGTAGCGGCCGCCGCCCAGGTCGGCCAGCCTTTGGAGGAGCTCGGTATCGGCGTCGTTGCCGATCGCGATCGTCGAGAGCGTCACGCCGGCGTCGCGGGCGGTGCCGACCAGCTGGTCATAGCTTTCGCGCGAGTACGAGCGGCCGTCGGTGAGCAGCACGGCGTGCTTGACGAGCGTCGGCTGATCGATCAGATCGGGTAGGCCAAACGCCAGCGCGCCGTAGATATTGGTGCCGCCGTTATAGCCAATCTGCCTGATCTGCTGCTCGATCACGCTCTGGTTTGTGCCGATGCGCGAGAACGGCACCGCATACTCGGCCGCCGTGTCAAAGACCTCAATGGCAATGCGGTCGTCGGGGACCAGCGACTGCACGGCGGCCAGCGCGGCGGCTTTGGCCAGCTCCAGCTTGCTGCTGCGCGGGTCGATGCCATACATGCTAGCCGAGCGGTCCACGATCAGCAGCAGCGCGACCTCCTGGCGCTCGCGACGGGGCGGCGGCTGCATGTCCACCGGCAGCGCGGCGGCCAGCGGCGTATCCTGGTAGCCGCCAAGTCCAAAGCTGTTCTGGCCGCCCAGCGCGATCAGCCCATGTCCGGTCGCGCGCACGGACTCGCGCAGTGTGGCCTGCTGGTCCAGCGACAGATCGCCGGCCGCAACATCGTTGAGCACCACGGCGTCGAAGCGCGCTAGGTCGGTCAGGCGGCCGGGCAGGTCGGCGGGCCGCCGCGCCTCGCTCTGGATGCCGCCGCGCTCCAGCGTGTCGCGCAGAGCGGCGGCGCTGTCGGGCGTGCGCTCGATCACCAGCACCTTCGGCTCCGGCCCGACCAGCACGGTTTGATCCAGCTGGTTATTCTCGGCATGGGCGTCAGGCAGGTCGATGGTCGCCTGAAAGCTGTGCAGCCCGGTCGCCGCCAGACTGCCCTGGAATGGCACCGCAACCCGGCCATTTTTGAGCTGCACTGGCTGCGACGAAATCTCGGCGCCGTCCTGGCTGAGGCGCAGCAGCGCGCTGACTGCAGTGTTGGCCTCAACGATGACCTCGCCGGCGAAGGTCTGGCCGGCGCGCAGCCCGGCCGGCAGCGTAATCGCCGCGACCCGCGCGTCGGGCGGCGCGGTGGGCGCCAGGCGCACCACGTCGACGACGATGCCGGCCCCGCGCAGCTGCTGGGCCAGTGCGTCGGTGTCCGGCGTTGTCGCGGCGCCATCGGAGAGCAGCACGGTGTGACCGCCGAAGCCCTGGGCCAGTCGCAGGGCCGCCGCCAGGTCGGTGCCGCGCGGGTCGACGGCCGGCGGCGTCAGGCCAGCGGCCACCTTGACCTCGCGGCCAACGGCGGCGACCACCGTGCGGGCTGCGCCGCGCTCGCGCACGAGCTGCTGGGCGGCATTCCAGGCGGCGGTGCGGTCGGCGGCCGGCAGGCTGGCCGACTGATCGACCAGCACCAGCAGCGGCGCCGGCAGCGGCGTGCCAGGCAGCACCGGCTCGGCCAGCGCGCCGACCAGCAGCGCCAGCAGCGCGGCTCGCAGCACGAGCGCCGGCCGCGGGACGCTGCGGCGCAGCGCCCAGGTGGCGGCCCAGGCTAGCGGCACGAGCCACAGCAGCGCGGCGTGTCGCAGGATCATCGGCGCACCAGCTGCGGCAGGCGGCCGCGGTAGCGATAGGCGGCCTCTAGCGATAGGCCAATGACCACCAGCGACACCAGCCAGGGCCAGATCGGCCGCCCGGCCGGCTGCGCGCTCGCGGTCGCCGGGGCGCGGCTCACGGTGATGCGCGGCCGCGGCTGGGCCGTCAGGTCGGTCGCGGCCGGGTCAAGGATGCTCACCGCCAGCGCCGGCTGATTGTCGGCGCCGCGGTAGACGCCGACACTCGGCAGCGGCGCGCCGGCCGCCACCGGCTGGCCGTCGGGCGCGCGCAGCGCCTGGGGCGCGGGGTCGCCCGGCGCGAGGCTGCGACCGCTCGGCGCGATCAGCGTGCGCAGCGTCGCCGCCGCCAGTAGCGGGAACTGCACGCGGTTCGCCAGGCCGCTGCTGTCGGGCGCGAAGTTCCACAGCGCCAGCGGCGTGCCGTCCTGGCTGCCGGTGAGGATCAGTGGCAGCAGCGGGCTGGCCAGCGCGACCGTGGCCCAGGCCGGCGGCTGAGCCACGCCCACATGGTCAAAGCGCAGCGCCGCCAGGTCCAGCGCCGCAAACCGCTGATTGGCGGCGCTGGCCGCCGCCTGGTCGCCGCGAGTTGCCGCAAAGCTCAGCAGCGCCGAGGTTGGCGGCGCCACCAGCCAGGTCGGCACCGGCGGCAGCGGCGCGGGGACTACGCCGACAAAGACCGCCAGATCGGCGGCGGCGGTGGTGTAGCGCGCGGGGTCGGCGGTCGTCACGGTGACATTTGGCAGCGCCCGCAGCGCCCGCTCCAGCGGCGTCGGTGCGGCGCTGACCAGCACGACGCGCAGCGCGGTGCTGCCGCGCAGCAGCACGGCCGCCAGATCGTCGGCCGCCAGGTCGTCGCCGCCGCTGACCCGAGCCTCGGCCAGCCCGGTGCCGGCTGGCACGGGCCAGCTCCCACTCGGCCTCGGCGCCGGCCTCCAGCCGCAGATTTTCCGTGACCGCCACGGCGCCATCGAGCAGCACGGTCAGGCTGCGCACGGCCGGGATGCTGCCCTGATTGCGCAGCCGGGCGTAGAGCTGGCTGCCGCCGCGGGTGGCGCGCGCCGCGAAGGCCACGAACGCGACATTGTTGGTACTCTGGCCAATTGTCCGCCACTCGACCGGGCCGGGCGCCTGCACCGCCGCCGGCGCATGGAGTGCGGTGTCAGTCAGGGCCATGATCCGCAGCGCGCGGCCCGGCTCAACCAGCGCGCCCGCCAGGTCCAGCGCGGCCTGCAGCGATCCCTCGTTGCCGGCTGGGACCAGCTGCGCGACGGCCTGGACCAGCGCGGCGCCGCCAGCGGCGTCGGCGCGGCCAACCAGCCGGGGCGGGTCGGCCAGCGTGATCACCGCTAGCTGATCGGCGGGGCCAAGCGCCCCGATCAGGCGCCGAACCTCGGCCTGCGCCACCGCCAGCCTGGTCGGGCGGGCGTCGCTGGCGGCCATGCTGAGCGAGGTGTCCAGCAGCACCACGGTGGTCGTCGGGGCGCTCTGGAGGCGGCGCAGCAGCGGCTGGCCCAGCGCGGCGGCGAGCAGCAGCGCCGCCAGCAGCCGCAGCACCAGCGGCACCGTCAGCGGTAGCGCACGCGGCCGCTGCTGGGTGGTTGGGCTGGCGTCGGTCCATAGCTCCAGCGCCGGCACCTGCACCCGGCGACGGCGCTGCTGGATCAGGTGTAGCACGACAATGATCGGCAGGCTCGCGAGGCCGAGCAGGCCGGCGGCCGGCACCAGCCAGCTCACTGCAGCACCTGGCGGGCGCGCAGGTAGGGCAGCATCGCGCGCTCCAGCGACTCATCGGTGGATAGCAGCGCGTAGTTGGCGCCGTGCCGCGCGCACATTGCCTCGACCGCGCCGCACCAGGCCTCCAGCCGCCGCTCGTAGCGCTGCCGAATTGTGGCGTCCACATGCAGCGCCCAGGTTGCGCCGGTCTCGCTGTCCACCAGCTCCACATCGCCATCAAGGTCGGGCGTCAGCTCGCTTTGCGCCAGCAGATGCAGGATCACCACCTGCCAGCGGGGCGCGTGCAGCAGGCGGAGCGCGTCGGCCAGATCGCTGGCGTGCCACAGGTCGGAGATCACGACGACCAGGCCGCCGGCGGTGCTGCGCGGCAGCGCGCCCAGCTGCGCCACCAGGTCGCCGCGGTCAGTCATTGGCAGCGCGGTGAGGTAGCGCAGCAGCGCCGCGCCCTGCTGGCGATTTTTGCCCTGAAACGTCGGCCCGCCGCCGAGCGGCTGCACGGTCACGCGGTCGCCCTGCGCCATTGCACAGTACGCAATGGCCGCCGCGAGCTGCCGCGCCGCCGCGCTTTTGGTCCGCTCGGCCGGGCCATAGTCCATCGAGGCACTCTGGTCGAGCACAATCGTCACCGGCACATCCTGCTCAGCCTCGCCCATCTTGATCTGGAGGCTGGAGTGGCGGGCGTAGGCGTGCCAGTCGACATACCGCAGGTCGTCGCCGTGGGTGTACGGGCGATGGTCGGCGACGGTCGGCGCCGGCAAGCGGCGCTGGCTGCGATGGCCGCCGGTCAGGTCGCCGCGCAGCGTTTTGGTCGCGACCAGCGCCAGCCGCTCCAGGCGCCGCAGAAACTCCTCGTCGAACAGCGGCGCGGCAGGGCGGGCGCTAGGGCGCGGGCGTAAAATAGTTTTCCACCACATCACGGTCCTCCGGGGGAATACGCAGCGGGTCGGCCTGGCCGGGCAGCTGGCCAGCAGCGCCACCGCCCAACTGGCCGCCGGTGCTGCCGGTGCCGCCGGCGCCCAGCTCAACCTTCGGACCCTGCGGGCCGCTGGCGTTGGTCGTCGGGCCGCCGCTGGCTGCGGCGGTTGGGAGCGGCAGCGTGCCGCCGCCGGCGGTCGGCGGATTGGTCGTCGTGCGGCGCTCGCCGCCCAAGCCCTGTCCCGCGCCGCTACCCGGCTGGGCGCCGGCGCCCTCGGTGCCGCCGGGCTGCGGTGCCGCCGCGCCGCCAGCGCCGGCCGCGGCGGTTGGCTCGGCCGCCGCCGCCTGACTTCTGATCTTGCCCAAGCTGCTCAACGGCCTCGGCGAGCTGGCCGAGCGCCTCCGCCGGCCGGTCGGGCAGCTCGCCGGCGATTTGATCGAGGGCGGCGGCGCGCTCGGGCTGGGTGGGCCGCAGCCGGTCGGCGGCCGCCCCGAGGTCGCGGGCCAGCTCCTCGCGGCTGGCGGCGCCCAGCTGCTGGCCCTGCTGCGCCAGGTCGCGCAGCGCCGCGGCGGCGCCCTGGGCATCGCCCTGGCGCAGCGCATCGCTGGCTGGCCGGGTTGCGCCGGTGTCGGCCAGCGCCTCCGCCAGCGCCTCGGCGGCCTGCTGGGCGGCCGGGCTGAGCGGCTCGGGCGTGGCGGCGACCGGCTGGTCGCTGGCCGGCGGCGCGGCGGTCGCCACCGCCATCGGCGACGGCAGCGCCGGCACCGCGAGCGGCGTGGCGGCCCGTGGCAGGCCCGGCTCGTGGGCCAGCGCCAGGCCCGCGATCAGCAGCAGCAGGGCGGCGAGCGTCTCCCACTCGCGCCACGGCACCAGCGGGCGGCGGCTGATCTGCTGGCGGACCTGGCGCAGCGTCAGCGTCGCCTGAGTGACGAGCCGCTGGGCGATCAGGCCGCGCGGCGGCTGCTGGGCGACCTCCAGCGCCGTGCCGAGCTGCTGCTGAAGCTTATAGTGGCGATCAAAACTTCGCACCAGCGTCACCAGCAGCGGGTCGCTCAGCAGCGCGTAGGCGGCGCCGAGCAGCAGCGTCGCCAGCGCCGCGCCGAGCAGCGCGCGCCAGCTCAGGGCGTGGCCGAGCAGCTGCCAGGCCAGCCCGGCGGCGATGACCAGCGCGGCCAGCCAGGTGGCCCGCACCAGCAGCCGCAGGCGGCGGCGCTGGCGGAGGTCGTCGGCCAGGGCGAGCAGGGCAGTTTGCAGCGCGTGATCCATGATGTCTCCGCTAGGTGAGCGGCACCGCCGTCGCGCGGGCGGCGCGGCGCTGCCAGCCGTTCCACAGCAGCAGCAGCGCCGCGCCCAGCAGCAGCCCCAGCGCCAGCGCCGCCTCGCCGCGCTGTAGCGCCACGAGCGCCGCGCGGGCCTGGGCGGCGCGGGCGGCGTCGCCCAGCTCGGTGAACGTGGCGTAGGCCTCGTACAGCGTGGCGCGGGCCGTGGGGAGCCGCATCTGGCGCAGCGCCGCCTGGGCCGCGACCAGCTGCCCCTCGGCGGCCAGGCCGCGCCGCGCCAGCCGCCCGTACTCGCCGACGATCCGGGCCTGCTCGGGCTGGCCCAGCGCGCTCAGGAGCGGCGCGGCCGTCGTGGCGGCCGCGGCGGCTGCATCGTAGGCGCCGCTGGTCAGCGCCTGCCGCGCCTGCGTGGCCGCGCCGACGGCGGCCTGGCCCTGCTTGGCCTGGTCCTGGAGCGCCAGCGCGCGCGCCAGCGTCTCGTCCTGGGCTGCCGCGCGAATCTGCGGGATCAGCGGCGCCAGCGCGACGGCGGCCGCGTCGTAGTTCCCCTGCTCGATCTGCGACTGGGCGCTGTCGAGGTCAAAGGTCGGCGCCGGCGGCGTCTGATAGCCGCCTGCCACAAACTCGGCCAGCCCGGCGCGCCACTCCTGCTCCAGCTGCGCCATCGGCACGCCGTAGGTCGTCTCCAGTGCGGCCTGCGTCGAGGCGCTGCGCTTGCTGGCCTCGACAAAGCGCCGAAACGTCGCCATGTCGCTGCGCCGCAGCAAAAACGCCACGATCGTGTAGCTCTCGGGGTAGCCGATCTCGGGCCGGCTATACAGCGCGGCGCGCTGGTCCAGCGTGCTCCAGGTCATCAGCTGGTCGGCGGCGATCACCTGGCGCAGCAGGCTGATCTTGGCCTCCAGCTCGGGCGCCGGCAGCTCGGCATTCTGGGCGATGCCCTCCTGCCACAGCGTCGTCAGCCGCCCGCCCGACAGGTCGGCGGCGATGATGTGGGCTAGCTCGTGGCGGACGTTATTTTCGATCTCGGTCGGGGTCTGGCCCACAGTCTGCGGCAGCGCCACGCTGATCTCGCGCCGCCCGGTGTGGGCGTGGGCGATAATTCCGCTGACGACCCCGGCCGCCGGGTTGACCTGCTCGTAGGCCGCCATCGTCGGGTAGAGCCGCAGAATAATCGGCGTGTCGGCGCGGTAGCCCCACCAGCGGCTATGCTCCTCGTAGATGCCGTCGACGAAGCCCGCGTACTGCTCGGCGGCCGCGCTGCTGCCGTCGGGGTAGAGGATGCTGAACTGCAGCGTGTGGCGCTCGTTCCAGTGCAGCGCCTGGGCGCGCGCCGCCTGCGGCACCGCCAGGAGCAGTGCCAGCACCACGCCAAGCCAGCGGAGCAATCGAGCCATGCGGTCTACTTTCGGCCGCCCTATGCGCGGGGCGACCCTGCTGGTGAGTTTACCGAACGGCGCTATGAGCGTCAACCGGCCGGGGCTTATGCGCTGCTGATAGCGCTTATGGGCCGACCACCGGCGCTAAAAAATCGCCCGCCGACCAGCCCTCGCCCGCCTTGCCCTTGACCCGCCACCAGCTCAGGCCGTCGGCCTGCTGCGGCCCTTCCAGCACCTGGACGCGCTCTTTGGCGGCGAAGCGCGCGACCGTCGGCGACTTTTTGCCGGGTGCCTTGTGGCCGAGCAGCGGCGCATCATTCGTGTTGGTGACGACCGCGAAGCTGTCGGCCCGCAGCACCGGCACCGCGGTGTTGGTCGGCGCCGGTGTGGCCGTGGGCGCCGCCAGTGTCGGGCGCGGCGTGCGCGTCGGGGTGACGGTGGGCGTGCTGGGCGTAAACACCGCCAGCGGCGACTGCCCAATTGCCCGCTGCTGATACCAAAATGCCCCGCCGCCGATCAGCGCCAAGAGCGGCACGATCACGACGAGGCTGCGGGCCAGCTTGCCGAGCAGAATATGCCGCCGGGTCCGCCGTCGGGCGCGCATCACCGCGTCGTAGGCCAGCCGGTAGTCATAGTAGTATTGATAAAATGACTCATCGAGCGCGTCGGCCTCGGCGTCGCTCCGGCCGCGCTCATACATCTCGCTGGGCATGCTTGACCTCCGCGAGGCATTGTAGCATGGTCGGCCGGCGCCGACCGGCAGTTGACGCTGCCGCCGCCAGCCGGTACGATCTGGCCGGGAGGCAGCTATGGCGGATGTGCGAATTTTGTTGGCCGACGACCACGCGGTGCTGCGTGATGGCGTGCAGATGGTCCTGGAGACCCAGCCCGGCTTTCGGGTGGTCGGCACCGCCGATAGCGGCGCGGCGGCGGTCGAGCTGGCGCGCGCCCTGCAGCCCGACATTGCGGTGCTAGATGTGGCGATGCCGGGCATGAATGGCCTCCAGGCGACCCGCGCGATCCGCGAGGCCGCCCTGAACACGCAGGTGATTATTCTCTCAACGTATGACGGCGAGGAGTATCTGCGCGAGGCGCTGCAGGCTGGCGCGTCGGGCTACGTCCTGAAGCGCGCCGCCGCCACCGAGCTGGTCAGCGCGATCCAGGCGGTGCAGCGCGGCGAGTCCTACCTCGACCCGGCGCTGACCCGCACGCTGATCACCGACTATGTGCGCCAGGTCGAGCGCCCCGAGACCAACGACGCCCTGACCGAGCGCGAGCTGGAGGTGCTGAAGCTCGTCGCCGAGGGCCTGACCAATCGCCAGATCGCCCTCCAGCTGGTCATCAGCATCAAAACGGTGCAGAGTCACCGCGCCAATCTGCTCGACAAGCTCAACCTCCACGACCGCACCGAGCTGGTGCGCTACGCCATTCGCCGCGGCCTGATCACGGCGTAGCATGGTATCCTATGCGCCGAAAGCAGCGTGCGCGCTGGGGGCGTAGCGCCCGGTCGTTAGCCGTCTGTGCTTTCGTTGGTTGTACGTCTGTACAAACCGGGTTTCGCCACCCACACCGCAGCGGCGGGGTGAGTCAGCCTTCGGGCAGCCGGCGCGGCGTTTTGCAGGTTCAGACCTCCACGCCGCGCTCGCCGACACACCCCGCTGGTGTTTTTTGAGGTGCTGATGGAAAGGTTCGCCGGATTCATCGTCGTGCTGATCTTCGTGGGCGTAGCGGTGCGCGTGCTGCGCCAGACCTGGCCGCGCGAGGTCATCTTTGAGCACCAGCGCGGCCTGCTCTATCACAACGGCCAGTTTCGGCGCGTGCTGCCCCCCGGCGCCTATCGTCTGCGCGCCCCGACCTACACAATCAACACCCTCGACCTGCGGCCAGTTATGCTGACGATCAGCGGCCAGGAGGTGCTGAGCGCCGACACGATCACCATCAAGGCCAGCCTGGTGGCCCAGTATGCGATCAGCGACCCGCTCGCGGCGACGCAAAGCAGCCAAAGCTACCACGAGGCGCTCTACGCCGCGCTCCAGGTGGCGCTGCGCGAGGTGATTGCCACGCGCAGCTTGGAGACGCTGCTGGCCGAGCGCGCGGCGCTGGGCGTGGCCATGCAGGCGCTGGTGGCGCCGTCGGCCGCCGCGCTCGGCCTGAATCTGCTCGCGGTGCAGCTCAAAGATTTCGGGCTGCCGGCCGACCTCAAGCGGGCCTACGCCCAGGTTGTCACGGCGCAAAAAGATGGGCTGGCCGCTCTGGAGCGGGCGCGCGGCGAGAGCGCGGCGCTCCGCAACCTGGCCAACACCGCCCGCCTCCTCGACGATCATCCGTCGCTGCTGCAGCTGCGGGCGCTCGTGGCGCTCGGCGCGCAGCCGGGCAATAGCGTGGTCTTCAACGTCCCGCCGCCCACGCCGCCTCGCGCCGATGAGCCGCGCTAGCTGCTATTGACCCTGATCGGCTGGCACGCAAACGCGCTGGCATGCAGCAGGAGGTGCAATGCCAGCGCGAGCTTGATGTGCGGGAGTGGTCTGAGTTGCTAGCTATTTGACCGTAAAGTCCAGGGTCTTGGCCGGCGCATCGTTGAGAAAGAGTTCGGCCTTGTAGGTGCCGGCTGGAAACGGCTGCTCATGCGTCAGTGTGAAATCGGCCATGCTGCTGCCGGTGACCAACTCTTTCTTAAGGATTTTTTCATTTTTGGTGTCGCCGGACTCAACCGCCGTCCAGACGACCTTCAGCTTGGTATCGTCGGGGGCGTTTGCCAGGTCAACAACCACATGGAAGGTGTCGGTCGCGTCGAAGGTCGTGGTGGGGTCAACCGCCTGGCCATTGGCGTAGCCGCGGGCGAGCTGGGCGCTTTTGATGTTCGCGGTGCTCGCGCTACAGCTGGCGAGCAGCCCGATACATAGGCAGCCCATGAGCAAAAGTGTCGTCAAGCGTTTCATGGTGTGGCGTGAGTCCTTCCAAGATTAATGGCGCCGAACGCTGCGGGGTCTACGCCCGAGCGCGGCACTGGTTTGCTCCACCTACGCTGTGGGCTTGCTGAGGGTATGGAAAATAGGGGGATCCTGCGTCGCTAATCATACCTGGAATTGCCTGGCATGTCGATGGCCCTGGCGGCAGCGTGGTCTTCAAAATCCGGCCGTGGCGCGCTAGCTGCTTGGGAGCATTGTATCGGCAGCTGGCCGATCTGAGCGAGGAGCGGAGATGCCGCGGATTGTGGTGGATTTATTGCCCTGGGAGCTGACGTTTTGGGTTGCGTCGGGCAGCACCGTCGTGCTGGGTGCGGTCGCGGCCTGGCGACGCCGGCGCCACTGGTGGGCGCTGGCCGGCGTGGCGGCGCTGACTGCGGCGGCGCCCTGGGTGCTACAGCCCAACTTCGCCGATCTGCTGCGCCGCGCCAGCACCACCAATGTGGCCGCGACCGACGCGGCCAGCCCGCGGGCTGAGCTGCGGCCGCTCGTGGTGGCGGCCGCGCCGGCCGCGACCCTGGCGGCGGCGCAGCGGGCGGTGCAGCAGCTGGGCTGGGCCGTGCTCGACCAGGATGACCGCGGCCTGCACGCCGCCGTGCCCGTTGGGCCGTTCACCGATGATCTGCGCGTTGCCCTGACGCCCGCCGCCGCCGGCACGACGGTCAATGTCATCTCCGCCGCCCGCGTGGGCAAGGGCGACCTCGGCGCCAACCGCCGTCACGTCGTGCAGTTTCTCCTCGTGCTGCGCGACCAGCTGGGGACAGCGCAGCCGTAACATGAGCTGGCGGCGACAACGAAACGGCGGCCCGGTACCTGCCCGGCCGCCGTCCTCGTCGTCAGCGCTCCTAGCGGCGCCAGACTAGCCGCCGTGCGCGGTTCAGCAGCGCCGCCAGCGCGCCCTTGCCCGCCGCTTCGCCATAGCGCGCCACAAACTCAGCCACCGCCGCCGCCGGATCGAGCGCCACACCCTCCAGGCTGCGGAAGTACAGATGGTCGGTGATCCACAAAAAGAGGTCGGTCGGCGTGTGGCCGGGGAAGGCGCTCAGTGCGCGCGTCGCAGCGATCGCGTCGATCATCGGCGTGTACAGCGTGGCGCACCAGTGCTCGATGGTCTCCTGGAGGCTCACTGTCCGCTGCTGGTCTTTGCCCAGAAAATAGCGATGATCCAAAATGTGCTGTCGGAGCCGCTCATAGTCGTGGCTGTCCGAGAGCCGCACGTCGGCGTCGGGGCACAGCCGGTCGATCCGCGACCACTCCACAAAGTCCAGCAGCTCCAGCGGCGGCGGCGTGATCGTCTCGGCCACGTTGGACGCGACCTCGCGCAGCCGCTGGGCCGCCTCAGCGAGCGTCGCGACCAGGCCGCGCTTGCCAAACTGCGTGGCGTAGTCCAGCACCGCCGCCTCCGGGCCGGGATCGACGCCGCTAAACTCGCGCAGCGCGTTGCGATGCGTCATGCTCCACAGGTACAGGTCGGCCTCGGTGCGCCCCGGAAAATACTCCAGCACCCCGGCCCGCCGGATCACGGCGATCACTGGCAGGTACACGTTGTCGTACCAGCTGGTGATCGCCTCCTCAGGTGCCACATCGTGGCCGCGCTCCAGCGCTAGGTAGTAGCGGTGGGTGTTGATGTGCTGTACTAGCGTCAGGTAGCCGCCCAGCGCCGACAGCTCAATGCGCTGCTCGGGCCGCAGCTGCGCCAGCCCGGTCCACTCCAGGAAGTCGCTGTACTCGGCCTTGATCAGGAGGTCGGCCATCGCCATGCTGGCGTCAACCGGCACATCGACCTGAAACTCGGTCACAAAGGCGTCAATATCGATCTGGCCTAGCTGCCGCGCGACCGAGACCCGGTGATTCCCGTCCTTGACGAAGTAGACCTGGCCAATTTTGTACAGGTCCACCGGCGGCAGCGTAATATCTTGGTAGCGCGCCGAGTTAATGCTCTGCCAGCGCGACTTCGCCTGCTCCTGGCGCGGCAGAAAGCGGCGGTCAAAGTCGGCGTAGCGGCCCTCGCTGCCAATGATTTGGTCCAGCGGCACCTGCTGAAGGCCGCGGTACGAGCTGCCGCGCACGTTCAGGCGGCTTTTGACCTCCTCCAGCGGCATCAAATTCGACGGGCGGCGGCGCAGCACGTCTACGACCGATCCCCAGAATGCGCGGCGGCGGGCTTTCGTCCAGTCCTCATTGACTTGCGCAGCAGTCCATTTATTCATATTCCTCGTCCCCAATGGCTGGGCGGCGGGGGCCACGTCAACCAAAAAGCGAATGCGCCAGATGACATCATCATCGGGGCATTCGCTGCGCTGCTGTCAATGCTGTGAGCGGGCGGTGGGCGTGTGGCCCACCTCCTGCGGCTCAATGTGTACGACCTGGTGGCCGACCGTGTTGATGACCGTCGTTGTCCCCACCACCGAGCGAACCGTCCGGTTATAGCCGTAGCGCTGATGCACATGGCCATGAATATAGTAGCGCGGCTTGATCCGCTGCATCAAGTAGAGCAGCGAGCGAAAGCCGCGGTGCGCCCGCGGTCCGTCGTGGACCCCGGCCGGCGGTGAGTGCGCGATGAAAATGTCCAGCCGGTGGCCGTCGCGCCGCTGCCGCAGCAGCAGTCGCGGAAACAGTAGCACCACCCGTGCCAGCATCTGGCGCTCGGTGTACTGATAGGCATCGCCATTGTACCAGATGCAGCCGCCCAGCCCGGCGATGCTCAGGCCGCCGCAGCGCACCACCCGGCCGTCAGCGCTGATCCAGCCGTGTGGCTGCGCGATCCGCGGGCCGTCGTCGCGCTCCTCCATGTGGCCGTCGTGGTTGCCAGGCACATAGACGCATGGCACGTTGAGCATCGAGACAATGTACTCCAGGTAGTACGGCGGCAGATCGCCGCAGCTCAGCACCAGCTCGGCGCTGCCAAACTGCTGCCGCAGGCCGGGGCTGTAGATCGCCCGCTCGATCTCGTCGCTAACGGTCAGAATCTGCATCGCGCCCCCGTCCCGCCGGCGCCAGCACAAAGCGCTCCAGCGCCGCGGCAAAGCCGGCGTCGTCGTTGTCGGGCGCCACCCAGTCGGCGGCCGCCAGCGCCTCGGGCATGCCGTTGCCCAGCGCCACCCCGATGCCCGCCCAGCGCAGCATCGGCACGTCGGCCTCGGCGTCGCCCAGCGCTAGCACGGCCGCCTGAGCAATCCCGGCGGCCTGCACAGCCGCGCCAGCGCCGTGCCTTTGTCGGCGGCCGGGTGGGTGATGACCGCCGAGCGCAGCGCGCCGACCCGGCTGTAGTAGCGGTGGATCATCAGGCTGTCGGCGGCGCCCGCGAACTCGCCGTACAGCGCGGCGATGCCGGCCTCGCCCACCGCGATGATCCGCGTCGGCGCGGCGACCATCGCGGCCACCATGCTGCCGACGCGCCGGCTGTCGGGGCCAATGTCAGCTACCGGGTAGTCGGCGCTGAAATGATTTACCTCGTCAATCGTCACCACCAGCGGGATGCCGCGCCGGTCGGCGAAGGCGGCGATCTGCCGCGCCTCGGCCAGCGGTATCCGCAGGTGCTGCAGCTCCCGGCCGTCCCAGCCCTCGATGCGCGCGCCGTTGTGCGTGATCAGCGCGCACGGCCGACCCAGCAGCCGCGCGATGCCCTCGGTCGAGCTGCGCTTGCGCGCCGTCACCAGCGCGACCTGCGCGCCCAGCGCCGCCGCCGCCCCCAGCGCGGCCAGGTTGGCCGCCGGCAGCTTGTTATAGCGATCAAGCAGCGTGCCGTCAATGTCGGTGGCGATCAGTTCAATGCCCATCGTCGTCCCTCAGCCTATAGCATACCGCACAACGCCCCGGCCGCTGTACGTAATGACTCTGCCATGCTCCTCATCGCTCGCTGATAGCTGCGAGGAGCGAGGAGCGAGCGCCCCTCTCGTCTTTGCGTCTTTGCAGTTCCTCGCCCCGGCTGACGGCTGAAAGCTGAAAGCTGATAGCTCTTCATGCTATAGTGCGCGCAACACGACATGAGAAACCTGTGACAGAAGACTCAACCTCGGGCCGCAAAAGCGACCATATCCGCATCGTGCTCAATGAAGATGTCGCCGCCAAAGGCGTCGCGACCGGCTTTGCGCGCTACCGGCTGCCCCACTGCGCGCTGCCCGAGCTGGACCTGCGCGCCATCGACACGACCCTGACGCTGTTTGGCAAGCGCCTCGCCGCGCCGCTGCTGATCTCCTCGATGACCGGCGGCACCGGCGAGGCCCAGCGCATCAACCTACAGCTCGCCGAGGCCGCCGAGAGCCTGGGCGTCGCGCTGGGCGTCGGCTCGCAGCGCGCGGCCCTGCGCGACCCGGCGCTGGCGGCGACCTACCAGGTGCGCCAGCGCGCGCCCCATGCGCTGATCCTCGCCAACCTCGGCGCTGTGCAGCTGAACTATGGCTACGGCGTCGACGAGTGCCGCCGCGCCGTCGAGATGATCGAGGCCGACGCGCTGATCCTGCACCTCAATGCGCTCCAGGAGGCTGTGCAGCCCGAGGGCGACACCAACTTCACCGGGCTGTGGTCCAAGATCGCGGCGGTCTGCCGCGCGCTGCCGGTGCCGGTCATCGCCAAAGAGGTCGGCAACGGCATCAGCGCCGCCGTCGCCCGCCGCCTGGTCGAGGCCGGCGTGCAGGCCATTGATGTCGCCGGCGCTGGCGGCACATCGTGGAGCGAGGTCGAGCGCTTCCGCATCCCGCAGTCCCGCGGCCAGCGCGTCGCGGCGATGTTCGCCGGCTGGGGCGTGCCGACCGCCGAGGCGATCCAGGCTGTCCGCGCCGCCCTGCCCGACATCACGCTGATCGGCTCCGGCGGCGTGCGCTCCGGCGTGGACGTGGCTAAGTGCATCGCCCTCGGCGCTGACCTCGCCGGCTCCGCGACGCCCCACCTGTTTAGCGCCGTCGGCGCTGAGGGCGATGTTGTCGAGGCTCTGCAGTGCTTCATCGACGAGCTGCGCATTGCGATGTTTTGCGCCGGCGCCGGCGATCTTGCGGCGCTGCGCCACACGCCCCTTGAGCGCGTCGCGGCCTAGCGCCCGCCCCTGGCACAACTCGCGCTACATGTCGCCCAGCCGTCGCCGAGGAGTTATTGCTAGATGCAGCTGCACCACCTGAGCCTTCGCAACTTTCGCAACTATCGTGAGCTTGAGCTGCCCCTGCGGCCCGGCACCACGCTGTTCTATGGCCCCAACGCCGCCGGGAAAACCACGCTCCTGGAGGCGATCTACTATCTTGCCACCACCCGCTCGCCCCGCACCTCGGCCACCCGCGAGCTGATCAGCTGGGATGCGCCCGCCGACCTCGGCCTGGCGCCGTTTATGCGCCTGGTCACGTCGCTGCAGCGCCAGAGCGAGCGCCTCGTCATCGAGCTGGCCGTCCAGCGCAAGCAGGATGCCGACGGCCGCCTCCTGCCCACCACCAGCACGACGATCCGCATCAACAAGGCGCCCCGCCGCGCCCTCGATCTGATCGGCCAGCTTCGCGTCGTCCTGTTCACGCCCCTCGACCTAGAGCTAGTCACCGGCGCCCCCGCCGAGCGCCGCCACTGGCTTGATGTCATGCTCTCGCAGCTCGATGGCCGCTACGTGCGCGCCCTCAGCGAGTACAACAAGGTTGTCGTGCAGCGCAATGCGCTGCTGCGCGGCGCCCGCGAGGCCGGTCGCCGCGCCCGCGCCGATGATCTGCGCCGCCAGCTTGGCTACTGGGATACGCAGCTCGCCACCACCGGCGCCTATATTCTCGCCGAGCGCCAGCGCGCCCTCGCTGATCTCAACACTATCGCGGCGCCGATCCATGTGGAGATCGCCGGCGATCCCAAGCCGCTGGAGCTGCGCTATATCTCCACCGTCGCCGCCCCGGCCCTTGACCGCGCCGCGCTGCTTCAGGCCTTTCAATCCCAGCTCGCCGCCACCGTGCGCGAGGAGCTGGACCGCGGCCAGACGCTGATCGGCCCCCACCGCGATGATGCGGCCTTTACCCTCGCTGGCGTGGACCTCGGCAGCTATGGCTCGCGCGGCCAGCAGCGCAGTTTGACCCTCGCTATCAAGCTCGCCGAGGCCGAGCTGATGCGCCAGCGCACCCACGACGCGCCCATCCTGCTCCTTGATGATATTCTCTCCGAGCTTGACGCTGTGCGCCGCGCCCACTTGCTCCAGTTCATCGACCGACCCGATCAGCAGACACTTATGACCGCCGCCGACCTCGCCGACTTCGAGCCGTCATTTCTCGCCCGCATTACCCGCGTCCGCGTCGAGCATGGCCAGGTCCTGTGACGAGTGATGAGTGATGAGTGCCGAGTACTGAGTACCAAGAAGCAGCAGGAAAGCTCCCGCTGCTTTTTCTGTGCTCCCCAGTTGTCATCAAGGTAGTGGCGGTGTGGGCCGCGACTATCCTTTGCTTAAGCCGAGCAGCCCGAGGAGTTTTGGCTGATCCTCTAGCGCAACTTTTGCCAGCTTTTCAAACTTACGCATCCACCGATCAAGCGTCGCCATCGCCTGGCTTTGCAGCTCGGTCGCCCGCGTTGCCGCCGTCTTCAGCCGGCGCTGCTCGGCGATGACATCGCTGTACAGCGCGACCTTTTGCTGCTCCTCGGCCAGCTTTGCGGCGTCGTAGCCGTCCGCATCGAGCTGCTTGGCAATCTCGGGGTTGGCGGCGATGGCGGCGAAGATACTCTGCACCACCGCGATAAATTCGTCGGTTGCCCGCGGCAGCGCGCTGGGAATCCCAAGCGTGATCTTGACTGCGTTGTCGCCGTCAAACGCGCCATCAATCATATTCATCAGATTCCGGTAAACTCGCTCGGCAACCTTGCGGTACTTGCCTGCCCCGGCCGTCGCGCCGACCTTTGCGCCCGCCGCGGTGTTCTGCCCCTCAATCGCGCGCTCAGCCTCGCTGATGATGTCCTCGCCCTCGCGCCACTTCACGTCGTCGTAGCCATATTTCAGCATCCGCGAGCTAATTTCAGCCGTCGCCTGTGCATTTTTGATCGCCATCCGTGCCTGTGTGATCCGCCCCATCATCGAGTGCTTTGCTTTTGCCATGATTTGTCCGCTCCTGATGCCTAATTTACTCTGCGCTGTGTCTGCATAGCTTTCCCGAGCATTCCTACAATCGTCCCGAGCATTCCTACAATCGTCCCGAGCATTCCTACAATCGTCCCGAGCATTCCTACAATCGTCCCGAGCATTCCTACAATCGTCCCGAGCATTCCTGCAATCGTCCCGAGCATTCCTACAGTCGCCCCGAGCATTCCTGTAGTCGCCCCGAGCATTCCTACAGTCGCCCCGAAGGCTTTTATACTTCTCCCATGTATCGCTCAACGCTTCTGTGCAGCGCCAGTGATAGCTATACAGCTTCTTTGCTTTTCCGAGTAGTGGTTGAGATAGCTCTAGAATACACCAAGTTCGATATTCTAACAAGTGGCTTAATTTATCTGCCTACAGTATTCGTTCATATCGATGCGTCTCGTCCGCAGTGCAAACAAAGAGCGCCGATGGTATTCGGCGCTCTCCTCTGCTCGCTCGGTTATTATTATTTACCTCATGATGGCCGGCAGAAAAACTCGCTCGGTCGTAAAGCCGTTCGTCGCTAAATCCTGAAATACGGCGAAGCTCGATTTATACAGCGCGACCGTCCCTGCCGGATCGTACTCTGTCGTTGTGCCGGGCTGGAGCCGCACTACGCCCCAGTTCTGCGCTCCTTGACAGGCTTCGCTCTCCGCAGTGGCTGGATCATCGCGCGGTACAGCAAAATCCTCGTACTTAAACCACAGCGCGTGTGCCACGACCTCGCGCTGCTGCCACAGCACCCAGAAGATGCTCCGTAGAAACTCGGCCTGCCGCTGGGTATTCGCGGCGTAGCACGGATCGCCGGGATCGCCAATCTCTGTAATCCACAGCTGGTGCGCGGCATCGCCGTTACTCAGCATCACGTCGCGGGTGCGCGCAATGCGGCTCGGCACCACGCCCAGATAGCGCGCGCCCGTCGGCTCGTTCGGCGCGGTTGGGTTTAAACGAATCTCCAGCGGGTACGGATGATAGCCCATGCCGTCCCAGGGATAGGCGCCATACACTTGGAGAAAACCCTGAAACGGCGCGCTGTGATAAAGCGCATCAACATACTCACGGTCCGACATCCCGACGCTGCCGCAGTCCTCGCAGCGCCCTGGATGTAGCCCGCCGCCAATAATTGCGACGCGGCTAGCCCACTCTGGCACTCCCCCGCCGCGCCACGGCAGCGCCATGCCTTGATCCGCCAGCGCCCCGCCTGTTACCTTGAATACCCGGTAGAACTTAGTCTGCAACGTGCCAACGGCGCGCGGATCAATGCCCTTGCCGCCGCCATTTAAGTAGCGGTTCTGCTCGTTCAGTAGCTCATAGGCCGCAATTCGGTCGCCGTAGCGCTCGGCAATGGCAAAGCTGTGATCTAACAAAATCCGCATTGCTTTGGTTGTACCGCAGCCGTAGCGGTAATTCCAGCACTCCGGCACCTCGCCCTCGTCAGCGCCGGTTGCTTTGGCCGGCTCTAGCTTCTCCGGGTCGATATACCACGGGTCTTTGACCAGCTGCGTCGCCAGCAGGGCAATGATTTTAAACCCGTAGCGCGGCGCGACCTCGTTCACAAAATAGTCGTAGGCTGCAAAGCGAATACCCTGCCCGCCATTGCTCGGATCGTAGCTCACGCCGTCCTCGGCGCGAAATTCGAAGCGTACCCAGCGCACGCCCATTGCCGCTAGATTGCGCCCCAGCTCGTCGTAAAATCGCTGATTGGCCTGCTCCGGCTGATCGGTCCCCCACTCATTGAATGGATCACGGATCACCATGCCCATAAAATCCCCGGCCGGCTCTACGACCGCGCTGCTCGGCGCCGGTCGGGCTGCGGAGGTCGCCACGAGCACGACGAGCAGGACCAGAAAACACAAGCGCCGCATGCACGATTCCTTTCATTGCTCAAAGGATCGTACCAAGCGGCGCTCGGTCCTGGCTTGCTGCTATGTGACGCGTAGCTTACCATGTGCGTCTTAGCTGAGCTGCGTTAGCTCCTCGTCATCCACCTCGGCGGTCATCGAGACATGCTCGCCGGTCCACTCGCGCTCATCGAGCGCCGCCGCCTCGGCCGCCGCTTTGGCTGCCTCGCGATCATCGGCTGCCACCTCGACGCGCACCGTGGTCTCCATCCCGTTCACATCCTTCAGCCGTACCATCGCTTGCCAGCGCACCATCGTTGTCTCTCCGTTCGCCGCGCCGCCTACTCCGGCACCAGCACGATTTTGCCAAACTGCTCGCTGTTCTCCAGCTGCCGCTGTGCCGCCTCGATTTCGCGCAGCGGCAGCACGCGGTCCACCACGGGGTGCAGCGTCCGCTCGTAGAACACGTGGTGCAGCACCGCGTTCGCCTCCGCCGCGCTCGCCATCGTCGAGCCGATGATCTGATACTGGCGCCAGAATAAATGTCGCAGATCGATCTCGACGATTGGCCCGCTGGTCGCGCCAAAGGTCACGACCCGCCCGCCCTTCGCCACCGACCGCAGCGCGCGCCCCCACGTTGCCGCCCCGACATTTTCCAGGACCACATCAACACCGCGCTTGGCCGTCGCGGCCCAGATCGCCTTTGCAAAATCCTCGTTGGTGTCCAGCGCCACGTCGGCGCCCAGCTCAATAGCCTGCGCGCGCTTCGCCGCCGAGCGCGACGCCGCATACACGGTCGCACCGCGCAGCTTTGCAATCTGGATCGCTGCGCTCGCGACGCCGCCGCTGGCCCCCAGGATCAGCACCGACTGCCCCGGCCCCAGCTCGGCCTGCCCGACCAGCGCGCGCCAGGCCGTCAAAAACACCAGCGGCACCGCGGCGGCCTCCGCCCACGGATAGTCGTCGGGGATCGCAAATAGATTGCGCGCCGGGACGACCACGAACTCGGCGCAGCCGCCGCGGGTATGCTCGCCCAGCACCCGAAACTTCACGCACTCCAACTCCTGGCCTTGCTGGCATCTCTCACACTCTCCGCACCACAAGCCAGGGTTGACGACAACGTGCTGGCCAACGTTCCAGTCCGCCACGTCGTCGCCCAGCGCCGCCACCTCGCCGGCGATGTCGCAGCCACCCCAGTGGGGCATTTCCAGGGTTACGCCCGGCAGCCCGGCCCGCACAAACAAATCGAGATGGTTCAGCGCCGTCGCCCGCACCCGCACGAGCACCTCGCCGCGGCCCGGCGCCGGCGTCGGCACCTCGCCGTACTCCAGATTTTCAATCGGCCCATGCTCACGAAAGAACGCCGCCTGCATATCTACTCCTTAACCCTAGCGCGGATTATTCGCCGCGATGTACTCCACGAGCCGCCGGCGGTCCGCCGGATGCGCCCAGCGCAGATCCACTGGCACCTGCTGACTCGCGGTGCCGTGGTCAACGAACACGCTGTTCTCACGGACTACCAGCGTATCGCTGGGGCCGAACAGCACCGTTTCCTTGCGGTGCCGCTGGATTGGCCGAATGACGATCTTGCCGGCGCTGACGGTGAAGTACGTTACATTCAGCCCGACTGGCACAGCCAGCAGCACCAGTATCGAGAGAAACCACAGCTTCAACTCCATCAGCAACGGGATGATCACGGCCAGCCCAGATAGCGCAGAAGCTATCGTAACGACATTGCTGAGCCAGTGATAGCGCACCGTCATCCTGCCCTCCAATGATTGCTTTGCGCCCGATGATAGCACGCGGCCACAGCGGGTATAATCCGCCGACACTAGCTATCGAGGAGATCGCCATGCTGCGAACCCGCCCCGCCCTGCTGCTCCTGCTGCTTGCGCTGCTCGCTCCCAGCCTTGCGCGCGCCCAGCGCCCGGCCGCCGAGCGCACCGGCCGCCCGCACTACACCCTCGCGATGACCATCAATCCGCGCGCCGGATTGCTGCGCGGCCATATGACCGTCCAGTGGCAGAACGCCACCGGCGCGCCGCTGCCCGACGTGGTGCTGCGGCTGTACCCCAACTTCCCACGTGATTTTTTTGGCGACGGCGGCGATGTGAGCGCCACGGTCAGCAATGTGAAGCTGAACGGCGCCACGGTCACGCCGCGCTACGAGGCCCAGCGCACCGTGGTGCGGCTGCGCTTTGCCGCGCCGCTCGCCGTCGGCGCCGCCTTTGACATTGCCCTGGACTGGGAGGCCACCGTCAAGCCCTGGCGCGCCACCGACGATACTTTGCCATTTCCATCGTACTACCCGATGCTGGCGGCGTGGACCGGCGCCTGGCGCACCGACGTAACGCGCTTCCCCGACCACGTTTTTGCCGCCAGCGCCACCTACCAGGTGTCGATCACCGCCCCCACCGGCCTGAGCGTCGCGAGCAGCGGCGCCGTGACCGGCACCAGCGCCGCCGGCGACCTGACCACGACGGAAATTACCACCGGCCCGATCCGCGAGTTCGCCTTCGCGGTCGGCACGTTCGCCCGCGCCGAAAGCGCGCTGGGCAATATCGCGATCACCGTCTTCCACCGCACCGGCGACGGCCTCGACGCGGCCGCGCAGCGCATCGCTGACCATGCCGCGGCCAGCCTGGCGGTGTACAACGAGCGCTACGGCCAATATCCCTACCGCACGCTACAGTTTCACCTGGTCGCGGCCAGCCGCGGCTACGACATCGGCGGCGAGTTCCCCGGCCTGATCTACATGCTGCTGAACAAAAGCTACACCGCCGACACCCGCTTCGTCGTCGCCCACGAGGTGGCCCACCAGTGGTTCTACGGCCAGATTGGCGACGACATTTTCCGCGAGCCGTGGCTCGACGAGGCCTTTGCCCAGTACAGCCCGCTGCTGGTCGAGGAGCGCTGGGCCGGCGCGGCGGCCGCCGAGGCGGTCTACCAGCGGCACATCGCCGGCCTAGCCCGCCGTGCCACGCTGCCGGCCGGCCTGAGCCTGGCGCAGTACGGCACCTGGAATACCTACTACGCCGCGGTCTATGGCAAGGGCGCCCAGTTCCTGCGCGTGCTGCGCGAGACCGTAGGTGACGACGCATTTTTCGCTGGGATGCAGCGCTATGTGCGGACGTATCAGTTTGGCGTCGCGCGCACCGGCGACTTTCGCCGCGCGATGGAGGCCGAGAGCGGCCGGCAGCTCGGGCCGCTGTTTCGGCAGTGGCTGGGCAAGGAGTAGCGATGGCCGCCGTGCTGCGCCTAGCCACCGCCGCGGACGCCGCCGCGATCCACGCGATCTACGCGCCCATCGTGGCCCACACTGCGATCTCCTTCGAGATCACAGCGCCCACCGTCCCCGAGGTAGCGCAGCGCATCACCACGACGCTGGCGCAGCACCCGTGGCTCGTCTGCGCGGACAGCGATCTGCTGGGCTATGCCTATGCCAGCCCGCACCGCACGCGCGCGGCCTACCAGTGGGCCGCCGATGTCTCGGTCTACACGGCGCCGGCGGCGCAGCGCCGCGGCGTGGCGCGGGCGCTCTACACTGCGCTCCTGGCGCTGCTCAGGGCGCAGGGCTACGCCGCGGCCTTCGCCGGCATTGCGCTGCCAAACGTCGCCAGCGTCGCCTGCCACGAGGCGCTCGGCTTCCGGGCGCTGGGGGTGTACACGGCGGTCGGCTATAAGCTGGGCGCCTGGCACGATGTCGGCTGGTGGCAGCATGACCTCGGGCCGCGGCCCGCCGACCCAGCACCGCCGCAATCAATTCAAGCGCTGCTGGGCGGCGCCGCATGGGACGCGGCGCTGGCCGCGGGGTCGGAGGTGCTGCGTGGGGCTTAGTCGTCGGGCTTGAGGTGATCGCCGCGCCGCAGCCGGGCCAGCTTTTCGGCGATGCGCAGCCGGGCCGCCGCGGTCGCGGCCTCATCCAGCGCAATCGCAATGATCTCGTCGCCACGCAGCGCCAGGCGCAGCCAGTGGCCTGCGCGGGCGCCGCGAGGCAGCGCGGTGCGCCGCACATCGCGGGGCGCGCCCGCATCGCCGACGCGCAGCACCGCATACTGGCCCTCGAAGCGATCAATGACCGCGCTGACCTGCTCGGTGGGCTGCTCTGCAAGTTCGCTCATGGCTGGGCCTCCCCGCGCTCGGGTGTGACGGTGTAGGTGGCGCCGTCGGTGCTCACGACGACGCTGCCGTTGCGCGACGTGCCGTAGACCGTGGCGCCGGCCGCGTGCAGGTTTTCTAGCGTGCTGGCGTGTGGATGGCCGTAGCTGTTGCCGCGGCCGGCCGAGTAGATCGCCACCGCCGGCCGCACCGCCGCCAAAAACTCCGGCGCGGACGAGGTATACGAGCCGTGATGTCCAACTTTGAGGATCGTGCTCGGTAGCTGCGCGGCCACGGCCTGGAGCATCTCGTGCTCGCTGCCGGCCTCGGCGTCGCCGGTAAGTAGAAATGAGACCTGATCGTACTGGAGGCGCAGCACCAGCGAGCTGTTGTTTAGCTCGCCATGCTCGTGGCCATTGAGGACGACCAGGCCAAACGCGCCGAACGGGATCGTATCGCCGGGCTGAGCCTCGTTGTAGGGAATATGTCGCTCGCCGATCGTATCGAGGAACTGCTCGAAGATGCCGGTGGTATGCGTCGCGCCCGAGGTCCAGACCTGATCGACCGGCAGCGCGCGCATGACCTCGACCAGGCCGCCGATGTGGTCGGCGTGCGGGTGGCTGGCGATCACCAGGTTGAGGTGGGCGATGTGGTGGGCGGCGAGGTATTCCAGCGCCAGGCCATTGTCCCAGCCGCCGTCAATCAGCGCGACGGCGCCGTCGGGCGCCTCCAGTAGGATGCTGTCGCCCTGGCCGACATCAATAAACGTGACCCGCAGCGTCCCAGCGCCGCTGACCGGCGGGCGGGGCTGCGTAGTCGGGTGGGCCGGCGCCGGCCGTGACGACTCGGCGGTCGGCGGCGCGGCCGGCGCTGACTCCGACTCTATCGTGGGCGTGCTGGCGTCCGCCAGCTCCGTCGGCGCCGGCGGCTGGGCTGGGGCGGCGCGGCCAGGGCGCTGCCACCACCAGCCGCCGACCAGCGCGGCGAGCAGCGCAAGTGCGGCGAGCGCGCGGGCCATGCGCTGCTGGCCGCGCTGGCCAGGCGTGCCCAGCAGCAGCCAGCGGGCCGCACGGCCCACGCCGCTCAGCGCTGCGGCCGCGAGCAGGCCAAGCACCCGCAGTGCGTACCACAGCACAATCGCTGTCTGTCGCAGCAGCAATCCACCAAAGCGTAGCCAAAACCGCGGGTCGTGCATGGTGATCTCCAGGTTGCGCAGGAGTGGCGCCGGCTGGCGTCGCCCCTGCGGTGCGCGCTAGCCCTCCAGCGTGCTTAGGTCGCCCTCGGGCAGGCCGAGCGCGCGGGCTTTGAGGACGCGGCGCATGATCTTGCCCGAGCGGGTCTTGGGCAGGCTGCCGACAAACGAGATCGCCTCCGGCCGCGCAATTGGCCCCAGCTCCTTGCCGACGTGCTGGCGCAGCTCGCTCTCCAGCTCGGGCGACGCGCTGAAGCCCTGGCGCAGGATCACAAACGTGTGGATCGCATTGCCCTTGATCTCGTGGGGCAGCCCGATGGCGGCGGCCTCGGCGACGGCGGGGTGCGAGACCAGCGCCGACTCGACCTCGGCGGTGCCCAGGCGGTAGCCCGAGACTTTGATCACATCGTCGATCCGGCCGATCACCCAGTAGTAGCCGTCGCTGTCCTTGCGGGCGGCGTCGCCGGCGGTGTACATGCCGGGGAGGCGCGACCAGTACTGCTGCACATAGCGGTCGGGGTCGTTGTAGATCGTCCGCAGCATCGCCGGCCACGGGCGTTTGATCACCAGCAGGCCGTCATCGTCGGCGGCGGCCGGCTCGCCGTCGTCGTTGACCACATCCATCTCGATGCCGAGGAACGGCTTGGTGCCGGAGCCGGGCTTGAGCGGCGTGGTCGGGTTGGGCGTGATCATAAATGCGCCGGTCTCGGTCTGCCACCAGGTGTCCATGATCGGGCAGCGGTCGTGGCCGATGACGTGGTGATACCAGCGCCAGGCCTCGGGGTTGATCGGCTCGCCGACCGAGCCGAGCAGCCGCAGCTTGGACAGGTCGTACTTGTTGGGATGCTCCTCGCCAAAGCGCATCAGGCCACGGATCGCCGTCGGCGCGGTGTACAGGATCGTCACGCCGTAGCGCTCGGCGACCTGCCACCAGCGGCCGGGGTCGGGGTAGCTGGGCGAACCCTCGTACATCACCTGGGTGGCGCCGAGCATCAGCGGGCCGTAGACGATGTAGGAGTGGCCGGTGATCCAGCCGGGGTCGGCGGCGCACCAGTAGACATCGTCGGGCTTGAGGTCGAAGACGAAGTGCAGCGTGGTGGCGACCTGGAGTTGGTAGCCGCCGCAGGTGTGGACCAGACCTTTGGGCGTGCCGGTGGTGCCGCTGGTGTAGAGCATAAACATCGGGTCCTCGGCGTCCATCTCGGCGGTCGGGCAGGGATCGTCCATGCCGGGCTGCGCGGCCAGCTCGTGCCACCACAGGTCGCGCCCGGCGACCATCGGGATGTCGTGGCCGGTGCGGCGCAGCACGATCACGCGCTTGACGACATCCTGGGCGCGCTCGACGGCCTCGTCGGTGATTTTTTTCAGCTCGACGACCTTGTTGTTCATCCAGCCGCCGTCGCCGGTGATCAGCACCTCGGACTGTGCATCCATGATCCGCGAGTACAGCGCCTCGGTCGAGAAGCCGCCGTAGACCACCGAGTGCATCGCGCCAATCTTGACGATCGCCAGCATAGCGATAACTAGCTCGGGGACGCGCGACATGTAGACGGTCACGCGGTCGCCTTTGTTGACGCCCTGCGCCTGCAAGACGTTGGCGAAGCGGTTGACCTCGGCGGCGAGCTGGGCGTAGGTATAGGTGATGGTTTCGCCCTGCTCCGACTCCCAGATGATCGCGGTCTTGTCGGCGGTCGGGCCGCTGAGGTGGCGGTCGAGGGCGTTGTGGACGACGTTGATCTTGCCGCCGACAAACCATTTGTAGAACGGCGCGGCCGACTCGTCGAGGACCTGCTGGTAGGGCGCGTACCAGTCGATCAGGCGGTGGGCCATCTCGTCCCAGAACTGCTCGGGCTCGCTGATCGTCCAGGCGTACAGCTCCTCGAACGAGGAAAAGCCTTTCTCGCGGGCGTAGGCCAGGATATTAGAGCTTTCGGCCAGCGCCTCGGGTGGGTAGTAGAAGGCGGGATGGGCGCCGTCGTCCATGTGGCCGACGGTCGTTGGGGCGGATCTATCGGACATGGTTTCTCCTCCGCTGGTCCACTGGCTGTGGCAGCGTCGCCGCAAAAGTATAGGTGGCCGGGAAAGCGGCTGTCAACGTCGCGGCGCAGCAGATCGTGGACCTTCTGCGCCTGGGCGTCGCTAGGCCGTGGCGGCGTCGCTGGCCTCGTCGTGGATCGAGACATTCTTGGTCTCGCGCAGCAGCACCATACCGATCACAAAGGTCAGCGCGGCGATGATGATCGGCCAGGCTAGCCCGGTGAAGATCGCATTGTCTTTGATCGTCGGGTTGCTCGATAGTGCGGCGCGGGCGGTCAGCGCGGTGGCGATAAACGGCAGCCAGCCGCCAAAATACCCGTTGCCGATATGGTACGGCAGACTGACCGAGGTGTAGCGAATGCGCGCCGGAAACGCCTCGACCAAAAAGGCGGCGATTGGGCCGTAGACCATCGCGACCAGCACCAGCATCAGCCAGATCAGCGCGCCGATGCCGAAGACGTTGGGGCTAGCGGCGTGGGCCGCAGTGACGACTTTGCCGGCGGCGTCGGTCACGGCCGGCGTTATTGGGCCGGCGAGCGCCTTGATGCCCAGAAAGATCGGGTAGATCAGCAGCGCGCCCAGGAGGTTGCCGGCCATCATCACAGTTTTGCGGCCGATGCGGTCGGAGAGCGCGCCGAACGCCACAAACAGCGGCATGCCCAGGAACAGGCTGACCGCCATGATGCTCTCGACGGTGTTGGCGTCCATCTTCAGCGAGCTTTTCATCCAGGTGTTGACATAAAACTGGGCGGTGTACCAGATCACGGCCTGGCCGGCCGCGGCGCCAAACAACACCGTCAGGATCGCGCGCCAGTTGCGGCGGTTGCCGAGCGCGTCGGTGAGCGGCGCTGTGGAAGTCTTGCCCTCGCTTTTGAGCTTGGTGAACAGCGGCAACTCTTTCATCTTGGTGCGAATGTAGACCGAGATGCCGACCAGGAAGATCGACAGCAGGAACGGCAGGCGCCAGCCCCACGCATTGTAGGCCGCCGGCGTCATCGAGTTGCGGACGATCAGCACCACGGCGAGCGACACAAACAGCCCGAGCGTCGCGGTGATCTGAATAAAGCTGGTGTAGAAGCCGCGCCGGTGGTCGGGGACGTGCTCGGCGACATACACCGCGGCGCCGCCGTACTCGCCGCCCAGCGCCAGGCCCTGAATAATGCGGATGGTCACGAGGATCAGCGGGGCGGCCAGGCCGATCTGGGCGTAGGTTGGCAAGAGGCCAATCACGGTTGTCGCGCCGCCCATGATCAAGAGTGTGACTAGGAAGGCATATTTGCGGCCGACCAGATCGCCGACCCGGCCAAACACCAGCGCGCCAAACGGCCGGGCGGCGAAGCCGGCGCCGAATGTGGCCAGCGTCTCCAGCAGCGCGGTGTTCTCGTTGCCTTTCTGGTAGAAGTTGGCGGCGATGACCGTGGCCAGGCTGCCAAAAATGTAGAAGTCGTACCACTCGATCATCGTGCCGAGGGCCGAGGCGAAGATCACTTTCCAGATCGTGGCGGTGCTAACCTGGGTGTCAGCGTTGGCGCGGGCGACGGTGGTTTGCATAGGGCGCTCCTCGTGGTGATGCAGCGATACCAATGAGGCCACGGATTAGCGATGCGACCCGACAGCTTCCTCCTTCCGGCATGAATGGTTGACAGAATGGCGGGAGCATAGCCGCAATTGTACTCCTAGTTATCAAGGATTGGTCAAAGCCCACCGGCCGGGTGCGAGTGTCGTAGTGAAGCGCTTCCCACGGTCAACCGGCCCCGGCTGCTGTGCTACACTACCCCGCGCTCACCCTCAACTACATGGAGCACGACCACGTATGGCAATGGTTGATGTCCAGGCGATTTCTAAGCAGTTCGGTGCCACGCTGGCGGTCAACGAGGTCTCGTTTCAGGTCGAGCCGGGCGAAATCTTTGGCATTCTCGGGCCGAACGGCGCCGGCAAAACCACCACGATCCGCATGGTGCTCGATATTTTCAAGCCCGACCGCGGCACGATCCACGTGTTTGGCGGGCCGCTGGAAGCCAGCAGCCGGGCGCGGATCGGCTACCTCCCCGAGGAGCGCGGGCTGTATAAAACCATGGGCGTGCTGGAGTGCCTGACCTACCTCGCGACGCTGAAGGGCCTGAGCACCGTCGAGGCCCGCCGCCGCGCGACGCAGTATTTGGAGCAGGTTGGGCTGGCCGAGGTCAGCAAAAAGAAAGTCACCGAGCTATCGAAGGGCATGCAGCAGAAGGTCCAGCTGGGCGTCGCGCTGCTGCACCAGCCGACCTGCTGATCATCGACGAGCCATTCTACGGCCTGGACCCGGTCAACACTCGGCTGGTCAAAGACATGCTCAAGGCCGCCCGCGACCGCGGCGCCGCGATCATGATGAGCACGCACCAGATGGATCGGGTCGAGGAGCTGTGCCAGCGGATGTGCATGTTCAACCAGGGCCAGGTGGTGCTGTACGGCAATGTCGGCGAGGTGCGGCGACGCTTTGCGCCGAACGCCGTGATCATCGAAGGCACCGGCCCCTTTGATCTGCTGGCGGGCGTGCAGCGCATCGAGCGGACCAATCAAGGCACGGAGCTGTGGCTGGACGAGGCGACCGATCCGCAGTCGATCCTGCGGGCGCTGGCGACGCGGCCGGAGTTTACCGTCGAGCGCTTCGTGGTGGCCACGCCATCGCTGGACGACATTTTTATCGCGGTGGTGCAGGGTCGGGCGCGGGTCGAGCGGGCCAGCGCGGCGGCCGTGCCGACAGCGTAGCGAGGGGCAGAAGATGCGCGAGATTGGACTCATGGCCCGCTACGAGTACCTGCGGCACGTGCGGCGCAAAAGCTTTCTGTGGCTGGCGCTGGGCGTGCCGATCATGCTGGTGCTGGTGACGCGGCTGATTATTTTAGTGTCGAGCGGACCGCCCGCCGAGCGACGGCTGGGCTTTGTGGATATCAGCGGCCAGTTCCGCGCCGACCCCGCAATCGCGCAGATCACGGTGCAGCGCTTTGCCGACGAGGCCGCCGCGCGGGCAGCGTTCACGGCGCACAGCGTGGACGCGGTGATCATCGTCACGCCCGGCTACCACAATGACGGCCAGGTCCGCGTGATCGCCGCGCGGCCGCTGTCGTCGCAGACCCGCGATTCGGTCAGGGATGGGCTGAGCGCGGCACTGGTCGCGCAGCTTGACCCTGACGTACAGGGCCGCTTTCAGAACTCAATGAACCTAACACTGCGGACCGTCGGCAGCCAGCGCCAGATCAGCGCGCAAAACTTTCTCTTGTTTGTGCTGCCGTATATTCTGGCGGTGCTGTTTGTGATGACCTCGTTTACCACCAGCGGCTATCTGATCCAGGCGCTGGCCGACGAGAAAGAGGACCGCGTGATGGAGATTCTGGCGACGACGCTGCGGCCGCACCAGATGATGGCCGGCAAAATCCTGGGCCTGAGCGGCGTCGGCCTGTCGCAGGTGACGGTCTGGGTGCTGTGCGCGCTGGCCGGCCTGCTGTCCAGCCCGACCGCCCGCGAGCTGGCCGGCGGCCTACAGCTGCCGTGGGGCACGCTCGGGCTGGCGCTGCTATTTTTTGTGCTGGGCTACCTGATGGTCGCCGGCCTCTACGCCACGATCGGCGCGGCGGTCACGAATCCGCAGGAGGGCCAGCAGTTTGCGGCGCCGATCTCGCTGCTGATCGTCTCGCCGCTGTGGTTGATCCTGCTGCTGCTGGCGCAGCCCAACGGCGCGCTGGCGGTGATCATGAGCATTATCCCGGTCACGGCGCCGATCACGATGCTGATCCGGCTGCCGGTCGCCGATATTCCCTGGTGGCAGATGCTGCTGAGCCTGGCGTCGCTGGGCCTGACCGCCGGGCTGCTGGTGCTGGCGTCGGCGCGGGTGATGCGGGTCGGGATGCTGCGCTATGGCAAGCGGCTGAGCCTGGCCGAAATGTTTAGCAGCCTGCGGGCGAGTTCGGAGAGCTAGAGGAGCGATTGAGATGCAGGATGTTTGGCTAGTCGCCCGCCGCGAGCTGCGGATGCACGTGCTGCGGCGCATGTTTTACATAATGACCTTTGGCATGCCGCTGTTGATCGGCGGGCTGTACCTGGTGGTCGGCTGGGTCAGCAAGGAGGCCGGCATCGAGGAGGTGCAGCAGAGTCTGCTGGCGCCGCCCAAGCTGCCGAGCGGCCTGGTTGATCAAAGCGGCGTGATCATGACCGTGCCGCCGAGCTTCGCGCCGCTGTTTACGCGCTTCCCCGATGAGGCCAGCGCTCAGGCCGCGCTGGACCGCGGCACCGTCGCCGCCTTCTTCGTCGTACCGGCCAACTATCGCGCGACCGGCGAGGTGGCGCGGGTCGGCAAGCAGGTCTCGTTTCTGAGCGTCACCGGGCTGGACACGCGGGCGCTCCAGGCGCTGCTGCGGACCAACCTGGTCGGCGACCAGGCGCTGGCGCTGCTGATTGATCGGCCGGCGGTGTTTGAGAATGAGATCGTCGGATCGCAGGTCGCGCAGACCCAGGGCAAGGCCGAGGGCGTCGTGACCGGCGTCTCGACCGGCTTTGCGGTGCTGCTGGCCTTTAGCCTCTTGAGCGGCGGTAACCTGCTCTTGTCATCGATCAGCGAAGAGAAGTCGAGCCGCACGCTGGAGGTGCTGCTCACCTCGCTGCGGCCGTGGCAGCTGCTGTCGGGCAAGATGCTGGGGCTGGGCCTGGTGGCGCTGCTCCAGCTGACGATCTGGCTGACGCTGGGCAAGACGCTGCTGAGCACGGCGCAGGCGGCGCTGCCGACCTCATCGCTGGGCCAGGTCGCCTCGACCGGCATTCCGCCGGGCATGTGGGGCTGGGCGCTCGTATTTTTTGTGCTCGGCTATCTGCTCTACGGCTCGCTGATGGCGACGCTGGCTGGGCTGGGCACATCGGCGCGCGAGAGCGGCCAGATCGCCAGCATTCTGACGCTGCCGGTGCTGATGCCGGCCTGGTTTCTGGTGTCGATCACCGAGCGGCCCGAGGGCGCGCTGAGCCTGTTCCTGACGCTGTTCCCGCTGACCGCGCCGACCACGCTGATGATCCGGCTGGGCATGGGCACGGTGCCGGCCTGGCAGGTCGCGCTGGCGCTCGTGATCCTGGCAGTGAGCATTGTCGGCGCGCTGGCGCTGGCGGCGCGGCTATTCCGCGCCAGCACGCTGCTGACCGGCGTGCGCCTAACGCCGCGCACGCTGGTGCGAGCCTTGCGGGGAGCCTAGCCATGACCGAGTTGACCCCGATGCCGGCGGCGCTCGCTGGCACTGGCCTGCACTATCTGGCGGCCGGCGCCGGGCCGGCGGTGGTCTTTGTTCACGGCCTGGGCGCCTTCAAAGAGATCTGGTGGTCGGCCGTGCGCACGCTGGCGCCGACCTATCGCGCCGTGGCCTTCGATCTGCCGGGCCACGGCCAGTCGCCGCCGCACGAGCGCTACGCGATGAGCTACCTCGCCGAGGTCGTCGCCGCCAGCTGCGCCGAGCTGGGCCTGGCGCAGATCACGCTGGTGGGCCACTCGATGGGCGGCAATGTGGCGGCGCGGCTGGCGCTGGCCCGCCCCGACCTGGTGCGGCGGCTGGTGCTGGTGGACGCGGCGCTGGACATGCAGTACCTGGCGCGGCGCTCGCAGGTTTTTATCCATCCCGAGCGCGGGCAGCGCCGTCTGGTGTGGACCCGCCACATTTCGCGGCCGCTGGCCCGCTGGGGCGCCCGCGTGCCCCACGATCACGACGGCGGCCTGTTGCGGCCGCTGGCGCGGCGCGCCCACTATGTCACCAGCATGCAGCCGGCGGTGGTCCAGAGCTACATTGCCTCGCTGTGGCAGAGCACGCTGAGCGACGAGCTGCGCGCGATCACCCAGCCGACGCTGGTCGTGACCGGCGACCGCGACCCGATGGTGGCGCGCCGGCAGGCCGAGGTGGCGGCCGAGCTGATCCCCGGCGCCGAGCTGGCGGTGGTACGCCGCACGCTCCACAACCCGATGGACGAGCGCCCAATGGTGTTTCAGGCGCTGCTGAAAGATTTTCTCCAGCGCCGGCCGCCCACGATCTGAGGAAATTGTATGGTGACAGGAACAATTCGGCCAGCCGAGCTGCCGGCTGAGGCTGCGCGCGTGGGCGAGCCGCCCATTAGCACGCTGCGCTATGACTGGACGTTCGCCGGGCTGGCGGCGCTGCTGATCAGCGGGCTGTACCTGGACGGCTGGGCGCACGCCCACGGCAAAGTTGACCAGAGCTTTTTTACAGCCTGGCACGCCGTGCTCTACGGCGCGTTTGGGCTGCTGGCGCTGTGGACGCTGGGCACCCTGGCGCGCAATGTGCGGCGCGGCTATGCCTGGCGCAGCGCGCTGCCGCGGGGCTATGGCTGGTCGGGGCTGGGCGTGGCGGTGTTTACCCTGGGCGGTCCCGCCGACCTGGTGTGGCACACGCTCTTTGGCATCGAGGAGACCGTGGATGCGCTGCTCAGCCCCAGCCATCTGCTGCTGGCGCTGGGCGGTCTGCTGATCGTCGCCGGGCCGCTGCGGGCCGCCTGGCAGCGCCCGGTCCGCAGCGCCCAGCTGTGGCCGGCGGTGCTGTCGGCCACGGTGGTGCTGGGGATTCTTGGCTTTTTTACCAATTTTGCCAGCCCAATGGTTAGCCCGCAGGCCAACCGTCCGCCCGTCCCCGAGTCGCTCGACAGCGAGATCTACCGCATGGCCAGCGACGGCAGCGCGCAGACCCGGCTGCTGGGCGCGCCCGACGCCATCGCCTTCACCCCGTCGTGGTCGCCGGATGCGACGCGGCTGGTGTTCAATCGCGAGGTCGACGATAACGCCGACATCTATCTTGTCGGCGCTGACGGCCGCGGGCTGACCCGCCTGACTAGCGACCCCGCGCGCGACTGGCTGCCGTCGTGGTCGCCCGATGGCACGCGCATCGCCTTTACCTCCGACCGCGACGGCAACGATGAGATCTACGTCATGGCGGCCGACGGCCGCGGTGTGACCCGCCTGACCGACAATCTGGCCGCCGACGGTCGGCCAACCTGGTCGCCCGACAGCCAGCGGCTGGTGTTTGTCTCGGACCGCAGCGGGCAGCTCGGCCTCTGGACGATGACCGCCGATGGCCGCAACCCCGCGCTCGTGGTGGCCGCGGGCCAGCCGCGCTACCCGGCCTGGTCGCCGGACGGCCAGTGGATCGCCTACACTGCGAACCAGGGCGATCTGCCGCGCGTGATGCTGATTCACCCCGACGGCAGCGGCGCCAAAGCGTTGACCAGCGATGTGGCGAGCTGGGCCGCCACCTGGTCGCCCGATGGCCAGCGCCTGGCGCTCGCCCGCGACAGCAGCGCCGGCGACGGCGATATTTTCACGATGCGGCCGGATGGCAGCGGACTGCAAAATATCTCGAATAATCCCGGCCAGGAGGATGGCGTCGGCTGGATCAGCTGGTCGGCGGCCGGCATCGCCTACGCGGCCCGCGGCCACCTGCCGTACAGCCCCTACATGGCGCAGGCGCTAGGCGCCGCCAGCTATCTGCTCCACACCGCGCTGCTGATGGGCGTGGTGCTGCTGCTCCTGCGGCGCTGGACGCTGCCGTTTGGCAGCCTCGCGCTGCTGTTCACTGTGCACAGTGTGTGGCTTAGTGTGCTCAACGACAACTACGCGCTAGTGCCGGCGTTTATCGTCGGCGGCCTGGTCGCCGATGGCCTCCTGCGCTGGCTGCGGCCCGGCCCCGAGCGCCCGGCGGCGCTGCGCTGTTTTAGCGCGGCGGTGCCGACCGTGACCTACGCGCTGTTTTTTGCCCTGCTGGCGGCCACCGATGGCCTCAGCTGGTCGGTGCATCTGTGGGCCGGGGCGATTGCGCTGACCGCGGTGGTCGGGCTGTTCCTGAGCTACCTGGCGGTGCCGCCGCTGGTCGGAGCGGCCGCGCATGGCTGAGCCGCAGTATCTGGCGGTGAGCGGGCCGCCGCCGACGCGGCTGGCGTTTGTAGATGTCGGGCCGCGCGACGCGCCGCCGGTGCTGCTGATCCACGGTGTCGGCGGCTGGCATGGCCAGTGGGCCGCGCAGCTCGATGCGCTGGCAGGGCGATTTCGCTGCATCGCCCCGACGCTGCCTGGGCATCTGCCGAGCGAGGTCGGCGCGGGGCCGTGGACGCTGGCGCGGCTGGGCGGCGACCTCCAGCAGCTACTTCAGGCACGCGGCGTCGCGGGGCCGGTGGCGATTGTGTCCCACTCCTACGGCGGCATCGTGGCGCTGAACTTGGCGCTGCACCAGCCCGAGCTGGTCAGCCGCCTGGTGGTGCTGGGCCTGGCCGAGCAGATGAACTTCGGCACGCTGTTTCGGGCGGTGGCGCTGCTGCCGCTGCCCAACGGGCCGCTGGATCTGGCGCGGCGGCTGTGGTTCGCCGACCGCTTCCACGCGCCCGTGCGGGTGCTGCGCGGCATCATGCGCGAGGCCGTGCTGCCGTGGAAAGGGTGGGCGGCGCTGCGCGCGATTCGCACGCCGACGCTGCTGCTGGCCGGGCAGTACGATGTGGTGGCGCCGCCCTACATGGTCCGCCCGCTGGCGACGCGGCTGCCCAATGCCCAGTGCGCAGTTATCACCGGCGCGCGCCACAAACTCCACCTGCAGCAGCCCGAGCAGGTCAACCGCCTGATCACGAACTTTCTGGCGCGAGGTCAGGCGCGTCAGTCGCGCGCCCGCTAGCTGGCGCAGCTGCCGGCGCCGGCACGAGCTTTTTGACCCGTCGCTCGAAGTCGGCGCGCGGCAGCATGACTTTGTGCTGGCAGGTCAGGCAGCGCATCCCGATGTCGGCGCCGACCCGCACGATCTGCCACGCCGAGCCGCCACACGGGTGGGGCTTGCGCATCTGGGCGGTCATTCCGACCGCGAGGTTCAGCGGCGGCGCCACGCTAGGCGCCCCGCTCGGCGCGCTTGGTCTGCTCCCAGAGCTGATCTTTGGCTGCCAGGTCCAGCGCCGCGAAGTCCAGGCCCTGCTTGGCGGCCAGCGCCTCCATCTGGGCGAAGCGCCGCCGGAACTTGGTGTTGGCCTCGCGCAGCGCCGTCTCGGCGTCGAGGTCCAGCCAGCGCGCCAGGTTGGCCAGCACAAACAGCACGTCGCCAAACTCCTCGGCGACGTGGGCGCGCTCGGCCGGGTCGGCCGGGTCAAGCTCGCGCAGCTCGGCGATCTCCTCCTCAACCTTCGCCCACACGCCGGCAATATCCGGCCACTCAAAGCCGACGCGGGCGGCCTTATGCGTCATCTGCTGGGCGGCGGCCAGCGCGGCCAGGCCCTTTGATACGCCATCGAGCAGCCCTTTGCGCGCCTTGCCCTGCGCCGCCTGCTCGGCCTGCTTGATGGCGTCCCAGTTGCGCAGCACCTCGTCGCTGCCCGTGACGGCGATGTCGCCAAAGACGTGCGGGTGGCGGCGGATCAGCTTTTCGGCGATGTTGGTGGTCACATCGGTCAGATCAAAGGTGCCGGCCTGCCGCCCCATCTCGCTGTGGAGCAGAATCTGGAGCAGCAGATCGCCCAGCTCGTCGCTGAGTGCCGGCCAGTCCTCGGCGTCCAGCGCCTCCAGCACCTCGTGAGTTTCCTCCAGCAGATAGCGGCGCAGCGAGGCGTGGGTCTGCTCGCGGTCCCACGGGCAGCCGTTGGGGCCGAGTAGCCGCGCCACCACCCAGTGAACGCCGCCGATACTCTGGACATCCTGATGCGGCGGGAGCGGCGCGAGATACGCGGCCGTCAGATGATCGAGGTCACGCTGATGATCCAGCTCGTGGAGCGGCACGGTCCGCAGCTGCTCGTCGGGCAGGCCGGCGTGCAGCACCAGCGTCACCGGGTGCTCAGCCGGGTAGCGCTGCAGCAGCGTCAGCTTGGCCTCCGAGGCCACGCGCTGCCCATAGAGCTGGCTCAAGAGCAGCGGCTGCGTCGGGATGAGCGGGAACGGCACGACCGGCGCGGTGTAGGCGCCCAAGCCCTGCATCTCCGACCAGGCGCGATCGTTGGGCGTGGCGGGCGCGGCGGCCGGCGGCGGCACGAGGTCAAGGGCGTCGAGCAGCTGGAGGCCCGGCGCAAACGGGTCGAGGCGCAGCGCGCTGCACAGCGGCTCCAAGAACGACAGCCCGGCGATGATCCGCACCGTTATGCCGGCGCCGTCGGCGGCGGCCAGGATGGCGCGGCTGGTGGCCTCGGCGACCAGCGGGTGGCCCGGCACGGCGTAGGTCAGGTCGCCGTCCTGCGCGGCCGCGATGACCGCGGCGCTGATCGTGGCGTAGAGCTGGGCGAAGTCGGCGGCGGCCTCGTACTCGGCGTCGAACGACGGGGCGGCGGCCAGCGCCGGCAGCGCCGCGACCGTCGGGTGGATGCGCGTCCGCAGCCAAATCGTCGGGCCGCTCGCAAGGTGCCGCTGGGCCTGGAGGGTCAAAAGGTCGGGGTCGCCGGGGCCGAGGCCCAGCAGTGTCAAAGTCGGCATAGTGTGCTCATCGCAGGGCGGCAAACTCCGCCCCGTGAGTATACCAGCCTAGCTCACCAGCAGCCGCAGCGCCTGGTCGAGCTGATCCAGCGAGAACGGCTTGTCGACGAACTGCGCCGCGCCGCGCTGGAGGGCCGTCGCCGCCAGACTCTGGTGGGCCGAGATAAACACCACCGGAATACGGCCCAGCTGCCGGGCGGTCGCCAGAATATCCAGCCCAGTTGCGCCCGGCATCATAAAGTCGGTGATCACGCCGTCAATCTGGTGGTTTTTGAGCAGCGTGACGGCCGTGAGGCCATCGCCGGCCTCCAGGATATGGCAGCGCGGCGCGAGCGACTGAAGGCGGCGCACAATAATGCGGCGGACGTTCACATCGTCGTCGGCGACCAGGATGGTTGGGAGGGTAGTGACCATGTCGGTACGATACAAGATACGTCCCACGAAACATACAGCCCAGATTACGCCGGTGTAACAATCTCGTGGCCGGCAGATGACAGGCGGTAGTACGCCACGCGGCGACCTGCGCGGCGCCGGGCTGTGCTGATGTAGAATGCGTCGTAGCACAACCGGAAGGAGCACCGATGGCACAGATTCTCGATGGGCGGGCCGTGGCGGCCGCGCTAAAGGCCGAGCTACGGGCCGCGGTCGCCGCGCTGCCGTCGGCGCCGCAGCTGGCGATCGTTGAGGTCGGCGCCGACCCAGCGGCCGCCTGGTACATCCGCGCGATCAACAAGGCCGCGGCCGGCGTGGGGATCGCCGTGATCCACCACGGGTTGCCAGGCGACAGCCCCGAGGCCGTGGTCGTCGCGGCGGTCGCGGCGCTCAGCGCCGACCCGACAGTCAGCGGGATTATTATTCAGATGCCGCTGCCCAAGCCGCTCGACCCGCAGGTGGTGATCGCGGCGCTCGACCCGCGCAAGGACGTGGACGGCCTGCACCCGGTCAACGCCGGGCGGCTGGCGCAAGGGCTGCCGGCGCTGCTGCCCAACACGCCGGCCGGCGGCCTGGAGCTGCTGCGGTTTTACAATCTGCCGGTCGCCGGGCAGCGCGCCGTGGTCGTCGGCCGCTCCAACGTCGTCGGCAAGCCGCTGGCGCTGCTGCTGCTGCAGGCCCATGCCACGGTGACGATCTGCCACTCGCGCACGCCCGACCTGGCGGCGGTGGTGCGCGAGGCCGATCTGGTGGCGGTCGCCGTCGGGCAGCCCGGCCTGGTCACGGGCGCGATGCTTAGCCTGGCGCGACTGTGCTGGACTTTGGCATCAACGACCAGGCCGGCACGGTGGTCGGCGATGTCGACTGGGCTAGCGCCGTCGAGGTCGCCGGCGCGATCACGCCGGTGCCGGGCGGGACTGGCCCCGTCACCAACATGCTGCTGCTGCGCAACACCGTCGCGGCCTACCGCGACCTGCAGGGCCGGCCGTGAGCGCCCCATGGTGGCGCCGCGCCGAGGGCTGGCTAGGCGCGGCGCTGGGCCTGCTGCTGGTACGGCTGGTGCTATTACTGCTGGCAGCCCGGCCGAATAATCCGGTGGTCGCCGCGCTGCTGGCGCTCACCGCGCCGCTGGTCTGGCCACTGCGCGGGCTGGACCGCTGGGCTGGGCAGCCGCAGTTTGGCGCGCGGCTGGAGCTGGCGACGGTCGCGGCCGGCGTCGTGCTGGCCGCGCTGGCAGTCGGCTGGACCTGGTGGAGGCAACACGATGGACCTACTTATTGATCTCATCCGTCAGCTGGCGATTTTTATTGCGATTGCGGCCGGGCTGGGCCTCGTCGGCCTGGCGCTAATTATGCGGCGGCTGCGGCATATTCAGATCGCGCCGGGCGCCAGCTTTGTGACGACGCTGCGGGCGGTGCCGCTGGCGCTGGTCGTGGTCCTTGACCTGCTCGACTTTGGGCTGGACTTTTTTGCGACGCCGCTGGTCTGGGTAGTGCTGAGCCGCTACAACCTCCAGGCGCTGCGGAATGTCGCGGCGGTCGAAGATTTTATCCCGTTTACTGGCCCGATTCCGACCATGACGCTGGCCTGGCTGGGCGTGCGCGTGCTGGGGCTGGGCGATGCGCCCAGCGTCGCCACCAACGTCATCGAGGCCGACGAGGTCGCGCCGGGCCAATTTGTTCCCCGTGACGGCTCCCAGGACTAAAGCCCTGGGCTTCAATGGGATGCCGCCCCATCCCACATATTCACTGTCGGAGTGTTTGGAGACCCCGATGCAAGATATTGATCGCCGCATTCTGATCCCGGTCCATGACCAGCCCACAGGTGGGACAGGTATGGGTCCGGTCGCGCAACGTCTTGGGGACCAGTTCGCCGCAACGGGAACACAGCTTGGACGTATTGCGGGGGTTGACCAAAATGACGGTTCGGCCAGCTTCTGCCGCTTTGCTGATCGTCATGCTGATAAACTTGAGTCCACGCCACATCCAAAATGCTTTTCCGCATCCCACGACTTTTCCCCATTTCCTGCGGCGCAAGGTCTTCAAACACGATCGTTTGATAACGGTCCACGAGTTCACGGCTCCGCTTATGGGCAAAGTCGCTGCGGCGGTTGGCGATCCGCTCGTGGATGTTGGCCAGAATGGTCCGCTGTTTGCGGTTTTCGCACCAGTTCTCCGCCGCTTTCGCCGCGTCCTTCCGCCGCTGCACCCGTTTCAGGTCGGCTTCATCACGCCGATAAAAGCGTGGATTGTCGATCTGCCTGCCATCCGAAAGGGTGGCAAACGACGCGAGGCCGACATCCACGCCGACCACTTCGTTCGATGGTGGCAAATGGTTCGCCTCCGTCTCGCACGACACGCAGGCGAACCATTTGCCCGTCCGCGCGCGCCTGAGGGTGACGGTTTTGGGCGTTCCTTCGACGGGACGATGCAGCACCATGGGCACGGCGCCCAGTTTCGAGAGGATCAGCCGGCTGCCATCGAGTCGCACACCGTTGCCATATTGCGGATAGGTGATCGAATCGTAGCGACCAACCCCTTTAAACCGGGGAAAGCCCGCCGCCGTGGCCCCCGCTTTCACGCGCCGAAAAAAGGACTGGAAGGCGAGATCAACGCGCACCTGGACATTTTGCAACACTTGGCTATGCACGTCTTTCAATTCGCGCTTCAGCACCTTCCAGCCGGGCAACAACGCCTGGGTCTCGTACAATTTAAGCGTCTCGCCACGCTCCTCATAGGCCCGTTTACGTTCTGCGATTGTTTCGTTAAACACCCACCGACACAACTCCAACTGCTGCGCCAGGATGCGCCCCTGCCCTTTCGTCAGATAGATGCGGTATTTAAAGGCTTTTCGCATACGATCCACACTAGCACATCTGTGTCTAGCATGCAAGCAGTACATGGGAGGCATGAGCGGCTGAAGCCCGCTAAAGCTTAATGCTCATCCCACGCATACATGGCGTGGGCGTTCGCGCCTAAAGGCAAATCATTGTAACAGGAGCTAACTGTGGACATTTTACAGCTGCTGATTTTGTTGGTCGTCGCTGGCATCTGCGGTGCGATTGCTGAGCTAGTCGTGGGCTTCAGCCCTGGCGGCTTTGTGGTCTCGATCATCGTCGGCGTGATCGGCGCCTACCTCGGCACGTTCCTGGCGGCCAAGCTGGGCGCGCCGACCTTTCTGCTGGTGACGGTCGTCGGCCGGCAGATCGACCTGCTGTGGGCGGTGATCGGCTCAATCTTGCTGCTGGCGCTGATCATGCTGCTGCGGGGCCGTGGCGGCGAGCGAGTGCGGCGGTTCAGCCGCCGGCGCTAGCGCCGGCTACGAGGAGAGTGTCAATGTCGACAGCGAGCCGCACGTGTGTGATTTTCAACCCGCAGTCGGGCACGGCCAGCAGCCCCGAGGCGCTGGCCGAGGCGCTGGCGCCGCTGGGAGCCGTCACGCTCCAGCCGACGAGCGCGGGCGCCCACGCCAGAGAGTTGGCCCTCGCCGCGATCAAGGACGGCTGTGATCTGGTCATTGCGGCCGGCGGCGATGGCACGATCAACGAGGTGGTCAACGGCCTGGCGCAGCTGCCTGGCCGGGCGCGGCTAGGCATTCTGCCGCTCGGCACCGGCAACGATTTCGCCCGCTCGATCGCGATGCCGACCGAGCTGGACGCCGCGGTCGCCGCGCTCGTGGCCGGCCGCACCGAGCAGCTTGACCTGATCAAGGTCGACAGCGAGCAGGTCTGCTGGTTTATCAATGTCTCGGCCGGCGGCTTTAGCGGCCTAGTCGACGAAAAGCTGACCGACGAGCTGAAAAGCACCTGGGGTCCGTTCGCCTACCTGCTAGCCGCGGCCGGCGCCCTGCCCGAGCTGATCGGCTATGAGATGACCGTGCAGTTCGACGACGAGGAGCCGCAGCAGATCAGCGCCTATAACGTCGTGGTCGCCAACGGCCGCTTTGTCGCCGGCGGGCTGCCAGTTGCGCCCCACGCGATTCTCAACGACGGTCTGGCCGAGGTCGTGATCGTCCCCGTGCTGCCGGCCACGAAGATCGGCCTGCTGGCGCCGCAGTTGTTTTTGGGCAAGCATATCAACAGCGACGCGCTGATCGTGCGCCAGGTCCGGCGCTTCACCGTCGACTCCAAGCCGGGCATGTGGTTCAACGTCGACGGCGAGCTGGTCGGCAACGAGCCGGCGCGCTTCGAGGTCGTGCCGCGGGCGCTGGGCGTGATCGTCGGCCCCGACTACCAGGAGCAGCCGCCGGTCTAGGCGCCGAACTTGCTTAACCTGTTGCCGAAAGGAGCGCATGATGACGCAAGCGAACTCGGGGCTGTACACCCCACAGGACGATCTGCCCCTGAATCAGGTGCAAAATAACCAGCCCGAGCTGGACGGCGAGGATGAGACCGCCGCGGCGCTGCTCGGGAATAACCCCAACCAGACGGCCTACGTCGATGTCACCGATGTGGACGCGCTGGCCGGCGCGACGCTGACCGATGTCTACGAGGGCAACGCCGATACCGAGCAAACGGCCGGCGATGATAGCTACGACCTGCTGATCGAGCGCGAGCTGCGGGCCGGCGAGACCGAGGATGTGATGGAGGCCATCGAGGAGGGCTACACCTATCTGCCGCCGGTCGACCCGCCTGCCAGCCTCGACCCCGACGCCGACCATAGCCTTGATGCCCTGACTGGCAGCGAGGACGAGGACGATTTGACCGCGGCGGTGCGCGAGGCGCTGCGACGCGACAGCCAGACCACCGACCTGGTGGATCAGCTACGGATTGCGACGATCAACGGTGTGGTCGTGGTGCGCGGCGAGGTCGACGACCTGGACGACACCGACAACATTGTCGCCGTCGCCAGCGTGGTTGCGGGCGTTGAGGCGGTACGCGACGAGACGCGCGTTCGCAATATCTGAAGGAGGGGCCGATGACTGAGCATGAGCCGCGCATCGACGCCGAGGATGGCCAGCGCGAGTCGCTGCGGATTGATACGGCCTCGGGGCCGGGGCCGGTGCTGGACCAAGACACCGCCGCGCCGATGCCACTGTTTAATGAGAACGAGCGGGCTGGCCGCGAGCCGGTCAGCAGCGTGATCGACCCGGCCGAGTTTGCTGCGCTTGACCAGCGCAGCGGCATTGAGCTTGACCATGTGCCGCCGGTGAGCGATCCTGACCAGCCAGGCGTCGCCGCGCGGGCCGCCGAAAGTCACCGCACCGCGCCGGCCGACTAGGGGCGCAGCCGGATCATCTGGCGCAGCAGCGCGACCGCGGCCGGCGACCCGGCGACCACCGGCTCGGCGGCCAGCGGCCGGCGCAGCATCTGAGCATAATCTACCAGCTCGCCCGACTTCAGCGTGCGCAGCTCGCCGCCGGCGCGGGCGAGCATGGCGCCGGTCGCGGCGATGTCCCACAGACTCGGCCGCCCCAGCAGCGCGCCGACCGCGTTGCCGCGCGCGACGTAGGCCACCGCCGCCGCAATCGAGCCGAGCGCCCGCACCTTGCCGGGATAGCTGATGCGGTAGCGCCGGTGCGCGTTCGACGGCACGCAGATCCACGACTCGGAGTTCGCGCAGGTTGTCGGTGCTGACGGCGCTCGGCTGGCCGTTGAACAGCGCCGGCCCCGTCAGGTCAGTCTCGTACCACTCATTGAGCACCGGCAGGTAGAAGCAGCCCAGCACCGGCTGGCCGTGCTGCAGCAGCCCAATCGAAATCCCCCAGTGTGGCAGGCCGCTGACAAACGCGCTGGTGCCGTCAATGGGATCGAGCGCCCACACGAACTCGCGGTCGGCGTCCTGCCGGCCCTGCTCCTCGCCGACAATGCCGTGCTCGGGAAACGCCGCCGCGATGCGGGCGCGCAGCAGCGTCTCGATCTCCTCGTCGGCGGCGGTGACGACGCTGCGGTCGGGCTTGCGGCGGGCCGCGACGACGTTGAAGTGGCCCAGCGCAATCGCGCCGGCCTCGGCGGCCCAGCTATGTGCGGCGCTGAGCATCAGCGGCTCCTGCTGCGCCACGCCTGGTACAGCGCGATGGAGCCGGCGGTGGCGGCGTTCAGCGAGGCGACATGGCCGGCCATCGGCAGCTTGATCAGAAAGTCGCAGCGCTCGCGCACCAGCCGGCTTAGGCCGGGACCCTCGGCGCCGACGACCAGCGCCAGCGCCCGGTTGAGGTCGGTCTGGTCGAACAGCTGCGCGGCGGGATCGTCCTCCAGCCCGGCCACCCAGATCTGCTGCTCCTTCAGCTCGCCGATCACCGTGTTCGAGATTCGTCACCTGCGCGACCAGCAGGTGCTCGACCGCGCCGGCCGAGGCGTTGACGACCGAGGGCGTGACGGCGACGGCACGGCGGTCAGGGAAGATCACGCCGTGGACGCCGATCACGTCGGCGGTGCGCAGCAGGGTGCCAAGATTCTGCGGGTCCTGCACATGGTCGAGCAGCAGCAGCAGCGGCTCCTCCTCGCGCGACTTCGCCAGCGCCAGCATGTCGGCGAGTTCGGCATAGGGATACGCGCCGGTTTCCAGCGCGACGCCCTGGTGGTTGACGCCGGCGGTCATATCGTCGAGCACGCGGCGGTCGCCGTAGGCCACTGTCAGATGGGCGGCGTCGGCCAGCTGCTCCAGCTCGGTCAGCCGCTCATCGTTCTGTAGCCCGTCGGCGATCAGCAGCCGCTTGAGCGTCCGCCGCTTGGCCCGCAGCGCCTCGCGCACGGCGTTGCGGCCGTAGATCAGATCGGTGCTGTTGACGCGCTGCTCGGCGAACGGGTTGCCGCCGGAGCGGGCGGGGCCGGATCGTGGTCGGTCGTTACGTGGCATTTTATAGTCCAAACTTGTCGCGCAGCTTGCCGAAGAAGCCGCCTTGATCGTCGGCTGAATTGCCAAACTCGGTCGCCAGCTCGGCCATCAGCTCGCGCTGCCGCTCGGTGAGCTTGGTCGGCACGTCGACGCGCGCCACGACCACCTGGTCGCCCCGGCCATTGCCGCGCAGAAACGGCACGCCGCGGCCCTTGATCCGGAACTGTGTGCTGTGCTGGGTGCCGGCCGGGATCGTCAGCGTCTCGTCGCCATCTACCGTCGGCACGGTCAGCTCAGCGCCGAGTGCGGCCTGCGCAATGTTGAGCGGCAGCTCCAGGACGATGTCATTCTCGTGGCGCTGAAAGACCTCGTGCTCCTTGATGTCGAGGGTCACAAAGAGGTCGCCGGGCTGGCCGCCGCGCGCGCCGCCCTCGCCCTCGCCGCGCAGCCGAATCTGCGATCCCTCGTCCACGCCGGCCGGGATTTTGACCGTCAGCGTGCGCTGCGCCGCCTTGCGGCCCTGGCCGCGACACTCCTTGCAGGCCACCGTGATCTTTTTGCCGGTGCCGCGGCACTCGTCGCAGGCCATCACGGTCAGCATGTTGAACAGCGGGGCGCGCACCCGCACCTCGCCGGTGCCATTGCACTTCGGGCACTTCACGGGGTCGTGGCCTGGCTCGGCGCCGCTGCCGGTGCAGTGGCCGCACTCCTCCAGGCGCTTGAAGCTGATCTCTTTCTCCAGGCCAAACACGGCCTCGGTGAACTCGATCTGTAGATGGTAGCGCAGGTCGTTGCCGCGCACGCCACGGCTTGCGCCGCCGCCCTGGCGTCCGGCCTGGCCGACAAAGGCGTCAAAGATTGTCGAGAAAATGTCGCCGCCGGCGAAGCCGCCGCCGAACGGGTCGAAGCCGGCGCCGGCCGCGCCGCTGACGCCCGCGTGGCCATAGCGGTCATACAGCCCGCGCTTCTGCTCGTCGGAGAGCACCTGGTAGGCCTCGTTGACCTCTTTGAACTGGGCCTCGGCGTCCGGGGCTTTATTCTGGTCGGGGTGATACTGGCGGGCTTTCAGGCGAAAGGCCTTTTTGATCTCATCCTGGCTGGCGGTTTTTTGCACGCCCAGGGTTTCGTAGTAGTCACGTTTGGTGGCGTTGGTCATCGCTGCGCTCCGGGTAGGTTGAGGCGCCGCCCGGCGAGACGGGCGGCGGGTCCACTAGGCACGAACTTCATCCTCGGGGGTGGCCTCGGGCGCGGCGTCGTCGGCGGGCGCGCCCTCGTCGGCGGCGGGCGGCGGCGCGATCCGCGCGGTGGCCTCGGCCAGCTCGCCGGTGCGGGCCTTGAGCCGCTCCAGGTCGTCGCCGTCCAGCGCCGTCCGCAGCGTCGCAATGTGTAGGTCAATCTCGTCGCGCAGCACCGGGTCAATCGTGGCGGCGTGGTCGCGCAGCTTGCGCTCGGCGCTATAGATCGCGCCGTCGGCCTGGTTGACCAGCACCGAGCGCTGCCGGCGGGCCTCGTCTGCGTCGCGGTGGCTGGCGGCCTCGTTGACCATGCGGACGATCTCCTCGTCGGAGATGCCCGACGATGGCCGCACCGCGATGCTCTGCGTCCGGCCGGTCGCTTTGTCCTGGGCCTCGACGTGCAGCAGGCCGTCGGCGTCAATGTCAAAGGTCACTTCGATCTGCGGCACGGCCCGCGGCGCCGCGGGGATGCCAGTCAGCTCAAAGGTGCCCAGCAGCTTGTTGTCGGTCGCCAGCGGCCGCTCGCCCTGGTAGACCTTGATCTCGACCGCCGACTGGTTATCGCTGGCGGTGGAGAACGTCTGCGAGCGCTTGGTCGGGATCGTGGTGTTGCGCTCGATCAGCGCCGCCATCACGCCGCCGCGCGTCCCGATGCCCAGCGTCAGCGGCGTCACGTCGAGCAGCAAGAGGTCTTTGACCTCGCCGGCCAGCACGCCGCCCTGGATCGCCGCGCCGACCGCGACGACCTCGTCGGGGTTGACGCCCTTGCGCGGCTCTTTGCCGAAGAATTTTTTGACCGCCTCCTGCACCGCCGGCATGCGCGTCTGGCCGCCGACCAGCAGGATCGTATCGATGTCGCCGGGCTTGACGCCAGCGTCCTTGATCGCCTGCTCAACCGGCCGCAGCGTGCCCTCAACCAAATCCTGGGTCAGCTGCTCCAGCTTGGCGCGGCTGAGGGTGGTCTGGAGATGCTTCGGCCCGCTCGAGTCGGCCGAGATAAACGGCAGGTTGATCTCGGTCTGGAGGACCGTCGAAAGCTCCTGCTTGGCTTTTTCGGCGGCCTCCTTGAGCCGCTGGAGCGCTACGCGGTCGCCGCGCAGGTCAATGTTCTCGACGCGCGCGAACATTTCGACCAGGTAGCTGATGATCCGCTGGTCGAAGTCATCGCCGCCCAGGTGGGTGTCGCCGTTGGTCGAGCGGACCTCAAACACGCCGTTGGACAGCTCCAGGATCGAGATGTCGAAGGTGCCGCCGCCGAGGTCGAAGACCGCGATGGTCTCCTGTGCGGCGCCCTCGTTGAAGCCGTAGGCCAGCGCCGAGGCCGTTGGCTCGTTGATGATCCGCAGCACTTCCAGGCCGGCGATGCGGCCGGCGTCTTTCGTCGCCTGGCGCTGCGAGTCGTCGAAGTACGCCGGCACCGTGATCACGGCCTGCGTCACTGGCTCGCCCAGGTACGCCTCGGCGTCCGCCTTGAGCTTCTGGAGCACCATCGCTGACACTTCCTGCGGCGCGTACTCGCGGCCGCCCAGCAGCACCCGCACGTCGCCGTTGGGCGCCGCGGTCAGCTTGTAGGGCATCAGCTCGCGGTCGCGGGCCACGGCGGGATCGTCGAGCTTGCGGCCCATGAAGCGCTTGATCGAAAAGATCGTGTTCTCGGGGTTGGTGATCGCCTGGCGCTTGGCGACCGTGCCCACCGTCCGCTCGCCGCTTTTCGAGACCGCCACCACCGATGGTACGGTGCGATGCCCCTCGGCGCTGGGGATCACGACGGGGTCGCCGCCCTCCAGGACCGCGACGACGCTGTTGGTCGTCCCGAGATCAATGCCAATGACTTTGCCCATCTGTGCTGTTACTCCTGACCAACTTTGACCATCGCCGGGCGCAGCACTTTATCGTGCAGCAGGTAGCCGCGGCGCAGCTCGGCGGTGACTTTGCCGGCGCTCTCGGGGCCGGCGTCCTCGTTCATCACGGCGTCGTGGAGGTTGGGGTCGAACACGGCGCCCAGCGCCGGGATCGGCTTGACGCCCTCGCCCTCCAGCATGACCAGGAGTTTGCGCTGCACGCCCTGCAGCCCGCCGAACCACGGCGTGCCGGCGACCTCGGCCGGGACGTGCTGCATCGCCAGGTCCAGGTCGTCCATCAGCGGCAGCAGCTTGGTCAGAATCGTGGCGCCGGCGCTGCGGATCAGCTCGCCGCGCTCCTGCTCGACCCGCCGCTTGTAGTTTTTCAGGTCGGCGGCGGTGCGGAGATATTGGTCTTTATAGCTGGTGCTGTCCTGCTCAAGCTGCTGGAGGCGCTGGGTCAGGTCGGCGGCGCTAAAGGTTGTGCTGGTCGAATCGGCGGGCGTGCTGGTCGGCTCGCTGGTCGCGCCGGTCGTCTCTGGCATGGTCTGCTCTTCCATTATTCGTCTCTCCTCAGTATTCAACGTTTGACGTGGCGGCAAAGTTGCCCCGTTCCCACCCTCGCGGCGCGTGCCGTCGGACCTGGTAGTGCGCTGTTCGCAGTGCTCAATGCAGGCGTGCGCTGTACTCAGTGCGCGGTGCCGGTGGTGAACCCGTTTCCACCAGTGAGCCGTGAAGCTCATATGCGTCTGAGAATATCCGCTTCCGCCACGGTTTGGCCCACGCCCAGCCCGCGCCGCTACCTACTCGTTTGCCACCATCGCTCGTTTTGCTCAACCTTACTGCGATAAAGTTGCCCCGTTCCCACCCTCGCGGCGCGTGCTGTCGGACCTGGTAGTGCGCTGTTCGCAGTGCCTCATGCGGGTGTGCGCGCTGCTCAGTACGCTGTGCCGGGTGGTGACCCCGTCTGCACCATGATGAGACAAAGCTCATTTGCGTCTAAGATTATCCGCTTCCGCCACGGTTTGGCCCACGCCCAGCCCGCGCCGCTACCTACTTCTTTGCCGCAGTTTGTGCCTACTCCGCCAGGTCGACCGCCCAGTTGGCCGCCTGGAGCGCGGTGTCAACTTCGCGGTACTGCCGGGCCAGCGTGTCGCGGCCGCGCTGGAGCTGCGCCACATCCACGGTCGCCCGGAATTTGATCTCGCTGCCGCGACTGCGGTACTGCTCGACGCCGGCGCTGCGGATCAGCTGGTCCACAACACCAATCCGCATCTTGAGCACGTCGCGCCGCGCAATTGCGGCGGTGATCGTCGCGCCGTCGGCGACGGTCGCCGTTTGGTTGGTAGTGTTGATCGCCACGATCAGCGTCTCCAGCCGCGCGGCGGTCTCCTCCAGTTCGGCCAGCAGCAGCGCCGGCTCCTCGGGCGGCTGCTCGCCATCCTGCACCAGCGCGCTGCGGGTGAGGCGCTGGCTTAGCTCGGCAATTTTGGTTTGGGCGGCTTTGCGCTCAACTAGGGCTTCGGCTAGCTTCATGCTGCTCCTCGTGGGGTATCGCTCCGTTTATCGCCGTACATCTCGGCCAGGAGATCGCTCATCACTGTGGAAATATAGCGCACCGTCGAGATCGAGCGCGGGTAGGCCATGCGGGTCGGGCCGATCAGGCCGACCACGCCGGCGACGTTGAGGCCGTGGCCGTAGCGGGCCAGGATCACGCTGTAGTCGCGCATTTTGTCCAGGCCGTGCTCGCCGCCGATGATCACTTGGACGCCGTGGGAGGCCAGCGCCTGCGGGATCAACGGCTGGAGGCCGGCCTGGCCCTCCAGAATCTCCAGCACGTCGCGGACGCGGCTGGCGCTGTGCTCGAACTCTTTTTGCTGGATCAGCTCCAGCAGACCATCGTGGTGCAGCTGCTCGTTGAGCTGGCCCTCGCGCTGTCGCATGGCCCGCACAATGTAGCCCAGCACCAGCGCCTCGACCTCGCTCCACGGCGCCGGCGCGTCGCGGGTCAGCGCCTCAATGCGCGCGGCGTCAGCGTCGCTCAGCACGTCGTTTAGCCGGCTGGCCACACGGCTCAGCTCGTCCTGCGGATACGAGTCCTCCAGCGTCAGCGTCTGCTGCTTGATCGTGCCGTCGCGCAGCACCAGCACCAGCAGGATCACGCTGTCGCGGATTGCGATCAGCTCGATGTGCTTGAAGCGCGTCTCGTAGGCGCGCGGCGGCGACACGACCGCGGCGTGCTGCGTCGAGCGCACCAGCACCGCCGCCGCCAGGTGAATCCACTGGTCCAGCTCGCTGCGCACCTGGTAGAACTGGTGCTGGATCGTCCGCTGCTCCTGCGCCGAAAGCGTGGCGCGGTCCATTAAATTTTCGACAAAAAAGCGGTAGCCAGCGTCGGTCGGGATGCGGCCGGCTGAGGTGTGCAGGTGAGTCAGGAGGCCCAGCTCCTCCAGCGCCGCCAGCTCGTTGCGGATCGTGGCGGAGCTGAACACCAGGCCATACTTGCTTTTCAGGGTCTCCGAGGCGACCGCGGCGGCCGACTCGACGTACTCCTGGATCGCAATTTTGAGGATCAGTTGACGACGCTCGCTCAGCTCCATCGGTGCCACCTAGCTCTTAGCACTCACAGCCTGCGAGTGCTAAAGGCATAATCTGAAAGAGTGGCGTGCCGTGGAATCACACCTGATGCCCTGCACGCCAAGCTGTATTTTACCAATTTGGTGCTAGAGCGTCAATAATGCACATCGCCCTGAGCGCGGCCAACTCAAGGTTGTGTCTAGACAGCGCCGCAGCCGGCCGCGCCCAGCGATTGCCGATGCTGGTATGCTATCTACGATGGTAGGTAGCATATGAAACAGGCTGGTCTGCAGCAAATTATTGGCAAGACGATCAAGGCAGTGGTCGTCCGCGACGCGCATGGCACGACGCCGCCGGCCCAGGTTTTCTTGGTGTTCACCGATGGCACATCGCTGGAGATTTACGGCGAGCTGCTGGCCGCCGGCAGCCTCGATACCGGCGGCGTGGAGGCGGCGGTGGCCTACGCCGAGCGCTTTGGCGGCACCGTGATCAGGCTGGGCTAGCGAACCAGCGGCGGTTCAGCTCGGCAAAAAAGCCCGCGCGCCGCAGCTCATCCAGCGCGCCGTTGATCGCCGCCTGGAGCTGGTAGGCATCGCCCGGCACCGCCAGCACCAGCGGCTCGAAGGTCAGGCTGCGGGCGATGCGAAATGCGGGGTCGCGCTCGGTCAGGCCCAGCGCGCTCACGGCGTCGGCGACCACGGCGTCGAGCGCGCCGCGCTCCAGCGCCGCCAGCGCATCGCCCGGCGTGTCAAAGCGCGACTCGGCGCCGATCGTCGGGTCGCGCTGCCGCCACTGCTGCAGCAAGGTGTCGCCGTCGCTGCCCAGCGCCGCGCCCACGCGCCGCCCGGCCAGCCCAGCCTCGTCGACGACCCCGCTGTCGGCGCGCGCCACCAGCACCTGCCCGGCGTCCAGGTACGCGCCCGTGAAGCGCGCGCGCCAGCCCTGCTCGGGCGCCAGCGGCAGCGCCGCCGCCAGCAGGTCCACATGGTGGCTGCCCAGCTCGTCATACAGCGCGTCGTAGCTCACCGCCACAAACTCGACCCGCAGCCCCAGGCGCCGCCCCAGCTCGTTGGCCAGGTCCACGTCGTAGCCGCGCCACTGCCCGGCGCGCTCCTCGGCGAACGGCCGAAAGCCGGGATCAGCGCCGACCCGCAGCGTGCCGCGCGCCTGCAGCGCCGTCCACACCGGGTCGGCGTGGCCCTGCGTCGCCTGCCGGATCGTCCAGCCGTAGGCCACCAGCGCCGCCAGCGCCGCCAGCTGCAGCCCAAGCTGTCGCCATCGTCCCATCGCCCGATCCTACCGCCCCGCCGCCCGCTTGTCGAGCCGGCCGCGAAGTGTGCCGCGCCGCCCGCGCCAGCCTGCGACCGGCCAGCGTACAAGCCGGGCAGATATGCTATTCTTTCGCTATCCAACGCAACACAGTGAGGAGACCGACCGCATGGCGAAGTTCTTCCGTAAACGCGACGATGACAATGCCCAGTCGGCCAACGCCTACATGACGACGCAGCCCGTTGACTATACCTCGCTGCCGGTCATCGAGAGCCAGGGGCCGCTCGACCGCTTCAAGCTGCTGCCGCTCCCAACCCGCCTGCTGCTGGTCCTCGTGCCGCTGCTGCTGATCGGCGGCGGCATCTGGGCCGCTACTCAGTATTTCAAGGCCCCGCCGGCCGTGCCACCGCCGCCACCGATTGTCCTGGCCCTCACCGAGGCCAACGCCACCGGGCCGCAAGGCATCGCGGTAAATGGCACCGTCACCAATGCCACGCCCGGCCTGAGTGTCACGGCGTCGCTCCTGGAGAACGGCGCGCCCATCGCGTGGGCCAGCCCGGACTCGGCCAGCGCTGCCGTCGGCGCTGATGGCGTGGTCGCCCTGCGCCTGACCCGTGCGCCTGACTGGAATCAGCGCCTTCAGCCCGACGCGACTTATAGCGTGGGCCTCGCCGCCGCTGGCGCCGAGCCGGTCAGCACGACGCTGACGATCTCGTCGCGGATCGCCAAAGACTTCTATGCCGCCGGCGTACCCGAGCCGACCGCGACGCCGGCGCCCACCACCGCGCCCGCGCCGACCGTCGAGCCAACGCCCGCTGGCCCGCCGTCGCTGACCACCGCCGCCAACGCGACGCTGCTGGTCAGCCCGACGCTCGGTAGCGCGGTGCTGACGACGCTGCCCGCCGGCACCAAGCTGGAGCCGGCCCTGCGCACCAACGACAGCCAGTTCTTCCTGATCGTCCAGAATGAGCTGGTCGGCTGGCTGCCGGCTGCCCAGGCGACGATTGAGCCGCAAGAGGTCGCCCGCCTCCAGCCGGTCACGCCCGACGCTGGCGCCGCCGATGCCGGCCCGCTCAAGGCTACCGTGGCCAACGGCGGCAATATCCGCTACCGCCCCAGCGTCCAGACCGGCACGGTCCTCGGCCAGATGATCGCCGGCCAGACGGTCACGCTCAAGGAGAAGACCGCTAACGGCGTCTGGTATCACATCGTGGCGCCCGCCGCCGAGGGCTGGGTCTCGGCCTCGCTCTTGGCCATCGATGCCCGCACCGTCGCCTCGGTGCCGCTGGCCAAGTAGCAAACTGCAAGCGTTTTGCAAGACGAACCAGGCTAAAAGCACGGTACACTTAGCCTGGTTCGCCCAAGCACCCCGAACCACTCCCACACCACCTCACAACTTGTTCGCTCCGCCGTCACGCCTGGCGTGCTATCGCCGCAGATAGTCACCCGACGATTTGAGGAGATTCTCCCAGGAGGTTTTTCATGAGCCAAGCGCCACAGACCCCCCTCATCCCCGACGAGCTGCCCGCCGACCTGCAGCCCGCTGTCCGCGGCACCGCCAATCCGCTGGATGCCATCGAGGCCGACCTGCGCGCCGCAATCTACGGTCAGAACCGCGCCATCGAGAGCGTCGTGCGCGCCCTGAACCGGGCCAAGTATGGCTTCGCCGCCGGCAACCGCAATCGCCCGCTGGTCAACCTGATGTTTCTCGGCCCGACCGGCGTCGGCAAGTCGGAGTGCGCCAAGCGCCTCGCCGACCGCCTGCACCCCGAGGGCGGCGGCTTTCTCAAGATCGACTGCTCGCTGTTTGCCCAGGGCCACGAGGTCTCGGCGCTGGTCGGCGCGCCGCCGTCGTATGTCGGCCGTGACCAGAAGCCGCTCCTCGACCCCGACAAGATCGAGGTCCCCAACAGCGTGATCTTGTTCGATGAGATCGAGAAGGGCACGCCCGAGCTGTGGAACCTGCTGCTCCAGATCATGGAGGACGGCGAGCTGACGCTGCTGAACAGCGGCCGCCCGGTCTCGTTTCGCAACAGCATTGTGATCATGACGACCAACGTCGGCGCCAAAGAGATGGTCGATCTTCTCGATCAGCGCAACATCGGCTTTCGCTCCAGCCGCTCGGATGTCGAGGCGACCGGCCAGTCGATCTATCAGATTGGCTTCGACGCCCTGCAGCGCATGTTCTCGCCCGAGTGGATCAACCGTATCGATGAGATCATCGCCTTTCGCCCGCTGTCCTCGACGACGATGGCCAAGATTTTCGACCGCATGGTCGACGAGGCCAACCAGCAATATCTGATGCACGGCGTCCAGGTCCAGATTATGCCGAACGCTAAAGAGCACATCCTGCGGCGCGGCTACAACCCGCGCTTCGGCGCCCGCCCGCTGCGCGCCCGGCTGCTCAAAGACCTCGACGCGCCGCTCGCCGATCTCTTGGCCTCCGGCGGCATCCCCGAGGGCAGCAAGGTCGTCGTGGCCTACACCGGCCAGCACCACAACGGCGAGGAGCTGACCTTCTACTTCCAGCGCAGCGCCGAGATCGAGACCGAGGGCCGCATCCAGCGCGAGCTGGCCGTCAACGCCCCGCGCCCGCTCGCCCTGGAGGAGATCAAGCCCGCCGCGCCGCAAGGCCCGTCAATGGCCCGCTCGATTGAGGGCCGCGACCGCCGCTAGCTCGGCGCCCACATTCGCACTCGTTCCGCGCCCCCGCCCAGTTGTGAGCGGGGGCGCCGCTGTGTGCGCGGCAAAACACAGACGATGCGATGGCAAAACATCGCCCAGTGTATGGCGTACACCGCCCAGTGTATGGCGTACACCGCTCAGTGTATGGCGTACACCGCTCAGTGTATGGCGTACACCGCTCAGTGTATGGCGTACACCGCTCAGTGTATGGCGTACACCGCTCAGTGTATGGCGTACACCGCCCAGTGTATGGCGTACACCGCCCAGTGTATGGCGTACACCGCCCAGTGTATGGCGTACACCGCTCAGTGTATGGCGTACACCCGAGTATATAGCGCCAAAGCCTAGCCGAACGGCGGGCGCGCCTAGCACGATGGCGGGCTATGCGCGGCGCCGCGGCGCGGTAGAATCAGAGGATAGCCCGCTGAAAGGAATGCCGCCGATGCACCTGTACCTGATCCGCCACGCCCTGCCCGACTACACCCAGTCGGGCGCCTACCACCGCCCGCCCGGCCCGCCGCTGACCGACGCCGGCCGCGCCCAGGCCCAGACCCTGGCCGCCCTGCTGCGCGGCGCCAACATCGAGCGCCTGGCCAGCTCGCCGCTCCAGCGCAGCCGCCTGACCGTCGAGCCGCTAGCCCAGCTCCTCAACCTCGACATCGAGACCGACGACGATCTGATCGACATGCAGCCGGGCGAGAAGCCGGCCGAGATGAGCCTGCGCCTGATGCGCGCGGTCCTGAGTCGCTCCAAGAGCGAGGTCGTCGCGCTGTGCTCGCACGCCGCGCCGCTGGAGAACCTCCTTAAAACGCTGACCCGTGATACGATCCAGCTGCCAGCGCCAGACCGGCGCGGCTGTCAGGTTGCGGAGGGGAGCGTATGGCGCGCCGTATTGAACGAGGGCCGCTGGCATGTGCGGCAGCTGCCGACCGAAGGATTTCAGGCCTAGCGCAGCGCCGGGCGCTGCTGGGCGCTGCGCTGATCGCGCTGGTCGCCAGCAGCGCCCCCGACGACGCGCGCCGCCGCACGCCGACCGCCACGAAAATCGCCGCAAAAACCGCGACGGCCGGCGCCACCACGGCGCCCGCCGCGCCCGCCGGAGCAGCCGCCATGAGTCCAGCGATTCCCGCCGCGGCCCAGCCGCTGGTTGACCAGGCCCGCGCTGACCTCACCGCCATCACCGTTGTGCAGGTCAAGGCCACCATCTGGCCGAGCGCCCAGCTCGGCTGCGGCGGTAAGCAGATGGAGCCGGAACCGACGCCCGGCTCCCTGATCATGCTCATGCTCGGCGGCCAGCCGTTGGAGTACCACGCCAGCGCCACCCGCGTCGTCTGGTGCGACCGCGGGCGGTCCTAGCGACGGCCGGCGGCGCTCGCTATAATTACACAATGAACACAGACAACAAACCCGACATCATCCGGCGCCTCAAAAGCATCGAGGGCCATGTGCGCGGCATCGCCCGCATGGTCGACGAGGATGCGTACTGCATCGACCTGCTGCAGCAGACCATCGCCGTCCAGCGCGCCCTCGACAAGCTGAACAGCCTGATCCTGTCCGATCACCTGGACACCTGCGTCACCACCGCCATCCGCGGCGATGACCCCGCCGACCGCGAGCGCGTCCTCGGCGAGCTGATGCAGGTCTTCGAGGCGCAGCGCAAGCTATAAAGGCTGGGCGGCTGCTATCGTGTGTTGACAGCGCGGCTAGAATGCGTCGTATTCCCTCATCCAGCTAGCACACGAGGCACCGCATGAACTTTCTCGAAGCGGCGTTTGAGATTTTGTCGAAAGCCGGCCAGCCCCTGCACTTCACTGAGATCACTAGACGTGCCCTGGCGCGAAAAATCCTTGATACTCGCGGTCAAACGCCCGACGCCACGATGGGATCGCGGCTCTATGGCGACACCAAAGAGCCGGACTCGCAGTTCAAGCGCGTTGGGCGTGGCATTTTCGACCTGGCAACTCCGGCGCCGCCGACGATTGCCCAAGAGATCAGGAACATCAACGAGCGAGCCAAGCAGGAGCTGCACGCGCGGCTGATGAAAATGGCGCCGGACCGCTTCGAGGCGCTGATCGGCGAGCTGATGCTGGCGCTGGGCTTCGCTGAGGACTCGCTGGAAATAACCCAGTACGGCGGCGACGGCGGCATTGATGTGCGCGGCATCATCAATGCAGGCCACATCACCCAAGTCAACGCGGCGGTCCAGGTCAAGCGCTGGAAGCAGAACGTGCCAGCGCCGGTCGTGCAAGGCGTGCGCGGCTCGCTCAAGGTCCATGAGCAAGGGATTGTCATCACCACCGGCGGATTTTCCACGGGCGCGATTCAGGAAGCGCAGGCCAACGGCAAAATGCGCATCAGCCTGGTTGATGGCACCAGGCTGCTTGATCTGCTGGTGCAGCACAAGATCGGCGTCAAAGATGCGGCCTACACCGTCTATACGCTGGACGATGAGTGGTGGGTCGGCGTCGGCGGCGATGTAGCAGCAGTGCCGCCTACCGCACGGAGCGTTGAGGCCGCCGTGCCAGCGGCAACGCAGTCTCAGCAACCCGTCGCGCCAATGCAAGCGCAGCCGCCAGTCGCGCCAGTTGCTGTGATCTCCCATGTTGGTCCCTATCCGCTTCGCATTCGCGCGGTCGCGCATGGCGAGACGCTGTGGGCTGAGATCGTCGATGAAAAGGGCCAGACCCGCCACAATGACACACTCTACCGCTCGCCGTCCGGCGCCGGCAAAGCTGCAACGAACTGGAAATCGTGCAACGGCTGGACCTTGTGGCACTACCACGACGAGGTGAAGTCAAAGCTGGCAGCCGATTCAGCTGCTGCGCTCGTCCAGTGCCAGCGCTGATGGCGAGGACCAGTAGCGCGCCCAGACCCCGGCCGGCCGCGTGGTATACTCGCCGCCGTGACACCACCGCTACAGGTTGAGCTGCGCGGCGTCGGCAAAACCTTCGGCCGGCGGCGCGTCCTCCACAACATCAGCGCCGAGCTGACCATCGGCGACAGCCTCATCATCACCGGCCACAATGGCAGCGGCAAGTCGACCTTGCTGCGGCTGCTGGCCGGTTTGCAGCGTCCCAGCAGCGGCACCATCAGCTACCTTGCGGCCGAGCAGTGCTACACGCCAAGTCGCGCCCAAGCATTCGTCGGGCTGGTCGGCGCCGACGTGCAGCTGTACCGCGAGCTGACCGCCCACGAGCATTTGCAGTTTGTCGCGCGCCTCCGCGGCCTCGCGGACGACCGCGCGAGCGCCGCGCTGCACCTCGATGCCGTGGGCCTGGCCGGGCGCGGCGACGAGCGCGTGGCCGGCTTTTCGTCGGGGATGCAGCAGCGGCTGCGCTACGCGCTTGCATTGATTCACCGCCCGGCCGTGCTGCTCCTGGACGAGCCGACGACCAACCTCGACGCCGCCGGGATCGCGCTGGTGGACGCCGTGGTCGCGGCGCAGCGCGGGCGCGGCATCGTGGTCGTCGCCACCAACGACCGCCGCGACTGGCAGTATGGCGACCTGGTGCTGGCGCTCGACGAAGACGGCCGATGAGCGCGCTGTGGCGGGCCAGCTGGGCAGTGCTGCGCAAGGACCTGCGGAGCGAACTGCGGACCCGTGCGGCGCTCAGCGCGCTGGGGCTGTTTGCCCTGGCCACGGTGCTAATGGTCAGCATCTACCTCGGCGGCCAGCTGCGCCCCTCGGAACCGATTGCGCCCGCGGTCTACGCCGTGCTGCTGTGGATCGCGCTGTTTTTTGCGGCGCTGACCGGGCTGGCGCGGGCCTTTGTCCAGGAGGAGACCGCGCAGACCGCCGCGCTGCTGCGGCTGCACGCGCCGCCCCTCGCGGTGCTGATCGGCAAGTGGCTGTTTAACGTTGCGCTGCTGGTCGTGCTGGCCGCGCTCACCACCGCGCTGTTTGGCTTTCTGATCAGTCTGCGGGTCGGGAATCTCAGCCTGCTGGTCGCCACGCTCCTGGCCGGCAGCGTCGGCCTGGCGACCGCCACGACGCTGACCGCCGCGATCATCGCGCAGGCCAGCGTGCGCTCGGCGCTGTTCGCGCCGCTGGCGCTGCCGGTGCTGCTGCCGCTGCTGCTCCTTGCGATCCGCGCCACCGACCAGGCGATCAGCGGCGCCACCTGGGCCGTCGCCGGCCCAAACGTCCAGGCGATGGTAGCATACGTAGTGTTAACTGCCGCCGTGGCGGTCGTTCTGTTTCCAATGGTGTGGGAGGCGTAGCCCCGCGGCGTCCCACGCAATTTTTAAGGCTATGACACGGGCATTTTGGAGCACCACCGCCAAAGCGACCATCACCGTCTGGATGCTCGCTGTGACCGCCGCGATGTTTCTGTGGGTGCCGGCCCAGGAGGGCCTCGGCAACACCGGCCGCATCATCATCATGCACGTCCCGACCGCCTGGCTCTCGACGCTGGCCTTTTTTGTGAGCGCGGTCTGGAGCGTCCGGTATCTGTGGAAGCGCCGCCCCGCTGACGATGACCGGGCGCTGGCGGCGGTCGAGCAGGGCCTGCTGTTCACGATCCTGGCGACCGTGACCGGCGCGATCTTCGCCAAAGTGGTCTGGGGATCGTTCTGGAACTGGGACCCGCGCCAGACCGCCATCCTGGTGCTGCTGCTGATCTACGGCGCGTACTTTGCGCTGCGCTCGGCGGTCGAGGACCCCGAGCGGCGCCGGCAGCTGGCGGCGGTGTACGCGCTGTTTGCCTTCGCGACCGCGCCGCTGCTGACCTTTGTCGTGCCGCGCCTGGCCGAGTCGACGCTGCACCCCAACTGCGCGCTGATCGAGACCGGCGGCTGCAACGGCCTGACACTGGGCAACGGCAAGGTCGTCGGCGCCCTCGACGACTTGAAGATCGAGCTGCGCAGCCTGGACCGCGCCGGCGAGGTTGTGACGGCGATCATCAATGTCAGCGGCGTGGGCGGCGCCGCCCCGACCGAGCTGCGACCAAGCTATAATACGGCGACCGGCCAGCAGATCGCGCAGCCGCGCATTCCAGGCAAGCCGCTGCTGCTGGTCATCACCGCGGTCAACGCCGATGGCACGGTATTTTTAAATCAGCAGGCCCAGGGCCAGATTGACAATTCGGCGACGCTGATCACATTTCTGGCGTCGCTGGCGGGCTTTACGGCGCTATTCTGGTGGATCTGGAGCGTGCGGGTGCAGCTGCTGGGGCTGCGGCGCGCGCTGGGAGCAGAGTTTTCATGACAACACTAACCAATAATCCGACGCTGGGCATGTATGTGGCGGCGGCGGTCGCGGTCGTGGTGGTGCTGGGCTTGTTCGTCTACCTGTGGTCGCTGGACCGGCGGGTCGGCGAGCTGCGCCGCATCCTCGCCGAGCGCCCCGCGCCGCCCGCGGCTGCCGCGGAGCCGCTGCGCCCGCAGCGTCGGGCCACCTCACAGGAGCAGATTGATGGCAATCCTAGTCGCTGAGCGCCGCCGCCGGCTGCTCGGCCTGAGTCCCGTCCAGTGGATCATGCTGGGCATCGCCGGGCTGGCAGTGGTCTATGCCGCGCTGGCCCTGAGCCGCGGCACCGTCATGCCGTACACCAACGTCAGCGAGGCCAAGCTGAGCGCCCGCAGCGTGCAGGTGTTTGGCTACCTGCACGACCAGGGCCACTACGACGAGCAGCAGAACTGGGTTTTTGACATCCAGGGCGAGAACGGCGACACCGTGACCGTGGTCTATCCCAAAACCAAGCCGGCCAACTTCGAGCAGGCGATCAGCGTGGTGGCGACCGGCAAGTACGACACCGCCGCCCACGCCTTTGTCGCCGATGACCTGCTGGTCAAATGCCCATCCAAATACCAGGAGCAGGCGAGCCGCCCGCAGTCGTAAGGCTGGCGCTGCTCGGCTGGAACACTGATGACACTGTACTACGTTGGGACGGCGCTGGTGATCGGCGCGATCATTGCGGCGGTGCTGAGCGCCGGGAGCTACTGGCTGGTCACCCGCGGGCGGCTGCGGCTGCTCGCGTGGGCGCGCGGCGGCGTGTATGCGTCGCTGGGCCTGGCGCTGGCGGCGGCCGCACTGCTGTTGGCGCTGTTTGTGCTGCACCGCTACGACATCAAATACGTCTATGACTACAGCTCCGAGGAGCTGGAGTTTCGCTTCCGGGTCGCGGCGCTGTGGGCCGGGCAGCCGGGATCGCTGGTGGTCTGGGCGCTCGTCGGCCTCATCGCCGCGCCGTCGCTGATCCGCCGCACCCGCGCCTTCGAGCCGTATGCCCTGACGCTGCTGATGGCGCTACAGGCGGTGCTGCTGGTCTTTATGCTGATCCGCAACCCGTTTGCGCCGACGCTCGGGCCGCTGGGCGCGCCGATCATTCCGCCCGATGGCCGCGGCCTGAACCCGCAGCTCCACAACGTCTGGATGGTGATTCACCCGCCGACGCTGTTTGCCGGCTACGGCCTGCTGGGCGTGATGTTTGTCCTGGCGGTCGCCGGGCTGTGGCGGCGCGACTACGACGGCTGGGTCAAGCTGGCGATGCCGTGGGCGCTGGCCGGCTGGGCCGTCCTCGGGCTGGCGCTGACGATGGGTGGCTATTGGGCCTACGAGTTGCTCGGCTGGGGCGGCTACTGGGGCTGGGACCCCGTTGAGAACTCCTCGCTGGTGCCGTGGCTGACGGCGACGGCGCTGATTCATGGCCTGGTGCTGCAAAAAGCCCACGGCGGCCTGCGCCGCGCCAACTTTGCGCTGGCGATCCTGACCTACCTGCTGGTCTTCTACGCCTCGTTTCTGACGCGCTCGGGCGTGCTGGCGAATTTTCGGTCCACTCGTTTGTCGAGGAGGGCCTGAAAACCCTGATGCTCGTGACGATGGCGGCACTGCTCGTCGTCGGGCTGTTCTGGCTCGGGCGCCGCTGGCGCGACGTGCCGCGGCGCCCGCTGAGCGAGGCGCTGCTCTCGCGCGACGCCGCCTTTACGCTGCTGATGATGGCCTTTTTGACCGTCGCCACGCTGATCGGCCTCGGCACCTCGATCCCGTGGATCTCGTCGGTCAAAGGGCTGGGCCAGCGACTGCAGGGCTTTTTGGGCGTCGCGTTCACGATTGACGACGGCAGCTTCTACGGCAACGCGCCCTTCACCGACGGCCGCTTCAGCCTGACGGCCGACTTTTTCCGCCGCACGACGCCGCCGATCGCGGTGATCATTGTGCTGCTGATGGCGGTCGGGCCGCTGTTTGGCTGGCGCGACACCAACCGCGCCAAGCTGGTGCGCACGATCCGCTGGCCGGCGGCGGTCGCGCTGGCCGGCAGCGGCGTGGCGCTGTTTCTCGGCGCCCACAGCGTGCTGGCGCTGCTGTACATTGGGCTGGCCACGTTCGCCGTCGCCACCAACGTGATCCTGATTGTGCGCACGCTGCGCAGCGGCTGGCTGCGGATCGGCGGCTACCTGGCGCACGTCGGGATGGGCCTGCTGCTGGTCGGGGTGGTCGGCTCCTACACCTACAGCTCCCAGGACGTGAAGCTCACGATTACGCAGGGCGACACCGTGAGCGCCTTTGGCCACACCTTTCAGTTTTGGGGCGAGGAGACGCTGCCCAACGGCAAAACCGCGCTGCGCCTGGAGCTGGACCGCGACTCGTCGCCTGCGGTGGCGCGGCCCGAGCTGTTCTACAACCAGCGGATGGGCAGCTGGACCCGCACGCCGGCGATCCGCCGCAGTGTCTGGCAGGACCTGTATATTTCGCCCGCCGACTCGCAGCCGGCCAGCGACCCCAACACCGCACAGCTCGGCGTTGGCCAGGTTGGCAAGATCGGGCCGTACCTGATCGCGTTTCAGGGCTTTGAGATCAAAGAGCACAGCACCGCTGACAGCGCCAGCGTGGGCGCGTCGGTCGTGCTGACCGACACGCGCACCAGCGCGGTCCGCACGCTGGTGCCGGCGATGACGCTGGCGGCCAACGCGGCCGCCGCGCCGGTCCCGCTCGACCTGGGCGCGGGCCAGCAGCTGGTGCTGGCTGACCTCAGTGCGCCCAACCGCCAGGTGCTGCTGCGGGTGACCGGCCTGAATCTACCGCTCCAGCCGGCCCGCGCGATCATCGAGGTCAGCACCAAGCCGGCGATTGCGCTGGTCTGGACCGGCGCGCTGATCATGTTCCTGGGCGCGGTCTGCGCCTGGCTGCGCCGCCGCGGCGAGCTGGCGGCGACGCTGGCGCCGGTGGCCGCGCCTGGCCCCGCGCCGGCCCGCGGCGGGCTATGGCGGGCCTGGCGCGCACGGTGATGCGATGACGGTGCTCGACGCCCACAGCGTGCTAGAGATTACGGCCGATGCCAGCCCGGCCGAGATCGCGGCGGCGTATAGCCGGCTCCAGCAGCTGTATCGCCCCGAGCGCTTCGCGGGGGGGCCGCCGGAGTTTGCGGCCCAGGCCGCCGCCAAGCGGGCCGCGCTCGACGCTGCCTATGCCCAGCTTCGTGCCGGGCGGGGCGCTGCCAGGCGCGGCGTCCGCGGAACCCGTCGATTTTCGCCCGCTGCCGCCGGCGCGCGGCACGGAGCGCGCGGTGATGCCGGCGCCCGCGCCCACCGAGGTCGCTGCGCAGCCCGGCCGCCGTGGCGGGCGCCGCGACTCGGCGCTCGCGCTGATCGTGCTTGCCGGCCTGGCGCTGGCGCTGTTTGCGGCGGTCAGCACCACCGGCGTGCGGATTCAGTCCGGCGCTGCGGCGCTGGCCACGCCGGCGCTCGGCGATGTGACGCTGCCCTACACCGAGGCCCAGCTGGCCGCGCTGCGAGCGCAGGCCGCCCAGTCGCCCAGTGCCGCCCAGTGGGTCGCCCTCGGCAACGCGCTGTTTGATAACCTGGAGGTGCTGCGCGAGCAGAGTCCGCTGTCGGCGCAGTATCTCACCGCCGCCCAGCGCTGGCCCGAGGCAAGCGCCGCCTACCGTGCCGCCCTCGCGCTCCACGACGACCCGGCGACGCGCCTCGATCTGGCGCTGACGCTGGTGTACTACGGCGGGGCCGTCAATGATCCCGCCAGCCTCGCCGCCGGCCTGGCCGAGGCCGAGCGGGCCTGGTCGGCCGGCGCCGCCGCCCCTGCGCTGGCCCCGAGCTATGGCTTGGTCCTGGTCGCGCTCAACCCGCCGCGGACCGCTGTGGCGCTGGCGGTCTGGCAGGCTGCGGTCGTGCAGGCGCCTGACAGCCCGGCCGCCCAGCGCGCCCAGACGCTGCTGCGGCTCTATCAGCCACAATAATGATGAATGGTGCATCCATGACAACCGCCGCCCCTGAGACACCCGCCGCTGACTGGTATGCGGTGCTGGGCATCGAGTTCCACGCCAGCCCCAGCGAGATCGCCGCCGCCTATCAACGCCAGCGCGCGCTCTACGACCCGACGCACGGCGCGGACATGAACGATGACTTTGCTGCGCTGGCCACCGCGCAGCGCAGCGCCATCGAGGCCGCCTACGCGACGCTCAGCGATCCGCAGCAGCGCTTTCGCTACGACGAGAGCCGCGGCCTGGTCGGTGATGAGCAGGCCGACCGCCGCGGCATCGCCAACCGCGGCGTGATCTGGACGATCATGGGCGTGCTGGCCGGACTCTTGCTTCTGAGCCTGGTTTATAACCTAACAGCTAGCAAAAGCCGTGACCGCCAGATCGCCAACGGCTTCGCGGTCTTCAGCGGCCCGGCGCCGGTGATCAGCGCGCGCACGCTGGACGGCGCAGCCTTTAATCTGGCCGACTACCGCGGCAAAGTGGTGATCGTCAACTTTTGGGGAACCTGGTGCGAGCCGTGCAAAGAGGAGACGCCGGCGCTCCAGGCGGCCTATGAGAAGCTGCGCAGCCAGGGCCTGGTCGTCGTCGGCATCGACCTGCTCGACAGTGAGCGGGCGCAGGGCCGCGATGAGGGCCATGTTCGCGCCTTCACCGAGCTGTACGGCGTGACCTACCCAATCGCGCTCGATGAGACCGGCACGATTGCCCAAGCGTATAAAATGTTTAACATTCCTGTTTCTTTTATCGTTGACCCAAACGGCAACGTGCGTTATATTCGTACTGGTCAAATGACGCTTGCAGATGTTGAGTGGGCGTTTCAAATGGTTAAATCGTCCTGATGGTGGGTGGGGAGGCAATTATGGGTGAACGACAAGTGCTGATCATTGACGACGACGCGAACCTGCGCGAAATGGTTGGCCTTGTGCTCCGCAGTGAACACTACCAGGTTAGCACCGAGCCGACGGGACGTGAAGGCCTCGATCATATTCTGCGGCAGCCGCCGGACCTGGTGGTGCTGGATGTCAACCTGCCAGATATGACCGGCTTTGATGTGCTGCGCGAGCTGCGGCAGTCCTCGAAAGTCTGCGTGCTGATGCTGACCGGCCGCTCCGACCCCGCCGATGTGGTGCAGGGCCTCGACAACGGCGCCGATGACTATCTCCTCAAGCCCTTTCGCTCCGAGGAGCTGCTCGCGCGCGTGCGGGCGCTGCTGCGGCGCGTGCCGGCGCTTGACCAGCCGCTCCAGGCGGCCGGCGGCGATATTCAGATCGATACCAAGACGCGGGTGGTGCTGGTCCGCAACACGCCGGTCGAGCTGACGCCGACCGAGTACCAGCTGCTGCTGCTAATGGCCCAAAGCCCCGGCGAGGTGTTCGATCATCAGACGCTGCTGCGCCAGGTGTGGGGCGATGAGTATATCAACGACACCGCGTACCTCAAAGTCTATATCTGGCACCTCCGGCGCAAGCTGGAGCGCGACCCGCACGACCCCAAGATCGTGATGACCGAGTGGGGCGTCGGCTATCGGCTGGCGCCCTAAGTGCCGCCCGCGCTGCTGATCTGCTGAGGGGGCGACAAGCGTGCTTGTTGCTCCCTTCTTCTGTGCTTAAATGCCGTCACAATGGGGTGGAAAATGAACGACGTAGAGCATGTTCGAGAAATTTACTGGAATATCTCGAACCATGTGCCATTTGTCCAAACGTTTCTGTATCTGCTGGCGATCTCGTCGCTTGCGGCGATGAGCTACGGCATCTGGCGCGATGTGCGGCGCTGGCGGCTCGGCCGGCCGGTGAATCGCACCGACAACTTCCGGGCGCGGCTGGTGGATTTCCTCCAGCAGATTTTTGGCCAGAAAAAAGTGCTGCGCGACCGGGCGCCCGGCATCATGCACACCATGATCTTCTACGGCTTTCTGGCGCTGTTTATTGGCACCGACATCATCGCCGCCGAGGAAGACTTTACGATTCCGACGCTCGGCCCCGACCGCGGCCGGATCATCACCGGCGGCTTCTACACCTTCTACGAGTTTACGCTTGACACGCTGGGCCTGCTGTTTATCGTCGGCCTGGTGTGGGCAGCCTATCGCCGCTATGTCAAAAAGCCCAGCCGCCTCGATAACCGCCGCACCGACTGGTGGGTGCTTGGCACGCTGCTGTTTATTGGCGTCGGCGGCTACCTAATCGAAGGGCTGCGGATTCTCAACCAGACGATGGGGCCGAGCGCCGCCCGCGTCTTCACCCAGGACTGGGCGCGCTGGAACGTCGTCGGGTATCCGCTGGCGGTGCTGTTTCGCGGCCTGGGCTTGGAGGGCAATGCCGGCCTGATCCTTCACCGCGTGCTGTGGGTGCCGCACATGATCGCGACCTTCGCGTTTGTCGGCTCGATCCCCTACACCAAGTTCCGCCACATTTTTTACACGCCGCTCAACGGCCTGTTCCGCGACCTGGAGCCGAAGGGCGCGCTGAAAACCATCGTCGACATTGAGAACAAGGAAGAAACCGAGCTGGGCTTCAACGCGATCAGCGAGATGACCTGGAAGCAGCGCGCCAGCCTGGACGCCTGCATGCGCTGCGGCCGCTGCGAGTCCAAGTGTCCGGCGCACGCCTCCGGCTCGGACCTGTCGCCCAAATGGCTGATCACCAAGCTCGACGATCTGATGCGCGGCGCGCCGGTCTTGATGCGCGACGGCACGCTGGTCCACGTGAGCGAGACCGAGAATGCCCTGGCCGCCGCCGATCGCGCGCCGACCGAGCACGGCCACGCCGATCCCGGCGGGCTGCCGGGCCAGAACCGCTGGCGCGGCGGCGATGTGCAGTTTGTTAAGGCCAGCGCCGAGACGATCCCGCTGTATGGCAACCTGATCAGCGAGAACGAGCTGTGGAGCTGCACCACCTGCCGTGCGTGTGTCGAGGAGTGCCCGGCGATGATCGAGCACGTCGACGACATCGTGGACATTCGCCGTCGCCTGGCGCTCGTGGAGGGCGAGGTGCCGAGCGGTGTTTCCAGCGTGCTGCAGGGCATCGAGCGCAACGGCAATCCCTGGAAGCTGCCGCAGCGCGACCGCGCCGCCTGGTCGGAGGGCCTGGAGGTGCCGACGCTGGCCGAGGTCGAGAGCGTCGATGTGCTGTACTGGGTCGGCTGCGCGCCGTCGTATGATGCCCGCTCGCGCAAAACCGCCCGCGCGCTGGTGCAGCTGATGCAGCAGGCCGGCGTAGACTTTGCGATCCTGGGCGAGGAGGAGACCTGCACCGGCGACCCGGCCCGCCGCATGGGCGAGGAGTTTTTGTACCAGGAGCAGGCTAAGACCAACATCGAGACCATGAGCCAGTACAAGTTTAAGCGCGTGGTGACGACCTGCGCCCACTGCTTCAACACCATCCGCAACGAGTACCCCGAGTTTGGTGGTAGCTACGAGGTGATTCACCACACCCAGTTTCTGGCCGGCTTGGTCAAGGCTGGCAAGCTCACGCCCACCGAGCGCGTCGAGGAGCGGGTGGTCTACCACGACCCGTGCTACGTCGGCCGCTACAACGACATCTATGACGACCCGCGCGACTTGCTGCGCGCAATCCCTGGCATTGACCTGGCCGAGGCGCCGGATTGGAACCGCGAGAAGGCGATGTGCTGCGGCGGCGGCGGCGGCAACGTGTGGCTGGAGGGCTGGGGCAACAAAGGCGTCAACGTCATCCGGCTGGAGCAGATTCAGAAAGCGGCACCGACCACGGTGGCGATGGGCTGCCCGTTCTGCATGGTGATGTTCAACGATGCCGCGACGAACACTGGCGTCGGCGACACGCTGGGCCGCAAGGACGTGGCCGAGCTGCTCCTTGAATCCACGACGCCGCCTGCGCCGCCCGCGGCCTAGCGTGCCCGGCCTGGACCTGCCGCTGACTACCGCGCGGCTCGTGCTGCGAGCGGCCAGCGCCACCGACGGGCCGGCGCTGCGAGCCTTTGACCTTGATCCGGCGGTATGGCAGTTTCGCGGCGGCGCGCTGCCAACCGAGGCGCAGTCGCGGCACCGCCTGGCGCGCAAGCTCTCGGCCGCCGACGAGACGCCGCAGCGCCGCTTTCCCTGGCTGGCGCTGCGGCGCGCCGATGATGCGCTGCTTGGCACGATGACGCTCCATGTGTGCGACGGTTCCGCCGAGCTGAGCTACGCTTTCGGGGCGGTGCACTGGGGACAAGGCTACGCCACCGAGGCGGCCGGTGCGGCGCTTAGCTTTGCGTTTGCCGAGCTGGGCCTGCGCCAAGTCTGGGCCACCGCCGAGCTAGCCAATGTTGCCTCGTGGCGGGTCATGGAAAAGCTGGGCTTGCAGCGCGTCGCACCGCCAGCTGCGCGGCCCGACGATGTCGTTGAGTTCGTGCGCTACCAGCTTGATCGACCGGCCTGGCTGGCGCGCTGAGCGTAGCATTATTCAGCTTAAACACAGCAGCGCGGCTGACCATCTGGTCAGCCGCGCTGCTCATTGCTGAGGAAAGATTAGCCCTGGTTGCGGCGGCGCATCGTCCAGGTCAGCGGCAGGCCGATCAGCATCAGCACGACGGCCAGGCCGAGGAGCAGCGGGATGTTGCTGTCGTTGGCGCCGGTGTCAGGCACGGTCGCCGGAACTGGAGCAGCCGTGGCGGCGGGGGCGGCCGTCATGTCCGTGCCAGCCGTCATGGCCGGCGCAGCGGTCGCTGCGGCAGTCGCGGTGTCAGCGGGGGCAGCGGTCGCGGTGTCAGCGGGGGCAGTGGTCGCGCCAGCGGTCGCGGTGTCAGCGGGGCCAGTGGTCGCGGCGGGGGTCGCGGCCTGGGCGCCGGCCGCTAGCTGGCCGCGCAGCGCGCCATCGGGGAAGTCAGCGTTATGCACATTGACATAAAAGTTAGCGGGAGTGGCGACAATTCGCCCGATCAGCGCGGCATCGGCCGTGACACATGCGGCGGCCTTACCATTGGCATCGGGAGCGGCGAGCGGCAGCACGACGCCACCGGCGACGCCCAGCGCGCCCTCATGGATGTGCGCGGCGGTCGCGGGCAAGGTGATCTGGCCCACCGTGATGTCGAAGCACACTTCATTTTTGTCGGTATCAATCTTCACCGTCGAGGTGCCGGTGCCATCGGTGTCGCCACCTTTCAGCTCCTCGGCGCCCTTGAGCGTGGCCATCAGCTCCTGGGTCGCGCCCACCGGCCGGCTCACTGGCGCCGCCAGCACGGCCCGGCTCATGGCCAACAACATCACCATCACGACTGCCAGGAGCAGCCCGTTCCGTTTACGCATACTTGCCTCCTCGGTATATAGGGGGTTATGCGGTAGACGGTAGCAACCCGCGTTCCACCGACCGGCCGATAACGCAAAAACGGCCCCGAAGGAGCCGTTTTGCTATGCTATGTGGTGGGCGCGCTTAGGCAGTCTGTGGGGCCGGCGCCCCACTCAAAAACTGCTCAACCAGCTCGCGCTGCTCCAGCGTAATGCGGCCCTCGCTCAGCAGCAGGTCCATCAGCTCGCGCAGCCGGAAGACGCTGTGCAACTGGTAGCCGGCGCTAGCCAGCTCCTGGGCGCCAGTGCCTTCGCGGTCCAGCAGCACGACGACATCGCGGACCCGCAGATGTGCCGCCAGCAGTGGCTCAATCGCGGTCAGTTTGCTAGCGCCATTCGTGATCAGGTCGTCAATTACGACGACGGTCTCATCGCGCTGGTAGCTGCCCTCGATGGTGCGGCCGGTGCCGTAGGCTTTGACCTCCTTGCGCGGATACAGCAGCGGCATGCGCAGCTGGAGCGCGGCGGCGGTCGCCAGCGGCAGGCCGGCGTAGGGGATGCCGGCCAGGCGATCAAAGTGCAGGTTGGCCAGCACATCGCAGTAGGCGCGGCCGGCCAGGGCCAGCGCCGCGGGGCTGGAGACGAGCAGGCGCAGATCGATGTAGAACGGCGAGTGGGCGCCGGAGTGCAGCGTAAAGTCGCCGAACTGCACCGCGCCGAGGTCGTACAGCGCCAGCGCCAGGTTGACCAGATTGGGGTTCTCGCCCAGCTGGCGCTCGGTCGGCACGCAGTCCTCTTTCGACTGGCGCTTGGTGGCGCGGGCAGCCTCGATCTGATCGCGCAGCAACATCGCCGCCTCGCGCGGGTCGTCGGCGTACAGGATCGAGCGCGAGGCATTGACCAGCACGCCGCTCGCATCGGACCGCAGCGCGCTGTGCAGCGCCGCCTCCAGGTCGCCGCCCTGCATCCCGACGCCTGGCATCAGCATCCACTGGTCGGGCGCAATCGCCCGCACGCAGCAGGCCTCGTCGGGCGCAGTGGCGCCGACCACCAGGCCGACGTTGTCGCGCTCGTTCCAGCCGACGCACTGCTCGGCGACGCGCTGGTACAGCGGGTGGCCCGACGAGTTGGCGCACTGAAAGTCTTGCGCGCCAGGGTTCGAGGTCAGCGTCAGAATAAAAATCCCGCGGTCGGCGTAGCGCACGAATGGCTCGACCGAGTCCCAGCCCATATAGGGGTTGACCGTAATCGCGTCGGCGCCGAGCCGCTCAAAGGCCGCCGTCGCATACGCCGCCGCCGTCGAGCCGATGTCGCCGCGCTTCGCATCGAGGATCACCGGCACGCCGCAGTGATGGGCGTACTTGATCGTGTCGGCAAGCGTCTGCCACCCAGTTGGGCCGAGCGCCTCGTAGAATGCGCTGTTGGGCTTGTAGGCAATGGCGAGGTCGCAGGTGAGGTCAATGATGTGGCGGTTGAAGGCGAAGACGGGGTCGGGGTCGGTGCGGGTCCAGTCGGGGAGTTGGCGGGGATCGGGATCGAGGCCAACACACAGCAAGGAGTGTTTTTGCTCACTGAGCTGCTCGAGGCGGGCGAAGAAGTGCATACCGATGATCCTTGCGACGATGTTATACAGCGGGGACAACATCTATGCCGGACATTATACCGTGCGATCTTCGATTTGGGCCGCCGCGGGGAGCGAGTTTAAGCCTGGCGCGTGCGGATCGCCGATACCAGATTGAGGAGCAGGCCGTAGGTAATATAGGTGGTCGGTAGCAGCCAGAACCAGTCGGTCGGTCGGAGCAGCGCGGCGATCAGGACCGCCACAAACGCCAGCCGAATCGGCAGCGGCGCGTCGAAGAGCAGCTGCTCGGGGTTAGGGTAGCGCAGCGTGCTGATCATCAAACAGGCGCTCACAATCACCAGCAGCGCGATCCACTCCTGGCTCATGCGGGCCGAAAAAATTGCCACGCCGGTGATCGTCAGGCCGGCGGCCGGGATCGGCATGCCGGTAAAAAATCGCCCGCTGGAGCCGGAGATATTGTAGCGAGCCAGCCGGCCGGCGCCGCAGCACACAAACAGCGCGGCCATGATCATCCACACTGTGCGCAGCGAATTGTCGCGAAAAATGTGCTCGTAGACCAGCACCGCTGGCGCCACGCCAAACGACACGACATCGGCCAGCGAGTCCAACTCCTTGCCAAACGGCGACGAGACATGCAGCGCCCGCGCCGCCCGGCCGTCCAGCGCGTCAAACAGCGCCGCCAGGCAGATCGACAGCGCCGCCCAGGTGAACCAGCCGCGCCCGGTCTCGCCCAGCACCACTCCCTCGATCACAAACACAATCGCCAGAAAGCCACAGAAGAGGTTGGCGGTCGTCAGGAGGTTGGGCAGCCAGACGCGGCGATTTCTCATATCCAGACTCCGAGCGGCGTGCGGCCGGCCTGAACTTTCATGCCCGGCACGACCAGCGGCTGCACGGTGCCGCGCGGCACGATCACATCGGTGCGCGAGCCAAACTTGATCAGCCCGATGCGCTGCCCCGCGACCAGCGCGTCGCCCGGCTCGGCATTGCAGACGATGCGGCGCGCGACCAGGCCGGCGATCTGCATCATCAGCACGGGGCCGTGAGGCGTCTCCAGGCCAATATAGTTGCGCTCGTTGACGGTGTCGCACTCGGCGTCCCAGGCCGCCCGAAACTCGCCGGTAATATGCTCGATGTAGCGGACGACGCCGGCGGTGGCGGCGCGGTTGATATGGACGTTGAACACCGACAGAAAGGTCACGATTTGCAGCGCGGGGCCGTGGATAAAGCGCTGCTCGTCGATCTCATCCACGCGGGTGATCGTGCCGTCGGCGCCGGCCCACAGCTGGGTGGTGTCCATCGGCAGCGGGCGGTCGGGGTCGCGCAGAAAGGCCGCAGTGCCCAGCGTAAGCGCCAGCGGCACCACGGCGGCCCGCCGCGACACCAGCGCTGCGGCCGCGGTGGCCGCAGCGCCAGCGGCCAGCAGCGAGAGTCCTTCGGGGGCGATGCCGGGAATGCCAAATGTTTGTTTCATAGCGTGCTCAAGTTAGGTGTCGACAGTGCGGCCATTATACGGGATACGATCCGGCGCCGCAAACCACGACCGCGCGGCGGCTGCGATTTGATAGGTTATCTGACTGCTTGTAAGGATGTGCGGGCCAGAGCGCAGCCCTGGCCCGGCGTGCGCCGCTAGTCGGCGGTGGTTTTGCGCGGCTTGGGGAACTCGACGGTGACGGTGGTGCCGTGGTCGCTCTGCCAGTGGCAGCTGCCTTTGAGATACGAGCCGACGATCCGCTGCACGACCTGCTGGCCGCTGGATCGCCCGGCGGTCTCGGCGTCCGAGCGCAGCCCGATGCCGTTGTCGGCGACGATCATCTGGTAGGAGCGCGGTTTGTCGCTGAGGCTGACGTGGATCTCGCCCGTGCGGCCGGCCGGGAAGGCGTGGCGAAAGCCGTTGGTCAGCAGCTCGTTGAGCACCATTGCCAGCGGCGAGACCTGCTCGGGCGGCACCAGCAGCGGGTCGCCGTCAATCGTCACGTGCGCCTGCTGGCGGGTGTCGTAGAACGGCTGGATGGTGCGCGCCAGCCGCTCGGCCACGTCGAAGAACGGCGCCAGCTGGTTTTCGTTTGAGGCCAGCACGTCATGCACAATGCCCATGCTACGCACCCGCGAGGTTGCGCGCTGCAATACCTCCTGGGCAATGCCCGGCTCGGAGCGCACCAGCTCCATCTCCAGAAAGCCGCTGATCGCCGCTAGGTTATTTCGGACGCGGTGGTTGAGTTCCTGGAGGAGCGCGGCCTTGATCTCGGCGTCCTCGCGGGCCTGCTCGTAGAGGTGGGCGTTGGTGTGGGCCAGCTCGCGCATCTGCCGACTGAGACGCTCCTGCTCGCGCTCCATGAAGCGAATGCGCAGCATGGCGCGGATGCGGACCAGCAGCTCGTCGTTGACGAAGGGCTTGACAACGTAGTCATCGCCGCCGGCCTCGAAGCCTTTGACTTTATCGCTGACGGTGCTGCGGGCGGTCAGCAGAATCACCGGCGTGAAGTAGCCCTGGATCGCCTTGATGCGCCGGCAGACGTCGTAGCCGCTGAAGCGCGGCAGCATCACGTCGAGTAGCACGATGTCGGGCTCGCCAGCCTCGACCAGCCCGACCGCCTCGTCGCCGTCGGGCGTCCAGCGCACGTCGTAGCCCTCGCCGCGCAGCAGCTCTTTGAGCAGCGCGGCCATGCCCACGTCGTCCTCGACAATCAGGATGTTGGCCGGCTGGAGCTGGTAGGGCAGCTCGAAGCTCAGCTGCTCGGTGGATTCGTCCATATGCTCTCCTGCATGGCTGGGAGCGAGCGGCGTATTACTGTCCATCGTTCACCGTCAGGGTGTAGCTGGCTGGCTCGGTGGTGTGGGGCGTCGTGCCGGCGATCATCAGGACGCCGCGCTCGCCCGGCGCCAGCGTGGCTCGCGCCGTGCCGTCGGCGGCGGGCTGCAGCGCCTCGACCGTGGTGGTGCTCTGCGTGTAGCGCACCAGGCGCAGCGCCCAGGTCTGCGGCAGGCGGTTGGCGGTGCGCTGCCAGCCGTCGGTGGTCCAGCCGGCGTCGCCGTCCTCCACCTCGTCGCGGAAGCCGATCTCAGGGTATCTGGATCGAGTTGATCACCAGCCCTGACCTGATCGTAGGCGTCGTCGCTGACCAGCATCCAGCGCAGCGTCACCGGCTTGCCGACGTAGCTGCTCAGGTCAATCGTCTCGTCCACCCACGCGGCCGTGTCGTCGCCGCCCGATGTGCCGGTGTAGCCGTTGCCGTAGTTGGCGCCCTGCGGGTCCTCGGCGGTGGTATGGTTGCCGCGCAGCGTCTCCCAGCGCACGCCGTCGGTCGAGGCGGCCACGAAGCCGTAGTCGTAGTCCTGCTCGATGTTGTAGTACAGCCGGAATTGCAGCGTTGCGGCCCGCGCGCCCGTCAGATCAACGGTGCGGGTCAGGATCGAGCTGGCGTTGTCGCCGCGGTTGCTCCACCAGGCCGCGCCCTGGGGGTCGGCGGGAACAGCTGGGCGGTCGGGCTGCCCTGCCAGCTGATCGTCTGCGGGTTTGGCTCGGCCGGAATATTCAGGTAGTCGGCGCCGAACTGCGCGACGGTCTCCTGCGCGCCGCCGCTCGGCAGCTCGCCGGGCTGCACCGGCGTGTCCAGCTGCGGGTAGCTGTAGCGGCCGTCGGCCACGGCGCTGTTCTTGAGGAGGTTGGCGATCGCCCAGTCGGCGTACAGGTCGGCGAAGGCTTTGACCTCGGGGTGGCGCTTGCCGGCCTCCACTGCAAAGAGGTCGAGCCGCTCGCCGGCGCCGGCGGTGATCAGCTGGCCGATGTTCACGTCCTGGCCGTAGTGGTCGTAGAAGTAGCTCAGAAAGAGGTAGGCCGCGCCGTAGTGCGCCAGCGATTCGTCCGGCGTGGCGCCCCAGCTGGTCAGCTGCAGGTCGGGGTTGGCGATGTAGGACGAGGCCACGCCGCTGCCGTCGAAGCCGTTGAGGTCCTCGGCGATCTCTGACCAGCCCTCGTTCATCCAGGTCGTCGGGCGCTGCGACTCGTGCCACTCGATCATGTGCTGAAACTCATGGGCCAGCACCGAGCCGTAGCTGGCGGTGCCGGGTCGCCGGTCATCGAGGTTGATGTAGAACATCTCGCGCTCGTTGGAGAAGCGGTTGACGGCGCGTGGCATCTCGTCGCTGCCCGAAAAATACCCGCCCACGCCGGCGATCTTGGCGTTGAGCACCGTCAGCCGCGGGTCGCCGTCAACGCCCGGCGTCCACTCCGAGCCAAACAGCTTGCGGTTCAGGGGGTAAATCTGGTCGTTGAACTGGTGCGCGGAGCGCTCAATCGCCTTCTGGTCCACGTTCACGCCCTCCTCGACATACATCAGGATGTGGTCGAGGGCGAAGACCAGCGTCGCGGTGGTGGTGTAGTAGCGGCTGTTGGGGATGTCGGAGACCCAGAACACTTCGGTTTGGCCGACCTGCACGTCGCGTGGCGTGGTGCGGGCGACCCGCTCGGCCGCGGCGGTGCGGCCGAAGTCCACAGCGAGCTGCACGGGGTTGCGCCGCCGCAGCAGCCGCTCGTCCAGCGACTGGCGCGAGGCCAGGCTGGTGTCGCTTGGGGCCGCGCTGGGCGCACTCGGCACAGTCGCGGCTGGCGTGGTAGCAGCGGTGGTCGCGCTGTCCGGCGCTGCCACCGCGGTGATTGCCGCGGGCTGCGTCGGTGGGTCGTCGACCGTGGCGGGGGTGGGCAGGCTGGCCTGCGCCGTCACAATCACTGAGGTGGTCTGGGGCGGGATGAGCGTGGTCGGCCCGGATGGGCGGAGCAGCAGCCAGCCGGCCGCCGCCAGCACAAGCAGGATTAAGAGCGCCGGGAGAACGCGCCGAAGTGTCATTGTGGAGCCTTTCTGTGAGGTTGTGTCGCAATTGTACAAACATAGCTAGGGCGGCGCAAGACGAGTAATCAGTCATCAGTCATCAGTTATCAGGAGTGACGAGGGGCGGCGGGGTGCTGAGGCTCGGAGGGTCGCACGGTCTTGCCGAAGAACACTGTGGCCTTATCTAGGAAGACCGTGGTCTTGCCGAAGAAGACCGTGGTCTTGCCGAAGAAGACCGTGGTCTTGCCGAAGAAGACCGTGGTCTTGCCGAAGAAGACCGTGGTCTTATCCAGGAACACTGTGGTCTTATCCAGGAAGACTGCGGCCTTGCTCAGGAAGACTGCGGCCTTGCTCAGGAAGACTGCGGCCTTGCTCAGGAAGACTGCGAGCAGCTCCGAGGCCCATGCTATGATGCCGGCACGTCTAGACTGAGCATCTATTTGGAGGGCCGCATGTCCCAGTCACCTGCCGACGAGCGCAGCCGCACGATCACCTGGTCCGACCCGCTGATTGGCGCCCGCGCCGGCCGCGCCCTGAGCGGCCTGGAATACCTGGCGAAGCTCCAGGATGGTACGCTGCCGCCGCCGCCGATTGCCGTCCTGATGGACATGGTGCTGACCGAGCTAGAAGTCTGGCCGCGTCGTCTTCACCCTAACGCCGGCCGAATACCACTACAACCCGATTGGCGCGGTGCATGGCGGCGTCGCGGCCACCATGTGCGACAGCGCGATGGGCTGCGCGATCCACTCGACGCTGGCGGCCGGCGTCGGCTACACCACGCTGGAGATCAAGGTTAACTATGTGCGGGCGATGACCACGAAGACCGGCGCCGTCCGGTGCATCGGGACTGTCATCCACACCGGCGGGCGGGTCGCGACCGCCGAAGCGCGGATTGTGGACGGCGAAGGCACGCTCTACGCCCACGCCACCACCACCTGCCTGATCATGCGCCCCGAGCGGGCGTAAGCGCCGCATCAGCGCCGCGGGAGCAGGGCGGGCGGCGGGCGCTGGTATACTGGCGGCGATGCGACGGACGATGTTAACACTCCTAACTCGTGGCCTGCTGCTGGGGCTGGCGCTGCTGGTGCTAGCCGGTAGCGTATGGTGGGACAACGCCGTGAGCCGCGGCGTCGCCCCGGCCGGCGCCGCCCCGCCCGCGTGGGCCGCCGTGCCGCAGGGCGGCGTCAACGTCTACAACCTCCACGCCGAAGTCACCCACGACGAGCGCGGCCAGATCATCCCCGGCAACAACGTCGCCCGCACCTTCGCCATGATCGGCGCGAGCGGCTTCCACTGGGTCCGCATGCAGTTCCCGTGGGAAGATTTGGAGATCGACCGCAAGGGCAATTTTACCGACACCCGGCATCGTGGCGCCTCGACCTGGATTAAGTACGATTACATCGTGGCCGAGGCGCGGCGCAACGGCCTGGAGCTGATCGTGCGGCTTGATCGGCCGCCGGCGTGGGCGCGGGCGGGCTGGATCGCGACGCCGGAGGTGCAGGCGCAGCTGGCGCTGGGCCACGACGTGACCGGCCCGCCCGACCGCCTGACAGACTTCGGCGACTACGTGGCCGCGGTCGCCGGCCGCTATCCCGAGCTACGCTTTTTCCAGATCTGGAATGAGCCAAACCTGCAGAACGAGTGGAACTATCACCGCCAGGACCCGGCCGAGCTGGTCGGGCTGCTGCGGATTGCCCGCGACCGGCTGCGGGCGGCCAACCCCGCCGCCGTGCTCATCGCCCCCTCGCTGGCCCCTACCGACGGCCTGGACGGGCTAGGCATGAGCGACCTGGAGTATTTGCAGGGCATCTACGACGCCGGCGGCCGCGACACCTTCGATATTCTGGGCGCGCAGCTGTACGGCCTGGGCCAGCCGCCCGACGAGCACCGCTACGTTCACCCTGGCGCCCGCCCGCTGCGTCCCATCGAGACCCGCGCCGACATGGGCCGCGTCGTGCTGCTGCGCGAGATCATGGAGCGCAACGGCGACAGCGCGAAGGCCGTGTGGGTCAGCGAGCTAGGCTGGAATAGTGCGCCGCCGAGCCTGGGTCAGACCTGGGGCGCGCCAGTCTCGGAGGCCGACAAGGGCGCCTACCTGGTGGCGGCGATGCGGCGGGCCAAGCGCGAGTGGCCGTGGATGGGCGCGATGTGTGTGTGGATGTTCCGCTTCGGCCCGACCGCCGGCGATCCCGCCGACCCGACGCCGTATTTTCAGCTGGTCAACTTCGACTTCGCGCCGCTGCCGGCGCTGGGCGCGCTGGGCGCCTACCTAGCCGCGCCTGCGCCCGCGCTGACCCCGCCGCCTGCGTGGGCCGCGCTGCTGCCGCTGCTCGTGGCAGTGAGCGCCGCACTGACCGTCGCCGCGACCGCCTGGCTGAGTATCGCTGCCGCGGCGGCAGTGAGCGCGGGGCTAGCCGCCGTGGTCAGCGCCGGGCAGCGCGGGGCGCGGCGCTTGCCGCGGCTGCCGCGCCTCAGCGACCGCTGGGCGCTGGCGCTGATGACCGTTGCGCTGGCGTGGCTGTACCGCGCCTCGGCCCAGCTGCCGCTGACCGCCGTGGGCCTGGCCGTGTTTGCGCTGCTGGCGCTGCTCCGCCCCGAGCTGGCGCTGCTGTTCGTGCCCATGACCGTGCCGCTGGCGATCGCGCCGAAAGGCATTTGGGACGAGCGCTTCGGCATCCGTCCCACGGGCATCTTCCTGCCGCTCCACGAGATTGTGCTGGTGGTGGCGACCGTGGGCTGTCTGTGGCTGGCGCTGCGGCGGCACAGCTGGCGCGGGCTAGCATGGCCGACGCTACGGGCAGCCTGGCCGGAGTGGCTGTCGCTGGTCGGCTGGCTCCTGGCGGGGACGCTGGGCGTCGTAGCGGCGGCGCCGGCCGGGCGCGGCGACGCGCTGCGCAGCTGGCGCTGGCTGATCGTCGAGCCGCTGGTCTTCTACGGTCTGGCCCGCTGGCTGGCCCATGACCGGCGCTGGCGCACGCAGCTGGTGTGGGCCTGGCTGGGCGCGGGCGTGGCCGTGGCGGCGGTCGGGCTGCTGCAGGTCGGCGGCCTCGACCTGCGGCCGATCATCGCCGACCGGCCGTGCTTCAGCGACGCGGTGGTCGTGACCGAGGGCGTGCGGCGGGCCACGTCGATCTACTGCCACCCCAACAATTTGGGGCTGGCGCTCGGCCGGGTGTGGCCGGTGCTGGCGGCGCTGGGCCTGGGCGTGGCCACGACGTGGCGGCGCTGGCGCTGGCCGCTCCTGGCGCTGGCGGCGCTGGCCGGCGCCGGCCTGGTGGCGTCGTTCTCCAAAGGCGCGCTGCTGGGCGCTGGCGCCGCGCTCCTGGTCCTGGCCTGGCGGCTGCGGCAGCGCTGGCTCGGGGCGCTCCTCGCGCTGGGCGTGGCGGCGCTGCTCGTGGTCGGGCTGGGCGCGGGCATCGAGCGGCTCAACCCGCTGGGCGGCTCGTCGGGGGCGCGGCTGGAGCTGTGGCACAGCGCCACGCTGATGCTGCGCGACCATCCCGTGCTCGGCGTGGGTCTGGATCAGTTTTTGCGGCTGCGGACCGCGCCGGGCAGCCGCTACATCAGCGCGGCGGCCGCGGCGTCGAGCGAGCGCAACGCGGCCCACCCCCACAATCTGATCCTCGACATCCTGCTCCAGACCGGCTGGCTGGGGCTGGCGGCGCTGACCGCCGCCGTCGTCGGCGCACTGGGTGCGGCGCGGCGGGCGCGGGGGCCACTCGCGGCCGGCCTGGTGGCGGCGCTGGCCGCCGCGCTGGTGCATGGCCTCGTCGACAATGTGTACTTTGTATCCGACCTGGCGCTCAGCTTCTGGCTAATTTTGCTGCTGCTCCACAGCGAGGCTGCGGCGCCCCACCACTCCACTGAGGAGGCTGTATGACCGATGACGAGCTGCGACCCGGCACCGACGAGCTGCTGGACGACACCGACGACACTAATGACACCGACGAGATCGACGAGATCGACGAGACCGATGACGCGCCGCTGCCCGCGCGGGTCAGCAACGCCGCCGCCGAGCCGCCCGAGACGATTGGCTCGCTGATCTTTGTCGCGACCGGCGAGTACCCGTACCCCTTCAAGGTTGCCAAGCCGCCGCGCTTCTGGATGGAGGAGCAGACCGGCGTACTGTCCGAGGCTGTCGAGACTTACATGGACGGCGGCAAGCTCAGCGCCGCGCAGCTCGACGTAATCAAAATCTACCTCAAGCAGTACGTCGAGCGGGCAATGCTGGCAGGCGGGCCGAAGGTTGCGCTGCTCCACACCAAGATCGACAAAATCAAAACCACCGCCGATGTCGAGCGCTTCGCCGACGAGGTGGCTGAATACGGCGCCGAGGTTTTTTAGCGCCGTCGCCGAGCGCGCCATGCTACAATCGGCTGGCCCACTGTAACTGTGCGGGGAGGCGCAACGTAGATACGGTATGCGTCAACGATTTATTTTCATCCTAGTCTGCCTGATTCTGCTAGCCCAGGCAACGGCCAGCGCCCAGGTTGTCGCCCCGGTCTACCGCGTGGCGGTTGAGTTTGGGATGTCGGGGCCGGCGGCCGGGCTGGTGCGTCGGGCGCTGCGCGAGGCCGAGGCCGCCCAGGCCCAGGCGCTGATCATCGAGGTCAGCGGCAGCGGCGCGGTCGTGGATGTCGCCCGCCCGCTGGCCCGCGAGCTGCACGCGGCGAAGATTCCAGTGATCGTCTGGGTCGGGCCGCGCGGCACCAACGGCGGCGCGGCGGGCGCGCTGCTCCTGGCCGCCGCGCACTTCAGCGCGATGGCCCCGCGCGCCACCGCCGGCTTTGCGGCGCCGCTGATCGAGGTTGGCGGGACGTTTTCGGCGCAGACCCAGCAGCGCGTCGCCGACGACCTGGCCAACGAGCTGGCCGACTGGCAGCGCTCCTACGGCCGCAGCCCTGAGTGGATCGCCCAGGCCGCCCGCAGCGGGGCGATCATCACGGCCGAGCAGGCGCAGGCCGCCCAGCCGCCGGTGATTGATCTGGTGGCGGTCGACCTGGACGAGCTACTCACGACGCTGGAAAACCGCACGCTGGTGCTAGCCGACGGCACGGCGCACCAGCTGCACACGCTGGGCGCGCAGCCGCAGACCGTCGGCGCAACGGCCTGGGAGGGCCTCAGCCAGCGCCTGGCGATCCCGACGGTGGCGTTTATGTGCTTTGTGCTCGGCGCCATCGCGCTGGCCCTGGAGTTTTCGGCGCCCGGCACCACGGCGCCCGGTGCCATCGGCGCGGCGCTGATCATCGCGGCGATCTATGGGCTGGTCCAGGCGCAGGCCCGGCCGCTTGGGGTGGCCGCGCTGGTCGTCGGGCTGGCGCTGATCTGCGCTGAAGTCGGTGGTGTTCGCCCACGGCGGCCTGGTCGTCGGCGGCAGCGTGCTGCTGGCGCTCGGCGCGCTGTGGCTGGTCGATCCGGTCCGCAGCCCCGGCCTCGCGGTCGCGCCGCTGGCGGTGGTGGGTACGGTGCTGGCGCTGGCGCTGGCGGTCGGCGGAATGACCGCGGTGGCGCTGCGGGTGCGCCGTCAGCCGCGCGCCACCGGCCCCGAGACGCTGATCGGCCAGTATGCCGAGGTCCGCGAGGCCGTCAGCCCCGAGGGCCTGGTTTTTATCAATGGCGCGCTGTGGCAGGCCTGGACCGACCAGGGCAGCTTTGAGCGCGGCGAGTTCGTTGAGATCGCGGCGGTCGAGAACCTCCGCTTGTATGTTGTGCCGGTGCCGCCCGCCGCGCGCGCCGCGCCAGTTTCGTAAGGAGCAGCCCGATGACTGGATCAGCAGCCTGTTTCGCAGTGTTGGCCTTTGTGGCGGTGATCTACATGTTCGCCGCCGTCCGCATCATCCCCGAGTACGAGCGCGGCGTGATCTTCCGGCTGGGCCGGCTGGTCGGGCCGCGCGGCCCCGGCCTGTTCCTAGTGCTGCCGCCGTTCGAGCGGATGCTGCGGGTTGATACCCGCGTGCTGACGATGGACGTGCCGGCCCAGGAGGTGATCACGCTCGACAACGTGACCATCAAAGTCAACGCCGTGCTGTATTTCATGGTGATCGACCCGTTGCGCTCGGTGGTCAACGTCGTCGACTATATCCGCGCCACGATGCAGATCGCCCAGACCACGGTCCGCGGCGTGATCGGCAAGGTCGAGCTTGACACGCTCTTGGCCGACCGGCAGCGCATCAACACCGAGATTCAGCACATCATCGATGAGCAGACCGAGCCGTGGGGCGTGAAGGTTACGATCGTCGAGATCAAGGACGTTGAGCTGCCGCAGCAGATGCAGCGCGCGATGGCGCGGCAGGCCGAGGCCGAGCGCGAGCGGCGGGCCAAGATCATCCATGCGCAGGGCGAGTTTGAGGCGTCGATCAAGCTGGCCGAGGCCGCCGAGATCATCGCCCACGAGCCGGTGACGCTCCAGCTGCGCTATCTGCAGACCCTGACCGAGATCGCGACCGAGAAAAACTCGACGATCCTGTTTCCGTTCCCGATGGATATTGTCAAGCCCTTCCTGGGCATGATGAGCTCGCTGGAGGAGGTCGAGGCGCGCCGCGCGGCGATGATGCCCGAGGCCGCCCCGCGCCCGCAGCTGCCGCCGCAGGCCGCCTCGCCGATGGCGCCCGGCATGGCGGCGACGCCCACCCCGCAGCCGACGCCGCAGCCACAGCCCGCCCGGCCAGCAATGTCGCCGACGCCACAGGCCCAGCCCGCCCGGCCGCCCGCGTCGCCGATGCCGCAGCCGCAGGCCCAGCGCCCGCCCGCCGCGCCGCCAGCGCCGCGGCCAGCGCCGCCGGCCACCGGCGAGACCCGCAACCTCACCGACAACGAGCGCTAAAACGCCAGGAGGACCAGCCACACGGCTGGTCCTCCTGGTTAACAAGTGCTGGCTTGGCCCGGCGCGCTACAAATCGCCCCGGAAGATCGTATTCTCATCGCTCGGCGGCGGCTGGCCCGTCGTGTCGGCGTCCTCCATTGTGATCATCAGCCATTTGTAGTGGGCGAAGCTTTGCGGCGTGTGGATCATGATCTGCTCGACCGCGTGGTCCATCACAAATGTCTCGCAGGCCTGCTGCTCGTTCTCACGCGCGACCCAGACCCGATAGACTTTGCCCGGCGGGGTCGGCGGCAGATTCTTGATCGTCACCACGCCCACGCTGTCGTTCATCCGCAAAAACATTTTGGCCTGGGCGGTGTTGGCGACGACATTGAGGGGCTGGAGCGGCCGGCTCGCCTCGGATTCGACCACGACGGCCTGGACGCGCTCGTAGTGCTCAAGCTCGCTCTGCATGGCCGTGATGCGGCGCTGCATGCCAATGTTCCACACGCCCAGCACCGTCAGGGCGAGCGCCAGCGGCATCCACAGCGGGACGCGGCCCCGTAGCCGGCGGGTCGAGGTCGTCAGAAAATGCTCGCGCTCCAGGCGCTCCATCAGGGCCGATTTGCAGTAGGCCGGCGGCGCTTGGGGCTTGACCAGCAGGCCCAGCATCTGGGCGGTGTCGGCGTCGGTGTGCAGGGCCTTTTTGCACGGCGGGCAGTGGTCGGCATGGGCCTCGACGGCGGTGACCTCCGCTTTGGGCAAAGCGTTCAGCGCATACGCCGCGGTCTCGTCGTGGATGTGCATGATCTCTTTCATGTCGTCTTCAGCGCTCGGGCGGCCCGAGGACCGCCGCTCCTTCTCTCACTCATCGGCCAGCGTCTGGCCTTGTAATAGCGCGCGGAGTTTTTGCAGCCCCAGCCGCATGCGAGTTTTGACCGTGCCCAGCGGGTTGCCCAGCTGATCGGCGATCTCCTGCTGGGTCAGGCCGCCGAAATATGCCAGCATCAGCGCCTGGCGCTGCTCAGTCGGCAGCTGATCGAGGGCCGCCCGCACCAGCGCGCGCTGCTCGCTCAGCACCACATCCTGGCCGATATCGCCCTCGGAGGGAATCTCGCTCAGGATCGGATGCTCGTCGTCCTCATAGACGACCTGCGGTCGGACCCGCCGGCGCCGCAGCTCATCGATGCAGTAGTTGTGGGCGATGCCAAACAGCCACGGCGCGAACGCCCGACTGCGATCAAAGCTGCTAGCCCGCTTCCAGACCCGCCAGAAAATCTCCTGCACGCCCTCCTCGGCGCTTTCGCGGTCGCGCAGGACGCGCACCGCCAGGCCAAACACCGCCGCGGCGTAGCGCTCGTAGAGCGCGTCGAACGCGACGCGATCACCTTTGGCAACTCTGCCGATGAGTTGATCATCCTCGGCACGGATGTCTGCACGGTCTGGCGCTTCCCGACGAGCCACGCATCTATCCTTTCTGGTATACGCACGCGCGCAGGCGGCGGTTCTCATCCACTATTCATCAACCACGCCGACCTAACCGCCTGACTGACCAGTCACCACCGCGACCTCGACCAAATTATCGTAAAACGTAGCGCCGCGGCCCAGGTCGGTGAGCGCCTGGCTGGTGGTCATGTTGGCGTTGCGGCCGTCGCCGGCCAGCTTGCGCCACCAGACCGACGGCGCGACCACTACACCCGGCTTGACGCGGTCGGTGACGACGGCCGCGACCTCGAAGGTGCCGCGGTCGTTCCAGATGCGCACCCGGTCGCCGTTCTGCACATTGCGGGCCGTGGCGTCGACGGGGTGAATCTCCAGCGTCGGCTGCGCCCTCGAAGCGCGTCAGGACGTTGACAAACGTCGAGTTGAGAAAGTGGTGGGCCGGCGTCGAGAGCAGCGCCAGCGGGTAGCGCGCGGCCAGCGCCGGGTCCTGCGCGGCGCTCTCGCGCGGCGGGTGGTAGGTTGGCAGCGCGTCGAAGCCGGCCTCAACCATGCGCTCGGAGTGCAGCTCGCATTTGCCCGAGGGTGTGAAAAAATTGCCCTCGGCAAACGGCGCAAACGTGGTGGGGACGTTGAGGCGCACCCAGCCGCGGGCCTTCAGCTCCTCCAGCGTGATGCCCTGCAGCGCCGGCCAATCGCTCGCGAGCGCCTGGCGCGCAATGTCGTCGTCGCTGTCTTGGAAGCAGGGATCGTCAAAGCCCATCCGCGCCGCCAGCCGCCGGAATAGCTCGGCGTTCGGCAGCGCCTCGCCCAGCGGCGCGATCGCCGGCTCGTTCCACAAGCAGGTACAGGTGGCCGTAGCCCTTGTGGAGATCGGCCTGCTCCAGCTGGCTGGTCGCCGGCAGCACGATGTCGGCGTAGTCGGCGGTGTCGGTCATGAACAGCTCGTGGACGACCATGAACAGATCGTCGCGCATCAGGCCGCGGTGGACGGCCTCCAGGTCGGGGGCGACGGCGGCCGGGTTGGCGCAGTAAACGAACAGCGCTTTGACCGGCGGGTCGTCCACGGTGGTCAGCGCGGCGCCCAGCGCGGTCATGTTGATGGTGCGCGTGCCGGGCGGGATCAGGTCGGGCCGCTGCAGAGCGCGTCCATGTTCAGCCCGATAGTTGCCGCTCGTTGAAAGCAGAATGCCGCCGGCCGGATGCCGCCACGCGCCGACGACCGCGGGCAGGCAGGCCAGCGTCCGCACCGCCATGCCGCCGCCGGCGTGGCGCTGCAGGCCATAGTTGATCCGGATCGCCGCCGGCTGCGTGGTGGCGTACTGGTGGGCCAGCGCCTCGATGCGCGCCGCCGACAGCCCGGTGATTTCGGCGACACGCTCGGGCGGATACTCAGCGGCCCGCCCCCGCAGCTCGTCGCCGCCGACGGTGTAGCTGTCGAGGTAGTCCTGGTCCTGCAGGCCGTCGCGGAAGATCACGTGCATCAGGCCCAGCGCTAGCGCCGCGTCGGTGCCGACGTTGATGGCGAGGTGCTCGTCGCACTGCGCGGCCGTCCGCGAGCGGTAGGGGTCAATGGCGATCACGGTGGCGCCCGCCGCCCGCGCCCGCTTGATAAACGGCCACAGGTGGACGTTCGAGGTCAGGGTGTTCGATCCCCAGATCAGGATGAGCTTGGCCTGGCTGAACTGCTCGGGGTCGGTGCCGATGCTGCGGCCAATCGTCATCGCGTAGCCGGTCGCGCCGGCCGTCGCGCAGATCGTGCGGTCGAGCTGCGAGGCGCCGAGCCGGTGGAAGAAGCGCCGGTCCATCGTCTCGCCATGAATTGACAGCCCATCGTCCCCGAGTACGAGTACGGCAGGATCGCCTGTGGCCCGTACTCGGCGCTGATGCTCTGGAAGCGCGCGGCGATGGTGTCGAGCGCCTCGTCCCACGTAATGCGCTCCCACTGCCCGCTCCCGCGCGGCCCGACCCGCCGCATGGGGTGCAGGATGCGATCGGCGTGGTAGGTCCGCTCCAGGTAGCGCGAGACTTTGGCGCACAGAAAGCCCTGCGTGACCGGGTGGTCGGGGTCGCCGGCGACACTGATCGCGCGGCCGTCCTGGACTTTGATCAGCATCGCGCAGGTGTCGGGGCAGTCGTGGGGGCAGGCGCCGCGCACGATCGTGATGGCGGGGTCGCTGGTAAAGCTGGTCATGGTCGTATCCTTGACATACAGTTTATTGCTGGCTACACTTCCACCGTTGGGCCGGAGTGGCTGGGTTATCTCCTTGAACCCCAGTCACGCTCACTTACCCAGCTCTCTTGCGCCGATGCTGGCCAGTTGGAGGCCGCACGTCTGCCATCTTTCGCCCGCCACGGGCCGCTGGCTGGACGGTTATCAAGTTCGATTCTTGCATCGGCTCCCGGCCCGCGCCTTTGGTGCGGGCCGATCTATGTGGTGCTATTATCGCCGATCCAGGGGTTGACAGTCTAGCCCGACCATTCTACACTTTAGTCCGCACCTTTCAAAGCCGTATCGTGGGGATGTAGCTCAGTGGTAGAGCACATTGCCAAGCCTATGCCTCGGCATGAGTTTGGCTCTCCGTCTGTCACCACCTTGCCTGCTACGGGCCGACCGATGGATGGTTATCACTGTTACTGATGTGGTCCTGGGTTCGATTCCCAGCGTCCCCAACACGTTTGCTGCGCGCACCTTCACATTATGGGGATGTAGCTTAACGGTTAGAGCGCATTGCCGGACCTACGCCTCGGCGTCGATTCGGCACTCCGTCGGTCACCACCTTGCCCGAATCGGGCCGACCGATCGATGGTTATCACTACCAATGATGTGATTTGGGTTCGAATCCCAGCGTCCCCAACCCAACCCTCATGGAGGCTATAGCTCAGTGGTAGAGCAGAAATGCCGCAAGGCGTTGCCGTCTATCACCACTTGCCCGAATCGGGCCGACGACGGATGGTTATCCGGTCCTGGGTTCAACTCCCAGTAGCCTCCTACAGACCTTTGGAAGCCGTAGCTCAATGGCAGAGCGGAAGACCTGCCGCAAGGCAATTCCCGTCGGTCGCCACCTTGCCCAGCTTGGGCCGACAGACTGATGGTTATCGTTAATCTTCTGGTTTCGGGTTCGAGTCCCGACGGCTTCCACCCGCTTCTTGTTCTTGATCCCTGGCTGGCTGGTCGGTATACTTTGGCGGTGAGCGTCGTGGCGAAATTGGTAGACGCGAAAGTTTGCTGCCTCGGCAGCGTTCCCGTTGGTCGCCACCTTGCCCAGCTTGGGCCGACAGATTGACGGTTATCTGGTACTTTTAGGGCGCAAGCCCTTCCGGGTTCGAGTCCCGGCGATGCTCACGCTGCTCTACGCCTCTAAAAACTCCTGCTCGCCCGTGACCCAGCCGGCGTACAGTTTGATGCCGCCGACCTCGGTGAGCAAGACCAGCCGCTCGCGCTCGGCTGTCAGGCCGTACAGCGCCACAAACTCCGCGTAGTCCTCGAACCAGCGCCCCTCCTCGCTAAACGAGTGGATCAGCGCCACCGCCGTCTTGGCGCTGAAGCGCTGCGCCTCCACGACGGCCGCCGCCATGCGCTGCAGCAGCTGGTAGTGCAGCGTTGCCGGGAAATCGTCGCGGATGCCGAGCAGTCGCTGGATCGCCGCCAGGCGCTGGCGCTTGCTCAGCTCGTGCGAGCGGTTCCACTCCGTCAGCGTGTGGCCGAAGGAACTCGTTGACCTTGCCCTCGACCACAATGCTCATCAGCTGGGCGCGGTGATCTTTGGCCAGCACAAACAGGTCGTTGGCCACGTCGTGGCTGGTGCCGGGCAGCCGGACCTCGTGCTCGGGGATGGCCAGCAGTGGGATGGGCTGCTGAATCTCGGGGTAGGGCGCGCGCTGAAACAGCCGGGCGACCTCCGGCGGGAAGCCGCGCTCCTTGCTGCGCTCCCACGCCGCCGCCAGCGTGCGCGCGGCCTGGCCGGTCTGCCAGTAGCGCAGGCTGTTGGAGACCACCATCTGCCAGTCGTCATAGCTCTCGGTGGGGATCAAAATTGGTAACATCGCTGCTCCTTGATTTTTCGCCGCGCGCTGCGTACACTATGCGGGCGGGCCGGGCGCTTGGGTTATCCTGAAACAATTCCTCCCAGGCCCAAATTTGTCCGTGCTTTCGTGGGGGCTGTAGTGTAGCGGTAACATGCACTGTCGGCGGCGGACCTGTCCGCAGCTGACTCTCCGTCGTCGCCACCTTGCCCAGTGCCGGGAAAAACCCCGTCTGTGGGCCGATTGATTGACGGTTATCGCCTTCCAAGCGTGCGACTTGGGTTCGAATCCCGATAGCCTCCACCACCACACGTTGGGCCGATTGCAGTGGGTTATCTGGCACGTCGCTGCAAAGCGACTAGGAGGTTCGAACCCTCTGGCGGGTCCGCCTCGGCGGCCCGTCGTTCCCACCGCACCACCTTGCCCAGCCGCCGAGCGCGTCCCAGATTTCTGGGGCGCGGTTTGGCTTTAATCTAGCGGGCAAAGTCGCCCATGACCTGCGGCGTGGCGGTGTCGAAGCCGACCACATCGAGCGCGCCGCCGTCGTTGGGGTCGGCGATGGAGAAGCCGTTCGAGGTCATGGCGACGACGATCAGCTTGGCGGCGATGCCCATCTTGTCGCGGTAGTCGCGCAGCGCCTGCATCGGGTGGACGGATCCGTACCACGACTCCGAGTCGGTGTAAACCGCGAACACATCGGTCTCGACCTTGTTTTTCAATGCCCAGATCATCGGTTGGGCGCAGTCGGTGCCGGCGAACGGCAGGCCGCTGACCGTCTTGATCACATCGTCGAGGCGCTGGCGCGGCGAGATTGTCAGCGGCAGCAGCTCGGTTTGAAAGGCGACCGCCTGGAAGGCTGGCTCAGTCGCCGCCGTGATCAGCGCCATCGCCGCGCTGGCGTCGCGGGCCGACAGGTTGGGCATATTGTTGATCGGAACGCCCATCGAGCCGGAGACATCGAGCGCCAGCAGCCAGCGCTTGCCGGTCGACTCGACGTTGCCGAACGACAGATAGAAGGCGCGGTCCAGCGCGTCGATCAGCTGCGTGACCGGCGTCCACGTCGCTTTGCCGCGCTCGCCGTGGCCCTGCCCGTAGGTGCGCAGCGCCGCCAGGATCGCCAGCGGATGGACCCGCGCGCGCCGCAGCCGCTCCTCGCTCCCAAGCTCGGCGACGATTTTCGCCGCCGCGTCGCTGCCGGCGCTGACGAGGCCGACGCGGGTCATGGTCGCCAGGTTGCGGATCATCGCGGTCATCGGCATCTCGGCGAGCAGCGCGGCCCAGACCGCCGGGCTTTTCAGCCACTCGGTCGGGATCGCCTCGCGCGGCAGCCGGTAGTCGGTGATCAGCTGCACGAGCTCAGCCTCGCTCGTGACCTGCTTGGCCCGCTCCGAGGCCCAGATTAGCTGTAGCGCCGGCTCGGGGTGCGGCTCGACGCCGACGCCGGGCCAGCCCTTGACGATCCAGTGGTAGATCGTCTGGTGCTCAGGCGTGGGCGGCTGCGCGTGGGTCAGGCGCAGCAGGTCGCGGTGGCTCCAGCCGTCGCGCTGCTGATATTTGACCGCCTGGTAGGCCAGCTTCTCGGGCGCCATGCTGTACCAGGCGCCGACCGCCTGGCGCAGCCCGCGGCCCCAGCCGCGAAAGCCCTCGACGTACTGGGCAAAGTGGAACAGGTGCGTGCCGATCCGGCAGACCTGAGGCAGCGCAGCCAGCGCGGCCTGGCGAGTTGGCGCATCGCCCAGGCCGGCGCACATCGCCAGCGCAAAGATCGCCGGGTCATTCTTGGGCGCGCGGCCGCTGTCCGAGACCGCCACAATAATGTTGACCGTGCGCGGCCCGTTGTTGGCGATGCAGCGCAGCACAGCCTTGGCGTTTTCGCGGGTCAGCGTGGCCTCGGTCGCATAGTACGACCCGCCCTCGCTGCCGAGAATCAGAAAGCGCCCCAGCCGCGTCCAGTCATCGACTGGAAACGAATATCCGCCGGCGCTGTTCGGCACCTGGTTGGAGCCAGGGATTGGCTCGGACTGCGGCGTGGCACGGGTGTTGAAGTGCGCGCCGTAGTTGGTCTTGGTGCCCGTCAGCTTGGCCTTCAGCTGATCGAACAGCCCAGGCTTCTCAGCTTCTTCGCTCATATGCCTCCCTTGCAAATGTGACTCTTAAGTACGTATTAGGAGGGCATACTGTAGCAAAAAACTGCCGAGCTTGCGGCCTAGCGCTCGGGGTCTACCGTGCCGGCGACGGGCGCCAGGACCTGCCGCAGCCAGCCCGTCAGGTCGCGGTCGAGCTGCTCGCGGCACTCGTCAAGGCCGTGTCCGCAGCCGGGGTACAGCTCCAGCCGCTTGGGTTCGCCGGCGCGCCGATACAGCTCGCGCGAGCAGCGGTCGGGCAAAATATCGTCGGCGGTGCCGTGGAGCAGCAGCAGCGGCCGTGGGCTGAGCTGGCCGACCAGTTCGGTGCCAGCAGTCTGGCTGCTGAGGGCGGCCACAGCGACGACCAGCGGCGTGCTGGCGCCGGCGGTGATGACCACCGCGCCGCCGAACGAGTGGCCGACCAGCGCCAGCTGCGCGACGCCCTCGGCGGCGAGCCACTCGGCGGCCAGCAGCGTGTCGAGGACGCAGCCCACCAGATCGTTGGGCCGCCGGTAGTGCAAGCGCAGCGACGTGATCTTGTCGGGGAGGAGCTGCGCGGCCAGCCGCGGATACAGGCCGCCGGCTGGCCCGCCGAGACCGCCGCCGGCACCGCCGACCCAGATAATCCCAGCATCGCCGTCGGCACGATGCAGGCGGCAGTCAATGGCGCCGCGGTCGGTGTGCAGCGTGATCGTCTCGGCCTCCGCGATGACCGGCCCACGCTCGGCCCGCTCAAGCTGCAGCTGATAGGTTGAGTTTTTCGACATCGTAGTTGCTCGCTTTTCGCGCCTTGTCTGGCGCTGTGGCCGGCTGGTAGCAACGGCGATGCCAGCAGCGGCAGTGGCGTAGAACTTGCGGCCGGCGCGGGCGATAGCGAGCGAAAGGGGTGCAAGATGCAGCACGAGACAGCGCGCGAGGTGCGCGAGGTGATCGGCGTCTCGCTGGCATTTGGCCTGAGCCATAGCCTGCTGGCGGCGCGGCCGGTCAAGGCGCTGGCGGCGCGCTGCCTGGGCCGGCGCTGGCGGCGCGGCTGGTATCGGGTGCTCTACATGGCGGCCTCGGCAGTGAGCTTTGCATGGGCGTGGCGGCGGCTGCGCGGCGTCGGCGAGGAGCTGTGGTGGTCGCTGCGTCGGCCGTGGTCAGGGCTGGCGCGGCTGGGGCAGCTCGCTGGCCTCGCGCTGGTTGGCTGGACGATCTGGGCGAACGGCGTGGCGGCGGCGACCGGCCTGGCTCCGCTCCGCAGCTGGTGGCGCGGCCACGAGCCAGCGCCTGAGCCGGCGGCGCAAGGGCCGGCGCTGGACTCGGCGGGTGACCTGGCGATTGTCGGGCCATTTCGGTGGTGCCGGCATCCCGGCAATCTGGCGGCGCTGCTGGTGTTTGGGCTGTGGCCACGCATGACGCTGAAGCGGGCCGTGATCGCGGCGCTGACCGCCGCCTACGCCGTGCTCGGCTCGCTCCACGAGGAACAGCGGCTGCTGGCGCGCTACGGCGAGCAGTATCAGCGCTATCGCCGCGCCGTGCCGTTTTTGCTGCCCGGCAAGCGGCGCTGATGACCTCGCATGGTGTACTATAGCGCCACCGCTGTTTGTGAATGGAGTGAGCAATGACGACACCAACCATCGTGGTTTTGCAGGGCGACCAGACCGGCCAGGAGCTGCTCGATGAGGCGCTGCGCGTCCTTGATCCGGCCGTGACCAAAGTTGACGTGGCCTTCGAGACCTACGATCTGTCGCTGGAAAAGCGCCGCGCGACCAACAATGCCGTCGTCCATGAGGCCGCGCAGGCCATGAAGCGCACCGGCCTGGGCCTGAAGGCCGCGACGATCACGCCCGAGGTGGCGGGCGATGTCGGCAGCCCCAACGCGATCCTGCGCAAAGAGATCGACGGCACCGTGATCCTGCGTACCGGCCGGCGCATCCCAGGGATTCGCCCGGTCGGCGGCGTGTTCGCGCCGATCGCGGTGGTTCGTATGGCGGTCGATGATGCCTACGGCGCCAAAGAGTGGCGCGAGGGCACCGGCCTGGACGAGTGGAGCTATCGCACCGAGAAGATCAGCCGGCGAGTGTGCCGCGCGGTCTCGGAGTTTGCCTTTCGCTACGCCGAGCGCAACGGCGGCAAGGTGTTCGGCGGGCCGAAGTACACCGTCAGCCCGACCTATGAGGGCATGCTGAAGGAGGAGATGGACGCCGCCCACGAGCGCCATCCCGAGGTCCGGTATTCGCCGCAGCTGATCGATGCGACCTACGCGCTGCTGCTGACCGCCGCCGAGGAGCCGCTGGTCATCCCGGCCCTCAACCGCGACGGCGACTGCCTCTCCGATCTGGTGCTGCAGATGTTCGGCTCAATCGCCGGCGCCGAGTCGCTGCTCCTGTCCTTCGACGACGACCTGAACACCAACGTCGTCATGGCCGAGGCGCCGCACGGCACCGCGCCGTCGCTGTTCGGCAAAAACCTCGCTAACCCGCTGGCGATGATCCTGGCCGGCGCGTCGATCCTGACCTATCTCAACTCCAAGCCGGCCGCGCTGGCCGCCCGCGCCATCTCCGAGTCGGCGCTGGAGGCGGTCTACGACGGCCTGCGCACCTCGGACCTCGGCGGCCACGCCGCGACCACGGAGTTCACCGACGAGGTGATCAAGCGCGTCAAGACCAAGCTCGAAGTCTGGCCGTCGCTGGGCTAAAACAACCTCTATGATCGCGAAGACCGGCCCGCTTGGCGTATAAAGCGGGCCGGTCTTTGTGCCGCAGGATGAAGCTGCTGAGTAGCGGAGAGCTACGCCTCGTCCACCACGATGACGCGGCCCGAGGCGGCGCGGACCAGCCGGTCCCAGAGCGCCAGCCCGACGCCGGTCTGGCCATAGTCGCGGACCATAATCACTGCCGCGCCGGCCCGGTCGAGCTTCCCGCAGGCCACGGAACAGCGCCGTCCCCAGCTGTGCCAGGTCGGCGGCGGCGCCCAGCGCAAAGACCTCGGCGCCTAGCGCTGCAAACTCCGCAGCATCCTCGTCGGCCGCGAGCACGCCGACGCGCCGCGTTCTTCGAATACTATAGGCTGTAGACCAATAGTATGCAACATGGTTTTATATCTACTGTGATTGATAAAGCTTTTGCAAGAGTCCTAAAGCGTTTACGGACGGAAAAAGGGCTGACACAAGAAAGTTTTGGTTTTGAAACCGGCTTACATAGAACATATGTTAGTCAGCTAGAACGTGGATTAAAAAGCCCGTCACTAAAAACTCTTCATAAAGTTTCAAAAGTCTTAGACATTAGTCTTGGTGACTTAATGACATTAGTTCAACAAGAGGATGAATGTGTATATCCTAAATCAAGCCGAAAAAACTAGACTTTCGGAAGGCATACAAGCAGTATGGGCTATACCTTTCATTGATGATATAGAAGATTTTATTTGGGAAGTCGTTTTCTCTTATGTAAAAGATATACCACTTGTTGATACATTGAATAATATTAGGAGTAAGATGCTCTTTGATGTAGTAGACCGCATAAATAACATTGGATGGTCTGCTAAATCTCATCAGCACACTATTAGATCAGGTTGTGACTTTGAAGTAGTTATTCAAAGGGCTGATATATTCAAGAAGAGGGCTTTATTAGGGTTCGAGCAACTGAGCATCAATTCTGATGAGCAGGAACTAGGTGACGCTATCTGGCAGCATTGGTATGCAACTAAAGTACGCCATGATGCTTTAGCACAGAATGTTAATGATATGCGTATATGTATACTTCTCAAATCAAAGGATCGAAGGCAGTATGCATACTTTGAAGATGATATAGCATTTTATGCAAGGGAGAATATAGCTTGGCGTTGGACAGATAGTACAAAAACTGGGTTACAAGGAATACGCAAAACAGATGGATTTTGCGTATTTAGATGGTATTCAAATCAAAAGCAACTATTTGAGAGGTTTGTGCTCCCAGGAGACGCATACATGTTCAATCTTCAACCTAAACGGCTACCTTTACCGGAAGTGGTTCAAAATCTTCTCGCTGCTTTACACAAGCCTTAATCTTATTCGCAAATGCAAAAGTTAATAATGGAGGAACAGCATTCCCAACCTGATGCGATTTTTCAATGTACGTGCCAGTGAATATAAAATCGTCTGAGAATGATTGTATTCGAGCTGCTTCTCTAATTGTCAATAAACGTACTTGTTGCGGATGACAAAATCTACCTGATCCCGGATGAAATACCCATCGAGTAATTGTTGGAGCTACCATATCAAAATCCAGCCTGCCATAAGCTCCACTATAGCCGGATTTAGGTTGTAGATCTGCTGGAAGATGTTTTATTCCTTGACCTGGTTTTAAAGAAGCAATACGAGAATATTGTTTTTGATTCAGTTTACGGGTCACATGATCATATAACATATTGGAACCCTCTCGCATTGTTTGTTGATAAGTATTACCAGCCTCTTTATCGTACAACATCGGCTCATAACCTTCTCCGTTCTCTAATTCTGGCAAGTCAGAAATAGCTGACCAAGCTGAACGGTAGTTCTCAGCTGCAAATAAAGGTTCTGGGCCAAACATCGCCTCTGGAAAAATTGGAAGAACATTTGTCCTCGAAGCGAAAAAAAAGCAGCGACGTCTCCGCTGTGGTACTCCATAATCAGGAGCAAATATTACCCGTACCTGAACACTATAACCAAGTGCCTCTAACCCTGTAACAATTTCTTCCCTAACAGCTCCTTCATATGCATTGTATATTTCAGCTACATTCTCCATAAGTACAGTTTTAGGACGAAGCTCCTCTACAAATGTAAGGAACGCCCGAAACAAAAGGTTGCGGGGATCTGACATAAAGCGGTACGCTGCTGGGACATTCTTGGAAAAGCCTTGACATGGTGGACCTCCTACTAAACAATCCAGTTCCCCAGGTGCAATTTCTGTAACCGCCATAAGCTCTTTGGGATCTAGCTCCGTCAAATCTGCAAGAATACTCTTGGACTTGGGATGATTGAGGGTGAAGGTCTCTAATGCTGGCGCCCAATGGTCAACTCCCGCAATGACTGTAAAGCCTGCCTTTTTTAACCCCCAGGACATGCCGCCGCATCCAGAAAATAGATCAATGGTAGTTAATTGTTGCATAAACATACCTCTAAAGATTTGGAATATGCATACTATAGTCTACGCCTTTTTTTGTCAAATTTCAGTTTTTAAGGACTCTTTCTAAAGAATTAGAGCTACCCCTCGTCCACCACAATGACGCGGCCCGAGGCGGCGCGGACCAGCCGGTCCCAGAGCGCCAGCCCGACGCCAGTCTGGCCATAGTCGCGGACCAGGATCACCGCCACGCCGGCCTGATCGAGCGCCCGCAGCCCGCGGAACAGCGCCGTCCCCAGCTGCGCCAGGTCGGCGGCGGCGCCCAGCGCAAAGACCTCGGCGCCCAGCGCCGCAAACTGCGCGGCGTCCTCGTCGGCCGCGAGCACGCCGATGCGCCGGCCCTCGGCGGCGAGTTCGGCGATTTGCGCGGCCATCGCTGCGAGCACGGCGGTGGCGCTGCCGGTAAACAGCCGGACCTCGGCGCGCGGCGAGTAGTGCTTGAGCAGCATACCGGGGCCAGCCGCCGCCTCGTCCTCCGCCAGATAGCGCGGCGTCCACGTCAGCTCGGGGATGACCGCGCGCAGCTGCTCGACCGTGATGCCGCCGGGCCGCAGCAACGTCGGCATCGGCCCGGTCAGATCAAGCACCGTTGACTCCAGGCCGACCGTGGTCGGGCCGCCGTCGACCACGGCGTCGATGCGGCCGTCCAGGTCATCAAGGACATGCTGCGCGGTCGTCGGGCTGGGGCGGGTGAAGAGGTTGGCGCTGGGCGCCGCGACCGGCACGCCCGCCGCGCGGAGCAGCGCCAGCGCCACCGGATGCTGCGGCACGCGCACCGCGACCGTCGGCCGCTCGGCCGAGACGTTGCCCGGCACCGCCGGCTGCCGCGCCAGCACCAGCGTCAGCGGGCCGGGCCAGAAGCGCGCGGCCAGCGCGTGGGCCAGCGGCGGCAGGTCGCGGGCTACCGTCGCGAGCTGCGCCACATCGGCCAGGTGGACGATCAGCGGGTCCGTGGTCGGGCGCTGCTTGGCGACGAAAATCTGCGCGACCGCCGCGGCGTCCAGCGCATTGGCGCCGAGGCCGTAGACTGTCTCGGTGGGAAATGCCACGAGCTGCCCGGCCCGCAGCAGCGCGGCGGCCTCGGCCAGTAGAGCTAGTTCAATCGCCGCCGGGTCAATCGTGATCACGCGCGTCGCCATCAGACCACCACCGCGCCGCGCTTGACGACCCGCGCCACCAGGTTGCTGCCGAAGCGGTAGGCCAGGTGCAGATGCGAGGGCGCGTCGAGGATTACCAGGTCGGCCTGTTTGCCGACCTCCAGGCTGCCGAGGTCGGCGCCGCGGGCCACGGCGTGGGCGGCGTTGATTGTCGCGGCCACAATCGCCTCAGCGACTGTCAGCCCTTCGTGGATCGCGGCCAGCCCGATGACCAGCTGCATTGAGAGGAGCGGGCAGGTGCCGGGGTTGTAGTCGGTCGCCAGCGCGACCGCCACGCCGGCGTCGGCTAGGCGGCGGCCCAGCGGCACGGCCGGCGCGGCGTGGCCCAGGAAAAACGTCGCGCCCGGCAGCACGACGCCCACGACGCCCGCCGCGGCCAGCGCCGCCAGCCCAGCGTCATCGGTGTGATCGAGGTGGTCGGCGGAGACGGCGCCTAGCTCGGCCGCCAGCGCCCCGCCGCCGCCCGCCGTGATCTGGTCGGCGTGGAGTTTCGGCCGCAGCCCGTGGGCCAGGCCGGCGCGGAGAATCTGCTCAGTCTCGGCTACGGTGAACGCGCCCTGCTCGCAGAACACGTCGCAGAAGCTGGCCACATCGGCGGCCGCCGGGATCATCTCGTCGATCACCAGCGCGACGTACTCGGCGCGCCGCTCGCGGTATTCCAGGGGGATAGTGTGGGCGCCCAGCAGTGTCAGCACAATGTCGGCCGGGCTGGTGCGCCGCAGCTCAGCGGCGACGTGGAGGAGTTTCAGCTCGTCGGCGACAGTCAGGCCATAGCCGGTCTTGGTCTCGACCGTGGTCGTGCCGTGCTGCAGCATCGCCGCCAGGTCGTGGGCGGCGTGCGTGGTCAGCTCGGCGGCGGTGGCGGCGCGGGTGGCGCGGACGGTCTCTAGAATCCCGCCGCCGGCCGCCAGGATCGCCAGGTAGCTTTCGCCGGCCAGGCGGCGGCTAAACTCGGCCGCCCGGTCGCCGGCGAAGACCAGATGCGTGTGCGGGTCGACAAAGCCCGGCAGCACGACCTGGCCGCGGGCGTCGATCTCGGCGCGGGCCGGGCCGACGGCGCGCCGCACCTCGTCGGTGGCGCCGACGGCCACAATGCGGCCCGCGTCGCAGGCGACCGCGCCATCGCGCACCAGGCCCAGCGCCCCGAGCGCCGCGCCGGTCCGCGGGCCAGCTGGGCCGGCCAGCGTCAGGAGTTCGGCGGCGCCGGTGACAAGCAGGTCGATCATGGCAGCATCGGAATCTGGACGCCGCGCTCGCGGGCCACGGCCACCGCCTCGGGGTAGCCGGCGTCGGCGTGCCGGACGACGCCCATGCCGGGGTCGCCGGTTAGGACACGCTCCAGTCGGACCGCCGCCTCGGGCGTGCCGTCGGCGACGATCACCATGCCGGCGTGGATCGAATAGCCGATCCCGACGCCACCGCCGTGGTGGACGCTGACCCACGTCGCGCCGTTGACCGCGTTGAGCAGCGCGTTGAGGATCGGCCAGTCGGCGATCGCGTCAGAGCCGTCGCGCATCGCCTCGGTCTCGCGGTTGGGCGACGCCACCGAGCCGGCATCAAGGTGGTCGCGGCCAATCGCCAGCGGCGCCGAGACATCGCCGCGTGCCACCAGTTCGTTGAACAGCAGCCCGGCTTTGGCCCGCTCGCCGTAGCCCAGCCAGCAGATGCGCGCCGGCAGCCCCTGGAACTGCACATGCTGCTGGGCCTTGCGAATCCAGCGCTGTAGCCCGGCATTTTCGGGGAACAGGTCAAGGATCGCCTCGTCGGTGCGGGCGATGTCGCGCGGGTCGCCGCTGAGCGCAATCCAGCGAAACGGCCCGGTCCCCGAGCAAAACAGCGGCCGGATAAACGCCGGCACAAAGCCCGGAATCTCGAAGGCGTCGGCCACGCCGGCGGCGAGCGCCTGGCCGCGCAGGTTATTGCCGTAATCAAAGGCCACCGCGCCGCGGCGCTGCATCGCCAGCATCGCGCGCACTTGGTCGGCCATCGTTGCCTGCGACCGCTGGGTGTAGCCCTGCGGATCGCTGGCCCGCAGCGCCGCGGCCTCGTCCAACGTCAGGCCGCTCGGCACATAGCCGTTGAGCGGATCGTGGGCCGAGGTCTGGTCAGTCACAATGTCGGGCGTGATGCCGCGGGCCACCAGCTCGCCGAACACGTCGGCGGCGTTGCCGACCAAGCCGACCGACAGCGGCTGCCCGGCTCGCACCGCCGTGTCAACCAGCTCCATCGCCTCCTCCAGTGTGTCCACCGCGCGGTCGAGGTAGCGCGTCGCGATGCGGCGCTGGAGGTGCTCGGGGTCGGTGTCGACGACCAGCGCGACGCCGTCGTTCATTGTGACCGCCAGCGGCTGCGCGCCGCCCATCCCGCCGGCGCCGCCGGTCAGCACCCAGCGCCCGCGCAGCGAGCCGCCAAAGTGCTGCCGCGCACACTCGGCCAGCGTCTCATACGTGCCCTGCACAATGCCCTGCGTCCCGATGTAGCACCACGAGCCGGCGGTCATCTGGCCGTAGGCGATTAGGTCTTTGGCCTCCAGCTGTCGAAAATAGTCCCAATTCGCCCAGTGCGGCACCAGCATCGAGTTGACCAGCAGCACGCGCGGCGCGTCGCGGTGGGTGTTGAATACTGCCACCGGCTTGCCCGACTGCACCAGCAGCGTCTGGGTATTGCCGAGCGATTCCAGGCTGCGGACAATCGCGTCGTAGGCCGGCCAGTTGCGGGCGGCCTTGCCGGTCCCGCCATAGACGACCAGGTTGGCCGGGTCCTCGGCCACGTCGGGATCGAGGTTGTTCATCAGCATGCGCAGCGCGGCCTCTTGGCCCCAGCCTTGGCAGCGCAGCGTCGTGCCATGCGGCGCGCGGACAATCCGACTCATTGAGCTGCTCCTTTGCAGAATCTTGTGTGGTCGCTGTGGCTAGCCGAGAATCGCGGCCGCCTCGATAATCGTGTAGTGGTAGCCCTGCTCGGCCAGAAACAGCTGGCGCTTGCTGGCAAAATCCTGGTCGCGGGAGTTGGCCGTCACCAGCGTGTAGAAGCGGGCGCTGCGGCCGTCGCTTTTGGGGCGCAGGATGCGACCGAGCCGCTGGGCCTCCTCCTGGCGCGAGCCAAACGTCCCCGACACCTGGATCGCCACATCGGCGTCGGGCAAATCAATGGCGAAGTTGGCGACCTTGCTGACCACTAGCACCGGCACCTCGCCCGACCGAAAGGCGTTGTACAGCCGCTCGCGCTCGGCGTTCGGCGTGCGGCCGGTGATCAGCGGCGCCTCCAGCCGCTTGGCCAGCAGCTCCAGCTGCTTAATATACTGGCCGATCACCAGCACATGGCGGTCGGCGTGCTGCGTGGACCAGCGCGTGGGTCACGATCAGCTTGGCCGGGTTTTCGGCGGCGATGCGGTAGGCCTCCTGCTGCGTCTCAGCGATGGCGGCCTCCATGCGCCGGTCGTCGTCCATCGTCACCCGCACCTCGACACACTCGGCCGGCGCGATAAAGCCGATCTGCTGGAGCTCCTGCCACGGCATCTCATATTTTTTCGGCCCGATCAGCGCAAAGACATCGCGCTCGCGGCCGTCCTCGCGGATCAGTGTGGCGGTCAGGCCCAAGCGCCGGCGCGCCTGGAGGCCCGCGGTTGCGCGGAAGACCGGCGCCGGCAGCAGGTGCACCTCGTCGTAGATCAGCAGGCCCCAGTTGCGCTCGTGGAACAGCTGCATGTGGGGGAACTCGCCGACCTCGCCGGTGTCTTTATTGACGGCCTGCGGGCGATAGGTCATGATCTGATAGGTCGCGACCGTGATCGGCCGGATGTCCTTGTGCTCGCTGGAATATTCCCCGACATCCGCGCTGGTCAGCGTGGTTTTATCGAGGATCTCTCTGATCCACTGGCGCACCGCGACGGTGTTGGGGCACAGGATCAGCGTGCTGGTCTGGGCCGCCGCGATCACGCCCAGGCCGACCACGGTTTTGCCGCCGCCGCACGGTAGCAGCACGACGCCGCTGCCGCCGGTCACGGCGCCGTTGTCGTAGAAGAGCTCGACGGCCGCCTGCTGATAGGGGCGCAGCGCGAACGGCTCGCCCATCACGCCCGCGGGCCGCAGCGCCAGCGCCAGGCCGTCGCCGCTCACATAGCCGGCCAGGTCCTTCGGCGGGTAGCCTAGCTCGGTCAGGACTTGCTTCAGCTCGCCGCGCAGCCCCGGCTCGACCAGGACGTCGTCGTCGTCGCGCGGCCCGAGCAGCGGCTGGCAGCGGCTGTCGGCGCAGATGCGGTCGAGGAGCGGCGCGTCGGCCGAGCGCAGCAGCAGCGTCTCGCCATGCGTCACCAGCTCCAGCACGCCGTAGCGCCGCAGGTACTCGGCGATGTCGGTCACGAGGTTGGCTGGCAGCGTGAAGCGGCTGTAGCGGCTGAGGACATCCAGGACGCGGTGCAGGTCCCAGCCCGAGGCCGCGGCGTTCCACAGCGACAGCGGCGTCATGCGGTAGAAGTGCATGTGCTCGGGCGAGCGCTCCAGCTCGGCAAATTGGGCCAGCAGCGGGCGAACTTCCTCGTAGTCAGCGGCGTGGGTATCGGCTAAAATACTCCAGTCGCTTTGGACGATCAGCGGCTGAGTGGTTGGGGGCATATTGGACCTCACTAGGGTAGTGGTATACTTTGTGCTACCTGCGCCCTTACACAGCAGCGGCCAGCACGGGCCATGCTATGAGCGTCCCGAGCATCTGTAGTAGCTGGGTCAGGCCAAAACACGACGTTTGTACTGGTACAAGGAAGCATGTAGTTGGCTCATTATTGTTTACAGAAGTATAACACGCGGCTTCCACAGCCTTTGCGCCGCAATCGGAGGAGCGCCCTGGTGCTACTGCTAGCGCTGACAAGCTGCGCAAAGCCGCTCCAGACCGGCACGAACCCTTTTGGTTCGGCCACGCCGCGGGGCGCCAACAGCATCGCGACTCCTGGCCTCCCGGTGCCTAGCCCTGAGATACCACCGCTTGCCACCGTGACCCTTGCCACCCCCGCCGCTGACACCTCTGCACTCCCCACCGACGCCGCTGCCGCCCCGACAATCACCGCCCCCACCGCGCCGCCCGAGCAGCCGACCGCCCTCCAGACTCCCACCGATTAACCCTAGCTCAGCGGGGTCGGTCTACCGAACCCGACCAACCTCAGCGAGCGCTGGCGTAGTCAGCAAGTTGACCGCGTGGTGCTGCCCGCCCCCCAGAATTATGTGTCGCCGGCCTATCAGCTGGTCTGGTGGTTCGACCCGCTGTTTGGTGAGTATATTCCGCTCGGGGAGCTGCGGGGTGAGTTTACCGTCCAGGCAACCTTTCGGATCAAAGGGAGGTGGGTCCAAGCGCTGGAGCTGCCCTACAATGTCGCGGCCAAGCAGTATGGCATCACGGTGCCGGCGGCGATTGTCGAGCGGATGAAGCAAGCAGGGGTTGGCGAGTGGGCGGAGGTTTTCGTCTACAAAACTGCCGACGTAGTGCCGAAGTAGCTCCTTTTGGAGATCTTCTGGCACTTTTTTGCGTAGTAGTTAAAGCCGTTATTGTACCGATGTTCATACGAAGATAAAGGATCTGCACATGAGTAGCCGTTATTTAGATATGGTCCGTGGCCAGCGCCGCAAAAGTGGATCAGCGTTCACGGCCAAGACTGGCCTGGCAATCCTGGCATTTATTACCATGATTGGCTCGGCGGCCTACTGGTGGGGCATACAAAGCCAGCTGAGCACCAACCCGATTGTCGCCGTCGCCTTCACCGCCATCATGGTGCTCGCGCCGCCCTCGCTGGTCGCCTTCCTGATCCCCTGGTCGCCGGCCGGCATGCTCCTCCAAAAAATCAACGCTCGCACCTGGGGCTATACCGTCATCACGGTCGCGGCGCTCTTTCTCCTCTACTACTCCTTTGATATTCAATACGCCTGGTGGTCGAATCAGCAGGTTGTGGCCGACAGCGGCTATGTGATCCCGCAGGTGCTGGTCGGGATTATTGGCTTTGTGATCATCCCGGCGCTGCTGTGGACGCCCGTGACCAGCGACGAGCTGGTCGAGCAGATTCGGCAGGCCCACCTGGTCAAACGCTACGAGCTGCAGACGCAGGCCGACATCGCCATCCTGCGCAACACCCTGCTGCGCGCCCAGGAGAAAGCGCTGATCGGCTTTGCTAACCTGACCGTCCAGGAGCGCGAGGAGCTGGCGTCGGTGATGCGCGGCCTGGTGCGCGGCATCGATGGCACCATGCGCGAGATCGCCACCAGCGTCAAGAGTGTCTCGGGCGCGACGGTGCCGTTTGCCTCGCTGGAGGACAACGACCAGATCAAGGGCTACCTCGACTATATCAGCGAGGCGCTGACCGACACGTCGCTGCTGCCCAACAGCGCTAGCAACAGCAACAAGCTGGCGGCGCCTGGCCAGCAGACCACCGCGATGCGCCCCAGCCAGCTGGCCGAAGAGCGCCGCGGCTACTAGCTGCTTATAGATCGAAAGGAGCGTGGTTGAGATGCGGGGAAATTTTTATTCAACCACTGGTGATCTGCCGGAGACCGACTTAACCGAACTATCCGACCTGCTGGCGATGCAGCTCTACAACACGCTGGAGCGCAAAGTCTACGGCCTGAGCCGGCAGGATGTCGAGGAGCTGGTGACGCAGTACATTGAGGAATCTAACCGCCGACGACCGGCGCTCGGTGGTGTGGCTGATCTGGGATTTATTTCAAGAGGGCCTGAAGGTCGAGATGCAGCAGCGCCGCCGGGTGCGCTAGCCGCGCTGCCGTCGCCGCCGTGGTAGATGCCACGGCGGCCTTCGTTTTAAAGTTATAATCCGCGCATGGCGACGATTGGTGTGTTTGGCGGCAGCTTCGACCCGATCCACATCGGGCATCTGGCGATTGCCGAGGAGGTGCGCTGGCAGCTGGGCCTGGACGCCGTGTGGCTGGTGCCGACGGCGCAGCAGCCGCTGAAGGCCGCGCGCCACACGGCTAGCCCAGCCGACCGCGCCGCGATGGTCGCGGCAGCTATCGCCGATCACTCGCAGTTCGCCCTGAGCCGCCATGAGATTGAGCAGCCCGGCCCGTCGTACACCGTGGCGACGCTGGCCGCCTTCCGCTCACAGTTTCCCGCCGACGACTTTGTGTTTATCATCGGCGCCGACGCGCTCACGTCGCTCCAGCGCTGGCATCAGATTGAGCGGCTCGTGTCACTGTGCCGCTTTGCCGTCGTGGGCCGTCCGGGCGTCGCGGTGCCGCCCGCGGCCGCGCTGCCGGCCGGGCTGCGCTGGGAGCTGGTCGCCGGCCCGCAGCTGGCGATCTCCGCGACCGAGGTCCGGCAGCGCATCCGCACCGGCGCGCCGTTTCGCTACCACGTCCACCCGGCGGTCTACGACTATATCACCGCCCACGGGCTATATCAGGAGCAGGAATAATGGACGAGCTGCTGGCGCCGACGCTGGCCGAGTGGGGTCTGACGCTGACCGCCGCGCAGCTGGCGCAGTTTGCGCTGTACGCCGCCGATCTACAGGCCTGGAACGCCCACACCAACCTCACGGCCATCACCGACCTGCCGGGCATTGCGGTGCGGCATTTCCTCGAACTCGCTGAGCTGCGCGCAGGCCTGGCCCACGCCGCCCGCCATGCTGTTCGACATCGGCACCGGCGCCGGCTTTCCAGGCGTGCCGCTGAAAATCCTGTGGCCCGACACCCGGCTGCTGCTGGCCGACAGTGTGGGCAAAAAAACCGCCTTTCTGGCCCACCTGGTCGAGCGGCTGGGGCTGCGCGATGTGGAGATTGTGACCGCGCGGGCTGAGGCGCTGGGCCAGCACCCCGCCTACCGCGAGCGCTTCAGCGCCGGCGTGGGCCGCGCGGTCGCCGCCATGAGCGTGCTGAGCGAGCTGTGCCTGCCGCTGGTGCAGCCCGGCGGCCGCTTTGTCGCGCCCAAGAGCGCCGACGGCGCCGCCGAGGCCGCCGAGGCGCGCCGGGCCATCGGGCAGCTCGGCGGCAAGGTTGGGCGCATTCTGCCGGTGCAGCTGCCCGGCCTGGAGCCGCGCACCTTGATCGTCATTGATAAAGTCAAGGCCACGCCCGCGCACCTGCCCCGCGCCGTCGGCGTGCCCGGCAAGCGGCCACTTTAAAGCTGTCAGCCGTCAGCCGTCAGCTATCAGCTATCAGCAACCGCCGCATGGCGACGCTGAATCAATGCGCGCCACTGAGCACTGGCTCCGGCGCACTCGTCCCTACTGACCACTGAGAACTGACCACTGACCACTCGCCCAACTCGCCGCGTGCAACTTTTATTTGCCCGTTGGCGTATACTAGTCGTACTGCCCCGGCAGTGTGGACCCGTCGTTTCATAGGAGGAACTGGCATGGCCCTACTTGGTCGCATCGCTGATCTGGTCAGCGCGAACCTGAACTCAATGCTTGATCGCGCCGAGGATCCCCAGAAAATGGTGGATGAGTACATCCGGCAGCTGAATGATAACCTGTACGAAGCCAAAACCAGCGTTGCCTCGGCAATGGCCGACGAGACGAAGCTGCACAACAAAATGGTGCAGTTCCAGACCGAGAGCGAGCAATGGCAGTCGAAGGCGGGTGCGGCGCTGCGCGGCGGCGACGAGGAGCTGGCCCGGCAGGCGCTGTCGCGCAAGGTGCAGGCCCAGAAGCTCGCCGATAGCTACAAGCAGCAGTACGAGGCTCAGGAGAAGCAGGTCGACGAGCTGCAGAACGCCCTCGTGCAGCTTAAGTCACGGATCGCCGAGTCGCGTGCCAAGCGCGAGCTGATCATCGCCAAGCAGAACCGCGCCCAGACCCAGGAGGCGATTCAGCGCACCGTCCGTGGCATCAACCAGAGCAACGCCATGGACAAGCTCGGCATGCTCGAGGAGCGCGTTGATGACCGCCTGGCGCAGGCCGACGCGATGGACCGCCTCAACCAGGGCACCCTTGAGTCGAAGTTTGCCGACCTGGAGCGCGACTCGGAGCTGGACGCCGAGTTCGAGGCCCTGAAAAAGAGCATGAAATCAAGGCTCATAGTTTTTGTACTGACACAGCAGCGCCACCAGGCTTATCCCTGGTGGCGCTGTTTGTTGCCCTGGTTTGCGCGTCCTACAGCTCGGACTTGAGGCGCTGGGCCATCTGCTTGGTGGCGAAGCGGGCGCGGCCCAGATGATCGCCGGCGCCGATGCCGATCACTGCGTAGTAGCCTGGCATCACCTGCGAGGCCACATACGTCGCACTCTCGGTCTCCACAATAAAGTCGCGGATTGCGCCGCTGCCCATCCGCTTGGTGGCAGCGTTGGCGTGCGCGGTCAGCTCGCTCAGCTCCAGCTCGATCTGCTCACGGTTACTGTCGCGGTCCGAGGTCACCAGCTCAATACCCAGGCCATCGGTGCTAATAATGCCGGCCAGCTGTGCGCCACGCACATGCTCCAACGCCTCGTTTAGAATATCTGCGAATGCCATTGCTGCTCCTCGGCGACTGTGCGGCTTGACGACGTGTGCGCTGACGGCCAGGCCGCCCTAGATTTCGCGCCGTGCGTCCAGGGCGCGGCCCAACGTAATTTCATCAGCATACTCTAAGTCGCCACCGATTGGCAAGCCGCGCGCCAGGCGCGTGACCTTGACGCCCAGCGGCACGATCTCGCGCGAGATGTAGGCCTGCGTCGCGTCGCCCTCCAGCGTCGGGTTGGTGGCCATGATCACTTCAGTGATCGGCTCGGTGCGGACGCGGGCGACCAGCTCGCGGATGCGCAGGTCCTCGGGGTTGATGCCGTCAACCGGCGAGATCGCGCCGTGTAGCACATGGTACAGCCCCTTGTACTCGCCGGTCCGCTCGATGGCCAGCACGTCCAGCGGCTCCTCCACGGTGCAGACCATCGACTGGTCGCGGTTGGGGTTGGTGCAGACGTTGCACGGGTCGCTGGTGGCGATGTTGAAGCAGCGGCTGCAGTACAGCGTCTTATCTTTGACCTCGGCGATAGCCTCCGCGAGCGCGTGGGCCTGCTCGGCGCTGGCGCGCAGTAGGTGAAATGTCAGGCGCGAGGCGGTTTTCGGCCCGATGCCCGGCAGCTTGCTCAGCTCCTCGATCAGCCGCGCAATTGGCTCAACGGTCAAATGGTCAATGCCTATTGGCACACGTCACTCCTCGCTAAAACGCCGATGAACTGCGCCGGCGGCACAGCTCATCGGTGGGGACACAGGGGATGTTAGAACAGGCCGGGGATGTTCATGCCGCCGGTCATGCCGCCCAGCTTTTTCTCGCTTAGGTCCTGCGCTTTTTTCGAGGCGTCGTTGAAGGCCGCGACGATCATCTCGGTCAGCGTCTCGACATCCTCGGGGTCGACGGCCTCGGCGGCCAGGGTCAGGGTTTTCAGCTCGCGGTGGCCGTTCATCACGACCTTGACCGCGCCGCCGCCGGCCGTGCCCTCGACATCGGTGTTGCCCAGCTCTTCCTGAGCTTTCATCAGCTTGGTCTGCATCTGCTGCAGCTGCGCCATCATTTTGCGGTCCATGGGTGCTCCTTATGCTAGGGGGTATCGATCCCTACAATCTCGGCCTCAAAAATATTGAGGGCTTTGCGGATCAGCGAGTCGCTGCGGGCATGCTGGATCAGCTTGCGCTCGTCGGGCATTTCCTCGCGCTCATCAATGGTCACCCGCAGGTGGGCCGGGCTGCGCAGCACTTTGGTCAGGATGCGCTCCAGCAGGCGACGATTTTTTTCTTCCTCCAGGCGCTGCTTTTGCCACGAGCCTTTGCTGGCCAGCGCGACGACGACGCGGCCTTCGATGTTGATCGGGTTGACGCCGTCGAGCAGCGCAAACATCATGCGGCTGTCGGCGCGCACGTCCTCGACAAACTGCGGCCACAGCTCGCTGACCTCTTCGAGGATAAACGCCGCGTTGTCCTCGACCTCGATGACGCGCGGCGCTGCGTCGGCGGGCGGCGTGGGCGGCGCGGCGGCGGGCTGAGGGGGCGTGGCGCGCGGTGCTGGGGCGCTGCTGGGCGGCGCGACGCTGGGCGCGGCGGCGCGGGGCGGCGCTGGCTCCTGCACGGGCGCCGGGCGCGATGTGGGCGGCGCAGCGGGGGCGCTGGGCCGCGCCGCGGGCCGCGCACTCTCGTGGGCGGGCGCGGCGGCCGCGAGCTGCGGCGCATGCAGCGCCTCGACCAGCGCGATCTCCAGCGGCATCTGGCCATACGGGCTGTTGCGCAGCTGCGCCTCCAGGCCCGAGAACAGCTTGAGCCACTGGACCAGCCGCCCAACCTCGACGGCGGCGGCCTGGGCCTGGACCTGCGCCAGCGTCTCGGCCGGCAGATCGAGCGTCGTGGCGTCGCCGGTGGCGGCCAGGACCATCAGCGCGCGCAGCCGCTCGACGAGGTCGCGGGTAAATTGCCGGAGGTCGGCGCCATTGTCGGCGACCTGGTTGATCGTCTGCAAACCGGCCCGCAGGTCGCCGCCGACCAGCGCCTCGACCAGCGTTCCAACCTCGCCGGCCTCGACAGCCCCCAGCAGTCCGCGGACCTGTGCCAGGGTCACGGTGCCATCGCTGCCGGCGCTCAGCTGGTCCAGGATGCTCAGCGCGTCGCGCATTGCCCCGGTGGCGGCGCGGGCGATCTGCTCGACCACGCCGTCCTCTAGCTCAACGCCCTCGGCGGCCGCGACGTGTGCTAGGTGCGCGGCCATCGCGACGACCGAGTGGCGGCTGAACATAAATCGCTGGCAGCGCGACAAAATTGTGGCCGGCACGCGATGCAGGTCGGTGGTCGCCAGGATAAACAGCACGTGCGGCGGCGGCTCCTCCAGCGTTTTTAGCAGCGCGTTGAAGGCCGCCGTGCTCAGCATATGCACTTCGTCGATGATGTAGACCTTGATGCGGGCCGAGGTCGGGCGAAACTGGACGCGCTCGATGATCTCGCGGGCGTCGTCCACGCCGGTGTGGCTGGCGGCGTCCATCTCCACGACATCCACGGCGCGGCCCTCGGCGATCGCGCGGCACTCGGCGCACTGGTCGCAGGGGCGCTGCTCGGGCGGCGCCAGGCAGTTGACCGCTTTGGCCAGCAAGCGAGCCATTGTCGTCTTGCCCACGCCCCGCGGCCCGGTGAACAGATAGGCATGGCCAATCCGCCCGCTCCGAATTGCGTTGCGCAGCGTCTGAACAACATGCTCCTGCCCGACCAGCTCGTCGAACGTTTGGGAGCGCCATTTGCGATACAGTGCTTGCTCGGCCATCTCATCCTACCGTGTGACCGCTGAAGTATACCGTATTGGCGCTGCGGAGCGCCGCCGGCCGCGCTGCTAGGCGCCCGGCGTGGCGTCGGTCAGCGCCGCTGGCTCGGCGGCGGGCGGCGCGGGCGGCGCAGCCAGCTCAGCCAGCGCGGTCAGTGAGGTCTCCAGCTCGTCGCCGACCTGGCGGTTGATCAGCGCGGTTGGGATCAGGCGGGCCAGCGGCCCCAGCACCTTCGCCAGATCAACATTGACCTGCAGGATCGCCTCGCTGCCGCCAGCTGCCGATCGTACAGTCCAGCGAATATCTATCTCGGTGGGGCGCACGGCGATGAAGCGTAGGCCGTCGGCGAGCAGCCGAGCCTCGCCGTCGATGCGCTGCCGGCCCAGCCGTGGCACTGGCACCGTGACCACCAGGCGGGCGCGGCCTTCGCCGCGCTGCGTCACCTCGATCTGCTCGGCACGCGGCACCAGGCGGCGCAGCTGGTCCACATCGGTCAGCAGCGCGATCACGGTCTCGGGCGGGGCGGCAATGGTGCGTCGTCGTTCAAGCTGCATGCTCTTCTCTTTCGCTACGTCAGGAAACCGCTGGCAAGCGGCACACCACCGCTCTTATTTTTCGCCGACGTGAACCGCGACGGCGCCCAGACCCAGCAGCGTGTAGCGGACATTGCGCCAGCCGGCCGCCTCCATGATCGCGGCCAGCGCCGGCGGCTGCGGAAAGTTGGCCGCCGACTGTGGCAGGTAGGTGTAGGCCTCGGCGTCGCCGCCGACCAGCCGGCCGATCAGTGGCACGACGTGGTTAAAATCCACGGCGTGGCCGGCGCGGACCAGCGCGCTGCGTGGCCGCGCGAACTTCCAGGCAGGCGATCTTGCCGCCCGGCCGGGTGACGCGCCGCATGTCGCGGAAGGCCGCGGCAATGTCGGCGACGTTGCGCATCGCAAAGCCGGTGGTCAGCGCGTCAAACGAGTCGTCGGGGAAGGGCAGCGTCAGCGCGTCGCCGGTGACGTAGCCGCCGGGTAGGTCGGCCTTGTCCAGCCCGGCCTGCATCATCGGCAGGCAAAAGTCGCTGCCGACAATCGTCGCGACCGGCATAGCTTGACGTAAGATCGGCAGAAAATCGCCGGTGCCAGTCGCCACATCCAGCGCCGCCAGCCGGTCGCTGAACGAGTCGGCGGGCGTGATCTGCTGCACGGCAAAGCGCCGCCAGCTTTGATCGAGGCCAAAGGTCATCAGCCGATTCACAAGGTCGTAGCGGCGGGCGATGGTGCCAAACATCCGGTTGACATACGCCGGCTTCTGCTCCAGGGGCGGTAGTACAGACATTTATTTTTCCCAGCGAATATGACGCAGCAGCTGTCGCTGCCGATAGCGAAAAAGGAGTGCGACCGCGGCATGCTGCGCGCCAAGCCAGCCAGTGCGCGGCACCTCAATGCTATCAGTGTAGCGCGTTTTACCGCCGGCGGCCTCAAAAATGTGTGTGTGGCGCCACAGCCGCCGCCCGGCCTGCCAGCCCTCGTCCACAAACCGGGTGTGCGGCTGCCAGTCAGTCACCCGCATCTCGGCCTCGGCGACCGGCAGGCCCAGCACCAGTGACTGCGTGGGCAGCACAAAGCCGCGCCGCAGCCACGGCGGCGCGCTCAGATCGTAGCGAAAGCCAAACCAGGGCTGGCCCAGCGCGTTGATATTTCGCAGGTCGGTGGTCCAGTCCCAGACCACCTCGGCCGGCAGCGGCACCTCAATGCTCAGCGTCGTGATAATCGTTGTCATGCTGGGCCTCATCGTTGACGAGCAGGGCACGATCCAAGTCGGCGCGGCGCGGCTCGGGCAGCCCGGCCTCCGCGCGTGCCCCTCCCATCGGCCGGCTCTCGGCGCTGGCGGTCAACCCGGTGTCGCCCCAGGCCTCCAGCAGCTGACGCCACGGGCCGTGTAGCTCCTCGCGGCGGCAGGCGTAGAAAAAGAAATCCTGGCCGGCGATGTCGCGGTACACCAGGTCGACCTGCGAGCGCATGGGGCGCAGGTAGCCGAGATTGCCCCACCAGCGCACGGCCTCCTCGTTGAGCCGCTGATCAACCACCGACATGCGAGCGGCGTACTCGCGCAGCGAGCCTTCCTTGAGTTCCTCGATGCGCCAGGGCGCGCTGACCTCGCCACTGCGCAGGTCGCGGAAGTTGAGCTGCACGATGCCCTCGCTCACCGTGCGATTGACGACCTCCAGGCCGGTCCGCGGCCGCTCAACGCGCACGAGGTTGCGCCAGCGCTCGCTGAGCTTGTCGGCGGGCGTCTGTAGGTACTCGTGGATCGCATCGCTGTGGGCGTCGCGCATTGCCAGGTCAAACAGTGGCCGGCCGTCGGCGCTGCGCTGAATGCGGAGCAGCGCGCCGCGGCCATGCCAGCGCGCTTTGCGGCCGCCAAAGTTGGGCGCCGGCACATACAAATCGCCCCGCGTCACCCCGAGCGGCTCTGGCTCTAGCTCGGCCGGCTCGTCGTCAGCCTCCTGCTCCAGCGGCGGCAGTGTATCGCTGTCAGGGCGCTGCACTTTATCGATCAGCACCCGCCAGGCGGCGCCCAGTCCCCAGTCGGTCACGCCATAGAACACGTGGTCAATAATGCCGTTGACATCGCGGTGAACGAGGTCGTACTTGACGTTGGCGCCCTGCTGGTACATCCGCCACAGGCCCAGCTGCCCAACCCACCTGATCTGGGCCTCCAGGTCCACCCGGCCGTCGCGCAGGTCGCTGTGGCGATCAAGGGCATACGACCACAGGCCCTGCGCGCGCTCGCGGACCACGTTGGGCATGGTGCGCAGATCACGAATCTCGTACTGCCACTCGCCGTTGGCGCGCTGGGCATTGACGATCTCCACGCCCGAGCACGGCAGGTCCCACTCCTGGCCATTGTCGAGCGGCGAGGTCCCCGCCTCGGCCAGCGCGCGGCGGGCCAGCTGCAAAATCTCGCCGCGGTTGGCGGGGACGGTCTGGGCGTCGCGGCGCATCCAGGTTTGGCCGCGCATGATGTAGGGCGGCGACTGACCAGCTCGCACCTCGACGCGCACAACCTCGCGGCTCTCGTAGCGCACCAGCTCAAATGACAGCGTTGGCGCTGGATCAAGCATCTGCTCGGCCTGCACCCGCAGCTGCTCGCTGAGTTCGCTGGGCCGCACGGCCTGCTGGGCGGCGCCGCCGCCGGCGCCCGGCGGGTCAATGATCAGCTTGCCGCCGCCCAGGTTGGCCAGCGCCGCCACGTCTTGGAGCAGCACTGTCAGGTCGGTGGTGTCGCGCAGAATATTGCGGTCGGTGGCGGCGCCGAAGCGCAGCTCGTCAATATCCCACTGGCGCTGGTCGCGCTTGGGCACGCGCACGCGCTCAAACTCGTGGCTCCGCAGCAGGTGCTGAAGCGCCGCAAACGACGGCTCGGGCAGCAGCGCCTCGAAGTAGCGGTCGCCGATGCCGTGGCGGTGCGCGACATCGCTGCCCGTCGGCGCCCGCCGCACCCGGTGCGCATCCGAGCCCTGTAGACAGAACATGCGGCGCTCGTAGTGCTCGGTCTTGCCATTGTAGAAGCCGGGCGACGTAAAGGTATTGTGATCGGTGTAGAAGTGGACAAACTCCAGCGCGCTGAGGGCCTGATGCTGGGTGGCGGCGACCCGCGCCTGGCCGCTGGTGCTCATGCGCAGCGTCTCGGCGATGACGCCGTTGCTGCCATTGGCGTGCGCCGCGATCACCAGGCCGCCGGCTTTGGCGATTGTCTCATAGGCCTCGGTGACGTGCGCGGTGTCGGGCAGGCCGGTCGCGCCCGCCTTGAGCCGCTCGGCCGGCACGCCCAGCTGGAGCAGCGTCGCCTCCAAGATCGTCAGCGAGGTGGTCGGCGGAAAGATTGCTAAAATATGGGCGCCATAGTGCGAGGTAAACTCAAAGCCCGGCAGTACCGTAATCGCCCGCAGCAGCTGTAGATATTCATCAAGCTGCTGATGGTCGGCCGCCGTCGCGCGGCGGGTGCGCTCAAGCTGCTGTAAAAAATCAACTTCCCGGCGCATTTGCTCATATCCCGCCACCGTGTTGTGGTCGGTGAACGCGATCATCTCCAGGCCGCGCTGCTCGGCTTCTCGCAGAATTTGAAGATACGAAACATCTCGCTCGGCATAATCTTCTGAGGCAGGGGTATGAATATGAAGATCAATTTTAATCCAACGCTGCTCGGGGGCGTTTTGGTTGGTCATTTAGTTCCTCTCTAACCACGCAATTCAGTATTTTATGCTCCCAATTTCAAAATAAGCGCCTCAGCTCATGGCCACCTCCTTGTGGAAAACAATCGATTTATGATACCTGAAAAGCCCTCTCAGCAGCAAAAATGAAGCCCGCCATCGGCCTAAAATGGCCGTTTGACAAGCTGCCCCGATCATGTTAAACTCCCGACCGCCGTAACGGTACGGTGTATTTGAGTCGCCCGCATAGCTCAGTTGGTAGAGCAGCTGTTTTGTAAACAGCCGGTCGGGGGTTCGAGTCCCTCTGCGGGCTCCACGGTACGTTGATAACATGGGCAGATGCTAGAGCGGTCAATTAGGGCGGACTGTAACTCCGCTGGCTTCGGCCTACGTAGGTTCAAATCCTACTCTGCCCACCACAAACTTCTTGCGAAGCGGTCGCTGCGGTGCTCCACGCACTTCATTGACAGGTCTGGCAAGGCAACGTACACTACGCAGCGTGACGGCGAGGGCGCCAGTCACAAGGGATTGTTCAAGGGTTCGCCTTTGTAGCTCAGTTGGTAGAGCACGTCTTTGGTAAAGACGAGGTCACGGGTTCGAGTCCCGTCAAAGGCTCCACACTATCGGAATAACTAACGTCCGTAGCGAAAACGATCCGTTTTGCACCGGGTCGTTTTCGTTGAAAACAAGGAGTCTCGAAGATCATGGCACGCCAGAAGTTTGAGCGAAACAAACCCCATCTGAACGTCGGAACGATTGGCCACGTGGACCACGGGAAGACCACGCTGACGGCGGCGATCACCAAGACGCTGGCGCTCAAAGGCCAGGCGCAGTTCCTGGACTACGCCGACATCGACAATGCCCCCGAGGAGCGCGCCCGCGGCATCACGATTGCCATTCGGCACGTCGAGTACGAGACCGCCGCGCGCCACTACGCCCACGTCGACTGCCCCGGCCATGCCGACTACATCAAGAACATGATCACCGGCGCGGCCCAGATGGACGGCGCGATCCTGGTCGTCTCGGCCCCTGATGGCCCCATGCCCCAGACCCGCGAGCACATCCTGCTCGCCAAGCAGGTCGAGGTGCCCTCGATGGTCGTGTTCCTCAACAAAGTCGACATGCTCGACGATGAGGAGCTGCTGGAGTTGGTCGAGCTGGAGCTGCGCGAGCTGCTCTCGAAGTACGGCTTCCCCGGCGACGAGATTCCGATCGTGCGCGGCTCGGGCCTCAAGGCCCTGGAGTCAACCTCGAAGGATATTACCAGCGCTGAATACCAGCCGATCCTGGAGCTGATGGACGCCGTGGACAGCTACATCCCGACGCCGCAGCGCGACGTGGACAAGGCCTTCCTGATGCCGGTCGAGGACGTGTTCGGGATCAAGGGCCGTGGCACCGTCGTGACCGGCCGGATCGAGCGCGGTCGCGTCAAGGTCGGCGAGACGGTCGAGATCGTCGGGATGGCCGAGAAAGCCACCGCAACGGTGGTCACCGGCATCGAGATGTTCAAGAAGCTGCTGGATGAGGGCCAAGCCGGCGACAACGTGGGCTGCCTGATCCGCGGCGTCGAGCGCGAGGACGTGCAGCGCGGCCAGGTGCTGGCCAAGCCCGGCTCGATCAAGCCGCACACGACGTTCAAGGCTGAGGTCTACGTGCTGAAAAAAGAGGAAGGCGGGCGGCACACGCCGTTCTTCCCCGGCTATCGGCCGCAGTTCTACATCCGCACGACCGACGTGACCGGCAATATCTCGCTGCCCGAGGGCATGGAGATGGTAATGCCGGGCGACAACGTGCAGATGGGCGTTGAGCTGATTATGCCGGTGGCGGTCGAGGAAGGCCTGCGCTTCGCCATCCGCGAGGGCGGCCGTACCGTCGGCGCCGGCGTCGTCACCAAGATCGAAAAGTAGACCTATAATTTTTGGCCAGGGTGATACCAGCAGCCTGCGGGCTGTGACGGTCGCCCTGGCCTTCTAACGTTAGACGGAGAAATGTCATGGCCTCAAAAAAGGGCAATCGCATCATTATTACGCTGGCCTGCAACGAGTGCCGCGAGCGCAACTATACGACTGAGAAGAACCGCAAGAATGACCAGGCCCGCCTGGAACTGAACAAATATTGCCCGCGCTGCCGTAACCACAAGCTCCACCGTGAAACGAAGTAGCTGATCGCATCGCAGCTCAAGGAGGAGAGGTGGCTATGGTTAACGAAAAACAAGAAGAGGGTGGCCTACAGCGCTGGCTCCGCGAGACCCGCGGCGAGCTGCGCAAAGTCACGTGGCCAACCCGTGAAGAGGCGCTGCGCCTGACCTACGTGGTTATGGGCATCTCAATCGTAATGGGCTTGCTGCTTGGCGGGCTAGATTTCTTGCTCAGCTTTCTGTATGGGTTGCTGGTGCGGTAGCAGGAGGTTGACATGGCAGCGCCTTCAAAATCGAATGGTTTGCCTGATGGCGCAGATACCGAGCGGCAGTGGTTTGTGATTCACACCTACTCAGGCTATGAAAATAAAGTCAAACAAAATCTGGAGCATCGCATCGACTCGATGGAGATGAAGGACCAGATTTTCCGTGTGATTGTGCCGACCGAAGAAGAGATTGAGATCAAGAATGGTCAGCGGCGCACGGTGCAGAAAAAAGTATTTCCTGGGTATGTGCTGGTCCAAATGTCGCTGACCGATGACTCGTGGTATGTCGTGCGCAACACGCCGGGCGTAACCGGGTTTGTTGGGCTGGGAACGCGGCCGACGCCGCTTGAGGAGGCCGAGGTCAAGGCGATCCTCAAGCAGATGGAGACCGAGGCGCCCAAAGTGCGCGTCAACTACCAGGTTGGACAAGCGGTTAAGATCACCGATGGCCCGTTCAGCGACTTTGACGGCATTGTCGACGCGATTGATCAGGAAAAAGGCAAAGTTCGGGTCTTGGTCTCATTCTTTGGTCGCGAGACACCAGTCGAGCTCGATTTTCTGCAAGTGATGCGCCTGGTTGACTAGGGCGCGCGTATAGCTCGGTTTTGAAACCGTAACGGAGTAACCTGTGGCAAAAAAAGTAACGGCAGTGGTGAAGCTCCAGCTGCCGGCAGGCAAAGCGAACCCTGCCCCGCCCGTTGGCCCAGCGCTTGGCGCGACGGGCATCAACATCATGGGCTTTTGTAAAGAGTATAACGAGCGCACCTCGGGCAGTGTTGGTATGATCATCCCGGTCGAGATCACGGTGTACTCGGACCGCTCGTTCACCTTTATTACCAAAACGCCGCCGGCCGCCGACCTGCTACGCAAGGCCGCGAAAGTCCCGAAGGGCTCGGGGACGGTCGGCAAGACGGCTGTTGGCTCGATCAGCAAGGCGCAGCTGCGTGAGATCGCCACGACCAAGATGAGCGACCTGAACGCCATCAGCATTGAGGGCGCCGAGAATATTATCGCCGGCACCGCGCGCTCGATGGGCATCACGATCAAAGACTAGCCGCTTGCGAAATGGCCCGGATCGGGTACACTACGCACGCTTAAGGCGTGGGAGGGCAGCTCGCCCGCACACCACCAGGAGTTTTACTATGGCCCCAACACATGGCAAGCAGTACGTTGCTGCGGCCGCAAAAGTTGAAAAAGGTCGGCTGTATCAGCCCGACGAGGCCGCCCAGCTGGTGAAGGATACGTCGTTCACCAAGTTTGACGCCACGGTCGAGGCGCATCTGCGGCTTGGGATTGATCCGCGCCACGCCGACCAGCAGATTCGTACCACCGTCTCGCTGCCGCACGGTACCGGGAAGCAGGTGCGCGTGCTGGTGTTCGCCAAAGGTGAGGCCGAGGCCGTCGCCCGCAGCGCTGGCGCCGACATCGTGGGTGGGGATGAGCTGATCCAGAAGATCGCTAAGGAAGAGTGGACCGAGTTCGACGTGGCGATTGCGACGCCGGACATTATGGGTGACCTGGGCAAAGCCGGCCTGGGTAAAATCCTCGGCCGCAAGGGCCTGATGCCGAATCCCAAGAGCGGCACCGTGGTGCAGGCCGGCGAGCTGGCGCGGGCGCTCAGCGAAGTGCGCAAAGGTAAAGTCGAGTTCCGTAACGACAAGACTGGCCTGCTGCACGTCGCGATTGGCAAGACCTCATTCACGGCCGAGCAGATTCGCGATAATTTCGCGGCGCTGATGCAAGCGGTGAAGAGCGCCAAGCCGAGCGGTGCCAAAGGCGTGTATGTCAAGAGCATCACGCTGACCAGCACGATGGGTCCTGGCGTGGCGGTGGATATCACCGCGGCCCAGACCATGGGCAGCAACGAAGACTAATTCATGCGCAGCGGCTGTGTGCCGGCTCCGTCCAAGTTTAATCGCCTGAGACAGCGGGTGTTCGCAAGAACATAATGGCATTTGCCGCCAGCCGAGGCACACAGCAAGCATCCGCGTTCGGATCTGTGTGGCCTCGCTCAGCAGTGAGCGGGGCCATTGATTTTTTGATGAAGGGGGGTGAACAACATGCCGAATAAGCAAAACCTGGCAACAGTTGAAGAGCTGAAGACCAAAATGGGCAAGGCGAACATTATGCTAGTCTCGGAGTACCGCGCGCTGAGCGTGGCCGAGTTTGGCGAACTGCGCGCCGCGCTCCGCAAGAGCGACGCCGAACTGATCGTCAGCAAAAATACGCTGACCAAGATTGCGGCCAACGACCTGGGTATCACCGGGCTGGACGAGTTCTTGGGCGGGCCGATCACGCTGCTGCTGGGCTACGGCGATCCCGTGGCCACCGCGAAGGCGCTGAATACCTATGTCAAGGCCGCGAAGAAAACCGTGACGCTGCGCGGTGGCCTGCTGGGCCTGGACCGCATCGGCGGCGAGGACCTGGAGCGCGTGGCAAGCACACCCAGCCGCGAGCAGAGCATTTCCAAAGTTATGGCCAGCATCAACTCGCCGGCGACCGGCATTGCCGCCGCCCTGAACGGCGTCGCGCGCAACATCGCATCAATTCTGCTACAGGTGTCCGAGGGCAAGGGTAACAACGCCGCTGCCTAAGAGATCTGAATACTATCAACCGCTAACACTCATTCATCATTTAGGAGATCTACACCATGGCTTCGGAGAAAGTATCAGCGATTTTGGAATCGATCAAGGGCTTGACGTTGTTGGAAGCTGCTGACCTGTCGAAGGCGATGGAAGAGGCCTTCGGCGTGAGCGCTGCGGCGCCCGTCGGCTACGCTGCGGCCCCGGCCGGCGGCGAGGCGGCCCCGGCTGCCGTGGTTGAGGAGCAGACCGAGTTCGATGTGATCCTGCTGGCCGCCGGCGCCAACAAGATCAACGTGATCAAGGTTGTGCGCGAGCTGTCGGGCGGCTCACTGGGCCTGAAAGAGGCCAAAGACCTGGTCGAGGGCGCGCCCAAGCCGATCAAAGAGGGCGTGTCGAAGGAAGAGGCCGAGGCTGCCAAGGGCAAGCTGGTCGAGGCTGGCGCGAGCGCCGAGGTCAAGTAACTTCTCTCCACAGACTTCAGGCGGCGGGGCTTCGGCCTCGCCGCCTTTGCGTTGCCCGGCGATTGCGGCGTTGCGAGCGCTACCCAAAGCTTGTACACTGCCTCTCCTTGCCGGCGCGGCTGCCGAGCGCAGCTACGCTCCGCCTTTCACGCGCTCGACATAAGGTATATATATCGACTCTGCTCCTCGCTCCTGTGCGCTGGCTCGCGCCGCGTGGGCGGCGCTGGCGAGTGGCGCTGCGCACCGCCGTCGTGCTGGCGATTTTGCTGCTGGCGCTCCTGATCCGGCTGCGCGCCGCGGCGCTGCTGCCGACCGACTTCGATGAGGACGACTACCTGCGGGCCGGGCAGCTCTACGCGCAGCATCTGGCGGCCGGCGACCTGCGCGGAATCATCGACGAGCGTGAGAACTATGAGCACCCGCCAATGACCAAGCTGGCGTTTGGCGCAATTTTGTGGCAGACGGCGCCGGCGAGCGCGTACAGCAAGCCGGTGGTGGCGCTGGTTGGGAATAAAAATGGCCCGGCCGGCATCGCGAAGCAGGTGCGGGCGCTGCAAGTCTTCAATGCCGTGGTCGGCGCGGCGACAGCTGGCGTCGTGGCCATTGTGAATCCGCTGGCCGGTCTGCTCATCGCCGTCAACTCCTGGCATGCCAAGTACACCTCGCAGGCAATGCTGGAGGCACTGCCGTGCCTGTTTGCGACGCTGGCGCTGCTCGGTCTGCGCAGGTCGCGGCACACGCCGGGGCGCGGCGCGGCGTTCTGGGCGGCCGCGGTCGCGCTGGGGCTGGCGGCGGCCGGCAAGTATTTGTATGGCGTTGCGGGATTTGCGGCGCTGATCTGGCTGCTCCAGGACTGGCGTCAGTGGCGGCGAGCGCTCGCATGGGGCGGCCTGGCAGTGCTGGCGTTTTACCTTGCCGACCCGGCGCTGTGGCTCGATCCGGTGGGCCGGCTGAGCCAGTCGCTCTTGTTTAGCACCGGCTATGCGACCGGCAAGCAGGTGCAGCAGACCGGCTTTGGCTGGGCACAGCCGCTGGTCTGGCTGCTCAGCGCAACGCCCTGGCATCCCGGCGTTTTTCCGCTGCTGCTTGATGGGCTGTTTGGGCTGGTCGGGCTGTTTGGGCTGCGGGGGCTGTGGCAGCGCGAGCGGCTGGTCGTGCTGTGGTTCGCCGTCAACCTCGTCTTTCTGCTGTTCTGGCCGACGAAGTGGCCGCAGTATGTGCTGGCGCTGACGGTGCCGATCTCGTGGGCGGCGGCCGATGGCATGCGGCGGGTGCGGTCGCGGCTGCAGGATGGCTGGCGTGCGGGGCAGGCGGGGCGGGGCGCGGGCAGGCGCGGGAGTCCGCGTGGCTGGCTGCTGCCGCTCGGGCTGCTGTTTACGCTGATTGTGATCTACCCGCTGCTGATCCAGACGGCGCTGGCGGCCTCGGACTTTCAGGTCAAAAATATCCGCACTGGCACCGTGGGCCTCCTAATCGGCGTCGGTCGCGGGCTGCTGGGCCTACCGCTACGCTCCAGCGACGTGCCGTACATCGGCACCGGCGGCCCGGTCGGCTGGCTGAGCAATCCCGAGTTTCTGGTGACGGTGCGCTTCAACGTCGTCTGGGTGCTCGTCGCGATGGCGATGGCGACGGCGCTGGGCCTGGGGCTGGCGACGATTTTGCAGCGCCGCGGCCTGCGCGGCCGCGGGCTGTGGCGGACGCTGTTTATCCTGCCGTGGGCGATCCCCGAGTTTGTCGGCGCGCTGATCTGGAATACGCTGCTCGACAATGCCTACGGCGGCGTGAACTTCGTCGCCGGTCATAAAATCGACTGGCTGGGTGACCGGGCGCCGGTGCTGAACGTCGCCGGCTGGGCGAAGCCGCTGGTGGCGCTGCTGGGCCGCTGGCACCTGGCGCCGCTGAGCGGCGCGCTGGGCTTCGTGGCCGGCGCGCTGACGACGACCAAAGCCTTCTGGGCGCTGGTGATCGTCAGCGTGTGGGTGGCGTTTCCGTTCATGCTGGTGGTGGCGATGGCGGCGCTGCGGGCGGTGCCGGCCGAAATCTACGAGGCCGCGCAGGTCGATGGGGCGCGCGGCTGGACGCTGTGGCGGCAGATCACCTGGCCGCTGATCCGGCCGGCGATCTGGAGCGGCGTGCTCTTGCGGGGTATTCTGTTGTTCAACGCCTTTCATCTGCCGCTGATGCTGATCGGCGACACGCAGCCGACGCATACCACGAGCCTATCAATGCTCGGCTACCTGGTGATGCGCTACGACACCAACTACTCGTTTGCGGCGACGCTGAACACGCTCGTGCTGGGCATTGCGGTCGCGTTTATCTGGCTGTTTAATCGCCAGACGCGGGTGGTCGAGGGGGTGGAGTATGTCTGAGCGGCCGCTGGGCTGGCGGGGGCAGCTGGTGTCGCAGCTGCTCCTAGCGCTGGCGGGGCTGTTTGTGCTGCTGCCGGTGGTGTGGCTGGTGCGGCTGGCGTTTGACGGCTCGATTGTGACGCGGCCGCACGACGCAGCGCTGCTGCCGCATGTCTGGAGCGGCGCCAAGCTGGCGCAGGTTTGGCGGGCGCCGCGGGCCGGCTACTCGTTTTTGTACCTGCTGGGCAACAGCGCGCTGGTCGCCGGCGGGACCACGGCGGTCGCGCTGGGCGTCGGGGTGGTGGCGGCGTATGGCTTTGCGCGCTTTCGCTTTGCGGGCCGCACGGCCGGGCTATTTGCGCTGCTGGTGCTGCTGACGCTGCCGCCGGCCGGCCTGATCGCGCCATTTTTTCTGGTGTTCACGACGCTGAAAATTCGCGGCTCGCTCGGGGCGCTGATCCTGGTCTACAGCGCGGTGGCGGTGCCGTTCGCGGTCTGGATCGCGCGCAATGCGATCCAGAGCGTGCCGCTGGAGCTGGAGGAGGCGGCCACGCTGGAGGGCGCGGCACGCCCGACGGTGTTCTGGCGCATCACGCTGCCGCTGATCCTGCCCTCGGTGGCGGTCGCCGGCTTCACCGCCTTTGCGCTGGCCTGGTCGGAGTTTGCGCTGGGCTGGGCGTTTGTCAGCGATCCCAGCAAGGTAACGCTGGCGATGGCGCTCAACAGCATGCAGGGCCAGACTAGCACGGCCTGGGGGCTGCTGGCGGCGCTGGCACTGCTGGTGGCGCTGCCGATCGTGGCGCTGTTCTACGTGCTCGGCCGCTATGTGATCGCCGGGCTGTCGCTGGGGACCGCAGCCGCCGAGGATTAATCAGCGCCCGCCAGGCCGCTATCAGCTTGCCTGTCAGCTGGCATATCAGCCGCGCGATGGGCCGGCGGCTCGCCGGTGGTCACACGGTTTTCAGCGCCGCTTCATTCAGTTTGGTACTGCCGCCACGTAGAATCGGAGCAGATCAAAGGGGGCGCGATGAATGCTCGGGGGCGACAATGGCGATGCAGAGCGTGGCGCTGGATGCGGTGCGGCGCGCTGGCGCTCGCGCTGCTGACGCTGGCGGCGCTGGCGTATCTCTGGGCGACGACCGCGCTGCCCGATCCCCAGCACCTGCGGGCGCGGGCGGCGCTCGGGAATACGCGCGTGGTCGACCACACGGGCCAGCTGCTCTATCAGCTGCCCGACCCACTGACCGGCCAGCACGCGCCGGTGGCGCTAGCGACGATGCCGCTGGCGCTGCAAAACGCCACGGTCGCCGTCGAGGACCGCACGTTCTACCAGAATATTGGCCTGGACCTGTGGGGCATTGGGCGGGCGCTGTGGCTCAATGTGCGGGCCGGCGCGCCGGTCGCCGGCGGCTCGACGCTGACGCAGCAGCTGGCCCGCAATTTCCTGCTCGGCCCCGAGCCGGCCCAGCAGCGCACGCTGATCCGCAAGCTGCGCGAGGCGATCCTGGCGCTCAAGCTGACGGCCAGCTACAGCAAGCCCGAGATTCTGGCGCTTTATTTAAACCAGAGCTACTACGGCGGCATGGCCTACGGCGTCGAGGCGGCGGCGCAGCATGTGTTTGGCAAGCCGGTGCGCGAGCTGGACCTGGCCGAGTGCGCGCTCTTGGCCGGGCTGCCGCAGGCGCCCTCGCGCTATGACCCGATCAGCGGCGATGCAGCGGCGGCGAGCGCCCGGCAGTCCGAGGTGCTCGGGGCGATGGTGCGGGCCGGGCAGATCACCGCCAGCGAAGCGGCCGCGGCGCAGGCTGAGCCGCTCCAGTTTGCCAGCGCACCGACGACGATGGCCGCGCCGCACTTCGTGGCGTATGTCCTGGCGCAGCTCACGGCCGAGCTGGGCAGCGACGCCGTGCTGCGCGGCGGATTGACGATCACGACCACGCTGGACGCTGATTTGCAGGCGGCGGCGCAGGCCACGCTGGCGGCGCAGATCGTGGCGCTCAATGAGTCGCGGGGTGGCGCGCCGAGCCACCGGGTTCACAATGGCGCCGTGGTCGTCCTTGAGCCGCACAGCGGCGCGGTGCTGGCGATGGTCGGCAGCCCAGATTTCAACGACATTGCCAATCAGGGCCAGGTCAACGCGGCGCTGGCGCGGCGGCAGCCTGGCTCGGCCATGAAGCCGCTGACCTACGCTGCGGCCTTCGAGCGCGGCTGGACGGCGGCGAGCACGGTGCTCGATGTGCCGTCGGCGTTCGCCACCCGCGGCGGCCCGCCCTACACCCCCGAAAACTACGACCGCGCATTTCACGGGCTGCTCTCGGCGCGCGAGGCGCTGGCGACCTCATCGAACGTGGGCGCCGTGCGGGTGCTGGATGCGATCGGCGTCCCCGCGCTGCTGGAGATCGCCGGTCGCCTGGGCATCACGACGCTGGCGCAGGACCAGGGCCGCTATGGCCTGGCGCTGACGCTGGGCGGCGGCGAGGTCACGCCGCTGGAGCTGACGGCGAGCTACGCCGCGTTTGCCAACGGCGGCCGGCGTATTGCGCCGTTTGCGGTGCTGCGCGCCACCGACCCGCACGGCCGCGTGGTGGCCGAGGCCGCCGCGGCTGATCAGCCGGCCGTACTTTCGCCCGAGGTCGCCTACCTCGTCACCGATATTTTGTCCGACCCCTACGCCCGAATGCGCGCGTATGGGAGCCGCAGCGCGCTCGACATTGATCGCCCGGCCGCCGCCAAGACCGGCACAACCAGCGACTGGCGCGACAACTGGACGGTCGGCTACACGCCGCAGCGGGTGGTCGGCGTGTGGGTCGGCAACGCCAGCGGCCAGCCGATGGAGGCGATCAGCGGCGTCACCGGCGCCGGGCCGGTGTGGCACGACGTGATGCTGGCCGCGCACCGTGGGCTGCCGACGGTGGACTTTGCGCGGCCGGCCGGCATCGTGGAGCTGGCCGTGTGCGCCGAGGGCGGCCTCTTGCCCAGCGACGACTGCCCAGCGACCCGCCTGGAGCGCTTCATCGCCGGCACGCAGCCGACGCGCCGCGACAACTCGCACGTGCGCCTCACGGTTGACCCGACGCTCGGCTGCCTGGCGCCGCCTGGCTATCCGGCGGCGCGCACGGTGAGCGCGGTATTTCGCCGCCTGCCCGCGGCCGCCGAAAGCTGGGCGCTGGCGGCGGGCCTGCCGCGGGTGCCGCGCACGCGCTGCGCGCTGCCGGGCGACCAGGCCGGCAGCGCCATGCCCAGCGCTGCATCGGCCGAGACGAGCGGGCCGCTGCTGCTCCAGCCGGCGCCGGGATCGGTCTATGCCCTCAGCCCCGGCGTGCCGGCCGACCGCCAGCAGATCACCGTTGCGGCCGCCGCCGGCCACGACGGCACGCTGACGCTGCTGATCGATGGCCAGGCGCTGGCGCACTTTGCGGCGCCGCCCTTCCGCGCCTTCTGGCCGCTGCGCGCCGGCGTCCACACCGCGCAGGCGGTCGTCGAGGACGCCGCCGGCCGGCGCTGGTCCAGCCCAATCGTCGCATTTACGGTCAACGCGCCATAAAAAATGTGCTCATCTGCCACCTGGAGGAACTCATGACCGACGCAACGCCCACTGTGCCCCCTGTTGTTCGACGCCGCTGGCGCTGGCTGGCGCTGGGCCTCGCCCTGGTCGCCCTGGTCGCCGCCGCCGTGCTGATCGGGCCGTTTGCCCTCAGCGGGCCGCAGATTGTGCGGACCACCCCGAGCGACGGCGCGGCCGCCGCCAACCCGCAGGCTACCATCGAGCTGGAGTTGAGCCAGTGGGTCTCGGCCGATGCGCTGCGGCGTGCGCTGCGGATCGAGCCGCCGGTTGGCTACACCGTGACGGTCGACGGCTACCCGCTGCCCGGCCATGCGGTGGCGGTGATTCGCCCCGACCCAGGCCTGGACTACAACACCCGCTACCAGCTGGCGGTTGACGGCCAGCTCGCCAACTGGCTGGGCCGCAGCCTGGCGCAGCCGGTCACGGTCGCGTTCACCACGCTGCCGTATGCGACGGTCAAGCGCGTCGGGCCGGACAATGGCGCGCAGAGCGTGGCGCTGCGCACGCCGCTGACCGTCGAATTTGCCGGGCAGGTCGTGGCCGACGCGGCGATCCAGGCCGCCGCGCAGAACCCGGCGCTGGCCGCCGAGCTGCCGCAGCCGCTCCAGCTCTCGGGCGCGACCAAAGGCGTCGGCCGCTGGCTGTCGCCGACGCTGCTCAGCTTCTACCCCGAGGGCGGCTGGCAGGCCGCCACCACCTACACCGTGACGCTCGATCAGGCCGTGAATCCCCAGTCCGGCGCGCAGCTGCCGGCGCCGGTCGCCTGGCATTTCACCACGGCGGCGACGGTGCTGGACGGCGTGCGGCCGTTTGATGGCGCGACGGCGGTGGCGCCAAACACGCCGGTCGAGGTGCGGCTGGCGCCGGGCGTTGACCCAGAGTTGGCGCGGGCGCTGTTTACGCTGCGCGATGTGCAGGGCAGCGCGCCGATTGCCGGGACCGCGCAGGTCGCCGGCGGCCACCTGCTGTTTACGCCGAGCGCGCCGCTGCGCCACGGCCAGCGCTACGAGGGCAGCCTGGCGGCCGGCGTGCGCTCGCTGAGCGGCGCGGCGATCAATGCCCAGCCGCTGACCTGGAGCTTCACCGTCGTCGGCGATGTCCAGGTGGCGCAGGTCGAGCCGCAGCCCAGCGCCAGCGAGGTGCTGACGACCACGCGGCGGATTAGCGTGCGCTTCAATCATCCGGTCGTGGCGGTGACGACGCTGGCGGCGCAGCAGACGCAGCCGCAGCCGCTCCAAATTACGCCGGCGCTCGCGGGTGTCGGCCGCTGGCTCGACACCCGCACCTACGTGTTCTCGCCGACCGCCGCGCTGGCGCCGGCGACCACGTACACCGCGGCGGTCGCGGCCGGGCTGCGCGATCAGACCGGCGGCACCCTCCAGGCGGAATACCGCTGGACGTTCAGCACGATCACGCCGCAGGTCAGCGACAGCCGGCCGCTGAATGGCGAAAATCAGGCCAACCCGACGGCGCCGCTGCGGGTGATCTTCAACCAGCCGATGAGCCTCGACAGCCTGCGCCAGACCATGCGCCTGGAGCGCGGCGGCGCGGCGGTGCCGGGGACCATCACGGTCGCCGGCAGCCGCGCGCTGTTCACGCCGGCGGCGCCGCTGGAGCGCGGGGCCAGCTATGTCCTCAGCGTGGCCGGCGGCACCGCCACCGCCGCTGGCACCGCGACGCTGACCAAGACCTTTCAAAGCACCTTCCGTGTGGCGCCGCTGCCGGCGCTGCTTGGCTCAACGCCGGCCGGCGGCAGCACCGCGGTCGAGGTCGGCGGCGGCCTGAGCTTCAATTTCTCCACCGCCCTCGACTGGCCCTCGGTCGAGCGCAACCTCGTGATCGAGCCAAAGCCGACGGCGGTCTACACCAGCGGCTACGAGACTCAGTTTTCGTATGGTTTCCCCCTCAAGCCCGAGACCGACTACCGCGTAACGCTCGGCGGCGCGGCCCACGACCCGTATGGCGTCGCGCTCGGCCAGGACAGCGTGATCACGTTTCGCACGGGATCGCTGCCGCGGTCGCTGGCCATCGTCGCCAACAATCAGCTGGCCACCTACAACGCCCATGTCGCGGCCCAGATTCCGGTGCGCCACATCGGCACGCCCGAGGTTGAGTACAGCGTCTACCGCGTCGCGCCCGAGCAGGTCATTCCGCTCAGCAATAGCTACGAGGCCTTTCAGAACTTCCAGCCGCCGGCGACGACGATGCTGAAAAACGGCACCGCCAAGCTGGCCGGCGAGCGGAATCAGGAGCGGATCGATCTGGTGAATTTCGGGCAGCTGGAGGCCGGCATCTACTTTTTGCGGGTGCGGGCCGGCGACCTGATGGATCGGCAGCTGATGGTCGTCAGCCCGTATGCCCTGACGCTAAAGCGCAGCGCCGACCAGGTGTTTATCTGGGCGGTTGACCTGGCGAGCGGCGCGCCGGTCGCTGAGCTGCCGCTGGTCGCGACGGCCTACGCTGGCTATGACAAAGATGGCCGCGCCAACACCGCGCCGGTCGAGGCCCGCGAGCTGGGCCGCACCGATGCCGACGGCGTGCTCAAAGTCGCGTTCAGCGCCGAGAGCAGCTATCTGCCGCTGTATGTCTGGTCGGCGGGCGGGGCGCAGTTTACGTTCGTGACCAGCGGCTGGAGCGATGGCATCGGGCCGTGGGATTTTAACCTGCCCTCCGACGCGACCCGCAGCCCGCTGGTCGGCAACCTCTCTACTGACCGGCCGATCTACCGGCCGCAGCAGACCGTCTACGTGCGCGGCGCGCTGCGGGTGGCCCGCGACGAGCGCTACCAGCTGCCCACGGCGGCGCCGACGGTTCGGCTGACGATCAGCGATCCCAACGGCAACGCGGTGCTGTCGACGACGCTGGAGCTGAGCGAGTTTGGCACCTTCCATACCAACCTGGCCCTGCAGCAGAGCGCCGCGCTCGGCACCTACAACATGGTGGCGCAGCTGCCCAGCGACCCAGGCCAAAGCTTCTACGGCTCGTTTACGGTGGCCGAGTACCGCAAGCCGGCGTTTGAGCTGACCGTCACCGCCAGCCAGCCCGACGTGATCCAGGGCCAGCCGCTCCAAATGCAGACGACGGCGGCGTACTTCAGCGGCGGCAAGGTCGCCAACGCGCCGGTGCGCTGGCGGCTGCTGGCCGCGCCGCTCTACTGGCAGAGCGAGGCGGCGCCCAGCTACCAGTTCGAGGATTTGGAGGACGCCTACGCCGCCTACCGCTGGTTCGACAATCCGCAGCCGTTCGACGGCCGCGAGCTGATCGCCGAGGGCACCGGCACCACCGACGCGCAAGGCAATTTTACGCTGCCGATCTCGGCGACGCTGGGCAAGGCCAACCACAGCCGCGCCCTGACGCTCGACGTGGATGTCAGCGACCTTGATGGCCAGGTGATCTCGGGGCAGGGCGCCGCCAACGTCCACGCCGGCTCGTTCTACATCGGCGTGCGGCCCGAGGGCTATGTTGCCGAGGTCGGCAAGCCCCAGGCAATGGCGCTGATCACGCTCGATCCGCAGGGCAACGTGGTGCCGAACCGCAGCCTGAAGGTCAGCATCTTGCGCCGCGAATGGTTCAGCGCCCGCGAGCAGGGCGCCGACGTCCGGCTGTACTGGACCTCGCGCTACACCGACACGCTGGTCGAGACCAAAGTGGCCACCACCGATGCCCAGGGCCGCGGGAGCGTCAGCCTGACGCCGACCGAGGGCGGCTCGTACCGCGTGGTCGCCGAGGGCCGCGACGACGCCGGGCATCTGGTCAAGGCCAGCGCCTACACCTGGGCGTTCGCCGGCGACACCTTCTGGGGCGTCAACGACACCAACCGCGTCGATCTGATTGCCGATAAAGCAAAGTATCAGCCGGGCGACACCGCCAGCATCCTGGTCCCGGCGCCCTACAAGGGCATGCGCGCGCTGCTGACCATCGAGCGCGGCCAGGTGATCGAGCACCGCACGTTTACGATGAACGGCACAACCGAGCTGGTCCAGGTGCCGATCACCGCGGCCTACGCGCCCAACGTGTATGTGTCGGTGGTGCTGGTCAAGGGTTCAGGCGGCGAGCTGCCGGTGCCGGATCTGCGCATCGGCCTGATCAACCTGCCGGTCTCAACAGCGCAGCAGGAGCTGACCATCGCCGTCAGCGCCGATAAAACCACCGCCGGGCCGCGCGACACGGTAACCTACACCGTGAAAACCACCGACTACCGCGGCCAGCCGGTGCGCGCCGAGGTCGGCCTGGCACTCGCGGATAAGGCCGCGCTGTCGCTGGCCGACGATCCCAACCCGACGCTACGCCAGTCGTTTTACGAGAAGCGCCCGCTCGGCGTGTTTACCGCCCAGTCGCTGACCGTGCTGGTCGACCGGCTGACCCTCAAGCTCCAGCCTGGCAGCAAGGGCGGCGGCGGCGGCCTGGCCTCGGAGGTGCTGGTGCGCCGCAACGTCCCCGACACCGCCTACTGGAACCCGAGCCTCGTCACTGACGCCAGCGGCACCGCGCAGATCACGGTCACGCTGCCCGACAACCTGACGACCTGGCGCATGACCGCGCGCGGCCTGACCGCCGACACCCAGGTGGGCCAGACCACCGCCGACCTGGTGGCGACCCGTCCGCTGCTGATCCGGCCGACGCTGCCGCGCTTCTTGACGGTCGGCGACGCGCTGGTGATCCAGGCGGTCGTGCAGAACACCACCGCCAGCAGCATCGCGGCGACCGCGGCGCTCGACCCTGGCACGCTCGTTCCCGGCGGCCCGACGCTGCAAAACGTCGAGGTGCCGGCCAACGGCCAGGTGCTGGTGCGCTGGCCGGTCACGGTCCCGGCCGCCGGCCTGGCGACGCTCACGCTGCGGGTGCAGGGCGGCGGCCGGGAGGATGCCGTCGAGCAGACGCTGCCGGTGCAGCGCTTCACCTCGCCCGAGGTCGTCGCGAGCGCCGGGCAGGTCGACGCGACGACGATTGAGACGCTGGCGCCGCCCGCCGGGCTGCCCGCAGCGACCAGCGGCCTGACCACCACGCAGGGCGAGTTTGAGCTGGAGCTGGTGCCCTCGCTGGCGGCCGGCATCCAGAGCAGCCTGGACTTTTTGGGCGCCGACCAGTACGGCTGCGCCGAGCAGACCGTCAGCGCCTTCCTGCCCAACGCCGCGACCTACCGGCTCTACAAGCAGCTCGGCCGCGACGACCCGGCGCTGAAGGCCGCGCTGGAGCGCAACCTGGCGGCCGGGCTGCAGCGGCTTTACGCGCTCCAGCACTTGGACGGCGGCTGGGGCTGGTGCGGCGACCAGGACAGCCGCCGCTACACCACGGGCTACGTTGTGCAGGGCCTGCTGGCGGCGCAGCAGGCCGGCCAGAGCGTCGAGCCAAAGGTCCTCGATGCTGGCCTGGCCTATCTGGGCAAGGCGCTGGGCGGCAGCGATCTCGATGTGAGCGCCACGCTGCTGTGGCCGGGCAATACCCGCGCCTACCTACTGTTTGTGCTGGCCGAGGGCGGCCGGGCCGACCGCGGCCGCACCGTCGCGCTGTTTGAGCAGCGGGCCAAACTCTCGATCTTCGCCCGCGCCTATCTGCTGATGACGCTCAAAACGCTGGGCGGCGAGGACGAGCGGGTCACGACGCTGGTCAATGAGCTGATGGGCAGCGCGCTGCTCCAGACCACCGACGCCCACTGGGAGGAGGCCGCGCAGGACTACTGGACGATGAGCAGCGACAACCGCACCACGGCGCTGGCGCTCCAGGCGCTGGTCCGGGCCGACCCCAGCAACTTCCTGGTCCCCAACGCCGTGCGCTTCCTGATGGCGGCGCGGCGCGACGGCCACTGGGCTAGCACCCATGAGTCGGCGGTGACGCTGCTGGCGCTCGGCGAGTACCTCGCGGCCAGCGGCGAGCTGGACGCCAGCTACGCCTACCGCGCGGCGCTGGACGGCAAGACGCTGGCCGAGGGCAGTGTCAGCCGCGACAATCTGGCGACGCCGGCCAACCTGGTGATCGCGCTGGCCGAGCTGAAGAGCGGCGGCAGCCAGCTAGCGCTCCAGCGCCAGGCCGCCAGCGGCCAGACCGGCAGCGGCCGCCTGTACTACACGCTGCGACTCCACACCTACACTGCCGCCACCGAGGTCGCGACGCTGGACCAGGGCATCGGCGTTGAGCGCACGTGGGGCGCCGTGGACACCACTACGCTGTCGCCGACCGGCCAGCTGATCACATCGGCCGCGCTGGGCGAGGTCGTCGAGGTGCGGCTCCATCTCACGGTGCCGGCCGACGCGCAGTATGTAACGGTCGAGGATTGGCTGCCGGCCGGCCTGGAGCCGCTCGACGCCAGCCTCAAAACGGTGACCGCCGCGGCACAGGCGCCGACGATCAAGGGCGGCGCGCTGCCCTCCTGGTCATACTTCGGCCGTAGCGAAATCCGCGATAACCGCGTGGCGCTGTTTGCGACGAACTTGCCCAAGGGTAGCTACGACTATACCTATCTGGCGCGCGCCAGCACGCCCGGCACGTTCGGGGCGCTGCCGGCGCGGGCCTTCCAGACCTACTCGCCCGAGGTCTTCGGCCGCAGCGCCGGCGGGATGTTCGAAGTAACAGAGAAGTGACGACGAGTTCTCAGTTGTCAGGAGGGCGAGGGGAGTGAAGCCAGTGACGACAAGTTCTCAAGTTGTCAGTCGTCAGTTTTCAGGAGACGAGGTGTGAGAAACGAGTAAGGCTGGCGAGGTTGAGACGAGGTTGAGACGAGGCGGGGCGCTGGCTGTGAGGCTGGCGTCCCGCTTTGACTTGGTGTGCAGCGGGAGAAACAGCAGCGGCGCGACCAATGTGATCGAGTCGCTGCTGTTTGTGTGGAAAGTGCGTTTTAGCGCACGATGAAGGGGAGGTAGCGCTCGAAGCTGGGTGGGCCGCTGGTTGCGGTGGGCGCCATCGTTGCCGTGGCCGCGGTTGTTGCGGTGCGGGTCGCGGTCGGCTGCGTGGTCGCGGTGGCTGGCGCAGTTGTTGCGGTGCGGGTCGCGGTCGGCTGCGTGGTCGCGGTGGTGGACACAGCCGTGGCCGTGCTGGTGGCGGTCGCGGCGGTCGTGGCCGAGGGTTGGGTGGTCGCGGTAGCTGGGACTGCGGTGCCAGTGGCCGAGGGCTGGGCGGTGGCGGTGGTGGTCGCGCTCGTCGCCGTGCTGGTGGCTGTTGCGGCGGTGGCCGAGGGCTGGGCGGTGGCGGTGGTGGTCGCGCTCGTCGCCGTGCTGGTGGCCGTTGCGGCGGTGGCCGAGGGCTGGGCGGTGGCGGTGGCGGTCGCGCTCGTCGCCGTGCTGGTGGCTGTTGCGGCGGTGGCCGAGGGCTGGGCAGTGGCGGTGGCGGTCGCGCTCGTCGCCGTGCTGGTGGCCGTTGCGGCGGTGGCCGAGGGCTGGGCGGTGGCGGTGCGGGTCGCGGTCGCCGGGACTGTCGCCGTGTGGCTGGGAGTTGCTGAGGCCGTCGGCGTGGTGGTCGCTGGTGGCGCAAACGTCGTAAAGCTGCGCTCAATGCCCATACCAGTGCCGGCCGGGCTGCTGGCGACCAAGCGATAGAAATAGGTCGTGCTGGGGGCGAGGCCGGTGATCGTTGCGCTGACCGGGAACGCGCCGGTGCCGGTGATCGGGCTGGGGCTGGCGGCGACCGTGATCGGCGCGCTGTAGTCGCCGCTGGTCGTGGTCAGCTCAAAGTGGCCGGTCGCTGTCGAGTCCTGGGCATCCACCTTGCCGCGCAGCAGGGCGCTGCTGGGGCTGGTGGGCGTCCCCGAGTCCGTCGTGACGATAGGTGCCAGGAAACCGAACACTGCCAGCCGCGACCGGGCGGTTTCATTGACGGTGACAAAGCTCCCCCCGACGGCCAGCGCCGACGGCCCGGCGGCCAGCGTCAGCACATCGCTGTTCAGCACCGGATGCCAGACTGGTGATCGTCGTCAAGCCAGTCTTATACGATGCTAGTCGCTCGCGGGCCAGTCCGTCGGTCATGGTGAAGGCGCCGCCAACATACAGCGTGTTGTCGCTGATGGCTAGGGCAGCCACCTCACCGTTGGGGCTGGGGTCCCAGACGGTCGGCCCCACGTTATTCACGTCAATCTCCACCAGGTTTTGCTGGGGAATGCCACCAACCTCATCAAATAACCCGCCTACATAGAGGGTTGTGTTGTGAACTGCCAGCGCGCTAACGTGCGGGATGCCCGTTGCGCCGGTGATCGAGGGATCCCACGACGTGGCCAGGCCCGTGCCGGTGTCAATCGCTGCGATCAAGCTGCGGGCCGCCGCGCCAACGGTGGTGAAATAGCCGCCAGCATACAGCGTCGTGCCACGTAGCGCCAGCGCCGTAACGCGGCTATTTACATTGGGATTCCAGGAGGTCAGGGCGCCAGTCGCAGTGTCAAAGGCCGCCAGGTGATTACGGCTTTGGCCGTCCACAGTTGTAAAGTCGCCGCCAACATAGAGCGTTGTGCCGCTCACAAGCAGCGTGTAGACAGCGTCGTTGAGGACGGGAACTCCAGCTTGTCACGGTGCCGGCGGCGCGGTCAATGGCTGCTAGATACGTGCGGGTTAGGCCAGCAGTGCTGGTGAAGGTGCCCCCGACATACAGGTTCGTTGCGTCGGCTGCCAGGCTCAAAGCCGCCGGGATATAGACCGACCCTAACGGCACATTCAGGCCGGTGGCAGCGCCGGTCGTAAGATCAAGGGCGGCGATATTGGTGCGTGGCTGACTATTGGTTGCGGTAAAATTGCCGCCAAATGCCACGGTTTGGCCAGCGACGGCTATCGCCGCTACCGAGTTACTGGGAGTAGGGACCACACCCTGCGGGCTGCCGGTCGTGCCGTTGATCGCTGCTAAAAAGGCTCGACTTGTGCCACTAACCTGCGTGAAGCTCCCTCCAGCGTATACTGTCGAGCCGCTGGTTTTCAGCGCGCTAACCGTGCCATTAAAGTCGGGGTTCCAGGAGAGCACTGCGCCAGTGGTTGTGGCAAAGGCTGCCCCACGGTTGCGGGTTGTCGTCAGCCCTGGCCCGACCATTGTAAAGCTGCCGCCGGCGTATACGGTCGTGCCAGTGATGGCGATGGTCTGAACAGTGTTTGAGGCGTTAGGATCCCAACTGGTAAGCAGCCCAGTTGTCACGTCGAAGGCGGCCAGCCGATTTCGAGTCGTCGGTGGTGAGCCGACGGCGGTAAAGCTTCCGCCAGCATACAGCGTGGTCCCGCTGATCGTCAGTGCGGTCACGGTGCTGCTCATGTTCGGGTCCCAGGTACTCAGCGCGCCGGTCTGCACATCAACTGATCCGAGTCGACTTCGTGGCTGCCCGCCCAGCATGGTAAAGCCACCCCCCACATAGACCACGCTGCCAGCGATAGCCAGGCTCTGCACCGGGCCATTGGTTGTGGGATTCCAGGCGAGGAGCGTTTTGCTGGTGGTGTCAAAGGCCGCCAGCCGGCTGCGGCTTTGGCCATCAACACTGGTAAACGTCCCACCGATATACAGCGTAGTGCCAGTGATGAGCATGGTGCTTACAATGCCGTTCGGCAGCGCTGAACTCCAGGGGTCAAGGGTGTTATTTGCCAAGATGTGAGCCAGGCGGGTATGGATTAGTCCGTTGATCGTGATGAAGGAGCCACCAATATACCAGCCACCACTGCCGTCAGGGATCGTGGCAGTAACCAGGCCGCTAACCAGCGGTGTGCCACTTTGAGGGGCGCCTGTGGTGGTGCTTGCAAGGGCAAAGCGACCCACTGCCGGCGCAGCAGCAGCGAACTCACCGGCGACATACAGCGTGGTGCCAGCGATGGTCGAGGCGGTTACGAGGCCATCAACGCCCCAGGTGCTGCGCGGCTGCGGCTGGGCGATGGCGGCCTGCGCCGGGCGGCTGGTGCGCAGCGAGCTGAGCGTCAGCACGAGCACGAGCATAAAATTGATGATGGCAAATACGCGGCGGTGCTGCTGAGCGGCTTGAACGATCGACATGTGTTGACCTCCGTAGGGGTTCGTGTAGCTGTGGTGGCCATGGGTGCGCTGCGCACCTCGTGGGGTGAGGTGTGAGCAGTCGGGAAACAACGAAATTAGTTCTGGCGTGCCACTGAATACTACCGAAAATGGTGTATTTGTCAAAGGCTTTTGATGCAGATGGGCCGCCGGTGGCGCCCTACTTGCCGACGCTGACGCGGTGTAGCATGACGCTGAGGGCGCGCGGGTCGGCGCTCTGCGGGTCGCGGGCTAGCGGCGTGAATGTCGGGGCGACCAGCTCAATGCGGAGCGTCGTTTGGCCCGCGGCATGCGGCGGGACCGCCAGGCGATAGCTGCGCCAGCCCGGCGCGACGGCCAGCGGCTGCGACGCCCCGCCATTGATTCCCACGAGGAGCGGTGCGGGCAGCGCAACCGGCGCCGCCAGCTCCAGCGTCACCACGTCGCCAGCGGCGAGCGGGGCTGGCAGCGGCAGCACAATCGCGCCCGCGCCCTGCAGCCAGCGCAGCGCGCGGTCGCCCAGCTGCTCGCTGAGCGCAAAGCCCCACAGATAACCGAGGTCAAGGTGATCGCCGACGACGAGGTCAGTGCGCGGCTCGGGCCGCGTGGCATCCACGGCCCAGCGCTGCGCATCCTGGTTGGCCAGGCGCTCGGCGTCGGCCAGCACCGTGGCGGCGGCGGCGCGGTCGCCGCTGGCGCGCAGCACGAGGCCCAGCGCCACATCGCCCAGCCGCGCGGCGCCCGGCTGGAGCACGGCCAGCGCCGCGCTGGGCCGCTGCTCGGCGGCGAGGGTCAGGGCCAGCGCGGTCTCGGCATCGTGGTAGCCGGGGTCGGCCGCGAGCGCGGCGCGAAAGCCCTGCTCGGCCGCCGCGTAGTCAGCGCGCTCGTAGCTCTGCTGCGCCGCGGCCCAGGCCCGCTCGCGGCGCAGCCCGCGCAGCAGCGTCGCAGGGTAGTCGCGGTAGGTCACGAACAGCAACACAAACCCCACGACCGCCGCCACGCTCAGCCCGGAGCGCCAGGCGAGCCGCGCCGGCCGCCGCGGCCGCCACGCCGCGAGCGTCCAGCTGCCATAGATCGCCAACAGCAGCCAGATCGTCAGCAGATAGCGCGGCTCGACATGAAAGATCAGCACCGTCGCCACCGAGTACACGAGCCACAGCGCCAGCAGCCACTTAAACGGCCGGTCGGTGCGCGGGTGCAGCAGGCCGAGCAGCCCGGCGATCACCATCACCAGCCAAGCCAGGTCGCCGGCCAGCCCCAGCCAGACGACCGGCCGCAGCGCCCGGCCAAAGTCGCTGCGCTTGACGAAGAAATCCTCGACAAACTGGGCCTTGATGATCGCGCGAAACGTCGGCCACATTGGGCGCAGCGGCCGCAGCGGGTCGGCCGCGAGAATTGCTTTGGCCTGCACCGTCGCGTAGCTCTGGCGGTCGGCCTGCGGCAGCGCGCGCAGCAGCTCGATCTTGGCGTTGCGCTCGCTGGTCTCGCCCAAATCCAGCCACAGATTAATCGGCCCGAGCGTGTCGACAACGATCAGGCGGTGGTAGGTCAGCCAGTTGCGGGCGGTCCACGGCAGCACGACCAGCAGCGTGGTCGCCGCCAGCGTCGCCAGCGGTGCGACCGCGCCACGCCATCGTCGGGTGCGCGGCTGATCGGGCGCCGCCAGCCAGGCTTTGCGCAGCAGCCACGGCGCCGCAAAGGCCAGCGCGTAGAGCGCCGGCGAGCGCGTCAGGGCCGCCAGGCCGAGTGCCAGGCCGGCCAGCGCCAGGTCGCGGCGCCGCCCGGCGCGGTCGTAGCGCACCAGCAGCCACAGGTGCAGCGTAAACAAAAACAGATACAGCGGCTCGGAAAAGAGCGTCGAGGCCAGGTCAATGAACGGGAACCACAGCGCCCAGAACGCCGCGAAGATCAGTCCGGCCCGGCGGCTGTCGAACAGCCGGGCGACCAGGCTGTAGCCCAGCGGCACCAGCGCCGCGCCGAGCACGGCATGGACCGCTTGGATCAGGCGCACGCTGCTAGTCGCCGCGCCACCGAGCATGACCGTGATTTTGATGCAGGCCGCAAATAGCCAGACATGCAGCGGCGGCCGGATCAGCCACGAGTTGTCCACGTAGCGGCCGGTGATCACCAGCCGCAGCGCGCGCTGGTAGTAGTCGCCGTCGTCGGCGTTGGAAAACTGCGGCAGCAGCGGATTCACGCGGCTATACCACAGCCGCAGCGCCAGCGCCGCCAGCGTCAGGGCCACGAGCGGCCAAACCATTCGACGCCTCATCGTGTTCATCCTAGCGGCGATACAGCCGATAATGCCCGCCGCTCCAGACCACCTGCCCGGCTGGCGCCGGCTGGCCGCTGCGGTCGGACCACAGCGCCGCGTCGCCCGCCGCCGCAAAGCGATGGCTGACCGCGCTGTACTTGGCGATGGTGTCATCGGCGGCGAGCAGCGGCTGCACCGTGATTCCCGGTAAGCGCTGAATCTCCCGGATTGCCGCCGCGGCGTCGGCGGGTTGCCGGGCCAGCACTGCATTCCGGGCCGCCCCAGTGCCATCGCTGACGAGCGCCGCCAATCCTAGAGTCAGCGCTGCCGCCCAGCGCGCCCGCGGCTGGTCAGTGTTCGCCCGCCGCACGACCTGCTGCAGCGCCGCCGCCGCCGCCACCGCCCACAGCGGCGCCAGCGGCACGAACAGGCGCGGCAGCACAAATGCCACTGTCACGGCCGCGACGTAGCCGGCTACGACTACGACCAGCCAGCGCCGGCGCTGGTCGCCGCGCCACAGCCAGGCGCCCAGCCCGGCCAGCGCCAAGAGGCTGGCCGGAAAATTCACCAGCCGCACGAGCAGCGCCTGGCCAAACTCGCTCTGGTCGGCCGCGCCGGTCCCCAAAAACGCCTGGAGGTTATGGCTCCAGTTTGTCGCAAAGCGCGCCGGCTCGTGCCGCACCAGGTCAAGCAAACTCACATCATTGCTAGCCAGCGCCCACTGGCCCCAGTCGGTGTTGCCGTAGGCCGCCAGCCAGATATTTTTGGCCTGCTGCGAGAACAGCGGGCTGCCAGTGTCGAGCGTGTTGACGACGAGCTGCGGCAGCGCCACCACGGCCCAGCCGAGCGCCAGCCACGCCAGCGCCGGGAGCAGCGCGCGCCAGGTGCGGGCGCCGAGCAGCCAGAGCAGCAGCCCGGCCAGCGGCAGCAGCACCGCGCCAGGGTGGCGAAGCAGAAACGCCACCGCGCACAGCGCGCCGGCCGCGATCAGCTGACGGCGGCTCGCGACGGGCCGCAGCCAGACCAGCGCCGCCAGCGCCGCCGTCCAGGCCGCCGCGAACGGCAGATCGGTGCCGAGCAGCAGGGCGTACTGCGCGACCAGCGTGCTGGTGGCCACGACCAGCAGCGCCAGCAGCGCCGCCAGGCGGCCGACGATGCGTAGCGCCAGCACGTAGGTCGCCGCGAGGAGCAGCGCGCCGCTTAGCAGCGCCACGACCCGCGCTGCCAGAAACGGGTTGTCGTGGACCAGCGGCCGCACCAGCCACAGCGCCAGCGGGTATCCCAGTTGGTAAAACCCATCGGCCCGCCAGACACACGGCGCGCTCAGCCGCTCGCCGTCCGCCGGGCAGAAAAAGTGGTCCGAGCGCGTCGCAAACACCCGGAAATCTTTCTCGACGCCGGGCGTGGCTAGCGTGGTGTGGTCCAGCGCACCGCCGAGCAGCACCGCGCACCATGCCAGGATCAGCAGCGCGGCCGCAAGGTGGGCGCCGCGTCGCAGCGCCGCGGTGAGCGGCACCGCGTGCTGCACCGCCAGCGCCGCCAGCAGCGCAACGACGGTCCAGCGCAGCAGTGTCGGCAGTGGATAGCCTAGCAGCGCCAGGCGATACAGCGCCAGCCAGCTCAGCGATCCCGCGACGGCCGCGATGCCAATCCAGCGCCGACGCCGCAGGAGCAGCGCCGCCAGCGCCAGCGCCGCGCCGCCCTGCACGACCTGGCCCGGCGCCGGCACAATCGGCCAGCCAGTGGCTTGCAGGGTCGCGTTGTCCACCTCGACGCCGCGCTCCAGGCCGTCACTCAGTAGCGGCGGCCTGGTCTCGATGACCACAAACAGATCGTCGGGCTTGGCGAGCGTCGGCGGCAGCCTGACCGTGTGAGTCTCCCAGTCGCCAGTCGCCGTGGTCGTGAGCAGCTCGGTCGTGCCGCCGAGCAGCAGGCGAACAGTTGGCGGCGCCGTGCCAGCCGGCCGCCAGGCGCGCCAGCGGATGGTCAGCGTCGCCGGCCAGCCAATCGCCGGGAAAATCAGCGTTGAGCGGCCGGTGGTCCAGCGCAGCGGCTGTGTGTCGCCGGTGCGCTCGGTGACGACGCCCCAGCGGTTGCTGGCGTCGTTGAAGCCCTGCAGGTAGCCGCCGTCGTTCTGGCCGACTGCGACGGCCTGGCGCGCCGGCACCTGGTAGGCCAGCGCGATCAGCGCGCAGCCCAGCGCAAACCAGGCTAGCAGCGCTCGCCCGTGCCGCCATCGCGCCCTCATGGCGTGACGGTGAGCGGCAGCGCCAGCACATCGTCGGGCTGCGGCTGGCCGTCGGCCCGCAGCGGCAGCCGCTCGATGGACGGGAAGCGATACATCCCAATCTGGAGCGTGTACGTTCCAGGCGGCACGCCGGCGAGGTCCAGCGTCCGGTCATCGCGGATATAGTTGCCGGCGCGCCAGCCGCTGACCGGGCGAGCGCCGCCGGCCGGCGGGCCGTCGCCCTGCGCGACGACCTGGCCATCGGCGTCGACCAGATGCACCAGCACGCTGCGCTCGTCGCCGGGCGCGCGGCGCGCATGCCAGAACAGCGCAAAGCCGAGCGGCTGCCCGGCTGGCGCCGTCGCCGGCAAGGTGTAGCCCAGCAGCTCAGTGTCGTCGCCGACGGCGACGCTGAGCGCCGTGGCCGGCTGCCAGACCGGCACGCTGAACAGCCCGCGGGTCCAGGCGACCGGCGCCTGGGCCACGCCGCCGCTGGCCCGGAAGCTAAAGGCCTTGATCGGATCGAGCAGCGCACGGTTCGCAATGCTAACGCCCAGCGCGGCGGTGTACTCGCCGTCGGCCTGGCCGGCCGCCTGGTGCGCCACCAGCAGCGGCGCGCCGTTCAGCGTTGCGGCGGTCGTGTCGGCGCCCAGCTCGATCTCCCAGTGCAGCTGCTGCGGCGTGGCCGCCGGCGGGACTTCGAGGCCAAACCAGCCCCAGTGGCGGCCGCTGGGCCGGTCCCAGATGTCGAGCGACAGCTGAATCCGCTCGGGCGTGAGCGCGGCGGCGTCCACGACCAGCGTCGTGCCGCGCACCGCCAGCCGCGGATTGATCACGGCCTGCGGCGCGGTCGGCGCCAGGCCGGGCGCGGCGCCGTAGTCTGCGGCGGCCACGGCGGCCACCCGGACCAGCAGCGGCGTCACCGCCCTGACCGTGACGCTGATCGGCCCGGCCTGCGGCGCGCTCCACCACCAGAATGCGCCGGGCGTCAGTTCAAGTTGCGTCGTTTGGTCGCCGAGCTGCACGGTCGCGGTCGTCGTCACCAGCGTCGCCAGCTGCACGCCGACCCGCTGCGATCCCGCGCCGGCCGCCGCGCCGTCGAAGCGCAGCCCGTCGGCGCCGGCGCTGAATTGCAGCGCGCCGCCCGGCTCGATCACCGGCCGCGGCGGCACCGCCTGTGCCAGCAGCCCGGCCGGCCGGCGATACAGCGCCACCAGCTCAGTGCGCCCGATCAGGTCGCCCGGCTGGTAGCCGTACAGCGTCGGGTCTTCCTCGACATGCAGCAGCGCCACGTCGCCCAGCCGATTTGTCGGGTTGGCCGGGAAGCTGCTGAAGCCGGTCGAGGTGCCACCCAGCACCGGATGGCCGAGCACAAAATAGCTCAGCAGCCCGGCCTGCGGCCCGCGCAGCCGCGAGTCCTGGCTCCACAGCACGGTGCTGCCCGGCGGCAGCGCGGCGAGCAGCGGCCGAGCGGCCAGCGTCCCCGGCTGATACAGCAGCGGCGTGCCACTCCAGAACGGCGCCGCGGTTTGCACGGCCGCCAGCAGCGCCAGCAGCGTCACCGGCGCCGCCACGAGTGCGCCCAGCAGCCGCGGCCGACGGTCGGCCAGCGCCTGCCCGCCTGCCGCCACCATTCCCAGCAGCGGCGGCACCACCGTGGCGCTGGCTTTCAGAAAGCCATACGGATAGCCGGCGCCGCCCGCCACCCAGCGCATAAACCCGAGGTAGCCGCCGACGCCTACCAGCACCGCCAGCCAGCGCCAGCGTCGCGGGCCGCGCCACAGCGCCAGCGCCGCCAGCAGCGCCGCCAGCAGCGCCGCCAGCCAGGCGAGGCTCGGCAGCAGCCCGGCTAGCGGCGCGAGCCAGCCCGGCACCAGCAGCGCGGCCTCGGCGTCGGTCCGGGCAAACGGCGCCAGCCCCAGCGCCTGCGGCCACGTGATAAATGTGCTCACGCCAGCGAACGCGCCCTGATTGTTGTAGGCGCCGCTGAACCCGCGGCCCCAGTCCACAATCGGCCACCAGCCAAACAGCAGCGTCGCGCCGACGATCTTGGCGGCGTTCAGCAGGAGCAGCCCGCGCAGCCGCGTCTCGAAGAGCAGCGCCAGGCCCAGCGCCACCGCCAGCGGAATAAAGCTCACCACCGCTGGATAGTAGGCCATCGGCATCGCCGCAAACGTCGCGCCGGCCAGGAAAATCGTCGGCCACGTGCCGTGTTCCAGCGCCACCGCCAGCAGCACCAGCCCGAGCGGCAGCAGCGGCATCGCGCCGCTCTGCATGCCGAAGCCAAACAGCACCACCCACAGCGACAAGCCAAACGCGCCGGTCAGCGCCGTGGCCAGCGCGGCCCAGCCGGCGCGCAGCCCCAGCACGCAGCGAAACAGCAGCGCAAAGCCCACGACGCTCAGCGCCCGCGCCAGGCACAGCACCGGATACTCGGTGTCCAGGGCCGGGCGGCGCACCAGCACGCCCAGCATCCCCTGCACCACCGAGAATCCCACCGACAGCGCGATGCTCTGGTGATGGATCAGCTTGTCGACCAGCGGGTGCGGCGGCACCTGCGCCAGCCCCGCCAGCGACGAGCGCCGCAGCAGGTCGGCCCACGGCAGATAAAATTCGTTGTCCCAGTTGCCGCCCACCGGCAGCGACTGGCCGAGCGGCGCGAGTACGAGCAGGCTCGCGGCAAACGTCGCCAGGCCAATCACTGCAAACAGCGCGACCTCGGGCCAGCGCGCCGCGCGCCACGCCGCCCACCAGCGCCGGCGCAGCAGAACATTGTCGACCGTCGCCAGCCCGACCGCCAGCACCAGCGCCACCCGCAGGTCGAAGATGCTCTCGACGCACGCATAGCCGACGATCAGCATCGCCACATACCCAAGCAGCGGCGCGAACAGCGGCGCCCACGGGTGCAGCGCCCGCGGCAGGAGGCCGCTCAGCCCCAGCCCCAGCCAGGTCATCAGCCCGACGCCGCCCACCAGAATCGACAGTATCAGTACTAGCAGCGACATATCCTTGACGCTGGCCGGGCCAGCAGTTACAGTCAAAACGGCTGCGATTATAGCACGTTCGACACGGCCAGACCGTTTGTGTATAGTTTGGTCAACGCTAGGAGACGCCCCATGACCAAAGTCGGCCGCAACGATCCCTGCCCCTGTGGTAGCGGCAAAAAATATAAGCAGTGCCACCAGCCCATCGAGCAGGCCGCCGCCAACGCGCTACGGCTGGTCCGCCAGGCGCCCGACATCGTGCTGCCCAAGCTCCTCGATGCGGTGCCGCAGTTTGCCCAGGCGCTACCGGCTGCGCTGGCGCTGTTTTGGGACAACAAATATCAGGTCCAAACCGTGCAGGAGCTGGATGATCACGAGGACAAGGGCAGCGAGCGCTTTCTGACCTGGTTTTTATTCGACTATCAGGTGGATGGGTCGACGCCATTTGAGCAGCTGCGCGCCGACCCGGCCGAGCTGGAGCTGAGCGAGGCCGAGAGCACTGTGCTCGCCAGCTGGGACGATGTGCGGCTGGCAGCCCTACCGCGTCACCGCCGTCACTAAAGGCCACGGCTTCACCGCCGCGCCGTTCTTTGGCGGCGCGCTGCTAGAGGTCGAGGATCGCGCCGCCGCCAAACATCTGGCCGCCGACGATCTGGTCGTCGTCCACCTCTTGCCCGCCGCCGACACGACGATCATCACCGGCGCCGCCGCTCACCTGACGCCCGACACCGCCGAGCAGCTCCAGGTCTTCGCCGATCTGCACCTCGCCGATCTACAGCGCACCAGCCCGGACGCGACCTACGCCGATCTGATCCGTCAGCGCAGCCAGATTTTCAACCATTTTGTGATGGCGCTGCCGAAGGATGAGCAGGAGATGGGCAAGCTCGACGATCTGGTGATGACCACCCGCGGCATGCTGGCAGTCGTGACCGGCTCGCTGTTTGAGCCGGAGCGTGCCGCTGAGATCGCGGTGCCGCAGCTCGCAGGCAATGCAGAGTCAAGCGCGGAGGATGCAGAACCGAGCGATGGGAACGCGGAGCCGAGCGCGGAGGATGCGCCGGATGCCGCGCCTACCGCGCCTGCGATGGAGGCCGCGGACTAGCCCGCGAGAATCACTGCGACCGCCGCCGCCAGGTCGGGGACCACGGCGGCGGGCTGCGCGGCCGGGCCAAGCTCGCCCAGCCGCGCGGCGCTCGCGTGGCCATGCCCGGTCGCGACCAAGATGCTGCGGCAGCCGGCCGCCGCCGCCGCCCCGAGGTCGCCCAGCGTGTCGCCGACCAGCCAGCTGTTTTTCAAATCCAGATTCAGCTCGCGGGCGGCGGTGTGGAGCAGGCCGGGCGCCGGCTTGCGGCACGGGCAGGCGCCGCTAAACTCGGGGTGGTGCGGGCAGAAGTACACGGCGTCGAGGTGCGCGCCATCGTCGGCGATGCGCGCGTTGATGGCATCGTGAAGCGTGGCGACCGCGTCGGCGTCGTAGAAGCCCCGCGCAATCCCGGCCTGGTTGGTGATGACCACGACCGCCCAGCCGGCCTGGTTCAGCCGCGCGACCGCGGGGCCGACGCCGGGGATCAGTACGAGGTCGGCGACGCGGTGTAGATAGTTGACCTCGACATTCAGCGTGCCGTCGCGGTCCAGAAATGCCGCGCGCCGCCTAGCGCTCGGCAAACAGCGCCTGCTCGATCTGGTCGCACAGGAAATGGCCGACGATCATATACACCTCCTGGATCACAAACGACGGCTCGGCCGGAACGATGAGCGCGTGGTCGCACAGCGGGGCCACGGCGCCGCCGTCGCGGCCGAGCAGCCCCAGCACCGCGCAGCCGCGGCGCCGCGCCAGCTCGGCCGCCCGCACGATGTTGGGCGAGTTGCCGCTGGTCGTCAGGCAGACCAGCACATCGCCGGTCACCAGATGGGCCTCGGCCTGGCGCGCAAACACCTGGTCGTATCCAAAATCGTTGGCGATCGCCGTCAGCGCCGAGGTGTCAGTGTGCAGCGCCAGCGCCGGCAGCGCCGGCCGGTCCAGCAGGTAGCGCCCGACCAGCTCGGCGGCCAGGTGCTGGGCGTCGGCGGCCGACCCGCCGTTGCCACACCACACCGACTTATGCCCGGCCTGGTAGCACTGCACCAGCACCGCCGTCATCTCGGCGATCACCGGCAGCTGCTCGTCGATCACCCGCTGCACCATCTGCTGGTGCGCCTCCAGCTGCCGGCGGGCGGCCGCCATTACCTCTCCGTTTGTCATAACGCTCACCCACACTCCTGGTAGACGGCGACGGTGCGCTGCACCAGCTGCTCGTCGGTGAACTGCGCCGCCGCCGCCCGCGCGGCCTGCCCAAAGTGCATCCGCAGCGTCGGGTTGGCCAGCAAGACGCTGATCGCCCGCGCCAGCGCCGCAGGCTGGCCCGGCGGCACCACAAAGCCGGTCCGGCCATGCTGGTTGACAAAGCTGGTGCCGGTGCCAAGCTCGGTCGTGACCAGCGGCAGGCCGGCCGCCATCGCCTCCAGCAGCACAATTCCGAACGCCTCGGCCCGCAGGTGCGACGGCAGCACAAACACGTCGGCGGCCTGATAGTAGGCCGGCAGCTCGTCGTCGGGGACGCGCCCGGCGAAGCGCACCCGCCCGGCCAGGCCCAGCGCCGCCGCCTGCGCCTTGAGCCGCTCGGCCTCCGGCCCGGCGCCGACGATCACCAGCGTGCCCGGCGTCTCGCGCAGCGCCGCAATGAGAATATGCAGCCCCTTGTAGTACCGTAGCACGCCGACCGACAGAATGATCGGCCCGTCCACCTCCCGCCGCAGCCGCTCGACGGCCGCGGTGTCGAACGTCGTGAAGCGCCGCGGGTCGACCGACAACGGCACCACCCGGCACTTCGCGGCGTGCGGGCGCAGAAACGGCGATGACTCGATGTAGGGCGCGTTGGTGGCGATGATGCGGCTGGCCCGGCTCAGGGTCGCCTCCAGCAGCGGGCGGTAGAGCCGCAGCAGCCGCTGCTGGCGCACAATGTCGCTGTGGTAGGTCACGACCAGCGGCGGCTGGCCCGGCACGGCTCGCGCCACCAGGTCGCCCGGCGGGTAGGGCATGTGCAGATTAATGATGTCGGGCTGGACCGTGCGAGCCATGATCGCCATCGCCAGGCTGAACGGCGTGGAGGCCAGATGCAGATCGCGAGCCGCACGCAGCACGCGCACGCCGCCCTCGGTGGTGACGGTGCTAGCCGCTGTGGTGTTGGTGACCAGCACCGTGGACTGGTGGCCAGCCTGCGCCAGCCCTTCGGCCAGCACCTGAACATGGTGCTCAATGCCGCCGAGCACCGGCGCGTAGTCTTTATAGATCTGTAGAATGTGCAAGCGTTGCCCCTGAACAGCCGCCGATTATAGCACGCGCCACCGGCCGAATTCGGGCGCTGCCCATCATGCGATTGCGCTGGCGTATCTCATTCTCCGACAAGCTAAGCAGCCTCTCGCCACCCCTTAGCAACCGCTCGCCACCCCTTAGCAACCGCTCGCCACCCCTTAGCAACCGCTCGCCACCTCTTAGCAACCGCTCCAGCGCATCAAGCAACGGTTGCCAAGCATCGCTCCTCGCTCCTCGCTCCTCACTCCTCGCTCCTCGTCTCTCCGTTGACGCTGGCCGACGACCGTGGCACAATGGCAGCATGCCCGAGCTACCTGAAGTCGAAACTGTCCGCCGCTCGCTGGCCGCGGCGCTGGCGGACGCCCGAATCACCGGCTGCCCGCACCTGACGTGGCCGCGCACCGTCGCCGCGCCTGGCCCCGACCAGTTCTGTGCGCTCCTGAGCGGCCGCGCGATCCTGGGTGTGGCCCGGCGCGCCAAGTACATCATCATTGAGCTGGACCACGACGAGGCACTGGTCGTCCACCTGCGGATGACCGGGCAGCTGACCGTGCAGCCGGCTGACTTCCAGCCTGACCGCCACACCCACGTCGTCATTGACCTGGCCGACGGCCGACGGCTGAGCTTCCGCGACACCCGCAAGTTCGGCCGCATCTGGTTGCTGGACCGCGCGGGGCTGGCGCTGCTGCACCAGAAGCTCGGCCCCGAGCCGCTGGACGCCGCGCTGACCGCCGCCGAGTTTGCGGCGCTGCTGCGGCGGCGGCGTGGCATTGTGAAGCCGCAGCTGCTCAACCAGGCCGTCATCGCCGGCATCGGCAACATCTACGCCGATGAGGCGCTGTGGCACGCCTGCATCCACCCGCTGCGCACCATCCCGACCCTGGGCGACGATGAGGTGGCGGCGCTGTTTGCCGCGGTGCAGCTGGTCCTCAACGCCGGCATCGAGCACCGCGGCACGACCTTTGGCGACTATGTGGACGGCCTCGGCAAGATGGGCGAGCACCAGCAGCATCTGGCGGTCTACGGCCGCACCGGCCAGCCCTGCCCGCGCTGCGGGACGGCGGTCGAGAAGCTGACCGTGGCGCAGCGCGGCACCCACGTCTGCCCGCACTGCCAGCCGCTGCCTGGCGCCGCGCCGGCCGCCGCGCCCGAGCCATCGCCGCCCCACGATGATTGAGCTGCCATGCGCATTTCGCTGATCGCCACCGTCAAAAACGAGGCCGACAACATCGCCGCCCTGCTCGAACTCGATGCTGGCGCAGACGCGCGCGGCCGACGAGATCGTCATCAACGATAACGGCAGCAGCGACGCGACCGCCGCGATCATTGAGCGGTATATCGCCGCCGGCCATCCGATCCGGCTGGTGCGCGGCGGCCACAACATTCCCTCCGGCCGCAACCACGCAATCCGCCACGCCACGGGCGCTGTGATCGCCTCGTGCGACGCCGGGCTGACGCTGCCGGCCCACTGGCTGTCCACGATCACCGCGCCGATCCTGCGCGGCGCCGCCGATGTGGTCGGCGGTTTTTACACCCCCGACCCGCGCTCGCTGTGGGAGCTGGCGCTGGGCGCCACCAACTATCCCGACGTGAGCGAGATCGACCCGGCCACCTTTCTGCCGGCCGGCCAGTCGGTGGCGTTCACCAAAGCGGCCTGGGAGCAGGTCGGCGGCTACCCCGAGTGGGCCGACACCTGCGAGGACCTGGTGTTCGATCTGGCGCTGCGGCGGGCCGGGCAGCGCTTCAGCTTCGCGCCCTACGCGGCGGTGGCGTTTCGGCCGCGGGCGACGGCGCGGGCCTACGCGCGGCAGTACTTCACCTACGCCCGCGGCGACGGCGTGGCGGCGCTGTGGCCGCGGCGCCACGCGCTGCGCTACGGCTTCTACGGCGGGCTGGCCGCGCTGTGGTGGCTGGCCGGTCGCGCCGGCCGCCCTGGCTGGCGCGTAGCTATCGCGCCCGCCTATGCCTGGCACGTCAACGCCCCGCTGCGCCGCACCTGGCGGCGCACTGCTCGTCTATCGCCCGCGCCACGGACCGCCGCGCTGCTGCTAGTCCCCGCCATCCGCCTGATCGGCGACGGCGCCAAAATGCTGGGCTATCCCGTCGGCCGCTGGCGCCGGCTGCGCCGCCCGCCGCCCGCCAGCGCCCACAAGGAGCCGCTATGATCGCCGCCCCGTCCCTGGACACCGCCCGACCGCTGTATATCAACGGCGTCTGGCAGCGCACCGCCGAGACTCTGACCGCGCACAACCCGGCCACCGGCGCCGCGCTGGCCGAGGTCTGCGTCGCCGGCCCCGTCGAGGTCCGCGCCGCCGTCGCGGCTGCCGAGGCCGCCTTCGCCACCTGGCGCGCCACCACCGAGCGGCAGCGCCAGGCCGCGCTCGGCCGGCTGCACGCCGTGATCGCCGCCGACAGCGAAAATCTCATCCGCCTGCTCTCGGCCGAGCAGGGCAAGCCCCGCGCCGAGGCGCTGGTCACCGATGTGCAGGCCGCGCTGGAGGCGCTGCGCTACTACGCGCGCCACGGCGCCCGCGCGCTGCGCCCGGCCCGCATGACACCGGCCCAGGCGCTATTTCGCACCAGCCACATCCAGCTGGTCCATGAGCCAGCCGGCGTCGTCGCGATCATCGCGCCCTGGAATATTCCCTTCGGCATTCCGGCCCACCAGATCGCCGCCGCGCTGCTGGTGGGCAACACCGTGGTCCTCGAAGCCCTCGGAGTGGACGCCGCTGATCGGCCTGAAGCTGGCCGAGTATGCCGAGCGGGCCGGGCTACCGCCGGGCGTGCTCAATGTCCTGAGCGGCGGCGGCGCGGTGGGCGCGGCGCTGATCCAGCAGCCCCAGGTCCGCCGCGTAATTTTCACCGGTAGCGTCGCGACCGGCCGCAAGGTCGCGGTGGCCTGCGCCGAGCGGCTTTGCCCGGTCATCCTGGAGCTGGGCGGCGTTGGCCCGGCGATTGTCCGCGCCGACGCTGACCCCGACCTGGCGGCCCGTGGCGTGGTCTGGACCCGCTTCATGAACTGCGGCCAAGCCTGCGTCGCCGCCGAGCGGGTGTATGTCCACGAGGCCGTCGCGGCGCCGTTTATCGCCGCCGTGCGCCGCGAGACCGCGCGGCTGCGCGTGGGCGACAGCGCGGGCGGCGTGGACCTCGGCCCGCTGATCAACGCCGACGCCGTGAGCCGCATCGAGCGCCACATTGCCGACGCGGTGGCCCACGGCGCGGTCATTGAGACCGGCGGCACGACGCTGCCGACGCTCGGCCCGCTGTTCTTCGCCCCGACGGTCCTGTCGGGCGCCACCGACCAGATGGCGATCATGCGCGAGGAAACCTTCGGCCCGGTGCTGCCCATCACTGTTGTCGCCGACGACGCCGCCGCGATTCGCGCCGCCAACGCGCTGCCGTTGGGCCTCGGCGCCACCATTTGGACCGGCGACCCCGCCACCGGCCGGCAGCTGGCCCGCGAGATCGAGACCGGCATGGTCTGGATCAACGACAGCCTGGTATATTTTCTGGAGCCGACGCTGCCGTGGGGCGGCGTCAAGGATAGCGGCATCGGCCGGACCCACGGCGCGCTGGGCTTGCAGGCGCTGGTGGACACCAAAGTGATCGTTAGCACGGCGCCGGGCCGGCGGCTGTGGTGGTTTCCCTATCAGCCCGGCCTGGTGCGCGCCCTGGAGGCGCTGCTGATTTTAGGCCACAAGTCCGGCTGGCGCGCCAAAGTCCGCGCGCTCGGCTGGCTGTGGCAGCGCACGGGAGGCCACGATGGATGACACCGCATTTGACTGGGTGGCGCTGGCGCCCATTGATCACGTCATGGCCTGCGCCGATGAGGTCTGGGCGGCCGCCGCGGTCCGCGCCAGCTGGCTCGGCAATATCCCTGACGGCATGCGCATGGAAAGCTGCCGCCTGACCGACGACGCCGGGACGCATCTGGCGATCCTGACGCTGCAGGGCTACGCGCTCGACCAGACGCACCTGCGCCTAGAGCCGACCGCCGCCGCGCTGCCGCTGGTGGCGGCGCTGTTCGCCGCGCTGCGCAGCCACGGCTGGATGCCCGGCGCTGGCACGGCGGCTGCGGAGGTGCCACACTTCATGCGGCCGGTCGGCTTTCGGCCACGGCCACCAACCTAGCGCAGCCGAGCTGCACAGCGTAATAGAGGAAGAATATGCCAAACCAACGAGTGATTGTGACCGGCGGCACCGGCGGCCTGGGCCGCGCGGTCGTCGCGGCGCTGCTGGCCGCTGACTACGCTGTCAGCGTGACCTACAACGTGCGCGCCGAGTGGGATGCGCTACAGCACGAGCCGGGCATGGACATCGTGCAGGGCCTAGAGGTCAACCTGCTGGACGAGGGTTCGGTGCAGGCGGCGCTGCGCGAGGTCGAGGGACCAGTGTACGGCGTGGTCAACCTGGCGGGCGGCTTTGCAATGGGCGCGGTCCACGAGATGAGCCTGATGAGCTGGAATAATCTGATGGCGCTGAACCTGACGACGCTGCTGCTGATGACCAAGCACACCCTGCCGCAGATGCGCGCCGCGAACGCCGGGCGGATCATCGCGGTCAGCTCGGCGGCGATGCTGCAGGCGCCCGCGCAGCTGGCGGCCTACAATGTCTCCAAGCGCGGCGTCCTGACGTTGGTCGAGACGCTGGCCCACGAGCTGCAGGACACTGCGATCACCGCCAACGCGATCCTGCCTGGCACCCTCGATACCCCGGCCAACCGCGGCAGCGTCCCCGCCAACCAGCGCGTGCCGCTGGGCCGCGTCTCCAGCGTAATCCGCTGGCTGCTCAGCGCCGAGGCGGCGGGCGTCACCGGCGCCGCGATCCCGATCACGCTGACGGGCGCGGCATGAGCGGCGCGGCCGCCACTGTCAACCGTCGCCGGCTGCGGATCGCCTTTGTCGAACTCGTGGTTCCAGGATGCCGTCGCCGGCAGCGGCACCGCCGTCGCCATCGGCGGGCTGGGCGGGGCGCTCCAGGCGCTCGGCCACCATGTCGAGCGCGTCGCGCCCGCGCCGGACGGTTGGCCGATCACACTGCGGCGGCTGCGCTTTAACCTTGAGTGTATCCCGGCGCTGCGCCGCCAGCACTATGATCTCGTCGTCGGCTTCGATATCGATGGCAGCGGCTTTGCCCTGGCGCCCAACGCGCCCTACGTCTGCAGTATCAAGGGCGTGATCGCCGAGGAGGCCCGCCACGAGCGCGGCCAGGTCGGCTGGCTGTTTCGGCGGCTGGCCGCGCTGGAGGGCTGGAACGCCCGCCGCGCCGACCGCGTGCTGACGACCAGCCAGTACTGCGCCGATGCGGTCCACCGCCACTACGGCGTGCCCATTGACCGCATCGGCATCGTCCCCGAGGGTCTTGACCTTGCGCGCTGGGATGCTGCGCTGGCCGCCGCGCCGCCCCGCACCGACGCGCGCCCGACCGTGCTGTGTGTCGCGCGGCAGTATCCACGCAAGCACGTCGCCGACCTCGTGGCGGCGGCCGCGCAGCTGCGGCGTCACCTGCCGAGCCTGCAGCTGCGCATTGTCGGCGACGGCCCCGAGCACGCCCGGATCGCCCAGCTGGTCGCCGCGCATGATCTGGGCGCGACCGTGACGCTGCTGCGCAATCTGCCGTTTGCCGCGCTGGCCCGCGAGTACGCCCACGCCGACGTGTTTTGTCTACCGTCATGGCAGGAGGGCTTTGGGATTGTGTTTGTCGAGGCGATGGCCGCCGGGCTGCCGGTCGTCAGCACCAACCTTGCCGCCATGCCCGAGCTGATCGGTCACGGCACGACTGGCATCCTGGTGGCGCCCGGCGACCCCGCGGCGCTGGCCGGCGCGCTGGCAGTGCTGCTCCATGACCCCGCGCGCCGCGCCGCCTATGGCGCCGCCGGCCGCGCCCGCGCCGAGCTGCTGACCTGGCAGCTCAGCGCTGCCTGCTTTCTCAACGAGATCAGCGCCGTGCTGCGCTAAGCAAAGGAGCTTCTATGCCCGCACTGACCGCCGCCGCCGTCGCCGCGCAGATCACCGATCTCAGCGGCTGGACCGTGGACGATATGCTGCGCAAAACCTACCAGTTCGCCGACTTTCAGGCCGCGATTGCCTGGGTGGTCCGGGCCGCCTTTCTGGCCGAGGCCCAGGCCCACCACCCCGACCTCACGATTTTGTACAACCGCGTGCTCGTCGCGCTCGTCACCCACGACGAGGGCGGATTGTCGGAGCGCGACGTGCGCCTGGCGCGTGCGCTGGACGGCATCGACGGCTAGGATGATGACCCGCCGTTGACCACGCTCACAACGATGACCGCCAGGCCAAACAGCCCAATCAGCAGGCCAGCGACCCACACCGCGGCCAGCGGCGTCGAGAGCAGCAGCTGAAGCAGGCCGGCCAGCCACGGCCGCCGGCTGCTGCCCTGCTCATCAGCGCGCCACAGCAGGCGCAGCCGGTCATGGGTGGCCCACAGCAAGACGGCGCCAGTGACGACGAGCACGATGCCAACGAGCAGCTGTCCAATCACGCGGTAAGCTCCTTGTCCTAATCGGCGGGGTAGCGCGAGTGGAGAAATAGATAGTCGCCCGCCCGATGCACGCTCAGCAGCTGACTTTGGGGCGGGCTGACATGGGAGAAGGCCACACCCTCGACCAGGCTGGGCCGCGGCTGGTCGGCGCTGCTGCCCACCAGGATTGGGCTGAGGGTCACAAACTCATCGTCCACGAGGCGGGCGGCGTGTAGGCTGCCGTAGACCTGCGGCCCAGCTTCACATAACAGCGTGCGTACCTCGTAGTCCCGCGCCAGGTCGGCGAGCAGCCGGGGCAGCTCCAGGGTGGCCGCCGGGGCGTACAGCTCAACGTGCGGGTGGCGGTCCAGCAGTGGCCGCGCCTGCGCGGCGCCGGCAATGGTCGTGGCCAGCAGCACCCGCAGCCCCGGCGTGCGAAAGATCGGCGCGTCGGCCGCGGTCACAGCGCCGCTCCTGGTGATCACCACCTGGAGCGGCGTTGGCGGGCGGCCCTCGTGGGCGCGCAGGGCCGCCCAGGCGCCCGCGTCGGCCGGCGCAATTGCTGCCGCAGTCCACACATGCTTGCCGGCCGCCGCCAGCGAGGTCGCGCCGACCAGCACGGCGTCGGCGCGGGCGCGCAGCAGGCCCATCAGCCACTGGTCATGCTCGCTGCGCCGGCTAATATCGCCACCGCCCATGTGTCCGGGCGTGTTGAACGAGACGCGGCCATCGCGCGAGGTAACGAAGTTGGCGTAGACCAGCGGGCGCCCGGCGCGGGCCGGCAGCGGCCAGGCGCCGTAGATGCGCCGAAAATCGGCGGGCAGCGCCGCGCCCGCCGGCTGCGCATCAAAGCAGGTTTCGAACGGCGTGCTCGGCCCGTGCGGCCGGCTCATAGCGCCCCGCGCTGCGAGCCGAGCACAATCTCATCGATGCTGATGTGGGCCGGCTCGGCGGCAGCCTGCGTGACGGCGCGGGCGACATCGGCCGGCTGTAGCATGTGGGTGCGATCCCAGGTGCCGGGGATCGTGTCCCAGAGCGCCGTGTTGACCGCGCCGGGCAGCACCGCGGTAACTCGCACGCCGCGCGGCCGCAGCTCCTCGCGGACGGCGTTGGTGAAGCCCAGCAGGCCCCACTTGGCCGCCGAGTACGCCGCCCAGTTGGGAAACGCCGTGCGGCTAGCGACTGAGCCAATCGTGAACAGGTGGCTGCCGGCGATCAGGTGCGGAGCGGCGTGCTTGAACAGCAAAAACGTGCCGGTCAGCGTCGCTGCCAGCGTGGTATCCCAGTCGGCCAGCGACTGCTCGTGGAACGGCTGGACGCGCGCGACGCCGGCGTTGGCCACGACCACATCGAGCTGCCCGGTAATTGCAGCGGCGGCCGCGACCAGCGCGGCGACCTCGGATTCGGCGGTGACATCGCAGGGTACGGCAGTGACAGCGCCGCCGCCGCCGCGGATCGTGGCGGCCGCGGCGTGGAGCGTGGCCGCGCCGCGCGCCGCAATGACCACATGGGCGCCGTCCGCCGCGAAGGCCGCGGCAATCGCCTGCCCAATGCCCTGGCTCGCGCCGGTGACAACCACGACCTTAGCCATGCTTGCGTCCATGATTGACAAAGCTCATAAACTCGCCGCGGGTCCGGGCGTCGGACTGAAAGGCGCCGCGCATCGCGCTGGTCACCATGCTGACATTCTCTTTGCGCACGCCGCGCATCATCGCGCACATATGCACGCCCTCGGCCACCACCGCGACGCCGGCCGGGCCAATCGCGGCCTGCAAAAAGTCGGCGATCTGGGCAGTCATCCGCTCTTGAACCTGCAGGCGGCGGGCGAACATATCAACGATCCGCGGGATTTTCGACAGGCCAATAATTTTGCCGTTGGGAATGTAGCCGACGTGCGCCTGGCCGTAGAACGGCAGCATATGATGCTCGCACAGGCTATAGAACTGAATGTCGCGGACCAGCACGACCTCGTCGTAGTGCTCGGTGAAGATTGCGTCGTTGAGCAGCGCCGCCGGGTCAACGCGGTAGCCCGCGGTCAGCTCGGCGAAGGCTTTGGCGACGCGGCTGGGCGTGGCCAGCAGCCCCTCGCGCGCAGGGTCCTCGCCGATCTCGGTCAGAATAGTCTGGACCGCGGCCTCAATGGCCGGGCTGGACTCGAAGGCCAGCCGCTCAATTTTGCCGATGCCGGGCGCAATCCCTCCCGGCGCGGCGCTGTCAGAGTCAAAAATCATGGCTCGGCCACTCCATATTCAAAAACGTTGTTGGCGGTTTCCCACAGCTTGATCCAGCGCAGCTGAGCGCCCAGCGCCGCCTGTAGCCGCTCCCACAAAAATATCACGACATGCTCGCCGGTGGATGGATGATCCCGAAAGGCTGGCTGCTGCTCGTCAAGGTGGGTGTGGTCTAGCTCATCAAGGAGCGGCTGCACGGCGCGGTCCAGGTCGGCCAGGTTGATCACCATGCCAGTCGTGGGATCGACCGGGCCGCTGACCGTGACCTCGAAGCGATAATCGTGGCCGTGGCCGTTGAGGTTGGTGCATTTGCCATACAATGCCTGGTTATCCGCGGCGCTCAGCGCGGTGCTGGCCAGGCGGTGGGCCGCCGAGAAGGCGTAGGCGCGGCTAAAGCTGGCGGTGGCATCGCCGTAGAAGTCGGCAAAGATCGTGGCGGTCTCGTGCAGGCGCAGCCGATGGAGCCGCACAGGAGCCGGGAGCTGCGGGGCGATCAGATGCCAGAGCACCTGGACAATATTTTCAGTGGTTGGCTGTGTCGTGGCGAAGTAGGGCGTGTCGGCGTTGAGATGCTTGTGGTCAAAGCCCTCCAGGACGACGCCGACGATCCGCTTGAGGTCAACGACGTTGATCACCATGCCTGTCACCGGATCAACCGGGCCGGCCGCCGTCACCTCCAGGACATAATTATGGCCGTGGCCATGCGGATTGGTGCATTTGCCAAACACTGCCAGGTTCTGCTCGTCGCTCCAGGCCGGGTTCCAGTAGCGGTGGGCGGCCGAAAACTCAAAGCGCTTGGTGGTTCGTACATCCATCCCACATCCCTTCGCTAGCTTTCATGGACAGCATACCAGGTTAAATAGCAGCAGCGCCGCAGGGCTTTACCCCCTGCGGCGCTGCCGGCCGACGACTAGCGGGCTTCGGAGACGACGGTCGGTTCGAAATCAATCCGCAGCACCGGCGTGGCGGTCGGCTCAGGCGGCAGCGACTGCTCGGCGGGTGCCGCGGGCGCAGCGGGCGCCTCAGGGACCGGCGTCTGCGTTGCGGCGATCGGCGTGCGCGGTGGCAGCGCGCCGGGCCGCGGGCGGGCGTAGCTGCCGGGCAGCAGGCTGAAGGTGACAATGCCGGCCAGCGCCAGCATGCCGCAAACAACGAGGGTGATAATTCGACGGCGCATAGTAGTGCACTCCTTGGCGGGGCAGCCGCGCTGGCTACCCCGCAACTATACCATCTAGCGACGGGTACTAGCAATAGGTCGGCCAGGCGCGACGGCGGGGTTTTGCCCAGTGACTGTCAGGCCGTGCAGCTCGGCGCGATTGTTGGCTTCGTTGCGCTCAGGCACGGCGCCGATCACATCGCTGCCCAGGCTGTCGGCGAACACATAGAGGTCGGTGGTGCCGCTCGGCAGCCAGCCCAGCCAGTTGGTGTTGGGAATTGAGTAGCTATCGGCGGTTGAGGTCAGCGTGATCGTCTCGCCCGGCTGTAGCAGGCGCGTCACCGCCCAGGCAATCCCGAAGCAGGGGTTTTGCGTGCAGCGGCTGGGCCAGGTTTGGTTGGGCGCGGTCGGCGGCGACGACGGGTTGATATATAGGTCAACCCAGAACTCGCTGGCAGGGGCACTGCCCTGGTTGGTCACCTGCACCGTGATCAGCACCGGCTCGCCGGCGGTGTAGCTGGATTTGCTCGGCGCGAGGCTAAAGGTCGTTACCAGGTCAGGAGTACCCTGGAGTACCACGAGTGGTAGGTAGATCAGCGCGGGCGGCGGGACGGCTGTGCTGGTGGCCGTTGGGACCGCCGTGTTGGTCGGCGTACTCGTGGGCGCAGTGGTCGCGGTGCGGGTCGGCGTGTTGGTGCGGGTCGGCGTGTTGGTGCGGGTCGGCGTGTTGGTCGCCGTCGGCGTGTTGGTCGGCGTGTTGGTGCGGGTCGGCGTGTTGCTGGCTGTCGGCGTGTTGGTGCGGGTCGGCGTGTTGGTCGCCGTCGGCGTGTTGGTCGCCGTCGGCGTGTTGGTCGGCGTGTTGCTGGCTGTCGGCGTGTTGCTCGCCGTTGGGGTGTTAGTGCGGGTCGGCGTGTTGCTGGCCGTTGGGGTGTTGGTGGGGGTCGGTGTGTTGGTCGGCGTGCTGGTGTTGGTTGGCGTGTTGCTGGGCGTCGGCGTGTTGGTGCTGGTCGGCGTATTGCTGGGCGTTGCCGTGTTGGTCGGCGTGCTGGTATTCGTTGGGGTGCTGGTGCTGGTGGGCGTGTTGGTGCGGGTCGGTGTGTTGGTTGGGGTGTTGGTTGGGGTGGCCGTATTCGTGGGCGTGCTGGTGGCGGTGCTGGTATTTGTGGCGGTATTGGTCGGCGTGCTGGTATTCGTGGCGGTCGGGACGAAGCAGCCCGCGACCCGCACATCATCTAGATACCAGCCCTCAACCCCGACGGAGTTGTCGGTGCCGAGCCGGAAGCGAATAAACACCGACTGCCCCGTGAAGCCCGAGAGGTTCACGGTGGTCAGGATATAGCTGGGCGCGCCGGCGCTGGTCCCGGTGAATACCTGGCGTGACCCTGCCGCACCGAGCGGATTGCCCGAGGCGCCATCGATCGTGCCGGTGTAGCCATTCTGGGTGATCAGGCTCCGGGCATCGGTGAAGGTGATGCCGTCGGTGCTGTACTCAACAATGCCGCCATCGTAGCCATTTTCCACGTTGTAGTGATGGTAGAACGACAGCTCGGCGCCGGTCGCGCCGGCCGGGATCGCAATGGGGCTGATCGTCGTTAGCCGCTGATCGCTGACAGTCGCCAGATCGGTGGCAAACCAGGAGTGGGTTGGGCTATTCGAGTTCGTGATAATCTGTGTCCAGGTCGTGGTGCCAATGCTGCCGACCGTGGTCCAGTTGCCAGTGCCGCTTTCCAGGTTGTCAAAAAATAGCACTTGCTGTACTTGGCCGCTGGGACAGGTGGCGGGCTGCGGCGTGGGCTTGGGCGTGCCCGCTACGGGGACCGTGAGGGGCTGCGGGGTGGGCTTGGCCGTCGCCACTGACTTCGGCTGGCTGGGGCTGCCGGCCGCACTGGGTTTGCCCAGCGGCAGGTCGATAACCTGGGCCTGGGTTTTGGCAATGGCCCACCAGCTGAGGGAGCCGATACAAACAACGACTGTGAGCCAACGGGACACGTGGCGGGCTGACTGGTAGCGCATGCACAATCCTTGCTAGCAACACGTCCGATGACCCGTTGCCGAGGGTGATGGAATAGTGTAAGTGTCGCACAGTTCGAGCTATTGTAGCAAACGCCCGCTACCTGGCTGAGCGTGTCAGCACCGAGGCCGCTGTGGCCGCTTGTGGCTCGCGCGCCGCTGACCTACGACGGTGTAAGTATTGAGGACGGCACCGATTGTAGCCAGGCCCGATAGTCCTATACTATCAGCGCTACACGCCTCACAGTGACCTGATAAATCGTTAAAAAGTGGTAATATCCTTCCTACCTATGATGTGCAACCCCCAGGAGGCCAGCAATGTTTGAGCGCTTTAAGCAGAAGCATGATCGCACTCCGCCCGATGCCGCCGACCGCGTGCCGCCCGGCCAGTACGTCACCGAAAAGTTCCCGGTGCTGCACTACGGCTCGGTGCCCAGCTATCCGGCCCTGGAGCAGAGCTGGGATTCTGCGAGTCTGGGGCGAGATCGAGGCCGAGCGACGGTTTTCGTTTGCTGAGTTCCGTGCGCTGCCGACAGTCACGATCACCACCGATATTCACTGCGTCACCCGTTGGTCGAAGCTGGATACCACCTGGCAGGGCGTGCGCTTCCGCGACTTTTTGGGCCTGCTGCCGCCGCTGACCCCCAGCGCCGCCTTTGTGCTGGCCCACTGCGAGCAGGGCTTTACCGCCAACGTGCCGCTCGAAGTTCTCCAGGATGATCATGCCCTGCTGGCCTATAAATTTGACGGCCAGGAGCTGGACCCCGAGCATGGCTTTCCGCTGCGGCTGCTGGTCCCGCACAAATATTTTTGGAAGTCGGCCAAGTGGCTGCGCGGCCTGGAGTTTTTGGCGGTTGATAAGCTGGGCTTCTGGGAGCGCTACGGCTATAATAATCATGCCGACCCCTGGAAAGAGGAGCGCTACAGCGACGAATAAGTGCGCGAGCGCTGGGAGCTGCCGGGCGTGCCGGCGGCTTTTTTGATTAACCGTGCGGGTCATTTCGGCCATCCGTGTGCTAGAATACCCGATTATCCAGCGAGGTTGAGCGTTATGGAACAGCAATTACCTGAAAAGTCTCGTAAGGCGGCCGGCTACAATACGGCGCCGACTCGCCTGCGGGCACTGCTGGTGGGCGCCGAAATTTTTCGTGAGCATAGCCCGTGGAGCGTTGAGGACTCGCTTGATGAGCTGAGTCGCCTGGCGGACACGGCTGGGCTAGAAGTGATTGGCTCGGTCGCCCAGAAGCTGACCACGCCGTTTCCCAAGCACTACATTGGCCCCGGCAAAGTCCAAGAGATTCGTGACCTCAAAGGCGAGCTGGCCTACGATGTGGTCGTATTTGACGATGAGCTGACCGGCTCGCAGACCCGTAATCTGGAGGAGGACCTCCAAACTCGTGTCATTGATCGCACCCAGCTGATCCTGGACATCTTTGCCCAGCACGCCGCCACCCGCGAGGGTCGCCTGCAGGTTGAGCTAGCCCAGCACCAGTACCTGCTGCCGCGGCTGCGCGGCCAGTGGGGCCACCTTTCGCGGCAGACGGCGGCGAGCGTCGGCGGCGGCGCCATCGGCGTGCGCGGCCCTGGCGAGACGCAGCTTGAGACCGACCGGCGCCTCGCCGGCCGGCGGATCGCACTGCTCAAGACCCGAGCTGGAGGAGGTGCGCGAGCACCGCGAGCGCTACCGCGAGCGCCGGCGCAAGAGCGGCATTCCGGTGGTGTCGCTGGTCGGCTACACCAACGCCGGCAAGTCCACGCTGCTGAACGCGCTCTCGGGCGCCGATGTCAAGGCCGAGAACCAGCTGTTTGCGACCCTCGATCCGACCACCCGCCAGATTGTGCTCCCGAGCGGCCGGGCGATTCTTTTGACCGACACGGTGGGCTTTATTCAGCGCCTGCCCACCTCGCTGGTCGCGGCCTTCCGCGCCACCCTGGAGGAGATCGCTGAGGCTGATCTGCTGCTGCATGTGGTCGACATCACCCACCCCAATGCCGAGGAGCAGTCCAACACCGTGATCGAGACGCTGGCCGATCTCAATCTGGATGAGACGCCAATGCTGACGGTGCTGAACAAGATCGACCAGATGGAAGGCGTCACCCACGAGGAGAATCGCAGTCTCGCGGCCGAGATGAGCTTGCCGGCCGATCATATTCCGGTGTCGGCGGCGGCGGGCTGGGGCCTGACGATGCTGCGCAACCAGATCGAGGCGGCGCTGGCTGGCCAGATGACCGACCTCCAGGTGCTGCTGCCCTACTCGCGGAGCGACCTGGTGGCGCTGTGGCGGCAGTACGGCACCCTGGAAACTGAGGAGTACGTCACCGAGGGGGTGAACCTCAGTGGCAAGCTGCCGATTCAGCTGCTGAGCCAGTTTAGCGCCTACCGCCAGCCGACCAAAGCGCTCGAAGTCTAGCACTGCCAGCGTAGCTTTGCCGTGCCGCCGTCCTCGGGTGAGGGCGGCGGCTGTGTGTGCTAATCGCGGCTGTTGCGCTTTTTGTAGGCCGCGAAGTGGTTGGACTTGCGCAGCTCCTCGCTCAGCCCCTGGCCCATCTGGTCGGTGAGATTTTGGTAGGCGGCCGCCGCCGGCGCCGGCATATGCGGCGCCTGCGCCGCCAGCGTTTGATTCATCAGCGTTTGGGCTGCGCTGCGCTGGCCGGCGCGCTCCAGCTTCAGGGCGCGAGCGGTGGCGGCCGCCAGCTCAACCTCGCTGGCGCGGGCCAGCAGCGCGGCGTCGGCGGGCTGGCGCTGCACGTCGCCGTCAGCGGCGTAGAGCAGGGTGCTGACCGCGCTGGCCGTGGCGGTGCCGCCGCTCAGCGGCGCGTAGCCTAGCTCGCCACGGATGGCCAGCTGGGTGCCGAGCGTGCCCGCCGGCAGCAGGGCGCGCGTGTAGATGCGGCGTGTCTCGCCACCGCCGAGGTCGCCCAGCAGCACTCGCAGCTTTGTGCCGGTCTGCTCGTGCGGGAGGTCGCCGAGCAGCTCCAAGCGCACGCCGGCCGGTGTCTCAACCGTGACAAACGCCTCGCGCGCCACGATCGTCAGCAGCTCGCCTAGCTCTTGCCGAAAGACCTCGGGGATCTGCTGCGGCCGCTCGATGTAGAAAAAATGCCCGCCGCCCTGCTCGGCCAGCGCGCCGAGCAGCTGCTCGTTGAAGTCGAGGCCCACGCCAAACGTTGAGGTCGTGATGCCGCGCCGCCGCAGCTGCCGGGCATGATCGATGAGCGCCTCGATGTCGGTGATGCCCTGGTTGGCCAGGCCGTCGGTGAGGAGCAGCGCGCGGGTGATGCCCTCGGGCCGCTGGGCGCTGGCGATCTCGTGGCAGCCCTGGAGCCAGCCGCCCGACAGATTGGTCCAGCCGCCGGGCTGCAGGGCGTTGATGCGCGCCTTGAGGTCGCGGCGCTGCGCTTCGCCGAGTGCGGTGCTGCCGCTGAGGACGGTGATCTGATCGTCGTAGGCGACGACGGCTAGCTGGTCGGTGCTGGCGAGCTGGTCGATCAGGTAGGTGGCGGCCTGCTGGACGTAGCGCAGCTTGTCGCCGCTCATCGAGCCGCTGCGGTCCAATATCAGCGCCAGGTTGAGCGGCGCCCGCGCGGCGGTGGCGGCCGGGACGGTGATCGTCCACTCCAGGATGCGCTGGCCGGGATGCTCCAGCGCGACCTCGCGCTGATCGCTGCCGACGGATAGCATGGGGTCTGACATGGTGGCCTCCGTTAGCTGAACAGCTCGCGGGCCGCCGCGAGCAGCGCGGCAATGGTGGGTTGAAGCTCGGGGGGCTGCGGCGCGCGAAGGTGCAGCTCAACGCCGTCGGCGAGGGCGATGCGCTGCCAGGTGGACGGCGCTGGCGGTGCATCGGCGGCGTCTATCGCTGGGATCGGCGGCGCTGGGGCGCTGGGCCGCGCGCTGCTGGGCGGCGCGGGCGCCGGGCGCGGTGGTGCGCCTGGCGGCGCGGCGGGCGACATGGGTGGCGCTGGCGGCGGCGCACTCGCGTAGCCCGCGCGCTGCTCGCGGAGGATGCGCTCCAGATAGTCGACGGCGCTGTCGAGCGGCTCGTCGGGCGGTGCCGCATCGTCGGGTAGCGCGGCCAGCCGGTTTTTGATCTCGCCGAGTGGCAAATACGCCGCTTTCAAGCGCACGATCAGCCGCAATCGCTGAAGATGAGTCTGGTCATACGCCGCAAACCGACCCTGCGTGCTGGGCGGCGGCAGCAGGCCCTCGGCGGTGTAGAAGCGGACTGTCCGCACGCTGACCTCGGCCGCGGCGGCTAGCTCACGAATGCTGTAGTGCTGCTCCATGTGGCAAGTATACAGCGTTACGTAGCGGTGTCAAGATGGCAGTTTGGCGAATTATGGCCGCGCGAGCTTCAGGCTCTGCCACAGATACCAGGTGGCGACCGAGCGGTACGGCCGCCACGGCGCGGCCAGCGCAGCAAGCTCGGCGCGGCCGAGCAGCGCGGGGTGGCCGTAGGCGCGCTGCACGCCCTGCCGCAGGCCCAGGTCGTCAACCGGCAGCACGTCGGGGCGGCCCAGCGCAAAGATCAGGTACATCTCGGCGGTCCAGCGGCCAATGCCCTTGACCGGCAGCAGCTGCGCGATGATCGCCTCGTCGTCTAGCTCTGGCAGCGTCGCCAGATCGATGCGGCCGTCGTCCACATGGGCGGCCAGGTCAAGCAGGTAGCGCGCCTTCTGGCCCGACAGCCCCAGCGCCCGCAGCGTCTCCGGCGGCTGCGCCAGGAGGTTCGCCGGGGTCAGCGGCGCCACGGCGGCGACGACGCGCGCCATAATCGCCGCCGCCGCCTTCAGCGAAATCTGCTGCGACACAATCGCGTCGACCAGCGTCATGAAGCCGTGGCTCTCGGGCTGGAGCGTGCAGGGGCCGACATTGCTGATAATCTTCGCTAGCACTGGGTCGACCGCGCCGAGATGCGCCGTTGCATCGGCGTAGCGGGCACTGTGATCAAAGTCTGCTGCGCTCATGGTTCGTCTTCCTAAAAACTGATGACGCCCAGAGGGCACCCGAACTGAAAACCTCAGCCCCGCTCACAGTTCACACTTCCTGAAAACTGACGACTGAAAACTGAAAACTTCGCCGCCTACAGCGCCGGCTGGAGGGTGTGCCAGTTGGTCGCGCGCTGGTAGGCGTCGGCGACGCGCAGCACGGTGGTCTCGTCAAACGGCTTGCCAATAATCTGCAGTCCGACCGGCAGCTCGCTGTGGAAGCCGCAGCTCAGCGCCAGCCCCGGCAGCCCGGCCAGGCTGGCCGGCAGCGTCAGCACGTCGCTCAGGTACATCGCCAGCGGATCGTCGGTCTTGTCGCCGATCGGGAAGGCGACGGTCGGCGACGTGCCGGCGACGAGCACATCGACCTGCTCAAAGGCGCGCTGAAAATCCTGGCGGATCAGCGTCCGCACCTGCTGCGCGCGGCGATAGTAGGCGTCGTAGTAGCCCGATGACAGCGCGTAGGTGCCGAGCATGATGCGGCGGCGCACCTCGGGGCCGAAGCCGGCGGCGCGGGTGCGCTCCATCTCGTCCCAGCCGTCGGTGCCGTCGATGTGGAGGCCGTAGCGCACGCCGTTGAAGCGCGCCAGGTTGGCGCTGGCCTCGGCCGGGGCGATGATGTAGTAGACCGGCAGCGCGTACTTGGTGAACGGCAGCGAGACCGGCACGACCTCGGCGCCCAGCTCGCCCAGCCGCGCGATGGCGGCGTTGACCAGCTCGGCCACGCCGGCCTCCATGCCATCAACAAAATATTCCTGCGGCACGCCAATGCGCAGGCCGCGCACATCGCCGCTGAGCTGCGCGGCGTAGTGCGGCACTGGCAGGTTCGCGGCGGTGCCGTCGTGCGGGTCGGCGCCCGCGATGGCCTCCAGCAGCAGCGCGCAGTCGTGGGCGGTTGCGGCAAACGGCCCGACCTGATCCAGCGACGAGGCGAACGCGACCACGCCGTAGCGCGAGACCCGGCCGTAGGTCGGCTTGAAGCCGGCCACGCCGCAGAGCGCGGCCGGCTGCCGAATCGAGCCGCCGGTGTCGGTGCCGAGCGCGCCCAGCACTTCGCCGGCCGCCACCGCCGCCGCCGAGCCGCCCGACGAGCCGCCCGGCACGCGCGTCGGTGTCCCAGGGATTGCGTCGGTCTTCTGAAAGGCGCTGTTCTCGGTCGACGAGCCCATCGCGAACTCGTCCATGTTGGTCTTGCCGACCAGCACCGCGCCGGCGGCCCGCAGCCGCGCCACGGCGGTCGCGTCGTAGGGCGGCTGCCAGGTTTCCAGCATGCGGGCGCCGCAGGTCGTCGGCGCGTCGGCGGTGCAGAGGACATCTTTGATCGCCAGCGGAATCCCGGTCAGCGGCTGGGCGGTGCCGGCGGCGATCCGCGCGTCGGCGGCGGCGGCCTGCGCCAGCGCCGCGTCAGCATTGAGGTGCAGGAAGGCGTGGACCTGCGGCTCAACCGCGGCGATGCGCGCCAGCGCGGCCTCACACAGGTCAACCGCGCTGATGGATCGGCTGGTCAAAAGCTCGTGCGCCGTGGCGATGGTCAAGTCGGCGAGTTTCAAAGTGTTCTCCCTTGTCGCGGCTAGTAGGCGTTGTTGCCGCGCTGAAACAGCGTCACAACGGTGCGGACAATAATCTTGATGTCAAACAAGAGCGACCAGTTCTCGACATAGTACAGGTCGTAGCGCGTGCGCTCCTCGATTGAGGTGTCGCCCCGCAGCCCGTTGACCTGCGCCCAGCCGGTCAGGCCGGCCTTCTGCTTGTGGCGGCTCATATACCGCGGGATGCGGGCGCTGAACTGCTCGACAAAGTGCGGCTGCTCGGGGCGCGGCCCGACCAGGCTCATCTCGCCAAGCAGGACGTTGATCAGCTGCGGCAGCTCGTCGAGCGAGTAGCGGCGAATAAAGGCGCCGATGCGGGTTTTGCGCGCGTCGTTGGGCGTGGTCCAGCCGGGGCCGCCGGCCTCGGCCGTCACCCGCATCGAGCGAAATTTCAGCGTCGGGAACGACTGGCCGTTGACGCCGACCCGATCCTGGACAAAAAACACGCTGCCGCGGTCCTCCAGCCAGATCAGCGCGCTGATTGTCAGCATCAGCGGCGACAGGAAGATCAGGCCCAGGCTGGAGCCGACGAGATCGAGGCTGCGCTTCAGGAAGCGGTTAAAGCCCTGGTCGAGCGGCGTGGACTTGACGCTGAGGAGCGGCAGCCCTTCCAGGTCGCCCAGGCTGACCTCGTTGTTGGTGATGATCTGGAACGTGTCGGGGTAGACTTTGATCGACACCGGCTCGTCCTGGCAGGCCGCGACAAACCCGACGACCTGCTGCGAGGGCATGCCCAGATCGCGATCAGCACCTCCTGGACATCGTAGTGCCGCACGACCCGCCGCAGATCGTCCTGCCGGCCCAGCACCGGCGCCCCGGCCAGCACGGTCCCGACGGCGTGCTCATCGGAGACAAAGCCTTGCAGATCGTAGCCGAGGTGCGGCGCCTGGCCGATCACGTTGGCGATCATCGTAGCGATGTCGCCGGTGCCGACGATCACTGCGCGCGCCCGGTCGAAGCCGCGCACCCGCGCCTGGTAGACCGCCGAGCGATGAATATTACGCAGCACAATCACCACCACCGTGCTGCCGAGCCAGCTGCTGATCAGATTCCAGGTCGTGAACGGCAGGTGAAACAGCGTCGCCACCATGCTCGCAACCAGCGTCGCCAGCATGGTCGCCACAAACACTTTATACGCCTCGTCGAAGCGCGAGGCCGCCCGCTTGACGGTGTAGAGGCGATAGGCGATAAAAATTACGCCGCACACCAGGTTGAAGACCGCCAGAAACGCCGCGATTCGGCGCGGCCCTGGCCGCTGAAAGACTCCGGCGATCTGGCTGCTGTAGAGCAGTGCGTAGCTGCCAATGAAGCCCAGGTTCACGCCCAGGCTATCGCTGAGAATCAGCGTCAGCGTGATGATGGCCCGTGGGTGAAGTCTCATCAGCGCACCTGCCGCCGCGCCGCCGGCCGGGCCAGGTTGCGCCCAAGCGCCCACAGCTCCTTGCCGGTGATGCCAGCCTCGATCAGCCAGTTCAGCGGTGCGACGGTCTGGGCGGCGTAGTGCTTGCGGTGAAAAATCCGCATCGCGTCATAGAATGCCCGGATCGACGGGATCGCCCGCCGCGTGCTGCTGGCCCGCTTGTGGTGATAGACGACCGCCGCCGGCTGGTAGACGATCCGCCAGCCGTAGCTTTTGATCCGAAAGCACCAGTCGAGGTCCTCGCCGTACATAAAAAAGGTCTCATCCAGCGGCCCGACCTCGCGCAGCACGCTCGCGCGCAGGACCATTGCGGCGCCGACCAGCGCGTCCACGTCGGCCTGGGCATCCCGCGGCAGAAACAGCAGATTATACCGGCCAAAGCGCGGCAAGTCGGGGAACAGCCGCGCCAGCCCGGTCATGCGGTAGAAGGCCACTGCCGGCGTCGGAAACGAGCGGCGGCAGGCCAGATCGAGCGAGCCGTCGGGCAGCACAACCTCGGGGCCGACGGCGCCGACGGTCGGCTCGCGCTCTATGAAGTCAACGAGCGCATCGAGCGCGCCCGGCGGCACCTCGGTGTCGTTGTTGAGCAGCATGACATAATCATTGTCGCCGAGCAGCGTCCGGTCAGCGATCAAACGGTGCAGCACCAGGTTATTGCCGTGGGCGAAGCCGCCATTGCGATCGCTGACCACCAGGTCAAGCGCTGGAAAATCGCGGCGCATCATCGCCACGGTGTCGTCGCTGGAGGCATTGTCCACCACCCAGATGCGCTGCGGATGGCGCGGCGTCGCGGCCAGCAGCGAGTTCGAGGCAGGCCCGCAGCAGGTCGGCGCGGTTGTAGTTCAGGATCACAATATGCAGTATCGGCATGGCTCGATCTCGGCTAACAAACCGGAAGTATAGCACTGCCGGCCGGCGACTCGGGCGGCGCTAGAGGCGGGCGACAATGCCGTAGGCGATCAGGCGGCGCTGTAGCTCGTCGCGGCTGATGGCGCCGCGCCGCCAGGCTCGCCAGGTTTGCAGCGTGGCCCAGACCATGCCCAGCCGCAGCAGCCCACGCTGCGCTCGCACGGTCGCAGGCGGCTCGAACTTGGCCCAAAACCGCAGCCGGCTGCGCTGTAGCGCCACAAAGCTGCGGCCGCGAAACTGCTGGGCGCTGGCGCCGCCGACGTGGATCACCTGGGCCGCCGGCACCTGCCAGATCGCCCAGCCGGCTAGCCTGGCCCGCCGGCACCAGTCGACCTCCTCGACATACAGCCAGTAGCCCTCGTCCAGCCGCCCGACCGCGCGCAGCGTCGTGGCCCGGATCAGCATCGCCGCGCCCAGCGGGTGATCAATGGGAAACGGCGCGCCGCCCCGCTCGGCGCGGTAGCGGCCATTGAGCGGCGAGGTCGTCAGCCGCCCGATCAGCGGGCCGCGCGGCGGGAACAGATCGAACAGCGTCATCAGCAGCGTCGGGAAGCGCCAGGCGGCCTCCTGAAAGCGGCCGTCGGGGAACAGCAGGCGCGGGCCGACGCAGCCAACCCGCGGGTGCTGCTCCAGAAACTCAACCAGCGTCTCAAGCGCGCCGGATAGCAGCTGAGCGTCGGGGTTGAGGAGGAGGACGTAGGGCGCGCCCGACTCCTCAGCCAGCGCCAGGCCCTGATTGGTCGCGGCCGCAAAGCCCCGGTTGGCGGCGTTGCGGATCAGCGCAGCGGCTGGGAACTCGTGGGCCACCAGGTCGGCGCTGCCATCGTGGGAGGCGTTGTCCACGACCACGGCGGCCACCGGCAGCCCACAGTCCGCCACCGATTGTAACGCGGCGCGTAACAAGGTGTGGGTGTTGTAGGATACAATCACCACCGAGACAGTTGGATGAGCAGCAAATGGCATACGGCGAGCTAGTGTACTCGCTTCCGCCACCCGCCGCAAGTGGTACAGTGGCGGCACACGCACTGCCAGAAGGACGAGGATATGCCCGATTTTCTACAGCGGTATGGCGATCTCGCGATCCTGCTGATCCTGTTTTTGGAGGATTTAGGCGTGCCGATGCCGATTCCGGCGGATGTTGCGCTGCTGTACGCGGGCTATCGTCTCCGCACGCATCACGCGCCGCTGCTGTTTATCGCCATCATGATTGTGGCGATCAATAGCGGGGCGACAATTTTGTACTATGTATCGCGGCGCGGCGGCCGGCGGCTGGTGGACCGCTTCGGCCACTATGTCCACCTCGACGCCGCCAAGTTGGAAAAAACCGACGCCTGGCTTCAGCGCCGCGGGATTCTGGGCATCATGGTCGGCCGCACGAATTCCCGGCGTGCGGATCATCACCGTGATCGCCTGTGGCCTGTTTCGCATCTCGCCAGCCCGCTTTCTCAGCGCGCAGTTCGCCGGGATTTCGATCTACATGGCGATCCTGCTGGCCGTCGGCTACTTTGTCGGCCCGAAGGCGCTGGAGAGCATCAAGCTGCCCACGATCTCGCTCCATCTAGTCCTGACCACGCTGCTGGCGCTGGCGCTGCCGCTGGTGCTGCGGCGGCTCAATCGCAAAACTGCCGACGACGATACCCGCACGATTCAGAACAGCCTGACCTCGCGCGAGCGGGTGCTGGCCGATCTGCTGGCCGGCTTTGTAGGCATGGTCGAGCTGGCCAGCATCTGGATCGCCTGCGCCTCGCTCAGCAACCTCATGGCCCGCGATGAGCTACAGCGCGCCGCACTGGCGCTGGCGCGGTGGGTCAACGCCAGCCATTTTCCGTCGCTGCTGGCCTATGTCCTCGACTACCTGGTGGCACTGATCATCTGTCTGCTGGCCGCCGTGATTTTTTTTCAGGGGCTGATGCCGCGGCTGCGGATCGAGCCGCGACGGCTGGGCTACCAGACGCTGGCGCTATGGATTTTTATGCTGCTCGTGACGATGGGGATGATTGCTGTGAACCTGTTCAATCACCTGCTGCGACCAATCGCGGCGGTGTCGATCTGGTTTTCACGCTCGGGCGGCGTGGTGCTCGGCATTATTGTGCTGGGGCTGCTGGGCTACGCCTATGTGGCCGCCCAGACGCGCCGCCTGGCCATTGATCAGTTCGCCGACGACCCCGAGATTGCGCCGAGCGTCAGCGAGTCACTGGCCGCGCCGTCGGCCGCGCCTGAGGCTGAGCTTGCCGCCGCGCCCGCCGAGCAGCCGCGCTCGATCTAGCTTGTCCTAGCCGGACAATAGCACACCGCCTGGCATTGCTGCCAGGCGGTGTGCTATGTTAAGTGGACGGAGCTACTCGCTGCGCCGTGGCCCCATGCCACGGTTGCCGCCGCTGCCGCCCGTATCGCCGCCATCGCGGTTGCCGCCACCGCCGCCGTCGCGGTTGCCGCCGAAGCCGCCGCCGCCGTCACGGTTGCCAGCGAAGCCGCCACCGCCAGCATTGCCGCCGTCGCGGTTGCCGCCGAAGCCACCGCCGCCGCCGTTGCCGCCGTTGCCACCGCCGAAGCCGCCACGGCCGCCACCGCCGCCGTCGCGCCCGCGGTCGCCGCCACCGAAGCCGCCGCGGCCGCCGCCATCACGGCCGCCGCCGCCACCGCCGCCCCGCGGCGCGCCGCCCGAGGCCCGGCGCTGCTCGGCGCTTTCGCCGGTCAGGATCGCCCGCCGCGACAGCGAGATTTTGCCGGTGCCTGGCTCGATGCCGATCACTTTGACCCGCACCTCGTCGCCGATTTTCAGCACGTCCTCAACGTTCTCGACGCGCCCCTCGGCGATCTCCGAGACGTGCAGCATGCCGTCCTTGTTGGGGATCAGGTTGACGAACGCGCCAAACGGCATGATCCGCACCACCTTGCCCACAAACTCCTCGTCCAGCTTGATCTCGCGGGTCAGGCCCTCGATGCGCGCCTGGGCGATCTGCGCGCCCTTGGCGTCGGCCGTGGTGATGAAAATCCGGCCATCGTCCTCGACATCGATCTGCGCGCCCGACTCCTCGATGATCGAGCAAATCATCTTGCCGCCCGGCCCGATCACCGCGCCGATTTTTTCCGGGTTGATCTGCACCGTGATGATCCGCGGCGCGGTCGCCGCCATCGTCGGGCGCGCCTCGCTGATCACCGCGTTCATTTTGCCCAGAATATAGCGCCGGCCCTCCAGCGCCTGCTTGAAGGCGATCCGCATGATCTCATAGGTGATGCCGGTGGTCTTGATGTCCATCTGCAGCGCGGTCACGCCGTCCTCGGTGCCGGCGACCTTGAAATCCATGTCGCCGAGGTTGTCCTCAAGGCCCTGGATGTCGGTCAGCACCTGGAATTTGCCCTCTTCGCCAGTGATCAGGCCCATCGCCACGCCGGCGACCGGCTTGTGGAGCGGCACGCCGGCGTCCATCAGCGCCAGCGACGAGCCACACACCGAGGCCATCGAGGACGAGCCATTGGAGGCCAGCACCTCGGAGACGAGCCGCATGGTGTAGGGAAACTCGTCGTCGTCCGGCAAGACGGCGTAGAGCGCGCGCTCGGCCAGGTGGCCGTGGCCGATGTCGCGGCGCTTGGGGCCACGCAGCGGGCGAGCCTCGCCGGTCGAGAACGGCGGGAAATTGTAGTGGTGGATGTAGCGCTTGGTTGTCTCCAGGCCCAGGTCGTCCAGACGCTGCATGTCGCCGGGCGAGCCGAGCGTCGCCACGGTAAGCACCTGGGTCTGGCCGCGGGTAAACAGCCCCGAGCCGTGGACCTGCGGCAGCACGCCGACCTCGATGCTGATCGGGCGAATTTCGGTGGGCGTGCGGCCGTCGACGCGCAGCCCGCGCTCCAGGATCGCCGTCCGCACTTCCTCTTTCAGCAGCGCGTCGAACTCTTTGTCGACGGCCTTGCCGCGGCTGACCAGCTCGGCGGCGTCCACGTCGGCGGTGAAGTGCGCCCGCACCTCGGCCTTGAGCGCGTCGCTGGTGTTCTGGCGGGCCTGCTTGTCGGTGTTATTTGTGGCCTCGCGCAGCCGCGCGCCCATGAAGGCGGTGACGCTCGCGCGCAGCGACTGGTCCTTGACCGGCGCCACGAACTCGCGCTTGGCCCGGCCGGCCTTCTCGCGCAGCTCCTCCTGCAGCGCGCACAGCTGCTTGCAGATCGCGTGGCCGGCGATCACGCCGTCCAGAATCTCTTCCTCGGTCAGCTCGTGGGCGCCCGCCTCGACCATCAAGACGGCGTCTTTGGTGCCGGCGACGATCAGGTCCAGGCGGCTTTTGTCCATGTCGGGCATCAGCGGGTTGACCGCGAACTCATCGTTGATGTGCCCGACCAGCACCGCCCCGACCGGGCCGTAGAATGGGATGTCGGAGATCGTCAGCGCCGCCGAGGCCGCCACAATCGAGAGCGGGCCGGGGTCGTTCTGCTTGTCGGTGGCGAAGGTCGTAATGATCACCTGGACTTCGTTGGCGTAGCCCTTGGGGAACAGCGGCCGCAGCGGCCGGTCGGTGAGGCGCGCCGTCAGGATCGCCGCCTCAGTGGCGCGGCCCTCGCGCTTGAAGAACGAGCCGGGGATTTTGCCCGCGGCGTACATGCGCTCCTCGTAGTCCACCGTCAGCGGGAAAAAGTCGACGCCCTCGCGCGGCTCGCGGGCGCCCACGACGGTCGCTAGCAGCACCGTCTCGCCATAAGTCGCCAGGACGGCGCCGTCGGCCTGCAAGGCCAGGCGGCCGGTCTCCAGCGTCAGGGTGCGGCCGGCAATTTCGGCCTGGACTCGTACCACGGGTGATTGGTCAGCCATTCTCCGGGTTCCTTCTGTGCAGTTGCACACTGAGTGGGAGCGGGTTAGGTACTGGCGCGTGATGATAACAGCCCGTTTACCACCACGCCCCAATCCCTAACAGCCCTCCCACATGACATTAATCGGGCTAAATTCTAGCACGTTTACACAAAAACCGCCCAGAGCACGGCGGCTCTGAGCGGATGGATGGCGGTCACAGAATGGTCTAGCGCCGCGTGTCGCGCAGCCCCAGCCGGCCCAGCAGCTGCTGGTAGCGCGGCCGATCCTTGTTGCTGAGGTAGGTCAGCAGCCGGCGCCGCCGGCCGACCAGCTTCAGCAGGCCGCGCCGGCTGTGGTGGTCGTGGGCGTGGGTGCGCAGGTGGTCGATCAGCTGGTTGATCCGCTCGGTCAGCAGCGCGATCTGCACGTCCGGCGAGCCGGTGTCCGTGCCGTGGACCTGGTAGTCGCCAATGATCTTTTCTTTTTCGACGGTCATGCTCGATGCCCCTCCTTCGTAATCGCGCGCGGGCTGGGCTGGCCCGGCGTTCAACAGCGCGAGATTATAGCACGCATGGGCGGGCGCGGCAATTGCCGGATTCGCCTAATCGATCTCCAGCCCGAGGTCGGCGCAGACGATCTCCAGTTCCAGATCAGCGGTGGCGAGCGTGAGGGTATATGCGACGGCGTGGTCGCTGATCGCAAACGCCGTGATCGGCGCCGCACTGCTCGCGGCGTGCTCGCCAGTCTGGGTTTGCAGGGTGCAGCCGCTGCACACGATGCGAAACGGGATGCGCCGCTGGTCCGGGCTATACACGCCGCGGATCAGCGCGCTGTCCCCGCCGCGCTTCACCGCGACGAGCGCCGCCGGCGCGCTGCCGAGCGTTGTCAGTGCTGTGCGCATCGGGCGCCGCCAACAGTACCAGGTTTCGCGGCCCAGATGGCCGTGGAGCGCCGCGATCACGCCAGCTTGTCGCCGCGCCTCGTATCCTCTACAATGTCGTTATCCAAATCCCCGTCCTACATCCAGCACCGCACCGGAGGCTTATCATGGACCAGCCGATCACGCTGTCGCGCCGCGCCTTTTTGCAGCGCGCCAGCCTCGCCACCGCCGCGCTTGCCCTGGCCGCCTGTGGCAGCCAAGCCGCCGCCCCCGCTGCCGAAGTTGTCGAGGCCGTCGAGGCGCCCGTGACCACGCCCGACGCCGCCCTTGCGCGCCTCATGGAGGGCAACGGCCGCTATGTTGCCGCCAAGCTGACCCGCCCGCATCAGTCGATGCTGCGCCGCACCGAGCTGGCAACCGGCCAGCAGCCCTTCGCCTCGATCTTTGGCTGCGTCAACTCGCGGGTCGCGCCCGAGCTGCTGTTTGATCGTGGACTTGGCGACCTGTTTGTGATCCGCAGCGCCGCCCACGTCCTGGATAACGCCGAGCTAGGCAGCCTGGAGTTTGGCGTCGCCGAGCTGAAGATTCCGCTGCTGGTCGTGCTGGGCCACGAGAAGTGCGGCGCCGTCAAAGCCACCATCGAGACCGTCGAGCAGCACGGCACGGCGCCCGACCAGATCGATATGCTGGTCAAGGCAATTGCGCCGGCGGTCGAGCAGGCCAAAGCCCAGGGCGGCGACCTCCTCGATGCCTCGGTGCGCGCCAACGTCGCCCTGACCGTCGAGCGGCTGCGCGCCACGCCGCTGCTGGCTGAGGCGATCAAGGCCGGCACGCTCAAAATCGTCGGCGGCCGCTATGATCTCGACACCGGCACTGTCGAGATCACCGTCAGCTAGCCTGAACTCGTCACGGCGCGTCGGCTGGCGTACAATTCTCCCAGCGACTGTTAATCGCAAGGAGAAGAAGCTATGCCAACCGTCGGCTACGCCGCCATGTTCGAGCAGTTCAGCCCGAACGAGCTGCTCCAGTACTGCCAGGAGGCCGAGCGCGCCGGGTTTACCAGCGTGATGGCCTCGGATCACTTCCACCCCTGGACTCCCGAGCAGGGCCACAGCGGCTTTGTCTGGGCCTGGCTGGGCGCGCTCGGCGCCACCACCACGCTGCGGATGGGCACCGGCGTCACGCCGCCCGGCTACCGCTATCACCCGGCGATCATCGCGCAGGCCGCCGCCACGCTGGAGGCGATGTATCCCGGCCGCTTCTGGTTGGGGCTGGGCGCGGGCGAGGCGCTCAACGAGCACATCGTCGGCACCTACTGGCCCGAGCCGGTCGTGCGCCTGGAGGTGCTGGCCGAGTCGATTGAGGTCATCCAGAAGCTGTTCAGCGGCGCCGTCACCAAATATCGCGGCAAATACATTAACCTGGAGAGCGCCAAGCTCTACACGCTGCCGAGCGGCCCGCCGCCACCGATCTACGTCGCGACCTCGGGGCCGATTCAGAGCGAGCGCACCGGCCGCACCTGCGACGGCATCATTACCGTGGGCGCCGCCGACGAGAAGATCGGCATGCTGATGGGCCGCTTCGAGCGCGGCGCCCGCGAGGCCGGCAAGGACCCCGCGACGATGCCGCGCCTGATCCAGCTGCACGTCTCGTGGGCCGCGACGCAGCAGGCCGCTGAGGAGCAGGCCGTCAAGGAGTGGCCCAACGGCGGCATGAATTTTCCCAAGCAGGACATTCGGAATCCTGAGGATTTTGCGGCGATGGCCAAGCTGGTGCGCCTCGAAAATTTCAAGGGCCGCGTCATGATGTCACCCGACCTCGCGGCCCACACCGCCCACCTCCAGCACTACATCGACCTGGGCTTTACCGAGATCTACGTGCACAACGTCGGCCGCAACCAGTCGGAGTTTGTCGCCGCGTATGGCCGCGAGGTGCTGCCGAACCTGCGCTGGCCGGCCGCGCAGTGACCTCGCGCGCCGCGCTGCCGTTCGACGCGCTGGTCGCGGGCCGCGCGGCGGTGCGCCAGCTCGACAGTCGCCCGGTCGCGCCCGAACTGGTGCGCCAGTGCCTCACGGCGGCCGGCTGGGCGCCGTCGCCCCACGGCCGCCAGCCCTGGCGGTTTGCGGTGCTGACGCAGCCGGCCGCCAAAGCCGGCCTGGCCGCGGCGATGGCCAGCACCTGGCAGGCCCAGCTGGCCCTCGACGGCCAGCCCGCCAGTGTGATCGCCGTCCGGCAGCAAAAGTCGCTGGCCCGCATCGCTCAGGCGCCGGTCGTGATCATCCCCTGCCTCTACCTGGCCGACCTCGATGTCTACCCCGACGCCGACCGGCAGGCCCACGAGACCACGATGGCGGTCCAGAGCCTCGGGGCGGCGATTCAGAATCTCTTGCTACAGGCCTACGCCCTCGGCCTGGACACCGGCTGGATGTGCGCGCCGCTGTTCTGCCCCGCGGTCGTCTGCGCCGCGCTGGGCCTGGCGCCGACGCTCACGCCGCACGCGCTGATCCCGCTGGGCTACCGCGCCGCCGACCCGCAGCGCCGCCCGCATCGCCCGGTTGATGAGCTGATTGTCCACTGGGACTGAGGGTGGGACGGTGTACAATAGCGCCGTTCTCCCACCACAAACCGTACTCAATGAAGGAGCTGATATGGCGCTGGAGCGCGCAAGCGGTGTGCTGTTGCACCCCACCTCGTTTCCCGGACCTGGCGGCATCGGCGAGCTTGGCTCGGCGGCGTATGCCTTTGTTGACTGGCTGGCCGCCGCCGGCCAAAGCTACTGGCAGATTCTGCCGCTCGGCCCGACCGGCTACGGCGACTCGCCCTACGCCAGCTTTTCGGCCTACGCCGGTAATCCGCTGCTGATCTCGCTGGAGCAGCTGGCCGCCGACGGCCTCTTGACCGCGGCCGAGGTCGCCGGCGGCGATGCGTTTTCCCACGACTGGGTGGATTTTGGCCCGGTGATCGAGTGGAAGCTGCCGCTGCTCCAGCAGACCTACGACCGCCGTGCCGCCCACCCCGCGCTGGCCGCCGAGTTTGCGGCGTTCTGCCAGGCCGAGGCCGCGTGGCTCGATGACTACGCGCTGTTCAGCGCGCTGAAGGCCAAGTTCGGCGGCGTGTCATGGAATGCGTGGGACGCGCCGGTCCGGGGCTGCGACGCCGCCGCGCTCAGCGCCGCCCGCGCCGAGCTGGCCGAGCCGATCGCGGTCCAGCAGTGGCTGCAGTTTTTGTTTTTTCGCCAGTGGCGCGCCCTCAAGCGCTACGCGAATAGCAAAGCGATTCGCATCCTGGGCGACATCCCGATCTTTGTGGCCTACGACAGCGCCGATGTATGGGCCAACCCCGAGCTGTTTTTCCTGGACGAGCAGGGCAACTCGACGGTGGTCGCCGGGGTGCCGCCGGACTATTTCAGCGCCACCGGCCAGCGCTGGGGCAACCCGCTGTATCGCTGGGATGTCCTGGCCAAGCAGGGCTACCAGTGGTGGATTCGCGCGTCCGGGCGATGCTCGACCTGGTGGACTGGATCCGCATCGATCATTTCCGCGGCTTCGAGGCCTACTGGGAGGTGCCGGCCAGCGCGCCGACCGCCGTCACCGGCCAGTGGGTCAAGGGGCCGGGCGTCGCGATTTTCCATGCGATCCGCGCGGCGCTCGGCGACCTGCCGATCATCGCCGAGGATCTGGGCGTGATCACGCCCGAGGTCGAGGCGATCCGCGATGAGATGGGCTTTCCTGGCATGAAAATCTTGCAGTTTGCCTGGGCCGCCGATGGCACCAACAAGGATCTGCCGCACAATTTCGTGCGCAACTGCATCGTCTATACTGGCACCCACGACAACGACACCACGATGGGCTGGTACAGCTCGGCGTCGCAGCAGGAGCAGGACTATTTCCGCACCTACGCCCACACCGACGGCGTGCACGCGGCCCACGACATGCTGCGCCTGGCGCTACAGTCGGTCGCGGTGCTGGCGATTGCGCCGCTCCAGGATATTTTTCAGCTGCCCAACGCCGCCCGCATGAATCTGCCGGGCCGCGCCGCCGGCAACTGGGGCTGGCGCTACGGCGCCGCCGACCTGTCGCCTGAGCTGGCCGAGTTTCTGCGCCGCCAGAATCTGCTCTACGCTCGCTGGGCCGCGCCGCCCGCCGCGCCCGCCGAGGAGATCAAGCCGATCGTCGCCGAGTAGCAGTGAGTCGGTCATTGATCGGCGGGGCTGGCACGGCGCCAGCCCCGCCGCGCTGTGCTAGGCCGGCGTGAGGATCGCGTTCTCGGCGATCACCCGCTGGAACCAGCGTGCACTGTCCTTCAGCACTCGCGCCTGCGTCGCGTAGTCCACATACACTAGCCCAAAGCGCTTGGTGTAGCCGAAGGCCCACTCGAAATTATCCATCAGCGACCACACAAAATACCCTTTGAGCGGCACGCCGGCGGCGATGGCGTCGGCCGCGGCCGTGAAGTGGTCGTGCAAAAACACCGTGCGCCGCGGGTCATTGACGCGGCCGTCGTCGCCCAGCACATCCGGGAAGGCCGCGCCATTCTCGGTGATGTACATCGCCCGCGGCGCATACTCGCGGTTGACCCGGATGAGCAGGTCGCGCAGCGCCTCCGGCACGACCTCCCAGCCCATCTCGGTGATCTCGCGGCCGGCCGCGCGGCCCTCGTCGGGCGTGCGGCTGCGAAACTGCAGCGGCTCGGCGGCGTCGTAGCTGGTCGTGACCTCGCTGTAGTAGTTGATGCCCAGAAAATCGTTGGGTGTGGCCATCAGCGCCAGGTCGTTGCCCTGAATCTCAGGGGCCGCGGCGCCGTACAGCGCCAGCATGTCGGCGGGATACCCCTTGCCGTGCACCGGGTCGAGGAACCAGCGATTGAAAAAGCCGTCAAACGTGTGGCTGGCCTGCTCATCGGCCGCCTTGTCGGAGGCCGGCACCGAGGGCGTGAGGTTCAGCGTGATGCCGACCTGCGCCTGCGGGCTGGTCGCGCGCAGCGCCTGGCTGGCCAGGCCGTGCGACAGCAGCAGGTGGTGGCTGGCCGCCAGCGCCGCCTTCAGGTCGTGCTTGCCGGGCGCGTGCTCGCCGATCAGGTATCCCAGCATGCTGGCGCACCACGGCTCGTTGTGCGTAATCCAGTGGCCCACACGGTCGCCCAGCCGCCGCACCACCACGTCGGCGTAGTTGGCGAAGGCGTCGGCGGTGCTGCGCGCCGGCCAGCCGCCGCGGTCTTCGAGCGTCTGCGGCAAATCCCAGTGATACAGCGTCACATACGGCGTGATGCGGTGCTCCAGCAGCGTCTCGACCAGGCGCTCGTAGAAGTCCAGGCCGCGGCCGTTGACCTGGCCAGTGCCGTTCGGGATGATCCGCGGCCAGGCAATCGAGAGCCGATACGCCCCGATGCCCAGCTCGGCCATCAGCTTGATGTCGTTGCGCCAGCGGTGGTAGTGGTCGCAGGCCATGTCGCCCGTCGAGCCGTCGCTGACCTTGCCGGGCGTGTGGCTGAAGGTATCCCAGATCGAGGCGCCCCGCCCGTCCTCGCGGACTGCGCCCTCAATCTGGTAGGCGGCGGTGGCGGTTCCCCAGATAAAATCGTTCGGCAGGCTGCGTGCGTGTCCCATCGTGTCCTCCATACTGTTGGACAAGGGTAGCATGCTTTCAGCCAGCGCTCACCACCGCGGCCGGCGCGCTCTGCTATAGTACCTGTGTTCGGATCGAGGCTCTATGCGTGTGTTATTTGTCTATCCCCTGGCGCTCTGGCTTCTCGTGCTGCTGCCCCTCCTAGCCTGGCTGTCCCTGGCCGCGCCGCGCCGCCTCAGCCGCGGCCGCTTCTGGCTCAGCCTGGCGCTGCGGGCGCTGCTGTTCCTGGCGCTGATCGGCAGCCTGGCCGGCACCCAGTTGGTGCGGACGGTGGACCAGCTGACCACGGTCTTCTTAGTCGACAGCTCCGACTCGGTGGCGCCCGCCGATGTGGCCCGCGCCGAGGAGTTTATTCGCCAGGCGCTCGCGACGATGCCCGAGGGCGACCGCGCGGCGATTGTGGTCTTTGGTGAGAATGCGCTGGTCGAGCGCGCGCCGTCCGAGGACCGCGGCCTGCGGCGCCTTGAGTCAGTGCCAGTCGTGGCGCGCACCGACATCGGCGGCGCCGTTGAGCTGGGATTAGCGCTGCTGCCCGCCGACACCCAAAAGCGCCTGGTGCTGCTCTCCGACGGCGGCGCCAACACTGGCGAGACCCAGACCGCCCTCGCATTTGCCCGCGCCCGCCAGGTGCCGATCGATGTTGTCAGCCTGGCCACCGGCGCCGTCAATGACCTCGCGCAGATCAGTGCGGTGCGCGGCCCGGCCGAGGTCCGCAAGGGCCAGACCATCGCGCTCGATGTTAGCGTTGAGGCCGCCGCCGCCGGCCCCGCGACGCTGCGGCTGCGCGCTGGCAGCCAGGTCGTCGCCGAGCAGGCCGTGCAGCTGGTCGCCGGCCGCCAAACGTTTCCGTTCACCGTCAAGGCCGAGACGCTCGGCTTCGGCCGCTACACCGCCGAGCTGGAGGTCGCCGGCGACGAGCGTCCGCAGAACAATCAGGCCGCCGCGCTGGTCAATGTCACCGGCGAGGCCCGCGTGCTGGTCGTCGCCAGCGCGCCGGCCGACGCTGATAACCTGGTCGCCGCGCTGACTGCCGCCAAGCTCAACCCCAGCATCGTCGCCCCAGCCGCCTTTCCGCCGACGCTGGCCGCGCTGGCCAGCTACGACGCCGTGGTGCTGGTCAACGTCGCGGCCGGCGCGCTGCCAGCGAGCGCCATGCAGACGATCCCGGCCTTTGTCCGTGAGGTCGGCCGCGGCCTCGTCATGGTCGGCGGCGACCACAGCTTTGGCGTCGGCAGCTACAACCAGACGCCCATCGAGGCTGCGCTGCCGGTCGATATGCAGGTCAAGGACACCACCCGCCGCCCCGACATCGCGCTGGTCTTTGTCCTCGATAAATCCGGCTCGATGGCCGCCTGCCACTGCAACGGCCCGCAGATGCAGAACCAGCGCCTGGGCGGCGGCGTCCAGAAGGTTGACATCGGCAAGGATGCCATCGCCCAGGCCGCCGCGCTGCTCCGCCCCGAGGACCAGCTGGGCGTCGTGGCCTTCGATGGCTCGGCCCACTGGGCGATCCAGACCGCCAAAACGCCCAGCACCGACGACGTGATCGGCGCCCTCCGCAGCATCGCCCCCGACGGCACGACGAACGTGCGCGGCGGTCTCCAGGCCGCCAAAGAGTCGCTGGAGCACACGGAGGCCCGCGTCAAGCATGTGATTCTGCTGACCGACGGCTGGAGCAGCGGCAACGACAACCTTGATCTGGCCACCGCTATGCGCGCCGAGGGCATCACGCTCTCGACCGTGGCGGCCGGCGGCGGCTCGGCGCCCTACCTAGAGAAGCTGGCGCAGGCCGGCGGCGGGCGCTACTATCCGGCTGTCAACATGGAGGACGTGCCGCAAATTTTTGTCGAGGAGACGATCAAAACCGCCGGCGCCTATATCATCGAGCAGACCGTCGTCCCGGCGCTGACCGGCGACTCGCCGATCCTGCGCGGCCTGACCGGCGGCGGCTGGCCGCAGCTCTACGGCTACAACGGCACCGAGCCAAGCCGACCGCCCAGGTGATTCTGCAGGCGCCCGACGGCTACCCGCTGCTGGCCCAGTGGCAGTATGGCCTGGGACGATCAGCGGCCTGGATGAGCGATCTGAAAGGCCAGTGGGGCCGCGACCTGGTGCGCTGGCCGCAGTTTGGGACGCTGGCTGCGCAGCTGGTCGCCTGGACGGTGCCGCGCCAGGACAGCGGCCAGATCAGCGCGTCGGCGCAGGTTGCGGGGCTGGCCGCCGAAATTACCGCGCAGCTCACCGACTCGCAGGGCCAGCCGCTGACCGCCGCTGCTGTTCAAGGCACGCTCATTGACAGCGCGGGGCAGTCCACCGCCATCACGCTGCGCCAGACGGCGCCGGGCCAGTATCAAGCCACGCTGCCCAGCCCGCCGACCGGCGCGTATCTGATCCAGCTGGCCGCCGCCGTGGACGGCCAGCCGGTCGCCGCGCAGACCGTGGGCTTGGTCGTGCCGTACTCGCCCGAGTACCGCCAGCGCGAGGCCAACCCGGCCCTGCTCACCGCGCTCGCCGACGTGACCGGCGGCCAGCTGCTGACAACGCCGGCGCCGGTGTTCCGGCATGATCAGGCCGCCGTGCGCCGCGCCCGCGAGATCGGGCTGCCGCTGCTCGTCCTAGCGCTGCTGCTGCTGCCCCTCGATGTGGCTGTGCGCCGCCTGGGCCTGCGGCGCCGCGACCTAGCCGCCCTGCGCGCCCGGCTGCCGGGGCGCGGCGCGGCGCCCGCCGCAGCTGCCACGCCCATGCTCGGCAATCTGCAGCGCGCCAAAAGCCGCGCCCAAACCAAGCCCCGCCCCGCCGCCGACGAGCCTGCGCCGCCCACGGCGCCGCAGCTGCCGCGCCGCCCGCGGCCCGTCGTCGAGCGCCCGACCCGCGAGGAGACGGCGCCGCCCGCCGACACCGGCGACGCGATGGCCCGTCTGCGCGCCGCCCGCGATCGCGCCCGCCGCGAGCAGGAGCGCTAGCGCCGCCGCAGCAGCGCCGCGCGGGCCTGGCTGACCTCGGGCACCCGCAGCAGCGCCGCGACGCCGACATACAGCGCCAGGCTCAGCAGCCCGGCGCCGCCCAGCCAGCCGGCCAGCCACAGCGCGTCGGCGCCCTGCCCGTAGCTGCCGCCCAGCTGCACCATCGGTAGCCAGCGCGCCGACACGTTCAGCAGCGTCCGCAGCGCGGCGCCCAGCACCACGCTGCTCACCAGCACGCCCAGCAGCGAGCGCCGCAGCCCCGCGCCCTCGCTCATTGGCAGCCGCCGCCGCAGGAGAATAAACAGCGCCAGCGCCTCCAGGTTGTTGGCCAGGCTGAACGCGAACGCCAGCCCGCCGGTCCCCCAGTCGGTGTAGTTGACCACTAGGTAGCTGACCAGCACGTTCAGCCCAATCGTCAGCACCGCGACATACACCGGCGTCCGCGTGTCCTGCATCGCATAAAACGTCCGAACCAGCGGCTCGGCCGCCGCAAAGCCCACGATCGACGTGGCAAACCACAGTAGCGGCACCGCCACCAGCCCGGTCGACTCGCCGGTGAACGCGCCGCGCTCGTACAGTAGCCGCACAATCGGCACCCGCAGCGTTGCCATCAGCACCGCCAGCGGCGCGGTCACAAAGATCACCAGCCGCAGCGTCTGGAACGCCGTCGCGCTGAAGCCCGCCCGGTCGCGCGCCGCCCACAGCCGCGCCAGCTGCGGGTACATCACCGTCGCCAGGCTGATCACAAACACGCCGTGGGGCAGCAACATCAGCTGGTTGGCCAGGTTCAGCGATGAGAACTGGTTGTTCGGCAGCCGCCCGGCAAAAAAGGCGGTGGTGATCAGGCCAATCTGCGCCGCGCCCTGCCCGACCAGCCGCGGCACCAGCAGCCGCCCGACCCGCCGCACTGCCGCGTCACGCAGCCCCAGCCGCGCCGTGTACCGCCAGCGCTCCTGCCGCAGCCCCGGCAGCATGATCAAGAGGTACAGCAGCGCGCCGATCACCACGCCGTCGGCGACGCCCCAGATGCCGTAGCGCGGCGCCAGCAGCAGCGCGCCCGCGATGATTGCCAGGTTATACAGGTTGAAGGCCGCCGCCGTCCAGCCAAACCGCTCGCGAGCGTTCAGCACGCCCATCGCGATTCCGCCCAGCCCGAGCAGAAACGGCGACGACACCACAAACAGCCGCATCATCGCCGCCAGCAGCTCCTGCTGCTCGGCCGGCTTGGTCGCAAACATAAAGCCGCTGATCGGCGTGGCCAGCGCCAGCAGCACCGCGGCTGCCAGCGCCAGCGCGATCAGCACTGAGATTCACGACCGCGCTCACCACCTGCCAGGCTCGCTCCTCGCCCTCGTCCTGCCAGACCTGCTGGAAGATCGGGATCAGCGTGCTCGCCAGCGCGCCGCCCGAGATCACGATGTACAGAAAGTCGGGGATTTTAAAGGCGGTGTTGTAGGTGTCCAGCGCCGCGCTCGGCTGCCCAAAGCGCGCGTTGATCGTCGCGTCGCGCACCAGGCCCAGCACGCGGCTGAGCAGCGCGCCGCTCATGACGATCAGGGTGTTCATCAGTGTGCGCCACCGCAGGCTGCGCTGCGCCGTCGAAGTTGAACTCAAGGTTGCACGTCCTTTTTGGTCCTGCTATAATGCCGCGCTAGCACTCAAAGCGATTATTATAGCCAGAACAGGGAGACACACCGTTGGCGAACACAAAATCTGCCCAGAAGCACGTTCGCGCCGATGAGAAAAAGCGCGTCCGTAACCTGATGATCCGCTCGAAGGTTAAGACCGTCATCAAAAAAGCCCGCGAGGAGCTGAGCGTCGAGGCGCTGCGCCAGGCCTGCTCCGCGCTGGACAAGGCCGCCAGCAAGGGCGTGATCCACAAGAATAACGCCGCCCGCCGCAAAAGCCGCTTGGTCGCCCGCTTCACCAAAGAGCAGGCCAAGAACGCGCCGGCCGCCAGCTAACATTCACCCCGCCTACGGCCCGCATCCTAGGATGCGGGCCTGAACTTTGGCTCTTCCAGGTAGGCCGACCCGCGCCGGACATGTGGATCGGCTGGTGGTTCGGGGATTCTGACGGTGCGGCAGCCTCTGCTGCCGGGACTATCTTGTTAGAGCCGGGCGGTGGTGTGCAGGGAGCACGTGAACTGTGCCACCCAGACCTCTTTTCGACCCCAGTCGCTCGGGGTTCGCGCCCAGAGGCCACCAATTTGCGGCAACCCTGCCTCCGCGGTGCGCAGACTCCGCCAGAGCGTCGGAAAGGACCAGCGACCGACAGGTTTGCGCCACGGTCCCAGCGGCGGCGGCCCGCCACAGACTCCCCAGCGCCCATAACCCGCCAGGAGGCAGAGCGCATACAGCCAGATGCCCCTCTGCACCGTCGTGCTGGCGCTGACCGGATGCCAGCACTGCATCTCGCCGACCCCAAACCCGCGCTTGAGTTCGCGGTGCGCCACCTCCACCTCCCAGCGCTGCCAGAGCCACACCAGCAGGTCGTCCACCGGCAGCGGCAGCTGCCAGCCCGCAGCCTGCGACCCCTGCGCCGTGGCGAGGACCGGGACCGGCTCGCGGTGCTTCACGCGCCCGCGCCGCCGGTAGGTCCGATCGATAGGCTGGTGTCAACACCGTCGTCCTACCGAATCTGAGGTCGCTGCTGCAACCCTCCTGCCCAAAGGGCCAAAGTTCAGGCGCCCCGCAGTCGCAATGACTGTGGGGCGCTCGGCATACGTGGCACGGGCTGGGCTTATTTGCGGCGCCGCTCGGGCCGCGCTGGCGCCGGGCTGATCGCGCTGCGCCAGGCGGTGTGGGCGCAGCGGCCCTGCGGGTCGAGGTCCACGCTCTGGCGGAAGTGGAGGTAGCCGTCGCCGCCCAGCGCCTGCTGCAGCCGCCCGAGATGATAGTGCAGCTCGGCCTGCTGCGGCGTTGAGCACTCGGCCAGGCCGGCCATCAGGCTGGCAATCAGCGCCTGCGCGGCGGCCGGGTTATGCCGCGCGATCTCGGCGTCGGCCAGCGTGACCAGCAGCGGCAGCCCATCGGTGGCTGGCAGCGTCAGCGGCGCGGCGTCGGCCAGCAGCTGGTGGGCTTGCTCGACGTTGCCCTCGACGTGCAGCGCATACCAGGCGCGCTGCTGGATCAGCTGCGGCGCCCGGTCGGTGCTAGGCTGGGTCGCCATGATCTCCTGGGCCTCGCTCAGCTGGCCCTGGGCGATCAGCGTCGCAGTGAAGGCCGTGTGGATCACATGGCGGCGCGGCGCCAGCGTGACGGCGTGGCGCAGCACGGTCTCGGCGGTGTCGTCGTCGCCCTGCATCGCCGCGCTTTGGGCCTGCATCTGCAGCGCATCCACCGACCACGGGTTGAGCCGCAGCGCCGCGCTGGTGAAGCGCTCGGCGCGGCTGTAGGCGCCGCGCTCGAGGTTGCGCTGCGCGCTGCTGAGCAGGCCCAGCCGCACAATGAACGCGCCCGTGACCAGCATGGCAATAAAGCTGATGCCCACTGGAAAGTTGAAGGCCCAGCCGATCACGAGCAGTGCCAGCAGAATGGTGGCCTCGGGGATCACCAGCAGATGGTGCCAGAATGGGGCCGCCAGCCGCTGCGTGCGGTGGGTGTGCTCAAACTTTCCGAACAGTGCCATAACCGCTCCTTGCCTTTGCGCTTATCTCGTATCTGTACTATAGCAAGACGTTGTGACAGGCAACGTCACAACAATGCGCACTTTTGAGCGGATTGTGGGCGAGTTGTCAGTCGTCAGTCGTCAGTTGTCAGGAATGACGAAGATGAACCGCAAAGATGCAAAGGAGGCGAAGGGCGCAAAGCGGAGATTGGGAGCGAGGGGGTTTAAGGCAGAGGCGCAAAGAGCGTAAAGCGAAGACACTGAGTGCAAGAATTTGGGGCTGGCTAGCGGAGAGTTGGCTGCGTGGCTACCCTTTGAGCGCAGCGCGGGCGCGGTCGAGCAAGGTGGGCCAGGGCTGGGCTGCGATGACCGGCTGCTGGTGACGGGCGGCCTCGGCCTGTAGCCACTGGCCGTACTGCCAGCTCATGGCGCTGATGCGCCGCTGCCACTCACTGGGCGTCGCGTCAAAGCCGCGGCCGCGGCGGTGCATGGTCTGCCAGATAGTTTCTAGGTCTGGCTCGACGACGAACACGGCGTGCACATCAATGCCTGCTCGGAATGCCGGGAAGGGCTGGGCGAAGCGCGCCGGATCGGCAGCGAGCGCCGGCGCGATGCCATCGCCCTCGATGATCAGCGGGCCGGCGTCGGCGACGGCCAGGTGATGCGCGGCAATCGTGGCGAGCGCCGGCGCCAGCGTGTGGGCCACGGCAACTAGGCCGGCGCAGAGCGCGGCGGGCGAGCGCTGCCACACGGCGTCGTCAAGGAAAAAATGCAGCGCCGGCTGCTGCGCTGGAGTCGTCAGCTGCTGCGCGGCCAGCCGCACATCATCCACCTGGAGCATCGAGACGCCGAAGTGCCGCGCCAGCTGCTGGGCCAGCGTCGTTTTGCCCGCGCCGCTGTGACCGCCGACAAACAGAATGCGCCAGTCTGCGTCAGACATGGGTAGTGTCGCGCGCCGTGCGCGGCCGGGTCAGCGCCAGCGTCAGCGCATCCTGCAGGCTGGCGACCGGCTCGATGTCGGACAGGCGGGTGTCGAGGGTCAGCAGCAGCTCGGCGACTGCCGGCCGAATGCCGGTCAGGATCGTGCGCGCGCCCATCAGCCGCAGCGCGTGGGCCGCCCGCACCAGCGCCGCCGCGCTGTCGTTGGTGATCGCCGGCAGCCCGGTAATATCAATGATCGCCTGGTGCGCCTGGCTGCGCTCGACGTACTCCAGGAGATTCAGCACCGCTTGCTGCGTGCGCGCGGCGTCCAGCGCGCCGATCAGCGGCATCAGCACCACGCCGTCGGAGACCGGGATCACCGGCGTTGAGATCGTATTCAGCTGCCGATCCAGCTCGCTCTGGGTCGCCAGCGCCCGCTGAAGCTCGGCGATTGTCTGCTCTAGCTCGCCGGTGCGGGCCTGGACCGTCGCCTCCAGCGCCCGATTCGCGGTCTGGAGTGCCGCCTGGCTGTCCTGGACTGCCCGGCTCATATCATTGAAGGCCGTCGCCAGCTCACCTAGCTCGTCGTGGCTGCGGACGGGGATGGCCGCGGTCGCCTGGCCGGCGGCGAGAGCGTGGGCCGACGCGGCCAGCGTGCCGAGCGGCCGGGTCAGCCGCCGCGTAAAATAAAAGCCGCCCAGCAGCGCCAGCAGTCCCACGCCGGCCGTGCTCAGCAGCGTATTCCACAGCACCGCCTGGCTGGTGGCGCGAATCCCCTCGGCGACAGTGCTGGCCGAGGCGGTCAGCTCATCAATCGGCACCGCCATGCCGAGGCTCCAGTCGGTCCCGCTGATCGGCTGGTAGGTCAGCAGATATTGCTGCTCGCGCAGGGTCAGCTGCTGAATACCCTGCTCGCCGGCGACCATCGCGGCGACGATGCGGTCAAGGTCGGGGCTAAGCGTCTGGGTAATCGTCCGAACGGTGCCAGCGCCGCTCAGGGCGCCCAGCAGCACCGGCACAAAGCGCTCGCTGCTGGCGATCACCTGGCGCTGGCCGCCGATCAGAAAGATGGCGCTGTTGAGCGTCGGCTGAATGCCGATCAGGTCGGCGGTCAGCGAGCCGAGCGACACATAGCTGACCACCAGGCCGCGCAGCGTCGTCCCGGCGTACACTGGCTGTACGACGGCGGTAATCTGCGGGTCAACGGTACTAATAAACGCCGGCGGCGCGAAGGGCGCGAGCCAGGTCGGCTCGGTGCCGCCCGCCGCAACCTGCCCGAGCAGCGCCTGCTCACGCTCAACGGGGTAGCGCGCCACATCTACTGCGGGGTAGAGCCGCAGCAGCCCGCTGGCGCCAATGTAGGCGCTGGCCAGAATAATCTGGTGCTTGGCGAGCAGATGCTGCGGCATCAGCCGGTCGAGCAGCGCGGTGTCGAGCAACTCCGCGCTCAGCGCCGCCTGGTCGGCGCCCGGCGGCGCGTAGACGCTGGTGATGCGGTCGGGGCGCAGGTCGGCGAGGGCGCCGCTGGGCAGCGCGGTCAGCGGCACCGCTGCAACACCCGGATTAACTAGGCCGCGGCTGCGACTGTCGAGGATCGACTGCGCCAGGCTGCGGTTATCGTCGGCGATGCCGCCCAGCCGCTCCTGGATGCGCCCGGCGATCTCCTCGTGGAGCAGCGGCAGCTGCGTGCGGCTTTGGGCCGTCAGGCCGGCGGCGGCGTTGCCGAGCGCCTCGTTGCGCACCCGAACCAGCGCGCTGACCAGCTGCGCCGCAAATAGCCCCGCCAGCAGGACAATCCCGCCAACGGTCAGGAGCAGGAGTTTGGCGGCCAGACCACCTAAACGTCGCATCGTGCGATCCTTCCTGGGCCGGGCAACCCCACGGCCGGGCTATTTTTTCTGTGGCGGTAGCTCGATTTTCAGCTGGCCCTGCTCGATCTGCTGCTGGATCGCTGCCAGGCGCTGCTTGACATCGGCGCTGATCGTGGTGTCAAAATTGTGGAAAGGAGCTAAGGCAATCGTACCATAGAACGCGCCGGTCGGGTGCTCGCCGCCTTGAAAGCGGGTCAGCAGTGTCAGCAGGCCACGGTCCAGCTGCTTGATGCTGCTGGAGACCAGGATCGGCTGGGCCTCGGGCAAGGTCTGGTACTGGTCGGTATCAACGCCGATGCCGCGCACGCCCGCGCCCGTGCGCCCGGCGATCGCCAGCAGCGTGCCGTTGCCGGTGGCGCCAGCGGCGGCGAAGATCACATCGATGCCGGCGTCCATCATGGTGTTGGCCTGTTGGCGGCCCCACTCGGGATCAATAAAGCTTTTCTCAATCGGCACGTCGTTGTGGTAGGTCAGCGTGACGGCGACGCCGGGCTTCTGATCCTGGGCGCCCTTGCGGAAGCCCTCGCCAAACGCATACAGCTGCGGCACGACATCGGTGCCGAGGACCGCGCCGACCTTGCCGCTGGTGCTGATCGCGCCCGCCAGCGCGCCCGCCAGATAGCCGGCCTGGTCCTCGTGGAACAGCAGCGTCACCAGGTTGGGCAGCGAGGGGTCGGGGATGTGGTCAACGCCAATAAAGCTGGTCGCGGGGTGGAGTTTGGCGGCCTCGCGGGTCGGGTCCTGGAGCTGCGGCGAGACCATGATGATCACGTTGTAGCCCTGCGTGATCAGATCGTCGACGTTTTTGCCGACCAGCTTATTGTCCGGCACCTCGACGGCTTTGATCTGCGCGCCCAGCTGCTGCTCGGCCAGCTGTACGCCGCGCCACGATAGCTCCATGTAGCCTTTGTCGAAGATGCGGTTGGGCGTGATCATGGCGACTTTGAGCGCAGCCGGGCTGGCGGTGGCCGCGACCGGCGCAGGCGGCGTGGCGGCCGGCGTGGCGCCGCAGGCGACCAGCGCCAGGGCGAGTGCTGCGAGGAAGATGGCGCGCACGCCGGTTGCTGAAGAACGGGAGGGGAGCCGATCAGAAGCAAGCATGGTGTAGCCTCCGCTGAGCTTGGGGAATGTACACGGAAGCATACCGATTTGCGCGCCCGCTGCCCATGAGCCGAGAGATGTGAAATTTATCGCCCAAACGTCCCGCCCAGCCGGGACGTTTGCGTCACTCTCGGGATGGTCGTGCGCTAGGATGTGGGGTTTAAGAGACATAACGAAGCCCCGCGCATCGTGCGCGGGGCTGCTCAGTGCTAGTGCCGCGCTAGGCGGTGCGGCTCTGCGCGTCGTCGCGGTAGCGCAGAATCGCGCCGACGCCCTCGTGCTGATCGAGGAACTCGCTGCTCTCAACGACCTGCACATTGGCGCTCTGCTGCAGCGTGCGCAACGTAAAGGCCTCGCGCAGATCGAGCGGCTGCATCTCGGCGCCGTCATACGGGCACTTCGGCCGCAGACCCGCGCGGATCGTGCCGCAGCTCGGGCACTCGCCGCCGACGCTCTGAAATGTCGGGGTGATCAGCAGGGTGCGGACCTGGCCTTTGGTCAGCGCCATCGCTGTCTCGGCGACGCCGACCACGCCCAGGTCGTTGCTGTTGACCTGCGCCTCCAGCGCGGCCAGGTCGTCGGCCTCCTGCTGGCGCTCCACCTGCTGCATCATCGGCTCGACGATCGCCAGAATCTCGGGCAGCGCGGCGGTCAGATCCATGTGGATGTAGTCGACCAGCTTGCTTTTGATCTGCTCGGGCAGCGCCTGCATGATGCTACCTTTGATCGAATCATTGCCGGCGATGATGATGTGGTTGATGCTGTAGCGCTTGATCGCGCGGCCCAGCTGCTCGGCCAGGTCCTTGTGGTGAGCCTTGATAATGTTGTCGGTGCGGCGCTGAAAAATCATCTGCGCCCAGCCGCCAGCCTGAAAGCGCCGAATCTCCTCCGCGGCCTCGGTGCGGGCGGCCTCCTCGACCTCCTGCATCGCCACGATCAGGATACGGGCCTCCTGGCCGTCCACCAGCACGACGGCGTAGGGCGTAGTCGTCCACGATGCGCGCCAGGTTGAAGACGTGCGGGTAGCGGTCCTCGACGACGCTGGTCGGCACCGGCACCTGCAGCGGGATGACATCCCAGACCTCCTCGGCGCCGCACGCGAAGATCGCCAGGCTCGTGGCGCTGACTGGGGCATCCTGGTTCACATAGTCCATAATCCGCTGGCGGTCGGCCTCGAAGGCGGCCACGCGCGCGGCGTCGCCCGTCAGCCGGCCGGCAATCGCGGCCAGCTCCTGCTCAACCGCGCGGATCGCCGGGCGCGTCCCGTTGCCGTCGGGCGTGAGGTCCAGGTAGACGCTGAGAAAAGGCTGGTCGGTGCTCGGCCGCGCCGTCAGCTCGGTCAACTTCGACGCAAGATCTGTCGTCATGGCATGCTCCTTATTTGTGGTCTTTTTTGCTGTGGCTGCCGGGGTTGCTGTCGATCACATCGTCTTTGCTGCTCTGCGGGTCGGCGTGATCGTGCAGCTCGGTGTCCTGCTGCCGCATCTGCTCCTTGTCTTGGTCGTCGATCTCGCGCGGGCTGATCCGGTCACGGATGCGCTTATCATCCCAGGGTAGCTGTCGGTTTGACATCGCACGTTGCTCCTTCATTGCAGCGTGGGGGCGCTGGTCGCTCGTGCGGCAGTGCAAGCAAAGTCTATGCCCCGACGAGCCATCAGCTATCAGCTATCAGCTTTCAGGGGACGAAGAGGAAGATGAACCGCAAAGACGCAGACGAGCTATCAGCTTTCAGCTATCAGCTTTCAGGGGACGAGGGAGCTGAACCGCAAAGACGCAGACGAGCTATCAGCTATCAGCCATCAGCTTTCAGGAGACGAAGAGGAAGATGAACCGCAAAGGTACAAAGAGCGCAAAGGACCAGGAGGCAGAAAAGTACAGCGCAGCTCCTTGTAGCGTCATTGCAAACTCATCGCGCTGCATCGCTGGCTGACGGCTGACAGCTGGTAGCTGACGGCTCGGTAACATTCATTAACACCAAGTTCACACACCGCGCTCGTCTGCGGCCCCAGATGCCGGTATGCTACTCACAGATGCGCCGCCAGCGTGGTGGCCACAGTGGAGGATAGTATGCGACTAGCACGATGGATGGGCGCCCTGAGCGTTTCGGCTCTGCTGCTGGGGGCCTGCGGCGCCCAGGAGATCACGGCCCAGGAGATTATGAAGCGCTTCGAGGCAGCCCGCGCCAACACCAAGACCGCCCACGCGACCTTCGAGGTCCAGCTGAGCGGCATGCAGGCCGGGCGCAGCAGCGGCGGCGGCCACTTTGTGATCGAGAACTGGATGAGCAAGAGCGACAAGCTCGACCCGACCGGCCAGCCGATGGTCCTGACCCACATGAAAGTCCTGGAGTCGGACACGGCCGAGATGGTCGGCGGCGAGATTATCAACGACGGCACGACGGCCTGGGTGTATAGCCCGAGCCAGAACCAGGTCATCCGCGGCGACCTGTCGGAGCTGAACAGCGGCGCCGTGGGCGCGCAGGACCCGACCGCACAGCTCAATCGCATCCAGCAGATGATCCAGCAGGTCCTCGACGGCTCCAACGTCGAGATTCTGGCCACCAACGAGCCGGTCGCCGGCCGCGACGCCTGGAAGCTCGAAGCTGACGCCCAAGCCCGAGACCAGCCAGCAGCTCCAGCTGACCAGCGTGGTCGAGGCCACGATGTGGGTCGATCAGCAGCGCGACATCCCGCTGAAGGGTGTGATTGATGCCGGCGACCTGGGCAAGCTGGAGGGCACGGTCAAGACCGTCGAGCTGGACCAGCCGATTGACGCCAGCGTCTTCACCTTCACCCCGCCGGCCGGCGCCGAAGTCATTGACGCCGCCGAGATGGCCAAGCAGTCGCGGCCCCAGAGCACGACCATCGAGGACGCCAGTAAGTCGGCGACCTTCAAGGTCCTGACGCCGCAGCCACTGCCCGCCGGCCTCAAGCTGGATGATGTCCAGACCTCACGCGCGGGCGGCGAGAGCGTCATCCAGAACTACAGCGGCACCTTCGCCTTCAGCCTGGTCCAGACCAATGGCGCCGGCCGCGGCTTCAACGAGGGCGACACCCCGTTCGGCTCCAAGAGCGAGACTGTGACTGTGCGCGGCCAGCAGGCCACGCTGATCACCGGCACCGCCGAGCAGAAAGGCACGCTGCTGCGCTGGCGCGAGGGCGATGTGACCGTCATCATCGCCGGCACGCTGTCCAGCCAGGACGCGCTGGCCATCGCCGCCAGCCTGAAGTAGTGATGTAGTCGGCGGCTCCCGCCGCTGCCCCGCCCGCAGCCGATCACTGATCGGCCGCGGGCGGTTCCTATGTACAATAGGAGCAGCGGTATTCAGCGCAGCAACAAGGAGTTTCTATGGGATCATTGATTCATACCCACGGCCTACAGCGCCGCTACCTGATGGGCAAGGAGCCGGTCATGGCGCTCAACGGTGTGGACCTTACCATCGAGCGCGGCGAGTTTGTCGCGCTGGTCGGGCCGTCCGGCTCGGGCAAGTCCACGCTCATGAACCTGCTCGGCGGCCTCGACCGGCCGACCGGCGGCGAGGCCTGGGTCGACGACCTGGAGCTGGGCAAGGCGACCGACAACGTCCTCGTCGCCTACCGCCGCCACAAGCTCGGCTTTATTTTCCAGGGCTTCAACCTGCTCCAGACCCGCACCGCCGTCGAGAATGTCGAGATCCCGCTGATGCTGGCCGGCGTGGATAAAAAGGTCCGCCGCGCCAAAGCCCTCGACCTGCTGGCCAAAGTCGGCCTGGGCAAGCGCGCCGACCACAAGCCCAACGAGTTGTCCGGCGGCGAGCAGCAGCGCGTCGCCGTCGCCCGCTCGCTGGCCAACGACCCGCTGCTCGTGCTGGCCGACGAGCCGACCGGCAACCTCGACTCCAAGACCGGCCGCGAGATTCTCAGCCTGCTCCAGTCGGTCCTCAAAACCGAGGGGCGCACGCTGGTCCTCGTCACCCACGACCCCAACGTGGCCGGCCACGCCGACCGCATCGTCCATCTGCTCGACGGCCAGATTCAGCGCATCGAGCAGGTCAACCCGGCGTCCAACGGCGTCGTGCAGCCCCAGGAGGTGACGGTATGACCTTTGGCGATATGACCAGCAATGCCGTGGCCAACCTGTCGCGCCGCAAGGTCCGCACCGTCCTGACGGCGATCGGCGTGGTCGTCGGCATTCTGACGATTGTGGCGATGGTGTCGCTGGGCATCGGCGTGCAGACCGAGATCAACAAGCAGTTTGCGGCGATTGGCCTGGAGCGAATTTTTGTCAGCCCGCCCGAGAGCCGCGGCGGCTTCTTCACCCAGTTCGCCCGCCCCGAGCGCACCAAAGCGCTCACCCAGGATGTCATCGACCGCTGGAAAACCCTGCCCGAGGTCGCCGGCGGCGAGGTGGTCGCCGACGTTGATCTGACCTTCGGCATCGGCAGCGGGATTCGCATCGGCACCAAAGAGGTCGGCCTCGGCATCGCCGGCGCCCAGAATATTCGCACGCCGTTCCTGACGCCGCCGACCGCGCTGGTCGGCTCCATCGAGGTCCCGCCGACCGGCGGCGCCGCCGTGCTGTACTCCGGCGCGCTCCGCAACCTGGGCATGACGCTCGAAGAGATCAAGCCGTTCATCGGCAAGCCCATCGAGGTGGTGCTGCGCAACCCGCAGGGTCCGAGCCAGAGCTATCCGCTGACGCTGCTCGGCATCTCGTCTGACGACCGCCAGCGCGTCGAGGTCGCCCTGCCCGACCGCGTGGCGATGAAAAGCTGGTGGCTCAACGATCCCAAGCTGCTGGAGACCAGCGGCTACGACAGCGTTCAGATTTCGCGCCCGCGACACCTCGGCCGCCGCTAGCCTGGTCAAGCAGATCAAGGCTGAGGGCTACGAGGTCCAGTCGCTGGAGACGATCATCGCGCTGGCCGACCAGGTGTTCTCGGTGATCAAGATCATGCTGTCGTCGGTCGGCGGCCTGGCGCTGCTGGTCGCGTCGCTCGGCATCGTCAACACGATGATCATGTCGATCTACGAGCGCACCCGCGAGATTGGCACGCTCAAGGCCATCGGCGCGTCGCGCGGCGATATTCGGCTGATGTTTATGATCGAGGCCGGCCTGATCGGCTTCATCGGCGGCATTGTCGGGCTGGCGGGCGGCTGGGGCTTGGGCAAGGTCCTCAACCGCGCCATCGCCTGGTACATCGAGCAGGAGAAGCTGCCCATCCGCGGCAATTTCTTTGTCGTCACGCCGCAGCTGGCGCTGGCCGCGCTGGGCTTCGCCGCCCTCGTCGGCATCCTGGCCGGTCTGTATCCGGCCAACCGCGCCTCCAAGCTCGACCCGCTGCTGGCCCTGCGCCACGAGTAGCAGCTCTCGTCAATCTATGAACCTGCGGGCGGCTCACGCGAGTCGCCCGCTCGCTTTATCTGTCAGTGCTGACGATGCCGTGGCCGCCACCCGCGGCGTGTTGTTCGCTCCATCGCCCAATCCTGGCATATCCATGCCCATCCTCGCGCGCCATGCTTCTTCTCTGAACATCATGGTCGTAGGGGCGGCTCACGAGCCGCCCCAGCGCGCAGCCATGTCTATCCCCGTGAATCCATGACAATCCCCGCGGCCCATTGCCGTCATTGCGGATCATGGCGGGCGGCTCACGAGCCGCCCCTACAATTCTCCCAATCTTCCTGACTCGTGTGGAAGGGTTCCTGAACTCGTGCGGAAGAGTTCCTGAACCTGCACGGAACGGCTCCTGACTCGCGTGGAAGAGTTCCTGACTCGCGTGGAAGAGTTCCTGACTCGCGTGGAAGAGTTCCTGACTCGCGTGGAAGAGTTCCTGACTCGCGTGGAAGAGTTCCTGAACTCGTGCGGCGAGGTTCCTGACTCTGTGCGGCGAGGTTCCTGAACGCCGCAGCATGCTGGAAAGCGGGCGATGAGTGCCGCCCGCTGTGAGTATTCTGAGTACAGCACTGCGTGGCTTGGCTTACAGCCCCAAATGCTCCAGCAGCCCTGCCACCAGCGGGTCGAGCAGCTCCTGGCCGCGGAGCGCCGTGCGCCAGCGCTCGGGGATGGTCGCCAGGCCGTCGCGCAGCCCCACGATGCCGCCGGCGACGCACGCCGTCGTGTCGGTGTCATGCCCCAGCGCGATCGCCGCCTTCACGGCGTCCTCGTAGCCGCGCCCCGTCGCCGCCCAGCGCGCCGAGCGCAGACAGTCCACCACGTAGCCGCTCCCGGTCCCCTGCGAGTCATCATCGGGCCGGATCGAGAACTCCAGCTCCGCCTGCGACCCCAGATCATCGCTAATCATCGCCCGCAGCGTCCCGAGCGCCGCCGCCCACGGCTCTGCGGCGCCCTCGATGATGCGCCGCGCCCACAGGCAGTACAGCGCGCAGCACAGCTGCGACCGCAGATGACCGTGCGTCACCAGCGACTGCGCCCGCGCGTCCGCGACCAGCTCGGCGTCGGTTCCGCGGTGCCATAGCGCCAGCGGCAGCACCCGCATCAGCGAGCCGTTGCCGTTGCTGTGCTCGTCGGCGCCGCCGGCCCGCGCCGCCGCCATACCGGCCCGCAGCTTGTTAATCGCCGTGCGGGTCTGAATGCCGACATCAAACACTTTGCCGTCCACCGCTAGCTCGCCGCGGTCATACCACGCCACCAGCCGCCGCCCGAAGTCCGCCACATCCAGCCGGCCGCACGCCAGCAGCGAGGCCAGCAGCGCCAGCGCCTGCGCGCCATCGTCCGACCAGGTGCCGGGCGGCACGCCACGGTGCGCCCGCTCAAACCCGCGCGGCGGCGTCATCTCGATCTCCGACACCGGCGGCAGCGCCGCCGGCTGGTGAAACTCATACGGCACGCCCAGCGCGTCGCCCACCAGCAGCCCCCACACCCCGCCCACGATCTGCTCACGCTTTGTCGTCATTGCTCGCTCCTGCTCGCTGTCGGCTGGCTACGCTAACCAACCGCTGCTGTATTCTAGCTGGTTCCAGCAGCCAGCGCGACCCGCAGCGTTGCCCGCAGCGCTAGCACGAAACTCCGCGCGCAGGTAGAATGACAGCAGCCCAACGTTTTGGCTGTTTGCCTGGAGTACCATAATGACTGCGACTGAACGCGCGACCGCCGGCCGCTTTGGCCAGTTCGGCGGCGCCTATGTCCCCGAGACCCTAATGCCCGCCGTGCTGGAGCTGGAGCGCTCGTACCTTGCGGCCATCGCCGACCCGGCCTTTCTGGCCGAGCTCGACCACCTCCACCGCACCTACACCGGCCGCCCGACGCCGGTCACGTTCGCCGGCCGGCTGACCGCGGAGCTGGGCGGCGCACAGCTCTGGCTCAAGCGCGAGGACTTGGCCCACACCGGCGCCCACAAGATCAACAACGCGCTCGGCCAGGGGCTTTTGGCTCGCCGCATGGGCAAGCGCCGCATCATCGCCGAGACTGGCGCCGGCCAGCATGGCGTCGCCACCGCGACGGTGTGCGCGCTGCTCGGCCTGGACTGCGTGGTGTACATGGGCGTCGAGGATATGGCTCGCCAGCGGCCCAACGTCTTCCGCATGAAGCTGCTCGGCGCCGAGGTTCGCCCCGTCACCTCCGGCTCGCAGACGCTGAAGGATGCGATCAACGAGGCGATGCGCGATTGGGTGACCAACACCGACTCCTACTACTGCCTCGGCTCGGCGCTCGGGCCGCACCCGTACCCGACGATGGTCCGCGACTTCCAATCCGTCATCGGCCGCGAGGCCCGCGAGCAGTTTCTGGCCCAGGTCGGCCGGCTGCCCGATGTGGTGCTGGCGTGTGTCGGCGGCGGCTCCAACGCCATCGGGATTTTTCACCCGTTTGTCAATGACACCGGCGTTGAGCTGCGCGGCGTCGAGGCTGGCGGCGCGGGCGTTGAGACTGGGCGGCACGCGGCGCGTTTCTCTGGCGGGCGGCCCGGCGTGCTCCACGGCACCCGCTCCTACGTTTTGCAGGATGAGGACGGCCAGATTGCCCCGACCTTCTCGGTCTCGGCCGGCCTCGACTACGCCTCGATTGGCCCCGAGCATGCTTTTCTCCACGACAGTGGTCGCGCCGTCTACGTTGACGCCACCGATGAGGCCGCGCTGGCCGCGTTCCAGACACTGTGCCGCACCGAGGGCATTATCCCGGCCCTGGAGTTGGCGCACGCCATCGCCGAGGCCATCCGGCTGGCGCCGACGCTGCGCCCCGACCAGCATATTCTGGTCAATCTCTCTGGCCGCGGCGATAAAGACATCTTCACCGTCGCCGACGTGCTCGGCGTGACGATCTAGGCCGTGGGTGACCGCTTCTGGTACAGGCTGGCGCTGGGCTACGGCGGGCTGCTCACACTGGTGTGGCTCGCCATCGCCGGACTGTCGTTTCGTTTGTGGCGGTACGGCCTGAGCGAGGCCGCCACCCTCACTGCGACGACTGGCCAGCAGGACATGATCAACCGCGCCGGCAGCGTGTGGGTCAGCGGCGCCTACGCCGCGGTGACGGCCGCGGTGGTCGGCTTTGCCAGCTTCAAGCTCTGGGAGATGACCTGGGACAGCTGGGACTGGGCCACCGTCGTCATCGGCGGCGCGGCGGTGTTTAGCGTCGTGCTGCTGTGCGCTCGCGGCCGGGTCATGGCCTACATTCCGCTGACGCTGTTTCCGCTGTGGGGCCTCCTGTATCATGCCGGCGTCAAGCGGACCTGCGGCGTGCCGGTCACGCGGCAGGCGCGGCTGGATGAGCGGGTGGCGGCCGCCGCGCCCGTCACCGATCTGCGTCAGGAGCAGGCCGAGCTGGCCGGCCTGCAGCAGAGCCTGCAGGTCTTCGAGCTGGAGCGCGGCCTGGACACCGCGACCTTTATGCGCCGCTACGCCGAGGGCCTGGAGGACGACACGCCCGACAACACCGAGTGGTTTGCGCTGGGGCGCCTGGCCCGCCGGGCCGCCGAGCGCCTGGCTAGCGCGGCCGAGACCGAGGAGACAGCGATATGATTGGCATTATTGGCGGCGGCGTGTCCGGCCTGACGTGCGGCGTGGTGCTGCGCGAGGCCGGCTACGACGTGACGATCTGGACCCGCGAGCCGGCCAGCGCCACGGTCTCGGGCGTGGCGGCGGCGATCTGGCATCCGTTCCAGGTCCACCCCATCGAGCGCTGTCTGCCGTGGGCGGCGCTGACCTACCGGCGCCTGACCGTGCTGGCCGACGATCCTCAGACCGGCGTGGTCTTTGTGCCGGGCCGCGAGATTTTCTCCCACCCGGCCGCCGACCCGCTGTGGCGCGACACCGTGCGGCAGTTTCGCCGCCTCGACCCCGCCGAGCTGCCGCCGAGCGCCGTCGATGGCTACGCCTTCGAGACGCCGATCACTGAGACGCCCCGCTATCTGCGCTACCTCGAAGCTCGCTTTGTGGCCGCTGGCGGCGTGGTCGTCGCCCGCACGGTCGGCAGCGTCACCGAGGCGCTCGCCGATGCGCCGATCATCGTCAACTGCACCGGCCTGGCCGCCCGCGAGCTGGTCGGCGACGACACGCTCTACCCGATCCGCGGCCAGATCGTGCTCCTCGCGCCGCTGCCTGGCACCGGCTTTTGCCTGGACGACCACGGCCCCCACCCGACCACCTACATCATCCCGCGCGCCGATGGGATTGTCTGCGGCGGGACGGTCCAGCGCGATAACTGGAGCACCGAGGTTGACCCCGCAACCGCCGCGCGCATCCAGGCCGACTGCGCGGCGCTGATGCCGGCGCTGCGCGGCCAGCCGATCCTGGCCCACAAGGTTGGTCTGCGTCCCGGCCGCCCCGCCGTGCGCCTGGAGGCCGAGGAGCTGCCGGGCGGCGTGGTGATCCATAACTATGGCCACGGTGGCTCGGGCTACACGCTGTCCTGGGGCTGCGCCGAGGCTGTCCGCGAGCTGGTCGCCGCCGCCGAGCGCTGAAGCTGGAGCCTGCTATGACCCCCCAGCCCTTCCTGATCATCTTCAACCCAGCCGCTGGCCGCGGTGTAGCCGCCCGCTATCAGGAGCCGCTCCGCGATCTGCTGCGCCAGTCGCGGCTGCCCCATGAGTTCGTCGTTACCTCGGCGCCGGGCGAGGCCGAGGCGCTGGCCCGCGCCGCCCGCAGTGGCGACTACCGGGCCGTCGTGGCGGCCGGCGGCGATGGCACGATCAACGAGGTTGCCAATGGGCTGCTCGGCGGCACTGTGCCGCTGGGCCTGATCCCGATTGGCACCGGCAACGACACCGCCAAAATGCTCGACCTGCGGCCCAACGCGCTGCGGGCCGCGCTGGTGCGGCTGCACTACGGCGTCGCCCGCCCGATCGATGTTGGCCTGGCCAATGGCCGCGCCTTCGTCAACGGCCTCGGCATCGGCTTCGACGCCGCGGTCTCCTACGCGACGCGCCGGCCGACCCGGCTGCGCGGCTTCGGGGTCTATGTCAAGGCCGTGCTCACCACCTTCCCGGTGTTTACGCCGCCCCGCCTCCATGTCACCTTCCCCGATCTGACTATTGAGCGGCGGCTGCTGCTCCTGACCGTCGCCAACGGCCGGTCGCAGGGCGGCGGCTTCGTCCTCACCCCCGACGCGCAGCTCAACGACAGCCTGCTCGACGTGTGCATGATTGATGCGCTGTCCACTGGCGAGTTTGTGCGGCATGTGCCGAAGGTGCTGTGGGGCGGCCACACCCATCTGCCGCAGGTGCGCATGCTCCGCACCACCGCCGTCGCCATTGAGTTGGCCGATGCCTTCCCGGTGCATCTGGATGGCGAGCTGCTGGGCGATGACCTGCATGCCGTCGCCGTGACGATCCAGCCACACGCTCTGCTGCTCCTCAGCCGCTAGCGCCGCAGCCGCCAAGCGTCCATCCACAGCGGGATCATGCTCGGGAGCGGCGGGATCGTGGTCGGGAGCGATGGGATCGTGGTCGGGAGCGGCGGGATCATGCGGGAGCGGCGGGATCGTGGTCGGGAGCGGCGGGATCGTGGTCGGGAGCGGCGGGATCGTGGTCGGGAGCGGCGGGATCATGCTCGGGAGCGGCGGGATCGTGGTCGGGAGCGGCGGGATCGTGGTCGGGAGCGGCGGGATCGTGGTCGGGAGCGGCGGGATCGTGGTCGGGAGCGATGGGATCATGCTCGGGAGTTGTTGGGGGACGTTCGGGAGTCATTCGGCGGTGGTCGGGAGTCGTTGGGGGATGCTCGGGAGCGGTGCGGCGGTGCCTGCGTCGGCGGGCCAGCTGCACGCTACAATGGGTTAGCCTGGCCGCGGCGCGGGAGCGTTGCCGCGCGATGCTATAATCGGTGCCATTCCTCACCCTTCAACCCGGAGAATGTATGGCCACCATCACCGCTGCTGCTGCCCCCATTCGCCGCCGCCTCTCGACATTTCAGCAGGCGATGCTGAGCCTGTACTGGTTTGCGGTCGCCGTCCACTGGGGCGCCATCCTCAACCTCTTGCTGCCCAAGCAGGCCGAGGACATGGGCGGCGCCGAGTTCAAAGCCAACACGCTGGGCTTGATTCTCGGCCTGGGCGCCTTTGTCTCGATGATTGCCGCCCCGCTGTTTGGCGCGCTCTCCGACCGGGTGAGCAGCCGCTGGGGCCGGCGGCGGCCGTGGCTGGTCATCGGCACCCTTGCCAACGCGGTCGGCCTGATTGTGCTGGCGTATCTGCCGACGACCCCCAGCGCGATCGTTCCCTACATTGTGGTATTCATGGCCATCGAGGTCTTCAACAACGTGGCGACCGCGCCCTACTCGGCGCTGATCCCCGACATGGTGGCCCCCGAGCAGCGCGGCTCGGCCTCGGGCTGGCAGGGCTTGATGAATGTGCTGGGTGGCGGCGTCGGCATCGCCTTCGGTCTGTGGCTCAACGACCTGGGCATTCGCGGCACCTACTGGGCGCTGGCGGCGATTCTCATCGTGGGCATGCTGGGCACAGTGTTTTTCATCCATGAGCCGCCCCACGTTGCCGAGGCCCAGCCGTTCCGCTGGGGCGAGTTCCTGCGCGGCCTGCTGACGCCGTTTCGCTCGCGCGACTTCACCTGGGTGTTTCTGACCCGGCTGCTGGTGCTGGGCGGCACGCTGATGATCCAGGTCAACGTCCTCTACTACATGACCGATGTGATCCGCAACTTCAGCTTTTTTGGCACGGTGATGACCACCAAGCCCGAGGAGGCGACGACCATGTTCTTCCTGCCGTTGCTGCTGGGCGGCGTGATCGGCGCCTACGGCGGCGGCGTGCTCTCCGACCGGCTGGGCCGCAAAACAATGGTGTATGCGTCGGGCGCGCTACAGGCCGCGGTCGCCGTCGCGCTGATCCTGACCCACTCGTTCACGCTGGTGGTGCTGCTGGGCGTGGTGTTTGGGCTGGGCTACGGCGCCTACCAGTCGGTGGACTGGGCGCTGGCGACCGACGTGCTGCCCTCGGACGTGGACTACGCCAAAGATATGGGCGTGTGGCACGTCACCAACACGCTGCCGCAGTTCACGGCCATCCCGCTCGGCAATTTCATCCTGACAACCTTTCAGCAGCTGGACAAGAACGGCGGCAATCCGCAGCCGCAGCTGGGGTATACGCTGATGTTCGGGCTGGCGATTGTGCTGTTTATTTTGGGGACTGTGCTGGTGCGCCAGGTGCGAGGCGTGCGATGACGCTCACAGTGGTGCTACTGGCGGCCTATCTGCTGGGCGCGGTGCCGTTCGCCGTCTTGATCGCCCGCATGATCGGCGGCGTTGATATTCGGCGGATTGGCTCGGGCAACACCGGCGCCATGAACACGATCCGCACCGTCGGCAAAGGCCCCGGCATTGTCGCCGGGCTGCTCGATGCCGGCAAGGGCGCGCTGGCGATGCTCCTCGCGTACTACGTGCTAGGCAAATCGCTGGCGGCGCTGGCGGGCGCGGCTGCCATCGTCGGCCACTGCTACTCGATCTGGCTGCTCATCGCCGCCCGCAATGAGCGCGGCGGCGGCTGGAAGCACTGGCTGCGGCGGCTCGGCGGCAAGGGCCTGGCGACCGGCATGGCGGTGCTGGCGATCATCAACTGGCCGACGTTTTTGGGCGTGATGGCGCTGTTTTTCGTGGTGCTGTTCCTCCAGCCGCGGCTCAGGCTGCCGTTGTCGCCCACGATGCGCAAGGACGAGACCTGGCCGACGATCATCGCGCTCTTGGCGTCGACGCCGATGCTGTGGTTTTGGACTCACGATGCGGTGCTGGTGCTGGTCGGCGCGGTGCTGACGGTGGCGGTCGTCGTCAAGCACCTGCCCGACGTGCGCGAGTTGTTCTCGGTCGTGTAGCGCCGACGCCGCGCGGTACAATGGCGGCACTGCGAAAGGTGAACTGCGATGCTAGCTGCGATTACGCTGACGGTCGTTGCGCCCGCTGACCACGTTGCTGGCCCGCCGCAGGGCCAGTGGACGGCCAGCGACTACGCCCAGCTCCCCGACGACGAGCGCTTCGAGCTGGTCAACGGTGTGCTGCTGACGACTCCCAGCGTGACCGAGCCGTACCAGGCCGCCAACGTTCGCTTTCAAACGTTTTTGGCCATTCATGTCGATTTCACAGGTCTCGGGCGCGTCTACGGAATACCGTTCGACGTGGAGCTGTCGCCGACGACGATTGTGCAGCCGGATGTGATGGTCGTGCTGAACGAGCACGCCGACCGGATCACGCCGCGCGGGATTGTCGGCGCGCCCGACCTAGTGGTTGAGATTTCATCGCCGAGCACCGCGACGCATGACCGCAGCACCAAGCTCCAGGCCTATGCGGCGGCGGGTGTGGCGGAGTACTGGCTGGCCGACCCGTATGCCCGGACGGTCGAGGTGCTGGTGTGGCAGGCCGGCGGCTACCTGTCACTGGGCGCGTTTGGCGGCGCGGCGCTCGTGCCGTCGCGGGTGGTGCCACAGTTTCCCGTGCCGGTCTGGCAGCTGCTGGGCGTACAATAATAAAGGACACACGATGTCACGAATCGCAGGGACGTTTGAGCGGCTGGCTGCCGAGGGGCGACAGGCGCTGATCATGTACTTGACCATTGGCTATCCGACGCTGGACTCGGCGCGCACGCTGGTGCCGGCGATGATCGGGGCCGGCGCCGATCTGATCGAGCTGGGCGTGCCGTTCTCGGACCCGCTGGCCGACGGCGCCACGATTCAGAAGGCCACGCAGCAGGCGCTGCAGAACAAAGTCAACGTCGGCCACTGCCTGGCGGCGGTGCGCGAGCTGCGGGCCGGCGGCGTTACGGCGCCGCTGCTGTTCATGGGCTACTACAACCCGATCTTGCAGTACGGCCTGGAGCGCTTTGTCGCCGCCTGCGCCGAGGTCGGCGTGGACGGCCTGATCATCCCCGACCTGCCGCCCGAGGAGGCCGTCGAGCTGCACACCGCCTGCCGCAGCCACGAGCTCGACCTGATCTTCATGCTGGCCCCGACCTCGACCGATGACCGCATCGCCCACGTGGCGACGCTGGCCTCGGGCTTTATCTACTGCGTCTCGCTGACTGGCACGACTGGCTCACGGGCGATTGTCACCGCCGACCTGCCGAAGTTTCTAGATCGGATTCGCGCGGTGACGAAGCTGCCGCTCGGGGTCGGCTTTGGCATCACGCAGCCGGCGCAGGCCCAGGCGGTCGCGGCGGTCGCCGACGGCGTGATCGTTGGTGCGGCGCTGATCAACGTGGTGGAGCACAGCGCCGAGCGCGGCGTGGACGAGGCGGCGGCGTTTACGCAGAGCCTGCGCGACGCGATGGACCAGCGCTAGGGAGCGCTAGCCGCTGCGCTCGCGGCCATAGGCCTCGATCTCATCGAGGAACCGCGAGCGCTTGGCCTTGCTGCCGCGCTGTCGCTGCATGGCCCACGACAGGCAGAGCCGCTCTTTGGCGCGCGTCAGGGCCACATAGCACAGCCGGCGCTCCTCCTCGATGCCGTGCGGCTCGGCCAGGCTGCGCTCGTGGGGCAGTGTGCCCTCCTCCAGCCCGGCCACAAACACGATGGGCCACTCCAGCCCTTTGGCCGCGTGGATCGTGAGTAGCTGCACAGCGTTGCGCTGCTCATCCTCGTTTTTCAGCGCGGTCATCAGCGCAATCTCTTGCAGAAACTCGCTCAGGCTGGTGTGCTCATCGGCGGCGCGGACCAGCTCATCGAGCAACTCTAGCTCGTCGGTGATGGCGGCGGCGGCCTTGGCGGTCGCCGGCTTGGTCGGCTTGGCCGGCGCCGGCTCGGGCGCGGCCCACAGCAGCCCCTGCTGCACAAAGATCGAACTCCGGCTCCTCGGCGGGCGCGGGCTTGTCGCGCTGGTTGGTCTCGACCCAGCGCCGGTAGCCGCTGTCGCGCAGCACATCGGTCAAGAGGTTTGAGGGTGGGTAGCCGGCGCCGGCCCGGCTGCGCCACTGCGCGAGCAGCGCCGCAAAGCTGCGCAGCGCCTGCACTGCCGGCGCTTTGAGGCCAGCCCAGCAGCGCGGCTCCAGGAGCGCGGCGCCCGGCGCGAGGCCTAGCTCGGCACCACGAGTCGTGATGTGCTGGAGCGTCGGCGCGCTGATGCCGCGGGCCGGCTTGTTGACGATCCGCGCCAGGCTCATGCCGTCGGCCGGGTTAGCGATGGCCCGCAGATAGGCCAGCGCGTCGCGGACCACGCCGCGGTCATAGAAGCCGCCGTTGCCGCGCACGACGTAGGGCACGTGGGCCTGCCGCAGCCCGCGCTCCAGCTCGCGGCTCATAAACCCGGTCCGAAACAGCACCGCGACCTCGCTCGGCTGGCGGCCGGCGGCGACAATCTGCGCAATGCTGCGGCCGATGCGGTCGGCCTCGTCGCGGGCGCTCTCGGCCTGGTCAATGCCCAGCGCCTTGAAATCCCAGACCCGCTGCGTGTGCGAGCGCAGCACCAGCGCATCCACAGTCTGGGCGTGGCGAATCACGGCATAGGCCGCATCGAGAATCTCCTGGCGCGAGCGGTAGTTGGTCGCCAGCTCGATCACGGTGGCGCTGGGAAAGTCGCGGGTGAAGCTGGTGATGATGGTGTGGTCGGCGTTGCGAAAGCCATAGATCGACTGCTGCGAGTCGCCGACGGCAAACAGCGAGCGTGTGGGCCGGCCGTCGCGGCGGGTCAGCAGCTCCAGCAGCGCGTACTGGGCGCGGTCGGTGTCCTGGTACTCGTCGACCAAAACGTGCTGCCAGCGCTCGCTGTACAGGTCGTGAACATCGGGGTGCTCGTTCAGGAGGCGGTAGGCGAGCAGAATACAGTCGTCGAAATCAACGGCGTTATGCGACTCGAGCTTGCGCTGGTAGCCCCGGTAGAGCGCGGCAATGTAGCCGCCCTGGGCGTCGTCGCCGGCCACGCGGGCGGCGAGCTGCGGCGTGAGCAGCTGGGATTTGAGGCGCGAGATGCGGCTGAGAATCTGGTCCGGCTCCAGCAGGAGCGGCGGTCGGCCGGTGTAGGCCGCCTGGGCCTCGGCCGCGAGCTGGAGCTGCTCATCGCTGCCGTAGATTGAAAAATCTTTGGTGTAGGCCCGCAGGCGGCCGCCGACCGACTCGCGCAGAATGCGCAGCCCGACGCTGTGAAACGTCGCCGCCACCAGGCCGCGCCCCGATTTGCCGAGCATCTCGCGCAGCCGGCCGCGCAGCTCGGTGGCGGCCTTGTTGGTGAAGGTCACGGCCAGGATCGCGCCGGGCGCAACGCTGCGCTGCTGGATCAGGTGGGCGATGCGCAGTGTCAAGACCCGCGTCTTGCCGGAGCCGGCCCCGGCGCGCACCAGCACGGGGCCGAGCGGCGCCTCGACGGCGCGGCGCTGCTCGCTGTTAAGCTGCATGCCGGCTACTCATCGGTCGGCCGGGGCGGCACCTGCCTGGTCTTGGCCAGTGTCCTGACCACCCCAGACAGGCGCTGGGTATTTTCGGCCAGCAGCAGTAGGTCCTCGCGCACGGTGTCCTGGAGGTTGGGCGTCGCGAGCAGCAGCTGGACTAGACCCGAGATCGCCGACAGCGGGTTATTGATCGCGTGGGCGAAGTGGAGCGCCAGCTGGTGAACAACGGTGTGCTCGCCGTGGGTGGTGCGCAGCTGGATCAGCTCGACCTCCTGGCCGGCGCGCTGGAGCGCCAGGTCGAGCCAGTCGGCGCTGACCTCCGCCGGGATCACGGCGCAGACCTGGGCCTGGAGCAGCGCCAGCGTCGCGGCGGGGTCGGCGTCGGCCGCGACAATCACTGGCCGCTCGGGCCAGCGCTGGCGGGCCTGGGCGATGAGATCGAGGAGCAGCATATCGGGCAGCGCGCCATCGGCCAGCACGGCGTCCAGCGGCAGCGCCTCCAAGAACAGCAGCGCCTCTTCGCCGGAGGTGGCGACCGTCCCGCTATGGCCCAGGCTGCTGATCAGCCGGCTGACCTCAAATCCGCGGGTCTCACTCTGGTAGACCACCAGCACGCGCAAGCTTTCCATGATCCGCTCCTGGCGCGCCCGCAACAGGCTGCTCGCTGATCGTCTGCACCGCCACCGCTGTGCCAACGGCCAGCCCGAGCTGCTGGGCCGCGTGGCCGTTGCGCAGCGCAATCTCAAGTCGTCCGGTGCTGCCCATCATAGCACAGGCCTGCCCTGGAATCACGTTGGCGTAGGTCCGCACGAGCGGCAGTGTCTGGCCCTGGACGGTGGCGCTCAGCACGCCGCCGAGCGCCTGGCAAGCGGCGGCGCTGAGGTTGGTGATCGCATTGCCAAAGTGGTCGATGTGGACGACCGCGCCCACCAGCTGGCCCGCGGCTAGCGTGGGCTGGGCGGCCGGCAGCGCCACGAGAGCATCGCAGGGCGGGCCGAGGGCGCCGAGCGGCACGCCGTTGAGGAGGTGGGCCCCGACCGGCGCGAAGATGTCGCGGCCATGAAAGGTCGCCGAGGGGGCCGCGAGCCACCAGCGCGGCTCGGTGAGCGCGACGCACGCTATGCAAGCGCTGCGCTGCGCGGCGACCGCGGCGATCACGCCGTTGTCGGGGCCGACCAGGCAGCAACCGTCGAGCTGCGCTGCCACCGCGCGGCGGTCGCTGCCGACGCCGGGGTCGACGACCACGACGTGAACCGTGCCGGCCGGGAAAAATGGCAGCGCGCTCCCGAGCACATACGCGGCGCTCAGGAGCTGCTGGGGCGGAATGCCGTGGCTGATGTCAACGATGCGGGCCTGCGGCGCGATCCCGAGGATCACGCCGTGCATGATCGCCGCGTAGCCGTCCTGCACGCCAAAGTCGGTGGTCAGCGTGACGAGGCCGCTCGGCGCAAAGGTCATAGCTTAGCCTTCGCGCAGCCCGATCTCGCCACGCAGCCGGCCGATCACCGCGTCAACCTGGGCTAGCTCGGTCTGAGTGCCGGTCAGATTGTCGCGCTGGACCCGCACAAAGCGCGTGTACGGCCCGAGCGCCTCGCGAATCTGCGCCACCGACGCATCCATCTCGCCGCTGACCTGGCGGCTGATCGTGCGGGCCAGCTGATCGCGCAGCTCGCTGATTTTGGCGTGGAAGTCGTTTTTGGCCTGGCGGCGCTTGTTGGGAATAATGTACAGTCCCATCGCGGCGACGGCGCTGGCGGCCAGGATGCCGGTGAAGTCGGCGGCGGCGCTGCTCAGCACCGCCAAGAGCACGCCGCCCAGCCCGATCGCGCCGACCTCCAGGACGGCGGTGGCGGTCATCGCGCCCTGCACCGACTGGGCCAGCTCGCGGCTCTCGGCCTCGCGGTCGTAGCTGCTGACCACGTCGCGCGCCGTGCGGCCGACCGACTCGAGCAGATTTTTGCGGTTGTACTCAAACGACATCCCGACCTCGCCCAGCATCGACTCGCGGTTTTGGGCGGCGCGGCGGCGGTTCAGATAGTCGGTCACAGCCTGCCACAGCCGCAGCTGGCGCTCGACCAGCCAGTCGATGATCGCCTGGACCCGCGCCTCGATCAGCTGCGGCGTGTCGCCGATGACGCTGGCCTCGAACTCGCCGCGGATGCGATCGGGCTTCATCAGGTCGAACATGCGGCCGATGCGCACGGTGTCGTCGAAAAACTTCATGCCGCGCAGCTCCATCTCATTGAGCAGATTTTCGATGTGGTTGAGATGAAACTGAAAGTTGCGCTGGAGGTCGGCGCGGTAGAGTTCGATCTGTTTGTCGATATTGTCGAGGGTGGTGAAGTCCTCCTGGAGGACCTGCAGGCGGCTGTCGACCAGCGTCTTGTACTTGGCGGTCAGCGAGGTGGCGACGCCGAGCGGGTTGAGGAGCTTGAGGCGCACGCGCTCCTCCTCGTCCAGCGTGCTGGTGATGTAGCGCTCGACGGCCTCGAAGCCGCTGCGCTGCCAGGCCTCGGTCGCGGCGGGATCGCGCTTGGCCTGCTGCGCCAGCCGCGCCGACAGCGGAAACACCTCGGGGGCGCGGCCCAGCAGGGTGGCGGCGTTCTCGCGCACAAAATTGACGACCTGCTCAACCTCGGCGGGCTGCAGAATATCAACCTTGTTGACGATCAGGACGATCTTTTTGCCCCACTCCCGAATCTGCTCCAGAAAGGAGCGCTCGGACTCGGTGAATGGGCGGTCAGCGGAGGTGACGAACAGCACGAGGTCGGAGCGCGGGATGAAGTCGCGGGTCAGCTCCTCGTGGCGCCGGATCACCGCGTTGGTGCCGGGCGTATCAACGACATTGATCTCGCGCAGCACCTCGGCGGGATACAGAATCTCCAGCACAAACTCATCGCGACGATGGTCGGCCGCGTGGTCGCCGTACTTGAGAATATTGATCTGGTCGGTCGTCGGCGTGACACCCTCGCGCAGCACCGGCTGGCCGATGAGGGCATTGATAAACGACGACTTGCCGGAGTTGAACTCGCCGGCCACCACCAGCAGAAACAGCTCGTCGAGATGCAGAATTGCGTCGTCCAGGGTGCGCTGGTCGGCCGGCTGCACGTCGGCGCCAAACGCGACCAGCGCGGCCTTGAGCCGCTCCAGCAGCGCCCGATCCTCGGCCAGCAGCTGCTCCTGACGACGACCTAGCAGTTTGCGTTTTCCCAGCAATCCTAGCACGCGCGATCCTTTCCGTAGTGGTATGACCAGCGATGTTGCAAGTTCAGGGCCGTGCTACCGGCGGCGGCGCTCCTGGCGGTGGTAGGTCTCGGGTCGCGTCGCGATCTGCTCGAAAATGTCGGCGGTGGCGTTGCGGGTGAACAGCGCGTGCTGCGAGGCATGCGCTTTGGCCGCGGCGACTTTCTGGGCGGCCCAGGGCGTGACATCGAGCACATAGTCGGCGGGGTCGTTGTGGTTGATGATGCGGTCATCGGCGCTGTCGGGCAGCGCGGCGGCCCAGGTCAGCAGCTCAATCGGCTGCCAGGGCTTGAGCTTCTCCAGCGCTGCAAACACCGCCTGGTGGGTAAATACATGCTGTGGGTGGCCGTACTCGCCGCCCGAGCCGTGGGTGATGATCACATCCGGCAGCAGCGAGCCGATCACCGTGCCGACCGCGGTGCTGAACTCCTCGGGCGAGGCGTCCACGGCGCGCAGCGTGCCATCGGGGCCGACCTCGGGGTCGATGAACGGCAGGAACAGCACGTCCTGGGCGTGGAGCGCATCTGCGGCGGCGCGGGCCTCGCGCTCGCGCAGGGCGCCCAGCTCCTCGCGGGTGCAGAGCGGCGGATCGCCCAGCTCACCGCCCTCGCCGCGGGTGGTGAGCAGAATATAAACATCGTGGCCTTCGGTGGCGTACTTCGCCAGCAGGCCGCCGGCAAACATGGTCTCATCGTCGGGGTGGGCACCGATGGCTAGCACAATCATCATAACCTCTGGTTGCAGGAAACATTTCCGGCCCGCGCCGCACGACCGTGCGTCGGACACTGGGGTGAATCTAGCAGGTTATTGGGCGGCGATCAATCGGCAAAAATCACAGCCGCCAGCTGTCGCGCAGGTCGAAGACTGGGCCGTCGGTGCAGGCCAGGCGCCGGCGGCGACCAACCTCGATGGCACAGGCGCCGCACACGCCGACGCCGCACGGCAGGCTCGGCAGATGCGCGGCCCAGGCCAGGCCACGGTCCCAGCGCAGCCGGGTGCGCTCAATGCGCTGGCCAAGCGCGGCCCAGGCTGGCGGCGGCAGCGTCGTATAGATCGCATCGGCCCAGCGCAGCATGGCGTCGTCGACTAGCTCCAGGGCCGCCGCGCTGGGGTCGCGGCCACGCGCCAGGTGGTATTCGACCGCCGGCGGCACCAGGCTAGCGGGAATGCCGGGGCCAATCGGCGCGCCGATCACCAGCGTCGTGGCCAGCTGACGCCCCACGGCCAGCGCCACCAGCGCCAGCAGGCTGGCAGCCCCGTCGGCGGTGCCGATCAGGAGCAGATGCCGGGCGGCCGGCGCCACCGCCCAGCCCTGGCCAAGCGGGCCGCGCACCCGCAGCCGCTCGCCGAACGCACGCTGCGCCCAGGGCGCGTCGCCGGCCAGCAGCGTGACCGTGCCGGCAGCGCGATCAAGGCCGGCAAAGGCCAGCGCCGCCGGCGTCAGCGGATCGTAGCTGCCGCTGTCGGCGGCGCCGATCAGCGCAAACTGCCCTGGCTGGGCCGCGGCGGCCAGCGCGGGCGCGCCCAGCACCAGCTGGTGCAGGCCCGGCGCCGGGCGATGGCGGGCGATGATCGGCGCGTCTAGCTCAAGCATAGCGGCGCGCTACAGCAGCCCGGCGATATGGCCGGCCCGCAGCGGCTCGCGGGCCTCGCTGCTGAACGACGGGTGGCGGTACACAACCTGCCCGGCGCGCATTGTCAGCATGACCCGGCCTTTGACCGCCTGCCCCGCCAGCGGCGAGAGCGCGTCGGCCGGCACGGTCCACTGGACCTCGGTGTCGATGATTGTGATGTCGGCCAGCGCGTCGGGCGCCAGCGTGCCGCACGGCAGGCCCAGAATCTGCGCCGGCGCCAGCGACAGCCGCGCGACCAGCTCCAGTACGTCGAGCTCGCCGCGCTGCACCAGGACTAGCGCCAGCGCTAGTGCACTGTTCCACATCGGCAGCCCCGCCTCGGCCGGGCCAAACGCGCTCGGGCCGCTGCCCCAGCTGTGGTGGTCGCTGCTGAGGGCGTCAATGGTGCCGTCGAGGACGCCCTGCACCAGGGCCAGCCGGTCGGACTCGGCGCGCAGCGGGGGGCTGAAGCGCACCCGCCGGTCGTAGGGCGGCAGCTTGGTGGGGTTGAGCAGCCGCGTCGCCCGCTCGGTGCTGAGCGCGCCGGCGACCCAGCGGTCGGTCAGGAGCAGATGCTGGGGCGTGACGCTGGCGGTGATCGCCACGCCGCTGGCTTTGGCCCGGCGGACCTGCTGGACGCTGCCGGCGGCGGTCAGGTGCAGCAGGTGGACGCGGGCGCCGGTCGCCGCGGCCAGCGCAATAATCTGCGCGACCGCCGCAACCTCGCCGACGGCTGGGTTGCCGCGCAGTCCCAGCTCCTGGCTCCACTCGCCCGCGTGCATGACGCCGCCCCACTGCGGCAGGTGGGGCGACAGCAGCACCGGCAGGTTGAGCGCCGCGGCGTGCTGGAGCGCTGCCCGCAGCAGCACCGGGTTGCTGATCGGCTGGTCGCGGTCGGTGGCGGCGACGGCGCCGGCGGCGGCGAACGGCTCCAGGTCGAGGAGCAGGCCCTCGGGGGAGAGCAGCGGGGCTAGCGGCAGGCAGTGGGGCTGCAGGTGGCTGGGCTTGCCCTTGAGCGCGGCGATGTGCAGCGGCGATCCCAGCGCCGGCACGCAGTCGGGCCGCACGGCCAGCGTCGTCCAGCCGCCGGCCAGCGCGTCGTGGAGCGTCTCGCCAAACTGCTCGTGCGCCCAGGCGCCGACATCGGGCGCCAGATCAACGAAGCCTGGCACGACCAAGCAGCCGCGGGCGTCGAGCACCTCGTCGCGCATGCCAGGGTCGCGCTCCAGCGAGGGGCGGGCAATGTCCGCAATCCGGTCATCTTCTAGCAGCAAATCGCCGACCACGGCGGTCCGATTGGCGGGGTCAACGATCAAGCCGTTTTTGATGACAGACTGCATGGTGCCTCCAGTGAGCCAGTGAGCAGGGTGGGGGTTGCTGCTCCCATTATACAGTCCCTGGGCACGCTGGCGCGGCAGTTCGCGCGCTACGACTGTATTGAGTTGGATCGGTACTGGCCTGGAGTTGGCGGTGGGACCACGCGCTACGGCGTGACCAGCCGCAGATCGGGCAGCGCCGCGACGAGCTGCTCGAACTCGTCGTCGTCGCCCTGATGGGCCAGCCACAAGAGCGTGCCGTCCAGATCCACCGCGATCCAGTGGGTCCGGTCGGTGAAGCTGTGCATCAGCCAGGCGCTGCGCGGCTGCCCGCCGACCTCGACGGTGCGCGGCGCGCTGCGACTCCAGGTTGGCGGCGCGCGGCGCAGAATCTGGCGCAGCGGTTCGGCAGGACCCTCGGTGATTAGCACGGTGCCGCTTGGGGTGAGGTAGAGCAGGTCGACGGCCAGCCCGGCGCCGGCCGCGCCCGTAATATCGCTGGGCGGTCGGCTGTTGCCAGGATTGCGGCTCAGCCGGGCGGTCATAAATCGCAGCCACGGCTGACTCTGCCAGCTCCATAGCCCGATGCCGGCCTCGCCTGCGGCGGCGCGCAGGTCATTGGTCTCGATCGCTGGGCTGTCGACCGACACGGCCGGATCGACCGCTGACTCCAGCGCGGCGTCAGCCGGCGGCGTAAAGGTAAAGGTTGCCGCCGGCACAGTGGCCAGCCACTCTGGCGGCCCGTAGCTGGTCGTCTCAAGAATGTAGGGCGGGCCGCCGTCGGCCGGCGTGGCCGAGGTGCGCTCCAGCCGCAGCGTGCCATCGGCGGCCCACTCGCGGCGATAGGTGATCAGGCCCGGCGGCTGGTCGAGCAGCCACGGCTCCTGTGACCGCGCCTCGTTGTTAGCCTGCGCCTCCATCAGCTGGACAAAATTGCTCTGGTAAAACGGCACTGTCCGCTCGGCGACCACGCCGCCATCGGCCGCGGGCTGCCACTGCCAATTGTCAGTCAGCAGCCTGGTCGCGCCGGTGGACAGTGATAGGATTCGATCAAAGCTCGGCCTCGTGCTGCTCAGCTTGCCCTCGATGGTGTACTGCCACACGTCACCGCCGTCCAGCCACACGGCCTGAATAATGCTGGCGTCCGGCCGGCTCTCGATGATTTTGAAGCGCGGTGTCCCCAGCGGAGCGCCGCTCAGCCACACCTCGATGCGGCGGCTGGCTGGCCGCAACGGACCGGCGTGGTAGGGGTCGGTCAGCGCAGCCAGCCCCGGCTGCTGGCGCACGGTGGAGATGCGGACCTGGTGCAGTGTGGCGCCCGGCTGGCTGCGATAGGCCGCGCCAATCCGCGCCAGCTGCGCGGCGGCCGCCTGGGTCAGCGGCGCCGGCTCGGCGAAGCGCTCGGGGTGGGCCGACCAGTCGGCCAGCTCCAGCGGGCGCGCGCCGGCGATCACCGCCAGCAGCTCGGGCTTGGTCCAGCCCTGCGCCCACACCTGAAAGCTGCCGGCCGGCCGCGCGCCTTCGCGCTGCTGCAGCGTGCTGCGCGCTGGGACGACCTCGGCGACCAGCACGCCCGGCAGGCTCGGGCCGAAGCCAACTTGCCAGGCGCCGGCCCGCTCGGTGAGGTCCCAAGCCACTAGCTCATCAACAAAGTTCACTACGTCGAGCCGCCGCCCGTCGCCGCGGTAGACCAGGTGGACGCCGGTGAGGTCGCGGTAGGGGTAGGGCACGCCCAGCGGCGGATCAACCAGCCCCTCACGCGCGCCAGTCCCGACGACCAGCGTCCTGGTGATACCGGCTGGCGGCTGGTCCAGCCCCACCAGCAGCACCTTGATCTGGCTGGTCAGGAGCTTGGGCAGGCTCAGCTGCTGCTCGGCGAACAGCAGTGGGCAGGCGGCGTCGAGTAGCGGGCCGCGCTGGACGTTGCCGAGGTCGCTGCCCAGCGGCGGGTCGAGGACGCCGACCGCTTTGCCGTTGGCGACCGGCTCCTGCGCGGTCAGCCGCCACGGGATGGTGGTCTCGGTCTGGCCGTTGTTCAGCCGCAGCTCCTGGACCTCGCGCAGCGTAAACGTCGTTGGGTCAAGGCGCAGCAGCAGCGTGCCGGCGATGTCATCGCTCTCGGCCGCCAGCGTCAGGGCGGCGGCGGCGCCGGTCCCGGCCGTGCCGAGCGAGCGCAGGCTGGTAGCATCCAGCGCCAGCCGCAGATAGTGGGCGCCGACCGCCCACGGCCCGCTCTGCCAGCGCGCGGCCCGCGTCGTCGCCAGCTGGGCGCTGTCCAGTGTCCAGCGCGACACCAGGCTGGACGGCGCGGCCTGGACGGCCACGGTCGGGCCGCAGGCGAGGCCGGTGATGTCGGGGCTGGTCTGGTAGGTGAAGTGGCCGGCCTCATCGCCGGTCTGCCACTCTTTGATCTGCTTGCCGCTCACCAGCTGCATGCGGTAGTGGAGCGGCGCCTGCGGGTCGAGCCACTCATCGGCCACTAGGTCGAGCGCCGGCGTCGCCAGCCGAATCTGCCACTGCCGATGCACGACCGCATTGCCGGCCGGCGCGGCGCCATAGTTTTGCAGCGCCTGCTCGACGATCTGCCGGGCGGTGCTGCGTGCCCCAGGGAGCAGCGGCGCGGCGCGGCGCGGCGCGGTGATCGCGGCGATGGCCGCGACGACCACCGCGACGATCACCGCGGCCTGCCACACCGCCGGCTGCCGCCAGCCGCCGCGCGGTCCCGCCGCGGCTTGGCTGAGCGCGGCCTGCAGCGCGCTATCCACCGCCGCCGGCAGCGGCTTGGCGCCGGCCGCCTGGCTAAGCTGCGCGGCCAGCGCCTCGTCGGCGCGCTCCCACGCTGGCCAGGCCGCCCGGCACACCTCGCACGCTAGCAGGTGGCCGCGCTCGGCCGCCGGCTCGTCCAGGCGCGCCGCCCGAAACCGCCAGCACTCGTCGGTCGCGGGGTCCGCGATGCCGCCGAGCTGGCCCACGCTGGCCAGCAGCAGCCGCTGCACCTCGGCCAGCGGCCGGCCGACGGCCGCCGCGATCTGCGGCGCGGTCCAGCCGCGCAGCAGCCGCAGTGCCAGCGCGGTGCGCGTCGCCGCCGGCCACGCCCACCAGTCCGTCGGCAGCCCCGCTGGCTCGCGCCGCCGCCGCAGTCGCCAGCGCCGCGCCGCGGGCAGCGCCGCCACCAGCCGCGCCTCGGTCGCCTCGTCCAGCGCGGCGTCGGCCCAGCTCAGCGCCGCAAAGGCCCGCACCACCGCCCGCCCCGCCTGCGCCGCGTCGCCGTCGCGCAGCAGCGCGATCCGGTATAGCGTCGCCCCAAATCGCGCCCGCGCCCGCTCCGCCGTGGTGATTGTCATAAGGTGCCTTTATATCGTAGCCGTCTGGCTGTCAGTGTACGCTTTCTCTACGATCTACACCGCCAAAGCCTTACAATGGTTTACTTCGCGCTGCGCGATCAGCTCGCCACACAGCGCTAGCCAAGCATGACAGCGTGTAGTATGATGCGCGCAAACCCCAGCCCCAAGCTAGCCAGAGGTACATCATGCCGATTGACACCGATGATGTCGAACAACGGTTTCTGCTCGTCTCTGACCAGACGACGCTCGCCGCGCTCCGTGACCAGGCCCACCAGCGCGGCGTTGGCAGCTACGTCGTGGTGCAGGGCGACGATGGCCAGTACCGCGTCCTCCTGTACGCCGAGCTGATGCGGCGTCTTCAGCCCAAAATTCTCAGCCAGGGCGCCCTCGCGCTCACGTCGGTCGGTGATATTCTGAGCCTGCTGGATGACACCATCGTCCCGGCCATCGACGTGAGCGGTCGCCTGCCGGCCGGCGTTGTTACCGCCGTGGTGCTGCGCGGCGGCGCGGTGCTCGGCATTGTCGACAACGCCCACCGCGACGCTATCGCTGGCGCGCCCGACGCCTGGATCAATGCGCTGCCGCTGACCAGCGCCGGCAACCTGAGCATCGAGGACCCCGCCGCCGGCGACGAGCCCGGCGCGTCCAAAGGTGCCGATGTGGCGCCCGAGCAGCGCTTTGTCAACGTCGAGGTGCTGGGCCAGGCGCCCGGCCTGCCGCTGCAAAAAGATAAGCGCTACAACCTCCAGTTCGACATTGATATTGTCAGCCGCGCCGCATCGGTGATCCAAAACGCCGGCTTTGCTGGCACCTTCAAGCCCGACGAGCAGTTTATTGATGTCACGATCCAGCTGGCCAGCGAGGACTTCGAGATTTTGACGCCGCCGCAGTCGATCCAAGTGCCGCGCACTGGTGCCTCCGAGGACCAGGCGATCTTCAAGATCAAGCCGAAGCAGGATGGTCAGGGCACGATCAGCGCCGTGCTGCTCAAAAATGGCACCGACTTTATCCAGGTGCTCACGATCAAGCTCCAGGTCGGCGGCGCGGGCGCGGCGCTGGCCGGCGCGACCACGCTGGGCTACGATGTCAGCGCGATGTCCGAGGTCCCGGCCCGCAGCGTCAATCTGACCTTTGTCAACATGGGCAACAGTTTTCAGGCGATCCTGTCGGGCGCCACCTGCGCGACCGCGCTGCTGCCGATCACGCTCCCGCAGCTCGACAGCATGATCAGCCAGGTCCGCAAAGACCTGCTCGAAATTGTGCACCTGACGGTCGGCGGCAACCGCGTCTACCAGACCGGCATCGATATTGCTCCCGAGGTCAACGCCAAAGCGCTGCAGGCCTGGGCGAAGGCTGGCTACCGGCTCTACCAGCAGCTGTTCTATGCCCCGGCGATGGGCGCCGACGCCAACCAGATGGGCGATCTCCTGCGCACGATGGCCCGCACCGAAAAGCTCCAGCTGCGGGTGGTCTCGCAGCAGTTTTTGCTGCCGTGGGGCATCCTGTACATGGCCGAGGACCTCGATCTGTCGCACATCAGCCCCGACGATTTTCTGGGCTTCAAGCACATCATCGAGCATATCCCGCTCCAGCCGGCCATGCAGTTTGTCACGCCGAAGATCGATGCGAGCGCCGGCCTCAAAGTCAGCCTCAACGTCAACGCCGGCATTGACCAGCAGATGGGCGCGCCGTTTATCGCCAAGCAGATCGACTACTGGAACACCGTCGTCAGCGGCGGCAAGGCCCAGCTGGTGCTGCGCAAAACCGAGGACGAGGTGCTGGCCGCGCTCGCCAGCACCAGCACGTCCGACCAGATCGTCTACTTCAACTGCCACGCGCTCTCGAAAAATCTGGGCGAGGTCAGCGGCCCCGACGGCTCGTGCCTGCTGCTGACCACCCGCGACGCGGCGCTGACGCTCGGCAACCTGAGCGCGTTCGCGCCCGCTAAGAAAAAGCTGCCGGGCCAGCCGCTGGTCTTCATCAACGCCTGCGAGTCGGCCGAGCTATCGCCGCTGTTCTACGACGGCTTTGTGCCGTACTTCATGTCCAAAGGCGCCCGCGGCGTCATCGGCACCGAGTGCGAGACGCCGGCGTTTTTTGCGGCCGAGTGGGCCAGGCTATTCTTCGACAAGCTGCTGAGCGGCGCGCCGATTGGTCAGATTTTCCTTGAGCTGCGCCAGGAGTTTTACGCCAAGCACAACAACGTGATGGGCCTGCTGTACGCCCTGTACTGTAGCGCCGACACCAAGATCACGCCGCCGATCCAGGCCGCCGTGCCGGCCTAGCGCGCCGCGCTCACCGGGCAGCGGGCCAGGCGGCGCGCTGCCCAGCTAGGAAGTTGCCATGACGAACCAGCTCCCGACCGACCCGCACCAGCCGCAAACCAACCGTCTGCGCAACCTCATGCCCGCACTGCTCGCCACGCTGATCGTCGTCGGCACCATCGGCCTGATGCTGGCCGGCATCGCCTACCTCAGCAACAAAGACGAGTTTGACCGCATCAAGGAGCTGCTGCTGTTTATCAACCCGCTGCTGGGCGTGGCGGTCGGCTACTATTTTAATAAGTCCAGCACCGAGGGCCGCGCCGAAAGCGCCGAGGCCACCGCGCGCACCGCCAACCTGGTGGCGCAGCAGGCCCAGCAGTCGCAGTCGGCGGCGCAGACCGACGCCGCCAAAGCCACCGAGCTCGCCCAGGCCGCCACCCAGAGCCTCAACGAGATGGCGCCGCTGGTCGATCAGATCATGCAGGCGCCGACGCCGCAGCCCGGCACGCTCGGCCTGGGCGACCCCGCGCCGGCCGCAATCTCCGAGGACACCCGCCGCGACCTCCAGGCCGCGCTGGCCCGCGCCCGCCGCATCCCCGGCGTCCACTAGGCGACCCGCGGCAAGGCGCCGCGCAGCAGTGCCTTGCATCTCAGCCCCGCCCACGCCGTCGCACGCCGCTCGCACATAGATGCAGCGGCGTGCGATACTTGCGCCGTGGGCCGTGCGCCCGTGCTTGGAGAATGAGCGATGAGACTTCGCCGCATTGTAGTCCTGGTTTCTCTGGTTGCCGTGCTGCTGGGCTGCGGCCATGCGGCGCAGCGCGCCACGCTGCTGCCCACCGCCACCGCCGCGCTTTCGCCGACGTCAACGGTGCTTCCCACGCCGACCGCCGTGCCGACCGCGCGCTGGCTCGCCCGCTGGCTCGCGAAGGAGCCGTGCGCCGCGCCCTGCTGGGAGGGCGTCACGCTGGGCGTCACCGACCCTGACGCCGCCGTCGCCATTTGGCGTCAGAGTCCGGTGGTTGCGAGCGTTAAGCAGGATGACGATCCGCAACGCTTGAGCTATATCGTCGTGTATCTAATCGGTGGACCTGAAGCCGAGGTTACGTATGATCGCCGTACTACGCCTGTTGTCGTTGATAGCATTAGATTTGATGGCGACGTTGTATTGGTATTCAGCGATGTGATCGCTGCCTATGGCGAGCCAAGCCATATCATAGCTGAGGGCGCCTCGGACCTATTCTACTTTGCCAATATGATCTATGCAGCTCAAGGAATTTGGCTTCAAGCAAGCAGTTCACATGTATTGACTCTGACATCGCAGTTAACATTTGATAGCATAGGTTTTAGCAGCCCAATGAGTTCAGACGACGAATTCTTGATAAAAGAGGCGACGCCCTGGCAAGGCTTCCGCGACTATGAATTCTATTGCCATGTCGATGAGCATCAGGACTGCCACATCATTGAGGAGCAGCGGGCGATCAAGCAGATTGCTGATGCTGGCTCACGGCTGCGCGATGATGAGCCAGCGCCAGTCTTTAACTCTGGCCCGGTGGAAGTGGCAGGGTTTTATGCGACCAGCTTTGAGCAGAGTGCTTTCCGGCCGTGTCATGGCGGCCAGAAGTGGTGGACTGAGGGCAATTTTGGTGACAACTATGATGAAATCGTGCCGTGGAGTGGTGCACCCGTCTACGTGCGCCTGCGCGGCGAGCTATCCATGCCAGGCAGCTACGGCCATCTTGGGGGCTATCCCCGTCAGTTTACCGTAACCGAGGAGCTAGAGATGCGCCTGCCGCAGCCCGGCGACTGCGACTAGCGCGGCCGGCGCCGCGTCATCGGCGCGGCACGACGCAATGCAAAGGAGCTGCCATGAAATCCAAGAAGCGCGCGGCCAGCGGCGCCATCGCCGCGCCCAACATTGATCGCGCCGCGCTCACCGAGCTGCAGGGCGCCCTCGACCTCGATGTCCAGGCTAGCTACCAGGCTGTGCGGCTGGTCGGCTGCCACATCACGGGCGCGGCCGAGGGCCTCGTGCTCGACCAGGTGGTCGCCACGCACCTTCAGTTTAACCAGGCCGAGCTGCGGCTGGCCGAGTTTCTCGATGTCACCTTTGAGCGCTGCGATCTGGCCAACGCCACCTTCGAGAAGCCCTACCTGCGGCGGGTGACGTTTACGGGCTGCCGGATGCTCGGCCTGGTCCTGACCGACGCCGACCTCCAGGATGTGGCGCTCCACACGTGCAACCTGGAGCTGGCGCGGATCTGGGGCGGCAGCCTCAAGGGCGCGCTGTTCGAGCAGTGCGCCCTGCCGCGCGCCTCGTTCGAGAACAGCGACCTGACCGGCGCAATCTTTCGCGGCTGCGACCTGACCGACGCCGACCTGCGCGGCGCCAAGCTCGTCGGCGCCGACCTGCGCGGCTCGACGCTGGCCGGGCTGCGCGCGGCGCCCAGCGACCTGCGCGGCGCGATCATCGATCCGGTGCAGGCGGTGCAGCTGGCCCAGCTATTCGGCGTCGTCGTCCGCGAGCGCGACGCGGCCTAGCCCGCGCGGCGTGCGTGTATGCGCGAGTATGGACTTCGCTCTGCTATCCGCAGACCTCGCGGTAGACGCGCAGCGTGGCCTCCGCCGCCGCCGCCCAGCTGAAGCGGCGGGCCTGCTCCAGGCCGCTGGCGCGCAGCTTGATGCGCAGCTTGTCGTCGTCCCACAGCCGGCTCAGCACCGAGGTCCAGGCGTCTACGTCGAGCGGGCGGACGAGCAGGCCGGCGTCGCCGACGACCTCGGGGAGCGCGGCGGCGTCGCTGGAGATCACCGGCGCGCCGCACTGCATTGCCTCCAGCACCGGCAGCCCAAAGCCGCTGTACAGCTCGGGGTTGACATAAAATCGGCAGGCGTTGTACAGCCAGACCAGCTCGGCCTGCGTCACGCCGCCGATCATCTGCACATGATCCTGGAGGCCGTGGGCGATGATCCGGTCAAATACCCCGCTGTCGAGCCAGCCGCGGGCGCCGGCGACGACCAGGTATGGCAGCGACTGGCCCTCGTCGCGGCAGACCGCCATCGCGTCGATCAGCGTGGTCAGGTTTTTGCGCGGCTCCAGCGTGCCGACAAACAGCATAAACGAGTCGGCCTCGACGCTGTAGCCGTTGAAGCTGCGGCTGGTGCCGGGGGCGATGTCCAGCGGGCGAAAGTGCGCGGCGGCGGCCTCGTAGATTACCGCGATGCGGCCGGCGGGGACGCTGAGCAGCTCGATGAGATCGCGCTTGGTGTGCTCCGAGACGGCGATGATCCGGTCGGCGCGGCGCACGGCGCGGCCGATCTGGCCGTAGAACAGCCGGGCCTCCTCGTCCAAAATCTCGGGGTAGCGCAGAAACGCCAGGTCGTGCACGGTGATCACAATGCGCCGGCCGCCACGTAGCAGCGGGATAAAGTCGGGGAAGTGCAGCAGCTGGGCGTCGAGGTTGCGCAGCTCCCAGCCGAGCGCCTGCTGCTCCAGCTTGTGGTGCGGCGGCGTCCACAGCCGGCGGTGGGCCACGTTGGACGCCACGGCCAGCGGCCGCTCCTGCTTGCGGTGGGCCAGCACGGTAAAGTGGTCGTCGGGCGCCGCGTCGACCAGGGCGCCCAGCAGCTCCTGGGTATACTGGGCAATGCCTCCCACGCGATAGGCGTTGAGGCGGGCATCAATCGCAACCTTCAAACGGCTACCTCCACGACTTGGCCGTCATACGCTAGCGCCACGCCCGGCGGCAGCTGCGCGTTGACCGCGGCGTGATCGAAATCATGGGTCATATGGACAAACAGCGTGCGGCGCGGCTGTAGCTCGGCGACCACCGCCAGCGCCTCGTCAAGCGTGAAGTGCAGCGGGTGATCGGTGTAGCGCAGCGCGTTCATCACCAGCAGGTCGAGGCCGCGCAGCTGCGCCATTGTCGCCGGCGGCAGCGTTTTGCCGTCGGTCAGGTAGGCCAGGCGGCCGAAGCGGTAGCCAGTGATCGGGTGGGGGCCGTGGTTGACTGCGAAGGGCGTGATCGCCACCTCGTTGATCTGAAATGGCCCGTCCAGCACATGCGTGGCGAGCGCCGGGCGGGTCGAGAGCGACGGCGCCGCATCGAAGGCGTAGTCAAACTGGTGGCGGACGCGGGCGATCGTCGCGGCGTCGCCGTAGATCGGCAGCGCGTTGGTGATGGTGTCGCGGCGGCTATAGCTGGTGAACGGCCGCAGATCGTCGATGCCGCCGATGTGGTCGGCGTGGCCGTGGGTCAGCAGCACCGCGTCGAGGCGCTTGACGCCGGCCGCAAGCACCTGCGCCCGCATATCCGGCCCAGCATCGATCAGCAGCGTCGTCCGGTCGGTGGTGAGCAGCGCGGCGGTGCGCGTGCGGCGATTGTGTGGGTCGGGCGAGGTGCACACCGCGCAGTCGCAGCCGATCACCGGGACGCCCATCGAAGTGCCAGTGCCAAGCAGCGTGAGTTCGCATGGTTTGCTCGTGGTTGGTGCGCGGGGCGCACAGGATTGCCCGTGCATACTACCATAGCCCACCGCACCGCTGAGCACCGCCGCCGGCTATGCTATGCTACATCGGACTTTCTACAACACATACGAGGCTGGCTATGGAATCAGAGCAGACGACGACTCCCGCGGCGGTGGCGGCGATGCTGCAGCGCGTCCCGCTGTTTCGCAGCGTGCAGCCCGAGCACCTGGCGCAGCTCGCGCAGCGCACGCAGCCGCGCAGCTTCGCAGCCGGCACCGTAATTCTGCGCGAGGAGGAGACCGACCTCAATCTGTTTGTGATCCGCCGCGGCGCCGTCACGGTGACGCGCACCGACAGCGACGGCGCCGCCGTCAGCCTGGCCACTCTAGGCGCCGGGGATTTTTTTGGCGAGATGGGCCTGCTTGATGGCGGCCCGCGCTCGGCCACCGTGACCGCGCTGGAGGACCTCGACTGCCTCAGCCTGGACTCGGCCAGCCTGCTGGAGGCGGTGCAGGTCGCGCCCGACATTGCAATGGCGATGCTGGCGGTGCTGTTGCGCCGCATCCGCACGATGTCGCAGCAGGCCGTGGATTAGCGCGGCTAGTCGGTGTTAGTCGCCCAGTTCGGCGCCGACCAGCCAGGCGAGCGCGCTGTCGTAGCCCAGCAGAAACAGCCCCTGCACCAGCACGCCCCAGCCGATGCCGCGGCGCTGGGCGCGGCCCCTGGCCCGCAGGATCACCTCGGCGCCGACGACCACATAGCCGACATCCAGCGCGGCGTTGACGAGCAGCACCTGGCGAAAGCGCCGCCGCTCGCGGCCGACCGCCGCCGCGTCCAGCGTGCCGGCGGCGAGCTGCGCGGCCTTGCGGGCGGCGCCGCGCCGGCCGAGCAGCGCGATCACCAGGTCGACCGCGCCCCAGACGGTGGTCTGCCAGGCGGCCTGCTGGATCGCCTTGTCGCGGCTGCGGGCCGCCCCGGCGCCCACGACCACGCTGCCGGCGCCCCATACTAACAATGGTAGCAAGGCGCGGCGCTGCCAATCAAAGAAATTGCGCATCAGATACAGCCTTTCTGGCGGCCAGCGGCCGCCAATTATCCAACCTTTTGCGACCACAATCTGTAGTAGGATGGGCAGCCTCGCTTCGCCCAGCGGTCACACGGCTTTAGTCTAGTATATCTTGCAGACGACGTTTTTTCTGCTATCATTGGGCCATCAGCCAGCGGCTGATGGCACTTTACAACCTGAGTTTTGGGCGTTCCGGCAGGGAATCCACTGTCGGGTAAAAAGCTCATGGTCTGTGGCAGTCCTAGCGCGGCGGAAGGAGCCAGCTTGAGAGCCAGCACTGGCAAGGACATTCAAACGGCCACACCAACCACGGTATCTCCTTCGGGAGATGAGACTGGGGCGGCATTCTCTGAAGCTCACGTGTTTACACGTGGGAGCCGTCACAATACATCGAAATCTGCCGCCCTTCTCAGTCACAGCAAGGTACAACTCAACCGATCACTTAGGCAGCCTCGATCCGCACTCGCCAACTTCACACCATCCTGTGGGTGACTGACGTGGTAGGCTGGCGTGTGGCTGCTTGATCGAACCAACGCTTGGTCGCTGCAACAAGCCTGCATCACCAGGAGGCTCGCATGTCTGATGATCTGAAAGTCAAATTTTGGGGGGTGCGCGGCAGCTACCCGGTGCCTGGTCCCACCACCGTCCACTTCGGCGGCAACACCGCCTGCGTCGAAGTTCAGGCCAACGGCCACACGATTATTTTCGACGCCGGCACCGGCATCATTGGCCTGGGCCGCCGCCTGATGGAGCAGAGCGCCACCGGCCGCCCGCTCCACGCCACGCTGCTGTTCAGCCATATGCACCACGATCATACCCAGGGCTTTCCGTTCTTCAGCCCAGCCTACGTCGGCTCCTGCCGCCTGGATATTTTTGGCCCCGGCGTCTTCGAGCGCGACCTGGAGGATATGCTGGGCCACGCGATGGTGCCGCCGAGCTTCCCGGTCGCGCTCCAGGAGATGAACTCGCTGAAGGTGATGAGCACGATCCGTGAGACCGACGTGGTGCTGCTGGGCGATGCCGTGAACGGCGTGGTGATGCGCAATGTCTACCACGAGGAGGTCGAGGACGACGCCGCGCTGGTGCGGATTCGCGCCCTGCGCTCGCACGCCCACCCCGACGGCGTGCTGATCTACCGCCTGGACTGGCGCGGCAAGTCGCTGGTCTACGCCACTGACATTGAGGGCTACGTCCACTCCGACCAGCGCCTGGTCAACTTCGCCCGCGGCGCCGACCTCTTGATCCACGACGCCCAGTACACCGAGGACCACTACCTCGGCAAGCGGCCCGGCTTTCCGCCCACGCAGGGCTGGGGCCACTCGACGGCGGCGATGGCCTGCGCGGTGGCGCACGATGCCGGCGTCAAGCAGCTGGCGCTGTTCCACCACGAGCCGCAGTACGACGACGCAGTGATCCACGGCATCGAGGCGGGCGCCGGCAAGCTGTTCAAGACCACGGTCGCGGCGTATGAGGGTCTGGAGATCGTGCTCTAGCGCTGTTTGGGAGAGCTGCGGTATGCCAACATATACTATTGATGGTCAAGAAATCTATATGCGGAGCGCCGGGCAGCCCGACGGGCCGCTGGCGCTGCTGATTCATGGCTGGTCCAGCTCGTGGTACACCTGGGCGCCGCTGCTGACCGCGCTGGGCACGCGCTTTCGCTGCATGGCCGTGGACCTGCCGGGCTACGGCCGCTCGCCCTACCCCAAGCAGGCGCCGACCATCGCCGGCTACGCCGATCTGATGGCCAAGCTGATCGAGCGCCTGAGCGACCGGCCAGTGGTTGTGCTGGGCCACTCGATGGGCGGCCAGATCAGCATGACGCTGGCGCTGCGCCACCCGATCCTGGTCGAGCGGCTGGTGCTGCTGAACCCGGTGGTCAGCGGGCGGCTCTCGACGTTTATTCGGCTGGTGGTCGCGCCGCATATTTTCCTGGAGCGCTACCGCTACACCAGCGCGCTGATCACCGCCCTGGAGCGCACGCCGATCAGCTACCAGAAGCAGCTGATGAAGCCGATCATGTTTGCCGAGCGCGCCGAGGTCTCGGCCGAGGATTTTGCCCGGATTCGCGCTGACGCCCGCCGCCCCGGCCAGGGCAAGGTCCGCGCCACGTGCTACACCGCGATGCAGCAGGGCGACCTGCGCGGCAAGCTCGGCGAGATCGATGCGCCCGCGCTGGTGCTCTGGGGTGCCGAGGATAACACCGTGCCGCTGCGCGACGCTGGCGCGGTGGCCGCCGAGTGGCCCAACGCCGACCTGCGGCTGATCCCCAACGCCGGCCACTGGCCGCACTTCGAGCAGTACACGATCACGCTGCGCTATCTCGCATCATTTTTGGGCCTGCCGCTGCTCAGCAACCTGCCGAATGAGAACCCGGTGCATCTCCGCCAGGTCGATGTGGACGAGCTGGCGCAGTTTTTAGCCAACTCCGAGCTGGGCGCCAACCTGTCGCCGGCCCAGCGGCTGCGGATCGCCGGGCAGTGCCAGCAGCTCCACTTCGAGGCCAACGAGCAGATCGCCGTCGAGGATACCCAGGGCGACACAATGTTTATTGTCCGCGAGGGCCAGGTCGACGTGCTGGTGCGGGCCACGCGCGAGGACGGTGAGTTCGAGCGGCATCTGGTCGCGACGCTGAAGGCCGGGCAGATGGCCGGCGAGATGGCGCTGCTCCAGGGCGGGACCCGCGCCGCCGATATGCAGGGCGGACCCAACGGCACCACGGTGCTGGCGATCAGCAGCCGCCAGCTGTTTGCGCTGTTCGAGGACGACCCGACGCTGGGCGTGGGCATTATGCAGAACCTGGCCCGGCTGCTGGCCCAGCGCATCCGGGTGCAGAATTGGCAGATTCAGGTCATCAAGCAGCGCTACGAGGAGCAGCTGCGCGAGCTGAGTGCGGCGGTGACTGCCTAGCGGCCGCGGCGGGCGGCTTTTGACGGTTCTGGGCGGTGGGTGCTACACTCGTCGCGCCACTGAGGATGCTATGTCACAATCACCGTTCGCGCCGCCTGAATCGCAGCTTCCATCGCGCCGGCCCTGGCGCGATCGCATCCTTGCCACCGACAGCGAGGCCCGCCGCCGCCAGCGTGCGGTCGCGATCGCTGACGGGCTTTTGCTGATCACCTCGCTGCTGTTTTCGATCCTGGCGCTGTTTGACGCCGGCATCCGACCGCTGATTGGGTACACGGCGGGATCGGTGGTGATCTTTGCCGCGATGTTGATTCTGAATAGGTTCTATCCGCGGACGACTGCCTGGCTGGTCGTTGTGGTCGTCGTTCTCCTCTCCTATATCACGCTGATCCCTGATCCAAAATATGCCGGCAGTATTCTGAGTATCTCGGTGCTGCTCGCTGGTGTTACGCTGGGGCCGCTGGCGATGGTGGCGCTGGCGGTGGGCCACCTGGTCGCCGCACAGCTGCTCTTTAGTGGCTGGAGCGGCGGCGACATTGTAGTTCTGATCACGATCAGCGGCGTCGGCTGGCTCCAGACCCTGGGCCTGGAGGCGATGGTCGCGGGCTTTGCGGCCAAGAGCGCAGCGCTCAACCACAGCAGCAGCGCGCTCCAGGCGCAGTCCGATGATCAGGCGGTGCTGATCATGGACCAGCAGCAGCAGACCGCCGAGCTACAGATGCTGCTCAACACCGTGCAGGCGCTGGATGTCACGCTGATCACCCTGACACCCGAGATGCTGCTGGTGCCGCTGATCGGCGCCTACCACCCCGAGCGCATCAAGCATCTGCGCACGCAGCTCCTGGAGCGCCTGGCCGCCACGCCGATCAGCACGGTAATCTTTGACCTGACGGCCCAGCAAACCCTGCTGCCCGAAGTCACCGAGGCGATCGCGCGCACCGTGCGGGCGGTGCGGCTGCTCGGCACTGCGGTGATTCTCACCGGCATCCAGCGTGAGCTGGCGCGGGTGCTGGTCAAGCAGGGCGTCGAGGTCGGCAATATTCAGGTCTGTCGCACCATTGGCGAGGCCCTGGCAACTGCCCAGTCCGCCACCGCCGAGCCGCTGCTCAGCCACTAATTTTTAAATCCCCCGTGCTGCCGGTCGCTGCTCCGCTACTGATCGGGGCTGCGGCGCCGTGGCACGTCATTTGAAGGCGATCAAGGACGTGAGTACAGTCGATAATCAAGCCGCGATGGAGCTGTGGCCGGGCCAGCCGTATCCGCTGGGCGCAACCTGGGACGGCGCGGGCGTGAACTTTGCAATCTTCGCTGAGCATGCCACCGCCGTTGACCTTTGCCTGTTTACCGCCGATGGCCAGCCTGCGGCGACCGTGCGGCTGACCGAGTACACCGACCGCGTGTGGCACGGCTACCTACCTGGCGTTGGGCCGGGCCAGCAGTACGGCTACCGGGTGGCGGGACCATACGAGCCGAACCGTGGCCTGCGCTTCAACCCCCACAAGCTGCTGATCGACCCCTACGCCAAAGCGCTGTCGGGCATCGAGCAGTGGGACGATGCGCTGTATGGCTACGAGCGTGGCCACCCCGACGCCGACCGCTCGTTCAGCACCACCGACAGCGCGCCGTTTGTGCCCAAGGGCGTCGTGATCGACCCGCACTTCGACTGGGGCGACGACCGCCCGCCGCGCACGCCGCTGCACGAGTCAGTGATCTACGAGGTGCATGTCAAGGGCTTTACCGCGCAGCACCCGGCGGTCCCGGCCGAGCAGCGCGGCACCTACGCCGGCCTGGCCAGCCCGGCCGCCATCCAGTACCTGCAAGAATTGGGCGTCACCGCCGTCGAGCTGCTGCCGATCCACCAGCATGTCGACGAGCCGCATCTGCCGCCGCTGGGCCTGGTCAACTACTGGGGCTACAACACCGTCAACTTCTTCGCTCCCGACGTGCGCTGGGCCGTGGGCGCCGCCGGCGGCGCCCAGGTCGCTGAGTTCAAGGCGATGGTCAAGGCGCTGCACGCCGCCGGCATCGAGGTGATCCTGGATGTCGTCTACAACCACACCGCCGAAGGCAACCATCTGGGGCCGACGCTCTCGCTGCGCGGCATCGATAACACCGCCTACTACCGGCTGTGGCCCGACGCGCCGCGCCACTACATGGACTTCACCGGCTGCGGCAACAGCCTGAACATGCTCCACCCGCGCACGCTCCAGATTATTATGGACAGCCTGCGCTACTGGATCACCGAGATGCACGTCGATGGCTTTCGCTTCGACCTGGCCTCGGCGCTGGCGCGCGAGCTGTACGAGGTCCGCCAGCTGTCGGCATTCTTTGATATTATTCATCAGGACCCGATCATCTCGCAGGTCAAGCTGATCGCCGAGCCGTGGGACGTGGGCGAGGGCGGCTACCAGGTCGGCAACTTCCCGGTGCTGTGGGCCGAGTGGAACGACAAGTACCGCGATACGATCCGCAGCCTGTGGCGCGGCGACTGGGTGCGGACGCGCGAGCTGGCCTACCGGCTGCTTGGCTCCAGCGACCTCTATCGCCACACTGGCCGGCGGCCCTACGCCAGCATCAACTTCATCACCGCCCACGACGGCTTTACCATGCGCGACCTGGTAAGCTACAACGAAAAGCACAATCTGGCCAACGGCGAGCAGAATCGCGACGGCAACCCCCACAATATCAGCTATAACTACGGCGTCGAAGGGCCGACCACCGACCCGGCGATCACGGCGGTGCGGCTGCGGCAGCACCATAATTTTCTGGCGACGCTGCTGCTGTCACAGGGCGTCCCGATGCTGTGCGCCGGCGATGAGTGGGGCCGCTCGCAGGGCGGCAACAATAACTCCTACTGTCAGGACAACGAGATTAACTGGCTGCGCTGGGACTGGAGCGCGGACGAGGCGCTCTTGCTGGCCTTCACCAGGCGGCTGATCGCGCTCCGGCGGCAGCACCCGCTGCTGCGCCGCTCGAAGTTTTTTCAGGGCCGGCTGATCCACGGCGCTGAGGTCGAGGATGTGCGCTGGTGGCGGAGCGACGGCCAGCCGCTCAGCGACCACGAGTGGCATGAGACCGGCGTCGGCGCGCTGGGGCTGGAGCTGAAGGGGGCGGCGCTGGATATGCGCGGCCCGCGCGGCGAGCAGCTGACCGACCAGACGCTGCTGCTGGTGATCAACGTCCAGACCACCGCGCAGCGCTTCCGGCTGCCGGGCGCGCCGACCGACGAGTGGACGGTGCTGGTGGATACCAGCGCGCCCCACGCCGACCCGCCGCGCTGGTTCGTGGGTGAGGCGCTGCTGCCGCTGGCGCCGCGCTCGCTGGCGCTCCTGAGCAGCGGCTAGGTGGCGCCGCGTCTGCCGCTGGCGCCGCTGCGCAGCCACTGGAGCTTAATCAACGGCCTGCCCCTGCACGCGCGGGTTTCGGCGCCGCTGCCGCTGGCTGGCCCGGTCGTGGTGCTGGTCCACGGCCTGATCGTTTCCAGCCGCTACATGGTCCCGACCGCCGTGCGGCTGGCGCCGTGGGTCGCCACGGTGGCGCCCGACCTGCCCGGCTTTGGCCGCAGCCCCGGCCCGGCTGCGACGCTCGATGTGCCGGCGCTGGCCGATGCGCTGGCCGCCTGGCTGCTGCGCCACCAGCTGCCGCCGGCCACCGTGGTCGGGAATTCGCTGGGCTGCCAGGTGGCCGTTGACCTGGCGGTGCGCTACCCCGCGCTGGTTGAGCGCCTGGTGCTGGTCGCGCCGACGATGGACCCGCGCTGGCGCAATCCCGTGCGCCTGGTCGGGCGGGCGCTGCTGGACGTGCCGCGCGAGCGTATCTCGCTGATCCCGGTCCACCTCCGCGACCAGCTGGCGGCCGGGCCGCGCCGCAGCTGGGAAACGTTTCGCTACGCTCTCCAGGATCACATCGAGACCAAGCTGCCGCTGGTGGCGGCGCCCACGCTGGTGGTGCGCGGCGAGCACGACCCGGTCGTCTCGCAGCCGTGGGTCGAGGAGGTCGTGCGGCTGCTCCCCCACGCCCGCGGCGCCGTCGTCCCCGGTGGCCCGCACGCCCTCAACTACAGCACGCCGCGCCGCCTAGTCCGGCTGATCCGCTGGTTCGTCGCCCAGCCCATGTAGTCCCCGCTGGCACTCCGCTTGCTTGGCGACCGCGCCATCTAAGGAGTGCCTCATGCCAATTGCATTAATTATTCATGGCGGCGCGAAGACCATCGCGCCCGAGGAGGCGGCCGCCCACCAGTCCGGCTGCCGCGCGGCGCTGCTGGCTGGTTGGGCCGTGCTGCAGGGCGGCGGCTCGGCGCTCGACGCGGTGGAGACAGCGATCCGGGCACTGGAGGATGATCCGACCTTCAATGCCGGCATCGGCTCGACGCTGAATGAGCGTGGGCAGGTCGAGATGGACTCGGGCCTGTGGGTCAGCGCGCCCGAGCGCTGGGGCGCTGTCGGGGCGATCAGCGCGGTGCGCCACCCCGTCACCGTTGCCCGCGCGCTGCTGGAGCATAAGCCGCAGCTGCTGGTCGGCGCCGGCGCGCTCGAGTTCGCCACTGAGCACACCGCCGAGCGCTGCGCGCCGGAGCTGCTGATCACGCCGAAGCAGCTGGCGGAGTGGGAGCAGGAGCATGCGCAGCTCATCGGCCGAGACACGGTTGGCTGCGTGGCGCTGGACTGGCACGGCGTGCTGGCCGCCGGCACCTCGACCGGCGGCCTCGGCGGCAGCCCCGTCGGCCGCGTCGGCGACTCGCCGCTGCTGGGCTGCGGCTTGTACGGCGAGCACACCGTCGGCGCCTGCGCCACCTCGGGCGATGGCGAGTCGATTATTCCGGTCGGGCTGTCGCGCACGGCGGTGGAGTTTTTGCGCAGCCACTACCACCCGGATGCGGCCGCCGAGCAGGCGATTGATGTGTTCAAGCGCCGGGTGCCGGGCGAGGCCGGGCTGATCCTGCTGGACAACGAGGGCCGCGTCGGCTGGGCGCACAACTCGTCGCATATGGCCTGCGGCTACATGACGCTCGGCCAAGCCGAGCCGACGATCATGCTGCGCAAGTCCCTGGAGCGGGCGCGCTAGCGGTCCAGCTTTTGCTAAGGCGTTTTTCCATCTATGACCAACGCTAGGAGCCACCGTGCTCAGCAAGGATTCTCGTATGGACCATCAACAGCCGACGATCCAACAGGTCCGCTTTTTGCGCGGACCCAACATCTATGCCACGCTGCCGGTGATGGACGTGGCCCTGGCGCCGGGCCAGCTTGCGGATCAGCCCAGTTCACAATTTCCCGGCTGCATCGAGCGCCTGCTCGGCTGGCTGCCGGGCTTGGAGGCCCACGAGTGTAGCCTCGGCCGACCGGGCGGCTTTCTCGAGCGCGTGCGCCGTGGCACCTATCTGCCCCATCTGCTGGAGCATGTCGTGCTGGAGCTCCAGAGCGTGGTCGGTTTTCCGGTGACGTTTGGCCGTGTGGTCACCGACACCGAGCAGGTGGAGCATGTCGTGCTGGAGTATGCCGAGGAGGCGCCGGCGGCGGCGGCGGCCCAGCTTGGGCTGCGGCTGGTGCTAGCGGCGTTGCACGACACGCCATTCGACTGGGCGGCCGAGCACGACCAGCTGCTGAGCCTGGCCGATACCTACCGCCTGGGGCCGAGCACCGCGGCGATTGTCGCGGCGGCGCGGCGGCGCGACATCCCGGTGCTGCGCCTGACGCCGACCAGCAGCCTGGTACAGTTCGGCTATGGCACGCATCAGCAGCGCATCCAAGCCTCCGAAACCTCACGCACCAGCGAGATCGCGGTGGCGCTCTGCCAGGACAAATCGCTGACCAACCATATGCTGCGGACTGTCGGCGTCCCGGTCCCCGCGGGCGAGCAGGCCAGCTCGGCCGACGCGGCCTGGGCGGCGGCCCGCGAGCTGGGCGGGCCGGTCGTGGTCAAGCCCATCGCCGGCAACCAGGGCAAGGGCGTCAGCGTCAACCTCACGACCGAGCAGCAGGTGCGGTCCGCCTACGCTGTCGCCGCGGCCTTCGACACCGACGTGTTGGTTGAGGAGGCGATTCAGGGCCAGGACTACCGGCTGCTGGTCGTCAACGGGGCGTTTGTGGCGGCCGCCCGGCGCGATCCGGCGCAGGTCGTCGGCGACGGCGCCCGGACCATTGCCGAGCTGGTCGCGACGGTTAACCAGGACCCGCGCCGCCGGCCCGGCCACTGTAGCGTCCTGACGCGCATCACCCTGGATGAGGCCGCCGCGCTGGTGCTGGCGCAGCAGGGCCTCAGCGCGGATAGCGTGCCGGCCGCGGGCCAGACCGTGCAGCTCCGCAGCAACGGCAACCTGTCGACCGGCGGCACCGCCACCGATGTCACCGCCGAGGTCCACCCCAAAAACGTCCACCTCGCCGAGCTGGCGGCGCAGATTCTGGGCCTCGATGTCGCGGGGATCGATGTGGTCTGCCAGGATATTCGCCGCCCACTGCGCGAGCAGCGCGGCGCGATCGTCGAGGTCAACGCGGCGCCCGGCCTGCGCATGCACCTCCACCCGACCGCCGGCCAGGGCCACGATGTCGCCGGGCCAATCGTCGAGATGCTGTATCCCACCGGGACGCCGGCGCGGATTCCGATCATTGCCGTCACGGGCACCAACGGCAAGACCACCGTCACCCGGCTCGTCAGCCATATCTACACCACGGCGCGCTCCGTCGTCGGGATGACCTGCACCGAGGGGACGTTTATTGCCGGCGAGCCGATGCTGCACGGCGACTGCTCGGGGCCGCGTAGCGCACGGGCGGTGCTGCTCCACCCGCGCGTCGAGGTTGCCGTGCTGGAGACCGCCCGCGGCGGCATTCTGCGCGAGGGCCTGGCCTTTGACCAGTGCGATGTCGCGGTCGTGACCAACATCACCGCCGATCACCTGGGCCTGGGCGGCGTCAACACCGTGGCCGAGCTGGCGCAGGTCAAGCAGGTCGTCGTCACGGCTGTCGGTCGCAACGGCACCGCGGTGCTCAACGCCGCCGACCCGCTGGTGGCCGAGATGGCGGCGGTCTGCCGCGGCGACGTGCTCTACTGGACGCCGGATGCCCGCCACCCCGTGATTGCGAATCATGTGGCCCAGGGCCACCGCGCCGTCGTCGTTGAGGACCAGATGATTATGCTGATCGATGGCCGCCAGCGCCTGCCGCTGGTGGAGTTGAGCCGCCTGCCCTGGACCGCCAGCGGCCGGATCGGCTTTCAGGTCGAGAATGCGCTGGCGGCGGCGGCGGCGGCGTGGGCCGCGGGGCTAAACCCGGCGCTCATCGCCCGCGCGCTGACAACCTTTGAGACCGACATGACCACCGTGCCGGGCCGCTTCAACCGCCTGGACTATCAGGGCATCGAGGTGATCCTGGACTATGGCCATAATCCGGCCGCGCTTCAGGCGCTGGGCGCCGCCGTGCAGGCGCTGGAGCCGCGCCGCACGCTGCTGGCGCTGACGCTGCCGGGCGACCGCCGCGACGATGATTTGGCGGCGGCCGTGCGCGCGACCCACGGCCTAGCCCAAGAGTACGTGCTCTACGACACGACTCACCGCCGCGGCCGCGCGGTCGGCGCGATCCCGGAGCTGATGGCCGGGCATCTGCCACCGGCCGCCGCCGCGCAGTGCGCGCCCGATCAGGCGACCGCGCTGCGACTGGCCTGGTCATGGGCCGCGCCCGGCGACCGGATCGTGGTGATTGTGGATGATACCGATACGGTGCTGCCGACGCTGGAGGCCGAGGTCCAGGCCAACCCGAAGGTGGCGCTGCCAGCCCTGGCCCATGCCGTGGGCGCCTAAGGAGATAGCTATGACAACTCGACCAAAAGCCGTGTCGCCCAAAGGCACGCTGATCATTATTGGCGGCCACGAGGATAAGTCAGGCGATCGCGTGATTCTGAGCGAGGTGGCGCAGCATGCCAAGTCCGGCAAAGGCCGCCTGGTCCTGATGACCGTGGCGACCGAGCTGCCCGCGGAGGTTGCGGCGGACTATCAGGCGGTGTTTGGTGAGCTGGGCCTGCCGAAGATCGACATTGTGGATGTGCGAACCCGTGAGGATACCTGTGACACCAAGCTGATCGAGCAGGTTGCCGCGGCCGACGTAGTGTTCTTTACCGGCGGCGACCAGCTGCGCATCACCAGCCAGATGGGCGGCTCGCCGCTCTGCCAGCAGATGCGCGACCTGTACTACAAGGGCGGCCTGATTGTCGGGACCTCGGCGGGCGCGGCGGTGATGCCCAACACCATGCTGGTCGCCGGCCCCAGCGACAGCTCGATGGCGGTCGATGCGCTGAGCATGGCGCCCGGCCTCAATCTGCTGGAGCAGGTGGTCATCGACTCACACTTCGCCGAGCGCGGCCGCATGGGCCGCCTGGTGAGTGCGGTCGCCCACAATCCCTACAACCTCGGCATTGGTATTGACGAGGACACCGCTATTATTCTGCGGCCCGACCGCTGCTTCGAGGTGCTCGGCAACGGCGCGGTCTACGTGGTGGACGGCAGCGACATCACCTTCTCAAACCTGGCGGAGGGCGCCGCCGACGACATGCTGCGGGTCAGCGATGTGCGGCTGCATATTCTGGGCAGCGGCGATCGCTTCGACATTGCGGCGCGGCGGCCGCTGCTGGGCGGCGCCGAGCGCACCGCCTAGCTTAGCCACGCCCGCTCAGTGACGGCCCGGCGCAGCTGCGCCGGGCCGCTCGCATGCCCCATGATGGTACACTAGCGCCGATTGAGGAGGCGGCATGCTCGAAGAACGACCAAAGGCGATCACGGTTGCCCGCGTCTGGGTGCGCGAAAATATCATTACCACAGTGCTGGGCGTGTTTATTGTGATCTCGCTGCTGCTCCACGCGGTCACGCTGCTGGCGCTGGTGCGGGTCCGCGATGTCGTGCGGCTACAGCTCGCCGCCGCCGCCGCCCAGGTCGCCGAGGCCCGCACCCAGCAAATTCACTATGATTTTCCGATCAAGCAGACCTTTCCGTTCAGCACCACCGTGGCGATCAATGAGACGCTGGATGTGCCAATCCAGGATAATTTTCCGATCAAGCAGACCTTTGATGTGCCGCTCGACCTAAATACCGTTATCCCCGGCGCCGGCGTCTACACCTTTCCAGTTCCGCTCGACATCACCATTCCGGTCTCAACCACGGTCAAGGTGACGATCAATAAGCAGATTCCAATCAGCACCGACATCACCGTTGACACCGTCGTGCCGCTCGACATTGACCTGCAGCAGCCGCCACTCGGCGACCTGCTACAGCGCATCGAGCGCTCGCTGCGCGACCTCTTGGGTCAGCTGTGATTGGCGGCGCCGCTGCTCCGACGGCCGCGCTGTCACGGCGCCGCTGGCTGCGCTGGGCCGCCGTGGCCCTGACGCTGCTGAGCTTTGCGGCGGCGCTGCCGGCTCTGGCGCGCTGGCTGCGCTACACCCGCCTGGCGCTGGCCTATGATCTGCCGCTGGACTCGCAGGAGGGCTTTGCGCTCTGGGAGGCCGACCTGTGGCGCGCCGGCCAGGGCCTGTACGTGCCGCCAGGCGTCCACAGCTTTGTGTCGGCGCCGTACCCGCCGCTCCACCCGCTGCTGATCCGGCTGATCGGCAGCGGGTCCGGCCCGCATGTTTTTTGGGGCGGCCGGGTGCTGAGCCTGGCGGCGCTGGTGCTGCTGGCGCTAGTGGCGGTCTGGCTGGTGCGGCGGGTCAGCGACAGCTGGCTGGGCGGCCTCGTCGCCGCCGCGCTGATCCTGGCCCAGCCGCCGTTTCAGCTGTGGGCCATGCGCATCAAGCCCGACCTGCTCGGTCTGCTGTTGACGGTGCTGGGCTTTGCCGGGCTGGCTGCGCTCCACCCGCGGCCGGGCGCCACCGACGCGCCGCGGCCCGCGCTCACCTGGTGGCAGGCGCTGCTGCTGGCGGCGCCGTTTACGCTGGCCCACTTTACCAAGCAGACGCTGGTCGCTGGGCCGCTCGCCGCCTGCACCTGGCTGTGGCTGGTGGACCGCCGCGGCGCGCTGCGGCTGGCGGCGGCGCTGGTCGCCCAGGTCGGCGCGCTGTGGCTGGCCTTTGACCTCCACACCGGCGGCGAGTACACGCATCATATCTGGGTGCTTCACAGCTTGGGCTGGAAGATCGATCTGTGGCGCAAGCTGGTGGCGGTGCAGGGGGCGCTGTGGCCGCTGGCGCTGCTGGCGCTGCTGGGCCTGGTCGCCTGCCGTCGTCGGCCCACGGCGATCAATGCCTATGCGCTGTGGGCGCCGCTGTCGCTGCTGGGCGCCGGGGTGCAGGGGGCGCATCACAATCACCTGCTGGAGTCGGGGCTGGCGCTGGCGCTGGCCGGCGGTCAGGTCGTCGGGCTGGCGCTGGGCGGCCTTGATGCGCAGCGTCGGCGCTGGCTGCTGGCGGCGGTGCCGGCGGTGGCGCTGCAGTGGTGGCTGCTGGCGGTGCCGCAGCCGTGGTTCGGCGGCGACTTCACGCCCAGCCGCACGCCCGAGCGCTTTGTCCACTTCATCGAGAATACGCCGGGCGAGATTTTGTCCGACGATGTGGGGCTACTCTACCGCGCCGGCCGCCCGCTGATCTACGACGATTTTTCGACGATGGGGCCGGCCGCCACGCGCGGGCTGTGGGATCAGTCCGGGCTGATCGCCGATATTCAGCGACAGCGTTTCAGCGCGATCCTCCTGCCGGTCAACACCGACACCGACGGCCGCGAGGACCCCGCCGGCCACTGGACGCCCGCCGTGCTCGATGCGATCGCCACCTACTACCAGGTGAAGTTTGTTGACACCCAGGTGATCTACGCGCCTAAGCCGCCGGCGCCGTAGCCGCGTGTGGCCCTGATAGCAGCCTGACAACGTTTGACATAATTTCTTGACACGCCTAAAGTCGCATGCTATCCTGTGGGGAATTAGCTCGTCCCTATGCTGTGTGAGGTGGTGCGATGGACACAACGCTTGTTGCGGCACGCACGTCCCCGAAAAAGATTGCTCCTGCCCCTGCTGAGGAGCCTCCTATGACCGAGACCGAACTCCTGCCTGCCGCCCCCGATCCGCTGCTCGACCTCCAGCCGCTGCTCTCACGCATCGCCACCTATTTGCCCGAGGCCGACCTCGCCCAGGTGGAGCGCGCCTATCTGTTTGCCCACGGCGCCCACGGCCACCAGCGGCGGCAGTCCGGCGAGCCGTATATCCTCCATCCGCTGGCCGTCACCCACATTTTGGTCGACCTCCAGCTAGATTTTGTGACGCTGCTGGCCGGCATTCTCCACGATGTCGCCGAGGATACGGAGTTTGGCGTCGAGGAGATCAAGCGGCAGTTTGGCGAGGATGTTGGCAACCTGGTGGACGGCGTTACCAAGATTACGGCGATGGAGGGGCGCTCCAAAGAGGAGGCCCAGATTCACACCTACCGCAAGATGTTCGTGGCGATGGCCGACGACCCGCGGGTGGTGCTGATCAAGCTCGCCGACCGGCTCCATAATATTCGCACGCTGTCCGGCGTATCCGGCGATAAGCAGCGCCGCGTTGCCAAAGAAACGCTGGAGATTTATGCGCCGCTGGCCCACCGCCTCGGCATCTGGCAGATCAAGTGGGAGCTGGAGGATAAAGCCTTCGAGTATTTCCACCCTGAAAAATACGCCGAGATCAGCCAGCAGCTTCAGATGCGCCGCGATGCCCGCGAGAAAATTGTGCAGCGCGTCATGTCGCGGCTGCGCACCGAGCTGGGCAAGGAAAAGATCGTCGCCGAGGTCACTGGCCGCCCCAAGCACATCTACTCGATCTATAAAAAAATGGAGCGCAAGGGCGTCTCGCTCGACCAAATCTACGATCAGCTGGCGGTGCGGGTGATCGTCTCGGAGGTCAGCGAGTGCTACCGCGTGCTGGGCATTGTCCACTCGGCCTGGAAGCCGATGCCCAACGAGTTCGACGATTACATCGCCGTGCCCAAAGAAAGCATGTACCAGTCGCTCCACACCACCGTGATCGTCCCCGACGGCCAGCCCTGCGAAATTCAAATCCGCACCACCGATATGCACAAGGTCGCCGAGCACGGCATCGCGGCCCACTGGCGCTACAAGGAGGGCCGCTCGTCGGGCGACGCGGCCTTCGACTCGAAGATCAAGTGGCTGCGCACGCTGCTGCGCTGGAAGCAGGACATCGGCGACGACCGCGAGTTTGTCAACTCCGTCAAGGACGAGATGAGCGAGGATCAAGTCTATGTGTTCTCGCCCAAAGGCCGCATTATCGATCTGGTGCAAGGCTCGACGCCGGTAGACTTTGCTTACCGCATCCACTCCGAGGTCGGCAATCGCTGTCTGGGCGCGCGGGTCAACGGCAAGCAGGTGGCGCTGCACTACCAGCTGCAAAACGGCGACATTGTGCAGATCACGACCTCCAAAATGGAGCGTGGCCCGAGCCGCGACTGGCTGGAGTTTGTCAAAACCTCGAACGCCCAGACCCACATCAAGCGCTGGTTCCGGCGCCAAAACCGCGACGCCAATATCGACGCCGGCCGCAGCATGCTCGACCAGGAGCTGAAAAAGCTGAGCCTGAGCATCAGCTTTGATACCGTGGCCGATGTCAACGGCTACAAGAGCCTGGAGGAGCTGTTTTTCGCGGTCGGCATCGGCGACCATCATCCGCGCGAGCTGCTGCGCAAGGTCATCGCCCGCAAAAATCATGAGGAGGCCGTCACCGATCCGCTGGCCCATCTGCCGGTGCTGGCGCCGCGCGGCGGTGAGCAGCCGACCACTGTGGGCGTGCAGGTGCGCGGCGCGCAGGGCATCTACACCCGGCTGGCCAAGTGCTGCCATCCCGTCGAGGGCGAGCCGGTGATCGGCTATGTCACGCGCGGCAACGGCCTGACGGTCCATCGGATTGATTGTCATAATGTCGTGCACGAGCGGCATCCCGAGCGTCTGATGCCAGTTGACTGGGGTGCCAAGCAGCAGGCCCAGTGCTACCCGGTCGCGCTGCGGATCGAGGCCTGGGACCGCGTCGGGCTGTGGCACGATGTCACTGAGGTGATGAAGGACAACAGCGTCAATATCAAGGCGATCCAGATGGCGTCCAACCGCCACCCCGACAAGGCCACGCTGCTGACCACGATCATGGTCGATAGCCTGGAGCAGCTCAGCCTGGTGATCACCCGCATCAACCGCGTCAAAGATGTGATCGAGACCCGCCGCGAGGCCACTTCGATTCGGCCCAGCGCCTGAGTTCCAGCTCCAGCCTGGCGCGCCGCCTTACCTGTGTGGGCGGCGCGCTCGTGCGTCCAGGCTACGGCTGCGCTGGCCGCGGCGCTGTGCTATACTCCGCCCACAGACAACCCCGCGTGGCACGCCTCGGCGGCTGTCACCACGCTTGTCTGATCGCCTCCCCATATCGCACGCCACCAAAGCGAGATTGTCATGCCTGAAACCACCGTCGCGCAGCTAGAGCAGCAGATCGTCGCGCTGGCCGCCGCGCTGCGCACCACCGAACAGCAGCTGAGCTTCCATATGCAGCATACGCCGCTGGCCTACATCGCCTGGAACCTCGATTTTGAGGTCACGGAGTGGAATCCGGCCGCCGAGCAGATTTTTGGCTACTCAAAGGCCGAGGCGCTCGGCCGGCACGCCGCCGGCCTGATTGTGCCGGAGCAATATCGGGCGATCGTTGATCAAGTCTGGAGTGACCTGCTGCATCTCAGCGGCGGCACCCGCAGCACCAATGACAACTTTACCAAGTCGGGCCAGATTATTACCTGCGACTGGTACAACGCCCCACTTCTAGACGCCGACGGCCAGGTAATCGGGGTGATCTCATTTGTCGCCGATATTACCGAGCGTCTCAAGGCCGAGGCAGCGCTGCGCGCCAGCGACGAGCGCTTTCGCCAGCTGATCGATCAGTCGGCCGACGCTTTTTTTCTGCATACCCCCGAGGGCAAATTCTTAGATGTCAACCAGCGCGCCTGTGTCAGCCTCGGCTACACCCGCGACGAGCTGCTCACGATGACGGTGACCGATATCGAGGGCGGGCTAGCGCCGGATGTGCTCGATCCGATCTGGACGCAGCTGGCACAGGGCGAGCCAGTGACGCTGGAGGGCATGCACCTGCGCAAAGATGGCTCCACGTTTCCCGTCGAGGTGCGCCTGGCGCGCGTGGACGTGCCAGGCGGCCACGCGGTTTCGGCGGTGGCCCGCGACATCACTGAGCGCAAGGCGGCCGAGGCCGAGCAGCGCCGCCTCCAGGAGCATCTAATGGATGTCCAGGCCGCCACGCTAGCCGAGCTTTCAACGCCGCTGATTCCGATCAGCGATACGGTCATGGTCATGCCGCTGGTCGGCGCCATCGACTCGCGGCGGGCGCAGCAGGTCGTCGAGGCGCTGCTGGAGGGCATCGCCACCCACCGCACCGCCGTCGTCATCGTGGATATTACCGGCGTGTCGGTGGTGGATACCCAGGTCGCCAACGCGATCCTGCACGCCGCGCAGGCCGTGCGCCTGCTGGGCGCCGAGGTGCTCCTGACCGGCATTCGCCCCGAGGTGGCCCAGACGCTGGTCGGGCTGGGCGTTGATCTCCAGCACATTGTCACCCGCGCCACCGTCCAGAGCGGCATTGCCTTCGCCCTGAGCCGCACCTAGCTGCTACAACCTCGGCCGCATGATGCGCTCGGCGAGATGCGGCAGCCAGCGCTGTAGCCACACGAGCTGCTTGGTCCGCCCAATCGGCAGCACCAGCCGGTCGGCGCACCAGCCGCTCCAGAACTCGGCCGCCAGCGCGTCGGGGCTGAGCTTGCGGCGGCCCCGGCCGGCGGTCATCGCTGTATCGACCAGCGGCGGCATGATCTCAAAGACCGCAATCGTGCTACCCTCCAGCTGCCAGCGCAGCGCCGTGGTGAAGCTGTGCAGGCCGGCCTTGCTGGCGCAGTAGACCGCGGCGCTCTGCTTTGGCACCAGCGCCAGCCCCGACGAGACGTTGACGATGGCGGCGCTCGGCTGGGCGTGCAGCGCCGGCAGCAGCAGCTTGATCAGCAGCAGCGGCCCCACCAAGTTGGCCTGGTATCTCGTCGCCGATCAGCGCCGCCGGGATCGACTGGTCGCTCAGCGCATAGTTGTGCTGCACCGCGGCGTTGTTGATCAAGACATTGATTGCGCCGACCTCCGCCGCCAGCCGCGCGAGCGCCGCCGGGTCGCGTATGTCGGCGACCGCCACGCGCAGGCCGGGATGCTGCGCCTGCGCCGCTTGAAGCTTGACCTGATCGCGCCCGGTGATGATCACGTCGTTGTTGGCCGCCAAAAACTGCCGGGCCAGCGCCCATCCAATGCCGCCCGCGCCGCCCGTGATCAGCACGGTGTTGCCGCTCGCTTGCATGCTCGCTCCTTGTTGCTCTCACAGGTATAGCAGCTGCGCGGCGGCGGCGCATTATCGTATGTTAACGCTGCTCGGCGCTGATCTGCGCGCGGATGCGGCTGAGCGAGACAGCGGTGATGCCCAGGTAGGCGGCGATCTGGTGCTGCTTGAGCCGCGCGGCTAGCGCCGGCTCGGCGGCCAGAAACGTTTGATAGCGCGTGGCGGCGTCCTCCAGCAGCAGCGCCCGCTCGCGCTGGACCTTTTTGGCGTAGAGCTGCTCGGCCACCCGCTGTGCGACCGTGCTCCAGCACGGGTGCTGCGCCGCCGCGCGCTGGTAGTCGTCGTAGCTGGCGATGAGCAGCGTGGTCGGCTCCAGTGCCGTGATCGCCACGTCCGACGGCGCGCCGCTCAGCAGCGCCTGGTAGGCGCCGACCAGGCTGCCGGCCGTGCAAAAGCCCTGCGTGCGCTCATTGCCCTGCGCGTCGAGGTAGGCGATCTCGAGCAGCCCGCGCTCGATAAAGCCGACCGTCGTCGCTCGCTCGCCGACCGCGACAAACGTGTCGCCAGCCGCCAGCCGCTGCGGCCAGAACAGCCGCAGCATCGCCGCCAGCGCGTCGGCCGGAATCGTCGCCAGCGCGCCGAGCGCCGCCGGTAGTGAAGCCTCGCCGTCCATCGCCCCTTGCCCCTTGTGCCTGCCAGTATGATACCCGCACGACCAAAGGAGCGCTGCGATGTCATTAGAACTGTTGGACCACGATATTGGACGAGCGAGATCGATCTGCGCCGCTAGCCCAGCCGTGCTGCCGCCGGCCTGCGGCGGCCCGCGTCACCGGCAGGCGCAGTGGCGCGGCCTCGGCAGCGCACACGCTGCCAGCGTGGTGCGGCCATGAGCGCCACGTTCACCCGGCTGATCCTGGTGCGGCATGGCGAGACCGCCGCCAACCGCGAATTTCGCTACATCGGCACCCGCGACGACGCGCTGACCGAGCAGGGCCAGTCCCAGGCCGCCGCCGTGGCTGAGGCGCTGCGGCAGCTGCCGATAACCGCCATCTACAGCAGCCCGCGCCAGCGCACGCAGGCGACTGCGGCGCCAATCGCCGCCGCGCTGGGGTTGCCAGTGACCATCACCGAGGCGCTCGTTGAGGGCAGCTTTGGTCGCTGGGAGGGTCTGAGCCGCGCCGAGGTGCTGGCGCTGAGTTCCGCCGAGGCGGCGCTGCTCCATGCCTGGGAGGCCGACGCGACCGTGGCCCCGCCCGGCGGCGAGGCGCTGAGCAGCGTCCAGCGGCGCGTCGCAGCACTCGCCGATGCGCTGGCGCAGGAGCAGCCGGGCGCGACCTGCGTGCTGGTCTCGCACGTCGGGCCGATCAAAGGGCTGGTCGCCGCCGCGCTGGGCGCTGACCCGGCGGTGGCCCGCGCGCTCTTCCTCGACCCGGCGACGATCAGCGTGGTGGACTGGGGTCCGCGCCGGCTGCTGCGGCTGTTCAACAGCCACGCGCACCTCGGCTGGCTCGCCGCGCGCTGGCTGGACGGCCCGCGCTAGCGCAGCATCAGGAACAGCAGCGCCGCATCCAGCAGCAGCTCGACCAGCGCCAGCAGCAGCATGGCGAGCTGGCTGGTCGCCGGGCTATCGCCGAAGATCAGCGCGGCTAGCGCGGTGTGGGCCGGGATCAATCCCAGCCCGACCACCGGCAAAAACAGGATCGCGCTGCGCGGCCGCGGCCCCAGCGTGCCGCCCAGCGGATCGAAGTGCAGCACGATGGTCTCGGGCAGTGCCTGGAAGCGCCACGCTACCAGCGCCCAGCCCAGCGCCATCAGTGCAACTGCGCCGAGCAGCGCCCAGCGGTGGATCGGCGTGGTACGCCAGGCCGCCCAGGTTGGCCAGCGCAGAGTCAGGCCCTCGGCCTGCTGCTGGCTGCTGCCCAGCGCCTGGCGCTGCTCCAGCGCCGCCGCCAGCGCGGCCGGGTCGCGCACCGCTAGCCGGTAGCGGACCTGCTCGGTCGTCAACTCCAGCGTCTCACGCCGCCTCGCCGCTGCCAAAGCGCACGACTGGCAGCCGGCCGTCGCTGGTCGTCGTGATTGCTCCCAGCGGGATCGTGTACTGGCTGGCCCACTGATCGATGACCAGCGCGTTGCGGTCAGGGTGTAGCGCAGCCGCCGCCCGAGCACCAGCCGCACGGCCAGCGTCAGGCCCGCCGCGAGCGCCAGGCTCGCGCCGGCGGCCAGCAGCCAGTGCTGCCCGCCCAGCGTATCAAGGTCGGCCGTCACCGATGAGCCGAGCAGCAGCCACGCGAGCGCGGCCCCCAGCGCCAGCAGCGCCATGCTCACGAGCGCCTGGCCCAGCAGTCGGCGGCCAGCGGCCGGCGGTTGATACTGCATGCAAAACCTCCAGGAATCGCACGCGGGACCGGATGATCATCCGGTCCCGCGTGCTGCGATACGTCGTGGGCTACGGGGCAGCGGTGACCGTCGCGGCGGGCGCGGCGCTCTCGGCGGGCATCAGTGTTGCCGCCGGCTCCGGCTCCAGCGTGGGCGTCGGCGGCATCGTCGGCGTCGCAGTCGGCGCCGGCACGATCGTGGCCTGGGCGCGCGCGTCGCTCAGCCACTTGTCGTAGGCCGCGGTCTGCAGCCGCGTCTTCTTGGCCTCAGGGTCCTCGGGCATGCGCTGGATAATGTGCCAGCCAAAGTCCGAGCGCACCGGCTGGCTGATCTCATTCTCCTTCAGCGCAAACGCGGCGTCCTCGAACGGCTTGACCATCTGGCCCTTGCCGAACTCGCCCAAGTCGCCGCCCTTGACCGCCGAGCCTTCGTCCTCGGACTTGGCTTTGGCAACCTCGGCGAAGGTTTCGGGGTTTTTGCTGACCTCGGCATAGATCTGCTGGGCCTCGACCAGGCGGTCGGCGAAGGCTTTCTCCAGCTGGTCGGCCGTGAAGGTCGGCGATGGCACCGGCGTGATCGTCGCCGTCGGGGTCAGCGCGCCGGTCGCCGTGGCCGTCGGGGTCGCCGCGCCGGCGGCCGCGGTCGGTGTCGGGCTGGGCGTGGCCTTAGGCTGTGGCACCTTCAGCAGAATATGGCGGGCCGTGATGCGCTCGGGCGCCGCCGTGTCGTCGGTCGGCAGCTTGTCTTTGACCTGCTGCTCGATCAGCTGTAGGCGCGCCTGCTCGCGCAGCGCCGTCAGAAAATCGTCTTTAGTGGCGTGGGTGGTCCGCGCATCGCGCGACGAACCCTCGGGCAGCGCCTTGATGAGGTTATCGTACTCGTTGAGGAGCACGTCGGCAATCTGCTCGGCCTTTTTGGCGGCCTCATCGGCCACTGGCGAGGCGGTTGGCATGGGCGTCGCCGTGCCAGTCGGGCTAGGGCCGGGGGTTGGGCTGGGCGCCACGGTGGGCGTCAGCGCGGTCGTGGGCGCCAGCGCCGCCGCCGAGGCGGTCGTGGCCGGGCCAGCGGAGGCGGCGGGGACCGCCGAGGCGCCGGGCGTGCCAAGCGCAGCGGTGCCGCTGACGACGTTGGTGTCGCTGACCGCCGGCGTAGCGGTCGCCAGCAGGCCGCCGTACTGCGCCACAATCTGCTGGTTGATCTCGCCGATCTGTGGGTCGATCTGTAGCTCCTGCTTGGCCTTCTGGGCCGCGATCACCTGGTCGGTCCAGGTCGCAACCTGCTGGTCGCTCACCGGATCGCGGCGGCCGCGCGAGGTGCCTAGCGTGGCCAGCGAAATATTGGCCTCCACGATCTGGTCGCTGAAGGTCTTGCCATCCTGGCCAAAGCTCTGGTTCGGCCCCAGAATCTTGCTGAACTGCAGGTTCTGAATCATGTTCTGCAGTGTGGCGTTGCGCACAATAGTGTCGTAGTCGGCGCGGCTCAGAGTTTGGCTGTTGACGGAGCGGATTGTCCGGCCGGGGATCACGATGCGGTCGTAGACCACGCCTGCTACGATCAGCAGGAGCGCCAGCGCAAAAACGCCGATCAGCGTCAGCATGACGCGCCGCTGGGCGTTGGCCTCGCGCTGCGACTCGGCGACCTGCCGCTTGGTCAGTGGGCGCTGGGGTGGCTGAGGAGGTCGGTTGCTCATTGTTCACTCACACAAAGAGCGGACACGGGGCGAATGCTCCCGTGCCCGTCTAAAGATCACATCACGACAGTGGTTGAGCGGGGTTAGCCACGCCCAGGCGCGGACACAAAGGCCAGCAGGGCCATGTGGCGCGCGCGCTTGACGGCGTTGGCGATGCCACGCTGGTGGCGGGCGCAGGCGCCGGTACGGCGGCGCGGCAGAATCTTGCCGCGGTCGGAGACATGGCGCTGGAGGCGCTTCAGGTCTTTGTAGTCGGGGTGGCGAATTTTGTCGGCGCAGAACATGCACACCTTGCGGCGCGGCGTGTAGCGTCGGCGACCGCCGGCCTGGGGGCCAGCGCCCTCGCCGCCATCCATGCCGTCGGGGGCGGGCGGCGGGGCCGTGCGGCGCCGGTCATCGCGGTTGTTGAAATTATCCGTCATGCTTCGTATCCATCGCCTCAAAGGCAGTCAATAGCAGATCGCTGATCTAGATCGGAATGTCTTCCTCGCCAAAACTCTCGTCTGGCTCGCTCGCTGCGGTCGGGCTGGGTGGGCGCGGGCTGACTCGTTCGTCGCTGCCCTGCCGCCCGTCCAGAATAATCATGTCGCTGGCGACGATCTCGGTGCGCTGGCGCTTTTCGCCGGTGTGTGGGTCATCCCAGCTGTGGTTTTGCAGGCGGCCCTCGATGTAGACGCGGGCGGCTTTGTGCAAATATTGGCTGCAAATCTCCGCCAGCCGGCTCCAGGCGACCACGGTAAACCAGTCGGTCTCGTCGCGCAGATTGCCCTCGCTGTCGCGCCACTGTCGTGACACGGCCAGGCGAAAGGTGGTGATCGGCGTGCGCTGGGGCGTGAAGCGCAGCTCAGGCTCGGTCCCCAGCCGCCCGATCAACATGACTTTGTTGAGGTCTTTTGCCACCGCTGTGCTCCGGCCAGCTACTGGTCGTCGGCTTTGACTGGCTCAGGCCGCGGCAGCGTAATAAGATACCGCATCACCGGGTCAGCGAGCTTGAGGACGCGCTCGATCTCGGTCAGCGCAGTTGGCTCGGCCTGGAACTGCAGCAGCACGTAGTAGCCTTCGGTCACGTCTTTCGATTCGCGGCGAATGGCGTAGGCGAGCTTGCGGCGGCCGGTGAGGGGCGAGGGCGTGGCGGCGGGGTTGGCGGCCGTGATCGTACCACCGTTGTTGGTGATCGTGGCCTCGAACTGCTCGGCAAAGCCGGCGCAGTCCTCATCATTGCCGAAGCTCGGCGCAATGATGTACATCAATTCGTAATCGCGCATGGGTTACACCTCCCTTCTATGGAATTGCCCTGGAGTCAACAGCGGCCGCGCGCTGGCCGGGGCTGCTCCAAAGCAGAAGGAACGAACGATTGGTTGTCGTTCAAATCCGAGGGGCGATTATAGCACGCCGACCCCGTTGGCGCAACGCCGCCTGACAGCCCTATGGAGCTTGTGCAGAGTCCCCTTTGAGGCTCCAAACAACTCATTTTGGCGCGGTTCGCCGGAGCAGCTCGGGCTGTCTCCCGTTCATCTCCTCCGATCCGCCGGAGTGCCGCTCAACAGATCCTCGACTTTGCACAAGCCCTGGACAGCCCTGTAGAGCTTGTGCGTTGACGTACCCTGCGCTCATGGCCTTGCCCAGCGCGGCAGCAGCGCTCCGTCGCGGTGGGCCAGCGCCGGGCCATGGATTGCAGGGCGTGGGGCTTGGCGGCTAGTCTACCAAGCCCGCCGGTCGGTTAAACCGAAGCGGGGCGGCGCCGTGCCGCCCCGCCCGCCGGCCAGGCGGCGCTATACGTCGCTGCCACTGAAGCCGTTGTCGGTGCCGCCGCCCTGGTTGCGGTCGTTGCGCTCATTGGTGTCGCTGATGTCGTTGCCGCGCTGGCCGCCGAGGAGGCCGCCGAGCATGTCGCCCAGGCCGCCGCCCTGCTGGGGCTGCTGCTGCTGGGGGTACTGGGGCTGCTGCTGGCCGCCGAGGAGGCCGCCCAGCATGTCGCCCAGGCCGCCGCCCTGCTGGGGCTGCTGCTGCTGGCCTAGCCCGCCGAGCGCGCCGCCGCCCAGCGCGCCACCGAGGAGGCCGCCGAGCGCGTCGCCCAGGCCGCCGCCCTGCTGCTGGCCCAGGCCGCCCTGTCCGCCGCTCAGGAAGCGCCGGGCCGCCGCCGCCGCCGCCGCCGCCAGCGCCATCTTGACCAGTGGGTTGCTCAGGGCGCCGCTCGCGCCGCCAAACAGCTGATCAAGCATGCCTGGCTGCTGCTGCTCGGTCTGCCGCAGCGCCTGGCCGAGCGCCCGCGGGTCCTGCGCCAGCTGCCGTGGGTCGATCTGCTGGCTGCCCATGCCATTCTGCTGCTGGTAGCGAAATAGCTGGCGGGCTAGCTCCTCGCGCTGCTGCGGGGTCAGCCGCTGGAAAGCCTGCTCCTGCGCGTCGTCCATCACGTCTGGCGGCGCGTTCCGCAGCATGTGGCCGTAGTGCTGCTGCACCTGGTTGGGGTCGAACTGGGTGTGGTCGGTCGGGTCGTTGGGGTCGTTATAGCGGTCTAGTCGCTGCGACAGGTCCTGATAATCCTCTTGGCGGTGGGGCGCCTGCTGGCCGAAGAGTCTGCCGAGGATGTTGCCCAGACCACCCAGTGGGTTGTTGCTCATTGTTGTGCTCCTTTGCGGAGCGGCGACGGCGCCGCTGCTCCATTGTGTCTATCGAGCTGTTGAGCAAGGGCTGTGCCAGGCGGCCTAAGCCTCGCGCACCCTCGTCGGGCAAGGGGTGAGCTTGGTCGGGGAAGGGGTGTGGCATGGAGCGTGGGCGGCCAGCGTGCTATCATCAGCCAACCCCGTAGTGGCGCTGGTTTACAGCCTCGCGTCTGTATGCAGCACCCCAGGAGCAGACCATGAGCACCGAGCAGTTCGATGTCATCATCATTGGGGCTGGGCAGGCGGGCGGGCCGCTCAGCACGGCGCTGGCGCAGGCCGGTCGTCGCACGGCGCTGATCGAGCGCGAGCATGTGGGCGGCACCTGCATCAACGAGGGCTGCACGCCGACCAAAACGATGGTCGCCAGCGCCCGCGTGGCCCACCTGGCCCGCCGCGCCGCCGACTACGGCGTTCACACCGGCCCGGTCACCGTGAATCTAGGCGAGGTCCGCGCGCGCAAGCGGGCGATTGTCGAGGACTGGCGGGGCGGCAGCCAGCGCAGCATCGAGGCGACGCCGGGCGTCGAGCTGCTGCTAGGCGCGGCGCGCTTCAGCGGCCCCAAGGAGGTCGCGGTGCAGCTCGCCGACGGCCGCGCGCGCACGCTGACGGCGCCGACCATTGTCATCAACGCCGGCGCGCGGCCCACGGCGCCCACCATCGCCGGCAGCGACGCCGTGCCGTGGCTCACCTCGACGACCGTGATGGAGCTAGATGCCGTGCCGGAGCACCTCGTCATTGTCGGCGGCGGCTATATCGGCCTGGAGTTCGGCCAGATGTTCCGCCGCTTTGGCAGCGCGGTGACGATCATCCAGCGGGCGGCGCGGCTGCTGGACCGCGAGGACGACGACATCGCCGACGCGGTGGCCGACATCATGCGCGACGATGGGATTACCTTGCACCTGCGCAGCCAGCCCGTGAGCGTCGCCGCCACCACTGCCGGCATTGATTTGACCATTGCCACCGCCGAGGGCCAGCGCACCGTCAGCGGCTCGCACCTGCTGTTCGCGGCCGGCCGCCGCTCCAACGCCGACTCGCTGAACGTGGCCGCGAGCGGCATCGCCCTTGATTCGCGCGGCTTTATCCCGGTGGACGAGCGGCTCCAGACCAACGTCTCCGGCATCTACGCTGTCGGCGACATCACTGGCGGCCCGGCCTTCACCCATATTTCGTATGATGACTTTCGCATCCTGCGCACCAATCTGCTCGGCGCTGGCGACGCCACGACCAGCGGCCGCCTGGTGCCGTACACCGTCTTCATCGACCCGCAGCTTGGCCGCGTCGGCCTCAGCGAGCGCGAGGCGGCAGCGCAGGGCCGGGCGGTGCGTGTCGCCAAGCTGCCCATGAGCCACGTCGCCCGCGCCATTGAGACCGACGAGACCCGCGGCTTTATGAAAGCGCTGGTCGATCCGGCCGACGGCCAGATTTTGGGCTGCGCGATCCTCGGCATCGAGGGCGGCGAGGTGATGTCGGCGCTACAGATTGCGATGCTGGGCAAGCTGCCGTATACCGCGCTGCAAGGATGGCGTCTTCGCCCACCCGACGCTGGCCGAGTCGCTCAACAACCTATTTATGGCGCTGGACGCGGGCTAGCTCCGGCGCCAGGCGAGCGGAGGAAAGGAGCAGAATGAATCCACAGTATGGGCTGGGCGTGCTGTCAGCGCTGGTCGGCGCGGTCGTCTGGGGCGGCGGCGACTGGAGCGGCGGGGTCGCGACCAAGCGCGGCAACCCGTTTCAGGTCCAGGTGCTGGCGACGCTGGCCGGCCTCGACCTGCTGATCATCTGCGCGCTGGTGGCGGGCGAAACCTGGTCGTCGTGGGCCAGCATTGGCTGGGCGGCGCTGGCTGGGCTAGCCGGCTCGCTCGGCCTGATGGCGCTGTACCGCGGCCTAGCGGTGGGCGCGGCGGTGACGGTGGCGCCGACCGCCGCGGTCGTCAGCGCCGCACTGCCGGTGATTTTTACGGTGGCGACGGGCGCGCTGCCGCCGGCCGGGCAGGCCGTGGGCTTTGCGCTGGCGCTGCTGGGCATCTGGCTGGTCTCGGGCGCGACGGGCGGTGTCGTGCGGGCGGGCAGCGGACTGGCGCTGCTGGCCGGTGTGGGCTTTGGGAGCTTTTTTATCCTGCTGCACCAGATTGTGGAGCCGCTGGTCTTTGTGCCGCTGGTCGTCTCGCGGGTGATCATGCTGGCGCTGACGGCGGGCCTGCTGCTGGCAAACCGGGCCGGCTTCCCGGCGGCACGCCGGCAGCCGCTGGCGCTGCTGGCGGGGCTGCTGGACGCCGGCGGCAATGTATTTTTCGTGCTGGCCGCCAGCCGGACGACGCTGGCGGTGGCGGCGGTGCTCGCGTCGCTCTACCCGGTCAGCACCATGCTGCTGGCGCGGCTGTTGCAGGGCGAGCGGGCGAGCGCACGCCAGTGGCTGGGCGCCGCGCTCTGCCTCGTCGCCGCCGTGCTAATTGCGCTGTTTGGCCGGGCGTGATGCGTCGGTCGGCTAGCGGTCGCGCCGGCGGTCGGGGTCGCTCATGCGCCGGCGTCGCCGCCGCTGCTCCCGCTGTTGGCGCCGCTCTGGGCGCTGTCGCCGGTGGGCGTGGTCGCCGCCGTCGGCCCGGTCGGCAGCTGATAGGCCGAGTCGAGGTCGCTCGATCCCATGCTGCCGACGCCGCTCAGTCCGCCTAGCACGCCCGAGGTGCCGGGACTCATTGTATCGCTGCGGTCGGCCTCGCCCAGCATCGTCGGCAGGCTTGGCGCCGCGCCGAGGCCCGGCGTCGCGTCCAGGCCGGGCGCCTGGCCGGCGATGTGGTCAGTGTCCAGCGATTCGTCGTTGGTGTGCTCCATGTGCTCCTCCTTTTATACTGTGAACTAGGGCTGCGCCGCGCGGCCAGTCACCGGCAGCCGCACGGTAAACACCGAGCCGCTGCCAGGCGCGCTGCTCACTACCAGATCGCCGCCCATCAGCCGACACAGGTGGCGCGAGATCGTCAGGCCCAGCCCGGTGCCGCCGAAGCGCCGCGTGATGCTCGAGTCGGCCTGTGTAAATGGCTCGAACAGCTTCTGGATCTGCTGCTCGCTCATGCCGATGCCGGTGTCGGCGACAGCGAACGTCACCCAGTCGGCGCCGCGCTCGCTGCTGCGCTCGGTCCGCACTGTGATTGTGCCGTGCTCGGTGAACTTCGAGGCGTTGCTGAGCAGGTTAAAGAGCACCTGGTGCAGCCGGGTGCGGTCGACCATGATCGAGCCGAGCGCTGTGCCGGTCTCGACGACCAGCTGATTCTGCTTCTGGGCGACCAGCGGCTCAGCCAGCGTCAGCACCTCGTCGAGTAGCGTGCGGACGCCGACGGTCTCCAGGTGGACGCTGAACTTGCCGACCTCCAGCTTGCTCAGGTCAAGGATGTCGCCGATCAGCTTCATTAGATGCTGGCCGGCCCGCCGAATGCGGTCCAGGTCGCCGAGCGCCCAGGTGTCGTCGCGGTCGAGCATCTGTAGCTCAAGGATCTGAGTGTAGCCGATGATGATCGTCAGCGGCGTGCGCAGCTCGTGCGACATGTTGGACAAAAACAAACTCTTGGCCTGGTTGGCGGCCTCGGCGGCGTCGCGCGCAGCCTGGAGCGCCTGGCTGGTGCGGACGCGCTCGGCCAGCTCCTGGCGCAGCTGCTGATAGATCTCGGCGCTTTCCAGAGCGACCGCCACCTGGTTGGCGAAAATCTCCAGCATCTGCAAGGTTTCGGCGGTCGGGCGCTTGCCGTCAAGCGGCGCGTCCACCGACAGCACGCCGACCAGCCGGCCGCGCCGCAGCTCGATGGGCACGAACAGCGCGTCGTCGGGATGCCAGTCGCTGGCGTCGCCACTGGCGATGGCGTCGGGGTTGGTGTAGACCGCGCCGCTAAATTCGCTGTCCCAGTCAAAGGCGCCGGCTGGGATAAAAAAGCAGCGGCCCTGACGATATTCGGGCTGCATCAGCGCCGCAAAGGTTTCCCAAGCATATTCGGCGCCCGCCAAGAGTTCGCGGCCGGCGTCGTCAAAGCCGGCCAGGGCCGCGACGTGGACACGCTGCTGCTCGGCGTCGACCAAGTTGAGCACCACCTGGCCAAAGCCGACGCACTCGCGGGCCGCGTTGACAATCGCCGTGAGCAGCGTCTCGCGCTCTAGGGTCAGGCGCAGCGCGTTGCTGGTGCTGGCGATCTGCGCCAGCTGGCGGTTGCGCGTTTCCAGGCCATGCTGCGCCGCGAGCTGCGCGGTCAGCTCGCGGGCCATCACCATGATCACCGGGCGGCCATTGATCTCCACGGTGTGCGAGGTGATCTCGACGGGCATGACGCGGCCGGCTTTGGTGCGGTGCTGCCAGTGCTGGCTCGGCACAAACGCCGCCGGCCGCTGCCCGACAAACTGCCGCAGCGGCGCCACCGCGTCGGCCGGGCGGATGGCGGTCAGGTCCAGCTGGAGAAACTCGTCGCGCGTGTAGCCGTACTGCGCCACCGCCGCGTGGTTGACCTCCAGAAAGCGCAGCGTCGCGGGATCATCGATCCACATCGGCAGCGGGTGGTCGGCGAACAGCCACTGTAGCTCGCTGAGCTGCTGGGCGTGCGCCGCCTGCTGGGCCTGGAGCTCGGCAACCTGCTGACGCAGCGCGATCACCTCCTGCTCAAGTGCGGCTGGGTCTTCGGCTGGTGTATATCGATTCATGTAGCGTTTGCCCACCATTGTTAGCGCTAGCATTGCAGCATTCGGGCCATGCCTCGACAATTCCTACAGCGTGTAGACAAAGCTCGCGCCGTCGGGGCGCTCCTCCCAGCCGGCCTTGCGGTAGAAGCCCCGCTGATACAACTCGCGCTCGCGGAAGTTGATCAGCTGGAGGCGCTGGCAGCCGCGCTCGCGGGCGGCGGCGATGATCGCATCAAGCAGCGCGCTGCCCAGCCCGGTGCCGCGAGCGGCCGTGGCCACAAACAGCTCCGAGATAAAGCCCTCCGGCCCGCTCATGAACAGATACGGCAGCCAGTGGGCGGCGACGTAGCCCAGCGCCACCCCAGCGCGCTCGGCGACGAGCAGCGTGTGGCTCCGGTCGGCCAGGTTGGCGGCGAGGTGCCGCGCGACCTGCGCGCTGGCCGCCTCGGGCGCGAGCGCTACCAGGCGCGCCGACCAGCCCAGCTCCTGTAGCAGTGCGGCGATGGCCGGGGCGTCGCTGACGACCGCCGGGCGAATCGTGTGGGTCATGGCGGCTCCTTGCATACTCTGCTGATCATAGCGCCCGCTGTCAACGGTCAAAACCCGATAAAAATGCCCTCTTGACAGCTGCGCCAGGCTCGCATATACTTGCGGCAGGTTCTGGGAGCGCTCCCAAGAAGATTTCACCGAACGAGTGGCCGCGCTAGTGCCTCTAGTACGCTCAAAGCCCACCTCAAGCCGCCGACCATTGAGGCGATGAGGAATTGGGAACGGTTCCAAAAAATGATTACCCTGGTCAGATTGTACCCTATCCGCTGATTGACTAGTACGTTTTACGGACTATTTGGGAGCGCTCTCATATGACGACGAAGACGATTGAGCAAATTGCCGAGCTGGCCGCGGTCTCGCGCTCAACGGTCTCGCGGGTCCTGAACAACCAGCCGAGCGTCCGGCCCGAGGTCCGCGACCGCGTGCTGCGGATCATCGACGAGCAGGGCTATGCGCCGCACGCCGCCGCGCGCAGCCTGGCCAGCCAGCGCACCAACATGATCGGGCTGCTGATCCCGCGCAGCGCAGCGGTGATTTTCTCTGACCCGTTCTTCCCGCATGTGATCCAGGGCATCACCGCCGCCTGCAGCAACCGCGGCTACTATCTGATGCTCTCGATGGTGACGGCTGGCGAGGAGCACGGCTTCTACCAGCAAATTCTGCGCGGCCGGCACCTAGACGGCGTGATCATGCTCTCGACCGACATCGACGACCCGATCCTGCCGCTGATGATCCGCGACCAAACGCCGCTGGTGATGGTCGGGCGCCACCCGTTTTTCCAGGATGTCAGCTGGGTGGATGTCAACGGCCAGGCGGCGGCTCGCACGGCGGTGGCACACCTCGTCGGGCTAGGCCACCGCACCATCGCCACGATCACCGGGCCGCTGCAGATGGCGGCGGCGCTGGAGCGGCGCGACGGCTATAAGCAGGCGCTGCTGGAGGCCGGCATCGCCATCAACAGCGCGCAGATTGTCGAGGGCGACTACACGCAGCCGAGCGGCTACGCCGCGATGCAGCAGCTGCTGGCGCTGCCCACGCCGCCGACGGCGGTCTTTGCCGCCAATGACTCGATGGCGATGGGCGCGCTGCGCGCCATCACGGCCGCCGGCCTGCGCGTCCCCGAGGATATTGCCGTGGTCGGGTTCGATGACCTGCCGCTGGCAAATTTTGCTACTCCCGCGCTCACCACCATGCGCCAGCCGATTGAGCTGATGGGCCACACGGCCGCCAGCCTCCTGATCGACCAGCTGGAAGGGCGGGCGGCGACGCCGAGTCAGATATTGTTGCCCGTCAACCTCGTGATCCGCGAGTCCTGCGGCGGCTCGCCTGGTCTGCACAAGGAGGAGTCGCCGCCCGCCGCAAGTTCCACCGCCCGCCCCTAGCTGACGCGCCGCCCCCGGCGTGGAACCCCGGCACTGATGCCCCGGTCTCGGCACCCGACCATACGAAGGAGTAGAGTCATGGCCAAGCGGACACATTCATTCTCCACCATCCTGCTGCTACTTGCCGTGCTGTTCACCGCCTGCGGCACCCCGGCCGCCACCAGCACCGCCCCGACGACGGCCCCCGCGCCCACCACGGCGCCGGCCGCGACCGCCGCCCCCGCGCCGACGACGGCCCCGGCCACCGCTGCGCCCGCCGCCACCACCGCCGCGCCCGCTGCCACCACAGAGGCCACCGCTGCGCCCGAGGCGACCGCCGCCGCCGAGGCCACCGCCGTGCCGCCGACCCCGACGCCGGTCAACGTCTCGACGTTTGATGCCAAAGCTGCCGGCAACCGCAAAGTTGTGCGCTGGTTTGTGGGCCTGGGCGCCGGTACGCAGCCCGAGCAGATCGCGGCCCAGGAAGAGTTTGTCACCAAGTACAACGCATCGCAGGATAAAATATATCTGTCGCTCGACATCGTGGGCAACGAGACGGCCTACGAGGTGCTGGCGACGCAGATCGCGGCCGGCAACGCTCCCGACATCATCGGGCCGGTGGGCTACCGCGGCATCTCCAGCTTCCAGGATCAGGTGCTCAACCTCACGGACCTGATCAAGAAGAACAATGTTGACCTCAGCGTCTACGACCCGAGCCTGGTCAAGTTCTACCAGAATGATCAGGCCCAGCTCGGCCTGCCGTTCGCCGTCTACCCCTCGTTCCTGTACTACAACAAAGACCTGTTCGACGAGGCCGGCGCCGCCTACCCGCCGCAGAAGTTCGGCGACAAGTACGAGGGCAAAACCTGGGATATGGACGCCCTGAAGGCGCTGGCCCTCAAGCTGACCGTCGATGACCAGGGCGAGGACGCCACCAGCGCCAAGTTCAACACCGACAAGATCACGCAGTTTGGCTTCGTGCCGCAGTGGGGCGACGACCCGCGCGCCGAGGGCACGTTCTTCAAGGCCGCCTCGATTGTCAGCGCCGACGGCAAAGCCCAGGTCCCGGCCGAGTGGCTGGCCGCCTGGCAGTGGCACCACGACGGCATGTTCGGCAAAGAGCGCTTTATCCCGAACCAGGCCTACCTCGATAGCGAGCTGCTGAGCGGCAACGCCTTCAACAGCGGCCACGTCGCCATCGCCTTCACCCACCTGTGGTACACCTGCTGCGTCAGCAACGTCAAGAACTGGGACATCGCGGTTGTGCCGTCGTACCAGGGCAATACCACCGCCAAGCTGCACGCCGATACCTTCAGCATTCTCAAGACGACCAAAGATCAGGACGCCAGCTTCGCGGTGCTCCAGAGCCTGCTCGATAGCCAGGACCTGCTGAAGCTCTACGGCGCCTTCCCGGCCAAAAAATCGCTGCAGGGCGACTTCATCAAGGCGCTGGACGCCAAGTTCGCGCCCAACAAGGTCAACTGGCAGGTCGCGGTTGATAGCCTCCAGTATGTCGACACCCCGAACCACGAGTCGGCGATGCCGAACTTCAAAGAGTCGGCCGACGCCATCCAGGCGTTTGGCACCGACTATCGCTCCAACGCCGACGCGGATGTCGTCGCCGAGACCAAGAAGCTTAAGACCGAGCTGACCACGATCTTCACCAAAAAATAAGCTTGTGCTGGGCGGCGGTGAGCAATCGCTGCCGCCCGGCCGCCGGCTGGCCCAGCGCCGTCAGCCGCTCGCTTTAGGAGACTGCTATGGCGATCACCACTCCTTCGACCCTCGCCAAACAGCCCGTGCGCCATAAGCCGGCCTCCCTGGCGCAACGGCAGCGGAACTGGGGCTTGTTCTTCCTCTCACCCTGGATCGTCGGCTTCCTCTTGTTCTACCTCGGGCCGATGCTGACCTCACTGGTTTTCTCATTCACCTCCTACAATGTCGTCCAGGAAGGCACCTTTAAATTCATTGGCCTCGCCAACTGGGGCCGGCTGTTTGTCGACCCCGAGGTCCGCAAGGCGCTGTGGATTACGGTGCGCTTTCTGATGCTGGCGGTGCCGCTCCAGCTGGGCCTGGCGCTGCTGTTCGCGGTGCTGCTCAATGCCAAAAACCTGGTGGCCAAGCCGGTCTTCCGCACGCTGTTCTTTATGCCGATGATGGTCCCGTTTGTCGCCGGCACGATCATCTGGCTGAGCGTCTTCAACGTCCAGTCGGGCTGGGTCAACCTGCTGCTCGGGACGATTGGCATCCAGGGGCCGAACTGGATCAACGACGGCAAGTGGGTCACGGCGACGCTGGCGATCATGGGCACCTGGGGCGTCGGCAACGCGATGGTCGTGCTGCTGGCCGGCCTCCAGGGCGTCCCCACCGAGCTGTACGAGGCCGCCCGCGTGGACGGCGCCGGCCCGATCTACAGCTTTTTCCGCATCACGATCCCGATGATCTCGCCGGTGCTGTTCTATAACATTGTGCTGGCGGTGATCGGCGGCTTCCAGGAGTTTCTGCGGGCCTATGTGATGTTCAACGGCACCTCGGGGCCGGACGATAACGCGATGTTCTATAACTTCACGCTGTATAAGCAGGCGTTTGTGTACTTCAACATGGGCTACGCCTCGACGCTGGCCTGGGGCATGTTTATCGTGGCCCTGCTGGTCACGGCGGCGCTGTTTGGCACGGCGAAGCACTGGGTGTACTACGCAGGAGGTGAGTAGCGATGGCTCTGCAATCACGAAAAATCAATAAAGTCGTCGTGCCGGTCACCTCAAGCTCGTACCTGACCCGTCAAACTCGCCGCTTCCTCATGAGCGCCACCATCACGCTGTTTGCGCTGCTGATCGTGTCGGTCTACCTGATGCCGATGGCCTCGGCCGCGACCGTCGCCCTCAAGCCGCGCTTCACCGAGTCCGACATGCCCAGCTACCCAGCCGCCCCAGCGCTGTACACCTACCAGGGCAAAGAGTACAACCTGTATAAAGTCCCGCTCGCCGAGGGCGTGCGCGAGCTGGCGCTGGTCAAGCAGGGTCGTGAGAAAAGCACCTTTATCGATCCGGCCAACCCCGCGACGCCGATTGAGTGGACCGGCCGCTGGCGGACGCTGGAGCGGGTCTGGAATGTCAAGTTTGAGTGGAAAAATTTTAGCGAGGCCTGGCGCATCAGCAAGTTCCCGCGGCTGTTCCTGAACACTGTGCTGCTGGGGCTGGTCGGCGGCTTCGGCACGCTGATCTCCTCGATTGCGGTGGCGTATGGCTTTTCGCGCTTTCCGCTGCCCGGCAAAAACATTCTGTTCCTGATCTTGATCGCCACGATTATTCTGCCGCCGCAGGTCACGCTGATCCCGACCTACACGCTCTACACCAAGATGGGCTGGACCGGCACCTGGCTGCCGCTGCTGGTCCCGCAGTTTTTCGCCAACGCCTACAACGTGTTTCTGCTGCGCCAGTTTTTCCTCAGCATCCCGCGCGAGATGGACGAGGCCGCGATGATCGACGGCGCCAGCCCGCTGCGGACGCTGATCTCGGTGATTTTGCCGCAGTCGCTGCCGGCGATTGTGGCGGTGGCGCTGTTCCACTTTTTCTGGTCCTGGAATGACTTCTTCGGGCCGCTGATCTACCTGGTCGGCAAGCCCAACCTGTGGCCGATCTCAGTGGGCATTCAGGCCTTCAACGCTACCTACGCGGTCCAGCCCAACCTCATCCAGGCGACCATGATTATGGCGATGATCGTGCCGCTGCTGATCTTCTTCTTCGCGCAGCGGTTCTTTATCCAGGGCGTGGTCGTGACCGGCGTGGACAAATAGCGATGCCGACGCAGCGACGGGCGCTGGTGGCGCTGCTCAGCCTAGCGCTGACTGCGTGCTCTAGCAGCGCCCCGCCACCGCCCAGCGCGGCCACTGCGGCGCCCGCCATGACCGTGCTAGCCGTGGCCCCAACGCTGCCCGCGCCGACGGCCACGCCGGCGCCGCTGGCGTATCCGTGGGGCGCGACGGTCCCAGTGCCGGCGCCGACTGGCCTCTATGCCGACGCGGCCCAGCCGCTCGGGCCGGTTAGCCGCCTGAGCTTTGGCACCAACATCGGGCCGTGGACGACGATCCCGCTCGACACCGCTGACGATGCCGCGGCCGCCGGGCTGACCTGGCTGCGCTTTCCCGGCGGCGAGTGGGGCGACCACAATGACCTGACCGGCGCCCAGATCGATGCCTACATTGCGCAGTGCCGCGCGCTCGGTGCCCAGCCGGCGATCAGCGTGCGGCTGCTCGGTGGTAGCCCTGAGCGCGCCGCCGCCCTGGTGCGCTACGTCAACATCGAGAAAAAATACGACGTGCGCTATTGGAGCATTGGCAACGAGCCGACGCTGTACGCCACGCGCGATCAGGTGGACTACGACACCGCTCGACATAACCGCGAGTGGCGGGCGATGGCGCTAGCGATGCGCGCCGTTGATCCTACAATCCAGCTGGTCGGGCCGGATATTCATCAGTTCGATGTGAGCGGCGGGCCGCGTGACGCCGCCGGCCGCCAGTGGCTGCGGGAGTTTTTACAGGCCAACGGCGATCTGGTCAGCGTGGTCGCAATCCACCGCTACCCGTTTCCCAAGCAGCCCAGCGACCCCAGCCCGACCGCCGCCGACCTGCGCGCCAACTCGCCCGAGTGGGACGCGCTGATCCCGGCGCTGCGCAGCATCATCCGCGACGTGACCGGCCACGATCTGCCGGTCGCCGTGACCGAGGTCAACTCCAACTGGACCGGCGCGGCGCGCGGCGACGCGACGCCCGACACCCTGGCCAGCGCGATCTGGTGGGCTGACGTACTGGGCCGCCTGATCCAGCAGCGCACCGACCAGGTTGGGCATTTTGCGATCTATGGGCCGGGCCGCCAGGGCTGGGGCCTGATTGAAAAATTCAAGGTCCGGCCGGCCTACTATGTGTTTCAGCTGTACGGGCGCTTTGGCAGCGAGCTGATCTACAGCAGCTCGGCCGACCCGCTGGTCGCGCTGTTTGCCGCCCGCCGCCCCGACGGCGCGCTGACGCTGATGCTGGTCAACCGCGCCGACACCGCGCGCACGCTGCCGCTCCAGCTAGCCAATGTCATCGGCGACCACCCGGCTGAGGCCTGGCGCCTCGACGCCGAGCACCTCGGCACTGCGCTGACGGCGCTGACGCTCGGCCCGGCCAGCACGATCACGCTGCCGGCCACGTCGGCCACGCTGCTGATCATTCCAACGCGCTAGCTCCTGTCCAATCATCCACGCTATTGCCGCGCTGGCCCCGCCGCGCTCAGGAGGTTTCTGTATGTCCGCAAGCACCCCGCCCCGCGCGCTCCCTGCTGTCCCTGCCGACGTGGCGCTGCCGGGCGTAAGCGTTATGCCCCCCGCGTGGCCGGCACATATTCCCGCCGCCGCCTGGTCGCGCCCGATTGGGCTGCCGGCGCCCGAGGCCGGCCGGGCGATGACGATCACGCCGGCGCTGCTGGACGATGGCTCCGACCAGGGCCTGCCGCTGGGCGGCCTGGGCAGCGGCGCGATTGGCCGCACTCACCGCGGCGACTTCGCCAGCTGGCACCTGGATGTCGGCACGCGCCGCTACGCCACCGCCTGGGCCGATCAGTTCAGCGTGTTTGTGGAGCAGGACGGTGTGCGCCAGGCCCACGTCCTGACGACCGCGCGGCCCGACGGCGCCCTCGCCGGCTGGCAGTGGGACTACCCGGTCGGCGCCGGCAGCTACTACGCGCTGTTTCCGCGCGCCTGGTTTGACTACCAGTGGGACCAACTGCCCGTCCGGCTGACCCAGGAGCAGTTCTCGCCCGTCATCCCCGGCAACGAGCGCGAGGCGAGCTATCCGGTGGCGGTATTTGAGTGGCGCGCAACGAATCCGACCGACCGGCCGCTGCAGGTTGGCCTGATGCTGACCTGGGAGAATTTTTTGGGCCAGAGTGCGCCCACAGATGCCGAGGTTGGCGCCGCGCACCAGGCGCGCCACGCCGGCGCCGCCAGCGGTGTTGAGCTGCGGCGGGCCGCGCCGTTCAGCGGCGCGCCCTGGGATGGCTCGATTGCCATTGCGGCTCTGGCTAGCGCCGGCGTCGCCGTGAGCTATCGCCGCCACTTCGCCGCCGACGGCGATGGCGCTGATCTCTGGGCCGACTTTGCCGCCGATGGACGCCTCGATGACGGTGCCGCTGACGAGGCCGGCACTGGGAAACTCGCCGGCGCGGCCGTAGCCGTGACCTTCGCGCTGGCGCCCGGCGAGACCAAAGTGATCCCCTTCGCGCTGACCTGGGATCAGCCGGTGGTCGTGTCGCCCGCCGGCACGCGCTGGCACAAGCACTACGCCCGCTTCACTGGCGCCGGCGGCGACCAGGCCTGGCCGCTGGCGGTCGAGGCGCTGACAAGCTACCGCGGCTGGCGCGAGCAGATCGAGGCCTGGCAGGCGCCGATTCTGGCCGACCCGGCCCGCCCGCTGTGGTACAAAACCGCGCTGTTCAACGAGCTGTACTTTTTGGTGGCTGGCGGCACGCTGTGGGTCGACCCGGCCAACGGTCCCGCCGACGGCCCCGGCCAGTTCGCCTACCTAGAGTGCTACGACTATCCGTTCTACGCCACCCACGATGTGGCGTTCTATAGCTCGTGGGCGCTGCTGGCGCTGTGGCCCAGCCTGGAGCGCCAGGAGCTGCGCCAGTTCGCCGCGACCGTCCCGGCCGAGGAGCTAACCGAGGTCACAATCCAGGCGACCGGGGCGATTGCGCCGCGCAAGCTGGCCGGCGCGCTGCCCCATGATCTCGGCGCGCCCTTCGAGGACCCGCTGGTCCACAGCAACGCCTACGCCTGGCAAAATATCAACGATTGGAAAGACCTCAACCTCAAATATGTGCTGCGGACCTACCGCGACTACCTGCTGCTCGCCGACCGCGCGCTGCTGGCCGAGCTGTGGCCGACGATCCCGGTGGCGCTCGACTATCTGCGCAAGTTCGACAGCGACGGCGACGGGCTGCTCGATCACGACGGCGCCGATCAAACCTATGACACCTGGCTGATGCGCGGCGCCAGCGCCTATGCCTCGACGCTGCTGATCGCGGCGCTGGAGGCCACGGTCCGCATGGCCGAGATCATGGATGACCAGGCGCACGCCGCGCAGTACGCCGATTGGCTGGCGCAGTCCCGCGCCAGCTTCGAGGCCAAGCTGTGGCACGGCTCATACTATCTCTACAACACCGGCGACAACCACCACCGCGACAGCATCATGGCCGACCAGCTGGTCGGGCAGTGGTACGCCGGCGCGCTCGGGCTGCCGGCAGTCGCGCCCGATGACCACATCCAGGCGACGCTCAAAACCATTTTTCAGCACAACGTGATGGGCTTTGCCGGCGGCACGATGGGCGCGGTCAACGGCATGCGGCCCACCGGCGAGATCGACGAGAGCGATATGCAGTCGCGCGAGGTTTGGACCGGCACGACCTATGCGCTGGCCGCGCTGATGATGCAGGAGGGGTTGACCGACGAGGCCTGGCGCACCGCGTGGGGTGTCTACTATACGACCTATGTCACCCACGGCCTGTGGTTTCGCACGCCCGAGGCCTGGGACGAGCATGGCACCTTCCGGGCCTGCCTGTATATGCGCCCGCAGTCGATCTGGGCGCTGGAGCACGCGCTCTCGCAGCGCTAACGCCGCCTAGCCAGCCGCGACGCTGGCTTCCTCGGGGCCGCGCCACGCTGCGCGGCCTCGCTTCGTGTGCGCCGTGCACAGTGCGGCTACCGCGCCTGCGTGGGACTCTCCACGAGCGTCAGCGTGCGGCCGTCGCAGTCCAGCTCGGCCAGCGTGCCGAGCGGCAGAATCAGCTGCGGGTCGGTGTGGCCGAAATCAACGTCGGCGACGATGGGCAGCGTGGGCTGGGCAAACTCCGCGCCGACCACCGAGGTCAGCACGCTGCGGAGTTCGGCGCGCTGGGCGGCGGTGTAGCCGCGCGGCCGGCCCACCAGGATGGCGCTGATCTCGTCGAAAATGCCCTGCATGCCGTAGTTGCGCAGCATGTACTTGACCTGCGTCGGCGTCGGCTGGTCCTCCGAGGTTTCCAAAAATAGGATGCGGCCGCGCCAAAAATCCGGCGACGGCCAGAACGCCGTCGCCTTCATAAACTCCAGCACCTCGATGCAGCCGCCCCACAGCTGGCCGCGTACCGTGCCGCTGCCTTGCAGCCACTGCCAGCCAGCGCTGGGCTGCGCCGGCTTGGGCTGGCCGCCCCGCAGCGGGTCCGACCAGTCCACATAGCCCTCCGACCAACTTTCGTAGGCTGTGTAGCGGTAGCTCGGCGGCGCGTCAAACAGCAGGGCGCGCAGATGCTCGGTGAAGGCCGGCGGCAGGCTGCGCGTCTGGGCCAGCCCGGCCATCACGCTCGGGCCGTAAAACGTGACCAGGCCCAGCTGATTCAAATACGCCAGCACGGTCGTCGTGTCCGAAAAGCCCATCATTATTTTGGGATGGGCCAGAATCATGGCGGTGTCCAAAAACGGCAGAATCCGCACCGAGTTCATCGCCGCCAATGCTCGCGATGATCGCGGCGACGGCCGGGTCGGCGAAAGCGGCGTTGAGGTCGGCGGCGCGGGCCGCGGGGTGGCTGTGGAGCCACACGGCATCGGCGCGGGCCGTCGGGTACTCCTTGATCGCCAGGCCAAACACCTCGCGCAGCACCGCGAGGCCTGCGTCAAACACCGCCGGATACGTCGCCGGCCCGCCCCACGAGGGCGACAGCACCGCCACAGTATCGCCCGGCCGCAAACTCATCGGCTTGATCATTGCTGCTCCTCATCTACAAATCTATGCTTCGGCCAAGTGTGAAGCAATGATTTTGCCTACGTGATGGAAGTAGTCATTCTTTACGCCTTGCGTGACGGGATGACGAGTAATAGCAAATATTGTATCTGCGGTTTTTGCAATATACATTCGTTCACCATCAGCCAGCTCTGTCGTAAACGGAGCATTTGCAATGACCTTCCACCAGTGCATATAGCTTGGGTTCACACTGTAGAAGATAACGGCTTTGGGTTTGCACTCTTGAATACGTTGTTGAAGATGTACTGCCCGAAGTGGTGCCCGATAGCTCGTGTACTCTGCTCGGCTTGTCAAGTATGGTAGACGTGAATGCTGTGCATAGAGCCAATGACCGAGCGAGGGCGATCTCAGTGGCAGTAGCTCAATGAGACAATTCCCGCTGAGATGCCGCCCGAGATGGTCTTTCTGATAGGCACGAACAGCTTCTGTATGCACATTCTGCCCGGTGGCACTCAGCAGAATACGAATAAGGCGGTTCCAGGTTGGCTGGAGCTTCGGTTGTGGCCCGAAGAAGCGCTGTCCCCCTATTTCGGCATGGTAGGCAGCAATGTCTTCGAGCTCCACTCGCCCACGCCGATCCCAGTCGTGGAGTCGATTGTTAATATCAGCGAACGAGTTTCCACCGCCCTCTTCCATGCCAACAAACCAGAAATCGCTGCTATAGTTTCCGTACCCATAAAAGGTCTTCATAAAATCTTCGAGCAATTGGTCGTCGAACATGGATTGTACAGACATTGGCATACTCCTATACACGAGCTGGCAAAGTATAGTCTACTGAGGGCGAAAGAGACATCGTCACTCACCACTCGGTACTCGGTACTCACCACTCGCTACTTGATCGGCTGGTCGCCGGTTGAAAACCGCCAGCTGTGGGTGAAGGGCGCGCCGCTGTAGGTGCCGCTGACCGTCACGGTAAAGACCGTGTTGTCGGGCAGTGCGGCGCTGGGCGTGATCTGGATGCCCTTGTGGCCAGCCGGCAGCTCGGCGACGGCGCGGTGGGCGATGGCTTGGCCGGCCGCGGTCGTCAGCGCGCTGCTTGTGAGCGTCGGCGCCGGGCCGAAGTACGGCCAGTTGAGCGTGATCGGGTAGGCGGTCGCCGGGATCGCGATCTGGTTGGCGGCCGGATAGCGCAGCGGCCAGCCGGCCCACTCGCTGTCGAGGTTGGCCAGCGACAGCACATTGAGCGCGGCGCCTGCGCGGTTGTTGCTGGCGGTGTAGAAGCCAAAGCCAAACGTCGGCGTGGTCGGGTAGAGCAGCCAGAGGCGATGGCCGGCCAACTCCATCCAGCTGTCGATCGCGCTGCTCGGCTGCCAGGTCGGCTGGCTGGCGGCGCCGCCGATCCAGGCGTTGCCGCGCCCGGCGCAGATTTGCCCCGCCGCCGAGGCCCACGGCCGGCCGGGCGTTTGCTGGTGAGTCAGGTCGTCGTTCTCGGCGATGTAGCGGGCGTGCTCGAAGCACTGCGCATCGAGCGTCGCGTCCTCGGTCACGGGCGGCACGCCGGCCAGCGCGCGGTAGCGGTTGACCTGCGTCAGCCAGGTGGCGGCGGGCGCCGGCGTTGCGGTCGGCGCCGGCGGCGTGGGCGCACCGCCCGCCTTGATCTCGCTGCCGAGCAGGCCCAGCAGCACCTTGAAGGCGTCGCGGTTGCCAGGATGCCACTCAAAGCGCGCCCGCTCGAACCACTGGGTCAGCACGGTGTCGCCGGCGGCGTTGGTCTCCAGGCGCGGCTCGCTCAGCGGCAGGCCCCACAGCGCCAGGCTCTGGCCGTAGCCATCCAGCCGGCTGTCGCTGAGGCCGTGGCCCTGCCAGTAGCTCCGAAAGCCGATGCCGGGTGACTGGTCGCAGACATTGTGGCGGGTCTGGGCGAACCACAGGCAGCCGGCCTGCGGCCCCGCCGCCTGCGGCAGCGTCTGCCAGCGCACGCCCAGCTGCTGTAGCCGGTCGTCGCCCAGCCGTCCGAGCTGCACATCGTAGGGCGGGCTGCTCTCGGGGTGCAGCTCCAGGCGATTGCGCTCTAGCCACTGCGTCTGGTAGCTCGTGCCGGTGTCGCGGCTCGCCTCGGCCTGCTGCGGCCCGACGGGGTAGCCGAACACCGCCAGACCGCCATTCTGATCCCAGAAGGTCAAGAGGCGGCCGGTCATACACCAGCCCGTTTCGTCGAAGCAGCGCTCGGCCCGCGGCACCTGGGTCACTTTGAGCGGCGCGGTGGCCTGCGCCACGGCTGGCCGGGCTGGGCCAGTTCGCCCCAGCGCTGCAACGAGCAGCAGCGGCGTGATAAGTAGTGTGATCGGTCGATACATAGAAAAGCTCCTTGTGATGTGCGCGAATAATAGCAAAGCTGGCGCCGCTCCGACCTGATGGCGGGCTGTCGGCTCGCCGCCCGAACCCGAATCGGGCCACGGCCGCATAGACAGCTCAATGCCGCGGCGCTACACTGGGCAGCACACCTCACAAATCTACCTGTGGAGCGCCGCCATGCCTGACTGGACCTATCAGCCGTTTTTTCGACCACTGTTGCAGTGTCTGCCGGCGGCGCGGCGGCGCGGCGTGGTGCTCGCGGGCCTGGGGCTGCTTGGACGTAGCCCGCGGCTGATCGAGGCGGTAGGCCACTTCGGCCCCAGCCCGGCGCTGGCTGTGACGACGCTGGGGCTACACCTGGCCTCGCCGGTGGGCTTGGGCGCCGGCGTTGACCCTGGCGCGGCCGGGCTGGCGGCGCTGGCGCGGTTTGGCGTGGGCTTCGCCGAGGTCGGCCCGGTCTCCGCGTCCGCGGGCGCGGCGCTGGCGGCGCGGCTGCGGGCCGGCGCGCCCTGGCCGGTGCCGGTTGGCGTGCGGCTGGCGCTGCGGCCGGATATGTCGGTGGCCGAGGTGGCGGCGGAGCACCGCGCGCTGCTGGCCACGCTGGCGCCACTGGTGCAGTTTGTGAGCGTGGAGCTGCCGACGAGTGGAGTCTGGACCACCGCGGCCTGGCGCGATCATCTCGCCACGCTCGTGGCGGCGGGCGTGCCGCTGCTGGTGGCGCTGCCGGCCGCGCTGGAGCCGGGCGCCGCGCTGGTGTGCGCTGCGACTGCGCTGGCGTGCGGCGCCGCCGGGCTGATCGTGGCGTGCGGCCCCGACGATTCCTCGCAGGCGCAGGGTCTGTCGCTGCTGGCGGCGCTGCGGGCGCGCTGGCCGGTGCTGCCCATCAGCGCGAGCGGCGCGGCGACCGTGGCCCAGGCCACCGCGCTGCTCGCTGCCGGCGCGACGCTGGTCCAGGTCGCTGCCGGGCTGGCGCGCAGTGGGCCGGGCCTGCCCAAGCGCATCAACGAGGCGCTGCTGTTTGCCCGGCAGGCGGCGCCAGCGCCGGCCGGCTGGGGCTGGCCCTGGCAGCAGCGCTGGCTGTGGCCGCTCGGCCTGGCGCTGGGCATGCTGCTCGGCGGTCTCCTTGCGGCCATGATTGCGCTGACCCGCGTCGTGCTGCCCTACGATGAAACCTTTGTCGGCCTGAGCCGCGCCGAGCTAGCTGCGCTCAACCCGCGCCTGCTGCCGTTTATGGCCCACGACCGCATCACGCTGGCCGGCACGATGGTCTCAATCGGCGTGCTCTACCTCCAGCTGACCTGGCACGGCCTGCGCCGCGGCGTCCACTGGGCGCGCCGCGCGCTCGAAGCTGTCGGCGGCGGTGGGCTTTGCGAGCTATTTTCTCTGGCTGGGCTTCGGCTACTTCGACCCACTCCACACGCTGGTGACGGCGCTGCTGCTGCCGGGGCTGCTCGTCGCGTGGCGCCTGCCGGCCACCGCGCCAGCCCACATCGCCGCCCCGGATCTGCATGATGACCAGGCGTGGCGCCGGGCACTATGGGGCCAGGGCCTCTTTGTGACGCTGGCGGCTGGGCTGCTCGGCGCCGGCAGCGCAATTGCCGTGATTGGCATGACCGGCGTGTTTGTCGACACCGACCTGGCGTTTCTCGGGACGACGGCGGCGGCGCTGGGCGCGGCCAGCCCGCGGCTGCTGGCGCTGGTCGCCCACGACCGCGCGGGCTTCGGCGGCGCGCTGGTCGCCGATGGGCTGGCGGTGCTGGCCGTGGCGCTCTGGGGCGTGCGGCGCGGCGCGGCGTGGGTCTGGTGGACGCTGCTGCTCGCCGGCGCGCCCGGCTTTGCGGCGGCCCTCGGCGTCCACGCCCTGATCGGCTATGTCGATGCCTGGCACCTCGCGCCAGCCGTGCTGGGCCTCGCGCTCTATGCGCTGGGCCTCGCGCTGCTGCGCGGCTACCTGCTCCCGCCGCGCATTGAGCGCTCGGGCGACAGCTCGTTCAGTTTGTAGGTAAGTTCCGCGGCATTTCTCCAAATCTTTGCGCTCTTTGCGTCGTTGCGGTTCAATATCCCCAGCCGACACCCTTAAATGCACCAGCCCCGGCTGGTTACTTCCAGTCGGGGCCGTTCAGTTCGCTGTGAGATCGTTGGCTATTTGCGGAGCTCGTATTCGCTGAGAATGCGCTCGGTCTTGGCGTCGGTGAAGCGGTTGATGAGCTTCTGGCCCTCGGTGTGGTCGCGCAGTGTTTTGGCGAGGGTAAACGTTGAGCCGACGGTGAAAAACAGTCCCATTACCAGGTAGCCTTTGATCCAGAAGTTGGCTGGCATGTTGACGATGCCCAGGCCGGTTAGCCCGGTTGAAACTGCAAATGAAATCCAAACATACATGCGCCATGCCGGGGTGTCCTGCCGCAGTGTGGGGTGCTCGTTCATCGTAATCCTCGCGTCGGCGGCTGAATAATCCGCTTGCGACAACCATACAGGACGGCCGCGATTTCCGCATTGTATCTCGATACAAAATTATTTTTTTCACAAAGTTTTGTCAACAGTGTGAACACGAAAAATCTTTGCTGCGTCGCATCCCAATGCGCTAAACGTCGTATTTCGCCGCATCGCGCCGCGCCCAACGAATTTCAAATCTGCTACGCTGTGCGCGCTGCCGGCCGCGTCTCAGTGCCCAATTCAGCGCCCGGCCGGGTTCAGCATGACATAAGGAGTGTTGTATGTCTGATCAAACCAGCGTCATCGTCGAGCGCGCCAGCCTTGACGATATTGACGCCATCACGCCGCTGTTCGACGGCTACCGGCAGTTTTACCAGCAGCCGAGCAACCTTGCGGCGGCGCGGGAGTTTTTGGCCGCCCGGCTTGCCGCCGACGAATTGGTGATCTTCGTGGCGCGGCAAGGCGGCGCGCCGCTGGGCTTCACCCAGCTGTTCCCATCGTTCTCATCGGTGTCGCTGCGACGGCTGTGGATTTTAAATGATCTGTTTGTAGCGCCCAGCGCCCGCGGCCTCGGCGTCGGGAGCGCGCTGCTCACGCGGGCGCGCACATGGGCGGCCGAGACCGGCGCCAAAGGTTTGGTGCTGGAGACCGCGGTGGACAATCCAGCCCAGCAGCTCTACATCCGCCACGGCTATCAGCTCGACAGCCACGCCTTGCATCTTGAGCTGACGCTCTAACGAATGGCGAGGCTCTCGCGTGCGGCGTGTGTCCGCATGTAGTACACCCAGGCGCCAACCGACAGCGGCCCAAACTGATTATGCCGCACCTTCTCGCCGCCGCGCCCCTGCGCCACCAGCTGCTCCGCGAGCCGCACTGACTCCGCGCGGGTGGCGCTGAAGTCGGCCTGGAGGTCGGCCCAGCTGGCCGCGGCATCGGGCTGGTAGCCATCGTACTCATCGCTGACCGCCGGCTGGCCCAGCGCTACGCTGAGCCGCCGCGCCGCCCAGCGCTCGATGCCAATGATGTGGCGCAGCTGCTTGCGGTTGGTCGGCGAATCCCCGGCGTGGGCGTAGCGCTCCGTCAATTTCTGTCCACTGTCCGCCAGCGATTGTGTAAGCTCAGCTCAGCTGACGGCGGGCCGGTCGCTCGAAGATCAGTCCGACGACCAGCCCAGTGACTATCGCTTTAACATCCATGCTTGGCTCCTGTATGACGCAAACAGAACAGGCCGGTGCCTGCTCTGCTGCTGTAGTATAGCTGAATGGTGGCCGTGCCTCAGCTCCAGGCGACCGGCAGCGCCGCTAGGCCACGCACAAACAGCGATTTTCGCCAGGCAAGCGTCGGGGCCGGCTGGGCGAGGCGCAGCGTCGGCAGCCGCTCCAAAAGGTGGTCGAGAGCAATCTGGCCCTCCAGCCGTGCCAGCGGCGCGCCCAGGCAGTAGTGGATGCCCTGGCCAAACGCCAGGTGGCGGTTGGGGTCGCGGCCGAGGTCTAAGTGAGTCGGGGTCGGTGAACTGCCGCGGGTCGCGGTTGGCGGCGCCGATCACCGCTAGCACCTGCTCGCCGCGCCGGATGGTGACGCCGTGCAGCTCAATGTCCTCGGCGGCGAAGCGCTCGGTGGCTACGTCGACTGGCGACGTGAAGCGCAGCAGCTCCTCAATGGCTTTGGGCATCAGGGCCGGGTCCTGGCGCAGCCGCGCGAGCTGCTCGGGATTCTCCAGCAGCGCCAGCGTGCCGCTCGCAATCAGGTTGACCGTCGTCTCGTGGCCGGCGATCAGCAGCAAAAATACCATCGCCAGCAGCTCGTCCTCGCTCAAGCGCTCGCCGCCGTCCTCGGCCTGTAGCAGCGCGCTCATCAGGTCGTCGCCCAGCGCGGCCCGACGGCGGCGAAACTGCGCCCGCAGGTAGCGCAGGAACTGCCAGATGCTCGGCAGCACCCGCAGCACGTCGCTCTCGGATGAGATCGAGACAATCGTCTGCGACCAGCGCTGAAATTTGGCGCCGTCGGCCGGCGGGATCGCCAGCATCTCGGCGATGATCGTCACCGGGATCGGCAGCGCGTAGTCGCGGATTAGGTCCATGCTGCCGCGGCTGGCGGCGCGGTCCAGGAGCTGCTGCGCCAGCTCGGTGACGCGGCCGCGCAGCCGCTCGATCAGCCGCGGCGTGAACGCTTTGTGGACCAGGCTGCGCAGTCTGGTGTGGTCGGGCTGGTCCATATCGAGCATGTTGCTAGCCAGCGGGCGCAGAATGCCTGGCACCCACGGCTGCGGCAGGTCGGGGCTGTTGCGCTGCGCCGTGAAGCGATTTTTAATCAGCCGCTGGTCTTTGAGCAGCCGCGCCACATCGTCGTAGCGCGTGATCAGCCAGCGGGCGTCGCGGGTCGAGAGCTGCGCGCGGTAGACCGGCGCCTCGTCGCGCAGCGCGGCGTAGAATGGATGCGGGTCGGCCTTGAAGGCGGCGCTGGCCAGGCTTGGCTGTGTCAGTGGGTGCATGGTGTGCTCCTCGTGCTGCGGTTATTATACGCCGGCCGATAGTGAGCGAGAGGAAGCGATGAGTGGAGTGTGGGGCCAGCTGCTGGACTGGCTGTTTCCGCCGCAGTGCGTGGGCTGCAAGGCGCGCGGCGCGTGGTTCTGCGCGGGCTGCGCGGCGCGCTGCCGGCCGGTGGAGGCCGCCGATAACCAGCGCCATCATGCGCGGCTGGCGCAGCAGGCCCTGACCAGTAGCGCGGGCGTGTTCCGCTTCGAGTCGCCGCTGCGCGAGGCGATCCATGCCCTGAAATATCAGCGCCGCACCGTGGCGGCCGCGCCGCTGGCCGCGCTGGCGCTGCGCATACATGGCGATGCGCTGCCGCCCGTGGACGCCGTGATTGCCGTGCCGCTCTTTGCCGACCGGCTGCGCGAGCGCGGCTTCAACCAGGCGGCGCTGCTGGCGGCGGCGCTGGCCGAGGGCCTCGCGCGGCCGCACCTCGACGGCCCGCTGGTGCGCGTCCGCCCGACCGAGCATCAGGCCCACCTCGGGCGCGAGGAGCGGCAGGCCAATGTGGCGGCGGCGTTTGCGTGGCGCGGCAGCCCGCCGCCCGCCCGCATCCTGCTCGTCGACGACGTGCTGACCACCGGCGCCACGCTGGTGGCCTGCGCCGCCGCGCTGCAGTCGGCGGGCGCCACCGAGGTGCATGGTCTGGCGCTGGCCCGCAGCGCGCGTTAGGCGGAGCTGCGCTATGGTACGGTTTGCTTTCTATTGCCCCGAGGTGAACTCATGCACAAACGGCATCCGCAGAATGTTTCAGGCGTGTTCTACATTGCAGCTGACTGCTGTACTCGGTGTGGAATGCTCGAAGAATGTGCTCCATCGTTGGTTGGTCAAGGCGATGATGACCACTGTATCATCACACGTCAGCCTGAAACGCCGGACGAGATCTACCAGGCCATCCTTGGTATAGGTGGTTCAGAGTTCGGTTGCCTGCGCTATGGCGGGCACGACCCTGATATTTTGGAGCGGCTTGGAGAACTTGGGTATTCGTATTTTTGCGACCATCCGTTGGAATATGCTAACCCGTTGGGGGTCCGTACTCATGTTTCGTTTGACCTCCCCAAGCCAACAACGCCGGCCGAAATAGCCCAAGCCTTTCAGTCCCATCTATTGGCGCTGCCTCGGCCTTGGCTTAAGCTCGCTACAACGCCGGTCGAAATAATGATCGGACGCGCAACATTTAAGTATAGTTGGTCACCGACCTGGCATACCATCAGCGTGGCCCAAGCGGCCGATGGGACTTGGCTCATGAACAGCACGCCCCCAGACGCGCTTGGAGCATTGTCTGTCGCCGTTGATATTCATGCTTGGCTATCAGGAGTCCGCCAGGCCACGAACCTTCGCTGGTACACCGTGGAGGCATGGCAAGCCTCCGCGGATACCTGGCGCGCTACGCCGTGCTAGCGCTGCGAAGCGTCATGAACCCGAAGTGCGCTACGGCGCAGCGGTCGGCACTGCGGTTGGCGTTGGCACGACCGGCGGCTTCTCGTTGGCCGCCAGCAGCTTGAGCGCCCAGAACAGCTGCGAGTTGTCGGCCTTGTCGGCGTCGCCCGGCCGGACCTGCGGTAGCGCGACTCGAAACTCTTCTTTGTTGTCGTAGGGGACATAGTAGTCGGGGCTGATGCCGATGTGGTGAATTTGTAGGTTGTTGGGCGTCAGCCAGCGGGCGATGGTGATGCGGGCCGAGGGCGAGTCAGGCGGGCAGCTCAGGGACTGCGCGCTCAGGCACTCGACGCTTTGCACCGAGCCTTTGCCGTAGCTTTTTTCGCCGAGCAGCGTCGCCCGCCCGCGGTCGCGCAGCGCGCCGGCCACGATCTCCGAGGCGCTCGCCGCGTTGGCGTTGATCAGCACCAGCATCGGCGTCGTCGTGTCGCTGGGCGCGCCCATGCTGCGCTGCACCGAGAACGACTCCTCGGCGCCATTGCCAAAGCGCTCGTGGAGCGCCACGCCGCCGTCCACGAAGCGGCCCAGCACCTCGCGGGCGGTGTCCAGGAGGCCGCCGGGATTATTCCGCAGGTCGAGGATAATGCCGCGCGGCTGCTGCGGCAGGAGCTGCGCCAGCGCCTTGTCGAGCTGCGCGGTGGTCGTGCCCTCAAACTGCGTGATCTGAATATAGGCCACGTTGCCGTCCAGCATTTTGGCGTTGACGGTAATAATCGGCACCGGCCCGCGTGTGATTGCGATCTCCAGCGTTGTGTTGCTGGCCGGTCGCAGCACCGTCAGCGTGACCTTGCTGCCGCTGGGTCCGCGTAGGATTTTTGCCGCCTCTTTTGCGGCGTCTTCGGCGCTCATATTCGCCAGCTTGGGCGACAGCTCGCTGCTATCCACCTTCAGGATGATGTCGCCGGCCTGTAGCCCGGCCTTCGCCGCCGGCGCGTCCTCGATGGGCGCGGTAATCACCAGTTGGCCATTTTTAAACTCAATGTAGGCGCCGATGCCGTCGAACGAGCCCTGCATCTGCTCGCGCATTTTCGAGGCGTCCTCCGGCTCCTGGAAAAAAGTGTAGTCGTCGCCCAGTGAGTGCAGCAGCCCGGCGACCGAGGCGTAGATCATCTTTTTATGGTCGAGCGGCTTGTCGCGATAAAATTTCTGCTCGATCAAGTCCCAGGTCTGCCAGTAGATCGCAAAGTCGTCCTTGAGGTTGCTGGGCGTGGAGCGCCGCACGGCCCCGGTTGGCCCGAGCAGACCAGCGCCCGGCAGGTCGGCGCCCCAGTGCAGGGCCACCGAGACGCCGCTGGCGAAGGCCAAAATTCCAACCAGGATCGACGTGATCGCCCCCCACCAGAAGGCGCGTGAGCTACGGACCATGCGGCAACTCCTTTGTTGGCTTAAAACAAAACGCTCAGAGGTAGCGGCATTGTACCCCTGAACGTCGGTGGTTGGCGGGCGGCGCTAGCTGGAGCGGCCGTAGGCGTCCTCAAGCCGCACGACATCCCAGACCTCCGGCGTCGATACCTCGAACATATCAACGTCGGTGATCGCGATCATGCGGTGGACCAGCCCGGTCGGGTTATAGTGGGTGTCGCCGGCGACCATCCGCTTGGTCTCCAGGTGCTCGGCGTCCGGCCCAAACTGCATGTCCAGCTCGCCGCTCTGGACGTACAGCGTTTCATCTTTGTGCTCGTGGTACTGGAGGCTCAGGCGGTGGCCGGCATTGATGTGCAGGATTTTGCCGACATAGCGGTCGGTCTGCGCCCACCAGATTTCATAGCCCCACGGCTTTTCAACTCGCTTCATAGTCGATCCTTGCGATTGTGCAATTTTTAACAAGCTCGTGGGCGCATTGTACGGGCGAGCGGGCTGCGATGCAAATTGCGGCAGCTAGCCCAGCTCGCCGGTCAGCGTAAGCAGCGCTACCAGTGCGGCCAGCGGCGCGGTCTCGGCCCGCAGCGTGCGTGGCCCCAGCCCGACGAGCGGCACACCCGCCGCCTCGGCCAGCGTGCGCTCCTCCGCGCTCCAGCCGCCCTCCGGCCCGCTGAAAATTGCCCAGTCGGTCGTCGTCGTCGCCCGGACCAGCGGCGTGAGCGGCTGCGCGCCCGCGCTTTCCCATAGCAGAATCCGCTGCCCGGACGCGCCCGCGCTGGCGTCGGCGAACGGCTGCGGCGGGCGCAGCGCCGGCAGCCGCCCGCGCCGCGACTGCTCGCCCGCCTCGCGCACGATGCGCGCCCAGCGCTCCAGCTTGGCCGCCCCGACGGTCGCCTCATCGCCGGGGCTGTGCTCGCAGTGGACCGGCACGATGGCGGCGGCGCCCAGCTCGGTGGCTTTTTGCAGCGCCCACTCGAAGCGCTCGCTGCGCATCAGCGCTATGTACAGTGTGACGCGGAGCTGCGGCTCGGTGTCGCACATTGTCTGCGTGACAATTGTCCCCTGCACCAGCTGCGGCCCGAGCGCCGTTAGCTCAACGGTATACGCCAGGCCGCTATCGTCGAGCAGCGTGATCTGCTGGCCGGGCTGCAAGCGCAGCACATTGGTCAGCTGATGGACCAGCGTGCGGTCAGCCAGCGCGACGGCGGTGCCGGTGATTGCCGCCGGATCAACAAAAAAGCGATAGGTGTTGCTGTCGGCGGTGCGGCGCTGCGCTTTGGCGGTGCTACGCTTCGCCATGCTAGGTGCGGCGATGGGCCAGCGCAACCCAATCGCCCTCCTGGAGTCGCTCCAGCTGCACCAGTCCGACGGCCGTAAACGCCTCCTGCACCTCGGCCTCGCGGTCGGCGATGATCCCCGACGTGACCAGCAGCCCGCCGGGCTTGAGCGCCCGCTGCATCGTCGGCGCCAGCAGCACATGGACGTTGGCCAGAATGTTGGCGGCGATCAGGTCCAGCTCGCCATCCGGCTCCAGCGAGACCGGCCCGGCCAGCCGGAGCGCGGCCCGCTCGGCCCGCACCCGCGATCCCCAGTCGCTGCCCAGCCAGTGGCCCAGCTGCATGCCCGGCCCCAGGCTGCCCTCCAGCACCGTGACCTGCTCGGCGACGCCGTTGAGGTCCACGTTCTCCTGGGTCGCCTGGACCGCGATGGGATCGTTGTCGATCGCCAGGACCGGCGCGGCGCCGATCTTGGCCAGGCCCAGCGCCAGAATCCCCGAGCCACAGCCCAGGTCCAGCGCCGACTGCCCCGCTTTGGCGTAGCGCTCCATCAGCACCAGGCACAGCTGGGTGGTCGGGTGCAATCCAGTGCCAAACGCCATGCCCGGATCGAGGTGCAGCACCACGTCGCCGGGCGCGGCCTCATACTCCAGCCATGACGGCACGATCACCCAGTGCTCGCCAATCCGCCGGATTGGATAGTAGGCTTTCCAGGCGTTGGCCCAGTCCTCCTCGGCCAGCTGCTTCACCTGGAGCGGCCCCACCGGCCGCAGCAGCCCGAGCGCCCACAGCCCCTGCTCTAGCCGCGCCCGCGCGTCCTCGGCGTGCTCGTCCTGCGGCACATAGGTCCGCACCACGACCGGCACCGCGGTGTTATGGACGTACTCGGGGCCGTCGGGCGAGCCGATAAACGGCTGATCCACCGCCACGCCGCTGTTGTAGCCAACCTCGGCAAACAGCTCCGACACCGACTCGACGGCCTCTTGGTCAATCTCAACGCTTAGCTCAAGCCAATCCACTGCTACCTCTGAAGCTGCCAAGCTGTCGCCCGGCAGATACTATGCTGGCCACGATTGGCCTAGCCGCCGCTTGGCCGCTCCCAGCGCCAGGTGGTGCCGCCCGCCCCATCCTCCAGCACAACGCCGAGCGCCACCAGCTGCTTGCGGACCTGATCGGCCAGCTCCCACTGCTTGGCCTTGCGCAGGTCGGCGCGGGTGGTGATCAGCAGCTCGATAAACGGCGCGGCGCCATGATCCTGGGCCGGCGCGCTGTCCAGCTGCAGGCCCAGCACGGCCGTGAGGTCGCGCACCGTCTGCAGCGCGGCCGCGAAGCCGTCGCCGCCCGCGCCTGCATCGCGCGCGATGTTGATCGCCCGGACCAGCTCAAACAGCGCGCCCAGCGCGCCGGCGCTGTTAAAATCATCGTCCATCGCCGCCTCGAAGCGCTGCCGGGCCTCGGCTGCGGCGCTAGCCAGGCTGGCGCTGTCGCCCGTCCCGCTGGCCGGCTTGAGCGCGCCCCGCAGCCGGTCAAGCTTGCGCTCGGTCTCGGCGACCAGCGCGGCGTCGTAGGTTAGCGGCGCGCGGTAGGACGAGCCGAGCACCATCAGCCGCAGCACGTCGGCGCTGTGCTCGGCCAGAAAAGCCTCGATCCGCACCATATTGCCCAGCGACTTGGACATTTTTTCGATCTCGCCGGCGGCGCCGCGCATCTGCAGCATGCCGTTGTGGAGCCAGTAGCGCGCAAACTGCTGGCCGGTCACGCTCTCGGTCTGGGCGATCTCGTTCTCGTGGTGCGGGAAGATCAGGTCGTTGCCGCCGCCGTGAATATCGATCTGCTCGCCCAGCGTCGCCAGGTTCATCGCCGAGCACTCGATGTGCCAGCCGGGCCGCCCCGCCGACCACGGCGCAGGCCACGACGGCTCGCCGGGCTTGGCTTTTTTCCACAGCGCAAAGTCCAGCGGGTCCTCTTTGCGCTCGTCGGGCGCGATGCGGGCGCCCGAGCGCAGGTCGTCGACCTGGCGGCCGGACAGCTTGCCATAATCTTGGTCGGCCCGCACCCGGAAGTACACATCGCCGGCCGCCTCGTAGGCCATGCCGCGCTCAATCAGCGTGCCGATCAGCGCGGTGATCGCCGCCATGCTCTGCGTCGCCCGCGGATACTGTGTCGCCGGCTGAATGTTGAGCGCCGTCAGATGCTCCAGGAACTCATCAATATACTGCTCGGCCAGCCCGACCGGGTCGCGGCCCTGCTCGTTGGCACGGTTGATAATTTTATCGTCCACATCAGTGAAGTTCTGGACGTGGGTCACAGCGTAGCCGCGGTGCTCCAGGTAGCGCCGAATCACGTCGAAGACCAGCGCCGACATGGCGTGGCCGATGTGCGCGCTGTCATACACCGTCGGGCCGCAGACATACATCCGCACCTTCTGTGGCTCCAGCGTCTCGAATGGCTCCTTCTGGCGGGTCAGCGTGTTGTAGATCACGATGCTCATGGCCATATCCTTATTAATATGCGGCGCTCAGATGCCCCAGCCCGGCCCGCCATCGTAGGCCTCGCCCAGCAGCGGCGCAAACACCGACTCGCTGAGCGGCTCGTAGCTTTCCTGGTGGTGCTGGGCGTCGTGCTCGGCGGCCTCAACCTCCAGCTGGCGTAGCCGGCCCTCCAGCTCACGAACTTTGGTGTGCAGCGATTGGATCATCGCGCCCTCGGGGTCGGGCAGGTGCTCCAGTCGGCGCAGCGTGCCAGTGACGGGGTCGCGGGTCTGGACCACGCGCGCCGGGATGCCGGTGGCCGTGCTGTAGGGCGGCACATCCTTGAGCACCACCGAACCCGCGCCGATCCGGGCGCCGTCGCCCACGCGGATCGCGCCGAGCACGCTGGCGCCGACGCCGACCACAATGTCGCTGCCGAGCGTTGGGTGGCGCTTGCCCGACTGCTTGCCGGTGCCGCCCAGCGTGACCTGCTGGTAGAGCGTCACCCGGTCGCCGATCTCGGTGGTCTCGCCGATCACGACGCCGGCGCCGTGGTCAATAAACAGCGCCTGGCCGATGCGGGCGCCGGGGTGAATCTCAATCCCGGTCCAAAAGCGCGCCGCCTGCGACAGGAGCCGCGGCACAAATGGCACGCCCGACTGCCACAGCCGGTGCGATAGCCGGTGAATTGTCACGGCGTGTAGGCCGGGATACAGCAAAATCTCCCACACCGAGCGGGCGGCGGGATCATTTTGGCGAATAATATCGATGTTGGCGCGCAGCGCGCGCACAAAGCTGGACAGCGACATACATACAACCTTTCCGTGCAGGCGATTTGGGGTCTGTGTCAGGGAGTGTCCAGCGGACACCCCCTAGCGACAGAGCGCCTCGCTGTTGCCGGCGCGCTGCTGGCGAAAAGGCCGCACGAGCGGTCGCTGCCCACACATCATGACTCTTTTGCTGGCGTGGCGGCGGCCGGTTTCTCGGCGGGTGCGCTGCTCTCGCCGCTGGCTGGCTTCTCGGCGGGCGCGCTGCTCTCGCCGCCGCTACTGCCGTCGCTGCTCCCGCCGCCGTCGCTGCTCCCACTGCTGCTGTCGCCGCCGGTGGCCTTGCCAGCTTTGGCCGGCTTGGTGCTACTCTGGCTGGCGGCGCGTGAGTTGGTGCTATACCAGCCCGTGCCTTTGAACACGATGCCGGCCGGCTGAATAATTTTGCGCAGCGCCGCGCCGCACTTGGGGCAGCTGGTCAGCGGCTGGTCCTGAAAGCGCTGCATCTGCTCAAACTGGTGGCCGCAGGTGTCGCAGCCATAAACATAGATTGGCATAGGTGGTGTGCCTCACAAACAAACGAACGGTGCATTTTACCCTGCACCGTCGAGGCCGGCAACTGCTGGCCCGGCCTTCAGGACTCTGTCACCGTCGTGGTCCAACAGGGTAGGCTCTCCGGTGTCATGACCACATGCACCGCAGACACCGCTATGGACCACCCGCAGTATACCAACCTCTCCGCCGCGCTTGCGACGCTCCCTGATCCGTGCCAGGACTCTATCAACGTCGTATCGTTGCTGGTCACAACTCCCGTGGAGCACACCCTTTGAACTCACGGTGCGGCATGGACCTCGCCTTAACCACGCTGAAATCGGCCATGTAGCCGCACTAGATCGGACGTTGATAGACGCCCAACTCATCGGCGCAGGGCGGGGCGCAGGGCGGCCAAACGTGGTAGCATACAGGGGCCTGATACCCGCCTGATAGCCGCCGAATGGTCTGCCATGAGCATTACCGACGACATCAAACAGCGCCTTGACCTCGTTGACTTGGTAACAGCCAGCGGCGTGGCACTGCGTAAGGCCGGCCGCAACTGGACCAGCTTCTGTCCGTTTCATAGCAACAGCCGCACGCCGGCCTTCTACGTCTTCCCCGACACCCAGAGCTACTACTGCTTTAGCTGCCACGTCTCCGGCGACGCCTTCGGATATATCATGGCCCGCCAGGGGCTGGACTTCGCGACGGCGCTGGAGCAGCTGGCCACCCAGACTGGCGTGCAGCTCCGCCCGCCCACCGCCGACCTGGCGGCCGAGAACGCCCGCGACGCGACGCTGCGCCAGATCAACGAGGACGCCGCGGCCTACTGGCACCACCTGCTGCGCAATACCCAGCGCGGCGCGCCCGGCCGCACCTACGCCGCCGAGCGCGGCCTGGACGAGGCCGCCATTGAGACCTGGCAGCTGGGCTACGCCGCCGACGAGTGGACTGGGCTGCTGGTGTATCTGACCAACCGCAAAAATCACCAGCCCGCCGACATTGAGGCCGCCGGCCTGATCGTGCGCCGCGAGGGCGAGGGCTACTATGACCGCTTTCGCAACCGCCTGATCTTTCCGATCCGCAATCACAAGGGCGCGGTGGTCGGCTTTGGCGGCCGCAGCCTAGCGAGCGACCACGCCAAATATTTGAACACGCCCGAGACGCCGCTATTTCATAAGTCCAGCCTGCTGTATGGGCTGGCCGAGGGGCGAGAGGCGATTCGGCAGGCCGACGCGGTGGTGCTGGTTGAGGGCTACCTAGATGTGATCACGGCCCACCAGGCCGGCTTTCGCAACGTTGTGGCGCCGATGGGCACCGCGCTGACCACCGACCAGGCCGCGCTGCTCAAAAAGCTGACCCGGACGATCACGCTGGTCTTCGACGCCGACAGCGCCGGCCAGAGCGCTACGCTGAAGGGCCTGGCGACGCTGCGCGACAGCCTGGAGCACACCAGTGAGCCGGTCGCGACGCCGCAGGGCTGATTCGCTGGGAGCGGGTGCTGGATGGCGTGCTCCGCATCGCCACGCTGCCGGCCGGCCACGATCCCGACGACCTGATCCGCACCGACCCGGCCGCCTGGACGGCCGCGCTGGCCGCCGCGCAGCCGCTGGTCGACTTCTACCTTACAACGCTGACGGCCGGGCTGGACCTGCAATCCGCCAAAGGTCGCGCCGCCGCCGTCGAGCGCCTGGCGCCGATCATCGCCGCGCTGGCCACGCCGGTTGAGCGGGCGCACTACATCCAGCGCCTCGCCGCACTGGTCGGCCTGGCCGAGCCGGTGATCAGCGGCGCAGTCGAGGCCAGCCGCCGCGGCCATAGCCAGCCGGTCGCGCTGCCCACCACCGAGCCGCCACCTGTCACCCACAGCCGCGAGGACCAGCTGCTGTCGTTCCTGCTGCGCTTCCCCGCAATCCGCCCCGAGATCGAGGCGCTGCTGCGCGGCGAGCTGGGCCGCTTCCCGGCGCTCGCCGAGGTCGTGCGCGGCGATGTGCGCGAGACGCTGCGCCGCACCGAAAATCGCCTGATCTGGGACGCTTGGTGTGAGCATCCGCCCGCGCCGCCGCAGACGGCCGACGAGTGGGCCGCGCAGTTCGCGCCGGTTTTACGCGAGCAGGCCCTAACTTTGGTACAATGGCCGGACACGCCTCCGCTCCCAGCGTATGCGCCGCACCTACGAGCTGCGCAGATCGCCACCACCATCGCGCTGGAGTTCCGCAAAAGCGTGATCCAGCAGCGCCGCCAGCACATCAAAGCTATGTATGAATCGGTGGAGGATCACGATGAGCAACAGCGGCTTCTGGCTCAGCTCCTGGCGCTGAATGCCTACCAGAATGTCGTGACGGCGCCCCGTCGCAGCCCGTACTTTCCGGTATCAGGCACGCGCCTTGAGCATCTTACCTAGCCCCTCGATCTCAACGCATGCACCAGGAGTTCCCCGTATGTCTGACGTGCCTTTGGAGTTGATCGAAGAAGTTGACTATACCCCCCAAAACGTCACCACGCAGGCGCTTGAGGAAATCTCGGCGGCTGAGGCAGTTCACTCGCTCGATGATCTGATGGCCCGCGGCAAAACCCGCGGCTACGTCACTCAGGAGGAGATTCTTCAGCTCCTGCCGCAGAATGACGACACCGCCGACAAGCTGGGCGAGATTTATGAGACGCTGACGACGGCCAGTATCACGATCCAGGACGAGCTGACCGACGACACCGACTTCAGCGAGGACCTCAGCTTTGACCAGGTGATTATCCTGGATGACGCCGGTGACATGAGCGAGAACGGCGTCGGTGACACCGTCCGCATGTACTTGCACGAGATCGGGCGCGTCCCGCTGCTGTCGGGCGACCAGGAGCATCGCCTGGCCAAGCAGCTAGAGCAGGGCGAGAAGGCCAAGCTCCGCCTCAAAAAAGGCGAGCCGTTTCAAGAGGGCGAGCTTGAGAATGTCCAGCGCTCCATCGAGCGGGCCGCCGATGCCCGCCACCATTTGGCCGAGGCCAACCTGCGGCTGGTGGTCAGCGTCGCCAAAAAGTACATGAACCGCGGCCTGTCGCTGATGGACCTGGTGCAGGAGGGCAATATGGGCCTGCTGCGGGCCGTCGAAAAGTTCGACTACCGCAAGGGCTTCAAATTTTCGACCTACGCGACCTGGTGGATTCGGCAGGCGATCACCCGCGCCATCGCCGACCAGGCCCGCACGATCCGCATCCCCGTCCACATGGTCGAGACCATCAACCGCCTGACCAAAGTCTCACGCCACCTGGCCCAGGAGCTGGACCGCGAGCCGAGCATGCTGGAGCTGGCGATGGAGTGCCGCATCCCCAGCATCCTCCCCGACAGCCAGCGCCTACAGCTCCAGCTCAACCCCGCCGCCGTCGACCCTGACTGCCGTGACGCCTACGATCCCTACCTCGCCCTGATGCTGGCGCAGGCTAAAGTCAAGATCGAGGAGCTGCTTCAGAAGGCCGACGACACCAACCCAACCTTTGTGCGCATCAAAGAGTGCCACGACAATCTGAAGCGCCAGCTGCGCCGCGCGCCGCTCCCCGAGGAGGTTGCGCTGGAGTGCCACTGCCCCGACATTCTGGCCGAGGAGCTGCGAATTCGCCTTCAGTGCGCGCCAGCGGCGCTGGTGCCAACCTCGCGCTACTATGACCCGGTGCTGCGTCAGGCGCTGGACCGCGCCGCTAACAAAGTCCGCGATATTCACAAGGCGGCCCTGGAGCCGGTCTCGCTGGAGACGCCGGTCGGCCAGGAGGAGGACTTGAATCTTGGCGACTTCATTGAGGATTCGAAGATCGAGGCGCCCGCCGACGCCGCCACCAACCAGATGCTCAAAGAGGCCGTCGAGCAAGTGCTGGATCAGCTTGGCGAGCGCGAGCGGCTGGTGATTAAGCTGCGCTACGGGCTACAGATCAATGAGCAGGAGCGCCGTCTGCTCAGCGCGCTGTCGCCCAAGCCCGACGACAACGAGGTGATGCTGGAGCATGGCCGGCATAACACTCTGGAGGATGTCGGTAAAATCTTCGAGGTGACGCGCGAGCGCATTCGCCAGATTGAGGTCAAGGCGCTGCGCAAGCTGCGCCACCCCAAGCTCGGCAAAAAGCTGCGCGACTACCTGGAGTAGCGCGGGCCGCCCCGGATTTGCTGTGCGCATTCTGATCTGCACAACCCAGGTGCCGTTCGCCCGCGGCGGCACCGAGACGCTCACCGAGTTGCTGCGGACGGCGCTGCGGTCCGCCGGCCACCAGGCCGAGATCGTGGCGCTGCCGCTGCGCTGGACGCCGCGCGCACATCTGCTGCGCGGCGCGCTGGCCTGGCGGCTGCTTGATCTGACCGTCGCTGATGGCGAGCCAGTTGACCTGGTGATCGCCACCAAATTTCCATCCTACGCCGTCCAGCACCCGCGCAAGGTCGTCTGGCTGATTCACCAGCACCGCCAGGCCTACGACTGGTACGGCACAGCCCTGAGCGACTGGGGCGCGCAGCCCGGCGACGACCAGGCCCGCCAGCAGCTGCTGCGCATGGATCGCCGCACGCTGGGCGAGGCCCGGCGGCTCTTTGCGATCTCGGCGAATGTCGCTGGGCGCCTGGCGCAGTACAACGGCCTCCAGGCCACGACGCTGTACCCGCCCAGCCACCTAGCGGCGCTGCTCCACAGCGGGCCGTATGGCGACTACATCTTGTCGCCGGCGCGCCTGGACGCCGCTAAGCGCATCGACCTGCTGCTGGCTGCCCTGGCCCACTCTGCCACCGGGCTGCGCGCGGTCATCACCGGCAGCGGTCCCGAGCGGGCGCGGCTGGCGGCGCGCGCCCGGCAGCTGGGGCTGGCGGCGCGGGTCGAGTTCACCGGCTTTGTCAGCGACGAGCGGCTGGCCGAGCTGTACGCCGGCTGCCGGGCCGTCTTCTACGCGCCGGTCGACGAGGACTATGGCTTCGCGACTGTCGAGGCCTTTGGCGCGGCGCGCCCCGTCCTAACAACCACCGATGCCGGCGGCGTGCTGGAGTTTGTGCGCGACGGCGTGAGCGGCCTCGTCACCGCACCGACTGCGACCGCGCTCGGCCAGGCGCTGGATGCGCTGACGCCGGCGCTGGCCGCGCAGCTGGGCGCCGCCAACCCCGCGCGCGTCGCCGACCTAACCTGGCAGCGCGTCGTGGATGCGCTGCTCGCCGAGGAATCATAGTTTGAACAATGAGGTTCACTGATGGCAACGCTTACCGCCGCTCGCCCGCGCCGCCGCTCGCAGGTCATTATCAAGCGGTTGATTCTTACGCTGGTCACAGTCGCGCTGATCGGCTATATGGTCATCTCGGCCGTGATCGCCAATGTCCTGACCGTCCCCAAGCGCCGCGAGGTTACACAGGTCAACGGCCAGTGGCAGTTTAAGAGCAACCCGCAGAAAGAGCTGGGCCTGCCCTTCGAGGAGGTTAGCTACACGGCACGCGGCGAGCGAGTTCAGATCGGCGGCTGGTTTGTGCCGGGCCAGCCCGACGCGCCGGCGATCATGATCGTGCATGGCAAAGATGGCTGCCGGATCTGCTTTTTTCAGGGTGGCAGCTGGGCGTTTTTAAAGGCGATGCACGACCGCGGCTTTTCGGTGCTGACCATTGATATGCGCGGCCACGGCGCCAGCGCCGACGCCCACTTTACCTTCGGCCTCCACGAGCGCCATGACATCGAGGCCGGCATTGACTGGCTGAAGGGCAAGGGCTTCAAGGCTGGCCACATTGGGCTGCTGGGCATCTCGATGGGCGCCGCGAGCAGCATCGGCGCCACCGCCGACGACGCCGACATCGGCGCGCTAGTCGCCGACAGCTCCTACGCTGACATCTACCCGATTCTGGAGCAGGAGTTTCCCCGTGCGACCGGCGGCCTGCCGACGTTTTTTCTCGGCTCGTCGCTGTTTATGACCCGCTTCACCGCCGGCGTCAACATCGGGAATTCGCGGCCCGTCACCGAGATCGCCCGGATCGCGCCCCGCCCGCTGCTCCTGATCCACGCGACCGGCGACCAGCTGATCCCGCTGGCCCACGCCAAGCAGCTCGCCGCCGCCGCGCCCAGCGCCGAGCTGTGGGTGATCACGGCCGGCTCGCACACCGGCGGCTACCGCGCCGAGCCGGCGCCGTATGTTGAGCGCGTCGCCACCTTCTTTAATCAGGCGCTGCGCTAGCGTCACGAGCGAATAGTGCCGCGGCCCCGATCTTCACCGAGATCGGGGCCGCGCTGCGTCTGCTTGAGGAATGCTTGGCTCGTCGGCGCAGCCAGCGCGCCAGCATCGCCTGATCTGGCTCTTGACATGTGACCTTTCAGTCACATATACTACTGGCGTCGAAGCTGAAACGATGTCAGGCCAGTTCTCGCCACGGAGGTTTCAATGAGTCCAGCCAAAAAAACTGCTACGCCAGGATTTACCGCCGACGAGCGCGCCGCCATGAAGGAGCGGGCGAAAGAGCTGAAAGCGGAAGCGCGCGCGAGCGAAGACCGGGCGGCCGGGGAACGCGATGTCCTCGCGAAGATCGCCGAGCTGCCGGAGCCGGATCGCAGTATTGCCACGCGGCTCCATGCGATCATCACCGCCAACGCGCCCATCCTCGCGCCAAAGCTGTGGTATGGCATGCCCGCGTATGCCAGGGACGGCAAGATCGTCTGCTTTTTCCAAAGCGCGCAAAAGTTCAACACCCGCTATGCGACGCTCGGCTTTAGCGACCCGGCCAACCTCGACGACGGCACGATGTGGCCGACCGCCTACGCGCTGACGGAGCTGACCTCGGCCGACGAGGAGCGGATCGGCGCGCTCATGCGGCAAGCGGTGAGCTAAGCTATCGCCATAGAATGCGCCGCAACGATAGCCAAACGGCCCTGATCGTCACCGAGATCGGGGCCGCGCGCTGTGGTTGCCTGGATATTGCTTAGCTTGTCGCTGCCTCTAGCGGCGCGCAGTCCTGGCGGTCGTAGTTGCGCAGCAGCATGCCGGTGTACGGGTGCATCCCGAGCCGCTCGTAGAACGGCTGGACATCCTCGTCACACAGCAGGTCAACCATATACACGTGGCTGAGCCGGGCCTGCATGCGGCGCACCAGCTCGCTGCCGATGCCCTGGCCCTGGTAGCTCGGCGTGACCTCCAGGTGTGGAATGTAGGCCGCCGAGACGCCATCGCTGATCGCAGTGATAAAGCCGATGACTGCGCCGTCATCAGCGCGGGCCAGGACGACCGCGGAGCTGCCCTGCAAAATCCGCAGGTGCGCCGCCGGTGCCGGCGGGCTGGGCCAGCCGACAAAAAACGGGCCGCTCAGCTGCTCGGTCGTGATGCCATCAAGCGATTCAGTGTAGGTAATCATCGCGTCTCCTACCGAGAGCTGGACGAGAAACGCCGTAGCCCCTTCGCGACCTGCTCTCGTGTATGTTGCCAGGCAAAAAGAAACACCGCATTGTCGTGCGGTGTTTCAGTGGAGCCAACAAAGGGACTCGAACCCTTGACCTGCTGTTTACGAAACAGCTGCTCTACCAACTGAGCTATGTTGGCTCAATAGCTCAATGGCCGGATTATAGCAGCCAGCGCTGCAATCGTCAATGGGCAATTCGCCAGGTCGAGCCGCTCGGGCCTTTGATGATCTCGATCTGCGTCGGAAATAAATCTTTTAGCTCCTGAATGTGAGTGATGACCAGCACGCGGGCGAAATCGTCGGCCACGGCGTTGATCGCGTCGACCACGCGGTCGCGGCCCTTGCCGTCCTGTGTGCCAAAGCCCTCGTCCACGACCAGCGTCCGCAGGCTGGCGCCCGCCCGGTGCGCCAGGAGTTTGGACAGCGCGATGCGGATGGCGAAGTTGACCCGAAACGCCTCGCCGCCCGAGTACATGCTGTAGTCGCGGGTGCCGAGGCCGTCGGCGATCAGAATGTCGAGGGTCTCCAGCGGGTCGCCCTTGCGGCTGTCGCGCTGCGTCTGGAGCGAGATGTGCATCTGGTGGTCGGTCATGCGGCCGAGCAGCGCGTTAGCCTCGTGCTCGATCTCCGGCAGCGCATGGTCGATTAGCATCGCTTGAATGCCCTTTTTACCAAAGGCCTCGGTCAGCTCGCTGTAGATGCTGAGCTGCTCGGTGTGGCTGGCGGCGCTGGCCTTGAGATCGGCGAGCTGCTCGATCATCTGCTCGCAGTAGCGCAGGTCGGCTTTGACCGTGCCAAGCTCCTCGTCGGCGTGCGAGCGCTGCTGCTGCAGGGTGCGCAGCGTGGCATCAGCGTCGCGCAGCGCCAGCTCGGCGGCGACGCGGCCGCGCAGCTGAACATCGAGCTCGGCGATCTGTGCCTGGTCGGCGGCGATCAGCTGGGCCTGCTGATCGGCGGCGGCCTGCTCACGGCCGAGCTGCTGGCGCTTGTCGGCCAGCGTGCGCTCGGCCAGCTCCAGCTCAACGACCTGGCGCTCGGCCGGCTTAAGCTGCTCAACGGTCAGGCGCAGCTCCTCATGGCTGGCGGCGGTGTAGCCCAGCGCATCAATCTCCTGGCGTAGGGCATCGCGCTCGGCCCGCGCCTCGTGTGCGAAGTCCTCGGCGGCCAGCTGCGTGGTCAGCGCGGTGATCTCGGCGTCCAGCGCCGGCAGCCGCGCGGCGGCGGCGCGAGCCTGGGCAATCTGCGCCTCGACCGTCGCCAGCTGGCGCGGCAGATCGGCGCCGCGCTGCACCAGCGCCGCCTGCTGCTTGATCGTGGCCTGTAGTGCCAGCAGATCCTTGCGCAGCGTCTTGCCATCGCCCAGCGCCTGCTGCTCAGCCAGCACCGTGGCTAGCTCGGCCTGCTCGTCGCGGGCGTAGTCGCCGGCGCTGAGCTTGGCGCTAAACTCGGCCAGCTGCACCTCGGCGGTCGCCAGCTCGGCCTGCTCCTTGTGCGACTGGTCGAGCCGCGCCTGAAGCGTCGCCTGCTCGCGCTCCAGCTTGGAGCGGCCGGCCAGCTCCAGCTCCAGCGCGGCGATCTGCTCGTGCTGCGCCGTGGCCTGCGCCGCCAGCCGGGCGCTCTCGGCTTTGGCGGCGGCGCGGGCGGCCAGCAGCTGCTCGCGCTCGGCCGTGTACATCTGCGCAACCCGCGACTGCTCGGCGCTGCCAAGCTCGCTCTGGCATACCGGGCAGGTCCCGGCGCCTGCTGTGACCAGCTCCAGACGCTGCGCAACCGCCTTGCCCTCAGCGGTAATTGTCTTGATCTGCTCGTCGGCGCCGGCCTGCGCTGCCTGCGTGGCGCTGACGCTGACCCGCAGCGCTGCCAGCGCCGCAGCCTGCAAATCGAGCGCCGTCAGCCGCTCGGCCAGCTGGGCGATGCGCCCCTCCAGCGCCGGAATGCCCTGCACAAACGGCGTCGAGCGCTCAACCGTCGTCTGGAGCGACTGCAAGATCGTGTCGATCTCTGCCCGGTCGTGCGCGATCACCCGCTCAAGCTCGTTCTGGCGCAGCGCGAGGGCCGTGTGCTGCGCCTGGCGCTCGTGGAGCGCCGCCTCGTCGCCGCGCAGCTCCTCCAGGCGCTGCACGGCAGTGCCATGCTCAAGCGCGGCGGCGCTCAGCGCGGCGTAGGTCGCCTGGTGGCTATCGGCCGCCGCTAGCTCAGCGGCCAGCCGGGCGTGCTCCAAGCTCACATACTCCAGCTTGGTGCGGAGCGCCTGCTCAGCCTCCTTGACGGTATTTTTATGGACCTGCCAGTGCTCTTTAAGCTCCAGCGCCGCCTCGCGCCGCTCGTCCATCGCGGCCAGCGCCGCCTGCTGCGCCTGGAGCGCGTCAAACGCCGCCTGAATCTCCGGCCCGCGCGCGACCATCTGCTCACTAGCGCGAATCTGTACCTGCAAATTGAGCAGCGCGCTGGCTAGCTCGCCGTGCAGCTGCTCGCGCTGCGCCAGCCCGGCCGCCAGCTTGCCGCGCTGCTCGGCCTGCCCCTGGAGCCGCCCAACCTGATCGCGCCGCTCGGCCACGGCGACCTCGGCGGCAGCCACCGCCGCGCCGGCCGCTGCCGTATGCTCCTCGGCCCGCGCAACCTCGGTGATCAGCCACGGATGCCGCTGGGCGCTGCGATCCAGGTCACTGATCTGCCCTTGCAGGTTCGTCAGCGCCGAGTCGTGCTCATTGCGCCGCACTTTGGCCTGCGCCTCCAGCCGCTCATACTCATCCAGGCCCAGAATATCCACCAGCACCTGCTTGCGCTCCTGCGGCTTGCTATTGGTAAACTCATCGGCGCGGCCCTGGAGCAAAAACGCCGAGTTGATAAAGGTGTCGTAGGTCATGCGCAGCGTGTCGATGATCTGCTGGTTGGTGTCGCGCACGCTGTCGGCGCTGAGCCGCTGCCATTGTTCAGCCGCATTTTGGATGTAAAACTCGACCACACTCTGGCCGACGCGCTTGCCTTTGGTCCGCCGCCGCAGCACACGGTAGAGCGCCGCGTTCAGCTCAAAGTCGAGCGTCACCATCATCTCGTCGCAGCCCAGCGCGATCAGGTCATCGTCGCTTTTGCCGCGTGCCTTGCCCCACAGCGCCCAAGTGATCGCATCCAGCACCGTGGATTTGCCGGCGCCGTTCTCGCCCGACAGACAGGCCAGATGAATACCATCGAAATCAAGCGTCGGGACATCCTCGCGGTAGCACATAAAGTTGCGCACCGTCAGTTTTTGCGGGATCATGCCAGTCCTTCGTCGAACAAAATTGCTAGTCGGTAGTATAGCAAAAGCCTGCCGCGGGCGCAGCACAAAGGCGGACGCCGGAGCGCCCGCCTGTCGTTGATGCTAGCTAGTGTTATGCTGCAATTAGCCGGCCAGCTTCAGGCAGCGCATGGGCGCCGTGGGTCAGCGCAATCGTGCCAGCGGCGAGCGCGCGGCGCAGCGCGGCGACACACTCAGCATCCCACTGCGTCCCGGCGCCATCATTGATGCGGCGTAGCGCCTCGTCCAGGCCCAGCCCTTTGCGGTAAGCCCGGTCCGAGGTCATGGCATCAAACGAGTCGGCGACCGCGATGATCCGGCCCATCAGCGAAATCTCGTCGCCCTGCAGGCCGCGCGGGTAGCCGCGCCCATCCAGCCGCTCGTGATGCTCAAACAGGCCCGGCAGCTCGGGCTTCAGCAGCCGGACGGTGCTCATGATGCGTGCGCCGATCTCCGGGTGGCGTTTCATGGCCGCAAACTCCTCGTCGCTGAGCGGGCCAGGCTTTTTCAGGACCGCATCCGGTACGCCAATTTTGCCGACATCATGCAAAATCCCACTGATCTGCACCTGCCAAACAAAGTCGGCCGCCAGGCCCAGCTCGCGGGCAATCTCGGTCGAATACTGCGACACCCGCCGCGAATGTCCCTCGGTGTACTCATCTTTGGCGTCAATCGCCGCAGTGATCGCCTCGATCACGTCGGTGAATAGCTCCTGCATGTTGGCGTAGAGGCCGGCCACCTCCATCACCGTCGCGGCCTGCGAGCAGAGCGTCGCAAACAGCGTCACGTCCTCGGCGCTAAACGCCTGGTTGTCGAGCCGGTTGAGCACCTGCGCGACGCCGACGATCCGCGCGGCGGTGTTGCCCTGCGTCTCGCCCATCTGGATGCCGCGGCTGCGGAGCGGGACACATACCATCGAGTGCGTATGAAAATTCGTCGTGCGGTCGGCCTGGTCATAGAAGCGGGTATCATGGCGCAAATCATTGACCACCGCGGTCTCGCCGGTCTCGGCGACATGCCCGGCGATGCCTTTGCCCTTTGGCACCCGCAGATTCTGAATCTGCTGCGCCGTCGGGCCAGTCGCCACTCGTAGCACCAGATCGCCGGTCTCCTCGTCCACAATAAAGATCGAGGCGGCCTCGGCATGGAGCAGCAGGCAGGCATAGGTTAGAATCTGCTGGAGCAGCCGCTCGCGATCAAGGGTTGAACTCATCAGTCCGGCAATGTCGAGCAGCGCCTCAAGCCGCAGCTCACGCTCACGAGCGGCGACCAGCTGCTCAACCTGCTGCCACTCGCGCGCCCAGCGCCGCGCCACCAGCGCCAGCAGCGCATCGACATCGCTCGGCCACGGCTGCGCGCCCGGCACAAGCTCCAGCCGACCATGCTCATGCTCATCAACTAAGATCGCCAGCGTCTTCTTCAGTTCTGACTCATTGCCGGCATAGTCGCCCACAACCAGTACCTCGTGATCAGCAATCAGCAGCCGGCCAGCTGCCGCGCCCGCCACGGCCACCGCAAGCTCGGTGTAGTGCGTCGACAGCGCCTCAAGTGTGCTCGGCGGCGGCAGCGCATCAAGCTGCTCAAAGACCGCAACCTGGCGCTCAATGGGATTTCTTACCGCCAGGGTCTTGCGAAGCCGCAGGCTAGCAGCGCTCATAATCACCTCGCTGACAGGTAGAGGACCACACAAAGTGTACCACACTCGCTTGGACAGCCACCTTAACGCCAGGTGGCGTGCTGCTTAGGCACGCCACCTGGACCGAGCGGAGGAACGTTATGCGAAAAAGGCCGGGCTAAGATCTGACCAGCTTTGACGCGCTCAACCTGCGCCGCGGTGCTTGGCAGCAACTCATCGACCTCACGCGCCCGCCAGCAGGCCGCGAAATGCCCAGCGCCGTAGTCCACAAATGGCGGGTCCTCGACCCGACACTTATCAATCGCAATCGGGCAGCGCGTGTGAAAACGGCAGCCGGGCGGCGGATTGATCGGCGAAGGCACGTCGCCCTCCAAGATGATCCGCTGGCGCTTTTTTTCAATCAGCGGGTCAGGGATCGGCACCGCCGACAGCAGCGCCTGCGTATACGGGTGCAGCGGCTGGCGGTACAAATCCTCGGCGTCGGCGAGTTCAACGATCTTGCCCAGATACATCACCGCCACCCGGTCCGAAATATGCTTGATCACGCTCAGGCCGTGGGCGATGAATAAGTACGTCAGCCCCAGCTGGTTCTGCAAATCCTCCAGCAGGTTGATCACCTGCGCCTGGATCGACACGTCCAGCGCCGACACCGGCTCGTCGCAGACCACAAACTCTGGCTCAACCGCCAGCGCGCGGGCAATCCCGATGCGCTGACGCTGCCCGCCTGAGAACTCGTGTGGGTAGCGGTTGACAAAGTATGGGTTGAGACCGACCAGCTGCAACAGCTCCTGGACGCGCTCGCGGACTGCTTTGGTACCGCGCCGCAGGTTATGCACCCGGATCGGCTCGCCAATAATATCGCCGACGGTCATGCGCGGGTTCAGTGAGGCGTAGGGGTCCTGAAAAATCATCTGGACCGACCGCCGCATGTTCCGCATGTCGCCGCCCGAGAGCTTGGTCAGGTCCTTGCCATGAAACAGCACCTCGCCGCTCGTGGGCTTATAGAGCTGCAAGATCGCCCGGCCAGCCGTTGACTTACCACAGCCGGACTCGCCAACCAGGCCGAGCGTCTCGCCTTTTTTAATCTCCAGGTTGATGCCGTCGACCGCTTTGACGGCGCCAACCTGGCGCTGCAAAATCAAGCCCGAGGTGATCGGGAAGTACATTTTAAGATCGCGCACATCCAGAATCGTCTCAGTCGTCTGGGGTGCGGGTGGAGTCGTGGGGCGAGTTGCGACGGTCACTCTTCCTCCTAAGCCCGCTCAGTGGCTGGCACTTGCTCGGCGGTCTGGGCCTGCGGTGAGGGGTTGGCGCCGGCGACCCAGGGGGCATGAACATCAAACAGGCAGGCGGCCCGCTGGTTGGCCTCGACCGGGCGCAGCGGCGGCACCTGCTGGAGGCAGGCGTCCTGCGCATAGTCGCAGCGCGGCGAGAACGAGCAGACCTGTGGCAGGTTGATCAAATCTGGCGGCAGGCCCCGGATCGGGTTAAGCCTTTGGCCGCGTACCTCGTCAAGACGTGGGATCGACTGCATCAGGCCAATCGTGTAGGGCATGCGCGGATCAGCAAAGATCTGATTCGTCGGACCCTCCTCGATCACGCGGCCGGCGTACATGACATTCACCCGGTCGGCCATGCGCGCGACAACGCCCAGGTCGTGGGTGATGATGATCATCGCCATGCCCAGCTCATCTTGGAGCTTCTTCATCAGCTCCAAAATTTGCGCCTGAATGGTCACGTCCAGCGCTGTAGTCGGCTCATCGGCGATCAGCAGCTCGGGGTTGCACGACAGGCCCATTGCGATCATCACCCGCTGGCGCATACCGCCCGAAAACTGGTGGGGATAATCGTTTAGCCGCTTCTCGGGCGACGGAATGCCGACGAGCGCCAGCAGCTCGGCGGCGCGGTTGCGCGCCTCGCGGCCGGTCATGCCCATGTGCAGCTCAAGCGTCTCGGTCAGCTGGCGCCCAATCGTCAGCACCGGGTTGAGCGAGGTCATCGGATCCTGAAAGATCATGGCGATGTTTTTGCCACGAATCTTGCGGCATCTCCGACTCGTCGTACTGGAGCAAATCTTCGCCGTCAAACATGATCTTGCCGCCGACAATTTTGCCGGGCGGGCTTTGGATCAGGCGCATGATCGACAACGATGTAACCGACTTCCCAGAGCCGGACTCGCCAACGATGCCCAGCGTCTCGCCCTTGTCCACTTGGAACGAGACACCGTCCACCGCTTTGACCAATCCATCCTGGGTCTTGAAGTGAGTTTGGAGGTTCGTAACTTCCAACAACGGGGCCATGTAGCTGTCCTTCACTGTGGATGAACGAGGAAGCCAAGCACCCGCCGTTGGGTAAGCGACGGCGGGTGCCGCAAGTGACTATTTTTGCTGGCGCGGGTCGAGGGCATCACGCAGCCCGTCGCCAAGAAAGGTGAATGACAGCGTGACCAGCGCGATAATGCCGGCTGCAAACACCAGATTCCACATATTGGAGTTCATTGAGCCGTAGGCCTCCTGGATCAGCACGCCCCAGGTTGTGGGAAACGACGAGGGGGTGCCAGGCGTGGGGGTACGAATACCAATCCCCAGGAAGCCCAGCGCCGCCTCGCCCAAGATCGCACCAGGGATACCGAAGGTCAGCGACACAATCAGCATGCTCAGCACATTCGGGAACAGATGCCGGGACATGATGGCGGCCCGGCTGACCCCAATGGCACGCGCCGCCTCGACAAACTCTTTTTCCTTGAGCGACAGCACTTGGCCGCGCACCAGGCGCGCGGTGCCAGTCCAGCTGATGACGGAGAGCGCAAAGAACAGCACGAGCAGCCCGCCAAACGCTTGACCAAAGACTGAATCGCGGAAGGCCGACATCACGATGATGATAAACAGCAGATCAGGGAAGGCATAGATCACATCAGTGAAGCGCATCAGCAGGCCATCAACCTTGCCACCGCTAAAGCCAGCCAGCATACCAACGAATGTGCCAACCGTAATCGTGATCAGCGTCGGCACCAGGCCGACGATCAGCGATACGCGGCCACCGTACATCAGCTTGGTGAGCATATCGCGCCCGTTGGCATCGGTGCCCAGCAAATATTTCGAGTTACCAGTCGTGGTCGCGCTCTTGGTTGTGACCCAAACCGGCTGCCGATACTTATTGTTGGGGACCAGTTCCAGATTTGGCTGTGGCGAGATCACCGACGCCAGCGCCGCGATCACGGCCAGGACAATAATAATAAGCAACCCAGCCATTGCCGCTTTATTCCGGCTGAGGCGGCGCCACGCATCGCTCCACAGGCTGCGCTCTTTGCGTAGCCCGAACTCCACACCTTGAGTCTGTACTGAACTAGATGCAGTAGCCATTTATCTCCTCACTTCCCAACTTTGATGCGCGGGTCAAGCACGCCATACATCAGATCGACCGACAAGTTAGCGACCGCGATTAAGAAGGCAAAGAACAAGCCCGAACCCATAATCATCGAATAATCGCGCTTGCCGATGGAAGATACGAACTCGCGCCCAATTCCCGGCACCTGGAAGATAGTCTCGGTGAAAAAGCTGCCGGTGATCAGCCCAGCCAGCGCTGGGAAGATCAGGGTCACCACGGGGATCATCGAGTTGCGCAGAATGTGACGCATGACGATGACACTCTCGTTGAGGCCTTTAGCGCGGGCGGTGCGCACATAATCTTGGCGCATCACCTCCAGGACGCTGGCGCGCGTATACCGAGTTAGCCCAGCCGTAAGCCCAAGCCCAAGCACCAGCGTCGGCAGAATCCAGGGCTTGAATGATTCGTCCCAGTTGCGTGGAATAATTTCAACCCAGTGGAGCACCCGGCCAAACAAGATCAGCATAAAGATCGCAATGATCAAGCTTGGCACAGCCACAAACAGAGTTGAAAAAAAGAGGGAGATATAGTCAACAATCGTATTTTGTTTCAGTGCAGCCAGCGTCCCAAGCGGGATACCGATCACCAACGCGAGCAGCAAGGCTTGAATTCCTGAGACGCGCAGTATAGTAAAAGCGGGAAGGTTTGCCGACACTATCTGGCTTAAAAATAACATCTTCTACTGTTTTGGAGCCACGGGAGGTGTAAGTGGGGCCAAAGTTAAAGCACATTGCGCCACAGACAAACTGATTTTTCGCTTCTTTCGTTTTCGGGTCAATTACTGAATCAATATCCCCAAACATATACCGGGTGAACTGCCGCCAGTAGGGCTTATCGAGGCCAAATTTGATTTCCAGCAGCTTGCGCGTTGATTCGCCCATGCTGCGGCGACCGGCATCACGGTCGAAAGGGCTGCCGGGGGCAGCGTGCATAATCACAAAGGTAACGAGGCCAACCACTGCGAGCACAGGGATCAGGCCGAGCAACCGCCGTAGGGTATAGGCAAACATAGCTCCTCCTAGAGTGAGTGGGGGTGAACCTTGCGGCTCACCCCCACCCGAACCACGTTACTTGGTCTTGATCTGGATCTTGCTCATGTCGAAGAAGCCGGGGATGTAGTCAATGGGCGTGCGGTTCACGCCAGTGATCCACGGTTTCTGGAGCGACGGGCCACCGTCGTTGGCGACGAAGGTCACCGGCTGATCGTCGATCAGGATGTCCTGGGCCTGCTTGTACAGGTCGAAGCGCTTGGTCTCGTCCAGCTCTTTGTCGGCAGCCTCAACCAGCTTGTCGAACTCGGGGTTCGAGTAGCCGATGCGGCCGGCCGAGATGCCGCCGGTGTGGAACACCAGGCTCAGGAAGTCCTGCGGATCGGGATAGTCGGCGCACCAGCCGAGGTAGAACATCTGCGGCGTGGTCTTGGGGTCCTTGGTCAGCGCCGTGTACACGGTCGGATCAACCGGATCCAAGGTCACTTTGATGCCCAGGTTGTTCTGGAGCTGGCCAGCGATCCACTCAAAGCGGGCCTTGCCGCGGGTCGTGCCGGCGTAGGTCAGCTTGATGTCCAGGCCCTTGCCCTCGGGGAAGCCAGCGGTCGCCAGCAGCTCTTTGGCCTTGGCCGGGTCGAAGTCGTAGCGGGTCTCTTTCTCCTGGTAGCCAGGGAAGCCCGGTGGGATGAAGGTCAGGGTCTTGGCGCCGAGGCCGCTCTGCACGTCGCGGACCCAAGCGTCGCGGTCAAAGGCATACGAGAACGCCTGGCGAACTTCCTTCTTGTCGAAGGGCGGCTTCGAGACGTTGTAGCCCAGGTAGAACGTGCAGCTGCCGGTGTTCTGCACAACTTCCTTCGACAGAACGGGGTCGGTGTTGACCGTCTCGAGGTCCTCAGCGCCCACGCCGCCGTAGTCCAGCTCGTCGTTGCGATAGGCCTCGAACGCAACCTGGCCCTCGGTGATCATCGACATGTCGATTTTCTCGAAGCTGGGCTTGTTCTCGGTCAGGGCGTAGTTCTCGTTGCGCTCCCACTCAATGCGGCTCTGGTGTTCCCAGTTAACCATCTTGAAGGGGCCGTTGCCGACATAGTACTGCGGATCTGACCACCAGGTCTCGCCACCCTTCTCAACCAGGTCCTGGCGAACGGGCGAGGCAACCCACAGCGCCATCACGTTCAGGAAGTACGGGGCAGCCTCTTTCAGCGTAACCTGGAGGGTGTTTTCGTCGAGGGCCTTGACGCCGACCTGGTCGCGCAGTTCCTGGAGGCCAGCAACGTCGGTCAGGGTCAGCGGGTTGGTCTCGCGGGTGATCGCCTCGGCGAACTCCTGGAAGCCAGCAATCGGGTAGCCGATCGTCTGGTACTCACCGGCGACCACCGGGTCGGCCAGGCGCTTCAGGGCGTACTCGAAGTTAGCGGCCGTCAGCGGCTCGCCGTCCGAGTACTTCTGGCCGGGGCGCAGCTTGAAGGTATAGGTCTTGCCGTCCGCCGAAACCTCGTATGACTCGGCCGCGCCCGGTTTGGGCTTGAGGTCGGTGCCAAACGTCATCAGCGGAAGGAAGTTCAGCATGATGATTTCGATCTCGTTGACGAACGAGGCCTGCTGCGGGTCGGCGTTGTCCGGCTCGCCGCCCAGGTTCAGGCGGATGATGTTGCCAACGGGGCTGACAGCCTCGCTATTGCCGCCTTCGGCCACGGTGGCTCCGGCATGGCCGTCATCGCGGGCTCTGTCATCTGCGGCATAGCAGTCGCGGGGGCAGTGGTCGCCGCGGCAGTCGTCGGGGCGGCCGGGGCGGTCGTCGCAACCGGCGCGGTCGTCGCGACCGGCGCGCTGGTTGCGGGCACCGCGGTGGTGGTCGTCGCAGCGGTGCCACCGCAGGCGGCCAGGATGGGGATCATCAGCACGAGCAGCATGGTCGCTGCAAACGAGCTGCGCAAACGTCGAAAATTCATCGTGGGTTCTGCTCCTTACTAGAGAAACAACAACGGGCGGCTCGCTTGCTCGGGAGCAAGGAGTGGATGGCTGCGGTCACGGCACCTCCTTTGCAGGCTGACGATACTAAGGGATGAACTGGCTCAGCAGACGACCCGCGGCATCACATCCCAGGTCGTGACAAAGATCAACGAGTACAGATCGGAGCGCCGAACTGTGGGGCCGACCCAGGGATACTGCGTCGCCTCATAGGTTGCAATCCGCTCGCTCAGCGCTGCCCAGCGCTCAGCTTGTGTGCGTTGACCTCGGACCCGACGGAGATATTTGCGAACTTCGCGCTCGACTCCGCTTGGCAAGTCCAGTAGCTGCATGTGCATTTACCTAACTACCTCGCAGCTCCACAGTCGCCTGCAATAGCCCGGATGGTAGCATCCCCAATATGTCGTTGTCAAACCTTTCAGCTATATCACCGGTGCGATCACAAATTGGTTCAATCGTCTTTTCACCAATTTTGACCTCCGTCTTAAGATGGAGGCTGGCAGAGCTGTTGCATTCTCGGAAATTGTCCACACTTAAGACTACTCACTGGCCCCTATTCTCGCGTAGGTCTGCTTATGGGCTTGCCAGGAAGACCGAACCAGCGTCAACATCGGACTATGCAACAGGCCATCTATGAGCCGCGCGTCGCCTAGCTAGCCTGCGGGAGCTGGGCGAGTGTCACGACGCTCTCCAGGGTGGTAGGGCCGCTGTTGAGGTATAGCTGCTGCTCGGTGACAACCAGCGACCAGGTGACGCGCCGGTCAAGGAGCGTGGCCAGCTCCTGCAAAAATGTCCGGTCCAAGAGGTAGACCGGGATCGTGTCGGCGGCGAAGATTGGCTTGCCGGTCAGCGCGGCCAGCCACTGGCTCGGCTCCTTGTGGCAGTAGACGGCGACGCGCTCGGCGCGCTTGCGGGCGGTGTGGAGCCGCGCGGCCTCGGGCGTGCCAACCTCGATCCAGGCAGTGAGGCGCCCGGTCGGATCGTGGACCCACACCGGCGGCTCGTCGCCATCGGCGAGGCCGCGCGAGAAGGCGATGCCGTCGGTGTACTCCAGGCAGTAGGCCAGCACACGTGCCAGCAGGTACTCGACGGTCTCTGACGGATGCTGCGCGACCCGCAGGTTGAGTGTGGCGTAGACATCGCGGTCCATGTCGGTCAGCGCGATCTCGAAGACATACATAGTGGTCGTGGGGGCCATGAAGGCTCGCTTTCGCTGTGAGACAGGAGCATATTAGCCGAAGCTGCTGTTATTGTCGCCCCCGCCGCCGCTGGAGTCGCCGCCGCCCCCGCCGCCGAAGCTGCCAAAGCTGCCGCCGAAGTCGCTGAAGCTGCCGCCGCCGCTGCCGGAGTCGCCGAAGCTTCAAGCCGCCGCTGTCGGAGTCGCCGAAGCTCATGCCGCCGCTGTCGGAGTCGCCGAAGCTCATGCCGCCGCTGCTGGAGTCGCCAAAGCTCTCGCCGCCGCTGGCGGTGTCGGGCTGGTCACGGGGGTCTCGGCCAAGTAGATCGCCACCGTAGCCACCACCGTAGCCGCCGCCCCCATAGCCACCGCCCCAGCCCCCAAAGCCGCCACCCCACATGCCGCCGCGCCGGCGCCGGCCGTAGAGCGGGCCGTCGGAGCGCGGGCCGCCCGGCCGGATGGGACGCCGCCCGGTTTGGCGCCGGACGCTGAACACGAAGATCATGAAAAAGATCACGAGGACGCAGAGTAGTGATGAGGACGGCGAGGATGACGGCGCCGCCGCGCCGCTGGGCTGGGTGTTCGTCTGCGGCTGGCTGGGCTGCGCCGCGCCGCTCAGCAGCGTGGCGCCTGGCACGACGCTGGCCGGAAACGCCAGCGCCAGCCGCAGCTGCGTGCCGGTGGCGGCGCCGGTTGCCTCAAAGCGCACGCTGCGGCTCGTTGAGCTGCGGCGGCTGGCCAGGCCGGTGGCCGTGGCCTCCAGCGCCGCGCTGGCGACGGTCTGGGGAAACTCCACCGTCACACTGGCCTGGTCGGCGCGCGGGCAGGTGCCGCTGCAAAAAAAGTTCCAGGCCAACGCCGCGCGGCCGCCGCTGTCACGCAGCGCCTGGCTGACGATGTATGAGATCTGGAGCGTGTGGCTGGTGCGGGTTGGATCACGGAAATAGTAGGTGATCGACGCCTGCGTGCCGCTGTCGCTGCCCTCGAAGGTGCCGGGCGCGCCGCCGCTGCTGCGCTGATAGGCCTCGTTGTCCTCGCTGACCGCGATGCTGCGCACCCGCCCGGCAGTGCCGGTGTTGAACTTCAGCGTGCCGCGCCGCAGCGTCCCGCTGTCCACGACCAGCGTCTGGGTCTCGGTAAACTGGAGGTCGCCGCTCGGCTGCACCGCCACGACGTACTCATAGCTTGACCAGTGGACCTGCGGCGCCTGGGCCAGCGCCAGCTGTGGGCCAACCAGAACCGCCAGAACCAGCCATATCCATCGCCGCATGATTGTCCTTTCGCCGCTAGCTGGTCTCGCCCAGCCGCAGATTGCGCATCAGCCCCTGCCGCTGCACATTGACCAGGAGCAGGGCCAGTGCCACCAGCAGCGCCAGCAGCAGCCCGCCGACCGTGACCAGCAGCCCGCCCCAGCCGACCGTGACTGGCGTCGCCAGCTCGCTGCGGGTGACGACCTGCAAAAACGGCCGGGTGGTGGTGGTGAGCAGTAGGCCGACCAGCGTGCCGATGATCACGCCGCCGGCGAGCACCACGCTCTGCTCGGCGGCGATGAGGAGCAGCTGCTGGCGGGGCGCGAGGCCCATCGCCCGCAGTACGGCCCACTCCAGGGCGCGGGCCTTGAGCGTCAGCGCGGTGTAGGTGACGAAGCCCAGCACGCTGAGGATCACCGCGCTCAGGGCGCCGAGCAGCAGGATGACCCGCACGCCGTTGCCCAGCGGGTCGGCGGCCTGGATGCGCAGCGCGGCCGCCTTGCTCGCGCCGTTGGGCGGCGCGGCGGGCGCGGCGCCGGTCGGCAGCGCCAGCCGCAGCTCGGTGGCCGGGAAGCTCAGGGGCGTACCGTAGCTCAGCAGCGCCACCAGCCGGGCCTGGTCGGCGACGACGACGTTGCGGCGATCATCGCCCAGCCCTGGTAGGCTGGCGAGCTGGCCCTGGACCAGCCCGCTCAGCCGCTGGTCGCCGACCTGGAGCTGAATCGTCTGGCCGCTCGCGGCCCGCACGCCGCCGGCCGCGACCGAGGTGTAGACCGGCAGCGTCGCCTGGATGCGCCAGCGCAGCGCCACCCAGCGGCCGGGGATCAGTGTGCCAAACGTCAGGCGCGCGCCGAGGCGGTTGCTGCTGCCTTCGCTGGCGCTGACATTCACGGCATTGGCGGCGCTGCCGGTCGCCTCCCACTGCGCCAGCGGGTCGAAGGCGGCGAGCTTGGTGCTGGTCGTGTCGGCGACCGTGCTGATCTGATCAAAGAACACGCCACCGCTAGCGGTGCCGAGCGCGTCACCATTGGGAACAATGATCAGGCCCTGGAGCGCCAGCGGCCGTTGGAGGTCGGCGGGCAGCGCGGCGCGCAGCGGCTGCCACGCGCTGCCGGGCTGGCCCAGCGCCACCTGGCGCACGCCGTTGATCCCGGCGATCTTGGCGTAGACCGTGAGGTTCGTAGTCGCGCCGCGGGCCTCGACGGTCAGGGCGGTGGCGCTGGGTGGCAGCGGCAGCCCCAGCGCCGGCTGGCCCACGCCGCTCAGCACCGGCAGCGCTGCGAGGAGCGCCGCATCATCGCTGCCGGAGCGCTGCAGGACCTCGGCCAGCGCGCTGCCATCGACGCCGACTAGCGCCGTGGTGCCCTGCTTCTGGAGGGCGGCGCCGCTGCCCAGCAGGACGCTGGCCTCGGTGCGCAGCAGCACCGTGCGGGCCAGCGCATGCTGCTCGGCGGCCAGCGCGTTGGCGTCGTCGGTCGGCTCCAGGGCAATCGTCAGGTCGGCGCCGGCCTCGTCCAGCGCCTGCCGTAGCTGGGCGCGGCTGATCGTGGTGCTGACCGCCTGGCTGTACACGCCCAGCCCAACCGTCAGGGTCAGGAGCAGCACCAGGCGGCCATACGGCACCGGGTTGCGGGCCAGCTGCCAGGCGCTGAGGGCGCCTACCAGCCCCGGCCGGCGGCCGACCAGCAGACTCCAGCCGCGCACCAGCAGCGGAAACAGCCGCAGAAACACCAGCGCCCCCGCCAGGAGCAGCAGCGCGGGCGCCGCCAGCACCAGCAGGTTGAACTGTTCATCGCCGGCCAGCGTGGTGGTGAGGCCGCCGCCGTAGCGCCGCAGTTGCCACCAGCCGGCCGCCGCTAGCAGCACCAGCACGGCATCACGCTGCAGCTGCAGCAGGCCGGCGCGGCGCGGCGGGCGGGCGCGCTCCTGGCGCAGCGTGACCAGCGACTGCGCCAGCGCCGGCCGCGCCGCCCACAGCAGCGCCACCAGCGCCACCAGCGCAATCACCGCGACCGCCACGGCGATGCTGGGCGTGAAGCGCAGCTCGAACCCTGCCTGGCCCTGTAGGCTCCGAAATACCGCTGCCTGGCGCAGCGCCACCACCATGCCGGTCCCGGCCACCAGGCCCAGCGCCACGCTCGGCACAATCAGCACGACGGCCTGCGCCAGCTGGCTGAGGAGCAGCTGCCGCCCGCTGCTGCCGCGCGAGCGCAGGATTGCCAGCTCGCCGCTCTGCTGCTCAGTCGCCAGCGTTCCCACCAGCACGACGTACAGCAGCGCCAGCGTCACAACCTCGCACAGCAGCACCGCTAGCGCCGACTGGAGCAGCCGGAAGCGGCCGCTGAAGGTGCTGATCGCCCGGTCCAGGCCAGTCAGCACGGTCGGGCGCGGCTGGAGGTTGGTCGCCAGCGTCCGAAACTCCTGGAGGCGCGTGTTGCTCTCCAGCAGCCGGTCAATGGTGATCGTCTGGCTGTTGGTCAGCGCGCGGTAGACCTGGGTCGGCCGGAAGGCGACGCCCGGCTGGCTGAATATCTGTAGCACGCTGGCGAGATCAGTGGGCTGCAGCACGAGCTGCGCGACGCGCACCACGCCGCCCGCGCCGCCGCTCGCGACCTCGCCCCGCAGCGCGCGGAAGTCGGCGAACCAGTAGGGGTCGGCGCGATCCGTCGGCTGCCACACGCCGACGATCTTGAGCGGCAGCGCGCCGCCGAGGCACAGCGTGTCGCCGCGCTGGAGGCCGATGTCGCCCTGCTCGGCGCCGAGCAGCGCCTCCAACGGCGCGGTCGCGGCGCAGTTGGGTCGGAAAATCCGGCCTGTCTGCGGCTGTGGTGTGGCGCCATCAACTGTGATGCGGTCGAACATCCCCTCCTGCGCCCGCAGCCGCAGCCCGAAGTCTAGCGTCGGCGTGTCGCGGTGGGCGTTGAGGAGCGGGGTGTAGGTCAGCGTGTAGTCGCGGGCCACCAGGTCGCCCAGCTGCTCCTTCAGGCGGCGCCGCAGGCCGGCGTCGAACGGATCGCCGGTGCGGCTGAGCTGAATTTGCTGCGTGATCGGCGGCAGCGCGGCCAGCGTGGCGCGCAGTCCCAGGCCGGCCAGCGCATTCGTGGCCAGCGGCACGGCCACGCCCAGCGCGACCGCGAGCACGAGGCCACCGAGCAGGCTGAGCGTGACCAGCCGCTGGCGTGCCAGGCGCCGCAGGAGGTAGCGTGGTGCAAACATGGCTATCCTTGCTCGCTGGTGGCGGCGAGGTCGTCGCGGTGAATGCGGCGCGCGGCCCAGGTGGCGCCGCCCAGCAGCAGCGCCGCCGGCACCGTGATCACCAGCAGGCTGACGATCTCTTGCAGCACGACCACGCCCGGCGGCGGGTTCATCGCCGTGGCCAGGACGTGCCAGAGCATCACGATGACCAGGCCGGCACAGCTAAAGCCCAGCGGCCAGCGCCCATACCGCGGCCGGCGGTAGCTGATCAGCCCGCCGAAGCCGCCCAGCGCCCCCATCAGCATAATCAGCAGCGTCCGCAGCACGAGGCCGCGCACGCTGCTGCTGAGCGCTAAAATAAACAGGAAGCTGCCGCCTAGTGCGGCCACGGTGCCGCCGAGAAACCCGCCGAGAATTGCCAGGACCCGCATGGTGATGCCTTTCGCTGATGACTAGCGCCGCACCAGCGGCAGAAAGACGTGCTGAAGTGCCGGCGTGATATTTGGATCAGCTGGTACTTCATAGAGCGCGTAGCGCTCACTGGTGGTGCTTTGCTCCTCCATGAGACCGATGATCGAGCTGCTGGCCTTGATGATGATGCTGCCAATTTGTCCGCTTGAGATGCCAACATCGCTGGCTCGCAGGCTTATAGTTTCAGCGTAATCAAGGTTAATCTGTGCCGCTGCCAACCTGTTGCCCGGCCCCGTTGTACGCCTGCCACTGCACATCGGCGCTTGCGCCTGTTGCCCCCATAAGTCGCAGATTTGAGCTGACGCCAGTCACGTTGTTGATTAATCCGCTGGCGGCTAGCCGCGTTCTCGCGTTGTAGAAGGAGAAGCCGAGGTAGTCGCCCGCGTCGCCGCCGCCCTGCGGGTTGCTGATTGATACTTTGATCAGCACGTTGCGGTCGCTATCGAAGGAAAAGCTGTAGGGCTGATCGTCTGCTGGCACGAGGTCGCAGCGCGTGATGGTGGCGTGTGGCTGAAGCACCAGCGGGGCGACGCCGCTCCCACCCCCCGCTTGATTGTAGCGGCCAATGATGGTCGTGGCTACTACGTTTTCATAGTTGGCGAAGGTTATGCAGGCCACATTGTTCGCGTTCGCGCGCAGGTAGGGCACAAGATAGACGCCGTATGGATCAAACTGGCCGGCTGGGGTCGATCCGTAGCGCTCTAACATGCCGCTGGTGAACTTGTAGGTCTGCGAGGCTCCGACCAGCGCTTGTACGCTCGAGAGTTCGGCGTTGTAGCTGCCAGCGGGAACAGGCAGGCTGCCGAGGTTGAGGCTCGTCGAGGCATGCGCCGCTAGCACGGCGTTTTGTGTATAGACGGGCGTCGCGCTGCCGCTGGCGTAGAGCCTCAATATCCACGAGCTGGCGGCGGCGCTGGGATTTTGGATCCTAATGACTGCTACCGGACCTTGCCCCACTATCACTGGCGCAAAGAGCAGCACTGGGCGCGGCGTTGTCTGGATGGGGTCGGACGTGGCGGTCGTGCCTGAGCTACTGCTGGTCCGCAGCGACTTCATGCCCGCGAGGGGCTGGCTGGACTGGATGATGATGTTGCCCTGCGTCTGAGCTGTGCCAACAGCGCTGGCAATATCTACGTTCACACTGGCCCACGCAGCTAGGTTGAGCGGCTGCTGGGCTACTTGGGTTCCCGCGCCGTCATAATAGGTGATCGTACCGCTGGCCGGTGTGGGGTTTGGGTTGAACAGGCGTAAAATCGTGCGGTATTGGAGATCACCGCTGTTAAATGAGAAGGCATCTGGGACAAATAAGGTGTTCCCCAGGTAGACGACATTGGCCCGCGCGGGGGCAAGCGCTAGGCTGCTCAGGAGGCTGAGCATGCCCAGCCATTGGGCCGCAGATTTCCACCAGTTGCTCACACATTTCTCCTCTGCTGTGGCTGGCAAGCTCGTATTAAAGCACGCCCCGGCGCCCGCTGTCCACCATCATTGGATGGGCGGGGGAGCCTTAACGCAAAGGCGCACAGGGGACGAGGAGCGAACCGCAAGAACTCAAAGAGCGCAGAGGACGAGGAGCTTTGATACCGGCGGTGGCCGAGAGGTGCTTGTGCACAATCTGTTGGTTGGAGATGCTGGGCGGCTGGTTGGCGAGCTTGGGCGGTTGGTTGACAAGGCCCGTGCAGTTGGTTGACAGAAACTCGTGCAGTGGTTGACAAGGCTCGTGCAGTGGTTGACAAGGCTCGTGCAGTGGTTGATATGGTCCGTGCAGTGGTTGATATGGTCCGTGCAGTGGTTGATATGGTCCGTGCAGTGGTTGATATGGTCCGTGCAGTGGTTGACGAGGCTCGTGCAGTGGTTGACAAGGCTCGTGCAGTGGTTGACAAGGCTCGTGCAGTGGTTGACAAGGCTCGTGCAGTGGTTGATGAGGCTCGTGCAGTGGTTGATGAGGCTCGTGCAGTGGTTGATGAGGCTTGTGCAGTGGTTGGCGAGGCTTGTGCAGTGGTTGACAACGCCCGTGCGGTTTTTAGAGGCCGGGTGGCAAAATGTTATACTAATGAAATCTCTCGCCGTCCCACTTTGCCACCACTGCCACCTCAAGGAAACTAGATGTCGGCGCTGCTCCAAACGCTCGCGACCTATGTCCCCGCCCCGGTGGTGCGGCGGCTGGCAACGCATGCCGGCGAGACGATCCCCGAGCTAGAGCGCTTTGTGGGCGCCGTGATGTTCGCCGATGTCTCGGGCTTTACGGCGCTGGCCGAGCAGCTGGCGCTGGACGGCGCGGCCGGCACCGAGGAGCTGACGCGGCGGCTCAACGCCTTCTTTGGCGCACTGATCGCCACGATCACCGAGCACGGCGGCGAGGTCGTGAAGTTCGCCGGCGACGGGCTGCTGGCCTCGTGGGCCGCCGATGGCGACCTGACGGCGGCGACGGCGCAGGCGACCGCCTGTGCACTGGCGGCGCAGGCCGTGCTGGGCGCCGCCACGGACGTGCAGCTGGCGCTGCGGATCGGGGTGGGGGCTGGCGAGATCACCACGATGATCGTGGGCGGCGTGTACAACCGCTGGGAGCTGCTGGTGGGCGGGCCGCCGCTGGCGCAGGTGCGGCTGGGCCAGCGCCACGCCGCGCCCGGCGAGGTCGTCGTGTCGGCGGAAGGCTGGGCGCTGATTGCCGCGGTGAGCCAGGGCCAGGCGCTGCCCAGCGGCGATGTGGCTGTGACCGCGGTCGCCGCCCCGCCGCGGCCGGCTGTGGTGGCGCGGCCGCTCCCAGAGTCGGCCGAGCCGCTGCTGCGCGGCTATATTCCGGGCGCCATCCTGGCGCGGCTGGCGGCGGGCCAGACCGGCTGGCTGGCCGAGCTGCGGCGCCTCTCGATCCTGTTCGTCAACATCCCCGACCTGGATGGCACGGCGCCGGACGCCCTGGCGCAGGCCCAGACGGTGATGCAGACGCTGCAGCGGAGCGTCTACCGCTACGAGGGCAGCATCAACAAGCTGTCGGTGGGCGACCAGGGTGTGACGCTGCTGGCGGCGCTGGGCTTGCCGCCGCTGGCCCACGAGGACGACGCGGTGCGCGCGGTGCAGGCGGCGATGACCGTGGTGGCGGCGCTACAGCAGCTGGGGCTGCGGGCGACGGTCGGTGTGGCGACGGGCCGAGTGTTTTGCGGCGCGATCGGCAGCGCCGAGCGGCGCGAGTACAGCATGATCGGCGATGTCGTCAACGTGGCCGCGCGGCTGATGCAGGCGGCGGCCCAGGCTGGTGTCACGGCGGTCTGGTGCGACAGCGCAACGTTTCAATCGGCGCAGTCGCAGCTCAGCTTCGAGGCGCTGCCGGCGGTGACGGTCAAGGGCAAGGCCGATCCGCTGCCGGTCTTCAGCCCGCAGGGCCGTGCGCGGGCCGTGGCACGCGGCACGGCGCCCAGCCTGGTCGGGCGCCTGGCCGAGCAGGGGCGCATCACCGCCAGCCTGGCGGCGCTGCAGCATCTGCAGGTCAGCAGCGTGCTGGTCATCGAGGGCGAGGCTGGCATCGGCAAGTCGCGGCTGATCGAGGCCACCCAGCGCCAGGCCGAGGGGCTGCGGCTGGGCGTGTTCGTGGGCGCCGGCGATGCGGTGGAGCAGTCCACCGCCTACTTCAGCTGGCGGGCGGTCTTCAGCCAGCTGTTCGACCTTGATGTGCTGATCGACCAGGAGGCCCGCCGCCGCCACATGCTTGACCTGCTGGAGCTGGAGCCGGAGCTGCTGGCGCTGGCGCCACTGCTCAACGTGGTGCTGCCGCTGGACCTGCCGGAGAATCGCCTGACCGCCCAGCTGACCGGCGAGATTCGCGCCGAGCGGACCCGCGACCTGCTGCTCCAGGCGCTGCAGGTGTCGGTCGCCCGCTCGGCCAAAGTGCTGATCATCGAGGATGCTCACTGGCTGGACTCGGCCTCGTGGGCGCTGCTGGAGCAAGTGATTCAGGGTGTTGCGCCGCTGCTGGTGGTGCTGGCGACGCGGCCGCTGCCGGTCCCGGCGCCGGCCGAGTATGCCCGGATTCTCGCCAGCGCGCGCACTGAGCGGCTGGTGCTCAGCAGCCTGACGCCGGCCGAGACCGCCCATCTGATCGCGCAGCGGCTGGGCGTCGAGCAGGTTCCCGAGAGCATCGCCGAGCTGGTTGCCGACAAAGCGCAGGGCAACCCATTTTTCACCGAGGAGCTGACCTACGCGCTGCGCGACGCCGGTGTGGTGCAGGTGGTCGGCGACCAGGCGGTCGCCGCGGCCGCCCGCGCGCTAGCCGAGGTGCTGCTGCCCGACACGGTGCAGGGCGTGATCACCAGCCGGATTGATCGGCTGACCGCCGCGCAGCAGCTGACCCTCAAGGTCGCCAGCGTGATCGGGCGGGTGTTTCTGTTTCGGACGCTGCACGCTATCCACCCGATTGACACCGAGCGGCCGCGGATTGCCAGCGACCTCGACATGCTGGCCAGCCTCGACCTGACGCCGCTCGAACTCGCCCGACCCCGAGCTGCGCTACATTTTTAAGCACATCATCACGCTGGAGGTGGCGTACAACCTGATGGTGCTGGAGCAGCGCCGGCAGCTGCACCACGCGACCGCCGCGTGGTACGAGCGGAACCAGCCGGGCGACGGATCGCTGTATGCGCTGCTGGCCTACCACTGGACCAAAGCCGAGGTGCTGCCAAAAGCGCTGCACTACCTTGATCTGGCGGGGCAGGATGCCGTGCGTGACTACGCCAACCGCGAGGCGCTGTACTTTTACAGTGAGGCGCTGCGCCTCGCTGCGACGATGGACGACGCGGGGCCGCTGCTGCCAGGGCCGGATGCCCTGCCAGCGCGGCTGCAACGGGCGGTCTGGGAGAGTAACGCGGGCCTGGCCCACGCCTTTTTGGGCAGCCTGGCCGGCAGCCGCGAGCACAACCTGCGGGCGGTGGCGCTGTTCGGCCACGCGATGCCAGCAGGCGGCTGGCGGCTCAACGTGAGCCTGATTGGCGCGGCGCTGACTCAGCTGGCACACTTGATGAGCCTGCGACCGTTTCGGCGGCGCGCGGCGGCGGACCAGCTGGCGGCGGTGGTGGCGGCCGGCGCCTACAACCGGCTGGTCGGCGTGTATATGTACGGCAACGCCCCGCGGTCCGTCGCGCTGGCGACGCTGCGCCAGGTCAACCTCGCGGAGTGTGCGCCGCCCTCGGGTCAGCTCGCTGAGGCCTACGCCGCGATGCCGCTGCTGGTGAAGTTTTGGCCGCGGCTGGCCCGGCGCTACAACGCGCGGGCGGTGGCGACGCTGGCGGCGGTGGACGAGCCGCGGGCGGCGGCGATTGTCAGCCTGCTGCAGGCGTGGTACTACCTGGGCGTTGGCCAGCTAGAGGATCTGCGGGCCACGCTGCCGCCGGCGATCGCGGCGCTGGAGGCGGCCGCCAACTATCGGCAGTGGGAAAAGTGTGTCTCGCTGCTGGCGACTGGGATGCTATATATGGGCGATTTGGAGCAGGCGCTGCCGCGCTACGCCGACGCCCACAACTCGGCCGAGCGGCGCGGCGACGCCCAGAATCAGATCGGCAACTTGGCCGGCCGCGGCGCCTGCCTGGTCTACCTCGGCCACGCCCGCGAGGCGCTGCCGCTCCTCGACCGCGCGCTGGAGCTGCTGACGCAGCACCCCGAGTCATCGACTGGCATTTCGCTGCACGGCTTCCGCACGCTGGCCTACTGGCAGCTGGGCGACCGCGCGGCCACCGCCGTCGCCGCCGCGCTGTGCCTGGCGGAGATTCGGCGCACGCCGGAGCCGCTGCCGTCGGTGCTGCCGGGGTTTTTGGCGCTGGGCGAGGTCTGCCAGGCGCAGATCGAGCTGGGTGAGCAGACCGATCTGACGACGCTACAGTTTTTGGTCGGCGAGCTGCGGCGGTTTAGCCGGGCGCACCGGGTGGCGCGGCCGACCTACGAGCGGCTGGCGGGGACGCTGGCCTGGCTGAGCGGGCAGCCGGTCAAGGCGACCGAGCACTGGCGCGCCGCGCTGGCCGCGGCTGAGACAATGGCGATGCGCTACGAGCAGGCGCTGACCTACACTGAGCTCAGCCGGATCACCGATGCGGCGCAGGCCGACCGCCGTGCGACCGCTGCGCGGCTGCTGCGGGCCTGCGGGATTACCTGGCCGGCGGCGCTGACGCGGGGCTAATCCTCGCCAATCCGCAGCGCGCTGCCGATGCCGCGCCCAAGCAGCAGCCACAGCACCGCCACGGTCACCATGACAAAGAGCAGCACTAGGCCGGCGTAGGTCAGGGCCAACGTGCTCCATGGCACCACAATGGTGTAGGGTGGCACCGCCACCCGGCCGCGGTCGCTGACCGCCATGAACGGCAGGATCAGCCGGCCCAGCGCGCTGCCGAGCACCGTCCCCGCCACCAGCGCCAGCCCGACGAGCACCGCCTGCTCCAGGGCTAGCGTGCCGAGGACCGCCCGCCGGTCCAGGCCAATCGCCTGCAGTACCGCAAACTCGACGGTGCGGCGCCGGCCGGCCAGGTAGGTCGCGATCGCAAAGCCGAGCGCCGCTAGTGCCACGCTGGTGACAAAGCCCAAAAAGAAGACGCCGGCGATGCCAACCGCCAGCGGGTCGCGGCCATATGAGCGCAGCACGCCGCTGGTGAGGAGCAGGCCGCCGATGCCGCGGGTCGCGCGCACCGCCGCGGCGGCCGCCGGATCGCTCGGCAGGTCCAGCCACAGCTCGTTGGGTGTCACCGGCTGGACATAGGAGGTGTTGAGCCAGCGCAGCAGCCGCGGGCCGTGAGCCACGACAAACGGCGCGGCGTCAATGCCCAGCGAGGGGAAGCGCGGCAACACGCCGGCGATCCGCATCGGCACCTGGCGGTTGTGGAAGCTAAACAGCGTCGTGTCGCCAAGCCCCAGCCCATTCGTGGTCAGGAACGGCTCGTTGACCAGCACCGGGATCGGCGCGACGGTCTGCGGGTCGGGGCGCAGCAGCACGGCGCGGGTGCCGCGGCCCAGCGCAATCGTGACTGGCTGCTGGTTGGCCTCCGGCACCTCCAGGTCAACCGTGCCGGCCTGCTCCTGCTGGGGATCGAGGCTGGTGTCAATGCTGGCCTCCCAGGTGTGGGCGCCGTCCCAGCGCTCCAGGATCATGCCGTCGAGTGCCAGAAAGCCCAGGTTGATCGTCTGGGGCGGCTTGACCAGCTCGCGCGGCTGGTTGCCGCTGGCCGGCCGAAAGCGGACCTGCTTGGAGGGCAGCAGCGCAATCGTGACCAGCCGTAGCGGAAACAGCGTAGCCGGCAGGTCGAGCTTGGCGGCGAAGGTTTGCGAGCCGGGCCGCAGCTGCATCCGCAGCCGATGATAGCGGCCCGCCACGTCGGTCAGGATGACGGCCGGGTCGTACTGGCCATCGGTGGGCGACAATGTGAGGCTCAGCTCGCGCGGCTGGCCGGGGAGTTCAATGCCATCGGCGGGCGGCGTGGCGCCCAGCGTCGCCATTGCGTCGGCGATGGGGACCAGCGGGTGCTCGGCCGGGTTAAAGGCCACCGCGGTAAACTGCGCCGGATCAACGGCCAGCAGCGTCGCGGGCGCGCTGCGGCTGCCGACGATCTTCACGCTGTCGCGCAGCGCCCCAGTGCCGCGCACGCCCGTCGGCAGCGCGCCCGGCGCCAGCGGCTCGGTGCTAGTCAAGGTCGCCCGGCCGCTGGCGCCCACGGTGTAGCCGGCCCGCTGCTGCTGGTTCAGCGCCAGCGTTGCGCCAAAGGTTTGCGCAAACAGCCCCAGCGCCACCGCCAGCGACAGCAGCACCACCAGCCGCGTCGAGGCCGCGCGGTTGCGGGTCAGCTGCACCAGCGCCAGGTTGAGCGGCAGGCCGCGCAGCCGCTCGGTCCAGCGGCGGGCGAGGCCGAGCGCCAGCGGGTAGAGCCGCAGAAACAGCAGCGCGCCGGCGACCAGCACCAGCAGCGGCGCCACCAGCAGAAACGGATCGATCTCGAAGCGTCCGCGAATTTGCTGGAGCACAGTGCCCTGGCGCTGAAGCTGCACAAACGCCACCAGCGCGAGGATCGCCAGGATCACATCGAGGTAGCTGCGCTGCCAGGCGGGGCTGCCGGCCGGCCGCGCCGCGCCCTGGCGCAGCGCAATGATCGAGCGGCGGGCCGCTGGAATGGCCGGGATCGCCAGCGCCAGCCAGCCGATCAGCGCGGCGCCGTTGGCGTAGCTGCGCGCGTCGGCGGTGGCGGCCAGGCGCAGCCCTTGCGTGCGGGCCAGCTCGGCGACCGGCCCGAACTGCACCGTGGCCCGCAGCATCAGCACGGTGAGCGGGATGCCGACCAGCGCGGCGCCCAGCGCCAGCAGCGCCGCCTGGCCGCCGCTGATCGCCATGATCTGCCCGACGCCGGCGCCGCGCGCGCCCATCACGGCCTGCTCGCTGGCGGCGGCCTCGGCCTGAAACGCGGCCGTCCAGGCGACGTAGATCAGCGCCAGCCCGGCCATCTCGCTGAGGAGCAGCAGCAGCGGCGCCCGCGCCACTGAGAGCCGCTGGCGATAGGCGCTGACGATGTTGCCGAAGTCGCTCTGGACCTCGGCGCCCGGCATGGCCTTGCCCACGGCGCCGAGCACCTGTGCAACCACCGCCTCGGCCTGCGTCGCATTGTCGCCGTTGACGACCGAGGTATCGAAGACCAGCCGCCAGCGTCCCTCGCCCGAGGCCCGCTCGGGCGGCAGCAGGCTGATGACGCGCTGCCAGAGCACGCCCGGCGCCAGCACCAGCGTGGCCTCGCTCTGGGTGGCGCCCACCGCCGGCTCTAGATCGAGCACGCCGCTTTGCCAGAAGGTTGCCTGCGCGTCGGCCGGCTCGACCAGCCCGACGACGGTGATCGGCACCAGCGGGTCGCCGCCGTCGCGCTCGGCCAGTGGCAGCGTGTCACCGACCGCCACCGCAAACTGCTCGGCGGCGTTGGTGCCCAGTGCCACCTCGACGGCCGCGCCAGCGGCGGTGCTTTGCGGCAGCCGACCCTCGACGACCCGCAGATTCTCCAGCGCGGTGTCGGCCTCGACCAGCGTGACCCGCCGGGTTGTGTCGCCGCCGGGCAGCACGAGGCGCTTGGTGCGCACGGCGCTAAGCAGGCCGGGCTTCAGCCAGGCCGCCGCGCCGCCGGCCGCGGTGATCGCGGCGCTCTGCTCGCGGTGGCGGGCCTCGCTCAGTTCGTCAACTGGCAGCCGGATGCGGACGCTCCGCTGGTCGAGTGGGGCGTCCGCCAGCGTCGCGCGCAGGCCCACGTCGGCCAGCGCGGTGGTGTAGAGCGGGGCGGCGACCAGCAGCGTGACGAGCACCAGCAGGCCGATGAGGACGGCGGCGGTGAGCGGGGCGTTGCGCAGGCTGCGGCGCACAATGAGCATGGCAAAGGCAAACATAGGGTCGCTTTCTTTGAAAAACGCCCCGCGATTATAGCAGCCGCGGCAATATCAGCGCAGCCCGGCACAGCCCCACCAGGGCCGTTACGTAGTCCAATTTTGCCGCTGTTTATGGCTTGCTCGGCAAGCGCATGCAGGCACGCGAGCGGCGGGATGGATCGATGATGGGCTGGCGGTTGGTCATTTGCGAGGATGCAACCATGCTCCAGCACCTACACCGTTTTAAGTCAGCCTGTATTCTTGGTGGAGTTATGGGTAGGCTTCTGCGAACGAATGAGCCTGCCTCGTGGCACTATCGGAGCAGACTTGGTAGATAGATAGCTTTAGGTTCTGCGACCCTCGTTGGAGATGCGATCGGGCTAGTGGTTGGTGCAGGCGTTGCTGGCGTGACCGTAGTGGTCGCAGTCGGGCTGGCGGTTGGTGCAGGCGTTGCTGGCGTGACCGTAGTGGTCGCAGTGTGCTGGCTGGCAGCGGTAGCAGTCGCCGCACTTGCGGTCGCCGTTTGATGAGCACTAGCTATGGTAGCGGTAGCAGCAACCGCGGTTGCCGTTTGCTGGTTGCCTGCGGTTGCTGTAGCAGCAATGCTGGTCGCAGTGTGTTCAGTACCTGCCGTCGCGGTGGCAGCAACACTCGTGGCCGTAGCGATCGTCTGGCACGCTGAAATTGGGTTGACGACGACATCGCTTGCCCGCAACGTCTTGCCGCTTGTATCCACGGGAACGACCTGGTAAAAACAGGTGGGCGGGCTGGTCTCCGGGATGCTAGAAGTGTCTTCAAAACCTGTCTTTGCCTGGATCATAAGTAAGGTCATGGATGTAGGGGTAGGTCCACCATAGATGTGGTAGGCTGCAACCTCAGTTGCTCCATTCCAGCTGTAGTTTAGCTGAGTAGCGCCAGTTTGAGCTTGTACGACAACGGTCGGTGGCCAGGCCGGTGTCGCATGCCATGGGAAACGGAAGGCCCGGTAGCTAGACAATGGTAACTCGACGGTCGGTAGCAATTCGAATACCTTCGTGCCATCCGGGGCAAACTCGGTCACCATGGTTGTGTTTGACGCTCCCCAACCAATCAGGCGGTTGCCGTTTGATAACAGCTGGTTACTGCCCATTGCTACACTATATGTATCGGGAGCATTACGATAGTCCTTGACCAGCGTTGCTGTCATGGCAGCGAGATCAAGACTCAATTCTATGCCACGCGAATATTGCGGTCCCTGCCCCGTCCGATTGTCAAAGAGGGACACATTACCATTGGGTAAGCGCCGGATGTCATGCTGATAGACAAACGGTTGGGTATTGGTAAATGTGAAGTCACTATTCTTACCGCCTAACCGCCACATAATGTCGCCGGTAGCGCGGTTGATTTTCGTAATCTCGCTCATGTGACGGCTTGACAGCAAAATGTTGCCATCCGTATCCATATGCACAGCATTGCCATGCGAATAATCGATCGTTGTTGCTGTAAGTGATTCATAGGTATCGGTGATTTGAAAATGATCCCAGCTACGCCATTCGAAGACCACTTGGCCTCTAGTATCCAGTTCCTGGAGCACCAGTCCGATGACGGTTGCATTGGGATCGCCACCTGGAACGACCTTGCTCATGTCAACACGTTGCGGATCATAGATCATAATCAGCGCATGTCCATTTGGTAGGACTTGGAGATCATGAAGGTCAGTGACATATCCATTGCCTGCGCGGTAGGTTTTTACCTCGGTATAGCTTGTGTCCAGGGCGTGAAAAACCTGAGATGCCGCATCAAAGTAGGTGAGCATTCCGTTTGACTGTAGTTTGAAGTCCACCGCATAGAAAATATTGGGAAAACGCCGATAGTAAATTGGCTGACCAGCATTATCTAAGATCAATAGGTAGCGTGTTCCTAGTGACGGCGGGAATAGAAAAGGTGATACAAACAGGGAATCTTGACTGACTTGCGGCGTGATCACATGCGCTACTAGATGAGGAAAGTCCGCTGGCAACGTCAGGGTCATAGCCGTGGCGTTGCGGGCCGGGGCCGGGCTGGCTTGCTGCGGTGGCTCTGAATACGGCTCAGACGAATATTGCAACAATCCAGGTGCTGTCTGTGGTCCAGGAGCTGCACGAAATCGTAAATGTATACGTCACCGGCTGAACCCGCGCAGGTGAGAAAAATGTCGAGGCAGCCTGACTCTCAACCGTGACGGTTTCACCGAATGCGAACGGTTGGTCTGGCCGAAAGCTGACGGTCTGGTGGTCATCTGCAATCACCGTTTGTCCGCTGTGGACTCCACTAATACTCCCAACCACATGAAACCGTAGTGTGGATGCTGCGTTTGTATCGTCCCGTCGGACAATAGTTGTAGCCGGAGAAACAAGCTGTGCATTGGGGCGCGGTGATAGATACGGTGATGATGAAAGTGATGTCGAAGGAGCGACGTGTGCCGATAAGGATGTAGCTATGCCACTTACGAGCAGAATACTCATCAACAGGATGGTGAAGCGACGCATAATAGGTTTCCTATTTTCTATAGATTTAAGGCAGACAATATCTTTGCCAAACCCAGATGAAAGAACATGGCTGTTGCTGGTCTCGCCCATTACGCTGGCGCGGTTGGCAATGACGGGTCGGGTTCGCATGCTCGGCATTGCGCGCTGGCCAAATGCGGCGATACTTGCCGGTGGCAGCGATAATACCACAGCCTCCTATACAGCTGTTGAGTAGCGGACTTAAGCACCAGGGCTGGTGTGTAGCTCCGGCGAAGTGTATACACAAGCAGCTATCCTCGTGTCAGATCACGGTGTTGCAGCAGCGCACACCTGAGAGAAGCTGTGCATCTACGCTACCACATTGACCCCAGTGATCCCGCCAATGCAGACCTGCCTGCTGAATGTCCAGTTCGTCTATCGCCACTTCCAAAATCCTACAGACCAGCACGACCGCCGCAGCCGGCGGTTTTCCTGGCTATCTTGCTCACATCAGGTTCGGCAAGCCGGCCGAGTCGACAGCCCTGAGGGGCCTGAATGCTTAGCTGATTGGTGACCGAATTGAAGCAACAGCCGACTATGTGGGCGACGTTGTATCGTGATGCGTTGCGGCGACCGTGGCGGCTCTGTATGGTGGTGCAATCAACCATCAAGGAGCTACCATGAACCGCACCGAGATCGCCCTGCGCCGCCTCAACCGCTGCTACTTGCCGATTGCTGTCCTCCAGCATGCCCTGGCCGCCCCGCTGACCGTCGCCATCTGGAATTCGCCGGCGCTCAGCGGCGCCTTCCCCATCGCCCCCGCCGCTCGCCCCGCGACCATTGTGCTCATGCTGTTCCTCGGCGCGCTGCGGCTGCTCCTGGAGTACCGCGCGACCCATCGCCTGCTTGGCTGGGCGACGCAGCCCCGCAAGCGCGCCATGTGGGCGGTGCCGGCGACGCTGTACGCAGTGTTCGGCGTGGGCCTCGCTGCACTGCTGTGCCTGCCGCTGTGCTTGGCGCTTTCGGTCTTCGGCGTTCTGGCTGCCATCTACTGGCTCTTGCCGACGCACCTGCTCGGCAATCTGGCGGTGCTGTGGGTCAGCACCCGTGGCCTTGACCGCGCCGCTCGCTCAGCATAAATCGTCGCCGATATTCAGCAATATTTATTAAGGAGATCAGCTATGCAAACCAGATCGACCACCCCGCCGAGCATCCGCCATCTTCGCTCTATATATTGGCCGATTGCGATTGCCCAGCACCTCGTAGCCATCCCACTTGCAATTGTCGTGTGGGATCGACCTTCGGGATTCAGCGGCTCCATGATTGAGCGCCAGGGCTTGATCAAGGTGCTTGCGGGGCTGCTATCGGTTGCTATGGTTCGCTCAGTGCTAGAGCTGGGTTTTTGGAAGTGGATGCTGCGATCGTCAATTCATTGTCCTCGGCCAAGATGTTGGCTGCTGCCACTCTACAGCTACATCTTGTTTGGCTGCGCCACTGGCTATGCGCTGCTGCTACCGCTGTGGCTCCTGATATTCGACTTCTCATCGCTCGTGTCGGTGTATTGGGCACTGCCAATCCAGTTCCTCGGCAATATTCTGATCGCGCTGCTGCTCTGGTATAACTTGCGCTTACAGCCGCCGTCACTCAATGCCAGTGTCGCTGAGGTGCAGAGCTAACTTCGCTCGGCCCAACCAAAACCGCCCGTCGCCATGTGTTGGCGGCGGGCGGCTGGCGTTTAAGGCGGGGCTTACTCGGCGGGCAGCAGCGAATCCCAGGCGCCACCCATGCGCGTCACCAGGTCAGCCGACTGGATGATCTGGTCGCGGCGCAGACTGTAGCGGCTGGCGATGTCGGCCATCAGCCAGCGGACCGACGTGGCCTGCGGGCTATCGGCCGCGATCTCGCCGAGCGCCGCGCCCTCGACGCCGACGGCGACGGCGATGCCGTTGACGTTGGTCTCATTGCCCCAGCGCGCGCCGGTCGCGGCGCGGGCGGCCAGCTCCTCGTCCACCAGCTTGGTGATCGCGCCGTCGGTGCCGACGTAGTAGTGGTAGGTCGTGGCAGCGTCGGGCTGGCCCATCGCGGCCAGGTCCACGTTGGCCTTGCCGGCGCTCGGGAAGACCACGAGCATCTGAATCGTGGCGTCGCCGCGGGCCTCGCTGGCAGCGCTGCCGAACACCGTCAGGTCGGTGATGTGCGGCGCGGCGCTGGTCTCGCCCAGCACGCCGCCGCTATAGGTCTGCTCCGGCAGTACCTCGTCGGCGGTCAGCTCGATGCCGAGGACGCCGGGACCCTGCGCGGCGTCCTGCTCCAGGCTGGCGACGGTCAGCATTGAGGTGAGCTTGGCCAGCCCGGCCTCGTCGGCGGCATCGAGCACGCCGACGGCGATGCCTTCCCAGCGGCCGTCGGCCGGGATGCGGCAGTACAGCACGTCGAGGGCGTAGGGCATTGCGACGAGCTTGCGGCCCTCCAGCGTCTGGACCTCGGCGGCGGCGGTGGGTGCGCCCAGATTATTCATGATCGCATAGCGGCAGAACAGCGCTGTGCCATCGAAGGCCCGGCCGGTGCGGACCTGGTAGAGATCATTGAGCAGCAGCGCGCGCAGCTCTTTTTCCTCGGCGGTGTGCGGGTCGCCGCTGTACATATCGCGGGTCAGATCGCTGAGCTTGATCACCTTGCTCCACTGGTTGACCGGCGAGCACAGCGTGTCGACCGCAAAATGCTGGCAGACATACTGCTGGCCGCTCGTGGTCTGACCGGCGACCTTGTGGTTAGGGCCGAGCGGCACGCCGACCGCCGCGGGGCTGGCGATGAAGGCCTGGTGAAAGGCCCAGTCGCTGTGAAAGCCCTGCGCCGGGTCAACCTGCTTGAACAGCGCCGCGAGCAGCGCGTCACGCAGCGTGCCGGCGGGCGTCTCGCTGAGGCGCTGGACATTGCTGGGCGCGTCGGCCGGCGCATAGTACAGATCGCGGCCATAGGCCTCGACCAGCAGCGCAGGCTGGCCCGCGAGCACCAGCGGGCGGGTCGGGTCGCTCTCGCTGTCGCTGTCGCCCTGGGTGCTGGCGGTGGACAGGATCGCGATCGGCATGCCGGTCGTGCGCGAGACTGTGGCTTTGAGCAGCGGCCAGCCGGGCGGTGCGCTGCTGGCGGCGGCGCGGTAGGCCAGGTCGATCAGGAACAGCCGCAGCTGCTGGTCGGCGGGCAGCGGCGCGGGCGTGGGCGTCTCGCCGGCCACCGGCGTGGCGACGGGCGCATAGACCTCGCTGACAAACTTGGCCCACGGAAAGCCGGCCGGGTCGGTCTTGCGGCCGGGCGAGATGTCGAGGTGCCGGACCAGCTGGTTGCGCGGGATGTTGTACTTGGCGACCAGCTGCTTGGTCAGCGCCAGGGTCGCGTCGTACTGCGCCTGCGGGTAGGGGTCGCGGCCGGTGTTCAGATTCTCCAGCTCCAGGCCGACCGAGATCGGGTTGCAGCCGCTGACGGCCTTGCCATCCACGGTCCACTGGCTCACGCCGGCCTGCCAGGCAATATCGGCGTCGTCGACCATCTGGGTGACGTTGCCCTTTTTATCAATGTAGTAGTGGATCGAGACCGGGTTATCTTTGCCGCCGACCACGCCGCCGCCCTGCTTGAGCCAGTTGTAGTCGCCGGCGTACTTGCCGGCGGTGGCGTGCAGCACGACCATCCGAATCTGCCGGTTGTTGCCCTTCTCGTAGCTTGGGCGGGTCATGGGGACTTTGGTGATCGCCATTGAGTGTCTCCTGTGGTACGCGGGTCGGTAGTTGGGATGCGCCATTCTAGCATGGCGGGGTGCCGGCGGGTAGAGGCAATCTTGGTATGCTATGGGCGACAAGGAGGGCACCATGCTGGATGAAGAGCGGATGACGAAGATTAGCAAATATTTGAGCAAGCACCTGCGCCATAGCCCTGAGGCGCTGGGCTTGACGCTGGAGCCGGGCGGCTGGGTCGGAGTGGAGGCGCTGCTGGCGGCGTGCGCCCAGCGCAATTTCAAAGTCAGCCACGCCGAGCTCGATGAGGTCGTGGTGCGCAGCCCCAAGCAGCGCTTTGCATTCGATGCGAGCGGCGAGCGCATCCGCGCCAACCAGGGCCATAGCGTGGCGGTGGACCTGGAACTGCCGCCGTCGGCGCCGCCCGCGCTGCTCTACCACGGCACCGCCGCGGCCAGCGTCGCCGCGATTCTGGCCGGCGGTATTCTGCCGATGAGCCGCCAGCAGGTGCATCTCTCGCCTGACACGGCGACGGCTCGCGCGGTCGGGGCGCGCCACGGCCGGCCGGTGGTCCTGGCGGTCGCGGCCGGGCGCATGTACGCCGACGGCTACCAGTTTTTCTGCGCCGCCAACGGTGTCTGGCTGACCGACGCGGTGCCGGCTGCGTATATTGAGGTCGCTAGTCCGTCGGCGTGAGGCAGGCCTGGATTGTGCTCAGGACCAGATCTTCGTCGACCGGCTTGGACAGAAAATCGCTGCAGCCGGCCCGGAAGGCGCGGTCCAGCTCGCTGCCCAGGCCATACGCGGTAAATGCAATGATTGGAATATGGGCTAGCTCGGTCTGCGACTTGATCCGCTCGGTCGCCTGCCAGCCCATCAGGATCGGCATCGTCAGGTCCATCAAGATCACATCCGGCCGCGTCTGCTGGGCCTGCTCAATCGCCTCTTGACCGTTGGTGGCCGTGATCACCTCGTGGCCGGCGCGGCTCAGAATCGTATGCAAAATCTCACGGGCAATCTTGTCGTCGTCAGCGACCAAGATAGTAGCCATTACCCATCTCCTTGCGGTGTGCGCATCATACCACCATCGGTAGTAGAGTGTCGCAGCCGCGAAAAAAGTCTACAATACCGGCACGCTGGAGCTATCGCGCTGGCAGTATAGCAAAGGATGCGCAAGAATGTATGCAATTCGAGTCCACGCGCCGGGCGATGTCACCGCGCTGCGCTACGAGGAGGTCGCGACGCCTGAGCCGGCGGCCGGCGAGGTGCTGATCAAGATCGCGGCAGCCGGGGTAAACTTCATCGATGTCTACCATCGCACCGGGCTGTATCCGCTGCCGGCGCCATTCACGCCGGGCATGGAGGCCGCCGGGACGGTCGCGGCGCTGGGCGCCGGCGTCACCGAGCTGGCGGTGGGCGACCGCGTGGCCTATGCCTCGCACCTCGGGGCCTACGCCGAGTACGCGGTGGTGCCGGCGAGCAAGCTGGTGCCGGTCCCGGCTGGCATTGAGCTGGCCCACGCCGCGACGTTGCTCCAGGCCATGACTGCCCACTACCTCAGCCACAGCAGCTACCCGATCCAGCCTGGCGACCGCGTGCTGGTCCACGCTGCGGCCGGCGGCACCGGCCAGCTGCTGGTCCAGATGGCCAAGCTGCGCGGCGCCGAGGTGTTCGGCACGGTCTCGACCGCTGAGAAGGCCGAGCTGGCGCGGGCCGCCGGTGTGGACCATGTGATCCGCTACACCGAGCAGGATTTTGCCACCGAAATTGCGCGCATCACCGACGGCGCTGGCGTCCACGCGGTCTATGACTCCGTTGGCAAAACGACGTTTGAGCAAAGCCTGAACTCGCTGCGGCCACGCGGCTACATGGTGCTGTTTGGTCAGTCCAGCGGCCCGGTGCCGCCGTTCGACCCCGCGATTCTCAACGCCAAAGGCTCGCTGTTTCTGACCCGCCCGAGCCTGTTCCACTACGCGGCCGAGCGTAGCGAGCTACTACAGCGCGCCGGCGACGTATTCCGCTGGGTGGCCGACGGCCAGCTCACGCTGCGGATCGACCGCAGCTACCCGCTGCGTGAGGCCGCCGCGGCCCACGGCCAGCTAGAGGGCCGCGGTACCACTGGCAAGCTGCTGCTGCTCCCCGAGTAGCTCGACATAACAAAGGAGCGACCATGCCCGCACTTGACCGCTGGGGCCAGGACTATATCCGCCTAGCCTACCGCATTCACCAGCACATTGATGGCTACGTTGACGCCTACAGCGGCCCCACTGAACTCCGCGACGCCACGCTGGCCGCGCCGCCGCTGCCGCCCAACGAACTCGTGGCGCAGGCCGAGGCGCTCGGCGACGCGCTGGGCGACACTGACTACGATGCCCGGCGCCGCACCTACTTGGCCAAGCAGGTCCAGGCGATGATCACCACCTGCCGCAGCGTCGCCGGCGAGCAGCTGCCCTACCGCGAGGAGATTCGCCGCGCCTTCGACATCAACCCGCAGCCGATCCCCGAGGCTGAGTTCGCCGCGGCCCACGAGGAGCTGGCGACGCTGCTGCCCGGCAACGGCCCGATCCAGGACCGCGTCGTCGCCTGGCGCAAGCAGTTCGAGGTGCCGACCGCGCTCGTGCCGCAGCTGCTTGAGATCGTGGTAGACGAGGTGCGGCGGCGCACGCTGGCGCTCTACCCGCTGCCGGCTGGCGAGGCGGTCGAGTTTCGGCTGGTGAGCGACCAGCCGTGGAGCGGCTACAACTGGTACTACGGCGGCTACTGCTCGGGCGTGGACATCAACACCGACCTGCCGGTGCAGATCAACGCGCTGACTGGGCTGGTCGCCCACGAGGCCTACCCCGGCCACCACACCGAGCACGCCTTGAAAGAGGCCGGGCTGTTTGGCGAGCGCGGCTACGCCGAGTACAGCATCATGCTGCTCAACGCGCCCGAGTGTGTGATGTCGGAGGGCATCGCCAACAGCGGCCAGCAGGTGATTTTTGCGCCCGGCGAGCTGGAGCGCTGGCAGGTCGAGACGCTGTATCCGCTGGCCGGCATCAGCGGCGACCCCGTGCGCGAGGGGCGCATCGGGCGGGCGCTCGGCGCGCTGGCCGGCGTCGGCGGCAACGCGGCGCTGCTGCTCCACAACGAGGGCCGGCCGGCCGAGGAGGTGGTGCAGTACCTCATGCGCTACGGCCTGACGACTGAGGAGCGCGCCCGCCAGCGGCTGCGGTTTATCACGTCGCCACTGTGGCGGGCCTACATCTTCACCTACTTCTACGGCGAGCGGATGATGAGCGACTGGCTGGCGCAGGGCGATAAAGTTGAGCGCTTTGGCACGCTGCTGCGCGACCAGATCTACCCATCGCTGCTGGAGCAGTGGGTCGCCGCGGAGCGCCGCTAGTGGGGGCCAAGCTGAGTCTGACGCCCGCCGAGGTGCGGCGGCTGGCCGTGACGAGCCAGCGGTTGGCCGGGCCGCCGCCCGTCGCCGACCGGGCCGCGGTGCTGGACATTGTGCGCCAGCTGCGCTGCCTCCAGCTTGACCCGATCAGTGTGGTGGCGCGCACCCAGCTGCTGGTGCTGTGGAGCCGGCTGGGCCAGTTCGATCCCGCGCTGCTGGAGGAGCTGCTGGCCGAGCGGACGCTGTTTGAGTACTGGGCACACTGCGCGTCGCTGGTCCTGACCGAGGACTATCAGATTCATGCCTGGATGATGCGCGGCTACCTGGACGGCAGCAGCGTCTGGGCCAGCCGGCAGCACGACTGGCTGACCGAGCACGCCGAGCTGCGCGCGGCGATCTTGGAGCGGCTAGGCAGTGCCGGGCCGCTGCTGGCGCAGGAGCTGGTTGATCTGGATCAGGCGCCGCGGCGCGACAGCCGCTGGTCAAGCGGCCGCGTGCTTCACCGGATGCTCGACCATCTATGGTTTGGCGGCGAGATCATGGTGGCCGACCGGCAGGGCACCCACCGCCGCTGGGATGTGGCCGACCGCTGCCTGCCGCCGTGGACGCCGCGCGACGAGCTGAGCGAGCGCGAGGTGGTGCGGCGGGCGGCAGCACACGCACTGCGGGCGCTGGGCGTTGCGCGGCCGCAGCAGATTCGGCTGCACTTTACCCGCGGCCGCTATCCGGCGCTGGCGGCAGTGATCAAAGAGCTGGTCGCTGAGGGCGAGGTGCTGCCAGTGAAAATCGCGGCGGCCGGGGCGGGCTGGGGCGGCGGCTGGCTGGTGCACCGCGACACGCTGCCGCTCCTGGAGAGGCTGCGCACCGGCGGGTGGGCGACGCGCACCACGCTGCTGTCGCCCTTCGACAACCTGATCTGCGACCGCCAGCGCACCGAGCTGGTGTGGGATTTTCGCTTCCGCATCGAGATCTACGTGCCGGCCGCGCAGCGCCAGTACGGCTACTATGTGCTGCCGATCCTCCACGGCGACACACTGATCGGCCGCGTTGATGCCGCGGTGGACCGCAAGGCCAGCCGCCTGGTGGTCAAGGCACTCTACGCCGAGCCGGGCGCTCCCGATGACCCGGCGACGGGCGCGGCGGTTGGCGCGGCGCTTGCTGGGCTGGCGCAGTTTGTCGGCGCCGCCACGGTGGACTACGCCGGCGTCGTGCCGGCCGCGTGGGCCGCGCCGCTACGAGGAGCAACGCTATGACCGACTCAACTACGCGCTTTACCACCCGCGTCGCTGACTATGTGCGCTATCGCCCGAGCTATCCGCCCGCGCTCGTGGACGCGCTGATCGCCGCCTGCGGCCTCGCGCCGGGGGCCACGGTTGCTGACATTGGCGCCGGCACCGGCATCTGGAGCAAGCTGTGGCTGGAGCGTGGGTTTTCGGTCTACGCCGTCGAGCCGAACGCCGCGATGCGCGCCGCCGCCGAGGCTGCGCTTGCGTCGCAGCCAGGCTTTCACAGCGTCGCGGCGACCGCTGAGGACACGACGCTGCCCGAGGCGACCGTGGCCTGCGTCACCGCGGCCCAGGCCTGGCACTGGTTCGACGCCACCGCCGCCAGCCGCGAATTTCGCCGCATCGCCGAGCCGGGCGGCTGGGTCGCGCTGGTCTGGAACGCCCGCCGCGACGACTCGCCATTTCTGGCCGAGTACGATGCGCTAATCGCGCGCTACAGCTCAGACTACGTGCAGGTCAACCACCGCAACGTCGGCGCTGACGATCTGGCGGCCGCGTTTGGCACCGATCTGGCGCTGCTGACCGCGCCGAATGTGCAGCGCTTTGACTTCGAGGGCCTGGCCGGGCGGCTCTTGTCGTCGTCCTACGCGCCCGCCGCCGGCCACCCGCAGCACGCGCCGATGCTCACGGCGCTGCGCGAGCTGTTTGATCGCTATCAGGCCGACGGCCAGGTCGAGCTGGCCTATGAGACCAGAGCGTACTACGGGCGACTGGAGAACGTCGGGGGCTAGCGGCGCCCGCGCTCGTTGGCCGCCGCGCGCCGCGCCGCCTGCATCGCGTCCACGCGCGCGCCGTGCTCGTGGTCGGCCTGGCGACCCGCCGCCTGCACCGCCGCAACCGCGTACAGCAGCGCGGCGGCCACGATCACCAGCATCACGCCGCACAGCGCCAGATCACACCACAGATTAAAGATTGAGGGGTGCATACGAGCCTTTGCTCTATACACCCCTCTACGTTTAGCTGCTAGGTTTAGTTGCGACTTTCGGCCTACTCCTTCTTGGGCTTAATGGTCAGCGTTCCGAGGTCGGTGTCGTTGTCGCTCGTGACCTCAACCCGCTCGCCAAAGCTGAACTCGCCGGTCAGCTGCGCCCACTTGCCCTTGTCGGTCTCCATCGTGACGATGTAGCGGCCGGGCGGCAGGTCGCTGATCGTAAACTCGCCCTTGTCATTCGTCTTGCCGGACTTCATATACGGCTGCTCCGAGCACGGGGTGTCGCCGTCGAAGGTAAAGCCCAGCGGCTCGACGCAGACCTCGACCGCGGCCTCGGCCAGCGGGGTCTTGTCCTCTTTGACTACGGTGCCGCTTAGTGTGCCGGGCTTTTTCTCAGCTAGCTTGGGCAGCGCCGGCCCGGCGCTGAGCACGGCGATGTCGCTGATATCCTCGTCGCTGAGGTCGGCGGTGCTCATGTGGTAGGCTTGCCACGTTTGGCCGTCGTAGACATTCAGGCCCCAGCCCGTCCCAACCCACGCCCGGCCCTGCTGATCAAACCTGATCGCCTGGATGTGGTTGCTGCTCAGCTTGTCGCTCTTGATGTCTTTGGTCTCCCAGCTCTTGCCATCGAAGACTACGACGCCGTCGCTGTAGGTGCCGATCCAGACGTGATCCTGCTGGTCAATCGCGACCGTCTCGACGGTGAAAAAGTCGCCGCTGTCGTAGCTGGTCCACTTGCCATCCTCGTAGCTCAGCAGGCCGCTGCTGGTCGCCACCCACGGGTTGCCCTTGCTGTCGAGCGCCAGGCCATCATCGTTGAAGAAGTACTCCTCGTCGAAGCCCTCGCCCTTTTTGAAAACTTTCCACTCTTTGCCATCGAACAGCGCGGCGGTCTTGGGCGTCAGCGCCCACACCTCGCCCTTCGGCGACACGTCGACATCATAGACCAGCTCGTTGTCCGAGCCGTCGGAGATTTTGGCGGCCTCGTAGCGCGTCCACTTTTTGCCATCGAAGAAGCTGACGCCCTTGAAGTGCGCGACCCAGATATTATTGTCCTTGTCGCAGGCCACTGCCTCGGCGCTTTCGCTACCCCAACTGGTGATGCCGGTCCACTTTTTGCCATCGAAGCGGCTCAGGCCCGACGATTCGGCCGCTAGGACGCTATTGTCGGGGCAGACGGCGAGCGCGCCAATGTAGTCGCCGCCCAGCTTGGAATTATCCGATGTGAAGCCTTCCCAGCCGTCCTCGCCCAGGCATGAGACGCCGAAGCCAGTGCTGGCCAGGCAGGCCATGCCCGGCTCGCCGCTGCCGGTCATCGCCGGCGCGGTGGTTGCATTGTTGCTGGCCTCAGCCGTGACCTCGACGGTGGCCTCGGCGGTTGGCGGGGCTTTGGTCGGGGCCTCGGTCGGCGCTTTGGGGGCCTCGACGGTCGGGACCGGCAGCTCTTTGGTGGCGGCCGGCACAGCGGTGGCGACGGCGGTAGGGGGCGCCGTGGTGGCTGCGACGGTGGCGGGCGCGGTGGCGGGCGCGGTCGTGGGGGTTTGAGCAGTCGTGCCGCCGCCGCAGGCGGCCAGCAGTGAGCCAGATGCCAGCAGGGATAGCAGCCGGCGGCGGGTGAGCCGAAGCGAACGTTCGGTGCGCATACGTCCTCCTACAAAACTGGGGGTATTGCTATTATAGATGCTGATAAAAGCCGCGCGTGTGCGCCAAAAGGCTAATTGTCGAGCTGCTTCCCACTACGCCCATAGCTTAAGCTGGCTGCGTCGCCGGATCGCTGCGGCTGCAACGTACCCTCGGCGCGCAACGTAATCTGCTATAATCGCCCACACTCTGTGTCTAGGATTGCTATGCGTCGCTCGCTTTTGATTGCTCTCACCCTGCTCCTGCTCCTCGGCCGGCCGGCCCGCGTCCAGGCCGCGCCTGTGACGCTGGAGCAATACCGCCAGCAGGTGGCGGAGGCCTACGCCGCTGCCCAGCGCGCAGACCGGATTGGCCTGGACCAAATCGCCACGCAGCTGCTGGCGGTGACCAGCGTGCAGCTGCCCGATGCGACTCCGCTGCCGGTCAATAACAGCTGGCTGCAAGCCGCGCTCGCCCAGGAGCCGCCCGACTATCAGCTGATCACGGCGCGGCTGGGCGCGATCCTGGATGCCTTTGGCCAGCCGCGCACCGACCCCGACCCGGCGGCGCTGGCCAAGCTCGACGGGGTATTTCAGGTGCCGCCCTTCAAAGATCGCGAGGTGCCGTCGGCTTGGACCAGCTTCTGGCGCGGCGTTGGTAGCGCCATCGAGCGCTTTTTTCGGGCCATCGGCAACCTGTTTCGCTCGGCGCCGCGCCCCAACCCGCCGCGGCCCATACCATCAATCCCAACGCCCACCACGAGCGCACCCGGCATCTCCGGCCTCGGCACGCTGCTGCTAATGATCGGGATCGCGCTGGTGCTCGCGCTGCTGTGGTACGCCGTGCGCAGCGTCCGCGGCAGCATTGTGCGCGAGGCCAAAGTTCGTAAGACGGTGGTCGACGACGGCGAGGAGCTGACCTCCACCGAGGCGCTGGCGAAAGCGCAGACTGAGGCGCAGGTTGGTGATCACCGGGTCGCCGTGCGCTACCTGTATCTCGCCTCGCTGCTCCATCTCCACGAGCGCCGCCTGCTGCGCTACGACCGCTCGCTGACCAACCGCGAATATCTCCAGCAGCTGACCGGCCAGCCGCTGCGGACGCAGCTCGCGCCGATTGTCGAGACCTTTGACAGCGTATGGTACGGCAAGCAGCCGCTCGACGCCGCCGAGTTCACCACCTACGAGCAGCAGATCGCTGCCTTGCGCGCGCAGCAGGGGCGGCCATGAGGCGCTTCCGTGATGTCGGGCTGATCCTAGCGCTGTTTGGCATCCTGATCGCGTTCACGGTCTACGGCCCCGGCCGCAACGCCCCCAGCGACGAAGGTCAGCGCGGCTCGACGCACTCCAAAGGCGACGAGGGCGCGCTGGGCCTCCAGCTGTGGCTGCGCGCGCTCGGGTATCGCAGCGAAAACCTGGAGTACACCGACTGGACTATTCCGCCGGCGACCGACGCGCTGCTGATGCTCGCGCCCGAGCGGGTCGCGGTCAGCGATGACGAGCGCGACTCGATCCTGGCCTGGGTGCGCGCCGGCGGTACGCTGATCCTCGTGGCCGAGCGGCCGACCGCCAACTTCAACCCCGACCCGCTGTGGGCTGGCCTGGGCGCCGGCGTCACCATCTCGACGACCGATGATCTGCCGCCGGCCGAGCGGGCCACCGCCAGCCAGCCGCTGCTGACCAACCCGGTCGTCACCAGCGTCGAGGTCCAGACCAATCTGGCGATCAGCTGAGCGAGCCGGGCTACGTCACGCTGCTGGAGACGCGCTATGGCCCGGCGCTGGTCGGCCGCCAGCTGGACCGCGGCTACGTCCTGCTGGGCGTCAGCGCCGCGCCGTTCACCAACCTCGGGCTTCAGCAGCCGGGCAGCGGGCCGCTGCTGCTCAACCTGCTGGCGCGCGTGCCAAAAAATGGCATGGTGCTGTTTGACGAGTACCATCACGGCTTTCGTACCAAGCCAACCGTGGGCCAGGCGGCGACGCGCTCGTGGTGGGGCTGGTCGCTGCTGTATGCCGGCCTCGTCACCGCGCTGTACCTGGCCCTTAGCGGGCGCCGTCTGGGCCGGCCGCTGGTCGTGCGCCAGGAGGTCGCGCGCCGCTCCTCGGCCGAGTATGTCACCTCGATGGCGAGCCTATTTCGGCGGGCCGGCAAGCGCCGCGACATCGCCGATCATTATGTGGCCATGCTGAAGCGGCGCCTGGCGCAACCGCACGGCTTCGTGCCGGCCGCCGACGATGCGCAGTTTTTGGAGGACCTGGAGCGCTGGGGCAATCTCAGCGCCGAGCAGCGGCTGCAGGTCGCGCGGCTGCTGGAGCAGTTTCGCCGCCCCAAGCTGACCGAGGAGCAGCTGGTCACGCTGGCCCAGGCCGCCGATGAGCTGACTGACCGGAAAGGACGAACCCGATGAATAAGACCCGCTCGCTGCCGTGGGTGATCGATGTGCTCGACGATGGGCTGCGCATCTATCGTCGCAACCTCCGCCCGTTTATTTTGCTGGCGGCGCTCGGTTTTGTGCCGTCGGCGATCCTGTCCTCCGGCGCCAACGTCGCCGCGGTCGCGCTGCTCGGCTCCGGCTGGCAGGCGCTAATCGTGCTGCTGATCGCGCCGTTTACCTATCTGCTGACGCTCTTTACGCTGTCGGCGCTGTCGCGGCTGACGCTACAGGTGGTGCAGGGCGGCGAGCCCGACCTGCGGGCCGCGACCCGGCTGCGGCCCCGTCGGCTGCTCGGGATGGGCTGCTACACCGCGATGTTTACCACCGTGGCGGCGATTGTGTTTGGCGCCGGCGGTTTTGTCTGCCTGTGCGTCGGGCTGGTGCCGCTCGGTGGCCTGGGCATGCTGTCGCTCGGCGGCAGTTCGTCGTTCGCGCCGCTGTCGGTGCTGCTCGTCGGCGTCTCGGGGCTGGGCTACCTGTTCGCCATCGCAGCACTGTATATTGCGGCGGTGTACTCGGTGCAGGCTTTTGCGCTGGAGGATCAGAAGTTTAGCGCCGCGATGAGCCGCAGCAATGATCTGCTGACCTACCGGCTGGGCCGCACAGTCGCATGCTTTCTGGCCGCCGGCGCGATCCTCACGGTTGTCGTTGCGGCCTACGCCGGCGTGCTGCTGGGCGTCGGCGCGCTCGTGCTGCGGACGCTGAACCTCAACCCCTCGCAGCCGGTCCAGGCGGTGCTGTTCAGCCTCGTTACCTCGGCCTCGCTGATTTTCCTGGCGCCGCCGCTGCCGATCTGGATGGCGCTGCTGTTTCTGCGGCTGCGCGCCGAGCGCGACGGCGGCGACCTGGAGCAGCGCATCGGCGCCTGGTCGGCCGGGCCGGCCGCGCCGACCTCGACGTTTTAAATAATGGGAGCAAGCATGTTGGTGCAGCAAGTCGCCGAGCATATTCGGCGCGAGGCCGGCAAAGTGTTGGTCGGTCAAGAGGACGCTTTCAATCATCTGCTGATCGCGCTGCTGAGCGGCGGCCATGTGCTGCTGGAGGGCGTGCCTGGCACCGCCAAGACGCTGATGGCCAAAACGGTCGCGCTGCTGGTCCAGGCCGAGTTCAAGCGCGTGCAGTTCACGCCCGACCTGATGCCGTCCGATATTTTCGGCACCAGCATCTACGAGCTGAACAGCGGCCAGTTTCGGCTGCGCAAAGGGCCGATCTTCACCCAGATTCTGCTGGCCGATGAGATCAACCGCGCGCCAGCCAAAACCCAGGCCGCGCTGCTGGAGGCGATGGAGGAGCGCCAGGTCACGATCGAGGGCGACCGGCTGCAGCTGGCCGAGCCATTTTTTGTGATCGCGACCCAGAACCCGGTCGAGTACGAGGGCACCTACCCGCTGCCCGAGGCCCAGCTGGACCGCTTTTTATTCAAGGTCGCTCGTGGACTATCCGCCGCTGGACGTGGAGGTCGAGATTCTGCGGCGCTATGACCAGGGCTTCGATGCCCGCACGGTCGGCGCGATGGAGCTACAGTCCACGCATTACGCCCGACACCATCGCGCGCTGCCGGGCCGAGGCGCGTCAGCTCCGGATCGAGCCAGGCATTCTGCGCTACATCGCCAACATCGCCGCCGCCTCGCGCCAGATGCCCGAGCTGATCCTGGGCGGCTCGCCGCGCGCCTCGGTCAACCTGCTGCTCGCCGCCAAAACCTGGGCTGCCATGCAGGGCCACACTTTTGTCCTCCCCGACGATGTGAAGTTCCTGGTCAAGCCAGTCTATCGCCACCGCATCATCCTGCGCCCCGAGGCCGAGATCGAGGGCTTGTCGGCCGACGGCGCCATTGACCGCATCCTGGCGCGCGTCGAGGTGCCACGCTGATGATCCCCACGCGCCGGCTGCTGGGGCTGCTCCTGCTGGGCACGGTCGTGATCGCCGGCGCCAGCGTCTACCAGCCGCTGACCTGGCTGGCGCTGCTGTTTTTTGCGGTGCTGCTGGGCCTGGTGATCGCCGATGTGATCATGACACCCCGGCCGGATCAGCTGGAGGTGCGGCGGCTGCACGAGTCCAAGCTGTCGCTGGGCGTGGATAATCTGATCGTGCTCGCCCTGACCAACCAGAGTCAGCGGGCGCTGAGCCTCACCGTCCGCGACGAGTACCCGGACGCCTTTCCCTCGGAGCATCTCATCGCCACCACCAAGCTGGCCGCCGACGCCAGCGGCGAGCTGCGCTACCATGTGCGGCCGCTGCAAGCGCGGCGACTACGAGTTCGGCGCTACCAACGTGCGCTACCGCTCGCTGTTCGGCACGTTTCTGCGCCAGGCGGCCTATCCGACTGCCGGCCCGGTGCGCGTCTACCCTAACGTCCTCGATGTGCGCAAGTACGACCTGCTGGCGCGCAAGGGCCTGCTGACCGAGCTGGGCCTGCGCAACGCCAAAGTCTTTGGCAGCGGCACCGAGTTCGAGCGGCTGCGCGACTACACCACCGACGATGAGTTCCGCCGCATCAACTGGAAGGCGACCGCCCGCCGCAATAAGCCCATCGCCATTGAGTACGAGACCGAGCGCTCGCAGCATGTGATCTGTGTGCTGGACACCGGGCGCCTGATGCGGCCGCCAATCGGCGAGCTGGCCAAGCTGGACTACGCCGTTAACACCGCGCTGCTGGTCAGCTACGTGGCGACGCTGCGCGGCGACCAGGTCGGCCTCCTGACCTTCGCCGATGATGTCGGAGTCTATCTCAGCCCCGGCAAGGGCCGCGGCCAGTTCTACGCGATGCTGGAGCTGCTCTACAACCTCAAGTCCGAGCCGGTCGAGGCCGACTACGGGCGGGCGCTGGGCTACCTGGGCATCAAAAACAAGCGCCGCGCCCTGATCATTCTGTTCACCGACCTGCCGACGCTGGAGGCCGCCCAGCCGATCATCGCCTACATGGGCCGCCTGGCGCGCCACCATGTGCCGCTGCTCGTGACCATGAGCGACCCGAATATTCTGGGCCTGGCGCAGCAGCCCGCGACCACCTCGACCGCGGTGTATAACCGTGCCATCGCCGAGCAGCTCCTCGACGAGCGCAAGGTGATCCTGGATACGCTCAACCGCGCCGGCGTGCTGACGCTGGATGTGCAGGCCGATCAGCTATCGGTGGCGCTGATCAATCGATATCTGCAGCTCAAAACCCAGGGGCGGCTCTAGCGGCGGTATCAACAGCGCGGCGGGCGGCCTGTGAGGTCGCCCGCCGCATCGTTTAAAGGGACATCTAGCTACTGCTGGCTGCTTTTTGCGGCGCTGATAAAGCCTTGCACGCGGCTATAGGCCGGGCGCGGCGACCAGTCCGGGTTGAGCAGCCCAAACGCGGCCTGCTCGTGGAGCGGCTGGCCCTGCTCGCCCCAGGTCACAGCAAAGTTCAGGTTCCAGATAAATGCCGCGCCCACATAGTCGTAGGTGTTGCGAATGCGGAACAGTGCGCCCTCCAAATACTGGGCCTGCTGCTCCAGGCTGATCTGGTTGCCGTACTCGTAGCCGGGCGTCTCGTTCTTGGTGGCCCAGCCCATCTCGGTGATCCACATTTTATGGTCGCTCATCTTGGACTCGACCATCACCTGGCGCACATCCTCGATGTGGCGGAAAAAATGCGTCGGGTGGTCGCTCCAGCCCTGGCCGGCGGGGCTTTTGGTCTCGCCAAATTTTTCATCGGGCGAGTGGAGGGTGTTTGACGGGTGGAAGCCCTGCACATCAAAGTATTTGCCGACCTCGCCATTGTTGTAGGCGTACATCGCTTTGAGGTACACCAGGTCATCGACGCCTTTGCTCGGGTCGTTGACGCCGGTCGAGGACAATCCGCCGGCCACGACGATCACGCTGGGGTCAACCTTTTTGATCGCCGTGTAGGCCGCTTTCAGCAGCTCAACATAGCGGCTGGCGTCGGCCGGGGTGACGTTGCCGCCGTTCTCGACCGCCAGGTTCTGCTCGTTCCAGACCTCAATCGCCTGAATTTTGCCCTTGTAGCGGTTGAGCAGCAGGGTGACAAAGTTGGCGAACAGCTGCGGGTCTTTGGGCAGGCCGTTGTCGGTGGCGCGAGCCAGTGGCGAAATCGGGCGACTTGGCGATGCTCAGCAGCACCTTCTTGTTTTTGGCTGTGGATCGCCTCAATGATCTGATCCAGCTCCTCGCAGCCGCAGGTGTGGTCGGCTTTCTCGGTGTCTTTCCACGGCACCTGCTGGCGCACCCAGTCGAAATTGCCAAAGCCAACTAGGTCCATGACGCGCTGGCGGTCGGCGTAATAAAGATGGGTGACGACGCCGTACTGTAGCTGGTCGGCCGGGTTGACAGTTGGGGCGGGCGGCGCGGTCGGTCTGGGCGCCGCGGTCGCGGTGCGGCGGTCGTCGGCACGGTCGCGGGGCTGGCCGTGGGCGGCGCCACAGTCGCTGGCTTTGACGCGGCGGTCGGCGCGCTGGTCGTCGGGGCGGCGCTGGGCGCGGTCGGGATCGGGCGTCGCTGCGGTGGGGTTGCCGCCACACGCCGTCAGGATCATGACGCTGATCAGACCGAGAATTGGCCAGCGGCGGGCTAGCTGACGCATACACAAGCTCCTGATATATAGAGCGGCTGCGCTACCAGGTGATAGCGCAGCCGCAGTTTACGAATGTGGGCGAGCCGAGCTATGGCTTGGGCATGTTCTGGATGCGCCGTGTAGGCTGGCCGCGGACTCCAGTCGGAGTTCAGCATGCTGAAGCCGGCGGTCTCGTCCTGCTCGGGGAAGGACTTGCCGCCCGTGACCGAGAAGTTCAGGTTCCAGGCAAACATCGCGCCGACCCACGGGGCGTAGTCGTAGCGGCCGCGCTCGATGGCACGCTTCATATATTTGGCCTGGTCCTCCAGCGAGTTGTAGTTGCCGTACTCGTAGCCCGGCGTGACGTTTTTCGGTCGTCCAGCCGAACTCGGTGATCCACACCTGGCGGTCGCCGTGGCCTGAGCGGACCATGTGCTGCGTGCAGCTCCTCGGCGCGCGTGAAGTAGAACTCCGAGTTGCCCTGCCAGCCTGGGCCTGGCCCGTTGGGCGCGTAGGTGTCCGGCGGGTTCAGCGTGCCCGAGAAGTGCGCGCCGACGACATCGCTCTTCTGCCAAAACTTGGGGCTGGCGAACATCTGGTCAAAGTAGATCAGATCGTCAATCGCGATGTCGGCGCGGTTGGTGGCGGTGGGCGTCGGCGCGCCGGCGACCACGATGATGTTGGGGTCAACCGCCTTGAGCGCGTCGTAGGCGACGGCCAGCAGGTCGATGTAGTACGAGGCGGGCTGCGACATTGCCGCCGTTCTCGACGGCGTAGTTCTGCTCGTTCCAGATCTCGTAGGCCTGGACTTTGCCCTGATAGCGCCGCGCCACTTTGGTCAAGAAGTCGGCGAAATCAGCGAAGTGTGCGCGGCTCGGCATGCCATTGCCGCCGTTGGCCGTGGCCCAGCTGGGCGACTTAGCGACGCTCAGGAACACCTTGACGTTCTGGCTGGCGGCGGCGTTGACCACGCGGTCAAGCTCGCTCAACGGCCAGCTCGCGGTCGATCTTCTGCGAGTACTGCCAGGCTAGCTGCTGGCGAATCCAGGCCGGGCCGCCCGAATAGTTGTTGGCCTCGAAGGCGTTTTTGACCAGCGTCATCACGCGCGCGTGGTCGGTGTAGAAGCCGGCGATGTTGGTGCCGTAGACAAACGGCTCCGGCAGTGTGTCGGCGGGCTGGTGGTACTCGAAGGCGCCGGCGCTGATTTTGCCGGGGTTATCCTTGCGGTACTGGTCGCCCAAGCGGCCCAGCAGCACCTGGAAGGCGGGCTGCTCTTTGGGGTGAAACTCAAAGCGGTTGCGCTCGAAGTACTGCACATAGTAGGTCTCGCCGGTGTCGGCGTTGCGCTCCTGGAACGGCTCCGAGGTCGGGAAGCCGAAGACGGCCAGGCCGCCATATTTTTCCCAGAAGCTCTTGAACGGGCCTTTGGTGCCATCGTTCACCAGCGTGTGCTTGGTCTCGGCGAAGTAGCGCTGATTCGCGGTGCTCGGAATCGACGCGACCGGCTGGAAGGGCGCCTCGCCCAGGCGGTTTTTGATCAGCTCGTTGCCGAGCAGCCGGCCCAGCACAAAGAATTTGTTGCCGTCGCGGCCGAAGTTCTCGGGATGCTCCTCAAGCACGGCGCGCTCGTAGTACTGGACGCGGTAAAATTTGCCCGGCTCGGTGAAGCTCTCTTGCACAAATGGCTCGGAGATCGGGTAGCCCAAAATCCGCAGCGCGTCGGGGGTGGTTTTCCAAAACTGCCAGTACCAGTTGGTGGCCGAGTGGCCGGTTTCTTTAAAGTACTGGGCCTGCGGTGGCGGTGGGCTGGCCGCGGATCGGCCGGGCAGGCCAACCAGCGTGGCAACCATCGCCAGCAGCACGACACTGATGCTTCGTCGTCGCATGAACTGTGTTCCTCCTGAGCCAAGCTGGCTCAATAACGACCAAGAACGGACTGCTCTATTATACGGGCGCCCCACTGACATCCCGCTGACAGCGCACTGAGTTTGACTGACAGTGGCGGCGGGGTATTATACGTAGCTCCCTTAGCGAGCGTCAAACGGCACCGTGTGGATCGCAGTGTAGCGTGCGCCGCCAGGGCCGCGCTCCGAGCACATCAGCGCCAGGCTGCGCACTTCCCAGCTTTGCGGCGGAACCGTCACGGCGTTGCCCCTGAGCGGCTGGGCTGGTCCGCCGCGTGCCCGGCCGAGTGTGATGTGCGGCGTCCACGCCTGTGTCTCGGGCGCAAAGCCCAGCGCCACCATCCGCTGCTCGACCGCCTGCTGGAGCACCGCCAGCGCCGCCAGTGCGCCGCTCACACCCAGCCATAGAATACGTGGCTGCTGGCGGTTGGGAAACGCGCCAACGCCGGCAGTCTGGAGGACAAACCGTGCCATCGTCGGCCCGATCTGATCGAGCTGCGCGCTGATCTGGTCGCGCAGCGCCGTCTCGCCCAGATATTTGAGCGTCAGGTGGGCGCCCGCCGGATCAGCCCAGCGAATTGCGCCGGCCACCTGCCTGTCTTCCAGCTGCCGCTGGCTCGCCTCGACCTGCGGCTGCAGCGCCGGCGGCAGCGGCAGCGCAATGAAAAGTCGCGGTGCTTCCACGTCGTCTCCTCGCTGATATGTTAAAGACAGTTGACACTTTCTAGCGCCTCGATCATACTAGCACCCCGGCCGAAAGGAAACACAGGATGCCACTGTCGCCCGTCATTGCCACCGCCGATCTGCTTCCCCACCTGCATCTGCTGGTTCAGGCGGCCTCGCCCACGGGCCACAGCCGCGCCCTCGATGAGGCCGCTGCCACCGTCGCCAGCGTGCTACGGGCCTGCGGCCTGGACTGTACCACCATCGCCACGCCGGGCGCGCCGGTCGTGATCGGGCGCTTCGATGCCGGCGTCAACCGCACGCTGCTGCTCTATAGCCACTATGATGTCGCGCCCAGCGGCCCGCGCCGCCCGTGGGTCAGCGATCCAACCCAGCTGGTCGAGCGCGACGGCGTGCTGTATGGGCGTGGCGTGCTGGCCAAAGGCGAGCTGGCGGCGCAGGCGGCGGCGCTCGCGGCGTTGATCCGCGCGGGGACGCTGCCGTTCAACGTCTGCATGGTCGTCGAGGGCGAGGGGCTGATCGGCAGCCCCAACTTGCCGAGCGTGGTCGACGCGCTGCCGCCGCCGGACCTGGCGCTGTGGGGCGGCGCCAGCCTGGACGCGCGCGGCGTGCCGGTGCTGTACACCGGCGCCAAAGGGCTGCTCCAGGTCCAGCTGCGGGCCGGCGGCGGCAAGCTGCCGCTGCCAGCAGCCTACGCCGCCAGCGCCGTCAACCCGATCTGGACGCTGGTGTGGGCGCTTGGGAGCATCAAGAGCGAGTTCGAGGAGGTGCTGCCGGAGGGCTTCTACGACGATGTGGCGGCACCGGACCGCGCGGCCATCCGCGCGCTGCAGGGCGTCGATGTGGCCGAGGCCGAGCGCAAGGCGGCCTGGGGCATGGAGCGCTTCGCCGTCAACCTCAGTGGCCCGCTGGTCCCGCGCACCGAATCGTTCTCGCCTGCCTGTAACATCAGCAACCTAGCCGTCGAGACGCTGGACCTGCCCGGCATTCCCAGCCGCGCCACCGCCACCATCCAGCTGCACCTCGTCCCCGACCAGCAGCCCGACACAGTCTGGCAGCAGCTGACCGAGCATCTGGCGCAGCGCGAGTTTATTGGCCTGGAGGCCAGCCGGCTGCCCGGCGGCTACGCTCCCGTCGGCGCCAGTCAGGACCCGATCTGGGGCGGGGCTGCTGCGGCGATCAGCGCGGTGTACGGCGTGGAGGGCTTTGTAGTCTCGCTGGCGCCGGCGCCAACGCCGGCCAGTGTGCTCGCGGGGCCGGCGCCGCTGCTCATCGCTGGCCTGGAGCGCCCAACCTCGGCGCCGTTCGGCCCCAACGAGCAGCTGCCGATGGCCGATCTGGAGCGCTACGCCCAACTGGTCGCCGAGCTAATTGTGCAGGCCGCCACGGTTTGACAGCGGCCAGCACAGCTGGTACACTACGTTTGGTGACGCGGCGTGGAGCAGTGGCAGCTCGTCGGGCTCATAACCCGAAGGTCGATGGTTCGAATCCATCCGCCGCAACCATTTTTTCTCGCTGGAATAGCTCAGCTGGTTAGAGCGCATCACTCATAATGATGAGGTCGTGGGTTCGAGTCCCCCTTCCAGCACCAGCAAGCCCAAGTACGATGTACTTGGGCTGATAGTTTTAATCCCCGGCTTTTTGCTCGGCTACGCGGCGCCGTAGCCCAGCGCCCGCAGTGTCTGCTCGGCCTGCTCCCGCTCCAGCCATGGTAGCTTGCGGCCGCCGGCGTAGACAATGCACGAACTTCATGGCCTTTGCCCAGCAGCAGCACGGTGTCGCCCGGCCCGGCCGCGCCCAGCGCCGCCCGCAGCGCCGCCGCGCGGTCGGCGATCACCAGGTAGTCGCGGCCTGCAACTCTGCCGGCCGCGGCCACGCCGCCAGCGATCTCGTCCAGAATTGCCTGCGGGTCCTCGTCGCGCGGGTCCTCGTCGGTGATTACCACCAGATCACAGAAGCGCCCGGCAATCTCGCCCTGGATCGCCCGCTTCTCCACATCCCGCTCGCCCGCCGAGCCGAACACGCTGATCAGCTTGCCGGCGGTCAGCGGCCGCAGCATGCTCATCACCTGCTCAAACGAGTCGGGGTTGTGGGCGTAGTCCACCAGCACGGTGAAGGGCTGGCCCAGGTCCACGCGCTCCATGCGCCCATTGACGCCTGGCACGGCCGCGAGCGCCGCGGCGCAGTCGGCGGCGGGAATCCCCTCGACTAGGCCGACACACAACGCCGCCAGCGAGTTCAGGACATTGAAGGGGCCAGGCAGATTCAGCGTAATCTCAACGTCGCCCCAGGGCGTCTGGGCAGTGTAGCGCGAGCCGTCGCTGGTGGCCTCAACGTCCAGCGCCCGCACGTGCGCCGCCGGATGCTCCAGTGCATAGGTCACGTGCTCGACATCGTCGCCGGCGGCCGCGAGGTACAGCTCGGCATGTGGATCATCAAGGTTGACGATCGCGACCTTGCGCCGTTTGTCGGCGCCCGTCGGCGTAGCGGGGCCGGCGGCGTGGAGCAGCTCAAATAGCCGGGCCTTGTCGGCGCGGTACTGCTCGACTGTGCCATGGTAGTCGAGGTGCTCGTGGGTGACGTTGGTAAACACTGCCACATCGAACTCGCAGCTGCCCACGCGGTTCCAGCGCGCCGATAGCCCGTGTGACGAGGCCTCGACCACCGCGTAGTCGCAGCCGGCGGCGTGCATCTCTGCTAGCAGCGCCTGAATCTCCAGTGCCTCGGGGGTGGTTTGGCGGGTGGTGTTGTCAGACCAGGTGGGGCCGATCTTAAAGTTGGCAGTAGTGATCAGCCCGCTGCGGTGGCCGGCCTGGTCAAGGACATAGGCGCACAGCGACGAGGTCGTGGTCTTGCCTTTGGTGCCAGTAACGCCGACGACCCGCATGTGATGGGCCGGGTAGCCCTGCCAGGCGGCGGCCAGCGGCGCCAGCGCGGCCCGCGAGTTGGCGACGCGGATCAGTGTCACCGCCGGGTTCGGCGCGAGGGCGGTGACGGCTGTGTCATCATCGAAGACCACCGCCACGGCGCCGCCCGCAATGGCAGCCGCGATGTAGCGGTGTCCGTCAACGTGGGTGCCGCGGATCGCCACAAACAGCCCGCCCGCCGCGATCTGCCGCGAGTCATAGGCCAGGTTGGTGATCGTCAGGGCCGTCGTGCCGCGGACATCCGCGCCATCCAGCCCGCTGATCAGCGCTGAAAGCTCCATTGTTCTGCCTACGCGCCGCTGCGGCGGCGTTTCCACCACCAGTAGGCCGGCGCGAAATAAACGTCGTCGTAGGCGGGCAGGTAGCGCACCACCGCGCCGCCCCAGCCTTTTTTGAAGCGGTAGGCACCATACAGCGGATGCTGCTGGGCGGCCGCCTCCAGCGCTGGCCGCGTCTCTGCGGGTGCCGTCAGAGTGTCGCCGATGATGTCGGGGATGCCCCAGAGGTCGTAGCGCACACAGCCCTGGCTCTGCGCCCACTGGATCGCGTGCCACTGCAAAAGGTGGTTGGCGCCACTTTTCAGGCCGGCGTCGTTGGCGCCGCTGTACATGTACTGGCCCTCGCGGCCCCAGGCAAAGATCAAGAAGGCCGCAACCACGCTGCCGCCCTGCTCGGCCAGGAGCAGCCGCGCGGCGCCGTCGCCGTACCACGGCTCGGACATGGCGGCGGCGGCGGCGGCATAGTAGGCCGCGCTGTGAATGCCAAACTGGGCACGCGCCGCGGTCGCCTCCATGATGCCGTAGAAGGCCGCCTGGTCAACGGCGCCGCTCCCGACGCGCACCGTGACGCCACCGCGCTCGGCCCGGCGCACATCGGCGCGGTGGCCTTTGGTCGCGGCGGCCAAGAGCTGCTCGGCGGTCGGTGCGAGATCAAGGTGAATCGAGGTGAGGGGCTGCAGCGGGTCGGCGGCAACCAGGCCGGACGCTTGGAGCCAGCTGTGCAGCTCGCTGGTGCCGCTGTCGGTGGTTAGGAGATTTGGCTCCAGGCGCAGAAAGGCGGCCCGGCGGCGATGGGCGACCCGGCGCAGCGTCGCCAGCAGCAGTTGATCGAGCTGCGGGTCGCCGCTCCACAGCGGGCCGCGTGGCACATACGCGACCGCCAGCCCCAGCATCCGTCGGAACAGCACCTGCGCCGCGGCAGCCGTGCCATCCGGGCGCTGCACCGCAATGCGCAGCGGCTCCCAGCCGACGCTGCCCTTCAGCGCGCCCCAGCCCCAGCTTTGCAGCAGGTGGCCCTGGGGGTGCGCCGCGACCAGCCGGTTCCAGGCCGCCGGGTCGGTGTGCTGCTGGACCGCTAGCTGGTCAGCAGCCACAGGCGCTCACTGGGGTGCTCGTCGTCGCCCACCGACGCGGCGTAGGCGGTCACGACCGCATCCATCGGCTCGTTGGGAAATAGCTCGCCGAGCTGCGAGTGGTACTCGGTGATCGCGCTGAGCTTGCGGGCCAGGTCGGCCTCGTCCAGCGCCACCACGCTCTCGATGAACTGCTCGGTTAGCCCGGCCATGCGCTGGGCCAGCGCGTCGGGCTTTGCGACGTAGGGGAAATCTTCGTAGAACGCGATGGCGGCGTCGGCGGCCTGGACGTGCGCGGCAAAGGCGGCCTGGTGATCAACGTGCTGCCCGACTGCCAGCGGCAAATACAGCGTCGCCGTCGGGTTCTGGATGCGCAGGGTCTGCAACGCTTCGGCGGTGAAAGCTACCAGTGGATCGTTGGGCTGCAGTGTGCCGAAGATCGCCTCGCGGCTGCTGTAGGCCGGGTCGCGGTAGATCGCATCGAGCTGGTTGAGGTGCAGGCCGTCAATGCCGAGCCGCGCGAGCGCCCTGGCATCCTCGTTTTGGCGCAGCGCCAGCGGGTCGTTGCCGAGGCTCCAGGCCTGGTGCAGATATTCGGCGAACGGACTTAGCGGTACGCTGGGGTCGGGGACGCCGGCGCACAGCGTCACCACCAGCACCTGCGCGCCGCGGCTGGCGTGGCGGGCGATCATACCGCCGCACGAGAGCACGGCGTCGTCGAGGTGTGGGGCAATGAAAATATGCCCGTAGTCGCGAGCATCAGCAAGGCTCAGCAGTAGCACGCTAGATTAGCCCTCCGCTTTCGTTGAAGCGCAGCTCATTCAGCGCCTCCTCGGCCAACTCTTTGAGATCATCGTCGTTGCGCAGCAGGCGCTCCAGGATGCGCTTGGCGGCCGGGCCGCCGATCTGCCCCAGCGCCCAGATGGCCGCGCGGGCGATCTCGGCGTCGGTCTCCTCGACCAGCGGCAGCAGCTCGCCCAGCAGCGCCTGGCCGGCCTCGCCAAACTCGCCGAGCGCGCGGGCCGCCTCGTAGCGCAGCGCTGGCGTAGTGCTGCTCAGCTCGGCCTTGAGAACCGGCAGCCAGCGCTCGTCCAGGTTATGCCCGACCGCGACCAGCGCACTGACCTTGAGGGTCGGCTGGCCCGAGCCGTAGGCGTCGGCGATCAGCGTGGTCACGTCGGGGCCGCTGAAATAGCCCGCTGACTCCAGCGCGCGGCGGCGGGCCTCGGGGCCATGCTCGGCGCTGCCGGCGGCGGCTAGCAGCGCGGCCCGCAGCGGCGCCGCGGCGCGCGGGCGCAGCTCATCGGTGGCGGCCAGGAAGGCAAAGTGGCCCAGCGCCAGCGCAATGGCGGCCCGGACCGCCCCGTCGGCCTCGCTGTCCAGCTGCTCCAGCAGCCGGCGCAGCGTGCTCGGCCGCTCGTCCTCCCACAGCCCCTCGGCGGCCCGGCGCCGCACAGTCGCGTCGTCGTCGTCCAGCGCGGCGGTCGACACGTCGCGGAAATCGAACTCGATGTTGTCCTCGGCCAGATCATTCATGGCCCGCAGGATCGCCCGCCGCCGCTCGACGCCAATCGGTCGCCAGGCGGCCAGCAGGTCGGCGACCTGGTCACTACCCAGATCGGAGAGCTGGCGCAGATCGCGGTGCGCCAGCGGGGTGCTGGAGTCGCCCAGCTTGGCTAAAATCTGTTGAATCGTGCTCATGCCAAAAAAGTGGGCTGGCTGGGCAAGCGTCGCTCGCCCAGCCGTAGCTTACTACTCCTCGTCTTCGTCATACGTCAGCACGCTGCTCTCGGCGGCTTCGACGGCGGGGGCTACGTCCTGGGGCGCCGGCTTGTAGTAGTACGCCCCGACCGTGGTCTCATCGGCGTAGAACAGCTCGTCGCTGGCCAGCAGGTGTTCCAGGTACGAGCGTGACATCGGCCGCAGCACGTTGAGCGCCAGCCATAGCTCGCTGAACTGAATCCAGTACAGCGGCTCCTCCTTCGAGCCAAGCTGCTCGCCAACCGTCTCGAAAACGTGCGTCAGGACGATGTCGGCCTTCTTGCGCTCGTTCATCGGCAGCGGCTTGAGGTTGCGGAGTTTGTTGTAGGTCGCCTGCGTCGGCAGCAGAGACTGGTCGGCCTGGGCGTAGTAGGTCACCGACATGAATGCGAAGCGGTTGCGCTTCTCGTCGAGGTGCAGCAGCTTGGCCTCGGTGCCGGGGCCGTCGGGATACTGAAGTGTGAAGCCGGTCGGGTCATCGGTCGCGGCGATGGTGATCGTCACGCCCGGCACCAGATATTCGTGGAAAAACTCCTCTAGGCCCCACAGCCAGCCGCCGCGCACGCCGGTGGCGAAGCGCAGCTCGCAGAGCGTCGTGCTGTAATGCTGGGGCGACTCCATGCGAATCACGGCGGTGCGCTGGTCGGCCAGGAGCGGCTGTGGCAGCAGGCTGGTCAGCGCGCCGTTAAGCGGCAGCACGCCGTACTCCCACTCGAAGAACGACAGCGTGTGCTGCGCCAGGCCCTCAATCGCCTGGTCAGCGTCGTCGTAGCCGTCGGTCAGATAGCTGTAGAGCTGGCCCAGATCGCTGGCCTTGACGCGCTTGGTGCCAAACTGCGCCAGCCCTTTGGCCGACCACAGATGGACGCCAGGGACGCCCACGAACTCAAAGTCTTTCTCGCGGGCTAGCCGGTAGTCCAGTGCGAACAGCGCCGTGCTGAAGCTGGGCGAGCCGGGCCGCTCGCGGTAGAGGTCGGTCATGATCGTGGCGTCGGTCAGCGGCTCGCCCTGCTCCAGGATAAAGTCGCGGATGCGGCGCAGGTCGTTTTTGCCGAACGTCGGCAGCGCCTCGGCCGGGTAGAAGTAGTCCCCGAAGCTGACGACGCGCTTGATCGGGTCGTCGTCCAGGGCGGCTCGTACCTCGGCCTGCAGCAGCTCGCCGAACTGCGCGGCCAGCTGGTCGTTGGGCAGCCGCAGGTCCACCACCGAGCCGTCGCTGAGCGTGATCGTGGTTGACTGGGCGGCGGCGGGGGCTGGCGCGGCGGCCTCCTTGCCCTCTTTGCCAGCTTTGGCGGGCTTAGCCTCTTTGGCGGGCTTGGCCTCTTTGACTGCGGCGTCGGCGGCGCTGGTGGCCGGCGCGGCGTCCTGCTCGGCGACGACCGCCTGGTCAGCATCGGTGTCCTGCTCGGCGTCGATCAGCGCTGGCTCAGCGAACTCGGCGATCTCAGCGACCTCGGGCGCGGCCGGCGCGGCGATTTCGGCGGGCTGCTCGCTGGGCGTGCGGCTGCTGCGCCAGTACGACGAGATCTGCACCGGCTCGATGACGATCTGCACCGGCTTGACCAGCGTGACGATGTTGCTCAGGTCGTCGGTCGGCAGCGGGCGCTCCGGCTCGTACAGCCGCTGGCGGAAGGTGTGCATGGTGTCCACGGGCTTGGCCAGCGCGCCGCCGTCGCGGGTGGTGCCGACAACAATGGTGTCGCCCTGGACCTCGCGGGCAAAGATCGCGCTGTTGGCCTTGATCGCCGCATCAATCTGCTCGGCGGTGACGGCGGCGCCACGCTCGGATAAAAAGGCGCTGAGGTCGGCGGTGCTCTGGCGGATCAGGGCGCCGCGCGAGTAGGTCACGCCGGCCATGCGCATCGCGGCCAGCACCCGCTCGGCCAGCGCTTTCTGGGCGGCGGTGCCGGCAAACTCCGGCAGGGTTTGTGAGGTGCCAGCTTGGGTCATGAGGCTTTCTCCTCGGCGCCGACCACGGCTTTAAGAATGTGAACATATTGCATCGTAATGGCCTCCAAGCTCTGGGGCTGGCCGGTCTGCTTGAGCCACTGAATTAATTGATCAAGGCCAGTTTCACCAATGCGAATCGTGCGCTGGTCCATGCACGGCTCCTTTAGATTATCGAGTGGGCGGCGCCCCACGTTCGCGAACGTCGGACAGCGCAAAGGAGACCAGACGCCGAAGCGTCTGCTTTCCTTTGCGCTCTACGGCATCCAAAGTATAACATAGCGCATCCCAAGCGCAAACTCTGCCGCAGACCGCTCGCTGGTGGAGTTTGTGGGTGCCGGCGGGCCACTGCGCCGCAGCCCTGACGCTGGTCTGCTACAAGTACAGCGACAGCTACGGCCAAGCCCATAAACAGCGCGGCCCCGGCGCTCACTTGAAGCGCCGGGGCCGCTGGGTGTCCGCTGCTGGCTAGCTGCCGCAGGGCGCGATGCCGCGCCACTGCTCGACAGTCTCGCTGACGCTTTGCGTGCCGTTGCTGCCGTAGGTCACGTTCGTGATGCGGTTGGCGACCTCGCTGGTGCAGTCGGCCTGCTTCTCGACGTTATCCCACGTCCCGAGAGTGTATTTGTGCTGGACCTCCAGGCCCTCCAGGAAGGGAATGGTGATCGTCCAGTGGGTCGCATCCACCTTTGTCATGGCGGTGGTGTGCGGGTTGCACCAGTTGCAGATCTCCGGCTGGTTGCCGACGATGTAGACGGTGCGGTCGGCCGGCGTGATGACCGGCACGGTCACATCGAACGTCACCTGCACCACTTTGGGCGCGGCAGTCTGCGACGCCTCGTTGGAGAACGCCGACTCATTGAGTGCGGCATCAACCGCGGTGACCACGTAGTAGTAGTTCACATTGGTTGATACGGTGGTGTCGGTGAAGGCCGTGGTCGGCGCAGCGACCTCCGCGATCTGGACGTAGCCGCTGCCCTGGGTGGTGCTGCGGTACACGCGGTAGAGCGCCGCGGCATCGCCGCTGCCGGTGACAACCTGTGGCTGCCGGGCGGCCGGGCGGGGCGGCTGCGGGTTGGCCGAGCCCTTGAACAGCACCAGCGGCAAGTATTGCTTGAAGCTAGGCGCGGCGGTGGCGGTGCGGGTAGCGGTTGCCGCTGCCGGGCTAGCGGTGCGCGTGGCCGTGGCCGGCACGGTGGTGGCGGTGCGGGTCGCCGTCGCCGACACGGTGGTGGCGGTGGCCGGCACGGTGGTGGCGGTGCGCGTAGCCGTGGCCGGCACGGTGGTGGCGGTGGTTGGCACGGTGGTGGCGGTGGTTGGCACGGTGGTGGCGGTGGTTGGCACGGTGGTGGCGGTGCGGGTCGCGGTCGCCGTCATGGTGGCCGGCTGAGCCGTCGCCGTATTCGTCGCGGTCGGTGGCACGCTGGTCGGCGTCGTCGTCGGCGGCACCGGCGTGGGCGTTGCGGTCGGGCAGGCCGCCGGGTCATTCGGGCCGACCGGCGACCAGGCTAGGACAATTTTGGTCGCACCCCAGTCGCTGACGCGCAGGCTGCACGGCCGGTTTGGCGCCGTCTGGTCGCTGTTGGCGAGGACATGGAGCTTGCCCGGCATGTCCGTGCCTGGCTCGCCAGGGAAGGCGCCATCCTGATCGCCATAGGTCCAGGTCACGCCGCCGTCGGTCGAGAAGCGGACCAGCAGGTCGAAGTTGCCAGTCATGGTCGGCCGCAGGTTGCCCTGGTATTCGTAGTTGTTGCCGACTTTGGTGTTGTAGGTCATATCGACCCAGGTAGTCCACATCATCGGAGTAGTGGCATCTCCGTAGCCAACCTGCGCCTTGATCAGCGCCGGGTTGCCGTTGGCATCGGTCAGCCCAGCCACAAACGTCTGACCATAGATCGTGACCGTTGGCGTAATGCCCAGCGTGTGAGTGATTTCTTTCGGGAACTGCAGCACGGCGTAGCCAATCGGGAAGGCTGGGTTGCCATTGGCCTCGTTGGATGCGGCGCTCTCGTTGCCGGCGCTGTCGAGGGCTTTGACCACATAGTAGTAGTGGCGGCCATTGGTGACGGTGCTGTCGGTGTAGGTCAGCGCGCTGGTGTTGCCCAGCAGCGTGTAGCCGCCGCCGCTCAGCTCCGAGCGGTAGACGTTGTAGTTGGTCGCGCTGATCGCGCCGGTCCAGCTCAGGCCGACTACGGCGTTGCCGGCGGTCGCGACCAGGTTGGTCGGGGCAGCGGGCGGCGTCAGGTCCTGGCCCGCGGCGGCCACCAGGACAATGCCGCTGCGTGGCCCCAGATTCACACTGATCAGCCCGGCGGCGGTGGTGCCAGCGGCGGCGCCGGTAGCGGCGTTGTTGAACGCCACGCCGTTGGGCAGGTAGCCGGCGACATTGATGCTCAGCGTCTGGCTAACCGCCTGCGGGTTGATCGCCACGATCGCCGCGGCGGTGCTGGTGCGGCGGCCGTAGGCCAGCGTGCGGGCGGTGTCGTCGGTCAGCAGGAATTTGAGGTCGCCGCTCCGCAGCACGGGGTTGGCGGCGCGGATCGCGGTCATCTGCTGGTAGTGGGCCAGCATGTTGGTGTCCGAGACATAGCTGGTGACGTGGCCGGTGTCGCCCCACGGGAAGGCGCGGCGGTCGTCGGGGTCGTCGTCGCCGTTGATCGCCACTTCGTCGCCGTAGTAGATCGTCGGCGCGCCGGGCATGGTCAGCTGGATCATGCTGGCCAGCTTGAGGTTGGCCTTGCCAATCGCCAGGTTAGCGGCGTTGAACTCTTTTTCTTCGCGGTTGCGACCGCCGGGCGTCAGGCTCCACAGGATGCGCTGCGTATCGTGGGAGTCCATGATGTTCATCGCGGTGAAGAACACCGCGTCGGGATAGTCTTCGCGAGTAGACATAATCTTCTTGGCCAGCAGCGACGGCGCGGTGTTGCTGGTGCCGTCATCCTGGAAGCCCTTGTCGTCCACGGTGCCGAGGTAGGCCATCAGGGCGTTGCGGAAGCGGTAGCCCATCGGCGCATCTTCCTGGTCGCCATGAATCCGGGCAGAATCTCGTCTTTTTTCCAGGTCTCGCCAATAATCGGCGCGTCGGGCTTGGCCGTCTTAACGACCTGGCGGAACTGCTCCCAGTACTCGGCCGGGAACGAACCGTCGCTCATCACGTCCAGACGCCAGCCGGCGGCGCCCTGATTCAGCCAGTACGGGGCGATTGGGGCGGCCGCACCAGTGCCAGTGCCAGCGTATACGAAATCGCGGACCTGCTGGTTATTTTTGTCCATCACCGGGATGCTGTCGAAGCCGAACCAGCCGTCGTAGGTCATGGTGTTGGGGCCGTTTGGCCCAGCGCACGGGCCGCCGGCCAGATCGCGGAAGAAAAACCAGCTGCGGTAGGGCGAGCTGGGCGACTCGCAGGCGCCGACGGTCGGGTAGTGGTGGTAGCGGTCAAAATACTCACTGTCCGACGACAGGTGGTTGAACACGCCGTCGAGGATAATGCGCATGTTGCGGCTATTTGCGGCCGCCACCAGGCTGTCCCAGTCGGCCTGCGTGCCGAAGTAGGGGTCGATTTTCTTGTAGTCCTGCGTGTCGTAGGCGTGATTCGAGCCGGCGTCGAAGATTGGATTGAAGTAAATGGTGTTGATGCCGAGCTGCTGGAGGTAGCCGAGCTTCTGCTCAACTCCCTTGAGGTCGCCGCCAAAATAGTCGCGGCCGCGGGGATTTTCGGCGCAGGCCGTGGCGGCGCCAACGTATTTCTGGCAGAAGCCCTCGGGCAGCTGGCCCCAGCTGCGCTTTTCCACCGCCGAGGTGGCGACGGTCTCGGAGTCATAGCGCACGTCGCCGTTGTGGGCGTCGTTGGTGGTGTCGCCGTTGCGGAAGCGGTCGGGGAAAATCTGGTACATGACCGCGTCTTTCATCCAGCTGATGGGCTGGAAGGCCGGGTCGAATACGGTGATCACATAGTCAGTGTTCGCCACCACGGCCGCGGTCGCCAGGCCATCGCCGCCGTCCCAGAAGCGATCGTCGCTGTAGTAGGCGGTGCTGGTGCCGTCGTTGACGATGAAGCGGTAGTAGACGGTGGTTTTTACGGTCGGCGTGTAGCTGGTCTGCCACATATCGCAGGTTTTGCCGGCCGGGATGTTGCCGCCGCCGACGCAGCTGACATCGGTAGCCGCGGGCTGCATGTTCAGCAGCAGCTGCGTGCCGCCGCTAAGGCGCGTGTCGTAGAGCCGCGCCACCACGCCGGTCACGTCGTTGTGGAATGTGCGGAAGCGCAGCGTCACTTTCGTGCCAGGATTGACTGCGCCAAACGGCGTGCGGAACACGTCGCTCTGCGAGTTGTGCAGCAGGCCGTCGAACTCCACGTTGTTGTCGTTGGAGGCCGTGCCGCTCTGCACCGTGACGGTGGGCGTGTTGGTGCTGCTGACAAAGCTAAACGTCACAATGTCGGTGATGCTGGCAACAGTGAAGGCCAGGTTTGCGCCGCCAGGACCGCCGTAGTTCTCGGTCCAATTTTCATTGAGCGCAACCTTTAACTCGTAGGAGCCAGCCGGGATCCCTGTGGCCTTCAGCGTATAGGTGCCGTCGCCATCCACGTCGGTCATAAGTGTCTGGAGGCAGTCAGGTGCCCAGTCGCCATCGCCCGAAATCGGCGTGGTCTGGCAGCCAACTTCGTTTTGAAAGCTGCCGACAGCCACAACATTGCGGTCCATCACACTGTCAAGGACCGCGTGGGTCTTATCGTCGTAGTAGAAGCGCACCGTCTGGGTGGTGGCGCCCGTAATGTTCAGCGTGGTGTTGCCGTTGGCCTGGTGGTTGCCGGCGTAGTCGCCGTTGGCCCAGGCGTCGTCCCGCACCATTTTATATTCCCAGCTGCCGGCCGGGACGCTGAAGACGCCGCGCCAGACGCCGTTGCCGACGCTCGTCAGGTGGGTGGTGGCGCAGGCCGGATCCCAGTCGCTAGCGCAGCCTAGCTCCTGCTGCAGGTTGCCGGCCAGCGTGATCGAGGCCGGGCCGGGCAGTGCGCTGGGCTGCGCGGGGTCGGTGGCGGGGGCCAGAATGGCGCTGCTGGCCATTGAGCGGGAGGCGGTGGAGAAGAGCGAGCAGAGCATTGCGATGAGCGCAACGATGCTCGCAGCCTGGCGATGGGCGTTCTTCATTGAGTGGCTCCTTGCGTAGGAACAGCGGGCCAACAGTGGCGATCCAGGATTGTGGTGCTGGTGGTCGTAGAACTTTAGCAAAAGCTGTCAGGTTTGTCAACTGACCGAACAATGATTGAGACGGTTCCAATCAGCTGGAAACTACGAGCGTGGGTCGTGAGCGCGGGCTACCAGCGGGCGCTGAACAGCACGGTGGCGACCGTCGCAGGGACGCCCAGTTCGGCCCAGCCGGGCAGCGGCGCGGCCAGCACGGCCGGGCCGAGCACGCGCAGCCCCGCCGCGCCGAGCGCCCGGCGCGCCATGATCAGGCGCCGCCGGGCCGCGCCATCCGGCGCCTGCCCTGCGCGCGTGGCGACCACGCGGCCGCGGTCGTCGAGCGCCCAGCGCTGCCACTGGGCGGCGGCGTAGGGGCCATAGATCGACACCGCAATCCGCAGCTGCCACACTGGCCGGCCCGGCTGTAGCAGCGCCCGAATCTCTGAGGGCGCCAGGTCGGCGCTGACCTGCTCGTCCACGATCAGCCACTGGCAGAAATCGTAGTCGCCGCCCGGCAGCACGCTGATCAGCCGCCCCAGCTGGCGCCGGAGTACGCTAGCGGCACGGCGTACCAGCTGCTCCTGGTCCACGGCGGCGGGCTGGGCGGCGAGCTGCCGCAGGGTCGCAAGCACGGGCAGCTCCATCAGTTCCTCTTCTGAATAACCGCGGGGCCGCTCAGCGGGTAGGCCGTCACCACGGCGCCCCACGGCTCCAGCACAATCTGCACGCGGGCCACGCCCCAGCGCTGCTGGTCGGCGCTCGGCAGGCGATACACCAGCTCGGTGCGGTCGTTGGCGCGCAGCTCAGTGTTGGGTAGCTCGGCCTCGATGCCGGCGATGATTACGGCCTGCACGTCTTGGCGCGTCATCTTGCTGGGCGTGCCGGCGGCGCCGGTCGGGTACATCGAGGTCGAGCCGCCGGACTGGCCGCGGTCGCTCCACTCGATGTGGCGGTGGACGATGTGCGACCAGCCCAGCTCCTGCCGCCCGCCGCCGCGGTAGTCGGCCAGAAAGGCGACGACCTGGCCGTCGGTGCGGGCCACGGCCTGCAGGGTGCCGAGGTCGACGCCGCCCCGCCGCAGCACGTAGATTACGTCGGCGGCGCTGAGCTTGAGTCGCTGAATCGTGTCGCCGGCGGCGCCCTGTAGCAGCGCGTCGGGATCGAGGCGGGCCTGCTGCAGCAGCCGGCGGTCGGCGGCGCTCCAGCCGCTGCTTCCATTGCTCGGCGCGGCGGTCGCGCGGGCCGGCGTGGCGCTGCGCCGCGGCTGCGTGGTTGGCTTGGTTGGCCGCGCGGTTGGCTTGGCAGTCGCTCTCGCGGTGGCGCGCGGGGTGGCGCGGGCCGCCGTGGCTGGCGCGGCCGTCGGCCCGTCAGCGCCTGTCGGCGTCGGGGCGATCTGAATGCTGAACACGCCCGCCCCGGACGGCGCTGGCGCCGAGCTGCGATGCGTATAAAACCAGGCCGCGGCAATCAGCCCGATGACGACGATAATGGTGGGGAGGTTGGCTTTGGGGGTGTTGCGCGCCATGCTCGTCCTTTAGTGCGCGGCCTCGTCGGCTGCGAGGTAGATGTCAATGCCCGACCGCATCCGCAGAATCTTGTTGACCAGCGAGCCGCGCGTCGCCTCCTGCCAGCGGCTCACGTCCGACTGGCCCATGATCAGATGTGTGACGCCGTGCTCGGCGCCAAACTGCATCAGCGTCTCGGCGATGTCGCGGCCTTCGATCACGCTGACCTGCGCGCCGGCGTCGCGGGCCTGCTGCAGGTGCCACTGCACGTTGGCGTCGCAGACCTGGCTGTACGCGCCCGGCGGGTGAATGTGGACCGCCAGCAGCTGGCCGCCCAGACCCTGGGCCAGCCGCACGGCCCGCCACAGCAGCCGCTCGCTGCTGGGCGAGACGCCGATGGCGACTAAGACATTGATGGGGGTGGTGCTGTGATCCATGCCTGCCTCGCTGTGTTCGCTGGGTCCGCCGCGCTACAGCAGCGCCTTCAGCTCCTCGGCGGCTTTGCGGGTCATGCCCTCGACCGCCGCCAGTTGCTCGACGCTGGCGCTCCTGATCGCCTGCACCGAGCCGAAGTGCTTCAGCAGCGCCTTCTTGCGCTTCGGGCCGATGCCGGGAATCTCGGTGATCGGCGATTTAAAGGTGTTCTGGTCGCGGAGTTTGCGGTGGTAGGTGATTGCGAAGCGGTGCGCCTCCTCGTCAATGCGCTGCACCAAATGCAGCGCCGGCGAGCTGCGCTCCAGCACAATCGGCGTGGGCGCGCCCGGCAGCTGGAGGTCGAAGCGGTCGCGGTTGGCGCCTTTGGTGGCGCCGACGACCGGGATGTGCGCGAAGCCCAGCTCCTCCAGCACGGCCCGCACGCCGTTGACCTGCCCCTTGCCGCCGTCGATGATCAGCAGGTCGGGCAGGTCGGCCCACGTGGCGTCGCTTTCTTTGGCCTCCTCCACCGCCGTCGCCGTGGTCTCGTCCAGCGGCGCAGCCTCGGCCGCCTCGGCCACCGTCACCGGCGCGCCCTCGGCCAGCTGCGCCCGCCGGAACCGCCGCCGTAGCACCTCCTGCAGCGAGGCCACGTCGTTCGCGCCCTCGACGGTTTTGATCTTGAAGCGCCGGTAGTCGGTTTTTTTCGGCTCGCCCTGCTCAAACACGACCATCGAGCCGACCGAGTTGGTGCCCTGCGTGTTCGAGATGTCGTAGCACTCGATGCGCCGCGGCAGCCCGGCCAGCTCCAGGCGGTCGCGCAGTTCGCTCAGGCCGCCTATTGCGCGCTGCGTGGTGTTGAGCCACTGGAGGCGCAGCTCCTCCAGCTTGGTGGTGGCGTTGCGGGCCGCCAGCTCCACCAGGTCGCGCTTTTCGCCGCGCCGCGGGACCGTCAGCGCCACCCGGTGGCCGCCCTTCTGCTCCAGCCAGCTTTCGATGATCGCGGCCTCCTCGGGGTGCTCGGCCAGCAGGATGTTTTCGGGGATCGAGGCCGCCAACTCGTAGAACTGCGTCAGGAACTGCGCCAGCAGCTCGCTGTTGTCGGCGTCCTCGGCGCCCTCCAGCGTGAACGGCTCGGCGCCGATCAGCTTGCCGCCGCGCACAAAGAACACCTGCACCACCGCCGATCCATTCTCGCGCGCAAAGGCGATCACGTCCTGGTCGGTCGCGGCGGTCTTCAGCACCTTCTGCTTCTCCAGCACGCTGCTCAGCGCGCTGATCTGGTCGCGCAGATAGCCGGCCCGCTCGTACAGCATCTCCTCGGCGGCGGCGGCCATTTTCGCCCGCAGGTCGCGCACGATCTGCTCGGACTTGCCCTCAAGAAAGGGCAGGCGTCGGTGACGGCCCGCCGGTACTCGTCGGCCGAGGCCAGCTCCGGCACGCACGGCCCCAGGCAGCGGTGGATGTCGTAGTACATGCACGGCTTGCCCTGCTTGCGGTGGTGCTGGAACTTTTGATCCGAGCAGTCGTAGGGCGGCCGGAAGGCGAACAGCTTGTTCAGCAGCTTCAGCGTCGAGCGCACCGAGCCGGCCGAGGCGAACGGCCCGAAATAGCGCGCGCCGTCGTCCAGAACCTTGCGGGTGGTGAAAATCCGCGGCCAGGTTTCTTGCAGCGTGACCTTAATATACGGGTAGCTTTTGTCGTCCTTCAGCAGCACGTTGTATTTGGGGCGGTGCTGCTTGATCATATTCATCTCAAGCACCAGCGCCTCAAGCTCGCTGGAGGTCAGGATATAGTCGAAGTCGGCGATGTGCTGCACCAGCCGCCTGGTCTTCGATGATAGCCCTTTGGGCGCGCCAAAGTACGAGCGCATCCGGTCGCGCAGTGCCTTTGATTTGCCGACATAGATAATTTTGCCGCCGCTGTCCTTATAGATGTAGACGCCCGGCGACAGCGGCACGCTGCGCAGACGCTCCTCGAAGGCGGCGTGGTCGGCGATGGCGGTGTTTGAAAGGTCGGGCATAGGCTCGCAGTGCGTGTAATTGTCATCAGAAGTATACCAGCGCGGCGCCGCCCTGCCCTGCCCGGCGCCGCGCCTGCCGTGCGGCGCCGCTTATTTGCGGCTGGTGTCGCGCGCGCTGCGCCGCACGCCGCCGGCCATCTCGTACTCGTGGCTGTCATCGCCATACTTGGCCGCCACGCCGATCAGCATCCGCGAGGTCAGGGTCGACAGCTTTTTCTCGCCCTCGCGCACCGTCAGCGCCAGGCCGTCGGCCCGCGACAGCAAGCTGTTATATTCGTCAAGCAGGGCGCGAACGCCGTCGATCTCTTTGGTGTAGCCAGCCAGAGTTAGGTTATTCCCCAGGTCCAAATCTTTGCTGATCGCCGCCAGGCTCGATGCCCGCGTCTCAGCCCGATCAACCACCTTCGAGGTCCGCTTCTGCCGTGCCATGCTGTCCGCTCCTATGCAACTCTGGCGGGCGCCGAGCGTGGCGCCGCGTTTCATCGGGAGCCACATCCTAGCACAGCTCAACAGCGCGCGCAACATCATGACAGGCGGGCTGGAGCTGATAACAGGCGGGCTGGAGCTGATGACAGGCGGGCTGGAGCTGATGACAAGCGGGCTGGAGCTGATGACAGGCGGGCTGGAGCTAATGACAGGCGGGCTGGAGCTGATGACAGGCGGGCTGGAGCTAATGACAGGCGGGCTGGAGCTGATGACAAGCGGGCTGGAGCTGATGACAAGCGGGCTGGAGCTGATGACAGGCGGGCTGGAGCTGATGACAAGCGGGCTGGAGCTGATGACAGGCGGGCTGGAGCTGATGACGAGCTAGCAAGAAGTCGGGATAGATCAGGCAAGGTTCTGTAGCCATATACCGCCGGCCAGTGGCCTACCTAATGACGTATCATATGTTCAGCGGTGCGCCGCTGTAGCCCACATAAAAAGCCGCATCGCTGAGGAGGCCAGCCTGACGAACCTACACACTGTCACCTATAGCGACCGCTCGGACTTGGCCGCGCTGCGACCTGCTGCCGCTGAGAGTTCCGGGGCGAGCGCACTGCAATCGGCGGTGATCACCGGCGATGCGCTGGCTATCCTTGCGGGCCTGCCGGACGGCATCGCGCAGGTGGTCATCACCTCGCCGCCGTACTGGTCGCTGCGCAACTACGGCATCCCCGGTCAGCTCGGCCTAGAGCCAACACCCGAGCAGTACGTTGCCGCCCTGGTGTCAGTCTTTCAGGAGCTGCACCGTGTGCTGGCGCCGACTGGCGCGCTGTGGCTCAACATCGGCAACTCGTATACCTCGGGCGGCCGCACCTGGCGCGCGCCCGATAAAAAGAACCCAGTGCGAGCCATGAGCACGCGCCCAGCGACGCCGGAGGGCTTGAAGCCCAAAGAGCTGGTCGGGATTCCGTGGCAGCTGGCCTTTGCGCTCCAGGCGGCCGGCTGGTATCTGCGCGCCGACGTGATCTGGCGCAAAGGGAACGCGCTCCCTGAGTCGGTCAAGGACCGCCCGACGCGCTCGCACGAGTACCTTTTTTTGCTCACCAAGTCTGAGCGCTACTACTACAACGCCGCGGCCGTGCGCGAGGTCAATGATCGGCAGCTGCGCTCGGTCTGGGATATCAACACCCAGCCGCTCAAGCACAGCCACTTCGCCAGCTTCCCGCCGCGGCTGGTCGAGCAGTGCCTACTGCTTAGCTCACGGCCTGGCGACCTAATCCTCGATCCGTTCTTTGGCTCGGGGACCGTTGGGCTGGTTGCGATTGAGCATGGGCGACGGTTTGTGGGCATCGAGCTGAACCCCGAGTACGTAGCGATTGCCCGGCAGCGGCTTCAGCCGACCAGCCGGCTAGCGCTAGAGCCGGCCAGCGAGCGAGAGCGAGCGGTTGAGGTGCGTGGATAGGCTGCACTTCCGCGCCATCCCCGCCGACCCCGCGATTACGCTGTACCAGGCGCTGCGGGCGGCCCGGCAGCTGTCGCTGCAGCCGGCGCTCAAGCGCGCCGTCGCCGAGGTTGGTGTCGCGGCCATTGATGCTGACCTGCACCGGCTGGTGCCAGGCGCCGCGCTGAATCACGTCGCCGCGCTGGGGTTGCGGGGCGAGCTGGTCTTCCCCGTGCCGGCGCTGATCGGCCACGCGCCCGCTCTGCTCGGCGTATCGCGGAAAGAGTTCGGGCAGCCGCAGCGGCTCGGCTACGGGCCGTGGCTAGCCGCTGAGCAATCCGGCCGGCTGTCGGTGCGGCTGATCAGCGCGCTTGATCCATTCTGCGCCGCGCTGATCGAGCCGCTGAGCGCGCTGGTGAGCGCGATGGGCGAGTTCACCGACCAAGACCTGCACGACCTGAGCCTGCTCACGCTTGGCCCGACGCTGCAAGGTGGCCGCAACAACGTCATCGGCGCGCAGGCGGTGCAGGCGCTGCTGGAGGCCGTGCGCCGCCTGCTCGACCCGGCGCAGATTGTGGTGGATAGCGCGGCGCTACTCGGCATCCAAACCCCGGCCGGGCGGCGCTTCGACATCATGGTCGCCAGCGATCCCGACCTTGCGATCCTGGAGTGGCAGGGCGAGCAGCGCGCGCTGCGGGTCGCCATTGAGATCAAAGGCGGCGCCGACGCCTCCAACGCACACAACCGCGCAGGCGAGGCCGAGAAATCGCACCTCAAGGCGCGAGCCGCTGGCTACCCTGAGCGCTGGACGGTGATCGGCATGAGCGGCGGGAGCAGGGGCACATTTGCCCAAGAAACGCCCTCGTCAACAGCGCTGTTCGAGGCGACCGAGGTACTGACGCAAGTTGGCACGGACTGGCTGCGGTTCGCGCAGGCGCTGCTCGGCGCCCTGGGCCTGGCGTAGCGCAGATAGCGCGGCGGCCAGCGCAGCTGCGCTGGCCGCCGTGGGCGGGCCATGATTGGTTCGCGCCGCCGCTAGTCCTGGGGCGCGACGTGCATGATGTGGGCGCCGGCGTCCACATACACGATCTCGCCGGTCACGCCGCTGGAGAGGTCGGAGCACAGCCACAGCACGTTCTTGCCCACATCCTCGATGGTGACATTGCGGCGCAGCGGCGCGATCTCGGCCTGGCCCTTGATCATATCGCGGATGCCAGTGATGCCGCTGGCGGCCAGCGTGCGGATCGGGCCGGCGCTGATCGCATTGACCCGGATGCCGCGCGGCCCCAGGTCGGCGGCCAGGTAGCGCACCGAGGCCTCCAGGGCCGCTTTGGCCACGCCCTGCACGTTGTAGTTGGGGACGACCTGCGCGGCGCCGTGGTAGGTCAGCGTCACAATCGAGGCGTCGGGCGCCAGCATGGCGTCGGCAGCCTTGACCAGCGCGGTTAGCGAGTAGGCCGAGATGTCGAGCGCCAGGCGAAAGCCCTCGCGGCTGGTGCGCAGAAACGCCCCGTTCAGCTCGTCTTTGTTGGCGAAGGCCACGGCGTGGATCAGAAAGTCCAGCTGCGGCCAGCTTTGGCCCAGCTCCGCGAAGGTTGCGCTGATCAACTCATCGCTGCCCACGTCGCACGGCAGGATCAGCGTCGCGCCCAGCGTGGCGGCCAGTGGGCGCACGCGCTTCTCGATGGCCTCGTTCACATAGGTAAAGGCCAGCTCGGCGCCAGCCGCATGCAGCGCCTGCGCGATGCCCCAGGCGATTGAGCGGTCGTTGGCGACCCCGACGATCAACCCCCGCTTGCCAGTCATTAGGCCCATGATCTGCTCCTTGCGTAGTCGCCGCGCCGGGCGACCGATTGGCGCGGGCCGGACCGACCCGCGCGGGAGATTGTCGCACAGCTAGCGGGCGTCGCCGCTGCCCGGCTCGTCGTCGCGGATCGCGGTGATATGGAGGCGCTGGGCGGCCAGCGCATACTCGATGCCGGCCTGGAGGTTGGCGCGGGTCACAATGTCGGTCAGGTCGAGGCCCAGCTGCACAATGGTCTGGGCGATGTAGGCGCCGATGCCGACCAGGATCACTTGCGAGCCGAGCAGGCGGGTGGCGCGGGTAGCCTGGAGGAGATACTGGGCCACATCGGTGTCGACCACCGGCACGCCCGTGATGTCGATGATCACCTGGTCGGCCTGGTAGCTGGTGATGGCCTCCAGGAGCGCCTCGGTCATCTCGCTGGCGCGGCGGGCATCCAGCGAGCCGATCAGCGGCAGGACCAGCACACCGCTGTAGATCGGCACGATCGGCGTCGAGAGCGCCTGAAGCTGGGCCAGCTGGTGCTCAATGATCTGCTCGCGGGCCGTGAGGAGCGCCTCGCTAAACGCCGCGCCGCCCTCAAACGACAGCTCATTGCGACGGCGCCACCACCACAGCAAGGCGTCGAGGTCAAGCTGGGCCGCGATGCGCTCGGTCGCTACATCCATGCCAATGTTGAAGCCTTGCAGTACCTCGCGCACCTGCGACCCCTGCTGGGCGCGCTGGGCGGCGATGCTCCGCAGATAGCCGGGAAACGCCGCCGTGGTGTCGGCCTCCAGGTCCTGAAGCACCGCCTCGTAGGCCCGCTTGATCGCGGCGCGCAGCATCGGCACCGGGAACGATGAGTAGACCGAACTTCCGGCGGCCTGCACGCGCTCGACGGCGGTATCAAGCACGGACTCAATCTCGGTGCGGATCAGATCAACCACTGACTGCATAGTGTGACTCCTCATATAGATGGGGGTTGCAGCGCGGCGGACGGCACAGCTGCGGGATGAAGCGCTGGGAACGGTGAGGAACTCGAGCTATCTTGAACTAAAATGGCGCGGCGCGCAAGCCAGGATTTGCTCAATCGGGGCAAGCCGGGTACAGTGCAGGCGCTAGACGAAACGGAAGGTTATGCACTTACTCTCGGCCGAAAACCTGAGCAAACAGTTTGACGAGCGCCAGCTTTTTCACGGGGTCAGCTTCAGCCTGCAGCGTGGCGAGCGGGTCGGACTGATCGGTGTCAACGGCAGCGGCAAAAGCACGCTGCTGCGCATCATCGCCGGCGCGGAGACCAGCGACACCGGGCGGGTCTCGATCAGCAAGGATGCCCGCATCGCCTACCTGGCGCAGAACCCGCAGATGGACCCGGCCCGCACTGTGCTGGAGCACGTCTTTGCCAGCGACAACCCGCGCATGCAGCTGGTGCGTGAGTATGAGCAGGCCAGCGCCGCGGTGCAGGCCACGCCCGGCGACGCAGCGCTGATGGAGCAGCTGGGCGAGCTGCAGTCGGCGATGGACACCAGCGGCGCGTGGGACGTGGAGCGCCACGCCCACACGATCTTGCAGCAGCTGGGCATCACCCAGCTGACGGCGCGGCTGGGCGAGCTATCGGGCGGGCAGCGCCGGCGAGTTGCGATGGCGGCCGCGCTAATCGACCCGGCCGACCTGCTGATCCTGGACGAGCCGACCAACCACCTGGACGCGGACACCGTCGCCTGGCTGGAGACCGAGCTGAGCCGGACCAGCGCAGCGCTGCTGCTGGTGACTCACGACCGCTATTTTCTGGACCGCGTGGTGCGGCGAACGCTGGCGCTGGAGCAGGGCCAGCTCACCGACACCGCCGGCGGCTACAGCGAATATCTGCGGCGGCGGGCCGAGCGGATGCAGGCGCTGGCCACCGAAGATCAGCGGCGCTCCTCGATCATGCGTGTCGAGCTGGCGTGGATGATGCAGGGCGCCCCGGCGCGCTCGACCAAGCAGAAGGCCCGTATCCAGCGCTTCGAGGCGCTGCGTGACGCGCCCGCCGCCAAAGCCACGGATACGATGTCGATCACGGTGCCGCCGGCGCAGCGGCTGGGCAAGCGCGTGATCGAGCTGAAGCACGTCGCCAAGCAGTTCGACGGCCGCCCGGTGATCAGCGACCTGACGCTGACGCTGGAGCGTTACGAGCGGCTGGGCATCGTCGGGCCGAACGCCAGCGGCAAAACCACGCTGCTGAATCTGCTCGACGAGCGGCTACAGCCTGACAGCGGCACGCTGGTGCGCGGCGAGACCGTCCGGCTGGCCTACTACGATCAGGAGGCCACCGCGCTCAGGCTTGACCAGCGGGTGATTGACTATCTGGAGGACGCCGCGCAGGTGGTGCGGACGACCGACGGCACCGAGGCCAGCGCCACCCATCTGCTGGAGCGCTTTTTATTTGACAGCAAGGCGCAGTACGCGCCGATCAGCACGCTGTCGGGCGGCGAGCGGCGGCGGCTGTATCTGCTGCGGCTGCTGGTGATGGGTCCCAACGTCCTGCTGCTGGACGAGCCGACCAACGACCTGGACATCGAGACGCTGGCGATTTTGGAGGACTACCTCGACGAGTGGCCCGGCACGCTGGTGGTCGCCTCGCACGACCGCTACTTTCTGGACCGCACGGTTGATCACCTGCTGGTCTTCGAGGGCGGCGCGATCAAGACGTTTCCTGGCAGCTACAGCGCCTACGCCGACGCTCGCGCCGCGCAGCTCAAGGCGAAGGCGCCCGGCAAAGGGAGCGCCAAGCCAGCGCCGACCGCCAGCGCGAGCGTAGCGGCGGCCCCGCCGGCCGCGAAGTTGCGCAAGTCGTCGTTCAAGGAGCAGCGTGAGGTTGAGCGGCTGGAGCAGCAGCTGGAGCGGCTGGAGACCGAGCAGGCCGAACTTAACAGCAAGCTGGCGGCCGGCGGCGACTACAAGCAGCTGGAGGTCTGGGCCAGCCGGCTGGTGGTGCTGGGCGAGGAGCTGGAGTTCAACCTGGCTGCGCTGGGCCGAGCTGAGCGAGCTGGCCGGCAGCTAGCGCAGCGCCCGCAGCGCGACCGCCAGCGTCGGCTCGGTATTGACCTGGTTTAAGTCCACGCCCAGACTCACGATGCTCTGGGCGATCTCGGCCGAATCCCGACCAGCGTCAGACGCGCGCCGAGCAGCGCCACCGCCTGGCTCAGCCCAATCAGCGCGTTGGCGACGTGGGTGTCGACGATCGCGACGCCGGTCACATCGAGGAGCACCGTGTGGGCGCGGCCGGCGCTGACGCCGCTGAGCACCGCGTCGATCAGCTGGCCGGCGCGGCCCTCGTGGAGCGCGCCGATCAGCGGCACCAGCAGCACGCCTGGCAGCAGTGGGATCACCGGGCTGCTCAGCTCGCGCACCGTGTCGGCCAGCGCCCGCTCGCGCTCGTAGGCCGCCTGGAGCGTCGCCTGCTGGGCCTGCTGCGAGTCCTGGAGCAGCCGGCGGTCCAGCATCGCGCCCAGCAGCGTCGCCCACAGCCCCCAGTTCTCCTCATCGGAGCGCATCCACTGGCTGAACGGCCCCGAGATCACTAGCATGCCCCAGTCAAAGGTCATCGTGCGCACCGGAAACAGCGCCAGAATATCGCTGCGGTGCTCGTCGGGGGCGAGGGCCAGGCGCGGCGGAAAAGCGGCCGGCCGAAACTCCAGCCCGAGCGCGAGCGACGGCGTGGGGCCATTGGTAAACAGCCCATGGATCACCAGCGTGCGCTCGCCGCTGGCGGATTTTTGCCACAGCGCCAGCGCGCCCCAGCTGACCGGCAGGTAGGCCAGCCACGGCAGCGTCATCAGCGCGGTCTCATCGCTGAGCAGCGTCTGAGTTGTCGCATATGTCGTCTGAACCAGGCTCTCCAGGTAGCGGCTTTGGCGCTGCTCCTGGCCGACGCGGGCTTGCATCAGCGCCAGCCGCGCCGTGCGCAGAAACGCCGCGAGGTGCGCCGCGACCGCTGGGCCGCCGCCGTTGACGGTCTGGGTGGCCTGGCCGGTGCGCTCCAGCAGTGTCAGCACGCCGCTCCAGGCCTCCAGGTCGGAGGTCAGCGTCGTGGCCTGGCGCCAGGCCTGCTCCAGCATTTTGCGGCTGGGGCCGGCGCGACGATCCAGCGCGGCCGCCAGCCCCTCGATCAGCGTTGCCACGCCCGGCCACAGCGCGCCGGGCGTGGCCCCTGGCGCGGCGCTCGCCACGTCATCCAGCACCTCGACGAGCTGCCCGGCCAGCTGCTGCGCGCTCGTGGCGCCGTCCAGGGTCAGCGGTGTGCGGTCCAGGGTGCGGGCGGTGATCAGGTCGCAGCCGCACGAGCGGCGCACCACCAGCGGCGTCGGCACCAGCGAGAGCGGCGGCGCCGGCTGGCCGGTGGTGATCATATCGCCGAGCAGATCAAGCGCCAGCCGGCCCAGCAGGTCGAATGGCTGGCGCACCGTGGTCAGCGACGGCTGGCTGCGCTGGCCCATCGCAATATCGTCGAAGCCGACGACCGCCACGTCCTCAGGGACTCGCAGGCCCTCGCCCTGGAGATATTCGATCACCGCGAGCGCCTGCTGGTCGGTGCCGACGGTGAGCGCGGTGAAGTGGGCGCCGCGCGCCAGCAGCTCGGCAGCGGCCCGCTGCGCTGCCGCCGGGCTATATTCGCCGACATCCACCCACAGCGCTGGGTTGACTGCCAGGCCATGCTCGACGAGGGTCGCCTGATAGCTTGCAAAGCGTTCCACAATGTCGCCGATCTGGAGTGGCCCGAGGTAGGCGATGTGCTCGTGGCCGTGGCCGATCAAGTGCTCAACGACCGCCCGTGCGCCGCCGGCGTTGTCGGGCAGCGCAGCCGGACAGCGCCCACCCGGCAGCACCGTGTTGACCGTCAGCGCCGGCACGCCGGTGGCCAGCAGCGCATCAAGGCCGACGGCCTCAGCGAGAATCAGCCAGCCATCGATGGTCTCGCGCGCGAGCTGCGCGCCGTTGATCTCGGGCCGCAGGGTCTGAAATGTGATCACCTGGAAGTTGCGCTGCTGGGCGGCCGCGTGAATGCCGGTCAGGATCGGGCGATAAAAAAAGCCGCCAACAAACTCCGTCAGCACGCCTATCGTGGGCTGAGACATAACAGAACGCTGCTCCTTTGGCCGGCTGCGAGGTTCCGGCTGCGTGTGGCTGTGGTAGGGCGATTATAGCAGGTCGTAGCGCCACGGATGAGCGTTACCTGAGCACGACGCGGCGGGCGCTGGTCACAGCGTCAAAAACAGGTATGATGAAGAGATATACGAGGAGAGCTGAATGGGAGCGATCAGAATTGGGGTGCAGCTGCATCCGCAGCACACGACCTACACCGCCTACGCCGAGGCCGTGCGCCGCGCCGAGGATGCCGGCGCCGACACGATCTGGAACTGGGATCATTTCTACCCGCTCTACGGCGATGCGGAAGGGCCGCACTTCGAGGGCTGGACGCTGCTGACGGCGATGGCCATGCTGACCACGCGGGCCGAGGTCGGCTGCCTGGTGTCGTGCAATGGCTACCGCAACCCCAACCTGCTGGCCGACATGGCGCGGACGCTTGATCATATCAGCGGCGGGCGGCTGATCCTGGGCATCGGCTCGGGCTGGGCCGAGCGCGACTACCGCGAGTACGGCTACGAGTTCAGCACGGCGCCCGGCCGGCTACAGTATCTCAAGGAGTCGCTGCCGGTGATCAAGGCCCGCTGGGCGCAGCTCAACCCAGCGCCGACTCGCCCGATCCCGATCCTGATCGGCGGCGGCGGCGAGAAGGTCACGCTGCGCATCACCGCCGAGCACGCCACGATCTGGAATGGCTTTGGCCCGGTCGAGAATTTTAAGCATAAAAATCAGGTGCTGACCGACTGGTGCGAGCGGCTGGGCCGCGACCCGCAGGAGATCGAGCGCAGCGTGCTGGTCAATGCCAATGAGCTCGACCAACTGGACAGCTACGTTGAGGCCGGCGCGAGCCACATTATCCTGGGCTGGGGCGCGCCGTGGGACCTGACGCCGGTGCAGCGCCTGGCCGAGTGGCGCAAGGCCCGCGGCTAGCGCCCAGCAGTGACGGCAAGGCACAGCTCTTCTGACGCGGCCTGCTCCGATGAGCGCGCGGGCCATGTCGGCTACGGTCATACCCTGAGTTCCCCTGTCTCCCCTCAGGGCGTGGCCAGGCCACGTTTCACAGCGTCGTTGATCGCAAGCTGGTGTGCCAATACCTATGGGAGGCCACGCGGAGGCCTGTATGGCCCTGATCTTAGTGATTGATGATGAGCCAGATAATCGCGCGCTGTTCAGCCGGATTTTGCGCTACGCCGGCCACACGACGCTGGAGGCGATAAATGGTGCGATTGGCCTGGAGCTAGCGGCGGCCCATCGCCCGGACCTGATCCTAATGGACCTGGCGATGCCGGTGCTGGACGGCTGGCAGACCACGATCCGCCTCAAGCGCGACCCGGCGCTGCGGCGGATTCCGGTGATCGCGCTGACCGCGCTGGCGGCGCCGCGGGACAAAGATAAGGCGATGCTGGCCGGCTGCAACGATTTTCTGGCCAAGCCGATCAATGTGACGACGTTTCGGGACCGCGTGAACTGGTGGCTCCAGACGCCGATGTTGGCCGGCATGTAGCGGCTGCGGTCGCGGCGCAGGTTTCAGGGTCGCCCACGAGTTAGCAGCGCTGGCCGGGCGGCCCTCTTGCGTCAGCGCCCGCCCCGCGCCGCCTGCGCGATCAGCGTGTGCGCCACGCTATCGAGGTAGCGACGCAGCGCTATGTCATTGTAATGGACCGAGCAGACGCCGTGGTAGTCGCTGTAGGTCGCTGTTTTGCCGATGGTCCGGGCATCGCTTTGCGCTGGAAAGCAGCGTGTGATACCCGTTACGTCAGACCAAAAGGTGCGCACCGCTTCAGGGTCTTGATCGGCGCGGATAAAGAACGCGAGCCGAAATTTTGACTCGTCGATTGGGAAGCTACTGCGGAGCAGATACAGCCAGTAGCGAATGATGTCGGGGTTACTATTGGCCAAGCGAAAGTCGTTAGGACTCTGGAGCCTTCGCCGAGATACAGCATGGCCGCCGCGATGTGATTTACCTGCACCGTGTCGCGTACCGTCGTCAGCATGGCTTCAGCCTTTTCTTGCGCATCGGCGATGCGCGCGAGGCGGGCGGCTTTATTGGCCGCCGCCGCGGAGTTGTGGACATTTTGGGCAAAGCTGGCCGCGTGGCGCTTTTGATCGAGCCGCCCCCGCTGCTCATCTGTCAGCTCAATGCCTTTGACCCAGCCGAGCACGGTGTGCTTGGGCGCGCCAAACTTGTCGCCGATCTCTTTCAGTGACCAGCCCTGCTGCCGCAGCTCGCGGGCCTCGCGGCGGATTTCCTCGCCGTAGGGCTTGCCGCGCGGCATCACTGCGCTCCTTGTTCCAGCCGCTGCCCGCCCTGCGCCGCCCGCGCGATCAGCGTGTGTGCCACGCTGTCGAGGTAGCGTCGCAGCGCAGTGTCATGGTAATGCACCGAGCAGACGCCGTGGTAGTGCTCAAACGTCGCCGACTTGCCAATCGTGCGCGGGTCAACAAACACCGCCGGCGGCGCGGTAATCCCGGTCACTTGCTGCCAGTAGCTGATCACAGCCGCCTGATCCTGGTCGGCCCGCACGCCCAGTTGAAGCCGAAACTTTGCCTCGTTGATCTCAAAGCTGCTCCGAAGTAAATATAGCCAGTAGCGGATAATGTCGGCGTTACTGTTGGCGAAGCGGAAATCACTGGAGCGCTTGGAACCTTCGCCAAGATAGAGCATAGCCGCTGCAATGTGATTCACCTGCATGGTGTCGCGGACCGTCGTCAGCATGGCCTCAGCCTTTTCTTGCGCGTCGGCAATGCGCACGAGGCGGGCAGCTTTGTTGGCCGCGGCTGCCGAGTGGCGTGCATTTACTGCAAAGCTAGCTTCGTGGCGCTTCTGATCAAGGCGCTGCTGTTGCTCGGCGGTTAGCTCAATACCCTTGACCCAGCCCAGCACGGTGTTCTGGGGGCGCCAAATTTGTCGCCGATCTCTTTCAGTGACCAGCCCTGCTGCCGTAGCTCGCGGGCCTCGCGTCGAATCGCCTCAGAGTAGGTTTTGCTGCGCGGCATTGGTGTACTCCTATATAATGGTATTCTTATAGACACCATTATATAGCAGAACAGATTTGCTGTCTAGTCCTTATTTTTAAACGGCCGGCCACGCTTGGGGCGGTTTGTGAGATAGGCCTCAACATCCTGTGGCGTAAAAACCCACTGGTTGCCAACCTTGCGGGCTACAATATTCCCTGTTTGTGCAGCCTTACGCAGTGTGGTAATCGGTAGTTGGTAGCGCTCGGCGGCCTCGCTGAGCGACAAGAGTTCTTCGGCCATGTGCTGCTCCAGGTTGCGGTAACGACGGTATTTTTACAGCGCGCGAGAGGACGGCGCAACTGTGATTAAAAGCAAAACAGCCAGGATATTATCCTGACTGCTTGAAATTGGTGGGCGGTACTGGGCTCGAACCAGTGACCTCAGCGATGTCAACGCTGCGCTCTAGCCAACTGAGCTAACTGCCCTTTGGTAATTGGGAGTATAGCAGAGGATCGCACCGTTGGCAAGGCCCAAAGCAGCGCAATTTGCCCTGAATTTCGGGGCAAAAATCCAAGCGGCAGCATGGCAAAGCCTAGCAGTTGCTGGGCAAGCGCATGGCAGCTACAGAGCCAATGCAAAGCACCAACATGACAAACCAAAGCAGCCGCGCGGCAGACGCAAAGCAGCCGCGCGGCAAAGCGAAGCGGCCGTAGGGCAATCGCACGGCTGCTCCCAGGAACGTAGGGCGGGGCCGCGGCTAGCCTGGAATCTGCAGGGCGGCGGCGACGCCGAGGCCGGCGGCGACGCTGGTAAAGGCATCGCTGTCCTGAAGCTTCGCGGCGCCGAAGCGCTCGGCGAGCAGCCGGGCGAAGCGCGGGATGCGCGATGAGCCGCCGGTGCGCACCACGACATCTACGGCCGCGGCGGTGAGGCCGGCGCTCGCCACGGCGCGGTCCACGCAGGCGGCGACGGCGCGGACATCGGGGCCGATCAGGCGCTCAAAGTCCCAGCGCTCCAGCGGCTCGCGGAAGGTGATCTCGCCGGCGTCCAGGCTCAGCTCAACCGCGGCCGCGTCGGACAGGCGGCGCTTGCTGGCCTCGACCATCTCATACAGCGGCAGGCCATAGTTTTCGCGGATCAGCGCGCGGAGCGCTCGCAGCTCTACGGGGCGGTCGCCGGTGATGATCGCCTCGTCGATCAGGCGCAGCGTGCGCGGCTGGTGCAGCTCGACGATGCTCTGCCAGCCATCGAGCTGATCGAGCAGAAAGGCCGGCAGCGGCAGGCGGCGCGGCCCGAGCAGCGCGCCGGCGCCGAAGTGCGGCGTCAGCTTGCCCATCACAATGCGGCGGTCGAGGAGGTCGCCGCCGACCGGGACGCCGTCGGTCGCCAGGACCTCGCGGCGGCCGTCGGGCGTGACGTGCATGACGGTCACATCCAGCGTGCCGCCGCCAAAGTCGAAGACCAGCACGTTGGTCGGCCGTGCCACGCCCAGGGCGTACTCCAGGGCGGCGGCGGTTGGCTCGGCCATGAAGCGGATGCTGGGCAGCCCGGCCAGCTCGGCGGCGGCGTGCATGCGGGCGATGGCCAGGTCGTCGCCGGCGGGGTCAGCGTAGTGGACCGGGCGGCCGATGACCAGCTCGGTGATCGGCGCGCCCAGGTGCGCCTCGATGCGCTCCCGGATGCCGCGCAGCATCGCCGCGATCAGCTCCTCGACGGTCCAGCGCGTGCCAAACACGTCGGTGCTGGTGTAGGCGCGGTCGGGGAGCGCCATCTTGATCGACAGAAACAGTCGGCCGGGCGCGTTGGCATCAATGTCGGCAAACAGCGCCTGCTCGACGGTGCCAATGTCGGCGAAGGTCATGCGCTCGGTGCCGAGGTAGATGCGCTCGTAGATGACCTCGCGGCCGACGTTGCCCTCGGTGTAGCGGTCAATCGCCGGGCGGCCCAGCGTCATCTGGCCCTCGCGGGCGATAAACAGCGCCGAGCGCAGCACGCTGGGGTTGGCCTGGCCGGGATCGAGCGGGATTAGCTGGACGTGGCCGTCGGCAAAGACCGCCGCGCTGGTGTTGGTGGTGCCGAAGTCTAGCCCGACGCGCATAGCCGTTGCTCCTCTGATGGTAGACGCCAAAAGCCACAATTCCCGCATGGTGGGGTATCGTGGCCGGCGCAGCGATCAAGCGCACCAGCGCCGCACACAGACGGTGCGGCGCGGTAGCTGCGGGATTGTACCAGAATTTAGCGGCTATTCGTCATCGTCCTCGGCGGTCCAGTCGAAGCTGCGCGCCCAGGCCGGAATCTCACGCTTTGGCAGGCCCATGCGCTCGCTGAGGAGCGGCGCTGACGATGTGGCGACGGCGAAGGGCTTGCTGGGCGACGACGACGGACCTTCGACCTCGTTGATTGTAATGTTGGGCTTGACCATTGCCATGCTCCTTTGCACGAGTGGCGCACTCTGGGCCCACCTGCTGCAAGATCAATACCTAAGCGCGAGGGTTGGAAAGTACGATGGTCCTATCTGCCGCTGGCACTGCTGGCATAGCCCAGCAGTGCCAGCGGCGCGGCGCCTGGCGCTAGCTATTCCACTCGGCCTCGTTGTAGGCCGGCAGCTCGCAGCGCAGCGGCTTGTTCTCGCGCTCCGACAGCGCAAAGTCGGCCTGGAGCAGCTCCTGCAGCTCGCGGGTGCCCTCGTAGATGATTGCGCCGCGGCTGTTGCGCAGATACCGCTCGACTGGATACTCGTCGTTGAAGCCATAGGCGCCGTGAATCTGAATAGCGTTGTTGGCGGCCTCGAAGCTCTCGACGGTGGCGTGCCACTTGGCCAGCGTGGTCTCGCGGGTGTTGCGGCGGCCGAGGTTTTTCATCCAGCCGGCGCGGTAGCAGAGCAGCCGCGCGGTCTCCAGGTTGAGGATCATGTGGCTGAGCATGCGCTTGACCAGCTGGTGATCGCCGATCGGCACGCCGAAGGTCTCGCGCTCTTTGGCGTAGCGCAGCGAGGCCTCCAGGGCGGCCTGGATCAGCCCGGTCGCGCCCGAGGCGACGGTGTAGCGGCCGTTGTCCAGCGCGCTCATGGCAATTTTAAAGCCCTCGCCCTCTTCGCCCAGGCGGTTGGCGACCGGCACGCGCACGTTGTCGAAGACGACGCTGCCGGTGTTGCCGGCGCGCACGCCCAGCTTGCCGTGGATCGGGTGGCTCTTGACGCCCTCGAAGCTGCGCTCAACGATAAACGCGGTCATGCCGCGCTGGCGCTGGCTTTTGTCGGTGTAGGCTACGACCAGGAAATGATCGGCCAGGTCCGACAGCGAGATCCAGGTTTTTTCGCCGTTCAGGATGTAGTGATCGCCCTCCAGGACGGCGGTCGACTGCATGCCGGCCACGTCGGTGCCGGCGTTTGGCTCGGTCAGGCAGTAGGCTGCGATCTTCTCGCCGGTCGCCTGCGGCTTGAGGTAGCGCTGCTTCTGCTCCTCGGTGCCCCACTGAAACACCGCCAGCGAGTTGAGGCCGGTGTGAACGCTGAGGACCACGCGCAGCGCGGTGTCGACGCGCTCCAGCTCCTCGCAGACCACCGCGAGCGCCAGGTAGTCGAAGCCGGCGCCGCCGTACTTCTGCGGCACGCAGACGCCCAGAAAGCCCAGCTCGCCCATGCGCTTGATGATCGGCACCATATGCTGGGCGGTGCCGCTCTCGCCCGCGCCGCTGCGGTCCCACTCACGGATATGCGGTGCGACCTCGCGCTCGGCGAACTCGCGCACGGCCTGGCGCAGTAGCTCGTGCTCCGGGGTCAGGAAAAAGTCGTAGTTTGCGGTCCAGTCAACCATAATCCCTGTATCCACCTTTTAAATCAAAGTGCGGCGGCTGCCCCATTGCAGGCCCCCGAGATACGTGATCTCAAGCACACTGTAGCATACATCGGCCCGGCCGTGGCTGTGACTCCGAGGCTCAAGCCGCGCTGATCTGGGGCTTGACAAGTGCTGCCAACTTCGCTATAATCCGCCGCGTTGTTCCCTGATAGCTCAATGGTAGAGCGTCTGACTGTTAATCAGAATGTTCCAGGTTCGAGCCCTGGTCAGGGAGCCACTTTAGACCGCCGCCAGCCGCAAGGTTGGCGGCGGTTTTGCGTGCGCGGGCCTCGTTCACTGCCAAGCTGACAGCCATGTGCGCCGTAGCCTACGCGAGCAGTGCCCGCACCGCCGTCCCAAGCGCCGGCGCGGTAGAATCACTGCATGCTTAACTCCGAACGTTTCCTTGTCAACGATGTGGCGCTCCCCCAAACGCCCGAGCTGACCGAGTGGCAGCCGGCGACGCTCACGTACCCAGCGGTCGCGGGCGCTGGGGCAGCGCGGCTGACGGTCGGGCCGCACGACCTAGGGCGGCCGCTGCAGCCGCTGGGCAGCGACCAGTGGCAGTGGCAGTGGAATCCCGAGAACGCCGTCGGCCGCTTTGCGGTGCGGCTGGTGGTGGACGATGTGGCGCTGGAGGGCGCCCTTGTGGTCGTGCCGGGCAAGCTGCGGCCGGCACACTACGACGCGCTGCTGGCCGACATTCAGGCGGTCGCGCTTGATCTGGTGGTGGCGTTTGGCGGCGGCGCGGCCGGCGGCGAGTTCGGCGACCTTAGCGACGCCGGCCGCGCTCTTGGCGACCTGGCCGCAGGTCCATGAGCTGGCCGCGCAGGCCGTGCGGGCGGCGCAGGCCATCGCCGCGCAGCCGCACCATACGCTGCTGCGCCACGCCGCCGCGCGGCCGCTCCATGAGCTGACCAGGATCGAGCCGGGCGCGCTCGCCGAGGCGCTGCGCGGGCCGCTGGACCAGCTCGCTGACGAGCCGCTGCCGACGCTACAGGCGGCGCTGCGCCCGGCGAGCCAGCGGCGCGGCGGCCCGGTGCCGCAGCGCATGCGCAGCACCGCGGAGCAGACCACGCTCGACTGTGCCGAGCACCGCCTGCTGCGCGCGCTCCTGGAGCGGCTGCGCTGGCGGGTGCAGCTGCTGGCCGCCGTCGTCCACGCCGAGCGCCGCCGCGCGCCCAGCGCGACGCTGGCGCAGTGGCAGTCCGAGCAGCTCGCTGATCTGCGGCGACTGCGGCGCTGCTTGGCGCTCGCGCCGCTGGCCGTGATGGCTACGCCGCTCACGGCCCCGACCCACCTCATGCGCCATGACCAGCGCTACCGCCGGGTCTGGCAGCTGTGGCGCGCCCTGCGCGAGCAGCCGGCGCTGGCCTGCCACAGCCCCTGGTTTCATCTGCCGCTCGCCGACCTCGCGACGCTGTACGAGCGCTGGTGCCTGCTCCAGGTGGTGGCCGCCGCGCTGCCGCTGGGCACGGTGGCCACGCAGCAGCTCTTCGCCTACGCCGACGACCGCCGCCTGCCGTGGGCGCTCAAACGCCTGGCCGAGAACGCGCCGCTCCTGGTGCTCAATCTGCCCGACGGTGGCGCGCTGCAGGTGATCTACCAGCGACGCTACGGCGCGCGGCTCGGGCTGGGGCCGCAGCTCGGCTCGCTCGACCCGTTTGTGCGCGTCCCCGACATCGCGCTGGAGATCGAGCGGCCGGGCCAGGCGCCGCGCACGCTGCTCCTCGACGCCAAGTACCGCGCTACGCCAGCTGGCGCGGTGCCGCAGCCGGCGCTCGACACGGCCTACACCTACCACGGCGCAATCGGCTTTGCTGGGGCGCGGGCGACGCTCGGCGCCTGGCTGCTGTTTCCTGGCAGCCAGACGCTGCGGGCCGGCGCGGTCGGGGCGCTGCCGCTGCTGCCCGGTGCCACCGCTGCGCTGGCCGCGCTGCTGCGCGACGTGCTATAGTTTGGCGATGGACGAGTCATCAACGCCAATTCACGCCTTCACCGCCGATGAGCTGGGCGCCGCGCTGGTCGCCTGGCTGCGGTCGCAAACAAGCGGCCCGCTGCTCGTATCGCTGGAGGAAACCGCCGACGGCGCGTGGGTCGCGCAGGCGCTGCCCGAGGTTGATCCGCTGGTCGTGGCGCGGGTCCGGCGCACGCTGGCCCAGCACGCCGATGTGCTGCGGCGCCTGACGTGATCGCCGTGCCGACGCTGCTGGACGTGCTGGTGATCCACGAGCTGCTGCTGGCCGAGTTCGGCGGCATGCGCGGCGTGACCGAGCAGGGCTTTGGCAAGCTCGAGTCGGCGGTGGCGACACCGCATCACTCGATGTTTGGCGCCGAGCTGTACCCCGACCTGCCGAGCAAGGCTGCGGCGCTGTTCTACGGCCTGGTCCGCGCTCACGGCTTCTCCGACGGCAACAAGCGAGTCGCGCTGGTCGCGCTGCTGGAGCTGCTGGCCCGCAGCGGCTGGCAGCTCCACGCCGACGATGAGGCGATCTACCAGTTTGTAATGGCGGCCGCCGACGACCTGCCGCGCGCCGACGCCGAGCGCTGGATTGCGGCGTCGCTCCAGCCGCTGCCATGACCGAGTATCTGTCGCAGTTCGACCTGCTGAAGCTGCGCACCGAGCTGTCGCGCCGCACCCGCGAGCCGCTGGAGGTCGCCAATCAGTCCGGCCTCTTGTCGGCGCTGGCCGCGCCCCGCCAGACGATGTTTGGCGCCGAGCTGCACCCGACCCTACGCGACAAGGCGGCGACGCTATTTTTTCTCTTGATCAAAAATCATCCCTTCGACGACGGCAACAAGCGCATCGCGCTGCTGGCCCTCCAGCAGTTTTTGGCCGAGAATGGCCACGCCTGGCAGCCCGATGAGTCCGCCTGGCAGATGGCCCGCGCCGTCGCTCAGGGCATGCCTGACAGCGAGCCGGTCTGCGCCTGGCTCGACACCGTGCTCGCCACGCCGCCCACAGGAAACCAAGTATGAAGCTACCAGTCATCAAGCTCGACGCCAGCCTCCACGACTCGCTCAGCCGCGGCCACCCGTGGGTCTACCGCACCCATCTGCGCGACGAGCCGAACTATGACAGCGGCACCTGGGTCGAGGTGCGGGCCGGCAGCTGGAGCGCAATCGGGCTATGGGACGATGAGAGCGCCATCGCCGTGCGGATTTTTAGCCGCTCGCAGGTCCCCGACGCCCGCTGGGTGCGCGCCCTCGTGCGCGGCGCGTGGACCGCGCGGGCGCCGCTGCGCGCGGCCGCCCAGCCGACCACCGCCTACCGCTGGGTGTTCGGCGAGAACGAGGGGCTGCCCGGCATCACCGTTGATCTCTACGGCGCCTACGCGGTGGTCCGCAGCTACGCCCGCAGCCTGGACGTGGTGATCCCGTGGGTCGTCGAGGCGCTGCGCCAGGAGGCGCCGCTGCGCGGTGTGCTGCTGCGGCGCTTCGCCGGCGGCGACGACGAGGCCGTGCCCGGCGATGAGCACGCTGCGCCGCCGGCCAAAGTCCAGCTGGCCTGGGGCGAGATGCCGCCCGCCGACCTGGTGATCGAGGAGCACGGCCTCCAGTTTCGCGCCGACCTGGTGGCGGGCCAGAAGACCGGCCTGTTTTTGGACCACCGCGAGAACCGTCACCTGCTGGAGTCGTGGTCCGCCGGCCGCACGGTCCTGAACTGCTTTGCCTACACCGGCGCGTTCGGCGTGTATGCGCTGCGTGGCGGCGCCACCGCCGTGACCAGCTGCGACGTGGCGCCGGGCGCCGCCGCCGACGCCGCGCTGAACCTGCAGCTCAATGGCTTCGACCCCGCGCAGCATCCCTTTGAGGTCGCCGACTGCTTTGAGCTGCTATCAACCTACGTCAATCAGCGCCGCACCTTCGACCTGGTGATCCTCGACCCGCCGAGCTTCGCCCACAGCCGCCGCCAGCTGCCGGCCGCGCTGCGGGCCTACGGCAAGCTCAACGCGCTCGCGCTGCGCTGCGTCGCCAGCGGCGGCCTGCTGGCCAGCGCCTCCTGCACCTCGCAGGTCAGCCCCGACGCCTTCCGTGAGATGCTGGCCACCAGCGCCCAGGCCGCCGGCCGCCGCCTCCTGATCGTCCACGAGGCCGCCCAGCCGCTCGATCATCCCGTCGCCGCCCACTTCCCCGAGGGCCGCTACCTCAAGTTTGTCCTCGCCCGCGTGCTGCCGCTGCTCTAGCGGCCGTGCTCGCGCTGGGCGCCCGCTCGCTCGGGTGCATCCGAGGCGACATAATCTTCGCTGTGCTCCTCGCGGCGGCTGTGCGCCAAGCCCCACTGCGCCAGCGTATCGAGGATCGGCAGCAGCCCCGCCGCCACCGGCGTGAGCCGATATTCAACCTGCGGCGGGACCACGGCGTACACCGTGCGCTCCACGATGCCATCGGCCTCCAGCTCGCGCAGCTGTGCCGTCAGCATTTTCTGCGAGATGCCGGGCAGGAGGCGCTGCAGCGCGCCGTGCCGCAGCGTTTGGCCGCGCAGCCGGCACACGATCAGCAGCTTCCACTTGCCGCTGATCACGCTCAACCCGAGTTCGATGGGACAGCCGTACTCTCGATCCTGAATGCGATAGGTTGGGCCAGAAGTTTTGAGTGTCATAGGAACCTCGTGGTGCCGTATGCACAAAATAGTGCGTACTTGAACGCCGCTGCAAATCATATAGACTGCCTCGTATCGGTGCATACGTAGCCGAATCGTAGGACGTATCGAATGAATACGAAGCAGCTTGGTTGGGTTAATCGAATGGTCGCGTGCGTGTCGCAATCACGGTATTTGTGGACGAGCTTTATACTCCTCGTTGTGTTCAACGTGCTGATGAATGCGCCTGGGCTACCGTTTAGCGGCGCTGAGCTGACGCGGGTTTCGGGCGGGTTTGGGCCGCTGGATGTGACGTTTGGCTACTCAACCAGCTATGTCGACCAGGCGCTGGCGGCGTATGGCGCGGCTGGCACTGCGATCTATGCGCGCTATCAGCTGCTCGATGTCTTTTTCCCAGCGATCTATGCCGTATTCTTGAGCGGCCTGCTATTTCGCTTATTTCATACGCGGCGTAGCGTGCTGGCGTACTCGTATCTGCTGCCAATCGGCGGCGCGCTGCTGGATTATATCGAGAATATCCTGCTTTTCACGGTCGTGCACACGTATCCGAATGCTTCGGCGGCGCTGATTAATGTTGCCAGCCTTATTACCCGCGTGAAGTTTGTGTTCCCGATGCTGGCGGTGGTCGCGCTGGTCGTCGGTGGCGCTCAATATATGCTAGCACGTATTCGCCGGCGCGGGGTCGCAGCCTAAGTTTCGTGCCGCCCAGCTTCTCACCATCGCTGACCTCACGTTTGTCGCGCCCGCTTCTGCCGCTCGTCTCGCTCCCTTAAAACGTGGGGCTTGACAGCGGTAGTTTCGGGTGTAGTATTTCGGTTGTTGGCGAAATACCGAAACGAGGGCTGATGAACAACGATGTGTACCGCGCGCTGGCCGACCCGACCCGCCGCCGTATCCTGGGGCTGCTGCGCGAGCGTTCGCTGACGGCCGGCGAGCTGGCGGCGCACTTTCCGCAGTCGGCGTCGACGATGTCGGGCCACTTCACGGTGCTCCAGAGCGCCAAATTGATCGTCCAGGAGCGCCAGAGCCAGCGGCTGGTATATCACCTCAACATGTCGGTGCTAGAAGATGTGGTGGCGGCGCTGCTGGCCCTAACCGCCGGGCAGGCCGCGCCACCCGAGGAGCAGCTATGAACCAAGCAACGTATCGTCCGTGGTGGCGCTGGCTCGCGCCGCTGTCCGTCGCCGCCGCCTGGCTGATGGCGCTGGCGGCCTATCCGTTTGCGCCCGCCCGCATCCCCATTCACTGGAACGTCAGCGGCGAGATTGATGGCTACGCCGGCCGCGTGGTCGGGATTTTCATGTTTCCCGTGCTCATAACCGCGATCGCCGCACTGCTACGGGCCGCGCCGCGCCTCGATCCCAAGCGCCAAAGCTACGCCAGCTTCAGCGAGGTCTACGGGCTGATGCAGGTCGGCGTGATCGTGTTTTTAGTGATTATGCAGGCCATTATGCTGGCAGTGGCGCTGGGCCAGCCCGTCAACATGGGCGCGGTGATCGTCGTGCTGGTCGGCGGGCTGTTTGTGTTTTTGGGCAACCTCTTGGGCAAAACGCGGCCGAACTGGATGGTTGGCATCCGCACGCCCTGGACGCTCAGCTCGCCAGATGTGTGGACGCGGACCCACCGCGTTGGCGGTCGGCTGATGGTCGGGATTGGTCTGGCCTACATGGCGGCGGGCCTGGTGCTGCCGCTGCCGGCGGTGGCGGCGGTGATCGTCGCTGGCGCCGTGGGCCTCGTCGCGGTCTCAATGGGGTACTCGTACTGGGCCTGGCGGCAGCTGGGCCTAGTCACGCCGAGCGAGGATCAGCATGGTTAACAATGCAATGTCCCAGCCGCGCCGCGTGCGGCTCGAAGGCGGGCGCGGCGCTGCTGGGCGCCACGCTGCTGACGGTCGTGCTGATTCTGCCCTACCAGCTGTCGCTCCTGCCGCTGCCCGAGCCGCTGCCAGTCCCGCTGCCGGTGCTCGTGCTGGCCGCGCTCGGGCAAAGCGCCGTGCTGTTCGGCGCGCTGATCGCCGCGGGGCTGTGGCTGGGCGCCAAGATCGGCCTGGGATTTCCTGGTCTGGAGCGCTGGCTGGCCGGCGAGCGCGCCGATCCTGGCCGCGGGCGGCGCTGGGGCCAGGCCGCCGTGACAGGCGCTGTTGGCGCGGCGCTCCTTGCGGCGGTGCTCACCGTGGCACAGCGCTGGCTGCCGGCGCCCCGCAGCGCGCTGCCAGCCCCGGCCTGGTGGCAGGGGCTGCTGGCGTCATTCTACGGCGGTATCACCGAGGAGGTGCTGGTCCGGCTGGGCCTCATGACCGTGCTGGCGTTTGGGCTGAGCCGCGTCTGGCATGACGGAGCCGGCCGCCCGACCGCCGCGGCCATGTGGGCCAGCGTGGCGGGCGCGGCGCTGCTGTTTGGCGCCGGCCACCTGCCGGCCGCCGGCCAAATCTACCCGCTGACGCCGACGGTCATCGCCTACATTGTCGCCGGCAATGCGGCGCTCGGGCTGGTCTTCGGCTGGCTGTACTGGCGGCGCGGCCTGGGCGCCGCCATGATCGCGCACTTCTCGGCCGATCTGGTGCTGCATGTCGTGGTGCCGCTGGTCGCGCTGGCGCTACGATAGCGCCTAGTGCCGGCGGCCGTTCGGCTCAATCGAAAGGCGTACCTGCTCTGATAGCCCAAGCTTGTTGAGGTCTGTTATGCTATATTGGCGTGACAGACCTCGGTGTTTAACTTTACCCCGCATCCTGACCGTCGCGGCACTGTCTTAATCGACCGCCCGCCGTGCTCGCGGCTGCGGCTCGCCGCCAACTCGGTCTATAATGCAGGCGCCGCCAGCGAGCTGTGCTGCGGCAGACAAGGCAACAATCATGGCGGTGCTCACAACGATTCACAGCGGCCTAAGCCGCACGACGCTGCTGTTTATGCTGGCGCTGGGCGTGTGGGGCCTGTACACCTATGCGCGCGGCGGCGGCGTCGACGGCTCCTACTGGGGCGCGCTGGTCATCGCCGAGGGGCTGGTGCTGGTCGAGGGGCTGCTGGGCGGTATTCTGTTTGCCAGCGGCCTGCGGCCGGCCCGCACCGGCGTGCATGTGCTCTATGGCATCGTGCTGGCCTTTTCGATCCCCGGCGCCTTCTCGTATACCCGCGGCCGCGCTGGCCGGGCCGAGATGCTGATCTACGCGATTGTGGCGCTGTTTCTGGCGGGCGTGACGATTCGGGCGCGCTTGACTGGTGGTGCAAGCTAGCGTTCGTTGACGAGGCAGCGCTGGTGCGTCCGCTGCGCGCGCGTTGACGTGACGAAAAGGGACCCCATCCGTATGGATGAGCCGTTTTCCTCCGAATTTGCGGTCCTCGGTACGTTTTTGAGCGCGAGCCAGGCGGCTACCACAGTGCCCGACGTGATCGCGGCGCTGCGCGACTGCCTCCGCACCCTGGTGCCGTTCGACTGGGGCTGTCTGCTGCTGGGCGACCCGGCGCAGGGCTGGCTGCTCCACCGTGCCGCCGAGGTCGTCGCCGACGACGCCCAGCTCCAGCGGCTATTTCACACCGCGACGCCGGTGGTCGGCTCCAGCGCCCACGATTTGTCGCCAGCGCTGCGCCGCGCCCTGATGAGCTTGGATGCGCCCGTGGGCGAGACGCTGCTGCTGCCGCTGGCCGGCAGCGCGCCGCCGCTGCTGCTGATCCTGGCCAACACCACCGCCCAGCGCTCGCTGGCTGCGGCGCTGCCGCAGATCGAGGTGCTGGCCACCGGCCTGGGCCTGGCGCTCGCCAAGCAGCTGATCCACGCGACCTCCGAGCGGCGCCAGCGCGACCTACAGCTTTTCGATCAGGTGCGCGCCGCCATCGCCTCAACCCTGGACCTTGAGCAGCTGTGCAGCGCCGTCGTTCAGCAGATCGCCGCGACCTATGGCTATGCGATTGTTGGGCTGTTTTTGACCGACGGCGAGCAGCTAGCGCTGGTCGGCCAGGTCGGCTGCGATCCCAGCATTGTCGCCGTGCCAACCACGCAGGGCATTGTCGGCCGGGCCTTTCGGACGCGCAGCTCGCAGTATGTCCCCGATGTCGCCGCCGACCCCGACTTCGTGGTTGTCGCCGAGGCCAGCCGCTCCGAGATCGCAGTGCCGCTGATCGTGGATGACCAGGTCAGCGGTGTGCTCAATGTCGAGTCCAATGCCGCATCGCTCACGCGCTACGATCTGCGGATCATTGAGGCGCTGGCGACTGAGTTTAGCTGGGCGATTGAGCGGGCGCGGCTCTACACCGCCGCCGTCACCCAGGCCCGCCAAGCTGGCGCTCGCCGAGCGGCTGCGGGCCGAGATTGCGGCGCAGTACGAGCTGGACGCGCTGTGCGCCGCGGTGGTCCGCGCGGTCGTCGAGGCGCTCGGGCCGCACGTCGCCGCACTGTATGTGCTCCAGGACGACGTGCTGGTGCTCTACGCCCACATCGGCTTCGATGCCGCCGAGCCGATCTATCCGCAGATGCGCCTGGACGAGGGCCTGGTCGGCCGGGCGATCACCGACGGCGCGCCGCTGCTGGTCCCGGACGTGCGCGCCGACCCGCGCTACCTGCCCTCTCTTGACGGGCTGCGCTCGGGGTTGTATGTGCCGCTACGCTACGCCGACAGCTGGGTTGGCGTGATCATGGTCGAGTTCGACCGCGGTGCTGAGCGCCGCCGACCTCAAGCTGATCGTCAGCGTCAGCGGCCAGCTGGCGGCGGCGGTCGTGCATGGCCAGCTGTTCGCCGCCGAGCGCCAGCAGCGCACCGAGCTGGCGACGATCTACGCGACGATCCTGGAGATCAACGCCCGCCGCGATCCCGACAGCCTGCTGCGCACGCTGACCGAGCGCGCCTGCCTGCTGGTGCAGGCCGACGGCGGGCTGCTGTCCCTCTACGACGAGGCCACTGATGAGCTGGAGGTGGTCGTCGTGCGCGATGTGCCGGCGCTGCCGGTCGGCTCGCGGGTGCGCATGGGCGAGGGCGTAGTCGGCCAGGCCGCCGCCGAGCAGCGCACGGTCTGCGTCAACGCCTACCAGGATTGGCCCAGCCGTTTGCAGCAGGGTCTGCCAGCCTATGAGATGATCGCCGCCGCGCCGCTGCTGGTCGCCGGGCGCGTCGTGGGCGTGCTGGGCCTCGGGCGGCAGCGGGTGGACCGGCCGTTCACCAGCGCCGACACGCGGCTGATCGAGCTGTTTGCGGCCCAAGCGGCCCAGGCGATTGAGACCGCCCAGCTCCTGGAGCACGAGCGCCAGCGCCGCCACGAGCTGGAGGTGCTCCACGAGGTCAGCCGCGCGATCACCGGGCAGCTCAACGTTGAGCACCTGATGCAGACCGTGGTCAACAAGGCCGCCACGATCTTTGCGGTGCCGGCGGTGCTGCTGCTGATCCTCGATGAGGCCAGCGCGCTGCTGCAGCCAGTCGCCTGGGTCGGCCTCGCGCCGACGCTGGCCGCCGCCTATACGCTGTCGCCCGACGCCCTGGAGCGGCTCCAGTTTCCAACCCACAGCCTGTGGCCGACCCATGAGGCGCTTGAGCCGGCCGAGGTTGCCGAGCCGGCGGCGCTGGTGCCGGCGCTGTCCACGCCGATCCTGCTCGGCACGCGGCTGATCGGCGCGCTGCTGCTGTTCACCGACAGCGCGCCGCGCCATTTTTCGGCGGTTGAGCAGCGCCTGGCCGGCGCGCTGGTCCAGCAGGTCACGCAGGCGGTCGAGAACGCCCGCCTCTACGAGCGCGAGCGCATGCTGCGCGCTGACGCTGAGCAGTCGGTCAACGAGCTGACGGCGGTGCTCGGCGAGCTGGAGCGTGCCCACGACAACCTCGGCCGCATCGAGAAGCTGCGGATGCTTGGCGAGCTGGCCTCGGGCGTCGCCCACGACTTCAACAATGTGCTGGCCGGCGTTCTGGCGCACACCCAGCTGCTGCTGCTGGACGAGGACAACCCCAGCAAGCAGGAGTGGCTCCAGCAGATCGAGGTTGCCGCGCTGGAGGGCAAGGCGATGGTCCGGCGCATCCAGGAGTTTGCCCGGCCGCAGCAGTCCGCCAAGCTGGAGGAGCTGGATATCAACGTCGTGATCATGGGCGCGCTGGAGATGACCGGCTCGCGCTGGCGCGACAAACGCCGCGACAGCCGCACCAGCATCCTGCCCGTGACCCGCCTGGAAAGTGCCCAGACCGTCACCGGCAACGCCACCGACTTGCGCCGCGTGTTCGTCAACCTGATCCTGAACGCCGTAGACGCCATGCCCGAGGGCGGCACGCTCCAGTTTATCAGCCTTGACCACGACGACCAGCTCCAGATCGAGGTGGTTGATACCGGCACCGGCATGTCGGCTGAGGTGCAGGCCAAAGTCTTTGAGCCGTTCTACACCACCAAAGCGGTCGGCGTCGGCACCGGCCTCGGCCTATCCATCTGCGAGCAGATCGTCACCCGCCACGGCGGCTCGATCACCGTCGAGAGCACCGTCGGCGTTGGGACCAAATTTACGCTGCGGCTGCCGGCGACCAAGCAGCACTAGGCGGCCCAGCAGCGCGGCGCGGTTGTCGTGCTACACTGCCGCCATTCAGGAGAAAACCACATGTCATCAAGCATTCTTACAGCCCAGGACCCCGAAGTCGCCGCCGCGATCGCCGATGAAACTCGCCGTCTTCAGGATGGCATTGAGCTGATCGCCTCGGAGAACTACACCAGCCCGGCCGTCCTGGAGGCTCAGGGATCGGTGCTGACCAACAAGTACGCCGAGGGGCTGCCGGGCAAGCGCTACTATGGCGGCTGCCAGTACGTGGATGTGGTCGAAAATCTGGCGATTGACCGGGCCAAGCGCCTGTTCAAGGCCGAGTGGGCCAACGTCCAGCCGCACTCAGGTGCGCAGGCCAACATGGCGGTCTACCTGGCGGCGCTCCAGCCGGGCGACCAGATTCTGGGCTTGAAGCTCGATCAGGGCGGCCACCTGACCCACGGCCACCCGCTGAACTTTTCGGGGCTGTACTTCAAGGTCGCGGCCTACGGCCTGGACCGCGAGACCGAGCGCATCGACTACGATGAGCTGCTGCGGACCGCCAAAGAGGTCCGGCCCAAGCTGATCACGGCGGGCGCCTCGGCCTACCCGCGCACGATTGATTTTGCTCGGATGCGGGCGATCGCCGATGAGGTCGGCGCGCTGCTGTGGGCCGACATTGCCCACATCGCCGGCCTGGTCGCCACCGACCTGCACCCGTCGTCGCTGCCGCACGCCCACTTTACTACCACCACGACCCACAAAACCTTGCGCGGCCCACGCGGCGGCCTGATCCTCGCCAGCAGCGCCATCGCCGAGCAGTACAAGCTCGACCGCGCCGTATTCCCAGGCGTGCAGGGCGGCCCGCTGATGCACGTCATCGCCGGCAAGGCCGTGGCCTTCGGCGAGGCGCTGCAGCCCAGCTTCCGCGACTACCAGCGCCGCATCGTCGAGAACGCCCAGCTGCTAGCGGCGGCCTTTGAGCGCCGCGGGCTGCGGCTGGTCAGCGGCGGCACCGACAACCACCTGATGCTGGTCGACCTGAGCCGCTCCGAAGGCCTGGCCGAGGTCAGTGGCAAAAAGGCCGAGCGCGCCCTGGATGAGGCTGGCATCACGGTCAACAAAAACACCATCCCGTTCGACGCGCGCTCGCCGATGGTGACCAGTGGGATTCGCATCGGCACGCCGGCCGTGACGACCCGCGGCTTTGGCGCCGCCGAGCTGGAGCAGGTTGCCGACTGGATCGTCACCGTGCTGCACCGCCCCGACGACGCCGCGCTGCACGCCGAGATCGGCCGCGCGGTCCGCGAGCTGTGCGCGGCCTTCCCGGTGCCGGGCGTGACCGTGCCGGCCGGCGACAGCCAGCCGGTCAGCGAGGACCACAGCCGGCCCACGCTGGCTGCATCTGCCTCGTAAAAAGATTCGTAATATACAAGTGAGGGTGTGGGACAGGTTTAACGACCTGTCCTGCGCTATCTGTGGCGTCAAACGCCGCAGCAGTGCTGGCCCAGCGTATCTCGCTGCGCCGCAGCGCGCTTGACAGCGTGTGCGCGCACTTTTATAGTGGCGAGCAGGCTGACGGTCTATATCTTGCAGCAGCTGTGTCCAATATATATGGTCGGATTCGGCGCGCCGAATCAATGGGGAACGCATGACGAATACGCGCAACGTGCCGCCAATTGGCGAACAACCCGCCCCAAAGCCCAGCCCGGAAAAACCAGCCGAGCCGCTGGCTAGCCGCACCGCGGCCGAGCTGCGGCGGGTGGCGGTGGAGAGCGAAGAAGATATTGATCTGGAGGAGCTGCAGGAGCTGGTGCCGGCCACCGATGCCATCACGCGCTATCTGCGTGAGATCGGGCGCACGGCGCTGCTCACTGCGGTGCAGGAGGTTGACCTGGCGCAGACCATCGAGAATGGCAAAGCCGCCCGCGTCACCCTCGCTGAGGCCGGCGAGCTGCCAGCCAATGAGCGCTTTGATCTGACGCTGCTCACCGAGCGCGGCGTCGAGGCCCGCCAGCGGCTAATCCAGGCGAACCTGCGGCTGGTCGTGAGCGTGGCCAAAAAATATATGGGCCGCGGCATGCCGCTGCTCGATCTGATCCAGGAGGGCAACATCGGCCTGATGCGCGCCGTCGAAAAGTTCGACTGGCGCAAGGGCAACCGCTTCTCAACCTACGCGACCTGGTGGATTCGCCAGGCCGTGACGCGGGCGCTCGCCGAGCAGAGCCGGCTGATCCGGCTGCCGGTGCATTTGGGCGAGTCGCTGGGCCAGATGCGGCGCACCGCTGAGCGCCTGGCCATCGCCCTACAGCGCGAGCCGACGCATGCCGAGCTTGGCACCGCGCTGGGCCTGCCCGAGGAGCAGGTCAAGCGCATGCTGGAAGCCGTCCGCCAGCCGATCTCGCTGTCGCTGCCGGTGGGCGAGTCGGGCGAGTCGCAGTTTGGCGACTTTATCGAGGATGACCGCATCGCGCCGCCTGAGGAGCAGGCCAGCCAGACGATGCTGGAGCGCGACCTGGGCAATGCACTCAGCGAGCTGCCTGACCGTGAGCGCACAGTGCTGGAGCTGCGCTACGGCCTGCAAGACGGTCAGCGCCGGACGCTGGAGGAGGTCGGCCGCATCCTCGGCATCACCCGCGAGCGGGCGCGGCAGATCGAGGGCGAGGCGCTGCGTCGGCTGCGCAGCTCCGACTCTGGCTCGGGCCTCAAGGGTTACCTAGAGTAGCACCGAAGCGCAGGGCGGCGGACGAAGTACTTCGTCCGCCGCCTTTGTTGTGTCCGCGCAGCTGCTAGGCCAGCGCCTCGGCTGGCACCGCCGCTGGCGTCGTCTCCGATCTCGATGCCGGCCTCGACAATATTGTAGGCGCGGCGCCGGTCGGGCCTTCGTGCAATCGGCTATACTGCGGCAATCGGCTACAAGGAGGCACCATGCGGCTCAGTGAAGATAAAATTCGGCGGGTTGCCGAGCAGGTGATTGATGGCCTGGAGGCACAGGGGCTAGTCAAATATACGACCGCGGGGACGGCGGCGCGCTCGCTGCGGGTCAAGGTGGTCTACGATCTCTTGGCCGCCGATATGCAGACCGAGGCCGAGATCGACATCGAGGTTGATCGGATTCTGCAAACCTACTCGCGCACCCTCAAGGCCACCGAGCAGGATATTTTGCGCCGCAAGCACAAGGAGGAGGTTGCGAAGCGCCGCAACTTCGAGCTGTAGGCACACCGAACCCCGCTGCTCAGCCTGGGGCAGCGGGGTCGGCGGTGGGCGCGCTGGCAGCTACTTGGTGTAGATGCGGACCTGCTTGGCCGTCATGCTGCACGGGATCGTCGCATTGTTGACGGTCACGGTGCCGCCATTCATGCGGTCGGTCAGGACCGTGCCGTTGGGCAAGTTGGCCAGGTTCGGGATATTGATCGTCTGGTTGCCCCAGCTATTGTTGATACAGACCACCGCCTCGTCGCCGCTGTAGGAGCGCTGGAAGGCGTAGAACGAGCTGGTGACATATTTTTCCTGCTGTGAGCCGTCCTGGAGCGCGCGGTGGCCGCGCTTGATGCTGTTGAGCTTCTGGATGTAGGTGTACAGCCCGCTGCTAGTGTTGAACTTGGCGGCGTCGATCATGTCCTCGCGGTTGGCCGGATCGGCGCAGCCGCCGTAGCCCTGCTCGGTGCCGTAGTAGACAATCGGGATGCCACGGATCGTCATCGCAAAGCCCAGGGCGGCCTGGAGCTGTGGCCACTTGTCCCAGTTCGCGCCGGGGCGGCCGGTGGCGTCGCACAGGAAGCGGTTCACGTCGTGGTTGTCGATGAAGACGCCGTTGGTGTATTTGTTCTTGTAGCGGTAGTCATCGTTGAAGCGGGCGGCGATCTGGCTCATGTCCTGGTCGCGGGCAAAGACGTTGTTGATCGTGTAGTACATGGGGAAGTCGAGCACCGCGTCGAGGTAGTTGGTGTAGTCGGCGACATAGGCCGGGTCGCCGTTGTAGACTTCGCCGATTGTGAAGGTATTGGCGGCGCTATCAAAGCCCGACCAGAACGATTTCGCGACGTGCTTGACCGTATCAACCCGCAGGCCATCAACGCCGGTCGTAGTCCGTAGCCAGCTGATCCAGTTGCGCAGCTCGGTCGCGGCGGCGGCGTTGCCCTGGTCGAGGTCGTCGAGGCCGGCCACGTCGCCGTTTTCGACCCACCACTGGTCGTTATAGTTCTGGACGTTGCCGTTGTGGTGATACCAGCTGTACTGGTTGAAGGGCGCCGCCGCGTAGGTGCTGGGCTGGAAGTCGCCGGTGTGGTTGGCGACCACGTCCAGCATCACATAGATGCCTTTGGTGTGGGCCTGGCTGACCAGCGATTGCAGCAGCGCCATTGACCCGAGGTGGCCGTCCACACCGTAGAAATCGTAGGTCCAGTAGCCGTGGTAGGCGTTGACGCTGCGCTGCATCTGCACCGGCGTGATCCAAATTGCGGTGAAGCCCATGCCCTTGATATAGTCGAGCTTGTTGATAATGCCCTGGAAGTCGCCGCCGTGCCACTGCGTGGCGACCGAGCGGTTGGTGGCGAAGCCGCCGTAGTTATTATTGCTGGTGTCGCCGTCGGCAAAGCGATCAGTCAAAATAAAGTAAATCGACTGGCGGGTCCAAGAGGGGATGTCGAGGGCTTGGGCTTTGGGCGGCGTGAGGGTAAAAACAATGGCGAACAGGGCAACAAGGAGGCCCAGGGCGGTGCGGCGTGATGCGGTCTTCATGGCATGCTCCTGATCAACAGCGAAACGATGGTGTGATCCGGTGGCGGCTAGGTCGCTGGTCGGGTCTGGGCTACCTCCTTTGGTACTATCGAGTTTGGTTCTATCTGCTAAAAAGAGTATAAATCTTGCTCCATACTTTGTCAAGAGGACAAACAATACAAACTAATCCCATTCTTTGGAGTTTGGACAAACAAACCTATGCGCACACCCCGACCACCATCGATCTATGACCGCGTGTACGAGCTGGTTCGCCGCATCCCACCTGGGCGGGTCATGACCTATGGCCAAGTAGGACTAGCGGTGGGCTGCCCAGCGCGCGTGGTGGGCTATGCACTGCATGGCGCGGCCCGCTCCCGCGCTGGCGGCGACGTGCCCTGGCAGCGCATCATCAATCGCCACGGCGCGATCTCGACCAGCGGCCTGGAGCAGCGCCAGCTCCTCGAAGCCGAGGGCGTCGTCTTCGATGCCGCCGGCCGCACCGATCTCCAGCGCTTCGGCTGGCACGACGAGGAGGAGCACGATGAAGCTGATTGACCGAGTGAGCGCGATTGTCAGCCAGATTCCGGCGGGCGAGGTGCGGACGTATACCGAGCTGGCCGCGAGCCTGGGATTTCAGGCGGCGCGGCATAGCAAAGAGGTCGCCACGGCGGTTGCCAAGCTGGTCACTGCCCAAGCGCGGCCGGTGCCGTGGTGGCGCGTCGTCGCCAACAATGGCCGCCTCATCGCCGGCAGCGAGGCGGTGCAGCATGCCATGCTCGCCACCGAGGGCGTCGCCTTCGATGCGGCTGGCGGCGTGGACCTGGCGCGGCGCCGCTAGCCGGCGCATTCGGCAGCGCAAAGCGACGAACACCACAGCGCACCCCGGCATGTCGCCGGGGTGCGCTGCGCTGCATGGCTGGCCGCTGATTTTAGGGGCGCGGCCGGGGCTGAATATCCTGCGGTCGCAGGGCGGTGGGCGGGTTGGTGCCGGTCACGGTCAGGCCGTGCAGCTCGCCGCGGTTGTTGTCCTCGCGCTGCTCATCGATGGCGCCAGTGATGACGCCGGGATTCCACGAGTCAGCGTAGACGTACAGGTCGGTGGTGCCGGCGGCGAACCAGCCGGGCCAGCGGCTGTAGTCGGCCGCATACTGCCCCGGCGCCGAGGTCAGGGTCACGCTCGCGCCCGGCGCCAGCGCTGGCACCTGCCACACAATGCCGAAGCAGGGCTGTAGGCTGCAGCGCTCATTCCAGATCGTGTTGCTGGCCGTCGGCGGCGACGATGGGTTGATAAAGAAGTCGGCCCAGACCGGCCCTGAGGCGACGGTGCCCTGGTTCGTAAAGGTCACGCTGATCTCGACCGGCTGGCCGGCGGCGAAGCTCGGCTGGCTGGGCGACAGCGCAATGCTGGCCACCAGATCGGGCTTGCCGGCATCCAGCACGACCTGCGGGAAGAAGAGCCGGTAGGTTGATGGGGCGGCGGTGGTCGTCGCGCTGGCAGTGGCCGTGCTTGTCGCAGTGGCATTCATCGTTGCGGTCGGCGTCACCGTCGCGATGACGCGGGTGGCGGTGGCGCTCGCGGTCGCGCTGCGCGTTGCCGTGGCCGTCCGCGTAGTGGTCTGGGTGGCGGTGCTCGTCGCGGTGCTGGTCGCCGTGCTGGTCGCCGTGCGAGTTGCTGTATTGGTCGCCGTGCGAGTTGCCGTGCTGGTCGCCGTGCTGGTCGCCGTGCGAGTTGCTGTATTGGTCGCCGTGCGAGTTGCCGTGCTGGTCGTCGTGCTGGTCGCCGTGCGGGTGGCGGTGCTCGTCGCCGTGTTGGTTACGCTTGCGGTCGCGGTGTTCGTTGCGGTGCTCGTCGGCACCTTAGGCGTAGCGGTGGCGCTCGCGGTTGGCGTGGTGGAGGCCGTCGGCGTCACCGTCGGGGTCGCGGTGTCGGTCGGGGTATTCGTCACCGTCGGGGTCGCCGTGTCGGTCGGGGTAGTGGTGGGCGTATTCGTCGCGGTCGGCGTTGCGGTGTCGGTCGGGGTATTCGTCACCGTCGGGGTCGCCGTGTCGGTCGGGGTAGTGGTGGGCGTATTCGTCGCGGTCGGGGTCGCGGTGTCGGTCGGGGTATTGGTCACCGTCGGCGTCGCCGTGTCGGTGGGCGTATTCGTCGGGGTATTCGTCGGGGTATTCGTCGGGGTATTCGTCGGGGTATTCGTCGGGGTATTCGTGGCCGTGTTGCTGGGCGTGTTCGTGGCCGTGTTGCTGGGCGTATTCGTCGGCGTGTTCGTCGGGGTGTTGGTGGGCGTATTCGTCGGGGTGTTGGTCGGCGTATTGGTCGGCGTATTGGTCGGCGTATTGGTCGGCGTATTGGTCGGCGTGTTGGTCGGAGTATTCGTGACCGTGTTGCTGGGCGTGTTCGTCGGCGTGTTCGTCGGCGTGTTCGTCGGCGGCACCGGCGTATTCGTCGGGGTGTTGCTGGGCGTATTGGTGGCCGTGTTGGTGGGGGTGTTGGTGGGCGTATTCGTCGGGGTATTGCTGGGCGTATTCGTCGGGGTGTTGCTGGGCGTATTGGTGGCCGTGTTGGTGGGGGTATTGCTGGGCGTATTCGTCGGGGTGTTGCTGGGCGTATTCGTCGGGGTATTGCTGGGCGTATTCGTCGGGGTGTTGCTGGGCGTATTCGTCGGGGTGTTGCTGGGGGTATTGCTGGGCGTATTCGTCGGGGTATTGCTGGGCGTATTGGTGGCCGTGTTGGTCGGGGTGTTGCTGGGCGTGGGGGTGTTGGTCGGCGCGACGAAGACCGTCGTGATCGTCGCATCGTTGGCGGCGACGGTGTCGGGATCGTTGGTCACAACCGTCGTAAAGTTGCTGCCGCTGATCTGGCCCTGGTTGGCGACAGAGTTCGCGCCCCCCGGCAGCGGATTCGCAATCTGCACATCAAACTTGATCGTGACAGATTTGTTGGCCGGCAGCGTGCCAATACTCAAGGCGATCTGCATCAGCGGCACCAGCGCGCCGGCGGCCTGGATGCGCTGCGTCCCCTTGCTAACCTTTGAGTGCGCTGGCGGCGCGGCGCTCTCGGCGCGCTCCAGCGTGGCGAGCTTGGCGCTCGTGGCGTTCGCGGCGGACAGTGGGCGCGTTGCCGGCGGCGTGGGCGGCAGTGGGCAGGCCTGGCCGCCGCCCTGAAAGCCCGCTGCCGTCGCCGATGCCGAGGCGGTGCTGGGATTAACTGATTGCAGGTAGGCAGCGATCGTCGCCGCGTTGCCGCCGCTCGATCCTGGGATGCGGAAGGTTGAGGTGTCGCGCTGCGCCACCCGTATGCCCACGCTCGCCACACTCGTGGCATTGTTGCCGGTAATAGTTGCGCACACATTGTTGGTAAGGCGCGCCTGCACCCTGATCGCCTGGAGGCCGTTCGGATCAACCACGGTGGCCGTGTTGTTCGTGATCGTGGCGTTGAGCGTGCCAGTCCCAGCCAGGGTCGTGTCGCCACTGATCGGAAAATCAAAGCCAAAGTTGGTCAGCTGATTATTGTTGACAAACATCGTCAGGGTCGAGTTGGTGGCCTGGAGCATATCAATGCCCAGCCCAGACTGATTGTTGCCTGGCCCAGTGATGGTGTTGCCAACAATTTGGCCTTGCAGCACCGCCGTATTGTCACTGAACGGCTGGATAATCGTGCTGGCAAAGCCGCTATAGCTTGAGGCATTAATGCCAAAGCTGACATTCGCGGTGGTGTTGGCGGTGAACTTGGTGCCAACGTTGCCGCCAGTGAATGTCAGGTTATTCAGCGCATAGGTCGCGGTGCCGGCGGTATTCAGCGCCTGAAAGCTGACGCTGCCGCCGCCGCGGGCGTTGCTCGTAATCGTCGAGTCGCGGAAGGTAACGCCGCCGGTCTGGCCGCTGAGGTTGATGCCATTGCCCACGTCGGTGGCCGGCGACCCAACGCTGATGTTGATATTCGTGTCGTTGATCGTCGTGGTGCCGCTGGCATTGGTGGCTATGATGCCGGTGCCGCCAGTGCCAACATTGAGCTGGAGGCCGCGCACAATATTGCTGTTGGCCAGCGTGACCACGGTGAAAGGAGAAGCAGTATTTGAAATACTGGGCCGCCCCCCGGCAGCAGGCAGCGGATCGCTGTTGGGCGCCAGCGTAATGCCGGCCGCCGGCAGGCTGCCTGCCAAGCTCTGTGCCTGCCCAATCAGCGACTGGCTGTTGCGCAGCGTGAGGCCGCCGGTGTAGCTGCCGCTATACAAAAAGATCACATGGCCGTCGCGCGCGCCGGTCGCCGTGCCATTTTGGATGGCCCGGAAGGCCGCCAGCGAGTTGAACGGCGTGTTCAGTCGCCCATCGCCGGCCTGCGCCACTGCATTGATAAACCAGATCACACCGCTGACGGTGATACGCACCGTGGCTGTGCTCTGGCCGGTGGCGTTGGTAATAATGTAGGAAAATGTATCCAGGCCCTCGAAGCCAGCTGGCGGGTTGTAGGTAAAGGCGCCGGTGGTGGCGTTTAAGCTGACCTGGCCGCCATTGGCGCTCGCCGCCGATACCTGGGTGATCGTCGCGCCGTTCAAAGTATCATTGTTGAGCACGCCGCTGGCCTGCGGCACATTGATGCGCACGTTGCCGGTCGCAAGATACGTGTCATCGAAGGCGATGGGGCTGATAGTTGGCCCATTGGTCAGCGTGGTATTCCCGTCAATGATGTCATTGAACTGGAGGCCAGTCGCGTCGGTGCTGCCGCTGTTGGTGATGATCACCGTGTAGCGCAGTGTGTCGCCCTCGCTCACCCGCGAGTCGTTGTCAGCATCAATAAGTAGGCTGTCGCGCTTGGTCGCCGTGATCGTCACGGCCTGCGGCGCGCCGGCGCTGCTTGGCGTCGTGCTGCGCGGCGCGGTGGGGCGGGCTGCGCCGTGGGCCGTGCCGCCCAGGCCCAGGGCATTGACGAGCAATGCCAGCAGCACGGCCACTCGCACCCCGGCGAGTCGCGAGCGATGAGTGGAGTAGGTCATGGAGTATTTCCTTTGGGGTAGTGGCCAGAGCAGAAGTGCGCCCTGGACTAGGTGAAAATAGCCTGGTAGCGCGCGCCATCGTGGCCAGCGCTCACTGGGACGATAAACATATCAAGCACCCCAAGCTCAGGGTGCTCGATGGGATAGGTGCCTTGCGCCAAATAGCCAGCCCCGGAGTCGTGAAAAATCAGCGAGAACGGCCGACGGGCGGCGTCACTGTATGCTTTGAGGTCGGCGACCTCAATGAGCTTCAGCTGACGAGTTTGCTGGCCATCGACTGCGCCCGGCGTCTCCGGCGGTACGATCAGCGTAACAGTAAACGTATGATTGAGGTGCGGGCTAAAATCGGCGCTTGTGAGTTGCTCCAGCACGATGTTTCTCCACTGCTGAGGAACCGGGGCTGGTCCTCGCTCTGCGCTGTGGGGGCAGCGCACACGGTTAAATCTCCGGCGTCCACTTCATCAGTAGGTAGACGCCCTGATCCTCGACTGGCTGAAAGCCCAGCCGCTGGTAGAGCCGCAACGCCGGATTAACGTGCTCGACATGAATCATGACCGGCAGGGCCAGCGCGGCGGCCGCCTGCTGGATCTGCCGTAGCAGCAGCGCGCCAAGCCCGCGCCGCTGAGAATCTGGCAGCAGCGCAATATCGAGGATCGCCACCTCGGCGGGTCGGCGCTCCAGATACAGCCGCCCAATCGGCGTCCCCGCCTGCTCGATCACCTCATACGAGGCGGTCGGGAACTGCTGCTGGTAGTAGGTGTGCTGGGCTTGAAACTGCATCTGGAGAAAGGCCGTCTGCTGCTCCACTGTCCAGCCAAGCGGCGCCAGCTCGGCCGCACGGGTGCTGGCGTAGATGCGGTACAGCAGCGGCGCGTCGGCCGCCTGGATCGGCCGCAGCGCCAGCCCATGCGCGGCCAGCGCCATCAAATCGAGGGCGACAGCTGGCATCTTAATTCCGTGAAGGGTAGACGCCCTGCATGGCAATAATAAAGGTGATCCCGAGGTAGGGCTGCCGATTATTGTGGGGCTGGCTCCCGCCGGCTGGGCTGATGGTGGCCGGGTTGAGCGTGACCGGCGGCGCCGAGCTGGTGCTGTAGACCAGTCCGCCAGCGGAGCGGCTGAGGTACTCGGATGGCCCTGGCGACAGATCCTCGCCTGGGTCGCTGCCGTTGGCCGAGAAGGTATGGGTGTGCGCTGGTATCTCGGTTTGGATCAATGTCACCGTTGGTGAGCCACCTTGTTCGCCCAGCGAACGCGGCGAGACGCCCGGCCCCTGACCTGGGTGCATCGACGCCCGGCCGCGCAGGTCGGGCAAGCCAAAGGTCGTCTGGCCGTTGCCGCCATACGTGACTCCCAGCAAGGAGAACAAGGCCGTATTCTGGGCAATCGACATAATCTGACCGTTACAGAACGCCCAGCCGCGCGGCGCAAAGTTGCCGCCAAACATCCGAATTTCGGCGATGAATGGTTGTGACATCGTGGCGTCTCCTTAGTTGCGTGACGGAAAGATTTCCTCAAGGGCAATAATAAAGTTGACAACAAGATACGGCATCATGTTGTCGTGGGGCTGATTGCCGCCAGCCGCGCTGATCGCTGCCGCATTGAGCTGCTCGCTGCTGCTGAGCGCAATGTAGGGCTTGGTTGTCACCGAGGTCGCCAGGATGTTGCCTGAGGCGGACGTGGTGGTCGCCGTTCCCGTTGTGGCCTGGACCGAGTGCGTATGAGCTGGCAGCTGCGTTGGCAGGAGCGTGACCGTCTCGGTGCCGGCCGCTTGTCCCTGTGGGTAGGAGGCGTGAGGTGAATCGGCACGCGGCCCCGCAGATCGGGGAGCGCAAACGTGGTTTGGCCATCGCCGCCGTAGATTGTCCCGATCAGCGCAAACAGCGCATCATATTGGGCGATCGGTAGCAGCTGGCCCTGACAAAAGGCCCAGCCCCGCGGCGCAAAGTTGCCGGCGAACATTCGGATATCAGCAATATATGGTGTAGCCATACCAGCCTCCTTAGTTGCGTGACGGAAAAATGCCTTGCAAAGCGATCACAAAGTTGAGCACGAGGTAGGGCTGCATATTATTGTGCGGCTGGCTGCCGCCCGTCGGTGCAGTGGAGTCAGGGGCCAGCGTCGTCGCGGTTGGCAGGCTGGATGCGGCGTAGAGCGGATTTTGGGTTGTCGCCAGCCAATTATTGTTGGGCACAACCGTGGTCGCGGCCGCTGAGGTGGCAGTAAACACATGAGTATGGGCTGGCATCTCAGTCGTTAATAATGTATGGGCCGTTTCGCCACTGGCCTCGCCGAGATTGACATTGGCGCCCGGCCCTTGCCCCGGATGGATCGGCGTGCGGCCGCGCAGGTCGGGCAGGGCAAACGTGGTTTGGCCATTGCCGCCGTAGGTTGTTCCCAATAAGGAAAAGAGCGCCTGGTTTTGTGCGATCGGTAGCAACTGACCGTTACACTGGCCCAGCCGCTTGGCGCGAAGTTGTGCGCAACGATTTTGATTTCGGCGATAAATGGCTCCGACATAGAGACATCCTCCTCGGTAGTGGTTATAAGCAGAGGTATGGATAGAGAAAGCCCGTCTTGGCAATGCTGGCGAGAGCGGCGCGCTCGGCGCTGGGCGGCGCAAAGGCGTCGAGGCCGCTGACAGCGGCGCTGGCGGCGCGCCCGCCGGTGGCGCGGACCTCGCGCAGCAACAGCGGCGCGGCGCCGCCGGCCTGGACGGCGCCGCGCGGCCCTGTGATCGTGGCGCTGCGCAGCGCGCTCCCCAGCGCCGCGCCCGAGCGGCGGCTGGCGGTGGCTTCCAGGGCGGCCGCAATGAGCAGCCCAGCCTCGTAGCCGAGCACGGCGAAGGCGTCCGGGGCGCGGCCGGCGCGCTGCCCGAAGGCCTGGCTAAACGCTTGGTTGGCGGCGGTCGTCAGGCCGCTGGCCCAACTTCCCGCGCCGCGGAGTCCGCTGGCGGCGCCGCCGAGCTGCGCAATTGCCGCGTCATCGAGGAGCAGCCCGGCGCCGACGAGTGGCGCGCGGCCGGCCAGGCCGCTCGCGGCGTAGCCCTGCACGCAGAGTGCTACATGGCTGCCGCTGGCGCCGCCGTAGATCACATCGGGGCTGGCAGCGGCGACGGCCTGCCAGGCGCGCTGCCAGGCGGCCGGCTGCCGGATCGCATCAACCACCTCGCTTGCCACCACCGTGCCGCCCGCCGCCTCGAAGCCGCGCCGGAAGGCGTAGTGTGCATCGTAGCCGCTGTCATAGAGCGCGCTGCACATCGCGGCGCGCTTGCCGACCGTCTGGGCTGCCCAGGCGCCCAGCGCCCAGCTGGCCTGCCACAGGTGCAGCGAATGATGGGCGATCAGCGGACTTCAGCCGCCGGCCGCACCACGTCCTCGCCGCAGCTCAGCGCCAGCAGCGCCGTGCCGCGCTCGTCGACGATGGGGCGCAGCTGCGCCGCCAGCGTGGTGCTCAGGAGACCGACGATCAGCTCGGCGCCGCCGGCTACCAGCTGCTGCGCCGCCGTCCGTGGACTCCGCTGCGCACCGTAGCTGCCCGCGACTAGCTCGACCGCGGCCAGCTGCTGGCGCTCGGCGAGGGCAAGCTGGAGGCCGGCCTGGATGCTTGCAGCGAGCTGCGGGGTGCGGCCGGTGGCCGGCAGCAGCACGCCCACTCGCCGGGTGGTCGTTGCGGCGGCGACGCTGGCGATGTCGAGGTTGGGCGCTGCAATCAGCGCCCCAGCCGCCCATGCGCCAGCTTTTAGGAAGCTGCGCCGACTTGGCGCTGGCTCCTCACGATGATCATCCATGTCATACCTCCCAAGATGTGGCGTCACGCAGCGCCGCTGCCTACCTTCATCGAAGCCAGCAGGTGCAGATGGTATAATCGCTACCCCAAGCTAGAGTATCCCCTAAACCGGAGTTTGCTGTGTCCGCAGAAAGTCTCGATATGTTCCGTCAAGAAGTGTTGGGCGATGTGGAGCTACAGGCATGCTTGCTCGCGTGTGATGATTATAAAACATTTAGCGCGGCAATGGTAGACCTGGCGGCGGCCCGCGGCATCACGGTTACCAGCGCTGAGGTGGCGGCGGCGCTCCTGGCCGGGCGGCGCTCCTGGCTTGAGCGTGGCCTCGACCAATGACGCCCGACTATCGCGCGTGGCTGCCGATCCGCACGGTCTGGCGGCCAGCCGGCCTACTGGTCGAGTGGTGTCATGTTGGCCGCGAGCCGCTGCGCGACCCTTTCCTGGAACAAACCGTGCAGCGCCATATGGCCCATCCCTTCAACCTCCTGTTTCGTCACCAGACGCCGATGAGCTGGCTGGGCGAGCTGGCCGCGCAGCAGCCGGGCCTCGCGCCGAGCGGCTTTATTTTTCATCTGTCGCGCTGCGGCTCGACGCTGGTCTCCGAGCTGGCGCGGGCGCTGCCAGCGACGCTGGTGCTCTCCGAGCCGGCGGCGCTTACTGGCCTGCTCCAGACGCCGGTGCGCGCCCCCGCAGTCAGCGCCGCTGAGCAGCAGACCTGGCTGCGCTGGCTGATCAGCGCGCTCGGCCAGCCGCGGGCGGGCGATGAGCGACACTACGTCATCAAGTTCGACAGCTGGCACACGCTGGCGCTGCCGCTGATTTGCCAGGCGTTTCCCGAGGTCCCGTGCATGTTTCTCTACCGCGACCCAGTGGAGGTGCTGGTGTCGAATCTGCGCGAGATCGGCGCGCGCATGCTGCCGGGGCCGCTCGAGGCCGCCGAGCTGGGCCTTGATCTCGCCGCAGCTTTTGCGCTGCCGCCCGAGCACTACATGGCGGTGGTGCTGGGCCGGCTGTGTGCCGCGGCGCTGGCCGCTGCCGAGCAGGGCCTGGCGCTGGTCAACTACAGCGAGCTGCCGGGCGCGCTGGACCCGTGGCTGCTCGATTATTTGCACCTGCCGGCCGCCGGCCGGGCGGCGCTGCCCCTGGTCGCGCGCCGCAATGCTAAGCATCCCAGCGCCGCCTTTGTCCCCGATGGCGCGGCCAAGCAGCAGGCCGCGACCGCCGAGGTTCGCGCGGCCGTCGCGCAGTGGGCGCAGCCGGCCTACGAGCAACTGGAGCTGCTTCGGCTGCAGCAGCGGCGCAGCTAAAGGGAGGTCGCGCCGACTTAGTGCCCTTGACACCGGCGGGCCGGCTGCCTATACTCGCTGATAACGAACGATAGAACGTATCAGGATGACGTATGCAACGACGCTGGATAATGGTGGCTGGGCTGGCGCTGACACTAACACTGGGCCTGTTTGGGGTGTGGAGCCGCACGCAGGCCCAGGCCGCGAGCCAGTTTTTTCCCGAGACCGGCCGCACGCTGGATGACACGTATGGCTTTTTACAGTTTTGGGCGAGCAACGAGGGCGCCGCGCTGCTCGGGCCGCCAGTCACCGATGTGGTCGTTGAGGCCAACACGCCGGTTCAGTATTTTCTGCACGGCCGCCTAGAGGCGCGGCCGGCTGGCGTGACCGTTGGTAGCGTGGGCCGCGACTACGCGCGCTGGCGCACGTTCGCACCGCCGGCGACGGCCGCCGCCACGACGTTTAGCAGCGGCCACACACTGAGCGGGCCGTTTCAATCGTTCTGGGATCGACATAATGGCGCGGTCATGCTGGGCGAGCCGATCAGCGAGCCGCTGTGGGAAGCGGTGGAGGCCGGGACGATTCGGGTGCAGTATTTTGAGCGCGGCCGCCTGGAGCAGCCGCGCCTGAGCGCGCCGCAGCTGCGGCTCGGCAATCTGGGGGCGCTAGTGGCCCAGGCCCACGGCCTGCTGGCCGTCGACCAGGTGCTGGCCCCCGCTGCCGCCGAGCCGGTCGGTGTTGACGAGGCGGCTCCCGCGTTCGCCGCGCTGCTGCCGCCGCCGACCGCCACGCCGGTGCCGCCGACGCCGGTGCCGCCGACCGCCGAGCCAATCCAGGTGGTGCTGGCGCCGACCAGCACGGCGACGCGCGCCCCCGCGGTCGCCCGCGCTGCTACCAGGCAGCCAACCGCCGCGGGCCGCGCTGCTACCAAGCAGCCCACAGCCGTCGCCGCCGGCCCGACCAAGCAGCCAACCGTCGCGGGCCGCGCTGCTACCAAGCAGCCCACGGCCGTCGCCGTCCGCCCAACCAAGCAGCCGACGGCTGTCGCCGCCGGCCCGACCAAGCAGCCGACCGCCGTCGCCGTCCGCCCGACCAAGCAGCCGACCGCCGTCGCCGCCGGCCCGACCAAGCAGCCGACCGCCGTCGCCGCCCAGCCGACCAAGCAGCCGACCAACGCGCCCGCCGCGCCGTCCATCGCCGGCAAAGTCATCGATGTCAACCTGAGCAAGCAGTGGCTGTACGCCTACGAGGATGGCGTCGAGGTCTACCGCGCGCCCGTCGCCACTGGCAAGGATGGCTTTGAGACGCCCACCGGCACCTTCCACGTCTACAACAAGCTACCGCTGCGCACGATGCGCGGCTCGGCCAACGGCCAAACTTGGGTCGTGCCGAATGTGCCGAACGTGCTCTACATTGTCGGCGGCGTGGCGCTGCATGGTACTTACTGGCACAATCTGTTCGGCACCGGCGTGCGGATGAGCCACGGCTGCGTCAACCTCAGCCTGCGCGATGCGGCCTGGATGTATGCCTGGGCGCCGCTCGGGACGACGGTCAAAATTCACTACTAGCGGCGTCGCCACGCAGCGCGGCCCCGGCGCCTTGTGCGTCGGGGCCGCGCTGTTTTCAAGATGTGGCTAGGCGTCGAAGCGAGCCTTCAGCTCGGCATAGGTGTCGTCGATGGCCTCGGGGATGAGCTTGACGCCGCCGATCAGCGGCATAAAGTTGGTGTCGCCGTTCCAGCGCGGCACGACGTGCAGGTGCAGATGCTCGTCGATGCCGGCGCCGGCGGTGCGGCCCAGGTTCATGCCCAGGTTAAAGCCGTGCGGCTGCATCGCGGCCTGCAGTACCCTGACCGCCCGCTGCCCCAGCGCAAACAGCTCGCTGGCCACCTCGGCCGGCAGCCCCGCCAGGTCGGCGGTGTGAGCGTAGGGCGTGACCATCAGGTGGCCGGGGTTGTAGGGGTAGAGGTTCATCAGAATGTAGCAGTGCTGGCCGCGCGCCAGCACCAGCAGCCGCTGGTCGTCGCCGGCCTGCGGCGCGACACACAGCGGGCAGCCCTCGGCCGGCACGGTGTTGCCCTTGATGTACTGGCCACGCCAGGGCGTCCATTTAATTTCCATGCTGCTCCTCGCTTCTGGTGGCCTGCGCCGGCAGTTCGGCCAGCCAGGCAGTCGCCTCGTGCTCACGGATAAATACCCGCGCCGGCGGCCCAACTCGCACCAGCCGGATAAACGTGTCGGCTATCACGGCATTGTTGGGTTAGCCGAGCATCATCGCCAGGCCGCGCACGCTCCCGATGGCGCTGGCGTAGAGATCAAGTGCCGCCGGCGCCAGCGCGGTAGTCGCGCGAGTGTCGAGCAGCAGCGGATAGTCGTCGTCGCGGCCGGCCAGCGCTCGGACCGCCGCCAGGTTGCTGGCGGCGGCGGCCACGTCCTGCGCGCCCGGCGTGGTGATCACGTGGACGATGCCCGGCACGGCCAGGCTGATCGTGGCGGTTTCAGTGATGATGGCCTCGGTCATCCGTGGCTCCTTCGCTGGCGCAGCAGAGCGGCAGCTTTTGACTGCCGCCCGTGCCTGCTGGGTGGTGCACTAGATGTCGGTGGCGCTGGTGTCGGCCGAGGTCGATCCGACGGGGGCGGTCGGCGTCACGTCAACCGTGGATGCGGCCGTCGGCGCGTCGCTGGGCTTGCCGTCAAACAAATCCGAGACCTGGTGGGCCAGCTGGCCCGCGGCGGTCTGAGCCGTGTCGAGCAGCCGCTCGGCATCGTCCTTCAGGCCGACTTTTTCCAGCAGGTCGCCGGCCGCATCGCCGACTCGCCCGGCGACGCCCTCAGCGAGGTCGCCCAGATCGGCCAGCTTGTCGGCGGCCTCGTCGGCCAGGTGCTTGAGCTTGTCGCCCAGGCTTTCGTTTGGGGCCATAGTGATTGCCTCCAGGTGGTGATGCTGCCGCAGGCGCGGCGCGGATCGCTCCCGCACGTGGCGCATAGGGTTGACTTCAGCGGGCGGATGAGCTAGCCGTATCCTACTGGCCCGCCCGGCAAAATGCAAGCCCAATCTACAGCCGCGTCGCCGGCATCGGCGGCGGGCTGAGCAGATAGGTGTTCATCGGACCTTTGCCCTTGATGTCGATCAGGCCGCGCTCGACAAAATCATAGTGGTTGCGCAGGTGCGTATAGGTCGCCGCCGTCACCTGGATCGCGCCGCCGACGCCGTGCGACTCCATGCGGCTGGCGGTGTTGACGGTGTCGCCCCACAGATCGTAGATGAACTTTTTCGTGCCGATCACGCCCGCCACCACCTGGCCGGTGTGAATCCCGATCCGCATTTTCAGCGCCTCGCCGTTGGGCGCGCGGTATTTGCTCAGCTCGCGCTGCATCTCGACGGCCATCTGCGCGACTGCCAGCGCGTGGTCGGCCCGCGGGTTGGGCAGCCCGCCGACCACCATGTAGGCGTCGCCAATCGTTTTGATCTTCTCCAGGCCGTACTTTTCGGCCAGAAAGTCAAAGGCGCTAAACACCTGGTTCAGCCACGCGACCAGCTCGCCCGGCGGCAGCGTAGACGACAGCGCGGTGAAATTCACGATGTCGCCGAATAGCACGGTGGCCTCGGCGAAGTGGTCGGCGATGTTCTGCTCGTTGGCCTTGAGCCGCTCGGCGATCATCGGCGGCAGGACGTTGAGCAGCAGCGTCTCGGACTTGAGCTGCGCGGCCTCCAGGTGCTGCTGCTTCTCGGCCAGCTCGTGCATCGCCTGCTGTAGCGCCACCGCCATCTGGTTGAAGTGTCGCTGGAGCTGGCTGATCTCGTCCTGGCCGGTGCTAGTAACCCGCGCGCTGTAGTCGCCGTGGCTGATCGCCTGCGTCGCCGCCACCAGCTGCTCCAGCCGCCGCGTCATCCGCCGCGTCAGCAGAAACGAGAGGAAGGCGATCGGCGGCACCACCACCATCAACGTCACGACCATCTCGGCGGCGAACAGGCTGAGCGGCAGCATGATGCCGTAGAGCAGCCGCAGGGCCAGCGGCGTCGCCCCGGTCTGGCCCGGCATCATCTCGTCGACGGCGGCCCAGCTGACCATCATGGTGATCAGCGCGATGGCGCCGATAAACCCGGTCAGGACCGTGATATGGCCGTGGGTCAGCGCCCAGCGCAGGTGCTGGCGCCGCAGCCGCTCCAGCGTCCGCACCATCCGCAGGCCAATCCGGTAGACCGCAAAGAGCAGAATTGTCAGGGCAGCCAGGCTGCCAATCGCCACGCTGCCGATAACCTTTCGATCGGCACCAAACTCGGCCTCCAGCGCCTGCTGGTTGCCGAGCGCCACCAGGAAGATGGCGAGCAGGCCCATCAGCAGCACCGTGAACAGGCCAATCGCGCCCACCTCGTACATAAAATTACCGAGCCGCCGCCCGCGCGGCAGCCGCAGCCGCACTGCAAACCACAGCGCGCACGAGCTGCTGACCGCCAGGGTGCTGCCCAGGCTCGGCAGGAGATCATCGAAGCTGCCCACCGCGTTCTGCGGCTTCAGGCTCATCAGAAAGATGGCGGCCAGCAGCAGGGTTTCGAGCAGCGCCAGCGTCGGGCTGGCCCGCAGGATCACGCAGCGCAGCGGCCGGTACACGAACCTGCGCGCGAGCCGGCCAAGCAGCTGCCAGAGCCAGTGCGCGCCCCGCTGTGGCAGCGAGCGTAGGAGTGAGCGTGTCGTCATAATCATCCTCGTAGCGCTCCTACAGTATAGTGGACATGCGCTGCGCGCGGTGCCGGCGCGGCAGTTTGGCCTGGGCTATTCATAGTTGTTCATCGCTGCGCTTCCCGTTGCCGTGAATGCGACGCCCAACCCGCCCGTTAAGTTGCGGACGGCGAGTTTTTAGTGGTCAGTTTTCAGTTGTCAGGAGGCTTGGGCGTGGCACCTTCTTTGCGTCTTTGCGCCTCTGCGTTAAATCCCCACCTCTTTGCGCTCTTTGCTTCTTTGCGGTTCAACTCCCCAGCGTATAATATGGCCCTGCCAGGATTCCCGCAGCGCACAAGGAGGTGCAATGAGGCGTCTGACGCTTGTCCGCCACGGCCAGGCCGCGTTTAAGCAGGCCGACTACGATCAGCTCTCGGCGGCCGGCCATGCGCAGGGCGCCGCGCTGGGCCGCGACTGGCTGGCCCGTGGCCGGGCGGTCGACCAGGTCATCATCGGGCCGCGCCGCCGCCACGCCGCGACCGCCGCCGCCGTCGCCGCGGTCTACGGGCTGCACGGCCAGCCGTGGCCCGCCCCCGAGCTGCTCGCGGCGCTCGACGAGCACCAGGCCTGGGAGGTCATGGAGGCGGCGCTGCCGGCGCGCGGCGCGGCCGATCCGGCGATTGCGGTGCTGGCCGAGGCCGCCCGCGGCGACGCGCCGAGCGCGCACCGCGACGCCCTGCGGCTGTTCAAGCGGCTGGCCCGCGAGTGGGCGCGCGGCGAGCTGGCGCCGCCCGGCCTGGAGTGCTGGGCCGACTTCTGGGCGCGCGTCGGGGCGGCCCTGCAAACGCTGGCCCGCAGCGAGCACCGCGAGATTGTCGCTTTCACCTCGGGCGGGACGATGGCCGCGGCGGTCGGTCACATTCTTCAGCTGACGCCCGAGACGGTCCTCGATCTCAACTGGCAGATTCACAACGCCGCCGTCACCGAGCTGGTCTGGAGCGAGCGGCGCTGGCAGCTCCACAGCTTCAACCAGACCGCCCACCTCGCCGCCGCGCAGCTGACCTTTGTCTAGCAGGAGCCTCGCATGCAAGAACATCTTCCCGACATTCTGACGACCATCCGCGCATTTATGACGGCCGAGGTGTATCCGCTGGAGCCGCTGTTTTTGCAGCACGGCTTCGGCGCGGTGCTGCCGGCGCTCGGCGCGCTGCGCCAGCAGGTCAAGGCGCTGGGGCTGTGGGCGCCCTACCTGCCACACGAGTACGGCTGCCTGGGCCTGTCGCTGGAGGACTACGCGCAGGTCAGCGAGGAGCTGGGCCGTAGCCCGCTCGGCCACTATGCTTTCAACTGCCAGGCGCCCGACGTTGGCAATCTGGAGGTGCTGCTCAGCCACGGCACCGCCGAGCAGCAGGCGCAGTACCTCCAGCCGCTGGTGCGCGGCGAGATTCGCAGCTGCTTCTCGATGACCGAGCCGGAGTATCCCGGCTCGAACCCGACGTGGCTCGGCACCACCGCCACACTGGACGGCGACGAGTGGGTGATCGAGGGCCATAAATGGTTCACCTCGTCGGCCGACGGCGCGGCGTTTGCGATTGTGATGGCCGTCACCGACCCCGACGCCGTGAGTCGCCACGGCCGCGCCAGCCAGATTATCGTCCCGACCGACACGCCCGGCTTCGAGCTGGTCCGCAATATTTCGATCATGGGCGAGCGCGGCGAGGACCACCACAGCCACGCCGAGGTGCGCTACCACGGCTGCCGCGTGCCGGCCACGAATCTGCTGGGCGCGCGCGGCGCCGGCTTTGCGATTGCCCAGGAGCGGCTCGGCCCCGGCCGGATTCATCACTGCATGCGCTGGATCGGCATCTGCGAGCGGGCCTTTGACCTGATGTGCCGCCGGGCCGTCGCCCGCGAGATCGCCCCGGACCGCGCGCTCGGCACCCAGCAGATTGTGCAGGTCTGGATCGCCGAGAGCCGCGCCGCGATCAACGCCGCGCGGCTGCTGGTCCTGGACACCGCCCGCACCATTGACGCCGCCGGCGCCTACGCCGCGCGCGACAATATCTCGCTGATCAAATTTCATGTCGCTGGCGTGCTGCACGCGGTGCTCGACCGTGCCATCCAGGTCCACGGCGCGCTGGGCATCACCGACGACACCCCGCTCGCCTACTGGTATCGCCACGAGCGCGGCGCCCGCATCTACGACGGCCCCGACGAGGTGCATAAGCTCAGCGTCGCTCGCCGCATTCTGGAGCAGTACCGGCCCACCGAGGAGCAGCGCTGATGCACCCACACGCCGACCTGATCACCAATTTTTACCGCAGCTTTCAGCGGCTGGACGCGCCCGCCATGCTCACGAGCTACCACCGCGACATTGTGTTCAGCGACCCCGCGTTCCCGCAGCTGGTGGGCGACGAGGCGCGTGCAATGTGGCAGATGCTGACCGCCCGCGCCAAAAACTTCGGGCTGACCTTCAGCGATGTGGCGGCCAACGACGAGGCTGGCGCCGCCCGCTGGGTCGCGACCTACACCTTCTCGAAAACCGGCCGCACGGTTGAGAATCGGATCGCGGCGCGCTTTGCCTTTCGGGACGGCCTGATCATCCGCCACACCGACTCGTTCAACTTGTGGCGCTGGGCCGCAATGGCGCTCGGCCCGACCGGGCTGCTGCTGGGCTGGTCGCCGCCGGTGCGCGGCAAAATTCGGCGCGAGGCGGCGCGTGGCCTCGCCGACTTTCGGCGCGCCGCCCAGTAGTCTGCAAGGAGCACCATGAGCGCGAGCAACGATGACACGATGGCGGTGCGGCCCGACGAGCGGCTCGATCACGAGCGGCTGCAGGCGTTTTTGCGCGGCCAGCTGCCAGGCAGCGACGGCGATCTGACGATTCGGCAGTTTGGCGGCGGTGCGGCGAACCTGACCTATCTGCTGGACTATGGCACGCACGAGTATGTGCTGCGCCGCCCGCCGCTCGGGCCGGTGGCGCCGGGCGCCCACGACATGGCCCGCGAGTGGAGCGTCCTATCAGTTTTATACCAGCAGTTCCCGCTGGCGCCGCGGGCGCTGGTCTTCAGCGACGACCCCGCGATCATCGGCGCGCCGTTCTTTGTCATGGAGCGGCGAACCGGCGTGGTGGTGCGTCGCACGCTGCCGCCGGAGTTCGACACCGCCACCGCGCCGGCGGCGATGAGCGCGGCGCTGGTCGATGCGCTGGCCGACTTTCACGCCGTGGACGTGGCGGCGCTGGGCCTGGAAAATCTTGGCAAGCCCGCTGGCTTCCTGGAGCGCCAGGTGGCCGGCTGGGCGCGGCGCTGGCACGCGGCGAAAACCGTCGAGGTCGCGGCGATGGACGAGGTTGAGCACTGGCTGGCGGCGCACGTTCCCAGCAGCAGCGCCGCCACGCTGGTCCACTGCGACTACAAGCTCGACAACGTCATGCTCGCCGCCGACGATCCCGGCCGGCTGGTGGCGGTCTTTGACTGGGATATGTGTACGCTTGGCGACCCGCTCTCCGACCTCGGCACCCTGCTGGCCTACTGGAGCGAGCCGACCGACCCGCCGCACTTCCAGGCGATGAGCATGATGCCGACCGACGGCCGCTTTCTGACACGCGACCAGCTCGTCGCGCGCTACGCCGCCCGCAGTGGCCGCGATGTTACGGCGATCAACTTCTACCACGCGCTGGGCCTCTATCGCCTGGCGGTGATCGTGGCGCAGATTTACGTGCGCTTTGCCCGCGGCCAGACCCAGGACCAGCGCTTCAGCCGCTTCGGCGATCTGATCCCGCTGGTCGCGCAGGCGGCGCAGGACGTGGCGCTGGCCGGCGCAGGCCGCAGCGCCACATCGTAAGCGGCGGGCTACTCGCCGTCGGCCGGTCGCAGGCGCTTGCCAGCCAGGCGCCGGTGAGCTTCGGCGAGCAGCGGTTGTAGCTGCTGCTCAAATGTTTCGGTGCTGGGATTGAGGATGCAGACCCAGTAGTGGCCGGCGTACTCCGGGTGCGGCATCAGCACGTCGAGCGCGGCGTAGTCGTAGCCGCTCGGCGGTGATGCGGCGCTGGCGGTGTCATCGCTAGCGGCGCCGGGCTGGGCGTCCGCCGGAAACAATGCCCGATACGTCGGCTTGCTGACGCCAATATTCAGCCGACAAACATCCGGCCGGCTCAGATTTGAGACGGTGTCGTAGGTGTCGTTGATGACCAGTGTGGCGAAGGGAAACTTGTGCTCGGCGCCGTAGAAGAAAAACGTGTTGCCCTCGTGCTCGGTGGTCTCAACGTCCGCAAATCCACTGACGATCTGGCTGATGATCTCGTCCGCGCGCATCGCTTGCTCCTCGGCTGCTCCCTGGCAGGCTGGCAGGGGAGCGGGATTATACCGCAAGGGCGGCGGATCACTCGATCCGCCGCCCCGCCGTATGCCAGCCGCTCGCTAGCGGGCGACCATTGGCAGATAGCGCTGCGGCGCGGCGTTTTGGTTGCGCTGCCAGTCCTGGAGCAGCTGGACCAGCGCATCCGAGGTGTTGGCGGGCGGCGCGTGGCCGGCCTGGTCGACGGTGTTTAGGCCGTGGCACGAGGTGCAGGTGCGAATCTCGCCTGGCTGAAATGTCAGCCAGTAGCGCTCGCGGACCACGCCCTGGCCGCTGGGATCGCTCAGCATCCAGGTCAGGGCGCGGCGGGCGGGGACGAACGCCGCCACCGAGCCATCGCCGGCGACGCGCACGCTGCCGGTGGGGCTGCCGGGGACCGTCGGGTTGCGCACCGCCTGGTCATGGAGCGGCTGCGCGAGCACCCGGCGGCCTGGCCGCGGGTTGGGGTAGCCGATGCCGCGAATCTGATCGGCCTGGAAAATCTGCATAAACGCCACATCGTAGACCGTGCCCGTGGCGCCGACCGTGCTGGCGCCGCCGCCGGCGACCCGCAGGTTGAACGGCTGCTGCTTGTCGCCCGCGTCACGGGTGGTGACGTTGCGCGTGACCATCAGGGCCAGGTTGTTGGCGCGCAGATAGCTCTGCAGTGCGCTAACCGCCACGCCGGTCTGGGTAAACGCCTGCTGCTCGGGCGGTGCCAGCGGCGCCTGGCGCTGTGGCGGCCGGGGCCGCGCCCGCACCTCGACGGGGTTCAGCTCCCAGAGCTGGCCGCTAAAGGTGGTCAGGGTGTCGGGCGAGTAGTAGCTGATGTCGGCGGTGAGACCAGGCGTCAGCGGCTGGTCGGCGACCCACACACCGTTCTGCTGGCGCAGCGTCTTCAGCCGGAAGTCATAGCGCGACCGCGGGCTGGTGCTGGTGCCGATGTCCGTGTCGCGGTCGGTCTGCGGGGTGTGGACGGCCACCAGCGTCCCGTTGCTGAGCGGCAGCGGGTCGCGGTAGAGGCCGGAGTGGTTGGCGCTGGGTGTGGAGGTGAAGTTGGCGGTGTCGGGATGCGTGAGGTAGCCAACCCGCATCTGGTTGGCATTGAGGCTGGGCGCGCCGCTCAGGGTCACAATCTGGCCGGCGGCGTGGGTCGCAAACTCCGGCGCGTCGGTGCCGACGTAGCGGCCGGGCGCCTGCGGGTCCTCCTTGATCTGGAGGAAATTCCGCAGCGACAGCTGGTTGGGGCGGCTGCCGGGGTTGAAGTACAGCAGGTTGGCGTCGTTGTCGAAGTTCGGCTCGAAATATCGCTGCAGCTCGTGGCGCCCGATGTGATTCAGGGTCTCGGCCTCGGTGCCGTCCTCGTTGATCATCCAGGGGAAAAACTGGTTGAAGCTGTGGCCCAGCAGGTGCGTGCCGCTCAGAATATCGGTGCGCTCGGCGCGCGCCTCGGGGTAGACCTCGGCGGTGGAGTTGAGCGCGGCGGCGTTGGCGCTCTCGTCGCTGTAGTTGAAGGTGCCATAGTCGTCGCCACGCAGCACCTCGCTGTCCGTCTGCTGGTCGCGCTGGAGGTGATCCCAGCGGGTGAAGATTACGCGGCCGAAGCTGTCGAGGGTAGGCGTGAAGTCGCCGGAGGGCGCGTGGTCGAGCAGAAACAGGTCGCCGGTCGCGGGGTCGAGGCTCCAGATGCCGGTGTTGGTCGGCGCCTCCTCGTACTCATCGAGCTGCGGGTAGAGCTGTGCGGCGCCATTGCGCGGCCGGTCGGTAGTGAACAGGATGCGGTCGTCGGAGCCGTAGATCGGGCTGATGTTGTTGAAGTTGGCGGGCTGGCGCGGGACTTTGGTAATCACCGGCGTGTCGGCCAGGCCCAGGCCGGTGATCTCATAGAGCTGCCAGTGGTAGGTCGCGACCTGGTAGCGCTGGGTGGGCGCGCCGATGACCATGCTAAACACTGCTTTGGTGCCGTCCCAGAAAACGCTGGGATCGCGGACCGCGATGCTGTTGGCGCCCTGCATGCCGCCGCCGCCGAAGCCGGCCGCGCGGGTCAGGTTTTTCAGCGTGCCGTCGCCGTAGCGAATCCACAGATCGCCGCCGCGGGCTACGTCGCTTAGGGCCGCCTTATGGTTGCCGAAGACCGCCGTGATCGAGGTGAAGTCGGCGGGGACCGGCACCTGGGTGACAAACAGGATCGGGTTGGGCAGCGCGGGGCCGGCGGCGTGAGCCGGCGTGGACCAGGACCAGCCGAGTGCGCTGAGGAGCAGCGCGGCCACCAGGGCCAGCGCGGCGAGTTGTCGGGTGTGCGGCATGTCGGTGCTCCTTGCGGTGTGCCAGGGGGCGCTGCGCGGGGGTGCGCGGCGCGGATCAGGGCCAAGACAACAATGGCGACGCTGGCGACTGCGCACAACAATGCGCGCCAGCACTGCTGAGTATAGGCTCAGCGGCGGGCGGGCGCTACGGTCAATGGTCCAGTTGCGACGCGGCTAGCGGCCTGCTGGGGTGAGCATGGATGAGCTACGTTAGGCTCGCGGCGTCGCATACTCGCGCTCCAGGGCATAGCGAATGCCGGTCTGGACGCTGCTGCGGGTCACAATGCTGCTCAGATCAATGCCCAGGTTGACCAGCGTCTGGGCGATCTCCGGGCGAATCCCGGTAATCACCACATCGGCGCCCAGCAGCCGCACCGCCTGGGCCGCCTGGATCAGCACGCTGGCGACCTGCGAGTTAACGACCGGCACGCCAGTTAGGTCGAGCAGCGCCAGCCGGGCGCGCTGGCGGCCGACACCCTCCAGCAGCGTCTCAATCACGCCCTGAGCGCGCTGGGTGTCAATCGCGCCGATCAGCGGCAGCAGCACAACGCTGTCGGTCACGGTGATCAGCGGCGTCGACAGCTCGGCCAGCGTGTCGGCCTGCATCCGAATAATCTCGTCCTGGAGCCGCTGGCGCTCGGCCTCGGCCCGCTGCCGCTCGCGGGTGTCGCGGGCGACGGTGGAGAAAAACGCGATCTCGCCCGCGGCGTTGAGATGGCGCAGAATCACCTGTGAGATTGGAATCTCCTCGCCCGTGGCGGTCAGCAGTGCGGTCTCGGCCTGCCAGCTGCCGGCGCGGACGGCGTGCGGAATACCTTGCTCAAGGATTCGCGGCACGGCCCAGGTGGGATGAAACTCATTGAGGTGTCGGCCGGCCAGCGGCGCGTCGGGCGCCAGGCCAACCAGGGCGCGGCCAGCTGGGTTGATATACAGCGCGTTGCCATGATTGTCGGAGATGCCCACAAAGTCGGTCGTGGCAGCCACCAGGGCGCCGAAACGCTCCTGCTCCTGCTCGGCAATTTTGCGCTGGGTAATATCCAGCACCAGGCCGTCCCACACAATGTCGCCGCTCGGCTGCCGGGCTGGCCGCGAGTAGCCCTGCACCCAGCGCTCGCCCGCTGTCATCAGCGTGCGGCCCTCCCACTGCCACGGCTGGAGTGTCGTCGCCGATTTAGTCAGCGTGGCCGCAAAGCTGGCTTGGTCGTCGGGGTGGATACGGCCGAGCAGCGCCTGGACATCGGCCTGAATCTCGGCCGGCTCTAGGCCATACAGCTCGCGGCTGCCGTCGCTGACAAACGGGAAGCTGCTGGTGCCGTCGCGATGCAGCACAAACTGGTAAACCATGCCCGGCACGTTGGCGATCATGCGCTGCAGCCGGTCATCGCTGGCGGCGAGGGCGGCCGCCAATTCGTACCTCTCGTGCATGTTATGTGAGATACCGACCGTGCCGATCACCGCGCCGGCGCCGTCGCGGATCGGGGTCTTGACGGTGTGAAAATGCTGGATCACGCCGTCGGCGCGGGCCACTGGCTCGTCGGGAATGTCGAGGATCATGCCGCTGGTAAAGACCTGTAGGTCATCGCGAATATACTGCTGGGTTAGGTCAGGCTCAGCGAAGGGCGCATCGATCATGCCCCGTAGTGCTGCCTGGTCTAGGCCATAGTAGCTGCGAAACGCCTGGTTGGCCCAGCGAATATGCGAGCCTGGCCCTTTGTACAGCACCATGTCCGGCACGGCGTCCAGGATTTGCCGAAACGCGGCCAGCTCCTGCTCAAGCTCAGCAACCTCCTTGCGAAGCCGGGCTAGCTCAGTCTCAGGGTCGGCAATCAGTGGGGTCGGTGTCATAAATGCCTCGTTGCGCAAAGGTGTGGCCGATGGGTAGTGCGGATTCGAGAAGAGGTGTGCTCAACAGCATAGCACGATTGTGGGGTGGCGGACTAGGACTTCTGCCGGAAGTGTGGGCGGCCGAGTGGCGTAGCTGGCCTAGCGCGACGCGGCCAGCGTCTCCAGCAGCGCGGCCGCTTGGCTGGGCGCATCGGCGCGCGCAAACTCGTCGCGGATGCGCCCGGCGGCCGCGCGAAAGCCTGGCTCGTCCAGCACTCGCCGCACGGCCGCACGAATTTGCTCGCTGGTCGGGTGCTGGGTGTGTAGGTTGATCCCCACGCCAGCCCACGCCACGCGCGCCGCGATCTCAGGCTTCTCCTCGCTGCCGCCGGCGACGATCAGCGGGATGCCGTGGGCCAGCGCCAGCTGGACGCTGCCATAGCCGCCGTTGCTGACCATCGCGGCGACGTGGGGCAGCAGGTGGTGGTACGACAGAAACGGCGCCACCCGCACGTTGGCTGGCAGCGCCGCCAGCGGCAGCGCGGCATCGGCGCGGCCGGTCGTCACGATGACCAGCACATCCTCGGCGGCCAGCCCCTGGATCGCCGGCACCAGCAGGTCGGTCGGCGTGGTCGCCACGGTCCCCTGAGTCACCAGCACGATACGGCGGGCCGCCAGCACGTCGGGCCACCAGGCGGGCGGCGCGAAGGTGGCCGGCGGCTCGGGCAGCAGCGGGCCGATAAAGCGGACGTTGGCCGGCAGGTCGCTGCGCGGATATTCAAAGCCTTGCGTCGTGCCTTGCAAAAAGAGGTCGGGGTTGCCAGTGACCGCCGCGGTCGGCCCTAGCCCGACCGTGGCGCGCACCCGGTTGAAGTGGGTCGTCACATCGCCGAAAATCAGCCGGTCGGCGACGACGTACAGCCCACGATTCCGCAGCCGGCCGAGCGGCGTGCTGCTCGGGGCCAGGCCCAGCCCAAACGGCGCGGTGTCGCGGCTTGGCACCAACAGGGGCAGAAAGTTGAGCACCGCCCACGGCGGCCCGCCCTGCTCGCGCAGCAGCTGCGCGCCCGCAAAGGTTGTCTCCGACAGCAGCGCGTCGGCCGGGAAGTTGCCAAGCGCCACCTGGAGCGCGCGCAGCTCTGCCGGGGCGGCGTCCAGGAAAATATGCTTGATATTCCATTTGAACTGCGCGATGCCCTTCAGCCCGACGCGGCCGGGAAACACCGTGTCGAGCTGGTCCTCGTCAAAATCCAGCTCGGCCGGCAGCGCGAGGTGATGAGCGCCAGTCGCTGCGACCTGCGGCGTAAACTTCTGCCCGGCCAGCCACACGACCTCATGCCCGCGATCCACCAGCGCGCGCACAATCGGCCGGCTGGGGTTCATATGGCTGACAAACGGCATGCTGGCGACCAAAAAGCGCGCCACTGGCTTCCTCCTACATAATGCTATTGCTCAGGCCCGCTCGAAGCGCAGCGGGAGGTGGCGCAGGCCGTGGATCAGCTGGTTGGGCAGCGCGGTCAGCGCGGTGCCTGGCACCTGTTCAATGTGGGCAAAGCGCGCCAGCAGATTCGTAAGCGTGACCTGGGCCTCCAGGCGGGCCAGCGGCGCGCCCAGGCAGTAGTGGATGCCGTGGCCAAACGCGATGTGGCGGTTGGGCGTGCGGGTGATGTCAAACACCTCGGGGTCGGTGAAGTGGGTCTCGTCGCGGTTGGCCGAGCCGATCCACGCGACCATCGGGGTGTAGCGCGGCAGCACCTGGCCGCCCAGCGTGACCTCGTTGCTGCTGACGCGGTACATATGCTGGATCGGCGAGCGGAAACGCAGCACCTCCTCGATGGCGCCGGGCAAGAGCGCGGGGTTGGCGCGCAGCCGCTGCCAGGTGCCAGGATGATCCGAGAAGCACAGCAGCGCGTTGCCCAGCAGGTTCGTCGTCGTCTCATTGCCGGCCACGAGGAGCAGCGCGCAGAAGCCCAGCAGCTCGGCGCTCGTCAGCGACTGGCCATCGATGGCGGCGGCCAGCAGCGCGCTGATCAGATCGTCGGCGGGGGCGCGGCGCCGCTCCTCGATCATGACGTTGAAGTACGCCACCATCTCGCGGATCAGCGGCGACATCGCGCCGCTGCCGGCGGTGCCGACCACCGCGTCGGACCAGGTTTTGAACTGCTGGCGGTCGCGGCTGGGAATCCCCAGCAGCTCGGCGATCACGATCACCGGCAGCGGCTCGGCCAGCGCGCCGACCAGCTCCAGCTCGCCGGCGTCCATCAGCGGGTCGAGGAGTTCGTCGACAATCGCGGCGATGCGCGGCGCTAGGGCCTCGACGGCGCGCGGCGTGAACGCCTGGGTGGCCAGCGCCCGCAGCTGGCGGTGGCGCGGCGGGTCCATGCTGATCATGCTGGCCGACAGCGGTCGATCCTCGCTCTGGCCGCCGCGCCCAAGCTCCGAGGAAAAGTTGGCGAAGTCCGAGAGCACGCGCTGCACGTCGTCGTAGCGAAATACATGGCACAGGCCGTGGGGCGCGGGCTGGCTGATCGGGCTGGTGGCGCGCATCTCGCGATACCAGGCAAACGGATTGAGCAGATGGTCGTTGGTGACGGCTGGGTGCATAGCTGACTCCTTGTTAAAACAGGGCGGCCCGCGACACGAGGCGCGGGCCGCCGGTGACTTACGCGGCCGGCTGCGGGACTGCGCCGACAAAGCCCAGAATCCGCTGCCACGCATCGGCGGAGGCCGCCGCAAACTCGCTGGCGCGGCGGTCAAAAAAGCTGTGGGGTGCCTCGGGGTAGACGACGACCGTGTGCGGCACGCCGGCGACATCCAGCTGCTCATCGAGCGCCGTGATCTGCTCGGCGGGAATGCCAGGGTCGTCGCCGCCAAACAGCCCGAGCACCGGCACGCGCATGTTGGCGGCCTGCTCGACCGCGGTGCCGCTGCCGAACGAGCGGCTCAGGCCGGCGTAGAAGCCGATCACGCCGGCCAGATTGTAGTCGTGGGTGCCGGCGATCAGCGAGAGCATGCCGCCCAAGCAGAAGCCGACGGTGAAGGTCGGCAGGTCGCTGTCGGCCGTAAGGCGGGCCAGCGCCGCGGTGATGTCGGCGTCAATCGTCGGCTCGCGCATCTGCAGGACGTGGGGCATGAACTCAAAGTCGGCGGGGCGCGGCGCCAGCCCGGCGGTGCGGCCAAAATAGTCCAGCACCAGCGCGCGCACGCCGGTCTCGGCAAAGCGCAGCGCCAGCTCCTGGTAGAAGGTGTGCAGGCCGCGCACATCGGGCAGGATCAGGATATTGGCCGGGCCGGGCGCGGTCGGTTCGGCCAGAAACGCGCTGAACTCGTTGCCGTCGGCGGCGGTCAGGGTCAGCAGCTGGCCGGGTTGGCCGGGGGCGGCGTCAATCGGCGGGCGGGCGTCGGCATCGTAGCACATGCGCAGATCTCCATTGTCTTGCAATGAACGCGGTGCGTCCCGCTGTATTCTACGCCGATCTGGGATGGGGCTGCACGCACTGCAATCACTGCCGGCGGCAGCAGATCAGGGTAGGCGACACGCCAGCACCGCGCCGCCAGGCTGACCGCCGGCCTGATCGTGCCGCTAACTGCTATATAGACTATCAGACTAAAACATGATAAGATGCCGCATATCACCCACTTAGTTTATTTGCACCGCGCATCGGCGTATTGGTGCTTTCATATTAGGCGTTTCGTTCGTAGTCGTGGCTGAGGCGTAGCTGCGTGGCGTGCTATCGCTGCGCGGGAGCGTATCTAAAGCTAGCCTGTCGCATTCTGGGCAGCCCCACGCCGCGACGCTAGATCGCGTGGTGAAGCCAATGTAGTGAGGAACCATCGTATGTTTGAGACCGCCCATCTGCATGCCGCTATCGAGCAGCTCAACCAACATATTGCCGAGCTACAAACGAAAGCTCAGTCGCTGGTCGATCATGGGCGCGCCAACGCCAAAAAGCTGCCCGATTTCTACGCTCCCACCACGACTGCCACACAGGAGCGGCTGGCCGGGCTGCTTGCGTCGGTTCCCGTGGCCAACCGCGTGACCTGGGAGCACGAGGCGTGGGCGAACTGGGATGTCGAGCCGATGACCAGCAAGCTCGATCTCCTGCGCTACGGCGACCTGGCCGAGCTGCGGTCGAACGGGGCATTTACCGCGCCTGCCTATCTGCCCTTCATTGGCCGCAACAACACGATTGTGATCCAGGGCAATGGCAAAACGGCGCCGGCGTGCGAGGCGCTGCTCCAATCCCTGCTCGTCCGCACCGCCCTGATGCTCCCGCACCAGGCGAGCTATACGCTGCTCGATCCGTCCGGCAACGGCACCGCCTTCCCGATGCGTAAATTTTTGCCGCAGGTGTCGCTCAATAGCGATGATATGCGCCGCGATCTGGACCGCGTTATCGCTGATATTCGGCGAATCATCGAAACCTATCTGGATGCCTCGATCACGTCATTCGAGCGCATCCCGGACGATATTCGGGTGAACGAGCGCTTCCACTTTGTCTTTGCCGCCGACTTCCCGCATAAGTACGAGCGCCGCGCCATTGAGGCGCTATATAGCATTGGGACCACCGGGCCGCGCGCTGGCACGTACCTGTTTATTCACCATAACCAGGATCACGAGCTGCCCCGCGATATGGGCATTGATGCGCTCAAAAATGCGTTCTATGTCACGGTGGCGCCAACAACGCTCAACCTGAACGGCAAGCTCGACTTTAAGCTCACGCCGGACATGGCGCCGCCGTCTGGCGTGCAGGAGCAGGTGTTCGCCAAGCTGAGCGCGGCCAAGCCGATGGAGCGCCGGCTGCTGTGGGATGAGGTGGTCGGCCTGCCGCCTGATCAATGGTGGACTGGCGATGCGGCGACGACCATCGAGTCGCCGATTGGCACCCGTGGCGGCAGTGAGTTTTTAAAAGTCTGGTTTGGCGAGGACCGCGAGGGTCGGCAGTGTGCGCATGGCATGCTGGGCGCGATGACCGGCTCGGGCAAGTCCACGCTCTACCACACGCTGATCACCGGCCTGGTGACGCGCTATAGCCCCGAGGAGCTGCGCATCTACCTGATTGACGGCAAATTTGGCGTCGAATTTCAGCCCTACCTGCACCTGCCGCACGCCGAGGTGGTGTCGCTCAAAACCTCGGCCGAGCTGTCGCGCAGTGTGCTCGCTGAGCTGACGGCCGAGATGAGCCGGCGCAACGCGATGTTCGGCCGCAGCGGCGTTGCCAACCTCAGCGCCTATCGGCTGAAGGGCCAGCCCGAGGGCAAGCTGCCGCGTATTTTACTGGTCGTGGACGAGTACCAGCAGCTGTTTGAGGGCGACCGCGAGGGCGTAGCCTCGAACTTACTGCGGCAGCTCTCCGAGCAGGGCCGCAGCGCCGGGATTTATATGTTTTTGGCCTCGCAGCGCTTTGGCGCGGCCGGCATGCTCTATCAAACCTCGATCTTCAACAACATTCACCTGCGCATGGCCATGCAAATGCCGGAGTCGGAGATTCGCTCGCTGACCGAGTTTGGCGCGCGCGGCAAGGGGCTGATTCTGGCGACCTGCAACCTCCCTGGCAAAGTCGTGCTGAATGACCGGGCCGGCGACGATAGCGCCAACGTTGCCGGCAAGGGCGCGGTGCTCGCGCCGCAGCGCCACGCCGAAATTCTCCAGCAGCTGCAAACCAAGGCGCAAACGCTGCCGCCCTCAAGTCTGCCGCAGCGGGTGGTCTTCACCGGCGATGCGCAGCCGCAGCTGATCAATAACCCGTATGTGGCCAGCCTGATTCAGCAGTCGAGCTGGATGACGCCGCCAGCGCTGGAAACGTTTGCCCGCACGCCGGCCAGCGCTGGTGGGCTGGGCATCGCCGACTGGTTTGCCCCCGAGCTGCCGGCAGCGGTATGGCTTGGCCAAGAGTTTAATGTGCGCGGCCAGGCGCTGCTGATCCTGCGACGACGAACGGCCGAGCATGCCATGCTGATCGGCAGCAATAACCCGGTGCGCTACGGCATGCTGGCGGCGATGCTGGTCAGCCTGGCGCTCAACGCTGGCCCACAGCAGCAGCGCTTTATTGTGGTTGATCGGAGCATCGCCGGCTCGCAGTGGAGCACTGCCCTGCAGCTGGTCTGCGAGCAGGTGCTGCGCCCGGCTGGCTTCGCGCTGACCTTCGCGCAGGATGATGGGGCGGTTGAGACCGTGCTGAACCATCTGATCACCGAGCTTGATCACCGGCGGACGCTTGCCGAGGCCGAGCGGGTCGGGCAGCAGTCGATCATTGTGATGATGACCGAGCTTGACCGCATTGAGCTGCTGCGCCGCCGCCCGGATGCGTATGGCATGAGCGAGTCGCCGGCCGGCGAGCTGCTGCGGCGGGTGTGCGTGGAAGGCCCGTCGGTCGGGATTCACCTGCTGCTAAGCTTTACCGGCGTCCGGCCGATGGCCAATATCATTGATGAGCGCCGCGGGCTGGTCCACTTTCGGCATCGCGTGGCGCTGCAAATGTCCGAGGACGACTCGCACACCCTGGTGCGGAGTTGGCGGGCCAATCAGCTTCAGGCCGATGGCCCAACGCCGGTGAGCGCGCTCTACATTGATATTGAGAGCGACAAGGCGGTGCGGTTTAAGCCCTACAGCATCGAGGACAGCGGCCTCCCCGGCGGCCAGGCGTTCGGCGCGCAGCTGGAGACGATTGGGCAGGCCCTCGCCACCCGGCAGCATCGCGGCCAGTGGGCTGCCGCGCAGCCCGCAGACTGATAGCACTGGGCCAGCCTTAGCCCTACGGAGGTAGCGACCATGAGCATGGATGAGCAGTTTGAGCAGATGCAATATTTTGGCCGCGCCCTGCGCGCTTTCAACGATCAGCTGGGGGCGTCGCTGCGCAACCTGGAGCGGAATCACGACGCCGTCAGCCCGCTGTGGCAGGATGAGTTTCGGCAGCTCTATGATGCCGAGTGGCAGGCCTTCAAGCAGTCCATGGATAGCTATATGCTGCGCGATGCCGAAATCTATACCGCATTCTTAGACAGCAAGCTCCAGGCATTGGCCAACTATCTGCGGGGCGGCTATGGCAACTGATACGACCCGGCTGCTGCTGGGCCTGCAGGAGTACCACACCAGCCTCCAGCGCCATCTGCAAACGATGACCCAGGCGCACGCCGTGCTGGCCCAGCGCTGGGGCGCTTTCAGCGAGGTCTATGAGGGCAGCGCAGCCGAGCAGTTTCGGCGCAACTGGCTGCGGACGGAGCACCACTTCCAAACCTATATCGCGGCCAGCCACAAAATGAGCAAGCTGCTGGAGGAGCGCATCGCCAGCCTGACGCTTGTGGATCGTCCAGGAGAGCTGGGATGAGCAACGATGCCGGCCAACTCGCTGGAACGCTTGAGGACCTGCACGGCCAGCTAACCCGCTGGTCACGGGCGGCGAGCGACACTATCAAGGGTGCCGAGATGCTGCAGCGCCACGCCCTGGAGTTCCTTTGATCAAATGCGGCGCCACGCGGCGATTGTGCAGGATCAAGCGGCGCGCGACGCCCAGGATGTGCAGCGCGTCAGCGGTGAGGTCGCAACGCTGCTTGGCAAATGCACCGATGGCCTGAACGATGCCCAGCAAACCCGTGCGGAGGCGCAGTGGATCGGCGAGCGCGCAGCGATTACGCTGCAGCACTGGGAGCAGGAGCTACGACTGGCGCTTGCCTGGCTCCAGCGCGCCGAGATCCGGCTGGACCGAGCCTTGAAAGAGCTAGCGGTGGCTGAACATAACGTTGCGGTGGCGAGCCGCGACCTAGCGCAGGCCAAAGCGAACCTCGAACACTGTATGAACGACTCGGACCGCAGCAACTGTAACCGTGAGGGCCGCATCTGGGAGGTGGCACAGCAAAATCTGAGCATCGCGCTCGATCTGCTGAAGGCGGCTCAGCTTGAGGTGCAGCAGGCCCAGCTTGAGGTGCAGCAGGCCAAAGCGCGGGTCGCCGCCTGTCAGCAGGCTGTGGGCTATTCCCAGCAGGCCGTGACGCTGGCCCAGCAATCCCAGCAGAGCGCCGAGGATGCCGTCGGCGAGGGCGAGCTTAGCGTCGAGTATGCGCGCGCCGGGCAGCACCAAGTTGAGCATGCGCACACGACAGCGGGCGAGGGCATCGTGGTCGCCGAGCAGATGGTCGCGCGGGTGCGCGTGGCGGAGTTGGCGCTATATCAGGCCCAGTCGCAGTTCAGCGCGGCCGAGCAGTCCGAAATGTCGGGCCAGCTATGTGTGAGCGACGGTGGCCGCGAGATCGCCTATCGCATCGAGCGCTTGTACGCCCTTGATCGCCCCACGCTGCCGCTCTGATGTCGCCGGCCGCGCACACAATCGATCCTAAAGAGGAGAGCAGAGGCGACGATGATTGAAGAGCTTTGGTCGCTCGCGCAGCAGTCGCGGATACTCCAAGCGTTCCGGCAAGAGATTCAAGGCGTTTGGAATGACGAGGCCGCGCGTGAGCTGAATGCGCGCTACCTCAACCAGCACCAAGATGACGATGATCGGATGCGGCGGAGTCTGGATGGGCAGCAGCGCGCGCTCCAGGATATGGACCTACAGCTCGCCAATGCTGCTGAGCTGGCCGTGGAGGCGACGAAGCTGGCCGAGCAGGTGCGCGCGCTGCTACACGTCGTTGATCAGGATGTCCGAACCGCCTACGCCCAGCACGAGCTGGCGGCGCGCTCGGTGAACGCGGCGAAGACCCAGTTTCCAGTGATCGAGCAGCTACTTGGCCAGGCCAACACGGCCGGCGGCGGGGCGCCCGATCTCTCGGGCGTCGTCCGTCCGTCGGTTGCTACGCCGAGTGTCGCCGCACCCACTGTGGATGTCGCTGCTACCCAGCCCGCCGCGCCCATCGCGCCTGTCGTTGATGCGGTTGCTAGCCCGCTGGGCGTGGCGATGGATACAAAGTTTGCTCACCCACTCGGGATGCAGGTGCTGCAGCGGGCCTATCTATCCGGCAACGAGATTTTTATTCGCGCGTTTGATGCGACCAAAACGCCGGAGCTACCCAAAAATCCAACCTGGGGCGATGTGGGCCGGCTCAATCTGCGGCTTGAAAAGGACCCCGCCGGCACTGTGCTGCGGGCGAGGCTCCAAGATATTGAGACGACTGAGCACTATCGTCGCGGCGGGGTCGGCGACCAGCTGCTGGCGCAGGCCGAGGCCCTGGCCGCATCGCATGGCGCCGCCGAAATCTATGGCAGCCTCGATACCGAAATTGTGCGCGACTGGTATACAAAGCGCGGTTATAGCTTCCGGGGGCCAGGCAACAAGGAGCTGTACAAGCGGTTCGATGGCGGCGAGTAGCGCTAAGACTCCATGAGTAGGGAGGAGTGATCCATGTCAAACCCAAGCGTCATAATTCCACCAGATGTTAATGAAGTGATTGAGGCACGCGCCACGGTATGGCAAACCATTGATGCGGCCCAGATGAACGCTGGGAAGCTCGAGGATATCGCTAAAAAAGTGAGAAGCAGTGGGGTGGCCCCGCCCATCGCGCCGCTCATTGATGAAAACGATCCGCACCAAGAGCTGACCACCGCCATCTGGCAGCTCCAGGAGCAGCTCCAGAAGATCGACAGGACAGCGGCGGAAATCAGAGAACATGAGTCCGAGATTGAGCAGGTCGGTAGCCGGAAAAAAACCGCAATTATCTGGACGTGCGTGCTCGTCGTAGCTTTGATCATTATCTTGTTTATGGTCCTCAGCTAGCGCCCTGCTCTGCGCCCGTGGGTGTTTTGATTCACCACGCTGGGTCAGCGTGGTGAATTATTTAATCGCCGCTGGGGCCGTCGCGCGACTAGCGGGCGATGCGCTCGTAGACGGCCATGATCTCGTCGCCGACGGTGTCCCAGCTGTAGCGCTGCGCGGCGGCGCGGTTGCGCAGGCCCACGGCGGCGCGGTGCTGCGGCGCCAGGAGCAGCGCGCTGATCGCCCCGGCCAGCGCCCGGCCGTCGCCCGGCGGGACCACGACGTTGCCAGCGTGCTGCGCCAGCAGGTCGCGGTAGCCGGGGTTGCCGGCGGCGACCACCGGCAGCCCCGCCGCCATCGCCTCGATCAAGACGATGCCGAAGCTTTCGGCGCGGGTCGCGGGGGCGCAGAACAGGTCGGCGCTGGCCAGCAGCCGCGGCAGCGTGGCGGCCGGGACGTAGCCCAGAAATTCGACGCTGCCCAAGCCCAGCGCGCGCCGCTGCCCCTCCAGCGCGGCCCGCTCGGGGCCGTCGCCGGCGATAATCAGCCGCAGGTAGTTGAACTGCGGCTGGAGCAGCGCCAGCGCCTCCAGGAGATGCCGCACGCCTTTGCGCTGCTCCAGGCGGCCGACGTACAGCAGGTTGAGGCGGGCATCGCGCAGCGCCGCGAGCGGCGGCTGGCCGGGATGAAACGCCGCCACATCGACGCCCGGCGGGATCACGGTGTACTCGCCGCCGTACAGCGCTCGCCCGGTCGCCGCCGCGCTCGGCGAGATCGCAATGCCCGCGTCGAAGCGCCGCCGCGAGCGCCACTGTAGCTGCGCCGCCGTGCCGAGCACCGCGGCCCACGGCGGCGGCTCCAGGGCGACCAGGACAGTCATGGCGTGGGCCGCGCGTCGCCCGGCTGGCTGCGCGGTGAGGAGCCGGCCGCTCAGGGTCGGCGAGTAGGGCGCCATCACATGCAGAATGTCGCAGCGCTCTTCGTCCAGCAGCGCCCGCAGCCGGGCTGGGCTGTGGAGCGTGAGCGGCACCGAGGTGGACGAGCCGCTGCCACGAAATGCCAGCGATTTGCCCAGCGCGATCGTGCGCTGTTCGCCGGCGCCGGCGCTGCCGCCCGCAAAGATCACCGCCTGGTGGCCGCGGCGCTCCAGGTAGCCGTACAGCCCGCGCACGTACTCTTGCACGCCGCCCGGCCGGCCCATGTGGTCGTCAATGATCAGTCCAATTTTCATAGTTTTCAGTTTTCAGTCGTCAGTTGTCAGTAGCGAGTAGCGAATAGCGAGTAGCGAATAGCGAGCGTTGTCAGCGGGGGCAGTATACGGCATGTGAGGTTGAGGCGAGCACGGGCTGAGCGGCGGCGAACAGCTATGCTATACTGCGCAGCCGCTGGCCGCTCGGCGGGCCGGACGCTGATTTAGACATGGAATATGTGTGATCCGACCAACGCTCCGGCCCTCCCAGCTCACTCGCTGGTTGCCCGTGCTCCTGACGCTGCTCGCAGCCGCGGGATTGTTTGCAGCCCTGCATCAGCGGCACTTCGACGACACCTTTATCACCTATCGGTATGCCACGCAGCTCGCGCGCGGCGCCGGCTTTGTGTACAACTCTGGCGAGCGCGTCCTCAGCACCACGACGCCGCTGTACACGCTGCTGCTGGCGCCGCTAGCCTGGCTGGGCTGGGATGTGCCGCTGGTGAGCACCGCGATCAGCGCGCTGGCGCTGGCGCTCGGCGGCCTCGGCTGGTGGCAGCTGGGCCGGCGCTGGCGCGAGCCGCTGGTCGGCCTGAGCGCGGCGGTGCTCTATCCAGCCTTTCCCTGGCTGGTGCCGACGGTCGGCGCCGAGACCGCGCTGTACTGTGCGCTGCTGATCTGGAGCGTCGTCGCATATGCGTATGGGCGCCCGGCGTGGCTGGGCGCGCTGCTGGCGCTGCTCGCGCTCACCCGCCCGGACGGCCTGCTCATGGTTGGCGTGATGCTGGTCTTCTGGCTGGTCGAGGGGCGCCGGCTGCCGCCGCGGGCGGCCGTGCTGTGGCTGGCGCTGCCGCTCCTGGCGTGGGGCGCGTGGGCGACGTGGTATTTTGGCGGGCCGCTGCCGGTCACGCTGGCGGCCAAGCAGGCCCAGGATCGGCTGGGCGGCAGCCGCTCGTTTTGGCAGGGGCTGCTTCAGCAGCTGCGCGGCTGGTGGCCGCTGTGGTTGCGCGTGGCGCTGGTGGCGCTGGCGGCCATCGGGGTGCTGTTTGGCGCGTGGCGCCACCGCCGCTGGCTCGTGCTGCCGCTGTGGGCGATCTGTTATCTGATCGCCTATGTCGGGCTAGGCGTCGGCAGCTATTTTTGGTACTATGCGCCGCTAGCCGTGGGGCTGGTGCCGCTGGTCGCGCTGGGGATCGCGGCGGTCGCGGCGGCCGTGCGGCGCTGGCGGCTACAGTGGCTGACCACGCTGGCGCTGCTGTCATTGCTGTGGCTGACCGAATGCCGCACGCTGCGCTACTTCGCGCAGCAGGATGATCCGCGGTTTACGGTCTATCGGCAGGCTGGCGAGTGGCTGCGCGCGCATACGCCGCCGGATGCGCGGGTGGGCATGCTGGAGGTTGGTATCGTCGGTTTTTACAGCGACCGGCCGATTATTGATTTTGCCGGCCTGCTCCAGCCCGCGGTTGCTCGGCACTTCGCGGCGAGCACGGGCTACGATGATGCGGCGCTGTGGACGATCGCGCAGTACAATCCCGACTATCTGCTGCTGATTCGGGGCGCGTTTCCGGCCGTCGAGTCCGCGGCCGCCCGCTGCGAGCGCCGCCAGGAGTTTCGCGCGCCGGCCTATCCTACGGTCCTGGACCTATATCGCTGTCATTAAGGAGGCTCAATGCGTCACTTCTTTTTTCTGCTCTGCTTTGCTGCCACGCTGCTGGCGCCCGCGCTGCCAGCCAACGCCGCGGCGACCTGCTTTGCGGTCCCCGGCATCACCGCCTGCTTCGATGCGCCATTCGCCGCCTATTGGTCGGCCAATGGCGGCCTGCCGGTGTTTGGCTATCCGCTCACCGGCAGCAACCCCGAGCGCAACCCAGACCTCGGCCGTGATGTCGCGACCCAGTGGACCGAGCGCAACCGGCTGGAGATTCATCCCGAGCTGAGCGGGCCGTATGCGATCCTCCTCGGGCGGATGGGCGCCGAGCGGCTGGCGCAGCTGGGCCGCCCGACCAGCACGCCGCGCGAGGCCGGCGCGCAGCCTGGCTGTCTGTGGTTTGCCGAGACTGGACATAATGTTTGCGATCAAGCCGCCGGCCTGGGCTTTAAGCAGTACTGGACAACCCACGGCCTCGCGGTCGCTGGCCTGGACAGCTACAACCGCTCGTTGCAGCTCTTTGGCCTGCCGCTGACCGCGCCGCAGCCCGAGACCAACGCCGCCGGCGACACCGTGCTCACTCAGTGGTTCGAGCGGGCGCGCTTTGAGTGGCACCCCGACCAGCCGGCGGCCTTCAAAGTGCTGCTGGGACTGCTCGGCACCGAGCTGCGCGCGGCTGGGACGCCGGCCAGCCGGGTCACATCGCTGCTCGGCGTGGAGATCGGTCCTGTCAGCGCCCCGATTGCCCAGCGGCTCAGCGAGGCCCGGCCAGGCTGGGTGCGCTACAACGGCGTAGTCTGGCCGCAGATTGAGGCGACCCGCGGCCAGCGGAATTGGCAGGCCCTCCAGCGCTTTGCCACCGACATCCAGTCTGTCAGCGCGGCTGGCGGCACGCCGCTGGTGATTATTCGCGGCACGCCCAGCTGGGCGCAGCAGCAGCCCGGCATCGCATGCGGCCCGATCGCGGCCGGGGCGCTGCCGGACTTTGCCAGCTTTGTCGGCGAGCTGGTCAAGCGCTACAGCCAGCCGCCCTACAACGTCCACCACTGGGAGCTTGGCAACGAGCCAGATGTTGACGCGGGGCTGGTCCCGCCTGACTCGCCGTTTGGCTGCTGGGGCGACGGGCGCGACCCATACTATGGCGGCGGCAGCTACGCGGCGATGCTCAAGGCTGTCTACCCCGCGATCAAGGCGGCCGATCCGCAGAGCCAGGTGGTGATCGGTGGCCTGCTGCTGGACTGCGACCCGACCAACCCGCCGGCTGGCAAGGACTGTCTGCCGGCCAAATTCTTGGAGGGCGTGCTGCGGGCCGGTGGCGCGCCAGCGTTTGATCTGGTGGCCTATCACGCCTACACTTACTGGAGCGCGGCGCAGCGCGACTGGGATCAAAGCGTCGCCGCCTGGGCGCCGCGGGGCGGCCTGGTCGTCGGCAAGGCCGATTTTCTGCGCAGCGTCATGGCGCGCTACGGTGTGGTCAAGCCGCTGCTGATGGATGAGGGCGGGCTGCTGTGCTATCCGTCGGCGCAGGGCTGTCCCGCCGACCAGCTGCAGGCGGCCCAGGCCAACTATGTCGTGCGGCTCTACAGCCGGGCTTGGGCCACGGGCTTGCAGGGCGCCGTCTGGTTTACGCTGAATCATCCCGGCTGGCGCGACGGCAGCCTGCTCGATGCGCAGCAGGCGCCACGCCCGGCGTTCGCCACGCTGCGGCGGCTGTCGGCGCTGCTGGATCGGGCCACCTATCTCGGCCCGCTGACCGGCGGCGGCGTGGAGGGCTACCTGTTCCGCACGCCCAGCCGCCTGGTGCGCGTCTACTGGACCAACGACGGCAGCACCGTAAGCCTGCCCACGCCGCCCAACACCGAGCAGGCGGAGCTGGCGACAGGTCAGTCGGTCGCGGTCGGCGCGTCGTTGAGCGTGGGCTTTGTGCCGGTGATTGTCGTGAGCCGACCCTAAGTGCGAGGGCGGCCGCGCTGCTTGGTTGTGCTGGGCCTGCTTGCGGTGCTCGTGGCACCGCCGGCTATGGCCCAGCCGGCGGCCTGCGCGCGGCTCGGCTGGTTCCCAACCACCTTCGGCCTGAAAGATCACACGATTTTTTTGGTCGCCGGCACCTACTATCTGGCGAGCATCTGGCTCGCGCCCGGCCATAACGAAGAGCAGTTCGCCTACGCCCGCTCCACCGACCTGTGCCACTGGGAGGATGCTGGCGCCCATCTTGGCCGCGCGCGATCCCAGTGACTGGGACGGCGCGCGGATTTGGGCGCCGTTTGTGGTGGCCGATGGCGGCGTGTGGTATCTGTTCTACACCGGCGTCACCGCGGACATGACCCAGAGCATCATGCTAGCGACGAGCACCGACCCGGCCGACCCCACGAGCCTGGCAGCGTCAGGGGGTCGTCGTTCAGCCCCAGCATCCTGGCATGCTTTGGCCGGGTGCCGGCGCCTGGTCGGATGCGCGCGACCCGATGGTGGTGCGGCGGGACGGGCAGTGGTGGCTCTACTATACGGGCCGCGACGAGGCCGGCTGGATCGTCGGCCTCGCGAGCGCGCCGCAGCTCACCGGCCCGTGGCACGATTGGGGCGCGGTGCTCACCGAGCCGACCGCCACTGAAAGCCCGGCCGTCTTTGAGCACGCCGGGCTGATCTACCTGGTCTACAATCGCTCGGAGGTTGGCGGGTTTGTGCGGGCGGGGCCGACGCTGGCCGGCCCCTGGTCAGCGGCCGAGCCGCTGGCGCCGGGCTGGGCGCATGAGTTCTGGTCAGCGGCCGATGGCACGCTGTGGACCTCGTATCTGACCACGAAAACCGTGACGATCGCGCCAGTCGGCTGGGATACGAGCGGCGCGATCCCGTGGCCGACCGTGGGGCTGCGCTTTTGGCAGCGCCTGCCGCTGGTGCTGCGCTAAAGAATCAGATTGCGCTCGCGGACCAGGCGGGCTTTGGTTTTGCGGTACAGCTCGCTGTAGTCCAGGCGCCCCGCAGCAATATCGTTGCGGTACTGGTCCAAAATCTCGCGGACCTCGGCCTCCAGCCGCTCCTCAAGCTGCAGCTCATCGGTGATCAGGGCGCTGATCGCGTGGAGCAGCTTGGCGTCATCGGCCTGGAGGCGAATGTCGTCCTGCTCGGCCAGCGTATCAAGGATCACGGTGGTCAGACGGTCAATGCGCGCTGGCGAAAGTTTCATGCTGCTGCTCCTGGTGCTAGGTTAATGCCAAGTCGGCTAAGGAACGCCGCGCAGTCGGCGGCCGGGCGCGGGCGAAAACCCTGGTGCGGGTGGTGCGAGTCCGAGCCGGCGCTGATGAGCAGGCCATGCTGCTGCGCCAGCTCGCCGTAGAAGCGCTGCTCGTCGGCGGTGTGGCCGCTGTAGAGCGCCTCAATGCCGTCTAGCCCAACCGCGGCCATCGCGGCCACGTCGGCGGCGGTCGCCGGGATGGCGTAGACGCCTTTGGAGCGGCCAGGATGGGCTAGGACCGCCAGGCCGCCGTGCGCGTGCGCGGCGGCGACCGCCTCATCGACCGTGACCGGGCGGTAGAGGTGTCGCAGGTTCGTCATAATCCAGCCGGTCCCGGCGGCCTCGTCCTCTACGCCAGGCTGCGCCGGCACCAGACCATCGGTGACGAGCGCCAGGCCCAGGTCGGCGACCGTCGGGCGGCGGGTCAGCGCGTCGAACGACGGCAGCGCGTGGCGGGTGGCCCGCAGCTGCGCCGCCATCTCCTGGGCGTCGCGGGCGTTGCGCTCGGCTACGCTCGCACCCAGCGCGACAATCGCCGGCGCGTGCGGGTCGATGCCGTAGATCAGAATATGCCACAGCCGGTCGCCTAGCGCCGAGTTCAAGCTCCAGACCAGGGATGACGGTGATGCCCGCGGCCGCCCCGGCGTCCAGCGCCGCCTGCACCTGGCTCGTGGTGTTATGGTCGGTGACGGCGATGATGGCCACGCCGGCCGCGCTGGCCGCAGCGACCAGCTGTGCTGGCTCCCAGGTGGCGTGGTGCGGCGTCGCAATCGTGTGCAGGTGGAGGTCAATCAGCATTAGTTCCTCTGGGCGATCACGTCCTGGAGCAGTGTACTCTCCAGGGCGTCCTGTAGCTCGGCGAAGGTCCGAATGCCGCGCAGGTCCACGCCCAGCGTCACTACGGTCTGCGCCACGTTGGCGCGAATGCCGCTCAGCACCGGCTGCGCACCCAAGAGCCGCACGGCGCGCGCCATGTCGAGCAGCCGCCGGGCAATTGCTGTGTCAATCACGGCCACGCCAGTGATGTCAAGGATCGCGATGCGTGCGCGGCGCACGTCAATCTCTCGCAGCAGCGCGGTCTCCAGCTGATCGGCCCGGCGGGTGTCGAGCGCGCCGACAATCGGCAGCACCAGCACGCCCTCGGCCACACTAATGATCGGCACCTCCAGCTCGTTGACCAGCTCCAGCAGCTGAGCCTGCTCGGCGGTGCGCGTCTCCAGCTCCTCCAGCAGAATGCTCTGGGCATACAGTGTCGCCTCCGCGTGGGCGCGCGCGGCGCGGGCCTCGCCGGCCTCACGGTCAAGCTGCTGCAGCACGCCACGAATCGCCAGGCCGGCCAGTCCGACGACCAGCAGCAGCTGAATCAGCAGGTCAATGCCAATAACGGTGCTTGAGATCGGCGGCGGGGCCGGGACGTTGCCCTGCTGGCGGGCGAAGTCGGTGATAAAGTAGGCTGCGGTGATGAGCACGGCGATCACGCCGCCGGTCAGCGGCCCGACCAGCAGCACGCCCAGCATTAGCGCCAGGCAGATGTTGCCAATGTGCATCTCGATTTGGCCGACAAAGGCGAAGCAGACGCCGAGGGTGCCGAGCGCGATCAAAATCCAGGTGGCGCTGCGTACCCAGCCGCGGCGTGCGGCCGCAAACAGCAGGCTGTAGATGACCACCGAGACAAACAGGCTAATCGCTTGGATGCCGCCGCCGGCGCCGGTGTTGCTAGGGTCGCTGAGCCAGACAATCAGGCTGAGCAGGCCGCCAGCGAGGTTGCCAGCAATAAATAGCCCCAGGCTGATCAGAAGAAAATACTCGCGGTAGGCGTGCTTGGGGTCGCTAGCGCGCGGGCGGAATTGCTGCTGGAGCCATGTCCACATGCTGGCCTCTCAAGGCAAATGCGGCGGCCGGAGCAGGCCGAGCGACCCGATTATAGCATGCTGCCCGCTCAGCCGAGCTGCGCGACGAGATTGCATGCCAGTGCCAGCCTGCGCGCTGGCATGCAGTGATCGTCACAGATCGCCGCCGCGCCCGCTGATCGCGCTGATCAGCGGGCGCGGCGCTCATCATCGGCCGCGGCGGTTTGCTACGGCCACTGGCCCCAGCGGGTGTACAGGTCGCGGCCAAGCAGGCTCAGCTGCACGGCGAACGGCGTCGCGGCGTGCTCAGGGTGGTACTCAAAGCGCGAGCGCTCGAAGTACTGCACCAAGAAGCCATTCTCGTCAAAGGCCTCGCTGAGCGGCAGGCCGTGCAGCTCCAGGCCGCCATGCTGCTCCCAGTAGCTTTTGAACGGCTCGCACAGCTGGTGCTGCGTCACCGGCACGTAGGTGCACTCGGGCGGCGCCTCGGATTTGGTCGGCAGGGTCATCCAGTCAATGCCGCGCTGGCGCAGCAGCTCATCGCCCAGGCGCCCCAGCTGCACCGCGCCTGCGTTGCCGGCCTGCGCCAGCTCGATCTCCAGTCGATTGCGCTCAAAGTACTGCACCAGCCGCCCGGCGCCGGTCTGCGGGTCCGGCTCGGTCAGCAGCCCGGTCAGCGGGTAGCCAAACTGCTCCAGGCCGCCGTGGCTCTGCCAGTAGCTCAGGAACGGCTGGGCGATGCGGTGGCCGGTGGCGGGAAAAAACGGCCCGGCCGGCCGGCGGTCGGCGCCCCACTCCACAAACACCGGCTGGCCCGGCGTCGGCAGGCGTAGGTTGAGCGCGCCATCGGTGTTGACCAGCGCCAGCAGCTTGCCGCTCAGGCTGCGGACCGCGGCGTTGGCGCAGCCGCACTGAACCTGCACCGTCGGGCTATCGCCCAGCCGCCAGACGACCAGCGCGGCGCGGCCATTGCCGTCGAAGCGATAGGTCAGGACGTTGTCGGCGCTGCGGGTGCCGCCGGTCGGATGGAGGCCGCCGAGCACCTCGCGCAGTGTGCGGTAGGCCTGAAACGCCGGCTTGCGCAGGTCGGCGGCCCCGAGATTCAGCGGGAACTGGCGACGGAGCAGCCCGAAATGAAACTCCGGCTCGGTGTCGTTGAAGACCGGCTCGTGGTACAGCGCGGTCGGCGCCGTGTCGTCGCGAAAGTCGTACCAGAAAATCCGCTGCACCGCCGGATGATTCAGCGCCAGCACATACATCCGCACCAGGTAGGCGGCCTGGTCGTCGGGCGAGACGCCGGCGTGGCCGGGGTAGCTGGGCCAGCCAATCTCGGTCAGCCAGATCGGCTTGGCGCCAAAGCGCTGGTTGATGGCGTCCACCGCGCTGAGCTCGGCGTCGAGGTCAAAGGCGTCGTCGCGGCGCCAGGTGGGCGTCTCGGGGGCGCTGGGCCGGTAGGGGTGGATGGCCAGAATATCGAAGCTGTCCCAGCCGCCGGCGTCGTGGAGTAGCTGGAGGTAGGTCAGCACATCGTACTCATGGTCGCGGGCATCGGACCAGATTGCGGCGACGCCGCCGAGCACAATCACGGCCTCCGGGTCGGCGGCGTGGGCGGCGGCGCGGGCTACCTGCAGCACCCGCACGTAGTCTTTAACTGTGTAGATGCCGTTCTCGTAGCCGAAGTTGCGCAGATTTTCCTCGTTCCAGATTTCCCAGTGTTTGATCGCCCCGCGGTCGCGGCCGTAGCGCGCCACGGTATTGTAGACATAATCGCCCCAGTCCTGAATCCAAGCGTCTAGCGGCGGGTTCTGGCTTTTGAACCAGGCCGGGTTATAGTCCAGCTGGCCCAGAATATTAATGCTGGCGCCCTGTAGTCCGGCGATGGCGGCGTCGTAGTTATACATGCCACCGCCCGGCCCGCCCCACAGATACGGGCCGCCGCGCTGGGGCTGGAGCCGATCCCAGAAAATCTCCTCGCGCGCCCACTGGACGCCGGCCTCCTTCAGCAGCGTGATCGCTTTGCCTAGCTCGTCCTCGCGGATGCGGTTGGCCAGCGTCGTGACTAGGCCGAACGGGCTAGCTTTATCGATCGAGATCGGCGCAGCCTGTGCCGGCGGCTGGGGCGCGATTTGGGTGACACCGAGCAGCACAAGCATGAGTAGGGCGAAGCGTTTCAGCATCCTGAGTCCTTGTGGTTGTGGCGCTAGTATACAAGTGGTTATGATATGGAGGCTGATGCCCGGTGTGACAGTTGCCTGACTAGTAGCGTCGCCAGCGCCGTGAGCCGGCCGGCCGGGCAGCCCTTTGCGGCGCAGTGATTGTAGCATGGCGGGCGCGGCTGAGACTGCGCCTTGACAGCTGGGTGCTGGTAAATTAGTATATAGCCGGCTAAGTAATGTGAGGGGGCGTGGAATCATCGGATCAGCTAGGGTTTGTTCTGGTGCAGGTGTGCCGTGCCCATCGGCAATGGGTGGACGCCGAGCTACAGCGGCTGGGCGTGCATGTTGGCCAGGAGATGATCCTTTTTCGCCTGTTTGGCAGCGAGGCGATTGCTCAAAGCGAACTTGCGGCCCATCTGTGTATCGAACCGCCGACGGTGACCAAAATGCTCCAGCGGATGGAGCGTAGCGGCCTGGTGGTTCGTCATCCAGCGGCCCATGATGGCCGGATGATGCTGGTTTCCCTAACCGCGCAGGGCCACGCCCTGGAGCCAGCGATCCGCGCGGTCTGGCAGCGGCTGGACGCGGTGACAATCGCCGGCCTGACGGAGGCCGAGGAGCTGCTGCTGCGCCGCTTGCTGCGACAGGTGCGGGATAATCTTGGCAGGCCCTGATTTTTTTTGGTGGGATAGCTTGCCGACTAATTACAAGCTGGATTGCAGGAGGTTGGATCATGGCAATTGATGTGGTGAGCGGGCGTGCTGATCGGACGATTTTGGTCGGCGGCGCGACGGGCAATCAGGGTGGGGCGGTGCTGCGGCAGCTGCTAGCGGCTGGCTGGCAGGTGCGGGCGCTGTCGCGCACGCCCAGCAGCCCCAAAGCGCAGGCGCTCGCGGTGCGCGGGGTCGAGGTCGTGGCGGGCGACATGAACACGGTGAGCAGCCTGGTACGGGCGCTGGATGGCGTCTACGGCGTCTTCAGCGTGCAAAACTTCATGGATGCCGGCGTTGAGGTCGAGGTGCAGCAGGGCAAAAACCTGGCCGACGCCGCCAAGCAGGCCGGTGTCTCGCACCTGGTCTACAGCTCGGTGGGCGGCGCCGAGCGCAGCAGCGGCGTCGCCCACTTCGAAAGCAAGGGCGCGATTGAGCGCCACATTCAGGGTCTGGGCCTGCCGGCGACGATCCTGCGGCCGGTGCTGTTTATGGAAAATTTTCAGGCCGGCTTCAAGCCAGTGATGCTGTCGCTGCTGGCCAGCGTGCTAAGGAGCGGCCGGTGCAGCTGATCGCCGTTGAGGACATCGGGGCCTTTGCCGCGCTGGCCTTTGCGCAGCCCAAGACTTACCTGGGCCAGGCGCTGGAGATCGCTGGCGACGCGCTGAACTTTCGCCAGATTCATACCACATTGCGCCAGGCGACGGGCAAGCCACAGCCCTATCTGCGGGTGCCGGCCACGCTGGCGATGGGTGCGACTGGTGAGATCGGCAAGATGTTCCGCTGGTTCCGCGACGCCGGCTACCAAGCCGACCTCGCGCGGATGGCACAGCTGCACCCCGCGCGGCTGAGCTTCGCCGCGTGGGCACAGCAGGCCGCTGCCGCCCCGGCGTCCGCCTAGCTGGCCGCCGTCTGGTGTCGGCGCTGGCGTATACTCGGCGCCGATACCAGGAGGAGCTATAAATTTACAGCTGGCAGACAAGGTGGCGGTGGTGACGGGCGCGAGCCGCGGGATCGGGCGGGCGATTGCCGCGGAGCTGGCGGCGGCCGGCATGCGGCTGGTGGTGGCGGCGCGCGACGGCGCGGCGCTGGCGGCGCTGGCGGCCGAGCTACCAACGCCCTGCCTGGCCCACGTCGCTGATCTGCGCAACCCCGCGGCGCCCGCGGCGCTCGTCGCGGCGGCGGTGGCGGAGTATGGCCAGCTTGACCTGCTGGTCAACAACGCCGGCGCCACCAAGCGCGGCGATTTTTTGGCGCTTGCGGATGCTGACTGGGCCGATGGCTTCGCGCTGAAGTTTTTTGCGACGATGCGGGCCTGCCGGGCGGCCTGGCCCCATCTTCAGGCCAGCAGCGGCGCCATCATCAACATTGTCGGCGTCGGCGGGCGCACGGCGAGCGCGGAGTTTACTGTCGGCGGCGCGGTCAATGCGGCGCTGCTCAACCTGACCAAAGCGCTGGCTGACCGCGGCGTCGTCGACGGCGTGCGGGTCAACGCGATCAACCCTGGCTCGATCCGCACCGCGCGGCTGGAGACGCGCATCGCCCAGGTGGCGGCCCAGCGCGGCCTCGATCCTGCGGCGGCGGCCCATGAGATGGCGCAGGCGCTCAGGGTGGCGCGCTTCGGCGAGCCGCGCGAGATCGCGCAGGCGGTGGCGTTTCTGGCCTCGCCGCTGGCAGCCTACTGCCAGGGCCTGATCATGGACGTTGATGGCGGCCAGACCCGCACGCTTTAAACGCTGCGGCGCGGATCAGCGGTGATCCGCGCCGCGCTCGGTGCTGCAAACTATGGGCGGACGCAGCGCTTAATCGTCGCCAGCAGCTCGTCGGGGACGAACGGCTTGTGCATATAGGCGCAGATCGAAAACGCCTCGGCGTCCTGCTCAGCGGTGATGTCGGCGCTCATGACCATGACCGGCAGGTGGCTGAGGCCCTGGGCATTCAGGCCGCGGATCACATCCCAGCCGGTCATCTCGGGCAGATGCACGTCCAGAATAATCAGGTTGGGCTGCTCCTGCGCGGCCATCTCGATGCCGGCGCGGCCGTGGCTGGTGTAAATCGTGGCGTAGCCAGCGCCCTCCAGCAGCAGCCGCAGGAGCTTGGCCGTGCCCGGCTCGTTCTCCACCAGCAGAATCAGGGGTTTGGTCGTCATCGTGTGCTCCAATTGTTGTTGTGATAGTACGCCCACTAAAGTACCACAGTTGCTGGTGGGCTAGGATGCGAGGCGCGTGGCCGCATGGGCGCGAAACTGCGTGGCGGCCGGCCCATCGAGCTGCGCGGCGAGCTGCTCGACAGCGGCGAGCGCGGCGGCCAGCGCGGCCTGGGCCGCGGCGGCGTGGCCCAGCCGGGCGTGGCACTGCGCCAGCGCGGCCTGGCACTGCCACGCCAGCGGCGCCAGCGCGGCGACCGCGGGCGCGAGCCGCTCTAAAGTCTGGCGCGCCTCAGCCCACTTTTGTATTGCGAGGAGCGTCTGGGCCTGCGCCAGCCGCAGCTCCAGGCTGTAGACTGGCTGGTGGACCTGCGCCAGCTCGGCCAGCGCGGCGTCGAGCAGTGCCAGCGCGGTGTCCCAGCGGCCGTCGGTGCGGCTGCGCTGCACGGCGGCGAGGGCCAGGAGCACTGCGGCGGGCGTGCCGCGGTCGATCCGCGGGCGGCTTTGTGCGGCGTCGAGCCACTCGTTGCCGCCGGCCGCGTCGCCCGCCGCAAACGCATCGAGCGCCAGGTTAAACTCGATCTCGCCCAGCATTGGCGGCGCCGACTGCTCGGCGACTTGCCAGGCGGCCCCGTGGAGCGCCTGGGCGGCCGCGATCTGCCCGGCGGCGCGCAGCAGCGCGCCATGCCACGTCGGGATCAGCGTCGTCGCCAGGATAAAGCCGGCGTCGCGGCCGAGCTGCTGGGCCTCCTGCCAGTTGAGTTGGGCCGCGCGCCACTCGCCGGTCAGGTTGCGGACCAGCCCCTGCACCATCGCCGCAAACGACTGGCCCCAGGTGTTGCCGATCCGCTGGCCGATCTCCTGGGCCTCGGCGGCGTGGGCCAGCGCCGCCGGCAGCTCAAGCTGCAAATATTCGTGGAGCGCCTGCTGGCTGAGGTTGTCGGCCAGCATCGGCAGGTTGTCGAGGGCGCGAAACAGCGCGCGGGCCTCGCGGGCGTAGCGGTCGGCGCGCGCCAGGTCGGGGCTGCTGGTCAGGCGCAGATTGAGCGCCAGGTCGTTCAGCGCAAAGGCCAGGCGCTCCTGAAGGTTGTGCTGGCGAGCCAGCGCGATCGCGGCCTCGCCGGCCGCCTGCGCCTCCGCCGCCCGGCCACGCGAGCCGTGCAGTCCCATCGTGCTCCACAGCAGCAGCGCCTCCTGCGCCGGATCGCCGATCTGCCGCGCCAGCGCCAGGCCGCGCGCCAGGAGCGGCTCGGCGGCGTCCAGGTTATAGACGCTGCTGGGGTTGGTGTAGGTCACGGCCAGCTGCGCGACCGCCGCACACTCCATGACCGAGTCGGCGCGCGCCAGGGCCAGCGCCGCCAGCTCCTGGTAGGCCGCGACCGCCGCGTCATATTGCCCGTCCAGCTCCAGCGCGCGGCCCCACGCGGCGTAGAGCGCCGTGATCGCGGCGCCTGGCCGGTCCAGGCGCACGGCGGCGCGGCTGGCCTGCTCGTACAGGCGCGCGGCCTCGTGGTTGGCGTAGATGCGCGCGGCCCGTGCGGCGGCCTGCTGGGCGTAGCGCAGCGCCGATTCGTCGGCCTCGGCTTGGCCCCAGTGAAATGCCAGCACGGCCGCCTGCTCCTCCAGCTGGTCGGCGAACAGCGCCTCCAGCGTCGTGGCGACCTGGCGATGGTACTCGCGCCGCGACCGCAGCAGAATCGAGGCGTAGGCCGCCTCCTGGGTCAGGCCATGCTTGAAGACGTACTCGACGCCGGGAATCAGCGGCTGCACCAGGTCGGCCTCCTGGAGCGCCGCCAGCTGCACGGTCAGATCAGGCGGGTGGCCAGCTAGCTCGGCCAGCACGCGCAGCTCAAACGTCCGGCCGATCACTGCAGCCAGCTGCAGAATGCGGCGCGGCGCTTCGGGCAGGCGGTCGATGCGCGCCGCCAGCAGGCCCTGAAGCGTGTCGGGGATCGTCAGCTCATCCAGCGCGGCCTGCGGGCTGAGATACCAGCGGCCGCGCTCGTCGTCGTGCAGCAGCTGGCCGCCGTCAATCAGCGTGCGGATCACCTCTTCGGTGTAGAAGGGGTTGCCCTCGGCCTTGTCGACAATCAGGGTGCGGACGCGCTGCGGAAAGTCGGGGATCGTCAGCAGGCCGCTGATCAGCTGGTTGCTAATCGGCGCGTCGAGCGGCACCAGCGGCAGGATCGTCAGCTGCGAGCTGTAGGTGCGCTCGATGTGCTCCTTGAGCGCCCAGACCGGCGCGGTGCGGTCGGGGCGGAAGACGCAGATCAGGAGCAGCGGGCAGTCGCGGACCAGGCCCAGCAGCCGCTGCAGCAGCTCCAGCGAGGGCAGATCGGCCCAGTGGAGGTCGTCGAAGACCAGCACGGCCGGCTGCTGGGCGACGGCGCGCCAGATCTGCGCGCTGGCGTCGAAGACCGCGCGCTTCAGCGCCTCGCCCTGCAGCCCCGCGGGCGCCACGCTGCGCTCAACGCCGACAACGACCTCCAGCGCGTACCGCAGCGCCGCGCTCAGGGCCGGCGCCAGGCGGTCGACGAGTGCCGTGAGCTTGCCGCGCACGACGCCCGGCGGGTCAAAATCATCGCTCGCGAGCAGCGCCAGCAGGTGCTGGCTCCACTGCTCGTAGCTGTAGCCGACATCCAGCGCGTTGCCGCGGCTCTCGGTCCACTGCGGCGGCTGGTCGGCCGGCTGGGTCTGCTGCCACCAGCCCCGCCACTCGCCGACCAGCCGGCTTTTGCCCAGCCCGGCGTCGCCGATCAGGCAGACAATCTGGCCCAGGCCGGCGCGGACCCGCCCGGCGACGGCCTGGAAGGCGCTGACCTCGGTCTGCCGGCCCACCAGCGGCGCGTCCAGGCCGACAATGCCGCGCAGCCGGCCAGGCTGCACCTTGCGGCCGTGGACGCGATAGGCCTGCACTGGCTCGCTTTTGCCTTTGGCGATCACGCCGCCCAGCTCCTCGATCTCAAACAGCGGCGCGATCAGCTTGTAGGTCGGCTCGGCGATCTGCACGGTGCCGGGCTGCGCGGTCTGCTCCATGCGCGCCGCGACGTTCACGGTGTCGCCCATGATCGTGTACTCGCGGCGCTCGGCGGTGCCAATGGCGCCGGCGACCACCAGGCCAGTGTTGATGCCGATGCGGGCGTCGAAGCTCAGGCCATACTGGGCGTGAACCGTTGCGCGGTAGGCCTGGATACCGGCGATGATCTCCAGGCCGGCCAGCACGGCGCGCTCGGGGTCGTTCTCGTGGGCCTGCGGGGCGCCAAAAAAGGCCAGGATCGCATCGCCCAGCAGCCGCACCACCAGGCCGTCGTAGCGGTAGACCGGGCCGATCATCTGCTCAAAGGCGCCGTCCATGACCTCGGCCCAGGCCTCGGGGTCGAGCTGCTCGGCCATCGCGGTGGAACCCTTGAGGTCGCAGAATAGCGCTGTGACGACGCGGCGCTCAGCTTGGCTGGGCAGCGCGCTGCCCGGTGACTCCGCGGTGCCGAGCGGCGCAGCGCATTGCGGGCAGAACAGCGCCTGGCCGGGCAGCGCGGCGCCGCACTGCGGGCAGCGGCCATGCAGCGGCGCGCCGCAGGTCAGGCACAGCATGGCGGCGGCGGGGTTGGCGGTGTCGCAGGCGGGGCAGCGCATGCGCTGATTGTACCATTGCCCGCCCGCGCGCTACGGCAGCTCGATATGCCGCAGCTCGGGGTCGGGCTGCTGGCGGTAGAGGATCACGGTGTTGCCGATCACGTACACCACCACGCTGCCGGTCGCCGCCGCGATGGTGTCGGCGATGCTCTGCCGCTCGTCGCCCAGGCTAAAGAGTTTGACTTTGACCAGCTCATGCACCGTCAGCACCTGATCAAGGTTGGTCAGGATGTGGTCGGTGACGCCGTTTTTGCCGATGTGCAGCCGCGCCCGTAGATCATGGGCCTCGCGCCGCAAAAATTGCCGCTGGGTGTTGTTGAGTTCCATAGTGTAGCTCCCAATAATCAGCGCCAATCATACCGCGACGTGGGCGGCGGCGGGCAGGCCAGGCTCCAGCTAGCTCAAAAAGAGGACAAGTGCGATCAGCGCGCCGAGCATGATCAGCATCCCGAGCACCCGCCAGACCATCGCCGGGTGAGTCACCGGGCGCGGGCGGTGGTTGCGCTCGTGGTCGGCGGCGGTCAGCTCGATGTCGGCCGGCTTGACCCGCGGCCGATCAAGGTGGGCGGCGACCTCGCGGCGGCTCAGGTCGTCGCCGAGGTTGGGCAGGTAGATGGTCCACTCGTCCAGCGTCTGCGGTGCGGGCGCGGGCGGCGCGGGCGGCGCGGGTGGCCCGCTCATCCGGCTGGCGCGCGGCCGGCTGGTCCGCAGCGCCGCGACCTCCTGGCGCAGCGCGCTGACCTCGACGGTGAGCGCGATGAGCAGCGCGTGGAGCTCGGCGATGGTGGGTGTTTCGTTTGGCATGCGGTCCTCTCAACATGCTCCTGTACGACCGCTGCGGGCGATGGTTACACAGCGGGGCGCCGCCGGCTCGCCGCCGGCTGATGTATACTGCGGCGGCGCCCCCGCACCGCCCGCCTTGCTGAAAGGATGCCCTGTTGATCGCTGCTCCCGCTGCGCCGCACTGGCCCGCCGCCGCGCTCGTCGCCCGCGCGGTGCGGCCATGAGCTACCCGCGCTACCCGGCGTACACCGACTCAGGCGTTGCGTGGCTGGGCGAGGTCCCGGCCGGCTGGGCGGTGAAACGGCTAAAATATGTCGTGAGCTGCAATGATGATGTTCTCCCAGAGACAACGCCTGCCGATCACCCCCTCAACTATGTGGAAATCTCGGATGTGAGCGAGGTTGAGGGCATTATTGGGTCACAACCTCTGACCTTTGGGCAGGCGCCGAGCCGGGCGCGCCGGCTGGTGCAGGCTGGCGATACCATCATCTCGACCGTCCGAACGTATCTCAAAGCGATTGCGTATATTGCCGTGCCGCTCGACAACATGGTGGTCTCAACCGGCTTCGCGGTGCTGCGGCCACGCGCGGCCATCGTGCCAGCGTTCCTCGGATATGTTGCCCGCTCGCCGTATTTTTTGGAAGTCGTCGTGGCGCGCTCGGTTGGAATTAGCTATCCGGCAGTCAATGCCTCGGACCTGGTAGATATTCCCATGCTGCTCCCGCCGCTGGCCGAGCAGCGGGCCATCGCGGCCTTCCTAGACGGCGAGGTGGCGCGCATTGATGCCTTGATTGCCAGGCAGACCGCGCTGCTCGCGCTGCTGGCCGAGCAGCGCCAGGCGCTCATCGGCGCCGCTGTGACGCGCGGCCTTGATCCTGCCGCGCCGCGCAAAGACTCCGGCGTCGCGTGGCTCGGCCACGTGCCGGCGCATTGGACAGTGCAGCGACTGAAGCATGTTACCTCGTTTGTTACCAGTGGATCTCGCGGGTGGGCACAGCATTATAGCGACGATGGAGCATTGTTTTTACGGATCGGCAATCTTACACGCGACTCGATTCGGCTTGATCTGAGTGATGTTCAGCATGTACGGCCGCCGAATGATCGTGAGGGTCAGCGTACACGGGTCCAGCAGAACGATCTGCTCATTTCTATCACTGCAGACATCGGTTCTATTGCTGTCCTCAATGAAGATATTGGCGAAGCGTATATAAATCAGCATATAGCGCTCGTTCGGCCGATGACTGACTGCATTGAAGCATCGTGGATTGGCTATAGTTTGCGCGCTGAATCTGGTCAAATTCAGTTTCAGACCTTGCTAACTGGCGGAATAAAAGATGGCTTGGGCCTAGACGATGTAAGGAATCTCCTGACTTTGGTCCCGCCGCTCCCCGAGCAGCGCGCGATCGCCGCATATCTCGACGCCGAGACCGCGCGGCTCGACGCGCTCGTGGTGAAAGCGACGCAGGCCGTCGCGTTGCTGCGCGAGCACCGCAGCGCCCTGATCAGCGCCGCCGTCACCGGCCAGATCGACGTGCGCGCCGTTGTAGGGGCGGCTCGTGAGCCGCCCCAATGAAGTGCCAGGCATGCGCCGCGCAGGCAGTGTGTTCCCACGGGCGGGCGACGCGGGCGACGCGGGCATTGCGGGCAGCGCACGAGCCGCCCCTACACACCGTTAGAATTGTCCGATGCGGACAATGCGGGCGATGCGGCTGGGAGCTGCACATCCCTTCTTTCATCTTTGCGCTCTTTGCGGTTCAATCGTCCCCTGACAACTGACAGCTGACAACTGATAACTCGACCCGGCACATAACTTGCAGCCCCTGCTACGATGTGCTGGCCCCCCACGGCTAGCACGCAGATTACTGGAGGTTTTGTGCCATCTCTCACCCATCTTTACCCGCGGCCGCAGCTCGAGCGCGAGGCCTGGACCTCGCTTAATGGCGACTGGGAGTTTGCGATTGACGCCCCCGGCGCGTGGACGCGGCCTGACGACGTGGTCTGGGACCGAACGATCACGGTGCCGTTTTCGCCCGAGACCACGGCCAGCGGCGTCGCCGACACCAGCTTCTACCAGGCGGTCTGGTATCGGCGCACGTTCAGCGTCCCCAGCGTGCCGGCCGGCGGGCGCACGCTGCTGCACTTTGGCGCCGTCGACTACAGCGCGACCGTTTGGGTCAACGGCCAGTTTGTGGGCCGGCACACCGGCGGCTACACGCCCTTCACCCTCGACATCACCGACATGCTCCAGGCCGACGGCGCGCAGACCGTGGTGGTCCGCGCCGAGGACGACCCCCACGACCTGGCCAAGCCGCGCGGCAAGCAGGACTGGCTCCTGGAGCCGCACAGCATCTGGTATCCGCGCACCACCGGCATCTGGCAGACGGTCTGGCTGGAGACCGTGCCGGCGACCTTCATCGGCAGCCTGCGCTGGACGCCCAACCTGACCCAGTGGTCGGTGGACCTGGACATGGAGCTGGGCGGCGCGCGACGCGCGGGGCTGCGGCTGCGGGTCAAGCTGATGGTCGGCGACCTCCTGCTGGCCGACGACACCTACACCGTGATCTCAGGCGAGGTCCACCGTCGCATCGCGCTGTCGGACCCTGGCATCGACGACTATCGCAACGAGCTGCTGTGGAGTCCGTCGCAGCCAACGCTGATCGAGGTACGGCTACAGCTGTGGGCCGAGCGCGGCATTCTCCTCGACGAGGTGCGCAGCTACACCGCGCTGCGCCAGGTCACGATCCAGGGCGACCAGTTTATTCTCAACGGCCGGCCCTACCGGCTGCGGCTGGTGCTCGACCAGGGCTACTGGCCCGAGAGCGGCATCACGCCGCCCAGCGACACCGACCTGCGCCGCGACGTTGAGCTGGCCAAGACGATGGGCTTCAACGGCGTCCGCAAGCACCAAAAGATCGAGGACCCACGCTATCTCTACTGGGCCGACCGGCTGGGGCTGCTAGTGTGGGAGGAGATGCCGAGCGCCTACCGCTTCACCAAGCACGCCGTCGAGCGCCTGGCCGCCGAGTGGACCGCGGCGATCAACCGCGACTACAGCCACCCCTGCATCATCGCCTGGGTGCCGTTCAACGAGTTGTGGGGCGTCCCCGACCTGCCCGACAACGCCCAGCATCGGCAGTATGTCCAGGCGCTCTACTTCCTGACGCGCACCCTTGACTCGACCCGCCCGGTCATCGGCAACGACGGCTGGGAGGCGACCGCCACCGACATCATCGGCATCCACGACTACGACTCCGACCCGGCCAACATCCTGCAGCGCTACCAGGTCGTTGAGGCGGTCGGCTCGCTGTTCAAGCGCGAGCGGCCGGGCGGCCGGCTGCTGACGCTGGAGGGCCACCCGCACCAGGGCCAGCCGATCATGCTGACCGAGTTTGGCGGCATCGCGCTCTCGGAGAATGTCGAGCAGACCTGGGGCTACAGCCGCAGCGCCGACAAGGCCAATTTCCGCGAGCAGTACAGTGCGCTGCTGACCGCTGTGCGAGCGCTGCCGCTGCTGGCCGGCTTCTGCTATACTCAGTTCGCTGACACCTATCAGGAGTCCAACGGCCTGCTCTACGCCGACCGCCGGCCCAAGATCGAGATCGAGGAGATCGCGCTGGCGACCGCCGGCCAGCGCTCGCCGCGGCAGATCGAGATTGAGCGCGAGTGGCGCGAGCGCATGCAGCGCTTCCAGGCCGAGCAGAACATTGCCACGCCGGCCGATGATCCGGCTACTGATTGAGCATAGTGACGGTACGATTCCTGCTCATGCGAATCCTTAGCCCCCTATCAGAAGGAGCGGCGGGCTGTGGCCAAAAAGGTTGCGCCTGGCCGCCAACTACCAAAGGAGTCCAGTACGATGCGGTACACACTACGACGGACGGTGGGATCGCTCACACTGATGAGCATCCTCGGCACCTCGCTGGCCGCGTGCGGTGGTAGCACGACGACGACCACGACGACCACGGCCCCGGCCACCAGCGCGCCCGCGCCGACGACGGCCGCGGCCACGGCGGCCGCCACCATGATGCCGATGGACACCGCGACGGCCATGATGATGGACACCGCGACCGCCGGCATGATGGAGACGGCGACCACCGGCGCGATGCCGATGGACACGGCGACGGCCATGATGATGGACACGGCGACGGCCGAGATGATGACCACGACGACGGCTGGCGCGATGGACACCGCGACCGCCGAGATGATGACCACGACGACGGCCGGCGCAATGGACACCGCAACGGCCATGATGATGGACACCGCGACCGCTGGCACGGTCGGCGGCACCATGACGCTGCCTGCCAACTGCACCAATGTGGCGATTGCGTACTGGAACCCATTCACCGGCCCCGACGGCCCCTTCATGGGCCAGATGGTGGATGCGTTCAACGCCGCCAACCCCAATATCAAGGTCACCATGACCAGCCAGGCTGAGTACAACACCCAGCTGAGCACCGCCGCCGCGTCGGATACGCTGCCGGATGTCGCCGTGATCAACGAGGACCAGGTGGCAACCCAGGCCTTCCGCAACGTGATCCGGCCGATTGACGACCTGGTGAGCCAGGCCGGCATTGAGAGCAGCGACTTCCCCGAGGTCGCCTGGAACGCCGGTGCTGTCGCTGGCAAGCGCTACGCCGTGCCGCTGAGCTTCGTTGCCATGACCGATGTTCTACAACGAGGACCTCCTGAAGGCCGCCGGCATCACCGAGGCTCCCAAGACCGGCGAAGAGTTCGCCAAAGCCGCCGAGGCCGTGACCAAAGGCGACAACAAGGGCTTTCTGATCACCACCGGCTTCCCCGTGCAGCAGATTTTCCAGCAGCTCCTCCACCAGTATGGCGGCACTGAGTTCGCCGCCGATGGCAGCAAGGCCACCTGGAACAGCGAGGCCGGCGTCAAGGCCCTCCAGTGGATGAAAGATGCCCAGAGCAAGTACGGCGAGGCCAACCTGGAGGTTGACGCCGAGCTGAACGCCTTCAAGTCCGGCACGGTCGGCATGATCTGGAACGGCATCTGGCAGACCACCAACGTTACCGGCCAGGGCGTCGAGTTCAAGGGCATTGCCACGGCCGTACCGCAGATCGGCCCGCAGCCGGCGGTGTGGGCCGGTGGCCCGCTGCTGGCGCTGCCAATCCACAAGTCAGGCAACGACGCCTGTAAAGACGCCGCCTCGATGATGCTGGTCAAATATCTGCTCGACAACTCGGTCGAGTGGGCCAAAGCCGGCAACATCCCGGCCAGCAACAAGGTCCGCGCCAGCGCCGCCTTCCAGGCGCTGCCACAGGCCAGCATCGCCCCGTCGGTCGCCAACCCGGTGTTCCCGCCGTCAATCCCCGGCGTCGGCGATGCCTTTGGCCCGCTGGGTGAGGCCGTGAGCTCGGTCATGGCCGGCAGTGCCACCGACATCAAGGCCGCGCTCGACGATGCTGCCAACCGCGCCAACCAGATTCTGAGCGAGAACAGCAAGAACTACGGCGCCGCCCCCAAGGGTCAGTAATTCGGATATGCGGCGCCGGCGCGCCTGGAGCGTCCTCGGACGCTCCGTGCCGCCGGCGCCGCGTTAGAGAAAGGCGGTTTCAATGGCGACAACCGTGTCCCCCGAGCGGGTAGCGGCCCCGCCAGGGCCGAGCCGGCGACGGATCAGCCTCGCACCCTACCTGTTTATTCTGCCCCACGCGCTGCTGTTCGCCGTGTTTCTGGGCTACCCGTTCCTTAACGGGCTGTACATCAGCTTCCTCCAGTACGATTTCCTGCGGCCACTCGACACCAAATTTGTCGGCCTCGCAAACTACACGCGGCTGTTTTCCAGCGACAATGCCTCGTTTCAGCCGTTCTGGAACTCGCTTACCAATACCCTGAAGTTTGTGGTCTACAGCGTGCCGCTGCTGGTGGTGATCCCGCTGCTGCTAGCGGTGCTGCTCAACACCAAGATTCGCGGCCGGAATTTTTTCCGGGCGATCTACTTCGCGCCCTGGGCGCTGTCGGTGGCGGTGGTGTCGCTGCTGTGGTGGTGGATTTTTCAATCGCAGGGCGGCCTGATCACCTACTACATGACTAGCTTTGGCATCAAGGCCCCGCGCTGGCTCTCGACGCTGCCGTGGGCCTGGGTCACGATTGTGACTGCGACGGTCTGGTGGACGATCGGCTTCAACATGATCATTCTGCTGGCCGCGCTGCAAAATATTCCAGGCTATCTCTACGAGGCCGCCGGCATCGACGGTGCCAATACGTTGCAGCAGTTCACCAAAATCACCGTCCCGATGCTGCGGCCGGTGCTGACCTTTATCGTCACCACCTCGATCATCGCGTCGTTCAACCTGTTCGGCCAGCCATTTTTTATGACCGGCGGTGGCCCGGCCAAGCCCGGCGGCGGCGGTGGCACCGAGCCGATCATGCTGCAAATTTACCGCGCTGGCTTCGAGCGCAACACGCTGGGCGCTGCGGCCGCGATGTCATTCCTGGTAGCCGCGCTGATGATCGCGATCTCATATGCCAACTTTAAGCTGTTCCAGCAGCGCGATTAGGAGGAGCCGACGATGGCAACGCTGAATCCGGCCCAACCGACGCCAACCAGACGGAGCAGCTACCGGACCACGCAGCTCATCAAGAAGATTCTGACCTACGCCGTGCTGATTTTCATGGCGCTGATCTTTTTGATGCCGATGGTCTGGATGCTCTCGACCTCGTTCAAGCCCAAGTCGCAGTGGTTTAGCAAGGAGCTGCACTGGATTCCCCAGACCTTTACCTGGGACAATTACACCAAGATTTTGAACAATCCGACCACGCCGATCCGCCGCTGGTTCACCAACAGCGTGATCGTTGGCCTGATCGCCACGACGCTGATCCTGCTGATCAACTCGCTGGCGGCCTACGCCTACGCACGCATGGAGTTTCGCGGCCGTAAGGCGATGTTTGGGCTGCTGCTGGCGACGCTGTTCCTGCCCGGCGTCATGTTCCTGGTGCCCAACTTCCTGACAATCTATAAGTTGGGCCTGCTCAATAACTATGCCGGCGTGATCCTGCCGGGCCTGAGCGGCGTCTTCGGCGTGTTTTTCCTGCGCCAGTTTTTTGAGACGATCCCCAAAGAGCTGGAGGAGGCCGCCCAGATCGACGGCGCGACGCCGGTGCAGACGTTCTGGATGATTGCGCTGCCGCTGGCCAAGCCGGCGCTGGCGACGCTGGCGATCATCACGTTTCTGGGCAGCTGGAATGATTTTCTGTGGCCGCTCTTGATCCTCAAGGACCGCACGCTGCAGACGCTGCCGCCGGGACTGCGTAGCCTACAGGGCGCCTACACCTCGGAGTACGGCCAGATGATGGCCGGCGCCGTGATCGCGGCCGTGCCGGTGCTGGTGCTGTACGTGCTCATGCAGCGGTACATTGTCGCCAGCGTGGCCACCACTGGCCTGGCTGGCCAATAGTCTCAGGAGTTCTCATGCACACGACCCGCTTCGCGCGCGGCCTGAGCGCCGTGGCGGCGCTGCTGCTCGTCGGCTGCGGCGCCACCACCGCGGTGGCGCCGACCGCGGCGCCGCCCTCGCTCCCGCCGCCTACTGTGGCCGCGCCGACCGTCGCCGCCACCACGGCGCCCACGGTGGCTCCGCCGACTGTCGCCGCGCCCACCGTGGCGTTCACTGCTACCACGGCGCTCACTGCTACCACGGCCGCTACGGCGCCGCCCGTCGACGGCACGACGTTTCAAAATCCGGTCTTCCGCGCCAACTTCCCCGACCCGTTTGTGCTCAAAGTTGGCTCCAGCTACTATGGCTACGCGACCAACGGCTCCAGCCACAATATTCAGCTGGCGACCTCGCCCGATCTGGTCCACTGGCAGCTCGGCGGCGATGCGATGCCTTCGCTGGCGCGCTGGGCTAAGCTCGGCGGCTCGCTGGTCTGGGCGCCCGAGGTGATTCCGGTCGGCGACAAGTATGTGATGTACTACACCGCCCGCGACAAGGCCTCGAATAAGCAGTGCATCGGCGTTGCCACCAGCGCTAAGCCCGAGGGCAAGTTCAAGGATACGAGCGATACGCCGATTGTTTGCCAGCCCAAAGAGGGCGGCTCGATCGATCCTAGCCCGTTCCGCGACGGCGACACGCTGTACCTGTACTGGAAAAGCGACGGCAACTGCTGTAGCCTGGCGACCTATCTGTACGTCCAGCAGCTGGCACCCGATGGCCTGAGCCTGGTGGGCGAGCCGACCAAGCTGGTCCGCAACGACCGCGCCTGGGAGGGCCGTGTGGTCGAGGCGCCGACGATGGTGAAGCACGGCGACCGCTATTTCCTGTTTTTTTCGGCCAACGACTACGCCGGCCTCGACTACGCCGTCGGCTACGCGACCTGCGACGCGCCGACCGGCCCCTGCACCGATGCGCCCGAGAATCCGATTCTCAAAACGGTGACGGCGCCGGCGCTGGTGGCCGGTCCGGGCCATCAGACCGTGCTGCAGGTCGGCGAGCAGACCTGGATCGTCTACCATGTGTGGGAGGTGTCGGCCGCGGGGATGCGCACCGACCGGCGCTTTGTGTACCTCGACCGCATCGCGTGGCAGGATGACAAGCCTGATGTCCAGGGGCCGACGACGGCGCCGCAGCCCGTGCCCTAGCCGTGGCCGGCGCCTTGCTTCTCTCCGGCAGCGCTGCGATGGCCGCGCCCTAGCCCAGCGGCGAGCGCTGAGCCGCGCGGCCGGCTGAGCGCTTGAAATCCGATGACACTATTTGATCCCAGCGCGGCCGGCTTTCTGTGGGCCACCGGCATCGAGGATACCTTTGTCCCACAGACCCGCGCCGGCCAGCGCGCCCTCGACGAATATCAGCTGATGGGCCACTACGACCACTGGCGCGCCGACCTAGCCCTGACCCGCGACCTGGGCGTCCGGGCGGTGCGCTGGGGCGTGCCGTGGTATCGCGTCGAGATGCTGCCGGGCGAGTTTGACTGGCGCTGGACCGACCAGGTGATCCCCTACATGGTCGAGGAGCTGGGCGTCACGCCGATCATTGACCTGATGCACTACGGCTGCCCATTCTGGCTGCGGCGCGAGTTTGCCAGCGACGACTACCCCGAGCTTGTGGCGCGCTACGCCGCCGCCTTCGCCGCGCGCTACCGTCACCTCGTCCACTGGTATACCCCGCTCAACGAGCCGATTGTCAACGCCCTGATGTGTGGCAAGCGTGGTCAGTGGCCGCCGTACCTGCGCGGCGATGCCGGCTACATCAAGCTGATGATGCAGCTGGCCGCCGGCATCGTCCAGACCGTCGCGGCGATCAAGGCGGTCGACCCGGCGGCGGCGATGGTCCACGTCGAGGCCACCGGGCTGAGCCGCGCCGCCCGCGAGGACCTGGCGGCGCTGGCCGTCGAGGAGCAGCAGCGCGGCTTTGTGGGCTACGATCTGATCTCTGGCCGCGTCACACCCGACCACCCGCTGATCCCGTGGCTGCTGCGCAATGGCGCCGCGCCCGACGCGCTGGCCCAGCTGGTCGCGGCGCCGGTCGCGCTCGATGTGCTCGGCCTCAACTTCTACCCGCAGTGGTCCACTCAGCAGCTGTTTATCACCAGCAAGGGCCGGCTAGCTTTTCGCTCGGTTGAGCAGGACGGCGAGGGCTTTGCGGCGCTGATCCGCGACTACTACGAGCGCTACCGCGTGCCGGTGATGATCACCGAGACCAGCGCTCACGGCGATGAGGCGCTGCGCAGCCGCTGGCTTGCGGCGTCGGTCGCGGCGATCAAGCAGCTGCGCGCCGAGGGCATTCCGGTGATCGGGTACACCTGGTTTCCGCTGTTTACCATGATCGACTGGCGCTACCGCCAGGGCCAGGGTCCGGTCAGCGACTACCGGCTAGAGCTGGGCCTCTACACTCTGGACGAGTCCAGCTCAGCAGACCGCTGGCGCTCCACGCCGCTCGTCGAGCAATTTCAGGGCTATGTCCGCGATCCCGCGGCGGCCATCGGCCCGCTCGGCCCTGCCGCGAGCTAGCGCCGCCAACGCAGCGCAGGCCGCTAGCTCGCCGCCTGCGCTGCCCGCTGCCGCTGAATAATCCACTCGGCCACCGCCAGATTGATCAGCCAGGCGACGATCATTAGCACATCGCGCAGCCCCTCGCTCGGCACGCCGACCAGCAGCGTCCACGGCAGCAGCGTAAACACCTGCGTGCCGGCGCCCTGGCCAATGGCGTAGCCGCGAATCATCCAGGCGCGGTGCCGCGGCACGTCCCGCCGCATGATCGCCGCCCAGCTCAGCGCGAGCGACGCAACCATCGCCGACCCAATCAGGAGTCGGAAGCCGTACAGCAGCGGACCCTGCTGCTGCTGGCCGTGCAGCGGATAAAACTGCGTCATCCACAGCCCCGACAGCCCGGCGACCAGCCCGCAGACCATCAGCACGCGCCCGGCCAGGCGGTGCCAGGTCGGCCAGCGGCGGCGTAGGCCGGGCGCAAACTGCAGCGCGCCCAAAATGCAGAACGGCGTGACACTGAGAATGTGGAGCACCACCGGCAGCGGCATCGCGAAAAACCGCGCGTTCTCGGGCGTCACCGGCGCGCCGCTGGCGAGGCTGGTCAGGCGGACAATGCCGGCGGCCGACGGAATAAAGCTCAAGAGGATCAAGCCGAGCGGCAGTAGCCAGTCGATGCGAGTCAGCGGCCGCTTGGTGCGGGGCGCGGCCGGCCGGGGCGGCGTGGTCGTGCGGAGATCGGTGGTCGGATTCATGGTCGTTTCCTTTTGTATGGCTGGCTTAATGCGGTGAGTGGCGCTGATCTGCGCCGAGTTCGCGCGGGTGAGCGCTGCATAATCAGCGTCAAACGATGGGCGGCGTGGCGTCGGCCGTGGGGTCAACGGGGATGATCGAGATCAATGGCAGGCCCAGGTCGCGCACGCTGCGGAGCACGCCGTGCAGGGCCGCCTGGTCGCGCAGCGCGCCGGTCAGCAGCGTGTCGCCGCTGGCGGTCACGGTCATCGCCAGACCGCCAAACCACTCGGCCCACGCGCCGCTCAGCTGCCCCTTGACCCTGATTTGGTAGACTGTGGCGCTGCTGTGTGGGCGCTGCTGATCGGCCATACACTGTTCCTCATGCTGTGCTGCGCCTGTCATCGGCGCGGTGTGAGAGCAGCATACGGGCTGGCGAGGCGTAGTGTCATACCTCCGACGAACTATTCGCGAGGATGAGTGTGCGGCCTACTCGCGCGGCAGCAGGCCCAGCTCCCTGGCGCGGGCCACCGCCTGCGTGCGCCGGTTGACCGCCAGCTTGCCATAAATATTGCGGGCGTGAACTTTGACGGTGTAGACCGAGAGGTGGAGCCGCTCGCCGATCTCTCGGTCGGTGCGGCCGGCGGCGATGTGCTGGAGCACTTCCAGCTCGCGCTCGCTGAGTGATTCAACGCCGGCGCTGAGCTGCGCGGGCTTGGCCTTGCCCGGTGCAAAGGCCGCCAGGACTGTCCGGGCATGCTCGGGCGCCGCGCCGTGGGCGATGAGGTCGCCGAGCAGCTGCCGCATCGGCGCGCCCTCGTCCACGAACACCCGGATCGCGCCGCCGGCCGCCGCCAGCGCCAGCGCCGCGCCCATGAGCTGCCGCGCGACCGCCGTGGCGCCCAGCGCCTGCTGGGCTAGCGCCGCCAGGACCAGCGCCCGGAGCCGCTCATCGTGCCAGCCGCGCGCCGCCGTCTCTGCGATGAGCGGCTCTAGGATTTGCAGTGCGGCGGTCGGGTCGCCCTGCGCCAGCGCGACGCGGGCCTGGCTCAGCGGCAGCGCATAGCTCTGCGCCCGCTGCGCGGCCGCCGCGAGCTTGCCCTGCCGCACCAGCGTGAGCACCTGCACATCGGCGATCTCGGGCAGCCGCAGCAGGAAGTTGCGCTGGCGAGCCGCCTGCTCGGTCTGCGATAGCAGCGCGGCCGCGCCGTCAACGTCGCCGGCGGCTAGCTTGAGCCGCGCCAGAAATACCTCGCAGACAACGAAGCGATCAATCACGCTCTCATACTGGCGGGCCAGTTGTAGGCTCTGCTCGCCGTGCAGTTCGGCGGCTGCGAGGTCATTCCACTCGTAGGCCAGCCGCGCCAGGCCCAGATGCGCCTCGTAGATAATCTGCTGCGGCTGCGTGCCGGCCAGATCGAGCGCACGCCGATAGGTCGCGGCCGCCAGGTGCAGCTCGCCGTCGGCCTCCTGAATCTGCCCCAGCCCGAGCGCCGCCAGGATCGTGGTGAAAACATCGGCGGCCGCCGCGCTGAGCGTGAGTGCCTCGGTGAAGGTGCGGCGGGCGGCGGCGCGGTCGCCCTGGGCTTGGTAGGCGAATCCGAGCGTCCAGTTTGCTGTAGCCCGGAATGATAGGTCGCTGGGCCGCAGATATTCCAGGGCGCGCTGCGACTGCTCGATCACGGCGTCAAGCTGGTACTGCGTCAGCGCCAGCGTCGCCCGCCCGGCCGCTATCTGGCCCAGCAGCGTCAGCGTTGCGTCGTCGCGCGCCGCGTCCTGCAGCGCTAGCTCGGCCGCCCGCAGCTTCTCCGCGACGCCGGTGGTCTGGCCAGTGACCAGCAGGGTTGTGCCGTAGCGCACCCACAGCGACGGCCAGGCATCGAGCACTGCGGCCGGCAGCGTGCCCAGCCAGCCGAGGATCGCGGCGACGGTGCCGCCGGCGTGCAGCGGCATGCCGGGGCCGTAGATCAGCCGCTCGGCGCGCGCCAGGTCGTTGGCGGCGGCAGCATGCTGGAACGCCTCCAGCTGCAGGCCGCTGCTCTCGTACCATGTGCTGGCCCGCACATGCAGCGCGGCCACATCGAGTGCCGGCTGCTCGGTCGCAACCTGCTGCTGGAGCCGCTGCCGCAGCAGGTCGGCGAACAGATGATGGTAGCGATACCAGCGCCGCTCGTTGTCCAGCGGCACGATGAACAGGTTGGCATGCTCCAGCGCGGCCAGCGTGGCCTGGCCCGACCCGGCGGGCGCGCCCACCACCGCCTCGCACAGCGGGCCGCACAGCCGCTCCAGGATTGCGGTCTGGAGCAGGAAGCGCTGCACTGCGGCCGGCTGCTGGTGCAAAACCTCCTCCAGCAGATAGTCGAGGACAAAGCGGTGGCTGCCGGTGAACGACGCAATGAACGCCGCGGCGTCGGCCTGGCCCTGCAGCGAGAGCGCCGCCAGATGCAGCCCGGCGATCCAGCCCTCGGTGCGGCTGTCGAGCGCGGCGATTGACTCGGCCGACAGGCGCAGGCCCATCGTCTGGTTGAGAAATGCGGTGGCCTCGGCGGTGGTGAAGCGCAGGTCGGCGGCCCGCAGCTCGGCGAGGTGGCCCTGCGCGCGCAGCCGGGCCAGCGGCAGCGGCGGGTCCTCGCGGGTGCTGATGACCAGATGGAGCTGCGGCGGCAGGTGCGCGATCAGTAGGCCGAGCGCCTCATCGACCGCCTGCGACTCGACCAGGTGATAGTCATCGAGGACCAGGAGCAGCCGGGCAGTCAGCGCGGCGATCTCATTGACCAGCGTGGCCATGAGCGCGGCGAGCGGCGGCGGCTGCGGCGCCTGCAGCGCCAGCGTGGCGTCGGCGCCCAGCTGTGGCGCCACAGTCTGCAAGGCAGCGATGAGGTGCAGCAGGAAGCGCGCCGGATCACTGTCTGCCTTGTCGAGCGCGAGCCAGGCGATGTGCTGCGCGCCGTACCCATCGCCGGCGGCCGCGGCCGGTAGCTCGTGCAGCCAGCTGCTGAGGAGCGTCGTCTTCCCAAAGCCGGCCGCGGCGGAGATCAGCGTCAGCTTGCCGCGCAAGCCGGCATCGAGGCGCGCGGCCAGCCGCGGGCGCAGGATCGCGCCTGGCCGCGGCTGCGGGATGTAGAGCTTGGTGGCAAGAATTGGCGTCGGCATGGCGCGGTGTCCCTTCGCCCGGCCCGCGGGTGCGTCGGCGCGGCCAGGCGCTGCGCCCGCGCTGCCACGGAGCGGCGGCTGTGGCTCAGAAGTTGGTGGGGCAGCGGGCGGTCGCCGCATCATACCATTTTCAGCCGAGCGCGGCGGCCGGCGATCTGATGTGGTGTTACAGTTTAGCGCGCTGGACTGCCGCCGCCGGCAGGCCGGGCCATCACGGCCGCGTCAGTGCGTGGCCCTGACGAGCTTCGCCGGTTCGCTGCGGCCCAGCAGTCCCGCTCCGATCAGCATCGCCGCGCCGTCGAGCGCCTCGTGAAAGGCCACTGCCCATGACTTAGCCGATGTACCATAATCCCGTCCTGAACCAGCCCGCCGCCGACCCATTTGTCCTGAAGCACGCCGGCGTCTACTGGTGCTACGCCACCGGCACGTCGCCCGACGGCCGGCGCTTCCCGGTGTTCCAAAGCCGCGATCTGGTGACGTGGCAGTTTGTGGCCGGCGCGCTGGCGCCGCTGCCCGGCGACGCCTCCTGCTACTGGGCGCCCGAGGTGACGGAGTACAACGGCCGCTTCTACCTCTACTACAGCGTCGGCGACGAGGCCCATATGCAGCTGCGGGTCGCGGTGGCGACCGCGCCGGCTGGTCCATTCGAGGACAGCGGCCACGTGCTGACCAGCGAGCAGTTTGCGATTGACGGCCATGTGTATGTCGCCGCCGACGGCGTGCGCTACCTGTTCTACGCCACCGACTTTTTGGAGCACTCGCACGTTGGCACCGGCACGGTGGTGGCGCGGCTGGCCGACTGGTTCCACCTGGCCGAGCCGCCGCGGCCGGTTACGCGCGCGCAGTTTGACTGGCAGGTCTACGACCCGCAGCGGGCCGAGAAGGGCGGCGTGCGCTGGCACACCATCGAGGGGCCGTTTGTGCTGCGGCATAAGGGCCGGTTTTATCAGATGTTTAGCGGCGGCAACTGGCAGAACGTCAGCTACGGCGTGAGCTACGCCGTGGCCGAGCGGCTGGACACCGCCGACGAGTGGCGGCAGGTCGCCGACGGCGAGACGGTGCTGCCGGTGCTGCGGACGATCCCCGGCGTGGTCATCGGCCCCGGCCACAACTCGGTGGTGCGCGGCCCCGACAACCAGCAGCTGTTCTGTATCTACCACCGCTGGGCCGCCGATCAGAGCGACCGCGTGCTGTGCATCGATCCGCTGGACTGGGCCGGCGAGCGGCTGATCGTGCTCGGCCCCAGCAATGCGGCGCTGCCGGCGCCAAACCCGCCGACCTTCGCTGACTGGTTCGATGATGAGCGCGCTGTTGATCTGGGCGTCGGCTGGGCGACGCAGAGCGGCGCCTGGTCGATCGGCGCTGGCGCGGCGCATGTCGCGGGCGCTGGGCTGGCGCGCTGCGAGACTCGGACGGCCGCGCTGGTCTGCGAGGTCACGCTGCGGGCCGCCGACAGTGCACCGGGCGGCTATGGGTTGGCGCTGCTGGCCGGCGACGACGTGCTCGCGCGCTGCCTGATTCTGCCGGAGGTCGGGCAGCTGCGAGCTGGTGGCCGTGGGCGCGCCGCCCGCCGTGCTGGCGCTGCCCGCCGACTTCGATGCCACTGCCTGGCACCTGCTGCGAGTCATCGTGGACGGCGCGCTGGTCAGCGTGGCCCTCGATGCCGCCGAGCCGCAGTTTGACCTCGTGCTGCCCGCGCCCGCCGATGCGGTGGCGCTACTCAGCGCTGGCCCGGCCGCGGACTTCGCAGGCTTTGCGCTGACGGCCGGCTGGGAGCAGACCTTTGACACCGCGCGGTCACTGGCCGAGCTGGGCTGGACCATCGCGGGCGGTGCGGGCTGGGAGGTCGCGGCGAACTCAGCGCCAGCCGCGAGCCGCTGGGCTATCGCCGAGCAGACGCTGCAACACCCCGCCACCACCGAGCCAAGCATCGTGACGCGCGGCCCGGCGCTGCTCAGCTACGAGGCCGTGCTGAATCTGCGGCTGCTCGACGCTGATGCGATGACGGGCTATGCCTTCTACGGCGCGTGGACCGCCGCGACGCCCGGCCCGCGCCTGGAGCTGCAGCGCGCCAGCGCCGGCTGGGCGCTGGCCGTGGCCGACGGCGCGACGACGGCGCGCTGGCCGCTGCCGGCGGCCTTCGACCCGGCGCTGGCGCAGCAGTTCCGGCTGCGCAAGATCGGCGGCGAGGTGTGGGTGGCGTGGGAGGCCGAGCAGCTCGGCGTGCTCACTGTCGCCGCGACGCCCGCACAGATCGCGGTGCAGGCCGGGGCCGGCGGCGTGGCCATTGATCTGGCCCGCGCAACGGCGCTGCCGGACGCCTAGCTGCTGCTCGCCACTCGGCCACCGGCGAAGGGGCGGCCAGGTCGCCCCTTCGCCGCGCCCGGCCGCGCCGCTGACGACCATGCAAGGTGCAGCGGGCAGTTATAATTCCCAGTGCGCCGCGCTGTTTGGCGGGGCATCTTCCAAAGGGAATCCGAATGCGAATACGCCGCGCCGCCCAGATCGTGGTGGGAATGCTGCTGGGCCTGCTCAGCGCCTGCAGCATTCCCAGCCTCCCAATGACAGCGGAGCAGACCCTGCGCGCCAACCTGATGAAGGATAAACATCAGCCACTCCAGCAGATCCAGATTGAGCAGGTGCCAAGCAGCCAGCTAGGCTTCACGATGGCGTTTCGTGGGGTTCTACCTGGCACTCCAGAGGGCGCACCGCCGATACAGGTTTTTGGCTACGCCGTCTTAGGTCAGCAGGATGGGAAGTGGCATGTGGTCATGAGCCGCCGCAGCGCCATCAGAGCGCTGCCACCACTGGTGGCCTATGATCATGATCAAAACGTCAACGATATGGATATGACTATTTTTGGAATGGCGACGGCATCGGAGGTTGCGTTCGTGTCGGCAACGTTTGACAATGGGCGAACGTTGCAAGCGCCGGTGGGCGCGGTTGGCTTTGTTCTTGCGAAGTCCGGCTCGCATGTGCTGCGCAAGCTAGAGGTGCTTGATAAGGCCGGGCAGGTGCTGGCAACCTACCAGCAGGTAACGCTGATTCAACCAGCCGACGCGCCGTAGCTCGGCCGGCGCTGCGTCGGCGCTGGTTTGCTCCGTGCAACGGCGCTGTCGGACACCTTGTTGCTGCTCGCCACTCGGCCACCGACCGACCGGCGCCCGCGGCCGCTTTTTGGCTCGCGGGTGTCGGTTATTTGAATGTTCGGCTACGCTCTTCCAAGTGTGGCGCCAACTCGTCCAGGTGCGGCGCTAGCTGCTCCGGGTACGGCGCCAGCTGCTCCGGGTACGGCGCCAACTACTCCGGGTGCGGCGCCAACTACTCCGGGTACTGTGCCCACTCGTCCGGGTGCGGCGCCAACTACTCCGGGTGCGGCGCCAACTACTCCGGGTGCGGCGCCAACTGTTCCGGGTGCGGCGCCAACTGCTCCGGGTGCGGCGCCAACTACTCCGGGTGCGGCGCCAACTACTCCGGGTACGGCGCCCACTCGTCCGGGTGCAGTGCCAACTGCTCCGGGTGCGGCGCCAACTACTCCGGGTACGGTGCCCACTCGTCCGGGTACGGTGCCCACTCGTCCGGGTACGGTGCCCACTCGTCCGGGTGCGGCGCCCACTCGTCCGGGTACGGCGCCAACTCGTCCGGGTGCGGCGCCAACTGCTCCGGGTGCGGCCGCTGAAACACCAGAACTCAATATCGCTCGACACAAACTGGGGCTGGCTCGACGCAAACTGGGGCTGGCTCGACGCAAACTGGGGCTGGCTCGGCGCAAACTGGCGCTGGCTTGGCGTAATGCAGGACCGCGCCGTGCATGAACGCGCCGCCGATGTGAGTTGACGGATGGGGGCGATTGGGTAGAGAGTTAAGCGACGCCGTGACGCGGGCAGTGCAGCCCGCCGCCGGACGAGGAGCGACCATGCTTGACCATAGTTTGCCTGTGATGCGGCTCTACCACCAGGCCAAAGAGCTGCTGTGGGACCCGCGCAGCGTTGACATCAGCCAGGACGCGCGCGACTGGCAGGGCTTCACTGAGCGCGAACGCGATGTGATTTTGCGCCTGACCACGCTGTTCCTGGGCGGCGAGGAGGCGGTCGCCGCCGACCTGGCGCCGCTGCTGATCGCCGTGAGCCGCGAGGAGCGCCGCGAGGAGGCGCTGTTTGTGACCACGCAGCTCTTTGAGGAAGCCAAGCACGTCGAGCTGTTCGACCGCTGGCTGGCCGCCGTCGCGCCCACGGCCCGCCGCGAGCAGTTTGAGTTGCCGGGCTACACCCAGCTGTTTAGCCATGATCTGCCGGACGCGCTCGACCGCCTGCTGACCGACAGCACCGCCGAGGCGCAGCTGCTAGCGGTCGCCACCTACCACATGACCGTCGAGGGCGTGCTGGCCGAGACCGGCTACGAGGTCGGCAGCCGCGCCTTTGCGACGCGGGGCGTGCTGCCGGGGCTGGTCAGCGGCCTGCAGTTTATTCAGCGCGACGAGGCGCGGCACATCGCCTACGGCATCAGCGTGCTGCAGCGGCTGCTGGAGGCCAACCCGGCGCTGTGGCCAGCGTTTGAGCGCCGCATGGACGAGCTGCTGGGGCTGGCGCTCAGCGTGATCGAGGAGGCGTTCGCGCCGTATGGCGACCAGGTGCCGTTTGATCTGAGCGTCGAGGCGTTTGTAGACTATGCGACCGACCAGTGGGGCAAGCGGCTGGCCGCGATCAGCCGGGTGCGGCCGGCGCCGGCCGCTGCGAGCGCCGCTGCGAGTGCGCCGCTGGCCTGGTCGGCGGCGTGGGTCGCGGCGGTCGCCGACGCGATCAACGCCCACCCTGGCTACGCCCGCGCCGCCGCCGAATGGACCGCGCCGCTGGGCCTGGTCGTGACCGGCCTGCCCGACGGCGAGCGGGTCGTGTGGCTCGATCTCTACCGCGGGCAGTGTCGCGCGGCGCGCATCCTTGATGCTCCGCGTGGCGCCATCGCTCCGCACGTAATCCGTGGCGACGCGACGACCTGGCAGCGCATTCTGACCCGTCAGCTGGACCCGATCAGCGCGCTGGTGCAGCGCAAGCTGCGGGTGGACGGCGCGCTCAGCCCGCTGCTGCGGCAGATCGGCGCGGCCCGCGCGCTGGTCGACGCCACCGCCAGCGTCGCGGCTCAGTTTGCAACGTCATAAGGAGGCGCCGTGCTGTATCATTATGACCCTGAGCGCGGGTTTACCACCGTCGACGGCTCGCACATCACCGAAATGCTCGGCCGCGTCACGACCGCCGACAGCGGCGTAAGCGTCGCCCGCATCCAGATGCCGGCCGGCGGCGGGCAGCCCCGGCGCAGCAACGGCTTCCGCGAGCTGATGCTGATCATCAGCGGCAGCTGCACCGTGGATCTGGCGACCGCAACGCTGGAGCTAGGCGCCGGCGATGTGCTGGACCTGCCGGCCGACACCATGTACGCCGAGCGCGGCGGCCCGGCCGGCTGCGAGCTGTGGGCCGTGTGCTGGCCCGCCTTCAATCCGGCGCTCGTAACCTGGGCGCCGCCTGAGCGAGAGGACACCACCGATGTTCGATGTGGAACGGGTGCGACGGAGCTGGCAGAGCGAGGCGCAGCAGATCGACGCGCTGATCGCCGCGCTCGCGGAGGGCGCCGCGAAAGCGCCGATTCGCGCTGATGGCTGGACGGCACAGGAGCTGCTGGGCCATATGGCGTCGAGCACACGCGGCTTTGTGCGGCTGATCACTAGCGAGCCGCGCACGCTAGCCGCCGACTTCGATCGCGACGGCTGGAACGACCAGGAGCGCGAGATCAACCAGCGCAAAAGCTTTGGCGAGACGCGCGGCTACTGGATCGGCGTCAGCCGCGAGCTGACCGCGCTGCTCGACGGCTTCGACGTGGCGCTCGCCGACGCCCCCGCGGTCGTGCCGTGGCTCCCCGAGGTCCGCACCGTCGGCGACGTGCTGCGGATCATCATTCTTCATCTTCGCAGCCACCGCCTCGAGCTGGCGCGTGGCCTTATTGAGCAGGCCGTGTCATGACCAAGCAGCGCCGACCATTTGTTGATGCCCACCTTGACCTGGCGTTTAACGCCGTCGCCGGCTTTGACCCGTGCGCCCCGCTGGCCGAGGCCCGCGCCGGCGCGTGGGGCCAGGGCGCCACCCGCCGCGGTATGACCCCGACCGTCACGCTGCCGACGCTGCGCGACGCCGGCGCCCGCGTGGTCTTCGGCACACTGTTTGTAATGCCCAGCCAGGCCGACTCCGACCTGCTGGGCGCGACCTACAGCAGCCCCGCCGAGGCCCACGATCAGGCGCAGGCCCAGCTAGCCTACTACCAGGGGCTGGCGGCCCGCGGCGAGCTGCAGCTGCTCAGAACCCGCGCAGATTTGGCCGCGCTGCTGGCCGCCGATGATGCGCCGCTCGGCCTGGTGACGCTGATGGAGGGCGCCGACCCAATCCGCGAGCCGGCCGAGGTCGCCGCCTGGTTCGATGCGGGCGTGCGGCTGGTCGGGCCGGCCTGGGGCGCGACGCGCTATAGCGGTGGCACGCGCGCGCCTGGCCCGCTGACCGCCGCCGGCCGCGAGCTGATTGCGGCGATGAGCGCTGTCGGCATGGCCCTCGATGTGAGCCACATGGCCGAGGCCAGCTTCTGGGAGGCGCTGGAGCTGCACCGCGGTGCGGTGTGCGCCTCGCACTCCAACGCCCGTGAGCGCGTCCCCACCGACCGCCATCTGTCGGATGACATGATCCGCGCGCTGATCGGCCGCGACGCCGTGATCGGCGTGGTGCTCTACAACCGCTTCCTACACCACGAGTGGACGCCCGGCAGCCCCAAAGCCGGCGTCGGCCTGGGCCATGTGGTGGCGATGATCAACCACATCTGCGCGGTGGCCGGCGACCGCCAGCATATCGGCATCGGCTCGGACTTCGACGGCGGCTTTGGCGTCGAGGGGCTGCCTGACGGCATCGAACTCGTGGGCCGACCTGCCGCTCATCGGCCAGGCCCTGCTGCACGACGGCTGGACCGAGGATGAGGTCGGCGGGCTGCTGGGCGGCAACTGGCTGCGCTGGCTGGCGTCGGCGCTGCCGAGCACATAAGGAGGAGCTGGCTTGATTCGCTATACGCTTGCGCTGCCCGAGCACCGGCAGCATCTGCTGGATGTCACAGTCGTGATCGACGAGATTACGGCGCCGACCGTTGAGCTGGTGATGCCGGCCTGGACGCCCGGCTCGTATCTGATGCGCGAGTATGCGCGCCAGGTCCAAAATTTCCGCGCCACCGCCGACGGCCAGCCGCTGAGCTGGCGCAAGGCCGACAAGGCCCGCTGGACCATCACCGCCGGCGGCGCGACGAGCGTCACGGTGCAGTACCAGGTCTACGCCAACGAGCTGTCGGTGCGGACCAGCCACGCCGACGATGAGCACGCCCACGTGATCCCGGCGGCGACCTTTATGTTTGTCGCCGGCCGGGCCGCCGAGCCGCTCGCCGTCGCGGTCACGCCGCCGGCCGGCTGGCAGATTGCGACCGGCCTCAACCCCGCCGACGCCGGCGCGGAGCCGTGGCCCGCCGCCGGCCCCGCAACGTTCGCCGCCGACGACTTTGATCACCTGGTGGACTTACCGCTTCGAGCTTGGCACGCACCGCACGCTACGGTTTACGGTGGACGGCAAGCCGCACCGCATCGTGGTCTGGGGCCACGGCAACGAGGACGACGCGCGGCTGGTCGCCGACACGCAGCGCATCGTCGAGGTCGAGCGCGACTTTTGGGGCGGCCTGCCCTACGAGCACTACACCTTTTTCTTGATGCTGGGCGGCCGCGGCGCCGGCGGCGGCCTGGAGCATCGGAATTCGACCTCGCTGCTGCTGCCGCGCTGGATTTTTCAGCCCGCCAAAAGCTACGAGCGCTTTCTGAGCCTGACGGCCCACGAGTTTTTTCACACCTGGAACGTCAAGCGGCTGCGTGGCGCCGGCTTGGGACCGTTCGACTACACGGCCGAGACCTACACGCCGCTGCTGTGGGCGATGGAGGGCATCACCGAGTACTACACCGACCTGCTGCTGTGCCGCGCCGGCCTGCTCACGCCCGAGCGGTATCTGGAGCGCGTCGCCGAGGACATTGAGCAGCTCCAGGCCACGCCCGGCCGCCACCTCCAAAGCCTGGAGTGTGCCAGCTTCGACGCCTGGATCAAATATTATCGCCCCGACGAAAACAGCGTCAACACCGCGGTCTCGTACTATCTCAAAGGCGCGCTAGTGGCGCTGGCACTCGACCTGACGATTCGCGAGCGCACGGCGGGCGCCCACAGCCTGGACGACGTGCTGCGCTGGCTGTTCGAGCGCTATCCGTTGAGCGGGCCGGGCGTGCCCGACGACGGCTACCAGGTGGCCGTGCAGGCCGTGACCGGCCTTGATCTCAGCGACTTTTTTGCACGGTATATCCAGGGCGTCGCCGAGGTGCCGTTTGCGGCGCTGTTCAAGGCGGTCGGGCTGAGCATGCAGTGGAGTTACAAACTCCGCCGCCCCGACAGCGAAGACGGCGCGCCGACGCTGGGGCTGCGCACCAAGCAGGACCAGGGCCAGCTTAAGGTCGTGTCAGTGCTGCGCGACGGGCCGGCGGCGCAGGCCGGGCTATCGGCCGAGGATGAGCTGGTGGCGCTCAACGGCGCCCGCCTGAGCGATGAGGCCAGCCTGATCGAGCGGCTGGCCGAGCTGCCGGCGGGTGTCGCCGCCGAGCTGATCACCTTTCGCCGCGAGCAGCTGCGCCGCGTGGTGGTGACGCCGGCCGCCGCGCCGCGCGCCGCCATCAAGCTGGTCGCGGCGGCCGACGCCAGCGCGGAGCAGCGCGCCGCCCAGCAGCGCTGGCTCACGGGCGCGCCTGGCTCGCCCGCGCCTGACACTACAGCCAGCAGTTGACAGGCCATGCGACGCTCTTGTCACTCCGCTAGCGAGGCATTTGTCGATGACCAGCCTGCCAGCGCCCACACTCTGTGATCGCCTCGGCGGCTGGTCCAACGAGATCACGCTGGTGGAGTGGTCGGCGTTCATGGATAGCTTCGATCAAGCCTTGAACATGCTCGGCGTGCCGCTGCCCGAGCAGGGCGATCTCAAGGCCATTGTCGAGCGCACCCGCGAGTTGATCGTGCTCATGCCGCTCGACAGCGGGCCGGCGGCTGGCGCCGAGGTGGCCGCGACGAGCTAGCGGTTGACACCCCGGCCAGAAGTCAGTATAGTCCACCTCGACATCACGCTGCTGATCATCGCTGATTTAGGTAGCGCCCAGCTGCATTGTTGCGCTGTTTTGGCACCGGCCGCCACCAACCCCTGAGTTGGTGGCGGGCTTTTAATTGTGCCGCGTCGTGAAGGAGCACAGCAATGATGACCAACGATTCCGACAGCGTCCAGGTGGCGGCGCTCCGCGCGTCCGAGCAGCAGCTCCGCAGCTTTTTTGAGCAGGCGGTCGAGGGTATGTTTCAAACCACGCCCGACGGCCGCTATCTGCAGGCTAACCCGGCGCTGGCGCGCATCTACGGCTACGATTTGCCCGACCAGCTCCTAGACGAGCTGACCGACATCGCCCAGCAGCTCTACGTCAGCCCAAACCGCCGCGCGGTCTTCACGCAGCTGCTGGAGGCTAACGACCAGGTCAGCGACTTCGAGTTCGCAGATTTTCCGGCGCGACGGCAGCATCCGCTGGATCGCCGAGCACGCCCGCGCGGTCCGCGATGCCAGCGGCCGGGTGCGCTGCTATGAGGGGACGGTTCAGGACATCACCGCGCGCAAGCAGGCCGAGGAGGGGCTGCGAGCCAGCGAGGCGCGCTACCGTAGTCTGGTGGAGGCCTCGCCCGACGCAATCTTGCTGGTGGGCCTGGACGACACGATTCTGCTCTGTAACCAGCAGGCCGCCGCGCTGTTGGGCGTCGCCAGCAGCGAGCTGCTGCTCGGCCGCGCCGCGACCACGCTGCTAGCGCCGAGCGACCAGGCCGCCGCGTGGCGTCAGGCGCAGCAGGTCCTGGTGCGGCGGCCGGCGCCCCCGCAGGTCTACACACTGCCGCGCGCCGACGGTGGCGCCGCCGTCGTCGAGGTCAGCATGGCCTGCATCTACGACGCCCTGGGCCGCCCGACGGCCCGCATTGATTTGCTGCGCGATATTACCGCCTGCCGCACCGCTGCGCAGCTCAGCCAGGCGCAGGCCGAGCTGCTCGACCGCGTGGGGCAGCGCCTCGACCTGGTGTACCGGCGCGCCCGCGGCATCACCCAGGCGCTGGCCGGGCAGCCGCTCGGCCCGGTCGTCGCCGACCTCGCCGCCGAGCTGGGCGCCGTCGTGGAGCAGCTCGCCGACTACAGCGCGCCCGCCGCTTAACTTTGCAGCATTCGCCCTGCGCCGCGCCGCCCGCCGATGACATATCGGCGGGCGGCGCGCTTGCTGTGGGCGCGGCCCGGTACAATACAGCGACGAACGTAGCCACCACACAAGGATAACGCGATGATACGTCTCCGATGGCCGCGCCCGCTGCTGCGCCTCGGCCTGGTCGCCGGCCTGCTGAGCCTGGCAAGCGCCGAGGCCGCCCGCTGGCCCGCCGCGACCCCCGCGGCGCCGGCTGCGCTGAACCGCCCGGCTGATCCGGTAGTCCTGACTGGCGCTGATCTGCCGGCGCTGGTCGGTCTCGCGCCGGCGCAGATCGTCGGCTGGCGGTATAGCGGCGGCTGGCAGCAGATTCCCGTACAGGTCGACGAGCGCGCCGTGGTCGACTGGGGCCAGATCTATAATTACGGCTTCAACATCGGCGTCACGGCGCCCGTCTACACCGACGCCGCCACCTGGACCGGCGCTGACAGCGACGCCGCCTTCGATGCCAACGATGAGCTAGCGCTGATGGCCGCCGATAGCGGCGCCGCCGCGCCGGCCGGCAGCGCGCCCGCCGGCGTCGTCGCCGCGAGCGGCATTGCGCTGACGATTACTGATCCGCTGGTGGCTGGCAGCGCGGGCTATGTCTACCTCTTTCAGCAGGCCGGCGGCCTCGATTCCGGCGCGGGCCAGCAGTATGTCAGCTACACCTTCAATCTCATTTCGGGCGACTACAAAGCGACCTATCATATCCAGAGCGGCGGCCCCAACTCCGAGAACTCGACCGCCAGCTCGCCGTTCTACCAGACGCACTTTGCCGACCGCTGGATCAACGACGAGCTGCGGCTAGGCGCCGGCGTCGACATTTTAGATCGACATAAGGTGCGATTCACGCCCAACGACTGCACCCGCAGCGAGGACACCTTCGCCAATGGCGTGTCGCCGTTTCCCGTGGGCGCGTTCATCGCCAACAAGGCCGGCCCGGTGCGGGCGATCCGGGCGTTTATTGGCGCCAACAGCGGCCCGCTGACCCAGCGCGAGCATATTTTGTACGCCCGGCGCCAGGATATTCGCACCAGCCTGCGGGTCCATGCAATCCCCGGCATCATGGATTTCTACGACTACAGCGCGGCCGCCAGCGGCCTGACCTATCGCAACGACCTGAACCCAGCCGGCGTCGTCGTTGACGGCCAGCCCGACGCGCCCGCCGCCGGCCCAATTCAGTGGGAGCAAGTCAGCGGCGCCGACGGCTCGGTGAGCATCGCCCACCACATTACGACCGATATTCCGAACTTTGCCTACACCAGCTACTACACCGACACCGTGACGCCCACGAATCCGCAGTGCACCGGCGACACGGCGGCCTACGGTGCGAGCGGCGTGTGGGTCAATCAGCCAATCCCCTGTACCGATCAGCTGCCGTCATCGCTGGGCGGCAGCTGCCCGACCAGCTACCGCACGCTTGCAACGCGCCGCACGCTGTTCTACGATGGACCGAACCAGCCGGCCGCCGTCGCCGCGCAGCACTACGCCGAGTTGGCGCAGCCGCTGACCTACACGGTTGCGCCGTGGCCTGCGGCGACTACGCCGACTGCCACCGCGACGCTCAGCGCCACGCCTAGCTCGACGGCAACGACTCCATCGCCGACCGCCACCGCGACTCTCAGCGCCAGCCCGACCGCGGCCGCCGCATCGCCAACCACGCCAGCCGCTAGCCCGACCGCTAGCCCGAGTGCGACTATCATCCCGTCGCCAACCGCTAGCCCGCGTGCGACCGTCGGTGCATCGGCAACAGCTGTAGCGCCGACCGCCAGCCCAACTGTGACAGCCCCGGCCGCAAGCCCGACCGCAAGCCCGCGTGCGACCGTCGGCGCATCACCAACGATGACGCCGAGCCTCAGCGCAACGCCACGGCCAACCGCGCAGGCGACGCCCACGGCGACCGCTGCGCCAGGTAGCAGCGCCACGCCCAGCTCGACCGCGCTCGCCGCCTCGCCCACCGCGACGGCGCCGCCCAGCCCAACGGCGCCCGCCCAGCCGCCGCAGATTGTGCGGTTGCCACTGGTGGTACGCTAGCGCTATGACAACCACACCCAAAGCCCGGCTCGATGTGCTGCTCGTCGAGCGCGGCCTGGTCCCGACGCGCGCCAAAGCCCAGGCCCTGATCATGGCCGGGCAGGTCTATGTCGGCGAGCAGAAGCGCACCAAAGCTGGCGAACTCGTCGCACTCGATGCGGCTCTGGAGGTCCGCAGCGGGCTGCCGTATGTCGGCCGCGGCGGCCTGAAGCTGGCCCACGCCCTCGATACCTTTGGCCTGCCGGTCGCCGGCCAGCAGCTGCTGGATGTCGGCGCCTGCACCGGCGGCTTCACCGATGTGTTGCTGCAGCGCGGCGCCGCCCAGGTGGTCGCGATCGATGTCGGCTACGGCCAGCTCGACTATAGCCTGCGGGTCGATCCGCGCGTCGTCGTGCTGGAGCGGACTAATATTCGCCAGCTCGCGGCGCTGCCGACCGCGACGCTGGCCGACGGCGGCGTGGTGGACGTGTCCTTTATCTCGCTGCGGCTGGTGCTGCCGGCGATGCAGCGCCTGATGCAGCCCGACGGCTGGGTGGTGGCGCTGATCAAGCCGCAGTTCGAGGCCGGGCCGGCGTCGGTCGGCAAGGGCGGCGTGGTCCGCGACCCGCTCGTCCACCGCCGCGTCGTCACCGAGATTCTGGACTTTGCCCGCGGCGTCGGCCTGGCGCCGCACGGCCTGGTGCGCTCGCCGGTGACGGGCGCCGCCGGCAACATCGAGTTTTTGGCCTGGCTCGGTGGGCCGGGGCCAGAGTTTGCGCTGGGAGCCACGCTATGACCGAAGCGATTGACCGCAGCCACGAGATGCTGGTCCTGACTGCGGTAGCCGCCGCAGTCGCCCAGTCGCTGGAGCTGGAGCCGCTGCTGATCAGCGCGCTCGATCATGTCCTTGACCTGCTGGAGATGGACTCGGGCGGCATCTGGACACTGCTGCCGAGCCAGAGCTTTCGCCTCAACGTGTCGCGCGGCCTGCCCTCAACCGCCGCCATCGAGCCGGTGCTGGGCGAGCTGGTCGCCAGCCGCCGCACCAGCGTCATGACCAATTTTCAGCACGCCCCGCTGGCCGACCTGGCGGCCCAGACCAATCTCCAGGCGCTGATCTGCGTGCCGCTGGTGGCGCGCGGCAACAGCGTCGGGGCGCTCGTCGTGCTGCAGCGGCGCGGCGATGGCGTCCCGCCGCGGCTGCTGCGGCTGCTGGAGGCCATCGGCGACTACATCGCGCTGGCGCTGGATAATGCCCGGCTCTACGCCGGCGAGCAGCAGCGCCACCGCCAGTCCGAGGCGCTGCGACAGGGCGCGCTGGCGCTCACCGAGGCCATCGGCCTCGACGCGGTGCTGGGCCGCATCGCCGATCAGGCGCTGGTCCTCATGGAGGCGCCGATGTGCGCGGTGTACGAGCTGACCGGCGACGGCGCGCTCGACCTGTGCCTGGCCCGCGGCTGGCCGCCCGAGCGCACCGCCCACCGCACGATCCGCTGGGGCGGCTTTGGCGTCGGCCGCGCCGTGGCTGAGGGCCGCACCGTCACCTACGCCGACGGCGCGGCCTGCGCCGCCGACCTGGACCTCGACGACAGCGCCCAGCTGCCATTTCACAGCCTGATCGCGGCGCCGCTGGTGGTCAAGGGCCAGATCTACGGCGGGCTGGCGGCCTACTACGACCACCCCCGCGAGTTTAGCCCCGACGAGGCGGCGCTGCTGCGTATTTTCGCCGACCAGGCCGCGCTGGCCCTGGAGCACGCCCGGCTGTTCGAGCAGTCGCGGCAGCTCGCCGCCCTGGAGGAGCGGCAGCGCCTGGCCCGCGACCTCCACGACTCGGTCAGCCAGACGCTGTTTTCGCTGAAGCTGGCGGCGCAGGCTGCGCAGAGCACGCTGGTCGTCGATGCCGCCGCGACCGCGCCGCTGCTGGTCACGGTGCAGGAGCTGGCCACCGCCGCGCTAGCCGAGATGCGCGCGCTAATCTTCGAGCTGCGGCCGACCGCGCTCAAAGAGGCCGGGCTGCCGGCCGCGATTGGCCGCCAGGCGGCGGTCTTCACCGCCCGCAGCGGCGTGCCAGTCACGCTGCACATCGACGAGAGCCGCTGCCCCGACCCGGTCGAGGAGGCGCTGTATCGCATTGTCGGCGAGGCGCTGGCCAACATCGCGCGCCACGCCCACGCCACGCAGGTCGTCATTGACTTCGCGGTCAGCGGCGGCTTTGCGCGGCTGCGCGTCCAGGATGACGGCGTCGGCTTTGATCCGACCACGCCGACGCCCGGCGATCACCTCGGCCAGCGCACCATGCGTGAGCGCGCCCAGGCGCTGGCGGGCAGCTGCCGAGTCACCAGCGGCCTCGGCCGTGGGACGCGGATTGATGTGGATGTTCCGTTGAGCTAGGAGGATTCTGCGATGCCAATCAATGTTTTGCTGGTGGATGATCACGCGGTGGTGCGCCAGGGCCTGCGCCTGTTTTTGGCGACCCAGCCCGATATTGCGGTCGTCGGCGAGGCCGGCGACGGCGAGGCTGGCCTGGAGGCCGTCGCCAAACTCCGCCCCGACGTGGTGCTGATGGACCTGAAGCTGCCGCAGATGGATGGCATCAACACCACCCATCTGATCAAGCAGCGCTACCCCGATGTCGAGGTCATTGTCCTGACCTCATATGTCGAGGAGGCCCAGGTCGCGGCGGCGATCAAGGCCGGGGCGCTCGGCTACCTGCTGAAGGATGTTGAGCCAGCCGAGTTGGCCCAGGCGATCCGCGCGGCCCATCGCGGCGAGGTCCACCTGCACCCCAAAGCCGCCCGCCAGCTGATGCAGACCGTCGGCACCCAGGCGCCGCCCGCCCTCCCCGAGCCGCTCACCGAGCGCGAGATCGAGGTGCTCCAGGCGCTGTCGCGCGGCCAGTCCAACAAGTCCATCGCCGATACACTGGTCGTCAGCGAGAAAACAGTGAAGGCCCACGTCTCGAACATTCTGAGCAAGCTGGGCCTGCAAAGCCGCACCCAGGCGGTGCTCTACGCGCTGCGCCACGGCCTGGCCTCGCTCGACGACAGCGGGCTTTAGTACAGCGCCAGGTAGCGGTCCAGCTCCCACTGCGAGACGTGCCGGCTGTAGTCGTCCCACTCGGCCTGCTTGGCCTCCAGAAAGCGCTCCGCGATGTGTGGCCCCAGCGCCGCCAGGATCACATCGTCGCCGCGCAGCGCCGTGAGGGCCGCGTCGAGCGACGACGGCAGCAGCGGCAGCGCCCGCACCCGTGGGTCGATGTGATACAGATCTTCCTCGGCCGCCGCTGGCGGCGTCAGGCCGCGCTTGATGCCGTCTAGCCCGGCCTTCAGCATCACGGCAAACGCTAGGTAGGGATTCGAGGACGGATCGGGGCAGCGCAGCTCGATCCTGGTGGCCTGCGGCCGGCCACGGCTGATCCGCGGCACCCGCACCAGCGCCGAGCGGTTGGTCTGGCCCCAGCTGACATACACCGGCGCCTCATAGCCCGGCACCAGCCGCTTGTAGGAGTTCACCAGCGGCGCCAGCACCGCCGTCATGCCGGCCGCGTGATCGAGCAGCCCGGCGATATACTGGTGGGCCAGCGGCGCGATCCCGCGCTCGTCGTCGGCGCTGTAGAACAGGTTGGTGCCGTCCAGGTCGGCCAGGCTCTGGTGGACGTGCATCCCCGAGCCGCTGATCCCGCTGATCGGCTTGGGCATAAATGTGGCGTGCAGGCCGTGCTGCTGCGCAATCGCCTTCAGCGTCGTGCGGAACGTCACCGCCTGATCCGCGGTCGTCAGCGCGTCGCCGTACTGAAAATCAATCTCGTGCTGGCCAATCGCGACCTCGTGGTGGCTGGCCTCGACCACGATGCCGAATGCCTGCAGCGCCTTGACCATCTGGCGCCGAATGCCGGTGGCGTAGTCGGTCGAAACGTCGAAATAGCCGGCCGCGTCGTGAGGCACCGGCCGCACCGCGCCGCTCGGCTCGGGCTTGAACAAGAAAAACTCCAGCTCGGGGCCGGTGTTGAAGCGATAGCCCAGCTCGGCGGCCTCGGCCAGCACGTTTTTCAGCGCCCGCCGCGGGTCGCCAGGAAATGGGTCGCCGCTCGGGGTATACACGTCGCAGATAAAGCGCGCCGTCACGGTGTCGCGGTCGCTCTCCCACGGGATCACCGCGTAGGTGTCCAGGTCCAGCTGCAGGTACATGTCGCTCTCAGCGACGCGCGCAAACCCCTCAATCGATGAGCCGTCGAACCAGACGCCGTGGTCCAGCGCCGCGGCCAGCTGGCTGATCGGGATCGTGACCGTCTTGTTGCCGCCCAAAATATCGGTGAACTGAAGATTGATAAACTCAACCCGCTGCTCGTTGATCAGCTCAGTAATGTCGCTTTTGCTGTAGGCCATTGTCATCCTCAAAGCACCACGCGCGGCCACGAGCTGGCCGCGCGTGGATTATAGACCGTGTGGCTGCACCGCGCGGCCTAGCCGCCGTAGCCGCCGCCGAGCACGATGCCGCCGCCCTGCACTGTCAGCGTCCGTTCGGCGAACGTGCGCAGAAAGGCGCGGTCGTGGGCCACAGCGATCACGGTGCCGGCAAAGCTTGCCAGCGCCGCCTCGAAGTGTTCGCGGCCCTCGATGTCGAGGTGGTTCAGCGGCTCGTCCAGTAGCAGCAGGTTGCAGCCGCTCAGGATCAGGACCGCCAACTGGAGCCGCGCCCGCTCGCCCAGCGAGCACGCGCCGACCGGCCGGAACACGCTGTCGCCGCCGAACAGGAAGGTGTGGAGAAAATTCCGGGCGTCGGTGTCGCTCATCGGCCGCGCCCGCAGCACGGTGTCGAGCACGGTCTGCGCCAGGTCCAGCCCGGCGTGCTCCTGCGACAGCAGCCCCAGCCTGACGCTCGGCCCCAGCCGGATGCTGCCGCTGATAGCTGCCAGCTCGCCGGCCAGCAGCCGCAGGAGCGTGGTCTTGCCCGCGCCGTTTGGCCCAATCAGCGCGACCCGCTCGCCGTACTGCACGTCAAACGTCACGTCGGTGAGCAGCGGCGGCCCGCCCGGATACGCGAAGCTGACCTCCTCGGCCCGCAGCACCGCCCGCGAGCTGGGCGGTGTGGCGCCAAAGTCCAGCTTGAGGCCCCACGACTGCCGCGGCTTGGCGACGCGCTCCTCGGACTTCAGGTAGCGCTCCAGCTTGCGCTCGCGCGCCACCGCCAGCTTGGCGACTTTGGCCGAGACTGTGCCATAGAAGTCGCGGCCGCGCTTCGGGCCGTCCTGGATCGCTGAGGCCCGCCCCTTGACGCGCGCAATGTCGGCCTCGACCTGCGCGACGTGCTCCTGCTGCCGCCGCCAGGTCTCGCTGTGCAGCGCTCGCTCGTGGTCGCGCGCCGCCGCAAACGCTGTGTAGCCGCCGATGTAGCTGCGCAGTGCGTGGGTTGTCGGATCGAGATACAGCGTGCGCGTGACGGTGTGGTCCAAAAATGCCCGGTCGTGCGAGACGACCAGCACGGCGCCACGGTAGCCGCGCACAAACTCCTCCAGCCACGCCAGCGCGGCCATGTCCAGGTGGTTGGTCGGCTCGTCGAGCAGCAGGAGGTCGGGCTGCTGAATCAGCAGCAGCGCCAGCCCGAGCCGCGTCTTCTGGCCGCCGCTCAGCGTCGCCACCGCCGTGCCAGGCGCGACCGCGGCCAAGCCCAGCCCGTCGAAGATCGCGGCGGTCGCCGCCTCGCGCGCATAGCCGCCCAGCGCCTCGAAGTGCGCCAGCGCCAGGTCGTAGCGCGCCGCCGCGGCCGCAAAGTCGTCCGCAGACTCGCCGAGGGCCGCGGTGGCTGCGTCGAGCGCCGCGGCTGCGGCGGTGAACGCCGCCTGCTGCGCCGCCACCAGGTCGCCGACGGTGGCCGCGGGCGTCGTCGCCAGCGCCTGCGGCAGATATCCGAGCACCAGGTCGGCCGGCGTGCGCGTGATGGTGCCGCGGTCCGAGGTTTCGTCGCCGGTCAGGCAGCGCAAGAGCGTAGATTTGCCGGCGCCGTTCGGTCCAATCAGCGCAACGTGCTCGCCGTCGTTGATGACGGCGCAGATGTCTGCCAGGACCGTGGTCGGCCCATAGCTCTTGAAAACATGATGAAGCTGTAACATGCGGTCTCCTTAAGCGGAGACACGCAGACGTGTCCCCGCGCTACAAGCTGCCGAGGTTCAGCGTGCGATCTGTCACGGGACACTCCTTGATAGGGGCCAGTCAACCAGCTGCACAGTGGCTGTGGAGCGTGGCGGCCATAGTATACCGGACGGAGCCGTCAGCTGTCAGCCATTAGTCGTCAGCCTTTCGGACGAGCTTTGAGCTGTCAGCAGAAGCTGGATTGAACCGCAAAGACGCTCGACGATTCGCAGCAAACGCTCGACGATTTGCAGCAAACGCTCGATGGTTTATAGATTTCGCTCAATGATTTGCAGCAGACGCTCGACGATTTGCAGCAGACGCTCGATGATTTGCAGCAGACGCTCGATGATTTATAGCAAACGCTCGACGATTCATAGCAAACGCTCGACGATTTCGCAGCAAACGCTCGACGATTCGCAGCAGATGCTCGATGATTTATAGCCGACGGTCGACGATTTATAGCCGACGCTCGACGATTTACAACAAACGCTCGATGATTTGCAGCCGACGCTCGATGATTTCCTCTACTCCTCGTATTTTTGCGCCCTTGCTTCGTTGCGGTTCAAAACCGTGCCAGCCTGGCCGTGCGGCAGGTGCTGAAGATGAACTGCGCGTATACGCCGCCGGGACAGTGTGGTAAACTTCGATCAGCCCAACCATATCGCTCCACTACCACCCAGGTATTACACGCCACCTCATTTTCTGGATGCCGCGTCAAGCGCTGGCAGCGTGCCGCACTGTGCCACGGCTGCCCAGGCGGATGGCGATTTGTCGTTGTGAAAGGAAGCCCCCCATGACTGATCGGATAAACGGTTTTGGACTTAAGTGGCTGCGGGTCGGACTGGCCCTCATACTGCTTGCGATGGTTTTGGCAGCGCCCGCGCCGGCGGCGAAGGCTGCGCCGGTGGTGCGGCTCAACGTCGTGCAGCATGGCGATGCGGTGGTAATTGGCAATACGCTCGGCCAGGAGTGTGCGGCTGGAACGCCAGCCCCGGTGGTTGGCACGGTTGGCGCCTGCGGCACCAGCACCGCCGACAGCGCGCCCGACCTGTTTTGGCGGTCCGATAGCCCCAGCGCCGGCCAGGCCGAAGCAGATCTCACGTTCACGAGCGCCCAAGCTCGCACAAGCGCCCAGCTGACTATTCCCGCCGGCGCCACGATCACCCACGCCTACCTGCACTGGGGAGCGCGCTGGGCGAGCACTGGGACGGTCGGTGACCCGGCGGCCTTCTTGGAATACCAGGCGGGTAGCAGCACCCTGACGGTGACAGCCGATGCCACCTTCATAGCTACCGATCGGTACCAATCAGCCGCCGATGTCACGAGCTTTGTGCAGGCAAACGGTGTGGGCGCCTATCGCGTCAGCGATGTTCAAAGCAATACGTTGGTCAATGTCAATGACGCGAACAATTTCGTCGGCTGGTGGCTGGCGGTCGTTTACGAGCGGGCCAGCGATCCGCTGCGGAGCATCATTGTCTATGACGGCCTGGATCCTGTGGCCAATGGATTGTCGCAGTCAACGAACTTGTCAGGCTTTACGATTCCGAGCACGCCGGCGGTGAAGCTGACCGTTGTCGCCTTTGAGGGCGACAATACGGGGGTTAGTGATGCGCTGGCGTTCAACGGCACGACCCTCTCGGATGCGACCAATCCCGCCAACAATTTTTTTAATAGCTCGCACTCACTGTTTAGCAGCACGGTCTCAGCCGTCGGCGACCTGCCGCAGCTGACCGGCGCCGCTGGCAGCATGTCGGGCCTTGATATTGACACGGTGGATGTGACCAGCCTCGTTGCTCCAGGGCAGACCTCGGCAACGATTGATGCCACGACAGGTGGTGATGTATTTTTTCTCGCCGGCTATGTGCTGTCGATCAACACATTCCAGCCTGATGTCTTTGGGGCTACCAAGACCGCCAGCGACCTCAACGGCGGCAATTGGGAGCCGGGCGATCAGGTGCGCTACACGATCACCGTCCCCAACACTGGCAATGACGACCTCGACGCCACGGTGCTGACCGACACCCTGGATGCTGGGCTGACCTATGTCCCCGGCTCGCTCAGCATTGTGAGCGGTCCGAATGCCGGGCCGATGACTGATGGAACGAGCGACGATCAAGCCGAGTATGACGGCGTGGGCCGCCGCGTAATCTTTCGCCTGGGGACCAATGCCTCGGGCAGCCAGGGCGGCCGCCTGGTGATCGGTGCCTCAACCACGATCAGCTTCGATGCTACGATCAACGTCAATGTGCTGGGCGACCTGCCGAATTAAGCACTGATCACGGGCCAGGGCCTGACTGGGGGCGCAACAGTGGCGGTGCTGACCGACGGCAACGGCAATAATCCCGGTCGCCCGCCGACGATCATTACCGTCGTTGCGCCACCACCGACGGCGACGGCGACAAACACCGCGACGGCAACGGACACCGCCACGGCGACGAACACCGTGACGCCGTCGCAAACGCCAACGGCGACGAACACCGCGACAAACACCGCGACGGCGACGAATAGTGCTGTGCCGCCCACCGCGACGAGCACCGCGACAAACACCGCGACGGCGACGGCGACGAATAGTGCTGTGCCGCCCACTGCGACAAACACCGCGACGGCGACGAATACCGCCCTGTTACCTACGGCGACGAACACCGCCGTGCTGCCCACGGCGACCAACACCGCAACAGCGACGAATACCGCGACAGGGGTTCCCGCAACGGCGACGGCGACGAATACCGCGACACGCACCGTGACCGCCGTGCCACCCACGGCGACGCGCACGGCGACGACGACCGTGCCGCCGACCCCGACCAGCACGGCGACCAAAACGCCGAGTTCGCCGACCCCGACCAGTACGACCGTGCCGCCCACCGTGACCGCGACCTTGACGCCGACGCCTCGGCCAAGCCCGACTGCGCCGCCGACGCCGCTGCCCTTCCGTCAGTGGCTGATTCCACTCGTCGTTCTCGGCGACTAATGTGCGACGCCGAGGCGGGCCAGCAGTCATCAGCTGCTGGCCCGCCTTGCTGTCAGTGCTGGGTCGTTGATGCCCTTAGCCCCGCGCCAGCGTCAGAATCCCAAACACCAGCATCGCCAGTCCGGCTGCGCGGTTGATCCAGCCGAGCACGCCGGCGGTGATGCGGCCGCGCAGCAGCGCCACCGCGCCCGAGAGCAGCAGCCACCACAGTGCCGAGCCGACGAACACACCCAGCACCAGCATCGCCGCCTGGCCGCCGGTCGCTACGCCGCCGCTGGCGCCGGCGAAGATGCCGATAAACGACAAAATCGTCGCCGGGTTAGTTAGCGTCAGCGCAAACGTTGAGAAAAACGCCGCGACCAGCCCAGCGCCCGCGCTGCTCAGCGCCGCACTCGTCGCCGGCGGCGTGCGCCAGGTCCGCCAGCCGAGGAAGCATAGAAATAGCCCGCCCACCAGCCGCACCCAGCCGGCCTGCGCCACCAGCAGCCCGGTCAGCGCCGTGAGGCCAAAGCCGGCCACCGCGCCATAGATCGCATCGGCGCTCGCCGCGCCCAGCCCCGACACCAGCCCGGCCAGCCGGCCGTGGGCCAGCGTCCGCCGCATACATAAAATCCCAATCGGCCCGACCGGCGCCGCCACCGAGCAGCCGATCACGATGCCCCGCACCACCAGCGTCCAGTTCATACCGCCCTCCAAAACGAAAGCCGCCGGACTGAAATCTCAGTCCGGCGGCCGACAGGTTAGCTACACGCAGCGCAGCTAGCCAGACCCCCGGCCTGGTCCATTGCGCTGCTGGTTGTTGCTGATCAGATACATCGCCGCTATCGTACTCCGGTCTGCTGTCGCTGTGAAGTGGTCAATCTACGCCGCCGCGTCGGGCAGCGTGTAGGCGAAGTCGTAGCCATGCGCGCCATTGGCCATCAAAATCTCCAGGGTGCCGGCCAGTCCCGCCAGCTCCTCAGTCCCCGAGTTCTGGCACGACGCTAATCACGAGCTGCGGCGCGCCGCGATTCATGGTGCCGCTGTGCTGCAGCGCGAAGCTGCCCCGCCGGCCGTGCAGCGTCCCAGTGACCTGCTCCATCGCCACGTAGCCCGCCGACCCCTCGGTCGCGGTGCCGGCGCTCAGCATATGCCCCTGGCTGCTGGCCTCCAGGTCGCCATGAAACTGCTTGGTGAGCAGAAAGCGGCCCAGCAGCGGCGCGTCGGCGTAGTCGGGCGCCTGCGGCTTCATTTGCACGTCGAAGCTGCCCTGTGCGTGCGTGGTCATTAACTATTCTCCCCATGATGGGCGCTAGACGCGCTCCAGTTTGGCGAAGGTCGCCATCAGCTTTTTGACGCCCTTGCCGACGAACGCCACCGTGACCTCCTCGTCATCGGATTTTGGCTCCGACGAGATCACGATGCCGTTGCCGAAGATGCTATGCCGCACCTTCATGCCGGCGGTAAACTGTGCGGTCGGCGACGGCTTCATCGGCGTGGTGTTTTTGCGCGCGCCGCTGCTCCAGCTGGGCGCGGCGCGGCTCGGCGCCGGCGCGCTGCTGCGCCCGGTAAACATCGAGGCCTGCGCGGTCCGCTCGCCGCGCTCCCGGCTGCGCTTGACCAGATTGCCGGGAATATCGGCCAAAAACCGCGACGGCTGCGACAGGTTCGAGCGGCCGTACAGCGTGCGCTTGAAGGCGTAGAGCAGATACAGCCGCTCCATCGCCCGCGTCGCCGCCACATAGAGCAGCCGCCGCTCCTCGTCGAGCTGCTCAGGGTCCTCCAGCGAGCGGCTGTGCGGCATCAGGCCCTCCTCCAGGCCAGCCACGAACACCACCGGAAACTCTAAGCCCTTCGCCTGGTGCATCGTCATCAGCGTCACGGCGTCGCGCTGCTCCAGCAGGTCGTCGGTCGCCGCGACGAGCGCCACCTCCTCCAAAAAGGTCGGCAGCTGCGCCTCCTGCACATAGTTCACATACTGCCCCGCGACCGTCCGTAGCTCCAGCACGTTCTCCCAGCGGCTCTCACCCTCCTCGTCGCCGTGCTCGCGCACCAAAGCGTCGTGAAAGCTGGTCCGCTCCAGCAGCAGGTCGAGCAGCTCGACCAGCCCGCGCTCCGTCTGCGCGCGGATCAGCGCGTCGAGGGTGTGGAGAAAGCCCAGCAGCATTGATTTGGCCCGCGCGGCCAGCGGTGCGCTCACCACGGCGCCCTCCGTGTCGGCCTGGGGATCAAGGAGCTGCAGCGCGCTGTACACTGGCACGCCCAGCTCGGCGGCCCACTCACTCAGCTGCGCGATGGTCTGGCGCCCAATCCCCGGCTGCGCCTCGACGACCCGCTCGAAGCTCACGCTGTCAAACGGGTTGTTGATCAGGCGCAGGTAGGCCAGAATATCCTTGACCTCCTTGCGCTCGTAGAAGCGGATGCCGCCGACCAGCCGGTAGCGGATCGCCCGCCGCAAAAATGCCTCCTCCAGCGCCCGCGACTGCGCGTTGGTACGGTACAGCACCGCCATGCTTTGCAGCGTGTGCTGGCCCTTGCCGACCAGCCGCTCGATCTCATCGAGCACCAGCACGGCCTCCTCCTCCTCGGTGTAGGCCTCCTGGAGCGCGACGATCACGCCCTTGTTGTTCTGGGTCCACAGCTGCTTGGGGTGCTTGCGCCGCTCGCTGCTGCTGATCAGCGCCGTGGCAACATCCAAGATCGCCTGGGTCGAGCGGTAGTTCTGCTCCAGCAGGATCACCCTGGCGTCGGGAAAATCGTCCTCGAACTGCAGCACGTAGCGCATATTGGCGCCGCGGAACGCATACACCGACTGGTCCTCATCGCCGACGGCAAAGAGGTTGCGATGCTGCCCCGAGAGCTGCTTGGCAAACTCGTACTGGCAGGTGTTGACATCCTGGTACTCATCGATCAGCACATGCTCGAAGCGGCGCTGATATTTTTGGCGCAGCTCGGGCTTGCTCTGGAGCAGCTGGAGCATCACGACCATTAGATCGTCGAAGTCGAGCGCGTTGTTTTCCTGGAGCAGCCCCTGGTAGCGCTCGAAGCAGCGCGCCACCATCTCCTCGCGGTGCGTCGATGCGACCTGCGCAAAACCCTTCGGCCCGACCAGCTCGTTTTTGGCCCGCGAGATCGCCCCGAGCACCCCGCGTGGCGCGTACTGCTTCTCGTCGAGGTGCAGCTCCTTGATGACCCGCCGCATCAGGCGCTGCTGATCGTCCTCGTCGTAGATCGTGAAGTTGCGATACAGGCCGGGCGCGCCCGCGGCCGGCGCTGGCGGCAGCTCGATCCGCAGCCAGCGCACGCAGATCGAGTGAAACGTCCCGACCGTCAGCCGCTGGGTGTGCTCGGCGCCGATCAGCACCGTCAGCCGCTCCTTCAGCTCTTTGGCCGCCTTGTTGGTGAACGTGACCGCCAGAATGTTATACGGGTCAACCCGCAGCTCGCTGATGAGATAGGCGACGCGGTGCGTGAGGACGCGGGTTTTGCCCGAGCCAGGCCCGGCCAGCACCAGCGCCGGCCCGCTGCCGATCTCGACGGCGCGCCGCTGTGGTTCGTTGAGGGTATCCAGAAGGCCCATGAATCTATCCTTGATGTGCCAGGAGTGTAGCAGATCGGCCCGCCAAATACACCTCGGATGGTAGACTAACGGCGGGAGAAATCGATGCTTGAGCTGCTTGCCGCGCCGCCGGCGCCAACCTGCCTCACCAACACCCGCTGGCCGGACTACGCCGACGCCTACCGCTGGCTGGCCCGCGACCCGTGGCCCAACCAGGAGCTGCTGCTAGTGCTGCTCCACGAGCTGATCATCAAGCTGGTAGTGATACGCGATGGTGCTGCCGTGACTGGCGTGCTAGTCCTGTCGCCGCACCCCGAGAGCACGCGGCTATGCTATCGCCTGGACGCCCACGACGCCGCGCTGCCGGCGCTGCTGGCCGCCGCCACCGACGATCTGCCGTGGCTGATTCAGCGCCCGGCACTGGCCGCCGCGCTGACAGCGCGCACCACGCTGGCCCCGACCGGCTATGTGCTGCACGGCTATCGCTGCGCCGCCGTGGCGGCCGGGCGGATGCTCGGCCGCCCGCTGCACGCCCCCGACGTTGATCTGGTGCTGCGGAGCGACTGCGGCTGGGACGCCCGCGAATTTCGCGCGATGCTGGCCGTTGAGCGCACGCCGTGGGCGATCATCGCCGACGGCCGGATTGTGTGTCGGGCCTCGTGTGGCTATGGGACGGCCTGGAGCGAGGAGGTGCTGGGCGTGTGGACCGCGCCAGCCTACCGAGGTGCCGGCCTCGCGCAGTCGCTGGTGCGGGCGATCAGCGCGGATGTCCTGCGGCGGCGGCCCTGGGCGACCTACACCACCACCGCCGAGAATCTCGCCTCGCAGCGCGTGGCCGCCGCGGCCGGCTTTGAAGCCGCCTACCGCTGCGCTGAATATCTAGGCTAGCGCAAGGTCTGCTGGGGCCGCGCTGATCGCGGCGCCGGCAGCGAGTGGCAGCGTGATGACAAAGCTGGCGCCTTGCCCCACATCGCTTTCGAGGCGCAGCGTGCCGCCGTGGGCCGCTACCGCCAGCTGGCAGAAGGTCAGGCCCAGGCCGTGGCCGCTACCGTGCTGCGAACCTTGTCCCCAGCGCTCGAAAATCTGCGACTGCTCGGCGGCTGGGATGCCGGGGCCGTTGTCGCTGACCCGTAGCTCCAGTTCGTCCCCGACGGCCGCGGCGCTGATCACAACCTCGGTGCCGGCCGGTGTATGCTTCAGCGCATTGCCGACCAGATTGCCAATGACTCGCTCGATCAGCGCGCCGTCGAGCTGCGCCGTCGGGGCGTCGGCCGCGACGCTCAGCCGCAGCTGGTGCCGGCTCTGCTCGGCCAGCGGCTGCAGCGTCTGCTCGATGCGCGCCAGCTCGGTCGCCGGTACGAACGGCTGGCGCTCCAGCTTCGGCTGGCCGTCCTCCAGCCGCCGAATCACCAAAAGGTCATTGATCATCGTGGTCATGCGCGCGCCGCTCTGGCGGGCCTGGGTGATGATGTGCGCCTGATCCGCGTTCAGCTGGCCGATCTCAGGTAGTCCCAGAATATCCAGCGAGGCCAGCATCGCCGTGACCGGGTTGCGCAGGTCGTGGACCAGCATGTTGGTCAGCTCTTCTTTGGTCCGCTCCAGGCGCTGCAGCGCGCTGTTCTGCGCCTCCAGCTGGCTGTACTGGAGCGCCAGGATCGACTCGGTGCGGCGCATTGCAAACAGCAGCGCCACAAACAGGCCCCCCATCAGCAGCACCAGCGACACCTCGCTGCGCCACTGAAACTGCTGGAGCACGCCGCTCGTGGTCTGAAGATTCTGGTTCAGGGTCAGGAGACCGATCACCGGCTGGGCAGCCAGCGGCGCGGCATGGATGTCAGGGCCGGCACCGTGGTACATCGGCGGCGCCACGTTGGGCAGCGGCTCGGCGCGGCTCGGGATGCTGCCGTCGGCCGCAATCGGGATGCGGCTTTCCAAGACCGGCTGGCCGTCCTCAGTCGTGTACACCGAGCGGACCTCGCTCATCGCGGCCACGGCCTCGGCGGGCGCCAGGTTACTGCCGCCCTGCGCGGGGCCAAAAATGCGCTGGCCGGTGCGGTCGTACACCGTCAGCGTCTGAATCGTCGGCCCCTGCGTCGAGGTGCTGAGATACGTATGGAATTTTGCGAGCAGCGCCGGGTCGCGCTGATTTTCAACCAGCACCGGCGACATAAAGGTCTGCCACTGCATCGAGTTGAGGTGGTATAGCTCGTTGATCGAATACTGCTCGGCCTGCCGCAGCAGCGCGCTCTGCACACTCGTGCTCAGGACCGGGATCAGCGCGAGGGTGAAGGCCGCGATCAGCAGCCCGCTAAACAGAATCAGGCGCTTGATGCTGGCGAAGCGCGGCTGGCTGCTCGGAGGTGCTGCGTTCATCTGTTGTTCCTAGGCCGTCGGTATGACCACGGTAAACGTCGAGCCTTCGCCCGGCTCGCTGTCGAGCCAGATTTGACCGCCCATCAGCCGGGCCAGCGGCCGCACGATGGACAGCCCCAGGCCGGTGCCGCCGGCCTCAACCTTCAGCTCGCTCTCGACACGGAAAAAGCGCTCGAAGACTTTCTCATGATCCTCGGGCGCGATACCGAGTCCGCTGTCGGTGACGCTGATCGACAGGTAGTGGCGGCTGGCCTTGAGCTGCGCCCGGCGCTCCTCGCTCAGCGTTGCCTGGTCGAGGACAGCGGCCTTGATCACAATCTGGCCACGTTTGGGCGTATATTTGATCGCATTCGAGACCAGATTATCGAGCACTTGGCCCAGCCGGATCGGGTCGGCCCAGATGTCCGGCAGGCCCGGCGGCACCTCAACCTTAAGCTGATGGCCGCGCGCCTCCAGGCTAAAGCGCTGGGTGTTGACCACGGCGCTCACCGCCTCCAGCACCGGCACCCGCGCGACCTCCAGGTCGACGCTGCCCGACTCGATTTTGGTGATGTCCAGCAGGTCGTTGATGATCGCGGTCATGCGCTCGGTGTTGTTGCGGACGGTGCCCAGCACCTCGCGCTGCATCTCGTTGAGGTCGCCCAGCGAGCTCATCATCATTAGCTGGACGTAGCCTTTGATCGAGGTCATGGGCGTGCGCAGCTCGTGCGAGACGGTGCCGATAAACTCGGTCTTTGAGCCGGTCGGACTCGATCTCGCGGGTGATGTCGCGCAAAATCGACACGCCACCCAGCACCTCGCCGCCCTCGCCTATCACTGGCGCCAGCGCCATGTTGACCGAGGTGGTGCCCAGCCGCAGCGTGGTGCGGAAGGTGCGCGGGTCGCCGTTGGCGTCAAAAGGCTGCTGGAGCAGCTCGCGTAGCGGCGCCCGGTCGGCGCTGGAGATCTTGAGGTTGCGCAGCAGCTCGTGGAGATTGCTCAAGAACAAATCTTCGAGCGGCAGATCCAGCATCCGGGCGCTGGCCGGATTGGCCGCCAGCATCTGACCCTCTAGGTCGCACACCAGCACGCCGTCGGCGATTGACTGCAGGATCGCCTGGCTCTGGCTGGCGGCGGCGCGCTCGCGGGCCACGATCACGCCCAGCTTGGCGGCCTGCTCACGGATCATATAGTACAGGTCGGCGTTGTGGATCGCGATCGCGACCTCGTTGGCGATGGTCGTCAGCAGCCGCAGGTGCTCGTGAGTAAAAAAATGCGTCTCGGGATGCGACAGCTGCAGCACGCCGATCACTTCGTCGTTGATGAGCAGCGGCACGACGATCAGTGCGCCGCGCTGCTTGTGATTGCCGCTGGTATCAATCGGCTTAACCCAGCGCTTATCCTTTTTGACATCGTGGATCAGCGCGGCCTCGCCATGCGATGCCACCCAGCCGGCAATGCCGATGCCTAGCGGAAAATGCGTCATCTCGTCGGTGTCGGTGCCGAGCGATTTGCGCCGCACCAGCTGGCGAGTCTCGGGATCAAGCCGCAGGATCGAGCCGTGGGTCACGCCGAGGCGCTGCGCCAGCACCTGGAGCGTCTGCTGAAACATCGTGTCGCTGTCGAGCGAGGTGCTGACGGCATTGGCGATGCCATAGAGCAGCTCTAGCCGGTCGCGCTCATCGCGCAGCTCCGAGGTCCGCTGATGAATCCGGTCCTCCAGGTCTTTGTTGAGCCACATGATCTGGTCGTAGAGGTGCGCGTTCTCCAGCGCCAGCGCGGTCTGGGCCGCGAACGACTGTGCCAGCGCCAGCTGCTCGCTGCCGAGCTGGTCGGCGTCGGCCTGCACAATGATCACGCCCATGCGCTCATTGGAGGCGATGAGTGGCAGCGCCAGCATGGCCAGCTTGGGGTCAACCCAGCTATCGACGTTGAGGTCGGCGGCCGGACTCGGCACCAGCCAAGGCTTGAGCTGGCTGTAGGCCTCGGCCACCAGCCCGCCCGACTCGATCAGATAGGCGTGATCGAGCAGCGGCTTGTCGTAGCCGACCGCGTAGGAGTTGACCAGCTGGCCGTTATTCTGGAGCCAGATCGCGCAGCGCTCGGTCTGGAGCGCGGCCTGAATCTGCTCGCCGACGGTATTAATCAGCTCAGGAAGGTGCAGGCTGCGGTTGATGCGCTGCGAAAACTTATACAGCACCGAGTTTCTCATCGCCGCGCGGTCCGACTCCTCGGTCGCCTGCGCCAGCTGCGTGGCCATAAACTCGGCCTCGCCAATGCGCTCCTGGAGGGCATTCTCAACATCTGCGGCAAACTGGCGCGACAAGAGGCCGACCATCCACTCGGTGATCGGCTCAAGCTCGCTCAAAATCTGCGAGAATCTCGTGCGGCTCCTCGGCGGCCGGCACGGTGTCCCAGATAATCCGCCGCAGCTGAAACGGAATCTCCAGCAGGTGCGGCAGGGTCTGGTTGGTGCGGTTTTGTACGCCCTTGACCGCCTGCAGCGCGGCGGTTAGGGCATCAATGTTGCCGCGCGCAGCCTCGATCAAACCGTCATAGAGTTCGCTAAAGAACGTGTTGCGCAGATCAGCGGTGCCGATCTTCTCATCGCTGACGCCGCGCTCGCGGATCACACGGGCCCAGCGCGGCATGATCGTCGTGGCGTGGGTTTCGAGCCAGGTTGCTAGTCGTTCACTCATGCGATCCACACACTCAGCGGTTGGGAAATTTGGAAAACCGGGTTAGGCGCGGACAACGAGCACCGTCGCATCATCGCTGACTTTGCTGAACTCCATCAGAATGCGGTCGGCGAGCGTCTGTGGTTCCAGGCCGGCGCGCATCCAGGGCGCGTCGGCGAAGCGCATCGAGATGCCGTCGCTAAACAGCACAAACAGATCGCCCTCGTTGTAGGTGGCGTGCTGCTCGAACAGGCTGGGCAGGCGATAGCCGACCGTGCCGTTGCGCGAGATCGGCTTGATGCTGCGCTCGGACACGACGTAGATGCCAATGTTGCCGACGCCGACATAGTTCAGCGTGTGCTCGGTCAGGTTAAGCCGTAGCAGCCCGGCGACGACCCCGCGGCTGCCCTGCGCCGCGATGTGGGCCGCCGTCATCAGCGCGGTCAGCGGCTGCTCGGGGCGATCCTTGATGGCGTTGTAGGCGCGCTGCGCGGCCTCGTAGGCGCCGGGGCCGTGGCCCAGGCCGTCGATGACGACCGCCAGGCAGTGCGTCGGCGTCTCATGGTAAAACCAGGTGTCGCCCGAGACCACCTGGCCGGGCATCGGGCGGGTGGCGGCGCCAGACTGTGTCATCGGCGGCTGCCTCCTGCGGCAATGGCTTTCCAGGCGAGCACTGTGGTGCCGCTGCCAGGCGCCGAGCTGATCGAGAATTCGTCGGCCAGGCGCTGCACGCCGGGCAGTCCGGCGCCCAGTGTGCCGGCCGTGCTATATCCGTCGCGCAGTGCGGCGGCGAGGTCGGCGATGCCGGCGCCCCGGTCGGCGGCGCGGATCAGCAGGCCAGCGCGGCCGCGGCGAGTCTCCAGGCTAAGCTGGATCTGGCCGGCGGCGCGGGCATGAATTAAAATATTGCGGGCCAGTTCAAGCACAATAATCTCAAGTTTGGTGCGGTCCACAGCGTTGCAGCCGAGCCGGCTGGCAATCTGTCGCACGGCACCCATCGCGAGGTAAACATCCAGCTCACGCTCAATCGCCGTCGCGATGGGTAAGCCGTGGTCGCTGAGCGGTTGCATTGGGTTATCCAGTGTCGAGGTCAGTATAACATGCTGCCTCCCGCCGCAACCTCAGCCGTGACGCGCCAATGCTACTCCGAGCGCCTACTTGGCGGTGATCTCGTTGACTTTGGTGGTAGCGCTGTCGAGCACCACCTGCGGGATCGTGAGGCCCTGCTGCTGTGCCGCCAGCGTGTTGATCACCAGGTTCTGCTTGAGCTGCTTGTGAATCGCGATCGTGTCGGCGCTGCCGCCCTTCAGGATCGGGATCGCCATCTCGGTCGCGCTGGCGAAGCCGTTGTCGTAGTAGTCGAGGCCCAGGCCAGTGCTGCAGCCGCGCCGCGCCGAGGCCGGGTCGTTGCAGAACAGGCCGATTTTATTCTCGCCGGCGACCTTGACCACCGAGTTGAGCGCTGAGACCACCGTGCTGTCGGTCGAGATAAAGATCGCATCAACGTTTTGGCCGGCCAGGTTTTCGGCGGCGGCCAGCACCTCGTCGGCTTTGGTCACCTGGGCCTCGATGAACTCCAGGCCTTTGGTCTTCGCATACTCGCGGGCCAGCCCAGTCGCCACCTGACTATTTTTCTCGCTGCTGGTCCAGATAATGCCGACCTTTTTGGTGTCGGGCTTGACCTTCAGGATCATATCGAAGCCGTCGGTGACTGGCGGCAGCGCCTGAATGCCGGTGACGCCAGGGTGCTCGGTGGTGCTTTTGGCGACGCCGGCCTGGAACGGGTCGGTGACGGCGTTGAAGACGATGGGAATGCCCGAGCCTTGTAGACTCTTGAAGGCGGCCTGGAGCGGCTGCGTGCCAATCGCCACCACCAGATTGACCTTCGCATCGCGGAAGCCGTCGACAATCGTCGTGAGCACCGCCGGGTCATTCTGGGCGTTCTTGGCGTCCACGGTGACATCGAGGCCCGACTGTTTCAGGGCATCCTCGACGCCTTTGCGGGCGGCGTCCAGCGCCGGGTGAGTCGTCTGCTGCACAATCCCGACGGTCAGCTTGCCGCCGGTCGCAGGGGCGGCGGTAGCGCTCATCGCGGTCGGGGCGGCCGTGGCCAGCGCCGCAGTCGGGGCGGCTGGGGCCGGCGTGCTGGTGGTCGTGGTCGCGGGTGTGCCACAGGCTGCTAGCAGGCACGCGGCCAACGCAAGCATCAGCGAGAAACGCTTCATGGTGGGTGCTCCTTTGCGATGTGTCATAGTATCCGATCTGCGGGCAATGGTAAAGCTACGCCAAGAGCAGCTTGTCGTCGGCCAGCGCCTCGCCACGAATCTGGGCGAAGCGGGCGATCAGCGCCGGCACGGTCAGCCCGGCGCGCTCCGGCCCCTGCAGGTCAAGGACCACCTGGCCCTGGTGGAGCATCAGGGTGCGGGTGCCGTAGGTTAGCGCCTGCTGCATGTTGTGGGTGACCATCAGCGTGGTCAGCTGCCCGGCCGCGACGTACTCGGCGGTCAGCCGCTCGATCTGCGCGGCGGCGCCGGGATCGAGCGCCGCGGTGTGCTCATCAAGGAGCAGCACGCGCGGCCGGGCCAGCGTCGCCATCAGCAGTGTCAGCGCCTGGCGCTGCCCGCCCGACAGCAGCCGCACTGGCGCCTGGAGTCGATCCTCCAGGCCGAGCTGCATGCTGGCCAGCGCCTGCTGGAACACAGCTCGGCGGGCTGTGGTGACACCGCGGCCCAGCGTCGGCCAGCGCCCGCGCCGGATCGCCAGCGCCAGATTTTGCTCGATGGTCAGCGTGCCGGCGGTGCCGTCCAGTGGATTTTGAAAGACCCGCCCGATCAGTGCGGCCCGGCGGTGCTCGCCCCAGGCCGAAACATTGCGGCCATCGATCTCGACGGTGCCGCTGTCGGGCGTAAAGACGCCGGCGATGGTGTTGAGCAGCGACGACTTGCCGGCGCCGTTGGTGCCGATCACCGTGACCCACTCGCCCGGCGCGATGTGCAGGCTGAAGTCGCGTAGGGCGTAGACCTCGTGGACCTCGCCGCGGTGAAAGCACTTTGTTACGTTGCGCAGCCGAATCATCGCTGGCCCCGCTGCGGGACGAGCCAGCGGCGCAGCTGCGGCAGGCCGAGCGCGCCGATCACAATCAGCGCGGTCAGCAGCTGCAGGTCGGTCTCCTGCAGGCCGATGGCGCGGGTGTTGCGCAGCGCCAGCGCCACAAACACCCGGTACAGCACCGAGCCGAGCAGCACGCCCACGAGCGCCCGCGCGACGGTGCGCGGCGGCAGTGCAACCTCGCCGATAATCACTGCAGCTAGACCAACGATGATTAAGCCGCGACCCAGCGACACATCGGCAAAGCCCAGCGACGCAATCGCCAGCGCGCCCGACAGTGCAATCAAACCGTTGGAGAGCGCCAGGCCCAGCAGCTGGAGCGTCTCGGCCCGCAGCCCCTGCGCCCGCACCATCTGCGGGTTATCGCCGACCGCGCGGATTGCCAGGCCCAGCTCGGTGCTGAGAAACCAGCGCAGCGCCAGGCCAAGCACGACCGCGATCGCGCCAAAGGCCAGCACCTGGGCGTAGCGGGTGATCACGCCGCCGGTCATACACTGCTGGGCGGCCAGGCACACGCCGCGCAGCCCGCTGACCAGCGGCAGCGTGGTGCTGACCACGGTCGGCGTATTGAGGAGCGGCAGGTTGGCGGTTGGGATATGCCGCTCAACCGCCAGCCCCATCAGCCGCAGATTGATCGAGTTGAGCGCCAGCGCGACGAGGATCGAGGCCAGCAGACCGTTGATTTTGAGGCGGGCGGCCAAAAAGGCGGTGCTGGCGCCGGCCAGCGCGCCGAGCAGCGCCGCGACCGGCAGCGCCGCCCAGTGCGACCAGCCCAGCGTCGTCAGCACGGCGGCCGCCGCGGCGCCGAGCGGAAATGAGCCATCAATCGTCAGGTCGGGGAAGGCCAGGACACGGAAGGTCAGGAACACGCCGAGCACCGCGCCGGCATAGGCCAGCCCGGTCGCCACAGTGCCGACCCACTGGATCGAGGTTAAAATCTCAGCAAAAAACTGTGGCATGCGCGCTACGCCTCGGCCAGCGCCGCCTCGGCCGGCACCGGCTGGATGGCCAGGCCCTGCTGAATCAGCGCCAGCTCAATCGCCGACTGGAGGTTGGCGCGCGGCGTGATGTTGCTCATATCAATGCCCAGGCCGACAATCGACTGGGCGACGGCGGCGCTGATGCCGACCAGGATGACCTGCGCGCCCAGCAGCCGCACCGCCCGCGCCGTCTGGATAATATAGTTGGCGACGCCGCTGTCGACCATCGGCACGCCGGTAATATCAATGATCAGCACATCGGCCTGCTGCGCGGTGATCTGCTCCAGCGCGGCCTCAATAATTTGGTTGGCGCGCTGTGAGTCAATGCCGCCGACGATGGGCAGCACCAGAATGCCCTGGCGCACGGGGACAATCGGCGTGCTTAGCTCGCGCAGGGTTTGCTGCTGGCTGGCGATGACCTCCTCGCGGGTGGCGACGAAGGTCTCGGTCATGGCCTGGCGACCCTCGCCGGTCAGCGCCAGGCAGCGCCGGATGCTGTCGATAGCCACCGCTGGCTCGGCGCTGAGGGTGCTTTGAAGCGTTTGAATCATCACTTGGTCGGTGAGCCGAAAGAGATCGAGCAGCCCGGTGATCGGCGTACCCTGCTGCACCCGCCGGATCGCTAGCTGGCGACAGGCCTCAAGATAGCCGGAGCTATTCGTGCTGAGGCTATCAAGAAAAATGCCCATAAACTGGTTACTAGCTTGGGTGAGTGTGGCGGCGCTGAGGCCAATCTGGCGGCTGGCCTCGGTATCAGCGGCCTGGCGCCCAATTTCGGCGGCAATTTCGCTGCGGCGCTCGGTGAGAACGCGAACAAGATCGTCCATGCTGGTCCTCGTTATGGTTGAAGGGCTGCCAGAAGTATAGACTATCTTGACTTTTCTGCCTAGCCAGCCCTGGGCGGGGCGCATGGCTCTGTCAATGTCGCATCGTTGCTCGACGGAACTGCCGTGGAGTTACGATTCAGGTGTATGACGAGCAGATGACCTGCGCCTTTAACCCGCTGCAATGAGGACATCTTCTGCACTGGCTCGGACGTTGACAGCGCCCTGATCAGCGCCAGCATTGCGCGCGCTGATGAGCTATGATGTGCGTGGCGCCCCTCGGCGTCGGCAGCGCGGCAAGGAGCAGCGCCAATGGAGCTACCGCGCTCGCTGATCAGCGTGATGCTACTGACGCTGGCGGTGGCGGCGCTGGCCGGCTGGTGTGATCAGGGCGTGGCACGGCCGGCGCTGGTGCTAGGCGCGGTCTATGGCCTGGGCGCCACGCTGGCGAATGTCTGGGGCCTGCTGGCGGGCAAGCCGCTACAGCCGCTCTATCTGGCGGCGTTCCTCGGGCTGGCGGTGGCGGCGCTGCTGGTGCACGGCCGGTCGCTGGGCCGGCCGTGACGGCGGCGTTCACGGCCTATGGGCTGGCGCAGGAGTTTGGGCCGCGCGACACCGGCTGGCGCACGTTTCCGCACCACTATCTGCTGTATGCGGCCAGCGGGACGTTTCATGTCGATGTGGCCGCCAAGCTGTGGCTGCTGCCGCCGCATCGCGCTGCCTGGATCGCCGCCGAGGTGCCGGTGCGAATTCACACCCACGCGCCGGTAACGTGCTGCTCGGTGCTGTTTGCGCCCGGCTTTTTGGTGCCGCCGACCGCCGGCTGCGCGGTCTTTTCCGTCGCGCCGCTGGCCCGCGAGATGATCCGCTACGCGATGCGCTGGGATCGGCCGCGCCCGGAGCCGGACCTGCGCGCCGACCGCTTTTTTCTGGCGCTGGCCGATGTCTGCCTGGACCTGGCGGCGGCGCCGGCGCCAAGCTGGCTGCCGCGCCCGCAGTCGCCCGAACTTGAGCGGGCGATGGCCCACACGCTCGCAACGCTGGACGCGCCGCCGAGCTTCGTCGACGCCGCGCAGGCCGCCGCGCTCTCGGAGCGCACGCTGGCGCGGCGCTTTGTGGCCGAGACGCAGATGACCTGGCGCCAGTTTGTCCAGCGCGCCCGCATGGTCCGCGCAATGGAGCTGCTGGCCGCCGACAGCGCCCCGGTCATTGAGGTGGCCCAGGCGGTCGGCTTTGCCAGCGTCAGCGCCTTCTCGACGACCTTTCGGGATTTTACTGCCGAGACGCCGACGCAGTTTCGTCGGCGTCTCCAGCCGCAGTAGCGCTAGCGCGCGCAGGCATTCGCCGGTGCCGGCGCCGCGCCGATCTGCCGGAGCAGCCCGGCCGTATCCAGCAGCGCCCAGTGCTCGGCGATGCGGCCATGTTCGAGGCGAAAGGTCCGGTAGACTGTGACCTCGACGCGCTGCCCGGTTGCGGGCGTGCCGCGAAAGGCGCCGCGGTGCGTGGCCCGCAGCGTCAGCCGCGCGATCACTGTGTCAGCGGCGGCAACCAGCGCCTCGACGGTGCAGTGGTGGTCGGGGAATGCCGCGGTCAGCTCGGCGAGCGTGCGCCGCAGCCCGGCCACGGTCTGGGGCTGGTAGGCGTGATCAACGTAGTCGGCGGTCAGCAGCTCGGCGGCCGCCGTCTCGTCGTGCCCATTCCAAAAGCGCTCGATAAATGTCTCAACCACCACCTGCTGGGCGGCCGAGGGCTGGATCATGGCAGCTGCCTGGCTCATCATTGTGCTCCTTGTCGGCCGGGGTTGGTCATCGGCCTGCCAGCAGCATACGCCGCCGGACGCCGCCCGGCTTGCTGTGAGCCGCCAGGTCCTTGCGCCGCGCGGCCACGCTGTCGCACCGCCACACAGGTGTGGGCTATACTAGCTGGCGGTCTCAGGCTTTATAGGACGAGGAGGGTGTGTATGAAGCGCTACCTGATGGGAATCGGCCTGCTGGTGCTGCTGGCCGGCGTGCCAGCCGGCCACGCCGCGCCAGCTGCGGCGCCGACGTGCTTTGAGGTGCCAGGCATCTACAACTGCATCGACGGCCAGTTTAAAACCTACTGGCAGGCCAATGGCGGCCTGCCGGTCTTTGGCTACCCGATCACGGCCGAGCGCGCCGAGCGCAACAGCGACACGCAGCGCGCCTACAGCACGCAGTGGTTCGAGCGCAACCGCCTGGAGGCCCACCCCGAAAACCAGCCGCCCTACCATGTGCTGCTGGGCCGGCTGGGCGCCGAGCTGCTCGCGCGCCAGGGCCGCGGCTTCGAGGGCGTGCCGGCCGGCACCACGCCGAGCGGCCGCTGCAAGGATTTCGATGTCGGCGGCAAGCGCGCGGTGGTCTGCGATCCATTCTTCAGCTACTGGGAAAGCCACGGCCTGGAGTTTGACGGCCAGCGCGGCACGAGCTACGGCGAGTCGCTGGCGCTGTTCGGGCTGCCGCTGACCTATCCGAAAAAAGAGACCAATCCCAACGGCGACACCGTCGTGACGCAGTGGTTCGAGCGCGCGCGCTTCGAGGATCACGGTGCGAAGGGCGTGCTGCTGGGGCTGCTCGGCCGTGAGGTGCGCACCGCCACAGCCACTAGCCCGATCATCCCGCTTGTGGATGGCGACTCGAGCTTTCTGCTGGGCGGAGTGCAGGGCGGCGCCTGGCGCAGCGCGTCCGAGGCGGCCGCGGCGCTGCGCGGCGGCGAGACGTACCGGCTGTTTACCGGCCAGGGCGCCGCGGGCACCAGCGCCGGCGCCAAGCCTGAGCTGGCCGGCGCACCCTGCGATGATGAGACCTTTGTCGTGCCGCTGCAGCCCAAGCCTGCGGCGCGCAGCAACGTCTTTGCCATCGGCGGTGCCTGGAATCCGCTGCCGCGCGTTGCCACCGCCGCCAGCACCGACAGCGAGGTTTACCGCGCAGCTATTGCTGAGGTCATCAAGGCCAACGGCATCGCCAGCCCCGAGGTCCGCCTCACCGCCGTGCTGCGCGTTGACCTGGAGGGCAACGGTGTCGACGAGGTCGTGATCAGCGCCGCGCGCTACGAGGCCGAGTCGCCGCAGCCCAGCGTGCGCGCCGGCGACTATTCGCTGGTCGTGCTGCGCCAGGTTGTCAATGGCCAGGTCAAAACCACGCTGCTGGGCGGCGAATTTTACCCGCGGGCCAGTGATTTTGCTGCGCCCAGCGTCTACAGTATCGCCGGCGTGCTCGATCTGAACGGCGATGGCCAGCTGGAGATTATCATGGACAGCGCCTACTACGAGGGCGCCGGCACCGCCGTCTTCGACGTGATCGGCGGCGAGCCAACCCTTGTGATTGGCGCGGGCTGCGGCGCGTAGCCGAGCGGTCGGTAGCTTCTCCCCACCATCAACTCACAGCGCAACCCGCCCCATGATCGTTCAGCATCGTGGGGCGGGTCGCGCTCGTTTTGCTCAAGTGTAGTGGCGGCGTAGCGAGCGCCGGCGGTCTGCCAGCGCTACAGCCGCTTGCGCCAGCCCACAATCGTAGCCAGACGGAGCAGCGACGCGATGACAAAGAGCGTCTGATAGTTGTTGATGCTGAGCGGCCCCAGCTGCCAGTGGTGGCCCTGGCAGCCCATCGGCCAGCGCACCGCCGAGCAGCGAGGCCGCAAAATATCCCAGGCCGGTCAGTGCGGCGAACATCGCCAGATAGGTGCCGCGGCCCTCGCGCGGCATCTGCTCCATCATGCGGTTGCTTTGGGTCAGCGCCACGCCGGGCCACCACACGCCCGAGACCGCCGCGTTGAGATACAGAATCCACAGCGACGACGGCCCGGCCAGCACCCAGCTCCACGGCAGCAGCACCACGCCGCCCATGCAGATCAACATAATGCGACGCTGGCCAAAGCGATCCGCCAGGCGGCCCCACCACGTCAGGGTCAGAATACTGATCGCGCTCTGGATCACATCGAGCATCGCCAGCGTGGTGAACGGCACGTGCAGCACGCTCAGGGCGTGGGCGCTGTAGAACGAGGCTGCCACGCCGAGCGCGACGTTCCACAGCACCATCCCGCCGGCAAACGCGCGAAACGCCGGCTGGCGCAGCGGCAGCCCGAGCGCCGCGCGCAGCGGCAGCCGCGGACCCGGGCGCAGCGCTGGCTCGGGCTGCCTGGTCAGCAGCAGCGAGGCCGCACAGCCGCCCAGCACCGCGACGCTGAACATCGTGCTGTAGCCCTGCACCTCGGTGCCGGCGGCGCGGGCATGGTCTAGCCAGCGGCCGGCGCCGTAGTTCACCGCCATTGCCATTGCGGCCAGCACGGCGTTGCGGGTCGCAAAATACCGCCCGCGGACGGCCGCCGGCACCAGGTCGGTCATCCAGTGAATCCAGGCGTTGACGCACAGCGCCAGCAGCGCGTGCGCGCCCAGCAGCGCCAGGATCAGCCCGGCCAGCCGCTGGGTTGCGCTGAGCGGTAGGTACGGCAGCAGCAGCGCCGGCAGCCACAGCAGCCGCCCGAGCGAGCCGCCGACCGCCCACGGCTTGCGCGCGCCCGAGCGCTCGATCAGCCAGGCAGCGCCGAGCTGTAGCGGCTGGATCAGGAACGGCAGCGCGGCGACCAGGCCCAGCGTCGTATTCCCCGCGCCCAGCAGCAGCGCGAAGCCGGTCAGAAACGGCCCCGCGGTCAGCGTGATATACACCTGCGCCGCCATGCCCTCGACCAGCGAGACCTTGAGGCCGCGCCGCACCTCGGCGGTCGTCAGCGATGATTCGGCGCTTTCCAGCTCGGTCGGGATCAGCTGGACCCCACTAATAACTCGTCCAATCATGGGCGTTCGGCAGGCTGGGCCCGCTCATCCTCCGCTACATACTGCTGGTGAGGCTGGAGAGACGGCAGCGGGTCGGCCGGGAGGCCGAGCCAAGCGCCGCTGCTGGCTACCGAATCTATACGCTGAATCCTAGAAAGCGCGCCGCCCCATGTCAACGGCTGGCGCCTGAGCGCCGGCTGATGCGTGGGCCGCAGCAAAGAGGGACGCCGCCGACCGGGCGGGTGGTGCTGGCAGGGACGCTGCCGGGGACGGCGCCGGCCGATACTTAGGGGGTCAACGGCGCCGCGCTGCGAGCGCAGCCGCGGCCCACGCACGTATGCCAGGAGGCACCCATGACCACCCCCAAGATCGCCATTATCATCAGCAGCACCCGCGCCACCCGCTTCGCCGACAAGCCGACCCAATGGTTTGCTGCCCTCGCCGCGCAGCGCACCGACCTGAGCTTTGAGATCGTGGACCTGCGCGATTTCCCAATGCCATTCTTCGACGAGGTGGCCTCGAACGCCTGGGTGCCCTCGACCAACGAGGTGGCGCAGCGCTGGCAGAAGAAGGTCGCCGAGTTCGACGGCTATGTGTTTATCACCGCTGAGTACAACCACAGCATCACCGCGGCGCTCAAAAACGCCCTCGACTATGCCTATCCCGAGTGGGTCCGCAAGCCGGCGGCGTTTGTGGGCTACGGCGGCGTGGGCGCGGCGCGGGCGATTGAGCATCTGCGGCTGATCATGATGGAGCTGCAGATGGCCTCGATCCGCACCACGGTGAACATTCTGGGCGGCGACTTTATGGCCGTGTCGCGCCAGGGCAAGCCGATTGAGGAGCTGACCTACCTACAGCCCAGCGTGACGGCGCTGCTGGACGATCTGGCCTGGTGGTCCAGCGCGCTAAAGGCGGCGCGCGCGCAGAGCTAGCCCGCCCTCAGCCTGACCGCCAACCATCGCTGTCGCCAGCCCAGCTGGTCAACGCCGAAATCACCGCTCGCCTGATTTGCCAGGCGGGCGGTGTGTGCTTGGTCCTCGGTTTGCCTGCGCCTGTGCGCCGCGGGTCGCCCCGCTCCACTACCACTCAACCGGCAGCGCGACCAGGCCGCGGATCAGCTGGCTTGGCCGCCAGTGCAGATCGTCGGCGCTGCCCTGGAGTCGGAGGTCTGGGAAGCGCCCGAGCAGCGTGTTGATGGCGATCTGACCCTCTAGGCGGGCCAGCGGCGCGCCCAGGCAGTAGTGGATGCCGTGGCCAAACGCCAGGTGGCGCTGGTTATCGCCGCGGGTGATGTCGAGCACCTCGGGCTGACTGAAGCGCCGCGGGTCGTGGTCGGCAGCTGCGATGACGACCAGCACCTGCTCGCCGCGCGGGATCGTGACGCCGCCGAACTCGGTGTCCTCGCAGACATAGCGCAGCGTCGAGGTTTCCACGGGGCCGTTGAAGCGCAGCAGCTCCTCGATGGCCGGGCCGATCAGGTCGGGCTTGGCGCGCAGCAGCGCCAGCTGGTCGGGGTGCTGGAGCAGCGCCAGCACCCCGTTGCCGATCAGGTTGACGGTCGTCTCATGGCCAGCGATCAAGAGCAGGAAGATCAACGACGCCAGCTCGCGCTCGTTCAGCGAGTCGCCGGCCTCCTCGACCTGCACCAGCGCGCTGATCAGATCGTCCTGTGGTGCAGCGCGGCGCAGCGCGAACAGCTTGGTCAGGTAGGCGACAAAGGCCTGCATATCGGGGACCAGCCGGGCAAAGCGGTCGGCGGTTGGCTCGATGGAGACGACGCCCTGCGACCAGCGGCGAAAATCGTCCTGGTCGGCGGTGGGCACGCCCAGCAGCTCGGCGATGACGGTGATCGGCAGCGGGAAGGCGTAGTCGTCGATCAGATTCATCTGGCCCTGGGCGGCTACGCGGTCGAGGAGTTCGTCGGCCAGCAGCTGCACGCGCGGGCGCAGCTGCTCGATCAGGCGCGGCGTGAAGGCTTTGCTGACCAGCTTGCGCAGCCGGGTGTGGTCTGGCGGATCAACCGCCAGCAGGTGCTCAAAGAGAATCTGCACGGGCGCCGGAATCTCGGGCAGCATGGCGCGCTGGGCTGGCGTCAGCGCGGTGTGCATATTTTTGACAAAGCGCGGGTCCTTGAAGACCGCCGCCACATCATCGTAGCGCGTGATCAGCCACAGGCCGCGGCCGTCGGGCAGGCTGACACGGTGGATTGGGGCCTCGTCGCGGAGCTGGGCGTAGGTCGGGTAAGGGTTGGCCGTGAAGTCGGGGTCGAACAGGTTGACGTGCAGGGCGGCTGCGGTCATGGCTGGCTCCTTTGGACGACAGGGTGTTGCTTTTGCGACACAGTGTTGCTAAAGTTGATGATAGCGCGCGGCCGGTCCGCGTCAAGCAACAGTTTTGCAAAAGTGTCGTGTATGCGACAGCGAGGCCACGAATGTCACCGAACTCCCCGGCGCCGCGCCGCGACCCGCGCGCCCAGCGCACCCGCGCGAGCCTGCAGCGCGCGCTCCTCGACCTGATCGGCCGCGACGGCTACACGCCGATCACAATCCACGACATCACGACGCGCGCCGGTGTCAACCGCGGCACGTTCTATCTGCACTACCGCGACAAGCTCGATCTGCTGACGCAGTGCCTGGACGCGGTGCGCGACGAGCTGGAGGCCAGCGCCCGGCCGCCGGCCGACACGGCGCACCTGCTGTCCGACACGCCGCCGCCAATGCTGCTAGCGCTGCTGCAGCATGTCGCCGACCATGCGGCGTTCTACCGTGTGATGCTGGGCAAAGCCGGCGTGCCCGAGGCTGCCGCGCATATTCGCAGCCACATCGAGCAGTTCCTGGGCGCCCGCCTGGCGCTGCGCCGCGGCAGCGCCGCCGACACGCCGCCGATCATGGTGGCCGGCCGCTACACTGCGGCGGCCTACTTGGGCGTGCTCGTCTGGTGGCTGGAGCAGCCGGCGCCGCCGCCGCAGATGGAGGTCGCAGCCTGGCTGTGGCAGCTGACCCGCCACGGGCTGGCGCCGCTGGTCGCGGGGCGAGGCTAGCGCGGCGTGTCAGTTATACTGCGCCCTATGCAAAATAATCATGAATCACCAGCGCGGCCGACGCTGATGCTGGCCGAATCAAACGACTGGACCGACTATGCGCTGCTGGATAGCGGCGGCGGCTATAAGCTGGAGCGCTTCGGGCCGTACCGCTTCGTGCGCCCCGAGCCGCAGGCGCTGTGGCAGGCCACGCTCTCGCGGCGGGCCTGGGACGAGGCCGAGGGCGTATTTACGGGCGCCGAGGACAGCGAGGGCGGCCGCTGGCAGCTGCAGCCCGGCCTGCCCGAGCGCTGGCCGATGCACTATAAGCAGCTCCAGTTCTGGGTCCAGCCGACGCCGTTCCGTCACTTCGGCGTGTTCCCCGAGCAGGCCAATCACTGGGATTGGCTGGGCGAGCTGATCCGCGGCGCCGGCCGACCGATCCGCGTGCTGAACCTATTTGGCTACACCGGGCTGGCCACGCTGGCCGCCGCGCAGGCTGGCGCCGAGGTCACACACGTGGACGCCTCAAAAAAAATCATCGGCTGGGCGCGAGAAAACCAGACGCTGGCCGGCCTCGCTGCGGCGCCGATCCGCTGGCTGGTCGACGACGCGCTGAAATTTGCGGCGCGCGAGGTGCGGCGCGGCGCGCAGTACGACGGCTTTCTGATCGACCCGCCCAAATTTGGCCGCGGCCCCAAAGGTGAGCTGTGGAAAATCGACGAGTCGCTGCCCGAACTCCTGGCAGCCTGCCGCGAGCTGCTTAGCCCCACGCCGCTGTTTGTCAACCTGACGGCCTATGCAATCCGCACCTCGGCGGTCAGCCTGCACTATGCGCTGGCCGAGCTGTGCGCCGGCCACGCTGGCACCATCGAGACCGGCGAGAACGTCCTGCTGGAGGAGAGCGCCGGCCGGCTGCTTTCAACCTCAATTTTCACCCGCTGGCAGGCGCGCGCGTAGGCGCTGGCTACTGCGGCGCGACAAACGTGGCGTCGAGCAGCTGGTCAAGGTTGGGTGCCCGACGCAGCGTGCCGATGCGGGCGTAGAAGTCGAGGTAGAGCTGCGTGGTGTAGTGCAGCGAGGCGGTCGTCGTGCCGCGCTGAAAGAGCGCGCGGTTATCCGCCAGCGTTTTCAGCTTGAGGCCCTGGAGCGAAATGTCGCTGTCGGGGAGGTTGAGCTTCTGGGCCGCGATGTGCGTCCCCTCGGCGGGGTGGGCATTCCAGTAGTCCACGGCCTGAAACCAGCCCTGCACAAACGCCCGCACCGCCGCCGGCCGCTCGCGCACGGTTGCGCCACGAAAGGCCACGGCGTCAGGGATCAGGCCCGGCGTGTCGGCGCTGCTGAAGATCACCTTGCCGCCGGCCGCCACCGCCTGGGTGACATACGGCTCCCAAGTGTGACCGGCCTGCACCTCGCCGCTGGCCAGCTTGGCCGGCAGGTCGGCGGCGTCCAGGTCGACCAGCGTCACATCGGCCGTCGTCAGGTTTTGGGCGGCCAGCATCTGCGTCACCAGCAGCTCGGCAAAGCCGCCGAGGTTGACGCCGATGCGCTTGCCGCGCAGATCGGCGAGGCTCTGCACGCCCGCGCTAGCCACGATCGCGTCGCCGCCCGCCGACTCATCGGTGATCAGCACGATCCGCAGGTCAGGGTCGGACTGGGTGAGGCTGACAATATCGCCGAGCGCGACGGCGATCGCGTCGTACTTGCCGGCCGTAAAATCGGCCATCATCGAGTCGGTGCGCTCAGGGTGTATTGCCTGGACCTCCAGGCCGGCGGCGCTGAAAAAGCCGCGCTCCTGGGCGATCAGCACCGGATAGTAGCCGGGCCAGAGATCATAGCCAAACTTTAGCGGCGGGCTGGGCGCGGCGGGCTGGCCGGCGGCGGCGCCGCAGGCGACCAGCAGCGCGCTGATGAGCAGCAGGGCGAGGCGGCGGAGGTTGGCGAGCAGGCTCATGGTTTGTCTCCTGGGTGATGCCAGCAACGGGCGCCGGGCAGCAGCGAAGCAGCGAAGCGGTGACAGTGTGCGGCGTGGCGCTCGGGATTGGAGACGGACGTGGGTGGGTCTGGCGTTGATCATAGCACGATCTGTGCAGCTGCGCTGCTCGTGAGCGGGCGTCGAGTTGGCAGCGGCCGGGCTGGCTGCGATACTAGTGCTGACGTGGAAGTAGGATGAGTATGCTGATTTCAAGTCTCGGCAACGCGCAGGTCAAGCAGATTCGGCTGCTGGCCCAGCGCAAGGAGCGCGACCGGACTGGGCTGTTTTTCATTGAGGGGCTGCGAAGTACGGCGGAGGCGGTGCAGCTCGGCGCCGCGATCACGCAGCTAGTCGTGGCGCCCGCGCTGCTGACCAGCGCATTTGGCCAGGCGCTGGTCGCCGAGCACCAGTCCCGCGGCGGCGCCACCCTGGAGGTCACGCCTGAGGTATTCGCGTCGCTGTCGGCCAAAGACGGGCCGCAGGGGCTGGGCGCGGTGGTTCGGCAGCGCTGGGAGCCGCTCGACAACGTGCGGCTGGGCGACGAGCTAGGCTGGGTCGTGCTGGACGCCGTGCAGGACCCCGGCAACCTCGGCACGATTCTGCGCACCGCCGACGCGGTTGGCTGCGCCGGCGTGGTGCTGCTCGGCAGCGCCACCGACCCCTACGACCCCGCCGCGGTCCGGGCGAGCATGGGCGCGCTGTTTGCCCAGCGGCTGGTCAAGGCCGACTGGGCGACCTTCATCGCCTGGCAGCGGCGGCATGGCTACTCACTGGTCGGCACCTCAGACGCCGCCAGCCTCGACTACCGGGCGGCGCGCTACGCCCCGCCGACCCTGCTGCTGATGGGCAGCGAGCGCCAGGGCCTCAGCGCCGCGCAGCAGGCCGAGTGCGACGCGCTGGTCAGCATCCCGATGCGCGGCCGCAGCGACTCGCTCAACCTGGCGGTGGCGACCGGCGTGATGCTGTACGAGCTGCTGGCGCAGTCGGAGCGGCGCTGAGGCGCGTGCTACAATTCAGCTGTCGAGTTCACCCCCTGCAAGGAGCATGCGATGGCCGATTTTCGAGCGCTGTGGCGCGCGGCGCTGCCGCTGGCCCTGGCGAGCTGCACCCTGGCGACGCCGACCGCCCGCTCGGCTGGCAGTGTGGGCGCGTGCCCGCTGCTGCCGGGCGATAACGTCTGGAATGCGCCGATCACGTCGCTGCCGCTCGATGGGCGCAGCGCGGCCTATGTGACAAGCATTGGCTCCAGCGCCGCGCTCAAGGCCGACTTCGGCGCCGGCCTGTACGAGGGCCAGCCGATTGGCATCCCCTACACCACCGTGTCGGCTGGCCAGGCGCTGGTTAACATTCTGTTCGGCGAGCCTGACGAGAGCGATCCCGGCCCGTACCCGATCCCGGCCAACGCGCCGATTGAGGGCGGGCCAACCGCTGATGGCGACCGCCACGTACTGGTGGTGGACCAGAGCAGCTGCACGCTGTATGAGCTGTACTACGCCTTTCCCCAGCCGGATGGCTCGTGGCAGGCCTCGTCGGGCGCGCGCTACGACCTGCGCAGCAACGCGCTGCGGCCGGCCACGTGGACCTCGGCCGACGCCGCCGGGCTGCCGATCCTGCCTGGCCTGGTGCGCTACGACGAGGTCGCGGCCGGCGCGATCACCCACGCGATCCGCTTCACGGCGCCGCAGACGCAGCGGGCCTTTATCTGGCCGGCTCGCCACCAGGCCTCCTCGCTGACCGACCCCAACCTGCCGCCGATGGGCCAGCGCTTTCGACTGCGGGCCAGCTATGATATTAGCGGCTTTAGCGCCGCCAACCGCGTCATTCTGACGGCGCTAAAAACCTATGGCCTGATCCTAGCCGACAACGGCTCGGCCTGGTTTATGTCAGGGGCGCCCGATGATCGCTGGGACAACGATGATCTCCAGCGGCTGCGCACGCTGCATGGCAGCGATTTCGAGGCCATCGACGAGCAGAGCTTACAGATCAACCCTGACAGCGGCCAGGCCCACCTCTTCACCCCGACGGCGTTTGTGTCGCTGCCGCTGGTTGTGCGCTAGGAGCCGACGATGCGACGCTTTGCAGGGGCGCTGGTGGCGACGCTGGCGGTGGTGGGCGCGCTCGTGGGCTGGAGTTCGCGCGCTGGCCGCGCCCGCGCCGCTGACAGTCTGCCCGAGCGGCTGCGACTATCCCGTGATTGCGGTGGCCATCAGCTCGGCGACCTCCACCGCCGCCGAGGAGCCGCGGGCATAATCGCCCGCTAGTCCTGCGACGCTGGCTCGTAGCGCAGCAGCACCGCGCCCGAGGCGAACGGCGTGGCGCCGAGCAGCCGGAGCGCCGCGAGCGCTCCGTCGTGAAATAGCCGCTGGCCGGCGCCGAGCACGACGGGGTAGACCAGCAGCCGATACTCATCGATCAGGTTGGCGGCGATCAGCGTCTGGGCCAGCTCGCCGCTGCCAAAGAGCAAGAGGTCCTGGCCGGGCTGCGCTTTCAGCGCTGCGACGGCCGCCGCCGCATCGCTGGGCAGCACGCTGGCATTCCAGGCCAGCTCGCTGCGCGTCCGCGAGGCCACGAATTTTGGCAAGGAGTTCATGCGGTCGGCAAAGCCCTGCTCGTCGGTCATCGTGGGCCAGGCCGCCGCAAAGCCCTCATACGTCACCCGCCCGAGCACCAGTGCATCGCTGGCAAACAGCTCCTCGAACTTGAAGGCGGCAATATCATCGCCCCAGTATGGCGCCGTCCAGCTTGGCTCCGACATGACCCCATCCAGCGACACGAACTCCGAAAGAATGAGCTTGCGCATCCTGCTGCTCCTTGTCTAAATACTAGCACGAGTGTTCTGCGCTACTATAGATGGTCGCTGCCGCGGCGTCAAGACGACGCATTTCCTCGCTTGCCGCCGCGGCATGGGGGTATACTCAAAAGCGTGCGCTGCATATGGTGGCGCACTGCACATGACAAGGAGCTACGCATGAGCCAAGCAATGGCCCACGCCAGCGGAACGTTCACCCTCGGCGGCGATTTGACGGTCAACCGGCTCGGTTTTGGCGCGATGCGAATTACCGGCAAGGGCATCTGGGGCGCGCCCGCCGACCAGGACGAGGCCATCCGCGTGCTGCGCCGGCTCCCCGAGCTGGGCGTGAACTTCATTGACACCGCCGACTCCTACGGCCCGTTTATCAGCGAGGACCTGATCCGCACCGCGCTGCACCCCTATACCGACCTGGTGATCGCTACCAAAGGCGGCCTGACCCGCCACGGTCCCGACCAGTGGGCGCCGGTTGGCCGCCCCGAGTACCTGCGGCAGTGCGTGCTGATGAGCCTGCGGCGGCTGGGCGTCGAGCGCATCGACCTCTGGCAGCTGCACCGCATCGACTCGCAGGTTGATCAGACGGCGCAGTTCGCGGTCATCGCCGACATGCAGCGCGAGGGCCTGATCCGCCACGTGGGCCTGAGCGAGGTCAGCGTGGCCGAGATCGAGGCGGCCCAGCAGCATTTCCCAGTGGTCAGTGTGCAGAATATGTACAACCTGGTGACGCGCCAAAGCGAGGCGGTGCTCGAGCACTGCGAGCGCAATGGGATCGGGTTTATCCCGTGGTTCCCGCTGGCGGCTGGGAGCCTAGCGCAGCCTGGCAGCGTCCTCGACGCGGTGGCCCAGCGGCTCGGCGCGACGCCGTCGCAGGTGGCGCTGGCCTGGGTGCTGAAGCGCAGCCCGGTCATGCTGCCGATCCCTGGCACCAGCAGCGTCAAGCATCTGGAGGAGAACGTCGCCGCCGCCGACCTCACCCTCAGCGACGAGGATTTTGCCCAGCTCGACGCCGCCGGCCACGCCGAGTGGCAGCGCTCACAGTCCGGGCAAGCGGCCGAGTAGCTGCGCGGGGCGCCAGCCTCGGCCCGCAGCCCCGCCGCGCTCTGTCAGCTGCGCAGCGCCTACGCTGATCTCGTGATCCCAATGCAGGGGCGCCGCCACACGCTGGATCGCCTGGAGCAGCGCCACGTTGCGCTCGTCGCCGCCGCCTACGGCCGCATACCGGCCGACGTGGCGCTGCTCTGGCACACCGCGCCGCCCCGCATGCCATCTGCGGCCCCGCGCGATGCTAGCGTCATGGGCGCCGAAGATCAAGTACCATAGCCGTGGTTGTTCAGTACAGCAATAAGGATAATGTTAATTTCTCCTTTGCCCGGACACTTTAACAGAAATACCCGGACACTTTTGTGAAAGCCAGTTTAAGGCATCACAAAAGCACAAAATAAGATTGTAAAGGATATAAGTGTAAAGTGTTTTGGTGAGGTGAATCGTGCATTTTCGACAACGGATCAAGTGATAGGGTAGTGGCTCATTTTTTCGCTCAATAGCCACCTAAAACGACCCTCGAAATCATATCATAATTATGTAGCCGTTTTCTTGAGCGGAAAAAGTGTGCGTTTTCGTCGTTTCGTCTTTTTTAGCATACAAAATGCTTTACAGCTTTTTTGAGGTCTGGTGGGGGCAATTGTTCATTGATTCGCCCCCACTAGACCCTTGTCATTTCGCGGAACTATCGGAACCTGTGAGGTTTCGAATAGCTGAATAGTCGTGTGGTGTCCGCTAGGTGCTAGGATCGACGTACTCTAAATGTTAGAAGTATGATCGGCAGCGCTCGGACCAGTGGGCGTGGCTGTGTCTCCTTGATCGCTGGCGGCGGTGTCGTGCGTGGTCTCATCAGGCGGCAGGATACCTACCTGACCGACTTCAGAGGTCACGCGATCAGCGGCGGGGCGTTCCAATGTAGCCCTGCTGCCCCGGTGCTGCTGCGCGGCGCGGCGTGACCTCCATCGCCGGCGGTGGCGGCTATGCTCAGGGACGCGGATCACCCGACGGCCGCACCCTGGTTGTTGGGCAGTTCACGCATAGGATACCGATGGAGTTGGCGCGGTGGCAGACCGGCCGACTGGCTGCGGCGCCGCGGCCTGGCCGGCGGTGAAGTGCGGTGGGCGGTCGGAGGGTGCGCAGGGAGCGGTGGTGAACGTGGGGGTCAGGGGGCGAGCGTAGTCCATTGTATCGTGATGCGTTGCGGGGTCGGGGCGGGCGGCGTAGGCTCAGGGGTGCCTTCGTGTACGGCAGGCCGATACCTTTTCTCACTAGGATTCTCCCTACCGTACCATGTGGCTGGCCATCCTCAGCGCGCTAAGACTGCGGCGCTATGGTAGGATACGGCGACATCTGGATCAGCTCTGCATTCAGAAGGAATCCGCAATGGCGCTTCCTCGGCCGCATGTCTGGCGGTGGCTCCGTTCCACCATGTCACGTTCGGGAACTCCTCCAACCAGCCTTGATACGCTGACCGCCCGGTTCCAGCAGCGGTTGGTCACACTCCTCGTGCAGGCGCTGGCGGGCATCTTGGGTCTCAGCACGCTCTGGGGTCTCATTGAACTCGTTATGATGCCGACGGCCTTCCAGCCCCACTTTGCGCTCATTACGGCCCTGAGCACGCTGGGCTTGGGTGGCCTCGCCTGGTGGCTGCGACGTGGACAGGGCGCGCACGTCGTGGGGGTGGTGCTGATCGCCCTCGGGGCGTGGAGCTTGCTTGACCCGAGTGGGAGCCTCGTTGGTGCGGCACCGTACCGGATGATGGAGTTTGTCCTCGTGATGCTGCTCGCGGTGGTGGTGCTGCGACTTGGACCGCTGCTGGTCGTCGTGATCGTGCTGCTCACAGGTGATCTCGTCCAGCAGTGGCTCGGTGGCTTGTCCATCGCCGTGGCGGTCGGGCTGACGCTGGGGACGCTTGGCCCGCTGGTGGCGGCGGCGATTGGTTTGCGGCTCGTCCTGGCTGAGACGCTCCAGCACTTCCTTGATGCGCTAAACGCCCAGCAGCAGGCGCTGGTGCAGGCCCATGCGACGGTGGAGGGCCAGGTTGAGACCCGCACCGCCGAGCTGGCCGCGGCGAATGCGGCGCTGGCCACGGTTAATGGCCAGCTGGTGGCGGCGGCGGCCGAGACAACCGCCCTGGCCGTCGCGGAGGAGCGGCTGCGCCTGGCCCAAGACCTCCATGATCACCTCGGACACCACCTCGTCACGCTCCAACTCCAGCTGGCCCAGAGCCGGCTCAGTCTCCCGCCGCAGGCGACGACCAGCGCCGTCGCGTTGCTGGATGCAGAGGTGCTGCTGGCCGCAGCGTATCAGGAGGTCCGCGCCACCGTGCAAGCGATTCGCCCCACGGCCACCGTCAATCTGCCGGTGGCGCTGGAGCAGCTGGCAGCCGGCGCGCGGCGTGCGGGCCTCGATACGTCCGCTGTCTTGGGCCGGTGCCAACGCTGCCGGCGCCGGTCACGCAGGCGCTGCTAGGGATTGACGAGGAGGCGCTCACCAATATTCACCGGCATGCCCAGGCCATGACCGCTGATCTGATCCTGGACACCCGTACCCCTGGCACCCTGACCCTCATTGTTCAGGATGATGGCGTGGGCATGCTGTGGCCGCGGCCCACGCTGCCGGTGGGGGCAGGCGCCGGTCATATGCAGGAGCGTGCGCGGGGGCTTGGTGGCGTGGTGACGATTGAGAGCACCCTCGGGCAGGGGACGGTGATCACGGTGCAGCTGCCAGTTAAGGAGGCATGATGGCAATTCGGGTGGTGCTGGTGGATGATCAGTATATCTTTCGTGAGGTGTTGACGGCATGGCTGCGGCCATTGCCTGACCTGGAGATTGTGGGGACGGCGGCGAATGGCCAGGAGGCGCTGGCTCTCGTCGCGATGACCATGCCGGATGTGGTGGTCATGGATATTCATATGCCAATCATGGATGGTATTACAACGACCGCGGCGCTGCGGCAGCGTGATCCTGGGTGCCGCATTGTCTTGCTCACCACCTTTGAGGATGTGGTGCAGATTCAGGCCGGCCTAGCCGCCGGCGCGCTCAGCTATGTGACCAAAAACGATGTGGCTGACATGCTGCACACCGCCATTCAGTGGGCGGCCCGTGGGCAGTCCTGGCTCCCGCCGAGTGTTGCAACGCCACTGGTCCAGGCGCTCCAGGTTGCGCTCCCGCCGCCCGCGGTACGACCCTCCCCCCTCAGCAGCCGCGAGCGCGATGTGCTGCGCCTGGTCAGCCAGAATCTGCCGAATCGCCAGATCGCGCTGGATCTCCATATGAGCGAAGGGACGCTCAAAAATCACCTGACGCACATCCTCCAGAAGCTCCAGGCGCCGAATTGCCACACTGCCGTCTTGCTCGCGACCGAGGCGGGCTGGCTGTAGCGTCTCCCCAGGACGCACGAGATCAGCCTGCTTTCCACCACCGGCCCATGCCATGTCGTCCACATGGCATGGGCCGGTGGTGATTCTGGGTCATCATTCTCATGGGCCGGGGGCTGTGAAACTCATGACAAAGCGATGACCTTTTTCTGCGGACCATGACCAGAATGTCGCGTATCCTAGCGGCTGACCTGAGTCAGTCCCTGCTCGCTAGAACCGACGCCTCCTGTGGTCATCTCTTCGTAGTTTGGAGTACGACACTATGTTATCGTTCCGTCGCTGGTCCGCGCTCATGCTGTGTGCGCTGCTGTCAAGTATTGTGCCAGTAGGTGCGCACCCTGTTGCTGGGGTTGCTGGAGTAGTCACCCCCCAACTCAATCGGCCCGAAGCTCATCCCGAGACACTCACCTTTCACCCCCCCGTCCGTCCGGCTGCTGCGCCGAGTTTGACGCTTCAGGTGACGGTGGCCCCCATGACCTTAGTGGTTGGAGACACCGCAACAGTTACGGTGCGGGTTACGAACCAGGGAGCCGGGAGCGCGCACGGTCTTGCGCTGCGGCTCCCACGGCCCGATGGCGCCGCGACGGATAGCGCCGCCCGCGACGGCTGGCGCTGGACGGCGGCTGAGCTTGCCTCACAGGCCACCGCGACGTTTTCGGCGAGTCTCCGCCTCGCGACGCTCCCGCGCGGCGCAGCATTGGTGCTGAATCCTGAACTGAGTGCTCAGGAGTTGGTGCAACCCCTCCGTGAGACGGCTGGCACCGTGGTGTGGGAGAGCGCCACGCCCCTCACTGCAACGGCTGTGGCAGGTCGGAGCGCAACGCTTACCGACGCCGCTGGCCGCATGGCCGTTGAGCTTCCGTCGCAGGCTAGTGCCAGCGATCTGACGGTCACGCTGCGCCCAACCCGTCAGGCTGCTCCGGCGGCGCTCTTTCGGCTCGGCGCGGGCTTTGGCATGGTGACCCTCAGCGCAACGAGCGCTGGCCGCACCGTCACCACGCTGCCGGCGGGGACGACGTTGCGCCTGGGCTATACCGAAGAGCAGCTCCGCGCGCTTGGTCTTGATGCAACGCATCTCACCATCTATCAACTCCAGCCCGGCAAGGCTGGTCGTGCCGGCCAGTGGGCAGCGCTCCCGACGACGCTTGATCCCACGAGCCGGACGGTGGTAGCGCGGGTCATGGGTACAGGTAATTTCCAACTGGGGTCCAATATCTCGGCCTCGGCGGCCTTTTTGCCGTCGGTCCAGGGCTGGCAGGTCAGCAGCTTCACCGGCGCAGCCAGCTACAGCTATCCGCTTGACCTGCCCGCCGGCCCCGCTGGTATCAAGCCGAGTCTTCAGCTGAGCTATAGCAGCGCCGCCACGGATGGTGGTGGTGGCATGCGGCCAAAACAGCAGTCCAGCTGGGTTGGCAAAGGCTGGAGCCTTGACACGAGCGCGATTGCCCAGAATAAGCTCCCCAACGGTGAGGAATATTATGCGCTGACCCTGAATGGTCAGTCGTTTGATCTGCTCAAAGGGGCTGCGCTTGTCAGTACACCCGGTACGTATCTGAACAATTGGACGTGGGAGCCGACCAACCAGTCGTTTATCAAGGTCCGGGCGATTGCGACGGCGCAGAATCCTGCCCACCCCGATTTCTGTGGGAGCAACCTCCCGTGTGAGCGTTACACGTGGCAGGTGTGGACGAAGGATGGCGTGCGCTATGACTTCAATGACGACCTGTGGTGGGGCTGGAAATACTGTATGGGCGGCTCGGATGACTCTGCCTGGCTTGAAGCGTATAAGTGGCAGCTGACGCAAGCCACCGACCCGCACGGCAATACCATTCACTACACCTATGGTCACGCCAGCCAAAACTTAACTGAGGCCGATGGTTGCTACCATGTCTCAGGCACGGTTGATTATGACTCGTGGTTAAGCAGCATCACCTGGGGCGGCAATGCGACACAGCCCGACCGCTACCGCGTTGATTTTACGGTGGTCGACCGCGTGACCGGCCTCGATACTCAATATGATCAGTCCGATAACCAGTTTGGGATCACGCCACACGCCACCAAGCAGCTTGACCATATTACGGTGCAAAGCAATTCCTCAAATCCATTCAATGCGGCCCAATGGCAGGAGGTGCGGCAGTACTGGCTGGGCTATGCGCCGCTCGCCCAGAGTCTGTACCCCGATAAGCTCGACAATAGCACTGGCCCGTATCTGCCAGATGGCAACTACCGCAAGCTGACACTCCAGACGATCACGCGGGTTGGCATGTATGACAGCGGCCAGCCCATGCTACAGCTCCCTGCCACCACTTTTAGCTATGGTACGACCTATGCCTCGTCGAACCCTGATCACCCCAACTTTCCTGGGGGGAACTTTAACCGCCTGATTGGCCTCAACAATGGGCAGGGTGGGACGCTCGACTTCACCTACGAGACGATTGGCTCGGTGATGACGGGTACCAATCCCAACCCCGGCAAATACCTCAATAACCATCGTGTGACAACCAAGACGGTCACGAGCGGCCCGGTCGGCGCGAGCTACCGGCAAAGCGCCACCTGGTCCTATAGCTACGGGGCGCCCGCGAATAACTGGCTTGGGCCAACCGACCCGACGCCACAGGGCGGCTACCTGTATGGCTCCGGCCCGTTTGTGAATTCGGCGGCGCTGTACTACAACTACTATAGCGATAGCGCCCGCCTTGATGCCTGGCCAACCGAGCGCGCTGTGTGGCTCGCCCACCCGCAGGATACGGAGTTCCGCGGACACAGCTATACGGTTGAGATCGCCCCCAGCGGCGCACAAACCAAGCACTGGTTCTATCAGGGCGATACCCAGGACCTGAACTGCCCCGTCACCGCGCAGGGCGGCGCGATTCTCAGCGATCCCTGCTTCAAGCAGCTCCGTAATCGCGAGTTCCTGCTGGGACGTGAGTGGAAGACCGAATCTTTTAGCGCCCCAAGTAGTGGGAATCGCCTGCTTGGCCAGACGATCTCAACGTTTGCGGTCGACGACGCGAATGTTAACTATCAGTTTCAAAGCCAGGCGCAGCTCTCAGGTCTCTGGAGCGCCTTTACTTACGAGCAGACTAAAACCTCCAACGTGTGGGACGGTTTGACGACGCCGGCGACGACGATGGTCAAGTCGATCTACGACGATACCCTGAACCAAAATAGCGATGGCAACCGCTATGGCAACCTCAGCCGCACCGAAGAGTATGACGGCGCGACGCTGGTTCGTGCCACCAGCACCTCCTACACGATTCTGGAACGATGCAAGCGCCTATCTCGTCCAGCATCCCTGGAAGCAGATCATCGAGGATGGCGCTGGGAATGACCTGGCGGTCACCTTCCTGTTCTACGATGGGCAGACCACGCAGGGTGGCATTGGAACCCGTGGCGATCTGACGCTGATCCGCAAGGCCATTGATGGCGTCAATGTTGCGAGCCCAACCCTGGTCCACACCACGGACACTGCCACGCGCTATGACACCTATGGCAACGCCGATCAGTCAACCAGCTATGGTGATACCGGCACCGCAACCTGGGGCGGCACCAGCTGGACGTTTGATGCCGCTGGTGGCGGCAGCACGCCCACGGTGATCACGACGGGGTACGATGCGCTCTTCCATGCGTTTCCTACAACCCTGACGCCACCGGCCGTCAATGGCTCACAGGCCCAGACCGCGACCTATAACTATCGGCAGGGTACGCTGCTCAGCGTCACCGATGCCAATAATGTGGTCACCTCAGCCGAATACGATGCCTTTGGCCGCATGATTAAACTCATCAAGCCGGGCGACACGTCGGCTGTCCCGAGTGTACAGGCGGTCTACGATGATAACGTCCAGCCATTCCGCTTTCGCACCGAGGAGCGTGAGCTGACCGGCAATGCGCAGGCCTACCGCACCACCCGCCATCTTTATGATGGGCTGGGGCGCGAGATTTAAACGAAAACCGAGAGCATGGCCGATGCCCAGAATATCGTCGTTGATAAGATCTATAACGAGGATAACCAGGTGACGCGCCAGTCTCAGCCGCGCTATGTGAATGAGACGCCCGCGACCACCTATGCCGGCTATACCCCGCTTGACAGCGCTGAGGTCTGGTCGGTGACCAGCTACGATGATACGGGCCGCGCGGTGGATGCGGCGACGCCCGATGGCGCAACGACGGCGATGGGCGGCTGGGGCCGCACCAGCGTGACGATTGACCCGAATGGACACCGCAAGGAGTCGCTGAGCGACGGCCTCGGCCGCCTGGTCCAGGTTCGCGAGTCGACCGCTGAGCCGCAGAGCTTCGAGGCCGAGACGGCCAGCCACCTCATTGGCAGCGCGCAGACCGGCGGCTGGCTGTCGCCGAATGTGACGGCCGGCCATACTGCGCCTGGCTACCTGACCTACGGCCCGTACCAGGCGCCGGCAGTGGCAGGTCCTGGCCAAGTCGTGCGCTTCCGCCTGGCGTTGGATGTAGCAATCGGCAGCGATGATAGCATCGTGCGGATCGATGTGTACGATGCCACCTCCGCGCAGGTGCTCGCGCAGCGCGTCGTCACCCGCCAAGAGTTTCTGGGCGGCCTGACCCGCTTCCGCGACTTTGCGCTGACCTTCGACACGACCGGCCGCGCGGGCCACCAGCTGGAGTATCGCGTCTACTGGCTTGACTACGGCAAGGTCGCCCATGATGTGACCACGGTCGCCTGGAGCCAGAACCTTGCCACGACCACCTATGGGTATAGCCCGCTTGATCTGTTGACCAAGGTGACTGACGCAGCGAGCAACCAGACGAGCATGACCTACGATGCCGTCGGTCGCAAAACGGCGATGACCGACCCCGACATGGGGACGTGGTATTACGGCTATGACCCGCAGGGCAAACTCCTCCAGCAGTCTGGGGCCAAGCGGCGTGATAACCTTCTTTGACTACGATGCGCTCGGGCGCCAGACGACGAAGATCGCCAACGACCCGACGGCCCGCACGGTCAACGACACCTTTAACACCAAAGATACCGTGAACTGGCTGTGGACGCCGCAGCAGACGGTGCCATTTGTCGACAGCGGCAACAACGTCATCAAGAACGTGGGCACCGGCACCGACTATAACGCAAACGTAGCCCGCACCAACTATACCCTCACCGATGGCAAGGCGATGCAGGTGCGTCTCAAAGTCGATAGCACCACGACCAGCGCGCATATCATGGTTGAGTCGAGTGATGGATTGAGCCGTATTGGCGTCATTGCTGACAATGGCACGCTCTATGTGCAGCAGCGCGTCAACGGCGGGAGCTTCACCTATCCTAAGACCCTCATTAGCGCGCTGGCGATCAACACCTGGTATGTCGTCACGATCCTGCTGGACGACGCCGGCGGGTTCACGGTTCGCACACGGCTCGACGCTGGGGGCGCGGCCACGAGGTACACGGGCGCCCTCCCGGCTGGGAAAACCTGGCGCTTCCACCACTGGGTCTATCGCAACACGGCCTACCTGGATGACTATCAGGAGTTTAGCGGCGCCACCTTCCGCTACGATGCGGGAACGTATGGCAAGGGTCACCGCACGAGCATGACGAATGCCAGCGCGGCGACGACCTGGCAGTATGATGCCCGCGGCCGCAAAACCAATGAGCAGACCACGATCAATACACGCAGCTACGCCTTCCAGTGGGCCTACGATGCCGCCGACCGCGTGACCGCGCTGACCTACCCGAGCGGCGAGGTGGTCAGCAGCACCTACGATGCCGCGTGGCGCGAGACCAGCGCCTGCACCTCGTTGGGCGGCTGCTACGTCCAAAATCCGCAGGACACCACGGCGACCGTGCTCACCGAGCGGCAGTACACGGCGCAGGGCCAGCCCCAGAAGTGGACCTTTGGCAACACCCTGACCCAGCGCTGGACCTACAATGCCTTGACCCAGCGCCCTGATCGGATTCAGCTCAACGGCACCACCGCACTGTTTGATCGTAGCTATACCTATGATGCCGTTGGCAACGTCACGACGATCCCCCGCAACCTCGGCACCGAGGTCGAGCGCTTCAGCTACGACGCGCTGGATCGCCTGACGCATGCCTGGACGACCGGCTCAACCGCCCAGGTGCCAGGCTATGACGAGAGCTTCACCTTCTCACCCATCGGCAACCTCCTGACCAAAGGGCCGACCGGCGCGCCCAAGACCTACATCTACCCGGCCAGCGGCGCGAGCAGCGTCCGGCCCCACGCGGTGACGAGCATCGGCGTGCCGACCAGCTACACCTATGATGCAACCGGCAACATGCTGACGGGCGGCGGCCGCACCTACACCTGGAACGCCGACAACCAGCCGCTGACCATCAGCGTCGCCGGCGGGGCCAGCGAGACCTACACCTATAATGCCGAGGGCAGCCGGGTCAGCCGCACGACGGGCGGCACAACCACCCTGTTCGCCGGCGGCCTCGTGGATGAGAACCTGGCCACCGGCACGACGACCAGTTCCTACGCCTTTGGCGGCAAGGTCGTGGCGCAACGCGCCCGCACCAGCACCACCAACGTCCTCACCTACCTGCATACGGACCACCTCGGTGGGACGGCGGTCACCACGTCGTCAAGCGGCGCGGTGCTGAGCCGCCAGGACTACACGCCGTGGGGCGAGGTCCGCACCGGCACCGGCATCCCGGCCAGCCAGACGACCTTGAACTTCACCGGGCAGCGCAAGGATGGCAGCGGTGTCAGCGGCGACGGCACGGGCCTGCTCTTCTACAACGCCCGCTACTATGATCCTGCCCTCGGCCGCTTCAGCAGCGCCGACAGCATCGTGCCCGATGCGGCCAATGGCAGCAGCGGCAAAGCCGTGCTAACCACGGACTTCCATGAGGTCAGCGCGGTGGCCGGCCTGAACAAGCAGAACGGCATCATCCAAGTCGCGGGGTTCTGGTTCCAGCTTGATAATAAGACTCGTCAGGATGCTGAGAGTCCCGCTGGCCCCAGCACGCCACAGGCACTCAACCGCTACAGCTATGTGCAGAATAACCCACTACGGTATACTGACCCGAGTGGACATGCCTGGTTTACGGCTCAGGAGGCGAATACTTTACTGCATTCCATCAATGATGTGATTAGAGCTACGTTCGATTTCGACAGTGGTAACATTACCGCCGCCAATTATATCTCAATGGTAACAAGTATTGTTAGTATGATACCTGCTGTCGGTCCAGTTGCGGCTTTTATGGCAGGCGTACTCAGTCTTGTTACGTCTCTTTTTTCAACCTTTAGAGGGGATGAGCTTCATGATGAATTGGGAAAAATCATGGATGCAATGATTTTTTCTGAGTAACGGTATCGGGGATTTTTTAAACTGGTCGATTACACATCCAGGTAATAGTATGGAGATAGTATTCGAGTCATGGGAATCAGATGTTATCTTGCGACGACCAGATGGCGCCTATTGGGGACCTGTGCATTTCGAGGGTGTTAATCTTCATTACCGTTATGGAGATGGAGATAGTGGCCAGCACAGAATGATGCCCGTATCTGACAATACCTATGGCGGACTTGTCGGTAGAGTCGGAGATTGTGGGGTTCGTGGCACAGGTGCATGTACACATCCAGGATATTGGAAAAATCGGTAATCACTATGCAAACACGTGCTTTTAGCATTTCTGCGTAGAAAAGCAATTTACCAAGCAACGTAATCTCTTCTAACCGATGCATACGTCTTTTAAAGACATATGCATCGGTATGGTGCAACGAAAGCAAACAAATTCCATGCAGAGAATCATTCGCGCAGTACAGCTCATCATATTCATAACCTACTTACTTGTAGGATGCTCATCCCCCTCAGTATCGATACCCGCACCGGCGGTAGCCCGCCCCAGACTCGAATGGGATCACCAACTCGCAGTTATACAGACGATGGTGCAACGACGTGACCCGAGCGCAGTACTTGAGCAGATACACGTACTTCAAGGGTCGACGCCAGGACAGCGCCAGCCAGACTATTTGCCAATGACGATGACTACTCCCCTGCATGTATCTTTCGACTTTCGCTCAGATTTCACTGGGCGTCTTGACATCCTCTACACAGATACCGATATTACTCGCACTTTGAGGATAAGTTCTAACTCTGACGAATTTGTCACGATACCCGAGCAGGCCGGCGATTCTAGAATCTTCGACTCCTTGTCAGCAGCGCTCCCAATTGCTCCAGCGCAGATAATTATCAATGGACAGGCTGCTCTTCAAGCACTCCATCTTCCCGCTGACGACTTTACCACCAATGCGGATATTCGTATCCAATCAGTCAAGGGCGGAGGCTATACCGTAAATGATGTATGGCGGGTTCGACTCACTGGAATAAAAAATGCGGTGGTCTTTTTTCTGAATCCACAAACAGGTGAGGTAGTTAATCATCATATCGATCATCTGCGTGATTAGCTACTACTTAAGCTATGATTCCTCGGCTCGTTACCTTCCTGATCGATTACTGTCGTTCAATTTTTCTCAACCTCCCGTATAATCTCCTCGCGCCGCACCACACCCGCGGCGCCTGAGGACACATGAACAATCACGCACTACTCCTCCGCCTACGGCGGGTTCCCAGCTGGCCGGCGCTGGATGCGGTGGGCAGCACGCTCCTGGCGCTGCTCCTGCTGGCTCTCTTGCTGGCCCAGCCCTGGCAAATGCACGCCACAGTGGGGGGCACGCAGGACTCGCCCTGGCTCGGCGCGGGCTTCTATACCAAAGAGCACTCTGAGAACGGCCTGTACCGCTGGACCACCGGGTCAGCCATCGTGCAGCTGCCCGAGATTAGTAGCGCCTACCTGGTCGATCTAGAGCTGAGCCGCGGGCCGCTGCCAGCCGGCGGTGGGGCGCAGCTGCAGGACGGCGCGCGGCCCGTGGTGACGCTGCCAATCACCGCCACCTTTCGGCGCTACCAGGTGCTGTGGGCGCCGCGGCCGCCGTGGTTTGGCGCTGACAGCCAGGTGGCGCTGACGATCCGCAGCGCGGCCGCGACGATCCCAGGCGGCGATACCCGGCGGCTGGGCGTGGTCATGCGGCAGCTCGGGGCGGCGGCCATTGGGGGGCCGAGCAGTGCGCCGCTCATCTGGGTGGGCCTGGGCCTGCTGGGCCTGTGGGGCGCGACCCGCGGGCTGCGGCACCGCGGCTGGTGGTACGGGATCGGCACCGTGGCGCTAGTGCTGATTGATGGGATCGTGGGCTGGCGGCTACTCGGCGGCGCCAGCGTCTGGGTGCCGTGGCTGGCGCTGCCGGCGCTGCTGACGCTGACCCTCGTTGGGGTTGCGCTGACCCGCTGGAATCCTGATGCGCGCTGGGGCCGCTGGCTCCCATTGTTGCTGCTGGGCGGGCTGCTGGTGGCGCTGCTCGTCACGGTCACGCGCCAGTGGTCGGTGGAAGGCCCGGATTTTGCCTGGCACCTGAGCCACGGCGATAGCCTACGCACGGTGTTCCGCGCCCACGAGTTCTACCCGTTTGGCTTCCCGCTGATTCTGTGGCTAGGTCAACAGTTCGCGCACAATCCGCTCGCGGCTGGGCGGCTCGCGGCACTGCTCAGCACCGTCGGTGTCTGGGCCACGACCGTCACGCTGGCGTGGCGGATTGGCGGGCCGCGGATGGCGCGGTGGGCCGGGCTGCTCTTGCTGGCCTCGCCGGTCTTTTTGGGCTACGGCGTGCTCGCCAGCACCGACAGCGTGCAGCTGCTACCGCTCCTGCTGGCGCTCCTGGTCGTCGGGTGGGAGCGGCGACTCACCCACCGGCGTCTCCTGCTGAGCGGCCTGCTGCTGGGCATCGCCTACCTTTTTCGCTTCCAGGCGCTGCTGATCGTGGGGCTGGTAAGCCTCTGGCTGCTCATGCAGCCGCCACAACTCGCGGTGGCGCGCGCCCCGCTCCGGCTGCAGGCGTGGGCTGGGCGCGGCCTCGCCATCGCGCTGCTCGTCGCTGGGTTCGTCGCTGGCGCCGCGCCGCAGTGGGTCTTCGACATCCGCGACACCGGCCGGCCGTTTTACTCCAAGCAGTATGAGAATATCTGGCAGGCCGCCTATGCGCGGACAGATGCGGTGACCAGCGCCGACGCCGACCTCGGCCAGGCCGCGATCGCTGGTCACACCGGCCTCTTTGACATTGTGGCCTTCGACCCGTATACGCTCGGACGCCATTGGCTCGGCAATCTCCACGAGTTTTGGTCCGTAACCCTGCACCAGCTGTTTGTGTGGCCCATCGGCCTGCTGGTGGTCGTCGCCCTGGCGCTCATCCTGATCCGCCCGGCTGACCCGCGGCTCCAGCTAGCAGCGCTGATCATCGGCCTGTATATCCCGATCATTGCCCTGACCTGGAACAAGGATCGCTTCTACCTGCCGCTCATCCCGCTGGCGGCGCTGCTGGGCGCGTGGGTGCTACCGCAGCTGGCGCGCGCTGGCGTCACGATTGGCGGGCGGCGTCTTCGGTTCGGCGGCCTGATCACCGTGCTGCTTGTCGTGTGGGTGCTCCAGCATCTTGGTGCCCTTGAGCAGCTCTTGCCGGTCTATGGGCAGCGGCTGCCGTAGTCCATGTGGGATGTGTATACGCAAGCAAGAACGCAGCAGGCCGTCATGAGCTGGGCCTGTTGCGTTTCACTCCTTCTCCACTCTACCCCGCCCGCCCGGCAAATGCCGGTACAGCGTGGCCGGCGAGACGCCTAGCCGCGCAGCGACCTCAGTGACGCGGATGCAGGGTCAGCGAGCATCGCGAGGGCCGCTGCGCGCTCCTTGGGGCCAAAGCGGGCCGGGCGGCCGCCGACCTTCCCGTTGGCCCGCGCCGCCTGGAGGCCAGCCAGGGTGCGCTCACGGATGATGCCGCGCTCGAACTCGGCCAGCGCGCCGAACAGGTGGAACACCAGGCGGCCACCGGGTGTCGCGGTATCAATGTTCTCGGTGACCGACCGCAGCTCAATCCCGCGGGCATCGAGTTGGGCCACCGTCTCCAGCAGCTGCGGGAGCGAGCGGGCCAAGCGGTCAAGCTTCCACACCACCAGCGTATCGCCGGCGCGGATGTAGCCCAGCGCCGCCGCCAGCTCCGGGCGGTCGCGCTGCGCGCCGCTGGCTTTCTCTGTGAATATCCGCGCACACCCCGCGCCCTGGAGCGCCGCCGTTTGCAAGCCAAGATTCTGCTCGACCGTTGACACCCGCGCATAGCCCGCCGCGCCGGGGCAAAAGCTGGCCGCGCCCGAGCAGTTGGACCTCGACGGCTTTTTGGCCGAGGCCCGCACGCGCCGGCCGCGCGCCGCCGGCGGCCTCAGCCCTGCCGTGCTCCGCCAGCTCCGCAGCGCCTACGCCGACCTCGTGCTGCCCATGCAGGCGCGCCGCCAGACAATGGATGGCCTGGAGCAGCAGCTCGCCGCGCTCGTCAACGCCGCCTACGGCCTCACGCCGGCCGACGTTGACTTGCTGTGGCGCACTGCGCCGCCCCGCATGCCCACTCGCAACCCGTCTGTCGTTACCATCAAACACAGACCAAACGCCAAACAGTCTTTGGCATTCCGCCGCTTCAGTTGCCGATTGTAGCCTGCTCAGCCGCCTTTAAAACGAGCGGAAGCTCGTGCGGGATGATGCCATTGGCCTTTGCATTCCAGAACGACCTCATAAGCTCATCCAGCACGGGGTGGGCTGCGCGCTGCGGCAGCTGGGCCACATCCACGACCCAGGCGCCACCATTGGCCAGCAGTTCCACCGGAAATGTCATGATTTTCTCTCCGGCGCGGCCCAGAATCGGCCCGAGGTCGCGCTCGGTTGCCCGGAGCTGACGCAAGGCCGCTCCGAGCGTCGTTGATTGAAACTGGTTGCGCCAGCGCGCCCGCTCGCCGGTCAGCGTCAGGAACTCGGTCTCCAGGGTGTCAACGAGCTGCGACAGCGTTTCAATGCCGTACTCCTCCGCAAAGGCGCCGGCCGCCTCTTCAATACACTGTCGCGTGAAGATGGTGGAGCCGCGCTCGTCCTCATCATTCGGCGAGCAGGCGTGGCGGATGGCGCTGCTGTAGCTGAGCTTGTAGCCGATGGTTCGCGGAAAGCCAGGTGGCCGCGACGATTCCCAGTCAGGCCGCTGGGCCAGTGGGACAAACGCAGTGAAATTTTGCAGCGTCGGCGGCGCAGGGTAGCCCAGCGCGGTGTACATCGCAAGATCGCGATCACGCAGCGGCTTGAGGGCGAGCCGCTTGGCCCAGGCCTGGCAGCTCTGATCGGCGAAGATCAGATCATTGCCCTTTGAGTTGATAGCGACGATGGCGGCGTTGCCACTGGTCGTGTGCTGCACGCCGGCCAGCAGCAGCAGTCTACAAAGATAATGGAGCCTTTGGAAAATTGTGATGGAATGAGACAGGTGGGGATTGGTATGCCACCCAACGACTTATGGATATATTTGACAGAGAGCTTGGGGTCAATGCAACTGCCCAACGTATGATCACCGAGTTAGTCATTGAACGAGTCACGCAACAACTCCGCGGACATGGAAAGCTCATGATTGCATAAAGTCCGCTCCGCAATCCCTAGCGCGCCGATGCCAGGAGCGAGCCGCTCCTGGCATCGGCTATCCTCCAACAGGATTTGACGATTAGGCTATGCTAAACGTGCTACCAGGTGAGAGGCCGGACGCTTCTTCCCAGAGTGCGGAGCCGACAAAGGTTATACAGATATGAATATAACAAATAATTGTTGTCTGTATAAATTCACCCGCTGAGGTGCTGACCGAGCACCTGTGATATTTCCCATAGGTGCTCTAAGATCGAATAGGATGGTTGGGAGTAGCGGTTGGGCAGTGTGGTCCAACGCCCGCCGGGTGGAGCTAAAAGTGTCCGGGCAAAGCACTAAAAAGTGTCCGGGTATTCTGGGAAAGTGTCCGGGTATTCCGGTAAAGTGTCCGGGTAATTAAGTAATAAGGATAAACAAGCATGACTCGACCGCGACCGTTTGTAGTGTGTGTGATTGACGGCTGGGGCGTCCGCGAGGACAGCGATGGCAACGCGATCGCGATGGCCGACACCCACCATATGTCGGCCTGGCGGACGCTGTACCCCTACACGACCGTCGAGGCCTCGGGGCTGGCGGTCGGGCTGCCGGCCGGTCAGATGGGCAACAGCGAGGTCGGCCACCTCAACGTCGGCGCCGGCTTCGTGGTCTACCAGGACTCGACGCGGATCAGCGAGGCGGTCCGCGACGGCTCGCTGCTGACCAACGCCGAGCTGCTGGCGGCCTGCCAGCACGCCAAGCAGACCGGCGGCAGCCTGCACCTGCTGGGCCTGCTGGGGCCGGGCGGCGTCCACGCCTACAGCGACCACCTCTACGCGCTGCTGCGCCTGGCCGCCGCCGAGGGGCTGACGGCGGTCTATCTCCATCCATTCCTGGATGGCCGCGATACGCCGCCGCAGAGCGCGGTGCCGTTCATGACCGAGCTGCTGGGCGTCTGCCGCGAGCTGGGCGTCGGCGAGATCGCGACGGTCAGCGGGCGCTACTATGCGATGGACCGCGACACGCGCTGGGATCGCACCGCCAAAGCCTACGCCGCGCTGGTTGACGGCGTGGGTCCGCAGGCCACCGCGCCGCTCGCGGTGATCGAGGCGGCCTACGCCGCCGGCATCACCGATGAGTTTGTGCTGCCGACGGTGCTGGTGCGCGACGGCGCGCCGGTCGCGACGATCAAGGATCGACGACTCGGTGATCTTTTTCAACTTTCGCACCGACCGCGGCCGGCAGCTGACCCGCGCGATCACCGTGCCAGACTTTGCCGGCTTCGAGCGGCCGCGGCTCCTCGACGACCTGTACTATGTGACGCTGACCGAGTACGCCGCTGATTTGCCGGTCCATGTCGCCTTCCCGCCCAAAAATGTCGTCGACCCGCTGGCCAAAGTCATCAGCGACGCCGGGCTGACGCAGTTTCACACCGCCGAGACTGAAAAATACGCCCACGTGACGTTTTTTATCAACGGCGGCCGCGAGGCGCCGTTTCCTGGCGAGGAGCGCGCGCTGGTCCCGTCGCCGCGCGTCGCAACCTACGACCTTCAGCCCGAGATGAGCGCGCCGGCGGTGACGGCCTCGGCGGTCGAGGCGATTGCGAGCGGGCGCTACGATGTGATCATCATGAACTACGCCAACCCCGACATGGTTGGCCACACCGGGCTGCTCGCAGCGACGGTCGCCGCGGTCACGGTGGTCGATGATGGGCTGGGCCAGGTGGCGGCGGCGGCGCTGGCGGCCGGCGGCGGCATGCTGATCACCTGTGACCACGGCAACGCCGAGCAGATGATCGACCCGCTGACCCGCGCGCCGCACACCGCGCACACCTCGAACCCGGTGCCGTGCGTCGTGCTGCTCCCCGACGAATCGCCGCTGCGCCAGGCGACGCTGCGGGCCGGTGGCAAGCTCGCCGACATTGCGCCGACGGTCCTTGACGTGCTCGGCCTCGCAGTGCCGGCCGATATGACCGGCGTCAGCTTATTTCAGCCCGAGCCTTAAATAAAAGTGGCGCTGCTGCAACCTCGTCGCAGCAGCGCCGCCCGCGCCGCTTACTTGCCGGTGCGGCGCTTGTAGCCGTACCATAGCCCGGCGGCGCCAACAGCGGCGGCGGCCAAAAACAGCCATGTTTCCATAAACTCACCTCCCCCCGTGCATGAAGTTTGAACAAGTGCAGGGCGATTATAGACGAGTTGGCCGCGCGGTGCGACTCCCGCGCCAGCATTGGGTACAATGCACTCTATGCGAAGCCTCTATCTGCGCCAGCTGCGCACGGCTGTGATCGTCGCGGCGCTGCTCGTGCCCCTGCTATGTAGCTTCCCCGTGCTGGCCCTGAGCGCCCCCGTGCTGCTGCGCGGCGTCATCGCGCTGCTGTGGCTGGCGGCGCTGGCGGCGCTGGTCGGGGTCGGCGTGCGGGCGCGGCGGGTGCTCGGGCGCCTGGATGCGCTGCCGCCCGACGATGACGCCGCGCCCTAAGTGGTGTATAGTTTAGATCTACCACAAACCCCCAGCCGCGCTTGCCCGGTGGCCCGCGGGAGCTAGCAAGGATTGTCTGTGGAGCCTGCGCCCGAGCTCGATCTGATCGACAAAAATGGCCAGAAGGTGGCGCTCCACCATTTCTGGGAGCGCCAGCCAATTATTTTGACCTTTTTGCGCCATTTTGGCTGCGCGTTCTGCCGCGACCACCTGGTCGAGCTGCGCGACGGCTACCGCCAGGTGCTCGATGCCGGCGCCGAGGTTATCGGGATTACGCAGGGTGACCCGCTCCAGACGCGCATTTTTGGCAACCGCTACCGCCTGCCCTACCCGCTGCTGTCCAACCCCGACCGCTCGGCCTACCATGCGTTTGGTCTCTATGAGGGCAGCCGCAACGATGTGGTCGGGCCGGTGCTGTTTATGCGCAAGCCGCTGTTTATGACCGGCGCGTTCGTCAAGCCCGAGCCGATGGTCGGCGAGCTGCGGCAGCTGGGCGGGGTGTATGTGATCGACCGGAGCGGCACGATTGTCTACGCCCACCAGTCGCTGCCAATCTATATGTACCCGACGCTGGATGAGCTGCTCGCGCTGGTGCGGGCCATCCCGGCGCGCTAGGAGCAGCAATGCACGACCCGCGACCCCTGATCATCGGCGTGGCCGGCGGCACCGGCTCGGGCAAGACGACAGTCTCGCAGGCCATTCTGCAGCGCGTCGGCCCCGACCGGATCGCCTTTATTCAGCACAACTCGTACTACCGCGACCTCGGCCATCTGTCGCTGGAGGAGCGCTCGCAGGTCAACTTCGACCATCCCAACTCGCTCGACAATGAGCTGCTGTGGCAGCACCTTGATGCGCTGTGCGCCGGGCAGCCGGTCGACGTGCCGATCTACAACTTCAACTCCCACAACCGCCTCGATATGCTTCAGCGCGTGCTGCCCCATCCGGTCGTGCTGGTCGAGGGCATTCTGATCTTCGCCGACAAGCAGCTGCGCGAGCGAATGGATGTCAAAATCTATGTCGACACCGACGCCGACCTGCGCTTTATCCGCCGCCTGGAGCGCGACATCATCGAGCGCGGCCGGGCGGTGCGGGCGGTGATTGACCAGTACATGCACACCGTGCGGCCCATGCACCTGGAGTTTGTCGAGCCGACCAAGCGCTACGCCGACATCATCGTGCCGCGCGGCGGGCTGAACCAGATTGCGATTGACATGATCGTGGCGCGGATCGAGGGCCTGCTGGCCGAGCACGCGGCCCGTGAGTAGCCCGGCCCTCAGCGCGCGCGAGGCGGCCACGCTGGCGCGGCTGTGCGAGGCGCTGCTGCCCGCGCTGCCCGGCATTGATCCCTCAGCGATCTACGCGCTGTCAGCGGAGGCGCTGGCGCTGCCGGCGGCGTTTGCCCAGGCGCTCGCAACGCTGCCGGCCGACCAGCAGGCGCAGTTTCGGCAGTTTTTACAGCTCCTTGACCAGCCGGCCGCGCTCGTGCCGCTCGTGGGCGTGGCTCGGCCGGTCGTCGCGCTGTCGCTGCCCGAGTGCGAGCGGCTCCTGCAGCGGCTAGCGGTCCATCCGGTGCCGCTGCTGCGCCAGGCGTTTCAGGCCCTCGAAGCGGCTGGCCGGCTTTTTGTTTTTGTCGCTCCACGCGGCCGACGCGCCCAACCCAGCCTGGGCCGCCATCGGCTACCAGGCGCCGGCGCCGCCCGCCGCGCCCGCCGCGCCGCTGGCCCTGACCGCCGTCAGCGGCCCGCTCGATCTGGAGCTGGACGCCTGCGTCATCGGCTCGGGCGCGGGCGGCGCGGTCGTGGCCGCGACCCTCGCGCAGGCGGGCTGGCGCGTGGCCGTGCTGGAGGCCGGCGGCGGCGCGCAGCCCGCCGACTTTCAGCCCGACGAGCTGCACGGCATGCAGCGGCTGTACCTTGACCAGGGCCTGACCAGCACCGCCGATCTGTCGGTGTCGATCCTGGCCGGCGGCACGCTCGGCGGCGGCACGACGGTCAACTGGCAGACCTCGCTGCGCCCGCCCGACTCGCTGCGCGACGAGTGGGCCAGCCAGACCGGCTACGACTTCTTTACCGGCGCTGGCTTTGAGCGCGCGATTGAGCGGGTCGCGGCCCGCATCGGCGTCGGGACCGCCGAGACGGTGCTGTACCCCAACAATATGGCGCTGGCGGTCGGCAGCGCGCGGCTGGGCTACCACGTCGCGGCGCTGCCCCGCAACGCCCGCGGCTGCGAGGCCGAGCGCTGCGGCTTCTGTGTGTTTGGCTGTCCGACCGGCGCCAAGCAGGGCAGCAGCCAGACCTTTTTGCGCGATGCCCAGGTCGCCCCGGCGCCAGCGCTGATCCTCACTGGCTGCCGCGCCGACCGGATCTGCATTGCGGGCGGCGTGGCCACCGGCGTCCTGGCCACCGCCACCGACGCCAGCGGCGCCCAGTGGCCGGTGACGGTGCGCTGTCGCACCGTGGTTGTCGCCGCCGGATCGCTCCACTCGCCGGCGGTGCTGCTGCGCTCGGGCTGCACGCTGCCCGCACTGGGCCGTAACCTGCACCTGCACCCAACCACGGCGGTCTCGGGCCGCTATGCCGCTGCGATTCGGCCGTGGGCCGGCCCGCCGCAGGCTGCGCTCTCCAATGAGTTTGGCGGCCTAAATAATGGCTACGGCTTCAAGCTGGAGACTGCGCCGACCCATCCGGGCCTGATCGGCATGGCGACGCCGTGGTTTGGCGCCGCCCACTATCGCCGTGAGCTGGCCCTGAGCCAGCACAAAGCCTCAATCATTGTGCTCGCCCGCGACCGCGCCGGCGGCACCGTGACCGTGGATCGGCAGGGTCGGCCGCACATCCGCTACCAGCTGGGCACCACCGAGCGGCGCACGCTCCAGCGCGGGCTGGTCGAGGCCGCCCGCGTTCACCTGGCGGCCGGCGCCGATGAGGTGCTGACGCTGCACACCCGCCGGATGCAGCTGCAGCGCGCGCGCAGCGTCGACGCCGCGACCGTCGCGCGCTTTCTGGCGGCGGTCGCGCGCGAGCCGGTCGACCGCCACTGGCTGACGATTTTTAGCGCCCATCAGATGGGCACCTGCCGCATTGGCAGCGACCGCCGCGCGGCGGTCTGCGATGAGCGCGGCGCGGTCTGGGATGTGGCCGGGCTGTTTGTGGCCGACGGTAGCTTATTCCCGACCGCCTCAGGCGTGAACCCGATGCTCACGATCATGGCGCTGGCCCAGCACGTCGCCGACGGCATTGTCGCTGCTAGGTAATGGGCTAAGCGCTTGCCGGCGCTATGGTATAGTTGCCGCAGATCAGCCGCATGCGACCGCGGCATGGCTGGCTCACCCTCAAGCTGCTCGGCGGTTCCCCGCCGCGACACAGGAGTTTGGCATGGCGCGCTCGGTGATGGTGGTGGATGATGATCTGGCGATTCTCTCGATGATTGGTGATCTGCTTCAGGATGCCGGCTACGATATTTATCTGGTCTCAAACCCGATGGACGCCGTGGCGGTGGCCTACGCCGAGCGGCCGGGCCTCATTCTGCTCGACCTGATGATGCCGGCGTTGAGCGGCGGCGTGGTCCTCAACCTCCTGCGCGAGCGCGCCGCGACCTCGCGGATTCCGGTGGTGCTGGTGTCGGGCATGGATGGCCTGGGCGGCAAGGTGACCGAGCTGGGCGCCGCTGGCTGTATCCCCAAGCCCTTCGACCCTGACGCGCTGCTAGCGCTGGTGGCGCAGACGATCAAGCCCTAGCGCCGGCGCCGCCCCAAACCCCCGACGGACGCTGCGAGGCGTCCGTTTGTGTTGAGAAACTCATGCAACCACACGCCGTCTTATTTCAGCTGCCGGTCCCGAACAATCCACAGGCCAACGTGCCGCTGGCGGCCGGCTACCTGGTGGCCTACGCCGCCGCGCAGGGCCTGCTCGATGACTGGCAGCTTACGATTTTGCCACGCGCCGTCACCGATGCCGCCGGCGATGCGGCGCTGGTCGCCGCCGTGCTGGCCGCGCAGCCGACACTGCTGGGCGTGTCGCTGTACACCTGGAACAGCGAGCGCAGCCTGCACCTGCTCGGGCTAATCAAAGCCCAGCGGCCCGAGATCGTAGTCATCGTCGGCGGGCCGGAGGTGCAGCGCGATAACCGCTGGGTGCTGGAGCATCCGGCCGTCGACGTGGCGGTGCTGGGCGAGGGCGAGCAAACGTTTGCCGAGCTGCTCGGCTGCTTTGCGGCGCCAGCCGCGCAGCTCGCGGCCGATGCGCTGCCGCTCGTGGGGCCGTCGCCGCTGCACAGTGTAGCCGGCATTGCCTTTAAAGCGGCCGGCGAGCTGGTCATCACGCCGCCACGCGCCGGGCTGGCCGATCTGTCGGTCGTCCCCTCGCCGTTTTTGGCCGGCTACTTGCCGCTGCGGCCCGGCGACACCGCGTTCATCGAATGCTCACGCTGGTGTCCCTACCGCTGCACCTTCTGCCTATACGGCCGGAATATGGGGTCCAAGCTCGGCAGCCGGCTGTTTCCGGCCGAGCGCGTCGCCGCCGAGGTGGCCTGGGCGCAGCAACAGGGCGTCACGACGATCCATTTTGTCGAGGCCAACCTGAACCTGCTGCCGTATTTTCGGCCGCTGATGGCCGCGCTGGCGCAGCTCAACCCCGCGGGCGCACTGCGCTTCTACGCCGAACTGCGCGGCGAGCATCTGGGCGATGCGGCGGTTGCGGCGCTGGTCGACGCCGGGCTGTACGCCGCCGAGGTCGGGCTACAGTCGGCCAACCCCGCGGCGCTGGCGGCGGTCGAGCGGCGCACCGACCTGGCGAAGTGGGCCGCCGGCACCCGCCGCCTCTACGACCACGGCATCGAGGTGCTGCTTGATGTGATCCTGGGGCTGCCGGGCGATGACGTGGCCGGCGTCGAGTACACGCTGCAGTGGCTGCGCGAGGAGCGGCTGGGGCCGTATGATGTGTTTGTGCTCCAGGTGCTGCCCGGCACCGTCGTGCGCGAGCGGGCCGCCGAGCACAGGCTGGTATTTCAAGATCGACCGCCCTACTATATTCTGGCCAACAACGAGCTGGACTGGCCGACGCTGCGGGCGCTACGCTGGGAGCTGAAGGAGCAGGCCGGCTTCGACCCGGCGGCGGTCGAGGGCATGCCTGAGATCGTGCTTGATGCCGCGGGTCTTGCTGCGCCGGCCGCGCCGCTCGCCGTAGTTGGGCGCAGTGAGGGCGCGGGCGGCTGGATCACGGCGCTGGCCGCCCACTGCGCCGCCGGCGCCGACTGGCCGGCGCTGGGCGCGGCGCTGGCCGCCGAGCTGGCCGCGCACGTCACGCTGTACCTGCATGGCTGGGACGCCGCCGCACTGCACGCCGTGGTCGCGCCGCTCGCCCGCGCCAACCCGACGATTTACTGGGATGTTGTCTGCATGGCCGCGCCGCCGCCCGCCGAGCTGCGGGCGCTGCACGACAGCTGGCCGCACAGCATCGGCTACCTCGACCGGGTGGCGGTCTTTCGGCAGCGCGAGCCGGCGCCGGCCTACGCGCAGGTCACGCCGCGCTGGACCGTGCTCGCGCCGTGGGGCGTCGCGCTTGACCCGCTGCGCTACGAGGGCCTCGCCGCCGTCGTCTGGCTCGTCACCGCCGAGCAGCTCGCTGCCAACCTCGCCAGCATCGAGCGCCACGGCGGCGCCGGGCTGGCCATCGCCGGCGCTGGCGCCACGCCACAGCTGCGCGAGCGCATCGCCGAGTGGCAGACGGCGAGTGGCTGGCCGGTCTGGTGGCTGTAGCTCGTGGCGCTCACATGCTGGCGGGTTCAGCGCCGCGAGCGACGATCTCACCAATGGCCGCCGCAATGCCGCCGAAGCGCGCCTCACGGTGCGGCAGTCGCCTGAGCACCGCGTGCGAGATTTTCTTCTGCGTCGGATGGTGGGTGTCAAATACCGTCGTCGGCACAACATAAAACGTCCACTGGCTCACATTCAGTGGGTCAAGCAGCGCTTTGTCGGTGACATGCAGCAGCGCAAAGACGTAGACCTGCGCTTGGCGCTGGCTGGTCACCGCCGACTCCATCGTCTCTGCATTCCAGGCTTTCGTTGGCCCAATTGTCCATTCGAGTCGGCTGAGCGCGCGCTGCTTCCAGCTCTGGAGATAGGCGGTTGATTTAACCTCGACGGTGATACCTGTGGCGGTGATCAGGTCGAAGTTTTCCCAGACGCCGCGGATGCCGTGCGCCACGCCCAGATCGCACGCCACCAGATACTCGGCCAAGATGCCGCGGGTGGTGTTGGTCACGACATCGGAGAACGCCCACTGCCAAAAGCTGCCAATCGTCGGCCCGAGCGGGAAGCCGTCAGCGTGGATCGGCTCAGCGCCGGTGTGCTGCGCCCGGCGGCGCGGATCAAGCTCGTTCATCGGTTGCTCCTTTGCTGTATCGCTGCGGTCTCGGCGGACTCATCTGTAGCAATGGCAGGTCTACTCCTCGTTCGGCTCCTCGCCGCCTACGACCTGCTATAATTTCGGCCACTCAGCCCAATTCCCACGTTCAGGACCTGCTATGGCATCGCCGCAGCCTTATGATCTTTTTATCGCTCACGCCGCCGATGACCGCGCCTGGGTAGACGGCTACCTGCTTCAGACGCTGCGGCAGGCCGGCGTGCGCTGCTTCACCGAGAGCCTGTTTACGCTCGGCGCGCCCCGCGTGCTGGAGTTCGAGCGGGCGGTCAAGCAAAGCCAGCGCACGCTGCTGATTCTGTCGCCGGCATATTTGTCGGACGATTTCACGGCTTTTTTGGATGTGCTGGCCCAGAGCTACGGCCTGGAGTTGGCGACCTGGCCGATTGTGCCGCTGATCCTGCGGCAGGTCACGCTGCCGCCGCGGCTGGCGATGCTGACGGCGCTCGACGCCACCGACCCCGACGAGTGGGAGACGGCCATCGCGCGGCTGTCGGACTCGCTGGAGGTGGCGCTGGCGGGGCCGCCGCCGCTGCCGCCCTGCCCGTACCAGGGCATGGTGCCGTTCGCCGAGGCCGACGCCCGGCGCTTTTTTGGCCGCGACGACGAGATTCAGGATGTGCTGGATCGGCTGCGGCTGTACCCATTCCTGACGGTGATCGGGCGCTCGGGGAGCGGCAAATCGTCGCTGGTTTTCGCCGGCGTGCTGCCGCGGCTGCGGGCCAGCGGGGCGTTCGGGCCGGGCAGCTGGCTGGTGCGGACGCTGCGGCCCGGCGCTATGCCGCTGGTCAACCTGGCGACGGCGCTGGCTGGCAACCCCATCGACCCGCTCGCCAACCTCACGGCGCTGCTGGCCAGCGACCCCGACGCCCAGCGGCTGCTGGTGGTCGTCGATCAGCTGGAGGAGACCTGGGCGCTGGCGCCCGACGAGGCCGAGCTGTTTGCGCAGGTGCTGTTGCGGCTGGCCCAGACGCCGCGCTGCTTCGTAATCCTGACAGTGCGCGCCGACTTCTACCCCGACCTGATGACCTCGGCGCTGTGGCCCGAGATTCAGTCGCACCGCGTCGAGGTGGTGCCGCTGACCGACCAGGGCCTGCGGCGCGCCATCGTGCGGCCGGCCGAGGATGCCGGCGTCTTCGTCGAGACCGCGCTGGTCGAGCGGCTGACCGCCGACGCGGCCGGCGAGCCGGGCGTGCTGCCGCTGGTCCAGGAGACGCTGGTGCTGCTGTGGGAGCGGCTGCAGCGGCGCTTTCTGCCGGTGACGGCCTACGAGGCGCTGGTGCTGCCCAACGCCGCCTACCACGGCCACGGCGTCACCGGCCTCCAGGTGGCGATGGCTCGCCGCGCCGACGCGACGCTGGCCACGCTGAGCGAGCCGCAGCAGGCGCTGGCCCGCCGCACGTTTTTGCGGCTGGTGCAGTTCGGCGAGGGCCGCGCCGACACCCGCCGCCAGCAGCGCCTCAGCGACCTGCGCGTGCGCGGCGACGACGCCCAGCTGCTGGCCCAGACCCTCAAGCGCCTGACCGACAACGCGCTGCTGACGCTCAGCGGCGAGGAGCGCGGCGATCCGCGGGTGGACATCGCCCACGAGGCGCTGATCACCGGCTGGCCGACGCTGCAGGGCTGGATCAATGACCGCCGCGCGAGCGAGCAGATTCGCCGCCGCCTGGCCGACAAGGCCGCCGAGTGGATGCGCCTCGGCAGCGGCGCCGGCGGCCTGCTGGATGAGATCGAGCTGCTGGAGGCGGTGCGCTGGATCGAGTTGGCGGACGGCGCCGACCTAGGCTATGACCAGGCGATCAGCGATTTTATAGCGGCCAGCCGGGCCGCAGTCGCCGCCGAGGTGGCCGCCGACGCTGCGGCCCGCCAGCACGAGCTGGCCCAGGCTCAGGCGCTGGCCGAGGCCGCCACCATACGCGCCAAGCTGGAGGCCGAGGCTGCCCGCCGGCTACGGCTGCGCGTTTGGCTCTTCGGCGGCGCCGGCGTGATCGCCGTCCTCTTTGCCCTGACCGGCTTTTATCTTTACTATGCGGCCAACAAGCAGCGGCGGATCGCGCAGTCACTGGCCCTCTCGGCTGACGCCGCGCGCTACCTGGAGACCGACACTGAGACCAGCCTGGCGCTGGCAGTCAAAGCCTACACTACCTCGGCCACCTCACAGGCCGAGAATATGGTGCGTCAGGCGCTGCTGGCGAACCACACCGTGCGGCTGCTCAGCGGCCACACCGCCGAGGTCTGGGGCGCCGCCTGGCGGCCCGATGGCAAATATCTGGCGACTAGCGACCAGAGCGGCGCAATCTTGATCTGGGATGTGGCAACGGGCAAGGTGCAGACCAAGCTCGTCGGCCACCGTGGCACTGTGAAAACCGTCGTCTGGAGTCCCGATGGCACCGCGCTAGCCTCGGCCTCCTCGGACCAGACAATTCAGATCTGGGACCTGCGCGACCTATCGGCGGCCGAGATCAAGCATAGCCGCTTCCTGATCGGCCACACCGACGGCGTGGGCGAGGTGGCCTGGCATCCCGGCGGCCGCTGGCTGGCATCGAGCGGCCGCGATAATACGCTGCGCATCTGGGACCTGACCACTGACCGCACCGCGATGATCGTGGACGAGCAGACTGGTGAGATCAACAGCCTGGCCTGGAGTCCCAGCGGCGACCGGCTGGCCTACGGCGCCGACGACACACTGATCCGCATCTGGCAGACCGCCGATCTGCTGGCGCTGACGCCCAGTTCGTGTGCCTATCGTTCGCTTACACCGAGCGTGGGTCAGCTGCCGGGCGACCTGCGGCAGGCCCGTGACGCGACCTGCATCCCATCGCCGGCGGTGGTGCTGCGCGGCCACAGCGACCAGGTGCTGAGTGTGGCCTGGCGGCCCGACGGCCGCGTGCTGGCCAGCGGCTGCAATGACGGCGAGGTCCGGCTGTGGAATGCCAGCGGCGGCCCCAGCACGGATACGCTGGTCGGCCACGCGCTGTCGGTGAACAGCGTCGCTTGGAGCAGCGACGGCCTGCATCTGGCCTCGGCCTCATTTGATACGACGGTGCGCATCTGGAATACGCGCGACGGCAACGCCGAGCTGGTGCTGACCGGCCACTCCGACTGGGTCTTTGGCACGGCCTGGAGTCCCGATGGCCATCAAATCGTGACGGTCGCGGCCGATCATGAGGTGCGGATCTATGATGCCCGGCCCAACGAAAGCGTCATCGTCCTCAAAGATCACGGGGGCGAGGCGCGGGCGCTGGCGTGGGATCGGACGGGCCAACAGCTGGCCTCGGCCGGCTACGAGGGTAGCCTGACGGTGTGGGATGAGCAGACGCATCTCGACAGGACCGTCTGGCGCCGCCCCGGCGCCTACCTCCACGATGTGAAGTGGAGTCCGGTGGATGACCGGCTGGCGTTTATCGTGGCGCCCAAAGAAAGCCGTGATGGCAGCGTGCTGGTGTGGGGCGCCGGCGTAACCACCACGCTGGCTAGCGCTGATCGCGGCGGCTACCAGCTGGCCTGGCGGCCCGATGGCACCGAGCTGGCGGTGGCCTCGCTGGAGGGCAGCGTGCGGGTGTTCGACCCCAGCGGCGGGCGGCTGCTGCGCACGTATGACGGCGGCGCGGCGCGCTTTTTGTCGGTTGACTGGAGCAGCGATGGCGCACGGCTGGCGCTGGGCGGCACCGACGGCGACATCCTGGTCCTCAACGCTACCACGCTGCAGCCGCTCGGCACCTACAGTGGCCATAACGGGCGGGTCTGGGGTGTCAGCTGGAGTCCCGACGGCCGCTGGCTCGCGTCGGCCAGCCAGGATAAAACGGTCCGGCTGTGGGATGCTAAAACCTTTGGCCCGGCCGCCGAGGTCCTGACCGACTACAAGCTGGCGGTCAACTCGGTGCGCTGGCAGCCCAATAGCCACGCGCTCGCCACCAGCTCCGATGATCGCACGGTGCGGGTCTGGGACCTCGGGCAACGCCGCACCACCGCGGTCCTGACCGGACCCACGTCGGGCTTCTGGACCGTGGACTGGACGCCCGACGGCCATAAGGTCGCCGCCGGCACGGTGGATGGCGAGGTCTGGATCTACTTCACCGAATTTAATGATGTCATGGACATTGCGCGGCGGCAGGACGGCCGTAAGCTGACCGACGCCCAGATCGAGGCGATGCTCGACGAGCGCTAGCGGCGGCCGCCAACCATGCTGCGGCGCACCGGCCACGGCTACAGCTACGCGCTGCCCCGCGGTCGTGGCCCGACCCAGGTTTCGGCCAGCGCTAGGAACGCCGTGCTCTGCATGCCGGCGCTGTGGCGCAGCCGCACCTCGCCGGCAATCGCGTGCCCATTGACCAGCACGCCGCCGGTGCGGCACGGACAGCTCACGGTGGTCAGATCGTACTCGTCCGCGCCGGCCGGAAAGCCCGGCCACGACAGCGGCTGGCGATCCAGCCGCTCAGCCCAGGTAATGACGATCCGCTCCTGCACGCCTGTGCCGGTAATCATCTGCCCTCCGTCTTACTCCGCCGCCCCGCGGGCGCGTCCGGCTACGTATAGTGCGGCACACACCAGGCCCACTTTTGCGGCCGGCGTGTTATGATCTCAGCCTCATCATAGGCCGCGCCCTGCTTGCCCGGCCGCACGCAAAGGACTGCACTGATGCGCCGCCTCCGCTTTTTTGCCCTGCTCATCGCCCTGCTGAGCTTGCTTCCAACCCCCGCCCACGCCGCCACGCGCCGCGTCGGCCTCCAAGTTGGCCACTGGCAGAGCGCCGCGCTGCCCGATGAGCTGGCCCGGCTGCGCGGCAGCACCGGCTCCAGCGGCGGCGGCTACCGCGAGCCAGACGTGGCGCGCGTGATCGCCGAGCGCGCCGCCGTCTATCTCCAGCAGGCCGGCGTCACGGTGGATATTCTGCCGGCGACCGTGCCGGTGGGCTACCAGGCCGATGCCTTTGTGGCGCTCCACACCGACGGCAGCGCCAGCGCCAGCACCAGCGGCTTCAAGATCGCGACCCACTGGAGCGAGTGGGAGGCCGGCGTGGCGCTCGTCGATCAGCTGCGGGCCGCCTATGGCCCAGCCACCGGGCTGCGCTGGGACGCCGAGCATATCAGCTCGGGGATGCGCGGCTACTACGCCTTTGCCAGCGGCCGCTTCGACCACGCCATTGCGCCGACGACGCCGGGCGCGATCCTGGAGCTGGGCTACCTGACCAGCCCGTCAGACCGCCGCCTGCTGATCCAGCAGCCCGACCGACTGGCGCAGGCAGTGGCTCAGGGCCTGCTGCGCTTTCTGGCCGCCCGCCCCGCCGCCGGCTGGCCGGCCCCGCCCGCGCTCCCCGAGTTCCGCGCGACGATCACCGCCACCATTGCCAACATCCGCTCGGGGCCGGGCGCGCAGTATTCCGTCGTCCGCACGATCCCGCAGGGCCGCGTCCTGATGATCGCCGAGGTCCGCGGCGACTGGCTGCGGCTCTTATCGCGGCGCGAGGGCAGCCCGCGCTGGCTGCACCGCTCCACCGTTGCACTAACCCGGCTCGGCGACGAGCCAGCTGAGAGTCCGTAGCTGCCAGCGCCCAGCCGCCCAGAAATTGGCTGTGATATAATTCACGCGGGGCAACGTCGCCTCGCTGTGGAGGGCTGCTGTGGACTTTCAACTGACCGACGAGCAACAATTTATTCAGCAAACCGTGCGCGACTTTGCCCAGCGCGAGATCGCGCCGCGTGCCAAGCACACCGATGAGACCGGCGAGTTTCCGCACGAGACGTTTCGGCAGATGGCCGGTCTGGGCTTGCTCGGTCTGCCATTCCCCGAGCAGTACGGCGGCGCCGACGCCGACACCGTCAGCATGGCGCTGGCCGTCGAGGAGATTGCCAAAGCCTGCGGCTCGACGGCGCTGGCCTACCTGGCCCACGTCGGCCTCGGCTCGATGCCGCTGGCGCTGTTTGGCAGCGAGGAGCAGAAGCAGCGCTTCCTGGTGCCGGCCGCCAAAGGCGAGTACCTCGCGGCCTTCGGCCTGACCGAACCGCACGCCGGCTCCGATGCCGGCGCGACGCGCACCACCGCCCGCCTGGACGGGGGCGACTGGGTGATCAACGGCGAGAAAATGTGGATCACCAACGCGCCCATCGCCGGCCATATCATCGTCACCGCCCTCACTGATAAGGACAAGGGCAAGCGCGGCATCTCGTGCCTGATCGTCCCGCGCGACACGCCCGGCCTGTCGTTTGGCAAGCACGAGCCGAAGATGGGCCTGCGCGGCTCGATGAGCACGGCGGTGTTTTTGAACGATGTGCGCGTCCCGCAGGAGAATCTGCTGGGCGAGCGCGGCCGCGGCTTCGCGCAGTTCCTGCAGATTTTGGACGGCGGCCGCATCACCGTGGCGGCGCAGGCCATCGGCCACGCCCAGGCGGCGATGGACGTGGCTGTGCAGTACGCCCGCGAGCGCGAGTCGATGGGCAAGCCGATCGGCGCCTACCAGTCGATCTCCAACATGATCGCCGACATGGCAGTCGGCCTGGAGGCCTCGCGGCTGCTGGTGCTCAAAGCGGCGCATCTCAAAGACCAAAAGCAGCCGTTCTCGAAGCTGGCGGCGATTGCCAAGCTCTACGCCACCGAGGCCAGCGAGAAAATCTGCCGCGACGCGATCCAGGTGCTGGGCGGCAACGGCTACTCGTCGGAGTTTCCGGTCGAGCGCCACTACCGCGACACCCGCCTGCTGACCATCGGCGAGGGCACCAGCGAGATTCAGCGCATGGTCATCGCTCGCCACGAGCTGGGCGAGCTGGCCGCGACGACCTAGCGGGCGCAGCGCCGCCCGACAATCTGCTACACTAGCCCGCGACGTGAGAGGATGACATGCCCAACGACAAAGGAATGACCCCCGAGAAGCTGGCCAAGCTGGAGGCGATCCGCGCCGCCAACGCCGCCAAAAAAGCTGCCGAGGGCGACGCCCCGGCCGCGCCGGTCGCCGCCGTGACGGCCGCCGCGCCCGCCGCGCCGGCGGTGACAGCCGCCGCGACGCCCGCCGCGGGCGCCAATATGTCGGACGAGAAAAAGGCCAAGCTGGAGGCGATCCGCGCCGCCAACGCCGCCAAGCAGGGCGCGCCCGCCGTGGTTGCGCCGGTCGCCGCCGCGCCCGCCACGCCGGCAACAACGACCACGGCGACTCCGCCGCCGGCCAAGCCAGTGGTCTCGGGCGCCCGCGTCCCGGCGCTACCCAAGAGCCGCGTGATCGAGGACGACGCGGTCTCGCCGCAGGCCTATCTGCTCCGCGCGGTGATCGGCGCGATCTTCGGCGCGCTGCTGTGTGTGCTGCTGGCCACCCTGACCGGCCAATATCTCACCGGCGCGATCTGGGGCGCGATCCTCGGCGCGGCGCTGGGCGTCTTGGTCCTGAGCTGGCCGCCGGTCCGCACCACCGGCGAGTAGCGAGCGGCGCAAATGGTAGAATGGGGGCAGCGTGGCGCTGCCCCGCTTGTGCTTAAGGAGAACAACGATGTTCGAGGACCGCGCGACCTATGTGCAAGCGCAGCTCCAGTGGGAAGAAACCGCCCTCGCGCCTGCGCTGGCCAAAGCCCCCGAGCCTGACCGCAACGTCGGCTTTTCGACGATTTCGGGCGAGCCGATCCGCCGCGTCTATACCGCCGCCGACCTCGCCGACAACGACGCGCTCAACGATATTGGCTTTCCCGGCCAGTATCCCTACACCCGCGGCATTCACCCGACCGGCTACCGCGGCAAGCTGTGGACGATGCGCATGTTCGCCGGCTTCGGCACCGCCGAGGAGACCAACGCGCGCTTCAAATATTTGCTCAGCCAGGGCCAGACCGGCCTGAGCGTCGCCTTTGATATGCCGACGCTCTACGGCCGCGACACCGATCACCCGCTGGTCGAGGGCGAGTTTGGCAAGTGCGGCGTGGCGATCTCGTCGCTGGCCGACATGGAGGTGCTCTTCGACGGCATCCCGGTCGAGCAGGTCACGACTTCGATGACGATCAACTCGCCGGCGATTGTGATCTGGGCGATGTACATCGCCGCCGCTGAAAAGCGCGGCATCCCGATGGCCCAGCTTGGCGGCACGCTGCAAAACGATATTCTGAAAGAGTACGCCGCCCAGAACGAGTATATTTTTCCGATCAGCCCGTCGATGCGGCTGGTGGTCGACACGATTGAGTTTGCGACCAAACATATGCCGAAGTGGAACCCAGTTTCGATCTCGGGCTACCACATCCGCGAGGCCGGCGCGACGGCGGCGCAGGAGCTGGCGTTTACGCTGGGCAACGGCCTGGCCTACGTGCGGGCGGCGCTGAAGCGCGGCCTCGACATTGATAGCTTCGCGCCGCGGCTGTCGTTTTTTTTCAACGCCCACAATGATTTTTTCGAGGAGATCGCCAAGTATCGCGCGGCCCGCCGCATCTGGGCGCGGCAGATGCGCGAGGTGTTCGGCGCCCAGCAGCCGCGCTCGTGGTGGCTGCGCTTTCACACCCAGACCGCCGGCGTCTCGCTGACGGCCCAGCAGCCCGAGATCAACATTGTGCGCGTCGCGATCCAGGCGCTGGCCGGCGTGCTGGGCGGCACCCAGTCGCTCCACACCGACGGCATGGATGAGGCGCTGGCGCTGCCGTCGGAGAAGGCAGTGACGATTGCGCTGCGGACCCAGCAGGTCATCGCCGAGGAGTTGGGCGTCACCAACACCGTCGATCCGCTCGGCGGCTCGTTCTTCGTTGAGGCGCTGACCGACGAGATGGAGCGGCAGTGCCTCGACTATTTCCGGCGGATTGACGACCTGGGCGGCATGGAGGAGGCGCTGGAGCGCGGCTGGATTCAGCGCGAGATCGCCGAGTTGGCCTATCGCTTCCAGCGCGAGGTCGACAGCGGCGGCCGCGCGATTGTCGGCGTCAACAAGTACGCCACGCCCGAGCCGCTGGAGATTCCGCTGCTGGCGATGGACCCCGAGGGCGAGGCCAAGCATCTGGCGCGGCTGAACGGCGTGCGCCAGAGCCGCGACGCCGACGTGGTGGCCGCGCGGCTGGCGGCGCTGCGCGAGGCGGCGCTGGGCGAGGCCAACCTGATGTATCCGATCCTGGACGCGGTGCGGGCCTACGCCACGCTGGGCGAGATCTGCGACGTGCTGCGCGTGGTCTTTGGCATCTACCAGGAGGTGCTGGTCGTCTAAAACGGCGCCGGTCAGCGTTGACCGGCGCTAAACTTTTCTGTTACCATACGCTCACAGCAGCAACAAAGGATATCGCGATGATGCGAACAACGGCTTAAGCCGCCTCGCCTACACGCTCCCGGAGCGCGTGTATATCCGCGAGGTTGGGCCGCGCGACGGCCTTCAAAATGAAGATTTTATCCTCCCCACGCCCGATAAAATTCGGCTGATCGATGCGCTTTCGGCGACCGGGCTGCCGGAGATCGAGGCGGCCTCGTTTGTTCATCCGCGCTCGGTGCCGCAGATGGCCGACGCCCCCGAGGTGTTCGCCGGCATCACCCGTCGGCCGGGCATCGTCTACTCGGCGATTGCGCCGAACGCTGTGGGCGCCCGCCGCGCGATTGCCGCGCAGGCCGACGCAGTCCAGGTATTTCTGAGCGCCTCGGAGTTGCACAACCGCAGCAACGTCAACATGACCATCGCCGAGTCGCTGGCGCAGGCCGCCGAGATCGCGCAGATCGTGCGCGGCGCCGGCAAAACCTTTGACGCCGTGCTGTCGGTGGCGTTCGGCTGCCCGTTCGAGGGCGAGGTCAGCTTCGAGCGCGTCCTGGATCTGTCGGCGCGGCTGCTCAGGATGGGCGCGGCGCAGATCACGCTGGGCGACACGACCGGCATGGCCCACCCGCGGCTGGTCCGCGAGTCGTTTTTGCAGTTTCGTGCTCGCTTCCCCAATGATGCCGTGCGCTTTCACCCGCACAGCGCCCGCGGTGCCGGCCTGGCCAACATCCTGGCGGCCCTGGAGGTCGGCGTTGACCGCTTCGACGCCAGCATCGGCGGCATTGGCGGCTGCCCGTTTGCGCCCGGCGCGCCTGGCAACGTCTGCTCCGAGGACTTGGTCCATATGCTCCACGAGATGGGCATTGCCACCAACATCGACCTGCCCAAGCTGGTGGACGCCGCGCTGATGACCCAGGACATGCTGGGCCGCGAGCTGCCGGGCCAGACCATGAAGGCTGGCATCTGCGGCCACATCCCCGACGGCCAGCCGCACCAGCTGGGCGTCGCCGCCGCCGCCTAGCCCGCCCACGCCGCCGTTTTTCATCGCCGATCAGCCTGCTGGTCGGCGCAACTGTGAAGAGTGCATGCCAGTTATTCAATCTCATCTCGACACCAAAAGCGCCGAATTTCAGGCCAATCAGGCGCATCACCGCGCGCTGGCCGCCGACCTGCGAGCGCGGATCGAGCAGGCTCAGGCCGGCGGCGCTGCGGCCCGCGCCAAGCACGAGGCCCGCGGCAAGCTGTTTGTCCGCGACCGCATTGCCCGGCTCATCGATCCCGACACCGCATTCCTAGAGCTGTCGCCGCTGGCGGCCCACGAGGTCTACGACGACGCGGTGCCGGCCGCCGGCGTCGTCACCGGCATTGGCCGCGTCATGGGCCAGGAGGTCGTGATCGTCGCCAACGACGCGACGGTCAAGGGCGGCACCTACTATCCGCTGACGGTCAAAAAGCACCTGCGCGCCCAGGAGATCGCCCAGCAAAACAACCTGCCCTGCATCTACCTGGTCGAACTCGGGCGGCGCCTTTCTGCCGCTCCAGGCCGAGGTATTTCCCGACCGCGACCATTTCGGCCGCATTTTCTACAATCAGGCCCAGATGTCGGCTACCGGCATCCCGCAGATCGCCGCGGTGATGGGCTCGTGCACGGCCGGCGGCGCGTATGTGCCGGCGATGAGCGATGAGGTCGTGATCGTCCGCGACAGCGGCACGATTTTTCTGGGCGGGCCGCCGCTGGTCAAGGCCGCGACCGGCGAGGACGTGACCGCCGAGGAGCTGGGCGGCGCCGATGTGCATACCCGGCTGTCAGGCGTCGCCGACTATCTGGCCGAGAACGACGAGCATGCGCTGGCGCTGGTCCGGCAGATCGTCAGCAACCTCAACCGCGCCAAGCTGCAGCCGTGGCCGCTGGCCAGCAGCGAGGAGCCACGGTATGACCCGGCCGAGCTGTACGGCGTGCTGCCGGCCGACCCGCGCAAGCAGTACGATGTGCGCGAGGTGATCGCCCGCCTGGTTGACGGCAGCCGCTTCGACGAGTTCAAGGCGCGCTATGGCACGACGCTGGTCTGCGGCTGGGCGCACTTGCACGGCATTCCCGTCGGGATCATCGCCAATAACGGCATTCTGTTCAGTGAAAGCTCGCTGAAGGGCGCGCATTTCATCGAGCTGTGTGTGCAGCGCGGCATCCCGCTCTTATTTCTCCAGAACATCACCGGCTTTATGATCGGCAAAGAGTACGAGAACGGCGGCATCGCCAAAGACGGCGCCAAGCTGGTGATGGCGGTCTCCAACGCTCCGGTGCCGAAGCTAACGGTGATGATCGGCGGCTCGTTTGGCGCCGGCAACTACGGCATGGCTGGCCGCGCCTACAGCCCGCGCCTCTTGTGGATGTGGCCCAACAGCCGGATTTCGGTGATGGGCGGGACGCAGGCCGCCAACGTGCTCTTGACGGTGCGCCGCGACGGCCTACAGGCCAAAGGCGCCGACATGACGCCCGAGGAGCAGCAGCAGTTTATGCAGCCGATCCTCGACAAGTATGAGACCGAGGGCAGCCCCTACTACTCATCCGCCCGGCTGTGGGACGACGGCATTCTCGACCCGACCGAGACTCGGCGCGCGCTGGCGCTGGCGCTGGCGGCGGCCGCCAACGCGCCGGTCGCGCCGGCCAAATTCGGCGTATTTAGGATGTGACATGGAGCATATAACGCTTGGGCAGGCCGGGCCGGTCGCCACGGTGACGCTGAACCGCCCGGATTTTCACAACGCCTTCAACCCGGCGATGATCGCCGAGCTGCACCAGGTCTTCGACGGCCTGGCCCAGAATCGCAGCGTGCGGATCGTCATCCTGACCGGCGCCGGGCCGTCGTTCTGCGCCGGCGCCGACCTCAACTGGATGCAGGAGAGCCTTAGCTACTCGCCGGCCGACAATCTGGCCGACGCCGAGCGGATGAGCGCGATGTACGAGCGCATCAACACGCTGCCGCAGCCGCTGATCGGGCGGATCAACGGCGCGGCGGTCGGCGGCGGCCTGGGCCTCGTGGCCTGCTGCGACATTGCGGTGGGCGTCCCCGAGGCCAAGTTTGGCTTCGCTGAGGTCAAGCTTGGCCTGGTCCCGGCGGTCATCGCGCGCTTTGTGCTGCCGAAGATCGGCGCGGGCCAGGCGCGGGCGCTGTTTGTGTCAGGCCACCGCTTCGGCGCCGAGCGCGCCGCCACGCTCGGGCTGCTCCACGACCTGGTGCCGGCCAAAGAGCTAGACAAAGTCATTAAGCGCGTGGTTGACGATCTGCTGACCAGCAGCCCGGCGGCGATGACACAGGCCAAAGCGCTGGTCGCGGCGCTTGCCACGCTGCCCGCGGATGAGGCCGCGCGCTACACCGTCGCCGCCATCGCCGCCGCCCGGACCAGCCCCGAGGGCCAGGAGGGCGTGCGGGCCTTTTTGGAAAAACGCAAACCCAGCTGGAGCAGCGAGTTGTCTGGTTGATCGAGCCGTTTGGCTCGGCAAGCGCGGCCTACGAGCGATGTATTTTAAAAAACTTCTAGTTGCCAACCGCGGCGAGATCGCGGTGCGGATCATGCGCGCCTGCCGCGAGCTGGGCATTGCGACGGTCGCCGTCTACAGCGAGGCCGACCGCGACGCGCTTCATGTGCGCGTGGCCGACGAGGCCTACCTCATCGGCCCGACGCCGGCGGCCCAGAGCTACCTGCGGGTGCCGGCGCTGCTGGAGGCCGCCAAAGCCAGCGGCGCTGAGGCGATCCACCCTGGCTACGGCTTTTTGTCGGAGCGGGCGCACTTTGCCCAGGCCTGCGCCGACGCCGGGATTGTCTTTGTCGGCCCCTCGGCCACGGCGATTGAGCAGATGGGATCGAAGATCGCGGCCAAGCGGCTGGCGATCGCCCACGATGTGCCGGTCGTGCCGGGCTACGACGGCGACGACCAGAGCCTGGAGCGCCTACAGGCCGAGGCCGACCGCATTGGCTATCCGCTGCTGATCAAGGCCAGCGCCGGCGGCGGCGGCAAGGGCATGCGCACCGTCAGCCAGCCGGCCGACTTTGCGGCCGCGCTCGCCGGCGCGCAGCGCGAGGCCCAGGCGGCCTTTGGCAGCGCGCAGGTGCTCCTGGAGCGCCTGATCCTGCGCGCCCGCCACGTCGAGATTCAGGTGCTGGGCGATCAGCACGGCAATTTGGTGTACTTGGGCGAGCGCGAGTGTTCGATCCAGCGCCGCCACCAGAAAATTATCGAGGAGGCGCCCTCGCCGGTCCTCTCGCCCGAGCTGCGGGCGGCGATGGGCGCGGCGGCGGTGCGGGCGGCGCAGTCCGTGGGCTACAGCAACGCCGGCACGGTCGAGTTTATGCTAGACGCCGCCGGCCAGTTTTATTTCCTGGAGATGAACACCCGCCTGCAGGTCGAGCACCCCGTCACCGAGCTGGTCAGCGGCCGCGACCTGGTGCATCTGCAGCTGCTGATCGCCGCCGGCGAGCGGCTGCCGTTTACGCAGGGTGACATAACATTGCGCGGCCACGCCATCGAGGCCCGGATTTACGCCGAGGACCCGGTGGCGATGCTGCCCTCGGTCGGCTTGGTCAGCGTCTTCGCGCCGCCGAGCGGCCCCGGCGTGCGCAACGATGTCGGCCTGGCGAGCGGCGACGAGGTGACGACGGCCTACGACCCGATGCTGGCCAAGCTGATCGTCAGCGCCCCCGACCGCCCGACGGCGATCCGGCGGCTGCAGCAGGCGCTGGCCGAATACGCGGTGCTGGGCGTCACCACCAACATCCCGCTGCTGCAGGCGATTGCGGCCAGCCCGGCGTTTGCCGCCGGCGACACCTTCACCGACTTTCTGACGGTGCAGCCAATCAGCGAGCAGCTGGCGCAGCTACAGGCGGTGCCAGCGGCTGCGCTGATCGCGGCGGCGCTGTGGCGGGCGGAGCAGCCAGCCACCGCCGATCCGTGGGCCGGGCTGTGGCAGCTCGGCGGCGCGACGCAGACCGTGCGGCTGCGCAGCGGCGGCGAGGTCATCAATGTTGAGCTGCGCGCGGCCGCGGACGGCTGGCAGGCGACGATTGCCGGGCAGCGCTATGCAGCCGCGGTGGTCACACGGCGCGAGTCGCTGCTGGTGCTGCGGTTGGACGGCGCGCAGCTGCGGCTGCACCTGGCGGCGCAGGGCATTGCCCTGGCGGTCGGGTATAACGGCCGCTCCTATCAGCTGGAAACGCTGGCCGGCCTGAGCGTCGATGATCTGCTGACCAACGTCGCCGCCACGCCCGGCCACGCCGCGCTGACCGCGCCGATGCCCGGCACGGTGATCAGCGTGCTGGTGGCCGTCGGTGACACCGTGGCAGCGCATCAGCCGCTGGTCGTGCTGGAGGCGATGAAGATGGAGCACACACTGGCCGCGCCCCACGCCGGCGTCGTCGAGAAGCTGCCGTTTGCGGTCGGCCAGACCGTCACGGCCGGCGCCGTGATTGTTGAGCTAGCCCAGGCCGAGTAGCGGCGACGACACGCAAGGGCGGCCACGGCACGCGCGGTGGCCGCCCTTGCACGCCCGGCGTGCGCAGCTACGGCCGCGAGCGCCCGCGGAAGGTGTGCTTGAGGTCGCTGGCGTAGAGCCGCAGCGCGGTCGCCAGGTTGCGCTCCTGGTAGGCCGCGCCCTGCTGGCCTTTGGCACCGAGCAGGAAAAAGCGCAGCAGCAGCAGCCCGACCAGCCCCAGAATAATATGCAGCACCGGCAGACCACCCAGCACCAGCGGCGGCAAAAAATCCCACAGCAGATGCAGCACGACTGCGGCGATAAACGCCACCAGCACGTTGCTGTTGAGCGCCGGCCGGCCGTTGACAACCTCGCGCCAGATTGCGGCGGCCACGATGGCGGTCCAGGTGCCGTGGCCCAGCGGCGCCAGCAGCGCCCGCAGCCGGATGATCTGATTCATGGTCTCAGGGTGGCCCGAGAGAATCAGCTGCGCGAAGGCGTAGCCCATGCTCTCAAAGGCGGCAAAGCCCATGCCGGCGGTCGCGCCGAGCACAATGCCGTGCATGATCGTCGGGTAGCGACGGCGGGCGGTGACGATAAATGGCACCAGCACGATCAGCTTGGCAATCTCCTCGCTGATGCCGACCAGCGTGGCGTTGACAAACGACAGCTGCCCAAACACGCCCTTGCTGTCGGTGGTGATCAGCCGGCTTTCCAGCAGCGAGGCCGCCAGCGTGCCGACGACGCCGCCAAAGAAAAAGATCAGCGCGACTTTGGACAGCGGCACGTCATAGAGCGTGCCGTCCTCGTACAGATAGGCGATGTAGACGATCGGGACTAGAAATGTGCCGATCACAAACAGCTGTGGCAGCAGGAACACGTTGCTGGTGGAGACAAACACCTGGTTGACCGCCAGATAGACACCGATGCCGATCAGGAGGATTTTCCACCACCAGCGGCGGATTTGTGGCAGCACCGTCACCTGCGCCAGCCGGCTGGTCGGGCGGTCGTTGGGGTCGGCTGCGATCTGCGTGGCCGGCATGACGGTGGCGTCATACATGCGGGCCACGCCGGTTGCGGCGGTGTCGGTGGCGGGCGGGGCGCTCAGGGCCATGCCGCAGACGGGGCAGAAGCGCGCCTGGCTAACGACCGTGGCGCCACAGCGTGAACATTGCATAGCGACTCCTTGCTAGACGAGGCGATTCAGCGCCCAGTCGTAGGGCAGCATGGCGATGCGCGGCTGGCCGCCCTGCCGGAGCGCATCTTGGACGGCGGCGGGCAGAAAAGGGCGTAGCTGCGGCAGGGCCAGCGCGGGGCGGAGCCGCCCGCGGGCCAGATCCAGCAGGCTCGGCATGCGCTCGGGGGCGGCCCAGTCGCCGGCGAACCAGTGAATGATTGCCGACAGCTCCAGCGTGTGGGTCGGCGCGTCGTAGCGCAGGCCGCGCACGCTGTCGGCCAGAAACTCGGTGGTGACGGTGCTAAGCTGCGCTTGCAGCGTCGCCCCGCTGTAGGCGAACGGCTGGAGCGCCGGGCAGCCGCGCGCACCACAGACCAGCGCCATGTGGACGCGCGGATCGCCGTAGGCCCGCACCTTGCCGTGCTCCAGCTCTATCAGCGAGAGATTCTGCTGGCCGACCGGGTACGGCCGCGCAAAAAAGGCCGGAATATCGAGGACCGATGTAGCGTCGGGGTGGGTGATAATTTGGTGGATCGTGATGGCATTGTAGGCATTGATATAAAAGGCCAGCTGGTCGTCGGCGTCGGTCCAGGTTTCGGGCCGGGCGTGGGCCAGGCGGTCGAGGTAGATTTCCAGGATGCGGCGCACGCGGGCGAAATTGACATAATCTACATGACCCTGGCGCACGAAGCGCCGGACTAGGGCATTCCAGTCGTCGTGGGTAAACTGCCCAGCGCCGGCGCCGGCCTGCAGCGCCCCGCGCCGCGGCGGGCGGCCCCACAGGTTGGCGCCGATCAGCGCGCCGACGTTGGCGACCTGTGCGGCCCAGGTTGGTGTGCTCATGCTGCTCCTTCTCCAAAATGGCTGCCGTGATTATAGCCCGCCGCCGCCGCCGCTGCCCAGCCTGGGCGCTATGGGCAAGCTGTCAGCTCCGTGACAGCGCCACACGAGGAGCACGTTTTTGTGATGAATGTGAATGCGACGAATATGAGCGACGAGCTGGCGGCGATCACCGGGATCGTCGTGGCGGGCGGCCACAGCCGGCGGCTGGGCCAGGACAAGCGGCGGCTACAGCTGTGGGGCGCCGCGGGGCCGACGCTGCTGGCGCACAGCGTCGCGCTGCTGGGCGACGTATGCCAGGAGGTGATCGTGGTGCTCAATGATCCGGCGGCGTGGCCAGCGCTGCCGGCGCGGCTGGTCCCCGACCTGTTCCCCGACACCGGGCCGCTCGGCGGGCTGGCGAGCGGGCTGCAGGCGATGCAAACTACGCGCGCGCTAGTCCTGGCCGCCGACCTGCCGCTCGTGTCGACGGCGCTGCTCCGCTGGCTGGCGCAGCCCAGCGCCGCCGACGCCGTGGTGCCGCGCACCGCCGACGGCCGCTGGCAGCCGCTGGCAGCCGCCTATCACGTTCGCTGCTTACCGATAATCTATGACTTACTCAACCAAAAAAACTACCGCCTGCACGCACTGCTGGCGCTCCTCAGCGTGGAGCCGCTCGCAGGCGCAGAGCTGGCGGCGCTCGATCCCGCGGGCGAGCTGTTTTTAAACCTCAACACGCCGGCCGACATCGCAGTCATCCAGCGCATTCTCAAAGCCAACTATAATAGCGCTGCTGATAACGGAGGACCTCACAATGACCATGTATGAACTCCCCGCCGCGCCCACCCCTAACGATGGGCTGACCAGCGAGCTGCGGGCGCTGACGGCGCTGGAGGCTACGCCCAACGCGATCCGGCTGCGGATCGCCGGCCTGGCGCCCGACCAAATCTACCGTGGCACCGCCAACGACCTGTCGATTGCTGAGCAGGTCGGGCTGGCGACGGTGCGCGAGCAGGCGTACCTGGCGACACTCCAGCGGATTGGCCAGGAGACCGAGCCGGCGCTGGTCGAGCCAGCGCCCAGCCCGACGCTGCTGGACCGCGACTTCAGCGCTGACCTAGCGCTGTTCTTTGATCTGCGGCGCGACACGCTGAATCTGCTGCGGTCATTCAGCGCCAAAGCTTGGCAGGTGCCAGTGCGGCTGGGCGGCGCCGCGCTGCCGGTGCGTGACCTGGCGGTGCGGCTGGCCGAGCATGATCGCCAGATGCTTCACTCGATCAGCCGCCAGCGGCAGCACTGGACCAAGACCAGCGGCGTGGACGAGCTGCGCGACTACGGCGTCGCCGGCAAGCTCGGCCCGAACTTGGGCCAGTAAACAGTCCTGACAACGCAACGGCCGCCGCCTGGAGCGATCCAAGCGGCGGCCGCGCTGTTTAATTCGTGCTGGCGTGACCGTAGCTGTCACACGGTCGCCCTATGCTTGGGCGAGCGCTGCGCCCCAGCCGTTATACGCAACGCACGCGCGAGAAGAGCGAAGGAGCGACCTATGACTACCCCTGATCAGCCCAAGCCCACCAGCGGCCTCGACACGGCGGCGCGGCCGGCGGTGGTTGACCGCGCCGCCTGGCAGGCCGAGCTTGACACACTGCGAGTGCGGGAAAAGGCCCACACCCGCGCTGGCGATGCGCTCGCCGCCGCCCGCCGCCGGCTGCCGATGGTGGCGGTTGACCCCGCCACGCCGCTGATCGGCGAGCACGGCCCGGTCCCACTGCTGGAGGTTTTTGAGGGCCGGCGACAGCTGATCGCCTACTTTCATATGTGGCATCTTGGGCAGCCGGCCGCCGGGCAGTGCGAGGGCTGCACCTTCTCCACCACCCACATCAACGAGCTGTCGTATCTGCACTCGCGGGACGTGACCTACGCGACCTTCTGCGAGGGACCGTATGCGGCAAGCGCGCGCTACCGCGACTTCATGGGCTGGACGATGCCCTGGTACTCCGTACCGCAGGACTCTGCCGACCAGCTGATCGCCGACCGGCACTTTGGCATCCTAGTCAGCTATCTCCGCGACGGCGATAGCGTGTTCGAGACCTACTGGACCACCGGCCGCGGCAACGAGCTGATGAGTCCGTCGTATGGACTGCTCGATCTGACCATCTACGGCCGGCAGGAGTTCTGGGAGGACTCGCCGGCCGGCTGGCCGCAGCAGTGGGACTTCACAAGGTGGTCAATTCCGGCTGGACGGCCGCCCGACCGCCCAGTGGCCCCGGCTGGCCGCCGGCCGCTCCGACGATCTCGGCGCCGAGGCCGGCGACGCTGCCCCGCACTGCTGCCACAGCGAGCCGTGATTTGCACGGGAATGCAATGAGCTGGGCACAGCATCTCAATGACAAGCGGCCGCAGGTGAGTCAAATCTACCTGCGGCCGCTTGATTCGATAACCAGGCCGTGCGCTGCTACGCCTCCAGCCGGGGCCGGAATTTGTAGCCGTAGACCAGCAGCCCATCCGGCCCGAGGTCGCGGAGCTTGCGGGTGACCATCTCGACCGGCAGGCCGAAGTCGAGGTCGGCGGCGCGGCAGTCGGTGAGCTGCGCCGTGATCAGCGGCCCCTCGTCGAGCTTGATCATGGCGATCACATAGCGGCCGCCTAGCTCTGGCCGGCCCTGCGCGACCTCGCTCCAGGACCACAGCGTGCCGGCGCCGCTCAGGGCCAGCGGCTCATCGTCAGCGGTGAGCAGGGCGGGCGGCGGAAAGCTGACGGCGCCGGTCGTGCGGCTGCGGCTCCCGACGAGCCGGTAGCGCTGCGCCTTGAGGCGCCAGTGTTTGGCTAGCTGCATTATTCCCTCACCAGAATGTGGGTGGCGGCGGTTGCCCCCAGCCCACCGAGACACTGGGCTAGCGCCACGCGCGCGCCGGTCACCTGATTCGGCCCAGCCGCGCCGCGCAGCTGCGCCGCCAGCTCAACAATTTGATACACGCCCAGCGCGCCGACGGGATCGCCGCGCCCTTTGCAGCCGCCGAGCGTCGCCACCGGCAGCTGCCCAGCGCGGCTCAGCGCGCCATCGGCGGCCCAGCGCGGTGCCGTGCCACGCTCAAAGAACCCGCTGCTTTCCAGGCTCAGCGCCGCGACAATGCCGTGCTGATCGCTGATCTCGGCGACTTGCACGGCGCTCGCGGCTAGCCCCGCCTGGCCGAGTGCCGCTGTGGCTGACGCGGCCGCAGCGCTCAGCCACAGCACATCGGGGCGGGCCGCGAGGGCCAGCGGCGCCGTTGCAACCGCCGAGCCGGCCACGCGCAGCCGGGCCGCCCGCTCCAGGGCCGGGCCGCCGCTCGACAGGATGATCGCCGCCGCGCCATCGGCCACTGTCGAGCTATCGAGCAGCCCGATCGGGCTAGCGACGACGCCGGCCGCCGCAACTTTGGCCGGCGTGATCGGGAAGCGGTACAGCGCCGCCGGATTCGTGGCCGCGTTGGCGTGGGCGTTGACCGGAAACGGCGCAAACGCCGCGGGATCATAGCCGTACTCATGGCAGTAGCGCCGCGCGAGCAGCGCCCAGCCGGCCGCCAGCGTCAAACCCTGGTCGGCCTCGGTCGTGCTGTCGAGACCCAGCGACAGCGCCCGCTCCAGCTCGTCATCGAGCACATCGGTGACTTTTTCGACGCCGACGACCGCCACACAGTCATACTGCCCGCTGCTGATCGCCAGGAACGCCTGGCGCAGCGCCACGCCCCCGCTGGCGCCCGCCGCCTCCACCGCAAACGCCTCGATTGATCCGAGTCCCGCGCCGCCGGCCAGCTGCGCGCCCAGCTGGGCCTGGCCGGTCAGGGCGCCGCCCAGGGCGCTCGCCACGTACAGCGCCTGGATTGGCGGCGCCGCCGCGTCGGCCCGCGCCGCCGCCAGCGCCTGCAGCGCCAGCTGCTCGGCGCTGCGATCCCAGTGCTCGCCCACCGCCGTCTGGCCGGTCCCAATAATATATACAGGTCGCATCGCTCGCTCCTTAGTCAATTCGCAGCTTGCCGCGCCACAGCGCGTAGGTGGCGTAGTCAATCTGCTCGTCGCGCCGCAGATACGCGGCCGTGAGCGGCGCGCGGCCGCGGGCGGCCGGCAGGCGGTCGGTGACGTGCAGCGCGTAGGCGTCGGCGCCGGCGCCCGAGCCATATGAGATCACAGAATTCGGTCGCCGGGCGCGGCCACGTCCAACGTCGCGCACAGCCCTAGCAGCGCCGCCGCCGAGTAGGTGTTGCCGATCTGCGGCGACAGGAGGCCCGGCGCGAGCTGCTCGGGCGTGAAGCCGAGCTGCTTGGCGACAACCTGCGGAAATTTGGCGTTGGGCTGGTGGACGACAACATAGCGAAAGTCGCCAGGCTGCGCGCCGATCTCCGCGAGCAGCTGCTGGCCCGCCGTCCGCACATGGCTGAAGTAGGCCGGCTCGCCGGTGAAGCGGTTGCCGTGGACCGGATAGGGCCGGTCGGCGCGGCGAAAAAAGTCGGGCGTATCGCTGACATACGACAGCGTGGCCTCAACGGTCGCCACGGCCTCTGCGGCCGGCCCCAGGATCAGCGCCGCGGCCCCGGCGGCCGCCGTGTACTCCAGCGCGTCGCCCGGCCGGCCCTGGGCGGTGTCAGCGCCCGCGGCCAGGCCATACGTAATCAGGCCGGCGCCGACCATGCCGAGCGCCGCGGTCACGGCCTCGGTGCCGGCCTTGCAGGCAAACTCCCAGTCGGCAGCGTGAATCGCCGTGCCGCAGCCCAGCGCCTCAGCCACCACCGTCCCCGACGGCTTCACGGCGTAGGGGTGTGACTCCGAGCCAACCCAGACCGTGCCAAGTGCGGTCGCCGCAATGCCGGCCCGCCGCAGGGCACTGCGCCCGGCCTCGACGGTCATGGTGATGGTGTCCTCGTCCGGCCCGGCCACGGATTTCTGATCAACCGGGCCGCTGTCACCGCCGGTCCAGAGCTGCGCAATCTCGCGGGCGGCGATCCGAAACCGCGGGATATAGGCGCCGTAGCCAACAATGCCGGTTGGCCTCTCGGTAGCTGCCATCGTGGTGTCCTTGCGTGGCTAGCGTCCGCCGTTGCACGTTAGCTGGTCAACGTGGGTATTCATACCGCAGATCGGCCACCAAACCGCCCCAAAAGGCTGTCAAAAGCTGCCAATTGGCTGGCAGATAGGTCGCAGCCGCCGCCGGGAGCCGCCACGGCCGGGCTTGTGGCCACGAAGGGCTGATGGGTTGAACCGCAAAAATGCACAGAGCGCAAAGCGGATGAGAGGAGCAACACAATGGGTGTACAGCGTTAAACTGCGATGCCGGTGGTACGGTTTGTGCCTGACGGATACGACTTTGGGCCTATGCGCCCGCGCCGCTTGGCCGCCCAGCCGCCGGCGACCACCCCAGCCGCCCGATGTCAGCCGCCCGGCTACAGCCGGCAGGCTGGGAGGAAAGGAGGAGTGCGCCGCTCCATATCCAGCCGCACCTTTGCCGCCCGCGGACCACTTTTGTCCCCGCCAGATTGCGGCGGGAAGTACACCCAGCCCTGCATTGAGGCAGCTAGGAGGATAACAAAGATGTTGCAATCTTCCACGACTCTGCGGCGCCTACGCTTGTGCGCGCTGCTGCTGATGCTCATGACCTTCGCCAGCGTGCCTGCCCGCGCCAGCACGCCGAGCGCGCCGGCCGCCACTGCGACGTACACCAACCCGCTGCCAATTGCGGCGCCCGGCCGCGGCAATGGCACCGTTGAGAGCTGTGCCGACCCGACGGTGTTTCGCAGCCAGACTGTGGGCGATGCTCACTGGTATTTATTCTGCACCAAAGATCCGCTCAACGACCTCGACCGCAACGGCAACGGCGACTTCAACTTTCATAACCTGCCGATGAACCAGTCGCTCGATCTCGTCAACTGGACGTATGTCGGCGATGCGTTTCCGGCGGTGCCAGCCTGGGCCGCGCCCAACGCCGGCCTGTTTGCCCCCGAGGTCGTCTTCGTGGGCGGCCTGTACTATCTCTACTACGCCGTCACCGACGCGACCGATGCGGTCAGCGGCGCGCCCGGCTGCACCAGCGATGCCGCGATTGGCGTCGCCACCAGCGCCAGCCCGACCGGCCCCTGGACCGATTTGGGCCGGCCGGTCGTCGAGCCGCGCTACAACGGCGATCGGTCCAAGCCCTTTGGCAGCCGCGACTGCAATTTTTTTGCGACGATTGACCCCGACGTGATCACCGCCGGCGCCCAGCGCTATATCTACTTTGGCAGCTACTACGGCGGCGTGCTGGCGCGCAGCCTCTCGGCCGACGGCCTGACCGCGCTGGCGACCTCCGAGGTGCAGATCACCATCCCCAACCGCTACGAGGGCGCCGAGATTCAGCTGCACGACGGCTTCTACTATCTGTTTGTCTCGGCCGCGAACTGCTGCAATGGGCCGCTGACTGGCTACAGCGTTTTCGCCGGGCGGTCGCAGAGTCCGCTTGGCCCGTTCGTGGACCAGCAAGGCGTCTCACTCCTCGACGCGCGGGTCGGCGGCTCGCCGGTCATCCAGATGAATGGCAACCGCTGGGTCGGCCCCGGCCATAACTCGGTCTTCACCGATGTGACGGGCCAGACTTGGAGCATCTATCACGCAATTAGCCGCATCACACCCTATTTTGCGGACCCGAATCCGCAGCGCATCAACAAGCGGCCAGCGCTGCTCGACCCGATTGACTACGTGGGCGGCTGGCCGGTCCTGCGCGGCGGCTTCGGGCCGTCCGATACGCCGCAGCCGGGTCCGGCCGCGCAGCCAGGCGACCAGAGCACCTACCTGCCGACTTTCAGTGTTGATGACCAGCCGGGTCTGCCGATTGCCAGCGCCTCGGATGAGTTTAGCGGCACCGCGCTGGACCCGCGCTGGACCTTTGTCCGACCGCCGGCGACCGGGACCTACAGCGTCACCAACGGCGTCTTCTCGATCCAGACGCAGGACGCTGACCTCTACGTTGACAATAATAGCGCCTCGGTGCTGACTACGCCGGCGCCGGCTGGCGAGTACGTCGTCGAGACCAAAGTCACCCTCAACGTGCCGTCGACCGGCTGCTGCTTCAACTACCGGCAGGCTGGCCTGGTCATCTATGGCGATGACGACAACTACATCAAGCTCAGCCATGTGTCGATCTTCGAAACCCGCCAGACCGAGTTTGCGAAGGAGCTTGGCCCGGTGCCGGCGGGCTTCCCGCGCTATGGCAACGGCGTGGCCGGCCCGCCGAGCGATGTGACCTATCTCCGCATTGTCAAGCGGCTGGTCAATGGCGAGGAGCGGTATACTGCCTACACCAGCCGCGATGGCGTCACATATGTGCGCGGCGGCACCTGGACCCACCAGCTGGGCGCGACGGCGCGCATTGGCCTGGTGGCGATGGGCGGCGCCGGCTTCACGGCCACCTTTGATTTCGTGCATCTGAACGCCCTGTCGTCCCAAATCTACCTGCCGATCATCTTGCGCTAGCGGCCGGGTGGCCGCACCGAGCGGCCAGCGGCGCCAGCGCGGCGTCGGCGTGCAGCGGGAAGCCGCGCGCCGGCGCCGCTTTTGATTGGCCGCGCTATCTTCAAGGAGCTTGATCATGGAAGTATCGATCCGCCTGCTCGGACCCGCCGACCGCGCCGTGCTCGACCGCGTGGCGCCCGAGGTGTTTGACAACCCGGTCGACCCGCGCTGGAGCGCCGAGTTTCTGAGCGACCCGCGCCATCACCTGGTCGTCGCCGTGGTCGACGGCGAGGTCGTCGGGATGGCGACCGGCGTCCACTATGTTCACCCCGACAAGCCGCCCGAGCTGTGGGTCAACGAGGTCGGCGTGTCACCGGCCTTTCGCAGCCAGCACATCGGCCGGCGGATGCTGGCGGCGCTGTTCGCGCGCGGCCGTGAGCTAGGCTGTAGCGAGGCTTGGCTCGGCACCGAGGAGTTGAACACGCCGGCGCGCCGGATGTACGCGGCGGCCGGCGGCGTCGAGGAGCCGTTTTTGGTGATTACCTTCCAGCTAGACGCCGACGGCGATGCGGCCGACGGGCCGACGGCCGATTAGCCTCGTGGCTATCGGGCACAGGCTGGGCTGAGCAAACGGCCCAGCCGCTGGCCGCGCAGTCTCAGCCCAACCCTGCTAAGCGCCGTGGTGACAGTGATCGCAATGCAGAAGCATAGACTACCAGCGCACGCTGCCGCCACACTCCATGTTCAGGTCTTTGGCAATCCTTGTATGCGATATGGTGATTTATTATAAAGTGTTGCAGTTTATCGCCAATTCGCTATTGACTTTTGCTGGTGACGTGCTACGATACAGCCACGACATGTCGCGGCACTAGACACAGCAAGGAGTTCAACCATGAGCGATGAGCGCAGACAAGTTTTGGAGATGGTGGCGGCCGGCACGATTACGCCCGATGAGGCCGACCGGCTGCTGGCCGCGCTGGCCGCGCCGATTAACAGCGCTGGCCTGGTGACGCAGCGCTTTCCCACGCCGGCCCCGGCCGTGCCAGCCCCAGCCCCGGCCATGCCTAGCCCAGCCCCGGTCCTAACCCCGCGCCAGCTGGTGGCGCTGAAAATCCACGGCATTACCCCCGCCTACCGCGAGGAGCTGAGCGCCGCCGGCTTCGCCAATCTCTCGCCCGACGAGCTGGTCGAGATGAAGGTCCACAACATCAGCGCCGATTTTCTGCACGGCCTCCGCGCGGCCGGCTTCGCCGAGCTGCCGCGCCAGCAGCTGCTAGAGTTTGGCGTTCACGGCGTGGACGGTGCGTTTCTCGGCACGGTCCGCGAGCTGGGCTTGGGCGACCTGACCCCGGAGCAGATCGTGCGGCTCAAAATTCATGGCGTGACGCCGAAGTTTGTCCACGAGGCCCGCGAGCTGGGATTGGGCGATCTAACGACCGACGAGCTGATCCAGTTTGCGACCCACGGCGTGACACCCGAGTACGTGCTTGAGGTGCGGGCGCTAGGCTTGGGCGACCTGACAAACGACGAGTTGATTCGCTTTGCGACGCACGGCGTGACGCCCGAGTACGTGCAGGAGGTGCGGGCGCTAGGCTTGGGCGACCTGACAAACGACGAACTGATCCAGTTTGCGACCCACGGCGTGACGCCCGAGTTTGTCCATGAGGCCCGCGAGCTGGGGCTGGGCGACCTCTCGACCGACGATCTCATCCAGTTCGCCGCCCACGGCGTGACGCCCGAGTTTGTGCAGGAGGTTCGGGCGATGGGGATGGGGGATCTGACGACTGAGGAGCTGATCGAGTTTGCGATTCACGGTCTGGACGCCGCCGCGATCCGCACGCTGCGCGAGACCGCGGTATGAGCGCGCAGTTTCCGCTGCTGACCAGCTGCCCGGTGTGTCATGGCCCGTTCCACGTCACCGCGCTGAGCTGCGAGGCGTGCGCCGCGCGCCTGGAGGGCCGCTTTGCGCTCGGCTGGCTGGGGCAGCTTTCGGCCGACCAGCTGGAGTTTGTGCGGCTGATGATGAAAAACCGCGGCAACATCAACGGCGTCGCCAGCGAGCTGAAGATCGCCTACAACACCGCCCGCAGCCGCCTCGACGACATTGTGAGCGCGCTAGGCGAGCCGGTGCCAACGTTGCCGCCAGTGCCAACATTGCCGCCGCTGCCACCAGCGCCGCCCACCGCTGACCGCCGCGCGGTCCTGGACCGCATTGCGGCCGGCGAGCTTTCGGTGGATGGTGCGCTGGGCCTGCTGCGCGGCGACGAATAATCCACGGCGCCCAGCGTTGCGATGATCAAGCAGCGTAAGCAGTGGCCCAGCCAGCGCCTAGCAGCGTTGGCCTGGCCACTCGGCGCTGCACAGCGCTATGCCCCGATGACGACCTCGCGGCCGAGCCGGGCCGACTCATAGCAGGCGTCGAGAATCTGGGCGCGCCGCAGCCCATCGTGGCCCGCGGCGCCGGCCCAGCCGCCCGAGCGAATCGTCGCCGCAAAGCGCTCAATGACCGGCAGATAGCCGCCGCTCGGCCCGAGGTCGGGCGCAGTCACCGCCGGTGGCTCGGCCAGATCGTGGTAGAGCGCGAGGGTGTCACTGGTCGCATAGTCGCGCACGACCAGCTCGGCGGCGCCGCGGGTGCCGTGCAGCGTCAGCCCAAAGCTATCATGGTCGGGGCCGTGGAGCGCCCAGGCCGTCTCCAGGAGCAACGTTGCACCGCTGTCCAGCCGCAGCAGCGCCGTCGCCAAATCCTCGACATCAAAGCCGCCCGCGGGGTCGCCGGGCCAGCCGGCCATCTCGCCCTGGCCGTGCGGCCCCAGCTCGGCGTAGGTCGCGGCGCTGGCGGTGAGGACCTGCGGCTCGCCCAGACACCACAGCGCAATATCGAGCATATGCACGCCCAGATCGATCAGCGCGCCGCCGCCGGCCAGCGCTCGCTGGGTAAACCATGCGCCGATCCCTGGAATCCCGCTGCGCCGCCGCCAAAACGCTTTTGCCAGATAGATTCGGCCCAGCGTGCCGCTGGCGACCTGCGCCTGAAGCGCCTGCACATCGCCGCGCTCGCGGTGGTTGAAGATGACCTGCAGGACCCGCCCGGCCCCCTCGGCGGCCGTGACCATCGCCGCGGCCGCGCTGGCATTGACGGCCAGTGGCTTCTCGCACAGCACGTGCTTGCCGGCCGCCAGCGCCGCCAGCGTCACCGGCGCGTGCAGCGCATTCGGCGTCGCTACGCTGACCGCATCGAGGCCAGGGTGGGCGATGAGCGCCTGGTAGTCATCGTAGCGCGCCGCGATGCCGAAGCGCGCCTGGGTAGCCGCCGCCCGCGCCGCCCGCCCGCCGCTGATCGCCACGACCTCCACGCTCGGCAGCGTCTGAAATGCCTCGATATGCCCCGCCGCCGCGCCGCCCGCCCCGACTACGCCGATCCGCAGCGTCTGCTGTGCTTCGCTCATCGCAGTTGATCCTTTTGATAGCTGATCGAGGTAGCAAATTGGTGCTGTTTTGCCCAACTTGACCCCTTGACATCTGATTCTCGCTTGGTATACTACCACTCGTGACGTTCGCCACCATTACCGACGACCGTCTAGGGATAAGGGAGGTGATGCCTATGAGTAACATGACTAAGGGCATCGTCGCCGAGGTTAATAGCTAATCTCGCGGTGATGCCCATTTTTTTCCAAGAAGCGGCTTGTGCCTTGCGCACGGGCCGCTTCGGTGTTTAACGCACTGTGAAGCGCTGTTTGATTCGCCCTTGACATCTGCGCCGCGCTCGGTATACTACCACCCGTGACGTTCGCCACCATTACCGACGACCGTCTAGGGATAAGGGAGGTGATGCCTATGAGTAACATGACTAAGGGCATCGTCGCCGAGGTTAATAGCTAATCTCGCGGTGATGCCCATTTTTCCAAGAAGCGGCCGGTGCCTTGTGCGCCGGCCGCTTCGGTGTTTAACACGGTTGGCCGTGCCTGTATACTGGCGTCAAATCAATGAGGTGCCTATGCTTGACCGAACACAACAGCCCCACCGCCGCTATAACCCGCTCTCCGACGAGTGGGTGCTGGTCTCGCCCCACCGCACGCAGCGCCCGTGGCAGGGCCAGACCGAGGAGCTGCCCGCCGAGCAGCGCCCGCAGCACGATCCGCAGTGCTATCTGTGTCCGGGCAACGTCCGCGCCGGCGGTGCCCAGACGCCGGCCTACGAGCACACCTACGTCTTCACCAACGACTACGCCGCGCTGCTCCCCGATACGCCCAGCGGCAGCGAGGATGTCGGCGGTCTGCTGCGCGCTGTCAGCGAGCGCGGCACCTGCCGCGTGATCTGCTTCGCGCCGCGCCATGATCTGACGCTGGCCGGCATGGCGGTCGCCGACATCGCCGTCGTCGTGGATGTCTGGGCGGCGCAGTGGGCCGAACTGGGCGCCGAGCCGTGGATCAGCTATGTGCAGATTTTTGAGAACCGCGGCGCGATGATGGGCGCCAGCAACCCGCACCCCCACGGCCAAATCTGGGCCACCGAGCATGTGCCGGTCGAGGTGGCGCGCGAGTTGCAGACGCAGGCGACCTACCTCGCCGCCCACGGCCAGACGCTGCTGAGCGACTATCTCAAGCTGGAGCTGGCCGCCGATGAGCGCGTCGTTTGTGGCAATGAGCATTTTGTGGCGCTGGTGCCGTTCTGGGCCGTCTGGCCGTTTGAGACGATGATCGTCAGCCGACGGGCGGTTGGCGCGCTGGCCGATCTGACGCCCGACGAGCGCCTGGCGCTGGCCGATATTTTGAAGCAGCTGACGGTGCGCTACGACCGGGTGTTCAATGTGTCGTTCCCATACTCGATGGGTTTTCATCAGCGCCCGACCGACGGCGAGGCCCACCCCGAGTGGCACCTGCACGCCCACTTCTACCCGCCGCTGCTGCGCTCGGCCACGATCCGCAAGTTCATGGTCGGCTTTGAGCTGCTGGGCGAGGCGCAGCGCGACATCACGCCTGAGGCCGCGGCGGCCCGGCTGCGCGAGGTCGGCTAGCGATTTACTGGCTGCCAGGTGGGCGCTGTCGAGCCTGGTTCGGCGGCGCCCGGCGGCCTATGCTGGCGCTGAAATTGCGCCGCGCAGGCCGCCGCCCTCTGATCCGAGTTGCGAAGTATGGTATGGTTCAACCGCTCGGCTGATGATCGATTGCAGCTCCAGCTCACCGTCTAGCCCATCAATGAACCAGTCGTCGCTGCCCCAGGGCGGAGGCTGTCGCGAAATCACACCCGCAGCGGAGCACAATAACACGTTGTAGCAAGGATCCAACACAAACGATATGCGTATTCTCCAAGTTGCGAACGGCTACCCGCCCACGGCCTCGGCCGGGGTTGAGATTTACACCGCGACGGTCAGCCGGGCGCTGGCGCAGCACCATGCAGCTCTTTGTGCTGTGCCGTGAGGGCGGCACCGACCTACCGGACGGCACTGTGATCAACGATCACGATGGGCCAATCCAGGTGCGGCGGGTGGTTAATAATTTCCGCGATGTGTATAATTTCGCCGGCTTCCACCACAATGCTGAGAACGAGGCGCACTTTCGGGCGTTTGTGGCCGAGGTGCAGCCCGACCTGATCCACTTCCAGCACTGCATTGGCCTCTCGACCTCGATGCTGGCGGCGGCGCGCGAGCTGCGCATCCCGCACCTGATGACGCTGCACGACTACTGGTTTATCTGTCCGCAGGTGCAGCTGCTGGATCGGCAGGGCCAGATGTGCGGCGGGCCGCTCAAAGGGCTAAACTGTCGGCGCTGCGCCTGGTGGCCGATGGAGTCGACGCTGCTCAAAAAGCGCTCGTTTCAGCTAGCCGAGCAGGTGCTGCACCGGCTGCCGCTGCAGCTCGCCGAGCGCGCCGCGCGGCCGCTGACCGACTATGTGCTGCGCCACCCCGAGGAGAACGCCGGTCTACTGCCGCTGATCGAGCGAGCCTGGGTCATCAAGCAGCTGCTGCTGGAGGTGCCGCTGCTGCTGTCACCCTCACAGTTTTTGCGCCAGATGTACGCCGACTACGGTATTCCCAGCGCGCGGCTGCGGGTGCTGCCGCTGGGCCTCGACAAGCGGCCCTGGCAGCCGGCCGTGCCGCACACGCCGCGGACTGGCCCGCTGCGGCTGGGCTATATCGGCACGCTGATGGCGCATAAGGGCGTGCATGTGCTGCTAGAGGGCCTGCGACAGCTGCCGACCGATCAGGTTGAGCTGCAGATCTACGGCTATGGCGAGCCGGGCGCCAGCTATGTCGCGCGCCTGGAGGCCGAGGCCGGACCAAATGTGCACTTTGTCGGGCGCTATGAAAATCACCGCCTGCCGCAGCTGCTGGCCGAGCTGGACGCGATTGTCATCCCCTCGGTCTGGCACGAGACGTTTTCGATTGTGGCGCGCGAGGCGCTGCTGTCGGGCGTGCCGGTGATCGCCTCCGATGTCGGGGCGCTGCCAGAGCTAATCACGGCGAATAAGAACGGCCTGCTGTTTCCGGTGGGCGACAGCGCCGCGTTTGCCGCAGTGGTCCGCCGTCTGATCAGCGACGACCTGCACTTTGAGATTGATCGCGCGCAGGTTGACCGCGATGTGTGGGACATTGAGCGGCACATTGCTGAGCTACAGCAGGTCTACGCCGAGGTCCTGGCGGCTCAGCGGCCGGCGTAGTCGCCGTCGAGGCGCGCGCTGAGCAGCGCTACATCGAGCGCCGTCGCCGCCAGGGTGGCGGCGCTGCTGTTGGCGGCCTGCTCCAGCGCCCAGCCCAGCGCCTGGTTGTGGCGAGTTTGCTGGTCGAAGCGTGGGTCAACGTACCAGCGGGTGGCGACATTGTTCCAGGCCGTGCGCAGCCGCGCGACCAGCGGCAGCCGCGATGTGAATCGCTGAGGCGCTAGGTGCGCGCCGGACTGCGCGGCCGCCAGCAGCGGCAGCAGCGCCGTAAACTCATCGTCGGGCGCGCCGCGGGTGCGCAGCAGCTGCCCGGTCGCCAGGATAGCTGCGCGGTCTGCGGCGCTGAGCGGCGCGAGGCTGGGCAGCCCCGCCGCATACACCAGGCGGGCGACTCGGCGGTCCAGCAGCGGCGCAGTGTGGAGCCGGCGGTGCTCGGCGAGCCGGAAGCGGCCCCACAGCTCGGGCCAGGCCCGCCACTTCGCGGCGTAGCGCAGGCGGTTGCGCAGGAAGTAGTAGAAAAACTCGGCGCTGTGCTTGCCGGTGGTCACCGCCTCGCTGTGTCGCACCACCGCCGCCGGCGCGGTCATAATCTGGTAGCCGCGCTGCCGGACCCGCTCGCAAAAATCGCTTTCTTCCAAGTAGGCCGGAAAAAAGCCGCTGTCGAAGCCGCCGACCTCGGCCCAGACCGTGCGGCGAAAGGCCATCGCCGCGCCGTGCGCCGACCAGACCGCGGCCGGCGCATCGTACTGGCCGTGGTCGGCCTCGTTGGCGCCGCGGTACGATGGCAGCAGCGCATCGTCATCGACGACACAGCCGACTGACTGGAGGCGGCCATCGTCGCCCAGCACTTTGGCCGCGGCCACGCCCACGCGCGGGTCATCCAGCGCCGCCGCGAGCGCGGCGGTCCAGCCGGGCGCCGGCCGCGCGTCGGGGTTGAGCAGCGCGATGATCGGCTGCTGGGCGCGGGCAATGCCCAGCTCAACGCCGCCGGCAAAGCCCCAGTTGGTTGTCGCTGCGACGATCTGCGCGTCCGGCGCACACTGCGCCGCAACCGCCACGCTATCGTCGTGCGAGCCATTGTCGACCACAATGATCTCATCGCCCGGCCGCTGGTCGGCACTGAGCGCCGCCAGGCAATCCGCGAGATGCAGCGCGCTGTTATAGGTGACCAGAATAATTGATACGGGCGTCACAGCGCTCCTTCTAGGCGGCTCATGGCAGCTGGCCGATAAATATCTGGCCGCTGTCCAGCTCCACAAAAGCCAGCCGCTGGCCGTCGGGCGACCAGCTAGGCGAGACATAGAACTGCTCGCTGTTGGCGTGGGTCAGACGCAGGCGCGGGCCGTGGCCCTGCCAGTCGATGATGTGCAGGTCGCGGGTCGTGTAGTCGAGGCCCGCGCTGGCGCCGGCAAACGCGAGCCGCTGGCCGTCGGGCGACCAGGCCGGCGCATCGCCAGGGCCGAGGTCGTAGCGCGCGCTGCCGTCAGCCAGCACGGTGCCGATGCGGCCGACGATATTGGTCAGCGCGAGCCGCTGGCCATCGGGCGACCAGCGCGGCAGCCACCAGCCCTCGCCCGGCTGCGCCACCGCGTGCGGCTGGTCGGGCTGCGCGAGTGGGGCGACCAGCGTGCTGACGGTCATCAGATCGGTCACGGCCGGCGTCCAGGCGAACTGGGCGCGGGGCCGGGCGCCAGCGCGACCATCAAGGCGCCATCGGCGCGCAGCGTCGCGGGCGCCGCGCCTGCCCGGCTAATCAGCGTCGTCGTGGCCGCGCTGAAAATCAGCGCATCGCCGCTGGCGCTCACGGCATGAATTCGGCGCGTTGCTTGGCACCGCGGCGCCAACCAGCGCTTGAATTGCCGGATCATACAGCTCTAGCTGGTCCTGACTGCCGGTAGTCGTGTGCAAGATCAGCCGAGCCGGTGCGCCGGCGGCCCACTGCGGCTCCAGCACATAGCTTGACGTGATCAATGGAATAACCGCGCCGGTCACACTGTTGATCAGGTCTAGGCCTGGCCCATCCTGCGGCGTTGCGGCGATCCACGGGCTGCCCGGCGCCCACAGCGCCACTTTGTATTTGCGCTGGCCGTCGGTCAGGGCACGCACCTGCCGGATCGGTCGGTCAATGACCTGCTTGTTGGTCAGCGGCTGAAACGTTGGTAGCGATGCCAGCGGCACGGTAGCTGTGACGGCCGGGGTCTGCGTCGCAGCCAGCAGCGTTGGCGGCGCAGTCGCGGCGAAAGCGCTGGTTGTCGTGGCAATTACAGTGGTTGACGTAGCAATTGCGGCGTTTGGCAGCGTCGTTGCGGTATTTGCAACGGTTGGCAGCGCAAGCGCACTGGGCTGCGGTGGCGGCGCGGGCGCGGCTGTGATCGTCGCGGCGGCGGCGCGGGTCGCGGCAGTCGGCGGGGGTGACGGTGACACTGCTGGCGCCGGCGTCGCCGTGCAGCCCGCGAGCAGCAGTATCACTGCTAGGCTGATCCTAGTCCACCAGTGGTGGCGAGGCCGCGATGCGGCGCTGACAGCGGCGGCCACGGCGGGCTAGGGCTGATCCTGGGTCAGATTAAACTGCTGGGCGAAGCTGTCCCAGCCCTGCTTGCCAGCATCGATCTCATCGCGCGCATCTTGCAGACCGAGCGCCGCGCGGTTGGCTAGCGCCGGATCATACTTGCCATAAAACTGGAGCAGCGTGTCGAGCGCCTGCTGCTCCAGCGCCAGCCCACCCAGGTAGCGCTGGTGGGCGCCCGCGATACCAGCCGGCGGGACCAGCGCCTGGAGCTGCAACTGCTCCTGGATCACCGCGGTGCGCAGCGTGCGGGCCGCGGCCGCACGCTCGATGGTCGTGCGGCTGGTCTTGGCGGCCTCGCGGTAGCTATCGGTGGCGGCCCGCAGCCGCGACTGAAGCGCCCGCACACTCTCAAAGTAGGCGGTGATGATAGCCGGGTCCACCACGACCGGCGCGCTGGTCGGCGTCGGCAGCGCCGCCACCGTCGGGACCGGCACGGCCGTCGGAATGTCGCGGTAGGTGATCCGCTCTGGCAGCGGCAGGTTGATCACCAACAGCCGCAGCGCGAGCGTTGTGATCAGCAGCAGCGATGGGATCAGCCACAGCAGCCGCTGCGTCATGCGCCAGGTGTACTGGGCATCGCGCCAGCGCAGCCACCACGGATCGGGCGCTGGGGGCGCGCTGGCCAGCGGGTTGGCCGCCGGCCGCGGCGCGGTGGTGCGCGGGTCGGCCTGCGGCTGGCGCTGCGCCAGATGAGCCAGCCCCTGCCGGGCGCGCTCGTTGTCGGGGTTGATGTCCAGCGCCGCCCGCAGACAAAACGCCTGATCCTCGGGGCGGTCGAGGACGCCGCCGAGCCACAGCCAGGCCCGCTCGTGCTGCGGGTTGAGCTTGACGGCCTGGCGCAGCAGGCTGGCCGCGAGCGTGCGCTGGCCCCCTTTGGCCGCCGCCACGCCGCGCTCGTAGAACTGCTCGGCCTGCTTGGAGAAGGTTTTCAGTGATGGTTCCATGTCGCTGTTCAGTCTCGCTCGGTGCTATGCGGCCGGCTGGCGGTCAATGGTTCGGCAAGTAGCTATTCATAATCTGCTGGATGATCGCCGGGTTCTGGCTAACCTGCCGGCGAATCACTACCCAGTTCTGTGGGTCCTCGCTGCCCAGCCGCCAGATCGCCACGCCGCCGAGGTCCTGCTGCTCGACCTGGTTGAGCTTCGACTTCGAGCGCCCGCGAGTTGGCGAACCAGACCTCGCGGCGCTGATTGCCGCGGGTATAGACAAACGACGACTCCTGCACCAGGCCGTTCTCGTCGCGCTCGCGGAAGTTGACCCGCGGAGCGTAGGCGGCGATTAGGTCTTGAACATTCAGCCAGGTCTGCGACAGCGCCTCGCTCTCGCCATCGCCCCAGTTGTAGGCGTAGAACGGCACGCCGATCTGGATTTTGCCCGGTGGCACGACCGCCCGCGCATACTCGCCGACCTGCGAAACCCATGACTGTGGTGCGATCGCGCCGGGGCCGCTGCCACGCCAGGAGTAGTCATAGGTCATAATCCGCACCCGGTCGCAGATTTCGCCCAGCAGCTTCCAGTCTTGAAAGCCGCCCCACCCGCCGTAGTCCGTGGTTTTAGCATGCACCGCAACGGTTAGCAGCTTGCCCTTGTCGTGCAGCGCGGCGCTCAGCTCCTGCATAAAGGCACTGTAGTCGGCCCGTACACTGGCGTCCAGCGACTTGTAGTCCACATCAATGCCGTCATAGTTGAACCGCACGACATCGTCCATGAGCGCGGCGACATGCGCCGTGCGTAGCTTCGGGTCGTGGAGCAGCTGCACAATCGCAAACGGGTCATCGACAACATTGTGGACCGTCGGGATCACCAGCACATCGGCCTCGTGGGCTACCTTGACCAGCTCGGTGTCGCGGGCGCCAATATCGGCGACCAAGCTGCCGTCGCGGGTGTTGGTGCTATACCAGAACGGGCTAACCTCGTCCAAAATATCCTTGTTGGCCTCAAACGAGGCGCGGGCCTGGTCGGCATCGAACGAGGTGGGGAGCCAGGCGGCGATATAGCGGCCGGTCTTGGGATGCAGCTTGGTCGGCGGCACCGCGGTCGGCGTCGCCGGCACCAGGACGGTGGGAACTGCCGTGCTGGTCGGCGTTACCGTGGGCGGCGCGGGCGTACTCGTCGGCGTCGCTGTCGGTCCGATCACCGACTCGGCCAGTGCCACCTGCGATGCCTGCACGTGGAAGCGCCACGCATTCAGCGTGTCGTAGGCCAGCCAGGCCCACACCATGAGCGCGCCCACATAAATCGTCACCAGGATCGGTGCTGGAATCCGCTTTCGCATGCCGCTCGCCTTTCTATCGTCGCCAGAGGAGCCATGCCAGCGCCAGCAGGCTCGCCCACATCAGAACAATCAGCGCCAGCCCCAGGCGGCTGACCGGCTTGCCCCGCGCAATCACGTCGGCTGCGCGCGCTCGGCAGTCGTCGAGCACCGCCGCCGCAATCAGCCGCCGGACCAGCACAATGCCCAATGGTACCAGAATTTAAAATCATCCAGATAGCCGAGCACCGGGATGAAATCCGGGATCAGATCAATCGGGCTGAAGGCGTAGGCCACCACCAGGCCGGCAGCGCAGCGCGCGGCCCACGGCACCCGTGGATCGCGCGCTGCCAGCCAGAGCGTGTAGGCTTCGAGCTTGAGCTGCTTGGCCCAGCCCCGCCAGCGGGCCAGCACTAGGTCAGCACAGCCTGCCAGCCGAGCGCCGCCTCGACCGCGCCTAGCGTGGCCGCGACGGGCTGCGGCGCCGCAAACTGCTTAACGGCCAGCTCGGGATCTTTCAAGCCGTGGCCGGTCACAACGGCGACGAAGCGCCCGCGGCCGTCGCTGCGCCCAGCCTGTCGCAGCTTGCGCAGCCCGGCAATGCCAGCCGCCGAGGCCGGCTCGCAGAAGACGCCCTCCAGCCGGGCTAGGTCGCGCCAGGCGGCGACGATCTCATCGTCGGTGACAGAGTCGATCAGCCCGGCCAACTCGTCGCGGGCCGCCACGGCGTAGTCCCACGAGGCCGGGTTGCCAATGCGGATCGCGGTCGCTAGCGTCTCGGGGTGGGCGACGGGCGCGCCCAGCACAATCGGCGCGGCGCCGGCGGCCTGAAAGCCGAGCAGCACCGGGCGGCCGGTCGTGAGGCCGCGCTCCTGATACCGCGTGAAGCCGCGCCAGTAGGCCGTGATGTTGCCGGCGTTACCCACCGGCAGCGCCAGGTAGTCGGGCGCGCCGCCCAGCACATCGCAGATACTCATAGGCCGCCGTCGTCTGGCCCTCGATGCGATGCTGGTTCACCGAGTTGACTAGCGTGATCGGGTGCTGCTCGGCCATCTCGCGCACAATCCGCAGCGCGTCATCGAAGCTGCCCTCAACGACCAGCAGTTTGGCGCCGTACATCAGTGCCTGCGCCAGCTTGCCGAGCGCGATCTTGCCCGACGGGACGACTACGACCGCCTCCAGGCCGGCGCGCGTGGCGTAGGCCGCCGCGCTCGCTGAGGTGTTGCCAGTCGAGGCGCAGACCACGCTGGTGGCGCCGGCCTCCACGGCTTTGGCGATGGCCAGCACCATGCCGCGATCCTTGAACGATCCGGTCGGGTTCATGCCCTCGAACTTGAGCCACAGGTCCTCGATGCCGAGGGCGTCGGCCAGGCGCGGGACGTGGATCAGCGGCGTGTTGCCCTCGCTGAGCGTGATAATCGGTGTCTGACTGGTGACTGGCAAAAAGTCGCGGTAGCGTTCGAGCAGCGGCTGCATAAAAATCTCCTTGCGGCGCGGGCGCCAGGGCTACAGGTCGAGGGGCGCGGCGCTCACCAGATGGGTGGCGATATGATGGAGTGGGCGGAAGCCCTCGGCGGCGAGGGTGGCGGCGGGCAGCGCTGCCTCATCGGGCTTGTCGGAGAGCGCCATGACGAGCGCGCCCTGCCGCTGCCAGCGCTGAGCCAGCGCCCAGACCTCGCCGGTGATGCACAGCTCGGCGTCGAGGCGCGCGGCGGTGGGCCAGGTGCTAGCAACGTTCATCGCGGCGACGGTGGCGCGGTACTCGGCCTGGCGAAAGGCCTTGAAGGGCGTCGGGTCGCCGCTGGCCCAGCCCTCCTGGATGGCAGCGAGCGTGCGCTGTAGCGCCGTGGGCAGCACCGGGCGATCCAGTGCGTCGGCCAGGAGTTGCCCAGGATCGGCTATGCCGCCGCTGATCGCAGCGGCCAGCGCGTCGACATCGTAGATGCCGCCGCTGACGATCAGACAGAGCAGCGCGACATAATCTTGATTGTCGCCGGTGAACGGGTGAAAGGCCGGGGTGTTGAAGCGTACCAATGCCCGCTCAAAGGTGGCGTCGTCAAAGGCCGCGCCGACAACCGCTGTCAGCGTCGCGCGCATGGCGTGGCGCCGGGCGCCGTCAATGACCTGGGCGTTGCGGCCGCGCGGCCCCAGCAGCGTCTTATCCACATCGAGGATCACGGCGGTGTGCTGGTCAATAACAAAGTTCTGCGCGCTGAGGTAGGCGGCCCACTGCTCCAGTGCGGCCCAGCCGTCGGCGCGGGCCAGGCCGCCGGCGCCGGGCGCGAGCGTGGGCGGCGCGCCGGTCTCATCGACGATCACGGCCTCGCCGCTGCCCAGCAGCGCACGCACATGGCGAAACATGGTGCCGTCGGTCGCCAGGTTGTCGCCGATCACCAGCGTGCGCCGGATGGCGACGCCGGGCCGCGTGACCGCCTGGGTCGCCCCGAGCAGCTCAACGACGAGCGCGCCATAGGCTGCGTCGAGCTTGCGCGGCAGCTGTGCAGGCGGCGCAAAGCCGATGCGCTGATCGCAGGGGCGCAGGCTGCGGTAGGCGACGTTGTCGCCGAGCAGCGCAGCAAGCGCAGCCGGGCCGGAGAAATACATGGCCGGCATGATACCATAGCCGTGGGGCCGCTTAAGTCGTCGCTGGGAGGAGCCGCCGATGCCTGGTCGATCAATGCTCACTTTGCTGGTCGTGGCGCTGCTGAGCCTGATCGCACTGCTGGCGGGCTGCGGGGCGGCGCCGCCGACTGCATCGCCACCACTCACTATCCAGACCATCGCCTATCCAAAATTAAAGGTGTCCGAGCGGCTGCCAGACTCGCTCACGGTGTATCGCACGGTCGATTTTCCACACCAGCGGACAGATTTCACGCATACATTCACTGAGCGTGCCAACGTTGCGGCGTTGTATAGCACCGTGCTGGCGCTGCCGCTCCACGATGACAGCCACTATTATTGCCCGTTGAGCTTGGGCCTCGCATACCATATCAGCTTTCTTAGCCACGGAGCGGTCGTTTTGCAGATTGTCGCGCAGGCTGACGGTTGCCGGCTCCTATACATGACTCCTACACCAAAACGCGGCAGCGTCAGCAAAAAAAACTTCTATAGCCCGTTCTGGTACGCCTTCTCAGACCTTGCTGGCATCCCAGACCATACGTTGTGGGCGCAGGCAACGCTGCCATGAGGCGCTTGCCGCCCGCCACGAGGCTGCAATGATTCATACCCTGCGCACCAGCGCCGACCTCTCTTTCGACCCTTTGCGCCTCTTGCGTTAAAACCTCCATCTTCGCTCCGCCTTTGCGATCTTTGCGGTTCATAACCCCTCGTCCTCCTGAAAACTGATCACTGACAACTGAAAACTCGCTGTATTTTTGCGGGTCCGCGGCGCTCTGTTGGGGTGACGAAGGAGCTGATCATGGGCCGAGCACGCTGGATGCTGATGGTTGGGATGCTGACAATGGTGATGGGCTTGATGGGCGGCGCGGCGCAGGCCAGCGGCGCGCTACAGGTGCGCGGCGCCGTCGAGTCGCGGCCGGCTGGCGTGGCGGGGCGCTGGCTGATCGCCGGCGTGGCGCTGGATGTCACCGCCGCCACCGACGTGCGCGAGGAGCATGGGCCGCTCGCGGTCGGCGGCTGTGCCGAGGCGGACTACACCGCCGACGGCGCGACCAACACCGTGGTCGCGCTGCGCAGCCGCCAGGCCAGCGACTGCGCCAGCGGCGTGGGTGAGGATCAGGCGACGTATGCGCGGGTCGTGACAATGCCGGCCGGGCGGCTCGGCGCGTGGCAGCTTGGCGATGCCAGCTACACCGCCGACAGCGCCACGATCTTTAGCGAGCGCGACGGCCCGCTGGCGGTCGGCCGCTGCGTCGAGGTCGCGTTTGCGACGCCGGCCGCCGGTCTCCAGGCGCTGACCATTGAGAGCGAGGACGACTATCACTGCGCTGGCCCGGCAACTGGGCCGCAGTCGCAGCTCTACGGCGTGCTGGCACAGTTTCCGGTGGGCTTGCAGGGCAGCTGGCTGGTCGCCGGCCAGACGATCACGGCCACTGCGACGACGCGCTTCGAGCAGGAGGACGGCGAGTTTCGTGTCGGCGGCTGCGTCGATGTGTGGCTGGGCGCGCCGGGCGTGGCTAGCAGTATTGCTACCACGGAGGCCGAGCGCTGCGCCGGCGCCGAGACTGCCTGGTATGGCTTGGTTGTGGCGGTGCCGGCCGGTGGCGTGGGCGCCTGGCAGATCGGCGGGCAGACCGTCACCACAACCGCAACGACCGAGCTGCGCGAGCGGCACGGCGCGCTGGTCGTCGGCGCCTGCGCTGAGGTCGAGGCTGAGGGTAGCGCCGTGCGCCGCATCAGCAGCGAGGAGCTGTGGCGCTGTGCGACCGCCACGTTCACGAATCGGCTGGTCGTGCGCATCACCAGCCGGCCGACCGCTGGGTTCGGCACCTGGCTCCTTGACGGCCAACCGTTCGAGGGAACTGGCGCGAGCGTGTTTCGGCCGAGCCTGGCGACGCTTGTGGCCGGCGGCTGCGCCGAGGTCGAGTACCTGATCGCCGCTGGCGTGCGAACCATTACGACCCTCGCCGCCGAGGACGCGGCCCGCTGCGGCGCCGCTCCGCCGCTCCCAGCGAGCAGCGGCAAGCTCTACGCTACCGTGGACATCGCACCGAGTGGCGGTGTGAGCACCTGGCAGATCGGGGGTGTGGCGCTACAGCACGACGCCAGCACCGAGTTTGGCACCCCGCTGCCAGCAGCCGGTGCCTGCGCTGAGGCCAGCTTTGCCATCAGCGGCACGCAGCGCCTGCTGCGCGAACTCACGGCCCGCCCGGCCGCGCAGTGCCAGCGCGACGGCGCTGTGTGGCTGCGGCGCAGTGCCAGCGCGACGGCGCTGTGTGGCTGCGGCTCTACGGCGTGGCCCAGTCGATCCCTGTGACCATGGCGGGTGCCTGGCTGATCAGCGGCGTGGCGGTGAGCACCACTGACGCCACCGTGCTGCGGACGCCGCACGGCCCGCTGGCGGCCGGGGCGTTTGTCGAGGTCGCCTACCACCTCGTGGATGGCGCGCCAGTCGCCCACCAGATCAGCACCCACGTTGCCCCCGACGCCGCCCGCATTGTCGCCACTGGCGAGGTCCAGGTTGCGCCGGGCGATGACTACGGCGCCTGGGTGATCGGCGGCGTGGCCTACCAGTCCGACCCGGCGCTCGATGTCGCGCGGCAGCCCGGCGCGACCGTGCAGGTCAGTGCCTACCGCCAGGCCGATGGCACACTCACGGTGCGCGCGCTGCGCAGCATGGCCGGCGCCGCAAGTACGCTGTTTATCCCGCTGGCAATGCGCTAGCGCTCGTCAATCTTTCTCCGTCAACAATAAGGAGCTACGGACATGCGAACGAAGTATCTGACTCTGATTGCCCGGATCGTGATGGTGGTGATGGTGCTTGGACTGCTCAGCCCGACGGTGACGGCGGCGAAAGGTGGCAAGGGCGGTAAGGGTGGTAACGAGGCCCGCGCCCGACTTCGCGCCAGCCGCGCGTTTCCAGGGGCCAGCGGCGCGGCCAAATACCGTGATCGTAGCGGTGACCGCGAGTTTGAAGTCGAAGTCGAGCACGTGCGGGCGCTGGCTAACCAGACCCTCAGCGTGCGGGTCAGCGGCCGTCAGGTTGGGACGCTGCGTATCTCGGGGCTGGGCAGCGGCGAGCTGAACCTCAGCAGCGAGCGCGGCCAGGCTGTGCCAGTCGCCGGCGCGGGCGCTGCGGTGAGCGTCTGGACCCACGACGGCGTGCTGGTCGTCAGCGGCACGATGCCATAGCGTGGCACCGTCATTGTTGCGCGCCGCCGATCCATCATGGGTCGGCGGTGCGGCGTTTAATGGGTTCGATTAATATGACGAGGGTGGCGCTTGAATACTCGTGGGTGGGCATGAGTGTATGTTGGTTGCGCGCTGACAAGCGCCCATATGAGGAGAGCGGCATCGTAGTATCAATGCACAGATCGACGCTGAGCCGAGCTCTGCACCCTGGCGGCAGTCGCCCGCGACCATAACAATTATGTCAACCGCTCTTGGTAGGGGGTGGTAGAGTACGAGTAAGACACATTACTTGTAGTTACGACCAGGCACGCATGGACAAGCACAGCGAGGTCGTTGAAGCCGCGGGCGTACTGCGAGCCGATCAGGTGGGAGCGATCGAGCTGGCCATCGCCGGCTGGCTGGATGAGAAAGGTGGGCGGAGCAACAGCCGCGAGACGCGCCTGGCGTACACGGCGATGATCACGCAGTTCCGCACGGCTGTCATGGCAGAGGGCCGGGACCTCGCTGCGTACCCCAGGCTGCTGACCGTGCTGAGCCAGGCGTGGGCCGGGCGGGGGCAGCCGCGGCCGGCGACCTACAACCGGCGGCTCGCGGTTCTCTCTCTCCAGCTGACAAGCATTCAGAAAACGTTCTTCCCGTAGCTGCGGCCGCTAGCTGCCCAACTCGTACATGCCCCTCGTAGCGTTGCTAATCCGTGAGTAGACCAGCGTCACCGTGAGCAAGATCAAAAGTACGACGATGGAGAACGCGCCGTAGTGTCCCAGGCCAGCCCGATGCGGCCGCGCTCGGGGTCGACGGTGGCGATGATGACGGCGATCACGTCGCCGACGCTGAGCGCGATGCCGGCCGGCAGCTGGGTGCGGTGGAGCAGCCCGTCCTGCTTGACGCCGATGTCCACGAACGCCCCGAACTCTACCACGTTGCGGACGGTGCCTTGCAGCGCCAGGCCCGGCGCCAGGTCGGCCATCGAGAGCACATCGCTGCGCAGGAGCGGCGGCGCCAGATCGGCGCGCGGGTCGCGGCCGGGCCGCAGCAGCTGCTCCAGAATATCGGCGAGCGTCGGCGGGCCGATGCCCAGCTCCGCGGCGAGCGCAGCGGCCGGCTGGGCGGCGCCGAGCTGCGGCCAGGGCCGCCTGGCGCGCGGCGAACGGCGCGGCCAGCGCCACGCCGGCCCGCCGCAGCAGCGCCGTGGCGGCCGCTGTAGCTCTCAGGGTGAATCGCGGTGGCGTCGAGCGGCTCCGTGCCAGCGCGGATGCGCAGAAAGCCGGCGGCCTGCTCAAACGACTTCGGTCCCAGCCCGGTCACGTCGCGTAGCGCCCGCCGCGTGGCGAACGGGCCATGCTCCCCACGGTGTGCCACGATCCGCGCGGCCAGCTTGGGGCCGATGCCTGCAACATAGGTCAGCAGCGCCGGCGACGCCGTGTTGACATCCACGCCCACGCCGTTGACCACGCTCTCGACCACGCCGGTGAGCGCGGCGGCCAGCGCGGCCTGATCAACGTCGTGCTGATAGAGGCCGACGCCAATCGCTTGCGGGTCGATCTTGACCAGCTCGGCCAGCGGGTCCTGCACCCGCCGCGCAATCGACACCGCGCCGCGCAGCGTCACATCGAGGTCCGGCAGCTCGGCGCGGGCCAGCGGGCTGGCACTGTAGACGCTGGCGCCGGCCTCGCTCACCAGCAGATAGTGGACGCCCGTCATCGGCCGCACTACCTCGGCCACCAGCGCCTCGGTCTCACGCGAGGCCGTGCCGTTGCCGATGGCGACCACGGTCACGCCATGCTGCCGAATCAGTCGCCACAGCGTCGCCGCCGACTCGGCCCAGCGACCCTGCGGCGCGTGTGGCATGATCGTCGTGGTCGTGAGCACAGCGCCCGTCGGGTCGATCACCGCAACCTTGCAGCCGCTGCGCAGGCCAGGGTCCAGGCCCAGCACCGTCACATCGGTGATCGGCGGCTGTAGCAGAATTGCACGGAGATTCACCGCAAACGCCCCGATGGCATGCGCCTCGGCCTCCGTACTAAGCAGGCGTCGCACGTCGCGCTCGATGGCCGGCAGCAGCAGCCGCGCGGCCGCGTCGGGGATCGTCGCCCGTAGCTGCGCGGCCCACGGCGAGCGCGGATTGGGCCGAAAATGCTGGTCAATCGCCGCCTGCCAGTCGCGCTCCGGCAGCTCCACCGCGACCCGCAGCACGCCGCTGGCCTCGCCGCGGTTCAGCGCCAGAATCTGATACGGCCGCAGCCGTGCGACCCGGCCGCTAAACTCATAGTAGGTCTGAAATACGCCGCGTGGGTCGGGCGTGTCGGCGCGGCGGGTCGCGCGCACGGTCGCCCACTGACGCGCCCGCTCGCGGGTGGCCGCGCGCACGCCGGGGTGGTCGCTGATGACCTCGGCTGCAATGTCGCGCGCGCCGGCCAGCGCGGCCTCAGCCGTGGCGACGCCGGCGCCAACAAAGCCGGCCGCGACCTGCTCGGCCGAACTCGCGGCCGGGCGCTTGGGCCAGGATCGAGATCAGCCAGCGGACCCAGCCCCAGCTCGCGGGCCATGCTGGCGCGGGTGCGGCGCTTGGGGCGAAAGGGCTGATAGAGATCCTCCAGCTGTGTCAGCGTCGTGGCATCCGTTAGCGCCCGCTCGAGGTCGGGCGTGCGCTGGCCCTGCACGGCAAGCGCCTGGAGAATCGCGGCGCGGCGCTCATCGAGGGCGCGCTGCACCGCCAGGGCGGCCTGGAGCTGGCGCAGCTGCTCCTCGTCGAGGCCGCCAGTCTGCTCCTTGCGGTAGCGGGCGATAAACGGCAGCGTATTCCCGGCGTCAAACAGGGCGACTGCGGCGGCAATGTGGGCGATGGGCAGGCCCAGGGTGGGCGTGAGCAGCTCGGCGATTGATGGTTGCATGGCCATATCATAGCGGATCATCGCCGCAGCTCCGACTTTCGGGGCTGGCTCGGCCGACGATTTTCTGCTTAAATCACAGCCAGCGCCGCAGCCCTGCGGCCCATGCCCCCGAGGAAACACTATGTCAACCTACACTGTGCAGGCCACGCAGCGCATCGCGGCGCCGGCCGCCGTCTGCCACATCATCGCCGACTATCGCCAGGAGCATCCCAAGATGCTGCCGCCTGACCGCTTCAGCAGCCGTCAGTTCAGCAGCAGCGTTGGCACTGTCATCAGCTTTGAGATGCCGGCGCTGGGCCGCACCCGGCACTTCAAGGCCACGATCACCGAGCCAGCGCCGGGCCGCGTGCTAGCCGAGACCGACCCCGCGACCGGCACGGTCACCACGTTCACCGTCGAGCCGGAGGGCAGCGCGGCGTCCACGGTAACGATTGCAACGACGATGAATACGAGCAATCACTGGCTCAGCTGGGGGTATAGCGAGGAGCTGGTGCTGCTCGCCACCGTCAGCACGGCTAGCGCGGCGCGCTCATGACCGGCGCCGAGTTCGGCGGTGCGGCCTGGCTAGATGCGATGCTGCGCACGGCCGACGCGCTGACTGGCGGCGCGGTCACTGCGGTCATGGCGGCGCCGCTCCACAGCGACTGGGGCCAGATGACCAGGCTGACGCCCAGCTACAGCGCCGACGCCGCCGGCGAGCTGCCCGGCAGCCTGCTGCTGAAGGAGTGCAGCGGCGCGCACTTTGGCCGCTCGGAGCTGGACTACTATCTGCGCGACTACCTCGACCTGGCCGACGCGCCGCTGGTGCGCTGCTATGGCGGCGCCTGGCGCGAGGAGCCGCCGGGCTACTGGCTGCTCCTCGCCGACCTGACGCCAACCCACGCCAACACCCGCACGACTCATGGCGCAATGCCGACGCTGGCTCTCGGCCAGGCGGTCGTGGGCGGGCTGGCGCGGCTGCACGCCCGCTGGTGGGGCGCCGACCGGCTGGCGGCGGGCGGCCATGCGCTCCCTGACGCAGCCGCGCTGGAGCGCTACCTGGCGCACATCGGCCAGGGGCTGGCGCCGCTGCTGGCGATCGTCAGCGCGGAGCTCTCGTCTGACCAGCTGGCGCTGCTGACGCCGGTTTTCGACTGGCTGCCGGCGGCGCTGCGAGCGCGGCTGGCGCAGCCCCACGGCTGGACGCTGGTGCATGGCGATGTAAATCCTGGCAACATCCTGGCACCAATGGATGGCAGCGCCGCGCCGGTCTACCTGATCGACCGCCAGCCGTTCAGCTGGTCGCTCACCAGCTGGCTGGCGGTCAGCGACCTGACCTACTGGATCGTAACCTGGTGGCCGACCGCCATCCGCGAGGAGCTGGAGGAGCCAGTGCTGCGGCACTACCATGCCGCGCTCGCGGCCGCCGGTGTCAGTGACTACAGCTGGCCGCAGCTCGTGGCCGACTACCGGCTGTGTAGCTGGCAGAGCGTGCTGGTCGCCATCGAGTGGTGTGTGCTGCCCGAGGATCGTGAGCGGATGCGCTGGGTCTGGTGGCCCGAGCTTCAGCGCGCGCTCGCCGCCGTGGTGCCGCCGGGCGACCTCATGGCTGGCGCGGCGTCGTAGCCAGCTGAAACGCCGGCCCGATGTTGCGGTAAATAAACTGCTCGCCGGCGATAGTCAGCGTCAGGTCGGCGTGGCCGTCGTGGTCGATGTCGGCCAGCGCCAGCGCCACCGGCGTCCGGTCAGCGTCGGCGCCGACGAGGTACGGCCCGAGCACCTGGGTCATCTTGGCCGCGTCGCCGCCTGGTAGCTCCATGACCACCACCTGGCGATCAATGTTCAGCGCCAGCAGCGTCGTGGGCTGGGCGGCGCTATCGTCGTGGCCGACGACGCCGCTGACTCGCGCGACCGGCAGCGGCCCGCGCTGCCAGCGCTGCCACCAGCGCGGCACGGCCTGGCTCACCCACGGCAGCGCGACGAGCGCCGCGGCCGCCGCGAGCTGCCCGATGAGCGGTCGTACCCGGTGCGGTTGCATTGGGGTTGATGGATTATTTAAGATTATCGGCTGCGACATTGGTTGAATCTGGGCCGGTCCCCAACCGCCGACGGCCGGGCTGGCCTGCCGCTCGCTGGGCTGAACTGCACTGAAAGGCTGACTCCGCACGGCCATGCCGCACCTCCGCTTGCTTAGGTATAGCATAGAAAAACAGCGTGCAAGCCACAAGCGGCTTACGTGCAGCTTGCGTGCGAGTTTGGGCGGCTTGCGCGCAGCGCCGTGCAGATCGGTGCAAGTGCTGGCATTTGGCGGCACGCCGTACAATCACCGCACACACGAGGAGAGTCCCACCATGCACACCCGCAACAGCCACTGCTCATACTGCGGCGCGGCCTTCGCGCCCGACGCCGAGTGGCCGCGCACCTGCGCGCGCTGCCAGAATGTTAGCTACCTCAACCCCACGCCGGTCGCGGTGCTGATCGTGCCGATTGACGACGGTGTGCTGACGGTCCGGCGCGCGATCCCGCCACAGATCGGCCAACTGGCGCTGCCGGGCGGGTTTATTGTGCTGGGCGAGTCCTGGCAGACCGGCGGCGTGCGCGAGGTGTTTGAGGAGACCGGCGTGCAGCTGGATGCCGCCGACATTACGCTGCTCGGCACCGAGAGCACGCCCAACGGCGCCTCGATCCTGATCTTTGGGGTGGCGCCGCAGCAGCCGCGCGCCGTCCTCGATCAGTTCCAGGCGAACGACGAGACCGCCGAGATCGTCATTGTGAGTACGCCGATTGACCTGGCGTTTCCGCTGCACACCGCCGCGCTTCGGCGCTGGTTCGCGGTGCGCTAGGCGCACGGCCGGTTAAGCTGGCACTTCCTCAGGCACCGGAACACGCAGCAGTTCAAACGGTGATGATGGCGAGCGATACCGATTGGTACTGATCTGCCAGTGCCAGGCCGCACTTAGCTGATCGCGCAGGCCCCGCATGTACCGCTGGGCTTGCGTGGTGAGCTGCACATCATTAAAGATCGGGGAGACTGCTTCGAGCGCTTGAAACTCAGCGCTTAAGGTGTTGATCAACTGCACGGTGGCATGCACGGCCTCGGAAAATGGGATATCGCGGGTGTCCATGAGCACACGCACAAAATTGAAGCGCGAGTTCAAACTGTATAACCTCTTTCTCATACGAGAATAAATCATTGAGCAGCGTTGGAATCAAAGCGGTTAACTCAGTTGCGCGCTGCATATTGGGATGATTTCGCACGATCGGCGCGACCTCGATCTCAGTGGCTAGCTCAATAAGCAGCATGGTGGGATACATTCCAGCATCATGCACCCGTGTCGCAAGATACGCCTGCTCCGTTATTGTGGCGTGCTGGTCCATCGCCTGGCTCGGCACCACGGTTGCCTCAAAGATGCTCAGACAGCGACTGTGCAAGACGCTGAAGGTAGGCCGGGCCGGCAAGCATACGAAAGCGCTGATGTAGCTCGTGCCATACCAAATAGAGTGGATGGTCGTCCAGTGGCAGAGTCCCATGCTCAAATATGGTCACACAGCGACGATACACGGCTTCCATGTGCTGCGCTGTGGGAGCTACGACTCCCTGATGGCGATCATAGACATCATCAATATAGTAGAGGACGGCGTTGAAGAGGTCTATAGTCGTAAGCCGCTCCAGCGCAGCATCAGGAAAGAGATACGAAGACATGGATGTATAGCGATGCATATCAGGGAGCGCAATACCATATTGGGTACAAACTGCCTGCGTCTGCCGCATAGACTCTATGCGGTGCGGATTGACTCGGCATGGGCCAAGCACAGTAATGTCAGACAAAGAAAGCATTGCTCCTCCGCACGTCATAATGATTCTCCTCAGTCTAGAGTGGGATAAAGAACGTATCCGCGGCACACGGGCGGGCTGAGATTTTCGCTCAGCCCGCCCTGCTCACCATGAGTTGTCGGTGCGCGCTAGACGCTGACAAGCGCCCGCTGATACCAATCAATCGTCGCCTGTAGGCCCTCGCGGAAATCGGTCGTCGCCACGAAGCCAAACTCCTCGCGCGCCCGGCTGGTGTCGAGGCAGCGGCGCGGCTGGCCGTCGGGCTTGCTGGCGTCCCACAGCAGCTCACCCCGGAAGCCGGTCAACTCGGCGATCACCGTCACCAACTCGCGGATCGTGATCTCGCGGTGCGCGCCCAGGTTGACCGGCTCGGCGCCGTTATATCGCTCGGCGGCCTGCACAATGCCGCGGGCGGCGTCGGCGGCATACAGAAACTCGCGCGACGCGCTGCCAGTCCCCCACACGCTGATCGTCCGGTCGCCGGCCTGCACCGCGTCGACACACTTTTTGATCAGCGCCGGGATCACATGCGACGAGGCCGGGTCGAAATTATCGCCGGGGCCGTACAGGTTGACCGGCAGCAGATAGATGCCGTTAAAGCCGTACTGCTGGCGATAGGACTGGAGCTGCACCAGCAGCGCTTTTTTGGCAATGCCGTAGGGCGCGTTGGTCTCCTCGGGATAGCCATTCCATAGCTCGTCCTCGTGGAACGGCACCGGCGTATGCTTGGGGTAGGCGCAGACCGTGCCCAGACACACTAGCTTGCGCAGCCCAACCTGCCGCCCGACCTCGATCAGCTGCACGCCCATCATCAAATTATCGTAAAAAAACGAGCCGGGATTTTCGCGGTTGGCGCCGATGCCGCCGACTTTGGCCGCCAGATGAATCACCATGTCGGGCCGCGCGTCGGCGTAGAGCTGCTGCACGGCCGCCATCTGCGTCAGGTCATAGCGGCTGCTGCGCGGCACAATGACCTCGCGGCACCCGAGCTCGGCCAGCCGCGCCACCACATACGAGCCGAGAAAGCCGGCGCCGCCGGTCACCACCACCCGTTGATTCTCCCATGTCGCCATCGTCATACCCTTGTAGTTGTCAGTCGTCAGTGATTAGTCGTCAGTGATCAGTTTTCAGGAGTACGAAGTTTTGCAAGATCGCTGCTAGATGTCAGGAGTTGTACCGCGAAGCGGCCCAATATGCAAAGCGACGAGGCGCGAGCGGCGCCCGCGCGCCTGCTCAGCGCTGCACGGCGACGAGGTCGTCCCAGAACGTCGGGTACGACACATCGGCCGCGCCGGCGTCGTGGATCGTCGTGGTCTGCTCTGCGACTAGCGCGGCCACGGCCAGCATCATGGCTAGGCGATGGTCGCCGTGGGACTGCACGGCAGCCCCGTGCAGCTCGCTGCCGCCAGCGATGACCAGACCATCGGCGGTCGGCTCGATGTCGGCGCCTAGCGCCCGTAGCTCGCGCACCACCGTGGCGATGCGGTCAGAACTCCTTGACCTTCAGCTCGCCGGCGTCGGCGACCACGGTCTCACCGACCGCGTGGGCCGCCGCCAGTGCCAGGATCGGAATTTCATCGATCAGCCGCGGGATCAGTGCGCCGTCGATGCGCGTGCCGCGCAGCCCGCCGGAGCGCACCGTCACATCGCCGACCGGCTCGGCGCCGGCCTGCGCGGTGTTGCTGACGGTGATGTTGGCGCCCATCGCCCGTAGCACATCCAGCGCGCCGGTGCGGCTGGGGTTCAGACACACATTGGTCGTCGTGATCTCGGCGTCGGGGTGCATCGCCGCCGCCACCCACCAAAAGGCCGCCGACGACGGATCGCCGGGTACGCTGAACGACACCGGCTCCAGCTCGGCGCTCGGCGGCTGCAGCGTAATTGCGCTGTCGGTGACGGTGAGATCAAGGCCCATCGCCGTGAACAGCCGCTCGGTGTGGTCGCGCGAGGCGATTTTGCCCGTCAGCGTCAGCGGGCCGTCGGCCAGCAGGCCAGCCAGCAGCAGCGCCGACTTCACCTGGGCTGAGGCAATCGGCAGCGCGTAGCTGCCGCCGTGCAGCGGCTGGCCCTGCACCAGCACGGGCGCGAAATTGCCGCCGTTCCAGCCGGTCACCGCCGCGCCTAGCGCCCGCAGCGGCTCCATGACTCGGCCCATCGGCCGGCGCTGCAGCGACTCGTCGCCGGTCAGCGTGGCGACCAGATTCTGGCCAGCCAGCAGGCCCATCAGCAGCCGAATCGTCGTGCCGGAGTTGCCGCAGTCCAGCACCGCCGCCGGCGCGCGTAGCCCGCGCAGCCCCTGCCCGGTGATCACCACGGTGTCGCCAGTGCGCTCGATGGGGACGCCCAGCGCCTCAACGCAGCGAATTGTCGAAAGGCAGTCGGCGCCGGTCAGAAAGTGGGTGATCTCGGCCCGGCCGCTGGCGACGGCGTTAAACAGCACTGCCCGGTGGGACAGCGATTTGTCGCCGGGAACCGCGATCGTGCCGCGCAGCCGACGGGCGTGGGTGAGTGTGCGTGTAGTCATGTTGAGCTATCAGCTATTAGCTATCAGCCGTCAGCTAGCGCTGTGCGGCGTTGAAAATCGTTGTATGAAACAGTGCATGTCATTGATAAACATTGCCGCACTCGGCACTCGGTACTCATCCCTCGCTACTCGGCTACTCGCTGGCGAGGCCGGTGAGGAGCTTGTAGCCGAAGCCGCGCACGGTCACGAGGTATTTGGGCGCCGAGGGGTCGGCCTCAATGCGGTGGCGCAGGCGGTAGACCAGCGCGTCAATCGCATTGTAATCGTAGACCTCATAGTCCCACACGCCCTGCGCGATGCCCTCTTTGGAGATCACCTCGCCGCGGTGCTTGTAGAGCAGCTCCAGGAGCTGGAACTCTTTGGCGGTCAGCGGCGGGTCGAGGGGCTTGCCCTTCAGCCAGACCTCTTTGGCCTTGCTGTCCACCCGCAGCTCTTCCTGCGGCTCGGTGACGCGGCGGCGGGCGATGGGTGGCGGCGTACCCTTCATGGTCGCCTCGGGGTCGCGGAACACAATGACCGTGTCGGCGATCCAGACCTCGTCGTTATTCCGCAGCAGCTGCGCGCCGGTGATGCGCTGGCCGTTGAGATAGGTGCCGTTGGTCGACTTCGAGATCGCGAATATAAAACCCAACCTCGTCTTTCTCGAAGCGGGCGTGGCGGCGCGAGGCTAATTTATGATCGATCACAACCTCGTTCTGCGGGTCGCGGCCGAGCGTGAGGACCGCTTGCTCCCACTGAAGCTCCTGGTCGTCGGCATTGGGGCGCTGCAAAATCAAAGTTGGGATAGGCAGCGTGAGCATGAACTTCCTCCAGTTGGCAGGCGCTGTGTCAGGCGCGGAATCTCTGGTAGAATCGTGGCGATTGTAGCACACCGTGCAACCGCGGCGCTGCCAAAGGAGTTCCCGTGGCCGACCCGCTTATTAATCGCCAAGTTGGCAAGTACCTCATTCAGCAAGAGATCGGACGGGGCGGGATGGCGCGGGTATATCGCGCCACCGACACCCTGCTGCAGCGCACCGTGGCGCTCAAAGTCCTGTCGCCGCAGCTGGGCAGCGACCCCGAGTTTGCGCAGCGCTTCGAGCGCGAGGCGATCACCGCCGCCAACCTGCGCCACCCGGCGATCATCACGATCTTCGACGTGGGCGAGGCCGACGGGCTGCGCTATATTGCGATGGAGTACATCGCCGGCCGCACGCTGGCCGATGTGCTGGACGAGCGCGACAAGCTCTCGCTGGCGCTGACGATCTCGGTGCTCGCGCCGGTCGCCGAGGCCCTCCAGTACGCCCACGATCTCGGCGCCGTCCACCGCGACATCAAGCCCCACAACATCATGCTCGACACCGACGGTCGCGTGCTGCTGACCGACTTTGGCATCGCGATCCGGCCGTCGGAGGAGTCGCAGAAGCTGACGCAGGCCGGGCTGTTCATGGGCACGCCCGAGTACATCTCGCCCGAGCAGGCCCAGGCCCAGCCGCTGAACGGCTGCAGCGACATGTACGCGCTGGGTGTGGTGGCCTACGAGTTGCTGGCCGGCCAGCCGCCCTTTCGCGGCTCGGTGCCGGAGCTGATCATGGCGCACGTCTACACCGCGCCGCCGGCGATCCGCACGCTGGACCCCACGCTGCCGGCCGAGCTGGACCTGGTGTTTAGCAGAGTGCTGGCCAAGCGCGCCGACCAGCGCTTTGAGAAAGTCACCGGCTTTGTCGAGGCGCTGCGGCGCGTCGGCGAGCGCTACGGCGTCGGGCCGGCGCCGCGCTCAGCGCTGGCCGCGCTGGCGGTGGCGCAGAACTCCTCGGCTGGCGCGGCCACCGTGCGGGTGGCGACGCCGGCCGCCGCGCTGGACGGCGAGATCGCGACCGTATTTGGGCCGCCGCCCACACCGCCGGCCCAGCCGCCAGTTCAGCCGCCGCTCCAGCCGCGGCGGGGCGACACGCCGCGCCAGCTGGTCTACCCGCGGGGCGAGGACGACGACCGGCCGCCGCCGCCGCGCCGCCCAACGCGCAGCAACGACCGGCCGAGCCAGCTGCCCTGGAATATTATTGCTGCCGTGGTGGTCGTCTTGGTGCTGATTGGGGCGCTCCTGCTGAGCCGCGGCCGCTCCAACCCGCTGGCCTTCGGCATCCGGCCCAGCCCGACTGGCGTGGCTGACGGCTTTATCCAGTCCACGCCGCTGTCGACGATCACCGTGCCGCGCGGCCCGACGCCGACGCTGATCCCGACGCCGCGGCCCGGCGAGCCAACGTTTACCCCGACCGTCCCGCCGCCGCCCACGGCTGCGCCGACCGCCGCACCGCCCACCGCGGTCGTGCCGACCAACGAGATTCCACCGACCGCCGCGCCGCTGACCGAGCCTGCGCCGACTACGGCGCCGACCACGGCGCCAATCATCGTTGTGCCGACCGACGTGCCGCCCACCGACGTGCCGCCCACCGACGTGCCACCAACCGCGGTCCCGCCGACCGACGTGCCGCCCACCAACGTGCCACCAACCGCGGTCCCACCTACTGATATTCCGCCCACTGCGGTCCCGCCGACTGACGTGCCACCAATCGCCGCGCCGACCGACATTCCGCCCACCGCCGCGCCCACCGCCGGCACGCTGATTGGCGGCGGCGGCCATCTCGCGCTCCAGGTTGGCCGCGCGCTCCAGCTTTTCGATGTGGTCCAGAACAAAACGATCACAATCCAGCAGGACGCCGGCTCGGCTGGCCCGGCCGCGCTGTCGCCCGACGGCCGGACGCTGCTGTTCGACGCGCAGGTCAACGGCCAGCCCCAGCTCCAGCGCTTTAATCTCGATGACCAGCAGATTACGCCATTTATCAAGGGCCTGAACACCAGCTACCACGCGGCCTGGTCGGCCGATGGCACGCGGGTCGTCTTTGCCTCGAGCGACGGCGGCAGCCCTGAGCTCTACATCGCCAGCAGCGACGGCACTGTGCAGGGCGAGGGCGGCACGCCCCAGCCGCTCACCACCAGCCCGGCGACCGACGACTATCCGACGCTGAGCGCCGCGGGCCAGCTGCTGTTTGAGACCGACCGCGACGGCCCGAGCGGCGCCTTTGCACTCTACACACTGGACGCCGGCGGCGCCACGCGCTTTTCGACGCCCGGCCAGGCCACCAGCGACCGCTACCCTCGCTTCGCGCCCGATGGCAAGTCGGTGGCGTTTGTGTCCAACCGCGACCGGCCTGACGGCGGCTTCGAGCTGTATGTGCAGCCGCTGGTCGGCGGCGTGGCGCAGCGCATCACCACGTTTCCCAGCGGCAGCGTCGGCGGCCCCACCTGGTCGCCCGACGGCCAGCTGCTCGCCTTTAGCAGCGACAGCGCCGGCCGCAGCGACATCTTCCTGGTACGCGCCGACGGGAGCAATCTCCTCAACCTGACAAACTCGCCCAACGATGATGAGCGCTGGCCGGTCTGGGGCAAATAATCATGTCTCTGCTACAATCGGTCGTAGTATGTATCAGACGAGAGAGCTGTGACTGAGACACCGAATATTACCTGGGTGCACGCCGCGCTGGCCCACTACGACCTGGATATTGCGGCCGTGACGGTGCTGGGCCACCACGAGGCCATGACCGTGCAAGTCACCGAGCGCAGCGGGGTGCGCTGGCTGCTGCGCCTGCACCGCCCGCCGCGCGCGTCCGCCGCGCTGGTCATCGATCCCACGGCGATTTAAAGCGAGCTACAGTGGCTGGCGGCGCTGGCCACCGAGACCGCGCTGCCAATCCAGCGGCCGCTGCCCAACGCCGCGGGCGCGCTGGTCACGCTGCTCGACATCGGCGACGTGGCGCTGCTGCCGGCTACGGTGCTCGGCTGGCTGCCGGGCAACCCGCTGGACCTGGCGGCGCCCGACGCGGCCGCCCGTGCCGCTGAGCTGGGCGGTCTGCTGGCGCTGCTCCATCAGCACGCCGCGCAGTGGGTGCCGCCCGCCGGCTTTCGCCGCCCACGCTATGACGCCGGCCCATTCACCGCCACCGCCGCGCAGCTGGCCGCGGCGGTTGAACTCAACCTCATCACCGTCGCCGAGCATGAGGTCATTGAGCGCACGCTGGGCGCCGCGGCCGCTGTCATGGCGCCGCTGGTGGCGCAGCCGATGCAGTGGGGCCTGATCCACCACGACCTGCACCCCGCCAACTGCCTGGTCGGCGCAGCCGGTCTGGCGCCGATCAACTTCGGCCAGTGTGGCTGGGGCTTTTGGATGGCCGACCTGGCCACCGCGCTCAATAGCCTGCCGGTTGCGCTGCGCACCGCGCTGGTCCAGGGCTACCAGCAGCATCGCACCCTGCCGCTCGGCGCCGTGCGCCAGCTGGAGGCCTGCCTGATCGCCACCCGCATGCACTACTACACCACGATTCTCGACGACGCCAGCGAGCACGCCTGGCTGCGCGCCCGGCTGCCACAGGTTGTCGCCACGGTCTGCGAGCGCTTTCTGGCCGGCGCGCCGTTTCTGTTTGAGCTGCGCTGATCGGGCCGCGCCAGCTCGCCCTGAGCATAGGAGCGCATCGGCCGCCGAATCATCCTGAGGCGTAGCCCGGCCGTCGTCCGCGCACTGTTACCCACCGATTCGCTGGTCGCCGCGCGGCCAGCCCAGCGCCGCGCGGCGACTGACGCGGCCGGCGCCCAGGAATAGCCATGAGCCACCCTGACCGCTTCGCCGCCGCCTGGCATAACTTTGTAGATACGCCGCTGGACGCCGTTTTGCAGCGCCATCACACCGTCGACCCGCAGCAGGCCGCGCTCGCGCTGTTCCACGAGGTGGCCGCGACGGTGCCAGCGTATGCCGCGTTTTTGGCGGCGCAGGGCGTTGATCCCGCCGCCGTCCAGGACGCCGCCGCCTGGTCGCGGCTGCCGCTGACGACCAAGCCGACCTATATTCAGGCCCACCCGCTGCCGGCGCTGTGCCGCGGCGGCGACCTCAGCGGCTGCGATATGGTCGCGGTCTCGTCCGGCTCGTCGGGCCAGCCGACCTTCTGGCCGCGCGCCAGCAGCGACGAACTGGCGGTCGCGCGCCGCTTCGAGCAGGTGTTTATTGACAGCTTCGCGGCCGACCGGCGGCCGACACTGGCGGTGATCTGCTTCGCGCTCGGCACCTGGGTCGGCGGCCTCTACACCGCGGCGGCCTGTCGCTGGCTCGCGACCAAAGGTTATCCCATCACCGTGATCGCGCCCGGCAGCCAGATCGGCGAGATTTTGCGGGTCGTCGCGGAGCTTGGGCCACACTTCGAGCAGGTTGTGCTCCTCGGCTACCCGCCGTTCTTGAAGGAGGTCGTCGACACCGGCGCGGCCCGCGGCCTCGTGTGGGCCGACTACCACATCAAGCTGGTGCTAGCGGGCGAGGTGGTGAGCGAGGAGTGGCGCACGCTCCTGGGCGCGCGCACCGGCGGCACCGCGCCGCCCTATGACTCGGCCGCGCTATATGGCACCGCCGACGCTGGCGTGCTCGGCAATGAGACGCCGCTGAGCATTGCGATCCGCCGCTGGCTCGCTGAACGCCCGGCGTTGGCCCAGGAGATCTTTGGCGAGTTGCGGCTACCAACACTGCTCCAGTATGACCCGCTCAGCCGCTTTTTTGAGGTCGTGGACGGCACGCTGCTGTTCACGGGCGATAACGGCGTGCCGCTCATTCGCTACCATATTGCTGATACTGGTGGGATTATCGGTTATAAGGAACTGCTGGCGCGGCTGGCGGCAGACGGCTTCGATCCCAGCGCGGCGCTGGCGGCCTGGGGCGGCCGCGGCGTGCGCGCGCTGCCGTTCGTGTATGTCTTCGGCCGCGCGATGTTCACGGTGTCGTACTGGGGCGCCAATGTCTACCCCGAGAACATCGCGGTCGGCCTGGAGCAGCCGGGCATTAGCCCGTTTGTCACTGGCAAGTTTGTTATGTCGACTCCTGAGGACGCCGCCCGCAACCGCTCGCTCCAGATCGCCGTCGAGCTAGCGCCCGCCGCCGCGCCCAGCGCCGAACTCGCCGCCGAGATTGCGGCAACGATCCTGGCCCAGCTGCTGCGCCTCAACAGCGAATTTGCGGCGTATGTCCCGGCTCACGCGCAGCTACCGCAGGTCACGCTGCATCCCACGGGCGACCCCACGCACTTCCCCGCCGGCGTCAAGCACCGCTACACGCGGCCCTGAGCGCCGGACTGCGCTGCTTGGAGGAATATCAATGCCACGCTCACTGCTGATTCCTGGGGCGGCGCTGCTGGCGCTGCTGATCTATGGCGCGGCGCTGCTGGCAGGGCGGCCACATGCGCAGCACACCGGCCGGGCGCTGCCGTGGCTGCAGCGCGCGAGCATGCTGCCGCTGGTTGGCGCGGCCTGGCTCGGCTGGGCCGGGCTGCGCGGCGCCGATGCTGCGAGCGTGGCCCTGCTGGTCGCCGCCGGGCTGACGATCTCGTTTGTCGCCGACCTGATCATGGCCGAGCTGATTCCAGTCCCCAACCGCGTGATCGGCGGGATGGTAGTGTTTGCGCTGGCCCACTGCTGCTACATCGCGGCCTGGCGTGGCGCCGCAGTGCGCGTCGGCGCATCGGCGGCGCTCCAGCGGGGCTGCGTCGGCGCGGCGCTGATTTGCGGCGCGCTGGCCTGGTGGCGCTGGGTGCGGCTGCCGGGCGGCTCGCTGCTCTCATGGGGCGCGCTGGGCTACCTGGTGTTTCTCACCGCAATGGCCGGGCTGGCCTTCGCGCTCGTCGCCGCCGACCGGCGCTGGTGGCCGGTCGGGCTGGGCGCCGCGCTCTTTCTGCTGTCGGATGCGATCCTCGGCAATCAGGTGGTCCGCAAAAACCACTGGCCGTGGGTCGGCGAGGCCGTCTGGCTGTCCTATCTCACGGCCCAGATCGGGCTGCTGTGGTCGCTAGCCCTGGTCTAGCGCCGCCAGCGCGCGGTCGTGGGCGCCGGAAAGCAGCGCCAGCGCCGCGCCAGCGCCGAGCAGCGCACAGAACATGTCCCACTGCGTATCCCACTGGTCACCCTGCGTCCCCAGAAACTGGTCGGCGGCTCCGCCGGCCGCGGCGCTCGTGCCCCACTCGATCAGCTCATAGGCCGCGCTGATGCCCAGCGTCATCAGCAGCAGGCTTGGCACCAGCCACGGGCTGCGCCGCACCGCCCCACGCCGTAGCAAAATCTCGCGCATCACAATCACGGGAATAAAGCCCTGCGCCAGATGCCCGAAGCGGTCGTAGGGATTGCGCTTCAGGCCCAGCCGGTCGCGCAGCCAGTCGCCGAGCGGCACCTTTGCATACGTGTAGTGTCCGCCGACCATCAGGACTAGCGCGTGGGCCAGCAGCAAGCGGTTGCTGAGCGGCGTCAGCGGAAAGCGCCGCCGCGTCGCCGCCAGCAGCGGGGCGCCCAGCCACACCGGGGCGTTCTCCAGGCTCCAGGTCAGGCGGTCGGCTTGCGGCGCCAGGCCCAGCGCCACCTCGGCCGCCAGTGCCGCCGCAAGGAGCAGCGCCGGCTCGCGCTCCGCTAGCTGTGCATTCATTGCTACCTCACTGTGTCGGCCGCATCGTAGCACACGCCATCTACCCGCCGTCTTCACACGCCCTGAACATCTTTTTGCTACGATACGGCCATAGCTGGCAGGAGCGGCCCATGACGACGCAGACGGTGCTGGTGATTGACGACGAGAGCAAGCTGCGCGCGATGCTGCGGCTGTATCTAGAGCAGGACGGCTTCCGGGTAGTCGAGGCCGGCAACGGCCGCGATGGGCTACATGTCGCACGCTTTGAAAAGCCCGACCTGATTATGCTAGACCTGATGATGCCCGAGATGGGCGGCTATGAGTTTTTGCGGGCCTGGAGCAAGGAGGCGCCGACGCCGGTGATTATGCTGACCGCCAAAGTGGACGACCAGGACAAAATCCTGGGCCTGGAGCTGGGCGCCGACGACTATATCACCAAGCCGTTCAATGTGCGCGAGGTGCTGGCGCGGGTCCGCGCGGTGCTGCGCCGCAGCAGCAAGGCCGCCGCCGAGCCGGACTGCCTGCGCGTCGGCGATGTCGTCCTGGACCGCGCCGCCGTCACCGTCCACGCCGCCGCGCGCCCGGTCGAGCTAACGCCCTCGGAGTTTGAGATTCTGGCGACGTTGATGGCGGCGCCCGGCCAGGTGTTCTCGCGCCTTGACCTGCTGGACCGCGTCTCGGGCAAGGCGTTTGAGGGCTATGAGCGCACGATTGATGTCCACATCCGCAACCTGCGCGCCAAGCTGGAGCTGGACTCCAAGCACCCGCAGTACATCGAGACCGTCTACGGCATGGGCTACCGCTTTAAAAAGCCCGCCAGCACTTAAGGACCGCCGCCATGCGCTCACTGACCTGGAAACTGACCCTAGCCTTTTTGGCCGTCGGCCTGACGGTCGCGATCCTGGTCGCGGGCCTGACCGGGCAGCGCACCCGCTCGGCGTTTGACCGCTTTGTCTCGGAGCATGACCAGGCGCTGCTGCTGGACGCCGTCACCACCTACTACGCCGCCAACGGCCGCTGGGACGGCGTCGCGGCGCCGCTGAGCCAGCCGCCGCTGGCGCTCTACACCCGCGGCGTGACGCTGCTGGACGCCGAGCACCGCGTGGTCGTCGGCAGCCGCGACTTCAAGGTCGGCCAGGCAGTCGCGGCGCATGTCAATGAGCCAGTGACGCCAGTGCAGGTCAGCGGCCGGACCGTGGGATTTTTGCTGCTGACCGGCGGCCAGACCGCGCCGCCGCCCGGCCCGCCGCGGCCCGACGCGGCGTTTTTGCAGCGCGTCGGCTGGGCGGCGGCGCTCAACGCAGCGATCGCCGCCGCCATTGCGCTGGTCATGGGCGGCCTGCTGGCCCGCTCGCTGACCCAGCCGCTCCATGAGCTGACCGCCGCCACCCGCGCAATGGCCGCTGGCCATCTGGAGCAGCGAGTCACGGTCCGCTCGCGCGACGAGGTCGGGCAGCTGGCCCAGTCGTTCAACCAGATGAGCGCCGACCTCGTTAGCTCCAGCCAGGCCCGCAAGCAGATGACCGCCGACCTGGCCCACGACCTGCGGACGCCGCTGAGCATTCTGCGCGGCTACACCGAGGGCCTCAAGGATGGCCGCCTCACCGCGACGCCGGCGCTGTTCACAATCATGCACGACGAGGTGACCCATTTGCAGCGGCTGGTCGAGGACCTGCGGCTCCTATCGCTGGCCGACGCCGGCGAGCTGACGCTGAACCGCCGCGCCGTCGACCCGCTGGCGCTCCTGGAGCGCACCGCGCTCGCCTACGTCGTGCAGGCCGAGGAGCACGGCATCGCCCTGGAGCTGGCCTCGGCCACCGAGATGCCGTCGATCTCGGTGGACACCGACCGACTGACCCAGGTGCTTAACAACTTGGTCTCGAACGCGCTGCGCTACACCGAGCGGGGGACTATTCGGCTGGGCGCGACCGCGGCCGCGGGCTGGGTCCGGTTGACCATCGCCGACACCGGCCGCGGCATCGCGCCCGAGGACCTGCCGCTGATCTTCGACCGCTTCTACCGCGGCGACAAATCGCGGCAGCGCATCGACAGCAACGCCTCGGGGCTGGGCCTGGCGATTGCGCGGGCCATCGTCGAGGCCCACGGCGGCACGCTGAGCGTGGCCTCGACGATGGGGCAAGGGACGACGTTTACCGTGGCGCTGCCAGTGGCCTAGCGCGGCGGATATTTGGCCGCCAGCTTGCACACCGTGGTGCTGCTGCGCACCGTCACTGGCTGGCCCAGCGCCCGCTCCAGGCGCGGCCCCGTGACCAATGACTCGCTGAACCGTCCGCGGCACAGCCAGTGGACCTCGCGGCCGTGCACCGCAAACTCATCGACGGCAGTGCGTAGCGCCGCGACCTGCGCGGCCGCCGCCGCCGTGATCGGCGCCGCGGCAAAGGCGACCATCAGCGCGCCAGCCGCCGCCACGTCCGCCGGCGCGAAGGGCTGCCGCGCCGCCACCGCCGCTAGCTCTGCGTCGGTGCGCAGCAGCGCCGGGACCGCATAGCCCAGCCCAGCCTGCAGCTGCGCCTCAATCGCCGCCGCCACCGCCGCCTCGTCGCCCGCCGCCTCGAAAATGACATTGCCGCTGGCGATAAAGGTCGCGACATTCTGATACCCCAGCTCCGCAAACAGCTCGCGCAGCCGCTCCATCTTGACCGTGTGGCCGCCGACGTTGATCGCCCGCAGCAGGGCTATGTAGCGCGTCGTGGCCGGCGCTGCCTGATCCATCCTCCACCTCCGCCACGAGTTTAGCACAGCCGCCGCTAAGTCGTTGACCCTCAACATCGAGGTTGTTACCCCTCAGTGTCGGGGTTCTCACCTTCAACACCGAGGTTGTTAACCCTCACTGCTGAGGCTATCCACCCTCAACGCCGAGGCTATCCACCTTCAACACCGAGGTTGTTAACCCTCAGCCCCGAGACTCCGACCCTCAGCATCACCCCAACATCCCCGCCTCTGTGTCTTTGCGTTAGCTCGCCCGTCTTTGCGGCCTTTGCATCTTTGCCATTCATCCCCACATCATCCCCTCGCGCCAGCTGGCCGAGCTGCTGGCGGCGCCGCTCCAGGTGGCGCCGGCGGCAGCGGCCGCGTTTGTGAACTCGGCGCGGGCAGGGGCGGGCGCGCAGCCGAGCGACGCCGCCAGCACGCTGGACGCGACGGCTGGCCGCGCGCCAGCGTCTCGCGCAGGCCGGGAGGCCCGACCAGCGGCGCGACATCGGGGAAAATATTCGCGGCGGCCATCGTCAGCCCAAAGCTCTGCTGGAGCGCATCAAGGGTCCTGTCTGCATAGATTATCGAGATCTTCCAGACAGGGTATGTAGCACTGGTGGCGCGGATTTGTATACTACCGTCACACACGGGCCGCGGCGGCGCGGCCGCTACAATGAGGAGCAGCGCATGGGCAGCTTAAACGAACGGCTGGGCGAGGTGATCAAGCGCAAGCGGCAGCGCGACCGGCTGACGCAGACCGATCTGGGCGGCAAAATTGGCGTCAGCGGCTCGTACATCAGCAGCCTCGAGTCGGCCTCGTCCAGCGCACGCATCACGGAGATCGAGGGGCTGGCGGCGGTGTTTCGGACCACGGCGTTTGCGCTGCTGAGCGAGGCGGCCCAGGCCGACACCAACGATTTTTCGGTGCGCAACCGCGAGCGCAATGAGTTCCTGACGCTCTACGACGCGCTGGAAGGGCCGCACCAGGAGCAGGTGCGGCTGTTCTTGCTGTTTCTGCGCGAGCAGCAGGATCGCGCCGCAGAGCACGGCTAGTCGGCGGCGCTCGGGGCCGCGGCGGGCAGGTGGGCCGGCAGCATCACCGTAAAGGTCGAGCCGCTGCCGGGCACGCTGGCGACCGACACATCGCCGCCTAGCAGCTCGCAGAAGCGTTTACAGAGCGCCAGGCCCAGCCCGGTGCCACCGTACTTACGGGTGGTCGAGCCGTCGGCCTGCACAAACGGCTGAAAGAGCCGGGCGATCTGCGCCGCAGTCAGGCCAATGCCGGTGTCGGTGACGGAGACATGCACGGTCTCGCCGGCCAGCCGCTCGGCCATCACCGTGACCGTGCCGCCCTCGGTAAACTTGGCGGCGTTGCCGATCAGGTTATGGAGGACCTGGCGCACTTTGGTGGCATCGCTCCACATCGTCCCGAGGTCGGGCGCCAGATGCAGCGCCAGCGCGTTATGATTGCGGGCCAGCAGCGGCTGCGCCGTCGCGACCACATCGCGTACCAGCGCCGCCAGATCAATCGTCTCGGGGTAGAGCTGCATTTTGCCGGCCTCGATCTTCGACAGGTCCAGCACATCGTTGACCAGCCCGAGCAGATAGGTGCCGGCGGTGCGAATATGCTCCAGGTCGGGCTTAAGCTCGGCGACGCCCAGATCATCGGCCTCCTCCTGAAGCAGCTCGCTGTAGCCGATGATCGCGTTGAGCGGCGTGCGCAGCTCGTGGCTCATCGTCGCCATAAACGCCGACTTGGCCTGGTTGGCGCTCTGGGCCGCCTCGCTGCGCGCGCGCTCGGCCTGCTGCTCCGCAATCAGCTGGGCCACGTTGATCGCGACGCCGGCCTGGTCGACCAGCCCCTGAAGCAGCGCCTGATCATCACGGCTATACCCTTGCCCCGACAGCCGCGGCCCGAGCGCCAGCACGCCCAGCAGCCGCACCCGCCCGCCGCGCTGCGCGCTGAGCGGCAGCAGCAGCGGGAAGATCGGGTCGGCCCGCAGGATCGGCGCGCCGGCGGTGAGGCGCGCTACATCCTCGGCGGCCAGCGGCAGGTGCGGCAGGCCCTCCCAGTGGTGGGCCGCAGTCAGCTCCAGGCGGCCATCCTCGTATAAAAATACCGCGCCGTGCGAGATATACAGCAGCTTGACGGTGCGCGTCACCAGCACGCGCTGCAGCTCATCGAGGTCCAGGATCGTCCGAATCTCGGCCGCAAACGTCGTGACGGCCTGGCGAAAATCCACCGCCCGGCGGTAAAAGCGCCGGTCAATCGTGCGCTGCACCCGGACGCGCAGCGGCTGAAAGAGCAGCGTCATCGCCAGCGTCGAGGCGATAATGGCCAGGTCGGACTGCTGGCCGAGCAGCTGCTGAAATGCCGCCTGAAGTAGCGCCACGCTGGCCACGTAGCCGAGCAGCAGCGCGCCGAGCAGCAGCGTATAGTTCAGGGCGCGGCTGATCAGGCGGTCAACCTCCCACAGCCGGTAGCGCAGCATTGAGAACAGGATCGACCACGGCAGCAGCGCCAGCCCGACGTAGAACACCGGCCGGATCAGAAAGCGATACAGCACCGGCGGCACGCTGGCCGGCAGCGCCCGCGGCAGCAGGGTGTAGATCAGCACCACGACCACCGCCGCGCCCATCCCAAACAGCACCACTTTGGTCTGCTGGCGCTGGAGCGGCGTCGAGACCCGGCGGAAGCGATACACTTGCGTCCCAAAGCCAAAGACATACCAGGCCAGGGGAAACAGCGTGCCCCACGGCTGCGGCCAGGTGCTGGCGTTGAACTGCGGGAACAGCTGCCAGGTAAACATCAGTGCCGTCCAGATCACCGCCAGATATTTCGTCGCCTGCGGGATAAACTGGCCATCGGGAAACACAAACACGATCACCAGCAGAAACGTCTGCGAGACCGCGTAGACCAGCGCGGACGGCAGGCGAACGATCGGGTAGAGCCGCACCAGCGCGCCGATCGCGTAGGGAAAGTAGACCGCCGAGGCGACGCAGCCGAACGAGATAAAAATTGCCAGCCAGTCGTCGGGCTTGCGCCAAAAAATAAACATGCCAGGGATTAAATATGACAGCAGAATCCCCAACTCCATGATGAAGTGGTAGCGGACATACTGCGGCAGCCCGACGCCAAACTGTGCTAGCGTCGCAGCCTCGGCGGTATTGAGCTGGAGCGGCGGGCGCTGCAGGCTGTCGGAGATCACCGCGAGCTCGGCAGTGCGGGCGGGCAGGCCGACCATAAACAAGCCGACCACAAACACCACAAACGCGATCCAGCCCACCAGCACGGCCCGCCGCTGCCAGCCCCGCACCGGAGCAGCAGTAAACGCGGGCCGTGAAAAAGCGTCGTGCGACATTGTTAGCCTGATGTGGGAGTTGGTCGCGACAGTCTACTCGCCGCCTCCAGGGGCGTCAAGTGCCGATGGTCTTGCTGGCGGACGGCTAGCGACCGCGCGACCGCGGGATCGGCCGCACCATAATCTTCGCCGCGCGAATGCGGCCGTCGAGCCGGCCCGTGACCGGGCTGCTGGCCTCAATCGTCGCCCGAATCGTAGTCAGCACATCGATCCCGGTGTCGACAAACGACCCCTCGGCGAAAATCTCCTTGTAGCCGCCGGCGATCTTACCCTGGAAATCAGTGGTCGCGACGGTGTAGGGTGCGGCGGGGTCGAGGGGCGCATAGCCCGCGGCCGGGTTGGCGCCATCGCGTAGCACGGTGATGTTGGCGACCTGCGGGCCGGCGGTCGTAAAGCGCACACCCGCCACCTGCGAGAAAAAGTCCGAGCCGCTCTTGGCCACGCTGAACTCCAGCAGCCGCCGCAGCTGCGCGCCGGTCAGGGTGTAGACCAGCATGCGATTTTTGTACGGGATCGCCGCCCGCAGACCCTCCTCGCGGATGATGCCGGGCGGGATCGGCTCGCGGAAGCTGCTGCTCGTTGAGAGCGCGACCTGTGCGCCGGTGGCATCGCGCAGCACATCCATGACAAAATTGCCCAGCGTCGACTCGCTGACAAACTGGCCGGTCGTCGAAAGCTCATTGCTGGCACTGCCGATGACCTTGAACAGCGGCGCATACTGCGGGTCGGCCTCCAGCTCGGCCTGCATTTTTTGGACCAGCTGGGCGGTTGCGGGGTCCTCAGGGAGGCTTGGACTCATCTGCACCAGGCCGCCGGTCACGCCGGTCAGCACGCCGTCACTGAAGTTCAGCTCGACCTGGCTGAGATAGGTCAGATACTGGAAGGGCGACAGCATAGAGGTGCTGGTGCCAGGGATTTGAAATAGCTCCTCCTTGCGGTGGCTATGTGTGCCAAGAATAATATCAATGCCCGGCACCGCCGCCGCAAGCGCCATGTCATCCTCGCGCAGCTCGTGGCCAATCAAGACCAGCGCATTGACATGCTCGGTGTCGCGCAGCTGCGCCACGATCGCGCGGGCGACCGGCAGGCGGTCGGTAAAGGTCGCGCCGACGGCCGGGCGCTTGGCCGGCACGACCAGCCGCTCGAAGTCCGGCCCGGCCACCGCAAACACGCCGATCTTGAGGCCGTTGCTCTTGACGACCAGGTAGGGCTTGCCGCCGACGGTGAACAGCGGCGCGCCGGCGGCGTCCACGGTGTTGGCGCTCAGGATCGGGTAGGTGATCGTCTGCTGGCAGGCGGCGAAGGCCGCGGGGCCGTAGTCGGCGTCGTGGTTGCCAAAGGCCATCGCATCGAGCAGGCCGTTGAACAGCGGCCACTCGGCGCAGCGGTACTTGTCGGACCAGGCGGGGGCGCCGGCGTTCATGGTGTCGCCGCCGCTCAGGATCAGCGTCCCCGGATCGTCGGCGAAGCGCTTGAGATAGGCAATGGTGCGCGCCAGGCCGGCGGTGTTAGCCTGGCCCTCATCGTAGAGCGGCACGGCGTGCGAGTGGTAGTCGGAAAAGTGGATGAGCCGCACGGTCTGGCGCGTCTGCGCCGCAGCCGGCACGGCCGACAAAAACAACAGCAGCGCGACGGCGATCAATCTTCGCATAATCTAGCCTCCTTGCAATAGCCCAGCAGTGCAGTGCGATGATTGGCTAGCCGCGCAACTGCTAGCGCAGCTCAGGCGGCAGAGCATCGCGGCGCTCCAGCACCATCTCGAACTGAAAAACCCGATGGAATAGTCGAAACATTGGCGCGAACAGCGGGTTGGCCCGCAGCATGGGCGTGACCGGCAGACCATAGGCGCGGCCGACCATTGGGCTGCTGAGCAGCCGCACGCCGGCGCCGGTGAATAGCGCCAGCACCTGCTTGTTGCTCAGGAGCGACCAGTTCATCGCCAGCCACAGCTGCCGCTGGTGGCCCTGGGCCGCGGCGCGCATCCGCTGAATCTCGGCCAGAAACAGATCAATGCCGTCGCGCTGCCCGAACAGCGCCGGGTGAATATCGATCTCGAAGACCAGGTAGGCCCTGGTCTCGCCGACAAGCGCGGCGGCGAAGGGCGCGGAGCTGGTCATGGTGTATCCTTAGATGCTATACTCAGATCGCTGGCAGAGCGCCTAAACTATGATTCAGGATGTTGTGGGTTCGAGACCCATCAGCCACCCCACTTTTCCCGCGAACATGACGCCAGCAACGAGGATATGTCTCAGTGTCGCCCGGCCCACTCAGTATACTGGCCGGCGCAAGCCGCTTGCACGTCCGCGAAACCTTTGGTATAGTTAGCCCCGTTCGCAAGACCCCAGCAGCGTGGTGGCTGTAGCTCAATGGCAGAGCGCCTGACTGTGACTTCAGGATGTTGTGGGTTCGAGACCCATCAGCCACCCCAATAGAACATCCGGCGAGGACGCGCCGTACATCACCCCGACCAGTGGCTCATACAGCCCGGTCGGGGTGATTGCTGTTAAGCCCTCCTTATTCTAGCCACAGCAGAACCTCAAAAAATGATCCGAAAACAGGTCATGGCTCCGATGGGCTAAAATCGCGAGCGGGAGCTGACTCATCGCACAATCACTTTCGGTGGGCCACCGCGCACCTGTGAGCGGAGCAGCGCGGTGGCAGCGCAACCTGGGCATCAGGCTTGGCCGTTACACTGGACTACGGCACGATGGCGACGGCACGGGTTGGACCAGCGCTGCCGCCAGCGATCTTAAGCGGGAAGCAGCTGACCTTGAACCCAAACGGCGGCAGCGCCCGCAAGTTGACCAGCCGCTCGATCTGGCTGTAGGGCAGATCAACCTGGTGAGCCGCCCAGAATATGCCGGGCTGATTGGCGCGGCGAGCCGCTTGGGCCTGCTGCGGCAGTGGCGCGTCCCACCCCCAACAATCTATGCCCATGACTCGCACACCCTGCTCGTAGAGCCAGCGCGTGGCCTCGGCCGTCACGCCGCAGCCGTGGGCCATGTAGTCGGGCTGGTCGTAGAAGCGATCACAGTCGGTGCGAACCAGCACAATATCGAGCGGCTTGAGCTGATAGCCGCTGGCCGCCAGTGCCGCCTCAGCATCCACCACCGTCATCGCGTCGCCGTCGGCCTTATGAGTCATATCGAGCACGACGCCGTCGCTGAAAAACCACTCCAGCGGCAGGGTCTCAATCGTCGCTGCCGGCGCGCCCGCGATCTGGCTGTTGTAGTGCCAGGGCGCGTCCACGTGGGTGCTGTCGTGGGTGCCGAACTGGGTAAACGTCTCGACGGCCCAGCCCTCCTGTTCGCGCAGCAGCGTCGGCGGCACGCCCAGAATCGCCTAAATCTGCGCGGCGCCGCGCTGATGGTCAGCATACTCAATGGTGGTGCGGAGATAGGGCGGCGTTTCGGGCGGCGTGGGCGCGATGGTGGCGGAAAGATCGATCAGCGGCATACCGTGCTCCTGGCGGTGCAGCCGGCCAGGCGGCCAGCGGCGGCAGTATACGACATGGCTGGTCGCTGGTCCTCCTGGCTGGCGCTTGGTCGGCGATGATACTGCGTGCTCAGCGCCGCGCCGATCTTGGCCAGCCCATGCTATGATTTGCCCTGATCGCACCTGGCGCTCCCCACATTCACGCTCCCGCTAGCTGCAGGCTCAACGGCTGAAAGGTGCAACGATGCACATTGGCTTCGCCACGCAAAACCCGACCTCGCACTACTGGCTGCTGGTCAGCCACGGCGTGCGGACCCGCGCCGCCGAGCGCAAGCTGGACCTTACGATCCTGACGGCCTACACGCTCGACGAGCAGATCGCCGCCATCAACACGCTGATCGACCAGCGCGTGGACGTGCTGCTGCTCGGGCCGGTGGCGGCGAGTGGCCTAGCGCCCAGTGTGGCCCGCGCGCGGCAGGCCGGGATTCCCGTCGTGGTCCTCGCAGCCGCCCTGAGCGACGGCGCGGCCAACTGCACCGTGCGCGCCGACCACCGCGGCGGCGCCGAGCTGGCGGCGCAGTACGTCGTGGACCAGCTGGGCGGCCGGGGCACCGTCGCACATATCATGGCGCCCCACCGCCTCCAAGACAACATTGATCGCGCGGCGGGCGTGCGGCATGTCTTCGGTCAGCACCCCGAGATTGAGGTGGTCTTTGAGGGCGAGAGTCCCGACTGGCTCCCGGAGTCAGGCGCCGCGCTGCTGCGGGCGGCCCTAGCCGCCTGCCCCAGCCTTCAGGCGGTCTGCGTCGGCAACGACACGCTGGCGGCCGGGGCGATCAGCGCGATTGCGGCGGCCGGGCGCACCGGCGAGATTCTGGTCACCGGCTTTGATGCGACGCCCGACGCGCTGATCGCAATCAATGAGGGCCACATGAGCGCGTCGATCAACCAGCCGATCAGCACGATTGGGCGGGCGGGGGTGGACCTCGCCTGCCAGCTGCTGGCCCACGAGTCAGTGCCGGCACTGGTGATCGAGCCGGTGACGCTGGTGACGGCCAGCACGCTGCTCCACACGGCGCTGGAGCTGGTGTATGTGCTGCCGGGAGTGCTCCAGGATGCCGTCGAGCGCGGCGAGGCGCTGGCGCAGGCCCGCGAGCAGATCATTGCAACCCAGCAGGCAACGCTGCGCGAGCTATCGACGCCGCTGATCCCGCTGAGCGCCGGCATTGTGATCATGCCGCTGATCGGGATGATCGACGCGGCGCGGGCGCAGCAGATCCTCGACACACTGCTACAGGGCGTGGCAGCCCGGCGCGCAACCACAGTGATCATTGATATTACCGGCGTGCTCGTCGTGGACACCCAGGTAGCCAATGCGCTGATCCAGGCGGCGGCGGCGGTGCGGCTACTCGGCGCCACAGTCATGCTGACCGGCATTCGCCCGGAGATCGCCCAGACGCTGGTGGGCCTCGGCGCCGACCTCGGCAGCATTGTTACACATGGCAATCTCCAGAGCGGCATTGCTCACGCGCTGAGTCAGCCGGCTGGCACCGCCACGCCCGGCGCCGCGCGCCGTGCGCCACACTGACGCCGCGGCCGCACCAGCCCGCGCCCAGGAGGCTAGCGCCGGAGCATCCGGTCGCTCATCCAGCCCTCGGCGCCGCCGACGACCACCGGCTGCCAGGGCAGCCCATCAGCCACGACCTGCGGGGTGCACCGCAGCTGCACCAGCGTGCCGCGCGGATACTCACCGAGCGTCGCCGTTGCTATGCCAGGGGCGGCGCGGAGCTTCAGCCATTCCACAGTTACAACGGTGGCGACGCCGCAAAGCTGCGTCGCGGTGGCGGCCGCTTCTCGGGGAGCATCCTGGCGAGCCGCAGTAGCCTGGTTCGTCACCGCCTGTAAAATCAGCTGGGTGTCTGGAGTAGCGGTCGTAAGCTGTAGAGACCTCGACTGGTACACATACCCACGCTGTGCGACGATGCCCCACCCAGCCATCCCAAGATTAAGTAGCAGCGCTGCCAGCAGCAGCAGGTGCCAGCGGCGGTGGGCAAGACTATGTCGGTCGTGTCGCGCCACGGCTGCGGCGAGCTTGGCACTGAGGACCGTCCCGTCCCATAGCTCAATCGCCACAGTCCGGGCCTCGTCCTCACCCTGAGCGGTGAAGTAGCTGTTTGTCACCAGCACACCGCGGTCGGCACGCTGCCGATGTACCGTCCCGATCAGCTCGCGCACTTTGTCGGGGCCAACGCGCTTGGTGTAGAGCTTGCACTGCACCGCAACCCGCCGGCCCTCGGGATCAACCGCCCAGACATCAACGCCGCGGTCGCCGGCACCACCCATCTGCCGGACCTCACGCCAACCGAGCTCGCGCAGCAGCGATGCCACAAATAGCTCAAATTGCTTGGGCGTCAGTGTCCGCATCGTTGTAGCAAGCAGCTGGTGCCGTCGTTTGGCCGCGCTCATCCGCCTCACGGCCGCGCTCGCCAAGATGATTGCGGTTACACTCGCTACCATCAGTACGACGTGCCACTGGGCATTCATTTTGTGAAGCTGAAACCAAAGCAGCCCGATGAGCATCAGCCCCAAGCCTGCGGCACCCCGTGCGATCTGTCTCGGCTTGCGCGTCATCTACCTATCTCCTCAAAGAATTATTGTGCGCTATTGCCCACAGCAGCGCTAGCCCGACGACCTGCTCAGCGCTACCCGTGCGCCCTCCTGCGTTGCATGAGGTTGCATCGAGCAAGCCTACGCTGATGGTCTATCACAGGCCAGCGCTACCAGTGCGCCGGCTACAGTTGCGTCGCGGATCGCTGTAGCGTAGGATAGGGACAGTGGGCGAGCTGCCTGGCTCGTCCGTAAGGAGCCACCATGAATTTAACGTCTACCCACCGTCGCGCGCTCGGCGGCGCGCTTACTGTGCTGGTGCTTGGCGGCGGGCTGCTTGGCCTGCTCCGCGCCGGCTCGTCCACCGACGCCGCGGCGCGCGTGCGCCCGCAGGCCACTGGCACCGCCACGCTGCCGCCGCGCCCCACCTACCCCCAGCCGACTGCCACCAGCAGCCCCACGATGACGGCCCTGCCGACCAGCGCGCCCACTGCGCCCCCCGAGCCGACCAGCGTCACCACCCCGCCGCCCACGCCGATCCGTGTAACCTTTGTGCCGACAGTGATCACAACGCCCGTGCGCTAGGCGACTGCGCGGCCAGCAGCGCAGCGGGCCGACCTCACCACGAGGTCGGCCCGCCTGAATTCGTGCGCTCGCCTAGCTGTTCTGGGTGGGCTTGGTCGGCTTATAGGCGTCCACCGCGTTCTGCTCCAGCCAGTAGGTCAGGGCGCGGGCATCGTTGTCAGTGAACGAGATAATCTCTTTGTTGATCGACATCCGCACGCTGCGGCGGGCTGTGGTAGAGCCGTCAATCTCGATGGTTTCTACCATGTCCAGGTTCACGATCGTGCTGCCAATCTTGAGGAGCGTAGCCATAATCTGATCCTTTCAGGTATGCTGGCGGTGGCCCATCATAGCACGGGTGTCGAGGGCGCCGCGGGCGCGGGCGGCGGCTCGGCCTCGCTCGCGGCGGGCAGCCAGGCCTCGCCCCAGCTCTCAATCGCGGCGATCACACTGCTGAGCGCCCGGCCCTTCTCTGTCACCCGGTACTCGACGCGGATCGGCGCCGCCGGGTAGACGCGCCGCTCGACAATGCCCTCGCCCTCCAGCTCCTTCAGCCGCTCCGACAGCATCCGGTCGCTCACGACCTCCAGCTGCTCGGCCAGCTCGCTGAAGCGCAGTGGCTGCTCCAGCAGCAGCTTGATGATCAGCCCCACCCAGCGCTTGCCCAAAATCTCGACCGCGTGCTGAAAGCGCGGACACATCTGCTCACTGTAGCGCATACTCTTTTCTCCGGCCGCGCCAGTCATCGCGACCAGCCGGCAGGCTCAATACTAACAAAAAAGAAGCTGCTTGACAAACAATAGTTCATATGCTAACTTTAGCGACGAAGAAACAACGCCGCTTGCAGACCGCAGGCGCCACCAGCTCCAGGAGGCCACCCATGGCTTGGACCATTGACGCCGGACACTCACAGATTCACTTCACGGTACGGCACATGATGCTTTCAAAGGCGCGCGGCGACTTTCAGCGCTTCAGCGGCACGGTCGAGTTCAACGAGCAGCACCCAGCGCAGTCCAGCGTCGACGTGCAGATCGAGGTCGCCAGCCTGACGACCCGCGACGAGAAGCGCGACGAGCATCTCTTGTCGGCCGACTTTTTCGACGCGGCGACGTATCCGTATCTGACCTTCAAAAGCACCGCGGTTGAGGCCCTGGACGACAGCCACGGCCGCATCACCGGCGACCTGACGATCCGCGATGTCACCAAGTCGGTCGTGCTGAACGTCGAGTACGCTGGGCAGGCCCGCAGCCCCTGGGGCACCACCAGCGCCGGCTTCAGCGCCAGCACCAAGATCAGCCGCAAGGACTGGGGCCTGGTCTGGAACGTGGCCCTGGAGACCGGCGGCGTGCTAGTCGGCGACGAGGTGACGATTGACATCGAGCTGGAGCTGGTCAAGCAGGCGCAGCCGGCGGCAGTCGAGGATGCGGCCGTCGCGGTCTAGCCTGCTCCCTGCCAACCTACGCTTAAACACCGCGGCGGCCATGAGCAATCATGGCCGCCGCAGTGCTACGCTCTACGCCGGGCGGGGGCGTGTCATGGCGTTAGTCCGCGGCGATGGGCCAGTGAAACCAGTTGACGAAAAATGAGTTCGACCGCGGTCGCGCCCAAATACCGCTCGCTCAGGCAGCGCTCCAGCGACGGCACGCCGTAGGCATTCGCCACAAACTCGGCGCAGATGTGCATGCCCAGCCCCGAGCCGGTGGTGCTAAAGCCTTCGGTAAACATGCGGCTCAGATTGCTGCCGAAGCGCTCGCGCAGCCGCGCGGCCTGCTCAGGCGCGATCCGGTTATAGATCACAAAGCGCACATCGTGCGGCTCGGCGCCGCCGACCGGGAAAATGCTCAGGTAGACCTGGCCGTCGGCGGTGTGACGCACGGCGTTGTTCATCAGGTTATACATCACGCGGTCGAGCGACGAAAACTCCAGGCAGCGCTCGGCGATGTTGCCGTCGAACGTGCAGTCAACCTGCACCGCCGCGCTCGTGCTGCTGCCCAGCCGATACACCATGTTGGTCCACTTCTCGACGATCAGGCGCATGTGATGGTCCTGCTGCTGCCGGTCGCGCTCGGTGCGGAGCGGGTCAATGTCGCGGATGCCGTTGCGCATCATCTTCAGGTGGTCACGGGTCAGAAAAAATAGCCGCGTCAGGTCATCGCCCTGGGCTATGCCCAGCGCCAGCAGCTGCAGGCTGATCGACAGCGCAAAAAAGCTGCCGCCTTTGACATCGTGCAGCACCTCGCGCAGGCGCTGGCTGGGGGCTGGCGCCACCTCTTGCAGGCTGACCTGCTGCACCGCTTCGATCATGCCGTCCCAGCCCTGCTGCGCCAGCCACGACTGCACCGCCGCCAGCCCACCCGGCTGATCGCGCTGCGTTTTGAGCACCTCAAACAGATCGATCAGCGTCGCGTACAGCCGCTCGACGACCGCCCGGACCGCCGGCGGAAACTCGTCCAGCGCCACATTCTGGTTGTCGCCGGCGTAGCGCTGGGTGCGGTGCGAGACTAATAACTGCGGCGCGAGCGCCTGCAAAATGGACGATGAAAGTGGTGGAGCGTTCATATAGGCTTTTCTCTAGCGTTAAGATCGGAGCATCACAGCCAGCGGCCTGGCACAGTTGTAGCAAAGCTTGGCGGCGATGTCAATCCCACGCCGGCCCCGCCGTGGCGCGCGGGCGATACTGCCACCGGCTGCGCTGTCAGCGGGATGCTACTATAGCGGCGACTTCGCAGGAGCAAAAAATGCAGAGCATGATTGTAGCGCCGCAGGCCCAGGCCGTCGAGATCGGCGCGGCGGTGCTGGCGAGCGGCGGCAACGCCATTGATGCGGCGGTGACGACCGCGTTTGCCCAGGGCGTCCTCGACCCGCAGATGTGCGGCGTGGGCGGCTTTGGCTCGGCCACAGTGCGGCTGGCCGACGGCGCGCTGCACACCGTGGCGTTTCATGGCCGCGCCGGCGTCCGCGCGACCCCAACCATGTGGCAGGAGCTGGTGCTGGGCGAGTACCGCGACGGCTACGGCTTTCACCTTCAGGATTATTTGAACGATGTCGGCTACCAGTCAATCACCACGCCCGGCACGATTGCGGGGCTGGCGCAGCTCCTGGAGCAGTTCGGCACGCGCTCGTGGGCCGCGTGCATCGCGCCTGCCGTGCCGCTGGCCCGCGAGGGCTACCGCCTGACGCCGAAGGGCGCGTCACGTTTCCACCGGCCGAAAGTTGCCAATCATCCGCACACCATGATGCGCGCCAGCCACACGCCGGGGGCGCAGGCGATCTTCACCCGCGACGGCCACTACCCGTGGCACGAGGGCGAGCGCTTTGTGCAGGCCGACTACGCCACAACGTTGGAGCGCCTGGCAGCCAACGGGCCGGCCGAGTTTTACACCGGCGCCACCGCCCAGGCGATGGCCGCCGACTTTGCGCGCCACGGCGGCTTTACGACGGCCGAGGATTTAGCAAACTACAGCGCGCGGCAGCTGGCGCCGCTGGTCGGGACGTATCGCGGCTACACCGTCGTCACCGACCCGCCGCCGTCGGGCGGGCTGACGCTGCTAGCGATGCTCAACGTCGTCGAGGGCTACGATCTGCGCAGCCTCGGACACAACAGCGCGGCCTACATCGACCTGCTGGCCCGCACGATGCAGTGGGCCTACCGCGACTGGGCGACCGTGCTGGGCGACCCCGAGTTCAGCGCGGTGCCGGTGGAGCGCCTGGCTTCCAAAGAGTACGCGGCGGCGGCGCGGGCGGCGCTGGACGGCGGCGCCCGCTTCGAGGTGCCGCGCTGGCGCGCCGATGAGCAGGGGACGACGCATATTTCGGTGCTGGACCAGTGGGGCAACGCCGTGTCACTGACCCACTCGCTGGGCGCGTCGTCGGGCGTGGTCACGAGCGGGCTGGGCTTTCAGTACAACAACTGCATGAACTGCTTCGACCCGCTGCCTGGCCACGCCAACTCGATCGCGCCCGGCAAAGCGCGCCTCAGCGGCCTGGCGCCGACGATTCTGCTCAAGGACGGCGCGCCAGCTGTGGTGATCGGCGCGCCTGGCGGCACGCGCATCACCACCGGCGTGTTTCAGTCGATCCTGAATATTGTCGATTTTGGCATGCGCGCCACCGAGGCGGTCTCGGCGCCGCGCTTCGATGCGCAGGGCAGCATCATTGATATCGAGGCCCGCATCGCCGAGACCGTGTGTGCCGAGCTGCGGGCAATGGGCCACCCCGTCGAGCGGCTGCCGATCCCGTGGTGGCGTGGGCCACTGGTCCACGCCATCGTCCGCGACCCGCAGACCGGGCAGCTCGATGGCGGCGCCGACCCGCGCGGCGAGGGCATGGCGCTCCTGGTGTAGCTACTCCAGCTCCAGCAGCTTGATGAAGTTGGTCGCGCCGCGCTTGACCATCGGGTGGCCGCCGGTCAGAACAATGCGGTCGCCCGGCTTGGCAAAGCCGTGGGCCGGCAGCTCGCGGCGTACAAAGGCGTCCAGCTCATTCAGATGCTCTAGCACCGGGCAGATCAGCGGCGTGGCGCCCCAGTACAGCGCCACCCGCCGCGCGATCTCGGGCGACGGCGTGAGCGCGATGATCGGCACGTTGGGCCGGTCGGTGGAGACCAGCCGGGCGGTATAGCCGGACTGGGTGAAGGCGACGATTGCGGCGACATCCATCGTCTCAACGATGGCGCGGGCGGCGTGCGAGATCGCCAGCGAGCTGTTGCCGGGGCCGTCCTGGTGGCGCAGCTGGTGCAGTGTGCTGAGCTGGTGGTGATACCGCTCGCTGCCCTCGATGGTGCGGGCGATGCGGGCCATCATCTCGACCGCCTCGACCGGAAACTGGCCGTTGGCAGTCTCGCCGCTCAGCATGACGGCGTCGGTGCCGTCAAAGATCGCGTTGGCGACATCGCTGGCCTCGGCGCGGGTTGGGCGGGCGTTTTGAATCATCAACTTGAGCATCTGCGTCGCGGTAATTACCGTCACATTATGTCGAGCAGCCGCAGCGATCAAATCTTTCTGGACAATCGGCACCTGCTCCAGCGGCATCTCAACGCCCAAGTCGCCGCGCGCGACCATCACCGCGTCGGTCGCCTCCAGGATCGCATCCAGCTCCAGCAGTGCCTGCGGCTTTTCGATCTTAGAGATCACCGGCGTATGCTTGCCGGCAGTGCGGATCAGCGCCTTCAGCTCCTCGACATCGCTGGCGCGGCGCACAAACGATAGTGCGATGTAGTCCACAGCGTGCGCCAGGCCAAACACCACATCGGCGCGGTCCTTGTCGCTGAGGGCCGGCGCGCTGACGTTGGAGCCAGGCAGGTTAATGCCCTGCTTTTCGCGCAGCGAGCCGCCATGAATCACCTGGGTCTGCACCTCGCCCTCGCGAATCGCCGTCACCTCCAGCTCGATCAGCCCGTCGGAGAGCAGAATCCGCTCGCCAGGCCGCACATCGTCGGGCAGCGCGGCGTAGCTCGTCGAGACGCAGCGACTGTCGCCCTCGCGCGCCTCGGTCACCAGCGTAAACGGCGCGCCGGTCTGGAGCAGCACCGGCATGCCGTCCTTGAGCTTGCCGGTGCGAATTTTCGGCCCCTGCAAATCCTGCAAAATCGCAATCGGCCGGTTGAGCTTGTCGGCGGCCGTGCGCACCCGCGCGATGCGGGCGGCGTGCTCCTCGTGGGTGCCGTGGGAGAAGTTCAGCCGCACGACATCGACGCCGGCGGTGATCAGCTGCTCAACGCGCTCGGGGGTGTCGCTGGTTGGGCCGAGCGTCGCTACAATTTTGGTTCGTCGCATGGCGGGGTCTCCACTCAGTTAGCGCTGGTCGTCACCTGATCTTTGAGCTTGTCGTACAGGCTGCTGCCGATCCCTTTGACATTTTGCAGATCGTCGGGGCTTTGAAATGGGCCATTGGTCGTGCGATAGTCAATGATCCGCTGCGCCAGCGCCGGGCCAACGCCGGGCAAGACATCGAGGGCCGCCAGGTCGGCGGTGTTGAGATCGATCAGCGCGCTGCCGGGCGCGGCGGCGGCCCCAGCGGGCGCGGGGCTAGCCGTGCCCGCCTCGCCCACGCGCGGCACGCGCAGCTGCTGGGCGTCGGCTACGTGCGCCGCCATGTTGATAGCCAGACGGTCGGCGTCGGGCGCGAGGCCGCCGGCGGCGCGCACAGCGTCCTGAACACGGGCGGCCGGCGCGAGCTGGTACACGCCCGGCTGGAGCACAGCGCCCACCACATCGACCGCGATGGGCTGCGCCGTAGCGCTGACCACGGCGCTCGGTGCCAAGTCGGCGCCGAGGACCAGCGCCGGCTCGTCGCTGAGCACGGCGGCGGGCTGGGCGCGCTGGCTGAGCCACCAGCCGCCGCACAGCAGCGCAATCGCGGCGGCGGCAATGATCATTTTGGTGCGCTGCGAAAGCGCCAGGCTAGAGCCATCCATAAAGCGTTGTGCTGTCCTTGCTTAGTGGCGGGCGCTGTGCTGCCGGAGCGCATACACAATACCCTGCTGAAGATTGCTGTGGGTCCGAATCTCGCCCAGATCGACGCCGAGGCCCACGATGGTCTGAGCGACCTCGGGGCGAATGCCGGTCAGCATCACCTCGGCGCCCAGCAGCCGCACGGCCTGCGCGGCCTGCAGCAGCGTGCTGGCGACGTGAGTGTCCACGACCGCAACGCCGGTAATATCAACGATCACGACGCTGGCCTGGTTAGCGGCGACGCCCTCCAGCAGCCGCTCGATGACCTGCTGCGCCCGCCGCGCGTCCAGCGCGCCGATCAGCGGCAGGATCAGGACCTCGTCGCTGATCGGAATCAGCGGCGTCGAAAGCTCGGCCAGCAGCTCCGACTGCGAGCGGATCACGGCCTCCTGGGCCAGCTGTGCGCGCGTCGCAGCCTCAACCCGCTGCCGCTCGGTGATGTCGCGGAACGTCACCACCACGCCGACCACGGCCGCATCCTCGTGCAGCGCCGTCGCGGTGTACTCGACCGGAAAGCTCGTACCGTCCTGCCGCCAGAATAGCTCGCCCTCAACGTGGCGAGTCACGCCATCGTGGAGCGTCGTGCTGATCGGCGACTTCAGCAAACGGATAAAACGTGCCATCCGGCCGGGTGTGCTGGAGCGCCAGCTGGTGCTCGGTGCCGATCAGCGAGGCCGCCTCCCAGCCGACCATTCGCAGGGCCGCGGCGTTCAAAAATGTTACCTGGCCAACCTGATCAAGGCCCAGCACGCCCTCGCTGACAGCGTTGATCAGCAGCTCGTTGTAGCGCTGGAGGCGCTCAACCTCATGCTGGGTTGTGATCTCCGCGGTGATGTCCACCGACACGCCCAGCATGCCAATGATCGCGCCCTCGCGCCGGATCGGCGTGTACGTTGATTGGAAGACCCGGCCGACATTCGTGGTGTTGGTAAAGGTCTCGCCCGCCAGCGCCCGCCGAATGCTGGCGACAATCGTGGGCGCGGCGCTGTACATTGCCAGCGCCGACTGGCCAATGACCTGGCCCGGCGCCAGGCCCAGCCCGCTCAGGCCCTGGCCCTCGGAGAGCGTAAAAATACCGTTAAGATCGGTGGCGTAGACCACCAGCGGCACGCTGCTCAGGACCGCCTCCAGCACCTCCTCGCGCCGCTGGAGGCGCTGCTCGGTCTGGGTCTGGGCGGTGATGTTGCGGATCACCAGCACCGCCGTCTGTTCATCGCTAGCCACGACCCGCGCCTCGAAGCGCGCCGGGCCGGCCGCCAGATCAACGGTGTAGGTCAGCATCTGCGTCTCGCCGCTGGTGATCGCGGAACTCGACGGCGGACATCACTTTGTTGGCGATATGCGGCCGCAGCACGGCCTTGATATTCTGGCCCGCCGGGCTGCGGCCATCGTCGGGGATCGTGCCGAACTGCTCGGCGCGCCAATCCAGGTAGGTGCCGTCGCGGCCGAGCCAGACCACCAGGTCGGGGACGGCCGCGACCAGCGCATCGTAGCGCTTGAGGTTCGTCTCAAGCGCGGCGACCTGCGCCCGCAGCGCAGTCAGCTCGTAATCGATGGGTTGGTCGGCGGCAGCCATACGCAGATTTCTCCAGCACGTAGCGCCCAGGCGCTAGCGGACGACATCAAGCTCGGCGCTGATCTGGGCATTGCGGTAGGTGCTGGTGACCTGGACATGAATCCGGCCGCCGCGCATATAAAAAATGTAGGACGCGACGCCAAACGCATCGGTGGAGCGGCCGGAGGTGTGCTTGCGGTCGCTGCGCCGCAGGGTTGTGGGCGCGCCGATCACCGTCGCGCCGTCCTCGATCAGCCGCACGCACACGACGCCATCGGTGGTGCGCCGGCCATCGGGGTCGGCCTCGGGGTCCCAAATCTGCAGCCCCTCGGCCGGCACCGGCACATTATGATCACACGGCACGGTCGGCTGGGGAATTGCGCCGGCAGCGCTGGCCCGCGGCGCGGCGTGGACACTGCACGCCAGCGCCAGCCCAATGAGCAGCAGAGTACGTTTAAAGCGGGGCATGATCTTCTCCTCTCCAACAGCGGGCGGCAGAACCGCCTGCCACGAGTATAGAAGCTGCCCCACCCGCCGTCAATCAGTTTCGGTCAGCTGCGCCGCGCCCACCGGCTGCCCAACCAGCCCGAGCGCCTCCAGGAGCGGCCGGCGCTGGCCCAGGGCGACGCAGGCGACGCTGTGAAATTCCCCGAACCAGCGCTCCAGCTCGGCGAGCGCGACGCTCTGCTCGGCGGCCACGGTGTAAGACATCGTGATCGCCCGCAGCTGCGCATGGTGCAGCATCGCCAGCTGATCCAGCCCGGCCAGCTCGCGCGCGAGCGCCGCCCGGTCATAGCTGCGCCGCGCGACCTGCGGCGCAATGGCCGCGTGCAGCTGGGCGCCCACAAACAGCTGCCGCGCCGCCGCCAGAAACGGCACGGTCCGCCGCGGCATGCGGTGGTTGAGGCCGAGCATGCCCAGCAGCGCCGGCTCGTGGCTGAGCAGGCCACGGACAACGCCCGCGAACAGCTGATAGGCGTCCCGCGCCGCAGCGCGCGCCGCCCTGGTGGCGCTGGTGGCGGCGGCGCGGTAGCCCTCCACGCTGGCTTGGTCGGCCACGGCCTGCGTCGCCGCCACCAGGCGGGCCTCGCCGAGCGCAAAGTCGGCCGCGCCGTAGCACTGCGTGCGCAGCAGCGCCGTGATCTCGGCGCTGGTCTGGGCGGTGTTCAGGGCCAGCGCAATGGTGGCTAGGCGGGCAGCGGTCAGCACAGACATAGGTTCTCCAGGGTGAGTGCGGCACACCAGGCGGTGTGCGATCAGGAGACTGAGATACATGTACCGGCCGCTTTTTGCATCGATTCGCACACCGCCAGCACTCGTCGTCCGCCAGTTCGCGCGCCATCCCGCCCGTCCGCTGCAAGCTGAGGATCAAACTTCGCATGCTATAATCGCGCCGATTAGCCTATACCTGTGCTCGCCAGCATCATTAGTTAAGACGACGATCCAGGCGCTGCCGCGTCACTCGCTCAGCCGCCGCTAGCAACGAAGTGATCCATTGAGAGTGGAAAGGAATGCTATGAAGGGCTGGCTATCTTGGCTCGGCAGCGGGCTGCTGATGATCGGCGTCGGACTCGGAGTTGGAGCCGAGCCGGCGGGCGCCCTCCAGCCGCCGCCGCGCCCAACGATTACGCCGTCGGCCACGGCCCTCCCGTCGGCCACGGTCCTCCCATCGGCCACGGCCCTCCCGATCCCAACGCCCACACCATCGCCGCCAGCGGTGAGCCTGCCGCCAGCGCCGCCGACCAGCACGCCAGCGATCATCGTCACACTTGTGGCCACGATCAGCAGCAATACCGCGGTTGCGACACTGCCGGCCACCGCGGCACCGACGGGCGCGGCCCCCACCAGCGCCGCGACGACGGCGCCAACCACCGCCGCAACCGCGGTCGCCAGCGCAACCGCCGCGAATCCCGGCGCCACCAGCGTAGCCACCGCGCCCCCAGCGCGCTCGCCGACTAGCGCCGCAACCATTGTCTCAACCGCGCCGCCAGCTGCAACCATTGTCTCAACCGCGCCGCCAGCTGCGACCAGCGGCGCCACCAGCGTGGCCACCGCGCCCCCAGCGCGCTCGCCGACCAGCGCCGCAACCACCGCGCCAGCGCGCTCGCCGACCAGCGCCGCAACCACCGCGCCGCCGCCGACCGCCGCGTCAGCGCCGACCGCCACCGTCGCCCCCAGCGCCACGCCGCCCATCGGCAGCCTGCCCGACACCGGCCGCAGCCCACTCGGCCGCGACCCGCGCCTGATCGCCGCGGCCGTCAGCGCGCTGCTGGGCCTGGCGCTGCTGGCCTGGTCCGCCCGCCAGCGCCGCAGCTAGCCGCCACCCCACCACTCACGATCCCGCGAAGCCGAGCCAGCAGTGGCTCGGCTTCGTCGCCTGATGCGCCCCTGAGCCGCCAGCGCTGGCGGGTCAACCTGTTGTGACGGCTCCCATGTCCAAAGAACATGGGCTTTAAGGGTGCCGGCCCATACCACACCCCTACCTACGGAGCGTCTGTAATCCACGCTGGAGGATGTTGATCGCCGCATTCTCATCTCTGCTGAGGACCAGTCCACACTACGAACAGGTATGCACACGATCAGATAGTTTCTTTTGAACGAGTTCGCCACAGGATGAGCAGGCTTTAGATGTGTTGCGTGGGTCTACCAGAAGAACGGTTCGGCCAGCCTCTTCCGCTTTGCTGATCGTCATCTGAATAAACATTGCCCACGCCGCATCAAGAATGCTTTTCCGCATCCCCGGCCTGTATGTTCGCCCATTTTCTGTGGTTCTAGTTCCTCGAATACGATCACTTGGTACTTCTGAATGAGCGTATGGCTCAACCTATGTGCAAAGTCATTGCGACGATTATTGATACGTTCGTGGATATGGTGCAAGGTACGTTTCTGCTTCTTGTATTCATAAAGATAAACCTTTCATTTGAAAGGCGCGGAGACCCATGTTCTTGAGACATGGGAGGAAGCGCCCAATCCTACGTTATCATACCGAAAATTGACACAAACGTTCGTTTATGCTATCGTCATATAATGAAACTGATTGCACAACTCAAACTTGTTCCGACGCCAGAGCAGCATGCGGCGCTCCTCCACACGTTGGAGCAGGCCAATGCGGCCTGTAATGAGATGTCCACCGTCGCATGGGAAACCCAAACGTTTCGCAAGTTTGATGTGCATCACCGTGTGTACCACCCCCTTCGAGGCACCACGGCATTATCTTCGCAGATGATTATTCGGTGTGTGGCAAAAGTTGCCGATGCGTATCGCTTGGATAAGCAGACCAAGCGAACGTTTGCTACGCATGGTGCGATTGCCTATGACCTCAAAATCCTTCGGTACGTTCCTGAGCAGCGGTCGGTCAGTATCTGGACCATCGTCGGCCGTCAGACGATTCCGTTTCAATGTGGTCCACGCCAATGGGAACTGTTGCGTACCCAGCACGGTGAAACCGAACTTGCCTACGTCAACGGTGCGTTCTACCTGATGGCCTGCTGCGACGTGGAGGAACCGACGCCCGACGACGTTGCCGGCGTGCTTGGGGTTGACCTGGGCATTGTCAACCTGGCGACCGATAGCGATGGCACGACCTTTAGCGGCGCCGCGATTGAAAAGGTACGGCAGCGTCATCAGTGCCGACGGAACCGCCTGCAACGGGTTGGCACACGGTCGGCGAAACGTCGCTTGAAGCGGAATAGCGGTCGTCAAGCCCGCTTCCAAAAGAACACGAATCATGTGATCGCCAAAACAATTGTCGCGAACGCCAAACCGGGTACCCTTTGGGTGAAGCGGCTGATTGCGGTTGAGGAATTGACTGGCATTCAGCAGCGGGTCCGGGTTCCGAAGGCGGCGCGGGCGAAACAGGGCAACTGGGCATTCCACCAACTGAGAACGTTTATCCAATATAAAGCCAAGCACGCGGGTGTCACCGTGCAAGCGGTTGACGCACACTATACGTCGCAGACGTGTACCGTGTGTGGGGCGTGCGAGAAAGCCAACCGACCCGATCAAGCGACGTTTCTCTGTGTTAGGTGTGGACATAGCGCCCATGCCGATGTCAATGCCGCGTGCAACATCAAAGATCGGGCAGTTGTCAGCCTGCCTATGGTGTCACCTCCGCGGAGGTAGATGCAAGCCCACGCGCTTTAGCCGTGGGTAGTTGACACAACCCCATCTTCTCACCAGCAATGTAGGCATCGCGGCGTGCTTCCAGGGTACGGTTATAGATGTAGCGACATTCCTCGAGCTGTTCGGTAAGAACACGCTGCTGCCCTTTGGTTGGATAGATCCGATATTTGTAGGCTTTCATCATAGTTTATAGTATCTCATGTATTGGTATAATAAGTACGAATGCTTAAGCAATCTGCTCATCCCATGTATGAATGTCATGGGTTTTCACGCCTAAAGGCTCGCCGTCTATAATTTTGGCCATGTGCTCGTCTTCAGGCTGAGCGCCAGGGAGTTGATATGTGGGATGACAATCCGCACGAGGAGTGCGGGGTGCTCGGGATTTATGCGCCGGGCGAGGATGTGGCCCGCCTGACGTTTTTTGGCCTGTATGCCCTCCAGCACCGCGGCCAGGAGAGCGCCGGCATCGCCGTCTCCGATGGCACCACCGTGCGCACGCATAAAGAGATGGGCCTGGTCGCGCAGGTCTTCGATGAGGCTTCGATGGCGCCGCTCAAGGGCCACCTGGCGATTGGCCACACGCGCTACTCGACCACCGGCGCCTCGAAAATTGCCAACGCCCAGCCCTTCACCCTCGAAACCTACCTCGGGCCGCTGGCGCTGGGCCATAACGGCAACCTGACCAACGCCGCCGCGCTCCGCCTGGAGCTGCTCAAGCATGGCGCCGGCCTGACCTCGACCTCCGACAGCGAGGTGGCGACGCTGACGCTGCTGGCCGGCGGCGGCCCGACCTGGACCGACCGCATCAACCACTTTATGTCGTGTGCCGAGGGCGCCTACTGCCTCACGCTCCTGACCCGCGACGCGCTCTACGCCGTCCGCGATCCGCTCGGGCTGCGGCCGCTGTGCCTGGGCAAGCTCGGCGCGACCGGCTGGGTCGTGGCCTCGGAGTTCCTGCGCGCTCGCGACGATTGGCGCCGAGTGGGTCCGCGAGATCGAGCCGGGCGAGGCGCTGATGATTGACAGCACCGGCGTCCACACCATCGCCCATCATCCGGCCCCGTGGCCGGCGCTGTGCCTGTTCGAGTACATCTACTTCGCCCGCCCCGACTTGCACTTCAACCACAATGTGATCCACCAGGTGCGGCTGGAGCTGGGCCGCGAGCTGGCCCGCGAGTTGCCGGTCGCGGCCGATCTGGTGATGGGCATCCCCGACTCGGCGACGCCGGCGGCGATTGGCTACGCCCAAGAGGCCGGCATTCCCTACGCCGAGGGGCTGATCAAAAACCGCTACATCGGCCGGACGTTTATTCAGCCCGACGACCGCCTCCGGCAGCAGGGCGTGGCGCTCAAATTCAACCCGCTGCGCTCGTCGCTGGAGGGGAAGCGCGTGGTGGTCATCGACGACTCGATTGTGCGCGGCAACACCAGCGGCCCCATCGTCAAGCTGCTGCGCGAGGCCGGCGCCACCGAGGTCCATATGCGCGTGTCGTCGCCGCCAATCAAGCACCCGTGCTTCATGGGCGTGGACATGGCGACCTACCCCGAGCTGATCGCCCACCGCATGACCGAGGAGGAGATCGGCACCTATATCAACGCCGACTCGCTGAAATATCTGTCGTTTGCCGGGTTAGTGCGGGCGACCGGCCAGGACCCCAATGGCTTCTGCGGAGCCTGCTTCACCGGCCACTATCCGATCCCTGGCTTTGAGCCGCACGAGCGCGAGTACGATTCGCTTGATGACGGCGACGACCTAGCCCGCGCCGTCGTGAGTTCGCCGCCCGCCGAGGACATCTCGGCGGGCGGCGCTGCGTCCGCTAGCTGATCTTGTGGGTATCTTTGTTCTGGAGGCCGTCCTTGCCGTGCTCCAGCGCCAGCTCGCCGTCTGGCTCGTGGCGGGCGGCGCGGCCCGCCTCGGCGCCCACCGCGCCCTTCGCCGGCGTGATGCCGCCATCGGCCAGCCACAGCGCGCCAGTCACATAGCTGGCCTCGTCCGAGGCAATAAACGCATACACGTTGGCGATCTCCTCGGGCGTGCCGCGCCGGCCAAGCGGGGTGGCCTGCACCATCATGCTCTCCATCTTGCCGGTCATCGGGCCGGTCGATGAGTGGGTCCAGGCGGTGTCAATCGGGCCGGGGCAGACGCAGTTCGCGCGCACGCCATGCTTGGCCTGCTCAACCGCGACGCCCATCATGAATGAGTGCATCCAGCCTTTGGTGCCGCCGTAGGGCGTGTTCTGGGCCAGGCCGTTGAAGCCGGCCTCGGAGCCGGCCGAGACGATGTTGCCGTGGGTTTTCTGGAGGTGCGGCAGCGCGTGCTTGGTCATTACAAATGCCGAGCGGATGTTCATACGCACCGTCTGGTCAAAGTCCTCGACCGGAAAATCCTCGGTCTGGGCGCTGGTCAGGAAGACGCCGGCGTTGTTGACCAGAATATCCAGCTGCCCGAAGGTGTCGAGCGCGGTCTGGACGCAGGCCTGGGCGGTGGCGTTGTCGCTGATGTCGCCGGGAAAGGCCACCGCGGTGCCGCCGGCTGTGCGAATTGCGCTGACGACATCGGCGATGGGGTCGGAGGGGAGGCCGCTGACGACGACGCTGGCGCCCTCGGCGGCAAATTTGTGGGCGATGGCCTCGCCGATGCCGGTGCCGGCGCCGGTGATGATCGCGACTTTGTTGGCGAGCCGACCTGTCATGGGATTACTCCTTGCTGGCGGGGGGCCAGCCGGTCGGCTCGCAAGGTTTATGCCACGTTTAGCTGCGCCGCCACTGCTCCAGCTGCGCGATCAGCTGCTGGCGCTGGACGTGCACGCCGCCGATCACCACGTCGCCGGGCTGCAGCTGCGGCAGGAGCGCCGCCAGCGATGAGACCTCGTCGGGGTAGGCGGCGATGCGGGCCGGGTCGAGGCCGGCCGAGGCGGCGCCCGCGGCGTAGAGCTGCGGCACCTCGCCCGGCTCGCGGCCGCGGCGGTAGCGGTCCTCCTCGTGGATCAGGAGGGCGTGGGCGACGGCGCCGACCATCGCGCCCTGCTCGGCGATCTGCGCGTCGGAGCGGTCGCCGGGGCCGCCGAGCAGCACAAACAGCCGGCCGCCGCTGCGCTGGCACTGCCGCGTGCCCACGTCCAGCAGCGCCTGCCAGCCGGCGGCGTTGTGGGCGTAGTCCAGAAAAATCTGGATGCCGTTGCGCTCGAAGAGGTTCAGGCGGCCGAGGTTTTGCGACGGGTCGGTGCCGAAGGTGGCGAGGGCGGCGATGATCGTGTCCAGCGGGATGCCGAGCGCGAGACAGGCGGCGGTGGCGGCCAGGACGTTGGCGACGTTGTGCGTCGCGGCGCCGTCCAGCGTGATCGGCACGGCGCTCAGCGGGAAGTCGCCGGTCGTGGCGCCGAAGCTGACGCTGACCGTCGTGGCGGTGGCGCTGAGGACGGCGCCACCTGCAGCGCGGTGCGCGGCGACCACGGCAGAGTTGGGGTGCAGCGTGAAGGCAATGACCGGCGCGGCCACGTACTCGGCCAGCTGCCAGACCAGCGGGTCGTCGGCGTTGAGGACCACGTGGCCGTCGGGCTTGGCGACGATGGCGACGACGCCCTTGACCCGCGCCAGCTCCTCGACGGTGGTGATGCCCAGCTCGCCCAGGTGGTCGGCGCTGACGTTGGTGAAGACGCTGACATCGGTCTCGTCAAAGGCCAGGCCGCGGCGCAAAATCCCGCCGCGCGAGGTTTCCAGCACCGCGACCTCGACGGCCGGGTTGATCAGAATCTGGCGCGCGCCGCCGAAGCCGGCCCAGTCGCCCTCCTCGATCTGCTCGACGCCGACGTAGATGCCGTCGGTGTCGGTGTGGCCGACGACCAGGCCGGTGCTGGCGAGGATATGCGTGATCAGCCGCACGGTGGTGGTCTTGCCGTTGGTGCCGGTGACGGCGATGATCGGGACGCGGCCGACGGTCTCCCAGGGAATCTCCACGCCCAGGCCCACCGAAAGGCCCGCCGGATCAAAGATGTAGCCGCGCGCGCCGGCGCCGATCATTAGGGTGCCGTCGGGGCGCGGCAGGAGGCGCAGGCCGTGGGCGCGGGCCTCGGCGTGAATTTCGCAGCAGCGGCAGCCCCGGCTCGGCCCGCTTGCGGGCGCGCAGCACCTCGAACAGCTTGTCGTCGTGCGAGTAGTCCTCGTCGGGGTGCTCGGCGTTCTCCAGGTCGGCGACGACGCCCTCGCACATGATCTCGCCCACGTCGGGGAAGGGCGTCAGAAAGGTGGTCAGGATCACGACGCCGTCATCCGCGGGCGCGATGCTCTGCTCCAGGCCGCCGATCACGAGGCCGGTGGACTGCGCCCAGGTCTTGATGGTGTCGCCGATGTCGCGGCGCAGGTCGCGGTCGGCCCATAGCTCCAGCTTGACGCAGGGCTGGCCATAGTACAGGTTGGGGCCTTCGAGCGCTCGCAGGTCGCGGATAGTGATCGGCATAGATGGTCCTCTCTCTTGATGGCGGCGGGGTTGCACGAAGTGTAGCACAGCGAGTTTTGGGTGAGTTGTCAGTCGTCAGTGTTCAGTGTTCAGGAGACGAGGGGGTTGAACCGCAAAGAAGCAAAGAGCGCAAAGACGAGGGGACTTAACGCAAAGGCACGCCCAGGGGGCACCCGGCCGCAGCGAGGGAGAGAACGGGGAGCGTGCTCGGGAGAAGCGGGAGCGTGCTCGGGACAACGGGGATCGTGCTCGGAGGAACGGGGATCGTGCTTGGAAGAAGCGGGATCGTGTTCGGGAGAACCGGGATCGTGTTCGGGACAACGGGGATCGTGTTCGGGACAACGGGGAGCGTGCTCGGGAGAACCGGGAGCGTGCTCGGGAGAACCGGGAGCGTGCTTGGGAGAACCGGGAGCGTGCTGAGTTGCGTAGCAAGCGGGTCTGGATCAATAATGGGATAGACCTCGGACGTAAGGAGCGCAGAGAATGGCATCACGACACAGCACCATCGCGGCGCGGCTGCTGCGGGGGCAGATGGTGATTGAGAACACGCGCAAGACCACGCTGATCGCCGACCGGATGAAAAAGTACGGCTACGACGAGGCCGGGCTGGGGGCGGGCGAGGCGCTGTGGAAAGGGGCGCGGCTGGGCGTCGAATTTGCCAAGCAGTCGCGGAGCGCCAAGCTGACGGCGGGGAGCAAGGCGCGGTCAGCGCGGTCGGCGGCCGAGCGGGCCTACCGCGACGCGGTGGCGCTGATCGACGGCGTCTTTGCGGACAGCCCCGACAGCCTGCGCGAGCTGGGCATCGCGCGCGAGCTGCCGCGGGGTCAGGATGATTTCATGCTGGCGGCGCGCTCGCTGATCGCCGCGGCGCAGCGGCCGGCGGTGCTAGCGCGGCTGGAGGCGGCGAATCTCGCGGCCGACGTGCTGGCGAGCGAGGCGGTCTTTGCGGCCTACGAGGAGGCGGCGCTGGCGCAGCAGCGGGCGATGAGCGCCAGCGAGCAGGCGACGGTGGACCAGGCGACGGCGCTGGACGCGCTGGATGCGTGGGTCGAGCAGTACCAGACGTTTGCCAAAGTGGGGCTGCGGGACCAGCCCAAGCTGCTGGAGTTGGTGGGCGTGGCCGAGCGGCGGCGGGCCAAGCCGGCGAGCAATGAGCAAGCGAAGGAAGAGACCGAGCTTTAACGCAGAGGCGCAAAGACGCAGAGGGGGAGGAGATGATCGAGCCGGCGGATCTTTTTGAGCGCCACCAGTGGCATGATAACGTCATCACCAGCCTGAGCGTTGATCACAACACCCACACGATGCAGATGGAGATTGAATATTCGAACTACGGCGATGGTAAGAACGTCCCAATGCACTGCGGCGTGCTCAATCTGACCGGCATCGTGGCGCTGGCCGCCGACCCCGACCTGCCAATGTGGGACGAAGATAGCGACATAGATGGGGAAATTATGCACCTGGCTCATGTCCCAGATGCGGTCGGCCACGCCATTAATATGACGTTCTTCGTATGCAGATACCAGCCGTGGCAGAATGATTTCAAGATTCTTTCCCTGACCTGCACGGACATTCGGTGGGAGGATCGGCCGGACAGGACGGAGACGGAGGCTTAACGCAAAGGCGCAGAGGCGCAGAGAGGGGGAGGAGATGATCGAGCCGGCGGATCTTTTTGGGCGTCACTACTGGCGTCATAATTTCATTATTGGATTGTACTTTGCCCAGGGCGAAGACATGGCACAAATGATGGTCGGATATTCACACGACGATGCCGACCACGATGACGATGACAACTATCTGGATCGCGGTCACCTCCGGCTAGAGGGCATTACGCGACTGGAAGCCGCTCCCTACGTGCCAAAGTGGGACTGCAATGCAAACCTACATGGGAAAATTGTGCAGCTAACCTATAGCAGCGATGCTGCTGGTCACACCCTTGAAATAACGTTCTCCATTGAGTACTTCCAGCCGACACGAAGCGAACTCGTTGTTGTATCGGTGACGTTCACGGACATTGAGTGGACAGAGTTTAGGCACGGCGAGTAGCGACAAAGCCGTAACGGAGCGACACACAGCAGCACATGGCGGCGGGCGATCAGCAATGATCGTCCGCCTTACTCGCTACTCGCTACTCGCTACTCGCTACTCGCTACTCGCTACTCGCTACTCGCTACTCGTTCCTGGCCCTGCGTCACTCGGTACTCGGTACTCGGTACTCGCCCCGCTACTCGCCGCTCGTCTGCGGTATTATTCCGGGGACAACAGCGCGGCCACGCCCGTGGCCCGAGGACATAGAGCGAGCAGCAATGGCAGTGATGATCAACCTGACGACCGCCGAGCATGGCGGCCGAGTGAGCACCGGAAAATGTGGCGGCGCGGAGTGTGGCACGACCTGCAACTGCGGCTGCCCGTACACCGCGATCGAGGAGCGGGGGCGGACGACGTGGATCGCCGAGGTCGAGGCGCACCACCCCAACGAGTGGCTGGCGTTTGTGATCCCGCCGGAGGAGGACGACGAGCGGCCGGAGCGCGGCATGCTGATTGTGCACTCGGCCGACGACAACGAGGTGTGGGACGCGGTGAACCGGGTCACGCACAACCAGATCGTGCATGTGTACTTCAACGGCGGGCTCGACGACGGCTACCTGGCGTGGGCCGAGACCGCGCCAGCGCCGCGGGGCGCGCGGGTGCCGCAGGACGACCGGCCGTGGCTGCAGAACACCACGCTGATCCCGCTGCTGGGCTAAGGGGCGCATGGACACGGCTTTGACGGTGCGGCGGCTGGGCCTGGTGGACTATGCGGCCGCCTGGCAGCTACAGCGCGAGCTAGCGGCGGCGCGGGCGGCCGAGACCATCGGCGACACGCTGCTGCTGCTGGAGCACCCGCCGACCTACACGTTCGGCTCGCGGGGCAAGCGCGAGCATCTGCTGGTGCCGGCTGACGAGCTGCGGGCGGCCGGCGTCGCCGTGCTGGACGTGGACCGCGGCGGCGACATCACCTTTCATGGGCCGGGCCAGCTGGTCGCCTACCCGATCCTGCGGCTGCGGCGCTATGGCCTCGGCGTGGTGCAGTACCTGCGGGCGCTGGAGGACGTGCTGATCGGCGTGTGTGCCGGCTACGGCCTAGAGGCCGGGCGCATTCGCGGGTATACTGGAGCATGGGTCGGCGACAGCAAAGTCGCAGCAATCGGCGCCAAGCTCGATGTGCAGGGCATCACCCGGCACGGCTGCGCGCTCAATGTCACCACCGACCTCGCATGGTTCGCCAAGATGATCCCATGCGGCATCCAGGACAAGGCGGTGAGCTCATTGGCAGCGCTGCTCGGCCGGGACATTGGGATGGACGACGCGGCGGCGCGCTTCGAGGCGGCCTTTCGGGGCGTATTTGTGGCGCAGCACTACGAGGAACAACATGGCTGAGATTCATCTGATCGATTCCACGACCAAGCCCCGGCCCGCGCGGCCGCCGTGGCTGAAGGTGCGGGCGCCCGGCGGCGAAAACTACGAGGACGTGCGCGGGCTGATGCGGACCTCGGGGCTGCACACCGTGTGCGAGGAGGCGCGCTGCCCCAACATCGGCGAGTGCTGGAACTTCCGCACGGCGACCTTTCTGCTGCTGGGCGACACCTGCACGCGCGGCTGCAAGTACTGCGCGATTGCGAAGGGCAAGCCGCAGCCGCTCGACGAGCAGGAGCCGGAGCGCGTGGCGCGGGCGGTCGAGCACCTCAAGCTCCGGCACGTCGTGATGACCTCGGTCAACCGCGACGACCTGCCAGACGGCGGCGCGCATATTTTTGCCGAGTTCGATCCGGCTGATCCGCCAGTACATGCCCGGCTGCACGATCGAGGTGCTGATCCCCGACTTCATGGGCAGCGCGGCGGCGCTGGAGCAGGTCTTAGCGGCGCGGCCCGACGTGCTGAACCACAACATCGAGACCGTGCGGCGGATTTTCCCGCGCTTTCGACCCAAAGCGACCTTTGACCAATCGCTGGAGCTGCTGCGGCGGGCGCGGGCCTTCGACGCCACACTGCGCACCAAGAGCGGCCTGATGGTCGGCGCCGGCGAGACGCTGGACGAAGTGATCGAGGTGCTCGACGCGCTGCGGAGCGTTGACGTGGACGTTGTGACCATCGGCCAGTACCTGCCGCCGACGCAGGATTTTTGGCCGCTGGACCGCTACTACACGCCCGACGAGTTCGCGCTGCTGAAGCGCGCCGGCCAGGAGCGCGGCTTCAAGCGCGTCGAGTCGGGGCCGCTGGTGCGCTCGTCGTACCACGCCCACGAGCACGTCGCCGACGAGGTCGCGGTTGCGTAGCGGCCACGCCGCCGACCGCCGGAGCGCCTGCCGCGTGCGTGATGCGCGCCGCAGGCGCTTTGCGTGGGGCGCGCGATGAGCGACGTGCGGGCCGAGGTCGCCGTCAAGGTCACGCGCTACGTGCCGCACCAGGTGCTGACCTACCGCGTGCCGCCCGGACTGCAGGGCACGGTCGCAGCCGGCATGCTGGTCTGGGTGCCGCTGCGAGCCGAGCGGGTTCAGGGCATCGTCGTGCGGGTCTACGAGGGCGACGCGCCCCCCGACTTCGCGCTGCGGCCGATCAGCGGCATCGGCGACCCCGAGGTCGTAATCCCGGCCCACAATCTGCAGCTGGCGCTGTGGCTGGCCGAGCGCTACTGCGGCGGCATCTGGGAGGCGCTGGCGCTGCTGCTGCCGCCGGGCGTGCAGCGCGAGTCCAGCCCGACCTGGTTTGCAACCGAGCGCGGCCAGACGATTGAGCTGGGCGGGCTGCCCACCGCCGAGCGCGGCGTGCTGTTTTATCTGCGGCAGCACGGCGAGCGCGACGAGGCCGCGGTGCTGGCGACGCTGCACGGCGCGCCGGCGCTGCTGCGGCGGGCGCTCGCCAGCCTGCACGACGATGGACTGATCGAGCGCGGCAGCACGCTGTCGCGGCGGCAGGCCCGGCCGCTCTACGAGCCGACCGCCACACTGCACCTGCCGCCCGACTTCGACGGGACGGCGCTGGCGCGCGCCCCGCAGCAGCGCGCCGCCCTGGATCTCCTCGCGGCGCGCGGCGACGGCGTGATCTCGGCGCAGGGCGTGGCGCCGGCGACGCTGCGGGCGCTGGCCAGCAAGGGACTGATCACGCTCGGGCAGCGCGAGCTGCTGCGCAACCCGCTGGACGGCGCGCCGGTCGCGCGCGACACGCCGCCGGAGCTGACCGCGCTCCAGAGTTCGGGCGCTGGCGCCGGTGGTCGACGCGCTGGCGGCGGGCAGCGGCGGCGTGTTCCTGGTCCACGGGGTCACCGGCAGCGGTAAGACCGAGCTGTACCTGCGGGCAATCGCGCGGGCGCTGCGCCAGGGCAAGCAGGCCGCCGTGCTGGTCCCCGAGATCGCGCTGACCGCCCAGCTGGTGCGGCGCTTTGCGGCGCGCTTCGGCCCGATAGTTGCCGTGCTGCACAGCGAGCTAGCGCTGGGCGAGCGCTACGACACCTGGCGGCGGCTGCGGCGCGGCACGGCGCGGATCGTCGTCGGCTCGCGGTCGGCCTTGTTCGCGGCGCTGCCCGAGCTGGGGCTGATCATTCTGGACGAGGAGCACGACGGCTCGTACAAGCACGAGGACGGCCTGCGCTACCACGCCCGCGACGCCGCGCTGAAGCTCGGCGAGCTGACCGGCAGCCCGGTGGTGCTGGGCAGCGCCACGCCCGCGCTGGAAAGCTACCAGGCGGCGCGCGACGGCCGCTACCAGCTGCTGGAGCTGCCCGACCGCGTGACCGAGCGGGCCGACGGCCGCGGCTCGCAGGTGGTGGCGCTGCCGCCGGTGACGCTGGTCGACATGCGGGTCGAGCTGCACAACGGCAACAGCTCGATGTTTAGCCGCGCGCTCCAGGCCGCACTGCAGGCGACGCTGGCCAGGCAGGAGCAGGCGATCCTGTTCCTAAATCGCCGTGGCCTGGCGTCGTTTATTCTCTGCCGCGACTGCGGCTACGTCGTCGGCTGCCAGCACTGCTCATCGCCGCTGGTCGTGCATCTGCGCGGCGAGCACAAGGGGCCGCTGCCGCCCGGCACGCTGCTGCGCTGCCACACCTGCGGCTACCGCGAGGGGCCGCCGTCGCAGTGTTCCAGCTGCTGGAGCCAGCGCATCCGGCATTTCGGCGCCGGGACGCAGCGGGTCGTTGAGGAGGTCGCGGCGCTGGTGCCGGCGGCGCGGGTGATCCGCTGGGACCGCGACGTGACCGGCCACAAGGGCGCCCACGAGGCGCTGCTCGGCCAGGTCATGCGCCACGAGGTTGACATCGTGGTCGGCACGCAGATGATCGCCAAAGGCCTCGACCTGCCGCTGGTCACGCTGGTCGGCGTCGTCTCGGCCGACGTGGGGCTGCACATGCCCGACTTCCGGGCCAGCGAGCGCTCGTTTCAGCTGCTGGCGCAGGTCGCAGGCCGGGCCGGGCGGCGCGATCGCGGCGGCCAGGTGATCGTCCAGTCCTACACCCCCGAGCACTACGCGCTGCAAAGCGCCAGCCAGCACAACTACCGGGCCTTTTTCGCCGAGGAGATCGCCTTTCGCCGCGCCGTCAGCTACCCGCCGTTTGCCCAGCTGGTGCGGCTGGTTTACAGCCACGACAGCGCGCGCGGCGCCGAGACCGCGGCGTTTGCGCTGCTGGAGCAGATCGAGCGCCTGGCGGCGGCGCACGGCTGGGAGGTTGCGGTGATTGGCCCGGCGCCGGCTTTCATGGAAAAAGTCCGCGACCGCTACCGCTGGCACCTGCTGCTGCGCGGTCACGACCTGCAGCCGGTGCTCGCCGCGCTGGGGCCGCTGCCGGGCTGGGCCGTCGACGTTGATCCGCAAAGCCTGCTGTGACCGGCGGCGGGTATAATACGGCCGACAACGAGGGACATATGGCAGCGCGGTATATTTTGAAGATTGACCAGCCGGCTGAGAAAGAGATTCTGAAATCGAAGTCGGTGCGGGTCAAGCAGTTCGACGCGGCGCTCCACGGGCTGGTGCAGGATATGTTCGACACCATGCGCGAGCAGAGCGGCGTGGGCCTGGCGGCGCCGCAGATCGGCGTGCTGCGCCGCATCGTGGTGATCGAGGTCCCGCCGATTGAGGAGGAGCAGCCCGACGGCACGACCATCGAGGTTGAGCCGGCCAAGCAGTACGTCATGGTCAACCCCGAGATCACCGAGCGCAGCAGTGAGCGCTTTGTGATGACCGAGGGCTGCCTGAGCCTGCCGGGCTGGTACGGCGCCGTGCCGCGGCCCGACTGGGTCTCGATCAAATACCAGGACCAGTTTGGCAAAGAGCACCGCATCAAGCACGCCGATGCCACCGGCTATTTTGTCGGGCGGATCATCCAGCATGAGCTTGACCACCTCGACGGCGTGCTGTTCACCGAGCGGATCGAGGACCTCAGCACGCTGGAGGACCGCCGCACCAAAGATCGGCCGCGCCGCCCAGGGCTGCTGCGCCGCCTCAAGGCGAAGGCCGCGCCCGAGCCGACGCTGCCCGAGTAGCGGCGCCAGCGTTAACGCAAGCGGGCGGCGGTCAATGTGACCGCCGCCCGCCGTGTAATATCGTGAGACTCTACTGCTCCTGGCTGAGCTTAAACGTCCAGGTGACGCTGCCGCTCGTGCTGTCTTTCTCGTCGGCCAGCACAAAATCATCCTCCCAGGCTGACTGGTAGCCTTTGGCCTGCAGCACAATCGTGTAGCCCTGGCCCGCCGCCACCGGCGCGGTCAGCGTAAACGCCCCGGCCCGGTCGGTCTGCGCGCTGGCGTAGATGTCATTCTTGCCGCCGTCCCAGTCGTCGTAGGTCACGCCGGGCTTGAGGATGCCGATGATGGCGCCGCTGATCGGCTTGCCAGTGTCGGCCGAGATGATCTTGCCGGTGACGGTCACGCCGGCGTTGTCGGGATCATTGGCGGGGTCGGCGGTGCCGGTGCTGCCGTCGTTGCTATCGCCGCTAAACGCCGCCTTGGCAATGTTGATCGGGCGGACATGGCCGATCTTGCCGGTCTCGTTGACCATGATCGAGGTCGGGATACCGATCAGCTCGTAGCTGTCGTTGATCGCCGTGCCACCGCTGTTGCCGGGGCTGATCTCGCTGTCGGTCTTGATCATCGTCCGCAGCTCTTTGTCATTCTCGAAGCCGGCGACGATGCCGCGGGTGAAGGTGATCGAGTCGCCGCCGAGGCCCGGGAAGCCCAGCACACGCAGATTATCCTCAATGTCCACTTTGTCGGAGTCGCCGAGCGGCAGGAATGGGAAGGCGGTGTCTTTCTTCAGCGGTGTGCCGTCGGCGTTCTTGACAATCTGTAGCAGCGCAAGGTCCCACTGCTCGCTGCGGTCCACGACTTTGGCGATGTAGCGCACCGTCGGCGGCGCGCCGGCCTGCTTCAGGTTGACGCCGATCGGGAACTCACCGTCGCTCGATACGTCGCCGGTTTTCTCGTCGGTGACGACGTGGTTGTTGGTCAGGATCAGGCCGTCGCGGCTGATGATCGTGCCCGAGCCGTTGCCGAGCACCTGCTGCTCGTTCCAGTCGAAGATGAGGACGATCACACAGCTGTTGATCGCCAGGTCGCGGCGCTGCTTGTCGGCGGCGGACGATTGGGCCAGCGTGGCGTGGGGGACGGCGGCGACCAGCGCGGTCACAAGTGCCACCAATATAAGGCTACGACGAAGCATTACAGTTCTCCTCGGGTATGGGCCGGTTCCGTATACGTTCCTACGCAGCGCGACCTATTTCAGTTGCAGGCTGGCGCGAATTCGATCCCAGACCGGCTGGAGGCGCTCCCAGTCCTCGGCGGCGGTGGCGAAGCTGACCACGGTCAGCTGGCTGCCTCGTTGGACCAGCACCTCCTCCGTCCGCACCATCACCGGGATCGCCACGCTGTCCTGCATGCTGCCGGCCGGGTCGTAGGCGTAGGCAAAGTCATTGATGATCGCCGCGTTGCCGCTGACCGTCGTGGGCGTGCCGCCCAGGCTGCGGAAGGCCGCGAGCGCTTTGGTCTGGCGCATGGTCCGGCCAACCAGCTGGCCGCTGACCGTCATGGCGTTGGTTGCGCTCAGCGGCTCGGTGCTGACCGTCAGGATCGGCTGAAAGGCGCTGGTGCTCTCGATGCCCTGCAGGCTCAGCGCGGCGTCGGCCGGCGCGTCGGCGCGCGGGCGCCAGTCGGCGGGGTAGCTGAGGGCGACGCCGCCCTGGTCGTAGGCTTTCACCTGGCTCTCGGTGCTGGAGCGCAGCGCCCAGCCGCCCAGCAGCGCGAGGATCAGCAGACCCAGCACTAGCCAGTCGGCGGTCTGCAGGCCGGGCTGGAGCACCGGATGACGGCGCGGCGCGGCAGCCGGCGGCCGTGTTCGGGTCGTTCGCATCATCAAATCCTTTCTAAGCGGCCTCGAGGTCGTCGCGGGCCGACTGCTGGAGCAGAACGTACAGCGCCGCCAGCGCCAGCGCGGCAAACACGATGCCGGCAGCCAGCCCGAACAGCGGGTTGTAGGACGACACGCCGGCGCGGGCCGCGAGCTGACTCTGGACCCAATTATAAAGTCCGTCGACCAGCATGGCGACCAGCACGGCGGCCGGCAGCAGCCAGCTACGTAGCGGACGAAAGCGCGCCTGCGCCAGGCCGTAGCCGACAATGCCGCCGACGGTCGCCAGCGCCAGCGCGGCGATCACGATCTTGACAGCGCCGACGCCCAGCTCGACGCCGCCGTTGTTGAGGACATAGTGGAAGTTGAGCATCGTGGCCTGGCCCAGCCCGGCGGCCACGCCATAGACCATGCCGTCAATGTACTCGTCGAACTCGCGGCTGCGGTAGACGCTGGCTCGCACGGCAATGTAGACCAGCCCGGCCTCCAGGCCGCCGCGGATCAGGATGTTGGCCAAGAGGTTGCGGCCGCCCCACGCGCCCAGGTCGAAGGCGTTGCGCAGGAGCGGCTCGCCGACCGCGCCCGCCAGCAGCGCGCCGAGCGCAAACACGCTCATCACGTAGGTTTTCGGCTCCGGCTCGCGGCGGTCCTGGAGGTAGAAGATGCCGAGCCACAGCAGCGCCGGTACCAGCGCCAGCACCAGGCCGGCAACAACGAGGCTGAGGCCGCTGAGGCGGCCGCTGAGCGCGCTGCCAACGAGGCTCATGATGAGCGCGAAGACCAGCAGCCCGGCCAGCAGCGCGAACGTGGCGCCCCACGTCGGGCGGCGATGTAGCGAGGTGGGCGTAGCCATGCACAACTCCTTGTAGTTCAGATACCGGGTGATGCCCAGAGTATCTCACAAAATGCTCGGCGGTGGCGCGCGACTTTGGCGCTACAGCGCGGCGTCGGCGGCCGGCACGATGACGCCGCGGCAGGTGCCGAAGCCGATCCTGGTGGCGCCAGGCTGCTCGCAGTAGCCGCGCAGAATGACCTCGTCGCCGTCCACGAGAAAGCGGCGCTCCTCGCCGTCGGGCAGCGCCAGCGGCTCGGTGCCGCGCCAGGTGCGCTCCAGGAGGCAGCCGCGCGACTCAGGGGTGGCGCCGCTAATCGTGCCGCTCGCCAGGAGGTCGCCGGGCTGCATGGGACAGCCGTTGCTGGCATGGTGCGTCAAAAGCTGCGCGACGGTCCAGTACATGTCGCTGAGGTTGCCGCGGCTGATCAGCAGCGGCTCGTGGCCGGCGGCGCGCATTGCGGCCGAGGCGATGGCGACCTCGATGGTCAGGTTGAAGCCGCCCTGCGCCTGGTCGGCGTCGTCGGCGAGGTAGGGCAGCGGGGCGGGGTCGTCGCCCGCGCGGGCGAAGGCCGGGCCGCGAAATGGCGCCAGCGCCTCCAGGCTGACGATCCAGGGCGACAGCGTGGTGGCGAAGCTTTTCGACAGGAACGGGCCGAGCGGCTGGTACTCCCAGCTCTGAATGTCGCGGGCCGACCAGTCGTTGACCAGACACAGGCCAAAAATATGCTCGGCAGCTGCGCTGATCGGGATTGGGCTGCCGAGCGGGTTGCCGGCGCCGACGACAATGCCGACCTCGGCCTCGTAGTCCAGCTGGCGGGACGGGCCGAAGGTGGGCGCGGCGCTTTCGGGCGGGCGAGTTTGGCCGCTGGGGCGGCGGACGGCGCTGCCGCTCGCGACCAGCGACGAGGCGCGGCCGTGGTAGCCAATCGGGACGTATTTGTAGTTGGGCAGGAGCGGGTTGTCGGGGCGGAACATCGAGCCGACGTTGGTGGCGTGGTAGATCGAGGCATAGAAGTCAGTGTAGTCGCCGACATGCAGCGGCAGGCGCAGCTCGGCGTCGGACTGGGCGATGAGGAGCGCGGGCTGGGCCGGGCTTTCGCTGCTGAGAAGATCGCTGACCGCGGCGCGCAGCGCGGACCACGCGGCCGGTCCCTGGGCCAGCAGCGGGTTCAGCGTCGCAGACACACCCGCGGCGGCGGCTGAGGCGGCGAGGCCGTCGAACACGCCGGCGGCGACACACGCGGCCAGGTCCACTATCTCGTCGCCAATCGCCATCCCGGCACGCGGGGCGTCGGCGGCGCCGCGGCGGGTGAAAATGCCGAGCGGCAGGTTCTGGATCGGGAAGTCGGGGTGGCCATTGGCCGAGGTGACCCACGAGCGCAGCTCGGGGCGGTGGGTGGCGTTGGTCATAATAGCGTCATCTCCTTAAGGTCGTGGAGCGGCTCGGTGAATGAGCACGAGCCGATGGCGTGGGCGAGACCGCGGGTGGCGCGGAGGTCGTCGGCAGTGAAGCGATGGCCGCGCCAAGCGAGGGCGCCGTCGGGGGCGGTGGCGGGCGAGTCGGTGGCGGTGAGCAGGTCGAGGGCGGCGGTGGGGCCGTGGCCCTGATCGAGCGCGGCGGCGGCCAGGAAGACGTTGAGAAAGCCGTGCATCGTGGCGACCGGGCTGTCGGCGGCGTAGGTCAGGCGCTGCGGGGCGCGGACGGGGTGATGGAGTCCGGCGGTGGCCTTCCACGGGAGGCCGTGCCGGTGGCAGGCGACCAGAAAGGCCAGGATGGCCTCGGGGGCGGGGATGGCGGCGGCGACCAGGCCGCCGGCACGCAGCTTGGCGCGGGCGCCCGCGGCCGCGACCGCCGCGACCAGCGGGGCGGGGTCGGGATCGAGGGGCAGCTCGATGTAGACGGCCAGGCCGGCGGGGATCGCACGGACAGCGGCGGGAATCGCGGCGGCGTCGGCGGCCTTGATCTCCACGGTGTCGACCTGGGCGGGCCACGCGGCGGCGTTGAACGCGGCGAGGTCGGCGAGGTCGGCGGGCGCGAAGGGGTCGGCGAGGGCGCTGATCTGCCAGGCGGCGCCGGCGGGCAGCAGCGCGGCCAGGTCGGCGAGGCGCGCGGCGGGGACGACCAGGCGGCCCATAGCCCAGGCGTCGGGGCCGCGGCGGGCGTCGTCGTAGCTCTGGACGGCGGCGGGCAGGTCGAGGGCGGCCGGCGGGAACAGGCCGGCGTAGTCAAACAGGCTGGCGAGCAGGGCGCGTAGGGCGTGCATGTCGGCTCCATTGTCGGCTGCAGTGCAGGTTTGCGATTGTAGCAGACGGAGCTTTAACGCAGAGGCACGCCCAGAGGGCACCCGGCCGCAAAGAGGGGACGAAGAGGAGGGATTAAGAAAGGGCAGTGCGATGGGTGCATCGTGCTGCCCTGCTTTAAGCTGATGGCTGACGGCTGATAGCTCGCCCGCTACTTGCCCGCCACGAGGGCGGCGAGGGCGGGGTGGGCTTTCAGGGCGACGCGGGCGATGGCGCGGTACTCTTTGAGCCAGGCGCTGAGGGCGGCGAGGGCGGCGGTCTTGGTTAGGGTGGCGCTGCGGGCGTCGCTGTCGGCGGCGGCCTGCGCGGTCTCGGCGGCTTGGCTGCGGGTGAGGATCAGATGGTCGGCGGCGATCTCGGCGGGGCCGTAGCCGCGGAAGGCGAGGCGCTCGGCGAGGCGCGGCTGGCTGGCGAGGCCGCTGTGGGCGGTGCTGAGCATGGTGGCGCAGGCGCTAGGCGTGCGCGGCTGGGCGCCGGTCAGGCCCAGCAGCGTCAGGTCGCCGCGGTCGTTGGCGAGGGCGGGGCGGGCCAGGGCGCGCAGCGTGCCGAGGGCGGCCTTGAGATCGGCAAAGCTGTCCTGGGCATCCTCGACGGCGTTGACGGCGACGCCGGCGGCGTTGCCCGCGGCCGACACGGCGCCCTCGGCGGCCGCGAGGAGCTGCTCGGCGTGCGCGAACTCGGGGGTATCGTAGCCGCGGGGCTTCAGGGCGGCGCGAATCTCAGGGCTGTTGATCGACCCGGTGATCGTCTGGCGGGCGCTGGCGAGCTGCTCGGGGATGGACTGCGTGGGCATAAGGTCTCCAATACTATGGCTGAGCTGTGCAGCGATGATAGCATACTCGCACGCGGTCTCGGCGCACCTGCACGCGGTCTCGGCGCACCCGCATGCGGTCTCGGCGCACCTGCACGCGGTCTCGGCGCACCTGCACGCGGTCTCGGCGCACCTGCACGCGGTCTCGGCGCACCTGCACGCGGTCTCGGCGTACCTGCACGCGGTCTCGGCGCACCTGCACGCGGTCTCGGCGCACCTGCACGCGGTCTCGGCGCACTTGCACGCGGTCTCGGCGCACCTGCACGCGGTCTCGGCGCACTTGCACGCGGTCTCGGCGCACCTGCATGCGGTCTCGGCGCACCTACATGCGGTCTCGGCGCACCTGCACACGCTTTTTCTCAGCTCCCCGTCCTTTGCATCCTTCGCGTCTTTGCGGTTCAACTCCCCCTCGTCTCCTGAAAACTGACCACTGATGACTGACAACTCGCCGCCACTGGCACAACACTTGCAAATGTCCGCGGTATATGGATGAGATGCTGGCGGACGAGGCGCCGCGGCACCAGGAAGGAGCACCAGGATGGCAGACGAGAATCGCAAGGGGAGCGAGGGACAGAGCGGCGGCACGCGCCGGCGAGGCTTTGCCGCGATGGACCCGACGCGCCAGCGCGAGATTGCCAGCCAGGGCGGGCGGGCGGCGCACGAGTTGGGGAACGCGCACGAGTTCACGACCGAGGAGGCGCGCGCGGCTGGCCGGCTGAGCCACAAGAACGACGGCCGCAAGAATAGCGGCGGCAGCGCTGGCGGCGAGGGCGGCGGCACCGAGCGGGTGCGCGGCGGCAGCGACCAGCAGGCCGAGGGCGGCCGCGGCGACGACAACAAGAGCAAGCGCTAGCCACAGGCGGCGCGGAGCGAACCGGGGGCCGACGGCCTCCGGTTTTTGCATGCCTGCGCTACAGCTGGAGGTCGCGGATCAGTGCGGCGAGGGGGGCCGAGTTCGGCGGCGCCGGCGGCGCGGTCCTCGACGGACCACCAGGCGGAGAGGACGGCCTGGGTCCAGGCCCAGCCGTGGATGCGGGCGGGGTCGAGGCGGAGGATGGCGGCGAGCTGGCGGATGCGGCGGGCGGTGATAGCGGCGCAGTCGGGCCAGTGGGGGAGAGCGAGGGGATTGCGGAGGAGGGCGCCGGTCTCATAGGCCGGCTCGCCGAGAACGCCCTGGGGATCGATGACCAGCCAGCGGGCGGCGCTGGCGGCCTGAAGGATATTGTAGTGGTGGAGGTCGCCGTGGAGAACCACGGGCGGCGCGGCGGTGGCCAGAAGTTCGGCGGCGCGCCCCTGGGCGGCGACGATCAGCACGAGGGGCAGGGGGCCGCCGTGGGCGGCGGCGTGATCGGCGGCGGCGCGAAGGCCGCCGAGCCAATCGGCGACGGCGGGCAGCGCCAGGCCGGGCGGGGCCGGGCGCCACAGCGACTGCATGGCGCGGGCGGCGACAGCGGTGGCGGCGGAGTTGTCGGCGAGGGCGGCCAGGGGCGTGCCGGGCAGGACGCGGGCGAGGAGCAGCGCGCCGTGGGCCGGGTCGGCGGCGAGGAGCGGCGCGGCGCCGTGGCCGGCGTAGTGGGCGAGGACCGCAGCCTCGCGCCTGATGGCGGCGGGGTCGGCGCCGAGCTTCAGGACGACGGCGCGGCCATCGGCGGCGGTGGCGGCAAAGACCGCATTGACCGAGCGGGGAAAGGCCGGGCCGAGCGCCAGCTGCCAGCGGGCGGCAAAGAACGCGGCGCGGGCGGCGACGGGCGCGCTGACGGGCGGCGGGGCGAGCATGGCGACTCCTGGGGCCGGCGGCGCCGGCACGGATTTTAACGCCGCGCTAACACGGCGCCAACAGCGTGTTAACATAGTGGCGCGTATGCTACACAGAGATCGCAGCACGCTGAAGGAGAATCTATGACCACAGCGGAACACGCGGCGCCGACCACGGTGCCGTTCAAAGCAGAAGTCCAGCAGCTCCTCCAGATTTTATCAGCCTCGCTCTACACCGACCGCGAAATCTTCCTGCGCGAGCTGATCTCGAACGGCTCGGATGCGCTGCGGCGGGTGCAGTTTGCGCTGCTGACCGACGACACACTGTTCGAGCCGGAGGCCGAGCTAGAGATTCGGATCGTGGCCGACAAAGAGGCCAAGACGATCACGGTCAGCGACAGCGGCATCGGCATGACGCAGGACGAGATGGTCAACACGCTGGGCACGATCGCGCAGTCGGGGGCGCGGCAGGCGCTGGCGACGCTGGAGAAAGCGCAGCGCAGCGACATTATCGGCCAGTTTGGCGTCGGCTTCTACTCGGTGTTTGCGGTCGCCGACCGGGTGACGGTAGTCTCGCGCTCGGCGCAGCCGGGGGCACAGGCGGCGCAGTGGGAAGCGACCGGCGGCGACTCGTACACCGTCGGGCCGGCCGAGCGCGAGCACCGCGGCACCACGATCACGCTGCACCTCAAGGACGACGCGGTGGAGTTCGCCGACACCTGGAAGCTGAAGCAGGTGATCAAAAAGCACTCCGACTTCGTGGCGTTCCCGGTGTTTGTGGGCGACGACCAGGCCAACCAGAAGACCGCGCTGTGGCGGCGGGCGCCGCGCGAGGTCAAGGACGAGGAGTACAACCAGTTCTACCAGCAGCTGACGTTCGACTTCCAGCCGCCGCTGAAGCGGCTGCACATCTCGACCGACGTGCCGCTGGACCTACACGCGGTGCTGTTTATCCCGGCGACCCGCGAGCGCGGGCTGATGGAGCGGCGGACCGAAGGCAAGATCAAGCTGTACTCGCGCAACGTCCTGATCCAGGAGGACGCGCCCGACCTGCTGCCCAAGCACTTCCGGTTTATTGAGGGCGTGGTGGACAGCGAGGACCTGCCGCTGAACGTGTCGCGCGAGACGATCCAGCGCGGCCCGCAGCAGAAGATCAGCAAGCTGCTGAACAGCCGGCTGGTGCGCGAGCTGAGCGACCTGGCCGAGAACGAGCCGGAGCAGTACGCCACGTTCTTCGCCGAGTTCGGGCCATTTTTGAAAGAGGGCATTGCGACCGACCCCAGATCGAAGGACGACCTGCTGAAGCTGCTGCGCTTCAACTCGACGGCCGACGAGACGGCGCTGGTGTCGCTGAGCGAGTACAAGGGCCGCCTGGCGCCGGGCCAGAGCGAGATCTACTATGTGCTGGGCAGCGATCTCCAGTCGGCGCGGCGCAGCCCGCACCTCGACCCGTTCTACGAGCGCAAGCTGGAGGTGCTGCTGTTCCACGACGTGATGGACAGCTTCATGCTGAACGGCCTGAGCGAGTTCGAGGGGCTGACGCTGCGGAATGTTGACGACCCCGACCTGGAGCTGCCCGAGACTGAGGACAGCGCCACGGAGGGCGAGGCGCTGGACGAGGCCGCGTTCGCCGCGCTGGCCGCGCAGTTCGAGGCCACGCTGGGCGAGCGGATCACAGGCGTCCGGGAGTCCAAAGTGCTCAAAGGCAGCCCAGCGCGCCTAGTCTCGCCGGGCGACGCGCCGAACCGCAACATGCAGCGCGTGCAGCGGCTGCTGGACCGCGACTACAGCGTGCCGGCCAAGATCATCGAGCTGAACGGCCGCCACCCGCTGATCCGCAGTCTGGCGGCGCTGCCGGCCGAGCAGCCGCTGGTGGCGGTCTGCATCGAGCAGCTGTACAACAGCGCGCTGGTGCTGGAGGGACTGCACCCCAACCCGGCCGACATGGTGCCGCAGATTCAGCAGCTGATGGAGGCTGCGGTCAAGGGCGCGCAGTAGGCATCGCCACGCATCGCCGCCGACGTTTGCCCTGGGCGAGCGTCGGCGGCGCCGGCATTTAAGCACGTGGGAGCAACATGACTCAGGAGCACGAAGTCGCGCGGGCGGTCGCGTATCTCCACGCCAACCGCGGCCAGTGGAGCGACCAGCAGCTCAGCTGGCAGCTCAAGAGCAGCGGCGTGGCGGCGGCGATAATCGCGCAGGCGTTTGACGAGGTGGCCGCCGCCGAGCAGAATCGCGTCGCGCCGGCCTTTGAGTTGCCGGCGGGCGACACCGACGGCGAGGTTGTCGCCGCCATGACGGTCTATCTCCAACATAACCGCAGGGTTGACCGCGCGGCGCTGGTGGCGGCGCTGGTCACGGGCGGCGGCTCGCAGCGGCTGGCCGACCTAGCGCTGGCAAAAGTCTTTGGCTACAGCGTCGCGCAGCCCACGCAGCCGCCGAGCGGCCCGATGAACGCCGTCGCCATCGCGGTCTTCGTGGCCGCTGGCACCATGTTTGTGTTTGATCGTGGCGGCCTGCTGCTCGAACTCATCAGCCCCCCAGCCACCGACCTCAGCCGCGCGCTGCTGGTGGCAATCACCGTCATCGCCGAGCTGATCTACGCCGCTTGGGCGTACCGCCGGGGCAAGCTCAACGTAGTGCGCGGCATTCTGGGGAGCGTCGTGGTGACGGGGGCGCTGGTGGCCATTGCCCTCGCGGGCGGCGACCGCTAGCTGGCGCGCTGGGACCGCCAAAGGCCGGCGCAGCATGCTACAATGCCAGCGTAGCCCCACACGAGGTCTCGATGCAATGTCCGGCCTGTGGCACGACCAACCGACCAGACGCCAAGTTTTGTGATGACTGCGGAACCCGACTGAGTCGCGTTTGTCCGAGGTGTGGCACACCCCAGCGCCCCGAGGCCAAATTCTGCGACGAGTGTGGAACCCCGCTCGGCCTGGCGGCTGGCCCGACCGCGCCGCTCGCCACCCCGCCGCGCCACGCCCAGACGATTGTGATCGAGGACGAGCTGCGGATCGTCACGGTGATTTTCGCTGATGTCAGCGGCTTCACCGCGCTCAGCGAGCTGCTGGCGCCTGAGGAAGTCACCGATATTATGAACGGCTGCTTCGAGGTGATCGTGGCGCCGATTGTGCGCTACGAGGGCGTCGTGGACAAGTACGTGGGCGACGCCGTAATGGCGCGCTTTGGCGCCCCGCTGGCCCACGAGGACGACGCCGAGCGCGCGCTGCACGCCGCGCTGGAGATGCAGCAGGCGCTGCGCGAGTACAACGCCCGGCGCTGGCCCGGCCAGGAGCCGCGGCTACGGCTGCGGATCGGTATCAACACCGGCGACGTGATGGCCGGATCGGTCGGCGCGGTCGGCAGCCAGTCGTACACTGTGATGGGCGACACCGTCAACCTGGCGTCACGGCTGGAGCACGAGTGTCCGGTCGGCAGCATTTTGATCGGCGAGCGGACCTACCGCGCGGCGGCCGAGGCGTTTGAATTTCGCGCGCTGCCGCCGATGGAGATTTGCGGCAAGGCCGAGCCGGTGCAGACCTACGAGGTGCTCAGCGCCAAGTCGGTGCGCAGCGCGCCGCTGGCCGCCGCCCGCCACACGCCGCTGATTGGGCGCGAGCTGGAGCTGGCGACGCTGACGGCGGTGATTGGCCGCGCCCGCGCGGGCGAGAGCCTGGTGGTGGCCCTGAGCGGCGAGCCGGGCATTGGAAAATCGCGGCTGCTCAGCGCGGCCGCGGAGCAGTTCCCCGAGCTGCGCTGGCTGCGCACCACCAACCTGTCCTACGAGCGGCATGTGCCGTATGCGATGTTCCGCCAGCTGCTGGCGACGATTCGCGCGGCGGCCCCCGAGGCGCTCAGCGACCTGGGCGCCGAGCACGCCGCGGCGCTGCACAGCCTGCAGGGCGCCGCGCTGTCAGACAGCGAGACGCAGCGCCAGGCCCGGCTCAACCCGCAGGCCCGGCAGCGCGCGCTCTACAGCGCTTTCGAGGCGCTGCTGCGCCAGCTGGCCCAGCCGCAGCCGCTGGCCCTGGTCTGTGATGACCTGCACTGGTCCGATCCCAGCAGCCTGCTGCTGCTGGAGCATCTGATCCACCGCCGGCTGCCGCTGCTGATCGTGGTGCTGTTCCGGCCCGATGTCGACACCGCCTGGCAGTCGCTGGCCGAGCGGGTCGAGGCGACCGAGGGCGAGCGGGTCACGCGCCTGCGGCTGGGGCGCCTCTCGCGCGAGCACAGCGACGAGCTGCTGCAGGCGCTGATGCCGGCGCCGCCGCTGCCGGCCACCGTCGCTGACCAGATCGCCGACAAGGCCGACGGCAACCCATTCTTCACCGAGGAGCTGGTGCGCTCGGTGATTGAGCAGGGCATGATCAAGCTGGTGGACGGCGCCTGGCACCAGGTCATGCCGGTGCTGTCGCTGCCGGTCAGCGACAGCGTCCAGACCGCCATCGCCAGCCGCATTGATAGCCTGCCGCCGGCTAGCAAGATCACGCTCCAGACCAGCGCGGTGATCGGCCGCCGCTTCCCGATGCTGATCCTGAGCCATGTCATCCAGCCCGGCATCAACCCCGTCGCCGAGCTGCCGGTCCTGCAGAGCCGCGAGTTTGTCAGCCCTGAGACCACGCTGGACGAACCCGGCTGGATGTTCAAGCAGGCCCTGACGCAGAGCATCGCCTACGGCAGCCTGCTGCGGCGGCGGCGCAAAATGCTGCACGCGGCGATCGCCAACGGCTTGAGCGGCAGCAGGGCGACAACCATGAGCAGCACCTGGAGGAGCTGGCGCTGCACCACCGCGAGGCCGAGCAGTGGCAGCCGGCTTTTGGATACTATGTGCAGGCCGCCCGCAGCGCCCAGCGCATCTACGCCAACGCCAGCGCCATCACTTTCTATAGTCATGCGCTGGAGGTCGCCGCCAACCTGCCGGAGCTGGCGCCCACCGAGCTGGCCGCGCCCCACGAGGGCCTGGGCGACCTGTATCTGCTGACCGGCGACCTGCCGGCGGCGCTCCAGCAGTTTATGTCAGCGATCACGCTGGTTGAGTCGGCGCCAGGGCCCTGAGATGCAGCGTTTCCTGGCGCAACTCTACCGGAAGCAGGCGCTGGTCCACGAGCGCAGCGGCAACTACACTGAGGGCTTCAAGTCGGTGGATGCTGGCCTCGCGCTGCTGACCGACCAGTCCACCACGGTCGAGCGCGCGCAGCTGCTGATCACCAAAGGCGGGCTATTTTTGCGCAGCGGCAACACCGAGGAGGCGATCAACTGGGTGACGACCGGCCTAGCAATCGCGGAACACCTTAATAGCCCGGCCGACATCGCCATCGGCTCGATGTACAGCGGCGTGCTAGAGACTGGCCGCGGCGAATATCAGCGCGCCATTCGTCTGCTACAGCGCGCCGCGCTCGCCTATGAGGAGATCGGCGATCTGGTGCTTGCAGGCAAGGCCTACAATAATTTAGGGCTGGCATTTTCGGACTCCGGTGATTGGACAAGTGCGCTCACGTACTATACAAAATCGCGCGAGTTCCGACTTATTATTGGTGACCGGGATGGGTTAGCGACGGTTGACTCGAATATGGGCTGCATCTATCTTAATCAAGGCGAGGCCCAGCACGCCCTCCAGCTGTTTCAGACGGCGCTGCACGAGTTTATGCAGACTGAGAATAGACAGGCAATCAACATTTGTCGGGTCAATATTGCGACGGTGATGATCAGGGAGCGGCAGTTTACCGAGGCACTGGCCGAGCTAGACATTGCCATTGCGCAGTTTATTCAAATGCAGGCCCAGCCAAATCTTGCCGAGGCCGAGCGCTACCGCGCGGAGTTTTTGTATGGGCTTGGCGAGCTGGACCGTGCCCTAGACAGCTCGCGTCAAGCGCTGCACATCGCCACCGAGTGCGAGCTACGGCCCGAGATCGCCGCCACACAGCGAATTCTTGGCCAGATCTTGCTGGCCCAGCAGCAGGTTGATCAGGCGCAGGCAGCCTTTGATGAAAGTCTTAAGCTCTACCGCGAGGATAATAATCGCTACGAGCAAGCGCGGACGCTGGTGTGTGTAGCTACGCTTCAGCTGGCCAAAGCGCGGCCGCAGGTGGCGGAGAGGCTGCTGAAAGAAGCGCGCCTGGTCTTCGAGGAGCTAGGAGCGCTGAAAGACCTCGCCCAGGTTGATGATCTGCTACAGCAGCATGCCATATCCTGCGGCTAGCAATCTGATATGATCTGCGTAGTCACGCTTACTGCTGGCAGATGTTGCTGCTCTGCTGGCGCTTGAGTGCTGCACGTACGTTTATGTATCATTGAGTGACAGCCACAGTCACTGCGGGACTCACTATCTCCATCGCTATAATCTTAGTATTAAGGTGCGGTTCAAAACCGCACCACCGTGCTAAACTGCGGTAGTGCCTGTTGTCTTCTCCACATATTTTGCTGCTGGCATGTCCGTAGTAACCAACAAGCTTTGCATAGGAAGGCTGCCATGAAATACCAGCGTTGGATCTCGGCAATAGTTTCATTAGTCGTCGTGCTGGGAATGGTGGGCGGAGGCCAGAGAGTCAGTGCCAGGGTGAGCAGCGCCACCAGCAGCTCACAACCTGCGCCCCACCGTCTGACCCCCGCGCTGCCGCGTGCGCTTCAGGCGCAGCCCCTTGCGCCTGGCCCCCGCATCACCACCACCGGCCCGATCAGCAATACCACAGTCATTGACGTCTCCGGCTTCCCATTTACGAGCCAGGATGCAATCACCGATACCCATCGGATCATCGCCTACACCTTCGATATCACATCTGCATTTACGCAGCTCGATATTCAGCTCTTTGACTTACCAGCCGACTATGATCTCGCGCTGTTTACGCCACGAGTTCAGAACCTCGGCGGCATCAGCAGCCTCGGCGGCATCAGCAGCCTCGGCGGCATCAGCAGCCTCGGCGGCATCAGCAGCCTCGGCGGCATCAGCAGCCTCGGCGGCATCAGCAGCCTCGGCGGCATCAGCAGCCTCGGCGGCATCAGCAGCCTCGGCGGCATCAGCAGCCTCGGCGGCACCGATAGCGAGCAAATTCAGTGGCAGGCCAGCGTCAGCGGCAGGTATACCGTGATCGTGTATAGCGCCGACGATGCGTTTAGCGACGATCCCTACACGCTGTCGATCACCGCGACGCCGCCGGCCACGCCGCCGGCCGCGTTTGTCGACCCGCCGGCCACGACCTACACCCGCACCATGACCTCAACGGCCTCGGCGCTGTTCCTGACGAGCTACAGCCGGCTGGGCCGCTGCGGCTGCGACATTCGGGCGCTGCAAGGGGCGCTTGGCGGCCTAGCCACCCAGCAAAACTATGAGATCGTGGACCTCACGGCGCAGAGCAATGGGACGCCGCTGTACCCCACGATTGACGCCGCGTTTACAGCGTGGGACGGCGCATCCAACAACCCCGAGGCCGCCAACAGCGTCGCCGAGTTGATCCGCGAGCTGCTGTACAGCTGGAAGCCGTACTATCCGAACCTCAAATACATTGTGGTGGTCGGCGATGACAACATCGTGCCGTTCTACCGTGTGCCCGACGAAAATCTGTATGCCAATGAGACCAGCTACGATCCCAAAATCACGGTCAGCAGCGCACCGCTCAAGGCGGTGTGGGAGCACGGCTATATTCTGACCGACGACGCCTACGCCACGATGCTACCCTACAGCTGGCACGGCCGGGCGCTGTTTGTCCCCGAGCTGGCGATTGGCCGGCTGGTCGGCAGCCCGCAGCAGATCGCGGATCAGGTGCTGGCATTTCAATACTACCCATATGTGTGGAACAACAAGCTGCTGGACACCGGCTACGACTTCCTGATCAACTCGGCGACCGCGATCAGCGACACGCTGGCGCCGCTGATGAACAACGGCGCCACCACGCTGATCAACAATACCTGGCGGGCCTCGGAGCTGGCGGCGGCGCTGGGACTGTTTGGTATCACCGGCTACCCCAACAACTATACGGTCGCGTCCCTCAATGGTCACTTTGCCCATGACGAGCTGTACCCCGCGTTTGGCAGCGAGGTGATCAAGGCTAGCTCACTCCTGACCAACACCAATGGCTTTAGCGGCACGCTGATCTACACGGTAGGCTGTCATAGCGGCACCAACCTGCCCAACGACATCACCAGCGCGCCGATAGACTGGGCCGAGGTCGTGACCCAGAAGGGCGGTACGTTTATCGGCAATACCGGCTATGGCTATGGCGATAGCGACCTGATCGCGTACTCTGAGGCGCTGCACCGCAACTTCACCGAGGCCTTTGCGAACCCGGCCAGCGCCACGGTTGGCAACAGCGTCCTTGCCGCCAAGCAGCGCTACTTCAGTGATGCGGGCGTAACCGGCTTTGGTCTCTACGACGAAAAATCAATGATCGAGATGACGTTGTATGGCTTCCCAATGCTAGGCAACGGGCCGGGCTTTCGGGGCGTGGCCCCGACGCCCAAGCCGGCAGTCGACCCCAACTGGCAGCGCGCGACACTGAGCCAGCCCAGCACGCAACTGACGCAAACCATGCTGATCACATTCACGCCGTATACCTCGCTCACGACGGTGCAGACACCGGATGGCAGCTATATCGCCTACCAGCAGGACGGCAGCCCACAGATTCAGGTCGCGCCAGGCCGGCCGATCCAGCCGCGCGGCAGCCTGGATATTACGCTGCCCGGCTTTACCGCGCACGACGCCACGTTTATCACTGGCACCTACCAGGACCTGCGCGGCTTCAACCCGCTGATCAGCCGCATTGTGACCGATGTTGATGCCCTAGAGCCACGCTTTGACTTCCAGCAGTGGGATCCCTCGCCACTCCAAGCGATTAACACGCTGTCGACAACGACCGGCCTGCGCCAATCGCTGGTGATTATCCCAGCGCAGTACCTGGCGACTACGGCGATCACCGGCACCGAGCGAGTATATCGGCAGCTGGTCTACCGGGTGACTTATGTCAACAGCATGGCCACTGCGATCAATGCCGACATTACACCACCTGATATTTGGGATGTGGACGCCACTGTTACGCCAGTAGGCACGGGCAGCAGCGCCCGCATCCACGTCGATGCTGATGACGATTCAGGAATCAGCGCGGTGCTGGTCGACTACACAAATGGGAACGGCACCTGGCAGCAGGTCCCGCTCGCGTTTAGCGCCGTGACCGATCTGTGGGAGTCGCCGCCGATTGCGCTGGTGGGCAGCATGAAATTTTACGTGCAGGCTGTGGACACGGCGGGCAACGTGGCGCTCAGCGATGCCAAAGGCGCGAGCTTCAAGATGGATCTGCGGCTCCAGGCCTCAGCTAGCCAGCTCTCGTTCGTGCAGCGTCCTGGACAGCCTGTGCCGGCCGGGCAAGTCGTCCAGCTTACGAACGCGGGCGCCGGCTCACTGGACTGGCTGGCCAATGTCAGCGCGCCATGGATTGTCCTGAGCAGACCGGCCGGCCACACCAGCGGCAGCCTGACGATCTCGATCAATCCCGCGCGGGCGCCTGGCGGCACATCGCGCGGCGTTGTGACGCTGTTCTCGCCGACGCCCGGCGCGCTGGACAGCACGCTACGGATCGTTGTGACCGCGACGGTGCCGTTCAAGACCTTTCTCCCAACGGTCCGGCGCTAATTGCCGCCTCGTCGTTCGCGCCCAGCCCCACCAGGCTGGGCGCGCGGTGTTTAAGCCTGCTATCATAGGCTGGTGAACGCATCAACACCATCTGCCCCACACCTGATCTTTTTTTGCGAACTGGCCGCAGCGCCGCTCGCCGCGCTGTTTCGCCAGCCCGAAGTTGTCCAGACGCTCCAGCAGCGACGCTACGGCGTGGCGCTGGCGATCACCGACCATAGCCCGGCGCGCGCCGAGGTGGTACGGCTGCTCAACACCGCCCAGGTGCCGGTGGTCGCGTGGCTGCTGCTGCCCCAGGAGCACGGCTACTGGTTTAATCTCCAGAACTATCCCCACGCCCTGGCGGCCTACCGCGACCTCCAGCGCTGGGTCAAGGCCGAGCAGCTCCAGTTTGCCGGCGTCGGCCTTGACATTGAGCCGGCGCTACGCGACGTGCAGGCGGCCCGCCGCAACACCGGCACCGCGCTGCTGGCGCGGCTGTGGCGCGCCCGTCGCAACGCCCTGTTCCCGGCCGCGCGGCTGGCCTACACCGACCTGATCGCCAACATGCGCCATGATGGCTACACCGTGTATGGCTACCAACTCCCGCTGGTAATGGACGACCGCCGCGCCGGCAGCACGCTGGTGCAGCGGATGTTTGATATTCTGGATCTGCCGGTGGACGAGGAGGTGCTGATGTGCTACTCCAGCCTGGTGCCGCGCAACTGGCTGAGCAGCGACTTTGACGGCGCCCTGGTGCACAGCTATGGCATCCACGCCGACGGCCTGGCAGTCGGCTCGACGGGCGGCGGCGTGGTCCTCGATCTGCTGACCGGCGCGCAGGCCCAGCGTCTGTCGTGGGAGGCCTTCGAGCGGGATCTGCGGATCGCCGCCCGCTATACCCCGACGGTGCATGTGTTTTCGCTGGAAGGCTGCGTCGAGCAGGGCTGGCTCGGCCGCATCGCCGACGTGGACTGGGCGACGCCGGTAGTAATCCCGCGGCGCAGTCGCCTGGCGCTTAGCGGCCTGCGAGGCCTGTTTGCAACCGTGCTGCTGTGGTCACGCTACGGCTGGACGATTGTCGGCTGGCTGGGGTGGGTGGTGCTGGCCTGGCTCGGGCTACGTCAGCGGGTGCCGGCCTGGTGGCGCCGGCTCCGACACCCGCGGCGCGGCGTATGATCGCCGATCTCGCCGCGCTGCTGCTGCGCCACCCGCCGCGGCTCGTGCAGACGGTGCCAATCACGACCGCCGACTTCGAGCCGGTGAACCTGCGCGACCGGGTGGGCGAGGTGTGCATGGTCATCCGGCAGGCCGATGGCCGGCTGCTGACCGCGGCCAAAACGATCTATCCGCCCGATGCCCACCGCCTGCTGACCGGCGGCATTCGGCCGGGCGAGCCGGTGCTGGCCGCCCTTGAGCGCGAGATCGCCGAGGAGACTGGCCTGGCGACGATCTTTCGCCAGGTGCTGGCGGTAGCACGCTACACCGACGAGCGGGGCCAGCTACGCTTTACGACCGTCGCCTGCCTGGTCGACGCGCCGCACGGCACGCCGGTCTGCCACGACGCCGCCGAGCAGCACAGCCACTTCATGCCAATTACGGTGGGGGCGCTGCTGGAGCGCGCCGCCGTCCTGTCGCAGGTAGCGCCAACCTTTCAAAGCGCCAGCCCCAACGACTGGGTGGCCTGGGGCCACTTCCGGGCGATTATTCACCGCGCGGTGTGGATGGCGCTTCAACCGGCGCCGCCGCTATCACGCAAACGCTAGCGCTGCTGAACACCTACCGCTCAGTGTCGGTCTCCGCGGCCTGCTCGGTACGACGCAAGCACTCGTTAAATACCCAGCAGGCGGGCTGCCCCGCCTGCTACTGTTTCGTTGTGCTGGACCGCGGCTAGCTGGCTGGCACCAGCCGCACAAACTTGCGCTTGCCGACCTGCACCACCTGGCCACTCGGCGTGAGCATCGTGGCGAGCGTCGCCTTCTCGCCGTCTACGCGCACGCCGCCGCCCTCGATCAGCCGGCGTGCCTCACCTTTGCTGGGCGCCAGGCCCGCGCCGACCAGCAGCTCAACCAGCGCGGTCGGGCCGGCCAGCGCATGCTCGACGATCTCCTGCGGCCGGTCGCGCTGCTGAAACACCTGGATGAACTCGGCCTCGGCCGCCTGCGCCGCCGCCGGGCTGATAAACTCGCCGACCACCGCCCGCGCCAGGTGCATTTTGAGGTCGCGGGGATTGCCGCCGCTTGCCAGCAGCTCCAGCGGCTCGTCGGTCAGGGTCTCGAAGTAGACGCGCATCACATGGTCGGGGATCGACATGATCTTGCCGTACATCTCGCCGGGCGCCATCAGCAGGTCGATGGAGTTGCCCAGCGACTTGCCCATCTTGGCGCCGCCGTCGGTGCCGGGGATCAGCGGCAGCAGTAGAATCTGCTGCGGCGGCAGGCCCAGCTCGGCCATCAGCTCGCGGCCGGCCAGGTTGTTAAATTTCTGGTCGGTGCCGCCAAACTCCACGTCGGCCTTGATCATCACCGAGTTGTAGGCCTGGAGCATGGGATACATCAGCTCCAGGATCGTCAGCGGCTTGCCGGCCTCGTGGCGCTTGCGAAAGGTGTCGTGGGCCAGCATCTGGGCCAGCGTGAAGCGGCCGGCCAGATTAAACGCATCCTCCAGCTTGAAGCTGCCATACCACTCCGACTGCCAGCGCACCTCGGTGCGGTCGCGGTCCACGATGCGGAAAAACTGCTCCATGTAGGTCGTGGCGTTGGCCTGAACCTGCGCCGCATCCAGGCGCGGCCGCGACTCGTCCTTGCCCGACGGGTCGCCGATCTGCGCGGTCCAGTCGCCGACGATCAGCACGACCTGGTGGCCCAGCTGCTGAAACTGCCGCAGCTTGCGCAGCCCGACCGCATTGCCAATCGTCATGTGCGACCGGCTGGGATCGAAGCCCTGCTTAAGCCGCAGCGGTCGGCCGCTGGCCAGCTTCTCGCGCAGCTCGCGCTCAACAATGATCTCGCTCACGCCACGGGTGAGTATCTGCTCTAATTCCACGGTCTACTCCTCGGCTAGATGGAGCAGCGGCGCCAGCGCCTGCCACTGCTCGGCGGTGATCGGCAGCACCGACAGCCGCGGTTGCCGCACCAGCTGCCAGCCAGCTAGCGCCGGCAGCGCCTTGATCGTGGCCAGCGCCAGCGGCGCCAGCGCCTGGACGGGCCGCAGCCACACCAGGCCCGCGTCGGACTCGGCGGCGGCGGTGGCGACCTGGGCCAGCCCAACAATCGCGCGCTGATCAACGCTGTGGTAGATCAAGACCTGATCGCCGGCGCTCATCGCCCGCAGGTTGATGTTGGCCTGCGCATTGCGGATGCCATCCCACGACGTTTGACCATCGCGGACCAGATCGTCCCAGCTGTAGGCCGACGGCTCGGTTTTAACTAACCAGCGCTGCATAGCTACCTCATCGGAAACGTCGACAGCATACCATGATCGCGGCACGGCGGTTGCAGACTAGCGGGCCATGACGACGCTCGCCGCCCAGCTGATGGAAGTCTACGCCCGGCTGCACGGCCACTACGGCCACGAGCCACACTGGTGGCCGATCTTCGGCCCCGACCGGCGGTGGGAGATTGTGCTGGGCGCGGTGCTGGTCCAGCAGTCGCGCTGGGAGCGGGTCGAGGCGGCGGTGCTAACGCTGTTGGGTGCCGGCTGCTACACGCCGGGTGACATTGCGGCGCAGACGCCGGCCTCGCTGGCGCCGCTGCTGCGCGGCGTAGCGTTTCCCCAGCAGAAAGCGCCGCAGATCATTGGGCTGGCCCGGCACGTCCTAGCCCGCGCCGACGGCGACGTGGCGCGCTGGCTGGCGCAGCCGCCCACGACGGCCCGCGCCGAGCTGCTGGGGCTGCCCGGCATCGGCCCCGAGAGCGCCGATGTGATCCTGGTCTACGCCGGCGGCCACGCGCTCATGGTCGTCGATGCCTATCTGCGCCGCGTCCTGGCGCGCCTGGGGCTGCTGAGCGACGCGCCGGCACAGCCCTACGAGCAGCTGCGCCACACGCTGGAGGCCGCGCTCGGCCCCGAGCTTGACCTCGGCGCCTTTCCGCACCTCAGCGGCAGCCGGGCGCGGCTGCTGTGGGATTTTCACGCTCTAATCAACGAGCACTGCATCCATCACTGCCTGGCCCGGCTGCCGCGCTGCGACGATGCCAGCGCCCCGCGCCGCCCATTTACCAAGCCCGAAAAATGCGCCGCCCACTGTCCGCCCTGCGCCGGCTGCCCGCTGCGCGACCACTGCGCGGCCTATCAAGCTGGTCTGCTCGGCCATCGCTAAACTACCGACGCTAGCGCACCGTGCTGTGCCGCTGATGCCAATGCTATCAGAAAGCTATCAGGTCAGCTAGTTCATTCGTGAATTGACGTACAAGGTGAGGCTTTTATAATGAGCTATCGCACTTGTTCAATGGGTAAAGGAGCCTTATGAACGCACATTTCTCGCGTGTGCTGGCTGTGATCGCTGTTCTCATGGCGACCGCCAGCTTTACACCCACTCACCAGGCGCAGGCCGCGCCCAAAGCCGCCCCCAAAGCCATGCCCGGCGTCCGGTATTTTGCCGAGACCGGCCACAACGTGATCGGCCGCATCAAATCGTTCTACGAGGCCAACGGCGACATCCCGATCTTTGGGCTGCCGCTGACCGAGGTATTTGTCGAGAACGGCCTGCAAGTACAGTATTTCGAGCGCGCGCGCTTCGAGCTGCACCCCGAGCTGCCGAGCGATAGCTTTGTGACGCTCAGCGCGCTGGGCCGCACCGTCGCTGCCAACCGCACCGAGGGCGCGTTCGCCCCCCTGGCCGCCACCCCGAGCGCTACGGCCGTGTTCTTTCGCGAGAGCGGCCACAGCATTGGCGGCGGCTTCCTCAAATTCTGGCAGACCAACGGCGGCCTGCCGGTCTTCGGCTACCCGCTCTCGGAGGAGTTTACCGAGACGCTGGGCGGCGAGGCCATGACCGTCCAGTATTTCGAGCGCGCGCGCTTTGAGTACCACGCGACCTCCAAAAGCAAAGTGCAGCTGAGCCTGCTGGGCAGCGCGCAGGCCGCCCGGCTGTCCCCGACCATGCTGCGCGCCGTGCCAGTGGTGGCCGTGCTCGGCACCGCCACCACTGGCTACTTTGGCTCGTTCGCCGAGCGCGTCAGCAACATTGCGAACGGCGCCGCCCGCATGAACGGTCAGGTCGTTCAGCCCGGCGCGACCTTCTCGTTTGGCACGGCGTTGGGCGACACCGACGACAGCGGCTTTATTGATGGCTACGCGATCGTCAACGGCCGGCTCGAAAAAGTCACCGGCGGCGGTCTCTGCCAGGTCTCGACCACGATGTACCGCGCGGTGTTCTACGCCGGCCTCCAGATCACGAGCCGCACGCCCCACAGCTATATGATCAACTTCTACGAGAACATCAAGGGCTTTGACGCCACGGTGTTCACACCGTCGGTTGACTTCAAGTGGCGCAACGACTCGGCTAGCCCGGTGTATATCGTGGCCAGCACCAACCCCAACCAGGCCACCGTGACCTTTACGCTCTACGGCTTCAGTGACGGCCGCAAGGTCGAGATGGTTGGCCCGGTCGAGACGAATATCGTCAAGCCTGGCGTCGCCAACTGGCAGTTTGAACTCATCGCTGAAAAAAGGCCAGGTCAAGCAGATTGTGCATGGCCGGCCCGGCTCGGACATTGCCATGCAGCGCATTATCCGCGACGCCAACGGCAAGACGCTGCGCGTGGATAATCTGCCCAGCAAGTACAAGCCGTGGGAAGATTTCTATCTCTACGGCCCCGGCGTTACGCCGCCCAAAGGTGTCAACCGCGTGCCGGGCGATGCAAAATCCGAGGCCAAGCCCGAGTCCAAACCTGACAAGAAAAAGTAGCCAGCAGCCATCCCCAGCAGCGCCCGCGCCAGCAATGACGCGGGCGCTGCTTATGTCCCAGAGCTTAGCGCCCCGTCACCTGCCGCACCGCGGCGGCCGCCCGGCTGGCCCACGGCTAAATCGCCAGTCCCCGGCGGCGCAGCGCATCGGCCAAGCCCTGCTCCAAGTTCGGCAGCGTCCGCAGCTGGCCGAGATCAATGCCGAGCTGCACAATCGTCTGGGCGATCTCGGGATTGATGCCGACCAGCATCGCCTCGGCCCCGAGCAGTCCCACGGCCTGCGCGGCGGCTAGCAGGTGCTGCGCGACGCTGGTATCCACGACCGGCACCGCCGTTATGTCAATAATAACCGTCGTCGCCCGGTAGGCCGCGACCTCGGCCAAAAGGCGGTCGGTGATCTCGCTCGACCGCCCGGAGTCAATGGTGCCGATCAGCGGCACGATTAGGACGCCCTGGTAGACCGGCACAATCGGCGTTGAAAGCTCGTGGATTGTCTGCTGGAGCGCCGCCGCCTGCCGGTCGCGGGCGAGCAGCGCCGACTGAATCGCCTGCTGAGTCTGCTCCTGCTGATCCAGGAGCCGCTGCATCTCGGCCTGATGAAATTGCTGGACTACGCCCATGATGCGGCCGGTCACCTGCGGACCATTCGCCGCCGCCAGCTGCTGAATTTCAGCCAGCAGCGCGCTTGCGGCGGCCAGCAGCGACGACAGCGCAAGGCCAGCTTGGCTCAGCTTCGCGCCCAGCTCCGGCGGAGCGTCGGCGGTGGCTAGCTCGGCGATCTGCGCGCTGATGGCGGCAAGATGCCGGGGCGTGAGCAGCCCCTGGTTATCGAATACATGCTGCTGGAGCGCCCGCAGTACGGCGGCCTGAACCGTAGAGGGGCCTGAATCTGTCACAGCGCTATCCTTTTCTACTGGCGCTACGGCCGCTCATAGCGACCGCCCGACATCGACTCGCCCCACTGCGTGGCCTCGACTTCGAAGTGCAGCCCGGTCTCGGCCTCGATATATGCGTCCAAACTCTGAAGACCCAGCCCAACCGGCTGCCAGCTACCCATCAGCCGCTCAATATCCGAGCGCCGCCGTGGAAACATCTCCGAGCCCATGTTGCGGTACATGACCATGCCAGGCTCATCAGCCGCGACCGCCACCTCAACCTCCAAAAAGCTGATCGCCAGCTGCGAGCCGGGCGCCGCCCAATCATAGAGCGCCTGGAGGACCTGCGTGAGCGCCGCGTCATCAATGAAATACGAGACGCCCACGACGCAAATTCCGATTTTGCGCTGGCCGCCAAAGAACTCGTCGGCCTGGGCTAGCAGCTGGTCGGTGTGGCGCAGGTCGGAGTTGATATACCGAATGTTGGGATGGCCGCCGACGATCCGCTGACTATAGGCGACGGTCGCCGGGTCGCGGTCATTGTAGATGATTTTAACCGTTGCCGGAACCAGCTCGTGCAGATACCCCTGGCTAGGCAGCCCAGTCGCCAGATCGAGGTAGCAGCCGAAGTTGGCCTCGGCCAGCTGCTGGATCATCGTCGTTAGAAACCAGCGGTTGAGCTTGATCAGCGCGGCAGCGAGGGCGCGAGCTGTGAGAGGCGCTTCGCCGCCGCCCGGTCGGCCTCAAAATTGTGATGGCCGCCGAGCAGATAGTCGTAGATGCGGCCGGCGTTGGGCTTGCTGGTATCAACGTCCATGATCGCTCCCGGTTAAGACAAATAGAAATCGCGGCAAGCTCCAAGCCTACCGCGTTTCCAGCGCCCAATCTATGGGCAATCAGTCCCGCCGCCGCAGTGACGTGCGCGAGTCTGACTGCTTACCGGCGGCTGAGCTGCCGCAGCTCGCGCAGGCGCTGCTCGACCGTCGTGCTCTCGCGGCCGATCATCATCGTGGTGGCGGCGATGATGTCGGGCTTGGTACTGCGCTGACGGGTCAAAAACAGCAGCCGCGCCGCCGCGCCAAGCAGGCGATACGCCGCATAGCCCTGCGGTCCCAGGTGAGCCTCAATCGTCGTGCCGGCCGGCAGCCCGATCAGCTCAATGTCGTTGTCGGGGTGCTCCAGATCAATCGTGATTAGCATCGCGGCCGCCTACAGTGGGCTGACGATGACGGCGGTGCCATACGCCAGCACCTCGGTGACGCCCTGCGCGATCTCGGTGGCGTCGTAGCGCATGCCGATGATCGCATTGGCGCCCATCGCGTCGGCGTGGGTCATCATTGAGACAAACGCCTCCTCGCGCGTCTGCTCGCACAGCTCCGACCAGATCGTGATATTGCCGCCGACCAGCGTCTGTAGCCCGGCGCCGATCGAGCCGATCACGCTGCGCGAGCGCACGACGATCCCGCGCACGATGCCCAAGTTGCGCGTCAGGGTGTGGCCCGGCAGGTTAAACGTCGTAGTGACCATTGCGCGATCCATCGCTTCCTCCTTGCAAAAGTGGCGTGAAGGCCGCCCGGCCTATTGTACGCCAGAGCGCGGCCGGCGCGCCTGTCGGCAAATTGTTAAGCGCAGGTTGAGATTTTTTGGTACACTGACCGTACCTCAGGCGACCACACTGTCGCGGTTGCCAGTCCAGCATTATCACAAATAAGCTCCGTAGCTTCCTAATTCGGAGGTTTATTATGGATAGCATACAGTTTTCAGCGCACGGCCTTGAGCGCATGGCCCGCCGCAACCTCAGCCCGACTGACGTTGAGTTTGTGCGGCGGTTCGGTCGTCAGCAGCACGTCACTGGCTCCATCATACGCTTCCTGGCGGCCCGCGATATTCCGGGCGAGTACCGCCGCACCGACCTGGCGCGCCTCGAAGGCACCGTGCTGGTCGAGAGCGTTGACGGCGTGCTGATCACAGTCTACCGCAACCGGCAGACTGGCTGGCGCAAGAACTGTAAAAAACTCAAGCGCTTCAACCGCGACTAATCCCAAACTCTTCCACACAATTTCGACCAAGCCAGCGACGGCGCAGCGATTGCGTCGTCGCGCTGCTGCGTCAGCGCCCCCGGCCGTGTGGTATCCTAGCGCCGCGTGAAAAGGAAACGAGCGTGACCGACTCACACCCGCTGGTCGCCGTGGTGATGGGCAGCCAATCCGATTGGGAAACGATGCAGCATGCTACGGCGATGCTGGCGCGCTTTGGCATACCCCACGAGCGCCAAATTGTCTCGGCCCACCGCACGCCTGAGCTGCTGAATAGCTTCGCCGCCGGCGCCGCCGCGCGCGGCCTGGCGGTGATCATCGCCGGCGCTGGCGGCGCCGCGCATCTGCCCGGCATGATCGCGGCCCAGACCGTGGTGCCGGTGCTGGGCGTCCCCGTCGAGAGCCACGCGCTGCGCGGCCTGGACTCACTGCTCTCGATTGTGCAGATGCCGGCCGGGATTCCGGTGGGGACGCTGGCGATTGGCAAGGCCGGCGCAACCAACGCCGCGCTGCTAGCCATTGCGATCCTAGCGACCACGCGGCCGGCGCTGCAGGCGCAGCTCCAGCAATTTCGTGCCGAGCAGACGGCCAGCGTGCTCGCCGCCGAGCTGCCGGCGTGACCGTCTTCGGTCCCGGCGCGACGCTGGGCGTGCTCGGCAACGGCCAGCTGGGCCGCATGCTCGCTCTCGCCGCCCGCCGGATGGGCTACCACATCCACACCTTCGGCCCCGAGCGCGACTCGCCGGCCGGCCTCGTCGCCGACGCCGACCACTGCGCCGACTACACCGATCTCGCCGCCGTCCGCCGCTTCGCCGAGCAGGTGGACGTGGTGACATTTGAGTTCGAGAACATTCCCGTCGCCACCGCCGCCCACGCCGCCGAGTTTACGACCGTGCGGCCGGCCGGGCGGGTGCTGCACACCACGCAGCACCGGCTGCGCGAGAAGCGCTTTCTGGCCAGCGCCGGCCTGCCGGTGGCGCCGTTTCGCGCGGTGGCGAGCTTGCCTGAGCTGGTGGCCGCGCTGGATGAACTCGGCTGCCCAGCGATTTTAAAAACCGCCGACTTTGGCTACGACGGCAAGGGCCAGCAAAAAATCACCGCGGCCGCCCAGGCCGCGGCCGCGTGGGCCGCTGTGGGCGCCGCGCCCGCCGTGCTGGAGGCCATGATCCGCTTTGAGCGCGAGGTCTCGGTGGTGGCGGCGCGGGGCGCGGATGGCAGCTACGCCGACTACGGCGCCATCGAAAATCGCCACGTCAACCATATTTTGGACCTGTCGCTGGCGCCGGCCGCGCTCGCGCCCGAGCTGGCGCACGAGGCCAGCGCCCTCGCGCGCCGCGTCGTGGAGGAGCTGGCAGTCGTCGGGCTGCTGTGTGTGGAAATGTTTGTCACCGAGCAGGGGCTGATCATCAACGAGCTGGCGCCGCGGCCGCACAACTCCGGCCACCTGACGATTGAGGCCAGCCCGACCAGTCAGTTTGAGCAGCAGCTGCGGGCGGTCTGCGGGCTGCCACTGGGCGACACGACCATCGCCCAGCCGGCCGCGATGGCCAATTTGCTGGGCGATGTCTGGGCCGGCGGCGAGCCGAACTGGGCGGCGGCGCTGGCGGTGCCGGGCGTGGCGCTGCACCTCTATGGCAAGCGTGAGCCGCGCCCCGGCCGCAAAATGGGCCACCTGACGGCCGTGGCCCCTACGTTGGAGCAGGCAGGCGCACGGGCGCTGGCGGCTCGCGACCAACTCCTGCGGCGCAGCTAGGTCGCCGTCCCGCAGTTCGAGCAGAAGCGCGCCCCGGCCGCCAGGGTCGTCTGGCATTTTACACAGCTCGCCGGCTGCTGGCTGGCGCCGCAGTTCGAGCAGAAGCGCGCCCCGGCCATCAGCGCGGCCTGGCATTTCACACAGGCGACTGTGGCTGGCGCTGCAGCCACAGCTGGCGCCGCCGGCGTTGTAAACTGCTGGGCCAGCAGCCCGCCCAGATTCGTGCCCAGCCCAACGCCGACCACCGCGCTCGCGGCGTCGCCGCCGCCGACATTGCCGAGCGCCTCGGCGGCCTTGTAGCGGGTGTAGCCGTCCAGGCCACCAAACATGCTCACGCCGCTCGCCGCATCCAGCCGCTTCTCGACCTCCTCCGGCAGCGTCACCGCGCTGATGTAGAAGTTGGTCAGCTTCAAGCCAAACTGCGCAAACTCATCGTGGAGCGCCGCCGCGACCAGCGCCGCCAGCTCGTTGTACTGCGAGGCCAGATCGAGGATCGACAGCCGCTGCGCCATCATAAACTCGGCCACCGAGTTGGTCAGGCGCTGGATAATAATCGTCCGCAGAAAGTTCTCGATGTCGGCGGTGGTGTAGAGGCCGCGGGCCGCCACCAGCTTGGCTACCAGCTGCAGCGGGTTGGACACCTCCATCGCGTAGGCGCCGAACGCCCGCAGCCGCACCGGGCCAAGCTGCGCGTCGCGCACGATGATCGGCTGGGTGGTGCCCCACTTCAGGTCGATAAACGTCCGCATGCTGATGTAGTAGACCTCGGCCCGAAACGGGCTGCGGCCGCCGAAGGCCGCACCAATCAAGCCGCCCAGCAGCGGAATGTTGTAGGTCGTCAGGGTGTGGCGGCCGGGGCCAAACACGTCGGCGGTCGTGCCGTTGTGGGCGAAGAGCGCCACCTGGCCCTCGCGGACAATACACTGCGAGCCGAGGCGAAACTCGCCCGAGCCGTGGCCCGGCACCCGATGAACCAGCTCATTGCCAATCGGATCGGCAAACTCGATCAAATCTAGTATTGACATTGCTTCCTCACAGCTACACATTAAAAGCTGGGCTAGCGCAGCCCAAGCTCGGCCAACACGCGGTCGGCCGTGGTGCCGCCACGCTGCGTCGCGATCCGCTCGGCGACCTCACGGGCACGGCCCCGCATGCCCTGCCGCCAGCAGGCCGCGATCACCAAAAATAGCACCGCCTCGTTGGTTGGCTCCAGGCGCAGCGCCTGCTGACAGCAGGCCAGTACGGCGTCGAGCTGGCCCTGGCGCAGCAGCAGCGCGGCCCGCATGCGCCAGGCGGCGACAAAGGTTGGGTAGCGCCGCACTGCGTCAGTGAAGCACTCCAGCGCCGCGGCCGCCGCACCCTCGCTGTCGCGCAAGAGGCCGCGCGCAACCAAGAGGTACGGCTCGAACCGGGCCTGCGCCGCCGGCTCCAGCTCCAGCACCCGGCTCGCCGAGCGCTCGATCCGTCGCAGCATAAACGGCGTCAGCTCGGTCAGATTGGCGCTCTGCCACAGCGCCAGGACATAGGCTCCGTGCGCCTCGGCCGAGTTGGGCAGCAGCTCGGTGGCCTGCTCCAGCGCCGGCACCGCTAGATGGGGCTGGTTGAGCCGCAGGTAGCCCTGCGCCTGCCGCACGAGCGCCGCGCCGTCGGCCTGGGCCACCGCGCCGCCCGTGATCTCGGCGCGCACCTCGCTGTCCAGCGCGTTCAGCGCCTGCAGCACCCAGCCCAGCTCTTTGGTAGTACCAATCCGACCGTGCAGTTCGTCGTAGCTGGCGCGGCGCTGCGGATCGCTCAGCACCCGCCACGCAACCTCCAGGTCCTGCTCACCGGCCGGGTCGTGGAGCGTCATCCGCTCCTGAAGGCGCCGGAGATAGGCCGTATGGACCTCGTCATCTCCGGGCGCCACCCGCACCAACGGCAGCGATAGGCCGAAAACATCCGCCGGCGTCCCATACAGATCCCACGGACTCGCGAGCCGGTCAGCTGACTCGGACACAGCGAAGTGCGGCCGCACGCCTAGCACATCGTAGTAGTCGGGGACTACGGTGGAGGGCTGTGCGGCCACCGCCACGACCTCGGCCGGCCGCGCGACGCCGCAGGCCGGGCAAAACCGCGACTGCGGCGCCAAGCTTGCGCCGCACTGCTGGCAGTGCAGCGAGCGCATCTCGGCGCTGCTGGGCGGGCGCTGCCGCAGCCGATCATAGGCCGCCCGCCGCTGGGCAACGCCCAGAATGCGCCAGGCCTCCTCGATCAGCCCAACCCGCCGGGCCTGCTGGGGCGCCAGCCGCCGCAGCTCGTCGGGGAACAGCCGGCGCGTCCGACGATAGGCGTCGGCGAGCTGGTCGGGCGGGTAGCTGGGCAGCGCATCCAGGATCAGATAGTAGTCGAGGCCGGCCACGACGGCGCTGGCCAGCTCGGGCGTGCCGAGGTCCAGGTCGTCCCAAAAGCCGCGGGCTTGGGTGTTGCAGTAGGCGCAGAGGCCGGTGGCAGCCAGCGGCGCGCCACAGCTTGGGCAAGGAATCGCAGTCAGTTCGGTCATGGTGTGTACTGTACGTGGCGGCGCGGCGGGCCGTTGCAGGCACCGCCGAACCAAAAGCTAGCGCGGGAGTCGGACCAGGGTCGTCATCAGCTGGTCAAGGGTGCGCTGCGGGTCGGCGCAGATGCCGCCGTGGACGACTGAGGTTTGGATCACGGTGCTGCGCGGCGCGACCAGCCACTGAAAGCGCTCGAACTGCGGCAGCGCGCTGATCGGGCTGGCCGCGCGCTCGGCGGCGCAAATCTGCGGGATCAGCGCCAAGTGCTGCGCGATGTCGTCGCAATCAATGCCGGGCGCCAGCGCCAGCAGCCGCGGCTGGTCAAGCTCGATGCCGGCCGCCAGAAAGCGGCGGGTGCGACAAAACACGATCACGCCGACGTTGATCAGCTCGCCGCGCTCGACCCACGGCACGACCCGCACCACGGCATACTCAAAGGGCGCGTCGGGCACGGATCGCCTCCTCGACGAAAATCGGCGCGGCCGTCAGGCGCTCGACGAGGTACGCCACAAAGGCCGCGCGGTAAGTCGCCGGATCAGCAAAGTGCTGGTCGGTGAGCCAGTCGTCGGGCAGCAGCGCCACCACCGATTCGATCAGCGCCGGCGTCAGGGCCAGCCGAAAATAGTCATGCGCCTCGGGCAAATTGTCGGCGAACGGCAGCAGAATATGATCTTTAATCGCCCCAAACGGCGAGCGTGCCCGCGCCAGATAGTCGCTCCAAGTGTGCTGGACATACAGCGCGGCGCCGTGGTCGATCAACCACAGGTCGCGATGCCACAGCAGGAGGTTGGGGTTGCGGACGGTGCGGTCCACGTTGGTGATAAAAGCGTCGAACCAGACAATGTGTGACGCGGCGGTCAGCACCGCCGGCTCGGCCAGCTTTGGCTCGAACGCCAGCGCCTCGGAAAGATAGCGCATGCCCATGTTCAGGCCGACGCTGGCCTCCAGCAGATGCTTGATCTCGTCGTGGGACTCGTTGCGGCCAATCGCGGGGTCAAGGTCGAGCAGCACCAGCTCGGGGATCGGCAGGCCGAGCGCCCGCCCCAGCTCGCCGGCGATGACCTCGGCCAGCAGCACCTTCGCGCCCTGCCCGGCGCCGCGAAACTTCGCGACGTACAGCGCACCGTCGTCGGCCTCGATGATCGCCGGCAGCGAGCCGCCCTCACGCAGCGGGGTGACATAGCGGCTCACCGCTAAATGACGTAACATAGCTTCATCCCGTGCGGGCGGCCCGTCGTGAGCCGCCCGCCTTCGCCGCCGCCTAGCCGCGGCGCACGTTGTAGAACGCGCTCAGCCCCGCGTACTGCGCGGCGTCGCCCAACTCCTCCTCGATCCGCAGCAGCTGGTTGTACTTGGCCACGCGGTCGGTGCGGGCCGGCGCGCCGGTCTTGATCTGCCCGGCGTTGGTCGCCACGACCAGGTCGGCGATGGTCACATCCTCGGTCTCGCCCGAGCGGTGCGAGACAATCGCCGTGAAGCCGGCGCGCTGCGCGGTCTGGATCGCATCCATCGTCTCCGACAGCGTGCCAATCTGGTTCAGCTTGATCAGGATCGAGTTGCACGAGCGCTCGGCGATGGCGCGCTTGAGGCGGGTGACATTCGTTACCAAGAGGTCGTCGCCGACCAGCTGCACGCGGTCGCCCACACGCTCGCGCAGGAGATTCCAGCCCTGCCAGTCGTCCTCGGCCAGCGCATCCTCCAGCGAGATGATCGGATATTTTTCGACCAGCTTGACCCAGTAGTCGACCATCTCCTCGGTGGTCAGCTGGCGCTTTTCGCGGGCCAGGTGATATTTGCCATCCTGGTACAGCTCGGTCATCGCCGGGTCCATCGCCAGCATGATCTGCGAGCCGGGCGTGTAGCCGGCCTGCTGGATCGCCTCAATGATCGCGTCCAGCGGCGCCTCGTTGGTCGGCAGCGACGGCGCGAAGCCGCCCTCATCGCCGACACTGGTGTTCAGGCCGCGGTCGTGGAGCACTTTTTTCAGCGCGGCATAAATCTCGGCGCCCCAGCGCACGCCCTCGGCAAACGTCGCCGCCCCAACCGGCATCACCATAAACTCCTGAAAGTCCGACGAGTTCTCGGCGTGCTTGCCGCCGTTCATGATGTTCATCATCGGGACGGGCAGGATGTGGCCGAAGACGCCGCCCAGGTACTTGTAGAGCGGCAGGTCGAGCGAGGCCGCGGCGGCTTTGGCGGTCGCCAGCGACACGCCCAGGATTGCGTTGGCGCCCAGGCGGCCTTTGTTTTCGCTGCCGTCCAGCGTGCGCAGGATTTTATCAATGCCGACCTGGTCGAGGGCGTTCAGGCCCGCCAACTCCTCGGCGATCTCGCCGTTGACGTTCTCGACGGCTTTGCGCGTGCCTTTGCCGCCGTAGCGACCCTTGTCGCCGTCGCGCAGCTCGACCGCCTCGTGGGCGCCCGTTGAGGCGCCGGACGGCACCATCGCGCGGCCAACCGAGCCGTCCTCCAGGCGCACGTCAACTTCGACCGTCGGGTTGCCGCGGCTGTCCAGCACTTCACGGCCCAATACTTCCGCAATGATCGTCATGCTTCCTCCATAGATAGGATTGATGGGGTCGGGGTGCGGCGATCCTACGCTGGATCCAGCGTCAGCAGCGACGCGATCAGGCGCGCGGCGTTGACCAGATCGGCCACCGCAATATGCTCCTGCGTCGAGTGAATCTCATGGTAGCCGATGCACAGGTTGACCGCCTCAACGCCGTGCATGTTGAAGACGCTCACATCCGAGCCGCCGCCGGTCTCGACCAGCGCTGGCTGGAGACCAATGGCGCTGACCGCCCGCTGGCACAGCTGGACAATGGCGCTGTCGGCGCTGAACAGCATCGGGCCATACTGCCGCACGATGTCTAGCTCAACGGTGGCACTGTGGCGCTCGGCGGCGGCGGTGAAGGCGGCGCGAGTCTCGGCGATCACGCGGTCGAGCTTGGCCAGGTCGCGGGAGCGAGCCTCGCCGATCAGCTCGACGCGGTCGGGGACGATGTTGCGGGCGGCGCCGCCCTGGATCGTCCCAATGTTGGCGGTGGTCTCGGCGTCAATGCGGCCCAGCGGCATGGCGCTGATCGCCTCGGACGCCACGCGGATCGCGCTGATGCCCGCCTCGGGCGCGACGCCAGCGTGGGCCGCGCGGCCATGCACGATGATCGCCAGCGTATCGTGCGCCGGTGCCGCCACGCAGATGCCGCCGACCGGGCCGTTGAGGTCCAGCGCCACGCCCTGCGTCGCGGTGATCAGGCTCCAGTCCAGCTCCTTGACGCCCTTGAGGCCAATCTCCTCCTCGACGGAAAAGACCAGCTCGGCGGCGCGGTGCGCGGTGCCAGCCTCGCGCAGCGCCGTGATCGCCTCGATCATCGCCGCGACGCCGGCCAGGTCATCGGCGCCCAGCACGGTGTCGCCGGCGCTATAGACGACGCCGTCGCGCACCACCGCCTCTTTGCCCATCGCCGGCGAGACGCTATCAAGGTGCGCGCTGAGCAGCAGCGGCGCGCCGGTGCCAGGCACTGCCGTCACCAGGTTGCCCTTGCGATCCTGCTTGGGATCGAGGCCAAGCGCCCGCAGCCGCCCACTGACATGCGCGGCCATCGCCGCCTCCGCGCCCGAGGGATTGTCGATTGAAACCAGCTCGCAGAACGTGGCGAGCAGCCGCTCAGGGTTGATCATCGTCGGTGTCGCTCCATACAAACGCGGTTATTTTTCCAGGTTGAAGGCCGCCTGCAGCACGGCGCCAGCAGTGGCGGCGCCTAGTCCGGCGCCATCGCGGCCATTCTCGATCATCACGGCCACGGCGTAGCGCGGCGCCTCGACCGGCGCAATCGCAATGAACCAGGCGTGGACCGTCGCGTTGGGGTTGTCGCCAGCGCCAGCCTGGGCGCTGCCCGACTTGCCGCCGACGGTCTGGCCCGGCACCGCCGCGGCCTTGCCGTAGCCGGTCGTCACGCCCACACGCATCAGCTCGCGCATCTGCGCCGCCACGGCCTCGGGCATAACGCGCTTGCCGCTGCCGGCGCGATGGCGGTAGGCCTCGCCCTGCTGCGGATCGGTGATGCGCTCGACCAGATAGGGCTGCGCCATCACGCCGTTGTTCGCGACGGCGGCGGCGACCAAGCCCATCTGGAGCGGGGTCACCAGGAGCTGGCCCTGGCCAAACGCGGTGTCCGCGACGGCCAGCGGCGTGGACGCCAAGAATGTGCCACGCAGCGCCAACAGGCTGGCGGCGGTCGGCAGGTCAGTCATGTCGGGGCTGGCGTCGGGCGCCTCGCGCGGCGGGTAGAAGTTGAACAGCCGCGCCTGCTCGGTCAGCCGGGCCTCGCCCAGCCGCACGCCCAGCTCGCCAAATGCGGTGTTGCAGGAGAAGGCGTAGGCGCCGGCTAGGTCAACGGTGTGGCTCGGCATCCGGTCTTTAATAATCTGGCCGAGCGGCGGCTGGTCGGGGTGCGTGGGCGGGCCGACGGCATTCACGACCGGCGGCGCATTCTCGTCGGGGCGGTATTCGTTGGGGCAGGTCATAGCGTCAGGCTGCGTCAGCACCTCGGGATGCTGGAGCGCAGCGATTGCTGTTACGGTTTTGAACACCGAGCCGGGCGGATAGGCGCCGTTGAGTGGCCGGTTGAGCAGCGGCAGCTGGGGGTCGGACTGGAGCTGCTGAAAATACTCGGCGATGCGGCTGCTCATCACGCCCCAGTCGTCGGCGAACGGGTCGAACGCCAGCGCCTGCGGGTCGAAGCCGGGCGCCGAGGCCAGCGCCAGGATCGCGCCAGTGGACGGCTCGATCACGACGGCCGAGGCTGGGTTGCCGCCGCCTTTCTCGACCAAAATCTTCCACACGGCGTCCTGGAGCTGCGCGTCAATCGTCAGCTGCATGTCATCGCCGCGGTGCGGGCGGTGCAGCACCTCGTCCTGGAGCGCCGTCACCGGCTGGCCTTTGGCGCCGATCAGGTAGTCATTCCACTCCTGCTCCAGCCCCGACTGGCCATAGTTGGGCGAGTTGTAGCCAACAATATTCGAGAACGCCCGCAGGTCGGCACTTTCGGCGATGGGGTAGGTGCGCTTGGCGTAGCCCTGGTCGTTGGCCACGCTGCCGACCAGTCTGCGTGCCGCGCCGGTCAAAGATGCTGCCGCGCAGCACCTTGAGCGACTGCGTGACCGGCCGGGGATTGCCGGCGCCCTCGGCCTTATGGTTATACGTCGCGGTCGCCTGGACAAACTGGGTCCGCAGCAGCTGCACCGTTAGCATGGTAAACAGCATCGCAAACACCAGCGCCAGGTTGAGCACGCCGCGTCGCACGCCGCTGTGCAGCGCTTCCAGCGATGCGATCACGCCGATGGCGAGCAGCAGCGTACCGCCCCACAGGGCGGCAGTCCACAGGCTCTCGTTTTTTTGCAGCATCCCGAAGGTCAAAACCGCCAGGCCGCCGGCAATTCCAATAAATTTTAGTAGTCCGCGCATGCTCACCTCGTCGGCGGGATTATACCGCCTCGGGCGGCTTGCCCGCCCCGCGCCGCAGCTGTCGAAGCAGCCACTCCAGCCCGCCGTTGATCACAATGCTGCCAAGCAAGATAATCGCCAGGCCCACGGCCAGGTCGGAGGTGATCGGCTCGCCCAGCAGGCGGCCCCACAGCAGCCCAAAAATTGGCAGGAGATAGGTGACCTGTGAGGTGCGGGTGGCGCCGACCTGTGCCAGCAGCCCAAAGTACAGCAGCATCGCAACGCCGGTGCCAAGAATGCTCAGCACCGCCAGCGACCCAAAGGCCAGCATCGTCGGGCGCATCGTCCACGGGTGCTCAAAGGCGAGGCTGAGCGGCAGCATCCACAGCGTGCCAAACAGTAGCTGCCCAGTCGCCAGCGCGGTCGGCTCGATGTCGCGCAGCCGCAGCCGCGCCCACATGTTGCCCAGCGCGTAGCTCATCGCCGCCACGACGCAGGCTAGCTCGCCGCTGATGCTGTGCTGGGTACTCGTAAGATTGCGGGCAAACAGATAGAAGACGCCGGCGAAGCCCAGCACCACGCCCATCGAGCGCCCGAGCGACAGCCGCTCGGTGCGGACAAACAGCCAGGCCAGCAGCACCGTCCAGAGCGGCGTGGTCGCGTTGTAGATCGCCGCGAGGTTGCTGTTGATACGCTGCTCGCCCCAGGAGAAGAGGAAGTAGGGCAGGCCAGCGTTGACCAGGCCCAGCACGGCCAGCGCGCCCCAGCGGTGCCAGGGAAAGCTCAGCCGGCGCAGCCGCAGCACAACGTACAGCACGGTGGCGGCCAGGCCCAGCCGAATCGCGACCAGCGTCAGTGGCCCAAAGTTGAGGGGCGCCGCCGGCCTGGCCACCGCGACTTTAATAAACAGAAACGATGCGCCCCAGATCGCCGCCAGCAGCAGCAGCGTCGCAAGCTGCCTGGGTTTCATTGGCCTGCGACGCTCAGCTGCGCAGTAATGTAGTCCAGCGCGGTGGCGGGCGTGGTCGCCACCGCGACCAGGTTGCGCAGGGCCGGCTGTATGCAGCCGTGCGCGACCGCCGTGTCAAACTGTGCCAGCAGCGAATCGTAGAAATGATCGATGTTTAGCAAGACCACGGGCTTGCTGTGAAGCTGAAGCTGCTTGTTGGTCAGCACCTCAAGCACCTCCTCCAGCGTGCCATAGCCGCCCGGCAGCGCGATAAACGCTGCCGCATGCTCCTCCAGCAGCGCCTTGCGGGCGCGCATGCCGTCGGTGATGATCAGCTCGATCTGCGGGTTGTGGGCAACTTTGGCTTGCTGAAACAGCTCGGGCATGATGCCGATGACGGTGCCGCCGGCCGCCAGCGCCGCCTCGCTCACCGTGCCCATCAGCCCCAGCTGCGAGCCGCCGTAGATCAAGGTAAAGCCCTGCCGTGCTATCGCAGCGCCCAGCTCGGCGGCCGCGTCATGAAACAGTGGATTAACAAACTGGCCGGCCGAGCAGTACACGGTAATCGCAGGTTGGGCGAGCTGCATTATTCAGCGCCTTCGACTTCGGCCGCGGTCTTGGTGGTGCGCTTGCGGGCGCGCGGCGGCTGATACATCTCTTCCTCTTTGGTTCGACGGATCTCTTGCGCCAGGCGAAACGCCTCCTCCTCACCATACTTCGAGATCGAGATCGATGTGCGGCGTAGAGTGTTGGGCTGCGGGCTCCAGGTCACCTCATAGACATCGTAGACTCGCAGATCGCCGTTTTTGGTGTAGGCGCGCTTGGTGCTGCGGCGCACGCCCACCACGCCGGTGCGGGTGCGCGGGCTGCGGGTGACCACGGTGCGGTCGGTGCGCGGCTTGCCCAGCTCTTTCTCGGCTAAGTCGCGGTACTCGACCGCCGCGGCCAGCGCCGGGTCGGTGCCGCCAAAGCTGCGATCATTGAAAAATTTCACCCGGTGGTTGTCTTTGTACGAGACTCTGTACATACCATCCGTGCGTCCGCTTGGCGGGCTGGTCAATTCGGCTGATACTTTTGAACTTTGGGTTTGGCATTTTGCCCCGTCTTTTTCGCGAGCGACCCACCAGAGTCTCCTCGGTGCGCGGCTTGCCCAATTGTTCCTCAAGTTGATTACGGTGGTCAATGGCAGCTGCAAGCGCCTCGTCTTTGCCGCCCCAGATACGATCGTTGAAAAACTTGGTGTATAGCTTACCCTCATACGCCACCCGGACCTGCCAACCTTGCGTTCCCTTGTCGGGCTGCTCAATCCGATTGACGCTCTTAGGATGGACCGACGAGTTGGACATGGTGGTTCCCCCTAGCTAAAAACACACGTCAGCAGGCCTACGCGGGTGCTTACGAAGGTCAAGCCGTGCAACGATCCTTAACGGCGACGACATATCAATTTGTGGCAGCTCATTCAACCATGATCATAGCCAAAATCAAGGAATCTGCGTGTGGGGAGCAGTGTGAGCGTGCAGTTATTTTACTACTTTTTGCAAAATTTGTACATCTATAAATTGATTTGCTCGTATAGACGCATCAGCACGCCACAGCCGTGTGGCTGCGGCGTGCTCACCTTTAGGTACTATCGGCAGTAGTTAGATCACTGGCTTAAGATCGTCCGGTCGGCCATCGAGCACGCCACCAAGTTTGTCGGTAATCAGTCGGCGCGTGGCGTCGCCAGCCCGCGGCGCGACGAGCAACCCCGCAATCGCCCCCAGCGTGAACCAGCGGAGAATTGTTCCTGAAAATTTTCATGGGTCCTCCTTTATGAGCGACGATTTCGAATTGTCCGAGCCGTGCGGTTTTTTTGCGTCGCCCGCCTCTGGCTTGCCCTGATCGCTACGCGGGGCCTGGCCAGCAGCGCTGCCCGGCGTCACCTTCGAGGTGTCGGTGATCACCATATCGCTCTTGCGATCATAGGTGGCGCCCCTTGCTGGCGCGCTGCTCGCCTTGCCAGCCGCCGGTGGCGCCGAGGTCCGAGCGCTGTCCGCCGCGCTTGCGGTGCTGCGCTTGGCGGCGTCTGCGGCATCAGCAGCTTTGTCGGTCGCTTTGCTGGCCGTCGCTTTCGCTGCGCCGACCGCATCGCTGGCCTTGTCAGCCACGGCGCCAGCAGCGACTTTCGCGCTGTCGACCACATCGCCGGCTTTGTCGGCAACCGTGCTAGCCGTAGTTTTTGCTGCGTCGACCGCATCGCCAGCTTTGTCCGTCCCTTTGTCCGCAAGATTGGTCGTGGTCGCCTTCGCCGCATCGACTGTATCAGCAGCTTTGTCGGCAACCGTGCTGGCAGTCGCCTTTGTAGCATCAACCACATCGCTGGCTTTGTCCGATGCTTTGTCAGCCACGGTACTAGCTGTGGTTTTCGCTGCGTCGACCGCGCTGCTCGCTTTGTCAGCCACGGTACTAGCTGTGGCTTTCGCTGCGTCGACCGCATCGCCGGCTTTGTCGGTCGCTTTGTCGGCCACGGTACTAGCTGTGGCTTTCGCTGCGTCGACCGCATCGCCGGCTTTGTCGGCCACGGTGCTGGCGGTGGTTTTCGCTGCGTCGACTGCATCGCCGGCTTTGTCGGCCACGGTGCTAGCTGTGGCTTTCGCTGCGTCGACTGTATCGCCGGCTTTATCCGTCACTTTGCCGGCCACGGTACTAGCTGTGGCTTTCGCGCTGTCGACCGCGCTGCTCGCTTTGTCAGCCACGGTGCTGGCGGTGGTTTTCACCGCATCCACGCCCTGCGCAACCACATCGCTGACTTTCTCGGCGGCCTGGCTGGCCTTCTCGCTCGCCGCCGCCTTCACGTCGCCCAGCTTGTCCCCAACCGTCGTCACGGTGTCGCTAACTTTCTCGACGGCTTGGCTGGCCTTCTCGCTCGCCGCCGCCTTCACGTCGCTCAGCTTGTCCCCAACCGTCGTCACGGTGTCGCTGACTTTCTCGACGACGTTGGCCCGAACCTCGCTGACTTTCTCTGAGGCGCTGGTCGCGGCGTCGCCGACCTTCTCAACGGCGCTCGTAGCTGCGTCGCTGACTTTGGTCTTCGCGCTGTCGACGGCGTCGCTGACTTTGGTGGCCGTGGTGCTGGCCGCGTCGCTGACTTTGGTCTTCGCGCTGTCGACGGCGTCGCTGACCTTCGTCGCGGTCGCACTGGCGGTCTCTTGCACGCTGGTCACCGCCGCGCTCGCCTTGTCGCTGACCTTCGTCGCGGTCGCGCTGGCGGTCTCTTGCACGCTGGTCACCGCCGCGCTCGCCTTGTCACTAACCTTCGTCGCGGTCGCGCTGACGCTGTTGCCGGCCGTGGTCGCCGCATCTTCAACTTTGGATTTAAGCACCAAAGTTTTTTCGCGAACAAGCTCGCGGTTCTGCGGGCCGTTGCGCGGCGTGAGCAGCGTCGCCGCCGCCGCGCCCAGAATTGCCCCGACCACCACGCCAGTCATGAAGCTCAGAGTCCTGCTCGTCGTCGTATGCCATTGTGTGTACTACCTCCGCTTAAGATTCCGGCGCCATATGGCCCATGCTAGCACAAAACAGACCAGCGCGATACCGCTGAGCCATGCGAAGCTACCATCGGTTGGCAGGCGACCGCGCAGCATGACCTCTTGAAACGACAGCAGGCCGTGGCGCACCGGCAGGATCGCGGCGGCCGCGCGCACCGGCGGGATGAAATTCGCCAGCGGCAAGAAAAACCCCGAGAAAAACACCGAACCCAGCAGCAAAATCATCGAGAGCTGCACCGCCTGCAACTCGGTCTGCGAGAACGCCGAGATCACGAAGCCGATACCAAGCGAGGCCCAGATCAGCAGCAGCATCGACAGTGCAAACCAGTAGGGGTTGCCGATGAACGGCACGCCCATGCCAAACGAGATCTGCTGCCCCGCGACCACGCCCAGCGGAATGTTGGCAGTCAGAATCCCGACCAGCGCCGCGCCGACCAGCGCCGCCAGCACGGTGTAGCCCAGATACTTGCCGATTAAAATCTGCAGCGTGCTGGTGGGGGCAACCCGGAACATCTCGACGGTCCCCAGCAGATTCTCGCGCACCAGCGACAGCGCCGCCAGCGTGATCGCCATGTGCTGGATCAGCAGCGCCACCACGCCGGGCGTGTAGTAGGTGATGTAGCTGGGCTGGTAGGTGATCTCGGCGACGTTTTTAGCGTCGGGCCGCAGCGGCGAGACCAGCACCTCGACCGGCACCGTCCGCAACTGCTCCGAGACCGCCTGGATGTCGCTCAGCCGCGCGTTGATCGTGGCGATGCGCGCCTCCTGGTCCTTGACCTGGCTGCCGCCCAGCCCGTCCTCCAGCGCCTGCAGGTTGGCCTGAATATCCTGCAGGTCGGTCTGGGCCTGGTTGTTGGTGCTCTGGCCAGCCAGAGATCAGGCTGGCTAGAATCAGGCTGTTGTTGGAGCGCAGTCGCTGAATCGCAGTGCGCGTCTGCTCGCTGCCGGCGACCTGCAGCCCGGCCTGAATCGTGCCCAGCTGCTGGCGGGCGTCGGCGATGTACTGGCCCAGATTCCCGTTCTGCTCTTTGGCGGCGCCGGCCAGGTTGACCAGCAGCGCGGTGTTCAGCTCCTTGACCTGCACATAGGTCAGGTACTTGATCCACTGCTCCTGGAGCGGGTCGATCTCATTGTAGAGCACCGTAATCGCCGACTGCTCGGTCCGACCGAACAGCTGGTCAACATCCTTCGGCACGACCTCGACAATGTCGGCCTCGCTGCGGGCCAGCCGCGCGCGGGCGCCGGCCTCGTCACTGGTCACGTCCAGAATATTGAAGTTGGGGCCGAGGTTGTCGCGCAGCGACTGGATGCGCGGGTCGGCCTCGCTGCCTGGTGGCACGACCATAATCGTCTTAAGCTTGGGCTGCTCGCCGATGTAGCCCAGCCCAAAGATCAAGAGGATCAAAAACGGCCCCAGCACCAGCGACAGCATCAGCCGTGGCTGGCGCCGCACCTCGGAGACCTCTTTGACGAAAAATGCCAGCAGCCGCACCAGCCCTTTAATCACTCATCGCCTCCTTCGCGCCCGCGGGGTCTTCTTCGTCAGCCTGCTTCATCAGCCGGATAAACACGTCGTCGTAGGGCGGCTTGAACTGCTCCGCCGTGCGGGTGTCAATCGTCGGGTCGCGGCCGAGCGCTTGGATAACCTCAGGCAGCCGCTGGCCGGCGTCGTCGACGTAGATGTGCAGGTTGCCGCGCCCGCCCTCGGCCCGCAGCACCTGCCGCACAAACGGCAGCCGGCGCAGAATCGCCAGGCTGTTGTCCTCGTCCTCGGGGTCAACGTGGACCTGCACCACATCGGCGCCGCCAAAGGCCCGCCGCCGCAAGTTGTCGGGCGTCTCGACCATCAGCAGCTTGCCGCGCCGCATCACCGCAACCTGGTCGCAGTACTCAATCTCCGACACATACTGCGTGGTGATCAGCAGACTGTGGCCCTCGGCCTTCAGCTTGCCGAAGCCGTCCCAGAATTTGCCGCGCAGCACCGGATCGACGCCGGCCGTCGGCTCGTCGGCGAACAGCAGCGCCGGGTTGTGCACCAGCGAGCAGGCCAGCTCCAGCCGCCGCTTCATGCCGCCCGAGATGGTGCTGGCCAGGCTGTTGCGCGCCGCCGTCAGCTCCACAAACTCCAGCAGCTCGACCAGCCGCTTGCGCCGCGTGAACCAGCTCATGCCATACAGCGAGGCGACGAAGTTAAGATTCTCCCAGACGGTCAGCGTGGGATACAGCACAAACAGCTGCGGCATGTAGCCGATCCGCTCGCGGGCGTGCTTGTTGAAATTTTTCGGCGTCGCCCCCAGCACCCGCAGCTCGCCCGAGGTCGGGGCGTAGACGCCGGTCAGCATTCGCACCGTGGTTGTCTTGCCGCAGCCCGATGGCCCGACCAGCCCGAAAATTTGGCCGGCCGGGACGTTCAGCGTCATATTCTGCACGCCGATCTTCTCGCCCCACTGCTTGGTGACGCCCTGCATCTCGATCACATTGTCGCCGCCCGCGGCCGGCAACGTGGTGCCTCGCACTTGCTCCGTTCCCACCGCTGCTCCTTCGCTATCCATTGATCGAACGTTGCCCGAACGGGAGCGCTAACCACAAAAATAAGGAGACGGTCTAAAACCGCCTCAGACGTGATCCTTCAGCGCTTCGACTTCGATGCCCTGCTGCTGGAGCGCGGCGATAAACACCTGCGCCATGATCCGGTAGCCCCGCGGGTTGGGGTGGATGCCGTCGCGGCTGATGTTCAGCGGGTCGGCGCTGGCCGGGTGCTGAAAGAGGTCCACCAGCACCGCGCCGCTCGCCGTCGCCGCCGCCGTGATCACGTGGTTAAACTCGGCCAGCCGCTGCTCGATGGCCGCCCGCTGCGCCGCAAAGGCCGCCGGCAGCACGTCCGCGAGGTTCGGGAGTGTCGATGCAACTATCATGCCATCCGTCGCCGCCCGCAGCTGCCCCAGCAGCGCCGTGTACTCGCGCTGAAACTGCGCCGTCGGCGTGAACGGCACGTCGTTGGCGCCGACCACCACCGTCACCAGCTCGGGCCGCAGCGCCACCGCCCGCGCCAGCGGCCCGCCCAGCACGTCCGCCGTCCGCGCGCCGTTGATCCCCAGGTTGATCACCTCGATCGCGGGGTTGGCCCGCCGCAGCTGCGCCGCCAGCAGGTGCGCGAAGCCAAAGCTTCGGTCGCCCATCCCGCCGTCCCAGATGCCCTCCGTCAGGCTGTCGCCCAGCGCTACATACCGCCGTATCGCCCCGATGTCCATCGCATTCCTCAGTTTTGAGTTGTCAGTTTTCAGTTGTCAGTCGTCAGCAGCGCCGCTGAGCGCCCAGGCATACCGACGAGGAGCAACCGCAGCAAGCTACCTGCATCCTTCGTGCCGCCCCGCTGTCCATCGCCCCCCCGCGCCACCATGTGATAGCAAAGCGAGAAAAGCCGGCCGGCCTCCGCGCCCCTCACCGTTTGCCGTGGACCCTGCACGCCTTGCCGAGCACCCTGCACGCCCTGCCGTGGACCATGCACGCCCTGCCGTGGACCATGCACGCCTTGCCGTAGACCATGCGCGCCTTGCCGTGGACCGTGCACGCCCGCCGAAGCACCGTGCACGTCCGCCGAAGCGCCCTGCACGTCCGCCGAACCACTCTGCACGCCCGCCGAAGCACCGTGCACGCCCGCCGAAGCACCGTGCACGCCCGCCGAACCACTCTGCACGCCCGCCGAACCACTCTGCACGTCCGCCGAACCACTCTGCACGCCCGCCGAACCACTCTGCACGCCCGCCGAACCACCGTGCACGTCCGCCGAACCACTCTGCACGTCCGCCGAACCACCGTGCACGTCCGCCGAAGCACCGTGCACATCCGCCGAACCACTCTGCACGTCCGCCGAACCACCGTGCACGTCCGCCGAAGCACCGTGCACGCCCGCCGAAGCACCGTGCACCCATTCCGTCCTCTCCCTCTCGTCCCCCTTTGCGCTGGGCGCCCTCTCTGGGCACGGTCTTTGCGGTTCAACCCCTCGTCCCCTTTGCGTCTCTGCGCCTTTGCGTTAAACTCCCCTCCAGCCTGGCAGACAAAAAAAGGTTGCCCATGCCTGCACTGACCGCCTTCCCGATTGACGAGGCCATGACGATCCTGGCCGCCACCATGCCCAGCTTCCCGACGCCGCTGATCGACGACATGGGCGCCAGCGCGCGGACGCCATTTCACATCCTGATCGCCACGATCCTGAGCCTGCGGACCAAAGACACCCTGACGGCGGTCGTCGCGCCGCGGCTGTTTGCCGCCGCCGACACGCCGGCCGCCATGCTGGCGCTGCCCGAGGAGCGGATCGCCGAGCTGATCTACCCGGTCGGCTTCTACAACACCAAAGCCAGGAGTATCCGTGCGATCTGCGCCGTGCTGCTGGCCGAGCACGGCGGCGCGGTGCCGAGCGACCTCGACGCGCTGCTGCGGCTGCCGGGCGTCGGCCGCAAAACCGCCAACCTGACGCTGACGATGGGCTTTGGACTGCCGGGCATCTGCGTCGACACCCACGTCCATCGCATTACCAACCGCTGGGGCTACCTCCAGACCCGCAGCCCCGACGAGACCGAGCTGGCGCTGCGGGCCGTGCTGCCGGCCGAGCACTGGATCGCCATCAATGGCCTGCTGGTCACGCTCGGCCAGCACATCTGCCACCCGACCTCGCCGCGGTGTAGCGACTGCCCGGTGGCCCACCTATGCGCCCGCGTCGGCGTCACGAGGAGTCGCTGATGACCGCCGAAATCTCGCCGCCACCGTCATCGCACCGGAGCCGCCCGATGATCCGCCCGCGCCTGGCGGCCTGGCTGCTGGCGGTGTGGCTGCTGTGCAGCTGCGCCGTCGGCGCCGACCCCGCCCCAACGACCACCGCCGCCCCGCCGGCCGCGCCCGCCGCTGCCGCGACCGCCGCGCCCGCCGCCCCCCCCAGCCCGGTCACGCTAACGCTCTGGCACAGCTGGACCGGCCGCGCCGCCCAGTCCCTCGACACCCTCGCCCGCCAGTTCGAGCAGCTGCATCCCGAGGTGCGCATCAGCCTGGTCAGCCGCCCAGCCGCCCGGCTGGTCCGCGGCTACAACGAGCAGGTCGCCGACGGCAGCGCGCCGCAGCTGCTGCTGGTCCGCGGCCGCTACCTGGGCGAACTGACCGCCCGCCAGCACATCCTGCCTCTGAGCACAGCGTTTCCCACCGCGACCCTGCGGGCCTTTGTGCCGGCGGCCCTGACCAGCGCGCAGGTCGGCGGTGAGCAGTATGGGCTGCCGATCAGCATGGACGCGCTGGTGTTCTGGTACGACCGGCGGGCGCTGGCGGCGCCGCCCACCTCGCTGGCGCAGCTGGCGGCGCCCACCGCCGCACCCGCCGCCACCCCGGCGCCGCTCACCGCCGCGCCGCCGGTGGCCCTGGGCTACCACCTGACCGCAGTGACGGCGCTGCCGTACCTCTACGCCCTGGGCGGCCACCTGGCCTCCGCCACCGACCGCGCCACCTTCGCCACTACCGACCGCGCCATCACAATCCGCTGGCTGGCCTACCTCCAGAGCCTGCTAAGCCAGCCGCAGCTGCTGGCCAGCGCCGACCTGGGGCCGGTCGACCGCGCGCTCCAGACCAGCCGGGCGGTCAGCACGATTGACTGGAGCTACCGCTGGGCCGACTACGCCGCCGTCTGGGGCAGCGACGCGGTCGGCGTGGCGGCGCTGCCGCCCAGCGCGCCCAGCGCCGCCGCGCCGCCCAGCATCGTCCTCACCGATGTGCTATGCGTCAACACCGTCACCACCGCCGACCAGCGCCGAGCCGCCTACGCCCTGCTGGCCTACTTGACGAGCGGCGAATCACAAACTATGCTGTCAGCGGAAACCAATCGCTTGCCCACGGTGCAGACGGCCACCGTCACCGGGTCGCTCCGGGCGCTGCGCGACGCGACGAGCCACGCCGCTCCGCTCCCGCCAGACCTTGACAGCGATACCTGGACGGTGCTCAACGACCTCGTGCAGAGCGTATTGGTGGGCAACGTTGCCCCCGAGCCAGCCCTGGACGCCGCCGCGACGGAACTGCGCCGACCGTCGCGCTAACGCCGGGCTGTACCATCACCATTCACACCGGCGGCGCATAACAAATAGGACCGGGGCAGAATTGCATGTAGTTGCTTGCCGTCTCTAGGTGTAGTAGAATAGCAAGCACTACCATCCGCCTCCCAGGCGGCTGCGTTCAGCATTCAACCTATTCTTTGCTGCGACAGACGAACGGCCAACGGCCTAGACGGAGGATTGCATGGCAACACGGACCGACGAGATGGTGCGGCATCTCAAAGCGCTTCGCATGAATACGCCCGACATTGAAGCATCTGCGGTGGTAAGCGTTGATGGCTTGATTATGGCGTCTGACTTGCCCCAGGATGTCGAGGAAGATCGGGTGTCGGCGATGAGCGCGGCAATGCTGTCGCTCGGTGAACGCATCTCGGGCGAGCTGCGCCGCGGCACGTTGGACCAGGTGTTTGTGCGCGGCGAGCAGGGCTACGTCATCCTGATGGCTATTGGCCAGGAGGCCGTGTTGACGGCGATGGCCACCAGCAAAGCCCGCTTGGGACTGATCATGCTGGATATGAAGCGCACGGCGACGGAGCTCGGCCACTTTGTGTAGTGCGGCCAGCGACCACCAGCTCTGACGGAGTCTGCGCGCCCGGCACATAACGCCGGGCGCGCCGCGATCTCAAACCCCAACCGCCCGGCTCAGTGTGAGCCGGGCGGTCTGCGTCTGCTGGGCGCGCGACGCCACGCCGCCCGGCTCGCTGCGAGCCGGGCCATCGCCATGCTGGTCGGCGCTTAACGGCGCGCCGCCCGGCTCGCAGTGAGCCGGGCGGCGGGAAAGATGGAGCTGAGACTATTTTAGCTCGAACGTGACCTGCACCTGAGCCTCAATGCTCTGGGCGCCGGCGCTGATCGGCGTGCCGCTGGCGTCGGACTTCTCCATCGCCATCATTGGCATCGGCATCGGCGCGCCGCCGACGGTCTCGTTGATCGTCAGGACCTGGCCGACGGTGGCGCCGGCGGCTTTGGCCATCGCCTCGGCGCGGGTGCGGGCGCTCTCAATCGCCTGGTCGCGGGCCAAAGACTGCTGGGCGTCGGCGTTCTCGAAGCCGAAGCTCAGGCCGTAGATGTTGTTGGCGCCGGCCGCCACCACGCCGTCGAGCAGGTCACTGGCCTTGTTGATCTGGTGGATCGTGACGCTGACGGTGTTGCTGACCTGGTAGCCCGTCACCGTGCGGCCCTGCTGGTCGTAAACTGGCGAGATGCTGAAGTTGCTGGTCTGGATGTCGGCCTCGGCGATGCCCAGGTCTTTCAGCTTGGTCATCAGCGCCGTCATGCTGGTCGCGTTGTCTGCAATCGCCTGCTTGGAGTTGCCGGCCTGGGCCTGGACGCCGACCTGGACAGTCACTTTGTCGGGGGTGGCCTTGATCGAGCCTTGACCCACCACCGTGATTGAGCGCGGATACCCGCTGTTGGCCTGCGCCGCCTGCGTCACCATCGGCCGCGTCATGCCCCAGAAACCCGCCCCGACGATCACCAGAGCTACCATCACCGCGCCGACCATTGTTCCGATCCGATTGTTCATTGCTGACCTCCTCAGTCATATTGGCTATGCAGAGGAAACGTCAGCGGCCCCTGGAAAGTTCCCTGATTCGGGACCAGTTTTGGACGAGTTTTAAAACTGGTCTCAGAGTGTCCGATCCAGCTGGCAGTCGTAGACCTCCCAGCCGAGCGCGGCGGCGATCTGCTGCGCCAGGATAAAGTAGCTGTCGTCGCTCGCGTCGTCATGAAGCTTGCTGTACGGAATGTGGCAGCTGATGACGTTGATCTGGCCCGCGGGACTGCTCGGCAGCCACACGCCGGGCTGCTCGGCCGCGACCCAGGCCGGGTCGAGGTTCATGTGCAGATCGCGGTCGGGATCGCTGAAGAGCTGGCCACGCACTGCCGGCAGCCCGGCCAGCAGCGCCGCGACGCGCTCCAGCGTGACCGCTTGGCTATACGCGGCGTCGGCCCGGATGTGCAGGTCGTAGCTCATGGCTAAGCTTTGCGCTCGTTGCCGCGCTTGAAGTTGCCGGTGATTTTGGCGAGCGCCAGCTGCGTCTGGTGGTCGTCGGCGCCCTCAATCTGGGCCAGCAGCTTGCGAGCCTGGGCATCTTTCAGGACCATCACCTGCTTGCCAAACCAGCTGATAAACACTTTGCCGTCTTTGCTGACGCGGTAGCTAAACATGTCGTCGTCGAGCTTGCCGCGCTGATCAATGGTAGACATTGGGGCCTCCGGCTGCGCTGAAAAGGCGATGATAGCACATGGTATCATGCGGCCTAACCACCGTTAGGCTAGGATTTTCCATGCGCCCACTCATTCGCTGCCTCCTCGTCAGCAGCGCGCTGCTGATGGCGGCCTGCAGCGCCGCCCGCCCCGCGGCCACCGCGCCCACCGCCGCGCCCACCGCCGTCCCTGCCACGCCCGCGCCCACAAGCACACCCACGAGCGCACCCGCGCCCACGAACACGGCCGCGCAGAATGCTCAGCGGATTTTTTTCGTCACGCCAACGCGGCCGCCCAAGCAGCGCGATCGTAACGCCGAGCTACACCGCATGACGCTGAGCGGCGACGATGATCAGCTTATTGCTAGCTGTGAGCACTGCACGATCGAAACCTTGGCGGTGTCACCCGATCACCTAACCGTGGCCTATATGAAATCGGTGCAGAAGCCGAACACCAAGCCGATTCAGCACACCACCGAGCTACGGCTAATTGATGCCACTGGCGCCCATGACCGGCTCGTGACCGACAATATCGACTACCTGCCAGCCGCGCCGTTCTCGCCCGATGGCCAGCGGCTGGTCATTGGCCGCAGCGACCAGGACGCCCGCCGGACGCTCTGGGCGATCAGCCTGGCCGACGGCGGGGCCGAGGAGATTACGCCGGAGCTGCCGGGACTCACCAATGAGGGCGCGGCGCGAGTCATCTACGGCCAGATTGGCTGGCTCAACAACCAGACGCTGATCGTCGGCGCCGAGCAGGGCACCTACCAGAGTTCGGTAGTAAGCAGCCTGTGGGCCAGCGGTTGGAAGATCGCGCCAAGTGCCCAAGTATTTAAGTTTATGCTGGGCGATCGCGCGATTGCCCAGCGCATAAGCGAGGGGCGCCTAGTGTCACTCTCACCCCGCAACAGCGGCTACCTCGCGCAAGTTCAAATTCCTCCAGACAAACCTGGACAAAGTGTGACGAGCAACTCCGTTATCGGTATCAAGTTTTTTCGCAGCAGTGGCGCCGAGTCCCAGCTCCTTATCGCAGGGTATCTCAACATCGCGCGCGTCAGTTTGGACCCAGATGAGAAGTATGTGTTTGCCACCAACAAGCCGAACACCTGTTTACAGATATTCGCCGTCCAGCCATTCGCCGCCATCGCCGACATCTGGTGTCCAAGCCAGCTACCAGATAATCTAAAGCTACAGAGCGGCGGCGTCTTCCCGACAGATGTCTTTTGGTCGCTTGACAGCAATAATTTCTACTATCTGCTGTTTGGCCCAATCCGTGAACTGCACCGCTATGACCTCGTAAATCAGAGCGACACCGTACTATTCGATACAAGTAGCCCCTACGCACGGGAATCATACGGGCTGCTCTTCGCCGTCGGCTGCATCGCGGCCTGCCCCGAGTACAAGCCTTCGGAGCCGGCCGCGCTGGCGACGCGCTAGGCGCCCAGCGCGCGACCGCCGCCCAGCGGCGACTTGTCGAAGCGCGCCAGGAGGTCGGCGGGATCGTCGTAGATCGCCAGCGCGGCCCGCAGATCGGCCGTGCGCCAGCCGCCGCAGCGCACGGCAACGGTGCTGACGCCGGCCTTGCCCGCCGCCTCGATGTCATAGGGCGTGTCGCCGAGCAGCACGGCGGCGGTCGGCGGCAAGCCCAGCTCGCGCAGCGCCGCCTCAATGATGTCGGGGTCGGGTTTGGAGCGCGGCGCGTCGTCTGCTGAGGTTTTGGCCTTGATCAGGTCGGTGGCGCCGGCGATCTCCAGCAGCGGCTTCAGCTCCTCCTCCTGCGCCGAGCTGGCCACGACTAGCTGGAGGCCGGCCAGCCGCATCCGCTCCAGCAGCTCGCGGGTGCGCGGGAACGGCCGCAGGTTCGGCAGGTACTCGCGCATAAACAGCTCGCTGCGCCACGTGCTCATCGCCTTGCCGGTCGGCGTGTCCTTCTCCAGGTTGATCGCTGCCGGCAGCAGATTATCGCCGCCCATCCCGACCAGCTTCATGATCTGTGCGGTCGGCACCTCGAAGCCAAACTCGTGCATCGCCCGCGACCAGGCCTCGGCGTGCGCCCAGTTGCTGTCCACCAGCGTGCCGTCCACATCCAGCAAAACCCCACGAATATCAGCCATGGTGCGCTCCTCGTCGCGGCGGCGGTTGCAATGCGCATGCCAAGCGCTGGCCTATAACTTGCCGACAGCCCAGCCAAGCAAAGGAGGGCGCAGGATGTCCGAGCAAGCAACCAGCGAGGCCGCTGACGGCCGGCACGTCGAGCAGGTGGTCACGATCAACCGCTCGCCGGCCGAACTGTACGAGTTCTGGCGCGATTTTTCGCGGCTGCCGCAGTTCATGGCCCATCTGGAGGCGGTGACGGTCCAGGACGCGACTCACTCGCACTGGGTCGCCAAAGCGCCGGCCGGCCAGACCGTGGCGTGGGACGCCGAGATCACCAGCGACCAGCCCAACGAGGCGATCAGCTGGCAGTCGGTGGGCGAGACCAGCGTGCCGAACCGGGGCGAGGTGCGCTTTGCCGCTGGCCCCGCCGGCCGCGGCACGACGGTCCGCGTCCACCTCCACTATTCACCACCGGCCGGCGCGGTCGGGGCGCTGGTCGCCAAGCTGTTCGGCGAGGAGCCGAATCAGCAGGTCGCCGAGGACCTGCGGCGCTTCAAGCGGCTAATGGAGACTGGCGAGATCGCCACCATTGACGGCCAATCGGCGGGCGAGCGCTCGGCGTTGGGCAAGCTGGTGTCAAACACCCTAGAGCGAGGCGAATAATGCGAGCACTGTGCTGGACCGGCAAAAACGAGGTGCGCGTCGAAAACGTGCCTGATCCCAAGATTCTCAACCCCCGCGACGCGATCATCAAGGTCACGAGCACCGCGATCTGCGGCTCCGACCTCCATCTCTACGACGGCTACATTCCGTCAATGGAAAAGGGCGATATTCTCGGCCACGAGTTCATGGGCGAGGTTGTCGAGCTGGGCAAGGGCGTCACCAACCTCAGCGTCGGCGACCGCGTGCTGATCCCGTTCACGATTGCCTGCGGCCGGTGTTTTTTCTGCGAGCGCAAGCTGTGGTCGCTGTGCGATAACTCCAACCCCAACGCCGCGCTGGCCGAAAAACTGTACGGCTACTCGCCCTCGGGCCTGTTTGGCTACTCACACATGACGGGCGGCTACGCCGGCGGGCAGGCCGAGTTTGTGCGCGTGCCGTTCGCCGATGTCGGCGCGTTCAAAGTCCCTGCGCACCTGGCCGACGAGCAAGTGCTGTTCCTGACCGACATTTTCCCGACCGGCTACATGGCGGCCGAGAACTGCAACATCCAGCCAGGCGACACCGTGGCAGTCTGGGGCGCCGGGCCGGTGGCGCAGTTTGCGATCAAGAGCGCCTACCTCCTGGGTGCCGAGCGGGTGATCGCCATCGACCGCATCCCCGAGCGGCTGCGGATGGCGCGCGAGCATGGCAAGGCCGAGACAATCAACTTTGATGAGCAGGAAGTGCTCGACACGCTCAAAGAGCTGACCGGCGGCCGCGGCCCCGACGCCTGCATTGATGCCGTGGGCCTGGAGGCGCACGGCGCCTCGGTGGATGCGCTGGTTGACCGGGTGAAGGCCGCGACCTTCCTGGCGACCGACCGGCCCCACGCGCTGCGCGAGGCGATCCAGGCCTGCCGCAAGGGCGGCACGGTCTCGGTGCCAGGCGTCTACGGCGGCGTCCTCGACAAAATGCCGTTTGGCGCGGCGTTTAACAAAGGGTTGACCTTCAAGATGGGCCAGACCCACGTGCATAACTACGTCCGACCGCTGATGGCGCGCGTCGAAAAGGGCGAAATCGACCCTAGCTTTGTGATCACCCATCGCCTGAAGCTCGACGAGGCGCCGGCCGGGTATGAGATGTTCAAGAAAAAAGAGCACGAGTGCATCAAGATCGTGCTGAAGCCGTAGTCGTTGATTATGTCGAGCCATCCGCAACGGGTGGCTCGCACTCGTGCCAGCGCAGGGAGCGCGCCATGACCGACCTTGATCTTCACGCCGTGCTCCGGGAGCAGTTTGGGCTGGACGAGTTCCGGCCCGGCCAGGAGCAGATCATCACTGCGCTGCTGGGCGGCCGCGACGTGCTGGCGGTGCTGCCGACCGGCGCCGGCAAATCGCTGGTCTTTCAACTGGCGGCGCAGCTGCTGCCGGGACTGACCGTGGTCATCGCGCCGCTGCTTGCTCTGATGCAGGACCAGGTGCAGTCGGTGGCCGGCCAGGGCATCAGCGTCGGCGCGATCAGCAGCGACCGGGCGGCGACCGACGTGGCCGCGACGCTGGATGCGCTGCGGGCCGGCGCGCTCAAACTCCTCTACGTCACGCCCGAGCGCTTCGCGAACGCCGAGTTCATGGCCGCGCTGCGCGGCACGACGGTCTCGCTGCTGGCGGTGGACGAGGCCCACTGCGTCACCGACTGGGGCCACAGCTTTCGCCCGGCCTACCTGGCGCTCCGCGAGGTCGCCGCGCAGCTGGGCCGCCCGACGCTCCTGGCCTTGACTGCCACGGCCACGCCCTGGGTCCGCGCCGAGATCAGCGCGCGGCTGGGCCTGCGCCGCCCGCTCGTCGCGGTGCATGGCAGCGACCGGCCCAATCTGCTGCTGGAGGTCCGGCGGGTCGAGGTCGAGCACGACGACCGGCGGGTACTCCATGATCTCTTGCTCGGCCCCAACGACGCGCTGCCCGCACCGCTGGCCGACCAGATCAGCGCGGCGATGCAGGGCAGCGGCATCATCTACACCGCCACCACCGCCGCCGCCCGCGCGACCGCCGCGTGGCTCACTGGCTGGGGCATCGCCGCCGACTACTACCACGGCCAGCGCCACAAGGCCGAGCGCGCCGCCGTCCAGGAGCGCTTCATGCGCGGCGAGATTCGCGTGCTGGTCGCGACCAACGCCTTTGGACTGGGCATCGACAAGCCCGACGTGCGCTTTGTGATCCACCGCGACACCCCCGCCAGCCTGGAGGCCTACTACCAGGAGGCTGGCCGGGCCGGCCGCGACGGCGAGTTTGCCCGCTGCATCCTGATCTACCGGCCCGGCGACCTCGGCCGCGCGGCGTTTTTGAGCGGCGGCGGCCAGCTCACCCGCGACGAGGTGCTGCAGGCCCACCCCGGCCTCATCGCCCACCCGAGCGCCAGCGTCACCGAACTCCAGGCCGCCACCGGCCTGAATCGCGCCGACCTCACACGGCTGCTGGCGATCCTGCGGCGCGAGGGCATTACGGCGGAGCGCCGCGGCCGCATCAAGCTGCTGCGGCCGGACTTCGACCCGGCCGCGCTGCCGCTGGACAGCGAGGACGCGCGCCTGGCCTACGAGCACAGCCGCCTGGAGATGATGCGCGGCTACGCCGAGACCGCCGCCTGCCGGCGCGGCTTTATCCTGAACTATTTTGGCGAGCAGTACCCAGCCGAGCGCTGCGAGCGGTGCGACAACGATCTCAACCTGGCAGGCGCCGAGCGCATCGCGGTGGCGCCGACGGCCACGGTCGAATCAATGTTTGCGCTGGGGGACGCGGTGACGCACGCCGCGTGGGGTCCGGGCGTGGTGCAGCGTGTGACCGGCGATAGTCTGACGGTGCTGTTTGAGTCGGCCGGCTACAAGACGCTGGCGACCGCCGTGGTGCAGGAAAATAATTTGCTGGCGAAGCGGTGACGGACGCTGCTACTTGCCGGCCGGGGACTGGCCAAGCTGATCGCTGGGCGTGCGCAGCAGCAAGCGCTGCTCAATGTGGTTGTGGTGCATCGTCTGCGCCAGATCATCCAGCCGCCGTAAGACGAGGCCAACCTCTAGCTCGGCTTTGGTGTTAACCTGGTGATCGATCTCGGCGGCCAGACGGTCCTTGTACGACTGGCGGTTCTGCGAGATCAAGACGAAGATCGACAGGAAGATCGCCTCCAGCGACACGATCATGGTCAGCAGGCCGAATGGAAACGGGTCGAACTTGGGCAGCGGCGACCACGCGGCATTCCACACCAGCCAGATCGCAAAAAATAAGACGTTGCCGATCAGGAACGGCATGCTGCCACTGAACTCGGCGATCACGTCGGCGACCTGCTGCGCAACCGTCAGCTTCTCGTCGGCGATGATGTCGTTGACGTTGCGGCTGGCGCCCTGGCGCAGAATCGAGGTGGTGCGGTGCAATCGCTGACTTCAGCACCTTCAGCACGTCAATCGCCGCCGGCGGGTGCTGCTGGAGAAACGCAAAAAACTCTTCGCGGTCGAGCGCCAGCGTCCGCACCGGCGTCAGCGCCTTGACGCGGCTGGCCTGCGGCTCACCCGCCAGCATCGAAAGCTCGCCGAAGTAGCTGCCCGGCCCCACCTGATCCACCACGACCTCGTGGCCGTCGTTGTCCTGCACCGAAAACTCGGCCTGGCCCTCCTCAATCACATAAAAAAAGTGGCTGACCTCGCCCTCGCGGATCACCACCGTCCCCGGCGCATACGTCGCCTCGTCCATGATCGCCCGAATCCCGTTGCGCTCCTCATCGTCCATGAAGCTGAACAGCGGAATGTTTGCTAGCACCCGAACATCGTCCATCGTGCGCTCCTGTGTCGGGCACAGTATACGCCACGCAGTTCCTGGCACGAAAAACGCAAGCAGCGGCTCAAATAGGAGCAAGCCATGACCAATCAGCCAGTTGACCCGGCCGCCGAGACCATCAAGCAGGCCGAGCGCGAGACCAGCACCTACGAGGGCCAGCAGGGCCACGGCGTGGAGTTTGAGCAGGAGCGCTACCAGAGCGACAATATGCAGGACACGCCCGACCAGGGCCGCAGCGGCAGCTATGAGACCAACAACCTCGGCGGCTACGGCACCGGCCAGCCCAACGCCGACGGCGAGAAGCAGAGCGACGATTAGCGGGCGAGTTATCAGTTATCAGTCATCAGTTTTCAGGAGAGACGAGAAGCGAGGAGCGAGGGAGCGATGCGTGGTACGTAATGGCTACCCATCGCTTCCCTCGCTCCCTTTGCGTCGGGCGCCCCCTGGGCACGCCTTTGCGTTAAGTCCCTCGTCTTTGCGCGCTTTGCGCCTTTGCGGTTCAATCCTCGCTAGCGCGGCGGGATCACTGGCGGCACGGGGAGGCCGCGCTGCACCTGCTGGAGCCACGGGAACGGCGGGTACTCGCCGCGCCGCACTGCCCAGTCGTCGGCGGCCGTGGGGTGCGAGATGCCGAAGTGCAGGTGCGGGTCGGTGGCGCGGGCGTCGCCGGTTTTGCCGGTCAGGCCGAGCAGCTGGCCGGCGACGACCTGCTGGCCCACCGCCAGCCCGCCCGCAATCCGCGACAGGTGCGAGCCATAGTAGCGCAGCCCATCATCGCCCACCAGGCTGACCGCCAGGCCGCCGCGGTCGGGGCCAAGGTTGGTCTTGGGATTCCAGCGGTCATCGCGGCTGATGTACTCGATGGTGCCGGCGGTCGGGGCCACAAACTGGCTGCCGACCGCTGTAAACATATCGGTGGCCGGATAGTCGTGGTGGAAGGCGCCGTAGTTCGTCGTGTCGGCCGGCTGGACGGGAAAAAAATAATACGGCTGCGCCAGCAGCGTCGTCGGCCGCCAGCGGCCGGCCAGGCGGTCGCTCTCCAGGCGGCTGAGGCGCAGGTCGTCGGGCGCGGCTGCAGCGGGCCACAGCTCGAAGCGCGCCCGCTCGAAGTACTGCACAACCAGCGGCTGGCCGTCGATCTCCTCGCGCACGAGGTCGGACAGCGGCGCGCCGAACACGGCCGGCCAGCGCTGCCACTGCGCCAGGAGCCGCCCACAGATTTGATGCCCGGTTGCTTGCAGCGCGCAGCCAGGGCCAGCCAGCGCTGTCAGCGGGAGCTGCCGCGCGTCCACGCCGCGCAGCCGCAGGCTGTCGGCGCCCAGCGGCGCGAGCTCAACGCCCGCCGCGCCGGCCGCAAGGATCAGCCGCGCGCGCTCCAGCGACTGCTCGGTGCGGGCCGGGCGGCCGCGGGCCGGCGTCGTAAGCAGCGCTGGGCCAATGGGTAGGCCCAGCGTCGCGGCGCCGCCGTGAGTCTCCCAGAACTGTAGCAGCGCTCCGCTCAGCCACTGCTTGGTCTCGGGAAAATACCGGCTGCGGGCCGCCACCGGCCGCGGCGCTAACAGCGCCAGCAGCGCCAGGCACAGCATCAATCGTCGCATGTCATTCTTCCTGTAGCTGAGGCTCAGTCTACCAGCCGCCCGCTGACAGCACTGTCATGCTCAACTCATGCGCCGCTCACAGCCGAGATTTGAACCGCAAAGACGCAAAGAACGCAAAGAAGGAGCGATGGGCGACAAACATCACTGCTTGCCACCCATCGCTCCCCACTCGGTACTCGCTACTCGGTACTCGCTAGCTGTACGTTTCCAGCGTGCGCTTGATCACGGCCAGAAAGCCGTCGCCGGTCGCGCCATCGATCAGGCGGTGGTCGAAGGTCAGGCTGAGGTAGCACATTGGCCGGATAGCGATGGCGTCCAGGCCACCCTCGCTGACAACGACGGCCCGCTTCTGGAGCGCGCCGACGCCCAGGATCGCGGCCTGCGGCTGGTTGATGATCGGCATGGCAAAGATCGAGCCGGAGACGCCGTGGTTGGTGATCGTGAACGTCCCGGCCTGTGTATCGTCGGGCTGGAGGCGGCGGTTGCGGGCGCGGTCGGCGAGGTCGTTGACGGCGCGCGCCAGGCCCAGCAGCGATTTATCGTCGGCGTCTTTGATGACGGGGACGATCAGGCCGTCGGGGATCGCCACGGCCACGCCGACGTTGATGCGGTGGTGCTGCACAATGCCGCCGTCGCTGTACGACGAGTTGACGATGCCGACCTCGCGCAGCGCGCGCACGGCGGCCTCGACAAAGTAGGCCGTGAACGTCAGCTTGACGCCCTGCCGCTCGTAGTCGGCCTTGTGCTTGGCGCGGTGAGTCACGATCCGGCTGAGATCGGCCTCCATCACGGTGGTGACGTGCGGCGCGGTGCGCTTGGAGTGGACCATGTGCTGCGCGATCGCGCGGCGCATTGGGCTGAGCGGCACTAGCTCGTCGTCGGGGCCGAGCGTGGGCGGCGCCGCGGGCGCGGCAGCTGCCGCGGCTGGCAGCGCTGGCTGCGCTGGCGGGTCGACGACATCGGTGGGTTTCAGCGGCACGTCGCGCTCCAGCGGCGCGGTGGCGCTGCTCGGCGCGGCCGTCACCGGCGCGGCAGCGGGCGGCGCCGCGGGCGCGGCCGCGCGCTGCGCCACAAAGCGCTCGATGTCCTTCTTGCTGACCCGGCCGCCGCCGCCGGTGCCAGGCACCTCGGCGAGATTCACGCCGTGCTCAGCGGCCAGCCGCGCAACCACCGGCGAGATCGGCGCGCTTGCAGTGCTGCTCGCGGCGATGCTTTGCGTCACGGCGCCATTCGCTGAGGACGATGATTCGCTGTGGCTGGCGCTGCTCGCGCCGCCGCTCGCGGCAGCCGCGCTGCTCGCGGCGCCGGCGCCGCTGGCCTCGCCGTCGGCGGCCAGCCGGGCGATCAGCGTGCCAACCCGCACCGTCTGGCCCTCGGCGACCAGAATCTCCAGCACGGTGCCGCTGATCGTCGCTGGCACCTCCGTGTCCACCTTGTCGGTCGTGACCTCCAGTAGCGCCTCGTACTCGGCCACCGGGTCGCCCACCTGCTTCAGCCAGCGCCCGATCGTGCCCTCGGTCACGCTCTCGCCCAGCTGCGGCATCTTTACATCAATTGGCATGAGAAGTTCCTAGCTATCAGCTGTCAGCTGTCAGCTGTCAGCCACGAGTTATCAGTGATCAGTTGCGAGTTACCAGGCTCAGCCATGAGCCATCAGCGGTTGCTACGTGAGCAATGCACTCCGTTGCGGGCAGCGCCCCACCCAGCAGCTCATCGCACGCTGACGGCTGACAGCTGATAGCTGACAGCTAATAAGCTGCCAATGCGTGCAGGCGGTCGAAGATCAAGTCGGTGGTTGGCAGAAAGGCGTGCTCCAGCGAGGCGGCGAACGGCATCGCCGGCACGTCGGGGCCGCCCAGGCGCATCACCGGGCCGTCCAGGTACTCGAAGGCGTGCTCGACGATCAGCGCCGCGATCTCGCCGCCGATGCCGCCGGTCAGGTTGTCCTCGTGGATGATCAGCGCCTTGCCGGTCTTGCGCACGCTCGCCAGGATCGTCTCGGTGTCCAGCGGGCTGATCGTCCGCAGGTCCACGACCTCGGCCGCGATGCCGTCGGTCTCGGCCAGGCGGGCAGCGGCCTCCAGCGCGTAGTGCAGCATCATGCCGAAGGTGATGATCGTCAGGTCGGTGCCGGCACGCTTGATGTCGGCCTTGCCGATCGGCACGTCGTAGTCGCCCTCGGGCACGTCGCCCTTGATCAGCCGGTAGGCCTTCTTGTGCTCCAGGAACAGCACCGGGTCGGGGTCGGCGATGGCGGCTTTGATCAGCGCCTTGGCGTCGTAGGGCGTGCTCGGCGCCACGACCTTGAGGCCGGGGACGTGCGCGAAGAACGCCTCGATGCTCTGCGAGTGGTACAGCGCGCCGTGGATGCCGCCGCCGTAGGGCGCGCGGATGACCATCGGGCAGTCCCACATGCCGTTCGAGCGATAGCGCATCCGCGCGGCCTCGCTGACAATCTGGTTGGTCGCCGGCCAGATGAAGTCGGCGAACTGAATCTCGGCCACCGGGCGCAGGCCGTAGGCCGCGGCGCCAATCGCGGCGCCCACAATGATCGACTCGGCCAGCGGCGAGTCCATCACGCGCGCCTCGCCGTATTTGTCCAGCAGGCCCTCGGTCACGCGGAACACGCCGCCGCGCCGGCCCACGTCCTCGCCAAAGATGAACACGCGCTCGTCGGCCGCCATCGCCTCATCAAGGCCCGACCGGATCGCTTCTAAGAGTGTCATTTCCATTTAAAGTTCTCAGTTATCAGTTTTCAGTTTTCAGGAGAACGAAGGAGTACGAAGGAGTACAAAGCAGGTTCAACGTAGCACTCACCACTCACCACTCACCACTCACTACTCGCTACTCGCCCGCTACTCGTCCTCGGCGTAGACGTGGCGGAGCAGCGTGTCGGGGGCGGGCGGCGCGGCGGCCTCGGCGGCTTTGGTGGCGGTGTCGACCTGCGCCTTGATGCGCGCGCGGATCGCCACCTCCTCCTCGTCGGTCATCAGGCCCTCGGCCTTGAGGCGGGCGGCAAACCGGCTGATCGGCTCGTTGCTCTTCATGGCCTTCAGCTCGTCGGCGCTGCGGTACTGGCGGTCGTTGTCGTCCGACGAGTGGGGCGTCAGGCGCTCGCACTTGAACTCCAGAAACGTGGCGCCCTCGCCGCGCCGCGCCCGCTCGACGGCGAGCTTGGTGGCCTCGTAGCTGGCGACGGGGTCGGTGCCGTCCACGACGACGCCGGGGAAGCCGTAGCCGGCCGCGCGGTCGGCGACGTTGGCGACGCCCATCTGCTTGCTCTGCGGCACCGAGATCGCGTAGCTGTTGTTTTCGCAGCAGAACAGCACCGGCAGCTTGTGGGTGCCGGCCAGGTTCATGGCCTCGTGGATGTCGCCCTGCGAGGTCGTGCCCTCGCCGAACGAGACCCACACCACGGTGTCGTCGACGATGCTGCCGGCCAGGGCGTTGCGGATGTGGATCGCTAGGCCGACGCCGGCGGCGTGGGCGGCCTGGCTGCCCGTCGGCGACGACTGCGACAGAATGTTGAGCGCGCGGTGGCCGTAGTGCGCCGGCATCTGGCGGCCGCCGCTCGATGGGTCGGTGGCGCGGGCAAACAGGCCCAGCATCACCTCCTCGGGGGTCATGCCCAGCGTGAGCACGACGCCGAGGCCGCGGTAGTAGGGCATCGCCCAGTCTTTGCCGGCGGTCAGGGCAAACGTGCTGCCGATCTGCGCGGCCTCGTGGCCCTGGCACGAGATCACAAACGGCGCCTTGCCCTGGCGGTTCAGCAGCCACTGCCGCTCGTCCAGGGTGCGGGCCAGCACCATCAGCTCAAACATCCGCCGCAGCTCGTCGGCCGTGAGCTGGCTGGCGTGCTCCACAACTGTCTCTTGGTCGGTCATTGCAGCACCTCGTGTCCGGCGGCGATCAGCGCCTCGGTGGCGCGCGCGAGATCGTCCGCCTTGACCAGTATATAGTCGGTATCAAAGGTTGAGAGGACAAAGACGCCGATCGCGGCTGCCGCCAGCGGGACGGTCAGGGCCGCGATGACGCCGGTCAGGGTGAAGGCCAGCGGCCCGCGCACCTTGAAGGCCCGCCAGCCGTCCTCGACCGGCCCGGCAAAGCTTGGCTCGGGCGCGGCGACCACCGATAGCTCGTCGGCGGTCCTGGTGATCGACCAGAGCGCGCCGCGCGTCGCCCACATCGGCAGCTGGGCGTCAGGGGCCAGACGGAAGATCGCGAGAGTCTGCGGGGCGATGGAGAGGGTCAGACGCATCGTTGTTTTTCCTGTACACAAAAAGCGCGCAACGTCCGTGGCGCGGGGCGGGTTTCCATCAACAGCGACGGGTATTCGCACACTCATGTTGGCGCAAGTGTAGCATAAAACACGGGCCGGGTGGACACGGGAGTTTTAGCGCAAAGAGCGAGGAGATGAACCGCAAAGGCGCAAAGAGCGCAAAGGGCGAGGGGCTTTAATAATGGTGTGAGAGGAAGGGTGGTTCTGCACAAGCTGTTGCGCGGCTGCTCGGTTTAGGGTTAGGATCAGGGCAGTCTCTCTGATGGCTGATAGCTGAAAGCTGATGGCTCGCGTATGAACCCTCAAACGTTTGTGGCGAAGTGGGCGGCGACGACACTGAATGAGAAGGCGACGGCGCAGGAGCACTTCACGGATCTGTGCCGGCTGCTGGGCGTGCCGACGCCGGTCGAGGCCGACCCGACCGGGCAGCGCTTCCGCTTTGAGAAGCCGCTCAGCAAGGCGGGCGGCGGGGCGGGCTTTGCCGATGCTCTGGATGCGCGATGTCTTCGCGTGGGAGTATAAGACGAAGGGCAAATATCCCGACCTGCGGGCGGCGTATCAGCAGCTGCTGATCTACCGTGGGGATTTGGGCAACCCGCCGATCCTGGTGGCGTGCGACATCGCCGGCTACGAGGTCTACATTGATTTTCCTGGCCACCGCACCCGCACCGAGCGGTTCCGCAATGAGGACCTGCTGAACGCCAGCACCCGCGATCTGCTCCACACCATCGTGACGGCGCCCGAGGCGCTGCGGCCCCGCGATAAGACCGAGACGATCACCGAGCGGGTGGCGGCGGATTTTGCGCAGGTGGCGCAGTGGGTCGAGCAGCGCGAGAAGCCCGAGGTGGTGGCGCCGTTTTTTATGAAGCTCTTGTTCGCGATGTTTGCCGAGGATATCGATCTGCTGCCGAACCAGGTGCTGACCCAGAGTTTGAAGGAGGGCATCTTCAATACGGCGCAGTTCAACGCGATGATCGCGTCGCTGTTTCAGGCGATGCGCAGCGGCGGGTACTGGGGGCCGGGCAATTTGATCTGGCACTTTAACGGCGGGCTGTTTGATGATCCCAGCGTGGTGGCGCTGAAGGTCGATGAGATCCACCGGCTCAGCGAGGCGGCGAAGCAGAACTGGCGCGATGTAGAGCCGGCGATCTTCGGGACGCTGTTTGAGCGCTCGCTGGATGAGACGAAGCGGGCCGAGCTGGGGGCGCACTACACCGGGCGGGCCGACATTGCGCGGATTGTGGAGCCGGTCCTGATGGCGCCGCTGCGGGCCGCCTGGGCGACGACGCAGGCGCAGATCGAGGCGTTGCGGCCGCCATGGCGCGCGGCGCAGGGCAGCGCGCGACAGCGCCTGCGCAATCAGGTCGAGACGCTGCTGCTGGCGTTTTTGGAGCGGCTCGAAACGACGACGGTGCTCGATCCGGCCTGTGGCTCGGGCAATTTTTTGTATGTGGCGCTCCACGCGCTCAAAGATTTGGAGCATGAGGTCATCACGTATGCGGCGGCGCTGGTCGAGGATGCGGTGCATGAGCGGCCGATTGAGCTGACGCCGAGCGTCGGGCCGCGACAGCTGTTTGGCATCGAGCGCAATCCGTTTGCGGCGCAGCTGGCGCAGGTGGTGGTGTGGATTGGCTTTCTGCAGTGGCGGCGGGCGCACGGCGACTGGAGCGTGGATACGCCGGTGCTCCAGTCGCTCGATACGATTGTGTGTGCCGACGCGCTGGTGTCGCACCGGCTGGCCGATGGCGCGGCCATCGAGACGCCGTGGCCGGCGGCGACGGTGATCGTGGGCAACCCGCCGTTTTTGGGCGATAAGCGCATGCGGGCCGAGCTGGGCGCCGACTATGTGGCGACGCTGCGCGCGCTGTACGCGGGGCGGGTGCCGGGCGGCGCCGACCTGGTGACGTACTGGTTCGAGCGGGCGCGGGCGGCGATTGAGCAGGGCCGCACGTCGCGGGCGGGGCTGCTGGCGACAAATTCGATCCGCAACGGGGCGAACCGCACGGTGCTGGACCGAATTAAGCAGTCGGGCGATATTTTTATGGCCTGGAGCGACCGCGCGTGGGTGCTGAACGGCGCGGCGGTGCGGGTGGCGCTGGTGGGCTTTGATGGCGGCGCTGAGACGACGCGCACGCTGGACGGCGCGGCGGTGGCGACGATCAACGCTGACCTGACGGCCGCCGCGGATGTGACGGCGGCGCGGCCGCTCGCCGAGAATGCCGAGCTGTGCTTTTTGGGGATGATGAAGGGCGGGCCGTTTGACCTGGATGCGGCGACGGCGCAGACCCTGCTCGCACTGCCCAACGCCAGCGGACGGCCAAATAGCGATGTGATCAAGCGACGGATCAACGGCTCCGACATTGTGCGCGGCGACCGCGGCGGCTGGATCATCGATTTTGGCGCTGGGACGGCTGAGGAGGTGGCAGCGCAGTACGAGGCACCGTTTGCGTATGTGCGCGAGCATGTAAAACCGCTGCGGGATACCAACAATCGCCCAGCGATGCGGCTGCGCTGGTGGCTGCATGGCGAGGCGCGGCCGGGGCTACGCCGCGCAATCGCCGGGCTGCGGCGCTGCATTGTGACGCCGGAGGTCTCGAAGCACCGGGTGTTTGTGTGGATGGAGACGACGGTCATCCCGGATCACAAAGTTCATGTCATCGCCCGCGACGATGATTATTGCTTCGGCGTGCTCCACAGCCGCATTCACGAGGCGTGGTCACTGGCACAGGGATCATGGATGGGCGTGGGGAATGATCCAAGCTACTCCTCGTCGCGCACCTTCGAGACGTTCCCATTCCCATGGCGACCGGGCGCGGAGCCGACCGACGACCCACGCTACACAGCTATCAGCGAGGCGGCGGCGGCGCTGACGGCGGCGCGGGACAGCGCGCTGGCTGCGGACCCGTCGCTGACGCTGACGGCGCTGTACAACCGGCGGCCGGACTGGCTCACGGCGCGGCACGCGGCGCTCGACGCGGCGGTGTGCGCGGCGTACGGCTGGGACGCGGGCATCGACCGCGAGGCGATCCTGGCGGCACTGCTGGCGCTGAACGGCGAGCGGGGGCTGTAACGCAAAGGGGACGAGGGAGCTTTAACGCAAAGGCGCAAAGGACGCAAAGGACGGGGGAGAGATAAACCGCAAAGACACAAAGAACGCAAAGACGAGGGGATTTTAAAGGGGTGTGGCCGCGGGGTGGGGCTGCACAAGCGGGGGCGGGGGATGACGCTGGCGATGAGGCCCAGGGATGGGCAGGGGCGGACATTCAGGCGGCTGGATTCAGAAAGTGCGTTGCACGCCTGGCAGGTTTGCGGTTAGGATCAAGACAGCCATTCTATAGCTGAAAGCTGAGAAATAGTATGCAGCGAGCCTACGAAGAGATTATTGATTTCATCGCGGCGGGGACGACGCCGGGAACAGTGATCGCGTTTCGGCCGTCGGAGGCGGCAAAGCTGCGAGTCGGTGATCTGATCCAGCGTGAGAAGACGACAGGCTTGAACACCGAGGAGCAGGCCGAGCTTGGACATTATCTGCAACTTGAGCACCTGATGCGGCTTGCAAAGGCGCGGGCCTACATCATCTGAGCCATGACAACCTACATTAGCGCCGAGCTGCGCCGACTTGTCATTGAACGCGCTGCGCGGCAGTGCGAATACTGCCTCATTCACGAGGACGATACCTTCTTCGGCATGCAGGTTGACCACATCATCAGCGAAAAGCATGGTGGACCAACGACAGCTGATAATCTTGCGCTGGCTTGCACCTTTTGCAATCGATTCAAGGGCAGTGACATTGCATCCATAGACTGGAGCACACAGCAGCTTGTACGGTTTTTTAATCCACGCCTAGATCGTTGGGCCGATCATTTTGCAATTGACGGAAGCCGTATTCAGCCACTCACAGCGATTGGCAGCGTCACCGTGGGCATCTTTGCTTTGAATGATGCGGACCGCTGTTTGGAACGTGAGGAACTCATAGCTGTCGGGCGGTATCCAATCATGTCTCCAGATGGATAGGATTTCTGAGATTGGCAGATCCCGAGAACATAAAATGCCATGCGATGACTTGCGGCAGCTGCATATGATCACCCGCCAACTGTAGGGGCGGCTCGTGAGCCGCCCACAATGATGCGCCATGCCAACCCACGCCGACAATGAACCGCACCGATCTGTAGGGGCGGCTCGTGAGCCGCCCACAATGATACCCGGTGACGACAATGCAATGCGACGCCGACGCGGAGCGGGCATGGATGTGCGCGGGGCGGCATGGATGCGCGCCGGGGCGGCTCGCGAGCCGACCGTATAACGTGGGATGCGGGGCGCTCGTTGCATGCGCTGCGGGTTTGCGGTTATTATCTCGGCTATAGCACGACACATTTTGGTGTGGGCGCGACAACTCCGCTGCGGGGCGCGACGACTCCGCTGCGGGGCGCGACGACTCTGCTCCGGGGCATGACAACTCTGCTGCGGGGCATGACAACTCTGCTCCGGGGCGCGACAACTCTGCTGCGGGGCGCGACGACTCTGCTCCGGGGCATGACAACTCTGCTGCGGGGCGCGACGACTCTGCTCCGGGGCATGACAACTCCGCTCCGGGGCGCAACGACTCTGCTGCGGGGCATAACGCATTTTTGAAGGGGCAGCTATGAAAAAGCCGATGGCGGTCGAGATTCAGCTGGCGGAGACAACGATCAAGAATGGGGCGCAGCATCCCGAGGTGCGGGCGCGGCTGCTGGCGGCGGGCGTGCCGGCGCAGACCCTGGACGCGGGCGACAGCCTCGTAAAAACGGCGCGGTCCGCGATGGCAGAGCAGGATCGGCAGCGCTCGGCGAAGCAGGATCAGACTGGCGAGCAGAAGAAAACCGCGCAGGCGCTGCGGCTGGAGCTGCGCGACCTAATCCGCGCGGTGGGGCGGGCCTACCCCGACGCCAACGACAACACCCTGAGCGAGCTCGGGCTGACCGACGGCGTGCCGCACGCCCAGGCCAAGCTGCTGGCGACGGCGCAGACCGCGGCGACCAACCTGGAGAGCAGCACACGCAAAGCGCTGATCAGCGAGAATGGCTTCGGGCCGGCGCGGATCGCAGCGCTGGGGCCGCTGGCGACACAGTTCGGCGAGGCGATGACCGCGCAGGACGGCGCGCGGGGCGGGGCGCTGGGGGCGACGCGGCGGCAGCGGGCGGCGCTGGACGCACTGCGGGCCTGGCGGCTCAAGGTCGTCGGGCTGGCCGAGGACACACTGCGGGACTCGCCGGATTTGCTGGCGGGGCTGGGCGACGGGTGAGGAGCGAGGAGCGAGGAACGAGGGACGAACCGCAAAGACGCAAAGGACGCAAAGAACGGGGAGATTTAGGAAGGTTGTGGCCGAGGGGTGGTGCTGCACAAGTGGAGGTCGAGCGAAAGCTGAGGGCTGAGAACTGACAACTAACAACTCAAAGCTGACAACTGGCCACTGACGACTGACAACTGACGACTGACAACTGACGACTGACAGCTGATAGCTCGGAAACGATATGAGAGGGTCATCAAACCTGACGACGGCGGGCGGGCTGAGCGGCGGCGAGTTCAAGCGGCTGGAGCGCGAGTACTGGGACGGGCGGTTTGCGAAGGAAAGCGACGTGGCGCAGCTACAGCGCATGTATGAGCGGGCCACGAGCTACGACGACAGCTGGGGCATCCTGGACTACATGCAGCGCGTGGTTGACACGCTGCCGGCGCGGGCCGCGGTGCTGGAGATCGGCGCGGGGCTGGGCGCGCAGAGCATCCCGCTGGCGCTGCACCACGGCCACGCGGTGATCGTCACCGACATTGCGCTGCAAAGCCTGGCGGCCAACCGCGCCGCGGCCGAGCGGATCAGCGCGGGCGCCGATTTAAGCTACGAGGTCGCCGACGCCGACCATCTGCCGTTCGCCGACAACACCTTTGACCTGGTGCTGATGCACGCGACGCTGCACCACCTGCCACAGCCGGGCGTCGCGGTGGCCGAAATGATCCGCTGCCTGAAGGTCGGCGGGCTGCTGGTGCTGGGCCACGAGCCAAACCGCCGCGTCTTCGAGCCGCTGCGCCGCATCGCCGACCGGCTGCGCATCACCGAGAGGCACACGCAGCGCTTCCTGGAGGGTCAGTACTCCGTCGCCGACGAGGAGACGCCAGGATTTTTCCGGCGCGAGCTGGCAGGCTGGATGAGCGAGCACCGCATGCGGCTGGAGTGGCTGACGCCGGTCTGGTTTGCGAACGCATTCTTGTACAACCTGCCGGTGCTGACCGAGATTCTCGTTGGGCGGCGGCTGGAAGTGCCGCGCGGCGTGCAGCGGGCGGGCAAGTACGTCGACACCGCGGTGTTTGCCAAGCTGCCAGGCGTGCGCGGGCTGAGCCTATTCTGGTCGCTGGGCGCGCGCAAGAGCGAAAGCTTTAACGCAGAGTCACAAAGGCGCAAAGAGGGGGCGGAGCGAGCGGGTTGAGCGACACAGCAGATGGGCACCTGCTGACAACTGAAAACTGACGACTGAAAACTCGAGCCGCCCTACGCTGTTATATAGCTAGACAGGCGAGTTTTGAGGCCTACGCAATACGTAGGTGGGTGCGGACCCTACGGTGCAGTGGGCGAACCACATTCCCTTCGGCGTTTTGCGCCCCTTCAAAACCAATGTAGACTCAAAACATTGACCCATCACAGCCCAGCGCAGGGCGTAGCAGGATTGTACCAAAGCGAGTTGTAGGTTGCAATGGGCGGGCCGACGTTTTGCGTCTTTGCGGTTCGCTTCGTAGCTTGGGCTATGGCTCCGCGGTCAACGCTTGGAGTTCATAGCGCAGGGCAAAGCACTGCTCGAAGATGGCGACGCGGGCTATGAGGTCGGGGCCAGCGCCGTAGGCCGCGAGGAAGGCGGCGCGGTCGGCGGGCGACAGCGGGGCGGCGGCGCGCCACTGGGCGGCGGCCAGAAAGTGGGCCAGATCGTAGGCCGGGTCGCTGACGCGGGGCGTCTCCCAATCGAGGAGAAAGGTGGACGGCTGGGGCGCGCTAAGGATCGGCACGCCGAGCAGCGCCAGCGCCGGGCGCGGCGGCGTGATGACCCAGTTGTGGGCGTGGGGATCGGTGTGGATCAGCGCGGGCGCAAAGCGATCCTGGGCGGGCAGCGCCGCCTCAATGGCGCGCAGCGATGAATGGAGGCGGCGCACGGTGGCGGCGCTGGCGGCGGCGCTGGCAGTGTAGGCGGCCAGGATCGCAGCGCCATCGCGGAGCGCAAAGGTGAGCGGCGCGGGCAGCGATTGCAGCTGGTGGTCGGCCGGCAGCGGCAGCGCATGGACGCGGGCCAGCACGCGGGCGGCGGCGGCGCGGTCGGCGGCGCTGGTGTAGTCGAGCGGGCGGCCGGCGAGGTGCTGCATGATGATCAGGCCAAACGGCAGATCGTAGAGCGTCGCATCAACAAAGCAGACCTCGGGCGCGACGCGCAGCGGCTCAACGAGGCGCTGGGCCAGCGCGGTATACGCGGTCTGCTTGGCACTGGACAGGCCCAGGTACGAGCCGACCGACAGCCGCGCCACCCAGCGGCGCCCGCTGTCGGACTCGACCAGATAGTGCCAGCTGCGGGCGCTGCGGGCGAGCGGCGCGGCGCGCAGGCGGGCCAGGGCGTCGAGGCCGAGCGCGTGGCGCACGGCGGGGCGGTGGCAGTAGGCGGCGACCAGCGCGGCGAGCGCGGCGGCATCGGGAGTATCCATGCGACCTCTTTGCAGTAGCGCAGCCATTGAACCGCAAAGCCACCCCGCGTGCAACCGCGCAGGAGCATCGCGCGCCGCGCGTGCAGCGTCATGCACGCCTCGTCCTTCATTCCTTCTGACTCAATTCTTGCCCGGCGCCGCTCATTTCTGCTCACTCGTCCCTCGATCCTCGTCCCCACTCGTCCTCCTGAAAACTGAAAACTGAGCACTGACAACTTTGTAGTATCCTTGCGGCACACGACAAATGGTATTCGTCGCAGCGATGCGGCGGCACAATGAGGTGCGCAATGGGCAAGATCGAGCGGAATTTAGGATTTGAGCTGGTGCGGGCGACCGAGGCGGCGGCGCTGCGGGCGGGGCGGTGGATGGGCCGCGGCGACAAGATCGGCGCCGACCAGGCGGCGGTGGACGCGATGCGCTACGCGCTGGACAGCGTGGACATGGAGGGCGTCGTCGTCATTGGCGAGGGCGAGAAGGACGACGCGCCGATGCTGTACGTCGGGGAGCAGCTGGGCAACGGCCAGGCGCCGCGCGTGGACGTAGCGGTGGACCCCATCGACGGCACGACGCTGCTGGCGCAGGGCATGCCGGGCGCCATCGCGGTCGTCGCAATTGCGGAGCGCGGCTCGCTGTATGCGTCGCCCAACATCATGTACATGGAAAAGATCGCGGTGGGCGAGCGGGCGGCGGGCGCGATTGACATCACGGCCTCGGTGCGACAGAACATCCACAACGTGGCCCGCGCGCTGCAAAAGGACGTTGATGACCTGACGGTGGTGGTGCTCGACCGGCCGCGCCACGACCAGCTGATCGCCGAAATCCGCGAGACGGGCGCGCGCATCAAGACGATTTTCCACGGCGACATTGCGGCGGCGCTGATGACCACGGTGGACCACGCGCCCGCCGACATGCTGATGGGCATCGGCGGCGCGCCCGAGGCGGTCGTCACGGCCTGCGCCCTGAAGTGCACGGGCGGCGCGATCCAGTGCCGGCTGTGGCCGCGCAACGACGAGGAGCGCGCCTACATCGCCCGCGAGCACGTCGACCTAAGCAAGGTGCTGACGATTGACGACCTGGTGGCCAGCGAGGACACCCACTTCGCCGCGACCGGCATCACGACCGGCGAGTTTTTGCGCGGCGTCGGCTACACCGGCTGGGGCGCCACGACGCACTCGGTAGTCATGCGCTCGCGGAGCGGCACGCTGCGGTTCATCGAGGCATCGCATCGCTGGGACAAGCTGATGCGGATTTCCAGCCTGCCGTTCGACAGCACGGCCACGCGCTAGCGGCGCGGCGGGCGCGGGCGGCCTGGTGATTGCCAGGCCGCCCGCCTGTCTTTAAGGCGCGGCAGCGGCGCAGTGCAGCACGGCACGATCCGCGCTTGACGCCGCCCGCGCCGCACTCTATACTCGTGCCATCCCAAGAAAAATCCAGCGCTCAGCGCAGCCCGCCGCGCATCGTCGTGCGGCGCCGCACCCACCGCCACATCAGGCCGCAGCGCCGCCTAGCAGCGCCCGCGCGTCGCGATACCATAGGTTCATATTGGGGGAAGGTATGCACAACAATCGCGGACGGACTCTGATCGCCCTGATCACCATCGCCACGCTCGCCTTTGGCGGGCAGCTGCGGCCAGCGGCCGCCAAAACCGTGGCCTCACCGGCCACCAGCCCGGCGGCCGCCCCGCGGCCCGTCGCCCCGCCGGCGTGGGCCGCCGGCCTCTCGCCCGACCAGCTGCGGGCGCGCGCCAACAGCGTCACCACCGGCCCGAAAGAAAGCGAGCCAAACAACACGGCGGCGACCGCCAACCCGATCACCAGCGGCAGCAAGCTGCAGGGCGACATTTTCCCAGTCAATGATGTGGACTACTACAGCCTATCGGTCAGCGCCGGCGACCGCGTGTACGCCGCAGTGATCACATCGTTCGGCGCCGCCGGCACCGACTCACGGCTTGACCTGCTCGCCAGCGATGGCACGACGGTGCTTGAGAGCGATAACGATGATGGCAGCTTCAGCGGCTCATCACCGAGCATTGCAGGCACCGTGATGCCCGCCAGCGGCACGATCTATCTACGGGTTCTTGGCCTTAGTGCAACATCAGTGGCCAGCCGAATTGATCCCTACTTTCTGTATGTACAGACCCAGAGCGGCGCGCCGGTGGCCGAGGTAGAGCCGAACAACAACGGCACCCCGCAGGCGCTGCCGGCCGCAGGGTATATCACCGGCACCATCGGCACCGTGGGCGACAGCGACACCTACTCGCTGGCGCTGAACGCGGGCGACACCGTGTTTGCCAGCCTAGACCTGGACCCCGAGCGCAACACGACGACCTGGAATGGCCGTCTGGGGATCGCACCATTCAATACTTTCATCCTGCTGGCCAACGACACCAGCGTCACCTCGCCCAACTCCGAGGCCTTCCCGATGACGGTCAAGGATGCCGGCGTCTACACGGTCTATATTGATACTGGCGTCGCAAATGCTGCCGGCCCAACCTTCACCTATAACCTCAGTGTGAATGTGGTGCCAGCGATTGTGCGCACCTGCACCACCTACACCAGCACCGACCCGGTGCGGGCGATTGGCCCCGGCGCCAGCAAGCTGACATCGCAGATCACCATCCCTGGCAGCGCGCGGATTGACACGCTGAAAGTATCAGTGGTACTGACCCACTCGCTGATGGCCGACCTTGATGTGACGCTGACGGCGCCGGCCGGCAACACGGTGGGTCTGTTCAGCGATGTTGGGGCAACTGCCGCCAACAGCGCGGGCGCGGTTGAGATGGACCTGACCCTCGACGATAACGCCGCAGTGCCAATCGGCAGTTTCTCGATTATGCGGGGCATGATTGTGCAGCCCGAGCTGAACTATCGGCTCGGCTGGTTCGACGGCCAGAACGCCGGCGGCGCCTGGACCCTGACAGTCTACGACGACACCGCCAACACCAGCGGCGGTAACCTGCAGAGCTGGGCGGTCACGGTCTGCACCCCGCCGACGGCCACCGTCGTCTGCCCAGCCAACACCACGCTGACCACGCTCTACAGCACCGACTTCGAGGTAACGGATGGCGGCTTCACCCACAGCGGCACCGCCGATACGTGGGCGTGGGGCACGCCGACGGGTGCCTCGGCCCCGATCACCTCGACCAACAGCGGCGTCAAAGCCTGGAAGAGCAACCTCGCGGGCACGTATAGCACCAGTTCCAACTTCGACCTATTCTCGCCGCCCATCGTGGTGCCGGCCGGCAGTAGCGCGGTAACGCTGAGCTGGGCACAGCAATATCAGATCGAGTCAGCGAGCTTTGATCACTACACTGTAGATGTTGCGACCACTACCCCAGCGCTGACGACCACGCTGTTCCAGTTCCTGGATGCGACGATGACTAATCCGATCGGCAGCCCGCAAGTCACGACCCCGGAGGCCGCCGGCTGGGGTGTCTTCACCCGCGATCTGTCGAGCTACGCCGGGCAGAGCGTGCGGGTCCGCTACCACATTGACAGCGACACGAGCGTCAATCTCTCAGGCGCAGGCATTGACGACTTCAGCGTGACGGCCTGCACGCCCAACCTCGCAGCCACGGCGACGGCGACGGCCACAGCGACCGACACGGCGACCGCCGGCCCATCGCCCACCGCGACCAGCACCAATACGCCAACCAGCACCAACACGCCGACCAATACCAGCACGCCCTCGGCGACCCGCACGAACACCAGCACGCCCTCGACCACGCCCACCCCGCCAGCAGGCACCTGCTTGACCGAGAGCTTTGACACCGTGGTCCCAACCGGCTGGGTGGTGCAGAACAAGAGCAACCCGGCTGGCACCGAGACATGGTTCCAGGGCAACCCGACCATATTCCCAGCGCAGAGTGGCGCCACCAATAGCTACGCCGGCGTGAACTACAACAGCACCGCGGGCGCCGGCACGATTAGCAACTGGCTCATAACGTCGCAGCTCCCAACGATCAGCAACGGCGACGTGCTGACGTTCTACACCCGCAAGGCTACGCCCAGCCCGACCGACTTCCCGGATCGGATGCAGGTGCGCCTGAGCACCAATGGCACGAGCACGAACGTCGGGACGACCGCCACCGATGTCGGCGACTTCACGACGCTGCTCCTGGACATCAACCCAACGCTGGTGGCCGGCGGCTATCCGACCAACTGGCAGCAGTTCACCGTGACGATCAGCGGACTGGCTGGCCCGGTCAGCGGCCGACTGGCCTTCCGCTACTTCGTCACCAACGGCGGCCCGGACGGCGCCAACTCCGACTTCATCGGCGTTGACACCTTTCAGTACGTTTGCGCCCCAGCAGCCACCGCGACCGCCACGCCGACGGACACCACTGTAGCGACGAGTACCGCCACCGCTGTCCCGACCATGACTGCCACCAGCGCGGCCACCACCGCCGTCCCGACCGTGACCGCCACCAGCGCGGCCACCACCGCTGTCCCGACCATGACCGCCACCAGCGCGGCCACCACCGCTGTCCCGACCATGACCGCCACCAGCGCGGCCACTACCGCCGTCCCGACCATGACCGCCACCAGCGCGGCCACCACCGCCGTCCCGACCATGACCGCCACCAGCGCGGCCACTACCGCCGTCCCGACCATGACCGCCACCAGCGCGGCCACCACCGCCGTCCCGACCATGACCGCCACCAGCGCGGCCACCACCGCTGTCCCGACCATGACCGCCACCAGCGCGGCCACCACCGCTGTCCCGACCATGACCGCCACCAGCGCGGCCACCACCGCCGTCCCGACCATGACCGCCACCAGCGCGGCCACCACCGCCGTCCCGACCATGACCGCCACCAGCGCGGCCACCACCGCCGTCCCGACCATGACCGCCACCAGCGCGGCCACCACCGCTGTCCCGACCATGACCGCCACCAGCGCGGCCACCACCGCCGTCCCGACCATGACCGCCACCAGCGCGGCCACCACCGCCGTCCCGACCATGACCGCCACCACGGTCGCGACCACCGCCGTCCCGACTGCGACCCGCACCGCCACCACAGTCGCGACCACCGCCGTCCCGACCGCGACCCGCACCGCCACCACGGTCGCGACCACCGCCGTCCCGACCGCGACCCGCACCGCCACCACTGCGCCTACCAGCACCGCGACTAGCAGCCCACCGAGCAATCGGATTCTGCTGCCGCTCATCTTGTTTGGCGATGCGCCAGTGGGCCGCGGCCAGCGCTAGCCCCGCGACCTCGACGGAAAACGCCGCGGGCGGCTCGGATGCACTCCGAGCCGCCCGCGGCAACGTTTAATTCGCTGATATGCAGCGCAGCTACACTGCGTCGTGACCGAACGTAAACTCCCGCCACCAGTTGGCCTGCTCGCCGGGCTGGAGCGCCACACGGATAAACGCCTCGGGGCTGATGACATGACGTTGGCCCCACAGGTTGAGCTTCTGCCAGGGGAAGCTGGTGGTCTCCCGCAGCCACAGGCCGCTGGGCTGATGGCGCAGCTCCCACCACGGCTGCGCGGGGGCAGCGCTGAGCGTCGCCGTCCACTCATAGTCGGCGGCGGGCGCGGCGCGCCAGGCGATGGCGGCGCCATCAACGGCCAGCGGCGCCGGCGGCGGCGGCCCGACGAGCGGCGCCGCCGTCAGCAGCGTGTAGTCGGGGCCGGCCGCGTAGTCGTCGAAGCCGACAAAATTATGCACATACTCGGTGGTGACCAGCGCGCGGTCGCCGACATTGGCAAGGGTGTAGCTGACCCGCAGCGCAGCACCCGTGACCGCCAGCGTTTTTTCCAGGCGGGCCGCGTAGCCCTGGCATGGCCGCGGCGCGACCACGAAGCGCGCCGTCGTCGCATCAGCCGACCACGTGATTGGAAACGTCTCGACCTGGTAGGGCCGCAGCAGAAAGTACGGCCGCTCGTCGGGCCGGGTCAGCAGGCCGACGCCCAGCTTGGGAAACTGCGCGCCGACGGCGGTCTCATCAAATGCCAGCGGCTCGCGGATACCGAACTCGCCGCACAGGCCAACACCCATCAGCCGTGGCGGGCCGCCGAGCTGCTCGGGGACACAAAAGGTGTGGGCGCCATCGAGCCGCACCTGGGCGACAAAGCCGCTCCAATCAAAGCGTGCGCCGTGGTAGTCCGCGCCCGGCTCGCGCACCGTCACCAGCAGCCGGTTGGTCTGTAGCTCCATGATTACTCCTTCGTGTATGCAAACCCGCTGGCCACCATCAGCGCCGGCTGCGCCTCATGAAGCAGCGCCACCAGCGCGGCGGTTTGCGAGTTGGCGGAATCAATGATCTGGGCCGCCCGCAGCTCGTGGGCCGCGGCGTCCCACTGCTTCAGGTGCAGATAGGCCAGCCCCAGCCCGCGCCGGAGCTGGAGCTCGTGGTGGTGCAGCGCGACGGCGCGCTGCCAGATACGGGCGGCAAAAAACCACTGCTCGCCGCGTGAGCAGGCCACCGCCAGATTGTGCAGCTCGCGCGGATTCTTGGGCCACAGCTCGTCGGGCGGCAGCGCGAGGCGGCCCCAGGCGCGGCCCCAGCGATCGTCAAGCAAAATCAGCGTGTTGACGACGAGCGCGCCGACCACCAGCGCGGCCACCAGGTTGGCCCGGCCTGTCAGGTCCGCGCGCCCGATCACCGTCAGGGCCAGCGGCAGCAGCGCGTCAGCAATCCCGACCAGCACGCCGGCGCGCACCGCCCAGCGCTGCCGCAGCCACACGCCCAGCCCGACCACCGCGATCAGCCCGGCCAGCACCAGCTGGTAGCGGCTGATCGGATCGGCGAGCCGGCCGCCGCCGTCGAGCACGAAGAGGACCAGCACCACCAGCATCAGCCCGCGGAACACGAGCACCGCCAGCGCCGCGCTGAGCGCCTGGCGAAAGCGCCGATCCTCCTGGAGCGCCACGAGCACCTCGCCGCACCCGATGCAGCGCCGCGCGCCCGGCTCGGCCTGGCCGCAGTACGGGCAGTGCGGCACGCCGGGGTCGTCGCTGGCCCAGGGGTCGGGCGTTGGCAGCGGCACGAACTGGTTGAAGACGCCGGGCGGCGGCACCAGCCGCTCGGTCTGCGCGGTAAACGCCTCGGCCGGCGGCGGGGCCGCGGCCCTGGCCAGCGCGAGGCGCTCCAGCTGCACCGTCGCCCACACGTTGCCGGGGTCGCAGCGCAGCAGCTCGGTCAGCCAGTGCGCCTGATCCTGGCCATTGGTGGCGGCCTGGGCCAGCCAGGCTCGCGGCCGCGGGTCGTCGGGCCGCGCCGCCGCGATGGCCGCAAAGGCCGCCGTCGCCTCGTCCACCGCGCCCGCCTTCGAGCCGCAGCGCCGCCGCGCGCAGCTGCTCCTCAGCCTGTTCATCGGTCATCGGGGGAACCTCCCAGCCCAGCACTGCGGCGCGGCGCTAGGCTTGCGCCGCCTGCTACACTAGCGTCATCTGCAACACCCATGATAGCCCGCCCGTACAGATCACACAATGGCGCTGGCATCCCGCTGGTGGCCCGAAAGGAAGGCTCCGTCATGCCCCTGTATGTTTTGCCGCTGCTGCTGGTGCTCTTTGGCATCGGCATGATAATCCTCGTGCTGCGCAATTTCATCCGCTACATCCCCAACACCCGCGTCGGCATCGTCGAAAAACTGGTCAGCGGCCGCGGCTCACTCAAATCCGGCTTTATCGCGCTCAACGGCGAGTCGGGCTTTCAGCCAGGCGTGCTGCGCGGCGGCTGGCACCTGTTTATGCCGTTCCAGTACCGCGTCCACACCATGCCGCTGGTGACGATCCCGCAGGGCAAGCTCGGCTACGTCTTCGCCCGCGACGGCGCCTCGCTGGCGCCAACCCAGGCGCTGGCGTCCAACGTCACAGCCAATAATTTTCAGGACGCCGCCGACTTTCTGACCAACGGCGGCCAGCGCGGCCCGCAGCGCATGCTGCTGCGCGAAGGCACCTATGCGATCAACCTGGCGCAGTTTATTGTCCTGACCTCGGAGCGCATCTACTGCCTATCGCTCAACCGCGATGAGGACGAGATGGTCCGGCGCATGGCCGATGTGATCATCAGCCGCGGCGGCTTCGAGCCAATCGTGATTCAAGGCTCCGATGACCTGATGGGCGTGATCACGATCCAGGACGGCCCCTCGCTGGCGCAGGGCGAGATCATCGCGCCGACCGTTGGCGAAAATCCCAGCGAGCCGGAGACCTACCACAACAATTTTCAGGATCCCGAGCGCTTTTTGCAGGCCGGCGGGCGGCGCGGCCGGCAGCTGCAGGTGCTGGTCGAGGGCACCTACTATATCAACCGCTTGTTTGCGACCGTCGAGATGATCCCCAAAACTACCGTCGAGGTTGGCAATGTCGGCGTGGTCGTGTCGTACACCGGCGACGTTGGCCCCGACCTTTCGGGCAGCGACTACAAGCATGGCGAGCTGGTCACGCAGGGCCGCCGCGGCGTCTGGAGCACGCCGCTGTTGCCGGGCAAGTACGCTTTCAACACCTTCGCCGGCCGGGTGATCATGGTCCCGACCACCAATATCATCCTGAAGTGGAATCGCAGCGAGTCGGGGCGCATCGTCTGGACGAAAATCTGTCGGAGGTGGCGCTGATCACCAAAGACGCCTTCGAGCCGTCGCTGCCGCTGTCGGTGGTGGTGCATATTGACTACCGCCAGGCGCCGCTGGTCGTGCAGCGCTTCGGCGACGTGAAGCGCCTGGTCGAGCAGACGCTGGACCCGATGGTCGCGGCCTACTTTAAAAACATCGGCCAGACTCGCACGCTGATCCAGCTGATTCAGGACCGCAGTGCCATCCAGCAGCAGGCCGGCGTCGAGATGCAGACGCGCTTCACGCGCTATAACCTGGAGCTGGAAGAAGTTTTGATCGGCACGCCGACCTCATCGCAGGGCGACCAGAAGATCGAGCAGCTGCTGACGCAGCTCCGGTCGCGGCAGATCGCCGAGGAGCAGATCGAGACCTACAGCCGCCAGGAGCGCGCCGCCGGCAAAGAGCGCGAGCTGCGCCAGGCCGAGTCGCGGGCGCGCGAGCAGCAGGCGCTGACCGAGTTGGAGATCAGCATCACGATCCAGAGCAACCAGGGCAAGGCCGACTACCAGCGCTCGCTGCAGCAGGCGGCCAAAATTCGCACGCTGGCCGAGGCCGAGGCCGAGAAGGCCGCGCGGATCGGTATCGGTCAGGCGATCGCGATTGAGGAGCAGGTGCGGGCCTACGGCGGGCCACAGTTCCAGGTCATGCAGGACGTGATGACGCGCTTCGCCAGCGCCATCGAGCAGTCGCAGGTCGACATTGTCCCCAAAATTGTGATCAACGGCGGCGGCGCCGGCGGCAACGGCCAGGGCGGCGGCAACAGCGTCTTCGAGGCACTGCTGACGCTGCTGCTCTCGGACCGGCTGGGCGTGGCAGTGACCGAGGCCGGCCCGCCCAACCCGGCAGCCGACCAGATTCGGCAGCAATTTCGGCAGGGGCTGCTCCAGACCCAGCGGGTGCCGGAGAGCGCCCCCAACGGTCAGAGCGCGGAGCCGGCGGCCTCGCAACGCTAAGCCGGCCGGCAGCCAGCGGCGGCGCGATCCGTGGGGATCGCGCCGCCGCTCCGTGTCCGCCGCTGAAGTTCGCGCTGCCGCTGTGTGGGCCTAGCGCGGCAGCACGGCCAGGCGCTGCAGCCCCAGCGCATACACCACGCCCGCCTGGAGATCAGCGCGGGTGGCGAGGTCGGCCAGGTTAACGCCGAGCTGCACCAAAGTCTGCGCAATCGCCGGCTTGATGCCGACCAGCACGACCTGCGCGCCAAGCAGCCGGATCGCCTGCGCCGCCTGAATCAGATAGTTGGCGACCTCGCTGTCCACCACCGGCACACCAGTTATGTCAATGATCACACTCTCGGCCTGCACCGTTGTGATCTCGACCAGCAGCGTCTCCAGCAGCAGGCCGGCGCGGCGGGCATCGAGCGCGCCGACCAGCGGCACGACCAGAATGCCGGCGTGGACCGGAATGATCGGCGTTGAAAGATCGCGGATATGCGCGGCCTGGTCGGCGATCACCGCCTCGCGCCCCGCCGTAAAGCCGCGCGCCGCCGCGACCGCCCCGGCATAGATCACATGGCTCATCTCGCGATACCACCAGCGCAGCGCGGCATCATCGTCGGCCAGATGAATCTCGAACCAGTCATTCATCACGCCGCCGGCCACCTGGAGCGCGGTTAGCACATCCTCCAGCACGCCGCTGGCCTGGGCGCGCGCCATGCCAACGCGCTGAAAATAGCCAGGGAACTGCGTGGCGGTGCCAGCGCGCAGGTCGGCGCCAAACTGCGCGTAGCCAGGCTGCATGATGCGCACCAGAATCTGATCGCGCGGCCAGCCCTGGTAGCTCGGCAGGTCCAGGGCGATCAGCCGGTCGGTGGCGGCCTCGGCAAACTGGCCGACCTCAGCGTCAAACAGCGCCACGATCCGCGCCATGCTGGCAGCGCGGTCACTCATTGCCTAGCTCACTGCCGCGCTGCGGGTTCAGCATCGCAGCCCGCCGCTGGTCCAGGGCCGCGATCACCGCGGGGCGCTCTTTATTCCAGCTGCGCTCAAAATCTTTGTCGTAGCCGATCATCATCCAGGGCGCCCGCGCCGCGACCGTCGTCAGCACGGTGTCGACCAGCGGCTCCTTGCCGGCCACGACGTAGTTTTTACCGGCCCGGTCGTAGATCATTGCGGCGTAGCTTTTGCCGGCCGGCACGAAGTTGACGCGGTGCTGGGTGACTTTTTTATAGACCCAGGCCAGATCGGTGAGCGGCACCAGGTCGGTGCGGTAGGTCAAGGCGCTGATCATCCACGAGGGCGTCAGCTTGACGGCTTTCAGGTCGGTCACAGGGCCGACCATGATCTCCTGATCGAGGTCGCTGGCCACTGTGCGCGGCTCGCCAAAGCGCGCGAGCTGGCGCATGATCGGGTGCTGCTGCGAGTCGGAGCGGCGCCGCAGCCATTTAACAAGGTTCCAGAGACCCAGCAGCAGCGTCGGCACCAGGAATGCCAGCGCGATGTAGCCGCCGCCGCGAAAGCCGGTGGCATCAAGGAGCAGCGGCAAAAATACACCGTCCATATCGGGCTGGTCGCTGACGAGATCATCGATGAATTTCAGCTTTGATATCCGCCGGCAGCGCCACGAGCTTGCCGGTGTAGGTCGTCGCGGTGCTAGCGGTTGGATTTTTGACCAGGAGAAGTCGGTCGCCCAGCGCCAGCGCCAGGTACTGCGCGGTGATTTTGCGGCTGGTGACCGAGCCGCTGCGACTTTTTTGCACCGTCACCTCGCGCCAATCGGGGTCAATAACCTCGTCGCCGGTCAGAGTCAGATAGTAGCGGCGCACGGTATCGGCGTCGGTGGTGGCCAGCACGGTCTGCTGGTCGGTGGGAAACGGGCCGGCGACAAAGTTGTACCAGTAGCGATTGGTCAGCGCCAGCGCCGCGAGCACACCAAGCACCAGCAGCGCATTGGTGAGCAGCAAATTGCGGTTAGTACGACGAATTTGGCCTTCGACGAATGAGCTGAACATACCCGGCCTCCTCCTGTGCAGGCGCTAGCGTACACGAAGCGGGCGGCCGGTTCAAGCCTCAGCGTCGTCGCTGGCGTCGTCATCCGGCGCATCCACGCCGGCGGCGGCGAGGGCCAGCGTGGCCTGGCGGCTGACGCGCGCGCTGTGGGTCGGGTTGGCCTCGCTCGGATCAAGGTAGCTCATCAGGGCGCCGCGGGTGACCAGGCGCTTGATGCGCATGCGGGCGGCCTGAATATTCTCCTGGGCGAGATCAGGGAAGAGCAGCGTGGCGGCCTCGCTGTAGCCGATCAGATCGTCGCGACGCAGCCAGACCTGGATGTGGGCCAGCACCTGGCCGATGCCCGGCTCGCTCCAAAACTCGGCCGGGATGGCGTGGGCCGAGCCGGAGACCTGGGCGAACAGCACGTCCAGCACCGTCTGGAGTGTCTCGACGACCTCGCCGACGGTGTCGTCGCTGGCAGTGCTGCGCTCCACAGCGCCGTTGGCGATGGCCACCAGGCGGCGAATCGCGACGGCCAGCGGCGTGTCGTCGATGGTCAGGTCGTTGGCCGTGCGGACTCCGAGCTGCGCCCCCAGGCGGCGAAAATGCCGCTGCACCTGTAGGCCGACGTCGGCCACAATGATTTCGCTGTCGAACATGCTGCACCTCCGAGCTAACGTTATCTAGTACGAGGAATATACTCTTGGTAACGTTAGCTGTCAAGGGCTTTTGACACACACAGAGGGCGGCGGTATCATGGCCGCAGGGCTGCAACGAGGCAGTCGCCGCATCCTCTGCGGTTTGAGCTGTTTCCATAATAATCGGTAGGAGAACCCATGTCTACCAAGTACGTCTACCTGTTCCGCGAAGGCAGCGCCGACATGCGCGACCTGTTGGGCGGCAAAGGCGCGGGCCTGGCCGCGATGTCGCAGTCGGGGGCGCCCGTGCCGCCCGGCTTCACGATCACCACCGAGGCCTGTAACCTGTACTCGGCCAACAGCGCTTTCCCCGCCGGCCTGATGGACCAGGTGCGCGCCGCCCTGGCCGATGTTGAAAAGCAGACTGGCAAAACCTTCGGCGACCCCAGCAACCCACTGCTGCTCTCGGTCCGCTCGGGCGCCAAATTCTCGATGCCCGGCATGATGGACACGGTGCTCAACCTCGGACTCAACCCCGCCACCCGCGCGGGCGTCGCCAGCCTCACCGACAACCCGCGCTTCGCCGCCGACGCCTACCGCCGCTTTGTGCAGCTGTTTGGCAAGATCGTGCTGGGCGTGGACGGCGAAAAGTTCGAGCACGTCATGGATGAGTTCAAGGGCAAGGACCGGCTCGACACCGACCTGAGCGCCGATGAGCTGACGACGATCGCCGAGCGCTTCAAGGCAATCATCACCGAGACGCAGGGCGTGGCCTTCCCCGACGAGCCCTACCAGCAGCTGGAGATGGCGATCCAGGCGGTGTTTAAATCCTGGACCGGCCGCCGCGCCGTGGACTATCGCCGCCTGAATAAGATCAGCGACTGCGCTCGGCACCGCGGTCAACGTCCAGACGATGGTCTTCGGCAACATGGGCAATGACTCGGCCACCGGCGTCGCCTTCTCGCGCAACCCCTCGACCGGCGAGAACGAGCTGTACGGCGAGTACCTGGTCAACGCCCAGGGCGAGGACGTGGTCGCCGGCGTGCGGACGCCGCGGCCCATCGCCGAGATGAAGCGCGACATGCCCGAGGTCTACCAGCAGTTTTTTGACATCGCCAAAGGCCTCGAGGCGCACTACAAAGATGTGCAGGACATGGAGTTCACCGTCGAGCGCGGCAAGCTCTACATGCTCCAGACCCGCACTGGCAAGCGCACCGGCGGCGCGGCCGTCAAAATCGCCGTCGACCTGGTGAACGAGGGCGTGATCGACAAAGCGACCGCCGTGCTGCGCGTCGAGCCGGGCCAGCTGGACCAGCTGCTGCACCCGACGATCACGCCGGCCGCCAAAGCCCGCACCACCGCGCTCGCGACCGGCCTGCCGGCCTCGCCCGGCGCCGCCGCTGGCCGGGTGGTCTTCGACCCCGACGAGGCCGAGCACCAGGCCGCCGACGGCGCCAAAGTGATCCTGGTCCGCGTCGAGACGGCCCCTGAGGACTTCCACGGCATGGTCGCGGCACAGGCTGTTCTAACAGCCCGTGGGGGCATGACCTCCCACGCCGCCGTAGTTGCGCGCGGCATGGGCAAGCCCTGCGTCGCCGGCTGCGGCGCGCTGAACATTGACTACAGCGCCGGCCAGTTCACGGTTGAGCAGGGCGGCAAAACGCTCACCATCAAGGCCGGCGAGTTTATTACGCTGGACGGCTCGACCGGCGAAGTGTTCGCCGGGCAGCTAGAGACGCAGCAGCCCGAGCTGTCGGGCGACTTCCGCCAGCTGATGACCTGGGCCGACGAGTTCCGCAAGATCGGCGTGCGCACCAACGCCGACACCCCGCACGACGCCGAGGTCGCCCGCGGCTTTGGCGCCGAGGGCATCGGCCTGTGCCGCACCGAGCACATGTTCTTCGAGGGCAACCGCATCGACGCCGTGCGCGAGATGATCGTGGCCTCAACGGTCGAGGAGCGCAAGGCCGCGCTGGCCAAAGTCGAGCCGTACCAGACCGAGGATTTCGTCGGGATTTTCCGCGCGATGCATGACCTGCCGGTCACGATCCGCACCCTCGACCCGCCGCTGCACGAGTTCCTGCCCCACGAGGACGAGGCGATCAATGACCTGGCCGGCAAGATGGGCATCGAGGCCGCCGTGCTCAAGGCCAAAGTCGAGTCGCTGCGAGGAGTCGAACCCGATGCTCGGCCACCGCGGCTGCCGGCTCGGCATTATCTACCCCGAGATCACCGAGATGCAGGCGCGGGCGATCTTCAACGCCGCGCGGCAGGTCAAGGCCGAGGGCATCAAGGTGCTGCCCGAGATCATGATCCCGCTGGTCAACACTGTCACCGAGCTGCGGCTACAGGCCGAGATCGTCAAGCAGGTCCACGACGAGATCGCGCCCGACGTTGACTACCTGATCGGCACGATGATCGAGCTGCCGCGGGCCGCGCTGGTCGCCGACAAGATCGCCGAGGTGGCGCAGTTTTTCAGCTTCGGCACCAATGACCTGACCCAGACGACCATGGGCATCAGCCGCGACGACTCATCGCGCTTTATTCCGAAGTACGTTGAGCAAAAAATCCTGGCCGACGACCCGTTCCAGGTGCTGGACCAGGAGGGCGTGGGCCAGCTGGTCGAGATCGGCACGCAGCGCGGCCGCCAGACCAACCCGAGCCTCAAGGTCGGGGTGTGCGGCGAGCACGGCGGCGAGCCATCGAGCGTGATGTTCTTCGCCAAGATCGGCCTGAACTACGTCTCGTGCAGCCCGTTCCGGGTGCCGATTGCCCGCCTCGCGGCGGCGCAGGCGGCGCTGGGCGATGCCAAGCGCGATAAGTAGCTGCTAGGAACCCCAGGACCAGCGCCGGACGCTCGTTGCGTCCGGCGCTTTAACATCTTCTCAACCTTTGTGCCACACCACCGCCACGCAATGCTATACTTTATTCAGTTCGTCATAGCGCCAGCCCGGCCCAGCGATCAGTGATTGGTTGATTATGGCCCTACCGCCCACCGCCCTCGACGCCGCCACCATCCAGCTGCTGATTGCGCGCAGCGGGCAGATTATTGATGTCAGCCCGGCGGCGGTTGAGTTTTATGGCCAGCCGCGGACGGCCCTGCTGGCGACCACGCTCCAGGCCCTGAGCGGCGCGCCGGCGCCGGCCGCCTGGACCAGCACGCCGGCGGCACTGACGCTGGCACAGCAGAGCGCCGCCGGCTACCGGCTGATGCGCGCCCACTTCGCCCCGCTGCGCCGGGCCGACGAAGAGCTGCTCGAGGTCACGCTGCGTGACGCGCCGACAGTGGCGTCGGCCAACGATCTGGCCGCGCTCGCCCCGACGATGATCGCGCTCAACACGCCGATCATCACCTTTATGCTGAACGGGGACGGCGTCTTCACGCTGTGCGAGGGCCAGCCGCTCGCGGCGCTCGGGCTGCGGCCGGGCGAGCTGGTGGGCCAGTCGGCGCTGGAGCGCTACCAGTCGAACCCGGCGCTGCTGGCCAGCACCGAGCGGGCGCTGCGGGGCGAGGCGTTTACCGTCGTGCAGACCATTCAGGGCCTGGTGTTTGAGACCCACTACACGCCGCTGCGCGGCCCCGACGGCGCGCTCAGCGGCGTGCTTGGCACCGCCATCGACATCACCGCGCGCATTGTCGCCGAGCACGCGATGCTCGCCCAGAAGCAGCTCTTTGAAAACCTCGTCACCGTCGCCCGCGCTGTTACCGAGCACCCCACGCTGGAGGTCACGCTGCGCAACATCGTGGACGTGGCCAAAACCCTGACCAGCGCCGAGCACGGCAGCCTGATGATCTTCGACGAGGCCGGCGCGCTGCTCGACAACATCCTGATTCGCGACGAGCTGATGCCGCCGGATCGTGACGGCGTGATGAGCACCGTGCTGCGCCAGGGCCTGGCCGGCTGGGTGCTGCGTCACCGCACCACCGCGCTGGTCAGCGACACCGCCACCGACGATCGCTGGCTGGACTTCCCCGAGGCCCGCCACCGTGTTGGCTCAGCGCTCAGCGTGCCGATCATGCGCCGCGCCACGCTGGTGGCGATTCTCACGCTGTCGCATGCCGAGCGCAATCATTTTACTGCCGAGCAGGCTCAGCTGCTGGAGGCCGCCGCCTACCAGATCGCGCTGGCCCTCGACAACGCGCGGCTCTATACCTCGGTGCAGCAGGAGCTGGATGAGCGGCGCCGGGCGCAGAGCGAGCAGCGCAAGCTGACGGCGCTGATCGACGCCAGCTCGGACCTGATCGCCATCACCAGCGTGCAGGGCGAGCTGCTGTTTCTAAATACCGCCGGCCGCGCGCTGTGCGGCCTCAGCGCCGCCGAGGTGCCGGGCAAAATCTGGTCCGACCTGCTGCCGCCCGACGAGCTGGCCGAGCACCGCCAGGATATTCAGCGGCAGGCCCCGACCGCCGCCGGCTGGGATGGCGAGCTGCGCATCTACAATAGCCACACCGGCGCCACCACCGAGGTTCAGGCCAGCGTATTTATGATCCGCGAGGCCGACACCGGCCAGCCGACGGCCTTTGCGACCGTCGCCCGCAACATCACCGAGCGCAAGCAGGCCGAGCGCGAGCTGCGCCGCGAGCGCGACTTCACCGCCGCCGTGCTGGACACCGCCGGCAGCCTAGTGATTGTCATGGATCGCGAGGGCCGGTTTGTGCGCTTCAATCGCGCCTGCGAGCAGGTGACTGGCTACACCTTCGAGGAGGTGCGCGGCCAGTCGATGTGGGAACTGCTGCTTGACCCGACCGAGCGACCAGCCATTGACGAAACCTTTGTGCATCTCCACGAGGGTCAGTTCCCACGTTATTTTGAAAACCACTGGCTCACCAAAAGCGGCGCGCGGCGGCTGATTGCCTGGTCCAACACCGCGCTGCTCGATGACCGGGGCGTACCCGAGTTTTTTATCTCGACCGGCATCGACATTACCGAGCAGCAGGCCGCGGTCGCGGCGCTCCAGGCCAGCGAGATCACCCTACGCACGCTCTACGACATCACCTCGGCCCAGTCGCTGACCTTCGCCGACAAAGTACAGGCGCTGCTGCTGCTCGGCCGGCAGCGCTTCGACCTGCCGGTCGGCCTGCTGTCGCATATCCAGGGTCAGGAGTTCGAGGTCATCGCAGTCCAGGGGCCACCCGATGCGCCCAGGGTTGGCGAGGTCCTGCCGCTGCAAAACACCTACTGCTCCTCGACGCTGTATGTCAACGGGCCGCTCAGCATTTCTCACGCCAGCGCCTCGGAGTGGGGCAGCCACCCGTGCCACCAGGCCATGGAGATCGAGTCGTATATTGGCACGCCGGTGCTAGTCGGCGGCGCCGTATATGGGACGCTGGCGTTTACCAGCCCGATCCCGCACCCAGTGCGCTTTGAGCAGAGCGACAAGGAGCTACTGAAGCTGATGGCGCAGTGGGTCGGCGGCGAGATCGAGCGGCGCCAGCACATCGAGCAGCTGCGAAAGCTACGCCCAGGAGATCGCCACGAAAAGCGAGGCGCTCGCCGCGGCCCGCGACCAGGCGATTGACGCCTCGCGCCTCAAGTCCGAGTTTCTGGCGAATATGTCGCACGAGATTCGCACGCCGATGAATGGGATTATCGGAATGACGACTCTGCTGCTTGACACCACGCTGCGGCCCGACCAGCGCGAGTACGCCGGGGTCGTCCAGGAATCGGCGCAGGCACTGCTCACGATCATCAACGACATCCTGGACTTTTCCAAGATCGAGGCCGGCAAGCTTGACCTGGAGATGATCGATTTTGCGCTGCGGCCGGTGATCGAAGGGACCGCCGAGCTGCTGCAGGCCCGCGCGCGCGAAAAGCAGATCAGCCTGCTGACTTTTGTTGACCCGACGCTGCCGCTGGGCGTGCTGGGCGATCCGGTGCGGCTGCGCCAGGTGCTGCTCAACCTGGTCGGCAACGCGGTCAAATTCACCCATGCGGGCGAGGTGGTGGTGCGAGCCGAGCTGGCCGAGGGCGGCAGCGACACCGTGCTGGTGCGCTTCACGGTCAGCGACACCGGGATCGGGCTATCGAGCAGCGCGCGGCAGCGGCTGTTTCAGCCCTTCACCCAGGCCGACGGCTCGACCACCCGCCAGTACGGCGGAACCGGACTGGGATTGTCGATCTCGCGCCACCTCGTCCACATGATGGGCGGCACGATCAGCGTCGAGAGCGCCGAGGGCCACGGCTCGGTGTTTACATTCACAGCCCGCTTCGGCGCGGCGCTCAACAAATCGGTGGAGTTGGAGCAGCGCAGCCACACCATGCAGCCTACGCGCCGCGACCTGCGGGTGCTGGTGGTGGATGATAGCCTGAGCAACCAGGAGATCATCCACAGCTACCTTGAGTTCGTGGGGCATGCGAACCGTGACGGCCGACGACGGCTCGGCGGCGCTGGCCGCGCTGCGGACCGCCGAAAGCGCCGGCCAGCCGTTTGATGTGGCGCTGCTCGACCTGCGGATGCCGGGCCGCAATGGCTTCGAGGTCGCCCAGGACATTCAGCGTGCCAGCGCCCAGCCGCCCAAGCTGGTGCTGCTGACCGCCTTTGACCAGCAGAATCAAGCCGCCCAGGCGCTATCGGCCGGCTTTGCGGCCTATCTGACCAAGCCGGTCAAGCAGTCGATGCTGTTTGATACGCTGCTTGGAATTACTATTCCGCCGCCGGCCCGCGCCGTGCCCGCGCCAGCTACACCCGCAACGCCGCCCCCTAGCAGCGCCCCCGACAGCGGTCAGCCGCTGCTGCTGATCGCCGAGGACAACCCGGTCAACCAGCGCCTGGCGCTGCTGCAAATCCAGCGGCTGGGCTACCGCGCCGACGTAGTCCAAAACGGCGTCGAGGCCGTGGCGGCCGTGGCCCGCCAGCGCTACGCCGCGGTACTCATGGACTGCCAGATGCCGATCATGGATGGCTTCGGCGCCACCGCCGCGATTCGACGGGGCGAGGCCAAAGGCGACGCGCGGCTGCCGATCATTGCCATGACCGCCAACGCCATGCAGGGCGACCGCGAGGCCTGCCTGGCGGCCGGCATGGACGACTACCTCAGCAAGCCGGTCAACCTCAGCGAGCTACAGCAGCTTCTCCAGCACTGGGTGGTCGCGGCCGCGCCGGAGCCTGCGACCGCGGCGGCCGTGGCGGCGCCGCCCGCTGTGGTCGCCCCAGTGCTCGACCCGGCGGCGATCAGCAGCCTGCGCTCGCTCCAGGATGCGCGCAGCGGTGACTTTGTTGGCGAGATGGTCGCCATGTTCCTGGAGGATAGCGCGGTGATGATGGCATCGATTGCGCGGGCGGTGCAGGAGCAGCAGGCCGCCGACCTCCAGATGGCCGCCCACACCTTGAAAGGCAGCGCCGCTAATTTGGGCGCCACCGCCGTCGTGGAGCACGCCAAAGAGCTGGAAACGCTCGGCCGTAGCCAGCAACTCGATGCCGCCCCGGCCGTGCTGAGCCAGCTCCAGCAGGCCTATCTCGTCGCTCAGGGGGCGCTTCAGGAGCTGATTAAGCAGGACTAGCCATGTCAACACCGCCCCCCACGCGAATTCTCGTCGCCGACGATGATCGGATGATGCGCCGGCTGCTGCGCCAGGCGCTGGAGCAGGACGGCTACGAGGTCGTCGAGGCCGAGGACGGCGCCCGCTGCGTCGCGCAGTTTGCGGCGCTCAGCCCCGATCTGGTGCTGCTTGACGGCGTGATGCCGGTGATGGACGGCTTTACCGCCTGCGCCGAGCTACAGCGGCTGCCCGGCGGCCCCCAGACGCCGGTGCTGCTGATCACCGGCCTGGACGATACTGAGTCGGTGGACCGGGCGTTTGCCGCCGGCGCCAGCGATTACGTGGTCAAGCCGATCCACTGGGCCGTGCTGCGGCAGCGCGTCCGCCGCCTGCTGCGCACCCGCCGCGCCGAGCAGGCCCTCCAACACACCTATGAGGCGACCGCCCGCGAGCGCGAGCGGCTGCGCACAATCATCGAGGCCAGCCGCGACGGGATTATTCTGCTGTCGCCCCAGCACCTGGTGCTGGAGCTGAACAGCGCCGCCCTCCAGCTGCTGGGGCTGCCGCCGGTCCTCGATCACTGGCGCGGCCAGCCGTTTGCCACGGCGCTCGGGCAGGCCCGCCGCTACGCGCCCGAACCGATCCGTGCGGCCGTGCAGGCGCTGCGCACCCAGAGCACCGCCAATGACGGCGTGGCGCAGGGCGAGTACGCCTTTCAGTCCGATGGGGCGGTGCGCAACGTCGTGTTCTTGAATCTGCCGGCGGCGGCCGAGGGCGGCGTCGGTCGTCTGCTGGTGCTGCGCGATGTCAGCACCGAGCGCGGCGTGCAGCGCCTGCGTGAGGACTTGACCCGCATGCTGGTCCACGACCTGCGCAACCCGCTATCCGCCTCCTCCGCCGCGACCCAGATGCTTCAGATGCTGATCGATCCGGCCGCCACCGACACCCACAGCATGATCCGGATCATCCGCAACAATAACCAGCGCGCCATGACGCTGGTGACGAACATTCTGGATGTCAGCCGCCTAGAGGCAGGCCAGATGCCAGTGTCACCCCAGCCAGTCTCGCTGGAGGCCACGATCACCTCGGTGCTCGATGATATTTCGTCGCTGGCGCACGAGAAACAGCTGACGCTGGCGACCAACTACACGCCGACGCCGCGCCCGGCCCTCGCCGACAGCAAGCTGATCGAGCGGGTCGTCCGCAACCTGGTCGGCAACAGCCTGAAGTTTACGCCCAGCGGCGGCACGATCAGCGTGGCAACCGCGGCGCGTCCCGGCGGCGCGATCCAGGTGACGATCAGCGACACCGGCCCCGGCCTGACGCCGGATATCAAGGCCCGGCTGTTTCAAAAGTTCGCTACCGGCTCGCTGGCGGGTGGTGGCTCGGGCCTGGGCCTAGCCTTCTGCAAGCTAGCCGTTGAGGCGCTGCACGGCGAGATCTGGGCCGAGAGCACCGAGCGCGGCGGGGTTTTTCACTTCACGCTGCCACCGTTTGTGGTCGCCCAGGAGGGAGTCACCAGCGCATGACCACCGAGCAACCGCCGCTCGCGCCCGAATCCGCAGCGCCGCTCACAGCCCAGCTTCAGCCGGTGGTGCTGATCGTCGAGGATGACCAGACTACCCGCGCACTGCTGCGGCGCCGCCTGGAGGACGATGGCTACCTCGTGACCGAGGCCGCCGATGGCGCGCGCGGCCTCCAAGCCTTCGAGCGGCTGCGGCCCGACCTGGTGCTGATGGACGCGCTGATGCCGGTGATGGACGGCTTCACCGCCTGCGCCCGCCTCCAGGAGCTGCCCGGCGGCCGCGACACGCCGATCCTACTGATCACCTCGCTGGATGATAGCGCGTCGGTGGACCGGGCCTTTGCCGCCGGCGCCGCTGATTATGTCACCAAGCCGGTCCACTGGCCGGTGCTGCGCCACCGTGTCCGTCGCATTCTGCAAACCCAGCAGCTCCTCAATACGATTGCGCTGCGCGACCGGGCGATCATGGCCTCGACCAACGGCGTGATCATCACCGACGCCCTCGACCCAGCCCACCCGATGATCTATGTCAACTCGGCGATTGAGCGTGTGACCGGCTACGCGGCCGACGAGCTGATCGGTCAAAGCTGCGGGCTGTTTATGTGTCCGACCGCCAACGCCGCCGAGTGTGCCGCACTGATCGAGGCGCTCTACAGCCACCCCGAGCGCCAGACGACGATGCAGTGGTTTGCCAAAGGCGGCGTGGCCTTCTGGAGCCAGGTCGCGGTCTCGCCCGTCCAGGACAGCCGCGGGCGGCTGACCCACCACGTCTGGGTGCAGCTCGATGTCAGCGAGCGCATCGAGAGCGAGGCTGAGCTCCAGTCGCTCAATGACCAGCTGCGCAGCTGGGTCGGGCAGCTGGAGCAGCGCACCCAGGAGAATGACCTGCTCAGCACGATGAGCGATCTGTTTCAGGCCTGTCACGAGCCGGAGGAGGCCTACGAGGTGATCGCCCACGCCTCGCGCGGGCTGCTGCCAGGCACGAGCGGCACGCTGGCAATGCTGCGCGCCGATCACACCGCCGACGTGGTGGGGCGCTGGGGGCCGCAGCAGCCAACCCACGAGTGGAGCGCCGACGACTGCTGGGCGCTGCGCCGCGGCCGCCTCCACCTGATCGCCGACACGTCCGACGGGCTGGTCTGCCGCCACCTCCAGGCCGAGCAGCCGGCGGCTTTTGTGTGCGTGCCGATGCTGGCGCAGGGCCAGCTGCTGGGCCTGCTGACGATCTTTACCGCCGACGCCGCGCACTTCAGCGACGCCACCCAGCGGGTCGTGGTCAGCATCGCCGAGCAGAGCGCGCTGGCGCTGGCCAATCTGCGGCTCCAGGAGCGGCTACGCAACCAGTCGGTGCGCGACCCGCTGACCAACCTGTTCAACCGCCGGTATATGGACGAGTCGCTGGGCCGCGAGCTGCGGCGGGCCGAGCGCAGCGGCCTGCCGCTGGGCGTCGTGATGCTGGACCTTGACCATTTCAAGCACTTCAACGACACCTTTGGCCACGGCGCTGGCGATGCGCTGCTGCGCGAGCTGAGCGGCCTCCTGGAGGGCGACGTGCGCCGCGAGGACATTGCCTGCCGCTATGGCGGCGAGGAGTTTACGCTGATCCTGCCCGACGCCGGCCTAGAAACCACCGTGACCCGCGCCGAGCAGCTGCGCAGCCGCGTAGCCGCGCTCCAGATGCAGTACCGCGGCGCCCAGCTGGGCAGTGTCACAATCTCGGCCGGCGTGGCGATCTTCCCCGACCACGGCACCACCGGCGAGCAGCTGCTGCGCGCCGCCGACCGCGCGCTCTACCGCGCTAAGCGCGAGGGCCGCAACCAGGTGGTCGTCGGCAGCGCAGCGCTCGACACCGCCGACAGCGACTGGGGCGCCGCGGGCTAGCCGACACCTGGACCAAGGTACACCGCCGCGAGCAGTGCTCGCGGCGGTGTTTCGTTGTGATGGCGCCGACTTCAGCGCCGGGCTAGCGCAGCCCGGCCAGCAGCGCGCCCAGCGTCGCGGCGATAAACACCGTCGCCAGCAGGCCGCGCGGCGTGTCCAGCGGGTGAACCGAGGACGGGTGGCGCGTCACCAGCGCATAGCCAAACAGCGTCATCGGCAGCGCGGCCACGCCGGCAAAGACCGTCGCGGTGACGACCAGGATGCCGACGCCCATGCTGCGCAGCCGCGCCTCGCCCGCCAGCGCCGCCTGGGCAAAGCTGGGGTCGAGCCAGATCATGATGCCGATTGGCGTGGCGCAGGCAGCGATCACGTAGGCCGCGCCAAACACCGCCAGCCCAGCCAGCGGCGAGCCGGCCAGGCTCCACACGCTGCTGGCCGGCGCCCACCACGACAGCACCACCGCCAGCGTGATGATATGCAGCACCTGGTCGAGCAGAAATGGCCCAATCGGGTGCTGAAATAGCCGGTCGCCGCGCTGCACCTTCCAGCGATCAATCCCGACATGAATCGCGGTGATGATCAGCATCGCCGGCCAGTAGGCGGCCGCCCGCCGGTCAGCGACGACCAGCAGCGCCATGCACAGCAGCACCAGGCCGCCGTGGATCGCGAGGCCGTCCCAGCGGCGCTTGCGCTGGACCAGCCAGTACGGCTGCAGGACAAAATCGGCGACGACGTGGGCCAGAGCGAACATAGCAAACATGGCAAACCTCCTGGTAAAACATGGCACGGGGCGGCTGGCCGCCAGCTGGCGACCGCAACATCAATGGGTGGGCTTGGGCTAGAGGACGACGCGCCGCAGCTGGGCCAGGTCGGTGATCCGCAGCCGCGCCCGCTCGATGCGCAGCAGGCCGCGGTCGCGCAGCGTCGCCAGCACGCGGTTGACGGTCTCGCGGCTGGTGCCGGCCAGGCTGGCCAGCTCCTCCTGGGTGACGTGTAGCACCGGCGGCTCGCCGCCCGCGCTGCCACACAGGTCCAGGATCAGGTCCACCACCCGCTGCGGCGCCGTGTGGCTGGCCAGCTGCTCGGCGTAGCTGGTGCTGTGCCGCAGCCGTAGCGACAGCGCCTCCAGGATCACGGCGGCGATGGGCGGGCAGGTGTCCAGCGTCTGCAAAAACGCCGAGCGCTGCAGGGTCAGCGCGGTCGTCGGGGTCATCGCCACGGCGCTGGCCGAGCGGGGGCCGCCGTCCAGCAGCGCCAGCTCGCCAAAAAAGTCGCCGCCCTGGAACAGCATCAGCGACAGCTCCTGGCCGAGTGCGCTGGTGGTGTAGACCCGCACCTTGCCGCGCAGCACAATGTAGAGCCGGTCGCCGACGCTGCCCTGCGAAAAAATTAGTGCGCCGCGTGCAAAGCGCTCCATGCCGAGCTGCGCCGCCAGCAAGCCCAGCTGCCCGTCGCTGAGCCGCGCAAACGTCGGCACCTGCCGCAGCAGCTCGTGGGTGTGGTTGGGGCGGTTGGCGTTCTGTGCTGTCATGGCCGGAAGTATAGCGAGTGTCGGGAGCGGCTACCATGATGCGGATCACACAAAGGTGACAGTCGCGGCGGTGCATAAAGAGGCGGATCAGCGCCCTGTAGAGCCTATGACCTAACCCTAAGTCAGCGGCGCCCCGGCTGGGGCCGGCTATGCTGGCGCGGCCGCGGCGCGGCGGGGTTCGCAGCCGGCCAGGTCAAGCTACGCTTCGTCGCTGCCGGGCAGGGCGGGGCGCGGCACGGCGCGGAAAATCGAGCGGGCGCGCTGGGCGGTGTATAGCTCGGCGAGCGGGCGGCCGGCGGCCAGATGGGCCTCGGTGAGGGCGGCGACGTGGCCGCCGAAGATCACGATCAGCGTCAGCAGCCAGATCCACAGAATGCCCAGCACCGCCGTCGCCACCGAGCCATACAGCACCTTGTAGGAGCCGAAGTGGCTGGTGTAGCGCACAAAGACCAGCTGGGCCACCAGCAGCGCCAGCGTCGCGACGGCCGCGCCAAACGCCACGCTCAGGGGGTGCGGGCACTCGCACGGCACGAAGCGATACAGTCCGAGCAGCGCCACCATCAGCACTACCAGCCGGGCCACGCTGATCGTCGCCTGGAGGCCAATGCTGGTAGCATCGCCCCAGCCCAGCCAGGCCCAGGCCGCGACCACGACTAGGCGCAGCGCCAGCACCGCGCCAAACAGCACGCCCAGCGTCAGCAGCAGCGCCACCTCGCGCAGTGTGCGGTGCCACCACGGGCGGGTCTCGTCCTCCATAAATGCCGCCTGAATGGCCCGGACGATCACCGCAAATGCGCGGCTGCCGGTCCACAGCAGCGCTGGCAGCGACACCAGACTCAGGCTGCGGCGCTGCGCCAGCAGATCCTGAATCATGCCAGTGATCTGGGGCGCGCCGCTGGGGATTAGCCCGCCGAGCAGCGCGCCCAGCTGCGCGGCCGCGCTGCGGTCCAGGGCATAGGCCAGCAGCGCCACCAGCGCCAGCAGCAGCGGCAGCGTCGAGAGGACGCAGTAGTAGGCGAAGGCTGCGGCCGACTGTGGGGCGCCCGACACGGCGGCGTGGCGGACCGCCGCCCACAGCAGCGGCCCCACGCGCCACAGCCCGCCGGCGCCCGAGCGCGTCTCGGGTAGCGTAGATGGTTTTGATAGCTTCAACAGTCGCTCCTGCTCAGCTGCACGTAGGGCAGGAACAAGGCCACGGACGCGCCAACTGCGGGTCGCGAGTCCCTACCAACGGCCCATCGCAAGTGCTCCGAAGCGTGCTAGTCTATGCCGTAGTACAACACAGGAAGACACGCACCCGTGCAAGCACAGCTGCTAATCGCGTTGGTCATCGAGACGGCTCTGGCGACCTACGTGGCGACACGGGCCTGGAGCTACCGCCCGGCGCGGCTATTTTTATGGCCGGTGGCGGCGTTTGCGGTGCTCAACATCGGCTCGGTGCTGCGCCTGGAGGCGCCGAGCGCCGCCGTAGCCTACCGCGGCGTGATCGCCGAGGTGCTGGGGCTAGCGGCGCTCGACACCACGCTGCTGCTGCTGTTTAGCAGCCTGTTTATGCCCCGCTGGTGGGAGGGCCGCCGGCCGATCGGCATCATCCTGCTGCCCTACGTGGCGACCACGCTGCTGCTCCTGTGGGACGCGCTGGGCCGCCACGGCTGGTTTGTCGCCGGCGTCGCGCTGGTTGACGGCCACTATCTGCCAGTCATCCCCCGTCCGTCGGGCACGCTGATGATCGGCGTGATGGCGAGCAGCTGGCTGCCGCACGTGACGGTGCTGCTCCTTACCTTCTGGCGGCAGCCGGCGCGGCGCGCGGTGATTACGCTGCTGCTCGTGCCGATCCTGGTGGCCTGGGGGCTGGCCCGACTGCCCGGCGACACCGTGCGCGCGTTCGGCCCGCTCTACACGATCTTCCAGACCGTGCCGATGCTGGTGGCGCTGGCCTACGCCGTGGTGCGCGGCCGCGTCTTCGAGCCGACCACCGCCGCCCTGAACCTAGCACTGCACTCGATGCAGGAGGCCGTCGCGGTGCTGGACCGCCGGACCCACATCACCTACACCAACCCACCGGCCAGCGCGCTGGGCCTGACCGTTGGCCAGACGCTGGGCGCGGCGCTGGCCCAGACCGGCGCCGAAAGCCGCGCCGCCCGCGCGCTGGTCGCGCAGGCCCACACCGGGTCGGTCGAGCCGACGCCGCAGACGCTGCTGCTCGGCACGCCGCCGCGACTCTTCGCGTTCAGCGTCTGCGAGGTCCGCGACCCCAGCGGCGCCCAGCACGGCGCGCTGCTGCTCGGCCGTGACATCACCGAGATCGAGCACCGCACCCGCCTGCTGGAGCAGGAGCGTGCCCAGCTGGCTGAGGCGGTGGCGCAGCTCCACTATCTGGCCAACCACGACCCGCTGACCGGGCTGCTCAACCGTCGCTCGCTCAGCGAGCACCTGGAGCGCGTGGTGGTGCGGGCGCAGCGCGGCCACCCGGCGGCGCTACTGTTCATCGACCTTGACCACTTCAAAGTCGTCAACGACACCTTCGGCCACGCGGCCGGCGACCAGGTGCTGGTGATCCTCAGCGGCGTGCTGGCCAGCGAGGTCCGCGGCGGCGATGTGCTGGCGCGGCTCGGCGGCGATGAGTTCGCGGTGATCCTGGAGCAGACCGCGCCGCCGCAGGCCAGCGAGATCGCCGAGCGCATGCGGCGCGCCGTCGCCGAATATCCCTGGCAGTTCAACGGTCAGCCTTTCGTCCTCAGCCTGAGCATGGGCGTCGTCGCCATCACCGGCGACCGCGATGCGCCCACGGTGCTAGCCCAGGCCGACCACGCGATGTACAGCGCGAAAGTCGCCGGCCGCAACCAGGTCGGCCGCTAGCTTTCCGCCATGATCGGGCAATTGCCTAGCTAGCATTTTTCGAGACCGGATGGTACATTATCGCCATCCCAACCGTTCTGTATTCGTTGCACGGCGATCCGTACAGGTCCGTGTTTGCCGCGTCCCAGCCCCGTTCGCCTTGCCGCCCTGGCAGACCGCCGGCCCGGTCACGCTCACCGGCCTGCTGACGATCAAATGGGGCGACGCGGCGCCGGGCTACGGTTGCGCTGGATGCTGCGCCGGTGATCTCCTACATAGAGCGGCATCCAGCGTATCTCCATAATCTACGTCCATTATTTAGTGCCATCAGCAAAGGCGAAATTCAAGCCGTAGTCTCATCCATTATGCTGACGGAGACGTTGGTCCATCCGCTACGCACTGGTGATAGCGCGCTCGCAAAATACTACCGAGATTTTTTGTTGGGAACACAGGGCGTGACGAGCTTTGCGGTAAGCACCGTCATTGTCGAGCGCGCCGCCGAGCTGCGGGCCGCGCATCGGATGCGCACGCCCGATGCGCGGCCCCTGGCAACCGCGCTGGTCGCGGGTGCGACGGCGTTTATTACCAACGACGCCGGCATCCCCGCAGTCGCCGGCATTCAGATCGTCTTGGACCAGCTCGCGGCATCAGAGCGCCTGTGCATGGACCGGCCCTGCAATAACGCACCGCTCGCCCTGCTCACCCCACGGCCACCCCCTCGCCAGCGCATCAATCTGAGAGCTTTAAGAGACAGCGGCGCGCCCTGATCTGCTATCGTTAGTGCTATCAGGCTTCTCTGTTCAGTTCTCGCCACTATCTCGCTCAAAGGAGATGAGTATGCTGCGACACCTCGCTGCGCTCGTTGTCTGCGGCTGCGCGCTCAACGCATGCGGCGCGTCGAGCGCCTCAGCCGACCTGGCAAAAAAGGCGCTTGACCAGCTGTACACCTGCGACCACCGCGCTGACGTGCTCGGCTCGCTGGGGACGCTGCCAGCGCAAAGCTTATTGTTCCTGGCGCCCGGCCCCGACGGCGATATCCACCGCTACCAGGTGCGCATTGTCGGCCCCTATGGCTCAAACATCAACATTGTCGATCTGTATAAGACCGACAAATCCTGGGTTCGCGCACCTTGAGTCCGGCGACAACGGGGTGGCCGAGTGCGGCCCCGACACGATGCGGTGGTATCCGATTGAGGATTAAATGCGGCGCTCGTTTCAGCAGTGAGCGTAGCGTTTGAGGAGGTGATGGCCTGGCATCGCTCTGAGTAGAAGCAGAGAACGTCCGACGTTTGGGTGCAGTGGTAGCTCTCTATATGCAAAGGAAGGCAGCGGTATGCGACTTTTTGTTGGGCTGGCGAACTTTCTCCTGTGGTGTCTCCGCACGGTTATGCAGATGTTCCTTTACATTATCGAGGCCGTTTTCTAAGATTGGCCGCCGCTGGCCCCGTGGTCAGCACGAGACGATGTGATTGCCACGAAAATACCAGGCCCGCGCCGAGGTTGCCCAGCAGCTTCCGCGCGGGTTCTTCGCATCCTTTGCGGCTCAGCCGTCGCCCTCGTGCTACACTCCCGCCGCGACCAGGAGTGACTATGCCGCCAGCGCTGCCCAAATATATCGCCGCCTACTATGCGACCCTCCAGAGCTTCGCGGATCAGCGGGCGCTGACCGAGGGCGCGACCCGCATCGCCTTTCAGACGCTGCTGGCCGCGGCCGGCAAGCCGCTGGGCCTGACCGTGCTGGCCGAGCAGACCGTGGCGCTGCCCAGCCGCCGCCGCATTCGCCTCGACGGCGAGGTCCGCGACCAGTACAAAATTCGGCGCGGCATCTGGGAGGCCAAAGATGCCGCCGATGACCTCGACGCCGCGATCACGCAGAAGATTGCGGCCGGCTACCCGCTCAAAAATACGCTGTTTGAGAATACCAGGCGCGCCGTGCTCTACCAGAACGGCGGGCGGACGCTGGACCTCGACATCACCGCGCCGGCCAATTTGCAGCTGCTGCTGGCGCAGTTCTTGGGCTACGCCGAGCCGCTGGTGGCGGCGTTTCACCAGGCTGTCGCGCAGTTTCGCACCGAGATTCCGGTGCTCGCGGCGGGGCTGCGCGAGATCATCGAGCGCGAGAAGGCGCAGAATGCGGCGTTTCGCGGCGCGCTGGCGGCGTTTGTCACTATGTGCCGGGCCTCGCTCAACCCGACGACCAGCGAGGCCGAGGTTGAGGATCTGCTGGTCCAGCACCTCCTGACCGAGCGGATTTTTCGCTCGGTGTTTGAGAATGACGCCTTTGTGCAGCGCAACGTCATCGCCCGCGAGATCGAGATGGTCATCACGGCGTTAACCAGCCGGGCGTTTAGCCGCCGGGCGTTTTTGGGCAAGCTCGACTATTTCTACCAGGCGATTGAGGAGGCCGCCCGCTCGATCAGCGACTACAGCGAGAAGCAGACCTTTCTCAACACCGTCTACGAGCAGTTTTTCCAGGCCTACTCCACCGACACCGCCGATACCCACGGCATCGTCTACACGCCGGCGCCGCTGGTGCGCTGGATGGTCGCCGCCGTCGAGGAGGTGCTGGGCCGCGACTTCGGCACGTCGCTGGCCGACCAGGGCGTGCATATTCTCGACCCGTGCGTTGGCACCGGCACCTTTCTGCTGGAGCTGATGGAGCATATCGGGCCGAGCAGCCTGCCCGACAAGTACGCCCGCGAGCTGCACTGCAACGAGGTGCTGCTGCTGCCCTACTACATCGCCAGCCAAAATATCGAGCACGAGTACTATGAGCGGACCGGCCAGTACGCGCCGTTCGAGGGCATCTGCTTCACCGACACGCTGGACCTGGCCGAGAATCGGCAGGCCTCGTTTTTTGCCGAGGAGAACACGGCGCGCGTCGAGGAGCAGCGCCAGGCGCCGATCATGGTGGTGCTGGGCAACCCGCCCTACAACGTCGGCCAGAAAAACGAGAACGACAACAACAAAAACCGCCGCTATCCAGTCGTAGACGGCCGCATCCGCGAGACCTACGCCAAAGATTCGCGGGCGACCAATAAAAATGCGCTGAGCGATCAGTATGTCAAGTTCTTTCGCTGGGCCGCCGACCGACTGGAGGGCCGCGATGGCGTGGTCTGCTTTGTGTCTAATAACTCGTTTGTCGACCAGCTGACGTTTGACGGCATGCGCAAGCATCTGCTCCAGGATTTCACGGCGGTCTATCACCTTGATTTGCACGGCAACGTCCGCAAAAATCCCAAGCTCTCGGGGACGACCCACAATGTGTTTGGCATTCAGGTCGGCGTCGGGATTACGGTGGCGGTGCGGCGCGCCAGCCACCCGGCGCGCACGCTGCAATATTTTCGCGTGCCGGAGCTGTGGACGCGGGCCGAAAAGCTGGACTTTCTGGCGGCCCACCCTGGCCTGACGCAGATCGACTGGCAGCCGCTGCAGCCCGACGCCCGGCATACCTGGCCGACCGCCGGCCTGAGCGATGACTTTGCCACGTTTCTTCCAATGGGCAGCAAGGCGGACAAGCTACAGCGCAATGTTGGGGGGGGGGGGGGGTACGGCAATCTTCAAGCTGTATAGCGGCGGCATAAAGACGAATCGCGACGATTGGGTCTATGATTTTCAGGCCGCGCCGCTCGCAGCCCGCGTACAGGCGTTCATCGAAACCTATAATGGCGAGGTTGACCGCTGGAAGCGCCGCACAGATCGCAGCATCAGCATTGACGACTTCGTGGTGGCCGACGAGACGAAGATAAAATGAAGTCCAGACATTAAAGCTCAGCTTAAGCGTGGCGAGCATGCTGTATTCACCACCGATCATCTTCGGCCCAGCCTGTATCGGCCATTTGTCAAAAAATATTTATACTTTGCGCCGCTACTCAACGATCAACGCTATCTTCAGCATCGCTTCTTTCCTGTTGGGATACTCAGCCCTGAGCAACAGGAAAATCTGATGATCATCGTCAGTGATAAAGGTCATCGAGAAACCTTTAGCGTCCTTGCTACGAATTCAACGACTGATATTCATGCCTTAGCTGTCAGTGATGGCTTCCAATGCTTCCCGTTCTACGTCTACGACGAGGATGGCACGAACCGGCGCGAGAATATCACCGACTGGGCGCTGGCGCAGTTTGTGGCGCAGTACGGCCCCGATGTAACAAAGTGGGACATCTTCCACGCCATCTACGCGCTGCTGCACGCGCCCGACTACCGCGCGCGCTACGCCCAGGACCTCAAGCGCGACCTGCCACATATCCCGTTTGTACCGGCTGCCGACTGGCCAGCGTTCGTCAGCGCGGGGCAGCGGCTGGCGGCGCTGCACGTCGGCTACGAGGCGGCCGCGCTGTTTCCGCTGCGGCACATTGAGAATCGCAGCGTGCCGTGGACCTGGCGCGTCGAGCGGCTACGATATAGCGCGGACAAAAGCGCTGTGATCGTCAACGACGCGCTGACGCTGGTCGGCGTCCCGCTGGCCGCGCACCAGTATCGGCTCGGCAACCGCTCGGCGCTGGAGTGGGTGATCGACCAGTACCGCATCACGACCGACAAGCGCTCGGGCATTGTCAGCGACCCCAACGACCCCGCCGACCCCCAGCGGATCGTGCGGCTGATCAAGCAGGTCATCACCGTCAGCGTCCAGACGGTGCAGATCATCGCCAGCCTGCCGAAGACGAGTAGCGAGTAGCAAGTAGCGAGTACACGAGTGGTGCAAGGCGAACTCGATGATGGTCAGCGCTAGCTGACAACTGACAACTGACAACTCGCAGTTGCCCGCTGGCCTATACTACAGCGGGGCGCACTCTCGCGCCCGTGTGCCACGAGGAGCAATGTATGCCAATCTCGACCTTTAGCGACCCGACGGTGTCGCTGTGGCAGTCGGCGATCCGCGATGTGCTGGCCGCGGAGCAGCCGCCGGCCGGCGACGGCGTGCTGGGCATTGACGACGCGCCGCTGCCCAGCGAGGCCAGCGCCACGCACCAGGCGATGCTCGACACTGTGCTGCTGGGGGAGGCCTTCACCCGCGGCGAGGCGCTGGACGGCCCGCAGACGCTGGGGATCGTCGACGAGTGTGCCAAGCGCTATTTCCAGCTGGTGATGGCCGAGGCCCGCGGCGACGACGAGCGGGCGGCGGCGATCAAGGAGGAGCTCGGCTACTCGACCTGCGACCCGCTGTGGGCCAAATGTCTGGTCGAGTTCAAAAAGTACGCCCTGAGCCACGCGGCGATCCCGTACCGCCGCCACCAGCACATGGACGACTTTGTGCGTACACTGCCGGCGCAGCCCAACCTGACCGTGGCGATCATCGGCGACTGGGGGACCGGCATGCCGGAGGCCAAGCGCATCCTCCAGCAGGTCGCGCAGCACAACCCCGACGTGGTGATCCACCTGGGCGACATCTACTACAGCGGCACTCAGCGCGAGGCCGACGAGAACTTTCTGCAGATTTTTCAGCAGGTGTTCGCAGGCCGGGTGCCGATCTACACCCTGACCGGCAACCACGACATGTACTCGGGCGGCACCGGCTACTACTGGCTGCTTGACCAGATTGGCCAGCCGGCCAGCTACTTCGCGCTGCGCAATGAGCACTGGCAGATTCTGGGGCTGGACACCTCGTACCACGACTTCAACCCTGGCACCGTGCTCTCGAACTGCACCTTTTTGGAGCCGAGCGAGGCCGCCTGGCACCTCGACAAAATTCATAATGCCGGCGGCCGGCGGACGATTGTGCTGTCGCACCACCAGCTGTTCAGCAATACCGGCAGCCTGGGCGAGAACAGCGCCGGGCAGTACATGGCTGTCAATCCCAAACTCCGCGAAACTTTCCGCGACGTGCTGGGGCAGATCGACCTGTGGGTCTGGGGCCACGAGCACAACCTGCTGGTCTACGATCCGTACATTGGCCTAGAGCGCGGCCGCTGCGTCGGGTCGGGCGCCGTGCCGATCATGGTGGACCAGCACCCCTATGAGGTCAACCCCAAGCTGGTCTACCCCGACGACGCCGCGGGCCAGCTGACCTTCCGCGACCAGGCGCGGCTGGGCGACGACGGCGAGACGTACAACCACGCCTACACGATTCTTAACCTTGAGCGGCCCCAGCGCCACCGTCACCTACTACCAGATGCAGATGGGCGACCAGTGGAGCAACATCGTGTTCAAGGAGACCATCGGCGGCTAGCGGCGCAGGCCCCGCGGATCGCGCCGGCCACCCCACGCACACATGGCTGGCGCGGTTTCTTGCTGATCCGCGGGGCCTCTGGTATGCTCAGAGGAAACACAGGCCCATTGGAAACGCCATGTATCATCTCGAAGTTGCCGCCGCGGCCACGGTCGCGCCGGCTGAACCGCGCTGGCCGTTCACCGTCACCATCGCCGTCCCGGCCTTCAACGAAGCTCACGGCATCCGCGCAGTGCTACAGCAGATTCGACGTGAGTGCCCCGAGGCCGAGCTGCTCGTGGTGGACGACGCCAGCAGCGACGCGACCGCGGCCGAGGCGCTGGCGGCCGGCGCGCGCGTCGTGCAGCACCCCTACAACAAGGGCAACGGCGCCGCAGTCAAAACAGCGATCCGCCAGGCCCACAGCGATGTGATCCTGGTGATCGACGCCGACGGCCAGCACGATCCCGCCGACATCCCGCGGCTCTTGGCCCACATGGAGCGCTACGATATGGTCGTGGGCGAGCGACAGCGCGACTCGCACGCCTCGTGGCAGCGGATGGCCGGCAACTGGCTGCTGGCGCGCTTCGCCTCCTACGTCGTAGCGATGCCGCTGCCCGACCTGACCTCGGGGCTGCGGGCAATGCGGCGCACGGCAATCATGGACTTTGTGCACCTGCTGCCCAACGGCTACTCCTGGCCGACGACCTCGCTGATGTCGTTTGCGAAAGCTGGCTACTCGGTCAAATTCGTGCCGATTGAGGCGCGGCGGCGCACCGGCGGCCGCAGCCACCAGAAGCTGCTAAAAAACGGCGTTAAGTTTGGCATGATCATTTTGAAAATCATGATGCTGTTCGCGCCGCTGCGGGTGATGTTCCCGGCCGGCCTCGTGCTGTTCGCTTTGAGCCTCGTTGCGTATGGCTGGAGCGTGGCGGTCGAGGGCCGCTTTCTGCACATCCCCAGCTCGACGGTGATGTTTTTTGTCGGCGCGATTGTCATCTGGATGTTTGGCCTGCTGGCCGAGCAGATCGTGGCGCTGGGCCTGGCCGGCAGGCGCGAGCGATGAGGCGGCTGCGACCTGTGCTGCGGGTGGCGCTGAACCTGCTCGGCCCGGCGATCCTGCTCTATATTCTGGCAACGACCAACCTCGGCGATGTCTGGGCCGCGCTGCGGCTGACGAGATGGTGGCTGGTGGCGCTGTCGTGCGCGCTGGTGGTGCCGTTCCTGATGCTCAAAGCCTGGCGCTGGCAGCTGATTCTGCGGGCCGCCGATATCTGGCTGCCGCTCCCTGACGCCACCGCGCTCTACAGCATCGGGATTTTTCTGGGGATTGTGACGCCGGGGCAGGCCGGCGATATGGTCAAGGCCTGGTATCTGCGCCAGCGCGGCTACCCGCTGAGCACCGGGCTGACCAGCGTGGTCGTCGACCGGCTGTTCGATGTCGGGATCATGGGCTCGCTGGCGGCAACCGGGCTGTATTTTTTCTGGGACGTGCTGCCCGGCGGCAAGGTGCTGAATGTGCTGGTCGTGGCGGTGCTGCTGGTGGCGGTGCTGGTCGGGCTAAGCCTGGCTGGCTCGGCGCGGCTGCGGGCGCTGGTCTTTGGGCAGCTGCTGCCGCGGGTGCTGCCGGCCGGCATCCAGGCCCGGCTGGCCACGCTGACCGGGCTGGCGCTGACGCCGCGGCAGCTCGCGCAGGTCGGCGCGGTGTCGGCGCTGGGCCTGGCGCTGACCTTTGTGCGCTGCTACCTGCTGTTTCTGGCGCTCGGCCAGCCGATCGCGGTCGGGCCGTTTGTGGCCCTGATCGCGATTATCGCGCTGGTCGGCACGGCCTCGCCCGCCGGCGTCGGCACCCGCGACGGCGCGCTGGTGCTGGGCCTGGCGGCGATCCTGGGCCAGCCGCTGGCGGCGGTGCGGCCGCTGGCGCTGTCGGTCTCGGCGCTGCTGCTGCTGCTCAACCTGCTCAATATTCTGGCCGGCTTTTTGTTCTCGCTGCGCTACCCGATCAACGAGGCCCTGGCGGCGCAGCAAGCGTAGGAGATCATCATGGAGATCGAGTTTGCGCTGCTGGCCGATGCGGTCTCGCAGCCGCCCGACGGCAAGCTGTATATTTTGGGCGGCGGCCTCCAGGCGATCAGCGCCGCGCAGTTCCCCTACACCCACCCGATGCTGGGCCTGGCCTGCCTCCTCCGCGTCCACACCACTGAGGCCGACCACCAGCACCAGCTGGAGATTCGGATCGCCCAGGAGGATGGCCAGCCGCTCGGCAGCCCGATCCAGGGTCAGTTTGGCGTGCAGCGCCACCCGCGCCACCCGCACCGCGACGTGTTCGTGCCGATCGTGCTGCACTTTGGCAACCTGGTCTTCCAGAATGCAGCCGAGTACCAGTTTCACCTGCTGGTCAACGGCCACCACTTGAAAACCTTGACGCTCAGCGTCGAGCCGCTCACCAGCCTGCCGCCGACGCAGTATCGCCCGACCAGCACGCCGTAGCCGCCAGGAGGGTGCCATGCAGCCGTTTCTGAAACTTCCGTTTGCGTTTGACCCCGCCCACCTCCAGGCCGACCTCGGCCAGATCGCCGCCGATGAGTGGCAGGCGCACTTCAACCGGCCGTACTACGAGGGGCTGTGGAGCGGTGTCTCGCTGCGCTCGGTCGGCGGCAAAAACAGCCTGTACCCTGACCCGACCGCCACCGACTATCTGGATACGCCGGTGCTGGCACGCTGCCCGTATATCCAGACGGTGCTCGCGACCTTCGAATGTCCACTGACTGCGGTGCGCTTTTTGAAGCTCGACGCCGGCTCAAATATCCGCGAGCACAAGGACTATAACCTGGGCTTTGAGGATGGCGAGTTCCGGGTGCATGTGCCGGTCATCACCCACCCCGACGTACAGTTTTTTCTGGCGGGCGAGCGGGTGCCGATGGCCGTCGGCGAGTGCTGGTATCTCAACTTTAACTTGCCGCACCGCGTTGAGAACCGCAGCCCCATCGACCGTGTGCACTTGGTGATTGATGGAACGGTCAACGCTTGGGCGCGGGCCGTCTTTGGCGCCGACGAGGAGTAGCGCGCACTGTAGCGCCGACGAGCAGCACCGCACACACAAGCAGCCCCGCCGTAGAAACGGCGGGGCTGTGATGCACCCGGTCAGGTGGCCAGTCTAAGCCTGTGTTCTTGCTCCCCCAAACAGAATCAGTACCTAGCCTGTGTCAAAAGAATACCAAAGCGGGATAGCTTTTTCTAGTCCTGTAGAGATTAGAAAGCGTTGACCTTTCTTATCTTTACGATGCCGGCTCGGCGAGCAGATATTAAATCCACTGCTCAGTGGTCTCATACGCGCCCTCGCCGATGTGGACGTAGCGAATATTGCCGCGCTTATCGACGAGATACAGCGTCGGCCAGGCGTTCTGGTGGTAGGCGCGCCAGGTGCGGCCATCGTTGTCAATCGCCACCGGGTAGCGCACATCCAGCTCGGCCAGCGCCCGCTCGACGTTGGGCACCTCGCGCTCGTGGCTAAACTCGGGGTAGTGGACGCCGATGATCGTCAGGCCGGCGGCGGTGTATTTGGTGTGCCAGCCGCGGAGCGCCGGCAGCACATTGCGGCAGTTGTAGCAGCCAAACGTCCAGAACTCCACCAGCGCGACGCGGCCGGCCTGGCGCAGCGCGGCCAGCGACTGCGGCGGGCCGTTGAGCCAGATCTCATCCGCGATCTCGGGCGCCGGGCGGGGCGCGGCGAGGCCGTCGGGCGGCGGGCTGGGCGGCGCGGCGGTCGGGCTGGGCGGCGCGACGGTCGGGCTAGGCGGCGCCACCACTGGCGACGCGGTGGGCGCGGTGGTCCTGGTAGGCGCAGCGGCGGTCACGCCCAGGGTGGACATTGGGGCGCTCATGGCAGTCGCGGCCGGGGCGGCGGGCGTGGCAGTTTGGGCAGTCGCGCCGCAGGCCGCCAGCAGCAGCAGCGCGATCAAAGCAAGCGGTGTGCGCATCGTCTTCTCCTTGTACACAGCATACCGCGGCGACGTTACCGCGCGCTTGCCAAGTTCTTAACGGCGGCTTACGGCGTCAGCGCAGCGCCAGCGCAATGTAGGCCCGGTACTCGGGGGTGACGCGGTAGATCGCCAGGCCAAAGGCGCCGTTGGCCACGTAGATCAGCGTACCATCCGGCGAGACCTGCAGCGCATACACATCGCTCAACTCCTGGCCGGCGCCGCGCAGATAGGGCTGGCTGGGATTCGCCGCCGCGATCACCTGCAGCGTCGTGATGCTGCTGCCGAGGTACACGCTGCTGCCCAGCACCTGGAGCGCCAGCGCGTTGCCCGCCTCGTTGGCGATACCGGCCGCTGGCAGGCGGCTGCGCAGCACTGGCGCCGCCGGGTTGGCGACGCTGATGATCGCCAGGCCGCCGAGATCGTTGGCTACATACACAGTGGTCGCAGCGATCTGTAGGCGGCGCATATCGTAGCTCGGCGTGGCCAGCCGCCCGGCGATCTGTGGCGCGGCCTGGTTGGCGGCGTTGACAATGACTAGCTCGCCGCCGCTGGAGGTTGAAGCGGTCGCCAGATAGGCATAGCTGCCGCTCACATCCACATCGCGCACCTCGCGGTTGTTTAGCGTGAGGCTGCTGATTTGCGCTGGGGCCGCCGGATTCGCAACGTTCACGAGCTGCAGGCCGCCGTAGCCGGTCGCCAGGTAGGCCGTGCTGCCAACGACACGCACCGCCTGCAGCGGACTGGCAGTGTCGAGGTGGCCGCGCTGCACCGGATTGCTGGGGCTGCTCACGTCCACAATATACAGGCCGTTGATGCCGTCGGCGATGTAGAGCAGCGAGCCAGCCAGCTCAAAATCAACGGGGAACTCCGGCAGCACAAACCGCCCGACCCGCGCGGGCAGCGCCGGGTTGCTGACATTCAGCACACTCATCTGGATCGTGCCGTTGACGTTATCGCCGATATACGCCGAGGTGCCGCTGACCGCCAGCGCGCCGGTGTTTTTCCCAAAGCTGCCGATGTGCTGGAGCCGCACATATGGCGTCGTTGCCGCCAGCGGCGCGGCCTGGGCCGGCGCCAGCCCCAGCAGCGCGATGAGCGTCATCGCCACCCGAAGTATCCATCCTGTCCTGCGTCGCATCGCCCTCTCCTGGCATAAAGGCACCGCCAAACTTTAGCACACCGCAGCCTCACGACGGCCCAATAGCTGCTACGATATGCCACATGAGTATTGCAGCGATTGCGAGCATAGATGTCGGGTCCTCGGGGGTGCGCGCCGAGCTGTTTGACCTAGCCGGCCACAGCTGCGGCCCAGCCGTGACGCGGCCGCACGTCGTCCTGACCACGCCCGACGGCGGCGCGCTGCTGGACGCGCTCACTGTCGTCGCAACCTGCGAGGCCGCGCTCGACCAGCTGCTGGCGACCGTGCCGGCCGGTGTCGAGATCGTGGCGGTGGCCAGCGACACGCTGGTGCCAAACATCATCGGGCTGGACGCCAACGACGAGCCGATCACGCCGGTGCTGACCTGGGGCGATACCCGCGCCGCCGATGATGCCCACGCGCTGTGGACGGTGCTGGATCGCGACGACTACCACCAGCGCACCGGCTGTCGGCTCCACGCCTCGTATGTGCCAGCCAAAATTCGCTGGCTGACGCGCACCCAGCCGGCGGTCGCCGCACGGGTCCGGCGCTGGCTATCGCTGGGCGAGTACTGCTGGCTGCGCTGGTTCGGCACCGCTGGCTGCAGCTGGTCGGTAGCGGCTTGGAGCGGGCTGCTCAATCGCCAGACGCTGGACTGGGACGCTGCAACGTTGGCGGCGGTGGGCATCACCGCCGCGCAGCTGGGCGAGCTGCGGCCGCTGGCCGCCGTGGCGCGCGGGCTGCGGCCGGCCTACGCCGCACGCTGGCCACAGCTGGCCCAGCTGCCGTGGCTGCCAACCGTGGGCGACGGCGTGAGCTCGACGCTGGGCAGCGACTGCACCACGCCCGACCGGGTGGCGCTGGTGATCGGGACGAGCGGGGCGCTGCGAGTGCTGCTGCCGCGCACGCCCGCGACGGTGCCGCCGGGGCTGTGGCTGTATCAGCTTGATCGCGAGCGGGCGCTGCTAGGCGGCGCGCTCTCGAACGGCGGCAACGTGTTCGCCTGGCTGACCCATGTGCTGCGCCTGCCGCCGCCCGCCGAGCTAGAGGCGGCGCTGACGGCGCTGGCGCCGGCAGCCCACGGCCTGACGATGCTGCCATTCCTCGCGGGCGAGCGCTCGCCCGGCTGGGCCGACAGCGCAACCGGCACGCTCGCGGGGCTGCGCTGGAACACCCAGCCGGTCGAGATTGTCCAGGCTGCGCTGGAGGCGGTGGCGCTGCGAGTGGCGCTGGTCCACCAGCAGCTGGCGCCCGAGCTGCCGGCCGAGCATACGCTGATCGCCTCGGGCGGCGGGCTGCTCGGCTCGGCGGCGTGGCTGCAGATTATGGCCGATGTGCTGGGGCAGCCGGTGGTCTCGTCGGGTCAGCCGGCGGCGACCAGCCGTGGCAGTGCGCTGCTGGCGGCGGAGACGCTGGGACTGGCGCCGCTGCCGGTGCGCTCCCTAGACGACCAGCCGCGCTGGACGCCGCGCCCGGCGCACCACCTGGTCTACCAGCGGGCGCTGGCCGAGCAGGTGGCACTCTACGAGACGCTGATCAGGCGGCGCTAGCCGGCCACGTGCTTGGTCGTCGTGGGAGTGTATTTCTGGACCATGCTGATCAGCCCGGCGTAGGTCACGGGCTTCAGCAGGTAGGCGCTGCAGCCAGCCTTCAGCGCACGGTCAAGCGGGTTCTGGTCGCTCACTGCCGTCACCGCAATGACTGGGATATGTGCCAGGTGCGCCGTTGCTTTGAGGTGCTGGGTCGCCGCCCAGCCATCCATCACCGGCATCATCAAATCCATCAGGATCAGGTCGGGGCGAATTTGCTCGGCCATGATCAACGCCTGCTTGCCGTCGCTGGCGGTGTTGACGTTGTAGCCAGCCGGCATCAGCATTTTGGTGAGCAGCACCAGGTTGAGCGCGGCGTCGTCCACCAGCAGGATCGTCGGCTTGCGGGCGTGGCCAGGCGCGGCAGCGCGCCCAGGGGGCAGCTTGAGCGCGTGCTCAAGGGTCTGAAGCAGCTTATCGGGGTCAAAGGGCTTGACCACAAACAGCGTGTTGGCCTGCGGCGCGAGCGGGTGGACCAGCGCGCTCATCAGGATCACTGGGATGTCGGTGTGGCCGGGGTGACTGTGGATCGCCTGCTCAACATCCAGGCCGCTCAGTCCCGGCATCATGATGTCGCAGAGCACCACGTCAACCGGCCGGGACTGGAGGTGAGCCAAGCCCTCGTGGCCGTTGTTGGCGGTAACAGTATGGTAGCCGGCGTCCTGCAGCAAATGCTGAAGAAAGCTGAGAATCGCTGGCTCGTCGTCGATGATGAGCACGGTGTGCATGGCTGCTAGGTCCTCGTGAGCCTCGCTCACATATGTTAGGGGATATGCCAGCACAGTATACCGAAATGCTCCAAACCGATGAGTCCGAAATCGTCGCCAGTACGATAGAAACTCGTATGTGGGGTCGGCGCACCTACCTCTGCCCCGCCAACCGGGGCCAGCGGCGCCGGCACTGAGGAGCAGTGCCGGCGTGGTCGCGCTACGCAGCACTAGCGCTAGCCCTCAGGATCGGCTGGACGGCGTTGCTTTTGATCACAGTCTGATACCATTGGGCGCTGCGCTTGAGAATTCGCTCTTGGCTTGCGTAGTCCACATACACCAAGCCCCAGCGCTGCGTGTAGCCTTCGGCCCACTCAAAATTATCCAGCAGCGACCAGACGGTGTAGCCTTTGAGCGCCACGCCGGCCGTGATCGCGCGCTGCGCCGCGCCAAAATGATCGTAGAGAAATTGCAGGCGGGGCTGATCGTTGACCTGACGGTCAGGTGTCAGCTCGTCGTCGTAGGCCGCGCCGTTTTCGGTGATATACAGCGGAATATCGCCGTAGTCGGCCTTGATGCGCACCAGCAGATCGTAGAGACCCTCGGGGTAGATCGTGGCCCATGACGCGGCGGTGGTCGGGTGTGGGCCAGGCACAACCTGCGGGCCAGCTTTGACATACGTCGGATTATAGTAATTGACGCCCAGCACATCAATGGGCGCACCGATGATCTGGGCATCGCCCGGCTGCATATAGTCAGTGATCGCGCTGTGCTTGGCCATCACCGCCAGCACATCCGTGGGATACGCGCCGCGCAGCACCGGATCGAGGTACAGGCGATTCTCCAGGCCATCTTGCAGCTTGATCGCCGCCTGCGCGCTCGGGCTGCGCTGCTCGGAGTAGACCGGCGATAGATTCAGCGCGATGCCGATCTGCTGCGTCGCCGGCAGGTGCTCGGCGCGAAAAGCCTGCACAGCCAGGCCATGTCCGAGCAGCATATGGTGCAGCGCCCGGTACGAGTCGCCCAGATCGCGGTGGCCAGGGGCGTGCAGGCCGAGCTGATAGCCCAGCGCCACCACGGTTTTTGGCTCGTTCAGGGTCAGCCACACCGGCACCTGGTCGCCCAGCGCCCGAAACATGATGCTGGCGTACTCGGCGAAGCGCGCGGCGCTGTCGCGCTGCAGCCAGCCGCCGCGCTCCTCCAGGGCCTGCGGAAAATCCCAGTGAAAGAGCGTGGCCAGCGGCTGGATGTCGCGCTGGCGCAGCCCGTCGACCAGGCGCTTATAAAAGTCGAGGCCCTTCTGGTTGACCGCGCCGGCGCCGGTCGGCAGAATGCGGGTCCAGGAGACCGAGAAGCGGTAGGCTTTCAGGCCCAGCTGCGCCATCAGATCAAGATCGGCGGTCAGGCGATGGTAGTGGTCGCTGGCGACTGCGCCAGTTGCGCCCTGCTGGGTGGTACCGGGCTGGCCGCTGAAATGATCCCACACCAACTCGCCCCGGCCATCCTCGGTCGCCGCGCCCTCGATCTGGTAGGCCGAGGTGGCGGCGCCCCACAGAAAGCCGGCCGGGAACTGCGCCGCCGCCGCAAGGCTGGGCGTGGCCGCGGGCTGCGCGGTCGGCGCGGCGACGGCGGTGGCTGCAAAGCTGGCTGCGCTGGTGGCCGGCGGGGCGCTGGGCTGGCTGCTCGGCGCCTGGGCGCTGGGGCTGCTACAGGCGGTCAAACTCGTGGTCGCGACGCTGGCGCCCAGCGCCTGCAAAAAGCTTCGCCGTGATACTCTCCGCTGCATAGGTGTGCTCCTTAATTGGGACAGTCGTGGCCGGGACGAGCTGCTGGGCGAGCGCATGGATTCGTAGGCCGGCGCAGTGAGCAGCTGGGAGCGCTCCCATAGAATACTCGCTGCGAGCGCTGGCAGACACTGGGCGTGCTGGGCTACGGCATCGATCCCGCCGTATTCTGCCGGCGACGACGTTTTACACGTGCGAGCGTGTTATTTCGCGGCCCCATCAGCGCTACATTGAAGCTAGGAATTGGGAGCGCTCCCAATCAGCAAAGCTATTGTATACCGAAATAATTCGCCCGTCGAGTCCCAAAGTAGCTACGTGCTAGGCTCGCACAGCGAGCGCTGCCGACGGAGCGACCAGCGCACAGCCAAGCGGCTACAGCGTCAGCGCTGAGGCCAAGCGCACCGCGCTAGACTTGATGTGCCCTGGAGTGGGATACCGCTACGACACCGCTTTGGCGTACCAGTCCAGGGCGTAGCGCGGCGCAAAGCCCAGGTGCTCATAGGTCCGCACCGCGGCCGCATTGACGCTGCTGACGCCCAGCACGGCAGTTGCGAGGCCAGCCGCGCGCAGCGCATGGAGGCTGGCAAGGACAGCCAGGCGGCCGAGGCCCTGGCGCTGATACGCTGGCACAGTGCCAACAATGCCAACCTCGCCCGCGCTGAGGCCGTCGCGCTCGTTGTCGGCGGGGTTGACAAAGTTAACGGCAAAGGCCGCCAGGTCGCCGCCCGGCGCCACCAGCACCAGGTCCAGCTCCGGCCGATAGTGCGGGTCAGCGAGCATGGCGGCACGCTCCTCGACAGTCATATGCTCGGTGCCGTAGGCCGCGCGATGGGCCGCGACATATGCCGCCACCTCGTCAACGCCGGCGAGCGGCCGCAGCGTCCAGCCGGCAGGAATGACCAGCGCCGGCAGCGGCGCCGTGAGGGACCGCGCCATCCGCACAGTTTGCACGCCGACCGGCGCAAAGCCATGCCGGTCCAACAGCGCCTGCTTGGCGGCGTCATCGCTGCGGGCGCTGGCGTCCAGGGTGTGGGCGCTGCCGTCAGCGGCGCGCTCGTGGATGCGGTCGGCCGCCCAGCGGATCATCTCATCCTCAACCGCCGCAGTTAGCGCCGCCGGCCGGAAGGCATAGTGCAGGTTGTCGTAGCGGCTGACCACAGCAAACCCCGCCAGCCCATCGTCCTCCCAGACGACGGCGCCGCGCTCAACGTCCCACAGCGCCGGGCTGAGCAGCTCGGCCAGATCGTCGGCGGTCGGGTAGATTTCAAGGGGCGTCGGGTAGGCACGCAGGAAGGCTTGCAGCGCCGCGAGATCGGCGCTGCGGTACGGACGCATAGCGGGCATTGGGCAGCTCCTTAGCTTTCTTGTTGGTGCAGAGTAATAGCCCAGCGGCAGCTAGGGCAGCCAGAATAGCGTGCCAGGCTCGCATTGGTTGCTCCTTGAATGCCTGGAGTCTACGACGCGGCGCGGCGCGGCGCCATGCTGCCAGCGTGGTGCGGCGCTGACCGCCGGCCCAGCTTTTCAGCGCGCGGCGCCGACCTGCGGCGCGACAAACGCCACGACCCGCCGCACCACGGCGGGATCGAAGGGCAGCGCGGCGCCGGCGGCAGCGAACAGCGCCGGCAGCGGCGCCGTCCCGCCGAGCGCCAGCGCCGCCATGAAGCGGTCAAGCGCGGCGCTATGATCGGCCGCGGCGGCCTCCCAGACTTGCAGCGCGCCCAGATGCGCCAGCGTGTACTCGATGGCGTAGAACGGCTGGCTGAACAGGAGCCGCATGCTCTGCCAGCCATAGCCCTGCGCATCCTCCAAGCCGGACCAGTCAACGCCCGGCTGAAAGCGCGCCGCCAGGCTGCGCCACTGCGCCGCCAGCGCCGCCGGCGTCAGCGTGGCCGGGTCGGTGGTGTAGACCCAGTGCTGAAACGCATCGGCCATCGTGATTGTCGGCACGAAGCGCACAAAGATCGACTCGAGGTAGTCCTGGCGCGCCCGCGCCGCGCCCGCCGCGTCGAATAGGCCGCTGCGCTCCAGCAGCGGCAGCGCCAGCGCCACCGTGGTGATCGCCGCAAACTCCGAGAACTCGCTGGGGCCGCCTAAATTCCAGAACAGCGGCTGGTGAGTGGATGAGAGCCAGTCGTGGACCGCGTGGCCGCACTCATGGAGCAGCGTCAGCACATCCTGGGCGGTGCCGACGGCGTTGAGATGAATATAAGGCAGCTGGGTGACCGGAAAAAACCACTCCTCGCCGCCGGGCATTTTGCCAGGCCGCGCCCAGAGATCAAGGAAGCCATTGCGCATCCGCGCAAACAGCGCGCTGAACTCCGGCGCCAGCTCGGCGAGGATCAGCGCGACGCCATCGGCCAGCTCGTCGGCGTCCTGGCAGGGCGCGAGGGGCGGCTGGCCGGTCGGGTCGGCCTCCAGGTCCCACGGCCGCACCGTGTCGAGGCCCAGCTGCGACTGCCGCACCGCTAGCCACTGGGCGGCGAGCGGCGCCAGCTCGTCGGCGACGGTGGCGTGGAGCCGCTCGCAGTCGGCCGGGCGGTAGTCGAGACGCATTAGCTGGGCCCAGCGGTAGGCGCGGTAGTCGTCGAAGCCAGCGCTGCGGGCCTGCGCCTGCCGCGCCGCGACTAGCTCGATGAACAGCGCGTCGATGGCGGCGGCGTGCGGCGCGCGCGCGGCGGCCAGCGCGTGCCAGGCCCGCTCGCGGGCGGCGCGGTCGGGGCTGAGCAGCCGGCGCTCGGCCGCGGGGACGGTCAGCTGCTCGCCGTCCAGCTCAACCGTCAGCCCAGAGATACGGGCAAAGTAGTCGCCGGTCAGTGCCGCGATCCGCGCTGCAGCCGCGGGTCGCCGCCCTGATCGGCCGCGACCTCGGCGGCGAAGTTGCGGACCAGCTGCTGCTCGTCGGCGGCCGGCTGCCAGTCGGCGAGCGCCAGCAGCCGGGCCTGGAGGCGAGCGGTCGCATCCAGAAACGGCGAGAAAGTCGCTTCGACGAACTCCTCGTAGTCGCCGCGGGCAACGGGATCGGTGGCGTCGGCGGCCGTACGGCGCTTCAGCACGGCGCGGGCCTCCAAGACCGGGCGCTCCAGCGCGCTCCACTGGCGTAGCCAGGCGCTCGCGGTGGCGGCGCTGAGCGGCGCGGCCTCCAGCGCGGCAAACTGCGGCGCCAGCGCGGCCCAATCGGCGCTCGGCGAAGGGATCGAGGGTGTCATTGAGTGCTCCAAGTTAAAGCGCAGCGTGCGATGCCCGAGCATAGCACGCCATGCAGCGCCGCGACAGCTGGGCGGGCCAGCGCCGCACAGTTTGGCGCAAGGCAGTACAATCAGCCGCAACGCCCCGGCGCACCGCGACGCGATCTGAGATGAGCGCGAGGAGAACAGCTTTGATCGCAGCACCGACAACTGAGCAGCTGACGCCGCCGCTGAAGTGGGCCGGCGGCAAGCGCTGGCTGCTGCCACAGCTGCGCACGCTCTGGCAGCCCCACGCCGAGCGCCCGCTGGTCGAGCCGTTTGCGGGCGGGCTAGCGGTCGCGCTGGGGCTGGCGCCGACCACAGCGCTGCTCAACGATGTCAACCCGCACTTGATCAACTTCTACCGCTGGCTGCAGCGCGGGCTGGTAACAGACATCGAGATGCGCGAACGACTCGACGCTGTACTATGCACAGCGCGCGCGCTTCAACGCGCTGATCGAGGCTGGCGCCGCTGAGACCGCCGAAGCCGCCGCGCTGTTCTACTTTCTGAACCGCACCGGCTACAACGGGCTGTGCCGCTTCAACCGCCGCGGGCTGTTCAACGTCCCGTTCGGCCGCTATACCACGATCAGCTACACCCGCGACTTCAGCGCCTACCGCGCCGCGCTAGCGCCGTGGGCGCTGACATGCGGCGACTTCGCGGCGCTCGCCTCGCCGCCCGCCGCGCTTCATCTACGCCGACCCGCCCTACGACGTGGAGTTCACCAGCTACAGCGCCGGCGGCTTCGGCTGGGATGAGCAGGTGCGGCTGGCCCACTGGCTGGCGGCCCACCCCGGCCCAGTCATCGCCTCGAACCAGGCCACCGAGCGCGTGCTGCGCCTCTACCGCGAGCTGGGCTTTGCGATCACGCTGCTGGACGCGCCGCGCCGCATCGCTGCCAACGGCGACCGCCGCCCGGCTGTAGAAATACTAGCTATCAAACGAGAGCACTAATGGGCGGTGGGGCGCGGCCAGTGCCACGCCCGGCGCAGACCACAGCGCACTACGATGCGCGCCGGGCGGGCTGCGCCGACGCGGGCGCAGTGCTGGATCTCAGCCTCGCCACGCTGCCGATGGCGGCGCTGGTCGTCCCGGCCGCCCTGGTCCTGCGGCGACACGCGGTGGAGGCCACGCTGGCCGCGCCGGCTGGGCAGCTGCTGCGCCGCGGCGCGCTGCGCTGGGCGATCAGCTTTGTGATTCTTAGCCTGGCGGTGATCGACCAGTTCGAGCTGGGCATGGCTGTGCTGGTCGCTGGCGACGTGGTGCTGGCGGCGCAGGTTGCGCTGGCCGTGGCCAGGATGCGGCAGCTGCGGCGCGCCGAGCCGAGCGTTGGCTGGTCACAGCACCAGTCGGCTGCATAAGCTGCGCGCGGTGCCGCAAAGCGAGGCGCCGGCCGCCGGGAACTTTCCAGTGAGCGGCGGCGTCTTGCTGCTATGAAGCAGCGAGGTGCGCAATGCAACGACGAGGCATTCGGCTGGCGGTGGCGGCGGTGATCGGGGTGCTGATTGCGCTGGCAGTGCGCGAGGCAATGTTCGACCCGCGGACGGTGATCTATATAACGGACGCCCCGCTCATCCCAGCGGCGCCGCGGCCGACCCTGGCAGAGCTGACGGCAGTTTTGGGGCCGCCAGCTGATTGCTATGGGAAGGAACCAGGAAAAATTTGCTTTCACTTTTACAATTTCTCTATATTCAATAATGCGTCCGCGTATTTGGATGAGACAGGGCGCGCCACCCGTGTTGGGATATCCACTGGTGCAGGTTTGATGGTTATAGATGAGTTCATGCGGCGTCTTGCAACGAATGAGCGACGTGGACGCTTGCGCAAACGAGTGGACCGCGCAGAGCCATATAGCTGCAAGAGCGACGATGTGGACGAGTATGACTGGCTATCAATCAAATATACCGAGGAGCATTGCGTGAATAGCAACCCGGCATCCATCGACATTACGTGGCGGTAGGCGGCGGTTATTAGCTCCTCGTCTTTGCGCTCTTTGCGACTTTGCGTTAACTCCTCGTCCCCTCGTCCCTTTGCGTCCTTTGCATCTCATCAAAGCGAGTTGCAGCAAGCCGGTATAATAGAACGGCACGCCGTCGCCCCGCCACCGCGCCGCCGCGCCGGCCGCCACAAAGACGCCACCGATAGGGACACCATGCTGCGAATCTTTCTGCTCGGCCCGTTCGAGGTTGACGTGAACGATCAGCGCTTGCCAGCGACCGTCTGGAAGCGCCGCAAGGCCAAGACGCTGCTCAAGCTGCTGGCGCTGCGGCCCCTGCACCAGCTGCACATCGAGGCGGCGATGGACCTGCTGTGGCCTGAGCTGAGCAGCGCCGACAGCCGGAATAATCTCGACCGCACGCTGTACTATCTGCGGCGCAGCCTGGCCAGCGGCGGCGCGGCGCCCGCGCTGACGCTCAGCGACGGGATGCTGACGCTGGGCGGCCCGGTCTGGACCGACGTGGCCGCCTTCGAGCAGGCGCTGGCCGGCGCCGACGAGCGGGCGACGCTGGAGGCGGCGGTCGCACTGTACCGCGGGCCGCTCCTGGAGGAGGACCGCAACGAGGAGTGGGTGATCGAGCCGCGGCAGCGGCTGGCGGCGCAGCACCGCGAGCTGCTGCGCCGCCTCGCCGCGCTGCACCAGGCGGCGCGCAGCTACCCGGCGATGATCGGCGCGCTGCAGCGCATTCTGGACAGCGACGCCACCGACGAGCAGGCCCACCGCGACCTGATGCGCGCCTTCGTGCTGGCCGGCCGCCGCAGCGACGCCCTGAGCCAGTACCAGCGCTGCCGGGCGGTGCTGGACAACGAGCTGGGCCTGGAGCCGGAGGCCGAGACCGAGACGCTGTACGCCCAGATCGTGCGCGGCGAGATCAGCCCTGATCAGCGGGCGGCGGCGCCCGCGGCGCCGATTGCCAGCCCGGCGGCGCGGCTGCCGGCGCCCAGCAACGCCCTGATTGGCCGCGCGGCCGAGGTCGCGGCGGTGGCGGCGCTGCTGCGGCAGCCCGGCGTGCGCCTCGTCACCCTGATCGGGCCGCCCGGCGTGGGCAAGACCAGGCTCGGGCTGGCGGTGGCGGCCGCGATGGAGGCCGAGTTCAGCGACGGCGCCGTGCTCGTCCCGCTGGCCCTGATCAGCGACCCGGCGCAGCTCGCCGCCACGATCGCGCACCGGCTGGGGCTGCAGATCGGCGCCGACGGTGCGAGCGGCGGGCTGATCGAGCAGGTCTACAACCGTCAACTGCTGCTGTGCCTCGACAACTTCGAGCACCTGCTGGCGGCCAGCGACCTGCTGGCGGAGCTGCTGGCGGGCTGCCCGCAGCTCAAACTCCTGGTCACGAGCCGCAGCGTGCTACAGCTCTCGGCCGAGCAGGTCTACATCGTCCCAGCGCTGGCGCTGCCCGACCCACAGACGGGCGGCGCGCTCGATGGCGCGCTGCGCAGCGCCGCGGTGCAGCTCTTTGTCGCCCGCGCCAGCGCCGCGGTGCCCGGCTTCGCGCTGAGCGCCGAGAGCAGCCGCGCCGTGAGCGAGATCTGCCAGCGGGTCGACGGCCTGCCGCTGCTGATCGAGCTGGCCGCGGCGCGCATCCGCTCGTTCCCGCCGAGCGTGCTGCTCCAGCGCCTGAGCCACCGCCTCCAGGTGCTGACGGTCGGCGCCCGCGACCTGCCGAAGCGCCAGCAGACGCTGCGGGCCGCGCTGGACTGGAGCTACGAGCTGCTGGAGCCGGGCCAGCAGCGGCTGCTCGCGCAGCTGGGCGTGTTTAGCGCCAGCTGGGGCGCCGCCGCGATCAGCGCGGTGTGCGGCGCGGACGGGGCCAGCGACGACCTCGATGGCGACCTGGCGGCGCTGGTCGACCATAGCCTGCTGCAGCGCGCGCCGGGCGACGATGACGCGCAGTACGTCATGCTGGCGACGGTCCACGAGTACGCCCGCGCGCTGCTTCAGGCCCGCCCGGACGCCGCTGCAACCGTGGCGGCCCACGCCGGCTACTTTCTGGGCGTGGCCGAGGCCGCCGCGCACGGCTGGTATAGCGGCGAGCAGTTGCGCTGGCTGGCGGTGCTCGACCGCGAGCGAGCCAACCTGCACAGCGCGATGGCCTGGGCGGTGGCCGGCGACCCCGCGCTGGCGCTGCGGCTGGGCAGCGCCCTGACCGCCTTCTGGCGGCTGCGCGGCGACTGGCGGCTGGGCTATGACTGGCTGGTGGCGGCGCTGACGGCCGCGCACGACACCGGCGCCGTCGACGACGCGACGGTCGCCCGCGCGCTGCTGGCGGCCGGCCAGCTGGGCGTGCTGCTGCAGGACTACGACCGCGCCCGCGCGCTGCTGGAGGAAAGCCAGGCGCGCTACGCCGTGCTAGGCGACCGGCAGGGCAGCGCCCACGCCACCTTTGGCATCGCCACGATTTTGCTGTACCAGCACGCTGATGAGCCGCAGGCGCTGGCGCTGCTGGAGGAGAGCCTGACCGCTACCGCGAGATTAGCGACCAGCCGAGCCTGACCGAGGTCACAATTTTCCTGATGCGGCTGGCGCGGCACCACGGCGACGACCGGCGGGCCGCCGAGCTGACGCGGCAGGGCCTGGCGCTAGCCCGCGAGCTGGGCAATCCGACGCTGATCGCGCAGGCGCTGCACAGCCTGGCCCACAGCCGCTTTGCCGCCGGGCAGGTTGAGGAGGCGCGGCAGCTGTTTGAGGAGTGTCTGGCGCTGGAGCGGCAGATCGGCCACACCAGCGGCATGGCGCAGGCGCTGGCCGCGCTCGGGCTGGTGGCGCTGAGCGCCGGCGACGAGCCGCGGGCCACGGCGCTGTTCTGCGAAAGCCTGGCGCTGCGCGAGGCAGCCCACGACAGCTGGGCCATCGCGCTGTCCTACGACGACCTGGCGCGGGCCGCGGTGGTGCGCGGCGATCACCGCGTGGCGATTGAGCATTTTAAAGCCAGCATCCGCCGCCTCCAGCCGATGGGCGAGCACCTCACGATCAGCTACCGCCTCGACGGCCTGGCGTGGGTCGCGGCGCTCCAGGGCCAGGCCGCCGTCGCCGCCGTGATCGCCGGCGCGGCGGCCCAGATTCGGCAGCGCCGCAGCAATGTGATCCCCGCGATCTACCGCGCGCACCACGCGGCAATGCTGGCCGCGGTCCGCGCGCGGCTCGAACCGGCGCAGCTCGCGGAGCACTGGCAGCGCGGCGCGGTGCTTGCGCCGGCAGCAGCGATCAGCTATGCTTTTGAGCACATTGACGCGACCATGCTGCCCCGCGCGCAGCCGTAGACTAAAATCCGTGGCAAGTTCCGTGCAAGGAGGCCTGCTGATAGGCGTACTATACGGAGGAACCCATGAATCGAGTGCTGATCGCCGATGATGATCCGGGGATATTAGAGATGCTGAGCATCTGGCTGAGCCGCTGCGGCTACGAGGTGCAGCGGGCCAAAAATGGACAGGAAGCGCTCGACCAGGTCGCCCAGCAGCGCCCGGCTGTGATTTTGATGGATTTAAATATGCCGGGGGTCTCGGGCTGGGAGGCGACGACACGCCTCAAGCACGACCCGGCGACCGCCACGATCCCCATCGTCGCGATCACCGCGCACGGCCTGGGCCACGAGCTGGACCGCGCCTGGGCGGCCGGCATCAATGATTTTCTGCCCAAGCCGATTGACCTAGAGGTGCTGCTGAACACTATCCGCGAGCATATTCAGGACCAGGCCGACAGCCAGGCAGCCAGCGAGCGGGCGGCATAGGCGCCACCCGGCGCGCACAGCAGGCGCTGACCAGCCGGGCGACCCACGGCCGCGCGGCGATGCTGTATGCTATCAGTGTGCAATCTCGCTATGGCGGCGCGTGGCCCAGCACCACGACACGGAGGCAGCAATGCGAATAGGGCTTTGGATAGCAGCGGCGGCGGTGCTGACGCTGCTGGGCTGCGGCGGCAACCAGCCGGTGCAGATTCGGATTCGCAATGCCAGCAGCCAGGATATGACCAACTTCTGGCTCGGCGCCGGCGGGACGAGCGGCATCTCGACCACATTCAGCAAGATTCCGGCGGGGACGACCACTGGCTACCGTGGCTTCTCGACGGTGCGGGCCAACTACAGCAAGTGCAACTTTTTGATGCAGAACGGCAAGCAGTACATCGTCAACACCTATCCGCTGCCCAACGGCACCAGCGACGAGCTCGCGCCCGGCAACTACACCTTTAGCTACGACCTGGTGGGCGACAGCGGCACGCTGACGATCACCCGCGACCCGTAGCGCGGCCGACCCCCACAGCTTCTCAACCGCTTCTTCATAGTTTCCTCACACTGTTCCGCTATGCTGGCGGCAGCTCAACCGCCGCGGCCGACCGGCGTGCGCCCACGGCCGCCTAGCAGCATCAGAGGAACTCGATGATCACACCAGCGCTCGGCTCGACAAACGATACGACAGTGCGGACCCGCCGCCTCAGCCGCGAGCGGCTCCAGCTGCTGGCGGTGCTGGCGCTGGCCACCGGCTTGTACGCGCTAGGCCTGGCGCGGAACGGCTACGCCAACGAATACTACGCCGCCGCCGTCAAAAGCATGGTGCAGTCGTGGCATAACTTTTTTTATGTCGCGTTCGATCCGGGTGGCTTTGTGGCGGTCGACAAGCCGCCGCTGGCGCTGTGGGTGCAGGCGGCGAGCGCCAAGCTGTTCGGCGTCAACAGCTACGCGCTGATGCTGCCGCAGGCCGTCGAGGGCGTGCTGAGCGTCGCGGTGGTCTACCATCTGGTGCGGCGGGTCTGGGGCCATCGCACTGGCCTGCTGGCCGCCATCGTCATGACGCTGACGCCGATCACGGTCGCGATCAACCGCGACAACAACCCCGACACGCTGCTGGTGCTGCTGATGGTGCTGGCGGCCTGGGCCGCGATCAGAGCCACCGAGACCGGCCGGCTGCGGCTGGTTGTGCTGTGCGCGGCGCTGGTCGGCCTGGCGTTTAACACCAAGATGCTGCAGGGCCTGATCGTCGTGCCGGCGCTCGGGCTGCTGTACCTGGTCGGCAGCCGGGTCACGTGGCGGCGGCGAGCTATGCACCTCGCAGCCGCGGCGGCGACGCTCGTGGTCGTCGGCGGCGCCTGGAGCGTGGCCGTGGACCTGACACCGGCCGCCCAGCGGCCCTATGTCGGCGGCAGCACTACCAACACGATGCGCGACCTGATCTTTGGCTACAACGGGCTGGGCCGGCTGTCGGGCAATGAGAATGGCCGCGGCGCGCGGCAGGGCGGCCCGCCGGCCGGCTTCGGCGCCACTGGCGAGGCGCCGGATGTCGCTGGCGGCTTGGGCGGGCCGATGGGCGGCATTAGCTTCGGCGGCCAGCCGGGCGTGCTGCGGCTGTTTACCGCCGCCATCGCCGGGCAAATGGTCTGGCTGCTGCCGCTGGCGCTCGGCGGCGCGGCGGTCGGGCTGCGGCGGGCGCGGCCGCGCTTCCCGCTGAGCCAGCCGGCGCAAAACCTGGTGCTCTGGGCCGCCTGGCTCGCGACGCATCTGGTGGTCTTTAGCTTCGCGCAGGGCATTTTTCACCCCTACTATCTGACCGTAGTCGGGCCGGCGTGGGCCGTGCTGATCGCGGTGGGGACGCGGGCTATGTGGCGGGCCTGGCAGGCGGGCGGCCCGCGGCGCTGGGCGCTGCCGGCGGCGCTGCTCGTGACGGCCGGCTGGCAAACCTATCTTCTCTGGCCGACCAGCGCCGATGCGACGGCGATCCGCGCGGCGCTGTATGCGCTGATCGCCGTGGCGGCGCTGGGAGCGCTCGGCGCGGCGGCCTGGCTAGCGCGGCGCGGCCTTGATGCGCCTGGCAGCGGGCGGCGGGTGCTGGGCGGCGCGCTCGTGGCGCTGCTCGTCGCGCCCGGCGTGTGGTCGGCGACGCCCCTGGTGATGCCTGGCAACAGCTCGATCCCGACCGCCGGCCTCAACGCCAGCAGCGATGCGATGGGCGGACCGCCCGCCGGCGTGGGCGCGCCGCTGGGCCTGGCTGGGGCGCCGCCCGCCGGCGCTGACGACGGCCGCAGCGCCGGGCAGCGCAATCGCGGCGCCCGCCCGGCGGGCGCGCCCGGCTTTGGCACGGGCGGCTTCCGGCCCGGTGACCGCCTCGGCGGCGATCAGAGCAAGCTGATCGCCTACCTGGAGGCCAACCGTGGCGCCACCAAATATCTGCTGGCGGTGGGCAGCTCGATGAGCGCGTCGGGGATTATTCTGGCGACCGGCGCGCCGGTGATGGCGCTGGGCGGCTTCTCGGGCGGCGACCCGATCCTGACCGCCGAGCAATTTGCCGCGCTGGTCCGCGCCGGCACGGTGCGCTTTGTGCAGGCCCAGGCCGGCGGCCGCGGCGGGCCAGGCGGGCCAGGCGGTCAGGGCAATCAGGCAGCGATCACCAGCTGGGTAACGCAAAACTGTACAGCGGTCGACCCGGCGCTGTGGCAGAGCAGCGCGACGCCCGCCGTCGACCTCACGCTGCCGCCCGGCGTTGACCTGGCCGAGATCGAGGCGATGTTCGGCGACCAGCTGCCCGACCTGGGCGGCGGCCAGCTCTACGACTGCGCCGCGGCCAAGTAGCGGCCCGGCGTACACAGCGCCGGCGTCGCAAGCGTCGAGACGCGGCCCAGTGGGTCGCTTGACCTCAAAATGACGACTTTTGAAAACTGGTGGCGGCGGGATGTATTTTGCGGGGCGCGGCTAGCTCTGTTGGGGCAGACAACGAGAGCACTACAAGGAGCCAGTCATGAACGACTTTACCCGCATCTCCCGCACCGCCCGCCGCGCCGCCCTCGAGCTGCTGACCACGCTGGGCCTGGTCGGCGCCAGCGCCACGGCCTACACTGCCCACGCCGCCGACCGCATCTGCTTCCCCGGCGTCCCCGGCGTCACGGCCTGCATTGAGGGCCGCTTCGCCGAGTTTTGGCAGAGCAATGGCGGCCTCGCGGTCTTCGGCTACCCGCTGGGCGCCGCCGCCGAGCAGCGCAGCCACGAGACCGGCGCCACCTACCTCACGCAGTACTTCGAGCGCCAGCGCTTCGAGCTGCACGCCGATCAGGCGCGGCCCTACGATGTGCTGCTGGGCCGGCTGGGCGACGACGGCTTGCGCCAGCAGGGCCGCGACTGGCGGGCCGCGCCCCAGGCCAGCCCGGCGACGCCGCACTTTTTCGCCGCCACCGGCCATGCCATCGGCCAGGAGTTCTGGGGCTACTGGCGCGACCACGGCCTGGAGCTGCGCGACCGCGGCACCACCGAGCGCGAGAGCCTGGCGCTGCTGGGCCTGCCGCTGACCGAGCCGGCGTTTGAGACGAATGCGTCGGGCGACCGCGTCCTGACCCAGTATTTTGAGCGCGCCCGGCTTGAGCTGGCACCCCGCGGTCGGCACCGTGCTACAGGGCCGGCTAGGCGACGAGACCCGGCCGCGCGACGACCGCGGCGGCAATCCGTCGGTGACTCGCACCGCTGAGCCACATGAGACCGAGCGCCCCGGCGACGACGGCGGCCACGGCGGCGGCGGCCCCGCCGCCACCCGCACCGCTGAGCCGAGCGAGACCGAGCGCCCCGGCGACGACGGCGGCCACCACGGCGGCAGCCCCGCCGCCACCCGCACCGCTGAGCCGAGCGAGACCGAGCGCCCCGGCGACGACGGCGGCCACCACGGCGGCAGCCCCGCCGCCACCCGCACCGCTGAGCCACACGAAACCGAGCGCCCCGGCGACGACGGCGGCCACGGCGGCGGCGGCCGTCACTAGGCGACAGCAGCGGTAAATAAAGATGGCCGACCGGCTCACGCTGCGCGCGTGGGCCGGTCGGCCATTAACCCGTGCTACACTGCGCCCACTAAGCCAGGAGGCCCGTCATGCGCACTCGTCAGCGCTCGCAGCGCGACCGGCTGCTGCCCAGCAATTTCACCATTTTCGTCGGCGATGACGGAGCGGCCAACGTCGAATATCCAGGGGCCACCGCAAAAATATTGCCGACGGTCAACCATGAGCGCGGGCGGGGCGGCGGCTATCTCGTGGTCTACACCCACACGGCCGCGGCGGCGGTCTACGCCGTCGGCGCTGACATCTTTATGGCGGGCCAGCTGCGGGTGCAGGGCCGCTACTATGGGCGGATTTTTTACCCGGCTGGGTCGCGGCCCGGCGACGACATCTCGCAGCGGCTCGATCTCAAAGCCCTGGCCGCGCGCTATTTCCCACAGCTCGGCGCCGACCTGTGGCTGGGCGGCGACAGCGGCGGCTGGCTCGGGCGAGCCTAGCGGCCGAAGCTGTCAGTCGTCAGTTATCAGCCGGTTCTCGCACTCAGTACTCGGTACTCATCACTCGGTACTCGCCCCTCGCTAGCGGCCGACGGTGCGCATGGCGTGGGCGATGCCGCTCTGGAGATCGCGGTGCGTGACCAGCGAGCCAAGCTCCAGGCCCAGGCTGACAAGCGCCTGCGCGACCTCGGGGCGGATGCCGGTGAGAATAATGTCGGCGCCCAGCAGCCGCACGGCCTGCGCCGCCTGCACCAGCGCCTGCGCGACGTGTGAATCAACAACCGGCACGCCAGTTATGTCAACAATCGCCACCTCGGCGTGGCTCGTGCCGATGCCGGTCAAGAGCGCCTCCAGGATTTGCCCGGCCCGCTGGTCGTCAATCGATCCGATCAGCGGCATGACGACGATCTCGGCGCTGATCGGGATCAGTGGCGATGACAGCTCGTTGAGCGCCGCGGCCTGCGCGCTAATCACCGCGGCCTGCAGCTGCTCGCGCTCCTCACGCTGCTGGAGCAGGCGCGCATTCAGCCGCTTCACATCGGCCACCGAGGTCTGGTGCGCCTGGATCACAAACAAAAAATCGCTGATCGGGTCGTGGATCGGAAAGTCGGTCAGCGACAGGCCGAGCGCCTGCAGGCCAGCCATCTCGGTGATCCAGGGCGAGGCCAAAAAGCAGATCGCGTCCGCGGCGGGCAGCGGCAGCATCTGGCCTTTGAGCTGTAGAGTTGAATCGCGGGCCGCCAGGATAAAGACGGTGCTGGCCTCGGCGACAATCGCGGCGTAGTCGGCGGCGATCCGCGGGCGCTTGATGGCAAAGTGCTGGTCCAGGCGGTCGCCGAGCCGGAGGTCGGGGCAGAGCCGCGGGAGCACGGCGCCGACCTGCTGGATCACGAGCGCCTGATCAATCACCAGATGAAAGGGAAAGTGCGCCTGTAGCTCGGCCGCGCCCAAGCCAAACCCGCTCATGCCGTGCTCGCCGGCTGGTAGATGATCAGAAACTCCTCGTGGTCGTGGCCATCGTCGCGCGAGCGGTCCATCGTGATCGTCAGCTCCTGGTGCAGCATGATGCCCAGCCCCTTGACCAGCCCCAGCACCATCGGCCCCAGCCCGGCGCGCGTCGAGTAGTAGTGGAGCCGCAGCGAGCCTGGCGCCAGATCGCTACAGTGAAATGACGGCGGCCGCAGCTCGGGGAATGACAGGCCGACGCGGGTGTGGAGATTGTCGAGGTTCTGCAAAAACGTCGGCAGGTCGCGGCCGCCCATGCTCAGCAGCTCGCCGTAGCCCTCGCGCGCCGTGTACAGCACCCAGTGCTCGCCGAACGCCTCCAAGATCGTCGCCGCCGAAAGACTTCAGCGTCTCGCTGGCCGCGCCCACCAGGCGGTAGGTCACATCATCGGGATACGCATCCATGCTGATAAACAGCTCATCAACGCCAGCCTTGCGCTTGATCGTCTCCCAGGTCTCCGCGCCAAACTGCGTGCAGACCAGATCTTCGACGGCCTTGTTAACCAGTCCGTACATAGGGATATACTCCTGCGACAGCGCTGTAGCCAGCGATTGCGGCGGTTGCTAGGGCGTAGCTGTGACCAGGGGAGCTATGCTGAAGTATACCCGAGTATGCTCGAACCAGGTGGAATCCTGTGACGGAGCCGCCAATTCACAGCGCCGCAACGGGTGCGCCAGGCTGGTATGCTGATAGGTGGACACAGAGGAGCAGACACGATGCGACGCATCTCAGGAGTAGTTGGCATCATCATGATTGGGATTGTGACCGGGGTGGGCGCGTGGTGGCTACAGTCCGGCCCTGCGGCCAGCCCCGCAGCTCAGCGGGTCAGCATTGCCGGCGCGATCACCGGGACGGGCATGGACCTCAGCGGCTTCAAGCTGGTGCTCCAGCCCGATCACCAGTGGCAATTCCCGGCCGATCACGGCAAGCATGTTGGATACGCCAACGAGTGGTGGTACTGGACCGGCAACCTCCAAAGCGCCGACGGCCGGCAGTGGGGCTACCAGCTGACCTTTTTTCGGACCGGGACCGTCGCCAGCCCGGCGCCGCGCGACTCGGCGTTTGGCGCCAGCGAGATTTACCTGGCGCACGCCACGCTGACCGATGTGACCGGGCAGCGGTTTTACGCCGCCAGCCGCACCCAGCGCGGCAGCGCGCTGGGCCTGGCCGGGGCCGCGGCGGCGCCGTTCAAGGTGTTTCTGGGACCGTGGCAGGCGGTTGGCGGCGCGAACGCCATGCAGCCGGGCGGCCCGGTGCAGCTCAGCGCCAGCACCGCCGAGTTCGCGCTGTCGCTGGCGACGCAAGTGCGCTACAGCCCGATCCTGCATGGCGACACCGGCGTGCTGCAAAAAAGCGACGGCGCCGGCCATGCGTCGTTCTACTACTCGATCCCGCAGCAGCAGACCAGCGGCACGCTGACCGTCGGCGGCGAGCAGGTGGCCGTTACCGGCACCAGCTGGATGGATCATGAGTGGGGATCGAACCAGCTGGGCGCTAATCAGATCGGCTGGAACTGGTTTTCGCTGGAGTTTGACGACGGCCAGGCGCTGATGTGGTACGAGATGCTGCGCAAAAATCTTGCGATCGACGCGCCGTTCACCGAGGGCTCGGCGATTCCGGTGGGCGGCGCGCCGTCCGAGCGCTTAATGCCCGGCGATGTCACAGTGACGGTCGAGTTGTACTGGACCAGCCCACACAGCGGCGCGCGCTACCCATCGCAGTGGCACCTGGTGTCGCCACGCCTCGGCCTCGATGTGCGGATCACGCCGCTGCTCGCCGACCAGGAACTGAACGTCGGCCTGACCTACTGGGAGGGCGCGGTCCAGTTCAGCGGCACGCAGCGCGGCCAGCCGGTGAGCGGCCGCGGCTACATCGAGATGGCCGGGTACGCCGACGTACCGCTCGGCCAGCCGTAGCGCCACACCGATCAGCACGGCGCGGTCGGCGGTGACGGCCGGCTAGCTAGCCGCCGGCCGAAAAACCTCGGCGTGATCGTAGGCGAACTTGGCGAACGAGGTCGGCAGCCAGCCGGTGAGCTGCTGAAATTCGGCGGTGGAGAGCGCGGCAAACCAACCCTCGGCGGCCTCGGCGTAGACGGCCTTGATACCATCGGCCACGCCGAGCGCCTGGCAGTGCGCCGTAAACGCGGCGGCGCCGTCGACGTGCGCCAGCGGTCGCTCGGCGGCCGCGGAGAGCGCCGCGGCAATCTCGGCGGCCGTGACCGCGGCCGGCCCAGTCAGATCAAAGGCCTGGCCCTCAAACGGCTGGCGGCGCGATTGCTCGGCGGTCAGCAGCTGCGCGGCGACCGCGGCGATGTCGCGGCAGTCCACGAACGCCACTCCCTGCGCGCCGGTCGGCAGGTAGAACGCCGCCTCGCCTGGCGTGAACAGCCCTGGCACCGTCAGAAAATGCTGCATAAAAATCGTCGGCCGGATCATCGTGGCCGCGATGCCGCTGCGCCGGATCGCATCCTCGCCCCGCCAGTGGCCCAGCGGGATGCCGCCCGGCGGCGGGTCGGAGTTGGGCGCCCGCGCGCCGGTAACGCTGACTTTGACAACGTACTCACAGCTGCCGGCGACGACCACGGCGGCCATCAGCTGCTCGTGCCAGGCGCCCATATCGGTGCCAAACGGCGCGATCACACAGAGCTTGGTCACGCCGTCCAGCGCGGCGCGCAGGCTGGCTGGGTCGGCAAGGTCGAAGGCGACCGACTGCACGGTGGCCGGATTCATCAGGCGCAGCAGCTGCGCGGCGGGGGATTGAACGCTTCTGGTGGCGACCCGCACCTGCGGCTGGCTCGGGTGGCTGGCCAGCAGATGGGTCAGCGCCGTCCCAATATTCCCAGTTGCGCCGGTGATGAGGATGGTCTCGGTGGTCATGGGCGATCCTTTGCCGGTCGCGCGTATGGGCGCGGCCACGCGCTGTGACCATAGCACGGCGGCGCGCCGCGCTGCAACCCACGGCACAGCGCGGCCGTCCGATGGAGGTCTGGCAGCCCCCGCCGCCCGTGGCACCTGACGCCAGGGGCGGAGCGCATCTCGCCGCCGGACGGACCTGAGGAGCACTGCTCATGACTGCACCATCGCGCCCGCTGGCCCTCACGCGCCTCCCAACCTGGCCGCTGCGCCGCCCCTGGCTCGTGCTAAGCCTGCTCAGCATATTTGCGCTCGTGGCGGCGTTTGGCAATGCCTGGGACCTGGAGTGGCACATCATGATCGGCCGCGACACGTTCTGGATTCCGCCCCACACCCTGATGTATACCGCCATCGCCCTGAGCGGCCTGCTGGTCGGGGCGGTAGTTGTGCTGACGACCATCAGCCGGCCACAGCAGCCCGGCGATCTGCGGCTGCTGGGCTTGTATGGCCCGCGCGGGCTGGTGATCCTCGGGCTGGGCGTGCTCCAGATGGTCCTCTCGGCGCCCTTTGACGACTGGTGGCACCGCGTGTATGGCGTCGATGTGTCGGTCTGGAGTTCCACCGCACCTGATCGGGTTTTCGGGCGCGCTGGTGATGCTGGCCGGCCTCACCATTGCGGTCCTGAGCGAGCGCGGGCGCCTGGTCGGCCACGGCCGCGCGGTGTTTTGGCTGACGGCGCTGCTGCTGGCGCTGGCCGTGCGCTGGCTGACCTTCCTGAACTCAACCACGCTCCAGCTCTCGTGGGCGGCCGAGGCTGATCCGTATGCGATTGTGGGGCCGTGGGTCGGCTGGTGGGGGCTGTGGGCCAGCTTTGGGATGGCCTGGACCTTTGTTGCGAGCGCCCGCTGCTGGGACACCGTGCGCGCGTGGCGGCTGCCGCTGGCCGTGCTGGCGCTGGTGCTGACGCTGCGAATCGGGGAGGACCTGGTGATTGCGGCGGGCTTTGCGCTGGTTTTGCCGTGGGGCACGCAGGCGCTGACCGAGCCATTTGTGCCGATTATGTCGGACTTTGGCCTGGCCCTGACGACCCTGCCGCTCATTCTGCCGACGCTTGGGATGGCGCTCGTGGCCCGCTGGGGCGCGCGCTGGTCGGCGCGGTCGTTCGGCGCCGTCACGGGGCTGGGCTGGGGCCTGCTGCTAGGCCTGCAGTTTGTGGTGCTGCGCACAGTCCTGCTGCGCGACATGCTCCAGCAGGCCTCCTTCTGGAGCGCTCCACACCTACAGGCGCTGGCCGCGGCGCTGGTGGCCGGGCTGGTCGGCGGCCTGATCGGCGCCTATCAGGGCGACTGGCTGCGCTCATTGCGCAGCGAAGCTAGTTCGCCGGCGGTTGCCACGCCTGCTGTGGCAGCACAGACGGCCTGAGCTAGCGGATCATCCAGCCGCCGGTCGATGCCCACCATCTGCCGGCGGCTGGGCGGTTAGCTGCGCCGTCCGTCCACAGATAATCATTACGACCGATACACCTCTACGCCTCGACCTTGTGGTCCTCGCTCTTGGCCTGCGCCATCGCCTCCGGCTCCAGCTCCTCGGCGCTTTTGTTGAGCTTGACAAACACGCCCCACGCCGCCAGCAGCACCGCCGCCGCGATGCCCACCATCGCCGCCTGTGGGAGCATCGCCGGATTCTCGTGGGTAAACTCAAACACCGCCACCAGCGACTCAATCGCCAGCGAGACGATCACGACGACCATGAAGCGCAACACAAAGCGGCGGACGCGGGTCGGCGCGCTCATGTGGGCGGTGCGCTGAACTTCCTCCTCCAGCACGGTCTGGCCAAGCTCCAGCGCCGCGACCGCGATGGTCAGCAGGCCGATCGCCTCCAGCACGGCGTTGAAGCGCTCCCGCAGCGCCAGCTCATCGCTCGGGTTGAGGCCGTGCCACAGCTCGGCGCCAGCAAAGAAGATCAGCGCGCCGCCGCAGCCGAGAAACAGCAGGCTGATGATAACGTAGCCGGCCGCAAACACATTCTGAACAGCCTTAAACACCTCGCCTCGCTTTCTCGTATATCGATTATTGGGATGGACCCGGTACACTGATAGCAATTCGCGATCTAGGAGCATCTATGACTCAGGACGATAGGTTGGCCCTCGTGCCAGCGCTGCTCAACCCCGCGCGCCTCTGGGCGCCCGCCGAGATTCTGGCCCAGCCAGCGCTGGTCCCGCGCGAGCCGGGCGTCTATGGCTGGTACTTTCTCCAGCCGCCGCCCGGCGTGCCGACAGCGGGCTGCCATCGGGTTGGCGAGGCCGTGCTGCTCTATGTCGGCATTGCTTCTCAGCTGCAGAGGCGGCTGAAGCAGCATCTCGGCAGCGACGCATCCCGGTCGACGCTGCGGCGCTCGCTCGGCGCGTTGCTTGGGGATGAGCTTGGCATTCATCTCCAGAAGATCAACGGGCGACATCGCTTTGGCGCTGGCGAGGCAGCGTTATCGGCCTGGATCGCCGCGAATGCCCGCGTGGTCTGGCAGGACGATTTCAAGCCAGCACAGCTTCAGCGGAGCCTGATCCACGCACTCGCGCTGCCGCTGAATGTCCAGCATAATCTCCATCCATTTCGTAAAACGCTCTCCACGCTCAGAAAAAAAGCGCGAGCCGCCGCACAACAACGGCGAGTAGCCGGCAGCGCTAGACGCTGCGCAGCGCCTCGGCGGGCGCGATGCGGCCGGCCTCGGCGGTGGCGGCGGTGATAGCGAGGCCTGCCGCCGCGCAGGCTAGCAGCGTGGTCAGCCCAATCTGGCCCCACGGCACGGCGAAGCGCACCTCGGGGTACGACTGCGCCAGCACCGCCACCAGGCTGCGCGCCAGCGCCAATCCCAGCGCCACGCCGAGCGCCAGGCCCAGCAGCGCAATAATCGTCGACTCAAGGAGCAGCAGCGTGCGGGTCTGGCGGCGGGTGAAGCCCAGCGCCCGCAGCATGCCCAGCTGCTGCCGCCGCTCGATCACCGCCTGCACCGAGAGCAGACCCAGCGCCGCCACGCCCGCGACCAGGCCCAGTCCCATAAAACCCTGGACCACCTGGATCAGCACCTGGCGCACAGCGTTGGCGATCTGGAGCGTCTCGCCCAGCGTCGTGACCGCCAGCCCGGTGCCGGCGAATGACACCCGCAGCCCGGCCGCCGCGTTGGCGACCGTCGTGTCGGGCGCGACCGCCAGAAAATAGCTGCCCGGCGTCGGCACCGTCACCCCGAGGCCCGCCGCGGTCGGCGGCGCGACGTACATGCCCTCGTCCAGCTCGGCGCGGCTCGACACGATGCCGAGCACCGTCAGCCTGACCGGCTGGCCGCCGGCGGTCGGCCGCGCCCACACCGTCAGCGCGCCGAACGCCGTGTCGGTGGCGCCGGCCGGCAGCGCCACGCCGCCCTGGAGCATCCCGGCGGTGATCACGGCCGCGCCCGGCTGCGTGCGCAGCGCTGCCCAGACCGCCGCATCGTCGGCATAGCCGGCCGCGCGGCGGTCGAAGCTGGCCGCGATGGCGCCGAGAAAGCCGTCGTCCACGACGTTCAGCGCGGCCGACTGCCAGGCGGCCCGCGGCGCGCCCAGCTGAATCACCTGGCCGTCAATGGTGGCGACGCCGCCGATGGACTCAAAGGCCGCGCGGCTGATCGCCGGCGCTGTCGCGAGCGCGGCGGCGAGGTCGGGGATGGCCTGGCGCTGCACATCGGCGCGCAGCGCAAAGCCGGCGACCGGCGCCTCGGTCGGGGCGTAGGCGCTGGCCGCGACCTGAATCAGCGTCAGCGCCAGCACGATCATCAGCATCACCATGCCAAACATCACCACGGTCAGCGCGGTGCGCCAGCGATTGGCTGCCAGCGCGCCGGCCGCCGGGCGGACCACCGCCCGCAGCCGCGGCAGCCCGCCGAGCGCGCGGTCCAGGCCGCGCAGCGCCGGCGCCAGGCCCTGCGACACGGTCCAGACGCTGGCCGGCAGCAGCGCACAGCCCGCGACCACCAGCGTGATCGCTGCGTCGCGCGTAGGAATCGCCTGACTGGAGACACCCAGCAGCGTCGCCAGCCAGATCGCTGACAAGCCCAGCCCGGCCAGCGCCGTCAGCGTCGTCGCCAGCCGCGCCCGGCCGGGCGAGCTGCGCCGCCCGAGCAGCGCCAGGCCCAGCGCCGCCAAGCCCAGCAGCGCAAATGCGGCGACCGTCGGCGCGACCAGCGGATGGCGCGGCAGCCCGCTGCCGGTCGCTGGCTGGCCCAGCCACCACGCCGCGACCGCCGCAACGAGGAGCAGCGCCGCCAGCCAGGGACTGCCAGCGCCCGCGCCGCGCAGGACGCCGCGGGTCGCCGCCACCAGCTCCAGGCGGCTGACCCGCCGCACCGCGATCACCATCGCCGCGAAGATCAGCAGCACGCCGGCCAGCAGCGTGATCGCCAGGCTGCGCGGCTCGACATACGGCACGACTACGATGCCGAACGGCGCCAGCCCGCCGGCCAGCGCCCGGCTCAGGCCGTAGGCGATCGCCACGCTCGCGGCGGTGCCGGCCAGCGCGCCCAGCAAGTTGTAGATCATGCCCTCGAACAAAAACAGCTGCATGATCTGCCAGCGCCGCATGCCCAGCACCCGCATGGTCGCCAGCTCAACCGCGCGGTCGGCGGCCAGCAGGGCGAAGATCAGGAACAGCAGCATGATCGCGGCGGCCAGCGAGAACAGGCCCAGCACCAGGAACACGGTGGTGATCACGGCGCCGTACTGGCTGGCGCGGTCAAGCGCCTCCTGCTTGAGCGGCAGCACGCTGATGGTCGCAATCTGCTGTAGCAGCTGCGGCGCGCGCTGGCGCACGTCGGCGTCGGGGAAGCGCCGGGCCAGCACCGCGAGCCGGCCGCGTAGCCGCGCGTCGGAGATCAGACTGATAAACTCGTCGGTGAGCGCGGGGTCGGCGGCCGCCACACGCAGCGCCGCCAGCGCCGGGCGGTCGCGGGCCGCCAGGTTGCCCTCGGCCTCGACGAGGCCGCGCTGCACCGCCGGGCGAGCCAGGAGATCATGGAGCTGCTGGGCAATCGCGCGGTCGGCCAGCGGCGCCCGCAGCGCCCGCGTGGCCGCCGCCGAGCGCGCCACGCCCGCCGCGCCGCCCTGGTTCGCCGCCAGCACCAGGTTGATCGTGTCGGACTGATTTGTGCGGCGCTGATGTTCGGCGAGCGGCACGAGCACCAGTGGCTCCAGGCCGCCCAGCCCGCCGTTTTGGACGACGGCGCCAACGCGCAGGCCCCAGCTCTGGGCGCCGACGGTGACGGTCAGCGCATCGCCGGCGTGCGCATCCAACAGCGCCGCAGCCGCCGCATTCAGCAGCGCGCCGTCAGCGCCCAGTGTGTCGAGCGTGATTGTTTGGTTGTCGGCGGTAAGGAGCGCACCCCAGGCCGCCGGGTCGGGCGGCGGGACCGCGAGGAGCGGCAGCTGCTCCAGCCGCTGGCTGGCCGGATGAATAATCGTCGCCTGCGCCAGCACCGCCGGCAGCAGGCCGCGCACCGCGCCGCCCGCGCCGGTCGTCGTCGCCAGCCCGTCCACAATGCTGGCCGCGAACGGCTGCGGGTTGGCGCTGGCCAGCGCCGCCAGGCCCGGCTGCGTAAACGTCCGCGCGCCCGCCAGTCCCCGACCACGCGGCGGATTCTGGATGATTACCTCGTCCACGGCGCCCAGGCTGCCAGTCACCAGCGACTGGAGCGAGTAGGTGATCGTGCTGCCGGTGCCAAAGGCCGTGCCAATCACCGTGGTGCTGAGCATCAGGCCAAAGACGATCAGGGCAGCGCGCAGCGGGCGACGGGCCAGGTTGCGGGCGCCCACGGTCCACAGCGCCCGCGCCCGCAGCGCCAGCACCACGAGGCCAACCAGCAGCACCACGACCACGACGGCCAGCCCAAGCACCGTCCGCTCGACCGACCAGTTAAATCGCTGCTCCATGCCGCTCCTTAGGTCGCTGCGCTCGGCGTCGCGGCGTCACCGACCGTCGTGTCGGCGATGATCAGTCCGTCGCGCATCCGAATCAGCCGCCGCGCGCTGGCGGCCACGTCCTCGGCGTGGGTGACGATGACAAACGTTTGGCCCGCGGCGTTCAAGCGCCGGATCAGTGCGATGATCTCGGCAGCCGAGGCGGTGTCAAGGTTGCCGGTCGGCTCGTCGGCCCAGACAATCGCCGGCTCGTTGACCAGCGCCCGCGCGATGGCGACTCGCTGCTGCTGCCCGCCCGAGAGCGCCGCCGGCTGGTGGTCCACGCGGTCGGCCAGGCCAACCGCCGCCAGCATCGCCGTGGCGCGGCGGCGCGCCGGGCCGCCAGTGACGCCGTTGATCAGCAGCGGCAGCTCGACGTTCTCCAGCGCGGTCAGCGTCGGCAGCAGGTTGAAGCTTTGAAAAATAAAGCCGGTCGTGGCCGCCCGCAGCCGCGCGCGGTCGTCGTCGCTCAGCTCGCGCAGCGCCACGCCGGCCAGGCAAATCTCGCCGGTGAAGTCGCTCTCCAGCCCGGCCAGGCAGTTAAGCAGGGTCGTCTTGCCACAGCCCGACGGCCCGCTGATCGCCACCAGCTCGCCGCGCGCAATGCGCAGATCAATGCCGCGCAGCGCCTCGACGGCGCCCGCGCCGGTGGCATAGGCTTTGCGCAGCCCGACCGCCTCGACCGCCAGCGCGGTGGCCGGGTCGGGCGCCGCGCGCTTATTTCGTCGAAACATGGCTGCTCATGGTCGCCGCGACAAAGGCCGCGATGCGCTCGTAGCCCAGGCTAGAGGGATGAAAGCCGTCGGCGCTGATAAACGCCGGGTTGGCCGTGACCTCGGCGCTGTGGGCGTAGAGATCAACCAGGAGCGCGCCGTGCTGCTGGGCGGCCGCGGCGATCGCGGCGTTCCAGCGCCCGACCGTGGCGTCGAGGTCGGCCGGCGCCCGCCCGGCGAACGCTGGCAGCTGCCGCAGGTCGGGGACGTTCAGGACGACAACCGTCGGCCGCGGCTGCTGCCGATCAAAGGCGGCCAGCGCGGTCTCCAGCTGCGCGCTGAAGGTCGGCAGCCCGACGCCGCCGCGCAGGTCGTTGACGCCGGCCCATAGCGTCACCCAGCGCGGTCGCGCATCCAGCGCCGGCGGCAACTCGGCCCGCAGCACGTCCGCGAGGGTCGCACCGCTGATCCCGAGGTTGAGCAGCGCCGTCCCAGCCGGCAATGTGGCGTGGAGTTCGTGGCACCCAGCCCTCGATCTCGGGCTGCGCGGCGCCCAGGCCCACGCTGTCCGAGGCGCCAAGCGCCGCGTAGACTGCCGGCGTCGCCGCCTGGCCGCGCCCGGCCCACCACCAGGCGCTCGCGCCGCCCAGCAGCGCTAGCACAAGGGCCATAAAAAGAATTGGTGTTCGACGCATCAGCCTCTCGCTCATGAAAAATAGATTTGCTAAGAGGCGCGTATAGCACGCCGCACGCCGCGCGGCTACGGCAGCGGCTGCCAGAGCAGCGCCAGGCCTAGCGCCGTCACCAGCAGCAGCGCACCGGCCACCACAAACACGACGCTGATCTCGGTGGTCTCGCGGCGCGTGATGACCGAGGTTGGCAGGTGCGCAAACACCGACTGAAGCTCGCTGGCGCTGCTCGCGGCGTAGTATTTGCCGCCGGTCATCCCAGCGATCTGCGCCAGCGTCGTCTCGTCGATGCCGCGGCGAAACCCGCCGCCTGGCCCTCCGGCGCCCTGGCCGCCCGGCTGGCCCTGGCCATTGCGGCCACCAAAGTTTCGCCCGCCGAAGTTGCTCGATCCCGCCTCGGTGCCGAAGCCGATGGTGTAGACGCGCACGCCGCGGTCGGCCGCCTGCTGCGCCGCCGTGAGCGGGTGCGGCCCGGTCGTCGCCACGCCATCAGTGAGCATCACGATGATGTGAGGAACATAGGCGCCCGCGGCCACCGGCGTGATCTCCAGGCCCGCCGCGGTGTCGGTGAGCACATGGCTGACGCTGCTATCAATCTCGGCGATGGCGTCAATGCCGGTCAGGATGCCGCTGCCAATCGCGGTGCCGCGGGCCGTGGTCAGGCTTTTGACCGCACTCTGGAGCAGCGCCTGATCCGCAGTCGGCAGCTGAATCAGCTCGGCGTAGCCTGCAAAGGCGACCACGCCAATCTGGGTGCCGGCCTGCTGGCTGCGAATAAACGACAGCGCGGCGGCCTGCGCGGCGGCGATGCGGCTGGGCTGAATATCGTCCTGGAGCATGCTGCGGGACACATCGAGCACCAAGATAATCGTCGCCTGGCCGCTCGGCACCTCGACAAAGCTGATCGGCCGGCCGAGCGCCAGAATCAGGCTGGCGCAGGCGAGGAGCAGCAGCGCAAACGGCAGGTGGCGGCGCAGCTGCGAAAAGCGCGGCAGCGCCGCGCGAATCAGCGTCAGGCTGGAGTAGCGCAGCGCGACCCGGCGACGGCGCAGCACCCAGATATACGCGCCGACCAGCACCGGCAGCACCGCCAGCAGCACCAGTAGCCCCGGCCATACAAAGCTCATACAGATAATCCTCCTGCCGGCGCCACTACGGCGCCCGCCCGAACCACGCCAGCGACAGCCCCGCGCCAGCCAGCAGCAGCACAATGCTGGCGCCCGCCAGCAGCGCCGTGATCTCGATTTTTTGCGGCTTGATCAGCAGCTGCGAGGTAATCCGCCCATAAATATCTGGCAGCTGCTCCAGGCTTTCGGCGGCGTAGTACGCGCCGCCGGTGCGCGCGGCAATCGCCTGGAGCACCGCCTCGTCCAGCCGGGTGCGGACGGTGAAGCCGTCCACCTGCAGCGTCGCGCCGGCCGCACTCGCCAGCCCGACCGGATAGATGCGCACCCCGCGGTCGGCGGCGGTTTGGGCCAGCGCCAGCGGATCGGGATCGGCGTTATTCTCGCCGTCGGTCAGCAGCACGACGACCGCGGCGGTGTAGACGCCTGGCGGCAGCGGCGCCGGCGCTGCGAGCGGCGTCAGCGGCGGCTCACTCGTCAGCTGGTCATCGTCGCCGGCCTGCGCCGCAATCGCATTAAGCGCCGACTGGATGCCAGTGGCGAGCGCCGTGCCGCGCTGCACGCTCAGGCGGTTGATCGCCCCCAGGATCGCCGCCTGGTCATTGGTGGGCGCCTGGGTCGCAAAGCCGCCGTCGCTAAACGTCACCACGCCGATCTGCACCGTGCTCGGCTGGCGGGCCACAAACGCGCGCGCCGCGGCCTTCGCGGCCTCCAGCCGGGTCGGCTTAAGATCATCGGCCGCCATGCTGCCCGACACATCAAAGGCCAGGATCACAGTGCCCTCGAGTCGCGGCAGGTTGATCAGCGCCTGGGGCCGCGCCAGCCCAACCAGCAGCACGATCAGGCTGAGCAGAAAGAGCATGGGCGGCAGATGCCGCCGCCGGGCGCGCAGCTGTGGGCGCGGCGCGAGGCCCTGGCTGCTGTACAGCGCCAGCAGCCGGGCGCGCCGCCGCTGGAGCCGGAGGTAGGCCACGATCAGGGGCGGCACCAGCAGCAGACTGATCAGCATCGCGGGCCATAAAAATGACACAGGCACAGCAGTTGTCCTTAGCGCCGGCCGCGTCGCAGCGCCGCAAAGCGCACCAGCACGGCCACCAGGTCGTCATCGGTCGAGAGCGCCAGCCCATCCACGCCCGCCCGCCTGAGCGCCGCGACGGTCGCGGCCTCGCGCTGCGCCGCCGCCGCCCGAAAGCGCTCACGAAAGCGCCGGTCGTGGGTGTCGACGTACAGCATCTCGCCCGTCTCGGCATCCTCCAGCAGCACCTGGCCGATGTCGGGCAGATCGCGCTCGCGTGGGTCCGACAGCCGCAGGGCCAGCACCTCGTGGCGCTGGTTGAGCAGCGTCAGCCCCCGCTCCCAGCCGGGCGCGCTGATAAAGTCCGAGAGCAAGAAAATCAGCGAGCGCCGCTTGACGGTGTGAAGCGCCGCTGTCAGCAGCGGCGCCAGCTCGGTCAGCGGGGCGCGGGCGAGCGGCGGCTGGCACAGCAGATCATTGATCAGCCGCAGCACCTGCGGCCGGCCACTGCGGGCCGGAATCACCTGCGTGGCCCCGCTCGCATACAGCAGCGCGCCGACACGGTTGCCGTGGCGGGTCAGCAGCCGCGCCAGCGTCGCGACCAGATCGATCAGCAGGCCGCGCTTCAGGCGACTCAGCGAGCCAAAGTCCATCGAGGGCGTGAGATCGAGCAGAAACCAGGCGCTGATCTCGCGGTCCTCGGTGTACTGCCGCACGTAGGGCGTGTCCATGCGCGCCGTCACGTTCCAGTCAATAAAGCGCGGGTCGTCGCCGGCCTGGTATTCGCGCAAGTCGGCAAAGTCCAGGCCGTAGCCGTAAAACAGGCTGCGGTAGTCGCCCTGTAGCAGGCCATCCAGGCGGCGGATCACCGTCCAGTCCAGACGCTGGAGAATATGCTCAGGCGTTGGCGCGGTTTGGATCATGCAGCGGCACCTTTGGAGCAGCGATGCGGCCCAGAATCTTCCCGAGCAGATCATCGCTGGTTAAGTTGTCCGAGAGCGCTTCGTAGGACAGCACCAGCCGGTGGCGCAGCACATCGGGCGCCATGTCGAGCACGTCCTGCGGCAGCGCATAGCTGCGGCCGCGCACAAACGCCAGCGCCCGCGCGGTGCGAATCAAGTTGATCGAGGCCCGCGGGCTGGCGCCAAACGTGATGTACGGCTGCAGCTCTTTCAGCCCGACCGCCGCCGGCGTGCGCGTCGCCGTCACCAGCTGGATCGCATACTGAATCAGCGCGGGGTCCACATACACCTGGTCAACGGTCTGCTGGAGGCGCAGCAGCTGCTCGCTGGTGAGCACCTGCTCAACCGCCTGGAGCGCGCCCGTCATGCGCTCAACGATCACAAACTCCTCGGCGGCGCTGGGGTAGCCGACCAGCACTTTCAGCATAAAGCGGTCAACCTGGGCCTCGGGCAGCGGATACGTGCCCTCGGTCTCAATCGGATTCTGCGTCGCCAGCACCAAAAATGGGTTAGGTACCGCGAAGGTTTCGCGGCCAATCGTGACCTGGCGCTCCTGCATGACCTCCAGCAGGCCGCTCTGAACTTTGGCCGGCGCGCGGTTGATCTCATCGGCCAGCAGCAGGTTGCAGAAGACCGGACCAAGCGCGGTGGTAAAGTCGCCAGTCTTTTGATTGTAGATGCGCGTACCGATCAGATCGGCCGGCACTAGGTCGGGCGTGAACTGGATGCGCTTAAACTCGCCGCCCAGCGCCTCGGCCAGCGTCTTAATCGCCATCGTCTTGGCGAGGCCCGGCACGCCCTCGACCAGCAGATGGCCGCGCGCCAGCAGCGCCACAATCAGCCGCTCCAGCAAATGATCCTGGCCGACGATCACTTTTTTGACCTCGTAGAGCACCCGCTCCAGCGGCGCGCCCTGCTCCGACCTGCCCGCACTACTCATCAGCCTGCTCCCTGGTCGCTAGTAGGGCGGCGCGCCGGCCGCCGCCCCAGCAATGGTGATCGGCACCGCGAAGCCGATGCCGACAAAAAAGTTTTGCTCGGACGGGTTGATCAGCCCGGTCACAATCCCGATCACCTCGCCGCTGCGGTTCAGCAGCGGGCCGCCCGAGTTGCCGGGGTTGACCGCCGCATCCACCTGGATCAAATCTTCCAGCGTGATCGTGCTGCCGACCGGGTGAAAAGCGCGATCAAAGCCCGAGATCACGCCGGCGCTCAGCGAGCTGTAGAGGCCGTAGGGGTTGCCGAGCACAAACGCCTCGTCGCCGACGCGCATGGCGTTGGGATTGCCGAGCACTGCCGGCGCCAGCCCCGCGGGCGGCGTGCGGGCGCGCAGCACCGCGATGTCGTGCTCGGGCTGCTGCGCTGTCACCTCGGCGGCCGACTGGGTGCCATCGGCGAACGTCAGCGTGATCGCCGCGGTGCGCGTCACGACGTGGAGGCTGGTGAGGATGTCGCCGCGGTCGTTGATCACGACGCCGCTGCCAAGCCCGGAATCGCCGTCGGCACCGGAGCCCTCGGTTTGAATCAGCACCAGCGCCGGCCGGACCAGCTGGTACACCTGCGCCGAGTACGGCGGCGCCGGCGTGGCCGAGGCCAGCGCGTGGGCGACCGCCTCGTTGACTTGGGTGGCGGTGAGCGGCGCGGGCGTGGGAAACAAGCCCTGGTAGACCAGCAGCGCCAGCAGCGCGGCCGCGACGCCAGCCAGGAATGGCCGCGCCGCCCGCACCCGCTGCGCCAGTGCAGCGCGGCGCCGCTGCCAGACCGTGGGCGACGGCGCCGGATCAGCGTCCGCCGCGTCGGGCAGCGCTGGGTCAGCGTTGGTTTCGGCGTAGTAGCGCTGCATGCTTGCTCCTGGCTGATGCGCCGCGTGGATGTCCTGGGCAGCAGTGTAGCAAAATGATGTTAAGAATGTGTGTAGATCGGGCCTCGCCGTCGAGTGTTAGGGAACGGCGAGGTGCGCGCGGTAGAACTCTGCGATGCGGCTGAGATAGAGCAGATTGGGCTGGCCCTGGAGCGAGTGAGGCTGGCCAGGGTAGAGAAACAGCTCGACGGGCTTGCCGGCCGTGACCAGGCCATCGTAGAGCGCCTGCGGCCACGTGCGCGGCACGGTCTCATCGGCCGTGCCGTAGTGAATCTGGACCGGCGCCGCAGCCCGCGCCAGCTCCGGCAGCGGTGACAGCGCGGTGTACAGCGCCGGCGCCTCGTCGGGCGTCACCGGCCACTCAATGGGATCAATGACGCCGCCGCGCTGCGTAGCTCGCTCGACGCGAAACCAGTAGTCCTCGGTGATATTCAGCGAGGCCGGCGAGTACACCACGGCCGCGGCGATTTGGTCGCTGAGCACCAGCGCCTTCGCGGTGATTGCGCCGCCGTTGCTATGTCCCCACAGCCCAACCTTGCCGGGCTGGGCGCTGGGCAGGCGCTGCGCCAGCGGGATCGCATTGAGCAGATCAATGACATGCCCGGCGCGAAACGGGTTGGGCGCGTCGTCGGAGCCGGCGTGCGAGCGAAAGTCGGGTGACAGCGTTAGAAAGCCGCGCTGGGCTAGATAGTCGGCGGCCAGCTTGGTGCCGTTGCCGGTCTGGTAGACATCGATGGGATAGTAGCCGTGGCTGAGAATCACCACCGGGAACGGGCCGGCGCCGCTGGGAACATTGAGCATCGCCGTGATGCGCAGCCCATCGCTGGGATACGCGACCAGCCAGCGGGTAAACGTCGGCAGCCGCTCCATGATCGCGACCATTTCGATCTCCCCGGCGCCGTAGCTGCGGCTGCGCAGGCCAGCCATCGTCCACTGACGATAGCTGGCCCACGGGTCGGCGGTCGGGGCCGGCGTTGCAGTGAGCGTGGGCCGCGCCGTCGCCGACGGCCGCGTGGTTGCCGTGGGCGCCAGGTGCGGCATCGCTGAGGGCGCGGCGGTCGGCGAGTTCGGCGCCGCAGCAATGATCGCCGCGGTCGCACTGGGCGGCGCGGTTGGCGCGGGCTGCTCAGCAGTAGCGGCGCAGCCAGTTAGCGTCAGCAGCACAAGATACAGCAAGGTTCGTCGCATGGCGTGCTCCTAGGAATTCGACCTGGCGCTCCCACTCGGCCGGGCGCTGGTGCGGCGAGCTATGCCACGGCCGCGCGACCGGCACAATGCCCAGCTCGCGGACCAGCTGGCGGGCGGCCAGGCCCAGAATCGCCGTAAAGGTCGGGTAGGCCAGCTCCAGCTCGGCCAGCTGCTCGACGCGCATGCCCGCCGCCATGCCCGCCGCAACCAGCTGCACCACCTCGACCGCCTGCTCGCCGACCACATGCACCCCGAGCAGCGCGTGGGTCTCGCGGTTGACGACCAGCTTGCAGACGCCCTCGGTGTGGCCGTCAATCACCGCGCGGTCGAGGTCGGCGTAGGGCACGATGGCGACGGCGCATGGCCCGGCCTTGCGGGCCTGCTCCTCGGTCAGCCCGACCGAGCCATATTCAGGGTCGGTGAAGCCGCCGTGCGGCACGATCGTGTGCGCGAAGGCTTGCCCGGCGTCGCGCAGCGCATTTTCGGTGGCGACGCGGGCTTCGGCGGTGCCGCTTTGGACCAGCATCATGCGGCCAGTAATATCGCCGGCGGCCCAGATATGTGGCACCGAGGTACGCAGCGCATCATCGACGACGACGTAGCCGCGGGCCGTCTCAACGCCGGCGGCCTCCAGACCCAAGCTTTCGAGGTTGCCGGGCCAGCCGACCGCCAGAATCACCGCGTCGGCCTCGACTGTCGCGGGCTGCTCGTGGTCGGTGTAGTGGAGCGTCAGGCCACTCGCCGTGCGCTCCAGGCGCTCAACGCCGCCAATGCCGACATTGATTGCAATGCCGCGCCGCCGCAGCGCCGCATCGAGCGTCGTCGAGACCAGCGCATCCTCGCCGGGCACAATGCGCGGCGCCAAGTCGAGCAGCGTCACGGCGCTGCCGAACGCCGCGAACACCGCGGCCAGCTGGCAGCCCGTCGCCGCACCACCGATGATCGCCACGCGGCGGGGCAGCGCGGTCATGCGCCAGACATCGCTGTGAGTCAGCGCCAACTCACTACCAGGAAACGGCAGCCGCCGCGCGTGACCGCCGACGCACAGCATCACCCGCTCGCCGCTGATCGTCGTGCCATCGTCCAGCACGACGGTGTGGGGATCGGTGAAGCGCGCCGCGCCGCAGCCGTGGTGCAGCACCACGCCCGCCTGGTCGAGGTGGCGCCCAGAGCTGCTTTTTATCGTGGACCTGATCAACGATCTGCTGGGTATGTCGCAGCAGCGCCGCGAAGTCCACGGTCGGCGCCGCGCCGCGCAGCCCATACGCCGCAAACTGCTCGGCGTCGCGGATTAGGCGGGCGGCTTTGGCCAGCACGCGGGTCGGGACACAGCCGTCATTGGTGCAGGTGCCGCCCAAGCGGCCCCGCTCCACCAGCGCGACGCTGGCGCCCAGCTCGCGGGCGCGCAGCGCGGCCGTCACGCCCGCCGGGCCGCCGCCCAGCACGAGTAGATCAACCATGATTTACCTCCGTGCGGGCATTGTAGCAAGCTGTGTGCAAGGTGTCACAAAGTCGGCGCTGGCAAATCGCGGGCCGCCGTAATCGTTATGGCCGCTCGTCCCACTCGTCGCGCAGCTGATCCACGTACTGCTGTGCATCAATCCCCGCCCACAGCTCCCGGCCGAGGACTGCTAGCTCCAGCAGGCTGTGCGTCATGCTGGGCAAAGCATGGCGCCGCTCCACCGCGGCGGCCTGGGCAAACAGCCGCCGCGCAACCTCGCTCGCCGGCCAGCCGAGCACTGTCAGCGTCGCCAGCGGGCTAACCAGGCAGCGCGTGGTGGTTTCAAAGCGCGCCTCAAAGGGCGCCAGCGTAACCCGCGCCCACCAGCGCGTCTGGGCGTAGCATGGCCGCGGCCCAGCCGGGTCGAAGATGACTTGGGCGCCCAGGTAGCGCAGTGCCAGCACCGTGGCGCAGCCCTCCTCCCAAACCTCGCGCCGCACGGCCGCGCGCAGCGACTCGCGCGGCTCGGGGTGTCCGCCAGGCAGCGACCAGCGACCATTCGGCCCAGCCACCAGCAGCACCTGGCCGCCGGCGGTGTAGCACACCGCGCTGGCCTGCGTCACCAGCGCCCGCGGCACGCACCGCGCCGTCCAGCGCCGCCACAGCGTCCGCCCGTCATCTTCCAAGCGCTCCATCGCCACGTCCTCCACACCACGCTGTCCAGCGCCGCTACAGCGTCCGCCCGTCATCTTCCAAGCGCTCCATCGCCATGTCCTCCACACCGCGCCCAATCGAATTGCCAGTCGGTACTACATCGTGTCATAATAGCTCGACCCAGCCTAGCCTCAGCCGCCAGCGCTGAGCACGAGCGACCAGTGTACAGGAGCGCAGTATGCGTGGATCGATCCGCGGACGGATCGGCATCGGCTTGTTTTTGATCACCGGCATGCTGTTTTTCCTCGCCGCCTCGAACGGCAGCGCGGTCAGCAGCTACCGCCACAACATCCAGCTGCTGACGAGCCTGCGGCTGCCGCAGAGCCAGCTGGTCAACACCATTCAGGCCCAGCACGCCGCCGTCATGGCCGAGACACTGCAATTTTTGATCACCCAGGACGCCCAGCACATTGCGACGCGCCAGACGGCGGTAGCGCAGCTCCAAGCGTCGGTCACGCTGCTGGCCAGCTTCCAGCCCAGCGCCGCCCTCGCCGACCCCGAGACCGAGCGGCTGACGAGCATGCAGCGCGAGATCGCCACGACGCTTGCGCTGACCGACGAGATGATCAGCAAGCAGCAGCGCAACGAGCCGCTGGACCTGACGCAGACGACCGAGGACCTCAACACCGCCACCGAGCGCACGCAGCTGGCGATCCGCGCCTTCGAGGATGCGCTGGGCGCGGCGCTGGACGACGCCCGCACGGCCGCCGCCCAGGACCCGCTGGTCATGGCGCGGATCGTCAGCGCCGCCATGCTGATCACGATTGTCGGCGTGTTTCTGGCGCTGAGCCGCACGGTGGTCGCCCCGATCCGTCACCTGCAGGGCGTGGCGGCGCTGGTGGCCGGCGGCCACGTCGGCCAGAAGGCGATTGTCGCCAGCAACGACGAGCTGGGCGACCTGGCCAGCGCCTTCAACTTGATGCTGGAGCGGCTGGCGGCGGCCCAGGTCAGCCTCCAGGCCGAGGTCGCGACCGCCGAGCAGGCCCGGCGCAGCGCCGAGGAGGCCCAGCAGCGCAGCGCCGAGCAGCTGGCGACGATTGAGCGCCAGCAGAACCTGATCCAAGAGCTGAGCATCCCGATTCTGCCGCTGACCAGCCACACCTTTGTCATGCCGCTGATCGGCACGCTCGACAGCAAGCGGCTGACGCTGGCCCGCGACCGCGCCCTGACGACGATCAGCGCCGCCCGCGCCCGCTATCTGCTGCTCGACATCACCGGCGTACCAGTGATTGATGCGCCAGTGGCAGAGGGCCTGCTGGCGCTGGTGCAGGCCGCCCGGCTGCTCGGCGTGGAGGTCGTCGTCGTCGGCGTACGGCCCGAGGTGGCGCAAGCCATGATCGCGCTGGGCATTCCGCTGGACGACGTGGTGACGCGCAGCTCGCTCCAGAGTGGCGTGGCCTACACGCTGGGCAATCGCGGCGCGCGGGCCGCCGCGTAGGCTGGGCAAGCGGCGGGGCCACGTCCTGCGACGTGGCCCCGTAGGATTTATGGTTTGTCGCGGACCAGCCCCGATTTGCGGCGCTCGCGGTGCTGCTTGGCGATCGCGCGGCCCCACTCCTTCTCTTTCTGGCGGCGGTCGAGGTTCGGCGGCCGCTTGCTGGCCGGCTCCTCGCGCTGGGCGGGCTGCTCGGCGATCTCGTCGGCGTCGTCCTCGTCCATCCAGCGGCGCATTGTGTCGTTCATGGTGGAAAACTCCTGCTACGTGTCCAGCGCGGTCTCATTCCGGCGGACGCCGTGCAGGGTGCGGGCAAAAGCGCTAGCGGGCTACCTCGCACGTCCCTGCACGGCGTAGCACCTTGACAGTCGGCTGTTGCATCATGGGTCAGCTCCTTGCGAACAGCGCGAGTATAGCATGCGCGGCCGCCCAGCGACTGCGGCTTTTGGCCGAGCGCGGCGAGCGATGGAGCAATATCCGTTTATTATTTTGTTAATGGTATTCCCAGATATTGCGACTCATAGTGCCATATGCTATAGTTTTGCCGCTACCTCAAACCCAACTCCCTGAGTATCTAGATCGCGATTTCACGTGCTGTATGCCACTGCTGTGCCACTGCTGTGCTACTGCTGTGCTAATACAATGAGGAGTTGTCTTACCGCGGTAGCCTAGCCCAAAGGAGTTGGTATGCACACGCTACGAACGGGAATGATGAGCATCGTTACGCTGCTGATCATGGTTTGGATCACGGCCCTTACGCCTGCTGGCGGTGTTCACGCAGCACGATCAAGCAGCCCCACTGGCAGCAGCTTCATCAGCGGGCGCGTGACAGCGGCCGACACCAGCACGGGCCTCGCCGGCATCTCAGTGACGGTCTATAACAGCGCCGGCTTTTCGACTGGGTTTGCCACCACGGACGCCACTGGCAGCTATGCCACCTTCGCCAGCCTCGACGCTGGTAACTACCGGGTCAAGTTCAGCCCTAGTTTCGCGACGGGCGATGCGGCCAATTATCTCGGCGAATTCTATAACGACAAGCCCACCCTGGCGACCGCCGACCTTGTAACCGTTGACGGCACCACGCCGGCGCTGAATATCAACGTTAGCCTCGCGCGCGGCGGCGCGGTCAGTGGCCGCATCACCAATAGCGGCGGCAACGGCGTTGATCAGATTAACGTCGAGCTGACCGATGCCTGTGGCACGGCGGTCAAAGGCGCAACCAGCACGAGCGATGGCACCTACACCATCGGCGGCCTGCTGAGCGGCACCTACTATCTCCGCACGGCCAGCACAACCACCTACGCCGCAGCGAGCTACCGGCTACCCGGCAGCCCCAACAGCGCCGATCCCATCACGGTCGTCGTGCCCAACACCACGCCCAACATTAACGTCGCGCTGGTCAATGCTGGCCAGATTAGCGGTCGGGTGGTGGATGACAATGGCACACCGATTCAGGGCATCAAAGTTGTGCTTGAGAATATCTATGGCGATTATATTCAAGTCACGTTTAGCAATGCCAGCGGCAACTACACCATCGCGGGCCTGTCAAGCGGCAGCTACAAAGTCTACTTCGACACCACCGATGTACCAGTTAATAGCGCCCGCGCCTTTGTCGGCAGCTACTACAGCGATAAAGCCACGGCCGCCAGCGCCGATCCGGTCGTCGTAGCGGCGCCGAGCGTCACTGCCAACATCAATAACACGCTGCACCGTGGCGCCGAGCTACAGGGCATCGTGCGCGGCGATGGGGGCGCGCCCATCCCATCAGCCGCCGTCACGCTCTACGATGCCGCCGGCAAACGTATCAGAAGCACCAGCGCTGGCGACGACGGCCGGTATAGCTTTATTGGCCTGCCCACCGGCAACTACCGCCTGGCGTTCGGGCCGCCCAGCTTTGATAATGCCGCCGCCAGCTACCAGCTTCAGTACTACAACAATAAGCCGACGCTGGCCACCGCCGATGTGCTGCATCTCGTTGCGCCGGCCATCACCACGGTTGATGCGGCCCTGGTCCGTGGCGGCATCATCAGCGGCACGGTCAAGAACGCCGCCGACAGCGGCATCGAAAACATTGAGGTCGCCGTCTACAACAGCACAGATCAGCTCGTCACCACGGTCAAAACTCAGTTTGATGGCACCTATACGACCCCAGGCTTGCCGGGCGGTAGCTATCGCCTCAAATTCACGCCGGTTGGGCGGTTTGGTGAGCCGGCGCCGGCCTACCTGGCCGAGTTCTACAATGATCAGCTGACGCTCGCCAGCGCCACGCCGGTGGCCGTCACTGGCACGGCCACGACCAGCAACATTAACGCAACGCTGGCGGCCAGCGGCACCATCAGCGGCAAGGCCATTGGTGCCGGCGGCTGCGGCGTCAGCAACGTGACGGTCTATGTCTACAACGCTGATGGCGTGATCGTCGGCACGACCACGACCAACACGCAGGGCGCCTATACTGTGAGCGCGCTGCCCAGCGGCAGCTACCGAGTGGAGTTTGATCCCAGCACTGGGTCGCGCGTCGCCGACCGGGCCTACGGCCGCGAGTTCTACCAGGATCAGGCGACGCTGGCGAGCGCCACGCCAGTCAGCGTCACCGCGCCCAACACGACCAGTAACATCATCGCAACGCTGGATCAGCGCATCATTGCGCCAGTGTTCGTGCCGCTGATTCTGCGCTAGCGCCACCGCTCCTACCCACGCACACCGCAGCCAGCCAAAATGGCTGGCTGCGGCCTGGCCGTTGGGCCGTTGTTGCGCGGTTGCCGCCGCCACAGCACGAATGCTATAATGGGTCGCATGCAGCCAGGCACCATCTTTGCCCGTCTTTCCCGCCTCCAGCGGCTCGGCTTTGCCACGCTTGCGCTTGCGCTCGTGGCGCTGCTAACCCTCCCGATCCAAGTTGGCAGCCCGCTGTATCCTGTTGGCCTCGCGGTGCGCGTCCTGACCGGCGGGCTGATCTTGACCGTGTGGGCCGTCCTCAACCTCCCCGCCCGCAAGCCCCCGACCGGCCGGGTGATCGTCGGCATCGCCCCGTTCGCCGAGGCGGTCGAGCGCCAAACGCAGCGCCCGCGCCGCTCGCTGCTCCAGCGCCTGCGGCCCAGCCCGCGCTGGGAGCCGGTGCTGGACGAGGAGGGCGCGACCGTCCTGCCGCTGCCCGAGGGCGGCCTGGAGCTGGCCGATTTTCTGACCTACCAGCTGGGCAAGACCACCGCGCCGATCCCCGAGGTTACGCTGGTCGCGCTGCCCTACGTTGACAGCGAGGCCACCGCGATTGCGCTGGGCCGCGAGATCGGCGCGCAGCTGGTGCTGTGGGGCCGCACCCGCCGCAGCGCCACGGCGCCGGTGCGCTTCGCCCCACGTCTGACCATCACCCGCCGCGTCGAGCCGCAGGTTTCGGCCAGCGACCTGCGGCTGTGTGGCGTCCAGACGGTTGAGCTGCCGGTCCAGCAGCTGCGCGTCTGGCGTGACCGCTACCTGGGATTGCAGCACCTCCAGTCGCTGATCCTGGGCGTGATTTTCTACGCCTACGGCGCCGATGAGGAGGCGCTCAACGAGCTGGCGGCGGTGCGTGTAGCGCCCGCCAGCACTGGCACCCCCGACCCGGCGATCGCCGCCGCGCAGCTGCTCAGCGGCAACCTCCAGGTGCTCAATGAGCAGTGGCCGGCCGCCACCACGACCTTCAACGCCGTCCGCGAGACCCCCGCCTTCCAGCCGGCCGCCATGACCAACCTCGGCGTGCTCTTTGCGCTCCAGGGCGACACGGCGCGGGCACTGGATCAGCTGGCGCTGGCAGTGCAGCAGGCTCCCAAGCTGGCGCTGGCCCATCATAATTTGGCGGTGCTCCAGCAACGCTTCGGCCGACCGGCCGAGGCCGAGCAGCACTTTGGGGCCGCGATGGAGCTGGACCCGAGTTCAGCGAAAGCTACCGCGGCTTTGCGGCGATTGCTCGGACCCGCGGCCAGCCCGCCGAGGCCCTGCGCGCGCTGCGCCAGGCGCTGGTTGCGCAGCCCAACGATGTCGCCGTGCGCCGCGACCTCGCCGCCATCCTGATCGACCTCGGCAAACTCAGCGAGGCCGAGACCCAGCTGGAGGCGGCGCTGCAGCTCGATGCGGCCCACGCGGTGACGTTCTATCTGCTCGGCCTGCTGCGGCAGCGCTCGGGCCAGACGGCCGCGGCGATTGAGGCGCTGGAGCAGGCGATCACGCTGCAGCCCGACTTTGCGCAGGCCCACGCCGCCCTCAGCCAGCTCTACAAGCAGCGCGGCGATACCACGCCCGACCTTGATGATGAGCTGGCCGGCATGACCGGCCCGGTCGCCGCCGACGCGCGCGCGCACCTGGAGCTGGGCAACTCCTATCTCCAGCAGGAGCGCCTGCCCGAGGCCAGCCGCGAGTTCCGGGCAGCGGTTGAGAAGGCGCCCAACCTGGCGGTCGCCTGGCTCCAGCTCGGCCGCACCCAGCGCAAGCAGGGCGAGACCGAGCCAGCCCTGGAGGCCTTCAAGACCGCGCTCCAGACTGACCACCAGCTGCTGGCGGTCTACCACGAGCTGGCCGACCTGCGGCGCGAGAGCGGCGACTTCGAGCGCGCGGCCCAGACGCTGGAGCAGGCCAGCCGCGTCGCGCCCGCCGATGGCCAGACAGCGTATCTGCTGGGCAATATCCGGGCGGCCTTTGCACGCGCCGGCGGCGGCCGCGCCCAGCTGGAGCAGGCGATTGACGCCTACCGCCGGGCCATCACGCTCCAGCCCGACCTGGCGCCGGCCTACTACAACCTGGCGGTCGCCGCACTCAGCGACGGCGATGTGATCGCCGCGGTCGACGCGCTGCGGTCGGCGACACGCCTCAAGCCCGACGATGGCGAGGCCCAGCGCCTGCTTGGCACCGTCCTGAGCGACCTGGGCCGCAAGCCCGAGGCCCTCACCGCCCTCCAGCGGGCCGCCGAACTCCAGCCGGCCCATCTGCCGACGCTGTTGCAGCTAGCCCAGCTCCAGCGCAGCGAGCGCCAGTACGATGCCGCGATCAATACCCTGCGGCAAGCCCAGCGCAGCGAGCCGCACAACCCGCGGCTGATCCGCGAGCTGGGCAATACCTACATCGCTGCCGGCCAGTTCGACCGGGCCGTGGCGCTGTTCGGACGTGCCCGCGACCAGGCGCCCAATGAGCCTGAGCACTATTTCAACCTCGGGCTGGCCTATCAGGCCGCCGGCAAACTCCAGCCGGCCATCGAGGCGTTTGAGATGGCCGTGGCCCGCGACATCCGCGACCCGGCCATGCTGGTGCAGCTGGCCCAGGCACTGAAGGCTGGTGGCCGCGCCGAGCGCGCCGTGACCGTACTGCAGCGCGCAATCACCCTCAAGCGCGACGATCCACAGATTTACTATACGCTTGGGCAGATGTACACCGCGCTGGGCCAGACCGACCGCGCCAACGAGGCCTACCGCATGTACGCCCAGGTCCGATCAGCAGCCTAAATTAGCGGGTAGGCAGCGTGCTGCGTCCCGTCACGAGCATGATGCGTGTCCTGATGTCGTCCTGGGAATATCCGCCGCATGTCGTCGGCGGGCTGGGCCGCCACGTCGCCGAGCTGCTGCCCGCGCTGAGCGCGCTGGGCGTCGAAGTCCACCTGATCACGCCGAACCTGCGCGGCGGCCCGGCCGAGGAGCAGGTCGCGCCCCACGTGTGGGTGTATCGCGTCGCGGCGCCCGATATGACCCACGACGGCAACGACTTTGTGACCTTTGCCCAGACCAGCAACAGCAGCCTGGAGCAGCAGGCCAAAACGCTGCTGGAGCGCTGGAGCTTCGATCTGGTGCATGTTCACGACTGGCTGGTGGCCTACAGCGGCGTGGCGGTTAAGTACGCCGCGCGGCTGCCGCTGATCGCCACGGTCCACGCCACCGAGCGCGGCCGCGGCCAGGGCCAGCTAGCGAGCGAGCAGGCGCGAGCCATCAACGGCACCGAGTGGTGGCTGACCTACGAGGCCTGGCGCGTGATCACCGTCAGCAACTTCATGGCCGGCCAGATCAACGGCTTTTTTGGTGTCCCCGGCGACAAGATCGATGTGATCTACAATGGCGTGCAGCTGCCCAGCCGCTCATTCCCCGAGGCCCAGGCTCGCCGCGCCTTCCGCCAGCACTTCGCCGCCGACGATGAGCAGGTGGTGCTGTACGTCGGCCGGATTGTCCACGAGAAAGGCCTCCAGGTGCTGATCAATGCGGTGCCAGCGATTCTGGCCCAGTGTCGGAGCGCGCGCTTCGTCATCGCCGGCACCGGGCCATACCTCGATCAGCTGCGCCACCAGGCCTGGATGCTGGGCGTCAGCGATGTCTTCACCTTCACCGGCTTTATTGCCGACGAGGAGCGCGATCAGCTCTATCAGGTTGCCGATGTCGCCGTCTTCCCCAGCCTCTACGAGCCGTTCGGCATCGTGGCGCTGGAGGCGATGGCCTATGGCTGCCCAGTGGTGGTCTCGGCGACCGGCGGCTTTCAGGAGGTTGTGAAGCTCCACGAGACCGGGATCACCGCCCACGCTGGCGATCCCGGGTCACTGGCGTGGGCGATCACGCACACGCTGCTGCACCCCGAGTGGGCCGCGCAGCGCGCCGCCAATGCGCTACGCGAGGTGCAAAGCCGGTATACTTGGGAGCATGTCGCGCAGCAAACAGCCGCGGTCTACGAGCAGGTGCGCACGAGCCGCCGGCTGACCGGCTGGAGCTAATAGGAGAGGAGGCGGGTGGACGATCAGCTAGCCCAAGCAATTCAGCTGGCCCGCAGCGGTCAGGTCGCGCCGGCGCTGGCCGCGCTGCGAACCATTGTTGCGCAGCGCCCGCAGCTAGCCGAGGCCTGGCTGTGGCTCGGCGGCGTGAGCGGCGATCCCCAGGAGCAGCTGCGGGCGCTTAGCCGCACGCTGAAGCTGACCCCGGCAATGCGCGCGCCCAGCGCGGCCTCGATACGCTGCGCCAGCAGCACCCGGCGCTGTTTGCGCCAGCCCCAAACCCGCTCGACTTTTTCAGCGATAGTAGCAGCGGACCATCGCAGCAGCATCCGGCGCCGTTTGGCTCCCCGCCGGCTCCAAGCTCGCTCGACTTTTTCAACGACAGCAGCAGCGGGCCGTCGCCGTCGAAGCTGCTGGATTTTTTCAACGATACCAGCCCCGCGCCGCCGGCCGCACCGCCCGCGCCGCCAAGCGCCGGCCAGCCTAGTGTTGTCGCCGCCAGCGACAGCGCGCCCACACCGCCGGCCCCGTCCAACAGCGGAATGCCAGACTTTTTCGATGAGATTGGCAGCGCCGTCAGCGACCAGCCAGCCGCGCCGTCCAGTGCTGGGATGCCCGATTTTTTCAGCGACATCGGCAGCAATGTCAGCGACGAGCCGACCGCCACGACCAGCGGGCTGCCGGATTTTTTCAGCGACATCGGCAGCAATGTCAGCGACGAGCCGGCGCCCACCAGTGCACCGGCCGCGCCAGCCTACGCGCCGATGCCTGAGATGCCATTCTTTAAGTCCACGGTGCCCGCTGCCGACGCTGCGCTGCCCGCGCCGCTCCATGCCGCGCCCGCGCCACCAGCCGCGCAATCAGCGCCCGCCTCGACCAACTCGGTACTAGCCATGCTGGGCAGCATGCCGACGCCGCTCAACACGCCGAGCGCGGTGACGACGCCGATGCCGGTGGCGACAGCGCCTGGCGGCGACGCGACAGCGCCCGACACTGCGCCCGCTGAGCGCCCCCGGCGCCCGAGCCGCATTGCGGCCGTGGCGCGCTGGCTGCTGGTCCTGCTGTGGTTGGCCGCCGCGGGAATAACGGCGCTGATCGGCGTGCGGCTGCTGGGCTACAGCAAGCAGCTGCTGGCCGCCCAACCCGTCGCGCTGCCCGGCCAGCTCCAGGATATTTTGGCGAGCCTGCCGGCCGAGCAGCACGCTGCGATTCTCAAAAATGCCAGCGCCGCTAGTCTTGGCACCGCCGTGGTTGCCGCGCTGATCGGCATGGGCCTGATCGCGCGCTGGCGCTGGGCACTGGTCGTCAGCCTGCTCGTCGGTGTGTTCATCGGCATGGTCGGCGTGGTTCTGGCGGTCGTCTCGTCACCGCGCTTCGGCGGCGACATCATTGGCGTCGGCGACACACTGGGCGTCAGCAGCCAGGTCGGTGGCATCATCGCGGCCGCCGTGCTGCTGATCCCGCTCGTGCTGAGCTTCATGGCCTGGCCGCAATTTTTTGGTCGGAAAGGGAAAAAATGAGCGGTAGTAGCTTTGGGACGCTGTTTCAACTCTCGACGTTTGGCGAGTCGCATGGCGTCGGCGTCGGCGTGATCGTGGACGGCTGCCCAGCCGGCCTGGCGCTGACCGTCGAGGAGATTCAGCACGATCTCGACCGGCGGCGAGTTGGGCAGAGCCGCATGAGCTCGGCGCAACAGGAGGGCGACCGGGTGCGGATTCTGTCGGGGCTGTTCGAGGGCCAGACGACCGGCACGCCCATCGCTATGCTGGTCGAAAACGAGAACGCCCGCTCGCAGGACTACGACGCGATCAAAGATTTGTACCGCCCTGGCCACGCCGACTGGACCTGGGACGCCAAGTTTGGGCAGCGCAACTACCGCGGTGGCGGTCGCTCGTCGGCGCGCGAGACGATTGGCCGGGTCGCGGCCGGGGCGGTCGCGCGCAAGCTGCTGGCCGGCGCCGGCATCACGGTGATCGGCTACACGCTCCAGCTGATGCACCTACGGGCCACAGTCATTGACGAGGCCGAGATCGAGCGCAACCCGATGCGCTGCCCCGACCCTGAGATCGCGCCGCAGATGGTCGCGCTGGTCGAGCAGGCCCGGCGCAACCTTCAACTCGCTGGGCGGCATCGTCGAGGTCCGGGCGCGCGGCGTGCCGGCCGGGCTGGGCGAGCCGGTCTTCGACAAACTCGACGCCGACCTGGCAAAAGCGATGCTCAGCATCCCGGCGGTCAAGGGCTTTGCGATTGGCGACGGCTTTGCGGTGGCCAACATGCGCGGCTCCGAAAACAACGACCCGTTCGCAGCCGCCGGCGGCCAGATTCTGCCAACCTCGAACCACGCCGGCGGCGTGCTGGGCGGCATTTCCAGCGGCGCCGAGATCGTGTTTCAGATCGCCGCCAAGCCGCCGGCCTCGATCGCGCAGCCGCAGCAGACGGTGAACCAAGCAGGCGAAGCGGCGGTGATCGTAGTCAAAGGCCGCCATGATCCGACGGTGCTGCCGCGGCTGGTCCCAGTCGCCGAGGCGATGACGCTGCTGGTCCTGGCCGACCACTGGCTGCGCCAGCGCGCCGCGCGGGTCGAGCGGCCGACGATTTAAGGATTCGCCGTGCTTGACCAAGACGTGTCCACCCCGCCGGAGCCGACGCCGCCCGCGCACCCGCGCTCGCCCGCGAAGCGGCTGGCGCAGCAGGCCAGCCGGGTGCGCTCGCAGCCGCTGGTCACGCCGCCGCGGCCGCTGATTCCCGCGCCCGCCGAGCCAGCGTTGCTCCCGCCGGCCCCCAGCGGACCGTGGCGCTGGCGCCGCGTCAGCCTGGTTGTCGCCGCGCTAGCTTGGGCGCTCGCGCTCGCGCTGCAGCTCACGCCGCTCGCGCAGCAGCTCGGCGGCCTCGCGCCGCAAACTGTGATCGCCGGCGGCTGGCTCCTGGCCGCGCTCCTGACGTTTGGGCCGCTCCAGTGGCGGCTAGGCCTCGCCGGGCTGGGCTGGCAGGGCGCGCTCGGCTGGACGCTGCTCGGCTACACGCTGGCGTTTGTCCCGCCGCCCACCGGCAACCTCCTGGAGCTGCCCGACCTGCCGGTCTACCTGCTGCTGTTTTTGGGCGCGTTCTACGCCACGGCGTCGGTCGTATTTCCGCTGGCGTTTGTGCTCGGCCAGCGCCTATTCACCGACCGCCTACAGCGCCTCGATGTGCGACGGGCGCGGCGCCAGGGCTACGAGGCCGGCGGCTTCGTGGTGCTGCTGCTGATTTTGGCCGGGCTGCGGGTGCTCACGCCGCTGACCGGCGGGCTGCTGCTGATTGTCGTGGGGCTGCTGGAGACGCTGCTGCTGTCGCAGATGCCGGCCGAGGGCTAGCCGCCCGCTTGCAAAGGAGACACCGACTGTGCCACTGAACATTACCGTGCTGGGCCTGGATGCGCTGGGCGCGTCGCTTGGCCTGGCGCTGGGGACGCTGGACCCGAAAATCTTGGACGTTGGCCGCCCGCGCGTGACCGGCTGGGACACCAGCAAAAAAGTCCTCGACGCCGCGCGCGGCCGCCTGGCGATTGACAATGGCAGCACCGATCTGGCCGCCGCCGTCAGCGACGCCGACGTGGTGATCGTCAACGTCGCCGAGGACCAGCTGGCCACGACCTTCGCCGCCATCGCGCCGCACCTCAAGGTCGGCGTGATCGTCACCGACCTCGCGCCGGTCAAGGCGCCGGTGATGGCCTGGGCCAAAGCCAACCTGCCGGCGACGGCGCAGTTTATCGGCGGCCACCCGTTCACCGGGATCGGCGGCGGGCCGGCGCAGGCCAAGCTCGACCTGTTCAAGGACGTAATGTACTGCCTGGTCGCCGAGCCAACCGTCGGCCACAATGCGATCAATGGTATGACCGCGCTGGTCACGGCCATCGGCGCCAAGCCCTACTACATGGACGCCGCCGAGCACAACTCGTATGTCGCCGGCGCCGCCCATCTGCCGCTGGCACTGAGCCTGGCGCTGCTCAACACGCTGGGCGCCAGCTCGGCCTGGACCGAGATTCAGCCGATTGCCGGCGAGGCGCTCCAGAGCGCGACGGCGCTGGGCGACACCGATCCGGCATCGGCGGCCGCGGCGCTCCACGCCAACCGCGCGGCGGTGCGCAGCTGGCTGCGACAGCTCCAAGAGGGCCTCAGCGATCTTGACCGTCAGCTCGACGATCCCGCGGCGCTGGCGACGCTGGCCGAGGCGGCCCACACGGCCCGCCAGCGCTGGCTCGATAGTCCGCCCGACCAGCGGCCGGGCGAGGATGCGCTGACGCCCAGCCTGGTCGAGTCCGACCGCGGCGGCCTGGCCGGCATGTTCTTTGGCCGCCGGCCGTTCCGCAAGCCGCGCTGATCCGGGCGTTTGGTCGCGCCGCCCGACGGTGCTACAATCGCCGCATACGACCCTCGCTACACAAAGGAACATCGCAATGGAGCGAAAAATACGAGTGCTGGTGGCCAAGCCCGGCCTCGACGGCCACGACCGCGGCGCCAAAGTCATCGCGCGGACCCTGCGCGACGCCGGCATGGAGGTCATCTACACCGGCCTCCAGCAAACGCCCCAGATGATCGTCGACGCCGCCCTCCAGGAGGACGTGGACGTGATCGGCCTCTCGATCCTGTCGGGCGCCCACATGACGCTGCTGCCCAAAATCACCCAGCTGCTCCGCGAGCGCGGCGGCCAGGATGTGCTGGTCGTGGCCGGCGGCATTATCTCCGACGCCGACGCCCAGATTCTGCAGCGCGACCACGGCGTCAGCAAAGTCTACGGGCCGGGCGCCTCGACCAACGACATCGTTGAGTTTATCCGCACCAACGTCACCCCCGAGCGCTTCAGCGCCACCGAGCTATAAGGGGACGACATGGGCCTGATTGATCAAGTGCTGGCGGGCGACCGTCGGGCGCTCGCGCGGCTGATCTCGGTGGTTGAGCACGGCGGTGCCGACGCGCGCACCACGATCGGGCGGCTGTACGGCCGCACCGGCCGCGCGCACGTCGTGGGAGTGACCGGGCCGCCCGGCGCCGGCAAGTCGACGCTGGTCAACGAGCTGGCGCTGGAGCTGCGGCGGCGCGAGCAGACGGTGGCGATCATCGCGGTTGACCCGACCTCGCCGTTCACCGGCGGCGCGATCCTCGGCGACCGCATCCGCATGCAGCCGCTCGGCGCCGACCCGCAGATTTTCGTCCGCTCGATGGCCAGCCGCGGGCAGCTCGGCGGCATCGCCCGCGCCACCGGCGATGTGGTCAGCGTCCTAGACGCCGCCGGCTTCGACGTGGTGATCATCGAGACCGTCGGCGCTGGCCAGGCCGAGGTCGAGATCGCGCGCCAAGCGCAGACCACGGTAGTCGTCGAGGTGCCAGGGCTGGGCGATGATGTCCAGGCGATCAAGGCTGGCATCCTGGAGATCGCCGATGTCTTCGTCGTCAACAAGGCCGACCGCGCCGACGCCGCCAAGACCCAGCGCCAGCTTCAGACGATGCTCCAGCTGGGACACACCCACGAGGTCAGCTGGACGCCGCCGATCCTCGCGGCGGTCGCCACGACCGGCCAGGGCATCACCGAGATTGTCGACGCCCTCGCCACGCACCGCGCCTGGCTCACCGCCAGCGGCCGCCTGGCCGGCCGCGAGCGCGAGCGGGCCGAGCGCGAGATCTGGCAGCTCGTGCAGCAGCTGGTCCAGGAGCGCGTGGCGCGCGTCGTCGGCGCCCCCGCGCAGCAGGCGCTCCTCGCCCGCGTCCAGGCCCGCGAGATCGACCCCTACACCGCCGCCGAGTCGCTGCTGGCTGAAGCATTTGGCTAAGGTTTAGAGGTTTTAAGTTGAACCGCAAAGACGCAAAGTACGCAAAGAGGGATTAGAGGAACTATGGAGATTGACGATCAGCTCAATCAGCTCTCGTTTGCAGTGGTTGGCGCAGCGATTAATGCAATCAAGCGGATCGTGCGAACTCAATAACCATAATCCTGCGTTCCTTCGTCCTTTGCGCTCGGGCGCCCTCTGGGCACGTCTTTGCGGTTTCGTTCTCTCCCACGTTTGGTGTGTATCAAGGAGGATCCCACCATGAAAACGTATGGGCCGGAAAAAATTCACAACATTGGGCTGTTTGGCCACGGCGGCTGCGGCAAAACCTCGCTGATCGAGGCGCTGCTGCACACCGCCCACGCCACCGCCCGCCTGGGCCGGGTCGAGGACGGCACCACCGTCTCGGACTATGACCCCGACGAGCAGCGGCGCCGGATGTCGATCAACCTCACGGTCGCGCCGCTGGAGTGGAAAGACAACAAGTTCACGTTTCTGGACGTGCCGGGCTTTGCCGACTACGCCTCCGAGGTAGCCGCGGCGATGCGCGTGATTGACGGCGCAGTCATCGTGCTTGATACGGCCGCCGGCGTCGAGGTTGGCACCGAGCTGGTCTGGCAGGCGGCGCGGGCGGCTAACGTGCCCTGTCTGCTGTTCGTCAACAAGCAGGACCGCGAGCACGCCGACTTTATGCGGGTGGTCGAGCAGGCGCAGGCTGTACTCGACGCCGCGGTCATCCCGCTTCAGCTGCCGATTGGCGCCGCCAAGAGCTTTAAAGGCATTGTCTCGCTGCGCAAGCATCGCGCCTGGATGATCGACGGCAAGCACGACGGCTCGTTCATTGACGCCGATGTGCCGACCGAGCTGGAGGCCGACTTCGCCACCCACCGCGACGCGCTGATCGACCGCATCGCCGTCACCACCGACACGCTGATCGAAAAATATCTGGAGGGTGGCGCCGATGCGCTGGACGCCGGCGAGCTGAAGACTGGACTGCGCGCCGGGATCGCCGGGCATACCATCGTGCCGGTCTTTGTCGGCTCGGCGACCGCGATGGCCGGCCTGGCCCAGCTCCTCGACGGCATTCTGGACAGCTTCCCGTCTACCGCCCGCAAAACCGAGCCGGCCACCAATCTCCTGAGCGGCGCCGAGCGCATCCTCAAGCCCGAGCACAGCGAGCCGCTGGCGGCGCTGGTCTTCAAGACGCTGGCCGACCCGCATGTCGGCAAGATCAGCTATGTGCGCGTGTATTCGGGCGAGCTGCACGCCAACTCCACGATCTACAACAGCCGCACCCGCAAGGACGAGCGCGTCGGCCAGCTGTACACGATCTGCGGCAAGGAGCAGCGCCCGGTCGCCGCGGTCGGCCCCGGCGACATCTGCGCGATCACGCGGCTGACCGAGACGATCAGCGGCGACACATTATGTCACCACGATCAGCCACTGCAGCTGCGCGGCATCACCTACCCGCAGCCGTCGTTCACCGGCACCGTCAAGCCACATGCCAAGCACGACCTCGATAAGCTCGGCACGGCGCTGCACCGCATCATCGAGGAGGACCCGGCGCTCCAGATCAGCCGGCATGTCCTGACCGGCGAGACGCAGCTGTCGGGGCTGGGCGAGTCGCACCTCCAGAGCATCGCCGAGCGCATGAAGCGCAAGTTCGACGTGGCCGTGGACATTGAGCTGCCGCGCGTGCCGTACCGCGAAACCATCCGCGGCAAAGGCGAGGCGCTGTACCGCCACAAAAAGCAGACCGGCGGCGCCGGCCAGTTCGCCGAGGTCGCGCTGCGGGTCGAGCCGCTCCAGCCCGATCCGAGCCGCGCCGACCCGCTGGAGTTTGAGTGGGCGATTGTCGGCGGCGTGATCAGCCGCGGCTTTGCGCCGGCGATTGAGAAAGGCGTCCGCGAGGCGATGCACGACGGCCTGGTTTCGGGGAATCCGCTGGTCGATGTCAAAGTGACGGTCTTTGACGGCAAAGAGCACCCAGTCGACTCCAAAGAGGTCGCCTTCAAGAGCGCCGGGCTGCACGCCTTCCGCGAGGCCGCGCAGAAAGCCCAGCCGGTCGTGCTGGAGCCGATCTACGAGGTGGTGATCAGCGGGCCTGACCACTGCACCGGCGACATTATCAGCGATCTCAACACCAGGCGCGGGCATATTATGGGCGTCGAGACAGAGGGCCAGCGCAGCATCATCACCGCCCACGTCCCGCTAGCCGAGATTCAGCGCTACAGCACCGACCTGCGCTCGATCACTCAGGGCCGCGGGACGTTCAGCATGCGGCTCGACCACTACAAGGACGTGCCGGCCCACCTGATGGCCGACCTCAAGCAGGATAGCCACACGGTCAGCGCCTAAGAGGCTGTTTAAGAAGGTCAAGAAGTGCTAGAAAAATGGCGAAACTGAGCAGATTTTGGCTTACTTTCGGCACAATTTCCCGAGCTACACATCACATTTCGACCTTGAATGACCCTTCTTAAACAGGCTCTAAGCCGCGCCCGCCCCCGCCTACCCGGCCCCGCCGATCATCTCGGCGGGGCCGCGGTCTGCTAAAATATCCGCGGGGCCGCTGCACCAACACGGCCCGCAAGGAGAATCGCATGTTCTGCGCCGCCCACGTGCTGCCGCCACCCGTCGCTGCCCGCTAGGCAGGACGGCCGCCGCTGCGACGAGCGCCACCGCGGTGGCCGCTCCGCTGTCGCACGCCGATCCTGAGCTTGTTTCGTCGGCTGATTTAAACAAGATAAGGATCGCACATATGCACGGGCACACTGAACAGCGCGCCGCTCGGCGCGGGCTGGGCTTGATTATGGCCGCCGCGGCGCTCTGGGGCACCGTCGGCGTCACCACCCAAACCATCTACAATCACACGACGACCACGCCGCTATCGGTCGGCTTTTTCCGGCTGGCGCTGGCCACGCCGGTGCTGGCGCTGCTATGCTGGCTATCGCTCGGCCGCCGCGCCTGGCAGATTGCGCGGCGCGATCTGGCGCTGATGGCCGTGATCGGCGCGATGCTGGCGCTCTACCAGGTCTGCTTTTTGACCGCGATCACCTACTGCGGCGTCGCCATCGCCACGCTGGTAACGCTGTGTACGGCGCCGGTGCTGGTCGCGCTGCTGTCGGCAATCTTCCTGGGCGAGCACCTGGCCCGCCCAGTTATTGCGGCGCTGGGCGCGGCGCTGCTGGGGACGGCACTGCTGGTGGCGGCACCCAGCGCGGGGCTGCCACGCGGCGCCGGCGCGCCCCTGATCGGGGCGGCCTTTGCGCTGGGGTCGGGGCTGGGCTACGCGGTCGTGACGCTCTGCGGGCGCCGGCTCGCGGGGCGTGCCCATCCGCTTCAGAGCAACACCGTCGCGTTTGGCGTCGGCGCGCTGGTGCTGCTCGCGTGCTCGGCGGGCGGTAGCCTGACCACCAACTACAGTGCGGGCAGTTGGCTGCTGCTCGTCTACCTCGGCGTGGTGCCGAGCGCGCTGGGCTACAGCCTATTTTTGGCCGGCATGCGTGTGACCTCGGCGACCGTCGCCAGCACCGCCACGCTGCTAGAGCCGCTGACTGCCACCGTGCTGGCCTGGTGGCTGCTCGGCGAGCGACTGACGACCACCGGACTCGTCGGCGGCGCGGTGCTGCTCGGCGCGCTGGCGCTGCTGGTACGCCACGAGCGCCAGGGTGCGGCGACGCCAGCGCTGGACGCCGACCCAGCGCGGCCGACTCTGACGCCGTAGCTGGGCGCGCATGGCTAATAATTCGCGGCGGCCAGCAGGGCGCTGGTCGCCGCCAGGAGAACGTCGTGATCGATCCCGAAAGCTTGCCGACGGCGCGGGCCGCGCTGGCCGCCGGGCAGCGCCACATCGCGCGGGCGCTGCTGCTTGAGATTGTCGCCGCTGAGGCCGACAACGGCGAGGCCTGGTATCTGCTGGGCCTGGCGGTGGATGACCAGGCGCAGGCGGCCAACTGCCTGGCCCGCGCGCTGGCCGCGGGCTACACACCGCCAGCGCCGCGGAGCGTTGAGCGCGCCGCTACGCCCACGCGGGGCATCGCCTGGTACGCCGTGCGCATCGTTGGGATTGCGGTGCTGGCGCTGCTGAAGTCTAGGTCTGCTCACGCTGCTGCTCGGCATCGCGCGGCAAATCAGCGCGGCCGAGATGGCCGGCGTCCGCAGCCGGGGTCTCAGCACCCTGTTCGCCGTCGAGTTTATCCTGCTGATCAGCTTCTTGGCCGCGATCAGCGAGCTGATCAGGCAGCTGCGCCGGCGCTGAGTCGGGCCGCCGCATAGCCAATGCGACGGCCACTGCGCTATCTACTTCTCCGCAATGCCGCAGTGCTTGAACAGAAAAGCGTAGATGTCGCTGGCCTCCTGAATCACTTTGGCGGTCGGCTTGCCCAGCCCGTGGCCGGCCTTCATTTCGACGCGCAGCAGCAGTGGGTTGACGCTCGACCCGGCGGCCTGGAGCGTTGCCGCAAACTTTTTGGCGTGGGCCGGCACCACGCGGTCGTCAGTGTCGGCGCTGGTGATCAGGAGCGGCGGGTAAACCGCATCGGGCTGGACATTATGGAGCGGCGAATACGCCAGCATAAACTTGAACTGCTCGGGATCGGCCTCGGCGTTCCCGTACTCGCCCACCCAGTAGCGCCCGACCGTCCACTGATGATAGTGGAGCATGTCGATCACCGGCACCTGGCAGACGACCGCGCCCCACAGCTCGGGCCGCTGCAGCATGCAGGCCGCGACCAAAAGGCCGCCATTGCTGCCGCCCATGCACGCCAGGTGCGGCGCGCTGGTGTAGCCGCTCGCAATCAGCCACTCAGCGGCCGCAATAAAATCATCGAACACACTCTGCTTGCGGTCGAGCATGCCGGCCTGATGCCAGGCCTCGCCGTACTCATCGCCGCCGCGGATGTTGGCCAGCGCGAACACGCCGCCCTGCTCCAGCCAGACCAGCCGCGCGGCCGAAAAATACGGCAGCAGGCTGATATTGAAGCCGCCATAGCCGTAGAGCAGCGTCGGCTGCCGGCCGTTGCGCGCCAGACCTTTTTTATGCACGATAAACATTGGCACCGCGGTGCCATCTTTGGAGCGGAAAAAGACCTGCTCGGTCACGTAGTCGTCGGCGGGAAAATCGAGCGGCGCGGCCCGCCAGGTCGTGAGCTGATCGGCGGCGAAATCGTAGCGCAGCACGGCCAGCGGCGCCAAAAACAACTCGAAGCCCAGCAGCAGCTCGGCATCGCCCGGCTGGCCGCTGAGGGCGCTGACCGTCCCCAGCGTTGGCAGCGTGAGCTGGCCCAGCGGCGTGCCGTCCAGGCTATAGCGCAGAATCTCATGGTGGACGCTGCGTTTTACTGCCACGACCAGCTGGCCGTTGACGATCAGCGCGTGGTCAATGACATCGTCGCTCTCAGGGACCAGCGTGGTCCATCGGCGGGCGCCGGGCGGTCCAGGTCAATCGCCACGATCGTGCCGTGGGGTGCGCCGCGGTCGGTGTGCACAATAAACCGCCGCCCGACGCTGCCAACAAAGCTGTACATTGCGTCGGCGTCGTCCAGCAGCCGCACGACCTCGCCGCCATCAGCTGGACGATAATAGAGCCGGCTATTGGTGTCGGTGCCGTGCCACACGCTCAGGATCAAAAACTGGCCGTCGTCGGTCATGCTGGGCGTGAAGCTCAGCTCTTTGGCATCCGGCCGCTCGTAGATCAGCTCGTCGTCGGCCTGGGCGGTGCCGAGGGTGTGCCAGTAGACGCGGTTATAGTTGCTGTGATCGGCCGCGGCGACCGTGCCGGGCGTCGGGAAGCGGTTGTAGAAAAAGCCACTGTTATCATGGCGCCACGCGACGCCGGCGAACTTGCACCAGCTGATCTCATCGTCAAACTCCGTGCCGTCGGCGGTGCGGCGGACGCGGATCGTCTGCCAGTCGCTGCCCGACTGCGAGGCGCCATAGGCCAGCAGTGCGCCGTCGTGGCTATAGTGCTGGCTGGTCAGCGCCAGCGTGCCGTCCTCGCTCAGCCGGTTGGGGTCGAGGAGTTCGGTCGGCTCGGCGTCCAGGCTGCCGGCGCGGTAGACGACCGCCTGGTTTTGCAAGCCGTCGTTTTTGCTCCAAAAATACTGCGCCCCAAAGCGGGCCGGCACGCCCCACTTCGGGTAATTCCACAGCTCGGTCAGGCGAGCCTTGATGCGCTCGCGGGCCGGGATGGCCGCCAGATACTGCTCGGTCAGCTCATTTTCGGCGGCGACCCAGGCCTGCGTCTCGGCCGATTCGGGCTGCTCCAGCCAGCGGTACGGGTCAGGTATGATCGTGCCATGAAAGTCGTCGGTGGCGGCGTCGCGGCGGGCGGGCGGATACTGAAAGCTCATACACTCTCTTTTCCGTGGTAGTCTTGCGCCGATTGTACCAAAGCATGATCGGAGGAGCCATGCCCACAGCCCTCAGGCGTTTTTTCACCAGCCGGCCGGCGATTGCGACCGAGACGGTCGGCGACCACCGCGTCACCAGCTACCTTAGCGCCGAGCTGCCGCCGCTGGCCGCGGTACGGGCCGTGCGCGCCGTCGTCCTGAGCGGCGACCAGATGCTGATCGTAGAGTTTGCCGGGAGCGTCCATGCGCTGCCGGGCGGCCCGCACACCGCCGACGAGGAGCCGCAGGCCGCGCTCGGGCGCGAGCTGCGCGCCGTCAGCGGCTGGGCAGTGACCGTCAGCGCGCTGCTGGGCTGCAAGTTTGCGGCGCCGCTCGGGGCGTCCGCCGCTGACGAATGGGCCGAGCTGATCTACCTGGCCAGCGCCGATCACCTGGCGCCGCCCGATGCGGCCAGCTCAGCGGTGCACTGGGAGCCGCTGGCGCAGCTACACCATCTGGGCCTGGCCCGCAGCGACCGCGCCTGGCTCGACGCGGCGGTGCGGCTGCGCGCCACGCTGTAGACACAGCGACGGCCCAGGCAGCTGCCTGGGCCATCGTCGCTAGCAGGGCAAACCTTAGCCTTTGACCGACCCAGCCAGCAGGCCGCGCACAAAATAGCGCTGTAGCGAGAAGAATACGATCAGCGGCAGCAGCATCGAGATAAAGGCGCCGGCCGTCAGCAGGTGCCAGTCCTGGCCGCGCGAGCCGACAATATCGGCCAGCGCCATCGTCAGCACCTTGATGTCCGGCTGCGCGCCGATAAAGATCAGCGCCACTAGGTAGTCGTTCCAGACCCACAGAAACTGAAAGATCGCGAACGACGCCAGCGCCGGCATCGAGAGCGGCAGGATCAAGTACACAAAGGTGGTGAAGGGCGTCGCGCCATCAATAAACGCCGACTCCAGCACCTCGCGCGGCAGCTGGCTGATGTAGTTATACAGCAGGTAGGTCGCCAGCGGCAGGCCAAAGCCGGTGTGCGCCAGCCAGACCGCCAGATAGGTGCCATTGATATGTAGCCGATTGTAGTCACGAATAATCGGGATCAGCGCCACCTGGAGCGGCACCACTAGCAGCGCCACCACCACGATAAACAGCGGCCGGCGGCCAGGAAAGCGCATCCAGGCAAAGCCATACGCCGCAAACGCCGCAATTAGAATCGGGATCACGGTCGCCGGAATCGCAACCGCCACGCTGCCCAAAAACGCCTTTGACAGATCGCCGCCTTTTTCAGTGCTCACGCTGCCATTGGCCTGGGCCGAGGTAAACTCCTTACCGCCCAGCACATTCTGGTAGTTGGCCAGCGTAAAGTGGGCGTTGGTGGTCCACTGCTGCGTTTGGAGCGCGACGGTGCGCTGGCGGCGGTTGACCCACTGCGCGCGCCGGCCATCGGGCAGCATCACGCCGATGTTCAGCTGGTCGCTCGTCGCCGTTGTGCCCAGCACCTGAATCGGCTGGGACAGGTCGGTCGCTCGATCAAGCTGGATCTGCTCAACCGCCAGCCATTCCAGGTGCGGCGCGACGGTCCACCAGCCGGTGCTGGAAATGTCCTCGCGGGTCCGGAACGATGAGATAAACAGCCCCAGCGTCGGGATAAGCCAGAGGAGGCAAATCACAAACAGCGTGCCGTTGACCAGCAGCGCCGAGCGGATTTTCTTGCTGCGGTTGCTGCGCATCAGAAGGCCTCCTGTTTATTCAGCTGCCGCAGGTTGTAGATCATCACCGGGATCACCGCGATAAACAGCACAATCGCAATCGTCGAGCCGAGGCCGGCGTTCTGGTTGATGAAGTTTTGACGGTAGAACTGCGTCGAGACGACCTCGGTGTTGTACTGGCCGCCGGTCATTACCTGTACCACGTCGAAGATTTTGAGCATGAAGATCACGATTGTAGTCGTCACCGTCACAATGGTGCCCTGGATAAATGGCACAATGATCTGGAAAAAGATCGTGAACTCGTTCGCGCCGTCGACCCGCGCCGCTTCCATTAGATCCTCCGGCACGCCCTTGATGGCCGATGAGAAGATCACCATCGCAAAGCCGGTCTGCATCCAGATGACGACCAGAATCAAAAAATAATTATTCCAGGGCTGGAGTAGCTGGAGCCACGACTGCGGCGAGCCGCCAAACGCTACGACCAGCGCATTGAGCAGCCCAATCTGCGACTGGCCGCCGGGCGCGTAGTCGTAGATAAAGCGCCAGATCACGCCGGCGCCGACAAATGAGATCGCCATCGGCATAAAGATGATGGCTTTGGCAACCGTCTCGAACTTGCTGCGGTCGGCTAGCACGGCAATCAGCAGGCCGAGCATGACGCAGGCGCCGGTGCCTAGCACCATCCACAAGAGGTTATTGCGAAACGACAGCCGCATCGAGCGGTCGGTGAAGGCCGTGACGTAGTTTTGCAGGCCGACCCAGGTGGTCGAGGTATTATCAAAAAAGCTGGTGTAGAGCGTGCGCAGTGTCGGGATCAGCAGAAACCAGCCTAAAATCGCCAGCGCCGGCCCGACAAACAGAAACGGCAGCAGGACGCGCGTGGCGGCCGCTGGCAGCTGCTCGATCAGCGCATTGCTAGCTGCGTAGAGTGCCGCCACGCCGCCCACGCCCCAGACAATCGCGATCAGCGTGATGAGGATCTGCGACAGTGAGTTCGGCGGCGTGCGCAAAAATAAAAAGCCTTGCCAGAGGAGGAAAAGCGTGAGGGCAAGACCAGCCCCTGCCGCGAGGAGCCGACCGAGCGAGCGTCCAGAAAGCGCAATACGTTCGCGGGGCTGAGCTTCGACTTCGGGGATGCGTTGCATAGTATCTCCATCGATCACACCGGCCAGCCACAGCCCGGCGCCGGTCATGGGCAGGGACTGCAATGCGAGGAGCGGGCCACTGCTGGCCCGCTCCCAAAATCCGAATCAGCTATTTTTTGACGTTCGTCCAGCCGGCCTGAATCTCATCCATGGCCTTGTCGAGGTCAACCGAGCCGCTCACATAGTCGGTCATACCCTTCCAGAACGAGCCGGCACCAACCTCGCCCGGCATCAAGTCCGAGCCATCGAAGCGCACGCTGGAGGCGTTGAGAATGATCTCGGCCACGCCGCGGTCAATTTCATTGGTGTAGGCGCTGAGGTCCGAGTCCTTGTGCGGTGAGACGGCACCGCCGGCGGCGGCCCAGCCGCGCAGCGAGTCGAAGGTCGTGAAGTATTCCAGCACCGCGCGGACCTCGGGGCGGTCATTGAAGGCCGACATCACATCGCCGCCCACCAGCACCGGCTTGCCGTACTGCGGATCAATCGGCGGCAGGTAGAAAAAGCTGTAGTCGACACCGGGCTTGGCACTGGCCGGGAAAAAGCTGACGATAAAGTTGCCCTGGTGGTGCAGCCAGCATTTGGTTGGGTTGTCGAACATGCCCTTGGGCGCATCGCCAAAGTTCGTGCTGACAATCGACGCCCGGCCGCCGTTAACATATTTGTCGTTGAACCAGATGTCCGACATGCGCTTGGCGGCAGCCTTGACCGTCGGATCGGTGAAGGGCAGCTCACCGCTGACCCACTTATCGTAGTTCTCCAGCGAGGTTGTGCGGAGCATGATGTCTTCCATCCAGTCGGTCGCGGCCCAGCCGGTCGCGGCGCCGCTCTGGATGCCAATGCACCACGGGGTGTCGCCGTCCTTGACGATCTGATCCATGAGGGCGGTCATCTCGTCCCAAGTCTGCGGGATTTTATAGCCGGCCTCGTCGAAGGCCTTCTTGGGATACCAGACCAGGCTTTTGCTGTTGACACGCTGGAAAATGCCGCCGAGGACCGGGCCTTTGTCGGTTTTGACGGTGGCGATATCGAGCCAGCCCTGGTTATAGTTCTGTTTGAGCCAGTCGGCCTTGATGAATTTGCTGGCGTCGAGGACTTTGCCAGTTTTGGCGAAGTTCGCCATCAGGCCGGGCTGCGGGAAGTCGGCGATGTCGGGGGCGCTGCCGCCGTTGACGCGGATCGAAATCGTCGCCTCAAACTCTTTCGAACCCTCGTACTGCACCGTGATGCCGGTCGCATCCTGGAACGATTTCATGCCGGCGTTGAATTTGACGGCGTCCTGGTCGGCAAACGGCCCGAACATCGTGACTTTGGTACCTTTGTACTTGCCGGCGTAAGCGTCGGCCAGCTCAGTGCCAACTTTGCTCCAGTCCATCGTGCCGGTGCCGCCGCTCATGGCCGTGTCGCTGGTCATCGCCGTGGCGGCGGGCATCGTGGCGGCCGCGGTGGTTGGGGCCGCCGCCGTCGTCGGGGCTGGCATTGCTGTTGCAACGGGCGCCCCAGTGACATTGGAAGCGTTTCCACCAACTGTCGTTGGCGTGGTCGCCGTCGTGCCGCCGCCGCACGCCGCGAGAACCAAACTGCTCAGAACCATCGCCGTTGAAAACCGTGTGTGCCGCATGAGTTTGTCCTCCAACTACACTGTAGGGACTTCCCACAGCTGTGACACGTGTACAAATGGGTTTATTTGTACCATTGTTGAGGTGGCCCGACAGGGCCGGGCCGGCTGCGCCACCATTAAGACGAGCAACTTTTGCACTATCGAGCGGCGGGCGCTTTGGCCAGTTTTCAGCCAACTAAAGTCGTAGCTGAGGCAGCAGTATAGCACCTTCATTTTGCATTGCAAGTCCCAATTTTGCGCCGCTCGCAGCGCTACGGCAGGGCAGTCGCCGCAAAGAGTTGTTGTGGCCGCCGGGGACACACGGTGCCGCCACGTAGCGCCAGCGCCGCTCGGTGCGGACGAGCAGGCCAGCAAGCCATGCTATAATAACGCGCTTTGGGTCATCCCAGCACAGCAGTAGCTCATAGGAGGAGCCAGACTGTATGGACAATCTTTCGCTCACATTGGAGCCACGCACGGTCGTTGGCAAGAAGGTCAAGCACCTGCGCACGCAGGGCCTCGTCCCCGCCTCGATCTGCGGCAAAGGCGTTAAATCCGAAAACTATGTTACCGACGCCCGCATTTTTGGCAAGGTCTATCAAAAGGCTGGCAAGAGCGGCCTGCTCGAGCTGAAGACGCCGACCGGCGTGCTGCGCGGCTTTATCCGCGAGATTCAGCGCCACCCAATCTCGCGCGTCTGGCTACATGTTGATTTCCATGTGGTTGATATGCGCGTGCAGATCATGGCCGATGTGCCGGTCGCCACGGTTGGCTCGAACCAACTGGTCGACAAACAGGGCGGCATGATGAACATCCTGCTCCCCAACCTGCATGTGCGGGCGCTGCCCGGCGACCTGCCGCAGGCCATCGAGGTCGACATTAGCGGCATCACCGACTACAACACCCCGCTGCACGTCTCCGACCTCAAGCTCCAAGGCGCAATTGAGATTTTGACGCCGGCCGACACCGCCATCGTCACGATCAACCCGTCGAGCACCGCCTCCGAGGTTGCGGCGACGGCCGAGGAAGACGCCCCGGCTGAGACCGTCGAGGACCCCGACAAAGCCACCGAGTAGCCACCAGCGGCTAGCACAGCAGCGCGCCGATCCTTGCGGATTCGGCGCGCTGTCCGTTTAAGGAGCGCTGCGCTCGGCTATTTGTACTGGAGCGCCTGCCAAAACTGGTCGGCGATCACCTGGTGGCCCTGGTTGTTGGCGTGAATATCGCCGGTCGCAATAAACGTCCAGACATACGCCTTGCCGCCCTCGAAGGGTGTGAACACGTCGGCGACCGGCACCTTGCGCGGCCCGGCGGCGTTGGCAATCGCCTGGTTGAGCTGGTTGGCCCAGTACGCCGGCGACGCGGTGTTGGCCGGATCGCCGCCCCACGGATTGTAGTAGTTCATCACCACGATGTCGGCGGTGCGCTCGCCGTTTGGCCCTGTGGTCGCCGCCAGCAGTTGGTCAAGCTCGCTGGCCAGATTCTGCTGGACCCGCGCCATGACTTGCTGGCGCTCGGCGGCCGGGCGGCGCTCGGCGTTGCGGGCATCGTTGCCGCCAATGCTGATCGTGATCGGCGAGACACGCCGGCCGGCGGCGCGCTGCTCGGCGATAAAGCGCAGCGCCCGCGGCAGCTGGCCGGTGCCAAACGACGAGGTCGTCTCGCCCGGTATAGCAAAGTTGTGCAGCTTCAGCGTGGGCTGCGTCGTCTGCAAGCGGGCCGCCAGCCGGTCGGCGAAGCCCTGGCCGACCTGGGCGTTCCAGCCGGCGCCCAACGAGTTACCCAGGCCGACATAGAGGTCGCCTGGTCCAAGCGGCGTGTAGGCTGGGTAGCTGGGGCCGCGCTGCGTCACATACAGCCCGCCGCCCCCCGCCAGCACAACCAGCAGCAAAAGTGGTGCAATAAATCGTTTCATAGCTGTAGTATAGCCAGGTTCGTGCGGCGCAAGCTAGCAGCGATGTGTTGCCACGTGTTACGCCGACGGTCGTGTACAATAGCACCGATGGAGGAGCTATGACACTTTCACTTGATGATGTGCGGCATGTCGCCCGCCTCGCCCGCCTGCACCTTGAGGACGACGAAGCTGGCCAAAATGCAGCAGCAGATGTCGGCGATTCTGGACTATGTAAACATGCTTCAGACTGTGGATGTGAGCGGCGTTGAGCCGACGGCGCAGGTCACGGATGTCGTCAACGTTGTGCGCCCCGACGCAGTGACCGCCTCGCTGCCGGTCGAGACCGTGCTGGCCGCCGCGCCCGACCGCGAGGGCGACTATTTCCGGGTTAAGCCGGTCTTCGAGTAGCTGCAACTTTGTCGAGCCTGGCACGTCGAATGCTTGCGCTGAATACAAAGGAGACGCAGCATGAATTGGAATTTATCCTCGCGCACCATCTATATTGCGATCGCAGTTGGTGTGCTCCTCGCGGGCCTGCTGGTGTACGGCCTGTCGGTAGCGGTGACTCAGGCCGGCCTCGCGCTCGTGACTGGCGCCATGCTGCTCGTCGGCAACGCCCCCGAGCTGGTGCGCAGCATGCAGCGGCGCGAGCTGGGGCTGGCGCTGCTCAACACGCTGATTGGCGTGGCGCTCGTCAGCTTTTTTCTGGTGAAGTGGCTAGGCTTTGTCTTCTACCTGCCGCTGATCGCCGCGCTGATCTTTGCGGCGCCGCTGATGCTCAACCGCGTCGCGATCGCCAACACCTATGTCGGGCTGCTCAAGACACTGCTCGTGCCGCTGCGCCGCGCCGCCCGCATCCCGGCCGCCTGGCTGCACCGCTAGCGCCACGCCGGACTGGCCAGCCTAGCTGGCCGGTGCTTGTCACCCCTGCCCACCTATGGCATACTTGCGCGGCTTAAAGGAGTATGCCCTTGCCGCCCGTTCCGGCTCATGCGTTTACCAGCGCCGCCGCAGTGCTGCGCTTTTACCTTCGCCACTCGCCGCCTGACCATGCGCTATGGAAAGCGGTTGAGTGGCGTTTATTTCGTGAGTACGACTATCCGGCGCCCGCGCTTGATCTGGGCTGCGGCGATGGCGTCTTCGCCCGGCTGGTGTTTGACGAGCAGCTGACCGCGGGCATCGACATCCTGCCCGGCCGCGTCCGCAAGGCTCACGCCGCGGGCGTGCATCGCATTGCGCTGACTGGCGACGCCACCACCATGCCGTTCGGCGATGCGACGTTTGCGACGGTCTTCAGCGGCTGCGCGATGGAGCATGTGCCACCGATGCCACAGATGCTCAGCGAGATTAGCCGCATTTTGCAGCCCGGCGGCCAGCTGATCACCACCGTGCCCAGCGGCTATTTCCGCGACTACCTATTTGTGCCGGGAGTCCTGCGTCGCCTGGGCAGCGCGCGCTTGGCCGAGCGCTACAGCCAGCTGATCGTGCGGCTGCTGACGATTTTTCACCTCTACCACCCCGCGCGCTGGCAGACGCTGCTCGCCGACGCCGGCCTGGAGCTGGTCGAGGCGCGCCATTTTCTGCCGGCGCCCACTACCGCACTATTCGATAAACTTTTGATTCTCGGCAATCTGCTCCAGCCCATCACCTGGCTGATCCGCCAGACGCCGCTGCGCGAGCGCTACATTGATTGGCTGGAGGCGCGGCTCGCACCGCATCTCAGCGCCGAAGCGAGCACCGGCGGTGCGCTGCTGCTGGTGGCCCGCAAGCCGGAGGCCGCGTGATGGCCACGCCGACTGTCGCCGACTACGGCCAGGACTATTTCACCACGCTCTACGGCAGCTTGCCGCAGCAGACCGTCGTTGACCGCGGTCGCGATTGGCTGATCCGGCGGCTGGTCAGCCACTACAGCCCCGGCGGCCGCCTGCTCGAGATCGGCTGTGGCTTCGGCTACCTGCTCGGCAGCTTCGATGACCGCTGGGCGCTGCATGGCACCGACATTTCGCCGCATGCCGCCGCGGTCGCGCAGCGTCGCCTCGCGCGCGCCCATGTGGTCGCCGCCGACATCCAAGACGGCCTGCCGTACCAGGGCCAGTTCGATGTCGTCGTGGCGATCAATGTCATGGAGCATCTGCCGCAGCCGGCGGTGGCCGCGGCCGTGCTGTCCCAGACCGTGCGCCCCGGCGGCCTATTCGTCGCCCACCTGCCGACGATCTCCAGCCCACTGGCCGGCTGGATCTACGACCGCACCTACGCCAGCGACGTGACGCATGTCTACCGGCCGTCGGGCGCGGCGTTCAATGCGGTGATCGAGGCGGCCGGCTTCACCAACCGTGAGTCGCTGTACTGCCCGTTTTGGCCGGCCGCGCTGTGGCGCTGGCTCAAGCCCCACCCGGCCTACCTTGCGGTCTTCACCAAAAATTAACTGCTTTTAGCGTGAGAGAAACTATGAGTTCGCTGCCGACCGCCTATGTTCGCCAGATCGCCCAGTTCGATGGCCAGACCGTAACGCTGGCCGGCTGGGTGTATAACAAGACCGAGAAAGGCAAGCTGGTTTTTTTGCTGCTGCGCGATGGCACCGGCACCATTCAGTGCGTGGTGTTCAAAAAGAATGTCAGCGAGGAGGCTTTCGCCGCCGCCAAAAGCCTGACCCAGGAGTCATCGGTGCGGATTACCGGCACGGTGCGAGCCGACGAGCGGGCGCCCAGCGGCTTTGAGCTGGATGTGACCGCTGTTGAGCCGGTGCAGATCGCCCAAGACTATCCGATCACGCCCAAAGAGCACGGCACCGAGTTCTTGATGCGCCAGCGGCATCTGCATGTGCGCTCGGCCAAGCAGCACGCGCTGCTGCGCATTCGCGCCGAGGTGATCGCCGCCGCCCAGGATTTTCTCAACCGCAGCGACTTTACGCGCTACGACACGCCGATCCTGACGCCGGTCGCCGCCGAGGGCACCAGCAACCTGTTCGCCACCCAGTATTTTGACCTCGGCACCGCGTACCTGGCCCAAACCGGCCAGCTTTACGTCGAGTTGGGGATGATGAGCTTTGGCAAAGTCTACTGCTACGGCCCGACCTTTCGCGCCGAGCAGTCGAAGACCCGCCGCCATCTGACCGAATTCTGGATGATCGAGCCGGAGGTGGCGTTTGCCGACCAGGACGACAATATGGTGCTCCAGGAGCAGTTTGTCAGCGCAATTGTCCAGCAGGTATTGAAAAACTGCGCCGCCGAGCTAGCGGTGCTAGAGCGCGACACCACCACGCTGGCCAATGTCCAGGCGCCGTTCCCGCGGATCAGCTACGACGAGGCCGTGGAGCGCATCAATGCCGCCGTCGCCGCGGGCGCCACCGTGCCGCCCGAGAATCGAGCTGCTGCCGCCGATTGTGTGGGGCGAGGATTTTGGCTCGCCGCACGAGACCTTTCTGGCCGCCCAGTTCGACCGGCCGGTCTTTGTCGTCAACTACCCGACGGCGGTCAAGGCCTTCTACATGCAGCCCGCCGACGGCCGCCCCGAGGTGGTGCGCTGCGCCGACCTCTTAGCGCCCGAGGGCTACGGCGAGATCATCGGCGGCTCACAGCGCATCCACGACGTTGACCTGCTGGAGCAGCGCATCCGCGAGCACGGCCTGAACCCCGAGCACTACCAGTGGTATCTCGACCTGCGGCGCTTCGGCACGGTGCCACACTCCGGCTTTGGCATGGGCATCGAGCGCTGCACCGCCTGGATCGCCGGCACCCGCCACATCCGCGAGACGATTCCATTCCCGCGCCAGCTGTACCGCATCTACCCATAGGAGGCCCAATGGACATCTCTGCCCGTCGCCCCGCCACGACCGCCGTGCAGGTCGCCGGTCGCCTGGCGATCATGGCCGCGCTGGTCGCCGTGTTTGTCGTTGTGTCGACGCCGCTGCGGTCGCTGCAGCCACTCCAGCTGCGCATCACGACCAACATTGTGTTTTTTGTGCTGCTGGGCATCGCCGACCAGCTGATCCTGGCGCCGATCCTGGACCGCTTCGCGCTGGGCCGGGCCGCCGCGCTGGTGCTGGAGACGCTGGCATTTGGCTGGTTTTTCTCGCCGGGCGGCGACAAGCCGGCCTCGAAAATCTTATTTTTTGTCCATCTGCTGCCGTTTTTTGCGGCCGTGTTTGGCGGCGCGCTGCTGGTGATGATCATTCAGTGGTGGCGCGGCCGGGCGGCCCGCTAGCGGCGCCCGCACCATCAGGAAACATGAGGCTGTGTGACTGAACAACCAACGCTCGCCGGATTTCATCAAACGGTGGCCGCCAACATCGGGCGGGTGATCGTCGGCAAGCAGCCGCTGATCGAACTGCTGCTGATCGCGCTGCTGTGCGAGGGCCACGTGCTGCTAGAGGACGTGCCTGGCACCGGCAAAACCACGCTGGCCCGCGCCCTGGCCCGCTCGCTGGACGCCACCTTCACCCGCATCCAGTTCACCCCCGACCTCTTGCCGTCGGATGTGACCGGGCTGACCTTTTTCAACCAGAAGCAGAGCGAGTTCGAATTTCGGGCCGGGCCGATTTTTGGCCAGATTGTGCTGGCCGACGAAATCAACCGCGCCACGCCGCGGACGCAATCGGCGCTGCTGGAGGCGATGCAGGAGCGCACCGTGACGCTGGACGGCGTGACCCACCCGCTGCCGCGGCCGTTTCTGGTGATCGCCACCCAGAATCCGGTCGAACTGGAGGGCACGTTTCCGCTACCCGAGGCCCAGTTGGACCGCTTTTTGCTCAAGCTGAGCCTGGGCTATCCCAGCGCCGCCGAGGAGGCCCAGCTTTTGGAGCGCTTCGACCAGGCCGACCCGCTGGCGACGCTCTCGACGGTCAGCGACGCGGCGACGCTGCTAGCGCTGCAGGCCGCGGTGCCGCACACGCGGGTCAGCGCCGCCATCCGCGAGTACATCGTCGCCGTGGTCCAGGCCACCCGCGATGATCCGGCGATTGCGCTGGGCGCCAGCCCGCGCGGCTCGCTGGCGCTACACCGCACCGCCCAGGCCCGCGCCGCCCTGCGCGGCCGCGCCTTTGTGCTGCCCGATGATGTCAAGGCGCTGGCGCCAGCGGTGCTCGGCCATCGGCTGATGCTCAACTCCGAGGCCCGCCTGCGGGGCCGCTCGCCCGCCGCGCTGGTGCAGGCCGTGCTCGACCGCGTGCCGGTGCCGGTCGAGGGCTAGCGCTACCATGATTGGTCGTTGCAGATTCGGTGCGCTTCTACGATAATGCCAGCGACGAAAACAGGACACCTATGCAGCTACGCCACGCCGCCCTGACTGATGTGGGTTGCGCTCGCGACCACAATGAAGATACCTTCCGCCTGGACGCCACCGAGCGCCCTGAGGGGACCTTGTTTGTGGTCTGTGACGGGGCGGGGGGCCTGGCAGCCGGCGAGACGGCCAGCGATGTCGCCATCAGCGCGATCATGGAGGTCTACTATGCCACGCCCGGCTCAGATCGGAGCGCGGCGCTGCGGGCGGCGTTTATCGCGGCGAATGCGGCCGTGTACGAGCAGGGCAAGGGCCACATGGGCACCACCGGCGTGGCGGCGGTGTGTCTCAACGATGCCGTGATCGTCGCTAATGTCGGCGACTCGCGGGCGCTGCTGGTGCGCGGCGGCAAAGTCAAACAAATCTCGCGCGACCACTCGTTTGTTGCCGAGCAGGTAGCTGCCGGCGTGATCACCGCCGAGCAGGCGCGGGTCAGCTCCTATCGCAACATCATTACCCGCGCCCTCGGCAACCGACCCGACGTTGACGTTGACTTGTTCCGCGAGCCGCTGGTGGTCGGCGACCGCATTGTGCTGTGCAGCGACGGCCTACACGGCCAAGTTGAGCCGGAGGAGATCGCGCAGGCGGTGACGCTGGTGGGCCTTGACCAGGCCGTCGAGCGGCTGGTGGCGCTGGCCAACGAGCGGGGCGGCCCTGATAATATCACCGTGGTCGTCATTGAGGTCGCACAGCTCAGCTTTGCAACCAGCGAGGGCCACGAGCGCACCGCGCGCCTGGCCGCCGATGAGCCAACGGCCGAGATTCCGGTGGTCCGCCCTGCCCACGCGCCGGCGGCGCCCCGCTCGGCGGCGCCCCGCCCGGCGCCCGCCCCGGCCGTCACGCCGCCGCTCGCCGATAGCGGCCGCCGGCCATTTTTGGGCTGGCTGTTTGTGGCGCTGGTGCTACTGGCGCTGATCGGTACGCTGGCCTGGTTTATCATTAATCAGCCAGCCCCGACCGTCACCCCGACCCCGGTGGTGCCAGCCTTGACGCCGGTGCGGGCCACCACGGCAACGGTCCCGCCCGTGCCAAGCGCTGGCCCAACCTTGATTCCAACCGCCGCCACCACTGCGACGACAGCAGCGCGCAGCACCGCTACGCCATAGCCAGATGTGGCGCCGCGGCGCTAATCTCCCTGACATAGCGTAGCCCACAAGATCACTCTATCGAGAAGTACTATGCCGATCAAGGACTCCCAGCCCGCGACTTTTCGCTGAGTTTTGCGTTGTTAGTATGTTAGACTATCCAATCTCCAGCGACGCCGGGCGTGAGCTTTAAGACCATCTGACCTGCAAACCCAGCGCTGCTCAGCCCTGGATGTGCTCGTGGGCGGCTGCCTCTTTCTGGCCTTGCCACACGGCTGGAGGCCACGTTCCCGCTATTGTTCGCGTTGGTAGTTCAGTTGGTAGTTTGTAGGAGCACCCCTATGCCCATCGGATCGCCTTCCACCCGCACGCTGCGTATCGTATCGGCACTTTTGCTAGTGCTCATGCTATTTACCGCGTGGCCCACCACCTTTGCCGCCCCGCCCACCGGACCGTCGGCCGATCCGCCCACGCCGCCGCTACAGCCCGCGGTGCCAATTGGCACGCCCAGGGCAACGCCAGCCATCGCGCCTAGCACTGAGCCGCGCGACGCTGCGCCGGTCGCCCCGCCAGCCACGCCCGCGGCGACTCCTCTGCTGGGCTTGCTTGGCAAACCCTCGAGTTCTACCTGGCAGCCAGCTACGGCCGAGCCGCAGATCGTCCAGGATGTTCCCCAGCTCCAGCTTTCAATTCAGGCGCCCGTCACCCGCACAGTTGAGACGCCGATCACATACACGCTGCTATACACCAACACGCTCGCGCAAAGCCTGAGCAATGTGGTCATGACGGCAACGTTTGCGGTCGGGCAACAGTTCTTAGGCAACGTGCCGCAGCCAGTCTATAATAATATTCCTGGCTCACCGTCGGCGGTATTTACCTATACAAACGACTATGCGCGCTGGACCTTTACCAACCTGCCGCGTGGCAATGGCCGGATTCAAATTAGTACATTTGTCTCGCGCGGGTTAGAGCCAAACCCAGGCAGTAACCAGCTGCTGCTCGGTATGAGCGCCCTGATTACCACCCAAACCCCAAATATCACCACGCCCAATCCCAACCCAAACGTTTCCGTGCGGATAGTCGCACCACTGCTCGAAATGAGATTTGAGGCATTTCCCTATCGCCAGTACCCCAATGGCTTGATTACTTATACACTGACTCTGCGCAATATTGACCGGGCAGACTCAATAGTTTCGCCAAGTGGCGCTATCACCAACACTATTCCTGACTATACCAGCTTTATATCGGCGTCCTCTGGGGGAGTCTATAATCCAAGCACCCGCAAGGTCGTTTGGCAGTGGAGCAATAGTACACCTGGCTCCACCCAAACCTTTTTGCTGGTTGTACGAATCAATCTATATTTCCCTGAGGGCACAACAGTATTTCCGAGCAAGGAGTGCATCGGAAAAGGAAAATTACTGTTCCGGGATCTACGCTGTGGCGACGCCTTCAATATTGGTGCGCTCTCACTCATCAATAAAGTGCTTAATGACCCCGGCGATGAGATTCCGTGACTCAGTCATTACCTATACTGTTACATTCGTAAACCCCATCACAACCACGATCACCTCGGCGCGCATCACAGATACGATCAGAGCGCGTGGCTTTGACTTCCGCAAGCTTGGTACGCCGGGCGTCATGCTTACCAACATCATCACCGATAGCGTCACCGGCTTCCCAACACTCTATTGGTCGCTGCCGCCGATCCCAGCCGGAATGGTTTTCACATTCCAATACTCAGTTTATATCGAAGGTCACGCCCCAGCTTCGTATTCTGACTCAGGTTTGCAGGCAAGCGCGCAGCAGATTACCATTATCCCGCTGCCCGAATGTGCCGGCATACGGCTTGTCAACCGAATTGACCTTCAGCTTCGTGTGGATCTTGGCAAGCCCGCACCAGCCCTGAGGCCCTAGATGTTATTACCTATACACTATATGTCACCAATAATAGTAGTGATCCGGTGCTGGTCACAGAAGTTTTGATCCAACTGCCCTTCAACAGCAATAGCAATTTCGTCTACATGTCCACCGTGGCTGGTGGTCTTAATCCGCTCTATGATACCGCCACCCATCAGCTACGCTATCGGACCATTCTAGTTCCGCCTCGTGTTACGCGCACCATTCAATATCTTGTGCAGGTTGATGGTGGGACATTTCCGCCGGTCCTGCACTATAGTACGGTATCAGGCACCAGCGAACAAACCTTGATCAATGATGTATTCAACGCCGGCGAGGTGGCGATCTATCCACCTTATAGCGTCACAAAGATTGCTTACAAACGCATCAATGGGACGCTGACGCAAATTAGTCAGGCGACCCCAGGCGATACCGTCATCTGGATGATCATGTGGCAGAATGATGATCGGGTCAACCTTACGAATGCCACCGTTCGGGATCCGCTCCTCCCCACCGGGTTCACTTTTGTGGGAATGGATGGGCTGGGACCTAACCCAACAGTGACGAATGGTGGGCGAACGCTGAGCTGGCCGAATGTTACGATCGCCGCCGATGGCGGCCGGTTCGTCGCGCGCTTCACAACCGTATTCCAACTTGATGCCTCGATCCAGGTCGCGACCAGCGCCGCATGTAATGATACCTACATGGAGCCTAACAGCAGTGGCTTTGGATATCGCATGCTCAACCCGACGTGTATTACCGCTGTCCCACGCCTTGAGATTAAGAAATCAGTCTCGCCAGGCGTTGTGCTGCCAAATCAGCTCGCGACATTCACCCTCAAGCTGCGCAACCGCGGCACGCCGATCAACAATGTGCGCGTGGTTGACGTGATGAATAACAACCTTCAGTTCGTAAGCATGGAGACGACTGCCTACTCGCCCACCATTAGCGGATCAACGCTGACCTGGAATAATTTGAATGCAGTTGGTGGCTCCATCGATGCGCCAGGCGAGGTCGTCATCAAATATGTTGTGCGAGCGCCAGCGTTCACTGGCAACTACGAGAATACGGTCTCGGGCCTTGACTTGAACGCGCCAGCCGTCAGCGTTCTGGGCGACCAGATTGCGCTGCGGGTAGTTGACCAGCTGATCAGCTTGCAGGCGAATGGGTCGCCAGCGAACGTCCCACCCGCTGCGCCTGTGAAGCACACCCTGCGCATCAACCAGGTTAACAATGTCCAGACCAACCCGCTGTATATTACGGCGACCCTGGCATTCCCTGGCGCACCCGGCCACTTCACCTTCGTGGGTGATGCGTCGCAGGGCGTGCTGGTGCAGCCAATGGTCATCGCCAACGGCACCCAAGTCGTATGGCAAAACGTGCCGATGGGGGCCGACGGCGTGCTGAACATGGGCCTCAATCTGCGAGCGCCTGACCAATTTGGCACCGCGGCCGTGAGATGGGAGGTGTCATCGCCCGGCAGCTTTGGGCTGAGCAGCGCCAGCGCTCAAACCGATGTGCAGCCACAGGTGACTGTCGAGTTGACCGTTGCGCCGAACAGCATCCCGATTGGGGCGGCAGCGACCTACGCGATCACGATATCGAGCTTTGCAGTGCTGCCGATTGAGAATATTGCTATCACCTACACCCTGCCGAGCGGCTTGACCTTTGAACAGATTGAGCTGACCAACAGCCCTGGCATCACCGTGTCGACATCGCCTGACATGCACACGCTGATCTGGCGCAATATCACGCTGTCGGCGGTGGATAGCCCACAGCCGAAGCAGTACTATGTGTTCTTCCGGGCGCGCAGCGCGGCGAGTATGGCACCGAGCTGTGCCTATAGCACGCTGCTCGCAACTAGCCCAACCACGATCATGCCGCGGGTGGGTGACAGCACCAACATCGACTCGATTGCTCGGCTGTGCGTCACCAACGGCGGCCCCGGCCCGACGATCCGCAGTGTCTATATGCCATTTATCCGGCGCTAGGCCACTCGACGGCGCGGCCAACATCGGCTAGTATCCAGCAGGTCCGCCACACGGCGGGCCTGCTGCTGTGAGCGGAGCAATGCGTCGAACCTGGCTACCCATTGGAATCATAGCGCTGCTGGCATGGGGTGGCCTGCTCGCGGCGCTCAGTGTTGCGCGCTACACTGGCTATAACACTGGCATGCTTGATTTCGGCAATATGACCCAGGCGATCAGCGACGGCGCGCGGGGCGGTGCCCTGCGCTTCACCCAGGCGCATGGCCAGACCAGCCGCCTCGCCGGTCATGCCGAGGTCATCTACCTGGGGCTGGCGACGCTATTTCGCTGGTGGCCCGACCCGCGGATGCTCCTGGCGGCTCAGGCACTGCTGGTAACGAGCGCGGCCTGGCCGGCCTACCGTCTCGGGCGGCGGCTGGGCCTATCGAGCACGGCCGCGGTGCTGGCGAGCGCCGCGCTGCTCCTGCAACCGACCGCCGTGGCCGCGGTGCTGTTTGATCTACACGGCGATACCCTGGCGATGCCGTGCGTCATCTGGCTGCTGGCCGCGCTAGCCGAGCGACGCTGGGCCGCCGCACTGGCCTGGGCCGCCCTGAGCCTGCTGTGTAAAATCTATGTGGTCGCGCCGATTGGCCTGCTGGCACTGACGCTGCTCCATCCGCACACGGCCCCGTTTGGCCTCAGCGACGCCGCCAGCCGCCGGTTTGGGCTGCTGCTCGGCGGTCTGGCGGCCGCATGGGGCGGCTTTGTGGTGCTGGGGCTGCACCGCTGGTTCGGGAGCGCGCTGGGCGCGGCGCAGCCGGGCTACCTGGCATTTTATTTCGCCAACATTGGCCAGATCGGCTGGGCCGGCTGGCTGGAGCGGGCGATCAATCTGCTGGCGGTGCTACTGCCGACGGCGCTGCTGTGGCGCCGCGCACCCTGGACCGCGGCGCCGGCGGCGGCAATTATGCTGCCGGCCGCAATCACGACGGGGCCGGGCGCGGCCTACGCCTATAGCTACCACCACTACGCGCTGGCGGTGCCATTTTTGATCGCTGGCACGCTGGAGGGCATCAGCCGACAAAGCAGCGCGGTGGCCGAGCGCCGTCGACCCCGCCGCCAGGCTGAGCTGGCCGGGCTGTGGCTGCTCACGGCGCTGCTGCTGCATATTGGCCTCAGCAGCACGCCGCTCAGCATCGCGTTTTGGCGCGGCGCGCCCGGCGATGGCCTGGACGCGAGCGGCTTTGGCCAGACCGCCCGCGACCGGCTGAAGGACCGCTGGCTCCAGAGCACGGTTGCGCCCGCCGCGCCGGTCGCCGCATCGAACTTCCTGGCGCCGCATGTGGCGCAGCGTGCGGTGCTCAGCCTGGTGCGCTACCCCGACGAGCCGCCGGTGGCGACGCCGGCGCTGCTCCAGCGTTTTGCCGAGCTGGACGCGGTGTATGCCGATGTCCTCTTTGATTATCTGGCGGTCGCTGGGTCGGGCTACGCTGGCGGCGTCGACTATGACTATGCGGTGGTCGGCGCGCTGCTGCAGCAGCCAGGGTGGTCAGTCGTCGGGGCCGAGGATGGGCTGGTCGCGCTGGCCCAGCACGCGCCGGCGACAGCGATCCTGACGCAGACGCTGCGCGCCGTGAGCGCCAGCGCCGCGCCGCTCGCGACCTTTGGCGACCAGGTGGCGCTCCTGAGCAGCAGGCTGGAGCCGCTCGGCGGCGCGCGCTGGCGGGCGACGGTGCGCTGGCAGGCGCTGCGTGACCTCGCGCCCACGACGGGCCTGGCGGTCAGCCAGCTAGCCGGCGTAGCCCAGAGCCGCACCGTCCACCTGCCGATCACGCTGCTGCGCACCGCCGACTGGCGGGCCGGGACCGTGCTGGAGGAGCAGTTTGATGTCGCGGCGCCCGCCGGACTCGCGCCTGGCAGCTACCGCTGGCAGGTTGGCTGGTATGATCGCGAGCAGCCTTTTGCGGCCAGCACCGATGCGCGCAGCCAGATCGGCGCCACGATTGAGCTTGGGACGATCACCATCCCATAGGAGAGGCCACGCATGGACGCATCACCGCCGCGCCGTGGGCTGCGCATCGAGCACGTCTACATGGCGCTCACGCTTGGGCTGATTGGGATGTTTGTCAGCCTGATCCCGTTGCCGCCTAATGACTACTGGTGGCATCTGCGCATCGGCCAGATCATCGCCGCGCAGGGCCGGGTGCCGACTACGAATATGTTTAGCTGGTCACTTCCCGCCGACCGGCCGTTTGTCTATGGCGCCTGGCTGGCAGAGTGGCTGTTTTTTCAAATCCAGCGGCTGGGCGGCCTGGAGCTGGTGATCTTCGTCCGCAACCTGCTGGCGCTGGGCTTTTTTGCGCTGATCGGCTGGGAGGCGCAGCGCCGCAGCGGCTCGTGGCGGCTGGCGGCACTGGCTACGGCGCTCGCCGCCGCCATGAGCATGAACAACCTGATTGTGCGGACCCAAAACTGGTCGTGGCTGCCCTTCATGCTCTTTTTAATTGTCCTGAGCCGCTACGTCGCGCGCCAGTGGGGACCGCGCGCCCTGGCGCTGCTGCCGCTGACCATGCTGTTCTGGGTCAATGTGCATGGGTCGTTTGTGCTCGGGCTGGCGCTGATCGCGCTGTTTGCTGCGGGCGAGACTGCCCGCCGACTGTGGAGCGCCCCAGCGGCACTGACCTGGCGCGAGCTCAGCTGGGTCTACGGGGCGGGCGCTGCGACCCTGGCCGCCACGCTTGTCAACCCGCAGGGCTGGCAGATTTTCGGCTACGTCCTGCGGCTCTTGAACGACCAGCCGATCCAGCAGCTGATCAATGAGTGGCAGCCGCCGACCCCGGCTGGCTATGCCAACAGCACGTTTTTTGCGAGCATCCTCCTGCTGCTGGTCGCCGTAACCTACGCCCAGCGCCGCCCGAGCCTCACCCACCTGCTCGTCGTGACGGCTTTTTTGTGGCAGGCCTGGCACGAGCAGCGCTCGGTGGTCTGGTACGGCTGCGTCAGCATGCCGCTGCTCGCCGAGGCGCTGCGCCGCCCGCCCGCTGGCCGCCGCCGGATGCTGCCGCGCCGTAGCTGGGCCACTGCCGCGCTGGCCGGCGCGCTGTTTCTGCCGATGCTGCTGGCGCAGCCCTGGCTCGTGCGGGCGCTGCCGCTGGGACCAGACTATGCCGCCCTCACGCTGCCGCCGCCGGCGCCGCCCCTCGTCGCCAGCGAGACCCCGCTCGGCGCCGCCGCCTGGCTGGCCCAGCATCCCGGCGGCCAGCTGTTCAATGAGATGGGCTATGGCAGCTATCTGATCTGGGCCGTTCCCGAGCAGCCGGTCTTTATCGATCCGCGCATCGAGCTATATCCGCTCCAGCAGTGGCAGGACTACCGCGCGATTACCCAGGGCCAGGATGCCCTCGCGCTCCTCGCACGCTACGGGGCCGACCGCGTGCTGCTGAGCCAGCGGGGACAGCCTAAGCTCCATGCGCTGCTCGCTGCTGACAGTGGCTGGCGCCAGGAGTACCGCGATCAGCAGGCCGAACTTTGGACCCGCCGCTAGCGCCCGACGGGCGATAACGTTATCCGCTATGGCAGGAGCCGCACGCATGAATACAACACCGCCGCGGCGCGGGCTGAGGCTTGAACACGTGTATATGGCCATCGTGCTGGGGATGATCGGCACCTACGCCAGCCTGGTGCCGCTGGTGCCTAACGACTACTGGTGGCATCTGCGCGTCGGCCAGATCATCGCCGCGCAGGGCCGGGTGCCGACCACGAATATGTTCAGCTGGTCGATTGCTGCCGACCGGCCGTTTGTCTATGGCGCCTGGCTGGCAGAGTGGCTGTTTTTTCAAATCCAGCGGCTGGGCGGCCTGGAGCTAGTGATTTTTACCCGCAATGTGCTCGTGCTGAGCTTTTTTGCACTGATCGGCTGGGAGGCGCAGCGCCGCAGCGGCTCGTGGCGGCTGGCAGCGCTAGCCACAACCCTAGTAGCCGCCATGAGTATCAATAATCTGATCGTGCGGACCCAAAACTGGTCGTGGCTGCCCTTCATGCTCTTTTTAATTGTCCTGAGCCGCTACGTCGCGCGCCAGTGGGGGCCGCGGACACTGGCGCTGCTGCCGCTGACCATGCTGTTCTGGGTCAATGCCCACGGCGCCTATGTGCTCGGGCTGGTGCTCATCGGCCTCTTTGCCGCCGGCGAGACGGCCCGCCGGCTGTGGCACGTCCCGGCGGCGCTGACCTGGCGCGAGATCGCCTGGCTGTATGGCGCGGGCGCTGCGACCCTGGCCGCCACGCTGGTCAATCCGCGGGGCTGGCATATTTTCGGCTACGTCCAGACCATGATGGCCGACCAATCGAGCCAGAAGCTGGTGATCGAGTGGCAGTCGCCGACGCCGAGCGGCTACGCCAACCTCACTTTTTTCGCCAGCACCCTGTTGCTGCTGTTTGCGCTGGCCCACGCCCAGCGCCGCCCGAGCTTCACCCATGTGCTGGTGGCAGGAGCGTTTCTGTGGCAGGCCTGGCACGAGCAGCGCTCGGTGGTCTGGTACGGCTGCGTCGCCATGCCGCTGCTCGCCGACGCGCTGTATCGCAGCCGGCCGCGCACCGCCCGCCCGGCACGCAGCGCCCGCCCAAGCTGGCTCAACGCGGTGCTGGCCGGCGCTGTACTGCTCCCGACGGTGCTGGCGCAGCCCTGGCTATTTCAGCAACTGCCGCTGCCGGACGGCTATCGCAAGCAGATCCTGCCGCCGCCAGCGCCGCCGCTGGTCGCGACCAGCACGCCAGTGGCCGCGGCCGACTGGCTGGCCCAGCATCCGGGCGGCACCCTGTTTAATGAGATGGGCTATGGCAGCTATCTGATCTGGGCCGTCCCCGACCAGCCGGTCTTTATTGACCCGCGGGTCGAACTCTACCCGCTGCACCAGTGGGAGGACTATATCGCGATCATCAGCGGCCAGCAGTCGCTCAAGCTGCTGGCGCAGTATGGCGCCGACCGGGTGCTGCTCAACAGTGAGGAGCAGCCCAAGCTCCACGAGGTCCTGGCGCAGGCGCCGAACTGGCGCCAAGAGTACCGCGACCAGCAGAGCGAAATCTGGACCAGGCGCTAGCGGCGCGGCGCGAAGTACAGCGCCGCCGGCGTTTGAATCACCAGCTCCCAGCGCGGATTCACTGACAGCGCGGCCACGAGTTGTGGCTGGGTGATCGGGCTGACAAGCCAGCCGTCGAAGCCGTAGCGCGCGGCCAGCGCATCAACCTGCTGGCCCTGGCCCAGCGCAATATAGTCGTGCCACTGCTGGAGCGGGTACAGCTCAATGCGCGGGTCGACGAACACGGGCTGCGTCGGCCGCGCCCAGATCAGGTAGGAGCCGAAGCCTAGCTCGTGGAACAGGCGCTGGGGCGCCGGCAGCTGCGCGAGCTGCGCCGTCGCCGCCACCGGCGTCTCCTCACTGAGCAGCGCGCCGACGCTGGGCGGCAGGCCGAGATCGCCCTTCCACCACGGCAGCGTCGCGACAAGCAGCCCGGCGAGCAGCCCGGCGAGCAGCCGATTTAGCACAGCCAACTCAATGCGCCGCGCGGTGAGCGCTGGCGGCACGGTCTGGGCCACGACCAGCGCCGCCACGCTGCCCCACCACAGAATATTGCGCCCCGACTGCAGCGCCAGCGCCGTGAATACCACAAACAGCAGCCCATCAGTCAGGCTCAAGCGCCGGCGATAGCGCGCCAGCAGCGCCAGGCTGATCAGCAGCAGCGCCCAGAAGATCATGTTGAAGGCCGCGGCTGGCTCGCGCAGCGGCGAGGCCCACTCGGTGACGAGCTGGCTGACCGAGCGGTTGCCGAGCAAGTTGAAGACGTAGCCCCACACCCGCCCGCCCCGCGGATTGAGCAGCGTGGCCGCCAGGCTTGCCACGCCCCAGCCCGCCAGCTCCGCCAGCTGGCCCCAGCCCAGGCGGGCCGTCAGCGGCTGGCGCCAGCGCTCCACGACACCGCCCAGCCAGTAGCAGCCGATCAGGCCGAGCAGCAGCGTGAACGTGCCGTGCAGATTGACCCAGGCCAGCATGAGAAGTGGCAGCAGCCACAGCAAGCCGCGGCCGGTCGCGCGCCAGCGGGCCAGCAGGCACAGCGCGCCGACAAACAGCGGCAGCGCATAGGTCTGCGGCCGAACCTGCCAGTTATCCATCGCGACCAGCGCGCCCGCCAGCGTCACGGGCGCCGCCAGCCGCGCCGAGCCGAGCGCCGCCCAGCATGCGCGGAGCAGCAGCGCAAACGTCGCGGCGATCACTGCGGCCTGCAGCAGCGCCAGCAGCGCCACGCCGCCCAGCTGAAAGCCGCCGTACATGACAAGCTGCGCCAGCCAGGGCTGGTTGAAATACGGCTGGCCGCGCGCCAGATATGAGAACTGATCAACTGTCGGGATGTGGCCGGTTTGGGCGATCAGCCGGCCGGTGGCCAAATGCCACCAGAAATCGTGGGGCGCGATCGGCGTCAGCTGCACCCGCAGCGCCACCAGAGTGATCGTGGCCAGCGCCCAGATATGATCAAGCGTGAGCGCGGCGGTGCGGCGGTTCGTCATGGCTGTTGCACTGCTTTCATGAGCCAGAAGCGCCAGGCAGATATGCTACAATCTGCTTCTGGAAGTCAGGCATACCTGTGTATGCCATTGGAGAAGGACGACGAATTGTGTCAGTGTCACCTGTTGCACCGCCGGCCACGGCCGCAGTGCGCGCCCTAACAACCGACAGTCTCGTAATTATCCCGACCTATAACGAGCGTCCCAATATTACCGCGTTATTACCGCAGGTGTTGGCAAACCCGCGCCTCAGCGTGCTGGTGGTCGACGACGGCTCACCCGACGGGACCGGCGATGTCGTGACCGCTGCAATGGCCGACAGCGAGCGCGTCCACCTGATTCGCCGCAGCGGCAAGCAGGGGCTGGGCACCGCCTACCTGGCCGGCTTTCGCTATGCCCTAGACCACGATGCGCAGTTCATCTTCGAGATGGACGCCGACTTTTCGCACGACCCGCGCTATCTGCCCGACCTGCTGGCGGCCGCCGAGCAGCGCTACGATCTGGTGATCGGCTCGCGCTATGTGCGCGGCGGCGGCACCACCGACTGGGGCCTGGCGCGGCAGATCATCAGCCGCGGCGGCAACCTCTACGCCCGCCTGATCCTGGGCCTGCCGCTGGCCGACATGACCGGCGGTTTTCGCTGCTACCGCCAGCGCGCGCTGGCCGCGCTCGACCTCACCGGCGTGCGCTCCAACGGCTACTCATTTCAGATCGAGATGGCCTACCGCGTCGCGCAGGCTGGCCTCCAGGTGGGCGAGGTGCCGATCATTTTTCCCGACCGCCGCGTCGGCACCTCGAAGATGAGCAAATCGATCGTCCGCGAGGCCCTGATCAACGTGGTGAAGCTGCGGCTCGGCCGCCTGTAGCGCCGCCGTGCGCCGGTCGCAGCGCCGCATCTTCCGCGCTATAATGCCCAGTATCCAGGCCCGCCCGTTCAGCCCACAAGGGAGGTAGTTGTGACTAATTCACCACCGCTAACCGATCAGATCAACGAGCTACGTGAAACGTATCGTCAGGAGCTTGACCGCGGCAAACGTGACCTGGAAGAGATGGAGCGACTGCTGCGTCAAACCCAGGCCGAGGCCGATAAGCTGGGCCAGCGCGAGATGAGCGTCGGCAGCCAGATGCGCAACGTCCAGGCCAACCTCGACCGCTTCTCGAAAGAGGATATTCGCGGCGTGTTTGTGATGGCGCAGGAGGTGCAGGTCCGACTGGTGTCAATCCGCGGCCAGGTTGAGGGCCTCCAGGATCGCCAAAAGCGCCTGCGCGAGCGCCAGACCGAGCTGAACACGCTGCTCGATATTCTTGACAATGTGAACCCTGAGCCAAAAGCCAACCAGGTCACATTTCAGACCGATGACAATCAGGATACGCTGATCGGCGAGGTCATTCAGGCCCAGGAGAAAGAGCGCCTGCGCATCTCGCTGCAGATGCACGACGGCCCGGCCCAAATGCTCTCGAACCTGATTCTGCGGGCCGAGATCTGCGAGCGCATGATTGACCGCGACGTGGCGCAGGCCAAGTCCGAGCTGGGCGCGCTGCGCAAAGCGATCAACACCGTGCTCCAGGACACCCGCCGCTTTATCTTCGACCTGCGCCCGATGATCCTTGACGACCTGGGCCTCATCCCGACGCTGCGGCGCTACGCCCAGGACTTCAGCGAAAAATGGAAGGTCGATGTCAGCATCGCCGTGCAAAACCTCGACACTCGCCTGCCGCGCCACTACGAGGTCGCGCTGTTTCGCTTTGTGCAGGAGGCGCTCAACAATGTCCAGAAGCACGCCAGCGCCGGCTCGGCCCGCGTGGTGGTGGACGGGCTGGGCAACCAGGTGCAGGTGATGATCGAGGACGACGGCAGCGGCTTCAACATCAACGAGGCCATGACCGAGGGCCGCGGCCACCGCAACATGGGCTTCGCCGTCATGAAGCAGCAGACCGAGACGCTGCTGAAGGGCCAGCTCGGCATCGAGAGCGTGCCCGGCCGCGGCACCCGCGTGATCGCCAGCGTGCCGCTGCCGGCGGGCCTCGCCGCCTAGCGCGGCTCAGGCCGTGGGGTCGGGGCTGGCCTCGGGGACAAAGCGGTAGCCAATGCCCCACTGGGTCTGAATCGGATCGGCGCCCGGCGCAATCGCGCTGAGCTTGGCGCGCAGCCGCCGGATATGCACGTCGACCGTCCGGGCGTCAATGTGCTGGTCGCCGCCCCACACCCGCCGCAGCAGCGCCTCGCGGCTCCAGACCTGGTGCGGGTGGGTGGCGAGCACAAACAGCAGGTCGAATTCGCGCGGCCGCAGGTCGAGGCTCTGGCCCTGGTAGCTGGCGGTGCGGCGAGTTTCATCGAGCTTCAGGCCGCCCGTCGTAGTCGGCGCCGCGGCCCGCAGCGTCTGGACCTCGGCGGTGCGCCGCAGCAGCGCCCGCAGCCGCGCCACCAGCTCGCGCGGGCTGAACGGCTTGATCACATAGTCGTCGGCGCCCAGCTCCAGCCCAACCACTCGGTCAATCTCATCGCCACGCGCCGTCAGCATAATCACCGGCACCGCATTGCCCAGCGCGCGGATGCGCCGCAGCACCTCGAAGCCATCCATGCCTGGCAGCCCCACGTCCAGCAGCAGCGCATCAAAGCTCTGCTGGCCGATCAGCGTCAGCCCGGCCTCGCCGCTCCCAGCGGCCTGCACGCCAAAGCCGTCGCGCTCCAGACGCTGCCGGATCAGCTGCACAATCGTCGGCTCGTCGTCAATCACCAAAACTTGCTGCATGTGTCAACCTTTATGCCGCTAGCGCGGGGCGCGAGCAAGAGCATTGTACAGCAGCGCCGCGGTGTAATCGACACGTAACGGCTCCCACGGGTTAAAGCCCAGGGTTTGGCCTACAGCGCCCCGGTTGCCACCCCATCCCAGCGCTCAAGTGGGCGCTTTTTGGGCAGACTTCGCATCTAAAGACATGCAATTGTAACGCCCGACGACAGCTGCGGCCAGCCCAGTCCGTATAATGCAGCAGACGTGGAGAGCGCTATGACCCTGCCTATTATCCTCGCGGCAATTGCCCTCAATGTGGTGCTGCTGGTGAGTCTTCTGGTCCTCGTGCCGCGCCTGATCCAGCGCCACGCGAGCAACAGCACCAGCGCCTCGGCGCGGCTGCGCGAGATGCTGCTGGATGTGTTGAGCGAGCAGGAGGCCGTCACGCTGCGGCAGAATCAGATTGGTTTGTCGCTGGCGCAGGTCAATCAGGAGCTGCGCGACCAGGCCCAGCCGCCCTTTACGCTCAGCGACATCACCGAGGCCAGCGGGCTGCCGCGGCTGGAGCAGCGCATCGACACGCTACAGACCCAGCTAGCCCACTGGCTGGAGCAGCGCCCGGCGCCGCCGACCGTGCCGGCCCAGGACGCCCAGAGCTGGGGCCATCTGCTGGGGCTGCTGGCCACAATGCAGGACCGCATCGCAGTGCTCAACGCCAAGATCGAGCAGCCGATGATCCAGCCACAGCCCGCCGCCGACCGGCTCCTGGCCGAGCTAGAAAGCGAGATGCTGCACCTGCGCGGCCTGGCCGATGAGATTGCCAGCTTGCAATGGAAGCTCCGCCGCTCGGTGCTGGAGCGCGAGACGAGTCTGGCGAGCTTGCGCTCACAGGTGCAGGGCCGCCCGTCGCTCACCAACCGCGCCGCCTGATACCGTCCTGATACGCTTTGTGCTAAAATAAACTGTGCAGTTTGGACGCCACGCCATGAGTGTTGTTTTCATCGATCAAGAGGCCGTGCATTACGAGGTCTTCGGCCGCGGTCGCCCGGTGCTGTTTCTCCACGGCTTTCTCGGCTCGTGGCGCTACTGGCTGCCCTCAATGGAAATTGCCTCGAAGTCGTTCCGCACATTTTCGTTTGATTTTATTGGCTTTGGCGACACCGGGCAGCGCGAGGTCGTCCCCTCGATTGGCGCCTACGCCGATCAGGTGATTCGCTTTCTCGACGCGCTGGGCATTGGCAAGGTGACGCTGGTCGGCCACTCGATGGGCGGCATGGTCTCGCTGAAAACTGCCATTGAGCACCCCGAGCGCATCGAGCGCGTCGTAACGGTCGGCGCGCCGATTGTTGGCACCTCGCTGACGCCGCTCATCAAGATTATGTCAAACCAGACCGTCGCCAGCCTCGCGGCCAAAACGCCGATGGTGACTAAATTTCTGTTTCGGCGGGCGCTCGGCCGCAGCTCGGAGGAAAATACGCTGGAGATTCTGGACGCGACGATCAAGCCGTCGTCGGGCAGCGTGCGGGCCTCGATGCGCTCGATGATGCACACCGACCTGCGCCAGGACCTGCTGCGGCTCCGCGTGCCAGCCCTCGCCATCCACGGCACCCGCGACGACATTGTCAGCCCCAGCCAGATCAAAGTTGCGCAGCGGGCTAATTTGCCGCTGCTCACGGTGCTGCCGATGGAGCGCTGCCGGCATTTTCCCTGGAATGATGACCCCGACCCCTTCCACGAGCAGCTGCTAGCCTTCTTGAAGGCCCCGCTCGAAAGTCTACAGCCCAGCGTGATGCCGCCGGCCCCAGGGCTGGCCATCAGCGCCCCGCCCCTCGTACCCGCCGCGCCGACGCCGCCGACCACCAACAGCGCCCCTGCGCCACTCAACGGCGCCGCGCCAGCAACGTATCTCAACGGCGCGGCCAATGACACGGCGGCGTATCGCAATGGTGCGGTCAATGGGAGCGGTAGCAGCAACGGCAGCGGCACCAGCATTCTGTCGCAGATGCGCGCCCGCCTGACGCTCTCAAATCATGACCTGACGATGGTCGGTGGCCCCTCAGCCGACAGTCCAGCGACTGAGGAGCCAGCGGCGCCCAGCGAACCGGTCGCGCCGCTCAACGGCACCGGCGCCTTCTCCAGCTATGACCTGACGATGGTGGGCGGCCCGGCGCCAGCGCTCAACGGCAGCGAGAGCAACGAGGCCGCAGCGCCCAGCAGCGCGCCCGACGCAACGCCCAGCACCGCCGACGATCCGCGACTAGCCTAGCTCTAGCACCCACGGCACCTCGCCGCCCAGCACCGCCTCCAAAATCTGTAGCGCCACCGCCTTATCAAGCGGCTGGTTGCCGTTGCCACACTTCGGCGACTGCACGCAGCTCGGGCAGCCCTCGGCGCACGGGCAGTCGCGCAGGAGATTGGCGGTGATCTGCCACCAGTCGGCGATGTACTGAAAGCCCAGCTCGCTGATGCCCACGCCGCCCGGCACGCCGTCATAGATAAACACCGTGGCCGCGCCAGTCTCGGGTGACCACGCCGTTGACAGCCCGCCGATGTCCCAGCGATCACACATGGCCAGCAGCGGCAGCAGCGCGATCATAGCGTGCTCGGCGGCGTGCAGGCCGCCGGCCAGATCAGCGCCGGCCGCGCGCAGCGCTGCGGCCATCGGCGCCGGCAGCGTCCACCACACCGCCTGCGTCGTAAACTCGTGGGCCGGCAGCTCCAGCGCATAGTCGGCCAGCACGGTCTCGTGGAACAGCGCCTTGCGCCGGTAGCCGACGACCTGGCGCCGCACCTGCACATCGCCCCACGTCACGGCCGTAGCGCCCGCCGCTTTCGTCGCCCGCACCGCCACGATCTGTAGCTCGGTTTGATCGCGCGGCTGCGTGTAGTAGCTGACCTCGCTGGCCTGTGCGGTCGCGGTGTGGCGCGCCAAGTCCAGCGAGGTCACCAAATAGCTGGCGCCCTGGTGCAGATACACTGCGCCAGGATGGACCTCGCCCGGTGCACGCTCGGCCGGGATGCGCTCGATCAGCTGGCCGCGCTCGTCACGCAGCTCAACCACCGCATGCCCGACCGCCCGAATCGCGACCGTCTCGGCCGGATAGCTGCCGGGCGGCGCAAAAATCCGGTCGCCGCGCAGCACGACCTCGCCGCTAGCGATCATCGCGTTAGCCAGCGGGAGCGCCGCCGGGCCAAACCAGCGCAGCAGCTCGTCGTCGCGCAGCGGCTGCTCGTAGGCCGCGCAGCGCAGCTGGTCGCCCAGCACATACGGATTCTCCAGCGTGATGCAGGCCTGCTCGTGCGGACGGGCGAAAAACTCGGCCGGGTGCTGCATCCAGTATTGATCCAGCGGGTCCTCCAGCGCGACCAGCACGCCGACGCTGGGCGCCTGCGCCCGCCCGGCCCGGCCAAACTGCTGCCAGGTGCTAGCGACGGTGCCGGGGTAGCCGGTGCTGATCACGGCGTCGAGGCCGCCGATGTCCACGCCCAGCTCCAGCGCGGTGGTGCTGACGACGCCTTGTAGCGCGCCGCTCGCCAGGCGTCCCTCGATGTCGCGGCGATCCTCGGCGCGGTAGCCGGCGCGATACGCGGCGATCGGCGGGCCGTCGGGGCCAAGCTGCTGGCGGGTGTAGCGCAGCAGCAGCTCGGCAACCTTGCGCGCTTTGGCGAACACCAGCGTCCGCACGCCCGCGCCCAGCAGCGCGCTGAACAGCAAGGCGCTCTCGGTGTTGGCCGAGCGGCGCGCGCCGCTACTGGCGCTGAGGAGCGGCGGATTCCAGAAAATCAGCGTGCGCGGGCCATGCGGCGCGCCATCCTGGTCAACCAGCGCAATCTCATCGCCGATCAGCGCTTCCAGGTGCTGCTGCGGGTTGCCAATGGTCGCCGAGGCCAGCACAAACTGCGGCCGCGCGCCATACAGTGTGCAGATCCGCCGCAGCCGCCGCAGCACCAGCGCCACATGCGAGCCAAAAATCCCGCGGTAGACGTGCGCCTCGTCGAGAACAATCACGGCTAGGCTGCCGAGAAAGCGCCGCCAGCTCTGGTGGTTGGGCAGCACGGCCAGGTGCAGCATGTCGGGGTTGGTCAGGACAATGTTGGCGCTGGCCCGCACTGCGGCCCGCTGAGCGGCGGGCGTGTCGCCGTCATACACGGCGGCGCGCACGTGCGGCAGGCCGTGCGCCAGCTCCTGCAGCGCGCGCAGCTGATCCTGGGCCAGCGCTTTGGTCGGAAACAGGTACAGCGCCCGGTTGCGCGGGTCGACGAGCAGCCGCTCCAGCGTCGGCAAGTGGTAGCACAGCGTCTTGCCCGAGGCCGTGCTGGTCACAATGCCCACGTGCGCGCCGGCGCGGGCCAGTGTGACGGCCTGGGCCTGATGGGTGTAGAGCTGGGTGATGCCGAGCTGATCGAGGCGCGCTGCTAAGGCAGGCGCGAGCGCAGGCTGTAGAGCTTGATACTGGGCGGGCTGCGCCGGGAGATCGGCGCGGTGCGCAATGCGCTCGGCGAGCGGCGGGGCACTGATCTGCTGAAAAAACGTGGCTAGATCCATGAATCTTGCACAAACACAGGGGCTTAACATTTATGTGCTACATGCTATACTACAGCCCAACCTAAGTATAGCACGCGCCCACGCCTCGCCGCGTGCGAAGCCGACGAGTTCACCCCTCGCCACTTTGATAGGCTGATCGATGCTGATCAGGAGGAGGCTCCAATGTTGGACTCTCTCGTACTCCGACTGCTGGAACATGCAGTGAACACCTCGTGCAAGCTGGCCATCGTGCTGCTGTACGCCGAGCATGAACGACTCGCAGCTACACCCCAACAGCTAGCGACCCGACTAGGCCGTGACCCCTGGAGCGTTGAAACCTCGGTTCGTGAGCTGGTCGCCGACGGCATCCTGGTGATGCACGAGGCCCGCGCCTGCTACGAGCCGCTCTCCGAGTGGCGCGAGGCCATCCGCCTGCTGCAGAACACCTATGACGACGCCTATCGCCGCGAGCAGATTGTCACCATCGTGCGTGACCTTGACCGCTATGTGCCCTACCGCGAGCAGCTGCGCACCTTTGAGATCACCGTTCGCGCCGCTTAACGCCGCTTAAACCGTTCGCTCTCGACCACTGGGCCGCTCACGCCGCCCGGTGGTCGTCGTGTATCATGGCCCGATGAGTGGTTTTTTTGCCGACGGCGACCTGTCGCCGAACCTGATCGAGCAGGCCCGCCTGGCCCGGCTGGCCGCCGGCGGCTACCTTGATCTGACCAGCAGCAACCCGACGGCGCAGGGCCTGCTGTTTCCGCCCGACATTCTGCACGCCGCCGCCAGCGACTACTGGCCCACCCGCCGCTACCACCCCGACCCGCGCGGCGCGCCCGCAGCCCGCACCGCGATTCAGCGCTACTACGCCGGGCGCACGCCGCCGCTCACCGTTGCCCACGATGACATTTTTATCACCGCCAGCACCAGCGAGGCCTACTCGCTCGTCTTCGCGCTGCTGACGGCGCCGGGCGATAATGTCCTGGCGCCCAACGTCACCTACCCGCTGTTTGAGTATCTGGCCGCGCTCCACCATATTGAGCTGCGGCCGTATGAGATGGACGAGGCCAACGGCTGGCAGCCCGACGGCGCCGCGCTTCTACAGGCGGCCGACGCGCGCACCCGCGCGGTGCTAGTTGTCTCGCCCCACAACCCGACCGGCATGATCGTCGCGCAGCCACTGCCCGCGCTGGATCAGCTGGGCCTGCCGGTGATTTGCGACGAGGTCTTTGCGCCGTTTACCTACCGCGCCGCCGCCACGCCGCCGCTGGGCGCGCTGCACCCGCGGCTGCCGGTCTTTCACCTCAACGGCATCTCCAAGCTCTTCGCCCTGCCCGACCTCAAGCTCGGCTGGATTGCGCTAACCGGCGATGCCGGCGGCTTCAACGGCCGCCTAGAGCTGCTCAACGATACCTTTCTCGGTAGTAACAGCCTCGCTCAGGCGCTGCTCCCGACGCTGTTTGCCGCCGGCCAGCCGTTTGTCGACCAGATGGTCGCGCGCGTCCGCACCAACCTCGATTGGGCGCTGCAGCTCCTGGCCGACCACCCGGCGCTCGTCGCAGCGCCGCCCGACGGCGGCTACTATCTGTTCCCCGCCGTCCGCCAGTGGCGCGACGAGGAGGCGCTCGTGATGTACCTGCTGGAGCGCGGCGTGCTCGTCCATCCCGGCTTTTTCTACGGCGATGTGCCTGGCACCCACCTGATGATCTCGGCCCTCACCGCGCCCGACGTGTTCCAGGCCGGCCTCGCACACGTCGCCGACGCGCTGCGCTAACGACGCGCTACGCTGCTGGTACAATCAAGTCACTGCCCGGCTACAGACTGCCGCTACCCTCATCACCACAAAATCTATGAAACACACTGTCCGCCTGTTTATTCAGAAGCACGAAAATCGGACCTACACGGTGACGCTGCCGGAGTTTCCTAGCATTTCGGCCTACGGGCCAACGCTGGAGGAGTGCAAGCAGGAGATAACCGAGGCGCTGGTGCAGTTTTTGGCCGAGATGGAGCCGGCGTCGATCCAGCAATATGCATTTCACCCCAAGCAGTCGCTGGAGCGCATCACTGTCGAGCTGCGGCCGACCGACCGCCACGGCAAGCGCCGCCGCAACTCGTTCAAGCTGACCGTCAGCCTGCTGCTGACCTACCACGATGACGATCAGATTCTGGTGACGGCGCCGCGGCTGCGCTCCAGCCTATCGTTTTTCATCGTCAAAAAAGAGGACCTGGCCGAGATCGCGCCGCTGGAGCTGCTCCAGTATTTTCATGGCGACTCATTCGAGACGCTGCTGCGCTACCAGGCCGCCCGCCAGGAGTCGCTCGACACGCTGGAGGTCGATTTTAAGCCCAAGAAGGCCCGCGACAAGCAGGACGAGGAGGAGGAAGACAGCTTCTGGGCGCTGAAGCAGAGTGGCACCAACCTGACTGCCCAGGCCAGCGAGGGCCAGCTGCGGCGCGCGTTCCGGCGCGACTCCGAGGTTGACGATGTGCTCGCGGCGATTGCGAGCGAGCGCCGGCCGAGCATTCTGCTGATCGGCGCCAGCGGCGCGGGCAAGAGCGCCGTGGCCCACGAGGTCGCCCGCCGCATTCGGCGCCGCGAGTGCAGCGATGCGCTGCGCGACCGTCAGGTCTGGGCCGTCAACGGCGACTCGCTGATCGCCGGCTGCTCATTTGTGGGCCAGTGGCAGGAAAAAATGCGCGATGTCGTGCAGGAGGTCCGCAAAAAGCGCCATATTCTGTTTGTCGACGACCTCGCCTCGTTGGCCGAGGCCGGGCGACACAGCAAGGGCGACGACAATATCGCCGACTTTCTGAAGCCGCACCTTCAGTCCGGCGACGTGGTGATCATCGGCGAGGCCACGCCCGAGCGGCTGCGGCTGGCCGAGCAGCTGGCGCCCGGCTTTGTGGCCCAGTTTCGCACCCGCACCGTCGAGCCAACCAACGAGACCGACACCCTGAGCATCCTGACCGCTACCAGCCGCGAGCTGGAGCGCTCCGAGGACGTGCGGATCGAGCCGGCGGCGCTGGAGGCCGCGGTTGAGCTGACCAACCGCTTTCTGCCGTACCGCGTGCAGCCGGGCAAGGCGCTGGCGCTGATCGAGCAGATGACCAGCGATGCGGCCCGCCACCGCGGCAGCGTCACCGGCGCCCGCCCGACGCTGGCGCGCCGCGAGACCATCGCGACCTTCACCCGCCAGACCGGCCTACCTGAGTTTATCGTCTCGGACACGATCCCGCTCGACCTCGACGCCGTGCGCGCCTATTTCGCCGACCGCGTGATCGGCCAGCCCGCCGCTGTGGACGCGATGGTTGACCTGATCGCCGTCGTCAAGGCCGGCCTCAGCGATCCCGAGAAGCCGCTCGGCACGTTTTTATTTATCGGCCCGACCGGCGTTGGCAAAACCCAGCTGGCCAAAACGCTGGCCAAATATCTGTTCGGCGACGAGCAGCGCGTCTTGCGCTTCGACATGAGCGAGTACAGCGACCCCGCGGCCGTGCGGCGCCTGATCGGCGTGCCCGGCGCCGGCAAAGAGGCTGGCGGCGAGCTGACGACGCGCGTCCGCGCCCAGCCCTTCTGCGTCGTGCTGCTGGACGAGTTCGAGAAAGCCGACCCGCAGATCTACGATGTTTTTCTACAAGTGCTCGGCGAGGGCCGCCTGACCGACGCCGGCGGCGCGACAACCTCATTCCAGAACGCGATTATTCTGCTCACCAGCAACCTCGGCGCCTCGGCCCGCGAGCAGCGCACGATGGGCCTGACCGCCGCGAGCGAGGGCCAGGGCGAGCAGGCCGACCGCTTTCGCACCAAAGTCGAGCAGTATTTTCGGCCCGAGTTCGTCAACCGGCTGGATCAGATCGTCACCTTCCGCGCACTCGACGAGGCCGCGATGCGCCAGATCGCCAGCCGCGAGCTGGGCGATGTGCTGCTGCGCGAGGGCCTGGTGCGGCGCAACGTCTTGGTCGAGATCGATCCCAACGTCGTGGACCTCTTGCTGGAGGCCGGCTTCAACGCGACCTACGGCGCCCGGCCGCTGAAGCGGACGATTGAGCGGCTGATTGTGCTGCCGCTGGCCCGATTTCTAGCCAGCCGCGCCAAAGCCGGCGCCGATCTGATCCGCGTCTACCGCGACGAGCACGGCATCGCGCTGGGCGCCAGCAGCTTCAGCGCCGCCGAGCACAGCAGCGAGGTGCTGCTCAGCGGCGGCAGCGGCCTCAAGCGCCGCCGCCTCGACGACAAAAATCTGGTCGAGGCCTTCGCCGAACTCCGCCGCAAGCTCCAGGACTGGTACGAGCGCGAGGCGGTCGTCGAGATGCGCAACGAGCGCGCGGTCAAGCTGGCCCGCACCAACCAGCCAACCTTCTGGGACGACGGCGAGGCCGCCCGCACTACGCTGGCGCGCTTCTACTTCCTCGACCGGCTGCTCAAGCGCCTGAAGCAGCTCACCGACCGCGCCGAGCATCTGGAGGAGATGGCGGGCCTGGTCCACCGTCAGCGCAACGCCCGCTACCGCGCCGAGCTGGCCGAAAGCTACGAGGTGCTCTACCGCGACTTCGCCTTTCTAGAGGTCGAGCTGCTGTGCGCCCACCTGACCGACAATCACCGCGCCGTGCTCCAGGTCCGCCGCGTCGGCGCCGCCAGCAAAGATGAGAATCCGACCTGGCTGACCGAGCTGCTGGCGATGTACCTGCGCTGGACCGCGCGGAAAGGCTACGAGGCCGAGGTGTTTGCGCTGACACCGCTGACTGACAGCGAGCGCCAGACCCAGCCCGCGCTGGCGCCGTATCCGTTCCGCTGGCAGCCCATCGTCGGCGCCAGCACCGATGCGCTGTGCAAAGCGCTGGCCAGCGCCGACGACAGCGCCGAGATCGTCGTGCTGCTCAGCGGCGCCAATGTGTTTGGCTTCTTGAAGGGCGAGGGCGGCGTCCACCGCCGCAGCGACAAGCGGCCGAGCGGCGAGCGAGTCCAGCGGCTGGTCGAGGTGATCGTCCGCCCGCTCCCCGACGAGCCGGCCGACTGGCTTGATGCCGAACTCGCCCGCCGCGTCGACGAGGAGCAGCGGCGCCTCGCCCTGAGCCGCCGCGAGCGCGCGACGCAGACCGCGCCGGCCGAGCCGCCGATCGTGCGCGTCTACCAGTTCGAGGGCGAGCGGCTGGTCCGCGACCTGCGGACTCAGCTCAAAGTTACCAACGTCACCGACGTGCTGGACGGCGACCTGGACGATTTTATCTTGGCCTATCTGCGCGACGAGGAAGCCAAGTCCGCCTGGCAGGAGGGCTAGCGGCCGGCTGCGGCGGGCGCTGGCGGGCGCGGATCAGCATGGTCAGGTACAGCGCCAGCCCAAACGAGCCGATGCTGAGGCCGCGCGGGTCAAGCACCGTAAACAGCGACGTGCCGAGCGCGTGGCCCAGCCGCTCCAGCCCCGCGCCGAGCAGCCGAATCCCATAGCGGTCATAGCTAGCCACCAGCACCGTGGCGATCAGGACGCCGCGCACGCTGCCGGCACCGCCGATGATCACCATCGCCAGAATCATCGCCGACAGCGCAAACTCCGACTGGCCGGGCGCGACATAGCTAAACATTGTCGCGTACAGCGCGCCGGCCACACCGGCGATGGCCGCGCCCAGCACAAACGCCGAGGTCTTGGTGCGCTCAGGGTTGACGCCACAGCTCGTGGCCGCGGCCTCGTCGGCGCTGACGGCGGCCCAGGCCCGGCCCAGCCGCGACGCCGCCAGCCGCCGGCTCGCCAGCGCGATCAGCGCCAGCACTGCCAGCGCCAGGTAGTACCAGGCCCACGGCGCCCGTACCACGAAGCCCACGATCCGCGGCGGCGGCAGCGCGCCCAGCCCGCCGTCGCCGCCGGTCCAGCGGCTCAGGTTGATCAGCACCCGCAGCACCAGCTGCCCAAACGCCAGCGTCACCAGCGCCAGGTACTCGCCCCGCAGCCGCCGCGCCAGCCCGCCGAGCACCACGCCGACCAGCCCGGTGATCGCGCCGCTGAGCAGCAGCACCACCAGAAAATCGCCCAGCGCCGGCGAGATCAGCTGGACGCCCGCGGTCATCAGCCAGGCCGCCGCATAGCCGCCGACCGCGAAGCAGGCCGCGTAGCCCAGGTCGAGCAGCCCCGTAAAGCCCAGCAGCAGGTTGAGGCCCAGCGCCAGCACGGCGTAGATCACAATCCCGATCACTGCGACCTGCTGGTAGAGCTGTAGCCCGCGGTCCAGCAGCGGATACGCTAGCGCCAGCGAGCCTAGCGCCAGCGTCAGCGCCCGGCTGCGCGCCGAGGGCCGCCGCACTGCGCGGTCGGCGACCACGGTGATCGTCGGCGCCGTCACCACGTCGGCCGACTGATCCTCGCCAAACAGGCCGGTCGGCCGCAGAAACAGCAGGCCAATCAAGACGACCAGGACCAGCACCGGCGTCCACTGCGCCGCCAGGAAATAGTCGCTGAGCGCGGTGATCACGCCCAGCAGCAGCCCGCCCCAGAACGCGCCGCGCGGCCGGCCGATGCCGCCCAGCACCGCCGCCGTCAGCGCGACCAGTCCACTCTCGATGCCGTGCTGCGCGAACGGCCGGTCATAGTACAGCGCAAACACAAAGCCGGCCGCGCCCGCCAGCGCCCCGCCGACCGCGAACACCAGCGTGATGATCCGGCTGCGGTTGACGCCGCTCATCTCGGCCAGCTCAGGGTCTTGGGCGCAGGCCCGCACCGCGCGGCCGGCCCGCGTGTGGCCCAGCCACGCCCCGACCAGCGCCGTCAGCACGATGGCTAGCACCAGCACGATCAGATCTTTGAGGGTGTAGATCAGCTTGCTGTCGATGCCGAGCAGCTGCACCAGATTCCGGTCGCCCAGCACGTCGGGGATGCGCCGCAGCGGCACCTCGTTGACCCGCGGCGTGCTGCGGTGCTCGGCGGGATTCCAGTCCGGCTGCGTGCGGCGCCAGATCACCGCCAGCTGAAATAGAATGAACGACAGCCCGACCGTGGCGATCAGCGGCGGCAGCGCCGAGCCGCCACGAAACGGCCGAAACGCCAGCCGCTCGACGCCCACATTCAGCACCGCGCCGAACAGCATCGCGGCGCCCAGCGTCAGCAGCAGCCCCCCGAGCAGCGGCCCGGCCTGAAAGCCGGCCTGCAGCCCCAGCTGCTCAATCGCAAACGTGACCAGCACCGTGGTCAGCGCAAACAGGTCGCCGTGCGCAAAGTTGATCATTCGCACCGCGCCGTACACCAGCGTCACACCGATGGCGTTCAGCGCAATCACCGCGCCGTTCGAGAGGCCAATCGCCAGCAGCTGCAGCAGCAGCGTCGCGCAGTTGCTTATCGTTCCACAGTGCATGCCCGTTCCTTATGTCAATCTTAGCTCGCAGGGAGGACGGTTCGATAACGCGGTACACTGCCATAGTCTACCGGAGCATGCCATGAAAATCTCTTGGATTAAGTCGGCGGTTCTCGCGGCCAGCGGCGTGCCGATCAGCGCCGACAATGTGCGCTCGCTGCATGCCCAGGGCATTCGCGCGGTGTTGTCGCTGACCGAGCAGCCGCTCACCAGCTTTCGCGAGATCACGCCGGCGCTGCTGGCCGAGCTCGACATCACCGCCCACCATGTGCCGGTCCCCGATCAGTTCCCGCCGACGCTGGCGCAGGCCGCGACGATCATTGCGATCATGGATGACATGGCGGCGGCTGGGCGCCCGCTGCTCGTTCACTGCCACGCCGGGATCGGCCGCACCGGCACCGCGCTGCATCTGCGGTACCTGGCGCAGGGTCTCACGCTGGCCGAGGCGCGGGCGCGCGTTCGTCTCCGCCGCTCGCCCTGCACCTTGATCAGCGACGCGCAGGAGGCCTTTCTCCACGAGTTCATCGCCGCCCGCGCGCAGCACTGACCCGCTGCATCTACCCCGTATTCTTCAGCCCCGCCGCAATGCCGTTGATGCTCAGCAGCACCGCCTCGCGCAGCGTCTCCTCGTCCTCGTCGCTCGCGCGCAGCCGCCGCAGCAGCTCGATCTGAATAATGCTCATGGGGTCGATGTACGGATTGCGGCGGTCAATCGAGCGCTGCAGCGTCGGGGCGTTGTCCAGGAGCTTGCGCTGGCCGGTGATCGCCAAGACCTGCGCGGTCGTCAGCTGTAGCTCGGCCTCGATCTGGCCAAAAATCTCGGCCGCCAGCGCCTGGTCGGGGACCAGCGCGGCGTAGGCCCGCGCGATCCGCAGGTCGGCTTTGGCCAGGATCATCTGGGCGTTGTCCAGCATCGTGCCAAAAAACGGCCACTCGCGGTACATCGTCTGGAGCAGCGCCGCGCCCTCGCTGCCATGCGCGGCGCTGAACGCCGCCAGCGCGCTGCCCAGCCCGAGCCAGCCCGGCAGCGTGTGCCGGCTCTGCATCCACGCGAACACCCATGGGATCGCCCGCAGATCCTCGATCCGGCTGCCGGCGGCGCGGCTCGATGGCCGCGATCCGATGTTCAGCCGCGCGATCTCGGTGATCGGCGTGGCGGCGTGAAAATATTCTAGGAAGTGCGGGTGCTCGTAGACCAGGCCGCGATAAAACTGCGCCGAGCTGTCGGCTAGCTCTGTGGCGGCCGCAATCCACGAACTCGGGCGCGTCGCTGGTCTGCGGGTCGAGGGTCGTCAGCAGCACGGCGTTGACCAGCTGCTCCAGGTGCCGCGCCGCAATCCCCGGCTGCCCATAGCGGTCGAAGATCACCTCGCCTTGCTCGGTCAGTCGCAGTTGGCCGTTGACGGTGCCGGGCGGCTGCGCCAGGATCGCGTGGTTGGCCGCGCCGCCGCCGCGCCCAATCGAGCCGCCGCGGCCATGAAACAAACGCAGCCGCACCTCGGCCCGCCGCGCGACCGCCACCAGCTCGCGCTGCGCCTGGTACAGCGCCCAGTTGGCGGCGGTAAAGCCGGTGTCTTTGTTCGAGTCGCTGTAGCCGAGCATCACCTCCTGCGTGTCGCCGCGCGCCGCCAGATGCTGGCGATACGAGGGGTTGTCGAGCAGTGCAGTGATCACGGCGGCGGCGTGCTGCAGGTCGCCGCGGGTCTCGAACAGCGGGACGATGTTGAGCCGGCTGGCGCCGCCAATCGTGTACAGCCCGGCCTCGCGGGCCAGCAGCAGGACGGCCAGCACGTCGCTCGGGCCGGTGGTCATGCTGATGATGTAGGTCGTGATACAGTCGGGGTTGAGCTGCTCCAGCAGCGCGGCGACCGTGCGAAAGACCTCGACCGTCTCAGTTGTGGCATCGCTGTAGCTCAGTCGCGCCGGGACGACCGGCCGCGGCTCGGCCAGGATGGCGGCGAGGCACGCGGCGCGCTCTGGCTCCGCGAGGGCGCTGTAGTCCTGGTGAATCGCGGCCGTGCTTAGAATCTCATGGATGGCGGCGGTGTGCCGCGCGCTGTGCTGGCGAATGTCCAGCGTCGCCAGGTGCAGCCCGAACACGTCGGCGATCCGCGCAAAGTCGTGGAGCAGCCCGTTGGCTAGCGCCGCGCCGCCGCTGGCGATCAGGCTCTGGCGCAGCAGCGCGATGTCGGCGCGCAGCTCGGCGGCACCCCGATACCACAGGCCGTCGGCGGGCGCGGCCGGCTGCTGCGGCCCCCAGACTGGCTGAATCCGCCGCGTCCACTCCAGCGTATTCCGCAGCTTGGCGTAGATGTATGAGCACTTCTGGCGGTACAGCTCGAAGCGATTCCGCTCCTCGACGACCGCGGCGACCTCGGGGAACAGCGCAGCGTCGGCGGCCAGCGAGGCCCGCAGCTCGTCGCTGACGGCGGCGTTCAGCACCGACGGGCTGAGCTGCTGGCTGACCGCGTCCAGCTGCCGCAGCTCGTGCTCGATGGCGCCGATCTGCGCCAGCCGCACGGCCTCCACGGTGGTCTGCGGCGTGACGTGCGGGTGCCCGTCGCGGTCGCCGCCAATCCACGAGCCAAACCGCAGCACCGCCGGGACATCCCAAGCCTGCTCGGGGTACACGGCGTGCAGCGCGGCCTCCAGGTCGCGGTACAGCCGCGGCACCACCTGCAGCAGCGTGGTCTCCATATAAAACCGGCCGTTCTTGGCCTCGTCTAGCACCGTCGGCTTGCGAATCCGCAGCTGGTCGCTCTGCCAGCGGCTGACCAGCTCGCCCTGTAGCCGCGCGGTCAGGTCGGCGCGCTCCTGCGGCAGACAGTCGGGGCTGAGCAGCGCCTGCAGATCGGCGGTGATGCGGCGGATCGATTCGAGCGCCGTGCGCCGCTGCGCCTCGGTCGGATGGGCGGTGAAGACCGGCTGCAGCAGCATCGTCGGCAGCGCGGCGGCGATGGCCTCGGCGCCGACGCCGGCGGCGCGCAGCTGCGTCACCGCCGCCAGGATCGACTCGGCCCGCGGCGTGTTGGGCGCCGCCAGGTCGCGCGCCTGAGCACGCGGAGCCGCGCCGCCTGCTCGGCCAAGTTCACCAGCGCAAAATAGTGGGTGAAGGCTTTGATCAGCTCGACCGCCTGCGCCAGCGAAAGCCCGGCGATCAGCGCCTGCAGCTCCGCCTCGGCGGCCGGGTCGGGGTCCGAGCGCAGCCGCTTCGAGCGCTGGCGCACGTCTTCTTCGAGCGCCAGCGCGTCGGCGCCGGCCTGCTGCTCAATCGTGGCGCCCAGCAGGTCGCCCAGCAGGTGGATCGCATCCGACAGCCACGCTTGGCCGTCCAGGGTGGTGTGTGCTGCCATAATCAGTGTCCCAGCATAGGCACCGGGCGTCGTTGGCCGATGGGCGATGCCGGAAGCATAGCACACCCCGCCGGCACCGCCACCCGCCGCGCTGCGCTAGCCAGCGGCACTGCCCGCCTCGGCTTGCAGCGCCTCAATTTTTCCAATCAGCCCCTGCATCTTCTGCACATCCTCCTCCGCCCCCAGCGCCTGGAAGTCTTCGAGCGCCGTGGTAACCCACAGCAGCGCCTCGCGAAACTGCCCAGCTTTAGCCAATGCAAGGGCAACGTTGAAGCGTATATGGGCAACTCCATAGCGATTACCGGCGCGGAGATAGTAGGAGATCGCCTCCTGGTAGTGCGCAACCGCCTGCTTGAGTTTGCCCGCAGCAGTAAAAATAAGACCCACCTGATTGTATGTACCCGCGCGGTCGTCTAGAGCCTGGGCGGGAGTAAGTTCTAGCGAATACATGTAGTATGTTAGAGCCGCGTTAAGGTGCTGAAGCAGTTCAGCTTCCGGCCGCTCGGCAGCGTGGGCATCTAGGAACCGCTCGTAGGCTACAATACCCAGCTGATGGAGTACCTTTCCTCGCCCGAACCCGTCGCTCGTGGCATGCAGCGCCAAGCTACGCTCATACCATTGTTCAGCCTGATGGAGATCACGGATGATGGCAATATGCTGGTAGGCGGTGCCGATGTCGAGAGCCACATTCGCCCCAGCCTGCTGATCAGCAATCCGTACCAAGAGTTCATAGCTCTCCTGGTATGAGGCCAGGCAGTCTGCGCTACCCTGCTTGAGTTGGATTTGCCCCAGCTGGTAGAGTGAAACTGCGAGGTTACGAATCTGGTTGCACTCTGCTGTCGTCAATGTAGTTGCCATATGGCCGAGCAGCAGTGCTACCTGCTCCCGTTCCCAGTGGACTGCGCGTTGCTGCAAGCGCGTGGCCTCGACCCACTGCCGCGCGTCCTGCGTCAGTCCCACGCGATATTCCGTGATCACACCCCAGTCTTCCTCACGACCCAGAATTGGGCCATCATCGGTGGCGACGAAGTCGGGGACAAGCTCCTCCACCAGCCGCTGCCACGCCGCCCGCCGTCCGTGGAGGTAATAGAGCATCCGCAGCCCCTGCATCGTGGGTATAACCTCGTGCCACCAGCCGTGGGTACGGGTCAACTGGCGGGCATGTAAGAGGTTGGACTCCTCCGCCGCCAGCGCCCGAGTCACCTCCCGGTTGCCTTCGTTAAACTGGCGGTGGTACTCGTTACCTATGCTACCCATCGCCTCGATAAAGGCGCGGGCGGCGCGGCGTGCACTGCTGCGGCGTGGCTGGCGGGTAGCATAGGGCGGATAGTGACTGTCGAACAGCGTGCGGAAATACCACGGCAGCGCCGGGTGGATGCTGTAGGAGCCGCCGCCATGAGCGGTCAACAGGCCAATTTCGGCGGCGCGGTCCAGCACGGCAATGGCGCGCTCGCGGGTGAGGCTACGGAGGGCCGGCAGGTCGCCGGTATCAGGTTCACCCATGAGCAGCAGCGCAGCAACTTGGACAAAGCCCTGAAAAAAGTGGAGGGCGGCGAGGATCGGCTCCTCGTCGGCGGTGAAGGTGCGGGCGAAGGCGTAGCTGAGGGCGGCGCCGAGCGAGGCGGAGCGGCCCTGTGATTCATCGTCGGCGATGGGCGCCTGGCCAGCGCGCAGCTCAGCGACGAAGGCTGCGATCTGCTGCTCACTGATCTTACCGGCACGGGCGGCCTGGCCGACCAGCACGGTGATCGTCAGCGGATTGCCCTGAGTGTACAGCAGCAGCGGCGCCCAGTCGGCGACCACAAAGCGCCGCTGGCTATGGCGGCGCAGAATCGCCTGGGCCAGCAGCGCCCGCTCCTGCGGCGGCATGGGCGGCAATGCAATGCGACAGGCCAGGTCGCCGAGCCATGCCTGCTCGTCGCGCCGCGAGGTTAGCAGGAACTTCGCCTGGGTCTGTCGGGTATCGCGGAGAAAATCCACCAGCTCGCGCTGCTCGGCCGCGCTCCAGCCGGAGGCTGTCCCGGCCGGGAAGCCGGCGATGGGTTCGACGTTATCCCAGACCCACAGCGCCGGGATCGCGGTGAGCAGCTGGAGCGCCATGCTCCGGCGCTGCGGGTCATTGAGCGCCAGCCACGGAATCTTATTCTGCTCCAAAACCCCGGCAAAGACTTCGCCGAGCGCATCCAGCACCCGCGGCAGTGGCATATATTGCTCGAAGTTGGTCCACAGCACCGGACCATGTACGCCGCCGGTCAGCGCATACCAGCGGGCAAACTCAGCGACGACCGTGCTCTTGCCGCTGCCGGCGTAGGCGTGAACCACGACCACCTGCTGCTCGTCAAAGGCCCGGTCAAGCGCCAGCAGCGTCTCGTCGCGGCCAAAAAAGCCCACGTCGGGGCTGCGCGGCAGGTTCGGCGGCAGCGCGCCGCGCGCTGGCACGCCAGACGCCGGGTTCAGGTGCAGCTCCGGCCCGGCGCCGGTCTTGGGAAACAACGTCAAGGGCGCGACCTCGTACACGAGCGGCACCACCCAGTCCTGCAGCTCCCATACTGCCGAAAGCTGGTCGCGCAGCGGCTGGCTATGTAGCTGCTTGCGGCCAGAGCTGGCCGCCGCGCCCAGGCTCTGGCCGCGCCGCAGCCCATCGTACAGGTCGGCGACGAACTGCGCCGCCGTCACCACATACACGTTATAGCGCATCGCCACCACGCCGGCCACGCCCGCATCCATCACCTCCTGCGCCAGCGAGCCGAGCGCGCGGACCTGCCCATGCACATCGTCGCCCGGCGCTGCGGCCGGCTGGTCGGCGTCGTCGTTGGCGCCCGAGCGGCAGGCGTTCATCACCAGCACTGGTACACCACAGGTCGCGAGCAGCTCGCCCAGCTGTGGGCCGGCGACCAGCTCGCGGCCGTTGGGCAGCTTGGGATGCTCAAAGACCAGATAGCCGTGGGCGCCAGGGCGCTGATCGCGGAACTGGTTGGCAGGCAAGTTCGCCCCAAGCGCGGTCGCCTTGCCGTAGGTGCCATGCCCGTCGAAGTGGACAACGTGGTACGGCCGGCCGGCGTCGTGGGCCGCGTGCAGGACTTTGCTCAGCTGGGCATACGTCGGCGGTCGCAAGACATCCAGCTCGACGCCCTCCAGCTGGCCCAGCCCTTTGATCAGCTGCAGGGCGACCGAGCGAAACCCCACATCGAGGCCGCGGCTCGGGCGGGCAATGATCAGCAGGAGGCGGATCGGACCGTCGCTGACCTCCGGCAGCACCGCCCGCCGCGTCGCCGACGGGTAGCTGCGGACAAACGACTGCGCCGTCAGGGCCAGCGCGCTGCCGGTGTGCGGGTCGCGCAGCAGCTCCCACGGCAGCACCGTCGCCGCCTCCACGGTAGTCTTGATTTCCAGCCGCACCTGATGGAGCCGGTCAGCGATGGCCTCCCAGCGCTTCCGCGTATCGTGGTTGGCCTCGAATATCTTGGTGAATAGCTCAGTCCCCCACTGCGCCATACGCCGCTCCACATCCGCGGCCTTGTCTGGTGCGGGCGGCGCCGGGTAGCTCAGATAGTCCTCCAAATACCAGCGCAAATCCGCGCGGTCCCGATCACTCATGGCAAAGCTGATGGTAGCGTCGGCGGTCTCGTCGGCGTAGCCGTCGCGCTGGAGCAGCAGGTCAATGTGATATGCGTCGGAGGCGAGCACGCGCTGGGTGAGGCGGAGCACTGGGGGCATAGCAGACTCCTCGCTAGCAGTGGGTGGCATCATAGCAGCGCATGGCAAGCGGTGCCGATAGCGCGTTTACCTGACTACAACCGTGCAAGCCGAGGCAGCCCGCGGCGCGGCCGCATCTGGCCTCTAGGCAGCCGCCCGGAGATCGTGTATTGTGGCGCCAGCTCATCTGCCCGTTATCGCACTCGTACTGTGATGCCATCACACGGGTATGTTATGGCACAACATGGCCGTGTTGTATCATCGCACGGCTATGTTGTGCCATCGCATGGCCATGTTGTGCCATCGCATGGCCATGTTCTACCATCGCATGGCCATGTTCTACCATCGCATGGCCATGTTCTACCATCGCAGCGGCGGTGGAGCACGGGGCATTGAGCACGGAAAGCGCCCCCGAAGCTGTAGGCGCCCCACACTGGAGACAAGATCATGGCCAAAAATGAGAGCCAGCCAGTTCGACCAGGGACGTTGGAAGACGACTTCGCAGCACTACTCGCCATCCGCGAGATGCCGACCTACGAGCCGGCCAACAAAAAGTTCACAGTCAAAGAGCTGGATAGCAGCCTGGCAGCGCTGGACGAGGCGAAGAAAAATGTCATCCTCGCGCAGCAGGCGCTCGATGCGGCGCGCGACCGGGTGACGGCGGCCGGCTGGTCGTTCCACAACAACATGCTCGACGCGCGCAATCAGGTGGTCGCACAGTACGGCGCCGACTCGCTGGAGGTCCAGGCCGTCGGGCTGAAGCGCAGCTCCGAGCGGGCGCGGCCCAAAGCCAAAGGCCCGGCGGCGCCCGCGGACGGCACCGCCACACCCGACGAGACCAAAAAATAGCCCTGGCTGGCAGCAGCACAGGTCTGTGGTAGAATGGCCCCCGGCTCGCCAAGACTGCGGGCCACCGATGGCGGGGGCCATGCCTGCCCCCCACATTTTCCTTTGCAGGATACATACGTGATGATGCCACGCGCTTTCTACCGGCTGCTACAGTGTCCGACCTGTGGCAGCCGTGATGTATATGTCGCCGCCGACGGCGTCCACTGCATCGGCTGCAGCACCACCTACCCCCAGCACGACGGCTACATTGACCTGATGCCGCGCGCCACCGCCTTCAACTACACCTCGAAATATGTCGCCGAGGAGGCCGAGATGGCCGCCGAGCTGGACTACCGCGACCTGGCGCCGGCGCTGCTGGCGGCCGGCGTCCGCGAGCGCGTCCTGCGCCGTCAGCTGCGCCTCCACCCCGACGACGTGCTGCTGGACAATGGCTGTGGCAACGGGCGGTTCGGCGTGTGGTACGCCGACGCCGTGGCGCTCGCGGTCGGCAGCGACCCCGCGACGCTCTACGCCGACGACGCCAAAGCGCTGATGGCGCTGGCGCAGGCCGACTCGCGGCGGCTGCCCTTCGCCGACAACATGTTCGACAAAGCGATCTCGGTGGATGTCCTGGAGCACTTCCCGCTCGACGTGATCGACGACTATCTGCGCGAGACCGCGCGGGTGCTGCGGCCGGGCGGCCGGCTGGCGGCGTTCAGCAACACCAAAGAGCTGTCGCAGGTGCAGCCCGTGATCGACGCCAGCAAGCGGCTGGGCAAATGGTTTGTGCGGCGGGGCGTGTATGACTTCGAGCGCGAGGCGCGGCGCAAGTCCGACCACATCAAGGCCATGCCGACCTATGATGACGTGGTGGCGGCGATGGAGCGCGCCGGCCTCAAGGTCGTCGAGGTGCGGTTTTGGAACACCGTCGTGACCTCGTTCGTCGAGCACGTCCTGATGAAGCTGGGCGAGGCGCTGCTGGCGCGCGGCAAGCGCCCGGCCGCTACCAACGACAGCGCCGCCGAGGGCGCCGGCACGCAGCGCGAGATCGTCGCGCGCCGCCGCATCCGCCGCCAGCTCACCCCGAGCAGCCCGGTCTACTGGGCGCTCTCGCTGATCACCACGCTGATGGAGCTGGACGTGCGGCTGCTCGGCCATCTGCGCACCGGCCCGTACTTTATTCTGGTCGAGAAAGTTTAGGAGCTATCAGCTATCAGCTGTCAGCCACCAGCTAATCCACGGCACTGCGATGATCTTGCGATGAATCTATAGCGTCGCGTAGCGGCCTCGATCCCAACGACTATCATTGTTTATCAAAGCATAGAGCTGTCAGCCATCAGCAATCCACGGCACTGCGATGAACGGGCAATGTACGCTCGATGCACTCATAGCGCCACATTGCAGTACTGGCCGCACTGAAATTCATCGTTTATCAAAGCATGCTGACAGCTGACAGCTGATAGCTCAAAAGGACAGCTGATAGCTCAAAATGAATATCCTTATTACTGGCGTTACTGGCCTGATCGGATCGCACCTGGCAGACTACATTGTGGGGCTGGGCGGCCACACGGTGTGGGGCTTTAAGCGCTGGCGCTCGGCCGAGGACAATATTCGGCAGCTGCGCGGGCAGATTGAGTTTGTCGAGGGCGACATTGAGGATGCGTTCTCGGTGGCGCGGGCGATTGAGCAGGCGCGGCCCGACCGCATCTATCACCTGGCGGCCCAAAGCTATCCCAGCGAGTCATGGGCCGCGCCGGTGACGACCTTGCAGGCCAACGTGATCGGCACGGTCAATGTCCTGGAGGCCGCGCGGCGGCTGGCGCCGGACGCCCAGATTTACATCGCCGGCTCGGCGGCCAGCTACGGCTTGATCCGCCCGGATGAGAATCCCATCGGCGAGGACCGCCCGCTGCGGCCGCTGTCGCCCTACGGCGTCTCGAAGGCAGCGCAGGAGATGCTCGGGTATCAGGCGATGATGTCGTATGGCCAGCAGGTGTTTTTGACGCGCTCGTTTATCCATATTGGCGCGCGCCAGGACAGCCGCACGGTCGCCCAGACCTTTGCGCGGCAGATCGCCGAGGCCGAGGCTGGGCTGCGACCGGCGGTGATCAGCGTCGGCAACCTGGAGCCGCGCCGCGACTTCCTGGATGTCGCCGACGTGGTGCGCGCGCTGTGGCTGCTGCCTGAGCGCGGCACAGCCGGCGAGGTCTACAACCTGTGCTCGGGGCGCGCGCCGCAGATCAGCGAGCTGCTGGGCATCTACCGCGAGCTAGCGCAGGTCCACCTGGCCATCGAGGTGGACCAAGCGCGGCTGCGGCCGGCCGACGAGCCGATCTTGCAGGGCGACAACCGCAAGCTGGTGGCCGCCACCGGCTGGCGGCCCGAGGTCGCGCTGGAGGAGTCGCTGCGCCGAATTCTGGAGCACTGGCGGGCGCGCGTCAGCGCCGGCCGCTAAACGAGGGCGCCCATGCGACCACTGTACGTCTCACCGCTGGGCAAGGGCGGCGTTGACATCGGCATCCAGAACATCACGCGCGCCCTGCAGCGCGCCGGCCACACCCCGACGCTGCGCCGGCTGCCGCACTGGGCCAACTTCGCGCCGTTCCTGGCGCCCGCCCAGCTCGGCCGCGGCTGGTGGCGCGGCTACGACGTGATTCAGGGCCGCTCGCGGGTGGCCTGGGCGCTCAAGCGCCGCGGCGTCCCGCTGGTAACCACCGTCCACCACCTCACCACCGACCCGCTGCTCCAGCCCTACTCGTCGCCGCAGCAGCGACTTTTCTATCATACATTGGAGTGGCTGTACGACGGCCTCTCGGTGCGACGGGCCGACGGGGTGGTGTGTGTCTCGCGGTATACGCAGCAGCAGACCGCGCTGGTCTACGGCAAGCTCGACACAACGGTGGTCTACGACGGCATCGACACCGACAGCTTCGTGCCGACCGCCGACGGCTGCCGCACCAACGACGGCCTGCCGCGCACGGACGCGCGGGTGCGGCTGCTGTTTGTCGGCAACCGCACGCGGCGCAAGGGCTTTGATCTGCTGCCCGCGATCATGGACCGCCTGCCCGCCGACTACACGCTGTTCTACACCGACAGCTTCCAGGGTGGCCAGGCCACGCCGCCGCACCCGCGCATGGTCTCGATTGGCACGCCCGACCGCGCCGGATTGATCGGCGCGTACCACAGCTGCGACCTACTGCTGTTCCCGGCGCGGGTCGAGGGCTTCGGGATTGTCGCGGCCGAGGCGGGCGCCTGTGGCCGGCCGGTAGTGACGACCGACGCCTCGGCGCTGCCCGAGGTGGTGGCGCACGGCGAGACCGGCTTGCTATGCCAGCGCGACAACGTAGACGACTACGCCGCGCAGGTCCGGCGGCTGGGCGACGACCCGGCGCTGCGGGCGGCGATGGGCCAGGCGGCGCGCAGCAAGATCGTGGCGCAGTTCGGCTACGCGCAGCTGGCGGCCGGGCTGCTGGCCGTCTACGAGCGGGCGCGGCGCTAGCTGCTGGCCCAACTCATGCACTAGCGCGCATCAGAGTCTTCAAAGCATATTGGAGCGACGATGCAAAAATTTCTGCGCAACAACGGCCTGACGCTGACGATGTTTGCGCTCTTTGCCGTGGCGCTGCTCGGCCAGATTGTCACCGGCCACAAGGTCTACAACGCCGACCAGCGCGACCACGGCCAGGCTGAGGTCAGCGCCGGCGAGTATCTGCGGACCGGCCATTTTGTCGAGGCGCTGTTTGAGAACTGGGAGTCCGAGTTTTTGCAGATGGGCTGTATGTCCTGCTGACCGTATTCTTATTTCAGCGCGGCTCGCCCGAGTCCAAGAAGCTCGATGGCGACGAGGACTGCGACGAGGACCCGCGCACGCACCGCGACGACCCGAGCGCGCCGTGGCCCGTGCGGCGCGGCGGCGTGATCCTGAGAGCCTATGAAAACTCACTGACGCTGACGCTGCTGGCAATGTTTGTCATCTCCTTTGTCCTGCACGCCCTCGGCAGCCTCCACGAGTTCAACGCCGAGCAGCGCGAGCACGGCCAGGCCGCCGTAACCTTTGGCCAGTTTTTGCTATCGTCGCAGCTATGGTTCGAATCATTTCAAAACTGGCAGAGCGAATTTTTGTCGGTCGGCGTGCTGGTGACGCTCTCGATTTTTCTGCGGCAGCGCGGCTCGCCGGAGTCGAAGCCGGTGCATGTCGGGCATTTCGAGACTGGCAAGGGCTAGCATTCGACAGCGCGCGGCCCGCGTGATACCATCGGCGCCGTGAAACCGCAACGAGTGGCATTGGTCCACGACTACCTCAACCAGTATGGCGGCGCCGAGCGCGTCGTCGAGGCGCTGCACGACCTGTATCCTGACGCGCCGGTCTACACCTCGATCTACGACCCCGCCGCGATGCCGGCCAGCTACCACAGCTGGCAGATTCGGCCATCGTGGATGCAGCGGCTGCCGGGCTGGCGGCGCTGGTTCCGGCTGTACTTTCTGCTCTACCCGCTGGCCTTTGAGTCGCTGAAGGTGCAGCAGTACGATCTGATCCTCTCGTCCTCCAGCGCGTATGGCAAGGGCGTGCGGCCGCGGCGGGGCGCGCTGCACGTCTGCTACTGCCACACGCCGATGCGCTTCGCCTGGCGCACCGAGGAGTACGTCGCGCGCGAGGGCATCGGGCGGCTGGGCGGCGCGCTGCTGCGGCCGCTGCTGGCGCTGCTGCGCGGCTGGGATCGCGCGACCGCCGCGCGGGTCCAGGTGTTCATCGCCAACTCCGAGGAAGTCGCCGGCCGCATTGAGCGCTGCTACGGTCGCAAGGCGGTCGTCATTCCGCCGCCGGTCGATCTGCCGCCGCCGGCCGCGCCGATCCCGCCGGAGGATTTTTATCTGGCCGGCGGCCGGCTGGTGCCGTACAAGCGCATCGATCTGGTCGTGCGGGCCTGCACCGAGCTGGGCCTGCCACTGGTCGTCTTCGGCAGCGGCCGCGACCGCGCCGAGCTAGAGGCGCTGGCCGGCCCGACGGTGCGCTTTGTGGGCCGCGTGGACGACGCGACACTCCATGATCTCTATCGGCGCTGCCTGGCGTATATCACGGCGGGCGACGAGGACGCCGGCATCCAGCCGGTCGAGGCGATGGCGGCTGGGCGGCCGGTGGTCGCGCTGCGGGCCGGCGGCGTGCTGGAGACCGTGCGCGACGGCGTGACCGGCTGCTTTTTCGACACCCAGACCGTCGCGGCGCTGGCGGCGGCGCTGCAGCGCGCGCAGGGGATCGCCTGGGACGCGCCGCTGATCGTTGAGCACGCGCAGCAGTGGCGCCGCGAGCGCTTCTGTGCGCGCGTCGCCGCAGTGATCGCCGAGGCTCAGGCAGTGATGAGCGACGTGTCAGCCGGGCGGCCGGCAATTTCGGGTACGCTGTAGCATCCAACCGAGGGAGAAACGCGCACGCGCTGCGCACGCTTATGGAACTACGACACTACTGGGACATTCTGCGCCGGCGCTGGTGGCTGGTCGCTGGCCTGCCCGCGCTGGCCGCCGCACTGACGGTCGCGCTGGCCCTCGTGCTGCCGCCAACCTACGTGGTCAAAACTACGATGCTGATCACGCAGCGCCCGCTCGCCACCACCGAAAGCACCGTGACGCTGCCCGATGAAAATAATTTCAACAGCTGGGCCGCGTCGGAGTACGTGCTCGACGATGTGCCACAGCTGGTCGAGACCGAGCGATTTGCCGGCGATGTGGTCGGCTGGATTGCGGCGCAGCACCAGGCGGCGCTCGATGTGCGCACGACCGCCCGCAGCCTGAGCGCCGAGCGCAAGCATCGGACGGTGTATTTGACGGTAAAAAGCCAAAATCCCGACCACGCCCGCTGGATGGCCGAGGCCGCCGCCGCGATGCTCACCGACAATGGCCTGAGCTACTGGCAGCGCGCCGACTGGGGACGCGGCTGAGCGTGTCGGTGCTGGACGCGCCCAACCCGATGCCGGCCGAAAGCGTGACCGCACTGCTGCTCAATGTGGTGCTGCGCAGCCTGCTGGCGCTGCTGCTGGGCCTGGGCATCGCATTTGTGCTGCACTACCTGGATCAAACCGTGCGGCGCGTCGCCGAGGTCGAGGCGCTGGGCCTCAATGTGCTCGGCGCGATCCCGCTGGAGCAAAGGACGTAACCATGCAGCTCAATGACTACCTCGTCGTATTTCGCAAGCGCTGGTGGCTGATCGGGCTGGTCGGCCTTGTCGCCGCGCTGGCGGCCTACGGCATCTCCAAGCTTCAAACGCCAACCTACCGGGCCAAAGCGACCTATCTGGCGCAGCCCAACCGCTTCGAACTGGGGGCGTATGTGTTCGCCGGCCAGACGCTGAACGGCTTTATCCGGCAGGTCTACAATCGCCGCTCGTTTGAGCAAATTTCGCAGCAGCTGCAGCTCGACGTGAGCGCCGAGAAGCTGCTGGGCGATGTACGGCTCCAGGCGCAGCCCAACGACCTGACGATTGTAATTGAGGCTGACAGCACCGACATTGACACGCCGCCGCGGATCATTGATGCTGTCGGCAGCGCGCTGGTGGCGCAGGCCACCGAGAATAACCGGCTGGCCGAGGGCCAGGACCGCGTGATCGTGCGCCGCGCCGACCCCGACCCGGTGTTCAAGGCCAAGCCACAGACCAAAATCAACACGCTGGCCGGCGGGCTGCTGGGCCTGATCGTCGGCACGCTGCTGGCCTTTGTCCTAGAGTACCTCGACGACACGCTGAAAAGCGCGGCCGACATTGAGCGCTTCACTGGGCTGACGACGCTAGGCAAGATTCCTAGCGGCGCCGCGCAGCCCGCGCCGCGCCGGCAGCGCCCGGCCACGCCACACCTCGAAGCCAAAAACTAACAAGGAATCGCATGGCAGCCACGCAACTTATCACGCTGCGCGACCCGCGCTCGCCCGCCGCCGAGGCGTACCGCACGCTGCGCACCAACATCCAGTTCGCCTCGCTTGATCGGCCGATTCACACGCTGCTCGCTACTAGCTCGGCGCCCGACGAGGGGAAGTCGACCACCATCGCCAACCTAGCCGTCACGATGGCCCAGGCCGAGCAGCGCGTGATCTTGGTGGACTGCGACTTGCGCCGCCCCAGCCTGCACACAATCTTTGGCCTCGCCAACACCGCCGGCCTGACAACGATGATGCTCCAGCAGGGCCGCGAGCTGCCGGCGCAGCCCACCGACGTGCCGGGCCTGCAGGTGCTGACCAGCGGGCCGATCCCGCCGCGGCCGGCCGACATTCTCGGCTCCAAGCGCATGGCGGCGATCATTGCGCTGCTGCGCGAGCAGGCCGACATTGTGCTCTTTGACACGCCGCCGATCAACGCCGTCACCGACGCCGCCGTGCTGGCGACCGCGGTGGACAGCGTGCTGCTGGTGTTCCGCGCCGGCAGCACCAAGCGCGACCGCGCCCGCGAGGCTCAGAAGCTCCTTAGCAAAGTCAACGCTCACGTCGTGGGCGTGGTCCTGACCGATGTCAAAGCCGACCGCGACCAGTACAGCTACAGCAGCGATCAGTAGCGCGCCGGCGATTGCGCTGCGGCAGCTCAGCAAGAGCGTGGGCGGCCGGCCGCTGGTCAGCGGGCTGGAGCTGACCGTGCGGCCTGGCGCGCTGCTTGGCTTTTTGGGGCCGAACGGCGCCGGTAAAACCACCACGCTGCGGCTGATCGCCGGCTTTCTGCGGCCGACCGCCGGGTTGGTGACGGTGCTGGGCCACGATATGCACCGCACGCCGGCGGTCTACCAGGCCCGCCAGCAGCTCGGCGTCGTCCCCGATGGCGCCGGCCTCGACCCGCGCCAGACCGGCCAACAGCTGCTGGATCAGCTGGCGCGGCTGCAGGGCCAGCCGGCGGTTGACCGCGCGGCCGCCTGCGATGCACTGGCGCTCGCCGCCGCCGACCTCGGCCGGCCGATGGGTCAGCTGTCGCGCGGCACACGGCAGAAGATTAATCTCGTGCAGGGCCTACAGCATCGTCCGGCCGTCGTGCTGCTGGACGAGCCGACCGAGGCGCTCGATCCGCTGACCAAACAGGGCTTTTTGGAGCTGCTGCGGGCGGCGCAGAGCCGCGGCGCGACCGTGATTTTTTCATCGCACGTTGTCAGCGAGGTCGAGGCAGTCTGCGATGAGATCGCGCTGATTCGCGCCGGCCGGCTGATTGTCCATGAGTCGCTGACAGCATTACGTCAACAGGCCAACTACGAGGTCCAGCTCGGGCTGGCGGGCGACGCGGCTGCGGCCTACGCGCAGCTCGCGGCTCTGCCCACGGTTGCCGCACTGCGCCTGACCAGCGCCGGCTGGGCCTTCGAGGTCGCAGAGCTGACGCCGCTCCTGGCGCTGCTGATCACACTGCCGGTCGCCGACCTCAGCATTGCGCCGCCCAGCCTCACGGCGCTGATGCTGCGCTCCTACGGCGCCGAGCAGTGAGCGCGCTACGGCCGCTAAGCATTCTCACCGCCGCGCTGGTGCGCCGCCAGCGCGTCAGCCTGGCGGTCTTTGCGGCCAGCGCCGGGCTGTTTTTGTTTACGCTCGTCGCCAGCTACCCCGCGATTGGCGGCGCCGCCGCCGTGACCAGCGTCGTCCAAGCAATCTCGCCGGGGCTGCGGCGGCTGCTCGAAGATCGCGCCGAGTCTCCAGGCCGGCTTCAACCTGCCAGACTACATCGCGCTGGGCTTTTTTCATCCAGTATTTGTGGGGCTGGGGGCGGCCGCGGTCGTCAGCCGCGCCGTCGGACTGACCGAGAGCGTTGAGCGCGGCGCAATCGATCTCGTGCTCAGCCGGCCGATCCCGCGCTGGACAGTGGTGATCAGCCAGCTGATGGCACTGCTCATCGGGGCGGCGGCGCTGATGGCGGCGGCCTGGCTCGGCGTCTGCCTCGGCGCGCTCGCGATTGGCGCGGCCGCATCCCTGCCGCTGCTGCGCTATGCGCTGATTGCCACGGTGGCCTGGGCGCTGCTCGGGGCGCTCGGCGCTGGCGCGCTGGTGATCAGCAGCGCCAGCCGCAGCGCCAGCACGGCAGCCGGCGTCGGGACCGCCTGGACACTGCTCAGCTTTATGCTCGATGTGCTGCCAGTGGGCCAGTCGCCGCTCGGCCAGCTCAACCCCTGGCACCACTATGATCCGCCGCAGCTGCTGGCGACCGGCCAGCTGCCGGCGACCAGTGCGCTGGTGCTGGCCGGCTGGATTGTGGGCGGCGCGCTGGCGGCGTGCGGGCTGTTTGCGCGCCGCGACCTGCCCTGAAAACCGAGGAGAAGCGACGATGACCACCAAGACCAACGCCATGCGCGCCCTGGAGCAGCGCGGCGTCCCCTACACCGCGGTGACGTTCTCGGCCGACATTCACTCCGGCGATGGCGTGGCGGCGGCCATCGGCGAGCCGGCGAGCCGGGTCTTTAAAACGCTGGTCGTGCTGCGCGAGCGGGGCGGGCCGCTGCTGGTGGTGATCCCCTCCGACTGCGAGCTGGACCTGAAGCGCTGCGCCGCGGCGGTCGGGGCGAAGCGGGTGCGGATGGCGGCGCAGAAGGAGGCCGAGGCGCTGACCGGCCTGCTAGTCGGCGGTATCTCGGCGCTGGCGCTGCTGGGCAAAGGCTTCACAGTGTACCTTGACCAGGCCGCGGAGCGCTGGGACGAACTCTATGTCAGCGCCGGGCAGCGCGGTATTAATCTGCGGCTGCGGCCGGGCGACTTCATCGCAGTCACGGGCGCGCAGATCGTCGCGGTCACCGCCCCGCTTCATTGACGAACTATGCTATGATTTGCGCCGACGACCTGCGGGGTGTGCGCAGTCCACTCGTCAGCGTGCCAGCGAACCCTTGTATATTAAGGAGCCGATCATGGGCGATAAATCCCCAAAAAATGTGCAGAAGCAGCAGAAAACCACTGACAAGAAAAAAGAAGAGAACAAGAAAAAGCCGGCTACCCCAGCAGTCAAAAAGTAATCGGTCAGCCAGCCGCAAAAACCTCCGCACCACTCGGCGGAGGTTTTTGCGTGTCTCGGCACAGCGCATGCTACATAAAATTTGGTAAAGATCGTAAGTTGGGTGGTAAACCGGGCCAGGTAGGATACGCTGTAGCCCCCAGCTGCGATCTCATCGGATTCTACGTTTAAGGATAGGAAATGAGCACATCTGGCACTGTTACAAGCCCCGCCACCCAAGATGGTGATCTGTTGGCGGCGCTCGCGGGCATGAGCACGATCCCATTCAAGACCGTCGCCGAGATGGTCACGGCCAGCCTACAGCTGGTCATGCAGTACCTGGATGTCCGCTCTGCCTTTGTCGCCCAGCTGACCGATGACCAGATGATCGTCCTTGACTCGCGTGACGAGGCTGGCTGCGCGATTCCCCGCGATGAAATCGTGCCGGTTGAGGAGACCTTTTGCCAATATGTGCGCGCCAGCGGGCAGCCAATGGTTGTCCCCGACGCGAGCCGCGATGTGCGAGTCCAAAATGTGGCCACGCGCCGTGACTTTAACATTGGCGCTTACGCCGGCGTGCCACTGCGGATGAGCGACGGCAGCATCTACGGCACGCTCTGCGCCCTTGACCCTGAGCCAAAGCAGTTCACCGAGTCGCAGCTGAACCTGATGCGGGTGATCGGCCGCCAGATCGCCTTTATGATCGAGCGTGAGCAGATGCTGCGCCAGACGCTCGATGAGTTTCGCGTCACCGAGTCCGACCTCACCGCCTCGCTCACGATGCTGGAGCAGCAGAAGCAGGTGCTACGGGTTGTTGCGCATGATCTGCGCACGCCGCTCGGCGGCATCTTGGGCTACACCGAGCTGCTGCGCGCGGGCGTCTTCGGCCCCGTCGTCGCCGACCAGCAAGATCCGCTGGAATGGATCGCCAACGCCGGCAATCTGGCCCAGCGCTTGGTCAACGATATTACGCTGTCGAGCGCGATTGAACTCGCCGTCATTTAATATTCTGACGATGAGCTATAGCCCGGAGCGGCTCGCCAACCAGGTGCTGCAGACCTGCCGGCCGCTCGCCAGCAGCAAGCAGCTGGAGCTGCGCGTCGAGTCAGCCGCTGCGCCGGCCGAGGTCGTCGGCGACCAGGATCGCGTGATGCAGGTGTTGGTCAATCTGGTGACCAATGCGCTCAACTACACTGAGCGCGGCACCGTCACCATTCAGCTGGCCGGCACCGATGATGGGGTTGAGTTTCGGGTGTGCGACACTGGGCCAGGGATTGACCCGGCGCTCCAGCCAAAAGTGTGGGATGCCTACCAGCGCGGCACGACGCAGGGGAGTGGTCTGGGGCTAGGCCTGGCCGTGGTCAAAAGCCTGGCGCACGCTATGGGCGGCACCGTCGGCCTCGAAAGCACGCCAGGCGTGGGCAGCGAGTTCTGGGTGCGGCTGCCGGGGCAGGGGCCGCGGCCGCAGCGGGTCAGATGGAGCTAGCGCCAGCGCGCGCCGTCGCACGCCTATGTGCGACGGCGCAGCCACCGCTCAGCTAGGCCGTTCAGCTAGGTGTCGCTGCGGGTCAGCGGCAGCTCGGCATGGCCAGCCGAGCCAATCCAGGCATGCTCATCGCCCTGCAGCGCCTGGTACACGATGGGCGTACCTGAGTTCGGATGCACCGTCACAGTCACATCCTCGACATCCCAGTCCGCCGCCGCCAAAAACTGATGGGCCGAGCGGGCGCCCTGATTCAGCGCGCTGTTGATCGCCGCGCCAGCCCGGCCGCTGGCATTGGCCGCGCGGGTCACAGCGTCGCCAAGCGCGCCATGCCCTGGCTCGGTCGTTGGCGCCGGCTGCGCGGGCGCGGCCACACCAACCCGCAGCTTCACTGGGCCAGCCTCCAGGTCGCTCAGCGTCAGCTTGCGCAGGCCGTTCGCGCTGGCGTGCGAGACGTTCGCGCCCTCGCCTAGCGTGTAGGTGCGGTCCGAGCCGCGCTCAAAATCGTTGGCCGAGCTGTCCAGCTCAAACTCATGCTGGCCGACGACCAAAAATACCTGCTGGTCGGTGCCGGCGTTCCGCCGGTTGCCGGTCACAATCCGCACCTCGATCTTCTGAATGTCGCTCATGGTTCCTCCTGATGGGGCGTAGCCTACTCCTATCTAGCAAGCTGCGGGCCGGAACAGCTAGCACATTAGTCGTCGATCATCACCCCAGTGGTTTTGCTGTACCATGTGTGGTAACGAAGCACCGCCGGCATCGCCGGCCTGCATGGGAGGAAGGTTTACATGAGCCAGCGAACGAATGCGCTCGCACTTCAGTTTCTAGCCGAGCACGAGCGGCTGCTCGCGCAGGTCTCAGCCTGCACGCCTGAGCAGTGGCACCGCCTGACTGCCGACGAGGGCTGGACCGTAGCCGTTACAGCGCACCACATTGCGGTTGGCTATCCCAATACACTCATGGCCGTGATCGCGGCGGCCGGCGCCCAGGCGCGACCCCGGCTGACCCTGGAGATGCTCAGCGAGCTGAACGCCCAGCATGCCCGTGAGTATGCCGATGTCTCGGTCGCTGAAGACGCTTGAGCTGCTCACAAAGAATGGCGAGCAAGTTGTGAACACGCTTCGTGATCTCCGCGACGAGCAGCTTGACCGCACGCTGCCCGGCGACGCGCCGATGAGCGCCCAGGATTTATTTACTGGGGTTGTGCTGGGCCACCTGCGCAGCCACTTCGCCAGCATCGAGGCGGCGCTGGCCGAGGATTAACAACGCAGCGGCGCCGGTGCAACTCACTGCACCGGCGCCGCACACGCACGCTCGCCCGCTGAGCTAATCGTCCGATAGATTGAGGATCGACAGAAACGCTTCTTGCGGAATCTCGACATTCCCAACCATCTTCATGCGCTTCTTGCCCTCTTTTTGCTTATCCAGCAGCTTGCGCTTGCGGCTGATGTCGCCGCCATAGCACTTGCTGAGCACGTCCTTGCGCATCGCACGGATCGTCTCGCGGGCGATGACCTTTGCACCAATCGTCGCCTGCACTGGCACCTCGAACATCTGACGCGGGATCAGCTTCTGGAGCTTCTCAACGAGCTTGCGGCCCTGTGAGTGCGCCGTTGCGCGGTGGGTGATCATCGAAAGTGCGTCGACCGGCGTGCCATTGACCATGATGTCGAGCTTCACGAGGTCGGCCGACTGGTAGCCGCTCAGAACATAGTCCAGCGAGGCGTAGCCCTGCGTCCGCGATTTGAGCTGATCGTAAAAATCAATCACAATCTCGCCCAGCGGAATCGTATATTTGAGCAGCACGCGCTGCTGGTCCAGGTAGTCCATGCTCTCGAAGGTGCCGCGCCGCCCGGTCACGAGATCCATCACCTGCCCAATGTAGCGCGACGGCACAATCACTGAGATGCTGCATCACCGGCTCCTCAATCGCCTCGATCTTGGTCGGCTCAGGCATCTCCGAGGGATTATCGAAGGTCAGCACCTCGCCATTGGTCTTGATCACGCGGTACTCAACCGACGGCGCAGTGATCAGCAGGTCAAGGTTGTACTCACGCTCCAGCCGCTCACGCACAATCTCCATGTGCAGCAGCCCCAGAAAGCCAGCCCGGTAGCCAAAGCCCAGCGCCGCCGAGGTCTCAGGGGCGTAGGAGAGCGCCGCATCGTTGAGCTTGAGCTTGTCGAGTGCGTCGCGCAGTACCGGATAGTCGGTCGAGTTCGACCGGGTAAATGCCGGCAAACACCATCGGCTTGGCCGGCCGGTAGCCGCCCAGCGACTCGGGCGCCGGCGCCTGCGCCAGCGTCACCGTGTCGCCAACCTGACACTCGCTCACATTCTTGAGGCCGGTGGCAATATAGCCCGTTTCGCCCACCCCGAGCTTCTCAACCGGCGTCATCGCCGGCCGAAACACGCCGATCTCCAGCGTCTCGGTAGTGATGTCGGTGCCCATAAAGACGACCGGCTGGCCGGCGCGTAGCTCGCCCTCCATCACGCGAATATAGGCGATCACGCCCTTGTAGGCATTGTAGTGCGAGTCGAAGATCAGCGCCTGGAGCGGCGCCGCTGAGCTACCGCCTGGCGCCGGGACGCGCTCGACAATGGCCTCCAGGATTTCGGTGATACCGATGCCTTCCTTTGCCGACGCCGGGATAATATCGGTGCGCGGCAGCCCGATCACCTTCTCGATCTCTTCGGCGACTCGCTCCGGCTCGGCGCCCGGCAGGTCGATCTTATTGAGCACTGGAATAATCGTCAGATCATGCTCCAGTGCCATATACACGTTGGCCAGCGTCTGCGCCTCAATGCCCTGCGCCGCATCCACGACCAGCAGCGCGCCCTCGCACGCTGCCAGCGCACGGCTAACCTCGTAGGAAAAATCGACATGCCCAGGGCAGTCGATCAGATTGAGCTGGTACTGCACGCCATCGCGGGCGGTGTAGTCCATGCGCACCGCTTTCGCCTTGATCGTGATGCCCTTCTCACGCTCGAGGTCCATGCTATCGAGCGCCTGATCGCGCTTATCGCGGTCGGCCATCGCGCCGGTCATCTCAAGCAGTCGATCGCTCAGGGTTGTTTTGCCATGATCAATATGCGCAATAATCACGAAATTACGAATACGGCTTTGTTTATCCATGCTGACACCGAAAGTTGGGGTTTAAACAAGGCGCGCCACAGATAGCGCGCCTACCACAAGCGTGGTTAACTCGCCGTAGTATAACACGAAGCCCCCGGCGGCCGCCGTTTGTCATGATGTCTCTTAGTGTTAGGAAACATGCCGCTCATCGTGCGCTCACGGCCAACACATTGTATGGGGCCGCGCTGTGCAGTACAATGACGGCGCTTTGGAGAGAAGATTGTGAACGCTGTTCCGCAACTTGGACGCAAAATCGTCACTGCCGTTATTCTAGGCGCGCTGGTGCTTGCCGGGCTGGGCCTCGCCACCGATTTGCGCGGTGTTGGTCATAGCTTTGCCGACTATAAATGGTCGGTGCTGCCGGCGATCATCGGCTGGACCGTGTTTAACTACGTGCTGCGCTGGCTGAAATGGGACTACTACTTACGTAAACTTGGCTACGGCCACGGCGTCAGCCGCACCGACAGCGGGCTGCTCTTCACCTCGGGGATGGTCATGGCCGTCACGCCCGGCAAGGTCGGCGAGGTGTTCAAGTCCTACCTGCTCAAGCGCCTCAACAACACGCCAATCGCGTCCTCAGCACCGATTGTGCTGGCCGAGCGGCTGACCGACGGCCTCGGCATGCTGCTCCTGATGTCGGTTGGGTTGAACCTGTACCCGCCGGCCCGGCCACTTTTCTGGGTGCTGCTGGTGCTCGGCATTTTCGGCTTTGCCCTGATCCAGTATCGCCCGGCCGCCCAATGGCTGCTCGGCCGCGCCCCGACGCTGCCCGGCCTCCGCCGCATTGCCCCGCAGCTCCAGGCATTCTATGCCTCGAGCTTCGCGCTGCTCTCCTGGCGCCTGATGCTTGTTTCGACCGTCATCAGCATCATCTCATGGTTCGGTGAGTGCATCGCCTTCTACTATGTGCTGACCGGGCTGGGCATCGCCGGCGACCTGCGGCTGCTGCTGGTCGCCACGTTTACGTTTGCCGCCTCCACACTGTTTGGCCTGGTCTCGTTTTTGCCCGGCGGCCTGGGCGTCTCTGAGGCCTCTAGCACCGCACTGCTCCTCGTGCTCATCACTGGGCTAACCGCGAGCGGCGCGGCGGCGGCCACGATCTTGATCCGCTTTTGCACCCTATGGTTTGGGGTCTCGCTCGGCATTTTCGCCCTGCTGCTGTTCGAGCGCCGCCATCGCGCGCCGCTGACAGCAGCCGAGCCAGAAGCCGCCACACAGTAGAGCTTATGCTACGACACCTTGTGTTTCGCCTGCTGGTCATTCTGCCTCTGGCCGCCACGCTCGCCAGCTGCGGCCAAGCGACCCTGCTCGACGGCGTTACGGTCGGCGCCGGAACCTCAGCCACCATTCATCCCAATGGTGGCGGCGAGGCGGTCAGCATCTCCTATCGCATTGGACAGCCCGCCACCGTGTCCGTCACGCTTATGGACGACCAGGGCCAGCGCTATCCCCTGCGCGAGAACGTCACGCGCAGCCCCTCGGCGCAGCCCTACAGCCTCCACTTCGACGGCACCGTCCGTGGCGCCGACCCCAGCATTGTGCAGCGCGTCCTGCCCAACGGCACCTATCGCTATATTGTCGCGGCCCGCGCAATCGCCAGCGGCCAAACCGCCGAGCAGGGCGGCACCATCGAGATCCGTGACGCAGCGACAGCGATCCCAACCGTTGAGGAAGCGCGGGTTGAGCCAGCAGTTGTATCGCCCAACGAGGACGCGATAGACGATGTCGCGACCTTCTCCTACCGCCTCCCAATCACCGCTACCGTCAGCATCGCAATTCAAAACCCCACTGAGACGATCCCATTTATCACCGATGTGATCGAAGGGCCATACGAACAGAGCCATATCTGGGACGGCAAGCGCGCCGATGGATCGCTCCTCGCGTCGGGCGTATACACCTATACAATCACGGCACACGACCAAGTTGGCAACATTGTTACCGCGCGTGGCAACGTTACCATTGATGCCCCCGGTCACTCCGAGGCCCAGATCATCTACTTTCACCTCGCACCCACCGAGGTCGAACTGGGCGGGATTATTACTGCGACGATCAAGGTCAAAAACACCGGCACCGTCCCAATTCGGACACAGGGGCCAGGCAGCGGCTACTTATACTCCACCAATCAAATTTTCTCCTCCATTGAGCAAGAGCGCTGGGCTGCAAAAGGCGGCGGCTTCTGGCGCGTCGCAATTGGCTACGACGGCGGTCCTGGCTACCCATTTCGCTGGGCGCTCTCAGCCCGACCAATGGTAAGCTGGGCCGAGCCAGGCCAGTCTGATCTGCTCAATCCAGGTGAGGAAGTCACAGTGATTGGTACTATTCGGATTGAAGAGCGCCAAACCAAGCTCTACTTTTTTGCCGGCCTAGCCCATGAGGGCGTCGGCTACCCTGTGAATCGCAAGGGCATCACCTTAATTAAGGTTGGATTCTAGGCAGAACTCGTAAAAACACGAGGCGCACTGCCGCAGCAACGAAGAGCCGTTTATAGCATTGAGATGCTGAGAATCACGCTTTTGAAGCTGATTTGACAGGGTGGAGCAGGCGCGGTATACTCTCGCCTGTCGCAAGGAACGGAAGTCCAAACCGACACCCGGCCGCACTAGGCCTGGCATAATTGAGAACAGGCACCACACCTGAGTTGACAACAGCTTACGGTGTGGTATACTTGTCTCTGTCGCACCGCTTGTAGCGCGTGCAGCATCCGGTCGGATGTTGGCCCGCGTTGTTGTTTCGGTCGCGACCCGCACCTTACCAACTGACGTGTGACCAGGATGCCTGTGCGTGGCACAGGTGTCGGCAAGCGTCGCAAGACGCATGCCACCAAGTTCTTGGGTGAACAGCAAGTTTCACCATTTTTTGACGAGTTTGATCCTGGCTCAGGATCAACGCTGGCGGCGTGCCTAATGCATGCAAGTCGCACGGGCGGCCTTCGGGTCGTCAGTGGCGAACGGCTGAGGAACACGTACGAATCTGCCCTCCGGTGGGGAATAACGCGCCGAAAGGTGTGCTAATACCGCGTACGCTCGCAAGAGGAAAGCAGCGATGCGCCGGAGGAGGAGCGTGCGGCCCATCAGGTAGTTGGCGGGGTAATAGCCCACCAAGCCGGTGACGGGTCGCTGGTCTGTGAGGACGATCAGCCAGACTGGGACTGCGACACGGCCCAGACACCTACGGGTGGCAGCAGCAAGGAATCTTCCCCAATGGGCGCAAGCCTGAGGGAGCAACGCCGCGTGGAGGATGACGGCTTTCGGGTTGTAAACTCCTTTGACCTGGGACGAAACGGACGGTACCAGGAAAACAAGCCCCGGCTAACTCTGTGCCAGCAGCCGCGGTAAGACAGAGGGGGCGAGCGTTGTCCGGAGTGACTGGGCGTACAGCGCGTGTAGGTGGATGACCACGTGCCGGGTGACAGCGCCGTGCTTAACACGGCAAGGCCCCGGTACACGAGCCGTCTTGAGGCAATGAGAGGATAGTGGAATACCCGGTGGAGCGGTGAAATGCGTAGAGATCGGGTGGAACACCAGGGGCGAAGGCGGCTATCTGGCATTGTCCTGACACTGAGACGCGAGAGCGTGGGGAGCAAACGGGATTAGATACCCCGGTAGTCCACGCCGTAAACGCTGTGGAGCCGGTGCTGGGTCGCGATTGGACGACTCGGTGCCTGCGCTTACGCAATGACTCCACCGCCTGGGGACTACGGCCGCAAGGCTAAAACTCAAAGGAATTGACGGGGGCCCGCACAAGCAGCGGAGCGTGTGGTTTAATTCGACGCAACACGCAGAACCTTACCTAGGCTTGACATGTGACTGCATGCCGTGGAAACACGGCCGCCTTCGAGGGTGTCACACCGGTGCTGCATGGCTGTCGTCAGCTCGTGTCGTGAGATGTTGGGTTAAGTCCCGCAACGAGCGCAACCCCTGCCCCATGTTACTTGTGTCATGGGGGACTGCCGTGGTGTGACCACGGAGGAAGGCGGGGATGACGTCAAGTCCGCATGGCCCCTACGTCTAGGGCTACACACACGCTACAATGGGTGGACCAATGTGCCGCTGCCACGTAAGTGGTCGCAAATCACCAACCCCACCCGCAGTGCAGATCGTGGGCTGCAACTCGCCCACGTGAAGACGGAGTTGCTAGTAACCGCGTGTCAGCAAAGCGCGGTGAATACGTACCCGGGCCTTGTACACACCGCCCGTCACGTCATGGGAGTCGGGAACACCTGAAGTCCGTGCGCCGACCTCCGGGAGGCAGCGGCCGAGGGTGGGCCTGGTGACTGGGACGAAGTCGTAACAAGGTAACCGTACCGGAAGGTGCGGTTGGATCACCTCCTTTCTGGAGCTGTGCTTCAGCCAATCCATCGGTGCCACCCATCGGCACCTGGTCACACGTCAGTGGGCAAGCCTGCTGAATTTTCAGGCACCTTACCAACCGAAGTCGCGATTGTTTGACGAAACAAATTCTATCTATTGAGACGCCGAGTTCTGGGCAGCCGTGCTGCCCGTGTGTCTGACCAGGCAAGCACTGATGTGCGCATGGTGGATGCCTCGGCACGTCGAGCCGATGAAGGTCGGAGGCACGCACCGATACGAGGGGGGAGCCGCTGCCAGGCTACGATCCCCTTGTCACCGAATGGGGCAACCCCAGCAGCTTTACCGCTGCTGACCCTACGCTACCCGTAGGGAGGTCCGTGAGGGAACTGAAACATCTCAGTACCTTGAAGAAAAGATATCAGACCCGTAGTAGTGGCGAGCGAACCGGGTCCTGCCTAAACCATACCCGTGCCAAGCGTCACCGCCTTGCGGGTGTGGGGTTGTAAGCCTATCCCGGTGTGGGGTGATCCACACCCATCCGCCCCCGAGCTTCCCAGAAGCGGCTGGAATGCCGCACCAGAGAGGGTGCCAGTCCCGTATGCCCCGCTCGGGCAACGATGCGATAGCTGCTTAAGTACCACCGGACTCGTGTAATCCGGTGGGAATCCGGGCCGACCACGGCCCAAGGCTCTTTACTCGACGTGACCGATAGCGTACAGTACCGTGAGGGAACGGTGAAAAGCACCCCGGCGAGGGGAGTGAAAGAGATCCTGAAACCATGTGCATCCATGCAATGAGAGCCGCAGGCTGCCTCTGGTAGCGCGGTGATCGTGTGCCTTTTGGAGTATGACCCGACGAGTGACCATCCGTGGCCCGGTTAAGGCAGCGACAGCCGGAGCCTGAGGGAAACCGAGTGTGAATAGCGCGATCCGTCGCGGGTGGTCGACCTGAAACCGTGTGAGCCAGCCATGGCCAGCGTGCAGCGCTCGTAATGGGGCGTGAAGGCGCGAACTGATATGGGTTACAAACCATTCGGATGAGCTGTGGCTAGCGGTGAAATGCCAAACGAACACGGAGATAGCTGGTTCTCCCCGAAATGCATTGAGGTGCAGCGGACACCATAGCCCCGCTTGCAGGAGGTAGAGCGCTCGTCGGACGCGGGGGCTTCATCGCCTACCAACTCCGGTGAACCTGCGAATGCCTGCAACGGTCGGTGATCCAGTGAGACGGTGCGAGCAAATTTGCATCGTCAAGAGGGAAACAACCCAGACCTGCCGCTAAGGCCCCTAAATCATCGTTCAGTGGGCAAGGAGGTGGGACCGCTTAGACAACCAGGAGGTTGGCTTAGAAGCAGCCACCCTTGAAAGAGTGCGTAACAGCTCACTGGTCGAGCGGTCCTGCGCCGACAATGTACCGGGGCTAAACGATGTGCCGAAGCGCAGGATGCGACTATTTCGATAGCCGCGTGGTAGGGGAGCGTCGTGCCTGCAGTGAAGCATCAACGTGAGTCGGTGCGGAGCGGGTACGAGTGCGAATGTCGGGATGAGTAACGTTTCGTGGGGCGAGAACCCCCACCGCCGCATATCCAAGGGTTCCGCTGCTCGGTCACTCCGCAGCGGGTAAGTCGGGCCTAAGCTGAGGCCGCAAGGCGTAAGCGATGGACAGCAGGTTGATAGTCCTGCACTCAGTATGAACGGTGATCCTGCGAGATGCCGAGAGGGATCGGGAGCATCCAGACGAGGGGTGTTCAAGCTGGTACCCACATCGTGGGGAGAGGTGAGTACGAGGTGGTCGTGAGACCGCCAAGTCCCGAAGACCTGCGTGGCCACGAAAGGCTTGCAGAGGAGAACATCCTGACCCGTACCGGAATCCGACACAGGTGGATTGGTTGAGCAAACCAAGGCGGACGAGCGACCCCTGGTTAAGGAACTCGGCAAATTGATCCCGTACCTTCGGAAGAAGGGATGCTCGCCCTGGTCCAAGGCTTCGCGCCCCAAGCCAGAGTGAGCCGCAGTGAGCAGGTCCAAGCGACTGGTTACCAGAACCTTAGGTCGGTGCGAAGGAGTAATCCGATGTATACCGGCTGATGCCTGCCCAGTGCCGGAAGGTTAAGGGGAGTTGTGCAAGCAGCGAACCGAAGCCCCGGTTAACGGCGGCCGTAACTATAACGGTCCTAAGGTAGCGAAATTCCTTGTCGGGTAAGTTCCGACCCGCACGAAAGGCATAACGACTTGGACACTGTCTCGACCGGGGCCTCGGTGAAATTGAAATGGCGGTGAAGATGCCGTCACCCCACACCCGGACAAAAAGACCCCATGGAGCTTGACTCAAACTTGCCATTGGTGGCGGCGTGGCGCTGCGTAGGATAGGTGGGAGCCCGTGAAGCGCCCCTTGCGGGGGGCGTGGAGGCAACGGTGAAATACCACTCTGCGGCACGTAGCCCTCTAACCCCTGGTCTGTAAGCCAGCAGGGGAACCGTGGCTGGTGGAGAGTTTGACTGGGGCGGTCGCCTCCCAAAAGGTAACGGAGGCGCCCAAAGGTTCGCTCAGGCGGGATGGTCATCCGCCGCTGAGTGCAAGCGCACAAGCGAGCTTGACTGCAAGGCCAACACGCCGCGCAGCTGCGAAAGCAGGGGCTAGTGATCCTACGGTGGCACGTGGAAGCGCCGTAGCGTACCGGATAAAAGCTACCCTGGGGATAACAGGCTGATCCTGCCCAAGAGTTCAGATCGACGGCAGGGTTTGGCACCTCGATGTCGGCTCGTCACCTCCTGGGGCTGGAGTCGGTCCCAAGGGTTGGGCTGTTCGCCCATGAAAGTGGCACGCGAGCTGGGTTCAGAACGTCGTGAGACAGTTCGGTCTCTATCCGGTGTGGGCGCTTAAGAGGTTGCGTGGGGTTGGCCCTAGTACGAGAGGACCGGGCTGAACGACCCGCTGGTGGGGCGGTTGTGGGGCGACCCGCAGGCCGCATAGCTATGGTCGGGAGGGAGAAGCGCTGAATGCATCTAAGTGCGAAACCCGCCACAAGACGAGCCTCTTCGCTGCGCAAGCAGGTAAGGGCCAGAGAGATGATTTGGCCAGCAGACCGCCGGTGTACGCCGCGTGAGCGGTGAGCCGAGCGGCACTGATGCCCGAGGGCTTCCCTGGTCAGAGACAGGGGCAGCCTCGCCTAGTGCCCGGCGTCTCAGCCGTATGAACCTCTTCCGTCAAACCATCGCGCCTTCGGCCGGTGCCACCACAGGTGTGTATTGAGCGCGCTGGACCCACCCCGTCCCATCCCGAACCGGGTCGTGCAACGGCGTAGCGCCGCGGGTACTGGGGAGATGACTCCCTGGGAGACTAGGTCTATGCACCTGTGCCACACAACAGCAACAGCCAGCCAACATTTGTTGGCTGGCTGTTGCCATTTACCTAGAAGAGGATAATGTACTCCCTCACCTTAGATCACGTTCGACGTGGTGTGGTGCTAGGTCGGCACGGGTCCATTCGGCAGTGCGAGTCCGGCGGATACTACGATCCTCGGCGGCCCGCGCTGCTAGGTGTAATCAGGGATTCAGGCCATTGCGAAGAGCAAAATTGGGTGCGAGCACGATTTGTCAGAGGAGTTGAGGAGCCTCCGCCGATGCGCTAGCATAGTGGTGCTGAACACACATGCGCGCACCATCGGAGGAGGCTATGCCCGATCATACCAGAGCGCCCGATCAGCGTGACCAGGTGACTGCCGACGTGCTCCGCCAGATCATACCCCTCATTCAGGGCCTGCTGACGTTTGCTACGGCGGCGCCCGCACGGTGGCCGACCTCGAACCGCAGGTCATGCGGCTGTGGAAAGACCTCGGGACGCTCCTGCTGACGGCGGTCGCGCGGCTCCAAGACCCCGCTGTTCCACCCCGCATGCTGACCTGTGCCTGCGGCCAGACCGCCCACTACCACCGCCGGCGCCCAGCGACCGTAACAACGATTCTTGGCCCCATCACCATCCGTCGACCCTATTACCTCTGTCCCGACTGTCATCATGGCACTGTCCCGCTTGATGCGACGCTCGGGCTGTGCGCTGGTGGCGTGACTGCCGCGCTCGACGAAGTGCTGGCGCTGCTCGGGGCAACCCAGGAACTCCTTTGCCGTCGCAGCCGACGTGCTGGAGCGGCTCACGTTGGTCACCGTCTGCCCAAACACCGTCCGCGCGGCGACCGAGGATCTCGGGGCCGCGCTCCAGGCCCATGATCAGGCGGTAGCCACGGCGGCTGAAGCGACCGTCACGCCGCCGCCCGTGCGGCAGGCGGTCCCCGCGCAGCTCCTGGTCAGTCTGGATGGCGTGCTCGTGCATCTCCACGCCGCCGGCTGGAAGGAAGTCAAACTCGGGGCCGTATATACCACCGTGCTGAGCCGGTCGCGGCGGCGGGATCAGGAGTATCTGCGCGCGGTGGACCAGAGCTTTGTGGTGGACCTGGGCGATGCCACGCAGTTTGGCGCGGCGTTGTGGCGCGAAGCGGCGGAATGTGGCGCGCTCACCGCCGCAGAGGTCGTCGTGATTGGGGATGGTGCGCACTGGATGTGGACCCTGGCCGACACCTATTTCCCTGGGGCGACCCAGATTGTGGACTGGTATCACGCGCTGGGCTATCTCTGGAAAGCGGCGAACGCCCTGCTGGGTGAGGGGACGACCGCCGCACAGGACTGGGTTGCCAGGCAGCAAGCCCAGCTGTGGAATGGGGAGATTGCGACCGTCATCGCGACCCTGGAGGCGCACGCGACGGCGGGCGCTGCGGTCGGAGAAACTCTGACGTACTACACGAATCACCAGGCACGGATGCAGTATGCCAGCTATCGCGCCCGCGGCTACCAGATCGGGAGTGGCACGATCAAGAGTGGCTGCAAACATGTGATTGGAGCGCGGTTAAACAAGCGGGGGTGATCTGGAATCGGTCGGGGGCCGCCGCGGTCGCGACCGTGCGAACCTGGCCCAAAAGCGGGCGCTGGGCGGACGCGATGGCGGTCCGGCCGGTGCGCCGCCGCACGTACCAGCGGCGCACGTACCAGCAGCGCCCGTCCCCGCGCCACCCGCCCCGGCCCCGTCACCCCACGCTGCGCGGGTGGCTGCGGCGATTGCTCAGGCGCAGGCGGAACTGGCGCAGAAACCGACCCACCACCCGTGGCAAGCCCCGTGGAGCCACCTACGCCAGTGCGAGGAAGCTGAGCAGCGGATGAGCGCCGCTCGTCAGGCGAGCGGCTGACAAGTCGTGCTCGCACCCAGCAAAATCCCTCTAACTTAAGACGCCACAGTAGGGTTATACTTGCGGTGTTTCGCTAGGAGTGTCTCCATCGGAGGGTCCATTCGATGGTTCATGCACATATTTGGTGAACGGTTCTAGGGAGCAAGCAGCCGGTGTCGGAGTAATGCAAAGCTCGCACGGCCAAACATCTGCCGTTTCACCATTTTGAGCCGATTGACCTGCCCTTCGACCTGACCATTACTCCATTCAAGCGCGAGTCCAGCGTCCACGGCGGCGCGATCACGTTCGAGGCCCCTGGCAAAACGTTGCAGTTCGAGAATCCCACTGTCGTGCGCCGCCGCCAACCACGCCGGCAAGCGATCACGCGCACGCTCGGAGACCAGCTGGAGAAACTCCGTGGTTAATGTATACGCCCGTTGAATCACCGGCGACCCGGCCAGCACTTCCCTGCGATAGACGACTTCTGCTTCGGTCAGCGCGTCGACTGGTTGACGGCAGAGCCACATGGTGGCGCGTGGCGCAGCCGAAGGGAGGCGCAGCGGTGGCGCAGCGCAGGTGCGCCAGTCTTTCAGATAGTCTTTGAGACTCGTACATGAGCCACGATACCCACGTTCTTCAAGCTCGTGCAGCAACTGGCGAGCGTTCTGACAGCCTTCCTGCCAGCGCTTCTGGAGATAGGCGTGATAGGCAGTGAACTGGGTGGTGCGTGGTGCCCGTACCCCGCGTGGAGGTCCCTCGGGACTCCGCAGGTACCGCCGCACGGTGTTGCGTGCAAGCTGCAGGCGCTGCGCAATCGCATGAATACTGGTTCCCGCCTGGGAGAGGTCATGGATGGCGGCATACTGGGCAGCACGACGGGCCTGCGTCCTCGGGTTGGACTGACCACGCGGGGGGACTGGCGGCGCGGACGCATGATCTGGGGATGGTTGAAGCTGTCGGCGGGTCTGATTCAGCGCTTCCTGGAGCGTGTGACGCTCGCGGTGGAGCACCTGTTCAAACACATCACCGAGATTTTTCACGAGATGAAAGCGATCAGCAACCTGCTGCGCCTCGGGCGCACCGCGCCGACCACCATCGGCATAGGCCCCGCCCCGATCACGGCTCATGATCTCGACCCCCGGATGGTCGCGTAACCAGGCGGCGAAGGTATCCGCACGCCGGTCTGGCAGCAGATCAACCACCTGGTGGCGTTCCAGATCCACCAGCTGTTTTTGCTACTCTAATTCTGGTTCTCCGGCGCTTTTGGTGAGTTTATGCCAGCCCGGTAGAATGCACCGATGTATGCTGAATCTCCTGTTGCCGATCAGCCGGTCCTCCAAACCGTTCTTGATCACATCTTCCCGTGGTCAACCACCCTCCAGGTTACTGATCTCGTCGTTGACGCTACGCAAATTACGGGCCGAACTCGTCGCAATCCAGTCGACTGCGGTCTGTCCACGCTGTATCCAACCAAGCGCGGCCGTGCATAGTCGCTATACCCGTCAGGCTGCCGATCTCCCATGGGCGGGCTACCGCCTGCGCTTAGTGGTCCAGAGCCGCAAATTCTTCTGCCGGACGGTCGCATGTCCCCAACGCATTTTTACGGAGCGATTTCCCGCCTTCATCCTCCCCTATGCCCGCCGCACCAATCGCTTGGGCGACGATCAACGCTACGCAGCATTGATCCAAAGTGCTGAAGGCGCCGCACGGTTCGCCCATCGCCAAGGCCAGCCCGTGAGTCCTCGCACCTTGCTGCGCTTGGTCCGTAGATACCCGGCGCAGCTCCCACCGCCGCCGCGCATCCTCGGTGTTGATGATTTTGCGTTCAGAAAAGGGCGCACCTATGGCACGGTGCTCGTTGATCTGGAACGACACCAGCCGATTGATCTCCTCCCAGATCGCACCGCTGCGACCCTCGAAGCGTGGTTAAAGGCGCATCCCGGCATTGCGATCATCACCCGCGATCGGGCCAGCGACTATGCGGATGGTGCGCGCAAGGGTGCTCCTGAAGCCGTGCAGGTCGCTGATCGGTTTCACATACTCGTCAATGTCCGTGAACTTGTGCAACGGGTGCTGGACTCACAGCAAGCGGCTCTGCGGCAGGCAGTCACTCCTCCCTCTGCCCCGGAGGACACCGGCGCGCCGTCGACTCCCGACCCACCGCCAGCCCAGCCGGGGGCTGGAACGCCGGTGGGGGTGCTTGTCCCGCCAGCAACTCCTGAGCGCGAACGGCGCTACGCCTGCTATGTTGCCGTACGCGCCCTCCGCGATCAAGGCTGGTCGATTCGCACCATCGCCGACCACCTCCAGATCAGTCGCCAAAGCGTGCGAATTTACCGGACTGCCGATGCATTTCCCGAGCGTACGACCCGCCGGAAGGTATCCAGCATGCTCGACCCCTACCTCCCGGTCCTCGAATCCCAGCTTCGGCAGGGTGACGATAATGGCACGAATTTGTGGCGGCTCATTCGGGATAGCCACGGGTACGGTGGCTCACGCACCCTCGTTGCCCAGTGGGTCAGCCGCCATCGCCACCTCTTACCACCGGAACGGCAGCACCCGCCTGCACAGCGGCGACGGGGCAACCAGCCGGCCTGGCCGATTCCGGTACCGCCACCCCGAATCATGTCTTCTGCCAAAGCGGCGTGGTATTTCATCCGCTCGCCTGAGGACTTGGAAGCGGACGAACGGGCCGTGCTGGACCGGCTCTGTGCAGCGCATGCGCCACTGCGACGGCTCCACGAACTCGTGCAACAGTTCATTCAGATGATCAAAGGACGGCAGGTGGACCGCTTTGAATCCTGGTTGACCGCTGCGACAGCGTCGGCCATCGGCCCCGTCATCCGCTTTGTCGGCGGGCTGCGGCGAGATTACGACGCGGTGGTAGCGGCGCTGTCCTTGCCCTATAGCAATGGCCCAGTGGAAGGGGCAGTCAACCGCCTCAAACTGATCAAACGGATGGGGTATGGTCGGGCGAAATTCGACCTGCTGCGTTTGCGCGTGCTTGCTTCATAATCGTGGAATTGGACTCACCAAAAGCGCCGGAGAACCACATTTAGATTGACAAATACAACCAGCAGCGAGCCATAGCGTTGGCCTTTGCGCCACGCCCAATCATCCACGCCCAAGACGCGCGGGGTCGGCCGGTCAGGAAGGGGTGTGCTCAGGAGCGCGCGGAGCAACGTCATGCGGCTCACCGGCATCTGGAGGGCGCTCGCCAGGCGCGACCCCGGCTTACCTCCCAATGCCAGGGCAATCTGGGCCTGGGCGTGGGCAAGGGCTGGAGTGCGGCGTTGATACTGCGCCACGAGTTGTGGCACCCGTTCACAGAAGATGCGGTGGGGACAGGTCGGGCGCCGACAGAAAAAGCGCCGTGTCTGGAGGAGGATCGTCACCGGCCGTCCACCCCACGGCACATCACGAATGGTCCGCGCATAGCGGCTGTGCTGCGACGACGACCGATGGCGGCACCCTGGACACATAGCTGTACGCGCACGCGGGGTCATTTCAAGCATGAGACCAGGTTCCGCACGCTGATGGGAGAGGAGTTGCAGGCCTGTAAACTGGGGAAGCAGAGCTGAAAGAATCATGGGACGATGAAGACTCGCAATAGATGGTTGGAACGCGCTCCAGTGTACCACCTGCTTCACCAAATATGAGCATGAACCCCGGGTTCGCGCTCTTACGGCAGCGTATGCTCGACCCTGGAGCCTTGCACCAAGAGTGACGATGAGCCAAAACCACGTCGCTATTGACAACGGTGCGGGTGGATGTGATGAGTTAGGCGCTCCGGGAGTTCGCCACGGCCCAGGGCGTGGGGCCAACGAAGGAGATCGTCCTTGTGGTGGATGGCGCGGCCTGGCACACGAGTCCGAAGCTTGAGATTCCCGATGGTATCCACCTGGTCCGGCTGCCGCCGTATACGCCCGAACGGCAACCCGCCGAGCGCCTGTGGCCGCTGCTGCGTGAGGCCGCCGCCAATCGGACCTTTGCCAATCTCGACGACCTGGAGCAGGTGTTGGAGCAGCGCATGGATACGCTCCGCGGACAGCGGGAGGTCGTGCGTGATCTCACGCAGTATCACTGGTGGCCATCATACACAGTATCTTAATACATTTGGTATTAGTGGCCGTATCTCCTACTGGTGCTTAGCTTAACGTGCATAGAGGTTCCGGCGTATAACCCTATTATCAGATAGAACCTAGCAATCAAGGTATCCGATGCAACGGGGCAAAAGGACACGAAAGGTGGAACCCACACCGAGCTGGCTTTCCGCCGAGAGCGACCCGCCGTGCTGGTGCACCAGCGCACGTCCAATTGCTAGGCCAAGCCCACTGCCCCCCGCTCCTCGTGCACGTGCGGCGTCGACTCGGTAAAAACGCTCAAAGATGCGCACCAAATCGTCGGGCGCAATACCATCGCCAGTATCAGCAACTTCCAGCGCGATACACTCTTGACCATCAACAATGAGCGTTGTAACGGCGAGACGCACACTCCCCCCAGTGGCGGTGGCATTGAAGGCATTATCAACGAGGTTGAGTACCACTTGTCGCAATTCATCGGAGCTGCCGTATATCAATGGTTCACGCTCGTTCGCCTCGTGCAGTTGCAAGTGAAGCCCGCGTTCTTGTGCCAACGGCATCATTTCTCGTACAACCTCACGTGCGATGAGTGATACGTTCACGCATTCGCTGCGGCGTACTGGTGCGCTATCAGTTTGGGCGAGGTGCAGCAGACTTTGTACCAGTCGACGCATTCGCTCGCCTTCCTCCAAAATCGCCGTTGTTGCCTCGCCTACTACATAGGGATCAGCAGCGCCGTGCCGACGCACGAGGTTGGCGTGTCCAAGAATAGCGGTAAGCGGCGTTTTCAGTTCGTGGCTGGCATCGGCCACGAATTGGCGCTGCGTGGCAAACACCGCTTCCAAGCGAGCAAGCATTCCATTAAACGTTTCCGCCAATCGTCCCACTTCATCGCTGGGGGTAGACGTGATACCGATGCGCCGGGATAAATCGTTGCGGTCGCTGATCTGCTGTGCTGTCGCAGTAATTGCTGCAATCGGGCGTAGGAGGCGCCCGGCGAGCCACAAGCCAATGCCAAGCACCAGTGCCAACGCACCAAGCATACACGGCACAACCACCAAGGCGACCTGGCGATCAAGCGTCGCAATAACAGCGGCGCGGTTAGCTGTAGCGGGAAGCGCGTCGAGCATTACGGTGCGTGTCGCACCTACGATAATGATACAAACGCCAAACAGGAGCATGCTGAGTAAGACCGCATACACGAGCGTGATCTTCCATCGAATGCTGAATTGCCCGTGCCACATCTTATGGTTCCTTCACCCGCAGGACGTAGCCGACACCACGCACCGTGTGGATGAGCCGTGGCCCGCCACGGTCAAGCTTCGCACGCAGATAGCCAACATACACATCAATGACGTTCGATTCGCCCACACCATCGTAGCCCCACACGGCGTCATAGATTTGGTCGCGTGTAAGTACCTGCTGTGGGTGGCGAAGCAGATACCCGAGCAGGTCATACTCCTTAGCCGAAAGTTCAACCGTTCGCCCCCCACGCATCACGGTGCGTGTTGCCAGGTTGACGTGGAGATCGCCACAGGAAAGGTGCTCGCCAACGGCTGAAGTGGGTAAGCGTGTACGTCGCAGCAGGGATGCAACTCGTGCAAGGAGTTCTTCAATTGAAAACGGCTTGGTGAGATAATCGTCTGCACCCGTGGATAACCCGGTTACTCGGTCGGGAATACTATCACGTGCCGTGACCATGATGATTGGCGTGGCTATCGCTCCTTTGCTTGAGCGCAAGCGGCGGCACACTTCTAAGCCATCAACTCCCGGCAACATCAGGTCAAGAATAATCACGTCTGGAGGCTCCTCGCGTGCCTGAATGAGGGCGTTCACGCCATCGCGTACCACAGTCACACGGTAGCCTTCATGCAGAAGTTCGAGCTCCACAAAGCGGGCAATCTGCCGCTCATCTTCGACGAGCAGAATATGGGCGGCTGCGTGCCCCACCTGCGTCATAAGAACCTCCTGCTGTATCTCTATCGTGACAACGGAAGCATTGTAGCCTAGCGTGCCTGCCACCGCTTCTCATCTTTCTTACCTTTGTCTCACGCAGGTCTTACCGTGGGAATGTAGTGTACATGGCAAGCCGTTGTAAACGTCGGACATTCAATAAGGAGGCTTCTATGGACGCGATGACCTGTATTGTTGTGGTGCTGTTGCTCGCGGGGCTGGTTTTGTGGGTAGTGCGCAATCGGCGCAGTCGGCGAGCAACAATGCTGACAGGGCGTGAAACGGTAGGCACTGTACGTCATGACAAGGAAGGAGGCCAGTAATGTTCCATCAACTCCGTAACGCGCTACGCCCGCAGAACAGCAATGGTGCAAGCTGCACCATCAACATCACCCCTGAGCAGGCTGAACGCCGCGGGCTGCTGTGGGTGATTGGGGCATTTTTGATCTGTCCGTGCCATTTGCCAATCACACTTTCCTTGCTGGGGATGTGGTTAGGTGGAACTGCAATTGGGGCTGCGCTCGCTCAGGATCCGTGGCTTGCTGGAACGCTCGTTACGATTGTTTGGTTGGCTGCCACATGGCGTGGGTTGCGACATCTTCGCGATGCCCGGCGCTTTGCTCAAGCGCTTGCCCGCCGAGCTAGGGGCAATACTTAGTTGCAGTTGGTTGTGTTTGCTGGAGTGTACCGAACGAGAGAAGTGGCCCAAAAAAGCCTGGCGGGACTACTTCTTTCGTTCAGAAAAAGGAAAGGTAAGGAATCGTTGTCATACCCCCGATCACACCGGCGCTGCGATCGGTGCGGCGGATCGGATCGTCCGGCTTCAGCGCGGTCACCCGTGCTGATAGAAGATAACACTCCACCGTAGGAACAGTGCGCCGAGCGTACTCGACCACCCCTGTCCCCAGGTGTCAAAACTGGTACGAGCACCTCCATGCTCGTACCAGTTGCTTGTCCGATTCCCGCGGTGCTCGGTGTCCCCGTAGCTCGGCGTTCCCTGGTGTTGGCGGCGGATGTGGCTAGTGCAGAATCAGCGGCAGAAAGACCGGCGCGACGATGCGCTGGTCGAGCGTCGCAACAATGCCGGCGGTAGTATTCGGCGCCGTGACCGCGACCGGCGTAGCGCTCGCCAGGCTGGCCTGATCCTGGTAAAACTCGCGGCCGTAGGCCCGGTCGGTAACGCGCATGCCGGTGCTAGGATCGAACTCCAGCCGGTAGCTGCCGGTTGGCAGCGCCCTGAAGATGTACTGACCCTTGGGATCGCTGGTGGCGGTGCCGACCACATCGCCTTGCGCAGTGTAGGCATAGACGGTCACATTGCTGAGATCACAGCCACCGGCGCCCAGCACGCTGCCAGTAAGCGTGCCACTGGGGGCTAGGGTCACATCAATGTTGCTGATCGTTGCGGTGCCGCTGACGGCCACCGGCGTGGCACTAGCCAGCGTCGGCTGGTCGTTGTAGAACTCAGACAGGGCGATGTCCGGCTCGCCCGACTCCTCAATCGGCGTGAACTTGAGCCGGTAGCTCCCGGCCGGGAGACCAGGTGTGGTATAGACACCATTAGAGTCGGTCTGGACCGTGCCGGCACCACTGCTGTTCGTCATGCGGCCGCTGACGCTGGCGCCGCGCGCAAGGCGCGCATTGATATTCAGCGCCGGCATCGTGCCATCAACGATCACCGGGTCGGCGGTCGCCAGCGTGGGCCGATCGGTGTACTACTTACTCGCTAATGTAGCTGGACACGTTGGCTGACCCGAACTCAGTACTGAATTTGACGCGATAGCTGCCAGCGATGAGGCTGGGCTGGGTCGCATAGCTGCCCGTGGCATCGGTGATCGCCGAAAAAACTGGACGCCGCCGCTATCATAGATCAACACCGTGACGCCCGCCAGACCAGCGCCGGTATCGCCGGCCGTGACCCGTCCGCTGATCCGGGTCGTGGTTGGGCTGCTCGCCCGCGCGGCGCGGGCCGCGCCGGTGGGAGGCAAGCTGGCCGTCCAGACCAGCACGGTGAGGGTGACCAGGCTCATGAGACCCAACCGAACTGTACGCATACTGACTCCTTAGCTGCTGCTACCGGGGTGACAACGTGTCTTCACAGGTATGATGCGCCCAGCGACGGCCCAGCGGCAGCCCAGTACGTCAGAATACAGCTCATATGTAGATTGCGTTGAGGTAGTACCTCAACTATAGCATAGTGCAGCCACGGTGGAAGAGCGCTGAACATGGTCCTGCGCTAAAGCTCCACCATCGCCCGTTCCAGGCCAAGATACCAATGATGGAGGGCGTATTGACTGGCATTGGGGTAAGCCTGTAGGGGGCGGCTGGGGTTCTACATGGCTCTGTCAACGTCGCATCTTTGCTGAGTAGAACGTCCATGGACCACGATGCTTGAACGGAGGATGAGCAGGTGACCTCTGCCTTAACACCCTGAAATCGACCATGTGGCTGCATGGGATCGGACGTTGACAGAGTCCTGCCTTGCTGGGCCGGCGTGCAGCGCTCGGCCTTGAACGTGCTACACTCATCACGTAGATTTTGAACATACTTGATGAGGACTACGCCGATGTCAATGGTCACGCGCAACCATGTTACCATCGCTGGACACGGCCAACAGCCGCTGCTGTTTGCCCACGGGTTTGGCTGTGATCAGCATATGTGGCGGCTGATCACGCCGGCCTTTGTCGACGACTATCAGGTGATCACCTTCGACCATATGGGCGCCGGGCAATCCGATCTGACGGCGTACTCCAGCACCGCCTACCGCACGCTCTCCGCCTATGCCGCGGATCTGCTGGCAATCTGCCGCGAGCTTGATCTGACCAAGGTGGTGTTTGTTGGTCACTCGGTCGCCGCCATGATCGGCGTGCTGGCGGCGATCAGCGAGCCGGAGCGCTTTACCAAGCTGGTCCTGATCGGCCCGTCGCCCTGCTATATCAACGACGGCAACTATACGGGCGGCTTTAGCCGCGCCGACATTGACGAGCTGCTGGAGTTCATGGACAGCAACTATCTGGGCTGGTCGAGCGCGCTGGCGCCGACAATCATGGGCAATCCCGAGCGCCCCGAGCTGGGCATCGAGCTGACCAACAGCTTCTGCCGCACGGACCCCGCGATCGCCAAGCAGTTTGCGCGGGTCACCTTTTTATCCGACAACCGCGCTGATCTGCCCCGCCTGACGGTGCCGGCGCTGATCCTACAGTGCCGCGACGATGTGATCGCGCCTGAGGCCGTCGGGCGCTATCTGCATGCCGCCCTCCCGCAGAGCGAACTCGTCCTGATGGCGGCCACCGGCCACTGCCCGCAGCTGAGCGCGCCCGATGAGACGATTGCGGCCATCCGGCAGTTTTTGGCAGCGTAGATGGCAGAGCTAGATGCGCTGAGCGGGTCTGACGAGCAGGTCTGGGAGGAGAGCCTGGAAGACCTCTATGAGAACGCGCCGTGTGGCTACCTCTCGCTGTTCGCCGATGGACGCTTTGCCAAAGTCAACCGCACGCTGCTGACCTGGACGGGCTATGAGCGGGCCGAGCTTGTCGGGGTCAAGCGCTTCCGGGATCTGCTGACCGTACCTGGCAAAATGTTCTATGAGACGCAGTACGCCCCGCTGCTGGCGATGCAGGGCTTTGTCAACGAGGTGGCGCTGGACCTGGTCTGCCGCGATGGCCGCCGGCTGCCAACTCTGGTAAACGCCGTGCACAAGCGCGACGCCGCTGGCCCGCTGGTGCCGACACGCATCACCATCTTTAACGCCACTGACCGCCGGGCCTATGAACAGGAGCTGCAGCGCGCGCGGCAGAATGCGGAGCAAGCACTGGAGATGCGCGACACCTTTCTCTCCATTGCATCGCACGAGCTGAAAACGCCGCTGACCACCATTCTGGGCAACCTGGCGCTGCTCCAGCGGCGCACGGACAAGGAGGCGAGTCTGAATGCCCGTGATCAGCGGACGCTCGCGGTGATTGTGGCGCACACGCTGCGGCTCAACACGATGATCACCACGCTGCTCGACACGTCGCGGATTGAGGGCGGCCAGCTGGCGATTGAGCGCCACCCGCTGGACGTGGTAGCGCTGGTGCTGCGGGTGGTCGAGGAGCTACAAGTCACGCTGGACGAAGCAGCGCTGCGCGCTGAGGTTCCGCCAGGTGCGCTGATGATCGCTGGCGATGCGGCGCGGCTGGAGCAAGTCTGGCACAACCTGATCCAGAATGCCGTGAAGTACGGCGGGCCAGCGCGGCCCATTGTGATCACCGTGCGACAAGAGGGGGCCCAGGTGGTGGTGCGCGTGCAGGATCGCGGCATTGGCATTCCCGCGATCGCGCTGCCGCAGCTCTTTGAGCGCTTTTATCGCGCCCCAAATGCCCAGGCTCAACAGATCAGCGGCTTTGGAATTGGCCTGTATGTGGTCAAAGAGGTCGTTGCGCAGCACGGCGGCACGGTGCAGGTCCAGAGCACCGAGGGTGTGGGCAGCACGTTTACCGTTGCGCTGCCGCTGCTCGCCGAGCCGACGCAGCCGGCGCTGGACGCTCCACCGGCCGGCCCGGCAGGCTGGTGACAGCTACAGCGGCTGGCGAATACGTGCGGTTCATAGCGAACGAGGCCGGACACCTATGAGCACCACTGCACCCACGCAGCATGACAACCTGACGCTGCGTGAGGTCGCCGAGGCCACGCTGCTGGATCGGCTGCTGGCTGACCCCGCCACCGCCGAGCTGATTGTGCTCCGCCTGGACGCGCGGGCCGCGCTGGTCGCGGCCGAGGCCGAGCGGCTCCTAGCCCATCTACGCAAGCTGGGCCATCTCCCCACAGTCACCGAGTTCATGAGCGGCCAGACTGAGCAGTTCGAGCTGGCGCTTGGAAGGCTCCAGGCGCCTGAGATCACGGCGATTGCCCACAGCTGGGGCGCCATCAACGGGTTCTGCTGATTGGCGGCGGTGACAGCTCTGACATGCTACAGAATGCAGAGCTGTACGATCGAGAGCACCAAAAAGTCAGGGGGTCGGGAGCCGGATTTAACCGCTCGTGCGCGGCCGATCCTCAACCTGGATATATCTTACTGCGAATCTGTTTGAAGTCATCGCTGGCAAGAGTATCCGTGCCTTCCGCCGAGATGATCCAGCTGATGTCCCGCCATCCAGTACGTGCTTCGCCCTCGTTCGCAGCGTTGATACCCATGCGAAGCGCCGTCTGTTCGCGGTCCGCCAGGCGCAGGGCATCCAAACGAATCAGCAGGTCACCTTTTGTTCAGATGGTGGCGATACCGTGCGGTCATTACCGGAGTTTCTCCACCCGGCCGCCAACCATATTTTGGACTGGTTTCATATCACCATGCGGCTAACCGTGGTGCAGCAGTGCGTTCGGAGCCTGCCGGTCGTGCTTCCTGATCTGGCGGGGATCGAGGTCGTGGTTCCCGTGAGTTTCGCGCAGCGCCTGGAAGGAGTCAAGCATTTTCTGTGGCATGGCAATGTCGCGAATGCGCTGGATCGACTCCGCTTCGTGCGTGATGAACTGGAGTGCTGGGGCTACGATGATAACGGGAAGCCCTGCCCACATGCTGGCGCGGCCGCGGCCACGCGGGTGCTCACGGCGACCCATGAGTTGGAAACGTACCTGATGAATAACGCTGGTTCGATTGTGAAGTACGGGGAGCGCTACCAGAACGGTGAGCGCATCAGCACTGGGTTTGTCGAGTCAATGGTCAACTATGTCGTGAGTAAGCGGATGGTCAAGAAACAGCAGATGCAATGGACCCCGCTGGGCGCTCATCTCTTGCTCTAAGTCCGCACCCAGGTCCTCAATAACGAGTGGGAGGACACCTTCCGCGGGTCACTCTTCCCTACCGACCTTTCCCTCTCGATCTGCGCCATCCATCGCGCTTAACTTAATGCCATTATCCTATCGGCGTGATTAACAGCGACCGCTTTTGTCTATGGTCAGCTGCTTTGACAGACCAGAATGTTGCGAGCGAGTGAATCGAGCAGCGCGTCGCTCTTGATCACTGCGACGCGCTGCTTTGTTATTTTGTTAGCTGGGCGGCGGCAGCTTGATCCAGGAGCCAGAGCAGGTGGCCGCTTGTTGGCTGAATGCCTTGCGAGGGTAGCTGCTGGCAGTCGACCGGCCCTTCGAGAACCTGTGAAAGGATTGCGGCTTTGCTGGCGCCGCTCACCAGAAAGACGACCTGCTCGGCATTGTTGATGACCGGGTAGGTCAGTGTTACGCGCTCGGTGTGAAGCTGTGGGACGGGGTTGGCGACGACCCAGCGGGTCTCCTCGGTGAGGGCGGCGGTGTGTGGAAACAGTGAGGCCGTGTGGCCATCGTCGCCGAGACCAAGCAGCACAAGGTTGAAGCATGGCAGCGCTGGGCCAAACACAGCCTCAAGCTCGCTTTGATACGCGGTGGCCGCCGCGCTGGCTGGGAGTTCGGTGCGCATACGATGCAGCTGCCCGGCCGGAAACGGCACGTGATCGAGCCAGGCGGCGCTAGCCATGTGAAAGTTGCTGTCGGGGTGAGTCGGCGGCACGGTCCGCTCGTCGCCCCAAAATAGATGGAGGTTGTCGAGCGGCAGCGCGTCGCGGAGGGGCGGGTGGGCGAGGAGCTGAAAGACAGCTTTGGGCGTGCTGCCGCCCGACAGGGCGACAGTGCAGCGCGCGGGGTGACGTTGCACCGTCGCGACAATGAGCGCGGCGGCGGCTTGGGCCAGCGCGGCGGCATCGGGGAAGATGCGAAGCTCACGGGTCATGGCTGATCTCCAAGCAGGCCGAGGAGCTGGAGCGCGGCGGACAGCGCGGCGGTATAGACCGGATCGGCGCCGCTGATCGCCAGCTCCTCGGCGATCAGGGTCGGAATCTCAGTGCTGCGTAGCGGGGTGATGTGCTCTAGCACCGGAGTCTCGGGCAAGCTAATCGTGGTGATGACACAGCTAGACGCTGGCTCGGCGCGGAAAGCAAAGCGGGCCGGCGCCGACGCCGCGGCATCCAGGGCCACCTCGCTGATGCCAGCGCCGCCAGCGCCGGCGCGCACCGTCAGAGTCAGCGGCTGATCGCCGCGCTGCAGGGCAAATTCGGTGATGTCAGCGGCGCTGCTCTGCGCCGACCGGGCGTGCCAGCCCAGGCGGCTCATCAGCCAACCAGCGAGCAGCAGGCCGGCGACGATCTGCCCCTGCTCACCAACCGTGATCGTGACTGCGCTGATCTGACCGAGCAGCGGCTGGGCGGTGGCCGAGTCAAAAGCCTGGGCGATCAGCTGGCGCCAGGGCGTGAGGCTGACCCACTGGAGATCGCTGAAGCGGACCACGCCAGCGCGGCGCTGGCGCAGCTCGGCGAAGCGCGGCAGCAGCGCGCGGGCATCGTCCCAAGTGCGCGAGTCGACCAGAATCTGATCGACGGCGTTGGCCAGCGGCACAAACGGATGAGTCTCCAGGGGCGGGCTGCCGACCCACCACAGCACGCCGGACAGTCCTGGCTGGAGCAACCCAAGCGCCAAGCTATGCAGCGCCTCACCGTTGCCGCCGCCACGCAGCACAATGCGCTCGCCGCAGGCATGGCCGGCATCGTGGAGGCGGCAGGCCAGCGAAACATCGGCGTGCGGCGGGCCGGACTCGGGCTGCAGGACAATCGTCCGGCCGGGGTGCTGGAGCGCCACCATCTGGATCGCAGTCTCGGTCGCGGCGTCGGGCGGCGTCGGCAGATAGACCAGCAGGTTGAGCGTCCGCACCTGCATTGCCGGCTCATCCTGCTCAATGCTCTGCCACAGGTCGTGCAGCGTCTGCTCGATCTGCTCGGCGCTCAGGGTGCTGGCGGCGTTGGGCGGAATCGTCGTGTTAGACATCGCAGTCATAGTATCCTCGTGGGCGGGCGCTAGGGGCGGCGCCACTGGCGATTTGGCCCGGCGATCAGCTCGTCGGCGGCCTCGGGACCCCAGGTGCCGGCCTCGTAGTTCGGGAATTCGGCGGCGGGCGTTGAACCCCACAGTGCGAGCAGCGGATCAATGATCGACCAGGCAGCCTCGACCTCATCGCGCCGCGCGAACAGCGTCGAGTCGCCGATCAGCACGTCGAGGAGCAGGCGCTGGTAGGCCTCGGCCGGCGCGACGCCAAACGAGGTGCCGTAGCGAAAATCCATCATCACCGGGCGCTGACGCATGGTCGTGCCAGGAACTTTAGCATCGAACTGGAGGGCAATACCCTCATCGGGCTGGATGCGGATAGCGAGCACATCGGGCGTGCTGGTCTCAAAGAGCAGGTGCGGCACCGGCTTGAACTGGATAGCGATCTCGGTGACGCGCTTGGGCAGGCGCTTGCCGGAGCGCAAAAAGAACGGCACATCCTCCCAGCGCCAGTTATCGACCATGAACTTCACGGCGGCGAAGGTTTCGGTGTTGGACGTGGGCGAAACCTTGTCCTCCTGGCGATAGCCGGGCGCCTGCGCGGCGGCGACAAAGCCGGGGCCGTACTGGCCGCGCACCGCATCGGTGGCTAGGCGCTCGGCGGTGAACGGGCGCACGGCGCGCAGCACCTTGACCTTCTCATCGCGCACGGCGTCGGCATCGAAAGCCGCCGGCGGCTCCATGCAGACCAGCGTCAGCAGCTGGAGCATGTGGTTGGCAATCATGTCGCGGACGAGGCCGGCCTCCTCGTAGTAGCCGCCGCGCTGCTCGACGCCCAGCGACTCGGCGACGGTGATCTGCACATGGTCGACGTAGCGCCGGTTCCAGATCGGCTCCCAGATCGTGTTGGCCAGGCGCAGCACCAGGAGATTCTGGACGGTCTCTTTGCCCAAATAGTGGTCGATGCGGTAGACCTGGCGCTCATCGAAGACGCTGTGAACAGTCGCATTGAGCGCGCGGGCGCTGGCAAGATCGTGGCCGAAGGGCTTTTCGACGACGATGCGGGTCCAGCCGTTGCCCTGGCTGTTGGGCGTGACCAGGCCAGCCTTGCCCAGCTGCTCGACGATCACGGGGAAGAACGAGGGCGCGGTTGAGCAGTAAAATGCCCGGTTGCCGCCAGTGCCGCGCTCGCGGTCGATCTGCTCCAGGAGCGCCTTGAGCTGCACAAACATGCCGGCGTCGTCGAAGCTGCCGGTCTGATAGTAGAGGCCCTGCAAAAAACTATCGAGCACGGCGTCGTCAACAGTTTTATCTTCGACGATCGCGTCGCGGAGCTGCTGGCGAAACTCATCGTGGCTCATCGGGGTGCGGGCGACGCCGACAATGCTGAAGCCGGGCGGCAGGCGCTGGGTTTCGGCGAGCGCCCAGAGCGCAGGCAGCAGCTTGCGCTTGGTCAGGTCGCCCGAGGCGCCAAAGATCACCAGGGTGCAGGGACCGGGCGTGCGCTCAAGGCGCAGCCCGGCGCGCAGCGGGTTGGTATTCATGTCAGTCATACGGCGTTGCGGAACTCCTTTGCTGGATGCGACTAGGCGCTATGCTACCACAGCGGCCCAACTTGTCGGGGAATCGAAAGGCGGCGAGCTGACAACCTCAACTCGCCGCCCACCGTGCGCCGCCCGCGCTAAATCAGGATCAACATCGGATTTTCAAGGGTCTTTTTGAGCGCCTGGAGGAACTGCGCCGCGACCGCGCCATCGGAGACGCGGTGGTCAACCGAGATCGTGGCGTTCATGATCTGGCCGACGACGATCTGACCGCCGCGCACAACGGGCGTCTCGGTGACGGCACCGACCGCAAGGATCGCGGCCTGCGGCGGATTGATGATGGCGATAAAGCTCGACACCGGGTACATGCCCAGGTTGGAGACCGAGAATGTGCCGCGGGTCAGCTCGTCGGGGGTTGCCTTGCCGGTGCGGGTGCGCTCGATCAGCTCTTTGGCCTCAGCGCTGACGGTGCCGAGCGCCTTTTTATCAACGTCAGTCACCGCCGGCGCCAGCAGGCCATTGTCGGTGGCGACGGCGATGGAGATATTGATGTAGTCGTGGAAGTCCAGGCCATCCTCGGCGAACGAGGCGTTGAGCGCCGGGAACTGCCGCAGCGTCTGGGCGACCGCCTTGACGATGAAGTCGTTGACGGTGATCTTGGTCTCGGCGGCGGCGTTGAGCTGCTTGCGGAGGTCCATCAGCGCGCCCATATCGATCTGGCTGGTGACATAGAAGTGCGGCACCGGACCTTTGGACTGGACCAGGCGGCGGGCGATGGTCTGGCGCAGGCGCGAGAGCGGCTCACGGCGCGTGCCAGGGCCGGGTTTGGACGCAGGGGCCGAAACTGCGGCCGGCGCTGGCGGCGCAGCCTGCGGGGCAGGCGCTGCTTGCGGGGCAGGCGCGCTGCGCGCCGGCGCGGCTGCCGAAGCGGGCGCGGCCGGGCGCGGCTGGGCGGCGAAGGCCTCGACATCGCGGCGAACGATGCGGCCGCCGGGGCCGGTGCCGGTCACGGCATCAAGGGCCAGGTTTTGCTCGCGGGCCAGACGCTTGGCGACCGGCGACGCGACGATGTGCTTGGCCGCGCCATTGGCGGGCGCGGCGTGCTCACCGCCAGTCTGTGGCGCGGCGCCACCGACGCTCTGAGCGCGGTCATCGGTGCCGTAGCCTGGCTCTAGCGGCGCGGCGCCACTGCTCGCCGGGCCGGTCGCGCCGCCGGCGTTGGCCAGCTCCGAGAGCTGCGGGGGCGTGGCGCCGCCGCCGGTGGCGCTGGCGTCGCCGCTTTCGCCGGCGGCCAGCGGATTCTGGGCCGGCTGTGTCACCGCGGCGTTGCTCGCGGCGCTTGCGTCAGCGGCGGTGGCATTGGGACTCGCGGCGGCCACGCCGTCAGCGCCGCCAAGCTTGGCAATGACCGCGCCGACCGCGACCACGCTGCCCTCGCCAGCAACGATCTCGGAGAGCGTGCCTGAGGCAAATGCTTCGATCTCGATGGTCACTTTGTCGGTCTCGATCTCGGCGATGGCGTCGCCTTTTTTCACGTCGTCGCCGACTTTTTTCAGCCAGCGAACAATCGTGCCCTCGGTCATATCGAAGCCCATCTTGGGCATCGTAATATCAGCCATACAGTCTCTCTTGGTAGCAGCCGCCGCGCACGGTCGGGGCAACCGGCCCGGCGGCTGAGCGGCAGCTAGCGAAGAACCTTGCGAATCGCTGCGGTGATGCGCTCGGGCGTGACGACGACCTGCTGCTCCAGGTTGCGGGCGTAGGGAAACGGAATCTCGGTGAAGCCGACGCGCTCAATGGGCGCGTCCAGGAAGTCGAAGCCGTGCTCATAGAGGCGGCTGGCGATCTCGGCGCTCATGCCGTGCGAGGCCCACTCCTCGGCCACAACGACGGCGCGGCCGGTTTTGCGGAAGCTCTCCAGCGCCTTCGACATATCCATCGGTCGCAGCGTGCGCAGGTCAATGATCTCGCACTCGATGCCCTCTTTGGCCAGCTCGTCGGCGACGGCCATGCAGAGGTGGACCGGGCGCGAGTAGGTGACAATGGTCACATGCTGGCCCTGGCGGGCGACGCGCGACTCGCCGATCTTGACCTCGTATGGCTCATCCGGGACCTCGCCCTTGACGCCGTACATCAGGGTGTGCTCGATGAAGATCACCGGGTCGGGGTCCTCAAACGAGGCTTTGAACAGCGCCTTCATATCGGCGGGCGTGGACGGCGCGACGACTTTGAGGCCCGGCACATAGGCAAACATCGAGTCGAAGGACTGCGAGTGGGTGGCCGAGAGCTGCGTCCAGCCGTTGGTGGTGCGCAGGACCATCGGGCAGGTGATGGTGCCGCCGAACATATAGTGGAGCTTGGCGGCGTGGTTGATGATCTGGTCGAAGGCCAGCAGCGAGAAGTTCACTGACATGATCTCGCAGATCGGGCGCATGCCCATCATCGCGGCGCCGACGCCGATACCAATGATGCCGGCCTCAGCGATGGGCGCGTCGCGGATGCGCTCGGGGCCGTATTTTTCCAGAAAGCCGGCGGTGACGCCGTAGGTGCTGCCGTAGTGGCCAATATCCTCGCCGACAATGAAACTGCGTGGGTCGGCCATCGCCTCGTGCAACGCCGACTGCAACGCCTCGCGAACGGACATAATCGCCATAGAGCGTGTTACCTCATGAGTGACGGCCGGGCGACGGGGCCGCCCGGCCGATCAGCTTGAAGTTTCGGCGGGATCGGGTTGGCGTAGGCGGTCATCGGATCGAGCCACTTCTCGTCGGCCGGCGGACTCTCGTCGGCGAACTTGACGGCGGCGTTGACCTCGGCCTCCACGTCGGCGTTGAGCTGCTTGTCCTGCTCCTCGGTGATGACGCCCTCGTCGAGCAGCCGCTTGCGGAACTGCGTGATCGGGTCGCCCGAGCGGTGCTTCTCAACGTCCTCTTTGGTGCGATATTTTTGCGTGTCCTGGGCCGAGTGGCCGCGAAAGCGATAGCTAACGGCCTCTAGCAGCACCGGACCCTGGCCGCTGCGGGCGTGCTCGGCGGCGCGCTGAGTGGCCTCGTACATCGCGATGACATCGTTGCCATCGATGCGCTCAGAGTGAACGTTGCTGGCGGCGCCCTTTTTGTAGATCTCGGTGACGGCGCTGTGAATCTCGATGGGCGTGCCCATGGCGACCATGTTGTTCTCGCACATGAAAATCACCGGCAGCTTGCCGAGCTGGGCGAAGTTCAGCGCCTCGTAGAACTCGCCGCCGTTGGTCGAGCCATCGCCGAAGTAGACGATCACAACCTGTTGGTCGCCGCGGAGTTTGATGGCGGTGGCCATGCCGCAGGCCATCAGGAGGTGGGCGCCGATGATCGCGTAGCCGCCCCAGAAGTTCTTGGAGACATCGACGAGGTGCATGGAGCCGCCGAGGCCGCCGGCGCTGCCGGTGGCTTTGCCGAACAGCTCGGCCATGAGCGCATTGGTGTCGAGGCCGCGGGCGATGGCGTGGCCGTGGTCGCGGTAGTGGGTGATCACGTGGTCAGCGGCGGTCAGGGCAGCCAGCGAGCCGACCGCGATGGCCTCCTCGCCGACATACAGGTGCAAAAAGCCGCCGATCTGGGCGCGGGTGTAGCTTTCCTGGCACTTTTCCTCAAACACCCGGATCAGCACCATCTGGCGATACAGGTCGAGCAGCCGCTCGTGGCTGAGGCCCGCGAAGGTTTCGGCGACGGCCGGAGTTGTGGCCATATGTTTGTCCTTTGCTTGAGATTTACGCGGCATACGGTTGTTCGCTCCTGGTAGCAGGGTGTTCGATCACCAACGACAGGCGGAAGACCGGCTCGGCATAAGCGGTCCCGCCGACGCCGGCGCGCTGAAGCAGCATTTGGGCCTCGGGCTGGGTGTAGGCGCGCAGCACCGAGAGCGGGCCGTCGTGCTTGCTCAGCTCGTGGAACGGGCCGAGCGCCAGCAGCCGGGCGCCCCAGTAGCCGCCCCAGCTGCGCCGCAGATCATTGACGACGACGCCGTAGCGGGCCACGCGGGCCAGCTCGCGTAGGAGCTGAATGGCGACCGCGGGGGCAAAGTGGTGGAGCGCCAGCGTGCAGGTAATAATGTCCACGGCGTGATCGGCGAAGGGCAGCTGGAGCGCGTCGTGCTGGAGCAGGGCGACCGGGTCGACGCCCAGCCGGCGGCGCGCCACCGTCACAATGTTGCGGTCAATGTCGCTGGCCAGGACCTGCACTGGCCGGCGGCGGCGGGCCCAGCGCACAAGGGCCTGTGGCCCATCGGCGGCACCAGTCGCAACGTCCAAAATGGTTGGCACCGTGGTGCTGGGAATGCGATCCAGCCAGCGGGCGACACGCTGCTGCACCGCCGCGTGACCGCCAAGATACCGATTAACAGCGGCCATATCGCCGAAGTTATCGGCCAGCAGATCAAGGTCAGTGATCGGTGCATCCAGGAGCTCGGCGTCGAACCGCTGGGTTGGCACGCGCTTCATGGTTTTGAGGTCTCCACCAAGCCGTATTATGCACCAAAATGGCGCAACACGCTAGCATCAGTGCGGGTCGCGGCGCGGCGGCGCTGCCTAGCAGAGCATGGCCGTGTACGCGCAGCAGCGCCCCGCGCTCACGGCAGAGCACGAGGCGCTCGGTTATGTCCGGCGGCGGTCGGCGGCTACTTCAGCCAGCCCTGCATCTGCGCGATCTCGGCGGTTTGGGTCTTGACGATATTCTGCGCTAGCTTGAGCAGCTCGGGGCGCTGCGAGTTTTTGAGCGCGGCCTGGGCCATCCGCACGGCATCCTGATGATGCGGAATCATCATGACCATGAAGTCATGATCTGAATCGCCGGTCATGATCGGCGCGGTCATCGCCATGTCGCCAGTCATCGGCAGCGCGGTCATCACCGGCGCGCTGGCAAACCAGGCCTGGCGCCACGACTGGAGCTGTGCAATCTCGGCCTGCTGCGCGCTTGCAATGGCGGCGGCGAGGGCCTTGACCTCGGGGCGGGCCAGCGTCGGCAGTGCGGCCTGCGAGTCGCGGACGGCGGACTGATGATGGGCGATCATATCGTCCACAAACTGCCGATCAAACTCGCTGGCCGCGGGCACCGTCGTCCCGCCGCAGGCCGTCAGGATCAGCGCCACGAGCGCCGTCAGAAAAATCGAGCGCACTTAGATACTCCTTTGCGGCACCAGCGGCGCCACACTCGCCGGGACCGCGCCCGACGCAAAGCGCACACCGCGCAGCCGCAGCGAGTTCGAGACCACAAACACCGACGAAAACGCCATCGCGCCGGCGGCCAGCATGGGCGACAGCTGCCAGCCGGTGAACGGGAACAAGAGGCCGGCGGCGACCGGAATCCCCAGCACGTTGTAGGCGAAGGCCCAGAACAGGTTCCAGTGAATCGTGCGGAGCGTGCGGCGTGACAGCGCCATTGTGTGGGCGACGGCGCGCAGGTCGCCGTTGAGCAGCGTCACATCGGCGGCCTCGATGGCGACATCGGTGCCGGTGCTCATCGCCAGGCCCACGTCGGCCTGGGCCAGCGCCGGCGCGTCGTTGACGCCATCGCCAACCATTGCGACCACCGCACCGCCCTGCTGAAGCCGCGCGATCTCGGCGGCTTTTTCGGCGGGCAGCACCTCGGCCAGCACGGTGTCAACGCCGACCTGGCCGGCGATCAGCGCGGCGGCCCGGCGATTGTCGCCGGTCAGCATCACGACCTGGAGACCCAGCGCATGCAGCGCCGCAATCGCTGGCGCGGAGGTCGGCTTCACCGTGTCGGCAATGCCGATCACGCCCTGCGCCACGCCGTCGGCGGCGACAATGACCGCCGTAGCGCCCTGCGCCTGGATCGCATCGACGGGCGCCGCGAGGGCTGCGAGGTCCACGCCGCGCTCACGCAGCAGCCGCGGCGACCCGACGAGAATCGCGCGGCCAGCAATGGTCGCCTCGATGCCATGCCCAGCGACCGCGTTGAAAGCGCTGGCCGCGGTGAGCGCCAGGCCCTGCGCCGCGGCCGCCCGGACCACCGCCTGGGCCAGCGGGTGCTCGGAGCTATGCTCGGCCGCCGCCGCGAGGGCGAGCAGCGCGGCCGCATCGCCGACGACCGGCTGCACACTCGTCACGGCCGGCTGGCCGCTGGTGATCGTGCCGGTCTTATCGAGCACCACGGTCGTGATCGCGCTGGCGCGCTCCAGGGCGGTGGCATTTTTGATCAGGAGGCCATAGCGCGCGCCGACGCCGGTGCCGACCATGATCGCCGTGGGCGTGGCCAGGCCCAGCGAGCAGGGGCAGGCAATGACCAGCACGGCGACCGCAAAGATCAGCGCCTGGGTGAAGCCGACGCCGCCGATGACATACCAGCCCAAAAAGACCAGCAGCGCGATGCCGATCACAATCGGCACGAACACCGCCGCAATCCGGTCGGCCAGCTGCTGGACCGGCGCCTTCGATCCCTGCGCGGCCTGCACCAGCTTAATGATCTGCGCCAGCGCGGTGTCCTTGCCGACGCGGGTGGCGCGGAACTGCAGCGCGCCGCTGCGATTGATCGTTGCGCCGATCACCGGGTCGCCGCCGCGCTTCTCGACCGGCAGCGACTCGCCGGTGACCATGCTCTCGTCCACGCTGGACGCCCCGAGCGTCACCTTGCCATCGACCGGGATTTTTTCGCCGGGCCGCACCGCCACAATGTCGCCGACGCGCACCTCGGCGATGGGCACCTCGGCCTCGACGCCGGCGCGCAGCACGCGGGCGGTGCGGGCCTGCAGGTCAACCAGCGCGCGGATCGCGGCGCCGGTCTGGGCTTTGGCGCGGGCCTCTAGCCAGCGGCCGACCAGGATCAGCGCAATGATCACGGCGGCGGTCTCGAAGTAGACGTGCTCGCGCCAGCCGAGCAGCAGCACCGCCAGACTGAACAGGTAGGCCGCCGACGAGCCGAGGGCGATCAGCGTGTCCATGTTGGCGGTGCCGTGGCGGGCGGCCTTCCAGGCGTTGCGGTAGAAGTCGGCGCCGCTGTAGAGCTGCACCGGCGTCGCCAGCGCCAAAAAGAGCCAGTTCCACCAGACCGATCCGGCCGGCGCCATCGCCATCCCGGCCATCGCGCCGCCGCCCCACCAGCCAAAATCCTTGCCCATCGAGAGCAGGAACAGCGGCACACCTAGCGCCAGCGCCACCATAAGCTTGCGGCGCTTATCGGCGAGGTCCAGGGCACGCGCCGTGGCCTCGACATCGGCGGCCGGCGCGGCGTCGTCGGCAAACTCGATCATGCCGTAGCCGGCGCCCTCGACGGCGGCCTTGAGCGCGGGCCAGCCCAGCATGCTCGGCACATAGCGCACGGTGGCCCGCTCGGTCGCCAGGTTGACGTTGGCTTCCAGAACGCCGTCGAGCTTGCGCAGGGCGCGCTCGATGCGGCCCTGGCACGAGGCGCAGGTCATGCCCGTGACCGGAAACTCCAGCTGATCGGTGATCACGCCGTAGCCGGCGCCCTCGACGGCGGTGAGCAGCGCGTCAGGCGACGCCTGCTGCGGATCGAAGGTCACGCTGGCCTGCTCGGAGGCCAGGTTGACCGCGGCCGACTCAACGCCGGCGACTTTGCGCAGGCCGCGCTCGATGCGGTTGGCGCACGAGGCGCAGGTCATGCCCGTGACGGGCAGCGTCCATTCTTTGGTAGCCATACCAGTACATTCCCAGTGAAGAACTTGGCGGCTGGCACGCTGCCGGCCGCCCAAAACTGCCAGCTAGCCGGCGTCGGCGACCGCGGTCCAGGCGCCGCCGCTGGCGTGCGACCCGTAGCCCGCGTCGAGCACCTGCTGGCTGCGCAGGCCATCGGCAAACGTCGCGCCCGGCGCAATTGCCTCGCAGTTGCCAGTACCGTAGGCCCGCAGCGCGTGGCCCAGATAGACCGTGCCGCGCTGAAAGGTGCTGGTGAAATCGGCGGGAAAATCTACGGTCTCGGCGACCGGGCGCTGCTCCCACGCGCCGCCGCGAGCCGCCACCCACACCTCGCCGCGCTGGAGGCGCAGCGCGCCTTCCTCGCCGTGAAAAATATAGCCGTCCTGCTCGTCGAGCGCCGCGATCAGGCTGAGGTTGAGGCTGGCCAGCGCGCCGTCGCTGAAGCGCAGGTGGACGGCAGCGTAGTCGTCGGAGGTGACTGGCTGCGGGCCGTCAGCGCCGGGCCGCGCGGTGACAAAGGTGTGCAGCGTCGCCTGCACCGCCGCGATCTCGCCCCACAAAAAGCGCAGCGTATCGATCTGGTGCGAGCCAATCGCGCCCCACAGCCCGCCGCCCTGCGCGGCGTCATTCCACCAGGTCCACGGGCGGTCAAGGTCGGCGCGGGCGCTGTTGACGACCTGGCTGGTGACGTGGCGGAGCTGGCCCAGATCGCCGCGCCGGATGATCGTGCGGGCCAGCTGCCAGGCCGGCAGAAAGCGCAGCTCGTGGTCGATCAGCGCGATCTGCGTCGGGTGGGCCTGCGCCGCCGCCAGCATCGCGGCCGCCTCGGCGGCGTTGAGCGCGGTGGGCTTTTCGCAGAGCACATGCTTGCCGGCGTCCAGCGCCGCCAGCGTGATCGGCTGGTGAGTCGCCGGCGGCGTGACGATGCTGATCAGATCAACGTCGGGCTGCGCGACCAGCGCCTGCCAGCTGTCAAAGGCCGCGACGCCCAGCCGCGCGGCCTCGGCGGCGGTTTTCTCAGGGCTGCGCGCGGCGAGGCCAACGACTTCCAGGCCCGCGGCGCGAAACGCCGGCACCTGGACGCGCGCGCCCCAGCCGGTCCCAATAATGCCAACCCGCATAGCATCTACTCCTAAATCAGTACGGCGTCTTCGTAGCCGGCGTCGGCGATGGCGGCCTGGAGCTGCGCGGCCGGCACGGCCTGCGTGGTGTCCACGCGGACCTGCTTGGTCGCCAGGTCAACCTGGACGGCGCTGACGCCCGGCAGCTTGCTGACGGCAGTGGTGATGGCGTTGACGCAGTGCTGGCACGACACCGATGGGACATTAAACTGTGTAGTCATTGCGTGACTCCTTGTATGCTAGACCCCTGGGGGGGGAGGGGTGTCGTTACTATACCCCGCGGCTCTGGCGCTGTCAACCACGGCCGGCCCACATGGTATACTGCGGGCCGTGGCGTGAGGAAAAAGGAGCGATGATGGAGCTTGATACAGCGCGATTCCGCGAGGTCCTGGAGGCCGAGCGGACCCGGCTCAGCGACGAGATCGCCGGGCTGCAGGACGAGAACAGCGAGAACGTCGACACCGACGGCCAGAGCTTTGGCGCCAGCAATCATCCGGCCGACGCGGCCTCGGACGTGATGGCCCGCGAGCGGAATATGGGCGTGGGCATGGACCTACAGGCCGAGCTTGATGACATCACCAATGCGCTGGCGCGGCTTGACGAGGGCCAGTACGGGCGCTGCGAGACCTGCGGCCAGCCGATCCCCATCGAACGCCTAGAGGCCCGGCCGGCGGCGACGCTGTGCATCGACCACCAGCGCGAGCGCGAGCACGGCGCGTGAGTCGGCTCCGACTACCCGCCGTCGTCGCGCTGGTCGTGATCGCCCTTGACCAGTGGACCAAGTGGCTGATTCTGCGCCAGTGGCCGCTGCCACAGACTGGCGAGATCACGATCATCCCGCGGCTGCTCAGCCTGTTCTACATCCGCAACGAGGGCGTCGCGTTCGGCATGTTTCAGGGCGTGCCGCAGCTCTTCACTGTCACCTCGCTGCTGATCGTCGCCGGCCTGATCTACTTCTACCTCACGCAGCTGCCGGCCAACAGCCGCCTCGTCGCCGTGCTCGTCGGCATGATCATCGGCGGGGCGCTCGGCAACGTCATTGATCGGCTACGCTTCGGCTACGTCGTGGACTTCATCAAAACCTTTGACGGCCGCTTCTGGATTTTTAATGTCGCCGACTCGGCCGTGTCAGTGGCGGTGATCAGCCTGGCTATCATTATGTTCCTGCAAGACCGCCGCGCGCCGGCGCCGGCCACACTCTCCCGTGACGATGGCCACGCCTGAAATCGCCGAGCTGGTCGTGGGCGCCGACGCTGGCCAGCGGATTGACCGCTGGGTCGCCGCCAACCTGCCCGATGTGTCGCGGTCGTATGCCCAGCAGCTGATCGCCGCCGGCCATATTGTGCTCAACGGCCAGCCGGTTAAGGCCAGCGCGCTGGTCGCCGAGCAGGACGTGGTGACTGTGACACTGCCAGTGCCGCAGCCGAGCGAGCTAGTCGCCGAGGACCTGCCGCTCGTCGTGCGCTACGAGGACGACGACCTGCTGGTGGTAGACAAGGCGGCCGGCATGGTGGTTCACCCGGCGCCCGGCCACAGCCGCGGCACGCTGGTCAACGCGCTGCTCTTTCACTACCCCGCCATGCAGATCGGCGCCGACCTGCGCCCCGGCATCGTCCACCGCATTGACCGCGACACCTCGGGGCTGCTCGTCGTCGCCAAGCACGACCGCGCCAAAGCGCTACTCCAGGCACAGCAGCAGGCCCGCACGATGAACAAAGTCTACCTGGCGTTGATCGAGGGCCACTTCCGCGAGCCGAGCGGGGTGATCGACGCCCCGCTCGACCGCCATCCGACCGACCGGCTGCGCCAGGCAGTGGTCGCGACCGGCCGCGTGGCCCGCACCCACTACCGCGAGCTGGAGCAGCTGGGGCCGTACAGCTATGTCGAGGCCCGGCTGGAGACTGGCCGTACCCACCAGATTCGCGTCCACTTCGCCCACAAACATCACCCCGTCGCCGGCGACCCGCTGTATGGGCCGCGCCGCGCCGCGCCGGTGCTGGGCCTGCAGCGCCAGTTTTTACACGCCCACCGCCTCGGCTTCACCCGGCTGGACGGCGAGCGCGTCGAGGTTGTCTCGCCGCTGCCGTCCGACCTGCAGACCGTCCTCGATGCGCTGCACGCCGAGTTTGGCCCGGCGCCCGTGCCGGCTAGCGACGAGCAGGCCTGGTGGGAGGCCGAGTAGCCGGCACGGCTCACTCCGCGCCGCCCATCGCCCCGCAGCGCTCCAAAGCGAGCAGCTAGCGGCGCCTCCTCAACTGTGCTACACTCGCCTCACAGCTCATCAGTGGCATAATCTGCGCCCAACAATCTCGTCGTCGCGGCCACGCAGCGAGGGGTCTTGCTCGGCAGATTGTCCAGGGCTTATGGAGGCGCGTATGCTCCCGACTGGTACGACGATCATCAACCCCACGACCGGCATTCAGATCACGCTGCTGGAGGCTGGCGCGGAGACTGGCCAGCAGGGCTTCGCCGTCGAGTACCTGATTCAGCCGCGGATGGGCAAAGACGCGGTTGGACATCTGCACGCCTGGTGGACCGAGGAGTTTACGATTCTGGAGGGCGTCGCACGCTATGCGCTGGGCGGCAAAGAGCAGACCGCGCAGCCCGGCGCGACGCTGGTATTCCCGGCCGGCGTCGCGCACCTGCACCCGTGGAGCGGCGGCGACAGCCTGCTGCGGGTCCGGCAGCGGACGCGCTTCGCCTACCCCAGCCCGCAGGCTGTCACCGACACGCTGGATGTCTACGCCACGCTGTATGGCCTGGCGCGCGACGGCAAAGTCAACAAGGCCGGGCTGCCCAATCCGCTGCAGCTGGCGCTGATGCTGCGGACGCTCCAGGCTCACGGCGGCTACCTGGCGGGGCTGCCGCCGGCGGCACAGCGCGCGCTCTTCGGCGGTCTGGCGGTCGTCGCGCGGCTCGTGGGCATGCGGCCGATCCATGCTAAGTACACGACGGCCTAAGGTGGGCGGCGAGGCAGTTCGGGTATAATGCCTGTGGCACTGCTGCCTCACCACAGGCCTGAGAATGAAGCGCACCCCACTCTACGAGCGCCACCGCGAGCTGGGCGCCAAGATGGTTGAGTTTGGTGGCTGGGAGATGCCGGTGCAGTACTCCGGCATCCTCGACGAGCACCACGCCACCCGCACCGCCGCCGGCTTGTTCGACATCTCACACATGGGCCAGGTCAACGTCCGGGGCAAGGACGCCCTGGCCTTTTTGCAGCACGTCACCACCCAGGATGTAGCCACGATCGGGCCGGGCCTGGCGAACTATGGCCTGCTGTGTCGCCCCGACGGCGGCATTGTGGACGACATTTTTATCTACAACCTCGGCAGCTACTACCTGGTGGTCGTCAACGCCTCCAATACCGACAAGGACGTGGCCTGGCTGCGCGAGCACATGGCCGGCTTCGAGGTTGAGGTTGACGATATTTCGCCGGCCACGACCATGCTGGCGCTGCAAGGCCCGCGCGCCGAGGCGATCCTGGACCGCGTTGCGGCCGGCGCGGGAGCGGCGCTGCCGTTTCATGGCGTTGGCGCGGCGACGCTGCTGCACGATGTGCCAGCGATCATCGCGCGCACCGGCTACACCGGCGAGGACGGTTTCGAGCTGTTCTTCGACAACGCCCACGCCGCGCAGGTCTGGGATGCGCTGATGGAGGAGGGCCACGCCGACGGCCTCAAGCCCATCGGCCTGGGCGCCCGCGACTCGCTGCGCTTCGAGCCGAAGCTGGCGCTGTACGGCCACGAGATCAGCGACACGATCAACCCGTATGAGGCCGGCCTCGGCTGGGTCGTCAAGCTCGATAAAGGGCCGTTTATCGGCAGCGAGGCACTGCGGGAGATCAAGACGAGCGGCCCCGCGCGCAAGCTGGTCGGGCTGGAGATGATCGGCCGCGGCATCGCGCGCGGCGGCTACGAGGTCCAGACCGTTGACGGGGCGCCGGCCGGCGAGGTCACCACCGGCATGCCCGCGCCGACGCTGGGCAAAAACCTGGCGCTGGCGCTGGTCAGCAGCGAGCTGGCTAAGCTTCGCACCGAACTCAACGTCGTCGTGCGCGGCAAGCCGGTGCGGGCCGTGGTCGTCAGGACGCCGTTCTACCAGTTGCGCTATAAAAAATAATCCCGAAAGGAGCACCCCGATGGCCTACACCACCCCGCAGAATCTGCTCTATGCCCCATCCCACGAGTGGGTCACCACCGACGGCGACGAGCTGACCGTCGGCATCAGCGACTATGCCCAGCAGGCGCTCGGCGATGTCGTGTACGTCGAGCTGCCCGAGGTCGGGCGCAGCGTCACCAAAGGCGATAGCTTCGCCGTCGTCGAGTTGGTCAAGGCCGCCTCGGATGTCTACGCGCCGGTCAGCGGCGAGGTCACGGCGGTCAACGAGGAGCTGCTCAACGCCCCCGAGCTGCTCAATGGCCAGATGTACGAGGGCGGCTGGATGCTGAAAATTCGCCCGTCCAACTTCGATGAGGAGCGCGGCAGCCTGCTGGCGCCGGCGGCCTACGAGCAGCATGTGGCCGACGAGGCCAGCAAGCACTAGCTATGCGGCGCGCAGCGGACCCCGCCCGTTCGCCGCCCGCACCGATGGGAACACAAGGCAAGATGTCACACTATATTTCCAACACCGACGAGGATCGCGCGGCCATGCTGGCGGCGATTGGCGTGGACAGCGTCGCCGAGCTGTTCAACGTTGTCCCCGCCAACGTGCGCTTCCCGGCCCTTAATCTGCCGCCTGCCCTCTCGGAGGCCGCGCTGCTGCGCGAGCTGAACCGCCTGAGCCAGCGCAACACCGACGCCCAGAGCACGGTCTCGTTTTTGGGCGCCGGCGCCTACAACCATTTTGTGCCGGCCGCGGTCGATATGCTGCTGCGCCGCGCCGAGTTCTACACCGCCTACACGCCCTACCAGCCCGAGATCGCGCAGGGCACGCTCCAGGCGATCTTCGAGTACCAGACGCTGCTGTGCGCGCTCACCGGCATGGACGCCGCCAACGCCTCGCACTACGACGGCGCCACGGCGCTGGCCGAGGCCGCGGTCATGGCCTTTACCTCGGTCCGCAACAAGCGCACGGTGGTCGTCGCCCCGACCGTCCATCCGCAGTACCGCCAGACGCTCCGCACCTACACGCAGGGCCTCGGCATCACGATCACCGGCGACGAGGATCCCGGCGCCAGCCTCGACAGCGTGCTGAGCAAGATCGACAGCGGCACCGCCGCGGTGATCGTGCAGACGCCTGATTTTCTGGGGCAGATGCACAACCTTAAGCCCATCGCCGACAAAATCCACAGCGTCGGCGGGCTGCTGATCGCCAGCGTTGACCTGGTGGCACTGGGACTGTTTGAGTCGCCGGGCGCCCACGGCGCCGACATTGTGACCGGCGAGGGCCAGGGCATGGGCATTCCCGTGAGCTACGGCGGGCCGTACCTCGGAATCTTCGCCTCCAAAGAGCAGTATATTCGCCGCATGCCCGGCCGGCTGGTCGGCGCAACCACCGACATGAACGGCGAGCTGGGCTATGTCCTGACGCTCCAGACCCGCGAGCAGCATATTCGGCGCGAGAAGGCGACCAGCAACATCTGCACCAACCAGGGGCTGATGGCACTGGCGGCGACGATCCACATGAGCCTGCTGGGCAAGGGCGGCCTGCGCCGCGTCGCCGAGCTGTGCTACCACCGCGCGCACTACGCCGCGCAGCAGATCGCCGCGCTGCCAGGCTTTGAGATTCTAACGCCCGCGCCGTTTTTCAAAGAGTTTGCGGTGCGTCTGCCGCGGCCGGCCGCCGTGATCAACCGTGAGCTGGCGGCGCACGGCATCCAGGGCGGCTACGATCTGAGCGCCGACTACCCCGCGCTGGGCGACGCCATGCTGCTGTGCGTCACCGAGCTGAACACCAAAGAAGATATTGACCAGCTGGTCAGCATTCTGGGAGGTGGCCGATGACCGCCCTAAGCACCTACGAGCCGCCGATCTTTGAGCTGAGCGGCCCCGGCAAGATCGGCGCCAACCTGCCCGAGCTGGACGTGCCGACCACGGAGCTGCCCGCCGACCTGCTGCGCAGCGACGACCTGGCCGGCATCCCCGAGCTGAGCGAGACCGAGGTGACGCGGCATTTCACCCGCATCTCGCAGCGGAATTTCTGCATCGACACCGGCATGTATCCGCTCGGGTCGTGCACGATGAAGTACAACCCCAAAATTCACGAGGTCGCGGCGCGGCTGCCAGGCTTTGCGGCGCTGCACCCGCTGACCGACCCGGCCGGCGCCCAGGGCGCGCTACAGATCATGGAGGAGCTTCAGCGCATGCTGGGCGAAATCGCCGGCTTCGATGCGGTGTCGCTGCAGCCGGCCGCCGGCGCGCAGGGCGAGTTCACCGGCATCCTGGTGTTCCGCGCCTACCACCTGGAGCGCGGCGATGACCAGCGCATCGAGGTGCTCTGCCCGAACTCGGCCCACGGCACCAACCCGGCGACCGCCGCGATGGTCGGCATGAAGGTCGTCGAGGTCAAGACCGACCGCAATGGCAACGTCGACCTCGACGACTTGCGCGGCAAGGTCGGCCCGCGCACCGCCGGCCTGATGCTCACCAACCCCAACACGCTGGGCCTGTTCGACGAGCATGTCCAGCAGGTGGCCGAGCTGGTCCACGCCGCCGGCGGCCTGATGTATGGCGACGGCGCCAACTTCAACGCGATCCTCGGCATTGTGCGGCCCGGCGATGTCGGCTTCGACTTCATGCACTACAACCTGCACAAAACTTTCACCACGCCCCACGGCGGCGGCGGCCCCGGCTGCGGCGCCGTCGGCTGCAAGGCGTTTTTGGCCGACTACCTGCCCGGCCCGCGGGTTCAGGCAGTCGCGGGCGAGGCCGGGCGATTCGATCTGTTCACGCCCACGAAGTCGGTCGGCCGGGTCAAGGCCTTTCACGGCAACTTCGGCATGATTGTGCGGGCCTGGACCTACATTCGCACGCTGGGCGCCGCCGGTCTCAAGGAGGTCAGCGAGAACGCGGTGCTCAACGCCAACTATCTGCGGGTGCAGCTCCAGGACACCTACCCAGTGGCCTTCGACCGCACCTGCATGCACGAGGTCGTGCTGAAGGGCCAGCTGCGCGAGGCACCGGCGGCCCGCACGCTGGACATCGCCAAGCGCTTGATCGACTACGGCTTTCATCCGCCAACCGTCTACTTCCCGATCTCGGTCGCCGAGTCGATCATGATCGAGCCGACCGAGACCGAGTCGAAGCGCAACATGGACGCCTTTGTGGCGGCGATGCAGGCCATCGCCCGCGAGGCCGTCAGCGACATCAATCTGCTGAAGCAGGCGCCGCTGACCGCGCCAGTCCGCCGCCTCGACGAGGTGGCCGCGGCCCGCAAGCCGATCCTCAAGTACGACCGCGCCAAGTTCGAGGAGCTGCGCCGCCAGCATCATGCCGCGACCAGCAGTGATCAGCCTGAGCGCCCGACCTGGTAGCTCGCCGCTGACTCATCGGACGCCGCGCCCGCTCGCAGTGAGTGGGCGCGGCATTTTAAATCGCCGGCGATGGGATGAACTCAGCTGACTATCAGCTTGTAGCCGACCATTCACGCCGCCATCGCCGCGGTGTCATTCACTGGCAGCCCGGCGCCTGCTATGCTGCTCCCAGAGAACAAGGAGACAGCCATGCAACACCGAATATCCTGGGCGTTGGCCGTGCTAGCCCTGACCAGCTGCGGCACGCCCGGCCAAACCACGCAAAACCTGCCCACCGCACGGCCCACCGCCGCCGTGATCACCGCGCCGCCCAGCGCGCCGACGACCGCGCCGGCCACCGCGGTCCCAACGCAACTCGCGGCGCCAACCGCTGAATCCGTCGCGCCCACCGACGTGCCTGTGCCCACCGACGTGCCTGTGCCCACCGTTGCGCCGGTCGCGCCGACCAACGCGCCCGCGCCGACCAACGCGCCCGCGCCGACCGACGCGCCCGTCGTACCCACCGACGCGCCGCGCCCGCCCGAGCCAACCGCCGCGCCGGCCACGCAGCCACACATCGAAATCAATACACCCGCCAGCGATGACCAGGTTGGCGCCGGAACACTCCAGGTCAGTGGCTCGGTCAACTTCCTGCCGTTTGAGAACACACTGGCCGTGATCGTGCGCGATGCCGCCGGCCAGCAGATCGGCGCCGGTAGCGCGCTGATAATGGGCGAGGGCCAGGCTAACGGCGTGGCCGGCGGCACATTCATCGGCAGCATCGAGGTTGCGGCGCCGGCCAGCGCGCAGGCCGGGACCGTCGAGGTCTTTGCCGCGAGCGCCAAAGACGGCAGCATCATTGCCAGCAGCGCGGTGGCGGTGCAGCTCGCCGGCCGCCCGGCCAGCGGCGCCCGCTTCGACCTGCCGGCGGGCAGCACCGCCGCGATCCCGCTGGCAGTCGCATTTCAGGGCGCGCCCGGCGATCACGTGCTGGTGCGCCTGACCTTCAGCCCCGACTTTACAATTGAGAATGAGGTCGCGACCGTCGGCGGCGCGGGATCAGTGACGCTGGGCTTTACCAGCGAGTCAGCGCCGCCCCAGACCAGCGGGCCAGCGGTGCTCAGCTTGGTCAGCGCCGACGGTGCCGTGCTAGCCCAGCAGCCCGTGCTGATCGCTGACGACGCGGCGATGCAGTTCGTGGGCGTCGCCTGGGTCAGCGGCGAGGAGCCGTCGGGCGAGGTGAGCCTGCATCTGACCCAAGAGCATGTCCTGAAAACCGCGCAGATCGGTACGGCCGCCCTGAACCGCCTGCTGGCCGGGCCGGTCGAGGGCAATCTGGCCGGCTTCACCAGCGCGCTGCCGACCAGCGCCGAGGTCATGGCCTACGCTGGCCGCACTGCTGAGTGGGGTACGCGCGTCGAGCTGCGCAAGCTGACGATCACCGGCGGCGTGGCCACTGCCAACTTCTCGCGCGAGCTGGCGGCCTTCGGCGGCGGCGCCACCCGCGCCACCACCATCCGCCGGCAGATCGAGGAGACGCTGCGCCAATTCTCATCAGTCAGCTCAGTGGTGATCCAGATTGAGGGCCAGACGGCCGACGTGCTCCAGCCCTAAACGGCGCCGCACACAGCAAACCGCCCGTCAGCTAAGCTGGCGGGCGGTTTGCGCGATCTGAGCGATACTTAGGGGCGCTTGGGCGTCACCATGATGCGGCGCGTCTCGCCCTCGCCGATGCTCTCGGTGCGAACATTGGCGTCCTCGCGCAGCGCCATGTGGATGATGCGGCGGTCATAGGACTGCATCGGCTCCAGCGTCACCGCCCGGCCGGTCGCGCGGACCTGCTCGGAGGTGCGGCGGGCGAGGCCCTCCAGCAACTCCTGGCGGCGCTGGCGATAGTTGCCCACATCGACCACGATCTGCGGCCAGTGGCCGGTGCGCCGCTGCCCAATCGTATTGAGCAAAAACTGCAGCGACCGCAGCGTCTCGCCGCGCCGCCCGATCATCAGGCCAACAGTCTCCTCGTCCAGCCCCTCGACGTCCAGCATGATCGAGTGCTGAATCTCGTTGTCGGGGCCGGGCGCGGTGGAGTGCTGCACGTTGACGTAGCCCTCCAGGCCCATGCGCTCCAGAATGCCCTCCAGCAGCTGCCGAGCATAGGTGCCGGCGGCCACCGGGTCGAAAGGGGCGCGCTTGCGGCGGCTGGCCTCGGCGGGCACGTCGCCACTCTCAGGCGCCGCATCGTCAGCCGCCGCGGTCGCCGGCTCATCGGCTGGCTCGTCGGCGGCCGGCGCGGCGTCGGCATCGTCCACGCTAACACGCACCAGCGCCTCGTTCTCGTCGTCGCCGCTGTGCAGCACGGCGATCATCGCTTCATCTTCATCAACGCCCAGCTGTTCCAGGGCCAAGCGCGTCGCCTCGGCAACAGTGCGGGCGCTGATTTCGATACTTCGCATACCATCTCCTTGCAGCATAATGATCTCGCTGTCAGCGCCGGGCTAGCGGCGCTTGGTGCCACGCCCCTGCTGTTTAGCATCCGCAATCGCCTGCTCAGTCGCATCCGAGCCAGAGCCAGCCGTGCTCGTCTGGAGCTTCTGGAGCGGCGTCCAGAAGTCGGGCTGCGGCGTCTCAGGCTCAACGCTCTCCTCGCCGTCGTCGGTGACGGTGACGGCCACTGGGTTGGGCGTCAGGAAGCCTTTGCGGTCGGGTAGAAAGGTCAGATAGTTGGTCAGCGACCCAAAGCCCGACACAAAGAACTGCTGGATCATCGAGAGCACCGCGCCCGCCACCCAGTTCAGCACCGCGCCGGCCGGGAAGCTAAAGGCAAAGATACCAAACATGATCGGCATGATCAACATCGCCTGGCTGGTGGCCTTCTGGGTCGGGTCCTGAATTTTCGGCATCGCCATCACCGAGACCAGCAGCTGGCAGATCACTGACAGCACCGGCAGGATAAACAGCGGGTCGCTCTTGCTCAGGTCGGCGACCCACAAAAACTTGTGGGGTAGCTCGGGATGATTCGAGACCAGGTTGATCACCGCCCGGTAGACGCCCAAAAAGATCGGCATCTGGATCAAGAGCGGCAGACAGCCGCCGGCCGGGTTGGCGTTGTTTTCCTTGTAGACCCGCTGCATCTCCTCATTGAAGCGCCGCTGGTCCTTGCCATACTTGCGCTTCAGCTCGGCCATTTTAGGCTGGAGCTCCTGCATTTTTTTGGACGACTGCAGCTGCTTGATCGTCAGCGGCAGCAGCACCAGGCGCGCCAGCATCGTAAACAGAATGATCGCAATGCCGAGGCTGCCGGTCAGATTCGTCAGCCAGATCAGCACTTGGCTCAGCAAATTAACAAAGCCAGTCCAAATTCCACTCATTGTTCGTGCTCCTCGTTGGTAGGTACTGGGTCGTAGCCGCCCTGCGCCCACGGGTGGCAGCGCCCGATGCGCTTGGCGGTGAGCCAGCCACCGCGCAGCAGCCCGTAGCGGCTGATGGCCTCATAGCCATACTGAGAGCAGGTTGGGGTATAGATGCAGCTAGGAGGGGTCAGGCGGGAAAACCGCTGGTAGAGGCGAATTGTCGCCAGGGCGCTCCGGCGTAGCATGAACATGGTCCTCAACCGCAACCCAGAGGCGGGCGCGACGTAATAGCTCAACAATCGCCAGCTGGAGGTCGGGAAACGGCGCGCTGATCACCGCCTTCCGCACCACAAAGACGACATCCCAGCCTGGGGTGACCTGCTGCCGCAGGAGGCGAAACGCTTCGCTGGCGCGCCGCTTGGCGCGGTTCCGATCATGGGCTTTGCCCAGCTGCTTGCTCACCACAAATCCGACGCGCGTATGGCGCGCGCGGTTGCGGCTGACATTCAAAATAAACAGCGGATGCGCCCACGCTTTTCCATCGCGACGCACCCGCGCAAATTGCTCCGGCCTCCGCAGCCGCTCTGGTCGTGGCAGCGGCACAGCCTACCGATGGCCGCGCTGAATATGGCGCCGCTCGTCGCTCACCGAGAGCTTCCAGCGACCTTTGTCGCGCCGGGCCTTGATGACCGCACGGCCGTCTTTGGTGGCCATCCGTGACAAAAAGCCATGCTTGCGGCGGCGTGGGATACGTTTGGGATTCCAGGTAATGCTCATGAGCTGTTCTCTCCTCAGATACGGCGTTCGCGCCGCAAGGTCCGTTACACACAAAAAGCGTAGAGCTTGCTCCACGCCCCCACAGCCCGAAGGTTGAGTTGGCGCTATTATACGGCGTGCTAAAGTTGTATGTCAAATATCTGGTACGACAGCAGGTACGCAGCCGGCCGGCAGTTGGATCGCCGGGATTTCGCAGCGCGGGCTGCAACTTTCTGGGCGGGCGCGGCGTCTCAACGCTAAACCCGGCGACGCCGAAGGATAGAGAACGATGGCCGAACCAAGCAGTGAATGTGTGCGACGCGCCCAGGCGGGCGATCCCGCCGCACTCAGCGAGCTGATTCTTTCGCAGCAGCAGTACGTCTACAGCATCGCGATGAGCGTGCTGCACCAGCCCGAGGACGCCGCCGACCTCACCCAGGAGGCGTTTATGCGGCTGCTGCGGGTGCTGCCGCAATATAATGGCGAGAGCCGCTTCACCACCTGGCTGTACCGCATGGTAGTCAACCTGGGCCGCGACGAGCTGCGGCGCCGCGGCCGGCAGGTGCTGGTGGCCGAGCCAGTCGCCACCGAGGGCGAGGACGACCTCGATCCGCTGGCGACCGTCGCCGACGCCGACCGCTGGGGCGACCCGGCCAAAGCGCTGAGCGACCACGAGCTTCAGGCCGCGGTCCGCCAGGCCCTGGCGCAGATCGAGCCGCACTATCGCCTGGCGCTGACGCTGCTGTACTTCGACGACATGAAGTATGCCGACATCGCCGAGGTGCTCGACCTGCCGCTGAACACCGTCAAAAGCCATATTCGGCGCGGCAAGGAGCGGCTCCAGAGCCTACTGGCCGAGTATAATGAGACCCCGAACGCCCCGGCGCCGACGACCAGCGCACCCCCAGCGCCCCGCCCGGCCGGCGGACTACGTGGCTTGGCGTTATTCCAGGCAGGAGTGTGAGCGATGACAATGGCACTACCCCCACCCACTCCACCCGAGGAGACCCCAGCGTGGCTTGATGCGGCGCTGCGAACGGCGCTGGTCGCCGAGCCGCCGGCGGCGCTGACCGCCCGGCTGCTACAGCTGACGCAGCCCACACCCACCCGGCTTGACCAGGCGCTCACCGCCAGCCTGGTCGTGGCGCCGCCAGCTGCGCTGACCGCGCAGCTCTTGGCGCTGGTGCCGCAGCCCGCAGCGGTGACTGCGCCCAGCGCGGCCACGCCACGCTGGCGCATGGCGATCTATGCCTTGACGGCGCTGGCGCTCGGCGTGCTGCTGCTGGTTGTCGGGGTGCTGTTTCAGCAGACGCTCACGCAGCTGGGCGCCGCCGAGCTGTGGAGCCAGCTGGTGGCGCTGCCCGGCGAGGGCCTGGCACGGCTCTACGCTGTCGCGCCGCGCGCCCAGGTGGTCGTCGCACTCTACCAGCAGCTGCAGCGGCCGCTCCAGGTGGTGCTCGCCGGCCTGCTGCTGTGGGCGGCCCTGGAGATGCGGCCGCTCCCGCAGCGCCGCCTGGCCTAAGCCGGGCGGCCCGGTGTGGTATAATCGCGCCACATCTGGAGCAGTGTCCGAGTGGCTTAAGGAGCACGCCTGGAAAGCGTGTGGGGGGCAACTCCTCGTGGGTTCAAATCCCACCTGCTCCGCCATTCAGCCGCCCGTGGCCTCACCGCCGCGGGCGGCATTGTTATTCTAATGGCCTCAATGCCAGCCGCAATGGCTGAAGACCGCCCGTGGCCTCACCGCCGCGGGCGGCGCTGTTATGCCTCGGCGGCCAAGCTAGTCACGGCGCGCCGGGCCGGCCACAGCTGCGGCGCGGCCACGCCCAGCAGCACCAGTGCGATGCCCAGCACCTGCCAGGCCTCCAGGCGCTGCCCGAGCAGCGTCCAGGCTAGCAGCGCGGCGATCGGCGCCTCCAGCGTCACGACCGTGCCGGCCACGCCGGCCGGCAGCGAGCGCAGCGCCGAGCTGTAGAGCACATAGCCGATCAGCGTCGGGCCGATGGCCAGCGCGGCCAGGAGCAGCCACGGCGCCGGGTTTGACCCCAGGCCGATCGTGGCCGGCGTCCTGGTCAGCAGCAGCGCGAGGGTGCCGAACGTGAACGTCCAGGCCAGCGTCGCCCACGGGTGATGCTGGCGCAGCGCCCGGCGGCTATACAGCGAGTAGGCTGCCTGCGACACGCCGGTCGCCACGCCGCACACGATCCCGCGCCAGCTGAGCCGCAGCATTGCCGGATCGTAGGCGCGCACCACCAGCAGACAGCCGGCGAACGTCACCAGCAGTCCGACGAGCGCCGCGCGGGTCGGGCGCTCGCCCCACAGCCGCCAGGCGCCCAGCGTGGCAAACGCCGGAAAGGTGTAGATCAGCACCACCGCCACCGCCGGGCCATTAAGCTGCACCGAGGTCACCCACAGCGCATGATAGAGGCCGATGCACACGACGCCGACCACGGCAAAGCGGCCCAGGTCGCGGCGCCGCGGCAGGCCAAAGCGCCACAGCACCACCGGCAGCAGCACCAGCACGGTGAACACATCGCGCCAAAAGGCCAGCGTCAGCGGCAGCACATGGTAGGTGTCGAGGACATAGGTGATGCCGGGACCAGTAAACGCCCAGCAGGCGGCGGCGCAGAGCGCCAGGCCGAAGCCCAGGCGCGGCGACTGTTCGGTGGACATGCGCGGTGTTCCTTTCAGCGGGCGCGGCGTTGTGCAATCCGAGGGGCCAGGGTACAATCGCAGCCCTTAACTACGCGAGGCACCATGATTGACCAACGGTTTCACGTCATCCTGCTCGGCGCGCCCGGCGCTGGGAAGTCTACCCAATCGCGGCTGCTTCGGCAGAGCTTTCCCATGACCGTGTTTGCGACCGGCCAGATGCTGCGCGATGAGGTAGAGAAGGGGACGGCGCTCGGGCTGCTGGCCGACAGCTATTTTAAAATCGGCACGCTGCTGCCCGACGATGTGATGATCGCGATCATGACCGAGCGGCTACGCAGCCTGCCGCGCCGCCAGGGCGCGCTCCTGGATGGCTTTCCGCGCACCGCCGCGCAGGCCCAGGCCCTTGACCGGCTACTCACCGACCTACAGCGCCCGCTCGACGCGGTGATCGCGCTGGAGCTGAGTGACGAGGTGGCGATCCATCGGCTCGGCGGGCGACGGATGTGTGTCGGGCTGGGGACGCCGTTTGCGCTGCACATCGACGATCCCGAGAGCATCCAGGCCTGCCTGCGGCTCGGCGGCACGGTCGCGACGCGCCCCGACGACCAGCCCGAGGTCATCCTGGAGCGGCTGCGCGTCTACGAGGCGGAGACCGCGCCGCTCACCGACTACTATGCGGCACGCGGGCTGCTGCATCGCATCTCGGCGGCCGCCAAGCCCGAGCGGGTCCATGAGGAGATCGCCAGCATTCTGGGCAACCCGCACGGCACGCGCCTCGACGCGGATCGCTAGCGTGGGTCGACCACCAGCATCAGCGGCAGCCGGTCAAACGCTTCGATCACCAGGTCGTTGGGCGCGCGCCGCAGGTACAGCCCGCTGGAGCGGCCGCCATCCAGGTTGAGCGCGGCGTCGAGGTCGAGGTCGGACTCCTTGAGCGCCACCGCCAGGTCGGGCAGCGTGAACGACGGCCAGCCGTTGACCATCAGCAAGATGCGGCCGGCGCGGTCGCGGGCGATCACCGAGCGCCGCGCCACATCATTGTCGGCCTGGATATCGGACAGCGTGCCGCCCGGCTGGATCAGCATCGGCGTAGACTGCATCGCCTGCTGCAGCCCCTCGCTCGGATCATAGGGCTGCTGGCGCAGTGAGCGCAGCTCAAACTTGCCGTCGGGGTTGACCACCAGCATGCCGCCGAAGCCGTCGTAGCTGGTGCCCTGCGCCACGCCGTCAAAAATCACCAGCGCCGTCGCCCGCTTCTCGTCGTCGAAGTAGCCGCCGTTGATCATCGCCAGCGGCTTGATCGCCTTGACCCACTCGCGGATGTTGCCGGGGCTGTCTTTGTCGTAAGCGACCCGCAGGTGGTACTGCTCGGGATCAAGCCGCACGATTGAGAAGACGCCGCTGTGACCGTTGGCCCGCAGCGTCAGCTCACGGAACTCCAGGCCCGGTGCCACGCTCTCCCAGCTGCCGACCGGCGCGGCGGGCGTCGCAGCCACCGGCGCCATCGCGACGGGCGTACCGCGCCCCTGAACGCCAATCTCGGGGGTGCAGCTTGCCAGGCCCAGCGTCAGCCCCAGCAGCCCACATACCAGCCAGCGCCGCACACAACGCTCCTCACTAAACATCGCCAAATTGTAGCACAGCCATATCCACAGCTTGTGGATAACATGTGAACAAGTGTTCGATTTGAGCGGTTGCATGGTATACTACGCCCAATCCTAGCCCGTTTAACCGAGCCATTATGTAAATAAACCGGAGCAAGCGCGTGACGACGAGCACCGATACGCCGATGATGCGGCAGTACCACCAGGTCAAAGCCCAGTACCCCGACACCATCCTGCTGTGGCGGCTGGGCGATTTCTACGAAACCTTCGAGGACGACGCCAAACTCCTGGCCTCGGCGCTGGGTGTAACCCTGACCCGCCGCGGCTTTGGCAAAAGCAGCAGCGAGCTGCCGATGGCCGGCGTTCCGTACCACTCGGTTGATAAATATGTCAGCAAGCTGCTGGAGCTGGGCTATCGCGTCGCCATCGCCGAGCAGACCTCGCCCACCGAGTCGTCGCAGGCCGATGTGCGCACCAAAAGCTCATTTCAGCGCGCCGACCTGATGCGCGACCGCGCCTCGCAGAAAGGCACCGTCGACCGCGAGGTCGTGCGCGTCCTGACGCCCGGCACGCTGACCGAGCCGGAGCTGATGGACGCCCGCGCCAACAACTATCTGGCGGCGATCATCCTCGATAAAGGCCGCATCGGCCTGGCCTACGCCGACCTTTCGACCGGCGAGTTTGCCGCCACCGAGCTGACCGGCGTCAAGGCGCTGACCCGGCTGAGCGGCGAGCTGACGCGGCTCCACGCGGCCGAGATCTTAGTGACCGACGACGCCAGCCAGCGCCCGGCCGAACTCCAGCCGACCGCCGCCAAGCTGGCCCAGAACCTGGAGCCGCTGCGCCGCGAGGAGCGCGAGCGGCTGCTGCCCGGCGACCGCGTCGCCCGCAAGATCGAGGGCGAGAGCGCCGGCGCGAGCTGGATGCAGGGCCGCGTGACGCCGTGGCCCGGCTGGCGCTGGGAGCTGCGCACCGCCGCCGACGCGCTGAAGCAGCAGTTTCGCACCGCCGCCCTGGACGGCTTTGGCCTCCAAAGCGCGCCGCTGGCCACCCGCGCAGCCGGCGCGCTGCTCCAGTATCTGCACGAGACTCAGCGCTCCAGCGTCGCGCAGATCACCGCCGTGCGCCACTACAGCACCGACGAGTTTATGTTCCTCGACCCGCAGACCCGCCGCAACCTGGAGCTGCTGGAGGGCGCCGGCGGCCGCAAGTACGGCTCGCTGGTCGAGGTGCTCGACCACACCCGCACGCCGATGGGCGCCCGGCTGCTGCGCCGCTGGCTGTCGCAGCCGCTGCTGGACCGCGCCCGCCTGGAGGCTCGCCAAGAGGCCATCGCCCGCCTGGTGGACGGCGGCCTGCTACGCGCCAACGTCCGCGACGCGCTCAAAGGCATCGGCGACCTGGAGCGCGTGATCAACCGCGTGCTGCAGGGGACCGCGCGGCCCGCCGATCTGGTCGGGCTGCGCCAGGGCCTGGAGCGGCTGCCGGCGCTCGTCGCCACCTTCGACGAGCTGGGCGGCGGCTTCGAGAGCCACGCCGTCGCCGAGACCGCCGACGCCTTTGTGCTGGACGATGAGCTGTTCTGGGAGGAGTCCGAGCCGGCCGCGGTCGAGATCAGCCCCGCGCCGGCACTCGACCCGTGCAGCGAGGTGCTGGCGCTGCTGCAGCGCGCAATCTGCGACGACCCGCCGGCGCTGCTGGGTGGCTGGAGCGGCACCAAAGACTCCAATGTCATTCGTCCAGGCTTCGACCCGCAGATTGATGCGATTGTCGCGGCCAACGCTGACGCCAGCGGCTGGATGCAGTCACTCCAGGAGCGCGAGATCGAGCGCACCGGCATCAAATCCCTCAAGGTCGACTCCAACAGCGTGTTTGGCTACTACATCGAGATCTCAAAGGCCACTCCTGAGAAGCTGATTCCGTCGGAGTATGTGCGTAAGCAGACGCTGGTTGGGGCCGAGCGGTATATCACCCAGGAGCTGAAGGACTACGAGAGCATTCTGAGCAACGCCGAGCGCCGGCTCAACGAGATCGAGCGCGAGGCATTTCGGCGCGTCTGTGATTTCGTCGCCGCGCAAGGCCCGCGGCTTCTCCAAACCGCCCGCACCCTCGCCGAGCTCGACGTGCAGGCGACGCTGGCCGAGGTCGCGGTCCGGGGCCGCTACGTCCGGCCGACGCTGACCGACGGCACCGAGATCGAGATTGTCGGCGGGCGCCATCCGGTGGTTGAGCAGACGATTGACGAGCCGTTCGTCCCCAACGACGCGCACCTTGACACCGCGGCGGGCCAGATTCTGGTCATCACCGGCCCAAACATGGCCGGCAAGTCGGTGTTTTTGCGACAGGTCGCGCTGATCGTGCTCTTGGCGCAGATCGGCGCCTTTGTCCCCGCCGAGCGCGCAACGGTTGGCCTGGTAGACCGCATTTTCACCCGCATCGGCGCCCAGGATGATCTGGCGACCGGCCAGTCGACCTTTATGATCGAGATGACCGAGTCAGCCAACATCCTGCACAACGCGACGAGCCGCTCGCTGATCGTCCTCGACGAGCTGGGCCGCGGCACCAGCACCTACGACGGCCTCAGCATCGCCCGCGCCGTGATCGAGTACATTCACAATCACCCCAAGCTCAGCGCCCGCACGCTCTTCGCCACCCACTACCACGAGCTGACCGAGCTAGCCGACGTGCTGCCGCGGGTCCGCAACTATAACGTCGCCGTCACCGAGCAGGACGGCCAGATTGTATTTTTGCGGCGGATCGTGGCCGGCGGCGCTGACCAGTCGTATGGTATCCATGTCGCCGAGCTGGCCGGGATGCCGCCGGCGGTCGTGCGGCGCGCCAACGAGGTCCTGGCGCTCCTAGAGGGCCGCGGCGATAAGCAGCGCCAGCGCGCCGCCATGCGCAGCAGCGCGCCGCCCGCCGCGCAGCAGATCGCGATTGCGCTGGCCGAGCCGGAGCCAGCGCCCGCGCTGGTCGCGCTGCAAGCCCTCGATGTTTCGCAGATGACGCCGCTGGAGGCGCTGACCAAGCTCTATGAACTCCAGCGGCTAGCCGCGCAGCCGTGAATCGCCGGCGCTGCAACAAAAGTCCCTCCATCAGCGTCGCTCAGGCTATACAATATCTTCAGGCAGAAAGGCGGTTTGATCATGGCAGACAAAAAAAATACCACCGATAGGCTCGGTGGCATCGCTGGCTTTGGGGCCGGCGCGATCACCGGCGCCCAGTTCGGCACCGCATTGATTCCGATCCCAGTTGTCGGCACCTTCACCGGCGCGCTGATCGGCGGCGTGCTCGGCACTCAGGTTGGCAAAGTGCTCGGCGGCCCAATCATGGATACGATCTCGACCTTGACCGGCAGCGGCGAGACCAAAGACCGCGGCGCTGAAAACTCGGACATGATGGTCCAGCTTGAGCGCCTGACCCAGCTGCGAATGCAGGGCATGCTCACCGAGGAAGAGTTCAAATCCGCGAAGGCCAAGCTGCTGCAGTAGACATTGCCAGCGCAAAGCCCCCGGCTCTGCCACACAGAGTTGGGGGCTTTGCATTACAGTGCGGAAAAGCCGGCGGTCGGGCTTGAATTGGTGATGTGCTCGGCAGTTAGGCCGATTTTCGCGGTTATAATAGCCCTCCGCTAATCTATTATCATTGCGGCGGGAAACTCAGCGAGCGGTCTGTACCGCAGCGCACGCGCTTTGCTTCTGGGGTGGCCCGCCCAACTTTGGAAGCCACATGCACATCTCTGTTCTTGACCACGGCCATGTTGAGCTGCTCGACGCCATGGGCAGCGACCTCACCACCGTCAACGCCGCCCGCGTCTCCTTCAATCGCGACGCCAGCGAACTGGGCGTCCGCGAGGAGCGGCTGATCCGCTATCTTGCCGAGCACGAGCACACCTCGCCCTTTCGCCACGCCATGCTGATGCTGCGCTTCAAGGCCCCGCTGCTGTGCGCCCGCCAAATGTGGAAGCATATCGTGGGCATCAGCCCCGAGTTTGACCTAGAGGACGGCTGGACAGGCTTTAGTGGCGGCTTTAAGGATACGGGTTGGAATGAGGCGTGTCTCACTGAGGACACTGAAATAACATTTCAGCAGCGTAGTACACGAATTAGTCCTGTTAAACTAACAATCAAAGAGATTGTAGAAATGTGGCGCGTCCCTTGGCGGCGTGAGCGGTTACAAACAAAACCCATCCGCGTACTAAATGAGGCGACAGGAGGATTTGAGACTTCAGTTTTAACGAACGTGTTTGAGCGTGGTACGCAAGAAGTATACGAAGTAACCTTTTCTAATGACAGTAAACTCCGCTGTACGAAAAGCCACCGATTATTAACAGATGCAGGTTGGATGACATTGGACGAAGCGCTTCAAATTCGCGTATTTGCGGATGGGAAAGCGGCATTTAGCGGACAGTACAAATTTACGGCAAATGGGTTACCTGTTGCAGGGACAGGAAAATATCGTGACCGTGAATGGCTCGCAGAGCAACGAAACCAAGGTGCCTCAGTCCAAGAAATGGCCGATGCGTGTCAGTGTAGCTACGAAACGATCCGCAAATGGCTACGTAGCCATGGATTAGGATTTACTGACTCCGAAAGGACGTTTAAACAAGGCCATACACCTTGGAATGCTGGTAAGCGCTATAAACTAGGGCATATTGGCTTCACCCCACGTCAACTAGCGGCAGTGAGGGCGGCCCGATCAGGTGCAGCCTCCAATTTTTGGAAAGGTGGTATTACACCAGATCGTAAAAACATTGAGCGCTGGACAACTGAGCAAGGTCCAAAACTACGCGAAAAATTCAGTTACACATGTCAAAAGTGTGGTCAATATGGTGGGGCTTTCGAAGCGCATCATGTTATCCCAGTATGGTATGACGAATCTCTTGCTCGTGATTTCGATAACCTAGTCCTGCTCTGTGTAGCTTGCCATCAGGCATTACATACAAATAGCGAAGAATTGAAATTTGCCGAGGACTACTTACAAGGAAGGATTGAGTTTCGTCCTGATCCTAACCGACAGCCACGCAAAGCAGCCCCGCGTCGGGTTGTACCACACCTCGTCGAGGTTATTAGTGTCCAGTATATTGGACAGCTACCCACCTATGATCTAGAAGTTGCGGCCCATCATAACTTTGTTGCGAATGGGATTGTCGTCCACAACAGCGGTCGATACGTAGAACTGACTGAGGAGTTCTATGTGCCGGCCGAGTGGCGGGCGCAGTCGCGGGACAACAAGCAGGCCAGCGCCGGGACCGTCGTCGAGCAAGCCACGGCCGCCGCCGCCTACCAGGCTGGCCTGGCCGCCAGCTACGCCGCCTACCGCCAGCTGCGCGAGCTGGGCGTTGCCAAAGAGCAGGCCCGCGCCGTGCTGCCGCAAAGCATCTACACCAGCTGGGTCTGGACCGGCTCGCTCCAGGCCTTTCTACACGTCGTCGACCTGCGCACCAAGCCCGACGCGCAGTGGGAAACGCAGCAGTACGGCCACGCCGTGCGCGACGTGATCGCCCAGCGGTTTCCGGTGTGCCTGGCAAAATGGGAGGGGCGCAAGCGCTAGTTGTGGGCGAAGACCAGCAGATAAAACAACGTCCCGAGGCACAAGTAGGTGCCATATGAGATTGTCAGGTAGCGCGCGCGGCGGAAGCCCTGGGTTACGAGCAGGCCAATGGAGACCACGCCGGCCAGCAGCACCCCATAAAACAGCGCGACTGGCAGATCAAAAAAGCCGACCAGCGCGCCAATAAAGGTGCCGAGATAGACATCGCCGAGACCAAAGGGTGCGGCCTGGCCGGGATACATCAGCTTGGCAGTAAAGAACAGCAGTAAAAAAATTGCCAGGCCGGTGCCCAGCCCCTGCAGCGCGCGCAGCCACGGCAACCCATGCAGCGGCGCGCCCGCAGTGATTGCCACGGTCGCGCCGAGCAGCACCAGCACATCGATCAGCTTGATCTGCCAGTCGACGGCGCCCGTATCAATCAGCACCAGCGCCGCCAGCCAGATCGTCAAAAAATTGAGCGATAGCCCACGCTGCGCCAGCAGCCCAGCCGTCACGACGATGGTAGTGATCTCAACCGCCAGGTCGAACCAGTGGCGCTGCGTGGCGGCGCCGATCAGCGGCACCCACGCCAGTGCGCGGCGCGGCGCCGGCCGCGGATCGCCGTCGCGCCGCGCCTGCTGCGCCACCAGCCAGGTCATCACGACGCCAGCCAGCGCGCCCAGCAGCGCACCGCCAGCCAGCAAGCTCAGATTCATAGCGCGGCCTGCGCAGCGCGCGCCGCGACCGCCGCCGCCCGCATGGTCGCAACCGGCGGCTCCTGGCCAGTCCAGGCCCCGAACGCCAGCGCGGCCTGCTGCACCAGCATCTCCAGCCCATCAAGGGTGCGCGCCCCAGCCGACTCTGCGGCCCGCAGCAGCGGCGTCGAGCGATAAATCAGATCGTAGACCAGCAGGCCGGGATGCAGCCAGTCAGCGGGGACCGGCAGCGTCTGATCGTCGCTGCCCAGTGCCGTGGCATTGATCAGCAGGTCGGCACCAGCGATGGCGAGGCGCAGCTCGGGATCGTCCAGCGCCAGACTATACAGGCTGGGATCGCGCTCGATCACCGCCAGCATCTCGCCCAGCAGCTCCTCGGCCCGCTCGGGCGCGCGGTTAGCCACAGTTAGCGTCGCCAGACCACTGCCCAGCAGCGCAAAGGCCACCGCCCGCGCCGCGCCGCCAGCGCCCAGCAGCACCGCGGTACGCCCGGCCGGCTCGTAGCCCGCCTGCCGCAGCCCCGCCAGAAAGCCGGCGGCATCGGTGTTGTGGCCCAGCAGTGTGCCGTCCGGCCGCCGCACAATTGTGTTGACTGCGCCAATCGCGCTGGCCTCGGCGTCCACTTCGTCCAGCAGTGCCAGCACGGCGGTCTTGTGGGGAATCGTGACGTTCGCGCCACGCAGCCCCGCCGCCCGTAGCCCTGCCACCCGCGCCACAAGCTCGTCGGGCAGCGTCGGCCACAGCGCATAGCTCTCGGGCAGGCCCAGCTCGGCAAAGGCCGCAGTGTGCATCGCCGCCGACAGGCTGCGGCCGACCGGATCGCCGATCAGCCCAACCGTCGCGGCCAGGGCTAGCGTGGATTCGGACATTGCAAATACGCCTGCTCAAGCACCCCAAACTCGGCCAGGTTGGTCGCATAGTCGGTGCCATTCACGCCACACTTGGCCACAAAGTACAGATCCTTGTCACCATCAGTGCCATCGGGCCGCTTCGAGCCGGGCCGCGCCGCCGATTTCAGCGCTTGCAGGCCAGGGTTAGAGATTGGGCCAGGTGGCAGGCCTTTGTTTTTGCGGGTGTTGTACGGGCTGTCAACATCAAGAAAAGTATCAATGTTTTTGCGCCACCAGGTCTGGTTCACATTGTCATAGCCGGCGATGTACTGCACCGTTGGGTCGGCCTGGAGCCGGCCCTGCACCTCGTCATTATTTTCGGGCTTCAGACGATTCCATAAAATCCAGGCCAGATGTGGCATCTCGTCATCATCCGCCGCCTCGCGCTGCACAATCGAGGCCATCGTCACAATCTCGTGGATGCTGCGCTGCTCCACCGTGACGCTGGTTTCAAACTCCGCGTACTTGCTGTCAAACTCGTCCAGAATACGCTCAACCACATCGGTGATCGTCGCAGTTGCCAGCACGCGGTAGGTGTCGGGGAATACATAACCTTCCAACGACTGGCCCGCTGGAATGTCCTTGAGCCGCGCATGGGTTGCTTTGAACGCCTCGGCGTTTTTCAGCACCGCCAGAACCTCGTCGGGTGCGGCGGCCAGGTTTTGCTTGACCATCACCTCGGCGATCTGCTCCAGCCGCATGCCCTCAATGATCGTGAAGGTTTTCTCCTCGACTTTGGCCGCCTCCTGGAGCGCCGTCAGAATCTCGCCGGTGGTCATGCGGCCTTGCAGCTGGTAGGTGCCAACCTCCAGCTTGTCAGCGACATTGCGCTGGCGGGCCATGAGCTTAAACAGCCACGGCTGGCGAATAAGGTTGATCTTCTTCAGATTATCGGCCACGAGATCGGCGGTATCGCCGGGGCTTATCTCGAAGTTCACTAGCTCCGTCGTGTCCGGATCGGAGGGCGCGTTGATCTCACGCAAAAACCAGCTGGCGCCCCCGGCGACGAGCAAGCTCCCCAAAATACCCAGTACCATCAATGCACGTAAAAACCGATTTACAACCAGCCTCCGCCTAAAAACGGGCGCATTATAGCATAGTGCTTTTCGCTAGCCCGGCCCGAGTTGGCGGTATGCTACAATGCGAATCGATGAGCGTGACGCACAGCTTGACCTTTGATACGATCAGCGTCGCCGCGACGCAAGCGCTGGGCCAGCACATTGGCGACGCTTTGCAGCCGGGCGATGTGGTGCTGCTCCAGGGGCCGTTTGGCGCTGGCAAGACCCATCTGGTCAAAGGCATCGCCGCCGCCTGGGGCATCGCGCCCGATGAGGTCAACAGCCCATCGTTTGTGCTGGTCAATGAGTACCGCGCCACAACGCGGCCGCTGACGATCTACCACGTTGATCTTTACCGCATCACGAACACCCACGATCTGCTGACGGTCGGCCTGGACGATATGCTGGACGACGCTGGCATCTGCCTGGTTGAGTGGGCCGAGCAGCTCGACATGTTGACGCCGGCGACCTATCTCTTGGCACAGCTGGCGGTCACCGGCGAGACCGCGCGCCGCATCGAGCTGCGCAGCTACGGCGCGCGCTATGATCAGCTGCTAGCCACGATCGACCCCGAGGAGCGCCATGCTGCTGGCCATTGACACCGCCAGCGCCTGGAGCGGCCTGGCGCTCTACGACGCCGACGGGCTGCACGCCGAGGCCAGGTGGCGCAGCGGCCGGCAGCACACCGAGCAGCTGCTGGCCCAGCTCGACCTGTTGATGGCGCATCTCGCGCTCACGCCGGCAGACCTAACGGCGCTGGCGGTGGCGCTCGGACCCGGCAGCTGGGCCGGCCTGCGGGCGGGCCTGAGCCTGGCCAAGTCCATCGCCGTGGCCCACGACTTGCCGCTGCTCGGCGTGGCGAGCATGGAGGCGCTCGCGTGGCCCGAGCGTCAGCGCGATGAGCCGGTGATCACGGTGGTGCAGCTAGGCCGCAGCCGCTACGCCATCAGCGAGTTTGCGCCGCTGGCCCAGCCCTGCGCAGCCGCCCAGATCGCGGTCTGCGCGCTCGATGAGGTGCCGCTACGCGCAGCGGTGTATGTCGGCGACCTGGACGCCGCACTCGTGGCGCACCTGGCTGCGGCGCACGGGCCGACGACCGGCGAGCGTACCCGCCGCCCCGCCGCCCTGGCCGAGATCGCCTGGCTACGCTGGCAGGCCGGCGAGCAGGATGACCTAGTGAAGTCTTGAGCCGATCTATCTCAGTAGCCCAGTCCAAGAGCCAACGCACGCGAAGGGAGCTGAACGATGAGCGCGTTATCGGGGTTTGAAAGTTTCATGGAGCGCATCGTCGAGGGCAGCGTCCAGCGACTGTTCCGCTCGCCGGTCCACCCGGCCGAGATCGCCCGCCGCCTGGAGCGGGCGATGGAGTCGCAGCAGTCGATCAGCATTGACCGCGTGATCGTCCCATCGTTCTACCGCGCGTTTCTGAACCCCGAGGATTTCAAGGTCTTCGATCCGATCCAGGAGGCGCTGGAGCGCGAGATGGCGAATTATCTGCGCAACCTGGCCCAAGAGCGTGGCTTCACCCTGCTGGAGCACCCGACCGTGGATGTCGCCCCTGACCCGGCGGTGGCGCGGCGCGGCATTCAGGTGGTCGCCGAGATGAGCGCCGGCCCATCCAGCACGCCCGCCGGCCCCGAGCGCACGCAGGTGATCCAGACCGGCGGCGGCAGCGCCTCGCCGCCCCGCCCGGCGGTCACGGCGCAGCTGATCCTCAACACGTCCGAGGGCCAGCACACCTTTCCGCTCGACACCAACCTTATCACCATCGGCCGCAGCCTCAGCAACGACCTGATCGTCGAGGATCACCGCGTCTCGCGGCAGCATGCGCAGCTGCGCTACCGCTCGCGGCGCTATTTCGTCGGCGACACTGGCTCGACCAATGGCACCTATATCAATGGCACCGCGGTGACCACCGAGCAGCCGCTGCGCGACGGCGATGTTATTTCGCTGGGCGGCCTTGAGCTGACTTTTCAGCAGCGCTGAAGCACAGAAGGAGACTGAGAGACCCGTATGCCAAACCTTGCTAACCTTTCGCTTGAGTTTATTATTTTGGCACTGCGGATTGCAGTCATTTTTTTCCTGTACTTATTTTTGTACCAGGTGCTGCGGGCGATCACCCGCGACCTGCGCGTGGTCGGCAGCGAGCAGACGACTGGCTCGCAGTATGGCCATCTGGTCGTTGTTGATCCAGGTCAGTCGGGCCTGGCTGCTGGTAAGCGCTTTCCGCTGAATCAGGTCAATACCATCGGCCGCACAATGGCCAACGACATCGCGCTCAACGACACCTTTTTGTCCAGCGAGCACGCGCTGCTCCAATGGGATGGCACAACCTGGGCGCTGGAGGATCTGGAGTCGACCAACGGCACCCGACTGAACGGCCGCGAGGTCCTACAGCCGACGGCGCTGTCCTATGGCGATACGATTCAGCTGGGCCGGATCGCGCTGAAGCTCTCGCGCTAGAGGGCGCTGGGCGGAGCAGAATGGTCAGTTGGGCGGTATCTTGTGATATAATGCACATACTTTCGTGAGCGGCGCGGCGGCTAGGCAATGAGGCCCACGCTCACTGGTCGGTACGATTTGGTTGTTTTCGCAACATCGTAGACAGGAGCCGCTGCAGTGCTATCGAACTACGCTTTTATCGGAATCTTTACGGTCGCGGCGATCACGTTTCCCCTGCTGCCGCTGATTCTCTCCTCGCTCCTCCGCCCCCAGCGCCCGACCACAATCAAGCAGTCCACCTACGAGTGTGGCCTGGAGGCGATTGGCGAGATTTGGGTCCAGTTCAAAGTCCAATATTACCTCTACGCGCTGGCGTTTGTCGTCTTCGATATTGAGACCGTGTTTTTGTACCCCTGGGCCGTCTACTTCCGGTCCTCGGGTCTGTTTGCGCTGGTCGAGATGATCCTGTTCTTGACAATTCTAACGGTCGGCCTGGTGTATGCCTGGCGCAAGGGCGCGCTGGAGTGGTTCTGAGCCGTGGCTTCGACGATGAGAAAATGGTGAGCTATGCCAACTGATGAAGAACTCCAACTCGAGCTAGAAAACAGCGGCGTGCTGTTCACAAGTGTGAACAGCCTGTATAACTGGGGCCGCCGCTCGTCGGTCTGGCCGATGCTTTTTGGCCTGGCCTGCTGCGCCATTGAAATGATCGCCTCGGCCACGTCGCGCTACGATATTTCGCGCTTCGGCTCGGAGCTATTTCGCGCCTCGCCGCGACAGGCCGATCTGATGATCGTCTCCGGCACGGTCACGAAAAAAATGGTGCCGCAGATCGTCCGGCTGTTCAACCAGATGCCCGAGCCGCGCTATGTGATCTCGATGGGCGCCTGCGCGACCTCCGGTGGCCCGTTCCGCGATGGCTACAACGTGGTGCGCGGCGTTGACTTGTATGTGCCCGTGGACGTATACATCCCCGGCTGCCCGCCCCGCCCCGAGGCGATGCTGCACGCGCTAATCACGCTCCAGGAGCAGATCGATAAGCAGTCGCTCAAGACGGCCCGCTGGTATGGCAAACGCGGCGCCCTCGACGAAGATTTCGCCGTGCCGACCTTTGGCAGCGCTGGCCTGTTGGTTGAGGGCTTTGCCGGCACCGCCGATCCAGTTGGTGGCCTGCCTCAGATGGCACCGTTTGTCTCGCCCGCGCTGGGCGGCACCGGCGAGCGCCACACTGACGCGCGCGTCCTGGAGGGCAACCTGCCCAAGCCGGTGCTCGGCCGCCTGGGCTTCAACCTTGCCGATGCCTCGGCCGCCGATGTGGCCCGCAGCATCTCGGAGCAGTCGCAGGTGCCGCAACTGGTGGCAGAAGGGGAGGTTGGACATGCTCGCTAACGGAGAGCTGCGCACGCGGCTGAGCCGCGACCTGCCCGGCGCCCTCGCTGCCGGCGGCACCCCCGCCGCCACGGGCGATCACGACGCGATCCCCGAGCTTTCGACTAAGACACCCCCGCCACAGACCGAGCCGATTGACAAGGCCGTGCCAGGCGCGGGCCGCGAGTCCGGGCCAACGCTGCGCCTCGCCGACGGCGACGCCCTGATCAATGCCCACGCGCTGCCTGCGGTCGCCGCCTACCTGCGCGATCAGCTGGGTTACCAATATCTGTCCAACATCACCGCGGTCGACTATCTGCACCTCGGCTTGATCGAAATGGTCTATCACTTCTATAGCCTACAGGGCGGCGGCCCACAGACGGTCAAGGTGCGCGTGCCGCGCGAGCTGCCCATCGTCCCAACCCTGACCGCCGAATGGCCGGGCGCCAATCTCCAGGAGCGTGAGGCGTTTGACCTGTTCGGCGTCCAGTTTCCTGGCCACCCCTATCTGCGGCGCATCTATATGTGGGACGAGTTCGAGGGCTTTCCAATGCGCAAAGACTTTCCCAAGACCGGCGATAAATATACCCACGACGCGGGAGGCGAGTAGCTCGGCACGACCGAGCGCTTGAACACAGCATGCTAAAAACCGAAGAACTTCAGCTTAATATCGGCCCGCAGCACCCCTCGACTCACGGGGTGTTTCGCATGGTGGCCACGATTGACGGCGAGACCGTGATCAACATCGAGCCGGTCTTTGGCTACCTGCACCGCAACCACGAGCAGCTGGGCGAGGTCAACTCGTACCTGATGAATATTCCGTTCACTGACCGGCTCGACTACTTCAACTCGATGGCCAACAATTTTGGCTACACGCTGGCGGTCGAAAAGCTGGCTGGCATCGAGGTGCCAGAGCGCGCCGAGTATATCCGCGTGATCATGGCCGAGCTGAGCCGTATTCTGAACCATGCCACCGCACTGGGCTTTATGCTCAACGATATGGGCGCCTGGCAGACCGGCCTGCTGTGGGGCATGCGCGAGCGCGAAAAAATCCTCGACCTGTATGAGATGGTCTCAGGCGCGCGCATGATGTGTAACTACTTCCGGTTTGGCGGCGTGATCCGCGACATCGGCCCCGAGTTCATCAGCGAGCTCAACGATCTGATGATCGCGCTGCCTGGCTTCTTCGACGAGTTTGAGCGGCTCCTCTCCGACAACGAGCTGATGCTGATCCGCTCGCGCGGCGTGGGCATTCTGCCGCAGGAGCTGGCGATCAGCTACAGCGTCACCGGGCCGCTGCTGCGCGGCTCGGGCGTCCCCTACGACGTGCGTCGCGCCGAACCCTACAGCGTCTACCCACGCTTCAAGTTCGACATTCCGGTCGGCTCAGTCGGCGACATCTACGACCGCTACCTGGTGCGCGTCGAGGAGATGCGTCAGAGCTACCTGATCGTGCAGCAGGCGCTAGAGCAGCTGCCGGATGCCAAAGGCGGCCACCTGAACACTAAAATTAAGCAGCAGGCGCTGAAGCCGCCGGCCGGTGAGGCCTACGGCCGCGTCGAGACGCCTAAAGGCGAGCTGGGCTTCTACCTGGTCTCCGATGGCTCGGGCAAGGCGTACCGCTACAAGGTGCGCGCGCCATCCTTCATCAACCTGTCAGCGCTCAGCGATATGTGCCGCGGCCATAAAGTCGCCGACGTGGTGGTAATCCTCGGTTCGATTGATATTGTGATGGGCGAGGTAGACCGATGACGCTAGCACCCACCCCACAAAGCGCGCCGCTGGCCCAGCCGGCCGAGATCAGCGTAATCGTTGTCAAGCGCAACGACAGCCGGGTGCGCGTCGGCCAGGGCATGCTCAGGGGCATGCAGCGGGTCGTTGAGCACTTTGGCAAGTCGCTGGTCAAAACCTCGACCTCCAAGCGCGACATTGACGGCATGTTTACGATTGAGTACCCCGAGGAGCGGCTGTTGTTGCCCGAGGCCGCTCGCCAGCTGCCGATCCTGCTCTATGATGACGCCAGCGGCCATGAGCTGTGTACTGGCTGCCTTCAGTGCGAGCGCGTCTGCCCGCCGCAGGTGATTCACATCACGCCGTCCAAAGACCCTGCCACTGGCAAGCCGGTCCCCGCCGCCGACGAGTTTGTAATCGAGTACGACACCTGTATGTCGTGCGGCTACTGCGCCGAGGTTTGCCCATTTGACGCGATCAAAATGGATCATGTCTACGAACTGGCCACACCTGACCACCTGACCATGGACGTTCACAAAGCGCACCTTGACCGGCCGACCTCGTACTATGACACGATTGCGCCGACGATGTGGGCGGCGGTGCGGGACGGCGCGCTGAAAAAACTTCAGAACAACATCAAAAAGCGCCCCGGCACGGTTGGTGTGACGCCGGCGCTAGTCGGCCGTGTGGCCCAGGCGACCGCTGGTGCGGCGCCCGCCGCCGGCCGCACGGCCGCGAGCAGCGGGCCAGCGGCGCCGCTGCCGCCCCCTGGCAAAAACATGTCGCCCGAGAAGCTGGCCAAGCTGATGGCGATCCGCGCCGCCAAGCAGGGCGGTGTCAGCGCTGAGGCCGCGCCGGCGCCCAGCGGCTACGGTGGCCGCCGCGCCACCAGCCGCCGCCACCGCAGCCCCAGCGGCGCCAAGCGGGGCGCCCGCGGCCGTTGGCAAAGCGATGTCACCCGAGAAGCTAGCCCGCCTTGAGGCGATCCGGGCCGCCAAGCGCGCCGAGCAGGGGGAATAACCGATGCGTGCGATTGCAGACTTTTTGTTGGGCTGGACCGGCCAGCAGTGGCTGGTCAACCTGGTCGGCTATATTCTCACGACCACGGCGATCCTAGTAATTGGCCCGGTCGGCATGATGCTGCTGACCTGGATCGAGCGGCGCGGCATCGGCCTGATGCAGGACCGCAAAGGCCCCAACCGCGTCGGTCCGTTTGGCCTACTCCAGCCGGTCTCCGAGGGCGTCAAAACGATGACCAAAGAGGACATCACGCCAGTCGGCGCTGACCGCTGGGTCCACTTCTTGGCGCCGGTTGTGATCATGGCATCAACGGTGCTAGCCTTCGCGGTCATCCCGCTGGGCAACCTGTACCCCTCCAAGATTAACGTCGGCGTGCTGTTTGTGATCGCCGTCTCGGCGCTGCACACGCTTGGCATGCTCATGGCCGGCTGGGGATCAAACAACAAGTTTGCGCTGCTCGGCGGCATGCGCGCGGCGGCCCAGATGATCTCGTATGAGATCCCACAGGTCATGTCGCTGGTGGTGCTGGTGATGTGGGTCGGCTCAATGAATGTGGCCGATATTATTCAGCACCAGTCGGGCTTCTATGGCCTACAGTGGCATATTTTCACGCCGATCGGCGCGCTGGCCGCGGTGATCTTCTTCATCTCCTCGCTGGCTGAGGGCGAGCGGACACCGTTTGACATCCCCGAGGCCGACTCAGAGATCGTCGCCGGCTATATGACCGAGTACTCGGGCATGAAGTTTGCGGTGTTCTATCTGGCCAACTACATGACCAACCTGGCGATCTGCGCCGTGACTGTGGGCATGTTTTTTGGCGGCGGCAACGGCCCTGGCACGACCTCAGGGCTGTGGTTCGTGCCGAGCACGCTGCTCTCAGTGATCTACTTTATTGTCAAAGTCCTGCTGATGTTCTGGTTCATGGTCGTAATCCGCGCGACCGTGCCACGGCTGCGCGTCGACCAGCTCATGGCCTTCGCCTGGAAATTTCTGCTGCCGCTGGCGCTGTTCAACATTATGGCAACCAGCTTCTGGATCGCGATCACGCAGTGGGGCGCCGACCGCGGCATGGGCTTTTTGGACTTCGCCGGCCAGCCCGGCAGCATTGGTCGCACCGCCATCGCCTTCGCGGTTACACTGCTGCTGAATATCATCGCTGTGGTGGGTGCGGTCCGGCTGTATCGTGGCCAGCCGGCCGAGCAAGTGATCACACCACAATACGCCGTCTAAGCTGCGACATCTGAGACCAGCGGCCCAGCTGCTGGTCTCATTGTGTGCCGCGCCAGGCTGCTGAGCATCAGGCAAGATCGAGTATGATACGTCGCACATCTATGTTTGCAGCGTCGCACGTCCGCTGTTGGGAGTGGTCATGAATATCGTCATTGGAGCGATCTTTTTTTGCTGGCCAGCCTGATCCTGTTCGCAGGCGTCATGGTCGTGGTCGTAAAAAACATTATTCACGCCGCGCTGTGGCTGATTGCATCGTTTGCCGGAGTGGCGGCGCTGTACTTTCTGCTAGAGGCGCCGTTTATCGGCGTCGTCCAGATTTTGGTCTATGCCGGCGCGGTCTCGATCCTGGTCCTCTTCGCCATCATGCTGACCCGCCAGATTACCGGCGAGCGCACCCGGCAGCTGTTTGAGCGCTGGTGGGTGGCCGCAATCGTGGCGCTCGGCCTGCTGCTGGTGATCGTGCGCACGGTCAGCAACCCTGGCCTGCCGACCTCGGTTGACCAGAGCCGTCGCTGGCCACAGCGCGACCTAGTAAACACACCGGCGGTCGTAGTCAGCACCGACCCGGCCGGCGGCACCGCCCAGGCCACCACCAAGCCCGCCGAGGTCGCCGGCGCCTTTGAGATCGGCGAGTCGTTTATGCGCGAGTTCCTGCTGCCCTTCGAGATCGCCTCAATCCTGCTACTGGTTGCCCTGATCGGCGCCGTGGTCATCGCCTACGAGGAGCGCAGCCGCCGCCGCCGCGTCCTGACGCTGGCCGAAGAAACCGCGCTACGCCGCTCGATCAAAGGCGTGGGCCTTGAGCCGCTCCAGGCGCTGCCGCCAGTCAACGAACAGGCGGGCGCCAGTACGGTTGGCTTAAGCGCTGGCACCACCAATCGTCGTTAGGAGCAAAAGATGCCCAGTATTGTGACGGCTGTTCCGCTGGAATTTGTGCTGACGATTGCCGCGGGGCTGTTCTGCATTGGCCTGTTCGGGGCGCTTTCGCGGCGCAACACGGTGGGGATATTGATGGGTGTCGAGCTGATGCTCAACGCCGTCAATATCAACCTGGTGGCGTTCTGGCGCTACCTTGAGCCGACTCACACCAGCGGCCTCCTGTTCGCGATCTTCGCGATCACGGTGGCGGCGGCCGAGGCGGCGGTGGGCTTGGCAATGGTGATCGCGGTCTACCGCACCCGCCTGACGATCAACGCCGACGAGATGGATACGCTGAAGGGCTAGACTTTAGTACGTGGCATCAACCACCTCACGACAGCGAGCGAGGCATGAATTTTTTCTTTGAATTAGCTTGGCTTATCCCGCTGCTGCCACTGGCAGCCTTTCTCTTGATCACGTTCGTCCCGGCGATTAGCCGCGACAAGCGCACCACCGCCGTGATCGGCGTCGGGGTGATGATCATCGCGACGGTGTTGGCGTGGGGTATTCTGTTCAATGGCCTGAGCAGCGGCTTCGGCCCACCCGAGGCCGCCGTTGAGGCGCCTGCGGCCGAGGGGGCTGGCGCGGCCGAGGTCGAGTTTAAGGGCTTTGGCAGCGCGTTCACTCGCTCGTTTGACTGGGCGGCGACGGGCACCGACCGTGCTGCGCATGGGCTATCGCCTGGATGCGCCGGTGGCGGCGATGCTGGCAATGGTCACGCTGGCCGCAACCTGCATCCACCTCTTCTCGGCTGGCTATATGGCCGAGGACCCGCGCACGACACGCTTTTTCTCCTACATCGCACTCTTCACCGCCTCGATGCTGGGCATGGTGCTGGCCGACAACCTCCTGCTGTTCTTCATCTGCTGGGAGCTGATGGGCCTGTGCTCCTATCTGCTGATCGGCTTTTGGTACTACAAGCCCTCGGCCTACAAGGCGGCGCGCAAAGCCTTCATCACCACCCGCATCGGCGACGTGGGCATGATGCTGGGGCTGTTTTATCTCTACCAGGAGTCAGGCTCGCTGACATTTGGCACCGGCGAGGGCCAGATTTTCAATCCGGCGATGCTGGAGCGGATTGGCAGCCAGACGACCGTATTTGGGCTGTCGGTCGCCACGGCCATCGCGCTGCTGATTTTCATGGGAACCGTCGGCAAGTCAGCGCAGTTCCCGCTGCATGTCTGGCTGCCCGACGCGATGGAAGGCCCGACGCCGGTCTCAGCGCTGATCCATGCGGCGACGATGGTGGCCGCAGGCGTGTTCCTGGTTGCGCGGACCTACCCGGTATTTCTCGCCGACCACCTCAGCAATGTCACCTCACTGCACGCGCTGTCGGTCGTGGCCAGCATCGGCGCATTTACGGCGCTGTTCGCGGCACTGATCGCGGTCGCGCAGTTCGACATCAAGCGCATCCTGGCCTACTCCACGCTGTCGCAGCTGGGCTTTATGGTCGCGGCGCTGGGCATCGGCGGCTGGGTCGCCGGGATGTTTCACCTCCTGACCCACGCCTTCTTCAAAGCGCTACTGTTCCTCGGCTCCGGCTCGGTGATCCACGGCATGGAGGCGACGGTCGGCCACGACCCGACCAAAGCCCAGGACATCCGCAACATGGGCGACCTGCGCAAGTATATGCCGATCACCTTCTGGACCTATGTGATCGGCTATCTGGCGCTGGCCGGCTTCCCGCTGTTCTCCGGCTTCTTCTCCAAAGACGAGATTTTGGCCGACGCCTTCAAGGTCGGCTTCACCGAGGGTCACACGCTGGGCGTGGTGGTCTACGTGACGTTGAGCATCGCGGCGTTCCTGACGGCCTTCTACATGACGCGCCAGGTGGTGGTGGTGTTTGGCGGCAGCTTCCGCGGCTTCAAGCCCCGGCCGGCCGCCGCCACCAAGCCCAGCGAGAAAGTGGCGGTCGAGAAGGGCGGCCACGACGCGCACGGCCACGACGCGCACGGCCACCACGAGGCCCACGCGCCGCACGAGTTGCCGTGGACCATGACTGTCCCACTGATCATCCTGGCGATCTTTGCCTTCGGGGCCGGCTTTGCAAATTTTCCTGGGCTGCACTATCTGTCTACGTTCTTCAACCAGGAAGCCGCCGCCTTCAACTATTTGACCGCCGGCATCGCTACAGGGCTAGCAGTACTGGGCATCGTTGTCGGCTTCCTGATGTACCGCAACGCCTTCGCCAAAGCCACCGACCTCGACCCGCTGGAGCGGGCGATGCCGGGCGTGTTCCGCATCCTGAACAATAAGTTTGGCTTCGACGAGCTGTACGCCGCCACAATTGGCCGCCTGACCGATGGGCTGGGCATCGTGCTGACCGTGTTTGATCGCGTGGTCGACAGCGTGGTCAATGGCGTGGGCCACGTCAGCCTGCTGATCTCAAAGCTCAACTTTATCGTTGATGACCTGTTTTTGAACCAGGGCGCCGACACCATTGCCGAGGTAACGACGTATACCGGCGACGGCCTGCGCCAAACCACGACCGGCAAGATTCAGGACTACGGCGCGTTGATCTTCGCCGGCGTGCTGATCATCGCCGTAATTTACCTCTTCGCCTTCAAAGCGTAGTTTGCAGGAAGAATGATGAACTATCTCGCCTCAACGAACGGGCTGCCATACCTGAGCATCTTGCTGTTTCTACCACTGGTAGGCGCGCTGCTGACCGCGCTGTGGCCGGGCGGCGAAGACGCGACGATCAATAAATGGGGCGCGTTTGCGTTTAGCCTAGCGCCGCTGGGCCTGGCGTTTTTCCTGGCGGCCAGCTACCACGGCCAGACTGTCGAGAATGGGCAGCAGGTCTACCAGTTTGCCGAGCGGCTGCCGTGGATTTCGCTGTTTGGCGCCGACTATCTGGTGGGCCTTGATGGCATCTCGCTGCCGCTAGTGCTGCTGACGACGATTATGACGCCGGTCTGCATCCTAGCCTCGTTCAATCAAAAGCAGCGGCCACACTATTTCATCGCGCTGCTGCTGCTGATGGAGACGGCAATGCTGGGCGTGTTTCTGTCGCTCAACTTCCTGCTGTTCTTCATCTTCTGGGAGATCAGCTTGATCCCCGGCTACTATCTGATCTCGGTGTGGGGGCGCGAGAACCGGCGCTACGCCGCGTTCAAGTTCTTTATCTACACGATGGCCAGCTCCGTGGGGCTGCTGCTGGGCTTTGAATTTTTGTACCTGGCGACGGGCCGGGCGGGCCGCGGCACCTTCAGCTTGATCGAACTCACCCGGCTGGCGCAGAATCTGCCGGTGGCGCTCAACCTGTCAAATCCTGGCGCTGGGAATTACCAGGGCGACCTCCAGACCATCGTCGGCAACTATTTTCATAGCCTGGGCGTGACACAGCTGTTTGGCGGCACCGCGTTTGGCCTGATGAGCGCGATCTTCTGGGCGGTGTTTATCGCCTTCGCCGTCAAACTGGCGGTCTGGCCGTTTCATACCTGGCTACCCGATGCGTATAGCGAGGCACCGACCGCCGGCTCGATGCTGATCTCATCGGTGTTGACTAAGATGGGCGCGTTTGCGATGCTGCGGCTGATGCTACCGATCTTCCCTCAGCAAATGCAGACCTATGCGCCGATCCTCGGATTCATGGCCTTTGCCTCGATCATCGTCGGCGCGTGGGTCGCGTACAACCACCGCGACGGCGACCTCAAGCGGCTGATCTCCTACCTCTCGATCAACCACATGGGCTACGTCATGCTGGCGATCGCGGCGGCCGGCGCGGTCGGCGTGGCCAACCTCGATAGCCGGGCCATCGCCATCAACGGCGCGATTATGCAGATGGTGGCCCACGGGCTATCAACGGGCGCGCTGTTTTTCCTGGCCGGCTCGCTGGCCGAGCGCACCGGGACCTATCGCCTGAAAGACTTTGGCGGCCTACGCACGCTGGTGCCAGCCTTTGCCGGCTTTATGGGCGTGGCGATGTTTGCAAACCTGGGTCTGCCGGGCATGGCCGGCTTTGTCGGCGAGTTCTTTATTTTCCGTGGCACCTGGAGCACCCTGCCGCTGCTGACGATCCTGTCAACGCTGGGCCTGGTGATCTCGGCCCTAGCGCTGCTGCTGATGTACCAGCGGATTTTCAGCGGCCCGGTCAACGAGCGCTGGCGCGGCCTGCCCGACATCACCCTGCGCGAGCGAGGCGTACTTGCGCCGCTGCTGCTGCTGCTGGTGCTGCTGGGCATCTACCCGCTGCCGCTGATGCAGATTGCCAACGCGACGGCCACGGCGCTCGTGCGCTTTTTTACCAGTGTCTAATCAATCAATAGAGGCCACACGATGAACTTGTTCAAGTTGCCCGCTGGCATCCCGTATCTGAGCCTGATCTGGCTGGCGCTGCTGGTGGCGACCATTATCATTGGGGTGCTGCCGGGCGCGCAAAAGAATGCCATCCGGTGGGTCGCCACTGGCGCGTCGTTTATCTCGCTGGTGCTCAGCCTGCTGGTCTACGCCGCCTATGACCCCAGCGGCCTCACCATGCAGTTCGTTGAGCGGCTGAACTGGGTGCCGGATATGGGCATCAGCTACTACCTGGGCGTGGACGGCATCTCGCTGCCGATGCTGATCCTGACCGGCTTCATTATGTTTACCGGATCGCTGATCTCGTTCAGCATCGAGGAGCGGGTCAAGGAGTACTACATCCTGCTGCTACTGCTGGTGGTGGGCGTGTTTGGCGTATTTATCTCGCTCGATCTATTCCTGTTCTTTGTGTTCTACGAGCTGGCCGTGCTGCCAATGTACCTGCTGATCGGCATCTGGGGTTCGACGCGCAAAGAGTACGGCGCGATGAAGCTGACGATGTATCTGATGGTCGGCTCGGTGTTTATCCTAATCGGCATGCTGGCGGTCTACTTTGCCGGCGGCCGGACCTTTGACCTGATCCAGCTGGCCAACACCGCGCGCTTTAGCCGCAACTTCCAAGTCGCGTTCTTTATGCCGATGTTTGTAGGCTTTGCGATCCTAGCCGGCATGTTTCCATTCCACACCTGGTCGCCGACCGGCCACGTCGCCGCGCCGACGGCGGTCTCGATGATTCACGCCGGCGTGCTGATGAAGCTTGGGGCGTATGGCTGTCTACGGGCCGCGATGTGGCTGATGCCGTATGGGGCGCAGGTGTGGGCGCCAGTGATTGCGGCGCTGACGCTGCTCAACGTCGTCTACGGCGCAACCATCGCGATGGCGCAGCGCGACTTCAAATACGTGATCGGCTACTCGTCGGTGTCGCACATGGGCCTGGTGGTGATGGCGCTCTCGACGATGAATCAGACCGGCATCAATGGCGCGGTGCTCCAGATGTTCGCGCACGGCGTGATGACCGGCCTGTTCTTCGCAGTCGTCGGCCGCATGGTGTATGAGCGAACCCACACCCGCCAGCTGCCCGAGCTGGGCGGCCTGGCGCAGGTGATGCCATTCGCCGCAATCATGCTGATCATCGGCGGCTTCTCCTCGATGGGCATGCCGGGCTTTGCGGGCTTTTTCGCCGAGTTCAATATTTTTGTCGGTATCTGGGAGCGATTCCCAGTCGTCGCCGTGATCGCGGCGCTGTCGATCCCGATCACAGCGGCGTATATTCTGCGGGTCACGCGGCAGGTGTTCTTTGGCGAGCTGCGCAACCGTGAGTTTCTGCGGATGCCTAAGCTGACCTGGCAGGAGTACACCGCCGGCACGATTCTGGCGACGCTGATCATTGTCTTCGGCCTATTCCCCGACCTGATGCACCCGCTGATCAACAGCGGCGTGACGCCAGTGGTGCAGCGGCTGAGCGGGGCTAGTCAGCTCGTGCAGCAGCTGGGTAATCCGCTGCCGTTCATGCCGCGCTAGCAGCGCTTTGAGTTTGTGACAACGGGAGATTGTTGTGCAATTCGCTTTTACTGATGTGCTCAAGCTACTGCCCGAACTCATGCTGGTGCTGCTGGCGGTGCTGGTGGTGGTCGGCGACCTATTTCTGCGCGATGCCACCGACGAGCAGCGCTTTCAAGACGCGGCCAGCACCACCGCAATTGGCATGGGGCTGGTGTTTATTGTAGTGCTGCTCCAGGGCGGCTTTCTGATCAATCGGATTGTTGACCCAAACCTTGACCCGCTGAGCGTCAGCAACCCCATCGGGCAGCGCCTGCTGATCCTGCTGCAAAATCTCCAGAGCGTGAATAGGCCGGGCAACAATGTTTTGCTCAACGGCGCCATGCTGATCGATCCGCTGCTGATGCTCGGCCGGCTGATCTTTGTGGGCGCCGGCGTGATCACGGCGGTGCTGGCCCGCGACTATGCGCGCGCCGACAACCCGGCCGAGTTTTTTGGCCTGCTGGTGTTTGCAACCGTCGGCCTCAACTTTATGGCCGGCGCCGGCGAGCTGATCACGCTGTACCTGGCGCTGGAACTGGCGTCGGTCTCGCTGTACATTATGGCCGGATATTTTAAGCGCGAGGCTAAGTCGTCCGAGGCTGGCATCAAATACTATATTTTCGGCGCGCTGTCGTCGGGCATTCTGCTGTACGGCCTGAGCTTGCTCTACGGCTACACCGTGGCCAGCGGCGCGGCCAACCCAACCAGCCTGTCAACGGTGCTTGCCACGATTGGCACCAATGGCATGTCACCGCTGCTGCTGCTGTCGCTGATCTTTATTATCGCCGGCATGGGCTATAAGCTGGCGGTGGTGCCATTCCACTCGTGGTCGCCCGATGTATACCAGGGCGCGCCCACGCCGGTGACCGGCTTCCTGTCCACGGCCTCCAAGACGGCGGGCTTTATTCTGCTGCTGCGGATTTTGGTGCAGGGCTTCGGCCCGGTCGCCGGCTCCGCTGCACTGACGACAGGCTTTGGTGGCTGGACCAGCATCCTGGCGGTCATCGCGCTGCTGACAATGACGTTTGGCAATTTGGCGGCGATGACCCAAAACAACGTCAAGCGTCTGCTGGCGTACTCGTCAATTGCGCACGCCGGCTTTTTGCTGATCGGCATGACCGCCGTGTTCGCCAAAGGCGGCCAGACGTTTAGCAGCTTCGGCATGACCTCGCTGATGTACTATCTGGTGACCTACACGGTGACGAACCTGGGCGCGTTCGGCGCGCTGGCGGCGGTCAGCCGCGTGATGGGCGGCGATGAGCTGAGCGACCTGTTTGGCCTGCACCGCCGTAATCTGCCGCTGGCGGTGGTGTTTGTATTTTTCCTGCTGTCGCTGGCCGGCATTCCGCCGCTGAGCGGCTTCTGGGCCAAGTTCTTTGTGTTCCAGGCCGGCTGGGAGAGCGGGGCGATCTGGCTGGTGATCGCGGCGCTACTCAACACGGTTATCAGCCTGTACTACTACCTACGGCTGCTGAAGGCGATGTTCTTCGCCGAGCCGCTGGACGAGCGCCGGATTAAAAGTGCCGGGCGGCACCATGTTTGCGCTGGCGGTCAGCGTCGTGCTGGTGCTGGCGCTAGGCCTGGCGCCGCAGTTCTTCCTCCCAGGGGTTAGGGCGACCAAAGAGCTGGCCCAGCCGGGGCAGCAGGTAGCCCAACCAGGGCAGCAGCTGCCACAGACTGCGCCCTAAGCGGATCGACGCAACAACTGCATCGAGCGGATCAGCGCAGGCTGGTCCGCTCGATGCGATTCCAGGCAGCCTGGACTTGCGCCGCAGTGGCCGCGCGGTCGCCGCTGTTGTCAATGACTACGCTGGCAGCGGCGATTTTCGCGGCCTGCGGCGGCTGCACGGCGATGCGCTGCGCGGCGTCATCCGCCGGCATGCCGCGGCCAACAATGAGGCGCTCTAGCTGCACCGCCGGATCGCAGGCGACCACCCAGATGGCATCGCAGACCGCCGACCAGCCGCTCTCGATCAGCTTGATGGCGTCCACCACCGCGACCGGGCGGCTTGGCTGGCCGACGGCCGTCTGATCGAGCTGCCGCAGCCATTCCCAGATCACGGCGCGCGTCGCCGGATGAACGATGGCCTCCAGCTGCGCGAGCTTGGCCGGGTCGCTAAAAACGATGCGGCCCAGCGCCGCCCGGTCGAGCGGGCCGGCGGGGGCGGCGAGGACGGCGGGGCCAAACGCCGCGACAATCGCCGCGTAAGCCGGCTCGCCCACCGCCATGACCTGGCGCGTCACCTGGTCGGCGTCGCAGACTGCGGCGCCCAGCGCAGCCAGCATGGCCACGACCGCGCTTTTGCCGCAGCCAATATTGCCGGTCAGTCCAATGACGTAGAGATGTGGATAGCGCTCCATCAGACCTCCAGCTCGTTGGAGAGCGTGGCCCACAGATCGTACTTAGTCGCCAGCTCGGCCTCGATGGCGGTGTAGGCCGCGCCCAGCCGCGTGATCTCGGCGACGTTGCGCGCGGCGCTCGCTGTGAGCAGCGCCTGATCAAGCTGCTGCTTTTTGGCCTCCAGCGTCTGGACCTCGCGCTCGACGGCGTTGAGGCGCTTCTGGCGCTCGCGCTCGGCTTTGTCCTGGCCCTGGCCGCGCTTGGGCGCCACGACTGGCTCGGCTTTGCTGGGCGCGGGCGCCGCTTTGCTGGGCGTCGGCGCGGCGAGGGCGCGGCGCTTGGCGACCTCCTCCTCGGCCCGCACGCCAATATAGCCCGAGTAGTTGCCCTCGAACTCGCGCACGCCGCCGTCCTCGACTACCCAGAGGTTGTCGGCCAGCGCGTCGACAAAGTAGCGGTCGTGGGAGACAAACAGGATCGCGCCAGGAAACTCCAGCAGCACGCTCTCCAGGGCCTCGCGGGCGGCGATGTCGAGGTGGTTGGTCGGCTCGTCGAGGAGCAGGAGGTTGGGCGCCTGGAGCATCAGCTGGGCCAGCGCGACACGGCTGCGCTCGCCGCCCGACAGGTCGCCGACTAGCTTATAGACATCATCGTTGGAGAATAGAAAGCGACCCAGCAGCGTGCGAATGCGCTCGGTCGGCTCCAGCGGCTTGATGCGGTGAACCTCCTCCAGGATCGGGTTGGTCAGGATCAGGTGATCGTGGGTCTGGGCATAGTAGCCGATTTTGACGCCGACGCCGAGGCTGGCGCGGCCCTTCAGTGACGGCAGCGCGCCGACGATCGTGCGCAGCAGCGTGGTCTTGCCGGCGCCGTTCGGCCCGATCAACGCGACCCGCTCGCCGCGCCGCAGCTCCAGCGGCGGCGTGCGCACCAGCACCTTGTCACCCTCAGGCGTCTGGTAGCCGACGGTCATGCCGTCGCTGAGCGTCAGGGTCAGCTCGCCGGAGCGCAGGTTGGTGTCGAGGCTGAGCTTGAGATGCTTGTGGCTCTGCGGCGCATCGAGCGCCTGGACCCAACCCTGCCCCGAGGTTGAGAAATAGCCGGCCTTGAAGCGGTTGAGGCGCTTCTCGCGGCCGGTGGCCTGTTTGGACCGCTGCCCAGCCTTGAAGCGGCGAATAAACTCCTCGGTTTTGAGGACAAACTCGCGCTCAGCGTTGTACTGCTTCTGGAGCAACTCCAGGCGCTCGACTTTGAGCTGCATAAATTTGGTGTAGGCGCCGGGATAGTCGTTGAGCTTGCCAAACTCCATGTCCCAGGTGCGGCGAGTCACGCGATCCAGAAAGTAGCGGTCGTGGGAGATGACGAGCAGCGTGCCGGGCCAGTCCTGCAAAAAGCCCTCCAGCCACTGGAGCGCCTGGAGATCGAGGTGGTTAGTCGGCTCGTCGAGGAGCAGCACGTCGGGGTCCTGCAGCAGCGTCACGGCCAGCGCCGCGCGGGTTTTTTGGCCGCCGCTGAAGGTGCTCAGGCGCTCCTCGAAATGCTCGGGGCCAAAGCTGAGGCCCTCCAGCGTGCGCTCGATCTGATTTTCGGTATGATAGCCACCGGCATGCTCGAAGCGCGCCTGGAGATCGCCGTAGCGCTCCATCCGCTCCTCCCAGTCGGGGTGATCGGTGTCGGCCATCTGCTCTTCCAGCAGGCGCATCTCCTGCTCCATCTCTTTCAGATGGTCAAAGGCCTGCTCAGCGGCGGCATAGAGTGTCAGGTTGCCGTCGAAGCGCGTTTCCTGGGCAAGATATGAGATCCGCAGGCCATTGGCGCGGCTGATCGTGCCGCTGGTCGGGTCCTCAATGCCGGCAATCATTTTGAGCAAGGTTGATTTGCCGGCGCCGTTGACGCCAACCAGCGCGATTTTATCGCTACGATTGACCATAAATTGCAGCCCGTCGAAAATTTTGTCGGCGCCGTACCATTTGCCGAGGCCAAAGCCGCTCAGAACCGTCATGGTGTTACTCCATACATATCAAAAAGCCGTATACATATCAAAAAGCCGTGGGCTTTCTGCACCCACGGCTGTTCACGCGACGCTACGATTATGTCTACATAACTGGGGCTGAACTGGGCGCAATCCACCTGTGGAGGGCTGTCCAAGCAGCTCGGACCACTATCTGACTTGTGTACATCTGCATCACGCCGTTGCTCCTGGCGCACAGAATACCACGGCGTCAGGCGCGATGTCAACGGGGCATGGTATGAATCACCTCGGTGGCAAGCGGCAGCGTGAGCCAGAAGGTGCTGCCCACGCCCGGCTGAGATGTGACCCAGATGCGGCCGCCGTGCAGCTCGACGAGCGCTTTGGTGATCGACAGGCCCAGGCCGGTGCCGCCGATGCGTCGGGTGTTGGAGTTATCAATCCGATAAAACCGCTCGAAAATGCGGTGCTGCTCGGCGGCCTCGATGCCCATGCCAGGGTCGCGGACGCTGACGAGCAGGGCCGGCTCGGGCGGCAGCGGCGGCGCGCCCGGCGGCGGGTCGCCCAGCACCTCGGCGCGCAGCACGATCTCGCCACCGTCGGGCGAATATTTGATCGCGTTAGACAGCAGGTTGCCCAGAATCTGGCGCAGCCGGTCGCGGTCGGCGTAGATCGGCGGCAGCTGTGGGTCGATGTCGAGGAGCAGCTGATGGCGCGCCTGGTTCAGCTCCTTGTTCATCTGGGCGATCAGCTCGGTGACCAGCTGGCGCAGCGCGATCACCCAGCGGGTCAGTGTAATTCGCCCGGCGTCCAGGCGCGAAACGTTGAGCAAATCCTCGACCAGCGTCGAAAGGTGCATGGCCTGCTTCCAGATCGTATCGATCAGCTCCAGGCGGTCAGCGGCGGGAAACTCGCGGGCCTTCATCAGCTCGGCGTAGCCCAGGATCGACGTGAGCGGCGTCCGCAGCTCGTGCGACACGACCGACACAAACTCCGACTTGGCGCGCTCGGCCTCACGCTCGCGGGTCACGTCGCTGAGGGCAAAGAGCGTCAGCGTCAGCGGCGAGGCGGCGGTGGCAATGGGGATGCGAATGATTCGCAGCTCCTGGGGCGGGCGCTGGAGCGTCAGGGTCGCATCGCTGAGCTTGCCGACATCGTGACGAAAAAACTGATCGAAGGCGATTGGGTCGGGCAGGCGCGGCAGGAGCGGCTCGAACATATCCCACGGCACCAGCTGGCCCAGCTGCACGGCCTCGTCGGCGACGCCCCACAGCCGCGACCAGGCCGGGTTGACCTGGAGCAGCCGCCCGTCGTGGTCGGTGAGGGCCAGGCCGGTTGGCAGGTCGGCGAACAAGCTGGTGAGCTGGGCGTGGGAGTCGTACATCTGCTGGTAGACCAGCGCGCGCTGGAGGCTGGCACCGATCAGCGGCGTGATCGCGCGCAGCCGCGCGAGCTGCGCAGCATCGAGGGCTGGCCCAGCGATCACCAGGCTGGCCTCGACGGCGCTGGCGGTGGCGAGCGGCAGCACCCACTCGGCGGGCGCGGCAGAGCGTGGAGCGAGCGCGGCGCCGGTGTCGGCGGGCGCGGCCAGCGCCAGCTTGCTAGCGGCGCCCGAGAACTGGAGCGGCTGCGGGCTGCTGGTCGGCCAGACCCGCAGCGCGGCCGCGGCGGTCGGAATGTACTCCTCGACCCAGGCGAGGACGGTCTGGGCCAGCGGCTGCAAGGAGCAGCGGCAGCGCCAGCACCGCGGCCAGCTCAGCCAGCGCCGGATCATCCGCGCGGTCGGCGAGCGGCGCGGCAGCCACCGCGGGCGGCGCGGCGGGCGCGGCCTCGGCTGGCACCACGAGCGCGCTGCCAAGCAGCGGCGTCAGCGCGTCGAGCAGCGGCAGGTCGGCGCGACCAGTCTGGTTGAGCGGCACCAGCAGCTCGAAGCGCGCCCAGCACCTCGTCGTCCCAGACCACCGGCCAGCCCAGGTAGTGGGCAGTGCCAGGCGCAGTGCGGATCAGCGGCTCACCACCGCGCAGCAGATCGGCGGTCCAGTCGGCCGGCCAGGGCGGCGTCGGGCGGTCGGGCACGCTGTAGGTCCAGGCGGGCTGATTGAGCACCACGACCCGCGCCGCCACAAACGGAATTGTCGTCTGAAGCAGCCGGAGCATATCACCCAGCCGGTCGGGGAGCGGCGCGGCGCGGACCAGAATCCGGGCGAGGTCATGGAGCGTGTGGAGGCGAGCAGTGGTCATAGGCTAGCGGGCTACCTGATCGTTATGGATTGTAGCACACTCGGCCAGCACGCCGCCGGCAACACAGCGCCGCGGCGCCCCCAAAGGAGCGCCGCGGTGAAAGCGTCGGGCGACGGAGCTAGCGCACCGCGCCGCGGCGGAAGAAGTTGACAATCCCAAGCAGCACCACCGCGCCGATCACGGCCACCAGGAAGCTGCCGAGGCTGAAGCTGTTGTAGGTATTGCTGCCGCCGCCGATCAGCGAGAACAGGAAGCCGCCGATAAACGCGCCGACGATGCCAACGATGATGTTCATCAGGAGACCCTGCTGCGCGTCAGTCCGCATGATAATGCTCGCCAGCCAGCCGGCCAACCCACCAAAAATCAACCATGCAATCATGCCCATGACCGTTCTCCTTGTTCATCTTGGGAGCCATCTCCCACTGCCAACGAATAAAGCAAACCGCGTGCCAAGCCTCGCGGTGCGCCCGGCTACGCTATACTGCAGGCGCGTAGGAGGACGATATGACCACAGCTCAGGTTGGTGTGATTGGCGGCAGCGGCCTGTACGACATGCCTGGACTGACCGACCGCACCGAGCTTCAGATCAGCACGCCGTTTGGCGAGCCGAGCGACGCTATCATTGTCGGGACCCTGGACGGCGTGCGGGTGGCGTTTCTGCCTCGGCATGGCCGCGGCCACCGCTGGCTGCCGAGCGAGGTGCCCAGCCGCGCCAACATTTGCGCCCTGAAGCAGCTCGGCGTCGAGCGCGTGATCGCGGTCAGCGCGGTCGGCTCGCTGCGGGCCGAGCTGCCACCTGGCACGCTGGTGGTGCCGGATCAGCTGGTAGATCGCACCCGCGGCCCGCGGCCGGCGACCTTTTTTGGCGACGGCATCGTCGCGCACGTGCAGTTTGACCACCCCTTTTGCCCCGACCTGCGGCAGCGGCTGCTGGCAACGATCAGCTCGCAGGGGCTGGCGGCCGCCGAGCGCGCAACGTATGTAGTGATGGAGGGGCCGCAATTTTCGACGCTGGCCGAGTCGGAATTTCACCGCCGCGAGGGCTTTGATCTGATCGGCATGACCGCGCTGCCCGAGGCCAAGCTAGCCCGCGAGGCCGAGCTGTGCTACGCGACGCTGGCGCTGGTAACTGACTACGACTGCTGGCACCCCGACCACGACGCGGTGACGGTCGAGGCGGTGGTGCAGGTGATGCGTGACAACACCGCGCACGCGCAGGCCGTGCTGCGGGCGGTGATCCCAACGCTGCTTGACCAGCGCAGCTGCCGGTGCGGCCAGGCGCTGCAGGGCGCAATCATGACCGCGCCAAGCCACATCTCGGGCGCGGCGCACGAGCGGCTGGCGTGGCTGATCAAGCCGTATGTTCACTAAAGCCGGGCTGCTGACAACCTGCGCGACGGGGCCGTGCTCGGCGCGCTTCCAGCTGGGGCTGCTGGTATTTGTCCTCGGGCTGCTCGGGCTGTTCGGCGCGTCGGCGGTGGCGCTGTGGCGCGTCGCCCGGCAGCGCAGCGCGACCGACGACCTAGCGCGGCGGATTCTGCGCAACAGCGCCGGGCCGCTGGCGATCCAGCTGGTGCTGCGGGCGATGGATATGGCGTTTGCCAAAGTGCTGTACAGCATGCTGCCGGGCGCGCAGATCGGCGAGTACGACCTGGCGGCGCTGCTGGTCAGCCTGGTGCTGGCGACGGTCGCCGACTGGGGCCTGACCGTCTGGCTGACCCGCGAGGTTGCGCGCAACCCCGCGGCGGTCCGCGAGCTGTTTGGCACGACGCTGCTGGTGCGCTGGGCGCTGGCGCTGGTGATGGTGCCGGTCGCCGCACTGGTGGTCGGCGCCTACGCCGGCCTACAGGCGACCCACCTGATCAGCTACGCGCTGTCGGCGCGCGGCACGCTGCTGATCGCGATCCTGACCGTCAGCCTATTCCCGACGGCGTTTGCGGCGGCGGCGACGGCGGTGTTTTTGGCCAACGAGCAGGCGACCACGCCGGCGCTAGCCAATCTGGTCAACAACAGCTTGAGCACGCTGCTGCGGATCGGCGTGCTGCTCCTCGGCTGGGGCGTGATCGGCGTGGCCGGGGGCGCGCTGGTGGCCACGGTGATCAACGCGGCGGTGTTTGCCGGGCTGCTCGTGGCGCGCTTTGGCTGGCCGGGCTGGTCCTGGGACGCCGCCCTGGCGCGCACGATGCTGCGCAGCGCCTTCGCCCTGATGCTGAACTCGCTGCTGATCGCGGTGTTTTTTCGCTTCGACGTATTTATCATCAAGGCCAACGCCAACGATCTGGCGGTCGCGAACTATAACGCGGCCTACAAATATGCCCAGCTGGCGCTGGTGCTGCCGCCGATCGTGATCAACGCGGTGTTTCCGCTGTTTGCGCGGCAGGCGCTGCAGGATCGCGGCGCGCTGCTGCGCGGCTACCGGCTGACGCTGCGCTACGTGCTGCTGCTGGCGCTGCCGCTGGCGGCGACGCTCACGGTGTTCGCGCCGCTGGCGATTGCGCTGCTCTCGGCGCCCAGCTATGTGGCGGCCGGCGCGCCGGCGCTGCGGCTGCTGATCTGGTTTGTGCCGTTCAGCTACATCAACGGCGTCGCGCAGTATGTGCTGATCGCGTTGGGGCGGCAGGGGACGATCACCGGCGCGTTTGTGGCGACGGCGCTGTTCAACCTCGTGGCCAACCTGGTGGCCGTGCCGATCTGGGGCATCAATGCGGCCGCCGCCGTCACCGTGCTGTCGGAGATCGTACTCTACCTGCCGCTAGCCGTGATCCTACAGCGCGAACTGGGGGCGGCGCCGCTGTGGGACGTGCTGTGGCGACCAAGCGTGGCCGCGCTGGCGGCGGGGGGTGCGATGTGGATCAGCCGCAGCTGGCCTGCGCCGGCCCTTGTTGTGGGCGTCGGCGTCTACGGGGCCGCGCTGTGGCTTGCCGGGACTGTTACCGCCGAAGACCGCCTGCTCTGGCAGCGGCTGCGGCGGCGCGCCGCCTGAGTCTGCAGTGCAGCTAGGAGGCGACCATGACCGGGGCAATGCCCATCTGGCGCAGTGAGCGATCAAGGTCCTGGAGATCAAACGGCTTGGGCAGCACCAGCGTCGGCGCGATGTCGAAGGTCGTGCCGATCTCGCGGTGCTTTTCGCTGGAGCGCCAGGCTGCGCTCATCAGCACCACTGGCAGGCGCTTGCCCGAGTCGCTGAGGCGCAGCTGGCGCAGCACTTCGAAGCCGTCGGTCTCGGGCATCATAATGTCGAGGACCAGGGCGGCGGGGTTGATCTCGCGGATTTTCAGCAGCGCCTCGCGGCCATCGTTGCAGATTGTGACCTCGTAGCCTTCTTCGGTCAGAAACGTCGAAATAACATTGGCCAGATCGTTCTGGTCGTCAACGACCAGGATTCGGGTCGCCTGGGGCCGCGCAGCAGGTGATTGCATAAAAGTTGATCTCCGGTGGGCGGCCAGCAGCTGGCCGCATTGAAAACAATCGGGGGTGGAGCTACAGGTGGCCGCGCCGCACGAGCAGCATGGCCGATGCGGAGGGAGAAGCCTGGCCTCACCATGAGGCAGAGCGCAGGATCAACACCGATCAAGGAGTAGCACGATACTGGGACTCACATCGTACACCTAATCGCAGCAACTGTCCACTTAGGCTTTTCCAAGCGGGCGTCAGCAGCTGGGGCAGCCAGGATCACAGCGTAAGGCATCGGTCTCGGTGATCGCAGCGGCGCAAGTTCTATGCCATCACTCGGCAGGCGCATCGTCGCTCGTGGCGGCGGCGAGCGCGGCGCCAGTCAGCGGCGCCAGGCCAAAGCGCTGGGCCACGTCGGGGGCATAGCGCTGCAAATCATGGCGGAGGCGCAGGAGCGACACATCCTTGAGCTTGGACTCGAGCATTACATCAAAGGTCAGGTCAGCGGCCTGGCGCATGAACGCGATAAACTCAAAGGGCTGCACATAGTCGGCGTGGCCCGTCCAGACCGGCGGCGCCAGCACCTCCTCGGGCTTGCCAGTAGCTGCATTCTTGCGCGTGAGGTGCCGCAGCTCGGTGCGGGGTGACGAGAAGTGAATTTTGGGCCGCACGCCGCGCGGCCAGCTCTGGACACAGCGGGCCAGCAGCGGCGGCCAGTCGAGGCCGGCAGGGTTGTTGCACCAGTGGTGCTGGTGGTCGAAGATCAGCGGCACACCGGTCTGCTCATGGACCCACACAATATCGGCCGCCGAGTAGCGGGTATCGTCGTTCTCCAGCACCAGCCGGCGCCGGACCGGCTCGGGCAGCGTCGCGTAGGTGGCGGCCCAGCGCGCCCGGCCGGCCAGCTTATCGTCGTAGACGCCGCCGACATGCACGACGACCACCGCCTCGGGGCCAAGCTCCATCAGGTCGAGCATGGTGGCCTGAGCCAGCAGGTCGGCGACGCTTTTCTGCACCAGCTGTGGGTTGGGGCTGTTGAGCACAATGAACTGCGAGGGGTGAAACGACAGCCGCAGCCCCTGCGCCCGCGCCCGCGCGCCGAGCGCCTGGAGATCGGCGCGGGCCTCGTCGAGCTGGCCATGAAACTGCGGCAGGTCGGGGTGGGTCACATAGGGCGCGAGGTCCGACGACATGCGGTACATCGTAATATCGTGGGCGGCCAGGTAGTCAAAGATCGCCGCCAGATATTCGAGCGAGACCCGCAGGTGCGGGCTGTTCTGCCAGCGGCGGGCGTCGTTGGATTTGAGATTGGGCTGGCCCGCGACTTTTACCGCAAAGCCCAGCCGGAGCGGCTCGTGCATAGCGCCTCATCGAGTGTGCTATGGGCTATAGCACGGGCCGTGCCGGCCGCAGCAGTCATATGCCGGCCTGGATTGAAAGATCGCGATGGTATCAAATAGAGAGTATGCTGAGCGCAGGGTAGCAACCGCCCAGCTCGCTAAACAATTTTCATTTGGAGTTTTCAGATGCAGCATATTGGACAGCATGCCGTGGTAATTGGGGCAAGCATGGGCGGTCTGCTGGCGGCCCGTGTGCTAGCCGACGCCTATGATCGGGTCACATTAATTGAGCGTGATGGCTTTCCAGCAGCGGGTGAGTCACGCAAGGGCGTGCCGCAGGGCCGCCACGCGCATGGCCTGCATGCCCGTGGGCGCGCGGTGCTGGAGCACTTATTTCCAGGCTTCACCGCCGAGATGGCCGCGCAGGGCGGGCTGGTCCTGGACGCGAGCCAGGATTTTCGCTGGTATGTCAACGGCGGCTCTCATCAGCCGACCAATGCTGGCCTGGTGGGGCTGCTGATCAGCCGGCCGCGCCTGGAGGCCGGGGTGCGGCTGCAGGTGCTGGCGCTGCCCAATGTCCAGGCCATTGAGCACTGCGAGGTCGCCGGCATCATCGCCAGCGCTGATCGGGCCACGATCACTGGGGTGCGGCTGCGGCGTCAGGGCGGCGACGCTGAGGAGCAGCTGGCCGCCGATCTCGTTGTAGACGCCGCCGGCCGCGGCTCGCGCAGTCCAGCCTGGCTGGCCGCGCTGGGCTACCAGCAGCCCGACGAGGAGCGGGTTGCGATTGACCTCGGCTACACGACCTGTCACTACCGGCGGACTACAGGCCAACTGCCCACGCGCGGCGGTCTCGCCATCGCCGGCCGCGTGCCCGAGGGCCGCAGTGGCATCGTAATGGCGCAGGAAGATGATCGCTGGGTGGTGACGCTCGGCGGCTTCAACGGTGATTTCGCGCCGCTCGATCCGCAGGGCTTCGTTGAGTTTGCCCGGCGGCTGCCGACGCCCGAGCTGTACACCTTTCTCAAAACTGCCGAGCCGCTGAGCACGCCGGTGCCATATCGCTTTGTGGCCAACCAGCGGCGGCGCTACGAGCGGCTGAAGCGCTTTCCAGCCGGCTATCTGGTATTTGGCGACGCGATCTGTAGCTTCAACCCGCTCTATGGGCAAGGCATGACTGTGGCCGCCAATGAGGCGCTGATTCTCAGGGCCTGCCTGGCGCGCGGCAGCAACAAACTGGCCCGACGCTTTTTTGCCGGTGTGAGTGGGGCACTGGATGATCCGTGGCGGATCACCATCAGCACCGACCTGCAAATGCCGCACGTCGTGGGGCCGCGCAGCCGGCTAGACCAGTTTGTCAACTGGTATCTTGGCAAGCTACACATCGCGGCCCAGACCGACGCAGTGCTGTCGGTAGCCTTTCTACAGGTGCTCAACATGCTGACAGTCGCGCCCAGCCTGCTGCGGCCCAGGCTGGCGCTGCGCGTCCTGCGCGGCAACCTGGCCCAGGCGCGAGCCGCGCGAGCCAGTGGCCAGGCCGCGGCGACCCCACCCGCCGAGAGCTAGAGTCTGTTATGCACTTTCAGAACGAGGTTGGTATGCTTCAGGCATGGAAACACACGCCCGCACACCCTATCCGACCGATGTCACCGACGACGAGTGGGCCTTTGTCTCGCCCTACCTGGTGCTAATGGACGAGACGGCACCGCAACGCCACCATTCCCTGCGCGAGGTCTTCAACGCCCTGCGCTGGATCGTCCGCGCCGGCGCTCCCTGGCGGCTGCTGCCCAACGACCTGCCGCCCTGGTATACCGTCTATCAACAAACCCAGCGGTGGTTCCGGGCGGGGGTCTTCGAGACGATGGTGCATGACCTGCGCATGCTCATCCGTGTCGCCGCTGGACGTGACCGTCAGCCCAGTGCGGCGATTTTTGATGGGCGCACGCTCCAATCCACCGCCGAGAGCGGGGGCCGTGCGGGCTACGATGGCGGGAAGAAGCGTAAAGGGAGCAAAGCCCATATGGCGGTGGATACGCTGGGGATGCTGTTGGCCGTGCAGGTAACGCCCGCCAATGAACAGGAGCGCGCGCAGGTGGCGACCCTGGCGGAGGCCGTGCAGGAGGTCACGGGTGAGCACGTCACGCTCGCGTATGTCGATCAGGGGTACACCGGCGCGCAGGCCGCGGCGGATGCAGCGGCGCACGGCATCACGCTGGAGGTGGTCAAGTTGCCCGAGGCCAAAAAGGGCTTCGTGTTGCTGCCCCGGCGCTGGGTGGTGGAGCGGAGCTTTGCGTGGATGGCAAAGTTCAGGCGCCTGGCCCGCGACTACGAGCGGTTGCCGGAGACGGTGGAAGCCCTGCATTTTGTGGCCTTTGCAAGTTTGATGCTGCATCGCGTTATGCCGTTGCTCACAGGAAGTGCATAACACACTCTAGGGCGCGGCGATGGTGCCAGCCGCCGCACCAATAAAAAAAGAGGCGGGGTGCGACAATAGCACTCCGCCTCATGGTGTGATATCCGAGCAAAAAAGCCGAGCTAGAGCGCCGCGCCACGCCAGCCGCCATCCAGCAGCAGCGCGCCGAGGCCGAGGCCGCCGAGCAGATAGAAGGTCGTCAGGCTGGCGATAGGTGTCAGTAAACCCAGCGCCACGACCACAATGGTCACGATGCCGATGCCCCACAGCGCGCCGCCGGGCGTCGCCTGGCCGGTGATGCGGCGCCCGAGCGCCTGGCCGACGGTGGCGATGCCCTGGACCAGCGGCACATGCACCACGACCAGCAGCACCGGGATCAAGACCACGCCGACGACGGTGGCGGCCAGCACCAGGCTGCCGCCGAGGGCCAGCCCGCCGAGCACCACGGCGGCGGCCAGGCCAAAGCCCAGCGCCTTCGCGGGCGCCGCGGTCAGCTGGCGGCTGGCGGCGGCGATGCGCTGCGGCTGGAGCATCACCCACAGGCTAGCGAGCGCCAGCGTCATCAGGATGCCGACGATGCTGCCGAGACGGGTGAGGTCCTGGCGGTCAATTTTATCGGGGGCCGGCGCGACCTGCGCCAGCGCCACAAGCGGCCGCAGCCCGTCCACCACGCCGCCGCCGATCTGCACATTGTCGGTCGCGACCGCGCCAGCGCCCGAGAGCACGCTGCCGTCCACGACCGCGCCGGGCGCCAGGTGAACGCTGCCGCCCAGCGTCGTCACATCGCCGCTCACATGGCCGCGCACCGTAATATCGCCGAGCAGCGAGGCGACATCGCCGCGCACATCGCTGGCGATGACCAGCGGCGCACCGACCGAGCGGACCTGCTGCCCGCCAGCAGCACCGAGGAGCTGGCCCACAATCACCACGCTAGCCATCGCCAGGCCGGCCGCCGGCAGCAGCAGGCGGCGGACGGTGCCAAACTCCATCTGCGACCACCAGCGGCGCAGCAGCTCGGCGCTGCCCACGAGCACCACCAGCAGCGGCCAGATGCTGAGAGTTAGCAGACTTTTGGCGACCAGTGCAAAGCGCAGCAGCATGCGGCCGGCCTCGGTCGCCAGGCCGCCGACGCCAGCGGCGACCGCGAGGCTCGGCTGGCGCAGCCACGGCAGCGCCACCAGCAGGCCGCCGAGCGCGAGGCCCAGCCCGGCCGCCGCACCGATCTGGAGGCGCACGCGGCGCTGGGCGCCGGCGTGCAGCGCTTGCGGCGACGCCTGGGGCAGCCGGGCCAGCACATTGGCAACAAAGTCGGGCGGCGGGTGGGCGAGGGGCAGCTCGGTGCGGCGCAGCAGCTGGCCGATGGGGTCGGCCTCGTCGTCGGCGCAGGCGGCGCAGCTCGCGAGGTGTGCGGCAAGCCGCTCCTCGTCGTCTGCTGCAAGCTGGCTGGCGCTGAAGAATGTGCGGGCGGTTTGGCAGTCCACGGCTATGCTCCTTCGTGACGTAGCAAATCCTGTAGCATGCGCCGGGCGCGAAACAGCCGGGTCTTGACCGTGGCCTCGGTCAGCCCAGTGCTGGCCTCAATTTCCTCGTAGCTGAGGTCATGATAATACCGCAGCACTGTCACCAACCGATAGGTTTCTGGCAGCTGACTGATCGCCCGCAGCACGATCTGGCGCTGCTCGTGGTCGAGGGCCAGTCGCTCGGGGCTAGCCGCCTGGCTCGGCACCGCGAAGGCCACATCGTCGAGCGTCACCAGCGTCGCTCGTCGGCGGCGCAAGACATCGATACAGTAATTCGAGGCGATGGACAGCAGCCACGACAGGAACTTGCGCTCGCGGTCGTAGGTTGCCAGCTTGGTGTACACCCGCAGGAAAATTTCCTGGCCGGCGTCCTCAGCTTCGGGGCCGTTTTGCAGCATGCGATACGCAAGGTTGTAGACGGGACCTTTATACGCTTCCAGCAGCTTGGCGAAAGCGTCGTGATCGCCCTGTTGCGCGGCCTCGATCCAATGGAGCTCCTCGGTGTGCGGCTCCATTCCCACTCCTCTACATGGCTATACGGAGACTGCCGCCAGAAGTTGCAGCGCTGTATTGTACTACATCACCCTGACGCAAAAGCGCCGCCGCACCCAGGCGAACCCAGGTGCGGCGGAAAAAGTAGCGTCGATTTGTTAGCTGATAAACAGCAGCTCGCGGTACTTGGGCAACGGCCAGAGGTGGTCCGAGACCACATCCTCAAGCTGGTCGCAGACCTCGCGTACAGCCTGGAGCGCCGGGAGCACCGAGGTGCTCATTGCGACCGCCTGGCCGGCCAGGGAGTCAATGTGGTGCAGCGCGGCGGCGGCGCTGTCCAGCGTGGTCAGCGCAGTCTGCAGCTCGGTGATGGCGCCGGCGCAGCTGCGGAGCTGGGCCAGCTGCGTTTTGGCCGGCTCGGCCTCGGGGCTGAGCTTCAGGACTTCGACCAGCTTGCTGATCGAGTTGGCCAGCAGCGACTGGTGCTGGTAGGCGGCCGGCAAAATCTGGGTCTGGGCAATGTCCTTCAGGGCCTCAACCTCGATCTCGCTGTCCTTCATGTAGCGCTCCAGCTGGACGTGGTAGCGCGACTGGGCCTCCTCCTCGGTGAACACGCCGGTGCTCTTGAAGAATGACAGCGCGGCGGGCGTGACCAGTTCGGCCAGCGCCTCGGGGGTTTTGCGCAAGTTGGGCAGGCCGCGGCGGGCAGCCTCCGCGACCCACTCCTCAGCGTAGCCATTGCCATCGAAGCGCACCGCTTTGGTCGCAATGACCGCCTCGCGCACGACCTCCATGACCGCCTGCTTGAACTCGACGCCATCGCGGACCCGGCCGCTGATCGCCTCGTGCAGCTCGGTCAGAGCCTCGGCGGCGGCGGCGTTGATGATCGTCAGCGGCAGCGAGATCGAGGCCGACGAGCCGACCGCGCGGAACTCAAACTTGTTGCCGGTGAAGGCGAACGGCGAGGTGCGGTTGCGGTCGGTGTTATCGCGCTTGACCGCCGGCAGCTGGCCGATGCCCAGCGCAATCACGCGCTCCTCGGTCGAGTCCTTGACAACGTTGCCCTGCTCGATGTTGTCCAGGATGCGGCTGAGCTGCTCGCCCAGAAACACCGAGATAATCGCCGGCGGGGCCTCGTTGGCGCCCAGGCGGTGGTCGTTGCCCGACGTGGCGACCGACATCCGCAAGAGGCCGGCGCGGGTGTGCACGGCCTTCAGCACCGCGGTCAGGAACACCAGAAACTGCAGATTCTCCGAGGGCGTCTGGCCAGGGTTGAGCAGGTTATTGCCGTCGGAGTCCTGGACCGACCAGTTGTTGTGCTTGCCGCTGCCGTTGACGCCAGCGAAAGGCTTTTCATGGAGCAGCGCGGTCAGGTTGTGCTGGCGGGCGACCGAGCGCAGCACCTCCATGACCAGCTGGTTGTGGTCGGCGGCGACGCTGGCCTGCTCGAAGATCGGCGCGATCTCGTACTGACTGGGGGCGACCTCGTTGTGGCGGGTTTTGATCGGCACGCCCAGCTTGTACAGCTCATACTCCGACTGGTTCATAAACGCCTGGACGCGCTCTTTCAAGGCGCCGAAATAGTGATCCTCAAGCTCCTGGCCTTTGGGCGGCTTGCTGCCGAGCAGCGTCCGGCCGCCGGCGACCAGATCGGGGCGCAGGCTGTAGAAAGCCCGGTCGATCAGAAAATACTCCTGCTCGACGCCGACGGTCGGCACCACGCGGTCGGCGGACTTGTTGCCGAACAGCTTCAGCACGGCGAGGGCAGCCTTGTTGAGCGACTTAATCGAGCGCAGCAGCGGGGTTTTCTGGTCCAGCGCCTGACCATAGTAGGAGATAAAGACCGACGGGATACACAGCGTTTTGCCGGTCGGGCGCTCCAGGATGAAGATCGGGCTGGCGGCGTCCCAGGCGGTATAGCCGCGGGCCTCGAAGGTCGAGCGCAGACCACCCGACGGAAAGCTCGACGCATCCGGCTCGCTCTGGATCAGCTGCGAGCCGCTGAAGCGCTCCAGCAGCTGGCCCTCGTCGTCGAAGTCCAAGAACGCATCGTGCTTCTCAGCGATCAGGCCGGTCTGGGGCTGAAACCAGTGGCAGAAGTGGGTCGCACCCTCCTCGACGGCCCACTCTTTGACGGCGTGCGCCACCTCATCGGCAATGGACTTATCGAGCTGGCCACCGCGCTGGCTAGTCTCGTGGAGCTTGGCGTAGGCTTTTTTGCCCAGCTTCTCCTTCATAACTTTATCGTTGAACGTATTGCTGCCGTAGTACTCGGTGACTTTGAGGCGATGGCCCTTGCGGTCGGTGAGGCCAGTGAAGGGCATCGCCTGGCGGCTGTTGGCCTCCTGGAGGGCATTGAAGCGGGCGGTCGCGCCGGTTCCTGAGTGGGTCATAGTCGGCTGGTCTCCTTAGATACGTTGGTGGGCATAGCAAACTGCCGCTTGCGTAGTGCAAGCGGCTAACGACACGGCATGGGGGAAGCATCAGATGAACAACTGGCCCGCCGGGTGCTCCACATCGAGCGGCAAGATGTGGTTTGGCAGCGCATCAACGAGGGTGCCCTTCAACAACACAGCTTGGAGCAATGCAAACACGGCTCGGCCCTGAGTCTACGCGGCAATGGCGGGGCCGACCACAGACACAACGACCAAACATTGCCCGGCGCGCTTGGGCAGTTTGCACAACTGCGATGGCGCCAAGAACATCGGCCGCTTAAACGCCTTCGAGGCCCCGCAAAGCGAAGCCCCGAAGACAGAGAAGAGAGGAGAAGGAGATGAAGCGATTATAGCAGAGCTACGGCGCTTTGCAAGCACCAGTTTTGCTCGGCAGCTACGGCGTTTCGTCGGCGGCCAGCAGCGCGGCGTAGGCGGCGGGCGTATCGGCATCCTGAAGCACCGCCGGGCTATCGACGGGCACGAGCAGCACCTGCTCGGGATAGTCGGCGAAGAGCTGGCGGGCGCCGCGGTCGCCCTGGAGCTGGGCCACCGCTGGCCACAGCGACCGCGGCAGCGCGACCGGCGTCCCACACTGCTCGCCGTAGGTCGGCACAATGATGCGGCCGGGATTGCTGCGGGCGGCCGCCGCCAGCGTGCTGAGCAGCTCGCTGGTGAGCAGCGGCTGGTCGACCAGCAGCACCAGCACCGCGGTCGTGGCGTAGGACAGCGCCGCCAGCCCGGCGATCAGCGAGGTGCTCTGGCCGGCGGCGAAGCGCGGGTTGTGCAGGATCGTCACCGGCAGGTCGGCGATGACCGGCGCGACCGCGGCAGCCTCGTAGCCGGTCACGACCACCAGATCATCGATCTCTGCGGCGAGCGCCAGCTGGGCCATGTGGCGCACCAGCGGCTGGCCGCGCCACTGGAGGAGCGGCTTGGGCTGGCCCATGCGCTGGCTTTGGCCGGCCGCCAGCAGCAGCGCACTGATCATGACGCCTTGCCGCGCCAGACGGCGATGAGCTCGGCCAGAATGCTGATGGCGATCTCGGCGGGCGTTGCGGCGCCAATCGGCAGGCCAATCGGCCCGTGGATGCGCGCCAGGTCGGCCTCGCTGACGCCCAGCGCGCGCAGCGTGTCGCGGCGCGTGGCCTGGGTCTGCCGCGAACCCAGCGCGCCCACATAGCGCGCCGGCGAGCGCAGCGCCGCCTGCACGGCCGGGTCATCGAGCTTCGGGTCGTGGGTTAGGACCGCGACCGCCGCGCTGGCGCTGAGATCGAGCGCGGCCAGCGCCTCATCGGGCCAGTCATCGATCAGCGCGTCGGCGGTCGGAAAGCGCTCGCGGGTCAGGAACGTGGTGCGCGGGTCAACCACCGTAACGCGAAAGCCGAGTAGTTTGGCGCCAGCGGCCAGCGGAATCGCCAGATGCCCGGCGCCGACGATCACCAGGTGCGGCGGCGGCGGATAGGCCGCGATCAGCACGTCGACCTCACTGCTGCCCAGCGAGTAGCGCTGCGTCGCGCTGCGCTCGGCGCTGAGCAGCGCGGCGGCATCGGCGATGACGGCCTCGTCCAGCGCTGGGTCGCCCAGCGTGCCGTGCTGGTCAGGGCCATCCAGGAGCAGCTTGGCACCCACGGCCGGGCCGCGCACGACCGTGGCGAGCACGGCCGGGCGCTCGGCCGCCAGCGCCGCGGCCAGCTGATCAAACAGCGTGCTCACCAGTCCAGCGCCTCCACAAACACCTCAATCGTCCCGCCGCACGCCAGCCCAACCTCCCAGGCCTGCGCGTCGCTCACGCCAAACTGCAGCAGCTCGCGCGCGCCGCTGGCCAGCGCCGCCTGACAGGCCACAAACACCGCGCCCTCAATGCAGCCGCCGCTGACCGAGCCGGCCACCGTGCCGGCGCTGCTGACGGCGAACGTGGCGCCGACCGGCCGCGGCGCCGAGCCGTAGGTGCGGACCACGGTGGCCAGCGCGACCTGCTGGCCGCGCGCCTGGCAGCCGGCGATAAACGGCAGCACATCACGCATCGGCGGCGCCCGCCGCAGCCAACTGCTCGATCAGCTCGCCCAGCGTGCGCTGCCAGACCGGCGCGGGCTGGGCCACCCGGTCGGGCGCGGCGTGCGCTTTGTGAAAATGTTCCAGCGTGACGCCACTACTCGTAACCTGCGCCTCCCAGTAGCCGACGCCAGCGTCGTCCGTCGCCGGCGCGGCCGTGCGCAGCACCGCCAGGTCGGCCTCGGCCTCCAGGACGTGCAGCGGCTCCAGCGCCTGCACCTCGCGGGCGATGCGCTGCGCGGCCGGCGCCACGGCCTGCGGCGCCGCAAAGTCCAGCGCAACGCGCTCGATGCTGACGGCGTGGCGCTCAATGTCGGCCAGGTCGGCGGTGATCGTCCCGGCCGGCGCGGCGATGCGCAGCTGGCCGTGGCCCGGCCCGCGCAGCCGCCCTAGCTCGGCCTGAATAGTCTCTCGCAGTGTGTCCATCTCGCCCTCTCTCACGTACCGAGTTTATAGCAGCCCGCGTGCCGACAGCATTACGTCTAGTCGATCCGTCGCTCGCTGTAGTCGCGGCCGTCAAACGACCACAGCTGCTTTTTATCGTCGACCGCCGTCTCCAGATGCACCGGCCGGGTCCACAGCTTGTGAATGTTGCGCAGCGTGTCGCGGGCATAGTCCAGCCGCAGGTCGATGCCCTCGTGGCGGTGGCGCAGGTAGAGCTCGCCGCGGTTCTGATAATTCCCGTCCTCGACGGCGATAAACGGCTGTCCAAAGTTGGTCAGGCGCAGCAAGAGCTTGCGCTTGATCTCGGCAAATTCGCGCGAGGCGATCTCGTAGAGGTCGGTGTCGCGGTTGTAGTTGAAGGTGAACAGCTTCTGCTCAAATACAAACTCGGGCGTCAGAAACTCGTCCAAAAATGTGATGTCGTTGTGGAAGCGCCGGACCTCAAACAGCTTCTGGCGGCCCAGGCCGGTGGCGCGGTTCCAGTTGCGCTTGGCCTCCATGTCGTCGCAGTCGTCCCAGTCTTTGCCAAACTTGCCGCGGTTCCAGCGATCCTCGATGTCGCGCAGCAGCTCGATGCCGAGCTTGTAGGGGTTGAGCCGGCCCTTGCTGGTGCCAACCACGCCGGCGTGATGCTGGGCGAAGTCGACGATCTCCGAGGCGCGCGCGGCTTTTTTGGTCATGATCTCGCTATGCCAGAAGCTAGCCCAGCCCTCGTTGAGGATCTTGGTCATGGCCTGCGGCGCGAAATAGTAGGCCTCGTCGCGGATGATCTCCAGCACGCTGTGCTGCCAGCGCTCCAGCGGCGCGTAGCTCAGCAGAAACAGCAGCACGTCCTTCTGCGGGTGCTCGGGAAACTTGCGGGCCTGCTGGCGCTCGGCCTCCTGGCGCTTGCGCTGGTCCTCCAAAAACGCCGGCGGGTTGATATAGCCTTTCATATACGCCCGGTCAACCGGCAGCCCTTCGACCGCCACCTCGGCCTCGTCCTCGCCCGTGACCGCCACGGCGGTCTGCGACTCGGGCCGCAGAATGTAGGGCGCGTGGTAGTCGATCAGATTCTCCAGCGACAGGCAGGTGTCGATGAAATCCTCAACCACATCGTAGCCGTAACGGTCAATCGCCTTCTGGACGCGGACGGCGTGGTTGGCCATCGCATCAAGCATGTGGCGGTTGGTGTGGGAGAACCACATGTTGTTTTTGAAAAAATCCACGTGGCCGGTGACATGCGCCATGACCATTTTCTGGGTCGTCAGGTCGTTGCCCTCCAGTAGGTAGGCATACGACGGGTTGGTGTTGATCACCATCTCGTAGATGATCGACAGGCCATAGGTGTGGCTTTTGAACATCTGGTCGAAGTCCATGCCAAAGCGCCAGTGCGGATAGCGGGTCGGAAAGCCGCCGAACGCGGCGACCTCGTACAGCGTGCGATAATCCAGCACCTCAAATGAAATTGGGAAGAAATCGAGGCCGTAGTCTTTGGCGTGTCCCTCGATCTCTTCCCAGGCGCGCTGAAGCTCAGCCGGGAGTCGTGTATTTCGCATAGGCTGCATAGTGCGATGGGCGCCGGCGACACGGGCCACCCCGCCGCCGGCGCCCATCGCCCGTCACTTTCCTTTCCCTAAAAAGTCCTTGATCGTGTCGTAGATATCGTCGCGGTCGGTGATCTCGGAGATCACCAAGTTGTCGCTCTTGCCCAGATACTCCTCTAGGTCATGGGCGAAGCGGCCCGAGCCATACAGCGAGCGCACCTGGCCGTAGGCGAACAGGTTGACGTGCGGCAGCATCTGGCCGCGCAGCAGCTCGACGCACTCGCGGGTGTCGCCGCCGCCCCAGTTATCGCCGTCGGAGAAGTGGAAGACGTACACGTTCCAGTCGTCGGGCGGGAACTCCTCCTCGATCACCCGCAGCGCCAGCTTATAGGCCGAGCTGATCTTGGTGCCGCCGCCCTCGCGGATGTGGTAGAAGGTCTGCTGGTCTACCACTTTGGCCGCCGCGTCGTGGACGATGTAGCGAATGTCGATGCTTTTGTACTGCGAGCGCAGCCAGGTGTCGATCCAGAAGGCGGTGATGCGCACCAGCTCCTTCTGCTCGTTGCCCATCGAGCCGCTGACATCCATCGCGTAGATGATCGCGGCGTTTGACTCGGGCAGCATTTTGGTTTTCCAGCTGCGGTAGCGCATGTCGGACTTGATCGGGACGATCACCGGGTCGTCGGGGTTGTACTCGCCGCTGGCGATCTGGCGCTTGAGCGCCTCGCGGTACGAGCGCTTGAAATGGCGCAGCGAGTCAGGGCCGACCTGCGAAATGCCCGAGTAGCGGTCTTTTTCGGCGATGATGTTTTTTTTGCCTTTGGGCTGGATGTTGGGCAGCTGGAGTTCCTCGCCCAAAATCTTAGCCAGCTCCTCCAGCGGCACATCGACCTCCAGGGCATGGCCGCCCGACTCCTCGCCGGCCTCGCCCTGCCCGCCCTCCTGGCCATCGCCGCGCCCGATCGGGTCGCCGACATTGCCGTCGCCCTGGCCCACGCCGCTGCCCTGCTTCTCGCCAAAGCGAAACTGTGGGATATCGATCTGCGGAATCGGGATCGAGACATAGCGCCGCCCCTGCCGCCCGATCAGCTCGCCCTGCGACATATATTTACGCAGGTCTTTTTTGATGCGGCCCCGCACAATCTGGCGAAACCGATTAAGGTCGCGGTCAACACGCTCAGCCATACAGTTTCCTAGAGTCAGCAGCTACCAGCCGTGGACGGGCCAGGCTGATAGCTGCGGGCGGCCGGTTGGGCTAGGCGCGGGCCTTGACATCGCCGCGGGCAAAGATGCTCGCCACGTAGGTCAGCACGTCCACGGCGCACTTATCGCAGTAGCCATAGTCGCGGATCAGCCGCGTCTTGACCACGTCGATCTTCTCCTGGGTGTCGCGGTCGATCACCTGCGAGACCAGGCTGGTCAGCTTGATCGAGTCCTTCTGGTCCTCGAACAGCTTCAGCTCCAGCGCACGGTGCAGCCGCTCGTTGGTCTTGTAGTCGAACTTTTTGCCCTCGACCGCCAGCGCGCCAATGTAGTTCATGATCTCGCGCCGGAAGTCGTCCTTGCGTGCGTCGGGGATGTCGATCTTCTCCTCGATCGAGCGCATCAGCCGCTCATCCGGCTCCTCGTACTGCGCGGTGTAGCGGTTGCGCACGCGCTCGCGCTGGGTGTAGGCCTTGATGTTGTCGATGTAGTTGCCGCACAGCCGCGCGATGGCGTCCTCGTCGGCCGAGATCGCGCGCTGCACCTCGTTCTTGACGATCTCGGCGTACTCCTCCTTGACCACGGCCAGCATCTCGCGGTAGTGCTTGCGGTCGTCATCGTTGGCGATCAGCGAGTGATTTTTCAGGCCCGACTCCAGCTCGTTGAGTACCATGAACGGGCTGATGCAGCCCTCATTGGCATCGCCGACCAGCGCGTTGCTGATCTTGTCCTGGATGTAGCGCGGCGAGATGCCGCTGAGGCCCTCGCGCTGCGTTTCTTTGCGCAGCTCCTTGATGTTGTCCTCGGTGAAGCCCGGCAGCGACTTGCCGTTGTAGAGCTTAAGCTTCTGGAGCAGCGTCAGATTCGACTTTTTCGGCTCCTCCAGCCGGGTCAGGATCGCCCACATCGCCGCGGTCTCCAGGGTGTGCGGGGCGATATGCTTGCCGCGGACCCGCCGCGCATTGAAGGACTTTTCGTAGATTTTGACCTCATCCTTCAGCTTGGTGATGTAGGGAATATCGAGCCGCACGGTGCGATCTTTGAGCGCCTCCATGAACTCATTGTTCTGCAGCTTGCGGTACTCTGGCTCATTTGTGTTGTGGGCCACCACGTTGCCGACGCCGCAGACAAAGTTATGCAGCCCGACGCACTCGATGTCGTAGACCCACTCGTCGGTGACGGGGCGGGCGAACAGCCGCGTTTCGCAGCGGTCGTGGCGGCCACCGCGCTTGCCGCTGCCCGAGACAAAGCGCACCTCGTAGGCCGGCAGCCGGTCGGGGCGCTCGGTGCAATACACGCTGTAGTCATAGCCGAGCAGCGTCGCCAGCGTGCCGACCTGGGCCGCCAGCACCGGCGAGATCGTCTTGTAGCGGAAAAAGGTGTCCTGATACTCCTGCGACGCCACCTCACGCAGCTCGGGCGTGAGCTTGCGCGAGCCATCGGTGCGCATCAGCTCATCGAAGACATGGCGCAGGAACGGCTGCGGCAGCTGAAATAGGAAGTCGGGCAGCCGCTTGTGGGGCGACAGCTCGCCGCAGTGGTGCGTGGCCACCGCCGCAATCGCCGCCGAGCTGAGATACAGCCGCCAGGCCGAGTCCGTCTGGGCGCCGGCGTCAATCGAGCCGGTCGCAGTCGAGATGCGGCTGTAGGCGGCCCGGATACGCTCCAGCTCCTGCGGGTCAGCCTGCGAGATCACGATCCCGCCGTTCTGGCCGTTGACGTGGCCCTCGGTCGCATACCACACTAGCACCGACAGCAAATCCTTGAGCGCGGCGGCATCCTGGACCAGATCATAGGTCGCCTTGATCGCCGTGGCGTGACGCGGCAACGCCAGGCGCGCCCAGCCCGGCTGCGGCGGCTTGGTCATCTTGCCGCCATCGGCAGTCACGGCAGCGTCATCGCGGACAAAGCCGGGAATATCGCGCAGCACGTCCAGCGCGGCCAGCGGCTGGTCAGGCGCAAACGACTCGTCGAGGAAGCGCACCGCCATGACCTCGTGCTGCTCCTCGGGGTAGAACGTCTGGCCGTCGCGGCCGTAGATCGAATGGTTCGGCGTCGTCTCCAGCACGCCCCACTTCTGCGAGGTCGTCAGCAGATTGCCGGTGTAGGGGTGGCGGAACACGGCCTTGACCGGCGTCCAGCGGGCGCGGCGGGTGGAGAAGTCGTAGGCCAGCGCCTCCAGGCCGGCGGTGTCGTCAGCGAAGCGCGTGAACAGGCCCTCCAGTGTCGTCCAGCCCGGCACGCCACGGTAGCGATACGGCACCGGCGCCGCGCCGACCACGCTGTGCGCAATGATCACTTCGTCAATGTCGGTCTGGGCAAACTTCTTGGACTTGATCTTGTGCTCCTGGGATGCGCCCAGCAGGTCGTACAAAAACGCCACGTCAAGCTTGAGCGCCTCGATGAACTCGATCATGCCGCGGTTGGCGACGTTGAACTCGCCGTCGAAGTTGAAGGCGCGCGGGTCGCTGTCGGAGCCGTAGAGCGCGATTTTGCGATAGTTGATATCGCCGGTCAGCTCAGTCGAGTCCTGATTTTTTTCATCTTTGGGCTGAAACGTGCCGATGCCGACGCGGTCCTTCTCGGAGAACACCAGGCGGCGCACGCGGATATGCTTGATCATCTGCGACCAGTCGCCGCCGTAGCGCCGCATCAGGTTGCGCTCGTTGTAGCGGCAGGACGGGCAGAGGTCGCCTTCCAGCCGGATGGTGCGGCCCTCGGGCAAGCCCTGGTTCAGCTGTTCGAGAAACTTGGCGCGAAACTCCTCGGGGATGAGGTGCAGCGGCTCCTCGTGCATCGGGCAATCTTCCCAGGCCTGCGGCGGCAGCTCATCGGTCAGCTCGGCGGCGTCGCCCATAAACCAGCCGAACGTGTAGAGCGCGCCGGCGTCGGTGCGACTGTACATCTCCAGGCCTTTTTTCAGGCGGCGCACAATCGTAGACTTCGAGGAGCCGACCGGCCCGTGGAGCAGCAGGACGCGGCGCTCGGTGCCGTAGCCCTCGGCGGCGGAGCGGAAAAATGACACCAGCCGCATCAGCGGCACCTCAAGGCCATAGATCGCGTCGGCCTCATCAATGGCCGGGTCGCTGAAAAAGTTATACCGGATCAGCTTCTTCTTGGCGTCGACAAACTCCTCGGCGCCATACGCCATCACCATGTCGTAGATGCGCTGAAAGGCGCTGCGGGTCACCTCAGGGTGGGCGAGCACCAGATCAAGGTACTCATTAAATGTGCCGGACCAGTTGAGGTCCTGATACTGCTTGCGGTCCTGTAGCTCCGTAACAAGATTCATTAAATCGGCGCTGGCGAGAGGGGCCATCTGAATCCTCCTGCCCGATCAGGGGCATTATTGAGTTGGGGCGCTCGCTGCGAGGCGATCCAACGGCTGCGGCGGTTGGTGTGGCAGATGAAGTTCTTAAGGGACGGACAACGCTGCGTGTAGCAAGGTTGTTGCCAGGAACTACGGTGCGGGGCGGGCCGTGGATTGCCATCAAGGGCCAGGCTTGGGGGGACAAAGGTTTACACCGCCACTATACCAATCGGCCTAGTGTGCGTCAAGGATTTTGCTGGGACTGGAGTCCTATCTGGGCGGGGCGTGCGGGCGACCGCCGCACGAATCAGCGACGCGCCCCACAGCGGGAGCGCGTCGTCGAAGCAGGCCTTGTTCTGCCGAGCTAGCCTGGCAGATTCGCGGCGGCCTGGTGCTCGTGGAGGACACCGATGGAGCGATACTTGGCGTAGCGCTGCTCCAGCAGCGTGGCCAGCGGCAGCGCGGCCAGCGTCGCCAGATGGCCGCGCAGTGCCTCGCGCACGCTGGCGATGGTCGCTGGGGTATCGAGGTGCGCGCCGCCCTCCGGCTCGGCGATCACATCGTCGGCGATGCCGAAGCGCTGCAGGTCGGGGGCCGTGATGCGCATGGCCCGCGCCGCCTCCGGCGCCTTCGAGGCGTCGCGCCACAGAATGGCCGCGCTGGCCTCGGGCGAGGCGACCGAGTAGACCGAATATTGCAGCATCAGCAGCCGGTCGGCGACACCAATCGCCAGTGCGCCGCCCGAGCCGCCCTCACCGATCACGGTGGCGATGATCGGCACCGGCAGGTCGGCCATGACCAGCAGATTTTCGGCGATGGCCTCGGCCTGGCCGCGCTCCTCGGAGGCCATGTTGGGGCTGGCGCCGGAGGTGTCGATGAAGCAGAGCACCGGCAGCCCAAACTTCGCGGCGTGCTGCATCACCCGCAGGGCCTTGCGAAAACCCTCGGGGTGCGGGCTGCCGAAGTTGTACTTGATATTCTCTTTGGTGTTGGCGCCCTTCTGGTGGCCGAGCACCGCGACCGTCTGCCCGGCGAACCGCCCGACGCCCGCGACCATCGCCGCATCGTCGCCGAAGCGCCGGTCGCCGCGCAGCTCGATGAAATCCTCGATCAGGCCGCGCACATAGTCAAGGGTGTGGGGTCGCTGGGGGTTGCGGGCGATCTGAACATGGTCCCAGGGCGTCAGAGTGGCGGTTGTCAAAGCAGGGCCTCGTTTGCGATTATGGCGGTTGATGCGGGCATCACGGCGCTAGCTCAGCGCTGGCCGCTGGTAGAGTCCGACGAGCTTGGCGAGGACCGCGCGCATCTCGCCGCGGGGCGTCACCATGTCGATCATGCCGTGCTCCAGCAAAAACTCGGCGGTCTGAAACTCGGCCGGCAGCTTCTGGCGAATGGTCTGCTCGATCACGCGCCGCCCGGCGAAGCCGATCATGGCGCCCGGCTCGGCGATGATAATGTCGGCCGACGAGGCGTAGGAGGCGGTGACGCCGCCCAGGCACGGGTCGATCAGGATCGAGATGTGCGGCTGCCGGACCTCGCCCAGCCGCGCGATGGCGACCGAGACTTTGGCCATCTGCATCAGGGCCAGAATGCCCTCGTGCATGCGCGCGCCGCCCGAGGCGTTGACCGTGATTAGCGGCGTGCGCTGCGCGGCGGCCCGCTCGGCGGCGCGGGCCAGCTTCTCGCCCATCACCGCGCCCATCGAGCCGCCCATGAAACCAAACTCGCTCACACACACCGCGACCGGCCGGCCATCCACCGTGCCGCCGCCGGCGACGCACGAGTTGCTCAGGCCCTGCTGGTGCAGGCCGATCACCTTCTGGGCATAGTTATCTTTGGGCGACACAAAGCCGAGCGGGTCGGCCGGCAGCAGGTCGGCGTCGTGCTCCTGCCAGGATTCGGCATCGAGGAGCAGCGGCAGCCACTCGTGGGCACTCAGGCGCTCGTGGTGGCCGCACTTGGGGCAAACTTTGGCGTTATCCAGCCACTGCTTGGTGTAGATCAGCTCGCCGCAGCCGTCGCACTTGGTCCACAAATCCTCGGGGATGTGCTGCTCGGTGTCTTTGCGCGGCGACGTAAAATTAAGGGGCGAGCGTCGAAAAAACTCTTTCACGGAAGCTCCAGAACGTCGCGATATTATAGCACGCTCTCGATTCGCCATCGGTACGGGGCGCGGGTGGGCGCCGCCACCGTCGCGCCCACCGCCGGCAATCCGCTCGTCGCCGGCGGGGATAACGAAGTGTGGCAGGGCTTGACGCCCCTGGCCGCCATCGCTACAATAGCCGCAACGCAACGATCAGGAAGAGTAGGCAGGGTCCGGCTGATAGAGACGATGGGCCACCGGCTGGAAGCCCATCACAGCGCCGCCCCACCGAACGTCGCCTGGGAGCAGAGCGGGTGAAGGCAGATTGCTGCGTAGCCCGGTCCGGGTTTCGCCCGTTAGCGCGATCTGAGTGAGCCGCCCAGCTGCGCTGGGCTGTTAATCAAGGTGGTACCGCGTGAGGTCGCAACCTCTCGTCCTTGTTTGGGCGAGGGGATGTTTTTTTAAGCTGTCAGCTATCAGCTGTCAGCCGTCAGCGGAGAGCCGGGCTATCAGCGCACTAAGCCTGATAGCTGATAGCTGACGGCTGATAGCTCCAACGGAGAACCATATGACAAAAGCACTGGACGCCATTTTAGCCGCCGCGAGTTTGGACCAGGCCTACACGGCCACCGCGCTGGAGCCGCTGCTCTACCAGTGGTGGGAGCAAAGCGGGTATTTCAAGCCGCGGGCGGCCGAGGGCCGGACGCCGTTTGTGATCGCCATCCCGCCGCCTAACGTGACGGGCGCGCTGCACACCGGCCACGGCCTGACCAACACCATCGAGGACATTCTGATCCGCTGGCACCGGATGCTCGGCGACCCGACGCTGTGGATCCCTGGCACCGACCACGCCGGCATCGCCACCCAGAACGTCGTCGAGAAGATTTTGATGAAGGAGGGGAAAACTCGCCACGACCTGGGCCGCGAGCTGTTTGTCGAGAACGTGTGGGAGTGGAAGGACCGCTACCACGCCCGCATCACCGACCAGCTGAAGCGCCTCGGCACCTCGGCCGACTGGGAGCGCGAGCGGTTCACGCTCGACGAGGGGCTGTCGCACGCCGTGCGGGTGGCCTTCAAGCAGCTGTATGACGCCGGGCTGATCTACCGCGGCCTGCGGCTGGTCAACTGGTGCTCGGACTGCATGACCGCGATCTCGGACGAGGAGGTCGTTCACCGCGACGAGCCAGAGCAGGGCCAGCTGTGGTACATTCGCTACAAGCTGGCGACCGACGGCGATGACCGCTGGCAGCTTGGCGCTGACGACGCGGCCGAGTTGATCACGATCGCCACGACCCGCCCCGAGACGCTGCTGGCCGACGTGGCGGTGGCGGTCCACCCCGACGACGAGCGCTACCGCCACCTGGTTGGCCGCGAGGTGCTGCTGCCGGCGCTCGGCCGCCGCATCCCGGTGATCGTCGACACCTACGTTGAGCGCGAGTTTGGCACCGGCGCGCTGAAAATCACGCCCGGCCATGATCCCAATGACTACGAGGTTGGGCAGCGCCACGGCCTGGCGCCGATCACGATGCTGACGACGACGGGCGCGATCAACGAGGTCGGCGGCAGCTACGCCGGCCTGGACCGCTTCGCCGCCCGCAAGCAGATCGTCGCTGACTTGGAGGCCGCCGGGAATCTCGTCAAGGTCGAGCCGCACCTGATGAAGATCGGCCGCTGCCAGCGCAGCGACACGATCATCGAGCCGCTGATCTCGACCCAGTGGTTTTGCAAGACCACCGTGCTGGCCGGGCCGGCCGCCGCGGCCGTGCGCGAGGGCCGCACCAAGATCGTGCCCGAGCGCTTCGAGAAAATCTACTTTCACTGGATGGACAACATCCGCGACTGGTGCATCTCGCGCCAACTGTGGTGGGGGCATCGCATCCCCGTCTGGTACGGCCCCGACAACACGCAGTTTGTGGCGCTGGACGCAGCCGAGGCCCACGCCGCCGCCCGCGCCCACTTTGGCCACGACGTGGAGCTGGCGCAGGACGAGGACGTGCTCGACACCTGGTTTTCATCAGGGCTATGGCCGTTCTCGACGCTCGGCTGGCCGGAGGACACCGCCGACTTCCGCACCTTCTACCCGACGACCGTGCTGGAGACCGGCTATGACATTCTGTTTTTCTGGGTCGCCAAGATGATGATGCTCGGCATCTACCTGACCGGCCGCGAGCCATTTGAGACGGTGTATCTGCACGGTCTGGTGCGCGACGAGAAGGGCCGCAAAATGTCGAAGTCGCTGGGCAACGCCGTGGACCCGCTGGACCTGGTGGACCAGTACGGCACCGACGCGGTGCGCTTCACGTTCGCCACGTCGTCGACGCCGGGCCAGGATTTTGCGCTGCAGCCGCTGCGCCTGGAGGCCGGGCGTAATTTCGCCAACAAGCTCTGGAATGCGACGCGCTTCGCCCTGAGCAAGCTGCGCGAGGGCGCGTTCACGCCGGCGGCGTCGCTGGCCGAGCTGCGGGCCGCGCCGCTAACGCTGGCCGACCGCTGGATCGTCAGCCGCTTTCACGCCGTGGCCGCCGATGTGGACCGGCTGCTGACGGCCTTCAACTTGGGCGAGGCCGGGCGGCAGATTCAGACGTTTTTCTGGGAGGATTTCGCCGACTGGTACATTGAGACCGCCAAAGTGCAGCTCGACGGCGACGCCGCGCAGCAGCTCGCGACCCGCCAGGTGCTGTTCCTGGTCCTCGACGGCACGCTGCGGCTGCTCCACCCGTTCATGCCGTTTGTCACCGAGGCCGCCTGGCAGCATCTGTACGCCCCGCTGCCCGCCGCCGAGCGGCCGGCCGCGCTGATCGTCGCGCCGTTCCCGGTGAGCGACCCGGCCGCCATTGATCCGACCGCCGAGCGCGACTGGACACTGCTCCAAGACATCGTGCGCGGCATCCGCAACCTGCGCAGCGAGCGCGGCGTCGAGGCCCACCGCTGGATTGCGGCGCTGATCAGCGCCGGCGACCGCGCGGCCGTGCTGGAGGCCGAGCGCGGCACGATCAGCAAGCTGGCGCGGGTGGCGCTCGACCAGCTGGTGATCGCCGACCGCATCACGACGCCGCCAGCCCAGACGACCTCGTTTGTGATCGGCGCGGTCGAGGTGTTTTTGCCGCTGGCCGGCATGGTGGACCTGGAGGAGGAGCGCGCGCGGCTGCAGAAGGCCCACGAGCGCGCCGCCGCCGACGTGGAACGCCGCCGCGCCAAGCTCGGCAATGAGAGCTTCACCGCCAAAGCGCCGGCCGCCGTGGTCGCCAAAGAGCGCGCCACGCTGGCCGATGTCGAGGCGACGGTCGCGGCGCTCGCGGCGCAGCTGGCGGCGCTGGGCTAGCGGGCGTGCGGCGGGGCGAGCGCCTGGCCCGCCCCGCCGCTGCCACGACAATCAACGCCCTACAGCGTCTCGTCGGGCGCGCCGCTGAAGAGCTGCCCGACTGGCACGGCCAGCGTCGGCAGACAGTCGAAGCGCACCGTGTCAGCGGCGCTGTAGCTGCGGGGCGCCGCGTAGCTGCCGGGCTGCGCCAGACGATGGTGCAGCAGCGTGCGCGTCGCCGGGTCAATGATGACGTACTCCGGCACGGCCGCCCGCGCATACGCCGCCAGCTTGACCTCCAGGTCATACTGCGCATTGCCGCGCGACAGAATCTCCACGATCAGATCCGGCACGCCGCGAATCCGCCGATCATGAATAATCCCAGCGTTCGGCAGCGTGATCACCACGTAGTCGGGCTGCACCGGGTCGCAGCCCGGCATCAGCACGCCGATGGGCGCATCAAAGCAGTAGGCTAGGCCCTGATCTTCGGCCGGAATGCCGATGAGTCGCTCTAAACGGCGGGAAATCCACTGATGAAAATTACTTGGAGCGGTCGTCACGTACAGAACTCCTTCGATGATCTCGTAGCGGCGCGTGCTGTGATCGAGGCGCTCCCAGTCGGCCACACTCCACTGGCCCTGCGGCGGCCCGCTCACCCGCGGCGCGTCGGTCGGAATTGCAAACGTTGCCATCACTGATACCTCCATGCCAGGATTCTACCGCTCCCACACGCTGCGGCCGCCGACGATGGTCTGCTCGACCTGAATGCCGAGTGTCTCGTGCGGCGTGATCGTGTAGGGGTCGGCGTTGACGACGATCAGGTCGGCCAGCGTGCCGACCGCCAGCGTGCCTTTGTCAGCCTGCTCGCTCACCGCCAGCGCCGGGCCGACAGTGTAGGCCCGCAGCGCCGCATCGAGATCAATGCACAGCTCGGGATACCAGCCGCCGGGCGGCGTGCCGTCGGGGCGCTGCCTGGTGATGGCGGCGTGAATGCCGCGCCACGGGTCGAAGCTCTCGACGGGCGCGTCGGAGCCAAAGGCCAGCACCGCGCCGCTGGCTAGCAGCGGCTGCCAGGCATACGACGACGCGCAGCGCTGCGCGCCCAGCAGCCGCTCGGCAATCTCGATGTCCGATGTGGCGTGGATCGGCTGCATTGAGGCCACCACGCGCAGCGCGGCAAACCGCCCGAGGTCGGCCGGGTCCAAATGCTGGGCGTGCTCGATGCGGTGGGGCATGGCGCAGCGCGCGGCCCGCACCTCCGGCTGGGCCAGCGCGTCCAGCACCGTGCGGTTGGCGCGGTCGCCAATCGCGTGGATCGCCAGCGCGATGCCATTGGTCGCCGCGCGGCGCACCGTGGCGCGCAGCTCATCCTCGGGCAGCAGCGCCAGCCCATAGTTCGAGGCCGAGCCGACAAACGGCTGCAGCAGGTGGCAGGTGCAGGAGCCGAGCGAGCCGTCGCTGAACAGCTTGACTCCGCCGATCTTGACCCACTCATCGCCCAGGCCGGAGCGCAGCCCGAGCGAGATCGCCTCGTCGAGCTGCTTATGCCGCAGGTGGCAGACGGCCCGCAGCCCCAGCTCGCCGCCGTCGCGCAGGCGCTGTAGCAGGCTGAGCGTGTCGGGGCCGTCGGGGCAGTGCAGCGAGGTCAGGCCGAGACGCTGGCAGTCGCCGATCATGCCGCGCAGCGCCGTGAGCTTCTCGTCGTCGGTGTAGTCGGGGATCACGCGGTATCCGAGGTCGTTGGCGTTCTCAAACAGCAGACCGTTCGGCTCGCCAGCGTCGTCGCGGCCGATGCGACCGCCGGGCGGGTCGGCGGTCGACGAATCAATGCCGGCCCGCGCCAGCGCCGCCGAGTTCAGCCAGACCGAGTGGGCGTCCTTGCGCGACAGGAGCGCCGGTCGGCCGGCGGTCACGCGGTCGAGGTCGGCGGCGCTCGGCCACTGGTGGTCCCAGAGCGCGTGGTTCCAGCCGTGGCCGCGAACCCACGCGCCGGCCGGCAGCGTCGCGGCGTGGGCCGCGATGCGCTCCAGCGCGGCCGCGAGCGACGGCGCGCCATCTAGGTTGACGCTGATCGACTGGAGCGCAGTCCACATCAGGTGGAGGTGGGCGTCGGTCAGGCCCGGCAGCGCGGTGCGCCCGGCCAAGTCCAGCGTCTCGGGGCGACCCTGCGCCGCCGCGGCCACCGCGGCGCGCGCCCCGAGCGCCACAATGCGCCCGCCGCGCACCAGCAGCGCCTCGGCGGTCGGCTGCGCGGGGTCGAGGGTGCGGATCAGGCCGTTGGTGACGAGCAGCTCACGCATCGCCAGCCCCCAGCGCCGCAATCGCCACGGCGACCTCGGCGGCGACGCGGGCGTTGTTCTCTAGCAGTGCCACATTGGTGCGCAGCGACTCGCCGGTGGTCTCGCGACCCATCGCCGCCAGCAAAAACGGCGTGACCTGCGCGCCGCGCACGCCGGCCGCCGCGGCCTGCGCCAGCGCGCGCCCGATGGCGGCCTCGGTCTCGGCGACCGGCAGCGCGACCTCGGCGGGCGGCGGCACACACAGCAGCAGCCCGCTGCCGCCGCCCAGCGCGCGGTGCGCCCGCCACAGCGCGGCGACCTCGGCGGCGCTGTCGGCCCGCGCCGGCGCGGGCAGCCCGCTGGTCGTGCTATAGAAGGCCGGGAAATCGTCGCAGCCGTAGCCGACCACCGGCACGCCTAGCGTCTCCAGGACCTCCAGCGTGGCGGCGATGTCGAGGATCGCTTTGGCGCCGGCGCAGACCACGATCACCGGCGTGCGGCTCAGCTCGGTCAGGTCGGCCGAGACATCCCAGCTCTCGCGGGCGCCGCGGTGCACGCCGCCGATACCGCCGGTTGCAAAGACGGCGATGCCGGACAGGTGGGCCAGCGCCATCGTGGCCGCCACGGTGGTCGCGCCGTCAGCCCGCTGCGCCACGGCAGCCGCCAGGTCGCGGCGCGACAGCTTGCGCACGTCGTCCGACTGCGCAAAGTGGGCCAGCTCGGCGGCGTCCAGGCCAATCGTCGGCACGCCGCCAACGACGCCAATCGTCGCGGGCTGCGCGCCGCCACGCAGCACCAGCGCCTCCAGCGCCTGCGCGGTCTGCAGGTTGTGCGGGTACGGCAGGCCGTGGGCGATCACGGTGGACTCAAGCGCGACGACGGCCGTCTGGCCCGCCAGCGCCGGGTTAATTTTCAGCATATGTCAAGCTCTCCTTAGCCAAGTCATTATACGAGCAGCGATGAGGTTTTAACGCAGAGGCGCAAAGACGCAAAGGAGACGAGGATGAACCGCAAAGATGCAAAGGGCGCAAAGGATGAAGGGGATTTACGATGGGGCGAGACGATCATTCACAGCGAGCTGCCCCGCTGACAACTGACAACTCCGTCCCGCTGACGGCTGACAGCTGATAGCTGATAGCTGGTGTATCATTCTGAGTGAGCAGGAGAAATAGTGATGCCCCAGTCGTCCGGCTACCAGCGGAAGCCCAGCTGGCTGATGAAGAAGGTTGAGCGCAGCCCCGAGGTTCGCGAGGTTAAGCACCTGCTGCGCGACCTGCGGCTCAACACGGTGTGCGAGGAGGCCAGCTGCCCCAACCTGAGCGAGTGCTTCGGGCGCGGCACGGCCACATTTATGATCGCCGGCGATGTCTGCACCCGCCGCTGCCACTACTGCGACATCGCCACCGGCCGCCCGCAGCCGCTGGACCCCAGCGAGCCGGCGCGTGTCGCCGAGGCCGCGCGGCGCCTCCAGCTGCGCTACGTCGTGGTGACGGCCGTGGCCCGCGATGACGTTCCCGATGGCGGCGCGGCGCACTTCGCGGCGACGATCCGCAGCCTCCAGGCCGCCGTGCCAGCCGCGCAGGTCGAGGTTTTAATCCCCGACTTCAAAGGCCAGCAGTCGGCGCTCCAGGCCGTCCTCGACGCCCGGCCTGACGTGCTCAACCATAATATCGAGACCGTCCGCTCGATCTTCAAGAGCGTGCGGCCGCAGGGCGACTACGACCGCACGCTGACGCTGCTGGCCCGCGCCCGCGAGCTGGCGCCGACAATTCCCACGAAGTCCGGCTTCATGGTCGGGCTGGGCGAGACCGACGCCGAGATCTACACGACGATGCAGGACCTGCGCGCGGCCGGCGTCGAGCTGGTGACGATTGGCCAGTACCTACAGCCGTCACTCCAGCACACGCCGGTGGTGGCGTACCTAACCCACGACCGCTACGCGCAGTTTCGGGCCTGGGGCCAGGAACTGGGCTTTCGCGCGACGTTCGCCGGGCCGTTTGTGCGCTCCTCGTTCCATGCTGGCGAGCTGCTCCACGCCGACGAGGCGCCGCCCGCCGCGGCCATCGGCGACTGGATCGCGCTGGAGGCGCGCTAGCTGCGGGCGGCAACCCAGCGCCTATCCGGCGGAGCATAGGAAAGATCACAGTTCCACCCGGGCGGACAGCACCAAGGCGATGGTCTAGCTTCACACCGCTCGGGCGTCGGGCGGGTGAGCGCATACACCACGAGACCGATCACCACGAGCACAACGAGCAGTAGGCCGAGCAGGACCATACGTTCCCAGACGTAGATGACGGTGGCGCAAATCAGCTGCATATGCTTGCTCCCTTATGACAGCAAGACGCCGGCGCCCCTGCAAAAGTTCCGTGGGCCACAGCGTGATTGCAGCGTAGCTAAGAACAGGGCGCTGAACAGCATGGGCTGTTCAGCGCCCCATCGTCTCAGCGACGCATCAGCTGGGCGATTGCGAGGGTCGGGCGCTGCTCTGCTATGCTCGGGCGATGAATGTAGCATTGTTTCCCGCAGCCCGCGCGCTGCGCCCGCTCGCGTGGGCGGGCGCGCTGGCGCTGCTGGCCGCCTGTGGCGCGCCGGCCGCGCCCGTCGGCCAGGCCCAGCCGACCATGACCGTCACGCCGCCGCCGGCGACGATCACGGCCACCCCGACGCTGACCGCTGTGCCTACAGCGACCGCCGCGCCCACAGCGACTCATACCGCCACGCCCACACCGGCGCCCAGCGTCACCACAACTGAGACCGCCGCGCCCACACCGCCGCCCACCGCCACACCCCTGAGCGCGCTGCCGGCCGCCACGCTCGCCGCGCAGTTTGCGGCTGGGCCGCCGGCGCTCGTCTACACCGCGCCCGACCGCATGCTGGTCGCCCACATCGAGGGCCACGACCCGCTCTGGCTAACCGCCGACCCGGCCTGCGGCCGCTCGACCAGCGCGCTCGCGCAGTCGGGCCAGTGGTCAGCCGATGGACGCTTCCTTGCTATCACCTGCCAGTTCGATGGGCCGGCGCGCGAGCAAACGGAGATTGGGGTGGTCGCAATCTTTGATACGCAGACTGGACATCTGGTGCCGCTGCCAATTGCCAAGCCGGCGGCGCAGGTGCGCGTTGAGATGACGATGTACGGCTGGTCGCCGCCTCAATCAACGCTGCTCGTCGCCCTGACTGAGAATTGGCCTGGACCGCCAGAGGGTCCCTCACAGATCACGTACCACTGGTTCAGAGTTGATGTCGCGGCCGGCACCGCGGCGCCGCTGCCAGCGCTGGACGGCATCGAGGGATATAGTGCCTCGGCCGCCTGGTCGCCCGATGGCGCGGCGCTCGCCGTGCGCGGGCGCGATCAGAAGCAGAGTGACCAGCTGCGGGTGCTTGATCGGGAGGGCCACCTGCTCTACAGCGCGCGGGCGCCGTTGGGGTATGCGCCGCCAGCATGGAGCGCTGATAGCCGGCGGCTCACAATAAGTCAGCGCGGATACACCGACGCCAGCAGCCCGTTGCCAGCCCTGGTGCTCGACGTTGATGTCGCGGCCGGCCGCGCCACCGTGCGCACGGCGCCGGCTGCACCGCCGCTGCCTGGGATCGTCATGCCGTCGCCGGACGGTCAGTGGTATCTCGGAACACCGCGCGTGGGCAGCCCCGACCGACCGAGCCAGTGGCAGCTGTATCACGCCGACGGGCGGCTGGCGCACACCTTTGTGGACGATCCGCAGCGCTCGGTCACGGCGGCTGCCTGGCTGCCCGACAGCGCCGGTGTGGTGCTGGCCATCGATCATGCGGGGCTGGGCGTGGAGATCGTCCGCAGCGCGCTTGACGGCGTGGAGCGCGGCATCGCGGTGTACGCCAGCGCCGTACCATCGGGCCTCGCCGTCAGCCCCGACGGGCAGCGCATCGCCGTGGAGCTGAGCGGCTTTCGCATCGAGGTGCTCGACCTGGCCGGCGGCAAGCTTGCCGGCTTCGACGGCGATCTCGTCGGCTGGCGCCCGCTCGCAGCGCGCTAGATCGGGCGGGCCAGGCTGGGACATGGATAGCGAGTGTGGCCGCCGCATCCAATGAAAATGCGGCGGCCGCGCTGTTTAGCGCACCAGCGCCGCCAGAGCAAGGCTGGCGACGCCACACAGCACAACCAGCGTCCGCAGCGCCCCCGCGGCGATAATTTGCTTGTGCGGCAGCAGCTCCGCCGCCCCCAGGAACATATTCATCAGCCCGATCAGCAGCAGCGTGGCCCCGAAGTGCGACATCGTCATCCGGGTGAGCGCGACGGCGAGCGCGGCTACACCGTAGAGCAGCGCGACCATTCCGAATACCCGCTGGCCAGGGCTGCGAAAAATTGTTTGGTGCAGGAACTGTTTCATAGCATCCTCAATACACTGCTTTTCTACGCAGCGAGCGACGATCTGGTAGCAGGTAACATGGGTTCAAACGATAACACAGCCTTGCATTCATCATACCTACTGGTACACTAAAATCGATCAGCCTCTGCAGAGGGCCACGATGCAAGAGCCACAGTATATTGTTGACCGGCACGGCCAGCGGACCGGCGTTATCCTTGACCTCGCAAGCTACGAGGAGCTGCTCGCGCAGGCCCAGCAGCGAACACCAGCGAACACCACCGACCGCACTGCCGATCTGCTTGCCGCGGTGCGCGCTCAGTTTACGGCGGCCCTAGCTCGTCAGGCAGCGACGCCGGGCCTGCATCGTGCCAGTAAGATCGCTGGCGCGGCCGTGAATGCGCCGCTCGGCATGGATGCCCAGGCATTTGTGCGGGAGGAGCGCGAAGGATAGGATAGGTAGATGAGCTACATGGCACTACCGTTGGGCTTGATACTGCACCACTGATTTATTACGCCGAGCAGCATCCAACATTCTTTCCGCGAGTTGCGCCATTCTTCGACGCACTCATTGATGGACATCTGACAGTTGTGACCTCCGCGATCACTGTCGCTGAGACATTGGTGCATCCCCTGCGGACCGGCAACACACAGCTCGCTGATGCCTATCGGACGTTTTGTACGATACGAGCGGTGTTGTCACCCTGCAATTGATCGTGACTTGATGGAACTAGCGGCGGACCTGGTAGCACGTGCCGGGAATGGCAAACGAAAACTGTTACTGCCCGATGCGATCCCGGTAATGGCTGCGGTAGGGGCCGGTGCCACGGCTTTTCTAACCAACGATGAACTCCTCGCAGCCCACCCCGATGTTGCTGGCTTAATCAACGTCGTCCTGCTCGGCGCCCAGTAATATTCTACCCGTTGTCATTGCCCTCATAAAGCCCACGCCGGGTGGCCGCAGTGTCTCATGGCCACCCGAGCATTCCCCGCGCTAGCCCAGCCCCTCGGCGAGGCGCTGCGCGATGACGAAGCCAGCGACGCCCAGCAGCGCCAGCCCGCCGATCACCAGCAGGCCGTACTCCACCAGCACCGCGCGGCTGATCTGGCCCTCCTCGCTGTGCTGCAGCACGCCGCTCGCGCCGTAGAAGACCACCAGCAGCGCCGCCGCGTTCAGCAGAAACGGCGCCGGCCAAAACCCCAGCACCCAGTAGGCCTCGACCATCCCGACCGCCAGGACCCACGCCGCCAGCCACGGATGCCGCCGCCGCCGGCGCAGCAGGTCATAGCCCAGCAGCGTCGCGGTCGGCAGGATCAGCAGCGCCGAGTAGAGCGTGCGGTAGCGATTGAAGGCCACCGCCGCAAACACCCCGAACGCCAGCAGATAGGCCACCACGCCCAGCGCGGTGCGGGCCGCGGCGTACTGCGGCGTCGTGCCAAACAGCATGGCGTGCTGCAGCGTATAGACCGCCAGCAGCAGCGCGCCGGTCCCGACCAGCACGCCTAAGTACGCCGCCGTGCCAAAATCGCCGCGGAACAGCCGGAAAAACGCGAAGACCGCCGGCGGCGTCAGGGCCGGCAAATCCACAGCGGCGCCAGCAGGTCGGCGCGCCAGCGGCCGAGGCGCACCGCCGTCAGCGAGCGGCGGGTGAAGCGTGGGTGGGCGCGCACCACGAACTCGACGCCGGCGCCGGCCAGCGCCGCCAGCACCGCGACCAGCGGCCAGGCTACCGGCAGCCGCGGCAGGTCGCCGCCGAAGTTGAAGACCGCGCCTGTCGGGCTGGCGTCCAGCAGAAAGACGATGCCCAGCCCGGCCAGCAGCAGCGTCAGCAGCGGCACCAGCCGGTCAAGCCGCGGGGTCATCGCCGACCTGCACTGTGACCGCGGGGACCGCGCCGCGCTCGGCCTGCACCAGAATGTCGGCGAGCGGCAGCGCGGCCAGCGACGCGAGCGTCAGCGTCACCGGCGGCTGCACGAGGTCGCTGGTCAGCTCGGTTGGCACCGCGACGCAGCGCATGCCCGCCGCCAGCGCCGCCCGCATGCCGTTCGGCGAGTCCTCGAACACCAGGCAGCTCGCCGGGTCAACGCCGAGGCCCGCCGCCGCGCTCAAAAACAGGTCGGGCGCCGGCTTGATCCGCGCCACGTCGTCGCGGGTGCGGACGCACTGAAAATAATCGCTGATCCTGTGGCGCTCCAGCCAGCCGCTCACCCAGGCGTGGTCGCTCGACGATGCCACCGCCAGCGGCAGCCCGGCGGCGCGCGCGGCGTCCAGCAGCGTCAACACGCCGGTCATCAGCGGCTGCGCGGCGCTGATCTCGGCGCGCAAGGCCATGCGCTGCGCCCATAGCTCGTCCCAGTCCAGGCGCCGGCCGGTCTGGGCCTCAATCTCGGCGATGGCGTCAAACTGGCCGCTGGTGCCAATGTCCAGCTGGTATTTGGCGCGCGGCAGCTCGGCGCCCAGCTCGCGAAACAGCCGCTGCCAGCTGAGATACGCCGAGGCCTCGGTGTCGACCAGCAGGCCGTCGAAGTCGAAGATCAGCGCGCGGATCGGGGCGCTCACTGTGACCGCCCGGCCATGATCAGGCTCATCACTTTATACGTCAGCTTGGCGGCCAGATAGTCGGGCGCCTGCATGCCGGGGATCGGCGCCAGCTCCATCACGTCGAACGCGATGACCTGCCCGGCGTGCGCCACCACCGTCCGCACGATGTCCAGCACCTCGGCCCAGCGCAGGCCGTCCGGTTCGGGCGTGCCGGTCGCAGGCATCAGCGCGGCGTCGAAGCAGTCGATGTCAATCGTCAAAAACACCGGCTGGCCGCGCACAAACTCGGCCAGCGCCGCGCGGTGCTCGCCGGCATGAACTTGCTCGGCAAAAAACGTCTGCACTTTGTCGGGGTCGCTCTTGATAAACGCGGCCTCGTCCACGCTCAGCGAGCGAATCCCCAGCTGCAGCACCGGGCCGCCGCCAGCGTCGATCACCCGCCGCATCGCCGAGGCGTGCGAGAAGGGCGTGCCCTCGTACTCGTCGCGCAGGTCGGCGTGGGCGTCGAGCTGCACGGTGCGAAACGGGCCGTGGACGCTGTGCAGCCCGCGCGCCACCGAGCCGGAGATTGAGTGCTCGCCGCCGAGCACACACAGCAGCTTGCCGCTGCCGGCGTGCGCCGCGACCGCCGCCGCAATCTCGGCGTGGGCCGTCTCGGGCGAGTGGTAGTTGGGCGCCAGCGCCGGCAGCGTGTGGACGCCCCAGTCCAGCGCGCACTCGCGGTCGAACTCGCGGTCGTACAGCTCAACCTGGCGCGAGGCCTCCAGCAGCGCCGCCGGGCCGCGGCGCGTGCCCTGGCCGTAGCTGGTCGTCAGCTCGTATGGCACCGGCAGCAGCCAGACGCCGCTCGTGTCGTGCGCGCTCAGCTCGTCGGGCAGGCCCAGAAAGTTTTGTGCCGGCAGAAATTCATAGCTCATCGGATCGCCTTTCAGTCGCCGCCATTATACCGGCTCGCTCCCCAGCTGGCCGCAGGGCGGCGCTTACGATGGCGTGTCTTTAGACATGAACGCCCACCATCTTGAGGGATGGGATGAGCGCACTGCTTCGATCAGAGGACACCGGCTTTTCGGCGCGTGAAGGCTGGGTCCGCCGCGGCGGGCTTTCCCCGGTTCAACCGGATTGGTCGCTACGATAGCATCACGTATCCGCAGTATGGCAATGGCGTGCGGCTCGATGGCAGGCGGCTGATCCTCACGAAAGTGGGTACCGTGCCGGTGATGTTGCATCGGCCCGTCGAGGAGACGCCAAAAACCGTCACGCTCAGCCGGGCACGGTCAGCAAAGCGGGGCGCCCTTTGGTCCAAGCCCAGGTGCCTCGGCCCTGGGAGCCGTCACGGAGCAGGTATCCTAGCGACACTTCGCAGCCGGTGGACCGACATGGCAAAAGGATGAGCGCCTTGTTCGTACATTTCGGACATACTTTCTTGAACTGCCCTTGTAGAGAAATCAGCGGCTTGCTTGCTGCTATAGGCGCTCGTCGCCCAGGATGTGCGACGAGCACTAACCCTGTCAAAATGATTTAAACCACCCAACAGCCGCGCCCGCCGTGATTGGTTCACGGCGGGCGCGGGGTGCGGTGCGGGCGAGATTTAGCGCGCGCGATCCCGGCGTGGCAGGTGCTGAACGGCCCAGCCAATCGCCTGCTGAAGGCTGGCATAGGTCGGCAGCGTGGCAGCGTCGAAGCCGGCGGCGACCAGCGCCTGGGCCACGCCTGCCGAGATACCGACGAGCACCGGCGTGCAGCCCAGCAGCCGCACGGCCTGCGCGGTCTGCTGGAGACGCGCCGCGACCGGCCCCAGATCATCCACGCCGGTCACATCGATGACCACCATGCGGCACTGCTCGGCGACGATCAAGCTCAGGAGGCGCTGCATCGCGGCGTCCCAGCGCTCGGTGCTGAGCCGGCCGACCACCGGCATCACCAGCACGCCGGCCATGACCGGAATGATCGGCAGCGTCAGCTGCTCGACGGTGCTGGCCAGCTGGGCCTGCGTCTGCGCGCTGGCTTGAACGTCGGCGAGGGCCTGCGACAGCGCGGCGTTGCGCTCCTCAGCAAGATGGCTGGCGGTCGTGAGCTGGGCCTCGGATCGCTCCAGCTCCTCCGCGCGCTGCTGCAAGGTCTCATAGGCCGTGCGCAAGTTCGAGCGCAGCGAGCGCTGTGTCAGCCAGGCGATCACGGCGCCGACCAGCACCAGCCCGCTCAGCGTCCCCAGCTCCACAGTCCGCAGCGTGGACAGCAGCCCGAGCAGCGCTTTGGTAATGGAAAAGTTCGCGTCGCGCCGGAGGTTGAGAAAATCATGGGTATCGCTGGTAATCTTGTTGACCAGCGGCAGCTGCTGCTGGGCCTCCGCTGGCGATGGCAGCTCAGCGGTCACAGCCTGATAAAAGCGCGTGCTCTGCTCCACCAGCGTATCGATCAGCACCTGCTCTTTGTCAGTCACTGGCCGACCGCTGCCCGGCAAAAAGGTGTCCCGCGTGATTGTGATGCGGCTCAGTGCGAGGTCGCGCTGCTGCCCATAGGCCGCGGCGTCGATCTCGGCCCCCAGCGCCCGCTGGCTCAGCAGCGACTGAAGGCGCAGCCACTCCCGCTCCTGCTGCGCCGGCGCCCAAATCCCCTCCTCCAGCGTAAAAATTGGCAGGGTGTCTGAGATCTGGCCAATAATCACCAGCGTTGCCGTGATCGACAGCACCAGCAACGCAGCTAGCCCGCCCGCACCCAGCCAGATCAGCCAGGTGCGTCGCACTTACTGGACCTCCAGACTGCGCAGCTGCCACACCCAGAACGGATCGTACAGAGTGTGATCGAGCTTTTCGGTGTTGTAGGGAAAGACGATCTCAATCGGGCCTTTGTCGGCGACCGGCATGCGCTCGCCATCGCGCTTGGTGGCCAGCAGCACGGCGTACTTGGTCACAGTCATTGGCATCGGGACCTTGTAGTCGTTGATCGCCACGGCCTGCAGCGTGGTGGCGGCCGCATCGGACTGGGCGGCGGCCAGCAGCGTGGTCAGGAGCACGCCCTCGTAGGTAACATCTTTTTTCAAGAACGGGTCGAGGACCGTGTACTTGACGGTGCCAAGCTGCTCCAGCGTCGCCATGTCGAAGTCTAGCTTGCCGCTGGCGTTGGTCTGCTTGATCTTGCCGCTGAGTGTCAGCACCACGGCATCTTTGGGCGCCGGGATGGCGCTGCCAGCGCTGATCGTCGCGGGCTGCACGGCGGTAAACGTGGGCGTGGCGGCCGCACCGCACGCCGCGAGTAGCAGCACAACCATCCAGCCAAGCATGCTGCGAATCCAGAGCTTCATTGCGGAGCCTCCTTGCATTAATCCAGGTTGTCAGTCACTCGGTTGGGCTATCATACAGCACCGCGGCGCTCACGGCTAGCGCCGATTTTGTGGGGCAGCTTACCGATCGCCCTCCGGCGACGACTGGCCATAGAGCTGCGCGGCGAGGGCCAGCGCCGCCGCTTGCGTCGTGATCTCGCCGGTCGCCTGGGCCTCGCGGAGGCGCGCGAGCACCCGGCCGAGCGCCGGCCCGCCGGGAATCCCCAGGCTAGTCATCAGATCGTGGCCGGTGACCAGCGGCGTGGGCCGCACGGTCTCGGGCGCGGCGTACCACTGCGTCAGCGCGGCATTGACCCACGCGACCGTCGCCTGCCAACGCGCCGGGTCAAGGTTGGGACCGCGCATCGCCAGGTAGTCGCAGAGCATATGCAGCAGCACATCGGGGCCGGCGTCGCCGGTGGCGGTGAAAAAGCGATACAGCGCGCGCCTGGTCAGCCGGTCGGCGGCCTCGGCCAGCTGGCCGGGCCGCATATGCTCGGCGATCACCAGCTCGATGTAGTCAACCGCCGCGCGGCTCCAGCGCAGGCGGCGCGCGATCTGGGCGCCGACCTCGGCGCCGACCGTCTGGTGGCCGTAGAACGACGCGCTGCCGTCAGGCTTGATCGCTTTGGTCTGCGGCTTGGCGTTGTCGTGGAGCAGCAGCGCCAGCTTAAAGATAGCGCCGCGCGCAACGCCGTCCACCGGCGCGGCCATGCGCGCCCGCAGCTCGGCGCCGAACACCAGCGGCGCCGCGAGGTCGGGCCAGCGCTGCACGGCCAGCGGCGGCTGGGCAATGCTGCTCCAGGGCGTGCCGGCCAGCTGCGTGGCCAGCCACTCCCAGCAGCGCACCGCCTCCAGCAGATGGGCCAGCACCGGCAGGCAGTGGTAGCCGCCGGGCTGCTCGCAGCTGCGCGCCGGCCCCAGCTCGGGGATCAGCGCGGTGAGGATGCCGGCCTGATCCAGCACGTCGAGCCAGTCGGCAGCGTGCGGCAGCGCGAGCAGCTGCGCCAGCTCGGCGTGGACGCGCTCGGCGGCGACCGTGGTGATCAGTGCGCCGTGCGCTGATAGATCGGCGACCAGCTCAGGCGCCAGCGCCCAGCCCAGCGTCGCGGCGATGCGCACCGCCCGCAGCAGCCGCACCGGGTCATCGCGGAGCGCGGTGGGGCTGCACGGCCGCAGCACCGCGGCGGCAATGTCGGCCTGGCCATCGCACGGGTCGATCAGCGCGGCGCCAGGCTCATCCAGCGGCTGCGCCAGGGCGTTGGCGGTGAAGTCGCGGCCCCGGAGGTCATCGAGCAGCGTGGCGCCGCGCAGCTGCGCTAGGTCCAGCTGCCAGCCGTGGGCGGGCCAGACTACGCGGGCGGTGCCGCGCGCGGCGTCCAGCGTCACCAGGCGGCCGTCGCTGCCGTCGGCGACCGTCTGCGCCAGCCGCAGCGCGTCGCCCGCGACCGCCACATCGAGATCATGGCTGGTGCGGCCCAGCAAGCGGTCGCGCAGGGCGCCGCCGACCAGCCAGCCGGCCGCGCCCTGCTCGGCCAGCGCCGCCTGCAGCAGCGCAAGAATGCTTTGCTCGTTCATCGGCTCCTCGGTCATAGCATCGTCAGCAGCGCCGCCATGATCTGATCCAGCGACTCGACCGGCGCAATCCGCGCGGCGCCCGGCCCGATGGCGATCAGCGGCACCGGGTTGCGGGTGTGAACTGCGGTGGTCAGGTCCTCGACGTTGCCGTGGTCGCTGGTGACGACGACGGTCAGCGCGGTTGGGCGGCGGTCCAGCAGCGCGGCCAGCACCGCATCGACCAGCGCCAGTGCCGCATCCAGAGTTATATCGAGCCGGCCGTGGCCCGCCAGGTCGGGCAGATAGCAGTCGAAGGCCGTCAGGTCGTGGGCGGCGGCGATGGCGACCAGCCGAGCGGCCGCCTCGTCGGGCGCCAGCAGCGGCAGATGCTCACAGCCCGGCCGCCGCCGCGCCAGGTGGTGGTCAAGGTCCCAGCCCAGCGCGGTGCCGCGCTCCAGCGCCGCCAGGTCGCCGATTGCGAGGCCGGCGCCCAGCGCGGCCCACATGCCGCCGGTGTAGCGCACATGCCGGGCGCCCGGCGGCGGCGGATAGTTCAGCGCCGCCGTGGCCCACGCCGCCCGCCCGCCGCGCGCGCGGACCGCGTGAAACAGGCTGTCCTCGCGCAGCCGCGCCTGCATCGCCAGCGTCGGGAAGCTGGGCTGGTGCCGGCCATTCGCCGCCGCCGCGTTGTAGCCGCCGTAGATCGTGGTGTGGCCGGTGCCACTCTGCGGCCGGCCCGGCACGCCCAGCGTGGCGTCAATGCCGTGCGCTGCAACGCCAGGGCCGCGCACCGCGAGCGCGCTGTCCAGCGGCGCGCCAATGCGGGCCGCGAGGCCGCCCAGCCCATCGGCGACGGCGTTGCTCGGCCCGGCCGGCGCCAGGCCTACGCCGTCCAGCATGATAAAAAGTACGCTCATCAGAATCACCAGCGCCCCGGCGAGGTGCCGGGGCGCTCGGATTGTACCATCCACGTTTTGGCTACGGCGCCGGCGTTGCGGCTGGGTCGCTGTCGCTCGGCGCTGGCTCGTCGGTCGGCTCGCTGTCCTCCGGCGTCGGCTCGGCCTCATACGGCGTCACCACACAGCCCGTCGGCGCGACCACCGTCACCGGCTGATTAATCTGCCCGACGCTGTACTCCCAGTGCATCGTGGTTGGCAAGATCGGCGGCTCATGGCTGAAGGGTGCCAACTGCTCGGCGGTGACGATTGCATCAACGCTGTACTTGACCAGAATACCAGTGTCCTCGGCCACCCAGGCCTCACCGCTGCCGGCCGGGACGCCGACAATATCGATGTTGATCCAGAATGGCACCTCGATCTGGCTGACGCGGTAGTGGACGGTACGGACGCCGTTTATCAACTCGCCCCGCCCAACCTCCTCGGCCTCGCCCACGTTGCCCAAAAAGCCTCCTGGAATATTGTTGTTGAATGGATTCTCGTCCGGCCCCAGCTCCTGGCCACCACCTAGCTCTACATCGGTCTGAAGTTCGTACTCATCACAGTCGTACTCGTCCCCGTATTTGCGATAGATCTTGCCACCCTTCATGAGTGCTAGGTTATAGATATTGCGTGGCACCTGCGCTATCTCCAGTGGTTGCCTTCCAGTGTAGCGGGACTCAATAAGGTAGGTGCCGTCCGGTCGTACCTTCGCCTGGTGGTAGGTCTGGGAAAAGCCGGAAGTCGTACTCAGCTTGTCGGTAAAGGTGACAACGGCGGAGTAGGTGAGATCATAGCTTTCGAGTGCGTCGAGCTGAAAAAGGTTGCCCCAGTCGTCACCACGGCGCATGCCAGGAAACAGCGCGCGGGCCTGGGGGAACGGACCAGCCTCGGACTGCTCACCGCCGGGCGTCTCAGTAGGAAAGACGATGGCGGTGGGAATCACGGCCGACGGCGCAGCAGTGAGGGTAGGCGTCGCTGCACTCGTGGGAGTCGCAGCGGCGACGGCGGTGGGCGCGGCGGTCGCTGGGATCGCAGTGGCGGTCGTGGCGGCCGGCGCTTGGCTGTCGGCGACGCCGCAGCTGCTCAATACGAGCGCTAGGAGCGCGGCGGCGAGCGGGCGAGGGGAGCGCGGCACGGCGCCTCCTTAAATACACAGACGCTCGGGCAATCCCCGAGCGTCGCTATTCTATCACAGCAGTGTTAGACCCCGATCACGGGGCCACGGCGCTAGACCTCGACGACCTCGATGCCGCCGAGGATCGCGACGCCGTTCAGGTGGACCCGCGCACTGTGATCGCGGCTCGCCTCGCCGTCGCGCTGCTTGTAGCCGCGCCCGCCCAAGATCGCAAAGCCTGAGAACAGCACCTCGGTGCCGCGCGGGACAATGAGCTTGACGCCGCCACAAAATGCCAGGGCCGAGATATAGGTGTCGGGCGCGAGCGGGGCCTGCGACAGGTCAACCTCGACGCCGCCAAACACCGCGATCAGCTGCTCGCCCTGCGGGAAGGCCGTCCGCCGCACATCCTTCGAGCCACCAAACATTGACAGTACCATGTCCATCCTCCACGTATACCCATCCGACGACGCCCGCCCGCCAGAAGTTGCAGGCGAGTTTTCAGTCATCAGTCTTCAGTTTTCAGCGGAGTTTTCAGTCGTCAGTCTTCAGTTTTCAGGAGACGAGGGGACGAGGAGACGAAGGACGAGGAGCTGACAGATGACGATGCAGCTGCATCGTCATCTGTCAGCGGACGATGAGTGCATTGATCTGCCGCGCAGCACTCGCTGGGTGTAGGCAAAGGTTGTCAGAAGAGATCACGCGCTCACCAGGTATGATGGACGTTGTACCAACCCATCAATCTGAGGAGCACGTGATGATCGATCCTACCACATCCCTGGACCGCGACGCGCTGTATCCAGCAGCTCCAGGCCCACCTGGCGCTGCTCCTGACCACCCTCCAGACCGCAGCGCAGCAGGAAACCGCCACGCTCGCGACCCTGGAGGCCGCCGTCTTCCGCGGGCTGAAGGAGTTCGGCACCCTGCTGCTGGCCAGCGTCGTCACCCAGGCGCTGCCGGTCACGCCCGCGCCGACCGTTCCCTGCGCCTGTGGCGCCAGGGCGCGCTACCAGCGCCACCGTCCGGCCCACCTCCTGACAACGCTCGGACCCATCACGCTCGCGCGGGCCGTCTCTCACTGTGGCACCTGCCGCCAGGCCCACGCCCCCGACGATACTCGCCTCCAGCTGGTCCCCGGTGGCCGGAGTGCCAATCTGAATGAGGTGCTCGCGCTCCTCGGCGCCACGCAGGACTCGTTTGCCGCCGCGGCCGATGTGCTGGAACGGCGCACGTTGGTCACGGTCGCGCCCAACACCGTGCGGGCTGCCACCGAAGATCTCGGCCAGGTGCTGCTCACCCAGCAGGCGACCGCCGTCGCCCGAGTCCGCCGCGACCAGCTGCTGCCGACGGTCAGCGCGCCCGCCCCCAGCCGCCTGTACATCAGCATGGATGGCGTGCTGGCGCACCTCCACACGGACGGCTGGAGCGAGGTCAAGGTCGGCTGTTGTTACACCACCACGACCCGCCCCGACCGCGTGCGGCCGGAGCAGATCACGATTCACGCCGAGGCGCCCAGCTATCTGGCGACCCTCCAGCCGGCGGCTGCATTTGGCGAGCAGCTGTGGTATGAGGCCGCCCGGCGCGGTGTCCTGACAGCCGCCGAGGTGATCGTCCTCGGCGATGGCGCCCATTGGATTTGGAATCTCGCGACTGAGTATTTCCCCGAAGCCATCCAGATTCTGGATTGGTATCATGCGAGCAGCTATCTCTGGCTGGCGGCGACCACGATCTGGGGCGAGACGGGTTCGCAGCGGGCGCCCTGGGCGTACCAGCAGTTGGACCGACTGTGGGCCGGCGATGTGGTGGGCGTCCTGGCGGTGCTGGCGACCTTCGCCGCGCGTGGTGGCGATGTGGTGACGGCGAGTACCTACTACACGTATCACCAGGCGCGAATGAACTATCCCGCGTATCGGGCGCAGGGCGTTCAGGTCGGCAGTGGGAGTATCGAAAGCGCCTGCAAACAGGTGGTCAGTGCGCGGCTGAAACAGGCCGGCATGATCTGGGATGCGGCCGGGGCCGAAGCGGTCGCAACCGTGCGCGCGTGGCTCAAAAGTGACCGCTGGACGGAGGCCATGACCCTGCGGCCCGCGCCACAGCGCCGGCCCCGCCGGCGGCGTGCGGGGGCACCACCGGCGGCACATCCATCACCTGCGGCTCCCACACTCGCCCCTGCGCCGTCACGTGACCCGCGGGTGGCGGCGGCGATTGCCCAAGTCAAAGCAGAACGAGCGCAGCCAACGCGCCATCCCTATCGCAATTATCCCGCCTGCACGCCGAAATCCTGCTGACAACCTTTGCCTGCACCCGCGAGCCGGACACGGTTTGACAGTGTGGCCCTGCCATGCTATACTCCGCCCCGTCAATGGGGCTGTAGCTTAGTTGGGAGAGCGCGTCGTTCGCAATGACGAGGTCGAGGGTTCGAATCCCTCCAGCTCCACCATTGATCAGCCAGAGGCCATCAACCTCTGGCTGATGCTTTTAGCAGGGTCTAGCAGCGCCAAAACTGCTGCAAAATTACTCCGGCTGGGGGCTTGACAATCTCAAAAAGGGCGGGTAAAATACCCCACGTTGCGACAGCGCAGCGACAACCAAGTATCGCCTAGAGTGCTCGGCAGGCGGCGAATAGCAGAGCAGTCTCGGGGCTTTAGCTCATCTGGGAGAGCGCAACACTGGCAGTGTTGAGGTAGAGGGTTCGAGCGCCTCAAGCTCCACCACAAAACACATCAGCCAGGGGTTCGAACCTCTGGCTGATGTGTTTTAATTTCTGTAATCATGCACCCGTGTAAAATAGCACGAGTGCTTTTTTTGCGTCTGGAGAACTGCTAATGCCAGATGAAACCTTGCTGTCGCTGAGTGAGGCGGCCAAAAAGTATGGGGTCGCGATGGGAACGATCCGCGATGCGCTGTATCGCGGCGATATTGCTGGTCGCAAGATTGGCAGCCAGTGGGTGGTTGAGGCACAAAGCGTTGAGGCGTTCCTAGCGCATCGGCCAAAGCGTGGCCGCCCGACCAAGAAACCCTCGTAGACAATCGGACTTATCTCTTATATAATAGCGATATATTTATCGTGTTTTATCGGAGATAACCATGCCGCGTGGTACAAAGTATTCTGAGGAGCTGCGCCAAGAGGCGCGCGAACTGCGACGGCAGGGCTGGTCGCTCGGCGAGATCGTCAAAAAGCTGGGGCCGCCCAAAAACACGCTGACGCTGTGGGTGCGCGACATCGTACTGACGCCCGCGCAGCAGGTCGCGCTGCTCGAGCGCGAGACCGCCGCGACGAGCCGGAATATTGCGCTAGCAGCCGCGGCCCATCGGCAGGGCCGGCTGGATCGGATTGCGGCCGAGCGGGAGAAGGCCGAGCAGCTGCTTGACACCATTACGGAGCAGCGGCAGGCGAACCACGTTGCGCTCGCGATGCTGTACTTGGGCGAGGGCGCCAAAGGCGAGACGGTCCTGAAATTTGGCAACAGCAACCCCACAGTTATTCGCCACTGGTTGCATCTCCTCCGCAGCTCGTTTGCACTGGACGAAGCAAAGTTCCGCCTTAGAGATTATGTCGCGCGCCGATCAGGACGCTGGCGAGCTACAGGCGTATTGGCGCGAGGTGACTGCTATCAGCGCCGTGATCAAAGGCCATGTAGACGCCCGGACAGCTGACAAACCAACCAAACGGCTCGGCTACAAAGGCGTCTGCGTCGTCCTCTACCACGATATGGCGTTGCGGCGCTACCTTGATGCGCTGGCGCAGGAACTCATGGCGCGGGCGCTGACGGGCGCAGCATAGGCGCCGGCCGCACCCACCGCCGCCCAGCGAGCCGCAGCGAGCACCACGGCAGCACTGATTCTCCTCACAGGGCGGTGATGCCAGACGGGCCAGATTTACGACTGTCGACCGTAGCTTCCGTGAAGAATTGTGTACCCCAACTGAACCATTTCTTCACACACATGGCCGCACCGGAGCGCTATACTCACCACAGAGATACAGCACGGCAGCAGATTGCGTTCCCCGCACAATCGGCCAACTACGACCACCGCATCTCAATCTCACCCACCGCACTGACCCAACATCTGAGCACGCTGCGCGCTGATCGCACACGCGACAGCCGACCGGCTGCGTCACCTGCCGGCCGGCAAGCATGTGACCCTAGCGACCCAGGAGCGAACCATGACTCTCGAAGGCAATTTGAGCGATATGTCACTGGTTGACCTGCTGCATGTGTTTGCGAGCAGCCAAAAAACCGGCCGGCTGCTGCTGCGGCAGGAGAGTCAGCGGGCCGTGCTGTGGTTCGACGCCGGCCAGCTGATCAACGCGGCGATCCTGGTGGGGCCGCAAAATCACCCGTCGATCCTGGGCGAGGAGGCGGCGCTGCGGCTGTTTGAGTGGAGTGATGCGTTTTTCACCTTTGTGGCGCCCGGCCCCAACGACCATCCGCGGGTTGGCATTCAGCGGCCGATTGACTGGTTGATCAGCGAGGGCCTTCAGCGGGCGGCGCTGCACGCGCCGCCGCAGCTCAGCCCCACGACGCGGCTGGCGCTGCGAGCGCAGCTGGAGCAGCCTGGCAGCTCGGTGTCGCTGAGCGTGGATGAGTGGCGGATGCTCAGCCAGATCATTGGCGAGGTCACGATCACTGAGGTCGCTGGCTGCACCGGCTACAGCATTTCGCTCACTATGCAGATCGTGGGGCGGCTGCTGGCGATGGGGGTTGTGCGTGTCATCGCCGAGCCGCCGCCCGCGCCGGTGGCGCTGCCAGCCCCGGCCCGCCGGGCCGCCGCACCCGCCGCCAGCCCTGGGTTTCTCGGCGTCGTCCGAGCAATCAGAGAGCGGCTCGGCCGCATCACGGCCCACGAGGCAGGCGCATGGCAAGCTACAAAATCGTAATCACAGGAGGCTACTCCGCGGGCAAGACCAGCTTCATCGGCAGCGTCAGCGAGATCGAGGTCGTTGACACCGAGGCCGAGGTCTCGGGCGCCGATGAGCGGCTGCTCAAAACTCACACCACCGTAGCACTCGACTACGGCATTCTGACGATTGATGACGAGCACAAGCTGTTTTTATTTGGCACGCCCGGCCAGGTCCGCTTCGACTTCATGTGGGAGCTGCTGATGTAGGGCTGCCTGGGCTACGTTGTGCTGGTGGACAGCTGCCGGCCCGGCCACTTTGCCGAGACCAAAAGCCTGATCACGCGGTTTGCGGAGATCACCGACACGCCGTTTGTGGTCGTGGCCAACAAGCAGGACGCGCCGGGCGCGCTGCCAGCCGGCTATATTCATCAGCGGCTGGGCCTGCCGCCGTCGATCCCGGTGCTGCCATGTGTCGGCACCGATCCCGAGCAGGTCCGCGATGTCCTGCTGGCACTGCTTGATCGCATTGCGCTGGGCGCGCAGCCCTAAACGTGGTCCCATCCTCGCCTCATTGCTTCCAATGTCGTCGCCGCCAGGCCCAGCTGCGGGCGCAGCAGCGGCGCCGCGGATATATCTCATCTTGCTATATTCAAGGAGTTCGATCATGGCCAGCCGATCAGAAAACATCGCCAACGCTCTGGAGCAGTTGGTCAGCAACAACCCCAACGACATCTCAGGCGCGGCGGTTATCAGCAGCGATGGCATGCTCATCTCGGCGCGGATGGGGCCGGATGTCAACCCCGACCGCGTGGGGGCGATTGCGGCGACGATGATGGGCGTCACCGTCCGGGTGACCAACGACCTCAAGCTCGGCAAGGCCGAGGAGACCATCGTGCGGGCCGAGGGCGGATACCTGGTCGTCGTGCCGGTCAACGCCCAGATTGTGCTTGCGATCACGCTGCGGGCCAACGCCAACCTGGGCATGGTGCGCCTGGAGTTGCGCGACACCGGCAAGCTGGTGGCCGCGGCGATGAGCAGCAACGACGTGACGGTGCGCGTCGCCTAGCTGTGGCCTGGCTCACACAAAAATTATAACTACGTGTTAGGAGCAACATCCATGACCACATCAGTCACCACATCAGTACGGCCCACGCTGGGCGATTTTATGAGCCTGACCTGCTTCCAGTACCTGCGTCTCGGCACCGAGGAGGTCGCCGACCGCGCGCCGATCGTCGCCTCCGGCCGGCAGCGCGGCTACAATCTGATCGAGAGCCTGGGACTGATGGGCAAAGTCAAAGATGGTGCCGAAATGCAGAAGATTCTCGGCAATGCGCTAGGCGCCGAGGGCACGCGGCTGTGCGTGGTCCAGAGTATCACGGCGCGGCCGAGCGGCGGCTACGAGGTGCGCATCACCGAGGGCGCCTGCACCGCCGACCAACACTCGGCCACGCCGCACTGCGCCTTCACGCTGGGCGTCTTTATCGGCGCGCTACACGCCATGACCGGCGAGCGGATGCTGGGGAATGAGACCGAGTGCTGCGCCTGTGGCGCGGCCGAGTGCGTGTACCAGATCGCCCCGCTCTAGGGGCGTGGCGGCCCGGCAGCAGCGTTGACGCAATGGCGCGCCGACGAGGCTGCCGGGCGCAGCGGCGAGGAGCGTGGCCGGGCCACGCTCCTCGCTGCGATTCCAGGCGCAGGCCCGGCGCGGCTTAGAGCTGCGGCGCGGCGAGGTTTAGCACGACTTTGCCAAAGCTGGCGTTGGACTCCAGGAAGCCGTGCGCCGCGGCGATCTCGTCGAGGGCGAAGACGCGGTCGATGACCGGGCGCAGCGCGCCGCTGGCCAGCAGCGGCAGCACCGTCGTGGTGAACGCCGCGGTCAGTGCCGCTTTCTCGGCGCGCGGCCGGCTGCGCAGCACCGTGCCGATGATTTGCGCGCGCTTGCTCATCAGCAGCCCCAGGTTGATCTCCGCCTGCGCCCCGCCGAGCGTGCCGATTACCACAATCCGGCCGCGAGGTGCGAGCGAGGCGAGGTTATCGGCAAGGTAGCTGGCGCCGACGAAATCGAGGATCAGATCAACGCCCGCGCCGCCGGTGGCCGTGCGTAGCTCGGCCGCCCACTGCGGGCCGCTGAAGCCGGCGTCCAGCCCCAGCGCGCGGGCCTGATCGAGCTTGGCGGCGGTGCGGGCCGTGCCGTAGACCGTCGCGCCGGCTGCTTTGGCCAGCTGCACCGCCGCCGTGCCAACGCCCGAGCCGGCCGCATGCACCAGCACCCGCTGGCCCGCCGCCAGGCCGCCCTGCGCCAGCGCATCCAGCGCGGTCATAAACACCTCGGGCACCGCCGCCGCCGTGAGATCATCGAGCGGCGCGGGGATAGGCGCCAGGAGATCGGCGGCGGTCGCCACGAACTCGGCCTGCGCCGCGCCGGCCACGATGCCAAACACCCGGTCGCCCACCTGCCAGCGCCGCACCTCGGCGCCGACGGCGGCGACCACGCCGGCAAACTCCAGCCCCAGCACGTCGGGGCGCACGCCAGCCGGTGCGGGGTAGCGCCCCATTCGCTGCGCCAGATCGGCGCGGTTGAGGCCGGCGGCCCGCACCGCGACCAGCACCTCATCGGCGCCAAACTCTGGCACCGCTATCTCATCGACCGACAGCACCTCGGGGCCGCCGGCGCCGCGCATCACCACTGCTCGCATACATTGCTCCTCCTGGCCGGCATCATCGCACATTGCGCGCCACGTGGTCGCCCGGTTTGCCCGGCGCGGCTATACTGCCGCGATGCAAACACCCTCTCAAGCTTTCTGGGCCGGCGTGCGGGCCGAGCTGCCGATCCTCGTCGGCACGGCGCCGTTCGGCCTGCTCTACGGCGCGCTGGCGGTCAGCGCCGGCATCCCGCCGCTGGTGGCGCAGGCGATGTCGGCGGTAGTTTTTGCTGGCTCGTCGCAGTTTGTGATCACCCAAGCTGGTCGCCGCGGGCGCGCCCGGCCTGGTGATGATTGTGACCGCCACGCTGGTCAATCTGCGCCACCTGCTCTACAGCGCCTCGATCGCGCCGTATGTCCGCACGCTCGGCCGGCGGTGGCGCTGGCTGCTGGCCTATCTGCTGACCGACGAGGCCTACGCCGTGGCGATTATCGAGTACGAGAATGGCACGGCGGCGCCGCACAAGCACTGGTTTTTTCTGGGCGCGGGCCTGGCGCTCTGGAGCAGCTGGCAGCTGAGCACGGCGCTGGGGATTCTCTTTGGCGGCGTGATCCCGGCGAAGCTGGGCGCTCGACTTTACGCTGCCGCTGACGTTTTTGGCGCTGGTCGTGCCGACGCTGACGACCTGGCCCAAGCGCTGGGCCGCCGTGGCCGCCGGCGCGAGCGCGCTGCTGGTCGCGGGGTTGCCGTGGAAGCTTGGGCTGCTCATTGCGACGCTGGTGGGCATTGCCGCCGGCGTGCTGGCCGAGCGCGCGCGGCCTCAGGGGGCGCCATGAGGCTCATTGCGACGCTGGCAGTCATTGGGCTGGCTACGTTTGCGCTGCGCCTGGCGCTGATCGGCGCACCGCAGTGGCGGCTGCCGGCAGCGCTCGGCCGGGCGCTGCGCTTCGTGCCGGTCGCGGTCCTGACAGCGATCATCGTCCCGGAGATTCTGCGGCCGGGCGGGCAGCTGAATTTGGCGCCGGCCAACCCGCGGCTGTGGGCCGGGCTGCTGGCAGTGATCATCGCCTGGCGGACCCGCAGCGTGCTGCTGACCATCGCGCTGGGCATGGCGACGCTGTGGCTGCTACAGGCGCTGGCAGGCTCATGAGCGTGCCACCACCGCATCGGCCGCCGTTCAGGGTCGCCTCACATCGTCGCCAGCCGGCTGACAGCGCGGCGGGGTAGCATGTGGAGGAGCCAGGCGCTGCCCGGCTCGCACCCAGGAGTTTTCGCCATGTCAACCCGTCGTTCTCCTCTGCTAGCCGCGCTGCTGGCCACGGCGCTGCTGAGCGGCTGCGGCGCGAGCGCCACGACTGCGCTGCTCGCCACCCCGACCGTGCGCTACGCCGAGGCGCAGCCCGCGACCCCAGCGATTCCCATCGCCGCCGTGACCGCTGGCAGCGATTCCGCCACCGTCGCGGCCGCCGCTGCCAGCGCTCCTGCGACCAGCGCGGCCAGCCCAGCCCCCGCGCCAAGCGCCGCGGCCGCCACCGAGACGATCATTGACTACTACCGCGCGATCAGCGAGCGCCGCTATGCTGCGGCCTTCGGTCTGTGGGACCAGGCTGGCGCGGCCAGTGGCCAGACGCTGGCGACCTTCACCGCCGGCTTTACCAACACCGTCGAGGTGCAGGTGGTCGCTGGGGCCGCCACGACCGGCGCCGGCTTCACCACCGTGCCGGTGACGGTGACCGCCATCGAGAACCGGCCCGACGGCGCCGAGCAGGCGGTCCAGCATTTTCATGGCACGTACCAGCTGGTCGCGGCCGCGGGCCAAGCCCGCATCGCCAGCGCCGCGCTCAGCGCTGACGCCGACGCGGCTGCACCGGACGCCGACGCGCTCACCGTGCTCCAGCGCTACTACGCCGCGCTCAACGCCCGGCAATATGCCGCGGCCTACAGCATGTGGAACCGCAACGGCCAGGCCAGCGAGCAGCGCTTCACCGCGTTTGCCCAGGGCTTCGCCGCCACCGAGGAGATCACGCTGACCAGCGGCGAGCCAGTCGGCGAGGGCGCGGCCGGCTCGCTGTACACCACGATCCCGGTGGTCATCAGCGCGCGCCAGGCCGATGGCAGCGCCCAGACGTTCTGCGGCAGCTACACGCTGCGCCGCCTCAACGTTCCGCCCTTCGAGGTCTTCGGCTGGCGCTTGGAGCAAGGCGAGCTTCGTCCGGTTAGCGCGCAGCCGAGCAGCGCCGAGATTGCGCGGCTGCTTAGCGCCGGCTGCCAGCCGTAGCGCCGGCGGACGCCGCCGCCTGCTCCGAGGGCGGCGGCGCTCCGGCGCCTATGGCCGGGATGTCGAACCTGCTCAACTGTCCCACCAAGCGCTCTGATTGCCCGATTGTCGGCGCCGGCCGCGCATGCTATGCTACGAAGGTCTCCAGATCATCGTCCTGCCAAGCAATTTCACGCCACCGCTCCACAAAAGGGGGTTCTGCATGCGCCGTGTTCTTCGTGTCGTCGTCGTGTTCAGCGTGCTGCTGAGCATCAGCCTGCTCTTCCGCTCACCCAACCTCAGCGCCGCACCGCTGCCCGACGGCCTGTGGCGCGAGATCAATCCCGCCACGCTCCAGGCCGGCGAGCGCCTGGTCCAGCCCGACCAGTTCCGGGCCTTTGCCCTCGACGTGGCGGCGCTGCGGGCGCTGCTCGCCCAGGCCCCGCTGGAGCACCCCGGCCTGCTGCGCCAGACCACGAGCACGCTCGCGCTGCCGCTGCCCGACGGCCGCCGCCAGCAGTTTCGAATCGTCCAGGCACCGATCATGGAGGCCGGCCTCGCCGCCAAATATCCCGCGATCACGACCTACCTGGGCCAGGGCATTGACGACCCGACCGCCAGCGTGCGCCTCGACTTCACGCCGGCCGGCTTCCACGCACTGATTCTGGGCAGCGCCGACGAGGTCTTTATCGATCCCTACCAGGCCAACGACCTCTCGCATTATGTCGTGTATAGCAAGGCGCACGTTGGGCTGACGGCGCAGGACCGCGCCGACCGCGCCGCCGAGGTCTTTGAGGCTGCGCAGATCATGCCGTGGCAGCCGAGCAGCCGCGCGGCCCGCCCGGCGGCGACCGGCGATCAGCTGCGCACCTATCGCCTGGCGCTCGCCGCAACCGGCGAGTACACCGCCTTTCACGGCGGCACCGTGGCCGGCGCGCTGGCCGCAATGGTCACAACCATGAATCGCGTCGTCGGCATTTTCGAGCGTGAGGTCGGCGTGCGCATGGTACTGATCAACAACACTGATCAGCTGATCTACACCAACGCCGACACTGATCCCTACCACAATGATGATGGGCAGACTTTGCTGGCCGAAAACCAGCTCACGGTGGACAACACCATTGGCACGGCCAACTATGACATCGGCCACGTCTTCAGCACCGGCGGCGGCGGCATCGCCTATACGCCCTCGGTCTGCAACCCGCAGATCAAGGCCGGCGGCGTGACCGGCAGCTCATCCCCGGTCGGCGATGCGTTTGACGTTGATTATGTCGCCCACGAGATGGGTCACCAGCTGAGCGCGCAGCACACCTTCAACGGCACGACCACCAGCTGCGCTACCCGCTCGGCCCTCTCGGCCTACGAGCCAGGCAGCGGCACGACGATCATGGCCTACGCCGGCATCTGCGGCGCCGAGAATGTCCAGATGAACAGCAACGACTACTATCATGCCCGCAGCTACGACCAGATCACCAGCTATATCACCGCTGCCAATGGCGGCGCCAGCTGTGGCACGCTGACCGACACCGGCAACAGCGGCCCGACGGTCAACGCCGGCGCCAGCTATACAATCCCGGCCCAGACGCCCTTCACCCTGACCGGCAGCGCCACCGACCCCAACGGCGACGCGCTGACCTATAACTGGGAGGAGTTCGACCTGGGGACCGCGGCGCCACCCGCCACCGACGACGGCTCGCGCCCGCTCTTCCGCTCGTTCTCGCCCGTCAGCAGCCCCAGCCGCACCTTCCCGCGGCTGAGCGATATTTTGAGCAACACGCCAACCTATGGCGAGCTGCTCCCGACTACCAACCGCACGATGACCTTTCGCCTGAACGCCCGCGACGGCCGCGCTGGCGGCGGCGGCGTCGGCTTTGCCACCACGACGGTCAATGTGGTCAACACTGGCAGCGCCTTTGCGGTGACGGCGCCGAACTCCGCGCAGAGTCTCACCGGCTTTGCGCCGCTAACCGTGGAGTGGAACGTCGCCGGCAGCAACACCGGCGGCATTGATTGCGCCCAGGTCAACATCCTGTTCTCGGCCGACGGCGGCCAAACGTTTCCGACCACCGTGCTGGCCGGTGCGCCCAACGTTGGCACCGCGATCGTGGCCGTACCAAATCAGTCAACGACGCAGGGCCGCTTCAAAGTGGCCTGCGCCACCAGCATCTTCTTCGACATCTCGGATGCTGATCTGACGATCACCGGCGGCATCGAGCCGACGCCCACCACCGCGCCAGAGCCGACCGCCACCACCGCGCCGACGCCGACGACCGAGCCACTGCCCACGCCCACGCCGGTTATCTTCACGCCCGACTTCTTCGTGTTTATGCCGGTGCTCCAGCGCTAGACAGCGCCGCAGCCCACGCGCCGGAGCCAGGCTCCGGCGCGTGCGGCGTTTAAAGCGGCGCGATTCGCTACAATACCTGGCAACACAAGGATGTGCTATGGCCCACAATCACCAGCATGCCACCACCTACGGCCGCGCGTTCGCGCTGGGCGCCGCACTGAATATCGCCTACATTGTGTTTGAGTTTAGCTACGGCCAAATCGCCCACTCGCTGGCGCTGATCGCCGACGCCGGCCACAACCTCAGCGATGTGCTGGGGCTACTGCTGGCCTGGGGCGCGCTGGCACTGGCGCAGCGCCAGCCGAGCGCCCGCCGCACCTACGGGCTGCGGCGCTCGTCGATCCTGGCGGCGCTCGGCAACGCAGTGATTCTGCTTGTCAGCTGCGGCGCGATCGCTTGGGAGGCCGTCGGGCGGCTGGGCCAGCCGGCGCCGGTCGCGGGCGCGACGGTCTGGTGGGTCGCCGCCATCGGCATCGTGATCAACGGCCTGAGCGCGGCGCTGTTCATGGGCGGCCGCGCCCACGACCTCAACCTGCGGGCGACCTTTCTGCACTTCGTCGCCGACGCCGCAGTCTCGCTCGGCGTGGTGATCGCCGGGCTGCTGATCGGCCGCACCGGCTGGCTGTGGCTCGACCCCGTGGTCAGCCTGGTGATCGTCGTGGTGATCCTGGCTGGCACCTGGGGCCTGCTGCGTGACGCGCTGAATCTAGCGCTCGACGGCGTGCCGGTCGGCATCGAGGTGGCGGCGGTCGAGCAGTATCTGCGCTCGCTGCCCGAGGTGCAGGCAGTCCACGACCTGCACATCTGGGGCATGAGCACCACCGAGGCCGCACTGACTGCCCATGTGGTCGTCCGCGGTGCCAGCAGCCCCAACGCGCTGCTGCGCCAGGCCAGCGATGGCCTGCACGACCAGTTCGGCATCGAGCACGCCACCCTTCAAATCGAAAGCAGCCTGCCCGAGCAAGCCTGCCGCTGCTCGCTGGCCGCGCAGCGCTAACTAGGAGCACCCATGAATCTGGCTTTCCCACGGCGGCTCAGCGGCCGCACCTGGCTGGTCATCCTACTGGCGGCGCAGTTCTGTGTGCTACAGCTGTGGCTCAACGTTGAGTACGACGATGCGCCCCGCAACCTGCACTGGGGCCTGCTTACCGCCGAGCAACCTACTTTTCTGATCCGGAGTCCTGACTGGTATGCACGTGGCAAAGGCTTCGTCCCCGACCCGCCTACCCTGGCTCCGCGGGGCGCCCAGACCATCATCCAGGGCTTTCATCCGTGGTGGGGGCCAGCTTTTCCGATCATTGTGGCGGCGGTCTGGCGTGGCACCGGCTCGTACCGGCTGATCCAGCAGATCGTGCCGCTGGCGGCGGGCCTGACGGTGCTGCTAGTCTACCGTCTGGCGGCGCGGCTGTTCTCCGACCGGGCGGCGCTGCTGGCCGCGGCCCTCTTCGCCCTGATGCCGCTGATCCACGAGTATGGCGTCATCTCGTACACCGAGTGTCTGGGCGCACTGATTTTGCTGGTCGCCTTCTGGAGTTTTGTGAGTCAGCAGACCTGGGCGGCGATGCTAGGCGGCGTGGTTGCGGTGCTGTTCAAGCGCGACTCGGCGGCGCTGTATGTCGTGGTGATCGCGGCGGCGACGGGCTGGGATTGGTGGCGGGGCGGCCGGACCCTGCGGCGGCGGCACGTCGCGCTGACACTGGCTGCCGCGGCGCTGGCCTACGGCGTCTGGCGGCTGTTCGCGGCCCAGCAGTTGCCCTCGAACTTGGCCGACAATCATTTTTCACTCGCCTTCTTTTTGCTCGTGGCCCCGCAGATGGCCGAGCTTTTTCTACATCCCCTGGTTTGTCACCCTGCCGACGCTGGGGCTACTGGGCTGGCTGGCGTGGCGCGGCTGGCGCCGCCTCGCGGATAGCCCGTGGCGCACCATCCTGGCACTATGGCTGCTGGGCGGGATCGCGATTCTGGCGGTGTATGCTGGCACGCCCGGCGCTGGCAACAGCCCACGCATCATCATCCCGAGCTTGCCGCCCCTCGCGATTCTGGCCGCCGGCGGCCTGGAGAAGCTGGCGCTGCGCTGGCGCCTACGCTTGCAGCTGTACCTGCTGGGGCTGTTTGTGGCCACCAGCGTGCTCATTACGGTCTATCAATATCAAAAAGGTCGCGAGCTGGACGGTGATCGCGCGGCGCTGCGCTGGCTCCATGACCAGCCGCGCGGCCTGGTGCTCGCTGAGCACTTCTGGACCACCATCTTGTATGCTCGTCAGCCGGCCACCTGGTTCGAGTTCGACGAGGTTTTTGAGCGCAATATCATGCGCGACGCCGCGAACTTCGAGCGCTATGTCACCCAGAACAAGATTCGCTATGTAATCTTGCCGCCGGGCGATCAGCTAGCCGCGCCCGCTGTGCGCAGTTTGTTGGAGCAGCAGGCCCAGCCGCACCTCCTGGGGACCCTGACCGTCTATCAGCTGTACTGACCCTACGCCGCTCACGGCCGGCTCACCCGCAGATCAGCCGGGTCTCACAGCGAGAAAATAGCAGCGCCGGCCGCGCTCGCGTACAATCGCCGCAGCACATCAGAAGCCAGGAGAGTGTATGCGTCTTCGTCCGCTCGTCATCAGCGCCCTGCTGCTGAGCGCGTGTAGCAGCAGCGCCACCGTCCAAGTCAGCTCCACCGCCACGCCGCGCCGCGCCGCGACCGCCATCGCCGTCCCGCCGCCGACCAGCGCTATCACGACGGTTCCCACGACGGTTCCCACGACGGTTCCCACGCTCGCGCCGCCGACCGTGGCCCGGCCCACGCTCGCGCCGCCGACCACGCCCGATGTCCCGCCGCCCACCGATGCCCCAGCCACAGCGTCGGCGCCGCCCACCGATGTCCCAACCGCAGCGTCGGCGCCGCCCACCGACGTGCCCACGGTGATTCAGACCGAGGCGCCGATCATAACACCGGCGTCGGCGCCCACGCTGCGCCGCGCGCCCAGCTATTTTCTTTACAGAAACGTGCCTTTAGGCGCGAAAGCCCAGGAGCTTTAGCCCTGGGATGAGCGTACCGCTTTAGCGGCTTTAGCTCTTGATAGTACCACCTTGAATATAGTATGCTACGCCCACACACTTATTGATTGTGATATATGCAATTGCTTCAGCCACACAAGTCCTATCATACCGATCACAGCATTATTTATAGCTGTCAGTACCATGTGATCTTTTGTCCGAAGTACCGCCGCAAGGTGCTGACCGAGCCGCTGGCGAACCGCCTGAAAGAACTCATCCTTGCCCAGCAAGCCCCCTATGGCTATGGGGTCATTGAAATGGCGGTGATGCCCGATCATGTCCATCTCCTCTTGGATGTTGATCCGCGTGTTGGGATCAATGGGGTTGTTTCAAAGATCAAGGGGTATACCTCGCATGAACTCCGCGAGGAGTTTCCGTGGCTCAAACAGCGTCTCCCCACCCTCTGGACCCGAAGCCGCTTTATCTCTACGGTCGGAGCGGTGACCTTGGACGTGGTCCAACGCTACATCGAAACCCAGAAAGGCGTGTGATGAGCCGCAAAGCCTTCAAATACCGCATCTACCTGACGAAAGGGCAGAGCCGTATTCTGGCCCAACAGTTGGAGTTGTGTCGCTGGGTCTTTAACGAAACGATCGCGGAACGCAAACGGGCCTATGACGAGCGGCGCGAAACCCTTAAACTGTACGAGACCCAGGCGTGGTTGCCCGGCTGGAAGGTCATCAAGCGCGACTTAAGAGACGTGCATAGCCAAGTGTTGCAAAATGTCCAGGTGCGTGTTGATCTGGCCTTCCAAGCCTTCTTTCGGCGCGTGAAATCCGGTGGTGGTGCGGTGGGCTTTCCCCGGTTCAAAGGGGTCGGTCGCTACGATAGCATCACCTATCCGCAATATGGCAACGGCGTGCGGCTCGATGGCAGCCGGCTGATCCTTTCGAAAGTCGGTGCCGTGCCGCTCGTGTTGCATCGTCCGGTCGAAGGAACGCCGAAAACCGTCACCCTCAGTCGGACGCGGACCGGCAAATGGTTCGCGTGTTTCTCGTGTGAGACGGAGGCCGCCCCGCTGCCGCCATCCAGCACGGTGGTCGGCGTGGATGTCGGCCTCGCGTCGTTTGCCACGTTGTCAGATGGTACACAGATCGAGAATCCGCGATTTTATCGCCGTGATGAAGCCGATTTGAAACGGGTGCAACAGCGGAAGGACGCGGCCAAAGCGGCAGAGAACTGGACAGAAAACCGCAAACAACAGACTATTCTGGCCAAAATTCACGAGCGCATCGCGGACCGGCGGGTGGACTTCGCGCACAAGCGCAGCCGCGAACTGGTGGACCGCTATCAAACAATCGTGTTTGAAGACCTTGCGCCCCAAGAGATGGGGAAAAGCCGTGGCATGCGCAAAAGCATTTTGGATGTGGCGTGGACTCAGTTTATCACGATGACGATCAGCAAAGCGGTAGATGCTGGCCGAACCGTCATCCTGGTGGACCCTCGCAATACGTCCAAACTCTGCTCACGCTGTGGCGACCTCGTACCCAAGACGTTGCGCGAACGCACGCATACCTGTCCGAGTTGCGGAACTCATCATGGACCGGGATCAGAATGCGGCGCTCAACATCTTGCACCGAGGAACTCGAAACACTTCGACAATGATCAGGTGGGATGGGGCGGCATCCCCTTGAAGCCCAGGGCTTTAGTCCTGGGAGCCGTCACCCCAAGACCGACGGCAGCCTATGGCGGGCCGATGGCGTGAATACCCAGCCGATCCTGCTGGCCGACCCCACCGAGGCAAATGTGGTGCTGCCGTGGGCCGTGACGCCCAACGGCCGGACGGTCGCGGTGGTGACTGGCGTCGGCGTCTGGCCCTCCAGCCGCGGAGCCAAAACGCGGCTGGAGCTGTGGCTGGTCAACTCACTCGGCACCAACCCGCGCCGCATTCAAAACCTGCTGCCCCAGCGCCCGATCGACGTGACGCCCGGCGGCAATGACACGATGGGGATTCTGCGCGCGCTCCAGGAAAGCGCGCCGGCCTGGAGTCCCGACGGCACCAAAGTCGCCTTTATCGGCGCCCAGGACGATCAGATCGACCTGTATGTCGCCACCCTCGACGGCCGAATAACGCAGCTCACCACCACGCCGACGATGGAGGTGCACCCGACATGGTCGCCCGACGGCCGCTTTATTGCGGCGGCCACGGCGACCAACTTCGGTACCGGCGCCGGCTGGTCCGACGCGGGCGTCGTCGCAGTTAGCGCCACGGGTGGCCCGCCGGTCTTAACCCTGACAGACATCGCAACGGTCGCGGAGCGGACGGCGGTCAGCACCGCTGTGCGCTGGGCCGGCACGGATCAGCTGGCCGTCGGCGGCCTGGACCTCGTTGACAGCGGCGTGGTACGGCTGGTGCCGCTCGACGGCGGCCCGACCACCGATATTTTTGTCGGTGCCTACGGCGGCCTGCAGTGGGACGCCGGCGCCCAGCATCTGGCGATTCTGGGTCAGCTGGCTGGCCAGGGCGGTCTCTGGCTGTGGCGGCCGGGCCAGGACGCTGCCACGCAGATCACCGATCAGCCGGTCGTGGCGGTGGCCTGGAATCCGCAGCACGACACGCTGGCGATCTACAGCGCGCTGTTCGAGGCGACCGGCAGCCAGGCGATCAGGCTGTGGCAGCCGGCCACCGGCCAGCTGACCGACCTCTTGACCCACTCCGACGCGCTCGTGCCGCCGCTGGCCTGGTCGCCCGACGGTCAATCGCTGGCCAGCGGCAGCGTGATCCTGGCCACCAATGGCCAGCAGGGCCAGTCGCTGCCAGGCGATAGCGCGCAGGCGCTGGCGTGGGGTCCGCAGGGCTTGTTCTACAGCACCATGACCGAGCCGCGCACCGAGCACCCGCTGCCCAACCTCCATCTGTGGCAGGCTGGCGCCAGCCAGCTACTCGATACCCAGCTCGGGATGATCACCAGCTACAATGATGAGACCACGCCGGCCGGGCTGATCTTCCCACCGCAGTAGCGACCAATGGCGGCTGGGATTGTGCTAGACTACCAGCAACGACGGCGGTGGCAATGAGGCTGCCGTCCTAGCCCAGCCAATGGAGGTCGGGAATGAACCAGGCACAGCTATCAATGATCGAGGACGCCGCGCTGGACGCCGCCAGCGCGTGCCAGCCGCTGGCCGAGCACACACTCGCGCTGGTGAGCACGGTGCGGGACCTGTGGCTCCAGCAGAGCAACGACCTGCGCGCCAACGTCGGGCAGCGCGCCCACGCCGCCACGGTCAGCGCCGCCAATGCCCAGCTCCAGGCTCGCCTGGCCGCCCTGGAGGCCGCGCTGCCCGACCCCGACCTCCTGGAGCGCGCCGCTGACGATCTCAGCGACCACACGCTGCATGCCCAGCTGCGCAGCTACGCCGACACGCTGCGGGCCGTGCTCGCCGCCGACTGCTACTAAGCGCCGCCCGAAATAGCCTAGCGCCGCCCCGTCACACTGCTGTGGCGGGGCGGCGCTGTTGTCGCGCGCACGACGACCAGTACAGTGGGTCGCAGGCCGGCGGCCGCCGATCACGCACCAACCATCTCGCCAAAGGTTTGAAGCCCACTGATACCAATAGTTGGTGTCGCAGGTGCGGCCAGCATGTTACACTTGCTGCACGCGCCCGCTTCCCAGCCAAAATTGGTTGTGCTGACAGCCAATGGTGCCGCGACCCCGACGGTTGGAGCGAATAGGATGAGCTGGCTTCGGTTGGATCAAAGTGGGCTGGCCACGATGGGCCAGTTCATCATCTGCCTCAGCATCACACTGGTGCTGCTGCGAGTTCAAGCACAAGACGCTCACAACCGCGCTGCTGGCGACCTTTTTTGGCCTGGGCTGCGGCTTTCTCGCCATGCAGTTCATTATCAACTCGGTGCTGCTGGCGATCGCGCTGTGGTGTAATCCTGCCCAGTATATTCTGCTCCTCGGCGGCCTGATGGCGCTGATTCAGTTCGCCTACCATTTTCCAGGGCTGGTCTATCGCCGCGAAAGCCGCGTGGTGCTGGCGCTGTCGGCGCTGGCCTTCTGCGCGGCCATCCCAATTACCGGCCTGTATATTAAGGCCGGCGTCTTCACCTCAGTTTCGATCTACCTCCAGTGGCTGAATGGCCTGGTGCTGGTCGAGTTCGGCTGGGTGATCGTCGTGCTGCTGCGCCAGAGCGTCAGCCTGTCGCTGGCGGCGGGGCCGCCGCTGGCGGGCTGGCGGCGCGCACTGGGCTGGGTCCGCGCGCTGGTGCAGCCGGTCGGCCGTCTGGCGCGCGCCACCCGCGCGTTCGCCCTGATTATGCTGACGCCGGCCGGCCTGAGTGCCCTCAGCCTTCTGCTGGGGACCGGCCAGATTGATGGCTCGATCTACAATGTGATCCTCAACCTCGGGCTGCTGATCTTCCTGTGCGGCTTTGTGCTGGTGTATCTCAACAACGCGCCCGAGCCGAGCACCTTTATGGTCAAGCTGCTGATCAGCGTGCTGAGCACCGTGTTGGCGGCGATGAGCATGGTCACGTTCTTTACCCTGACTGGCTACGACCGCAGCTATGACCAGGCGCGGCGGCTGGAGATTGCGCTGGCCCAGACTGCGCTGACCACCCAGGCGCCACAGACAGTCCCGACCTCGATTGAGTATGTGCTGGCCTGGCCCACCACTAGCGGACCGTTCGGCACCAGCGCCTACATTGTGATGAGCCGTGATGTGCGCTTCGACCCGCGGCCGCTGCGGGTGGCGGCGGGCCGGCAGCAGGCCGCGACGCTGGCGGCCTTGAGCGCCGAGCTGCGCGCCGATAGCCCCGAGCTCAGCGCCAGCGAGATCAAGGCGCTGGCCCAGGAGCGGCTGATTGCGCTGCCAATCACGACTGACCAAATTCAGCGCCGCGCCGGTGCGACGTTCGCGCGCTACCTGACCTATGATCGCGTGATCGGCGACACGATCTATCAGTTTGGCTTTTCCTACGCCGACTATCGCGCCTTCCTGCACCAAGCCGCGCTGCCACTGGCGCTCCTGCTGCTGATCACCACCGCCGCGATCCTGATATTGTTCCCGCTGTTTTTCCGCACCAGCCTGCTGCGGCCGCTCAACGCGCTGCTGGCCGGCGTGGCCCGCGTCAACGCCGGCCAGCGGGCCGCGCAGGTGCCGATCTTCTACCACGACGAGATCGGCTTTCTGGCCGAGTTGTTCAACGGCATGGCCCAGCAGGTCGCCGACCGCGAGCAGCGCCTGCGCGATACCCAGGCGGCACTCAACCACAGCGAGGTCTATTATCGCTCGCTGATCGAGCACGCCTCGGACATGATTACGATTCTGGATCGCCGCGGGCATATTCGCTACACCAGCCCGGCCGTCGAGCGCGTGCTGGGCTATCAGCCGGGCGACCTGATCAATAGCGACATTGTGAGCTTTATTCACGCTGACGACCAGCCGGCCGTGCGCGAGCAGTTTCGCGCGGCCCTGCGGCGCCCCGGCGTAGCCGACGCCATCGAGATTCGCTTCCGGCACCGCGATGGGCAGTGGCGCACGCTGGAGGTCATTGGCAACAACCCCGGCAATGACCAGGTCGTCGGCGGCATGATCATCAACGCCCGCGACATCACCGAGCGCAAGGCGATTGAGCAGCTCCAGATGGCCAAAGAGGCCGCCGAGGCCGCCAGCCGCGCCAAGTCCACATTTCTGGCCAATATGTCCCACGAGCTGCGCACGCCGCTCAACGCCATCATCGGCTACAGCGAAATGCTCCAGGAGGAGGCCACGGATAGCCCCGACGAAGACTTCGCCCAAGCCGCGCCCGCCGACCTGCAAAAAATTCAGTCGGCCGGCAAATATCTGCTGGCGCTGATCAACGACATCCTTGACTTGTCGAAGATCGAGGCCGACAAAATGGAGGTCTACCTGGAATGGTTTGACCTGGACACACTGCTGCAAGAGGCTGTCATCACCGTGCAGCCGCTGCTGAGCAAGCGCCAGAATACGCTGGTGCTGGCCTGCGAGGAGGGCATCGGCAGCATCTACGCCGATCAGACCAAGCTCCGCCAGGTGATCTTCAATCTGCTGAGCAACGCCGCCAAATTCACCGAGCGCGGCACGATTACGCTTAGCAGCGCCCAGTTTATCGCCGACGAGCGCAGCTGGCTGCGGATCGCCGTGCAGGATAGCGGCATTGGCCTCAGCGCCGAGCAGATCAGCAAGCTCTTTCAGGCCTTCACGCAGGCTGACGCCAGCACGGCCCGCACGTATGGCGGCACCGGGCTGGGCTTGGCGCTCAGCCGCCGCTTTCTGCAGCTCATGGGCGGCGACATCGCCGTCACCAGCGCGCCGGGCGCTGGCTCAACGTTCACGGTCACACTGCCCGCCGAGGTCATGGTCAACAGCCCCGAGCCAGCCCTGAACACCGAGGCCTAGCCACCGAGCGCCGTGCAGCTGCTACGTGGCGCTCGTCCATTAAGCTGTGTCGATCGGCTACAGATCAGCGGCCTGCCACCAGCGACGGCTGAGGCGCAGCAGCAGCGCTAGCACGGCGAGCGTCAGCGCAAACAGCAGCAGGTTCAGCGCGGCGGCGTAGCCCACCTGACTAAACTTGGTGGTGTTCTGATAGATCCAATAGGGCAGATAGGCTGTGGCGTAGTATGGCCCGCCCTGCGTCATCACCAGCGCGGCGATAAACGAGGCGTTGATCGAGACGATCACATCGCGGCACAGCAGCAGGGTCAGAAACGGCAGCAGCAGCGGCAGCGTGATCGCGCGAAACATTGCCACCGGGCCAGCGCCGTCCAGCGCGGCGGCCTCGTATAGCTCCGAGGATAGCTCGCGGCGCGCCGCCAGCAGCAGCACAATCCCCTCGCCGACCGTCCAGCACAGGCTGATCGCCACCGCCAGCTTGGCGGGGCCAGGCAGCCGCAGCCAGCCATCGGTCGGAAAGCCCGCAATCGGCAGCAGCCAGTTGAGCGGCCCCCACAGCGGGTTAAAAATATACAGCCAGAGCAGCGCATACACGACATCGGGGATGACGGTCGGAATAAACACCGTGCGCTGCAGCACCGCGCGGCCACGAAACGGCGTGCGGACCAGCAGCGCCAGTCCCAGCGCAATCAGGCCGCGGGCCGGCGCGACCAGCAGCGCCAGTCCCAGCGAGGCCTTGAGGCTGGGGCCGAACACCCGGTCGGCCGCAAAGCGCCGAAAATTATCAAGGCCCGTCCAGTGGAGGGCGCCGAAGCCCTGGTAGTCGGTGAAGGCGAACGGCGCCACCAGTAGCGCGGGCAGCAGCACCAGCCCGACCAGCCCCAGCAGATAGGGAGCCAGCAGCCACCAGAGCTGATGCTGCGCGCGCCGCCGCATTGCGAGCTAGCGCTGCCCGTCTTTGGCGAGCGCCGCGCTGCCTTCTTCTTGGGCGGTTTCCAGCGCCTTGTCAATCAGCGCCTGGGCCTTCGGCGAGATCGAGCGCAGCTCGCCGGCCGGCTCAACCTCGGCGCCGCCGGCCTCCTCGTCATTGGCGAAAATGGCCCGCTCCAGCTCCTCGTTGACCGCCGACTCAAGCTCCGACCAGTGGGGCGAGAACGGCAGCGCGCGGATCGACGGGATCACATCCAAAAACACCTGGCTGCTGGCCGGCGCCTTGTCGGGGGCCAGGAAGGCCGGCGACTGCGCGACCGACTTCAGCGACGGGACGACCCGGCCCAGCTCGGCGAGCAGCTTCTGGCCCTCGGGGCCGTCGGCGTAGCGGATGAAGTCCCAGGCGCCAGCCTTGTTTTTGCCGGCGACTGGCATACACATCGCGTCGCTGTGGAGCACCGTGGCCGGCTTGGCGGCCGGATCGTGCAGCGGCAGCGGCGCAACATCCCAGGTAAAGCCAGTGATCTTGCGCAGCGCCGGCACCACGCGCCGGCTAAACAGCAGCATCCCGAGCTTGCCGTCGCGGAACATCTCGGTCGCGTCCTCGCCCGCCAACTCCGGCGGCGTCACGCCGTAGCGCGCCCGCAGCCCAATGAAGAAATCAATCGCCTCGCGGGTCAGCGGCGCGTCCAGGGTCAGCTTGGTCGGCTTGCTTGGGTTATCGACAATATCGCTGCCGATCTGCCACACAAACGGCGCCACGCGCACCAGCTCGGACTCGACCGCGAGGCCAAAGGTGTCGACCTTCTTGTCGCTGTCAGTATCCTGCGTCAGCTTGATCGCGGCCTCACGCATCTCGCTCCAGGTCCAGGTCGCGGTGGGCAGCGGCACCTTGTTTTTCAAAAACAGATCTTTATTGTAGAAGACCACCAAGCTGGAAATATTCTGCGGCAGGCAGGTCAACTGGCCGTTGTAGCGGAAAGGGTCAAGGGCCTGCGAATAGTACAGATCCTCAGCGACGCCGCTTTCTTTCATGTAGGGCGCGACCGGCTCCAGCACGCCGCTGGTGGCCAGCTGGGCGAACGGCCGATAGTTGACCAGAAACACATCGGGCGGTGTGCCGGCCGAGAAGGCCGCGAGCAGCCGAGTAAAATCGTCGTCCTGCGACGGCACGGCCGCGAGGTTGACGGTGCGGCCGGGGTTGGCGGCCATGTAGGCCTTGACCAGCTCCTGATAGACCGCGATCTCATCGGGGCTGCCAAAAATCTGAAAGGTGATCGCGCTGTCTTGGGCGGCGGTGGTCGCCGCCGTGGTCGCCGCGCTCGCTGCGGTGGGCTGCGGGGCCGTGGTCGGCTGCGCGGCCGTAGTTGCGGCGGTGGTCGCCGCCGCCACCGCGGTGGGCTGGGCCGGGGCCGTGGTGGGCGTGGCCGCCGGCGTGCCGCCACAGCCGACCAGCAGCAGCACGCCAGCTACACCGGCGATCCGTCGGGCAGATCGTGATCCAAACATGCCATGAACTCCTTCGCGATTAACTATCGCAGGGTTACGAGGAAGCAGGCATTTTACCATCGCCGGGCCGCCGGGCAAAGCCGCGATCAGCGCTGGCGGTCGTGCGGCAGCAGCACGGCGCCCAGCAGCGCGCGCTGCGCCAGCGCAAAAACCAGCAGCGCCGGCAGCGTCGCTACCACCGCGCCGGCCAGCAGCAGCGGCCAGTCGCCGCGGTCCAGCTGCTGCAAAAAGCGCAGCCCGACCGGCAGCGTCTGCCAGCGCGGGCCAGTCAGATAGAGCACCGGATCAATGAAGTTGCCCCAGAACAGCCCAAACACCAGCGTGCTGAGGGCGACCAGCGTGCTCCGCACCTGCGGCAGCCCAACCGACCACCACATCCGCCCAAAGCTCGCGCCGTCGAGGTGGGCCTGATCCCACTGCTCGCGCGGCAGGCTACGAAAGGCGCGGTACAGCACCAGCACGCACAGCGGGCTGCCGCCCAGCAGCACTGGCGCCAGCAGCACCAGCGGCGTATCGAGCAGCCCCAGCCAGCGAAATATAAAAAAGCGCGTCAGCCACAGCGCCATGCTCGGCACCGCCAGGCCGACCACCGAGGCCGCCAAGATCATGCGCTGCCAGCGCGGCGCTAGCTGGCTGATCGCAAAGCCGGCCGCGGCCGCGACCAGCAGCGCCAGCGGCGTCCCCAGCGCGGTGATCATGACCGAGTTGCCGACGAAGCGCCACAGCGGGAAGCCCGGCAGGCTGGGGAGTCGCAGATAGTTAGCCACGGTCGGCGCCGTCGGCCACCACGACAGCCGGTTCGGCTGGGGCAGCGCGGGGCTACGGAGCGAGGCGACCAGCATCCACCACAGTGGCGCCAGCAGCACAAAGCTGACGAGCAGCCCAACGGCCGGCAGCGTGGCCTCGTTGATACGCTGCCGCCAGTGCGGACGCTGCTCCTGCAGCAGCGCCGCTGCCAGTGCCAGCGGCAGCAGCAGCGCCGGATACGGCCGCCGAAAGATCAGCACAACCGCCGCCCCCAGCGTCGCCCAGCCCACGCTCTCCCACATCGCCGCCGTGGCCGCGCGCCCATCGCCGCGCAGCGCCAGCCGCGCGCCGCCCAGGCCCAAAATGCCACCGTAGAGCAGCAGCGCAGGGCCGATGACTGCCGTCAGCGCCACCGTCGAGGTCCGCCACACAGTTAGGGCGCTGAGGACAATCAGCAGCAGATGAAGCGCTGTAACCAGCGCGGGGCGCCAGGTGAGTCGTTGCATGCGGCCGGCAGTATAGCATGGCGGCATCCGTGCGGGCAGTGCGGTGCGCGACAATAAAGGTTAAACGCTTTTTACCTAAACCGCCGTTGACAAGCCTTTGGGCGGAACCGTATAATGAGCCATTCTCCAAAGCCAGAGACACGTGCGGATAGCTCGGTCAGCGCAGCTCGAAGTGATCATTGTGTGAAGCCCCGCTTCATATGCTGCCAAGCGCCGGCCGATGATCGGTCAACCTGCCGCTGCATCGCTGCTCCTCCAGCGGTCAACCACACGGTGCAATCAACGCCGGCAATCTGCCGCACTGACCAGAAGCGCACGACGATCACAGCACGCAGGAGGGCAACCCGACAACGCTGAAGTGGTGCTGCCAGGCGCAGCATCCAAGTCCGAATCGTCGGTTCGTTAAGGTCGAGCGCCGTGTCGCGCTGACCTTTGTTACTAGTTAGGAAGGTTTGCAACGATGTCAAACAAAGCGTGGCAGCGGCTACTCTCAGTGGCGCTCCTGGTCGGACTCTGCTTCAGCACCATCGTGCTGCGGCAGACCAGCGCCCAGACCAGCGCCCAGACCGAGAATCCGCAAAAAGTAGTGGCCGGAACCTCGATTCATAGTGATGTGTCGCCGCCGCTGATCGACAGCGCGGTGCGGCCACCTCGCATCGGCGACACCGAGAGCGAGCGGGAGAATGGGATTCTGCCGAAGCTCAAGGGCAACGCCCCGACACACCCCGATGTTGACCCCGTGATTCAGAGCAAGGCCCCCGACGCCGCAATGCCGGCGCCACTGTCAAGCTTCGAGGGCGTCAGCAACCTCAACGGCGTGCTGCCACCCGACACTAACGGCGACATCGGCTACGATCCGTCGAGTGGCAAGCGCTACTATATGCAGTGGATCAACCTATCGCTGGCGATCTGGGATGTGACCAACCAGAACAATATTACCCAGGTGCTGACGCCGCGCAATGGCAACACGCTATGGAGCGGCTTTGGCGGCCAGTGCGAGGCCAATAACGATGGCGATCCGATCGTGCTGTTTGACCACCTGGCGAACCGCTGGATGGTCTCACAGTTTGCGGTCAACGGGCCGTATCTACAGTGTATCGCGGTGTCCACCACCGCCAACCCGACCGGCACCTGGAATCGCTACGCCTTCCAGATTAGCACCACCAAGTTCAACGACTATCCGCACTTCGGCGTGTGGCCCGACGGCTACTATATGACCATCAACCAGTTTGTGGGCACCAGCCGGGGTGGCGCCGGCGCCGTGGTCTTTAACCGCGACGATATGATCGCTGGCGCGCCCACCGCCCGCTTCCAATACTACGACGGCTTCTTCGCCGTGAGCCAGGACTTTGGCGGCATGCTGCCGGCCGACCTCGACGGCACACCGCCGCCCGCTGGCACGCCCGGCCTAATCGCCGAGGTCGACGACAACGCGCTGTCGCCCAGCCTGGGCGCCACCGATGCGATGCGGCTGTGGCAGTTCCATGTGGACTGGACGACGCCCGCCAACTCGACCGTCGGACTGAACGGCCAGCCCAACAACGTCGTCCCCGTGGCGCCGTTCAACGTGATGCCGTGTGTGACCGGCGGGACACGCACCTGCGTGACGCAGCCCGGCACCCAAAAGCTTGACGCCATCGGCGACCGGCTGATGTACCGCCTGCAGTACCGGAATTTTGGCGATCATCAGTCGGTGGTGCTCAACCACACCGTCGATGCTGGCAGCGGCCAGGCCGGCGTGCGCTGGTATGAGGTCCGCAGCCCGTTCAGCTCGCCGGCCATCAATCAGCAGAGCACCTACGCCCCCGACACCACCACCAACCGCTGGATGGCCAGCGCCGCGATGGATGTGCAGGGCAACTTCGCCATTGGCTACAGCGCCGCGAGCGCATCGCTGGCGCCGTCGCTGCGCTACGCCGGGCGACAGGCCGGCGACCCGCTGAGCACGCTGCCGCTCTCCGAGGCCACGCTGGTCACCGGCGGCGGCTCGCAGACCAACACCGCCGCACGCTGGGGCGACTACAGCATGCTGGGCGTCGACCCGCAGGACCAGTGTACATTCTGGTATACCGGCGAGTATATGGCTACCACCAGCAGCGCTGGCTGGCAGACCCGCATCGGCTCGTTTAAATTCCCAAGCTGCTCGCTCGGCCCGCAGGGCGGCCTACAGGGTACGGTCAAGCACCCGACCAACACGCCGATCAGCGGCGCAAGCGTGCAGGCCAGCGGCCCGAACGGCGGCAACACCGCCACCACCAACGCCAGCGGCCAGTACGTGATGTCGCTGCCGGTCGGCACCTACACGGTGACGGCCTCGTTGAGCGGCTTCACCAGCCAGACGTTCACCAACCTGGTCATCACCGAAGGCGTCACGAATACCCAGAACTTTGTGCTGTCCGGCGGCACCCTGAGCGGCCATGTGACCGACGCGGTCAATGGCAGCCCGATCAGCGGCGCCCGTGTGCAGGCTGGGACCGCGACCGCCACCACCGATGCCAACGGTGACTATACGCTGCCGGTAGCACCTGGCAGCTACACCGTGAGCATCTCGCGGCTCGGCTATGTAACGGCCACGTTCTCCAACATTGTCATCACCGATAGCACCACGACGACCCGCAACGCCGCGCTGACGCCGATCTTTGGCTATCAGCCGGCCAGCCTACAGCAGACCCTCCAGTTTGGCACGCAGCTGACGGTCACCAAGGGCCTGACGCTGACCAACAACAACACCGCGCCGCTGACGGTAACGATCAGCGAGCAGACCGGCGGCTTCCAGGCGGCCCGCCCGGTGCAGGCCAACGCGCCACTGGTCAATCAGTACCTAGTGGTCTATAACTCGACTGCGCCGTCGGCGGCCCGCGATGCCTACACCGCCGCGCTCACCGCCAATGGCTTTACCTTCGACTCCATTACGAGCACGGCGTTTGAGGCTATGACGGTGCCACAGCTCACCGCCTATCAGGCGGTAATCTATGTTGGGCCGCCAACGAATAGCAACACTGGCGCCAGCAACGTCAAGCTGATCGCCTATCTTGATGCCGGCGGCCGGCTGATGATCAGCGATAACGACCTGGGGTATCTAAACCGCACCACCCCCAGCACGTTCTATGCGACGTACCTGAACGCCGTCTACGGCGGCGACGATCCGGGCGCTGCAAACCGCAACGTCATCGGCGAAGATATTCTGAGCGGGATCAGCAGCAACGTGGCGGCGGATGCCTTCCCCGACTACTTCACCTTTGGCGCAAACTCGGTCCGCATTTTGCGCTACAACAACAGCAGCACAGCTGGCACCCGCATCACGCGCAACACCTATAAAGCGATCTACCTGGCGTTTGACTACAACGCCCTGCCGGATGCCGCCAGCAAGAACGGCATCGTGCTCAATAGCCTGACCTGGCTGACAGGCGGTGGCACCACCAACATTGTGCCGTGGATCGACGAGAATCCCACCACCGTGGTGATCCCGCCGTCCTCGACCGTCAACGTCGCCGTCGGCTGGTTCGCCAATCGCGTGGCGCAGCCCGGCATCTACACCGCGACGCTGAAGCTCAACAACAGCGCGATCCCGACGCAGACCGCGAGTCTGCCGGTGACGTTCAACGTCACGCCCGCGGCGACCCAGGGCAAAATCCAGGGCACCGTGACGACCACTGGCATCTGCGATGTCAATCCGGCCCCCATTGTGGGCGCGACGGTCAACATCACCAACACCGGCGGCTTCAGCATCACGCTGACGACCTCGATCACCGGCACCTACAGCTACTTCCTGAACAGTGGCGCCTACACCGTCAAGGTCAGCGCGCCCAACTACCCGACGACAACGGCGACCGTCAACGTCGCTGCCGGCGGCACCACAACCCAAAACTTCACGCTGCGGCTCCAGAAGCCCTGTATTCAAACCAGCCCGGCCAGCCTGAATGCCACGCTCCAGCTGGGCCAGCAGGTTACCAAGACACTGACGATCACCAGCAGCGGTGCGCTGCCGCTGGACTTCGCGGTGGTTGAGAGTCCTAGCACCGGCGCGACGAACAGCGATGCCTTCGGCTATAGCTACAATAGTGGCACAGCTGCGTGGATCGATGCCAGTGGCGGGACCGCTGTGGCCTTGACCGATGATGCTGAGGCGAACATCACGTCGCCCTTCGCTATTCCGTTCTATGGCACTAGCACCACCCAGGTCCGCATTGCCAACAACGGCGGCCTGCTGCTCGGGGTCACGACCGGCGATGTTGGCACCGCCAACACAGCCCTCAGTGGAGCAGCGCCCAACAATTTCATTGCCCCGTACTGGGATGACATTGACGACGAGAGCGGCGGCGTTTACTGGCAGGTGGTCGGTTCGACGCCCAACCGCAAGCTGGTGGTTGAGTGGCTCAACCGGCCGCACTACCCCGGCCCGAACACGGACACGGGAAGCTTCGAGGCTGTGATCTATGAGAACGGCAACATTCTGTACCAGTACAAGGATGTCACGTTCACCGATCCCACCTTCAGCAATGGCGCTAGCGCCACGGTTGGCATCCGCGGCAGCGACGCAACCCAGTTCCTCCAGTACTCGTTCAACACCCCCAGCCTCCAGGCCAATCAGGCGATCTGCTTTATCCGGCCGGGTAACTCGACCTGTGACATCTTTGATATTGCCTGGCTGAGCGAGAATCCCACCAGCGCCACGGGCGTCGTTGGCACGCCGCCATCGAGCCGCACGGTCAGCGTGCAGTTTGATGCGAGCGCGGTCAGCGCGCCAGGCGTCTACACCGGCACCCTACAGATCAGCGACAACAGCCCACAGTCGCCGGTGGTGATCCCGGTGCAGATGACCGTGACGGCCCCGGCCAACTATGGCACCCTCAATGGCACCGTGACCGGCCTCGGCTTCTGCGATGTGCCTGGCGGACCGCTCAGCGGCGCGAAGGTTGTGATCGGCGCCACCCCGCCTGTTACGCGCACCACAGCCGCCGACGGCAGCTATCTCTATAGCCTACCCAACGGCTCGTATAGCCTGACGGCCTCGGCCGCCGGCTACATGACCCAGACCACCACCGTCGTGGCTACGGCGATGATGACGACCACGACCAACTTCACGCTGCGGCGCCTGGCGCCCTGCGAGGGGATCAGCCCGACCAGCCTGAGCAGCAGCCAGCTGACCAACCAGGTTGTGACCAAGACCTTCACGATCTCCAACAGCGGCACGACCAACCTGACCTGGAGCCTCCTGGAGCAGACCACGCGCCCCAGCAGTGGCAGCGTGGAGCAGCGCAGCCCGGCCAGCGCCCGGCCCGCGCCCGCGCCGAGCAATGCGCCGCTCACCGAGACCATTGTGGACGGCGGCCTGGAGAATACCAACGGCACAACCTACGTCAACCCGAACTGGGGCCAGTTCTCGCGGGCATACGGCACAATCATTTGTAACGCGGCCTGCAACGGCCCAGGCGGCACGGCAGCTCCGCACGCTGGCCTCTTCTGGGCGTGGTTTGGCGGAGCATCCGCCGGCGACACTGGCGCGATCACACAGACGGTGCAGATCAACACCGGCACCGCCACGGCCAGCTTCTGGCTGCGGATCAATGGCACCACCAATCCCAGCGATTACGTCAAGATGTTCATCGATAACACGCCGGTCTTTACCGCGACGGGCGCGAACGCCACGACTTACGCCAACTACGCGCTCGTGACCGTCAACGTCAGCCAGTTCGCCGATGGCAGCAGCCACCTTGTCCACTTCAACTCGGTTACCACAGCAGCGGGCAACTTCTTCGTGGACGACATCAGCCTTGATGCCCTGGCGCCGCCCTGCACCGCAAACGCCGTGACGTGGGCGACCGAAAACCCGACCAGCGGCACGCTTGCGCCGGGGACGAGCCAGACCATTGATGTGGGCTTTGACTCGACCGGCCTGGCGACTGGGACCTACACCGGCAACCTGTGCCTCATCAGCAATGACCCGGTGCGGCCAAACTTCACGCTGCCGATCACACTGATGGTTGATGAGCCGGCCACAGCGACGCCCACCACGGTCCCGACCACCGCCGTCCCGACCGCCACCGCTACCGCCGTGGCGACCACCGCCGTCCCGACCGCCACCGCTACCGCCGTGGCGACCACCGCCGTCCCGACCGCCACCGCTACCGCCGTGGCGACCACCGCCGTCCCGACCGCCACCGCCACCGCGGCTGCTACCACCGCCGTCCCGACGGCGACCCGCACCGCCACCGCGGCTGCCACCACCGCCGTCCCGACGGCGACCCGCACCGCCACCGCGGCTGCCACCACCGCCGTCCCGACGGCGACCCGCACCGCTACCGCGGCTGCCACCACCGCCGTCCCGACGGCCACTGCCACCGCCGTGGCGACCACCGCCGTCCCGACCGCCACGGCTGGGGCCACCGCCGTCCCGACCGCCACAGCTGGGGCCACCGCAACGGCCACGACGACCGCTGGGCCAACTCAGCGCCTGGTCTACATGCCGGTGATCCTGCGCTAATCGCCACACTGTCAGCCCACCGCCGCTGGAAATTTCCAGCGGCGGTGGTGTTTTTAACCCGCCGGCAGCACGCGGCAGCCACCCACGCCCGGCAATCTGTGCGTCGCGCTCGCCCGTGCCGACAACCCCGCCCGCACCCCGCACACGCGCCGCGCCAGTAGCCCAGCCACGCGGCAGATACACGAAATCCAGCACCAGCCGCGCGGCCTAGCCCAGCGCCGTCATGCGGGCGCCGACCAGCAGCGCCGAGCTGAGCAGCTCGCTGCCTAGCAGATGACCGCACCGCACGTCATTACACGGCGCCGGGCTACGGTTTGACTACGGCCGTAGCCGCGCCATGAATCAAAGCGCCCCATGAGTCTCAGTGACTCGTGGGGCGCTGCCGTGTGGAGCAAACTGCTATCGGCAGCGGTTCACACAGCGGAACGTATCATGACTGCGCGTGGGGGTAGTCAGGCTGGTCTGCTGCTTCCACTAGACTTTATCCTTTCTGGACAACACTAAAAGGGGCAGGTACGCTATAACCACGCCGACCGAGGGGGTCATGCTTGAACTGCCCACGGAAATTATGGGGGTGCTTCGGCCATTTGCACCGGCGTTTCGTGAGGGCGTGTGGGAATGGATCAAGGTCTTACGGGTCGGCGCGGCGGTCTTTCAAGAGACGAGCTACAATACCTGACCGTCCGGCACTCGGCTTGCTAAAAACGTAGTCGGGCGCTGAATGATTGAGATTGGCCTGCTGGTCAGGGACGCCCAAGAATGCAGGAGCTGTATGCGCTACCGACTGATCTGCTTTGACGCCGGCTTCACGCTGCTGGAGCCGCGCCGCACGATGGCCGCGCTGCTAGGCGACGTGCTCGCCCAGCAGGGCATGGCGCCGACCGAGGCCGCGCTGCGGGCCGCCTGGGATGTCGCCGACCAGTGGTTCTGGCAGGCGTACCACCGCCCCGACAATACCACCTGGTCGTCGAACGCCGCGATCCGTGCGACCTGGCGCCAATATCATCGCCTGATGCTCCAGGAACTGGGCATTGACGACCCCGAGCACGCGCTGGCCGACCTGGTGATCGCCACACACGCCTCGACGGCGCACTGGCAGCTCTACGCCGATGTGCTGCCGGCGCTCCAGGCGCTGCGGCCAACGGCCGAAAAGATCGGCATCATCTCCGACTGGGCCGACGACCTGCCGCAGCTGCTCGACGCGCTGGGTCTGACGCCGCTCGTCGATTTTGTGCTGGTCTCGGCCAGCGCCGGCGTGGCCAAGCCCGACCCGGCCTTCTACCGCGCGGCCCTGGAGCGGGCCGGCGTCGACGCCGCCGCGGCCGTGATGATCGGCGACAGCTACCGCGCCGACGTGGTGGGCGCGCGGGCCGCCGGGCTAGACGCGGTGCTGCTGGACCGCGGCGGCACCGCGCAGTCCGTCGACGCGCCGGTGATTCGCTCGCTGGCCGAGCTTGCGGCGCTGCTGGCATGATTGCGCTAGGCGAGCTGCTGGCAGCGGGCGGCGCCGTCGCGGAGCGCGCGGCGGCCACTGAGTTCAGCGACTGGTGCTATGACTCACGGCTGGCGGCGCCGGGGCAGTGCTTTCTGGCGCTGCACACCGCCCGCCGCGACGGCCACGCCTTCATCGCCGACGCCGTGGCGCGCGGCTGCACCGGCGTCGTGTGCAGCGTCGCGCCGGAAAATCTGGGCGCCGCCGTGACCGTCATTGTCGCCGACGACGTGCAAGGCCTCCTGGCGCGCTGGGCGGGCGCCCGGCTGCGCGCGGTGGGTGCCCAGGTAATTGGCGTGACCGGCAGCGTCGGCAAAACTTCGACCAAGCGCGCCATTGCGACCGTGCTGGCCGGCGTGGCGCCGACGTTTAGCTCGCGGCGCTCGTTCAACTCGGTGCTGGGGCTGCCGGTCAGCCTGGCCGGCCTCGACGCCGACGCTCGCTTTGCGGTCCTGGAGATGGGCGTTGACCGCTTCGGCGAGATGGCGCAGCTGGCGGCGCTGTTCCCGCCCGAAATTGCGGTCGTGCTGAATGTGCGCCCGACCCACCTGCACTATCTGCGCGACGAGGAGCATATCGCCGCCGAAAAAGGCGCGCTGGTCGCGGCGCTGCCGGCACATGGCTGGGCGGTGCTCAACGCCGACGATCCGCGCGTCGCGGCGATGGCGGCGCGGACGGCGGCGCAGGTTGCGTGGTTTACACTGGACCCCGCCGCAGTCGCCGAGCGCGCCGCCGGAACAATGCCGCCGCTGCTGGCCCGCGACATTGCGGTTGCGCTAGATGCGACGCGCTTCACCGTGGTCTGGGGCGACCAGGCCGTGCCGGTGATGATCCCGCTGGTCGGTCGCCACACCGTCACCACCGCGCTGGCCGCGCTGGCCGTCGGCGTGATCTGTGGCCTGACGCTGCCAGCCGCGGCGGCCCGGCTGGCGCTGGTCGAGCGGCAGGCCGGGCGGCTCAATCCGCTGCCGGGGCTGCACGGCAGCACGCTGCTCGACGACACCTACAACGCCTCGCCCGCCGCGCTCGATGCGGCGCTCGCCACGCTGGCGGCGCTCCCAGCGCGACGCAGAATCGCCGTGCTCGGGCCAATGCTGGAGCTGGGCGAGCAGAGCGCGGCATTGCATCACACGGCGGGCGCCACGGCCCGCGCGGCGTGCGACCTAGTCATCACGGTTGGCGAGGCGGCCACCGCCTACCGCGGCCCCGCCGACGCGCCCGCCGACGATAGCGGCGCCGAGCTACAGCTCCTCGCCAGCACCGCCGACGCTGTTGCGGTGCTGCGCCCGCGGCTCGGCCCCGGCGACCTGGTGCTGATCAAAGGCTCGGCGGCGGCGCGGCTGGAGGAGGTCACGGCCGGGCTGCTCGCGCCCGCGCAGCCGCCCGCGGCCGTGCTGGTGCGCCAGGAAGATGCCTGGCAGAGCGTCCGCATCGGCGATCCTGACCGACCGACCTGGCTGGAGATTGATCTGGCGGCGATTGGCGGCAATGTCGCGGCGGTGCGCGGCCTGGTTGGGCCGCGGGTGGAGATCATGGCGGTGCTCAAGGCCGACGGCTACGGCCACGGCGCGATCCACACCGCCCGCACCGTGCTACAGCACGGCGCGACCCACCTGGCAGTCGCAACGCTGGGCGAGGCGATTGCGCTGCGCCGCGCGGCCATCACGGCGCCGGTGCTGATCCTAGGTTACACGCCGCCCTGGCAGCTGCGTGAGGCGCTGCGCCACGATGTGCAGCTGACGGTTTTTGACCACACGGTCGCCACCGAGCTGGCGCTGGCCGCCGCCGAGCTGGCGCTGCCGGCCACAGTGCATGTCAAGGTCGACACCGGCATGGCGCGGCTGGGCCTGGCGCCCGACGAGGCCGTGCCGTTCCTGCGCTGGCTGCGCGACCAGCCGGGGATCACAGTGCGCGGCCTATTCACCCATCTGGCCACCGCCGACAGCGCCGACCCGACATTCGCCGAACTCCAGCTGGCGCGCTTTGCGGCGGTCGTTGGCGCGGCCGAGCGGGCGGGGCTGCGGCCGCCGCTGGTCCACGCCGCCAACAGCGCGACGATCCTGCGCTACCCCGCGGCGCACTACGACCTGGTGCGGCCGGGCCTGCTGCTCTATGGCCTGGAGCCGTCAGCCGAGACGCCACGGCCGCCCGCGTTTCGGCCGGCGCTACAGTTCAAAACCGAGGTCGCCCAAGTCCGCGCGCTGGCGGTGGGCGCGACGGTCTCCTATGGCGCGACCTGGGCCGCCGCGCGCCCCTCGGTGATTGCAACGATCCCGGTGGGCTACGCCGACGGCTTCCGGCGCGTGCCCAGCTGGCGCGCCGCGCTCGTTGGCGGGCGGCGCGCGCCGGTGGTCGGCCGCGTGTGCATGGACTACACCATGCTCGATGTCACCGACATTGCGGGCGTGGCCGCGGGCGACGAGGTCGTGCTGATCGGGCGGCAGGGCGGCGACACGATTAGCGCCGAGGAGGTCGCCGCCTGGCTGGGGACGATCAACTACGAGGTGATCGCCGGGATTTTGGCTCGCGTGCCGCGCGTGATATAACACAAGCGGCGCCCCCACATCTGGACTAGCGTTCGCTCCGAACGGCCCGCCAACCCGCTATACTTCCTCCGCATCTTCGTCGCCCCACGCCACGAGCATGACTGACCCGTGCCATGCCTGGTGGAAGTGCTTGGATCCAACCATGTCGCTCCGTCTCAAAACCCTGATGATCGTTGGTGGGACCCTGCTCGGACTGCTGCTGCTGCTGGCAATTGTCCTGCGGACAATGGTGCTTGGCAGCTTTGCACGCCTGGAGACCCAGGGCATTACCACCGATATGCAGCGCGCCGCCAGCGCCATTCAAGGCAGCCGCGAGGACCTGGACCGCGTGATGGTCGACTGGTCGGACTGGGACGACACTTACACGTTTGTGAGCGACCACAACGACGCCTATATCACCACCAACCTGCACGCCGAAACCTTCAGCACGCTGCACCTGAACCTATTTGCGATCCTCGACACGGCGGGCCAGATTGTCTATGCACAGCAGTTTGACCTAGCCACGCACACCTTTGCGCCGCTGCCGGCGAGCTTCGCGCCCTACCTTGCACCCGACAGCCCGCTGCTGAACCACCAGAACCTGACCAGCTCGCAGAGCGGCTTTGTGGCGCTGCCCGAGGGCATGATGGTCGTTGACTCGCGGCCGATCCTGACCAGCCAGTACAGCGGACCGAGCCGCGGCACCGTCATCATGGGCCGCCGCCTCACGCAGCCGATCATCAATAAGCTGGTGACGACCAGCCAGCTCTCGATCACGTTCGGGCGCTGGGAGCCGGCCTTGCCGGAGCAGCGCAGCCTCAGCGCCGCGCAGCGCCTGGTGATCGCAGCGCCCACCAGCGAAACCATTGTTGGCCAGGTGCTCATCGACGATCTGAGCGGCCAGCCGGCGTTTGTCGTGCGCGGCGAGCGGCCACGCGACATCTGGCAGCAGGCCCAGACCAGCCTGTGGTATACGCTGGCGGCGCTGCTGGCCAGCGGCCTGGTGTTTGGCATCGTCACGCTGCGCCTGCTGGAGCGGCTGCTGCTCACCCGGCTGGCCCACCTCAGCCACAGCGTCGACCAGATCAGCGGCCTGGGCGACCTCGCGGCGCGCGTCGGCGACGACGGCCGCGACGAGGTGGGCCAGCTGGCGACCGCTATCAACCGCCTGATGCAGACTATCGAGAACGACGCCGCCGAGCGCGCGCAGGCCGCCGACGCGCTGCGGCAGTCCGAGGATCGCTACCGCACGCTGTTTAGCCAGGCGCCGGTCGGGGTATTTCTCTACGACCGCCAGCTGCGGATTCTGCAGTGCAACGAGCGCTTTGTGCAGATTTTGCAGTCCCGCGCGGAGGCGCTGGTCGGGCTGAACATGAACCTGCTCCATGACCAGCGCATTCTGCCGGCGATCAAGGCGGCGATTGCCGGCGAGCGCACGACCTACGAGGGCTTTTACCAGGCGACCACCAGCAGCGCCCACGTCTGCGTCGCGCTGCACCTGGCGCCGCTCCTGGATGTGCGCGGCCGGGTCATTGGCGGCATGGGCGTCGTCGAGGACATCACCGCGCGCCGCCAGGCCCAGGAGCAGCTCGATTTTCTGGCCCATCACGACGTGCTGACCGGCCTGGCCAACCGCAGCCTGTTTCATCGGCATCTGGCCGAGCGCCTGGAGGCTGCCAAACTCCACGGCCACGAGCTGGCGCTGCTGTTTTTAGACCTCGACCGCTTCAAGTTCATCAACGACACGCTGGGCCACGACGCCGGCGACGAGGTGCTGCGGATCATGGCGCAGCGCCTGGCCAGCTGCGTGCGCACCAACGACATCGTGGCGCGCATGGGCGGCGATGAGTTCACCGTGACGCTGACCCGCATCGGCAGCGTGGCCGATGCAACCGAGGTGGCGCAACGCATCCTGGAGCTGCTCTCGCAGCCGTTTGCGCTGGCCGGCCGCGAGCTGTTTATCACCACCAGCATCGGCATCAGCATCTACCCGACCGACGGCGACGACGCCGAGACGCTGCTAAAAAACGCCGACACCGCGATGTACCGCGCCAAAGAGCTGGGCAAGCACGCCTACCAGCTCTACGCCGCCGCCATGCACGAGCACGCCGCCGAGCACTTCGACCTGGAGAATCGGCTGCGCAAGGCGCTGGATCGGCATGAGTTTGTGCTGCTGTATCAGCCGCAGGTCAACTATGTGACCGGCGAGATTCTGGGCCTGGAGGTGCTGCTGCGCTGGCAGCATCCTGAGCGTGGGCTGCTGTCGCCGGCGGCCTTCCTGGCGATGGCCGAGGAGACCGGGCTGATCGTGCCGATTGGCGAGTGGGTGCTGCGGGCCGCCTGCGAGCAGGCCCACGCCTGGCAGATCGAGGGCTTGTTTGTGGGGCGAATTGCGGTCAACCTGTCGGCGCGTCAATTTCAGCAGAGCAATCTCGCCGAGTTCGTCGCGGCCACGCTGCAGGCGACCGAGCTGCCGCCGGCCTGCCTGGAGCTGGAGCTGACCGAGCAGTCGTTCATGGACCAGCCCGAGGCGATTAGCAAACTTCAGGCGCTGCGCTCGCTGGGCGTGCACCTGGCGATCGACGACTTTGGCATCGGCTACTCATCGCTCAGCTACCTGAAGCGCCTGCCGGTGGCGACGCTCAAACTCGACCGATCGTTCCTGCCCGACGCCAGCGCCTCGTTCACCGAGACCTCCAACGACGCGGCGATCATCGTCGCGATCATGGCGCTAGCCCAGAGCCTGAATCTCTACGTCATCGCCGAGGGCGTTGAGACCGCCGAGCAGGCCAATTTCCTGCGCAGCCTGCACTGCGTCGCGATGCAGGGCTACCTGTTCAGCCCGCCGCTACAGGCCGACGAGTGCGCCAGACTGCTGGGCTACGGCCGGATCAAAGTCACCGCCGCGCTGGCCGCGCCGCAGCTCTCGGAGGTTTAGCGCGGCTCGACGCCGTGACCGCCGGCCACCGCACCGACATCCAGCGTTGCGCCGGTCTGGACCCAGCCGCCCTGGAGCGGCTGCTCGGCCATAAACATCGGCGTATCGAGGTCCACGAAGGCAAAGCCGCCCAGGCCAGCCGCAAAGTGAGCGCTGACAGTCATCGCCAGCGTGGTCTCGACCATGCCGCCGATCATCAGGCCAATGCCGGCGCTGCGGCAGATCGCGGCGATGTCGAGGGCGGCCACAATGCCAGCCTTCATCAGCTTAATATTGATGACCTGTGCGGCCTGGCGGCGGGCAATCTGGAGCGCGTCGGCCGGCGTCGTCACCGACTCATCGGCAGCGACGGGCGTGCCGTGGCGCACGGCCGCGCGGCTGACCGCGGCCAGGCCATCGAGATCATAGCGCGTGACCGGCTGCTCAAACAGCGCCGGCCGAATATCGAGCGCCCGCAGCTGGTCGAGCAGCGCCAGCGCGCCGGCGGCATCGTAGCCACAGTTGCCGTCCAGGATCAGCGGCGCCGACGGCACCGCCTCGTGGACCGCCGCCACCCGCGCAACATCAATCGCCGGGTCGCCGCCAATTTTGATCTTGATCGTCGCAATGCCGCGACCGGCAATCGCCCGCGCCGACGCCGCGGCGTGCGCGGTTGAGCCGGCAGTGATCGTCATATCGGTCTGGAGCGTGGTGCCGGCGCCGCCAAAAAACACCCACAGCGGCAGCCCGCAGCGCTTGGTCAGCGCATCGAGCAGCGCCATCTCCAGGCCACAGCGCGCCGCGGCGGCGTGAGGGTCGGCGGCCAGCAGTGCGGCGGCCAGCGGGCGCCAGCGCTGGGCATCCTGGCCCTCCAGCACGGGCGCCAGCGCGGCGACCGCCGCGAGCGTCTGCGCCTGAGTCTCGCCGGTTACCGCCGGAAACGGCGCGGCCTCCCCCAGCCGACGGTGCCGTCGGCCAGCTCCAGGCGCACCAGAACATTTTGGGCCAGCGCCTGCGCGCCGGTCGCGATCGCAAACGGCTCGGTCAGCGCCACGTCCAGCGCCCGCGCCGTCACCGCCCGAATCATCGTTGACATCAGATCTCATCCTTTGCAAACAGCAGTTGCTCCAGCCGATCCGCGGTGGTCGCGACCTCGCGCACCAGCAGCAGGACCTCCTGGGGCTGGGCGGTCTCGAGCAGCTGCGCGGCCGCCACAAAGATCACGCCCCGGTCGGCGGCGACCCGGCAGAAGGTAGTCTGGGCGTTGGTCGCCAGCAGCCGCCACGGGTCAACCAGGCCATCAATCGGCCCGACGGTGGCGATCAGCTCGATCACCGCCCGCCGCTCATCGTCTTGCCGCACCGTGACCGCGACCTCCTGGTGCCGCAGATCGAGCGGGACGTTGAGCGTAAAAATTTCACGATCCACCTGGATGGGCGTGTGGAGATAGCTGGCCAGCTGCCGCAGCAGCGCATCAATGGCCAGCGTCATGGGTGTGCTCCGCGTCCGCTGGCGGCCCGGCGGGCGCCGCGCTCGTGGTCGCAAAGATAATGCCCAGCACCGCCAGAATCTCGGCCGCAAACAGCGCCAGCGGGAACAATACCAGCTGGCCGAGCGCAAAGCTGACCAGCGCCACCGCCAGCGCGGCGCCCATCCCAACAAACAGCCAGCGCGCACGAGGTGTAGACATTGCGTGCTCCTCCATACCAGATCACTATGATACGCGAACGCCGGGCAGCGCATGCTGCCCGGCGTCGTTCCAGCGTGGGTGCGGCTAGCGCAGCACAACCGGCAGATAGACTAGGCGCGGGCCTGGCACAACCGTCGTTGCCGTGCTTGTCGCCTGCGCGGTTGGCACGGCCGTCGTTGCGACCGTCGTAGCCGTGCGCGTCGCGCTGGGCTGCGCGGTCGGCACGGCCGTCGTCGCCACCGTGGTCGCAGTGCGCGTCGCGCTGGGCTGCGCGGTCGGCACGGCCGTCGTCGCCACCGTGGTCGCAGTGCGCGTCGCGCTGGGCTGCACAGTCGGCACGGCCGTCGTCGCCACGGTCGTTGCGGTCGTCGTCGCCTGCGTGGTCGGCACGGCCGTCGTCGCAATGGTCGTCGCGGTCGTCGTCGCCTGTGTGGTCGGCACGGCCGTCGTCGCCACGGTCGTCGCGGTCGTCGTCGCCTGCGTGGTCGGCACGGCCGTCGTCGCCACGGTCGTCGCGGTCATCGTTGCAACGGTCGTCGCGGTCGTCGTCGCCTGTGTGGTCGGCACGGCCGTCGTCGCCACGGTCGTCGCGGTGGGCGATGCGGCTGAGCAGCCGAACGTCAGCGTGTCAATGCCGATGTAGTCGGAGTTGTTGCCCTGTGGGCCACCGTCAGTGACAAAGTAGCGGAAGGCGATGCGGCCGCTGGCCGGGCCGCCGAGGCCGCTGAGAGTCACCGTGAACTGCTGCCAATCGGTCGGATAGCCGCCGACCACCAGCGTTGGGTTGATGTCGAGGAGCAGAGTCGTGAAATCACCAACCGTGGTGTCGTCGACCCCGACATTGGTGCTCGCACCGTTGGTGCTGAGGCGGACCTGGAGCCGATCCGGGAAGTCCTGGCCGCTGCTCAGGGACTTGCTGGTGTAGAAGGTCAGAACGTCGCCGTTCTGGACAGTCAGCTGTGGCGTAATCAGCCAGTCGCTGATGTTTCCAGCGCCAGTCGTATTATTGAAGTTTGCGCCAGCATACGAGTTAGCCGAACCGGACTGTGCGACTAGGCGGGTAGAACCCTGGAACCAGCTGGTGCTGCCAACTGGGTTACTCTTGTTCTGCACCACCCAGCCGGTCGGCAGGACGGTCTCGAAGCCCTCGGTCAGACAGGTGCCAGCGCCGGGCGTGCTCGTGACGGTTGCCGTCGGGGGGATGACCGTGGCAGTGGCCGTTGGCGGCGTGCCAGTTACGGTCGGCGTGCTAGTGGCCGTATTGGTCGGCGTGGCGGTCGGCGTCGTGCTGCCGCTGAAGCAGCCGCTGGGCGTGAAGTGAACCTGGAGGTTGTTGGTCAGGCGGGCGGTGTTGAAGCTATACAGCAGGCCGATCGTGCCGGTGCTGTTCTCAATGCCGACCGTCGCGCCGTTGCCGCCGATCTCTGGCGACACCGTGCCGGGGGCCGTGGGCGGCGCGCCCTGGAGGTAGTAGCTGTAGAAAATATCGTTGCTGCCCTCGGCCAGCCGAATCTGGAAGGTCAGATTGCCGGCGGTATCGAAGTCAAACAGCCCAATATCGGTCCACTGCACAATAAACTGGCGGTTCGGCGCCGTGCCAGTCGTCTGGGTCCGCAGATTGGTTGCGCCGGCGAAAATCAAATCGTCCCAGTAGCCAGCCAGGATATTGTTGGGCGCAGCCGCGTTCGGCACGACATCATTAGCTGGGCTGGTAGAGGTGCCGGTGTAGTTGAAGCGCAGGAAGCCGTTGGTGCTAACGCTCACCGTTGAGTAGCTATTGCCATAGTAGGTGAACGCGAACGGCAGCGCGACGCCATTGACAATCGTATCATCGGGATCGGCCAACGTCAGCGCCGTGCCGCTGGTCGAGATGTCGGTGAAGCTAAAGACCTCGCCGCCCACCGTGCTGTTGCGGTAGCAGTAGCCCGCGGCGTCGGGGCCGCCCACGGGGCCGGGCGTCGGCGTGCTGGTCGGGGTCGCCGTGCTGAGCGGCGTGCTCGAGGGCGTCGGCGAGGCTGTGTTGGTCGGGGTGGCCGTGGCCGTCGGCGGCGTGCCAGTCAGGGTCGGCGTGTTGGTCGGCGGCGTGCCGGTCACAGTCGCGGTCGCGGTCGCGGCCGGCGTGATGCTGAAGTTGGTGTTCGAAATATCAAAGAAGATATTGGTCGCGCACACCACTTTGATGCGGGCAGTCGTCGAGGGCGTGTTCGGGATCAGCACCGCCTCGCCGCCATCATTGATCGTGGCTGCGGCCAGCGTGGTCGGGAAGGTGATGCCGCCATCGGTAGAAAGCAGAATGTTGACGCTCTGGCAGCTGATCGGCGCCGCAGTGGTGCCGGCGATATTCCAGAGCACGTTCTGCGACGTTGAGCCGGCCCACGACACATTGGTGTTGGGCTGGGTCACCAGGAATGGGCCAGCGGCGCTCACCACGGTGACGGCCGCGGTGTCATAGTTCACGCCGCCGCCGCCCACTTTATTGTCGCGAGCCGTCAGGCGGAACTGCATCGTCCGGTTGATGCTCGGCAGCACCTCGCCGATCGTCGAGGTGTTGTTCAGAATATCGGAGAGCTGCGGGAAGGTGCGCGCCGGACTTGTGACCGCGCTGAACGAGCGGAACAGCGGGCGAGCCACGCCATCCGCATCATTGTTTGGCGGCGCAGCGGCGCCCAGGTCGTACTCTTCCCAGTCGTAGGTCAGCGCGTCGCTGTCGGGATCGGTGGCCGAGCCGGTCAGGGTGAACGGCGTCTGGCGCGGGATGGTGTAGTCGGCGCCGGCGTTGACCACGGGCGCGCTGTTGCCAGTGCTCGTCTGGGTGCCGCACGAGCCGCCAGTGCTAGCGTTGTTGATAAAGGTCTGAATCTCGTCAAAGCTTTTGGTGTGGAAGTCGGGGTCGACTATGCGGCGCCAGGTCCTCGGCGCCACAGATGCCGGCGTAGGCCATGATGGTCGTGCCGCTGCCCGGCTCGTAGGCCGCGCCAGCCGAGCGGTTGCCGCCGCCGCAGCTGCCGGTCGTACCGTTGAAGGTGTGGTTGCCGCCGAACTGGTGGCCCATCTCGTGCGCCACATAGTCGATGTCGAAGGCATCGGCCACCGGCGACGGGCTGCCGGTCACGCCCTGAGCCTTGCGGCTGCTGTTGCAGACCGAGCCGAGGCTAGCAATGCCGCCGCCGCCGGTGCTGAACACATGCCCAATATCATAGTTCGCCGCGCCGACCACATTGGTCAGGTTCGTTTGATTCTCGCTCAGCATTGCTGAGCCGTTATTGTTGGTGTAGGGGTCGGTGGCGCCATTGGTGTAGATAATCGCGGTGTTGTTGATCAGCGTGAAGCGGACGGCGACCTCGCGCTCGTAGACGCCATCGACGCGGTTGATCGAGGTCACAATCGCGGCCTGGGCCTGCGCCACCGTGCCACCGTGGAACGCGGTGTACTCGCCGGTGGCGGCCACCGCCAGGCGATAGGTGCGCAGCGTGGGGCCGGAGGCCAGCGTTGAGGCCGGCTTGGCCTCGGCCGGCGGGCCTGACGCAGGATCGAACTCCTCCAGGCCGCGGGCCTTCAGCTCGGCGGCGCTGGGAACAAAGTCGTGCTTGTAGTAGCTGAGGTAGTTCGTGGTGTCATTGCGGCTGTAGGGGTCAATGAAGACAACATTGGCCGCCGCCAGAATCATGGCATGGAAGCCGGCCGGCGTGCGGTCGAGCCGCCCGGTCGCCGTCGGGTCATCAAGGCCCTGCACCTGGTAGGTCTTGATCTCGGGGAACTGCGCGGCCAGGTCCGGCGCCAGCAGCGCGGTCTCCTCAACCTGAAAGCGCTGGTAGGTGCCGTCGGGCATCGGCAGCGTCATCACCAGCGGCGCGGTCTTGGCGGCCGGCGTTTTCTCGCGCGGCGTCGCCAGCAGGCGCTGGGTCAGAATCGTCTCATCCACCGCGACCGTGCGATATTTTTGCGGCACGATCAGGCGCTCGCCCTTGAGCGTAATCCCGCTCTCGGGGACATCGCGCCACAGATTATCGTTGGACGGGGCAGCCGACGAGGTGGGCGTTTGGCTGCTCAGGAGCAGCAGCGTCAGGACAAGACCGACGGCCAGAAGCGGCCGCATACGTCGTAACATGGTGTTCCCTCAAGCTGAAAGGACAAACAGTGCTGACCAAGCCAGCCTACAGCAGCGAACAAAAGCTACCCTGGAGGAAGAAGGCAGGTGAACATAGGCGCCTGGAACGCGGGTTAGAGCGCGCAGTACTCCTTTCGTCTAGGAGGCCGAATGGTAGCACAAAACGGCCAATAATTTCCACCGTTTTTAACCAACGACTGCAGGGCAAATGCCCTGCAGTCGTGGGATGCGACGGCTGAAGTCTAAAGGCCAGCGGCGTTGCGCAGCTCCTCGGTGCGATCGGTGCGCTCCCAGGGGGCGTCAATGTCGTCGCGGCCAAAGTGGCCATAGGCGGCCGTATTGCGATAGATCGGGCGGCGCAGATCGAGGTCGCGGATGATCGCGCCGGGGCGCAGGTCAAACGTCTCGTTGATCACGCGGGTGATCACCTCGTCGGCGACCTTGCCGGTGCCAAAGGTCTCGAACGAGATCGAGAGCGGCTTGGCGACGCCGATCGCGTAGCTCAGCTGCAGCTCGAAGCGGTCGGCCAGGCCAGCGGCCACGATGTTTTTGGCCACATAGCGCGCCGCGTAGGCCGCTGAGCGGTCCACTTTAGTCGGGTCCTTGCCCGAGAACGCGCCGCCACCGTGGCGGGCAATGCCGCCGTAGGTATCGACGATGATCTTGCGCCCGGTCAGCCCGGAGTCGCCCATCGGCCCGCCGACCACAAAGCGCCCGGTCGGGTTGACGTAGTACTTGGTGCGCTCATCGAGCAGCTCGGCCGGGATCACGGCCTTGATAACCTGCTCCAGCACGTCGGCGCGAATCTGGGTCTGGGCCACGTTGGGGTCGTGCTGGGTTGACACTAGCACCGTGTCAACGCGCACCGGCTTGCCGTAGGCGTACTCGACGGTGACCTGGGCCTTGCCGTCCGGCCGCAGGTAGGACAACTCGCCCGACTTGCGCACGGCCGCCAGGCGGCGCGTCAGCTTGTGGGCCAGCGAGATCGTCAGCGGCATCAGCTCGGGCGACTCGTTGCACGCGAAGCCAAACATCATGCCCTGGTCGCCAGCGCCGACGGTCTCGACCTCGGCGTCGGTCATGCTGGCGCCGCGCACTTCCAGCGCCGAATCGACGCCCTGCGCGATGTCGGGCGACTGGCCGTGCAGCGCGATGATCACGCCGCAGGTGTTGGCGTCAAAGCCGTAGTCGCTGTGAGTGTAGCCGATCTCGGTCACGACTTTGCGCACAATCTCTTGCACGTCCACCTGGGTGGTCGTCGTCACCTCGCCCAACACCACAACGAGGCCGGTCGAGGTGGCCGTCTCGCAGGCGACGCGCGCGCGCGGGTCTTTGGCCAAGATAGCGTCCAGCACAGCGTCGGAGATCTGGTCGCAAATTTTATCGGGGTGGCCCTCGGTCACCGACTCCGAGGTCAAAAACAGCTGGGGCGAATCAGTAAAGGTTGTTCCGCTCATGGTGTGCTTCTGCTCCGCAGAGCCATCAGCCACCAGCCATCAGCCGTCAGCACCGAGGCCAACGCTGATCGCTGATAGCTGACAGCTGATAGCTAAACTAAGTTCCCTCTTCCCAAGAGTTGAGGTACTTGAACTGCGCGTCGGTCAGGGTGTCAATGTTAATGCCCATCGCGGCCAGCTTCAGGGCGGCGATCTCGCGATCCACCTCCTCGGGCAGCGCGTAGACCCGTGGCTCGAGCTTGCCGCGGTTGCGCATCAGAAACTCTGAGGCCAGCGCCTGGTTGGCGAAGCTCATGTCCATGACCGCCGACGGGTGGCCCTCGGCCGAGGCCAGGTTGATCAGGCGGCCCTCGCCGAGCAGATTGATCGTGCGGCCGTCTTCCATGACGTACTGGTCAACGAAGGCGCGCGGCTGGCGCTTGCTCTTCGAGAGCTTCTCCAGCGCGGGGATGTCGATCTCGACGTTGAAGTGGCCCGAGTTGGCCAGGATCGCGCCGTCGCTCATGACCGCGAAGTCCTCACCGTCGAGCACATTGATGTCGCCGGTGGCGGTGACGAAGATGTGGCCGATCCGCGCGGCCTCCTGCATCGGCATGACGCGGAAGCCGTCCATCGCGGCCTCCAGAGCCTTGACCGGATCGATCTCGGTGACGATCACGTCCGAGCCGTGGCCCTTGGCGCGCATCGCGATGCCTTTGGAGCACCAGCCGTAGCCGGCCACGACCACGGTCTTGCCAGCCAGCAGGACGTTGGTCGCGCGGATGATGCCGTCGAGCGTCGACTGGCCGGTGCCGTAGCGGTTATCGAACAGGTGCTTGGTCAGCGAGTCGTTGACCGCGACGACGGGGAATGACAAGACGCCATCTTTGGCCATCGCCTTGAGGCGGATGACGCCGGTGGTCGTCTCCTCGGTCGAGCCGATCAGATTCTCCAAGAGGTCGCGGCGCTCCTTGAGCATGCCGCTCACCAGGTCGGCGCCATCGTCCATCGTGATCTGCGGGCTATGGTTCAGCGCGGCGCGCAGGTGCTCGTAGTAGGTTGCGTTGTCCTCGCCCTTGATCGCGTAGACCGGGATCTCATCGTAGCGCACCAGCGCGGCGGCCACGTCATCCTGGGTCGAGAGCGGATTTGAGGCGACCAGCACCAGGTCGGCGCCGCCGGCGACCAGCGCCTGGGCCAGGTTGGCGGTCTCAGCCGTCACATGCAGACAGGCCGACATCTTGATGCCCGCCAGCGGGCGCTCGCGCTCGAAGCGCTCGCGAATCTGCCGCAGAACCGGCATCTCTTGGCCGGCCCACTCGATCCGCTGGCGTCCCTGCTCGGCGAGGCCGAGGTCTTTTACGTCGTAGTTAGCCATCAGTGAACAGTGCTCCTTGAAAATTATATACGAGGGCGGCACAGGCCGCCAGACGTACCGTTAGAGAGTGGCGACAGCCTGCTCGCTCCAGAGCGCCTCGACAGCGGGGTCGCTGCCGAAGTTTTCGCGGTAGCGGGCCAGGAAGTCGGCGGCGGTGTAGCTGTGCTGCTGCGTCCCGACCTGCTCGATAGCGTAGACCGCGCTGACCGCGGCCACGCGGCCGGCGCTCGGCCACGGCAGGCCGCTGGCCAAGCCTTTGGCCAGGCCGGCGCGGAAGGCATCGCCCGCGCCGGTGGGATCGGCGACGGTGTTGGCGCGGGCGCTGGGGATGACATGCTCCTCGCCGTCGGTGAAGATCGACGCACCGGCCTCGCCTTTGGTGACGACTGTAGACCGGCACCAGCGCCCGCAGATCCGGCTCGGTGATGCCCAATTTCTCGGCCATCATCCCGAACTCGTAGTCGTTGCCGGTCAGGATGCGGGCGCCCGCGAAGCCGGCCCGCAGCTCATCGGCGGTCATGCGCGGCGCCTGCATCGAGGGATCGTAGAGGTATGGGATGCCGAGGCGGGTGCACTCGGCGGCGTAGTTGGACATGGCGCCGGGATCGTTGGGCGAGATGATCACCAGATCGTTGGCGCCCAGGCCGCGGCCGTCGAAGCGCAGGCTGTGGGCGTGGCTCATAGCGCCAGGGTAGAACGCCGTGATCTGATTATCCTGCAGGTCGGTATTGATGAAGCACGACGAGGTGAACTCGCTCGGCACCACCGCGATGCCGGCGGTGTCCACACCGTGGCGCTCCAGCCAGCTGCGGTAGTCGGCAAAATCCTCGCCGACCGTCGCCACGACCTCGGGGCGCTCGCCGAGCAGCGCCAGGTTATAGGCGATGTTAGCCGCCGTGCCGCCGCGCTGCTTTTTCATCGACTCCACCAGGAATGACACACTCAGGATGTGCATTTTCTCCGGCAGAATGTGGTCCTTGAAATGCCCAGGAAACACCATGATGTAGTCGTAGGCAATCGATCCCGTCACAATAATCCGCATACCAGGGTTCCTTGTTGTTGGTTTATCGCACGGACCTGTGTCCGCCGATCCGCGATCATGGAGCGGCCCGGCGCGGCTACTCCAGGCCATAGGACTGGCGCACCAGCCCCGCAACCTCCGCCGTGAGCCGCAGCGCCGCCTCGGCCTCGCCCGGCAGGAGCTGCGCGAGCGACTCCTCGGGCATAATCAGCGAGGCCTCGACCACGTAGTCGGTCGGCAGGCCCGCCTCGCTGAGCTGGCGCAGCACGCGGCCAAAGCGCGCCGCGAGCCGCCCCGGCATGGCGTGCCGCAGCCCCTCGCTGCTGGCCGGGATAAGGCCCCAGCCGATCACGCCCTTGCGCCGAATAAACTGGCGCAGCGCCGCGGCCCACGCATCGAGCTGCTCCGTCTCGGGCAGCGGGCAGCCGACGACCTCGACGATCTCATCGGCCAGCAGCGCGCCGAGGTCGGTCTTGCCGCCCGCCCACACGCCGCGGACGCCGTTGCGCTGCCCAAAGGCGTCGGCCAGCGTCTGCTGCGCCGCCGGCCAGTCCAGCGGCACAAACGGCGAGCCGATCTGCTCCAGATACGGCTCGTACAGCCACTGGATCACCGGCTTGTTCCAGCGCTCCAGCTGCTCCAGCTGCCACTGGAGGCGCAGACAGATGTGCTTGGCCAGCCCATCGACGACCGCCGGCTCGCCCGCCGCGCTTGCCAGGTCGCCGCCGGTCAGCGCCAGCGCCAGGCTGATCGGGCCGAGCTGCGTCGTGCTCAGGGCGCGCACGCCGCGCAGCGTCACATCGCGCTCGCCCAGCGCATCCAGGGCGTGCAGCCGCAGCGCTCGACTGCCAGCGTGGCCCTGTAGGTACGCCGCGTACAGCCCGTCCAGCTCGGCGTAGACTAGCGCCCGATCCCAGGCCAGCTGCTCGTCGACCCAGCTCAGGCCGGCCAGACCCTCGACGGCTAGCGCGGCCAGGCTCTCGCCCTCGTGGGCTAGCAGCGGGACCGGCGCCACGTGCCGGAGCAGCGGCAGGACCACCGACCACGGCGCGACCGTGGCCGGGTGCGGCAGCGGGCCGAGCGCAGTCGGCAGACAGTTCGGACGAAACGGCAGCGGCATCGGCGGCCATCTTCCTACACCAGCTCGGCCGCCGAGCGGGCGATGCCGCGCTCGGTGATATAGGCGGTGATCAGCGTGTGCGGCGTAATATCAAAGGCCGGGTGGGCGGCGGCGGTGCCCAGCGGCGCGACCGCTTGCCCGGCGAAGTGCGTCACCTCGGCCGAGCTGCGCTGCTCAATCGGGATCGCGGCGCCGTCGGGCAGCGACAGGTCCACGGTTGAGCTAGGCGCGGCGACGTAAAATGGCAGGCCGTGGGCGCGCGCCAAGACGGCGACGCTGTAGGTGCCGATCTTGTTGGCGATGTCGCCGTTGCGCACGATGCGGTCGGCGCCGACGATCACGCAGTCAATCGCGCCCTGCTGCATAAAATACCCGGCCATGCTGTCGGTGATCAGAGTGTGCGGGATGCCGGCGGTCTGCAGCTCCCAGGCGGTCAGCCGGGCGCCCTGCAAAAATGGCCGGGTCTCGTCCACGAAGACGTGGATCGCTTTGCCAGCCAGGTGGGCAGTGCGGATCGGCGCGAGCGCGGTGCCGTAGCCCGCGGTCGCCAGGCCGCCGGCGTTGCAGTGGGTCAGGACGCGCGCGCCGTCAGCCAGCAGCGCGGCGCCGTGCTCGCCAATCGCGTGGCACATCGCCAGGTCCTCGGCGTGGATGCGTTGCGCCTCGTCGAGCACACAGCGCTGCACGGCCGCGACCGTCGTGAGCGTGGGCTGCTGCGCGGCGGCCAGGACGCGCGCCGTCGCCCAGGCCAGGTTGACGGCGGTCGGGCGGCTGCTATCGAGGGTAGCTTTAGCGGCGGCCAGATCGGCGTGCAGCGCGGCGACGGTGTGTGCCGGGCTGTGCAGCGCCGCCAGCGCCAGGCCATAGGCCGCGGTGATGCCGATCGCCGGCGCGCCGCGCACGACCATGCCATGAATGGCCTGGGCGACGGCCGCAACCGTGGAGCAGCGAAAAGTTATAACCTCGTGGGGCAGGCGCGTTTGATCCACCAAGCAGACCGCGTCCGGCTCCCACCACACTGTTTGTTGTTCCATGTCCACAAAAAAAGCCACTCGTGATGAGAGGCTCAGCAACCATCTCATTTTTCGGCAGATGCCGCAGGAATTGGCACCTGTGTCGCCGCACCCGCAGATGCTACAACGTGGTTGCCGGGGCTTCGTCGGGCCTGTCCCTCCACCCCTCGCAATGAGTTGCGTATTCGATTTGCACCAACTATAGCATAGCCGCCGGGAGTCCGCAAACGGCGCTTCGGGACGCCATATTCGGCCCGCCAGACCAGGCCGGCCGTCGCGGCGCGGGCACGATCAGGTACCATGTGATCGATAGTGTGAGGAGCAATCATGGGTGTGCTGCTGGGGCTGGCCGCCGCGCTGGGCTGGGGCGTCGCTGACTTTTTTATCCGCTCGGTGACACGCGAGCTGGGGGCGTATGCGACGCTGTTCTGGATGCAGCTGGCCGGGCTGGTGGCGCTGGTCGGCGTGGTGCTAGCGACGGGCGTCAACCCCGAGGCGCTCGGGGCCAAGCCGGGCATGCTGCGCGTCGCCAGCCTCTCAACGTGGGGCTGGGCCTGCCTGGCGGCCGTGATCAACCTGGTCGCCTCGCTGGCGCTGTACCGGGCCTTCGAGGTCGGCGTGCTGGCGGTGGTGTCACCGATTGCGGCGAGCTACGCCGCGGTGACGGTGGTGCTGTCGCTGCTGAGCGGCGAGCACCTGGGGCTGCTGCGCGGCGCCGGGATTGGCCTGGTGCTGCTGGGCGTCGCGCTGACGGCCACGACCTTCGGCCCCGGCCCCAAGAGCAGCGCCGGCATTGGCTGGGCGGCGCTGTCGGCGCTGGCCTATGGCCTGACCTTCTGGGTGCTGGGCTTTCGGGTCACGGCCGAGCTGGGCGGCGTCTTGCCAATCCTGGTCGTGCGGCTGCTGACGCCGATCATGCTGGCGCTGGCCAGCCGGCGGGCGCGACAGCCGCTGGGCTGGCCGGCGGGGCGGGTACGCTGGGTGCTCATCAGCGTCGGCCTGCTCGACACCGCGGCGATGGTCGCCAACGCCGTCGGGCTGAACCTGGAGCAGGTCGCGGTCGTCAACGTGCTGGCCTCGCTCTACACCGTAGTGACCGTGGTGCTGGCCTGGCTGCTGCTGCGCGAGCGACTGCGCTGGACGCAGTGGTTGGGCATCGCGACGGTGATGGGCGGCGTCGTGCTGGTCAACCGCTAGCTTTTGACAACCGCCGGGGCCGCTCCTACAATGCGGCCCACACTGAGGGACGCATTACGACTGTACGACAAAAAATGATCCGCGCCTTTATCGCCGGGCGCTACTGGCAGCACCCGATCCGCGCCGCGCGGATTTTTCTGGCCGAGACCGCGCGCAAAAACCGCGGCTACAAGCAGGCCTGGGAGGCCGTCGGGCAGGATGCTGGCTGGACGTTCACGATGATGAACGGCAGCCCCGACGAGGCCACGCTGCAGCGCACCGGCCGCGAGATGGCGCAGCGGCTCGTGGATAGCCTGGCGATTACGCGGGAGCACCGCGTCCTCGAAGTCGGCTGCGGCGTTGCGCGGGTCGGCCGCGAGCTGGCGCCGCAGGTCGGCCACTGGCACGGCGCCGACATCTCGGCGCCGATCCTGAAGATCGCCGCCCGCCGCACCGCCGCGCTGCCCAACGTGCAGTTTCACGAGCTGAGCCGCACCGCGCTGCCGTTCAGCGGCGGGCTGTTCGACCGCGCCTACTCACATCTGGTGCTGTTCCACCTCGACAAAGAGGATTTGTTTGGGTATCTGCGGGAGCTGGGCCGCGTGCTCAAGCCCGGCGGGCTGGTGTACTTCGACACCTGGAATTTGCTCAACCCCGAGGGCTGGGAGCGCTTTATATGGGAGCTGGACCACCACCAGCATAAAAAGGTCAAGCCGGCCCACCGCAACCAGTTTGCGACCGCCGACGAGATCAGGCTGTATGTGGAGAAAGCTGGGCTGGAGGTGCTGGTGCTGCTCGACGAGTCGTGCTGGCTGCAGGTGATCGCCGTCAAGCCCGCCCCCGACGTGGACCGCGCGGCGCTCACCGCGTCGCTGCGCAATGTCGCGGCGCTGGTGCCGCACGGTCACTGGTACTACTAAACCCACGAGCAACAGCGAGCGCGGGGCCAAGTGGACGCCGCGCTCGTTTGCGTTAAGGCAGGGTTTAAGGTCGATTGGCATCGGGTCATATCCCTAGTTCGGAATTCGGAGCCAGTAGTTGGAACACCTTAGGGGCCAGCAGTCCTGTATAAGTGCGATCGGGATAAGATAAAACTCGGCCACCAAACACTTGGGCTTCGGATTGTATGCTGAGCGAACGACTTTCTTGTACATAGGCAATCAGAAGGTCGTAAAGCGTTCCTTGACCTTCCCCCGCGAGCGCAACGGCCAATTCAAATGTCATGAGATCTATGATGCAAATCGGCAAAGGACATGTGTTCCAGATATGATTAGGCTCATCCTTCAGCAAAGCGTGTAATACTTCTGGTAGTAGCCACCCTCCCTCGCTCATCACTATAACCAGTAGAGCTGGCTTCGTGCTAGCTTTGATAACTGTCTGCCACTCTGCATACTCAGGAAGCCCATCATTCAAAGCAGCAATTTTAACTGGCAGTCGCTTAAGTGCCTTGAAGACGTCCTCGAAATCGTCAAGGAATTCTTTCGAAACTGGCTGGATCCGACTGGCAACCCGTAAGCGTTTACCTTTTGATTCTATAGCAATGAGTGTATGTTGCATTGGATCAATAACTACGATATCGGGGCCACGGCATTGTTGCTTACCATTGCGGTAGACCTGCTCAGGAATAAGGGTCAAATCTGGCAAGCTGTGGGATAGTACCTCCTTTAGATAGTATTCTTGGAGATGACCATACGCAACATTGTACTCATTCTTGGGCTTGGGAAAAGCTTCCTGTAGGAGATAGTGTAGCATCTCAGTAATGGCGAGACTAAAGTAATGCAAATTGGGGACACAGTATCGCCCATCTTCCAAGTCTACGATTGGAAATCGTTCTAAGGGGTGGAGTTGATCCGGACGATCTCCATATTGTTGGTAAGGGGCAGTAATGCTCAAGTCCCGCAGCGCACGGTGGGGGCATGCCATCAGTCGGAGATATGCTTCGATGTGGGCAACGCTTAATGACGGATGATCAGGCTGGACGAGAGACTGAAGCGTAAACGTCCAGTGCGGAACAACATTGCTAGTCTCGGTAATAATCGATATTATCACGTTGAGTTTGTATTCTTCTGCGCGGAAGCCCTTCAGTATAGACGAGAGTTCGGCGCGCACACTGTCAAGATTGATAGGAAATTCTTGTTCAAACGCTTGGCAATAACAGGTCATAATGGCTAATCCAATTGCCAGAAAGCTACCGACATCTAATCCAAGCTTTGTTGGGATAGCCGATAGAGTTTCCAAAGCGCCTGGAGTCGAACTGGACTGAAGTTCACTACGATATTGTGTGGGAATTATTTGTAGGATCCCATAGATCCGACCAACTCGGAGCAATGTGGTATTCAATTGGGGACGCAACTGAGAGTTTCCTAGCGTTGCAATAAGTCGGATTGCTTTGATTTCATTATCATCGGTGCCTTCTAGAAGTTTTGGTCGTTGGCTTGCATCCCTCATGGCATTCCACAAAAAGGGAATATCAGAAGGCTTCAGCCGACCTCTTTTGGTATTGCTGGCCTTCGACTCGATCATCGCCCGCTGAAGCATTTGGATTTTCTCAAAGTGGATCAGCTCTAGCATGAAAAAATAGTCATTATTCAAGGCGCTAAAAAGATTGAGTGCGGAGAGGAGGCTGGTGGCAACCCAGAGGTCTGGTGCATATTTACTGTTAAGCCTATCAACCGCTGTCTGAAACGATGAATTTGGCGTTTGCTTTAACATGACAACTCCCCTGCTTCCAGTTTATTGCGCGCACTGGGCGAGAGAATCCACGTTCTCAGGTCTCTGCGTGCTCTAAATTCATAGTTTATTGCAACGCTAGCCCTGCTCAAGCTGCGCGCGCACCAGGTCGAGCGCGGTCTGGAGCGCCGCGTCGAGCTGCGCCAGGTCGGGGCCGCCGCCCTGCGCCAGCTCGGGGCGACCGCCGCCGCGGCCGCCGACGACCGCCGCGGACGCCCGCAGCAGCGCGCCCATGTCGGGCGCCAGGCCGGCGCCGCGGGCAAAGACCAGCTGCGCCTTGTCGGCGCGCAGGCCCAGCAGCGCCACGCCGCCCGCGGCCGCGATGCGCTGCGCCACCGCCCGCAGCTCATCGGTGGAGTAGTCGGCGAGCGCCTGGCAGACGACGGGGACGCCGCCGATCAGGGGCGCCGCCGCCAGCAGCGACTGCGCGGTGTAGCCGCACAGCTCCTGCCGCGCGGCGTCAAGGGCTTTGCGCTGCGTCTGCTCGGCGGCGCGCAGCCGGGCGACGGCCGCCGGCAGCTCGGCGGCGGCCACGCTGAACTCGCCGGCCAGCGCCGCGACCAGCGCGGTTTTTTCGCGGTAGTCGCACAGCGCCCGCTGCCCGCAGCGAAACTCGATCCGCAGCGTGGCGCCGCGCCGCTCGGTGCGGCCCAGCGCGACGACGCCGACCTCGCCGGTGTGCCGCGGATGCGTCCCGCCGCACGCCGAGTAGTCAACGTCGGGCACCGACACGACGCGGACATGCTCAGTGACCTTCGGCGGCTTGCGGAGCGGCAGCGCTGCTAGCTCGGCGGGCGACACAAAGCGCGCCGCCACTGGCAGATTCTGGTAGATCACGGCGTTGGTCCAGTCCTCGGCCGCCGCCAGCTCGGCGGCCGTCAGATCGGCGCGGTCCAGATCAACCGTCGCAACCTCGGCGCCCAGATGCACCGCCACGGTCGTCGCCCCACAGACCGCCGCAAACGCGGCCGACAGGAGGTGCTGGCCGTGGTGCTGCTGCATAAAATCGAAGCGCCGCGCCCAGTCGAGCTGGCCGGTCACCGCATTATCATTATTAAGCGGCGCCGCCAGCCAGTGCCAGACGATGCCATCCTCGACCTGCGTGTCGAGCACCGCAACGTCGTTGAGCGTGCCGCGGTCGCCGGGCTGCCCGCCGCCCTCGGGGTAGAACGCCGACTGATCCAGCGCCACCGCCAGGCCGCCCGGCCCAGCGCGGCGCGCCACGACCTGCGCGGTAAAGCGTTGCAAGTAGGCGTCGGCAAAATACAAGCGCTCGGTCGCCATCATGCTGCCACCAGTGCGGCGGCCGCCATTGTCTCGGCCGCCGCCAGCACATCGGCCATGTTTGGGCGGTCGGTAAAATTGTTGGCGACGTACAGATACTGAATCGTGCCGTCGTGGTCCATGAGGATGGTGCTGGGATGGGCGACATTGAGGTGTGGAAACGGCAGCAGCGTCAGCGGATTGCGGACGCCGTAGAGCGCGATGGCGGCGCGGCCCTCGTCGACCAGCACTGGAAACGGCGCCGGGTTGGAGAACAGCGCGCCGGCGACCCGCGCCCGCTCATCGGTCATCACGACGACAATGTTGATGCCCAGCGCGGCAAAGCGGGCGTGGTGCTGGCGCAGCAGCTGGAGCTGCTGAACACACATGGCGCACCAGAAGCCACGCAGGAAAACCAGCAGCAGGCCCTTTGGCCCGATCTGCTGGTAGAGAGCGTGCGCGCGACCCTCGCCGTCAGGCAGGCTGATGTTGGGCGCCGGTGCGTGCAGCGCCACGGTTGTGCTTTGACCACTCATCGCTACTCTCAGGTGTTCAAGGTGCCGGCGGCGGCGGCCAGGCGGCGCAGGGTTTCGTCTTTGCCAATGGCATGGAGCGTCTCGAAGAGCGGCGGCGAGATTTTGCTGCCGGTGGCGGCGACGCGCAGGGCCATGAACAGGTCGCCGGTTTTCACGCCCAGCTCGGCGCTCAGGCCGCGCAGCGTGGTCTCCAGGGTGGCCTCGCTCCAGTCGGCGATGTCGGTCAGGGTGCGCTCGGCGGCGTGGAGCAGCTCCTGCGCCGCGGCCGCATCGAGCTTTTTGGGCACCAGGTCGGCGGCATTGTAGGTCGTCGGGGCGCGGAAAAAGAACTGCAGGAACTCGGGCGCCTCGCTCAGGACCACCAGCCGCTCCTGGATCAGCGGCATCAGCTGCGTGACGTAGGCTAGCTCGCCGTCGGTCACGGGGTCGGCGACCAGACCGGCGCGCTGTAGAAACGGCACCACGCGGCCGGCCAGGTCGGCGGTCGTCAGGCGGCGGATATGCTGGCCATTGAACCAGTTGAGCTTGTCGTGGGAGAACACGCCGCCGTTGGGCGAAATATGCTCAATCGAAAAGCGCTCGATCAGCTCGTCGCGGGTCATGATCTCGGTGGTCTCGTCGTAGCCCCAGCCGACCAGCGCCAGGCAGTTGGTCAGCGCCTCGACCAGGTAGCCCTGCTCGATGAACTCGTTGATCGCGGTGGCACCGTGGCGCTTGGAGAGCTTTTTGCCGTCGGCACCGAGCACCTGCGGCACATGCACCCAGACCGGCTGCTCCCAGCCCATGAACTGGTAGATCAAGACATGGTAGGGCGAGGTCGGAATCCACTCGTCGCCGCGCAGCACGTGGGTGATCTCCATCGCATGATCGTCGACAATCGCGGCCAGCGCATAGGTTGGAAAGCCGTCGCTTTTCAGGATCACCGGGTCGTTGAGGTGGCTGTGATTGAAAACGATCGGGCCGCGCAGCGCATCGTGCAGCACGGTCTCGCCCTCCAGCGGCACCTGCAGGCGCACCACCGATGGCTCGCCGGCCGCGTGGCGTGCGGCGCGCTCGGCGGGATCGAGGGCGCGGCAGTGGCGGTCGTAGCCCGGCGGCTGCTTGCTGGCGCGCTTGGCCGCGTTGACCTCCTCCAGCCGCTCCGAGGAGCAGAAGCAGCGGTAGGCCAGCCCGCGGGCCAGCAGGTCGTCGGCGACGGGGTGGTAGATGGCGAGGCGCTCGGACTGGGTGTAGGGCGCGTGCGGGCCGCCGACATCCGGCCCCTCGTCCCAGTCAAACTGCATCATGCGCAGCGAGGCCTTCGAGCTGGTCCTCGGCCCCCTCGACGAAGCGGTTGCGGTCGGTGTCCTCGACCCGCAGAATAAACTGGCCGCCGGTCTGGCGAGCCAGCAGCCAGTCAAACAGTACCGTGCGCAGGCTGCCGATGTGAACAAACCCGGTCGGACTCGGCGCAAACCGCGTCCGCATCGGGCGCTTGGTGTCAGTCATGGACGTGTTCCTTGTACAAAATGTGTGATAGCGGACGGGGCGGGCTAGCGCTGGCCAAAAAAGATCAGGATTGTCACGACCAGCAGGCCCCAGCTGACAATCGCGACCAGCAGCGGGCGGTCGCGGAACAGGAGGTCGGCCGGCTCGCCGCCCTCGCCCTGCGCGATCAGGTAGAGGTAGCGAAACAGCGTATAGATCACAAATGGGATCGTCAGCATCAGCCACGGAAACGGCGTGATCGGCACCGAGGGCGCGGTGAAGGTCGCCTGGCTGTAGGCCAAAATCGTGCAGGCCACATCAATCGTGATCAGCTGCTCCAGGAGCTTGGGCGAGTACTCCTCCAGGATTTTGCGGTGGCTGCCGGCGCCCTGGGCTAGCACCTGGAGTTCGTTGCGGCGCTTGCCGAGGCCCAAAAACAGCGCCAGCAGCAGCACACACAGCAGCCACCAGGGCGTGATCGCCACGCTAAGAATGGCCGCGCCGCCAATTGCCCGCAGCACAAACCCGCCGGCGATTGCGAACAGATCCACGATCACGACATGCTTCAGCACGTAGGTGTAGGCCACCTGGAGCACAAAGTAGAGCAGCAGAATCGCCGCAAACGCCAGCCAGCCGGTCCCGAGCGGCGCGCTGCTTAGGCCGAGCGCGACCGGCAGGCCCAGGCCGACCACGACCAGCAGCGCCGCCACCACGCGGGCCAGCGTCGGCGCGAGGTGCCCGGACGCCAGCGGGCGCAGGCGCTTTTTGGGATGCTGGCGATCCTGCTCAATATCGCTCAGATCATTGATGAGATAGACGCTGCTGGAGATCATCGAGAACAGCACAAAGGCCGCCAGCGACTTCAGCAGCGCCGGCAGCTGGGTAAAAAGATGCTGCTCGGCAAACACGATGCCGGCGAATACAAACACATTTTTGACCCACTGCTTCGGGCGCATGGCCTTCAGCAGATATTTGAGCGCCCGCAGACCCGACGCCGACGCCACCGCTGAGGGCTGATTCACTGGCTGATTCCTCGCTATAATTGACGGGGTTCGTCGGGGCATTGTACCCGACGGCGTAGGGCGCCGCAATCCACCCGGCGGGTAGCCGCCGCTAGGCAAGGATCAGACACCGCATGGAATCAGAGACCCCAGTCCCCGAGCAGCCGCGCCGGCGCATCCCGTGGGCCGCGATCTGGTCGCTGGTCGGCTCGGTCGTCCTGTCGCTGGGGCTGGCGCTGGTGCCACTCGATGTCAGCGAGCTGGGGCGGGCGTCGTACCCGGCGCTGTTTGCGGTGATGCTGCTGTGCAACGCCACGGTGATCCTGCCGGCGCCGGGCATGGGCGCGGCAATCCTGGCGGCCAAAACGCTGAATCCGTGGTGGGTCGGGCTGGTCTGCGGCCTGGCCGCGGGCATCGGCGAGTTCGACCGGCTGGCTGGCCGGCCGCAGCGGCGCGCAGGCCGTCGACCTTGACCGCCGACCGCTGACCCGCGCGATCAAGCGCAATGTCCAGCGCTGGGGCGTCGTGGCGGTCTTTGTGCTGGCGGCGATTCCGTCGCCGCTGATCGATGTGGCTGGGCTGGCGGCGGGCGCGCTGGGCATGCCGTGGTGGAAATACTGGCTGGCCTGCACGGCCGGCAAAACCGTGCGCTTCACGCTGGTGGCGCTGGCTAGCGCCGGCCTGCACCTGCGGGGCTATTTGTAGGGAGATGCGACCATGCAGCTACTGATCGCGACGACGAATCTGCACAAGTTGGACGAGTACCGGGCGATTTTCGCCGACCTGCCCTACGAGCTGGTCAGCCTGCGCGACCTGGGCATCACGGATGATGTCGAGGAGACCGGCGCGACCTTTGAGGCGAACGCGCAGCTGAAGGCCGAAGCCTACGCTGCCCAAAGCGGCCGCCTGACGCTGGCCGACGACTTCAGGATTGGAGGTCCTGGCCCTCGACGGGCGGCCGGGCGTGTTCTCGGCGCGCTACGGCGGGCCGGGCATTACACCGCCGGCGCAGCACGTCAAGCTCCTCGGCGAGCTGGCCGCGACCGGCGGCGCCGACCGGCGGGCGCGCTTTGTGTGCGTGATCGCGCTGGCACAGCCGGGCCAGCCGACCCAGTTTGCGGCGGGCGAGCTGGGCGGCGAGATCGCCGCGGCGCCACAGGGCGCTGGTGGGTTTGGCTACGACCCCCTCTTTTGGCTGCCGGAGCGCGGCTGCACGCTGGCCGAGCTGCCGGCGGCGGAAAAAAACCGCATCAGCCACCGCGCGCGCGCCGCCGCCGCCGCCCACGCGCTGCTACAGCGCTGGCCGGCGCAGCGCTAGGCGCTGGCGACCTCGGCCTGCGACGCGGCGATCATGGTCTGGGCGAGCAGGGTGTAGACGGCCGTCCAGGCATCCTCAACCTCGGGCGTGAAGGCGGCGCCTAGCCCCTAGCGTCCACAGCAGCGCCGCCCCAACGGTCTCGTACTGGGCTTCCACCACGCCGTAGCCGCTATGACGGCGGCCAAGCGACTGCACGGCCAGCACATCGTCTCCAGCTTGCTGAGGCCGGCCACAACCACACCGAGCATCGCCATGAGGCTGCAGCGCTACTCAGTCAGATCATCGAGAAACAGCGGCCGCACGGCGGGATCAAGGTGAAACAGGCGATCATAGAACAGCACCGCGGCCTGGTCGGCAATCGGCACAACTTGGGCAAACGAAGACTGGACCCACGCGATTTGATCGGGCGTCATTGGCTTCATCCTTTGCGTTATGACAACAGGAGTAGGAGCACTCGCGGGCAGAGCGCCATAGCAGGACGAGCGGGCGCGGCAGACGCCACACCAAACCTGGACCGCATGTTATCGGCGGGATGAGCGAGCTGGGCGGTAGTTGGAGAGCGGAACAGAAGGGCGCCCGTTGAGTATACTCCGCTCAGCGGCACTGTCGAGTAGCCGGAAATGCACGCCCGGCGCACGCTGAACTCAACCAAGTCGCTGTAGCGCACCCACTGCTAACGCTACGAGTATGCCTAGCAGTCGATCACGACAGTCATGAGCCACATATTAGGTCGCCAACCACGACCCCGATACACCTACAAAATGCTAGATAAGCCCGCGATCACGACCAAAATCGTGCGCGCATCATCACCAATTTGTTGTAGAATAATGAAATTAAGTGCGACGGAGCACAGCGTAGATTTTCCTGTCAGCGCTGCATCGTCATCGTATGCACTTTGGCTCATAATGTGGAGGAGTACGTATGGCAGACATTCAACTGTTTTCGGCCGAGGAACTCGCCGACCAGGAGCGCAAGCGGCGCGGCAAAGGCGGCCGGCGGCGCAGCGAAGAGCGGCAGCGGATCATTGATCAGTACAAAGTGACGCTGCTGCCGGCGCAGGTTGGCTGGGGCGGCGATGTGGTGCTGAGCGAGGACGATGATAAACGCTTGGTGCGCCAGAATCTGAAGATCGCGGCGAAAGAGATCGGCAAGCTGATCGAATTTCGGCCGATCAAGGACTCGATGCGAATTCGCTTTCGCATCATCACGCCAGAGGAGCAGGCGGCGAAGCCCCGGCGGCCAGGGCGGCCGCGCAAAAACCCCGTCGCCTAGCGCGTGCCAGCCGCGTCGTCGGGCGGGGCGGCTGGCAGATCACAGACCATTAGGAGGCGCGGCGGGACGCCCAGCCGCAGCAGCGAAAGCACGCCGCGCCGCTGCCGCACCACCGTGTAGGCGTGGCGCGCATAGAGCCGTAGCGCCGGCGCATTGTTGGCGACAACCTCCAGGAGCACGCGCCGCTTGCCGCGCCGCGCCGCCTCGGTGTGCAGCGTGGCGAGCAGCGCGTCGCCAACGCCCCGGCCGCGCCACGCCGCCGTCACCACCACGCTGTAGATAAACGCCTCCTGCGGCTGTAGCTGATAGCTGCTCGGCTCGACCAGCTCAGCCCGCAGTTCCATCCAAAACGAGCGTCCCAGCCCCAGCTCCTCGATAGTGATCTGCTCCTCGGACCAGCCGGCCAGCGGCCGCAGCTCGGTGGTGCGCAGCCCAGCCACGCCGACCGCCGCATCCTGGTCATCCACCGCAACAAACATTCCGTTTAAACGGCCAGGCAGCGCATGGATTCGCTCCATCATGCGCTGCACGGCGGGGCGCCAGGTGGCGCCCCCATAGTCATGGCCAAAGCCCTCGGTTAGCAGCGCCGCGATGCGTGAGCTATCGCTGGCGCTAGCCGACCGCACGGCTATTTCGCTACTCAAGCACCGCGCTCCAGGGACCGCAGCATGGTCTCGGCCTCGTCAGGGGTGATCTGGCTGGCGGCGACCATCCGCAGAATTGCAAGGCGATCATCGTCGGCCCGCGCCGGGCTGGGAGCGGCGCTGGCCATCGGCGGCGCGGGCGGGGCCGGCGGCGCAGGCGCGGCCGGCGCGGCGGGCATAGCAGGCGCAGCAGGCGCAGCAGGCGCGGCGTGCGCCTCGTGGGCAGCGTGGGCCTCGCGCTCGATGCGCACGGTCTGGCCGGTGTAGCCGACGGGCGGAACCGGCGGGACCGGCGGGACCGGCGGGACCGGCGGCACGGGCGGCACGCCCATGTTGTTGAAGGCCCGCATCACGGCCTCGCGGGCGCGGGCGATGCCGTTGGCAGCGGCCTGCTCGGCCTCGTGGCGGATGCGCTCGACCTGCTCGGGGTCGAAGTTGAACTCGCGGTCGTTGACCCGCACATGCACGCGCGGCCGGCCGGGGCGCCGGCCCTCGCGCGGCGCATCGCTGGGCGCCTGGCGCAGCTCACGGGCGACCTCGCGGCCGATGCCGCTGAGCTCGCGGGTCAGCTCGCGGGCCATCGACTCCATCTCGCGGCCGAACTCGCGCATCTCGCGGCCGAAGCCAAACGAGAACTCGCCGCGCCGCTCGCTGCTGCGGCCGCTGGTGCCGCTGGTGAACGTCGAGTCCTTCAGCGTGCCGCCACTGATGTCCAGGTCGCCGCCGACCGCGAGGTTCCAGGTCGCCTCGCCGCTGCCAAAGGTGCCGGTGAGGCTGCCGCGCTCGGTCGAGACGTTCCAGCCATCGCCCTCGCCCTCCAGGTCGCCCTTGGCGCTGGCATTGAGGCGGAAGTTGCCGTCGGCGGTCAGCGTCAGGTCAGCGTCGCCGCCGACCGCGGTGCTCAGCGTGCCCTCGATCCGGCCGGTCCAGCTCAGCTCCAGGTCGCCGCCGACCTGCCCGAGGCCGCGCAGGGTCTGGGCGGTGATCTCGGCGTCGCCGCCGACACGGCCGACGGTAACCTCGGTCGCGCCGTCAATCTCCAGGTCGCCGCCGACGTGGCCGATGGTCACGACGGTCGCGCCGTCAATCTCCAGGTCGCCGCCGACGCGGCCGACGGTCGCCTGGCCAGCCTGCAGGCTCAGCTCGGCGTCGCCGCCGACGGCGTCCACGCGCACCTGGCCAACCTCGCTGGCCTCCAGGTCGCCGCCAATCGTCGCCAACTCAAGGAGGGCTACGCCGCTTACCTCGACATCGCCGCCGACGCGGTAAATCACGACGGTCGCGCCGCGCGGCACGGTCAGCTCCAGGTCGCTCATCACGGCGCCGACCGTCAGCTCGTTGTCTTTCTGGGTCGGCTTGACGGTGGTCTCGCACTCAAGCTGGACGGTGGTGCCGTCCTGGCCGGTGATGGTCAGGTCGCCGGCGACGGCCTCGATGCGGATTGTCGGCTGGTCGTTGAGTTCAAAAGTCATTGGTTCCATGAGTATCACCTCAAAATAAGCTAGTAGGGGTAGCGCACATCAATCAAAATGCGCTCGTGGTTGGTGGCATGGGCCACCTCAATGTGCCAGGGCTGGCGGCGCTGCAGGGCGGTGGCCAGCGCGGCCAGGTCGGCCGGGGTCGGGAGGAGCTGCGCCCCGGAGCGGAGCGCCACCGCCGCAAGGTTGACTGGCAGCCGCAGATCGATCTTGCACCGGCCGCTCACCGTATCGATGATCTGAAGATGGACGGTTGGCCCGAGCGGCTTGGGCTGCGGTGTCTGCATGGTCGTCCTCGCTACGGCGGTCAGCTCCGACCGCCCTCCTTCTGGCCTCTCAGCAAATCCAGCGCTGCTTCCGGCGAGACTTCGCCGCGCTCCAGGCGCGCCAGCACATCAAGGCGCTCCGTCGGAGGTGATACGCTGGTATTGTAGCCGAGGGCCGCGACAATGTCATCCATCCGGCTGCGGGCGGTGGTGTAGGACACGCCCAGGTCGGCCGCCACGCTGTTGATGTTGCCGCGGTTTTTGACCAGCAGCTCGACAAACTGGAGCTGCTCGCGCTTGAGGCGGGCGAGGCCGCCGAGGTCGAAGCGGCCCTGGACCGTGCCGTCGCACTGGTCGCACTCGAGGCGTGTCGCCAGCAGCGTGCCCTCGCAGATCGGGCAGCGGGTGAGCAGTGGGTAGTTCATAGGTTCTCCTTCGTGGCCGAGCCTCCGGTTGACCTGGCCGCGCGACCGCTACGTAAGCTGTGCACATCCGCCTAGCTCGCCCGCCGGCCTAGCCAGCGCCACAGGGACTGCCACCACCCGCCGCGCGCGCTCGCGGGTTCGATCTGACCGTTGCGGTTGATGATCAGCATGGGCGGTTCCTCCTGCACCTGTGACGACGAGATTGCGACGACGGTTGCACTTCCTAGTAGTTGATAGCGATATACTACAACATCGTTTGATACTTTGCAAGGGGCAATTATCACTTTTTGTATTAAACCCGCCAAAAGTCGTGGGCTGACCAGCACTTTTTAGCAGCCGGTATAATTAACCCCGAGATTCCAAGCGTTTGAACCTACCTCGCGCGGCGCTAGGGGCCGGACACCGGCTTCCCGATAGCGCTGACGCGCCGCTCTAGATGAAAGGCAGCACTGTGGATACGGTTTTTGTGGCATTGGATGTCGAGACCACCGGCCTTGAGTCGGGCGTAGATGAGATTATTGAGGTTGCGGCGGTGAAGTTTCGGGGCCAGGAGGTCATCGAGACCTTTCAGCGCCTGGTCAAGCCGCGCCACACCCTGCCGATCAAGATCGCCCAGCTGACCGGCATTCAGGGCAGCGACCTCCAGGAGGCCCGGCCGTTCCACGAGATTGCGCCGGAGTTTGTGCGGTTTATCAAAAGCTACCCGGTGATCGGCCACTCGGTCAGCTTTGACCTGCGGATGCTGGCGGCGCAGGGCGTGCAGATTCGCCAGGCGTCCTACGACACCTTTGAGCTGGCGACGCTGCTGATGCCGGGCCAGGCCTCGTATAGCCTGGTGGCGCTGGCCGCCGCGCTCAACATTGCCCACCCCGACGCCCACCGCGCGCTGGCCGACTCGGATGTGACCCGCCAGCTGTTCACCGCGCTGCTCGGGCGCATCCACGCGCTGGACGACGAGATGCTGAAGGATATTGTGCGGCTGTCGGCGAGCCAGGACTGGGCGCCGCGGCCGCTGTTCGAGCAGATGCTGCGCGAGCGGGCGCTGACCGCGCTGAGTCGGCCGCTCAGCAGCCGGCCGGCCGAGGCGCCGGGGATTCCGTGGCGGCATCTGACGCCGCTCCAGCCCGTGGAGCGGCCGGCGCCGCTCGACCCTGAGCTAGCCCAGCGCTTCTTCGCCGACGACGGCCTGGTCGGTCGGGCGTTTCCAGGCTACGAGTTGCGCGACCCACAGGTGGCGATGAGCGCCGCCGTGACCGCCGCGTTTGCCGCGGGCGACACACTGCTGGTCGAGGCGCCGACCGGCACCGGCAAATCGCTGGCCTACCTGGTCCCCGCGACGCAGTTTGCGGCCAGCCGCGGCCAGCGGGTGGTGGTCTCGACCAACACGATCAATCTCCAGGACCAGCTGTTTGGCAAAGATATTCCGGCGCTCCAGCAGGTCGTCGCTCACGCCACCGTCCGCGCCGGCGCCGACGCCGCGCAGTTTAGCGCCGCGCTGCTGAAGGGCCGCAGCAACTATCTGTGCCTGCGGCGCTACGATCAGCTGCGCACCCAGCCGACGCCAACGCCCGAGCAAGCCCGCGCGCTGATCAAGCTGGGGCTGTGGGTCGGCGCCACGACCACTGGCGACCGGGCCGAGATCGCGCTCCAGGAGGGCGAGGGCCGCGTGTGGGGCGAGGTCAATGTCACGGCCGAGACCTGCACGGGGCCGCGCTGCCCGGCGTTTGACCGCTGCTTTTTCTACGCCGCCCGCCGCGCCGCCGAGGCCGCCGAGGTGATCGTCGTCAACCACGCGCTGCTCCTCGCCGACCTCAAGGCCGACGGCAAAGTCCTCCCGGCCTACGACCATGTGGTGATCGACGAGGCCCATCATCTGGAGGATGTGGCCACCGATCAGCTGGGCTGGTCGGTTGATCAGACCGAGATGCTGCGCTTTTTGGACAATCTGTGGACCGCCGGCGGCGCCCGGATTGTCGGCGGCCTCCTGTCGGAGCTGCCCAATTATTTTCGCGGCTCGGGCGCCAGCGCCGCCGACCTGGACCGCGCCGAGGGCTTCGCCGCCCCGCTGCGCCCCAGCATCGAGCGCGCCCGGCTGGCGGTGCATGAGCTATGGAACCGGCTGCGTACCTTCGTGGAGCGCGCCTCGCAGGACCGCCAGAACGATCTGCGGGTCCGGCTCACGCCACAGCTGCGGCAGGGCGCCGACTGGATCATGATTCAGGGCGCCTGGGAGCAGCTGATGCTGCCGCTGGCCGACATTGGCCGCGGCCTGGCCAAGCTGGAGGAGCACATCCGCGAGCTGGAGGATAAAGAGCTGCTGGACTACGACGCGCTGGTGCTCCAGCTGTCGAGCCTGGCAAATTTCGCGGTCGACACGGCGATCGCAGCTTCGGCGCTGATGTTTGGCGACCAGGAGCAGATTCAGTGGCTGGTCCACGACCGGCTGCGCGACCAGCTGCGGCTGCACGCCGCGCCGCTGCACGTCGGGCCGCTGCTCCAGGAGAAGCTGTTCGCCGGCAAAGAGACCGTCGTGCTAGCCTCGGCGACGCTCTCGATCAACAACTCGTTTGGCTACATCAAGGAGCGGCTGGGCCTGGCCGACGCGCCGATCACCGAGCTGCAGCTTGACTCGCCGTTTGACTATGCCCGCTCGACGCTGATGTACCTGCCGACCGACATGCCCGAGCCGCAGGAGCGCACCTACCAGCCGGCGCTGGAGGACGCGCTGATCGAGCTGGCGCGCGCGACCGGCGGCCGCATGCTGGTGCTGTTCACCTCGAATGCGGCGCTGCGCCAGACCTACCGGGCGATCCAGGACCCGCTGGAGGAGTTGGAGATCGTCGTGCTGGGGCAAGGGCTGGACGGCTCGCGCCGCTCGGTGCTGCGAGCGCTTCAAGGAGCACCCGCGCTCGGTGCTGCTGGGGACCAGCTCGTTCTGGGAGGGCGTCGATGTGGTGGGCGACGCGCTCAGCGTGCTGGTGATCACTAAGCTGCCGTTTGCGGTGCCGAACGACCCGGTGTTCGCGGCGCGCTCCGAGCAGTTTGCCGACCCGTTCACTGACTACGCGGTGCCGCAGTCGATTCTGAAGTTCAAGCAGGGCTTTGGGCGGCTGATCCGCTCCAAAGACGACCGCGGCGTGGTGGCGATGCTCGACCGCCGGCTGCTGACCAAGCGCTACGGCCAGCTGTTCTTGAACTCGCTGCCGGGGACCACGACCAACCGCGGCACGCTCAAAGGCCTGCCGCTCGCGGCGGCGCGCTGGCTGGTCTAGGCAAGCCCAGGAATCAGCAGCGGCCCCGGCGCAGGTGCGCCGGGGCCGCTGTTATGTCAATGTGTATCTCAGCGCTACTGCACAATCCAGCGCGTGTCGCCGGCCATCGTGACGGTGCGGCCCGCGGTGGTCAGTGTCCCCTCCAGCAATGGCCGCCACACATCGAACTTTGGCACGCTCAGGCGCTGATTCGTACCATCGGCCAGCTGCACATCCAGAACATTCTTGTTCAGACCATACGAACTGCGGCTGAAGCCGGTGATGTCGCTCAGCTTGATCTCCAGCGACGGCGTATTGATCTTGCCGCTGCGCAGCCGGCTGACCAGCGCGCCGATCAGCACGCCGAGCAGCCCAAACATATACATCGTGTTCTTGGTATTGACGAACGCAATCCGCTGATCGGTCAAAAATACGATGCCCTGTCGGTTCGAGAGTCCGCCCTTCATGTGCACGCCGAGGTCCTCCCGCACGACTTGCTCGTTGGCCGCGAGTCCAATGGTTGCCACACGCTTCTCCTGATTGATTGTTAGCCGAAGCTGCTGCTGTTGTCGCTGCCGCCGCCGCTGTCGGAGCTGCCCGAGTCGCTGGAGCTGCCCGAGTCGCTCCAGCTTCAAGCCGCCGCTGTCGGAGTCGCTGAAGCTGACGCCGCTGCTGCTGGAGTTGCTGAAGCTTGACCCGCCGCTGTCGGAGTCGCTGAAGCTCGACCCGCCGCTGCTGTTGTCGCTTGACGACGAGCTAGAGCCGCTGCCCCAGCCCCAGCCGCCCGAGCTGCTGGCGTCGCTGTCCTCTTTTTCGCTGTCGACGCCGTGATGCGCCGGCGGCACATAGATTGGCGGCACATAGCCGCCGTGCGACTGCTGATGGCCGTGTGACTGCTGATGGCCGTGCTGGCCATGCGACGAGTGCTGCGATGAGCTGCCCGGCGTCATCGCGCCGCCGACGGCCTGGCCCGCCCGCCGAATCGCGCGGTAGATTGTCCGCACAATCCAAAACACAATCAAGAGAAATACCAGCAGGATCAGCAGGCCGCAGATCGCCGCACCCCAGCCGCCCGAGCTGCTGTCGTCGCTCGTGGTGCTGCTGGGCGCGCTGGCCGGCGCGGCCACGAGGTTGGCGCCTGGCACCAGCGTCTGCGGGAAGGTGATGGTGACGCGCAGCTGCTGGTTACGGATCGCACCTTTGGCCGACCAGCCGGCGCCATCGCTGACCTTCAGGTCGGTGGTGGTGAAGCCCGACACCGATGAGCTGCCCTCGGTCGTCTTGTCCAGCCTGGCACCGTGACCTTGACCGAGCCGGCGGTGGCGCTGGGGCAGCCGCTGGCGCAGAAAAAGTTCCAGCGCAGCCGCGCGTTGCTGCCAGCGGCCCGCAGCGCCCGCTCGACGGTGTAGCTAATGTTCAGATTGTGGCGCTTGAGCGTCAGAGTCACGGAAAACATAGCTGATCGTTGCGGCAGTGCCGTCGTCGCCGCCGCTGAAGGTGCCGGGATCGCCGCTGGTACTCTTGGTGTAGCGCTGCCCGTCCTCGCTGACAGTGATGGCGGTGACGTGGCCCTGGTCGCCGGTGCTAAATTTCAGCGCGCCCTTGCGCAGCGTGCCGCTGTCCACCACCAGCACCTGCGTCTCCTGGAACGCTAGGTCGCCGTTGGGCTGCACCGCCACCACGTAGTCGTAGCGCTCCCAGTGAACCGTGGGGCTTTGGGCCTGCCCGGCGCTGGGCCAGAGCAGCCAGCAGCCGAGCATAAGCCAGAGCAGCCGTCGCATACGCATAGTCGATATTCCTTGTTAAGCGCCGCCACCCACCGCCGGAGCAGTGGGTAGCGACGCCAGCGATTCGTCGTTATTTGATCGGCGCGGTCGGATCGATCTTGTAGCTGTTGGCCAGCTTCTGCACGCCCTCCGCCCACATCCGCTCGTACTGATCGGCGGGCATATCGATCGCGATGATCGACAGCTTATCGCCGCGCTGCTCGACGTAGCCCAGCGCCTGGATCGGCACCGCCTTGCCGAGGTAGTCGTCGGCGTAGGACCAGCCGATCAGCACGCTGCCGTCCGCCTGGGTTTTCGGCTCGGTCAGCTTGGCGTTCTCGTCGGTGCGAATGGTCGTGATGAATTTTTTCAGCTCGTCGCCCAGCTCCTGCTCGGTCATTGTAGCCTTGTGCTCGTTAATGAAGATCGAGGCCGAGGCCAGGCCGCTTGGGTGAATCCAGAAAACATAGGCGCCGTTCTCATCGCTCAGGTCGGTGCGATCCCAATCTTTCGGCACATCAATCGTGAACAGCTTAGTCGGGAAGGTGTAGGTCTCTGGCTCGGCCAGCGCCAGCGTCGGCACATCGGCGCTGTCGGCCGGCGCGCTGGTGGCGTCGCTGGCTGGCTCAGCGGTGGTATCGCTGGCGGCCGCGGTCGGCTTGGTCGGCACGGTACTGGCGGCGTCTTTGTCGATGGTGAACGCATAGGTGTCAACCACCTCGTCGTTCATCGTCAGCCGGACCTGGTGCTTGCCGGTCGGCCAGCCACCTTTGGGCAGGAATGAGAATGCGAAGCCCGTGTCCTTGCTGTTCTCCTTGAGCGTCAGGCTGCGAGTGCCCTCATCCACCACCTTGCCATCGACCAGCCAGTCGGCCTGGAGCCAGGTCTGCTCGCCAAAGTCGCCCTTGCCCACGAGATACACGGTCTCAGCAGGCGCGAAGGTGGTGGTCTCATCCTGCGGCACATAGTTGTCATCGGCGCCTTTGGCAAGCACCGCGCTGCTGACTTTCGAGGGGATCGCATCGCTCGGCGGCACCACGCTGAAGGGATAGTCGCCCAGCTTGGCGTCGTCGAGGTAGACCTCAGCGTGGTAGTTCTTGCTCAGCGGGAAAGGCTTGGCGTGAGTCAGCGTGTAGCCGACATTGGTGGACTGGCCCAGCGAAAACAAGACCCCGCTATTGGCGTCGGACAGATCGACCTTCGCGTCGGCGACCGTGTCCTTGCCAAGCAAAAACTTGGCGCTGACGATGCCTTTCTTGGGCCGGCCTTTGAGCGTCACCACGAGATACACGGTCTCATCGGCCTTAAACTCTTTGGTCGGATCGACGGCGGCCTTCTCATCGGTCAGGCCTTTGGCGAACGTCACGCTCTCGATCGCCACCGCGATCTCGGGCGTTGGGGATGGCTGCGGCGTGGCAGTAGCCTTGGGCGCCTCGGTGGCTTTGGGCGCCGCAGTCGGCGCTGGCGGGCTGGTAGGCGCTGTGGCCGTGGTGCCGCCGCCACAGGCGACGAGGAGCAGCACAAGCAGGCTTGTGGTCATCCAACGAAACATCTTCATCGCGCAAACCTCCGATGTAGAAAAGCCAATGCTGGGAGCACACTGAATCTAACCACAAGTTGGCCCGAAAAGAAACTGCCAAAGCGGGACAAAAAGCGGTCGAGCAGCGGGACAGCGAGCGGTTTGCTATACTTTTGGGCGGCCCAGCGGCCGGCGATGCCCCAAGACCATGCCAACGCGCGGCGTGGAGGCCAGGATATGTCACAGCAAACCTTTGGGCAGTGGATCAAGCAGCGCTGCAACATTCTCGATCTCACCCAGGAGCAGCTGGCGGGGCTGGTCGGCTGCGCGCCGGAGACGATTCGCCAGCGGGAGTCGCAGCGCCGCCGGCCCTCGCGCCAGCTGGCCGAGCTGCTGGCAGCGCGCCTACAGCTCCCCAGCGACGAGCGCGCCGCGTTTATCGCGCTGGGCCGCCAGTCGGCGGCCAGCCCTGCGGCGCCGGCGCTCGCCCACCCAGCCCAGCCGGCGCTGGCCGCGCCACAATCAGCCGTCCCGGCCGCGCTAACCCCGCTGATCGGCCGCGAGTACGACCTGCGCCGGCTGGGCGAGCGCCTGGGACAGCCCGCGGTGCGGCTCCTGACACTGCTGGGGCCGGGCGGCATCGGCAAAACGCGCCTGGCGCTCGCCGCCGCTGCGCTGGCACCGCGCTTCAGCGCAGGCGCGGTGTTTGTCCCGCTGGCCGACCTGGTGGCGTCCGCGCTGGTCGTGCCGGCCATCGCACAGGCGCTGGGGCTGGTAGAAACCACGCAGGCCGCAGTGCGGCGGAGCGTGTCAGCGCGCTCCAGAGCCGTCAGCTCCTGCTAGTCCTCCACAACTTCACCCGCTGCTCGGGGAAAGCCTGGGGCTGGCCCGCGATCTCGGCAACGGCCGGACCGTGGAGCTGGCGCTGCTGGGCATTGCCGAGGCGCTGCTGCTCACCTGGCAGGCGGCGCCGGCGGTGGTAATCTGGGGCTGGCTGGATCACCTATGGGCCGCCGCACCGCCGCTCAACCCAGTTGAGCGCGCCGAGCACGCGACCTTGCTGGCCGATGCGCGCCAGCGGCTGACGGCAGTGGAGTTTGATGCCAGCTGGGGACAGGGCCAGGCGCTGACGCTCGCCGAGCTGCTGGTCTGCTCCAGGAGCGACCGCGCACAATCACCGGCGAGCCGGCGGACGCTACGCGCGCGCGAGCACCACCTGCGCTAGCGGCGCTCGCCCTCGTGGCCGACCCACTCGGCATCACCGTCGGCCCAGTGCTCGCGCTTCCAGATCGGCGCGACCTCCTTGATGCGGTCCATGATGAACGCCGCGGCCGCGAAGGCCGCGGCGCGATGTGGCGCCGCCACCGCGACCATCACCGCCGGCTCGCCGATGACCAGCGCGCCAACCCGGTGATGCACCGCGACCCGGCCCAGCTCCCACTGCGACTGCGCGGCGGCGGCGATCTGGGCCAGGATTGGCTCGGCCATGCCCTGGTACGCCTCGTAGACCAGGTGATCCGTCGCCCGGCCGCCGAAATTATCGCGGACAATCCCGGTGAACAGCACCACCGCGCCGTCACCAGGCGTGGCAACGTAGCGCTGCAGCGCGGCGCTATCCAGCGGCGCGGCCGTGACCAAAAACGGCGCCAGCTCATCGCTGCCGCCGCTGACCGGCGGGATAAAGGCCACCTCGTCGCCAGCGGCTACCGGCGTGGCCGGGTCGGCGTACACCTGGTTGACGGCATAGAGCAGGCTGCGGGTGCTCAGCGCCAGCGCGGGGTAGCGCGCCGCCAGCAGCTGCCACACGCTGCCGACCGTCGCGTCGTCCTCGACCGTCAGCTGTAGCTCGGGCTGGCCGACGATGTCGCGGTGCTGGGCAAACAGCCGGACGCGAATCTCCATCAGACCACCCGCACCGGCACGCCGTGATCGGCCAGGAACTGCTTGGCCTCGCTGATTCGGTAGGTGCCGAAGTGAAAGATCGAGGCCGCCAGCGCCGCGTCGGCCATGCCGACGGTGACGGCCTCCAGCATGTGCTGCAGCGTGCCGGCGCCGCCCGAGGCGATCACCGGGACTGGCACGGCCGCGCTGATCGCCCGCAGCAGCTCCAGGTCGTAGCCGCTGCGCGTACCGTCGGCGTCAATGCTATTGATCACGATCTCGCCGGCGCCCAGCTCGCAGGCCCGCGCGGCCCAGGCCACGGCGTCGAGGTCGGCGAGCCGCCCGGCGCCGCCGGTGTGGGTGTAGACCTGCCAGCGCGGCGCGTCGGCCGGCGCATCAAGGACCCGCCGCGCATCAATCGAGACCACAATGCACTGCGCCCCGAAGCGCTGTGCGCCAGCGGCGATCAGGTCGGGGTTGAGCACGGCGGCGGTGTTGATCGATACTTTGTCGGCGCCGGCCCGCAGCATCCGGTACATGTCGTCGACCGTCCGAATGCCGCCGCCAACCGTCAGCGGAATAAACACCTCAGCCGCGGTGCGCTCGACGACCTCGACCATAATTGCCCGCTCGTCAGATGAGGCGGTGATGTCGTAGAACACCAGCTCGTCGGCGCCCTCGCGGTCGTAGAGCGCCGCCAGCGCCACCGGGTCGCCAGCGTCGATGTGATCAACAAAGGTCACGCCCTTGACCACCCGGCCGGCCTTGACATCCAAACAGGGAATAATCCGTCGTGCTAGCATGCGTGCGGCGCGCCGCTACCTCCGTTGACCATCAGCGTCGCCAAAGCCTTCGCGCCGCTCGACCTGTGACTGCTTGTAGTTGCCCAGCACGCTGCTCCAGCTGGCGGCGATATGCTCCAGCAGCTGGAGATCCTGGGCCTCAATGTCGGTTAGCCGCGCGTCGTGGCGCTGGTGCAGCATCTCTAGACGTGTGCCGATGCGGGTGACTCGGCCCTCCTCCTCGCGACACCAGGCGTCGATGCGCTCCAACCAGCTCGTCAGGTGTAGCAGGTGCTGCTGGTCGGTCTCGTGAAGGTCGCTGAGGCGAGTTCTCGTTCTGGTGGCGCAGGTCCTCCAGGCGCTCCTGGCCCATCAGGAAGCGCTCGGTGCTGACCAGCTCGATGCGCCGCAGCTCCTCTTGGAAGCCCGGCAGGTGCACGGCCACGGCCGCGATCTGCGGCGGCAGCGCAACCAGGCTCTCCTCAAGGCCTTTGTAGCGCTCCTCAATGCGGGCGATGCGGGCGACCGGCTCGTCCAGCGAGGCGCGCACGTCGGACACCAGCTGCTGGGCCTCGACGGCCTGGCGGCGCAGCACCTGCTTCTCCATGTCAATCTGCTCGTTGATGTGGCGCATCTCCTCCAGCGCGGCGGCGTCGGCCAGGCGCAGCTGCTCCAGGCTGGTCTGGAGCTGGCGGTGGCGCTCCTCGCCCTCGCGGACCTGCGCGACGGTCTCGCGGGCGCGGTGCTCCAGCTCCTCGATGCGGCCGTACCACGGCGACACCGCATCGCGATCCTGGCGGCGAGCCTCGGTCAGCTGATGGATACTGGCCTGAATCTCGCGTGTGGGCTTGCCGGCCTCCTCGGCGCGGGTCAGGGCTGTGGCAATGTCGCGGCGCAGCGCCGTGATCTCGCGCTTGTAGATCTCCAGCGTCGCCTGCGTCTCCTGGGCTTGGCGCTCGATGATATTCTGCATCTGCGCCACCTGGCCCTCGGCGCGGCGATTCTGCTCCATCGCCCAGGAGTATTTATTATTCTGATCCTTGAGCATGCGCCGCAGCTCGTCGATCTGGTTTTGGAGGTAGATCAGCTGCGACTGCTCCTGGACGCGCAGCTTCTCCTCCTCGAACTTAGCCGTCACATCGCTTTTATTCATGAGTGTGCTCCAGCGGCCACGCCCCGCAGCGCGGCCGGTAAATCGATGGCGCCGGTGTACAGCGCCCGGCCGACCACCGCGGCGGCCACGCCGAGCTGCGCGAGGGCCACGAGGTCGGCGACGGTGCCGATGCCGCCGGCGGCGATCACCGCTGGGCCGCCCAGCGCCACCAGATCGGCGGTGGCGGGCAGGTTGGGGCCGTGCAGCGTGCCGTCGCGGCTGATGTCGGTGTACATGACATGCCGCACGCCCAGCTCGTGCATGCGCTGCACCAGCTCGCTGGCGCGTACCTGCGAGGTTTCCAGCCAGCCGTTGGTCGCCACGAAGCCGTCGCGGGCGTCGACGCTGATCACGATGCGCTCGCCATACAGCTGCACCAGCCGCTCGATCAGCGACTGGTCGGCGAGCGCCGCCGTGCCGAGCAGCACGCGGTCCACGCCCAGGTTGATCGCCGCATCCACGGCGGCCTGGTCGCGCAGCCCGCCGCCGAGCTGCACCGGAATATTCACGGCCCGCATGATTGCAAAGACCAGCGGGGCGTTGACCGGCCGCCCAGCTTTGGCGCCGTCCAGGTCAATGACATGCAGCCGCTGCGCGCCCAGCTCGGCCCAGTGCCGCGCCACCGCCACCGGATCGGGATCGAAGATCGTCTGCTGCTCGTAGTCGCCCTGGTACAGGCGCACACACTGGCCGTCCTTAATATCAATTGCCGGAATAATCTCCACAGTGTTCCTCGTTGTAGTGCTAGGCCGACGTGGCGCGGGCCAGGCTGGTGACCCAGTTACGCAGCAGCTGGAGGCCCCAGCGACCGCTTTTTTCGGGGTGAAACTGAGCCGCCGCGGCGCGGCGCCACTCGATGATCGCCGGAAATGCCACGCCGTACTCGGTCTCGCCAGTCACCAGCTGCTGGTCGGGGGTATCAAGATAGTAGGAGTGGACAAAATAAAACTGCGTGCCGTCGGGGATGCCGTGGAGCAGCGGGGTGGCGCCGCGCACCAGGCGCACGCTGTTCCAGCCGATCTGCGGGACTTTGCCGGCGCCGGGTGGAAATTTGCGCACGACGCCCGGCACCACGCCCAGGCACGGGTGCAGGCCCCACTCCTCGCTCTGGGCGGCCAGCACCTGCATCCCGACGCAGATGCCCAGAAACGGCACGTCGGCGGCGATCAGCGCCGGCAGGAGCGGCGCAATTTCGAGGCGCTCCAGCGCGGCCATTGTGTCGCGGGTCGCGCCGACGCCGGGCAGCACCACGGCGTCGGCGTGCTGCAGGTCGGCCGGGCTGCTGGTAACTCGCAGCTTGGCCCCCACATGCTCCAGCGCCCGCACCGCCGACCGGAGGTTGCCGGCGCCGTAGTCAATCACAGCTATCATTAAGATCTTCCAGCATAGGGAGAATAGTCGATTAGTTGTCCGGCCGGTGTCCTGTGCACCCACACCACGCTAGCGCAGCAGCGGGTGATGCTCGCGGAGGCCCGCCAGGACCCGTGCGATGCTCGGCGTTGCGGCGGCGGGGGGAGCCGGGAGGGCCGCGGCCAATTCGGGGCGGCCGGCGAGCACACCAAGCGTGCCAAGCACACATTCGGCGAGCGCGGCGGGGTCGTACCCGCCCTCCAGCGCACAGACCAGGCGGCCGGCGCAGCACTGCGCGGCCAAAGTATACACCCTGGCCGCCAGCTGTGTGTAGGCCGCCGTCGAAACATTCAGGCGGCCCAGCGGGTCGGCCCAGTGGGCGTCGTAGCCGGCCGAGACCAGGATCAGCTCGGGGGCAAAGCGCGCCACGGCCGGCAGGATCGCCTCGTCGTAGGCCTGCAAAAACGTCGCGTCGCCGCTATCGAGCGGCAGCGGCACATTGAGCGTCGCGCCCACGCCGGCGCCCGCGCCCAGCTCGTGCCAGTGGCCGGTGCCGGGATAGAACGGATAGGCGTGGGTCGAGCAGAACAGCACCCGGCCATCCGCGTAAAAAATATCCTGCGTGCCGTTGCCATGATGCACGTCCCAGTCAATGATGGCAACGCGCTCCAGGCCCAGCACTGTCGTGGCATAGCGCGCCGCGACCGCAACATTGTTGACCAGGCAGAAGCCCATCGCCTGGCCGGGCGTGGCGTGGTGGCCGGGCGGCCGGACCACCGCAAAAGCATTGCGAGCCTCGCCCGCCACAACCGCGGCCGTCGCGGCGACCACGGCGCCCGCCGCCAGCCGCGCCGCCGCCCACGAGTCGTGGGTCACATAGGTGTCGGGGTCGATGGTGCCGCCGCCCTCGTGGGCCAGCATCTGAGTGTACTCCAGCATCCGCCGCTCGTGGACCGCCAGCAGCGCCGTCTCGTCCGCGGCGCCAAACGGCAGCGCGGCGAACAGCGCGGGGTCCAGCGCGTCCAGCTGTGGGTCGAGCGCCGCCAGACGGGCCGCCCGCTCGGGATGAGCCGGGTCATCGTGGCCGGCAAAGCGGCCGTCGCGCAGCAGGGCAGTTTTCATAAACTCCTCCGTGGCACACCGGCGCAAGCGTACCACGATTTGGCGCCGCGATCAGCGGCCTGGTTTCAATTTCAGCTCAGAACGGTCAGAGTGTCAGACGAGCCGCTGCGTGCTCAGCCCGCGCTCAGGCAGTGCCAGCGGGGATACAGTACAATAGACGGGCGCACCGGCCGCGGTGGCGACGTGTGAAATAAGGATACAGCATGACGACCTCACCCCTCCCTGAGACCAGCGATCTCGTGATTGTTGGCGGCGGGCCAGCCGGCTTGTTTGCGGCGTTCTACGCCGGCCTGCGCAATATGAAAACGGTCCTGGTAGACGCGCTGCCAGAGCTGGGCGGCCAGCTGGCGGTACTCTACCCCGAAAAATATATCTACGATGTGCCAGGCTTTCCCAAGATTCTGGCCCGCGACCTGGTTAAGCGGCTGGTGACCCAGGCCTCGCAGTTTAGCCCCACGATCCGCCTGGAGGAGCAGGTCACCAACCTGGTCCCGACGGGCGACCGGGCGATCACCGTCAGCACGACCGGCGGCGAGTACCCGACGCGTGCGGTGCTGATCGCCGCCGGCGTCGGCGCGTTCGCGCCCAACAAGCTTGACGCGCCGGGCGTGGCGCGGCTAGAGGGCAAGGGCGTCTACTACTTCGTCAAGTCCAAAGCCGAGTTTGCCGGCAAGCGGCTCCTGATCATTGGCGGCGGCAACTCGGCAGTGGACTGGGCTTTGAATTTGCAGGACACCTGCCCCGAGATCACGCTGATCCACCGCCGCGACCAGTTCCGCGCCCACGAGGGCAGCATCCGCGATATGTACGCCTCGCCAACCCGCGTCAAAACGTTCTACGAGCTGGTCGAAATTCATGGCGACGAGCGGGTCACGGGCGCCACGATCATCAACAATCAGACGAAGCAGACCGAGCACATCGACGTTGACGCGGTGCTGCTGACGCTGGGCTTCAAGGCCGACCTGGGGCCGATCAAGGAGTGGGGCCTGCAGCTGGAGAAGCGCGCGCTGCGGGTCAACGCCTCGCAGGCGACGACGATGCCAGGTGTGTACGCCGCCGGCGACATCGCCGCCGCCGAGGTCAAGCTCGACCTGATCGCGGTCGGCTTTGGCCAGGCCGCCGTCGCGGTCAACGCCATCAAATCGTATCTGGACCCGAAGGCGCGGCTGTTCCCCGGCCACTCGTCGGAGATGACCGAGGGCGTCAAAGCCAAAGGGTGATGACGACCGTCCAGCCAGCTCGGTTTGCGCCGCTCACGGCCGCCGACCGCGACGCACTGGTGGCGCGCTACCAAGCCATGCCGACCTTCGCGGACCTTGATCCTACGATCCTGCGTAGTATGGTCCACGTCACCGAGACGGTGTCCTACCGCGAGGGCGACATTATTTTCCATGAGGGCGACGCCGCCGACGCGCTGTACATCGTGGACACCGGCGCAGTCGAGGTGCTCGAAGGGCACGCCGCCGCTGCGCCTGGCGACGATCCAGGCCGACATGATCTTTGGCGAGATGGGGCTGATGGAGATGCGCGGCCGCTCGGCCACGATTCGCGCCCACACCGACGTGCGGCTGCTGCGGCTGGAGGGCCAGCGCATCGAGGCGATCTTAAAGACTACGCCGGCGCTGCTGTATCGCTTCGTCAGCCACCTCAGCGCCCGGCTGCGCGAGACTGACCAGGCGATGATCCGCGACCTGACCGAGAAAAATCAGGCGCTGGAGACGGCCTACCACGACTTGCAGCATGCCCAGGCGGCGCTGATCGACAAGGCCCGCCTGGATCGCGAGATGGCGCTGGCCCAGGAGCTACAGCGCGCGATTCTGCCGCGGTCGTTTCCGCAGGTGCCAGGTTTCGACATCGTGGCCCGCGGCCAGCCGGCGCGCGAGGTCGGCGGCGACTTCTACGACCTGATCCCGCTGGACGAGCAGCACGTCGGTATCGTGATGGCCGATGTGTCGGACAAGGGCGTCTACGCCGGCATGTTCATGACGATGTGCCACGCCCTAATCCACGCCGAGGCCCGCCGCAGCCTGTCACCGGCGACGGTGCTCCAGGCCGTCCACCGATTGATCAGCGGCATGCCAATGACGCGCATGTTTGTCACTGTAGTCTACGCCGTGCTGGACCTGGAGACACAGCGCCTGACCTACGCCCGCGCCGGCCACGAGTACCCGCTGCTGATCCGCGCCGACGGCGCGGTCCACGAGCTTGACGGGCCGGGCATGCTGCTCAGCGCCTCACTGCCGCTGCTGATCAGCGACGCCAGCGTGGACCTGGTGCCGGGCGACCTCCTGCTGCTCTACACCGACGGCGTGACCGAGGCGACCGCGCCCACGGTCGAGCGCTACGGCGACGCGCGGCTGAAAGCCTTTGCCCGCAGCCACGCCACCTGGCGCCCGATGCTTTCTGCACACTGCTCCTCGCTGACCTCATGGCCTTCACCGCGACCGCGCCGCAGCACGACGATATTGCGATGCTGGCGATGCGGGTGCTGCGGCGCTAGCGGCGCTGGCGCGGCAGTTGCTACCCCGCCCGCCGATGCACACGAGGACCACGCATGCGCGAATTTGAAGTGATTGTTGTCGGCGGCGGCCCCGCGGGCCTGTCGGCGGCGCTGTATCTTGCCCGCTACAACCGCACCGTCGGCCTGTTCGACACCGGCCAGGGCCGCTCGACCTGGCATCAGGTCAACCATAACTATCTGGGCTTTCCCGGCGGCGTCCCCGCCCGCGAGCTGCGGGCGCGCGGCGAGCAGCAGCTGGCTGAGTACGAGCAGGTGACACTGGTCCGCCATAAGATCGAGACGCTGACCCGCCGCGACGGCCGCTTTTTCGCCCACAGCCAGGGCGACGAGTGGACCGCGCAGGCCGTGATTCTCTGCACCGGCGTGGTCGATCACTATCCGCACTTCCCAGGCTGGCAGGAGTACGTCGGGCGCTCGATGTTCTGGTGCATCACCTGCGACGGCTACGGCTGCAAGGAGGCCTGCATCGTCGTGCTCGGCACCACCGACGCCGCCGCCGCCGAGGCGCTGCAGCTCCAGCGCTTCACCACGCGCATCACGCTCTTGACCAACAGCGAGGAGTGTAAGATCAGCGACACCTTTCAGCGCCGCCTCCAGCGCGCCAATATTCCGCTCAAGCACGACAAAATCGTCGCGGCCGAGGGGCAGGATGGCCAGCTGGCGACGCTGATCCTGCGCGGCGGCGAGCGCCTGCCGCTCGACCAGCTATTTTCGCAGCAGGGCGCCACGCCCCAGACCGCGCTGGCCGCGCAGCTCGGCGTCGTGCTGTCGCGTGACGGCTATATCTGCGTGGACACCGAGCAGAAAACCAACGTCGCGGGCGTATTTGCGGCCGGCGATGTGACCCGCCTCCACTCCCACCAGATCACCACCGCCGTCCACGAGGGCGGCCAGGCGGCCTCAGCGGCCAACTATTTTCTCTACCCGCCCGAGCTAAAGGACGAGTAGCCGGGTACGATTCGCCCATTCGCAGAGCAGAGGACCAATGCCAATTACACACTCAGAGCAGCTTTTCGCAGCGGCCCAGCGCATTTTGCCAGGCGGCGTCAACAGCCCGGTGCGGGCCTTTCGCGGCGTCGGCGGCACGCCGCGCTTCATCGACCGTGCCAGCGGCCCTTATCTTTTCGACGCCGACGGCCAGCGCTATATTGATTATGTCCTGTCGTGGGGGCCGATGATTTTGGGCCACGCCGACCCGACTGTCGTTGCGGCGATTGTGGCGCAGGCTGAGCGCGGCACCAGCTACGGCGCGCCCACCGCGCTAGAGACCGAGCTAGCCGAGCTGATCCAGCACCACCTACCCAGCCTGGAGATGCTGCGCTTCGTCAGCAGCGGCACCGAGGCCACGATGTCGGCGCTACGGCTGGCGCGGGCCGCGACCGGGCGCACACGATTTTTGAAATTTAGCGGCGGCTATCACGGCCACGCCGACATGCTGCTCACCGACGCCGGCTCGGGCGTGGCGACGCTGGGCCTGCCGGCGAGCGCCGGCGTCACCGCTGGGCAGACCGGCGACACGATCACCGTGCCCTACAACGATCTCGCGGCGGTCGCGGCGGCCTTTGACGCGCACGGCAGCACGCTGGCGGCGGTGATCGTCGAGCCGGTCGCCGGAAATATGGGGCTGGTGCTGCCCGAGGCTGACTTTCTGCCGGGCCTGCGCCGCATCACATCTCAGCACGGCGCGCTGCTAATCTTCGACGAGGTCATGACCGGCTTTCGGGTGGCGCTAGGCGGCGCGCAGGCCCACTTCGGCGTCACGCCCGACCTGACGTGCCTGGGCAAAGTGATCGGCGGCGGCTTGCCGTGCGCAGCCTATGGCGGGCGGCGCGAGATCATGGCCCACGTCGCGCCGCTGGGGGCGATGTACCAGGCCGGGACGCTCTCGGGCAACCCGCTGGCGATGGCCGCCGGGCTGGCCACGCTGCGCCAGCTGACGCCGGCGGTCTACGAGGAGATCACGGCGCAGGGCCAGCGCCTGCTCGCGGGGCTGGCCGCGGCGGCCCACGCGGTCAACATCCCGCTCCAGACCGCGCAGGCCGGCTCGATGATCGGCTTTTTCTTCGCCGACCAGCCGATCCACACCTACGCCGCCGCCAAAGCCCACGCCGACACGGCGCGCTTCGGCCGCTTTTTTCATGCCATGCTAGATCGCGGCGTCTACCTCGCGCCCTCGCAGTTCGAGGCTGGGTTCCTCTCCACGCACCACACCGCCGCCATCATTGACGCAACCGTGAGCGCCGCGGCCGAGGCGCTCGGCAAGCTGGGCGCTGAATAGTGAAGATGAACATCGGACCAAGCAGGAATAAGCCGCAACTCATCGGTCGTTGATAGACGTACTAGAGATTAAAACGAGGCGGGCTGCGCAGTGTAGTGCTGCGCAGCCCGCCTCGTATCACATTGCCGCCCTGCTAGCCGCCGGGCTGGAACAAAATCTCATAGCCGCCGCGCTGGGCGCCGGTGGCGATCACGCGGTAGCGAAAGCGACCCTGCGCGTCGGTCTGCACCGTCGCCTGCCCGACCGCCTGCGAGGGAATCCCCTCCAGAACCAGCGTCTGCGACCCCTGCGGGTCAAGGACCTCAATGCGCAGCTGGCCATGCTCGGCCTGGGCAAAGACCGTCACCGCCAGCGTCGCGGGGCCGTCGGCGCCCTGAATCGTTCGCACCTCCGAGCCATCGGCGCTCACAAACTCGACCTTGACGTTGCCGCCCTCGGCCACGCGGTCGCTGGTCTCGCGCGGGCCGGACATCAGGAGGCAGCCGGTCAGCCACGGTAGGCACAGCAGAAGCAGCCAGCGGCTACGCATAGCTTTCAGGCTTGGCGTCTTTGGTCAGCGAGGCGTTTTCGCCCAGCAGCTCCAGGCTATCGGGCGTGCGGCTGCTGATGCGCAGGTGGCGGCCGCAGTTCGGGCAGATCACTTTGGCGCCGACGAGCATGCTTTCGGGCATCATCAGCTTTTGGGCGCACTGTGGGCATTTGGTCATGGTGGCTCCTTACTCGGCGAACAGCGCATCCACAAAGGCCTGCGGATCGAAGATCGCCAGGTCGTCTACTTTTTCGCCGGTGCCAATATACTTGATCGGCCGCTCGATCTCGCGGACCATCGCAAACGCGATGCCGCCTTTGGCCGTGCCGTCGAGCTTGGTGATCGCCAGATGGGTCACGTCGGCGGCCTCGGCAAACGCCCGCGCCTGGCTGATGCCGTTCTGGCCGGTCGTCGCGTCGATCACCAGCAGCACCTCGTGCGGGCCGGTCGAAATCTTTTCTGGATGACGTTGCGAATTTTCTGTAGCTCCTGCATCAGGTTGTGCTTGGCCTGCAGCCGGCCGGCGGTGTCGATGATCAAGATGTCGCTCTCGCGCGAAAGCGCGCTCTGAACCGCATCGAAGGCCACCGCGCCAGGGTCGGCGCCCTGGCCCTGGGCGATCACTGGCACGCCGATGCGCTCGGCCCAGGTTGTCAGCTGCTCGACGGCGGCGGCGCGGAAGGTGTCGGCGGCCGCCAGCAGCACGGTCTTGCCCAACTCAGCCTTGTAGCGCTTGGCAACTTTGGCGATCAGTGTGGTCTTCCCGGCGCCGTTGACGCCGATCACCAGCATGATGTAGGGCTTGGCGGTGCGCTCGGAGTGAGGCGAGTGAGTGAGGTTGACGGTCAGGACTTTGACCAGCTCCTGCTTGAGCACTGTGCGCGCCTGGCGGGCGGTGCGAATGCCCTCGCGGTCAATCGTGCGGCGGGCGCGGGCAATCAAGCTGACCGCGGTGTCGGCGCCGACATCGGCCATGATCAGCAGATCCTCGACCTCCTCCCACAGCTCCTCAGTGATCGGCTCGTCATTCTGAAAGACCTCGGAGATGCGACCAAATAGACCGGCGCGGGTTTTCTCAACCGCCTGCTGAGTTTTGACCTCCTCGCGGTGAATCTCCTCGACGGTGCGCTCCTCGCCGCCGAACAGGCGCCGCAGCACGCCGACTTTCTTGGGCGGCTCGGGCTGGGCCGCGCGCATCGCGGCATCGTACTCGGCGACCGTGGCGTAGACCGGCGCGGCGGGCGCCTCGGCGACCGGCGCAGTCGCAGCGCTGGGCGGCGGAGCAGCCTGGGCAGGCGCAGCAATCGGCGCAATCGTCGGCGGCGCAGCCTGGACGGGCACAGCGCTAGGCATTGGCGGCGAAGCAGCCTGGGCAGGCGCAGCAATCGGCGCGGGCGGCGCAACCTCAGCAACGGGCGGCGCGGCGACGGCGGGCGGCTGCGACGGCTGCTCAGATTCTTTCTGCTCGGTATCTTTTTTGGGTGGGTCGCCGCCGCGAAATAAGCGTCGAAACATGCGGAGTCCTTTGTCGTTTAAGCGAGCGCCGCACGCAGCGCCCGCTCAAAGTATACCCTCAATCCCAGCCCAGATCGTTGCCGGCCGCGGGGCTGGGATCGCCGCCCTGCTCCTCCTCCATCATCTCATCCACCAGCGACTCCCAGTCCTCGCCCAGCTCGTCGCCCATCTGCCGGCCCATCTTTTTGGCCCAGCGCCCCACCGAGGCCGGGTCGTTCTCATCGAGGCCGCTGAAGGTGCTGGGATCGGCCAGCGCATCCAGCCGCGACTCCTCGGACTGGGCGATGGCGAAGCGCGAGATCGCCTTGCGCACATCGGCGGACGCGCAGCGCGGGCACTGGAGGCCGGCGGGCGTCGCAAACCCGCTGACCAGCTTTTGAAAGCGGCCCTGGCACTGCTGGCAAATATATTCGTAGATGGGCATAAAGCTCTCAGCTATCAGCTATCAGCCATCAGCAAGCGCTGAACAGCTTGGCAAAATCAAGGTAGTCAAAGCTATCAGCCATCAGCAAACGCTGAGCAGCTTGGCAAAATCAAGGTATTTCTCGCTACTCGCTACTCGGTACTCATCCCTCGCTGCTCCCCAGGAATAGCGGCGGGGGCGCGACGGGGGCGGGCTGGATGGTGAACGCGGCGCGCACAGCGTCGCGGACTGCCTCGAACTCCTGCATTGAGCGGGCGTGGACGCGGGCCAGCGGGGCGCCCTGGGCGACGAAGGCGCCGACCTTGTGGGCCAGCACCACGCCGACGCTGGGATCGATCACGTCGGCCTTTGTCTGGCGGCCGCCGCCCAGCTGCCCGGCGATCACCCCGAGCGCCTCGGCGTCAATGCGGGCGATGTAGCCGTCGGCGTGGGCGTAGACCGGCTCGATGACGGTGGCGGTGGGCAGCAGCGCCGGGTCGTTGACCACGCTGAGGTCGCCGCCCTGCTGGGCGATGAACGCCTGGAATTTGGCCCAGGCCGCGCCGCTTGCCAGCACGGCGCGGGCCTGGTCGCGGGCCGCAGCGAGATCCGGGGCGCGCCCGGCCAATACCACGAGTTCGCGCCGCCAGCTCGACGCACACCTCGACCAGATCGGCGGGGCCGGCGCCGCGCAGCGTCGCGATGGCCTCGGCGACCTCCAGCGCGTTGCCGATGGCGAAGCCCAGCGGCTGCTCCATCGTCGTCAGCACCGCCGCGACCTTGCGGCCGGCGTGGGCGCCAATCGCCACCATGCGGGCCGCCAGCTCCTCGGCCTGCGCCACGGTCTTCATAAACGCCCCGCTGCCGACCTTGACATCAAGCACAATGCAGTCGGCGCCGGCGGCCAGCTTTTTGGACATGATGCTGGCGGCGATCAGCGGGATGCTCTCGACGGTCGCGGTGACATCGCGCAGGCTGTAGAGGAGTTTGTCGGCCGGCGCCAGGTCGGCCGACTGGCCGACAATCACCAGCCCGACCTGCTGAATGGCGGCCTCGAACTCGGCGGGCGACAGGTCGACGCGCAATCCAGGGATCGCCTCCAGCTTGTCGAGGGTGCCGCCGCTAAAGCCCAGGCCGCGCCCCGACATCTTGGCGACCACCAGGCCGAGCGCCGCGCACATCGGCCCCAGCACCAGGCTAGTTTTGTCGCCGACGCCGCCGGTCGAGTGCTTATCGACGGTCAGCGGCGCGATGTGGTGCAGGTCGAGCATGGTCCCCAACTCGGCCATCGCCAGCGTGAGGTCGGCGGTCTCGCGGTCGTCCATGCCGCGCCAGACCACCGCCATCGCCCAGGCCGCCATCTGGTAGTCGGGCACATCGCCAGCGACGTAGCCGCCGAGCAGCCAGCGCAGCTCCGCGGCGGTCAGGGCGCCGCCGTCGCGTTTCTTAGCAATCAGATCAACGGCGCGCATCAGCGGTCCTCGCCGAGGTCGCGCAGCGCCAGCGCCAGGTGGCGGCCGAGGTCGCCGGCCGCTGCGCCCGCGGCGCCCAGCTCGGCCCGCACGCGCAGGCCGGCGTCGGCGTGCAGCCACACGCCCACGCGGGCGGCGTCCCACGGCGTCAGGCCCTGCGCCAGCAGCCCGCCGATCAGACCGCTGAGCACGTCGCCGGTCCCGGCTTTGGCCAGCGCGGCGTTGCCGTCCGGGCCAATGGCCGTCTGGCCGTCGGGCGCCGCGATCACGGTGTTGGCGCCCTTGAGCACCACGACCTGGCCCCACTGCTGGGCCGCGCGCTCGGCGTGGCCGATGCGATCGGCGTTGACCGCCGCGGCGTCATCGAGCTTGAGCAGCCGCGCCAGTTCGCCGGGATGCGGCGTCAGCACGGCGCTGCCCGGCGCGAGGTGCGTGGCCCACTCGTCCAGCTCGCTGAGCAGGTTGAGGGCGTCGGCGTCCAGGACCAGCGCTGGCAGGTGCAGCGCGTCGTCGTCGGGCTTGGCCTTGACGGGTTTGTCGCTGCTCGGCGGTCGCATCACGCCCAGGCCGCTGCCAGTCCGCTCGTGCTTGGCGCCGGCCGCCCGCACAAACCCGACCGGCGCAGACGCGGCGGTCTCGATCTTGAGCAGGCGGCGCAGAAAGGTTTTGGTGTCGTCCTCGCGGCCCAGGCCCGGCCCGACCACCAGCGCGGCGTAGCCCGCCAGGTTTTCGCGCAGCTCAACCGCGGCCTCCTGGCCCAGCACGCCCCAGTCGGCCTCGGGCAGCGGCAGAAAGGTCGGCTCGTGCAGGCTGGCCGCCAGCATGCTCCACAGCGAGCGGCCGACCGCCAGCGTGACGAGGCCCACGCCGCTGCGCAGCGCGCCGGTGGCGGCCAAAAACGCGGCGCCAGGATAGCGCGCCGAGCCGGCGGTGATCATCAGCTTGCCAAAGGTGCCTTTGTTGGCGTCGGCGGGCCGCGCCGGCAGCAGGCTGCGAAGCTGCTCGGCGCTGAGTTGTGTGGTCATGATGTGCTCCAGTTGTGGGGATGGGAGGGCGAGCGGGATGGTGGTGAGCCGGCCGGCGGCCTGACGACCAGCGCTGGCCAGCAGGCCGCGCTTGCAGAGGCCAGTGGCGGCGGTCACGTCGGCGCGCAGCGCGGCGCCGTGGGCTTGCCCGGTGTCGGCGTCGATGCCCGTCGGCAGGTCAATGGCCAGCAGCGGGCCGCGCCGCTCGGCATTGATGACAGTGATGAGTTCAATGAGGTCGGCGGGCAAGGTGCGGTTGACGCCCGAGCCGAGCCAGCCGTCGATGATCAGCGCGGCCTGGCCGAGCCAGCGTCGCAGCTTGGTGTGCTCGGGGTCGCCCGTCGCCAGCAGCACCGGCAGCACGGCGGCCATCGCCGCCTGCCAGGGCCAGTCCTCGACGCTGGGGGCGCGCCGCCACTCGTAGAGCTGCACAGCCACGCCGGCGCGCTGCAGCGCCAGCGCCGCGACCAGCGCGTCGCCGCCGTTGTTGCCCGGCCCGACCAGAACCAGCACGGGGCCGCGCTGCTCGCCTAGCAACTGCAGCGCCAGCGCCGCGACGCCCTCGCCGGCGGTGGTCATCAGGCCGCGCCAGGTTGCGCCGGCCGCCACGGCCGCCGTCTCAAGCTGCCGCATCTGCGCGGCGGTCACCACCCGGTTGATTGTTGGCATGCCCTCATTCTACCATTGTGCCTCGGGCGCGGGCCGCCGGGGCCGCTAGCGCCGCGGGCGGTCCGTGGGCAAGCCCCATTAAATAGTCAACCAGATTATTGCTTACTAGCAAGCTGTTCAGCTAATTCATTAAAGATTTTGTATTCACCATCAGTAATTTCATGTTTTTCTTGGAGCATCGAGTAAAGTAGCCATCGTAGCGCAACTATTCGATCACCTGGAGCTTTCATTTCATCACGAATAAATGTACACGCCAAACTATATAGATGTGCATCACTGTACTCGGCTGCTCGCCTCGTTCGGTCAGAGGTTAAAGTGACTTGATCAAATAACTCTTGTGCCCGCTCAGTTCGGCCTGCCTTACCATATGCGATAGCAATATAAATTAGAGCTTCATCTTTCCCTGAATACTTTGCCAGGTTATTAGCAATGAGAAGAGCCTCATCATAAGCGCCTGCTTCTGCATAAATTCCAGCAATCCAAGCTAGAGTGAAACCCGCATCACGATCCTGTGAATTACTATAATCTAAAACATCTTGTGCCTGTTTTAAAGTGGTCAACGCCTCCATCACTTGACCTTTTTTCGTAAGACTTAATGCTACCAAACTATATATGCGGGCGCGAGTATTAGCATCATTGAGAGAATCAGCAACTTGACGAGCAGCATCCAATTTATCCAAATTGGTATACTCTGCCGAAATTCTAACTTTGAGCCTCTTGTCGCATTCTAAAGTCTGCTATATTTCTCGTGGTATCAAATGCCTGAGAAAACTCTCCTTTCTTGGCATACGTGACTGCAATTTCAGCTAGCACTATGCTCATCGCAGGAATAGGATGTGGACTACGGGGGCCGCTAGTATGTGGTTGCTCATCACTTTTCTTTGCTAGATCAAGTGCAACTTTAACGTCCCCTTGCTCAGAATATGTCTTTGCTAATTGTAGAAAGCTAGCCGCTTTATTTGTGCCATCCTTCATTTTATTAATAATTCTGAGAGATTGATCAACATCCCCTAAGCTAGCATATGTATCGGCAATATATTTTAAAGAAATATCCTGTCGAGATTCTGGAACGTCTAGCAGAATAATCATAGCATCGGACATAGCCTCATGTGCTTCGTAGTCATGTCCAAGTGATTGATACATCTTAGCAACGAACGAGAGAGAGAAAACCCGATCAGATAACGTTGTTGTAATATCAAAAGTACTTGTGATCAGTGGGACAAGACGCAGTGCTAAGACCGGAAGTGCAATATTTCCCGAAGGTAACGGTACAAACTCAATCGTTGGCGATGGAGTTGGAGGAATAGAAGTTAAAATCGACAATGGTAGCTCAGTGGATTTATCAGTGGGAATAGGAGCAGGTATTGGAATAGACGTTGTACCAGATTTCAAAGAAGGGCTACTACATGCATTAATTCGAAATTAATATACTTACTGTGCTGTACAAGTAATAGGAAGTGAGGGATTTTCTTAAGAAGCGCGAATTCATATAATAATCCTTGTCTAAATAACTAAAGAGGTGCGGGCCGCTAGCGCCGCGGGCGGTCCGTGGGCAAGCCCAGTGCCTCCGCAAGGATCAGCCACTGCATCGCCGCCGGCATCAGCCGCGATGAGCGTGAGATCGCGCGGCGCAGCTTGCGGCGCTCCGGCAGCGCCATGCTCTGCAGATCGATGAAGGTCTGACCGTCGCGGGTGACAAAGTAGCCAGTGATGGCGTGGTCGGCCATGCCCTGCTCCGCCAGCCAGGCCAGGATTGGCCGCGTGTCCAGCGGCACCAGCGGGTCGTCGCTGACCTCCATCGCCTCGCGCCCGACCACGCTCTGCTCGCGCTGCCGCATCACGACGACCATTCCTACGCCGACGCTCACTATGACCAGCACTGCGGCCACCAGCAACAGAATTCGATGTACTCACCAGACTCGACATCCTAGCCCTCCATGCTAGCCGCCGCATCGCCCAGCGCGACCACGCTGGCCAGCGCCAGCTCGGCGGTGTGCGACAAACTCAGCGCCACCTCGCGCCAGCCGAGGGCCGCGGCGTGCGCCGCCGCCCGGCCGTGCAGCCGCAGGGTCGGCTGGCCGCTGGCGAGCCGCACCACCTCTAGGTCGTGCCAGCCGACGGCGGTGTCGCCCGCCACCGCCCGCGCCCCGAGGCCGCGCACGCCGACGCCCAGCGCTTTGGCGGCGGCCTCTTTGGCCGCCCAGCGCGCCGCCAGCGACGCCGGCCGCCCGCCGCAGTCGCGCAGCTCGCCGGGCGTGAAGACGCGCTGGAGGAAGCGATTCCCCCAGCGCGTCGTGGCCTGCGCAATCCGGCGCACCTCAACGAAGTCGACGCCGTGCGACAGCATCGCTATTCGCCGACCAGCTCTTTGAGCACCTCGTCGCGCGGCACGCCCCGGCCCACGCCGCGGTAGGTGAAGCCCCGCGCCGTGATCTCGTCGGGGTCGTAGATATTCCGGCCATCGAGGATCACTGGCTGGCGCATCAGGCGCTTGATCTTATCGAAGTCCAGCTGCTTGAACTCATTCCACTCGGTCAAAATTAGCAGCGCGTCGGCGCCTTTGGCCACGTCGTAGGGCGTCGCGCAGTAGGTCACGTCGGGCAGCATCGACTCGGCGACCTCCATCGCCACCGGGTCGTAGGCCTTGATGTTGACGCCGGCCTTGTGCAGCGTCTCGATGATCTCAATCGAGGGCGCGTCGCGCATGTCGTCGGTGTTGGGCTTGAACGACAGCCCCAGCACGCCGATCTGCTTGCCGGCCAGCGTCTCCAGGATGGTCTCGGCCTTCTGCACAAACGAGCGGCGGGCGTCGCTGTTGATGTCCATGACCGCCTGGAGCAGCTGCGGGTGACAGCCGCTCTGGGCCGCCATGTGGTGCAGCGCCATCACGTCTTTCGGGAAGCAGTTGTGGCTGATCAGCCCCGAGGCCGTTACCAGGGTGCCGGTGCTGGTCTCCATGCTGTAGACCGTCGTGTCAACGGTGTCGTGCTGGACCTCGCGCACCGTCAGCGTGGCGTAGGGGCCGCGCCGCGCGAAGCCGCGCTGCGCGATGTGGCGCTCGTAGCCGGCCAGCACCGTCTCGATCTGCGCGCGGCGCTTGCCGCCAAACAGATCCTTGAGCGCCAGCAGCTGCTCGTAGCCGCTGATCCGCAGAATAAAGGCCGGCTGGGTTGATTTATTCATCAGCCGCGTGCGGATTGATGGCACGACGCCCAGCGTCTGGAGCAGCAGTGCCATGCCGTCGGCCAGCGCTTTGCTGACGGTGGCGTACTCAAACATCATGTTGCGGCCATCCTGCACCAGCGTCACCGAGCCATCGCCGCTCCAGGCGCCGCGCAGCACAGCATGGCGCAGCTCGGGCGCCACGTTGAAGGCCAGCCGCGGCAGCGCTTTGTCCTCCGAGCGAGTGCCACACTTCAGGACGCTCTGAAGTAGCCAGGCCAGGATGCGCGATGAGACCACCGTGCTGACCGCGCCCGGCCCGCGCCCCTCCATCCATTTGAGGCCGTAGCGCTCCAGGATCGTGCGCAGGTCGGCGATATACTCCAACTCCAGCTCGCTGAAGCTCCAGCCGATCCGCTCCCGCGTGGCGCCGGCCCGGCCAATGTCAGTGCTAATCCAGCCCTCGGCCAGATAGTAGCCGCACAGCCGCATGAAGTCGGCGTCCAGCGGCAGCACGGCGCTGATCTTGGTCGCGGCGCCTTTGGCGGTGTAGAGCACCAGGCGCTCGGCGGGAATATCGAGCAGCCCCTGCGCCGTCAGGTGGCGGAACAGTGGCAGCGCCATGCGGTTGTAATATTTGATCTCGTACGGGTGGCGCAGCCAGTCGGCCGTGATCGCGTGGCCGTAGCGTGGCCACTGCGCCGCAAACGAGTTGTCGGTGGAGGCGACGTAGACATCGGCCTCCAGCTCGGTGCCGGCCAGCAGGTCGAGCAGGTTGAGGTGGCTGGCCTGCTCGACCGCCGGCAGCTCGCACAGCGCCATCACCTGGTCGCCGGCTACGACCGCGGCGGCCGGCAGCAGCCGGAAGCTATCGGCGGTGTGCAGGATCACCGGATGGTCGGCGGTGACGCGCATGCTGCGGCCCATGCTGGTCTTGATCGTCACCATCACGCCCTGGTACGGCCGGCGGGTCAGCGCGTGGACCTCGGCCAGCGTCGGCCGGCCGGTCTCCAGGTCGAAGGCCAGCACGCGCTTCTCAGTGGGGACGATCAGCTCGACGACATCGCCTTGAAATGGCGGGCCGCCCTTCGCAAACATCGTGTCGAAGCGCTCGGCGGCGACGTTGGGGCTGTTGAGCGTAAAGACCGTCTCGTCGGCCTCGAAGCACGAGCCGCCGTAGCCCAGCCCGGCATCCAAAAAGTGTGGGCCGATGCGGCGGTCGGCGCCCATGCCGCGGGCGACCTCTTTGACATCCGCGCCGAGCTTCTCGCAGATCTGGGCGATCTCGTTGATAAAGGAGATGCGCGTCGCCAGAAAGGCGTTCGAGGCGTACTTGATCATCTCGGCGGTGCGCAGGTCGGTGATGATCACCGGCGCGCCCAGCGGCTCATGGAGCGCGGCGACCTGCGCGGCAGCCTCGCGGTCGCCCGAGCCGAGCACGATGCGGTCGGGGTGGAAAAAGTCGTTGACCGCCGATCCCTCGCGCAGAAACTCGGGGTTGCTGATGACCGCAAACGGCACGTCGCCGGCAGTCTCTTTGATCAGATTGGTCACCCAATCGCCGGTGCCAATCGGCACGGTCGACTTATCAATGATGATGCCGGGGCGCTTCAGGGCCGCGCCAATCGAGCGCGCCGCCGCCTCGACGTAGCGCAGGTCGGCCGAGCCATCGGCGCCCATCGGCGTGCCGACGGTGATGAAAATATAGTCGGCCTCGGCCAGGCCCAGGCTATAGTTGTCGGTGAAGCGGATGCGGCCGGCCTGCAGGCTGCGCTGGAGCAGCTCCTCCAGGCCCGGCTCGTAGATCGGCGACTTGCCGGCGCGCAGCGTGTCGAGCTTGCGCTGATCAATCTCGATGCACACGACGTTGTTGCCCAGATCGGCAAAGCACACGCCGGTCACCAGGCCGACATAGCCCGTCCCAACCACACAGATATTCTTCATCAAAGGACTCCACAGAACGGCGGCGCAGCGCTGCATCCGCCAGCGAGTAAAAGGTATTATGAGAAGCAGGGCGTCTAGCGACTCCCAGGGCGCCCCGCGGCGCCCGCCTCGGCAGCTGGCACGGGGCGGGGCATCGGCGAGGCCGACGCCATCCAGGCGAACATCCGCGACGTTGGTCTCGTAGTCGTGGCCGTTGGCATCAACCTGCACCTTGTCGATCGTCATCAGGTTCGGAATCTCGCGCTTCAGATCGACGCTGAAGTGCTGCCAGCTCTGGAGGTTGATCTGGGTGCTTTTGATCCACGGGTTGTTGGAGATGACGCCCTTCTGGTTGGGATCATCAACCGCCCAGAAGCAAAAGTCAACCTCCAGGTTGGTGCTCTCGGTGTTAGCGTACCACACGCGGATCATCACTGGGCATTCGGTGCCGAGCACGCCGCCCTTGCTGAGCGACTGCGACTTGATGCGCACGTCGGCGTTGAGCAGCACCTGGCGATAGGACACCACGTCGGCGCTGACCGCTTGGCTGATCGCCGTAATCGAGGACTGCTCGTTGCCACCCAGGCGCACAAAGCGCGCGACCGAGCGACACGGCGGCTCGACCGCCGCAGCCGTGGCCGGCTGGCAGTCCTGCTCCAGGTGAAACTGGCCGGTGCGCCACTTGGGGCCGGCGCTGGGCGCCAGGCTCACGCCCCAGGTGTCGGCCTTGCGCTGGCCCGGCAGCTCGGCGACGATCTGGGTGTTGTTGTACTCGGTGTCGCTGAAGGCCCGGAAGTCGCTGTCGCGGATCAGCGGCCACTCGTTGGGCAGCGCGGCGGTCTGCGCGGCCACCAGGCGGCGCTCGCCAGGGCCAATGTGGTCGGCGCCGATCAGGGCCTCGCCCTGCTCGACGGCGATCTCCAGCGCTGGTGCCGAGCTATACTCCGAGGCCGCAGTGGTCAGGCTCTCGGCGCTCAGGCGGCGGACACGGTACAGGCCCGGCGCGGTCAGCGCCACGCTGACTTTCGGCGCGGTGATCTCGACGGCCCGACCGCCGCTTGGCAGCGTGATCAGCGCCTGGCCGCGCACCAGCCCGAGCCGCAGCGTCTCGTTCGGCACAAATGACAGCACCTCAATGCTGGTCTTGGCCCATACCGCTAGCTCGCCCGGAACTAGTTGGGTAGTCGCCGCGACGCCGGGGCCGGCGTTGTTGACGATCAGCTGGTCGCCCGCCCGCAGCTCGTCGCTCGGCTGCATCTCCACGGGCATAACCATGCCGGCGCGCTGGATCAGCACCGTGACCGGCTGGGCCAGCGCCGTGGTCAGGTGCGGCAGCTCGGCCATGCGCAGCCAACGGCCAACGGCGACGACCGTCGTGGCGCTCAGCAGGCAGAAGATTGCGAAGGCGGTCAGCAGCACCGCCCAGGCTTTGCGCGCCGGCGACCAGAAGGTCCGCTCGGCCTGCTGGTGGTCAGCTTTGAGCATGCTGTAGCTCACGGGCGCGCTCAAAGGCCGCGCGCTGGGCCACCCGCACGGCCTCGCTGGCCGGCTGATACCGCGCCAGCCACGCGGCCGCGAAGCTCCCAAACTGGTCGGCTAGGATCGCGGCGCGGCTCTGGTCCATCAGCCGGACCAGAAAGCGCAGGTTGTGGATCGTCGCCAGCCGCGGCCCCAGCGTCTCCTGGGCATGAAACAGGTGCCGCAGGTAGGCGCGGGTATGATGCTGGCAGGTGTAGCAGTCGCAGTCGTCATCAATCGGCCGGGCGTCGCGCGACCAGCGGGCGTTCAGCAGGTTGATGCGGCCGTCGCGGGTGAAGGCGGCGCCGTGCCGGCCCAGCCGCGTCGGCAGCACACAGTCGAACATGTCGACGCCGCGGGCCACGCCCTCCAGCAAATCCTCAGGCGCGCCAACGCCCATGAGGTAGCGCGGCCGGTCGGCGGGCAGGTGCGGCGTGGTGATCTCCAGCATCTCGTACATGACTGCCTTGCTCTCGCCGACGCTCAGGCCGCCGATCGCGCAGCCGACCACCGGCTGGGCCGCGACAAACTGCGCCGAGGCCACGCGCAGGTCGGCGAAAACGTTGCCCTGCACGATGCCAAACAGCGCCTGGTCGGGGCGGGTCTGGGCGGCGACGCAGCGCTCCAGCCAGCGATGCGTTCGATCCATCGCTTTCACCGCGTAGCCGTGGTCGGCGCCGATCTCAGAGCATTCGTCGAAGGCCATGATGATGTCGGCGCCGAGCTGCTCCTGGACCCGCACGGCGTGCTCGGGGGTGAAGCGGTGGCTTGAGCCGTCGAGGTGCGAGCGGAAGGTCACGCCGTCAGTCGTCGATCTTGCGCTGCTTGCTGAGGCTCCAGACCTGAAAGCCGCCGGAGTCGGTCAGGATCGGCCGCTGCCAGTCCATGAAGCCGTGCAGCCCGCCGAACTCGGCGACTAGGCCGCTGCCGGGCCGCAGGTAGAGGTGGTAGGTATTGCTCAGCATAATCTGCGCGCCCAGCGCCGCGACCTCGGTGGTCGTGAGCGTCTTGACCGTCGCCTGCGTGCCGACCGGCATAAACACCGGCGTCGTGATCGTGCCGTGGGGCGTGGTCAGCTCGGCGGCGCGGGCGGCCGTGGTGGCGTCGGTGTGCTGCAGCCGAAAATTAAATGCACCGCTCATATACGGGCGATTATAACACGCGGCATTATGTCGGCCGCTGATGATGCCCTGACGAACGGGCCGCTCCCGGCTGAATGCTGACGGTATAAAGATGATGCTCACTGCCCCGCACACATGGATAGCTCCCTCGCACACATGGATTGACGCCTCGCACGCCTGGATTGACGCCTCGCACGCCTGGATTGATGCCTCGCACGCCTGGATTGATGCCTCGCACGCCTGGATTGATGCCTCGCACGCCTGGATTGATGCCTCGCACGCCTAGATGACTCCCTCGCACGCATGGATGACTGCCTCGCACACCTGGATGGGTGCCTTGCACGCCTGGATGGGTGCCTTGCAGGCACGACTCAACCCTCCGCGAGCACACGTCACCCCGCCGCGACTTGGAACACCCCCGCCTACAGCAAAGAGCCGCTATGCTACAATCTGCGGCATGGCAACGGTCGCTGATCTGCTCCGCCAAGCTGGCCCAGCACGCTGCACCTGACGGCGACAACGCCCTGGTCGGGCCAGTGGTTCTGCCCGCGCACACCGCGGCATCGCTGCCGCTGGCCGCCCCGCCCGCCCTCAGCAAAGGCTGGAGCGCCGCCGTCGGCCGCCCGACCGAGGCGCAGCACGCCCTGGCGCTGGCCGCGCTACAGGCCGGCGAAAGCGTGGCGCTGATGGGACATGGCGCCGCGCCCCACGACGACCTGCTGCTGGTGGTGCTGGCCCGGCTGGTCGCCGACCCGCCCCACAGCGCGCTGTGGCTGGCGCCCAACCAGCAGGTGCTCCAGCAGACCGCGCGGCTCCTGACGCGCTGGCAGCCGGGTGTGCGCTGGCAGACCGCGCACACCCGCGAGCGCCGCCAGCACGCCCAGCTGACCCTGCTGACCTACGACGAGGCCCACCGCCACGTGCTGCGCTTTGCCGACCGCGCCTGGCGCTGGCTGTGGCCCAGCCTACGGCTGGTGGCGCTGCCGGCGCTGGACCTGGCGCACGGCGCGTTGGGCGGCCATCTGGCCTGGATCGTTCGGCGGCTGGAGCGGCTGACGGCCGGCATTCAGCCGGTAGCGGCGCTGGCGCCGGTGGCCGCCGCCGACGCCAGCCTGCCGCGCCTCGTGGGCCGCGCGGTGCGGATCGTCGCCAGCAGCGCCGGCCCGCCCACGCCCACACTGCTGGCGCTGTGGCGCACTGGCCCTGATCGCGCCGCGACCGCCGCCGCGCTGGGCCGCGAGCTGGCGCAGCGCCAGCTGGCCCTCACAGTGCTGGGCCGCGACCCCGCCGAGACCGCCGCTCTGGAGGCGACGCTGGCGCCGGCGCTCGCGGTAGGGCTGCCGCCAGAGCAGGCGCGGGTCGGACTGGTGCTGGGGATTCCAGCGGCGATGGAGGAGCGGCAGCGGCTGATCCGGGCCGGCTACCGGCTCTTGGTGCTGCTGGTCGGCGACCTGCCGCACGAGCAGCTGATCGCCGCGCAGCCCGAGCTGCTCACCGACTGTCTGCCTGGCTGGCCCTGGCCGCGCAGCAACCCCGTCATCACCGCCACCGAGCTGGCCTGCGCCGCCAGCGAGCGGCCGATCACGCCGGCCGAGGCCCAGAGCTGGCAGGTGGCCGACGGCCTGCGGACGCTGGTTGATCGCGGCGTGCTCGGCAGCCGCTGGCCGAGAGCGACGAGTGGCAGCCCGACGCCAGCGCCCCCGAGCCGTACCCGCTGCTCGACCCGGCGACCGTGCGGGGCGCGAGCCTGCCGGTGGTCACCGCCGACGGCGCGTGGATGGCGACGATCTCGGCGCAGCGGGCCGAGGTGGGCGCCACGCCGGGCCTACAATGGCAGCCAGGCTGGGAGGTGACGCAGCGCGCGCTGGCGCAGGTCGTCGTGGAGCGTGAGGCCGACGAGCGCGCGACCTGGCCAGTGATCGAGCTGAGCCTGAGCGTGCGCGAGACGCTCAGCAGCCGCAGCGTGAGCTGGGGCGGTCGCAAGGTCGAGGTGCAGCGGATGTATGTGCAGACGACCGCGCGGGTCGCGGCGACCCTGGAGCTGCGACGCGGCCAGCCGCTGCGGCGCGCCGCGCTCGCGGCCAGCCCCGAGCGGCGCTGGAATGCCCCGGCGCTGCGCCTGGTGGTCGCGGTGCCGGCGGGGCATCCGGCGCCGGGCTGGGCGCTGCTCCAGGCGCTGCCGTTCCTAGCCAACGTCCCAGCGGCCGCTCTGGTCGTGCATGCTGACGCGGCCGCCGGCCTGCTGACGCTGATCGAGACCGAGCCGGGCGGCATCGGGCTGGCCGAGCTGCTCCACCCGCAGATGGAGCGCTGGCTGACGCTGGCGCAGCTGGTGGCGCAGAGCTGTGCGACCAGCCCGCTCTACGGCCCGCTGGCCGGCCCCGAGCTTCAGTGGCTGGGCGAGCGCCGGCGCAAGCTCCCCGCAGCCGAGCGCGCCCCGGCCGCCCCACGCCCTGCGCCGCGCGCCGCCGCGGACGCCGCCAAGTCCCCGGCGTCACTAGCGGCCACCTCCGCGACTACGCCGGCAGCAGCGCCGACCGTCGCCAGCGCCGCGCACCCAGCGCCCGCGCCGCCAAGCCAAGCAGCCGCGCCGCTGACTGCACCGTCAAGCCAGGCAGCTGCACCGAGCACGCCGCCCTCGCCGCCAACACAACCCACCGCTGAACCAAGCCAGGCCGCCGCACCGAGCGCGGCGCCGAGCCAGCGTACCGCCGAGCTAAACCAAGTCAGACTACCACCGAGCCAGGCAGCTGCACCGACAGCACCGACAGCGCCGCCAAACCAGCGCGCTGACGAGCCAAGCCCAGCCACGCCGCAAAGCCAGCACGCTGACGAGCCAAGCCCAGCACTAACGCCGCCAAGCCAGGCCGCCACGCCCCAGCCCACAACACGCCCAGCCGCTCGCCCGGCGGCGCCCACGGTGCCAGCAGCGCAAGCTCGGCCAACCCAGGCAATGCCGCGCCAAACCGCGCCAGACGCAGCAGCCCCGCCGCCCGCAGTGCAAACAGCGCAGTCCGCCGCGCCTGCCCAGCGTGCTGTGCAATCCGCCGCACCCACACCGCCGCCAATGTCTAGCCAGGCACAGTCCGCCGCGCCTGCGCAGCCGCCGGCGCAAGGTCCCGCCCCGGACCCACAGCAAGCGCCGCCCGCCGCGTCCACACCGACAGCGCCGGCCGATCCAACGCCGCGCCCACGCATCTACCCGCAGCCAGCGCCCAAGCCCGCCAGCGTGCTACCGCCCTACCTCCAGGTCGCTAGCGCTGCGGCCGACACGCCGCCCAGCAAGCCCACGGCGCCCGCCCAGATTAGCCCGGCGCCGGCCACGCCTGCCCAGATCAGCCCGCCGCCAACCACGCCCAGCCCGCCGGCCACGCCCAGCCCGCCGGCCGCGTCATCGCCTACCAGCGCGGAGGCCAGCCCACCGCAACCTGGCGCCGCAGCGAAGCCCGCCCAGCAGCCCGCCGCGCCACGCCGCAACCCTGCGACGCCACCGAGCAGCCGGCCCAGTGGCCGCCGCACACCTCCACCCGCCCAGCCGCCGCTGCCGGAGGCCGCCGCGCCCACAGCACCGCCCGCCGAAAGCATCGACATTGACTGGGCCATCGACCCGCCGCCCGCGCCGTTCGACCTAGACATTGACGACATCACTTGGGCCGCCGACCCGCCGCCCGCGCCGTTTGACCTGGACATTGATGACATCACCTGGGCCGCCGGCCTCACTGCACGCGCTGACCTCGACGTTGACGACATCAGCTGGGCCGCCGACCCGCCGACCGCGCCGCGCCCAGCCCAGCAGCGCCCAGCCCAGCCGCAGCGCCCAACCCCGCGGCCGCGCCCAACCCCGCGGCCGCAGCGATCGCCACCGCCGCGCCCAGCCCAGCAGCGCCCACCAGCGGCGCCACCACCCAACCAGCGACCGGCGCCACGGCCCGCGCCCCCGCCTGAGCCGACCGCGCCGAACGTTGGCAGCATGATCGAGCGGATGCGGGCGCTGCGCGAGGCCCGCGGCCCCCAGCCCGCCACGCCCAATGCGTCCAATGCACCCGCGCCACAGCCCGCCGTCGAGCCGCGCTTCAGCGCCGGGCAACGAATTCACTGCGTGCCCTACGGCGACGGCGTAGTCCGCGCCAGCCGCATCGTCGCCGGCCGCGAGCAGCTCACCGTTGAGTTTACAGAGGATGGCCTGCTTGAGGTTGATCCGACGATCAGCCTGGTCCGCCTCCTTCCTAGCAGACCCGCACAGCCAGACGAGTTTGAAGACGAACAATAGCGCATCCCAGCGGCCTGCCCGACACGTTAAAAAGAGGCTAAAACCAGGCGCCACCCTGCAATATGCAACGTTGTCACAAAGTCGCGACTAGTGGTATCATGCCACCCACGCGAGCAGAGTCGCGGCGACCTACAGCACCTGTGTTTTCTGCGCTGCGCCCAGCTTGGCTCCCCGCTGCCAGCCGCGCGGCTGCACCTGTTTAGCATCCCAGAAGGAGGGCGCATGGCCTTATTTCGTATGATTCGTCGCTCACCCTGGTGGCGAGTCATGGCGCTGGTTGCGGTTGTCATGTTGGTATTCCCATCCGTCGCCGCCGCCGACCCGCGCGACACCGGCAACTGGCTCGACCCCAACTCGCCCGTCGGCAGCAAGATCGCGGTGCTCTACAACTATGTTTACCTGATCGCGATTGGGGTGTTCGTGATCGTCGAGGGCCTGCTGCTGTACGCGGTCGTGCGCTACCGCTTCCGCGCGGGCAAGGAGCAGCAGGTGGTGCCGCAGGTGCATGGCAACACCACGCTGGAGATCACCTGGACTGCCATCCCGGCGCTGATCGTGGCTGGGCTGTTTGTCCTAACCTTTAATACCATGAGCGAAATTCAGGCTGGCCCCGACGGTGGCGTGGCCTCGCTCAACCCCAACCACGTCGCCCACAACGCCGAGCTGTCGCTGGCTGGTCAGGCGCCGGCGGGCGCGCTGGTCGTTGAGGTCATCGGCCACCAGTGGTGGTGGGAGTTTCGCTACCCCGAGCTGGGCATCACCACGGCGACGTTTATGCACGTCCCGGCCGGCCGCCCAATCGAGGTAGTCACCTCCTCACGCGACGTGATCCACTCGTGGTGGGTGCCAAAAATGACCGGCAAGCTCGATGCCGTGCCAGGTGTCACCAATGCGACCTGGTTTCAGGCCACCGAACCCGGCGTCTACCATGCACAGTGCGCCGAGTTCTGCGGTGTTGAGCACGCGGTGATGCGCTTCCGCGTCCAGGTGGACGCCCAGGCCGACTTCGACGGCTGGGTCGCAAATCAGCAGAAGCTCGCGCCGGCGGCCGCCGAGGCCCAGACCAAGCGCGGCGAGGAGCTGTTCAAGACCAAAGCCTGCGTCAGCTGCCACGCCGTCAGCGGCCACCCCGATCCGGCGGCGGCTGAGAATCCGGCCAAGATCGGCCCGAGCCTGACCCACCTGATGAGCCGCAACATTATCGCCGGCGACGCGATGCACTGGGACGCCAACGACCTCGAAGGCCCCGCCGGCGCCCGCGCGAAGCTGAGCCAGTGGCTCCACAACCCCGATCAGGTCAAGCCTGGCAACCTGATGTCCACGGTCGTCAAGCCCGGCTATCTCACCGATGACGAGGTTCAGGCGCTGGTCGCCTACCTGCTGACCCTCAAGTAACTCAGTTTTTGCCGCGCTTGGTGGTCAGGGTCCCTGACGACCAGGCGCGCACTGCTTACGGAGCTTCTATGGCAACCACGGCTGGTACGCTTCCAAGCGAACGAACCCGACGGAGTGGCTGGGGCGCGGTCATCAAAGACTACGCGACCACGGTCGACCATAAAAAGATCGGCCACATGTACCTGGGCCTGACGTTTTTCTTCTTCATGCTCGGCGGCCTGATGGCGCTGCTGGTCCGGCTGGAGCTGGCGCTGCCCGGCGTGCAGCTGCTGACCCCCCAGCAATACAATCAGCTGTTCTCGATGCACGGCACCACGATGATCTTTTTCTTTATCATCCCGATGTGGGCCGGGCTGGGAAACTATTTTGTGCCGCTGATGATCGGTGCGGCCGACATGGCGTTTCCGCGCATCAACGCGCTGTCGCTGTGGCTGCTGCTGGCCGCCGGCTTGGTCGGCGAGATCGGCTTCGTGCTGCCGATTGGCGCCGCGGCCGCCGGCTGGACCGGCTACACGCCGCTGTCGCTCAAAACCTACTCGCCCACACTGTCGATGGACTTCTGGATTCTCTCGCTCTTGCTGGTTGGCACCTCGTCGCTCGGCGGCGGCATCAACTTTCTGGTGACAATCTGGCGGATGCGCGCGCCCGGCATGACGATCTTTCGCATGCCGCTGTTCATCTGGGCGATCCTCACGATGTCACTGATGATCCTGCTGGCCACGCCGATGATCACCGGCGCGCTGATCATGCTGCTGCTGGACCGCAACATCCAGTCGCACTTTTTCGACCCGGCGCTCAACGACACGCGGCTGTGGCAAAATATGTTCTGGTTCTACTCCCACCCCGCGGTCTACATCATGATTTTGCCGGCCTTCGGCATCATCTCCGAGATTCTGCCAGTGTTTTCGGGCAAGCCGCTATTTGGCTACAAGGCCATCGCCTTCTCGACGCTCGGCATCGCGTTTCTGGGCTTCACCGTCTGGGCACACCATATGTTTGCGACTGGCCTGACGCCAGCGCTCCAGGCGTTCTTTATGGGCGCCACGATGCTGATCGCGCTGCCAACCGGCATTAAGTTCTTCAACTGGATCGCGACGCTGTGGTACGGCAACTTGCGCTTCGACACGCCGATGCTGTACTCCATTGGCCTGATCGCAATGTTTTTGCTGGGCGGTATCAACGGCGTGTTCCTGGCAATCGTGCCGGTCGACTGGCAGATGACCGACTCCTACTGGGTCGTCGCGCATATCCACTATGTGCTGTTTGGCGGCTCAGTTTACGGCGTTTTCGCCGGCCTCTACTACTGGCTGCCCAAAATCACCGGCCGGATGATGAGCGAGCGGCTGGGCAAAATTCAGTTCTGGCTGATGACGATTGGCTTCAACATCACGTTTTTCCCGATGCACATGCTGGGCCTTGACGGCATGCCGCGGCGCATCTATGACTACCGCGCCGGCATCGGCTTCGAGGGCTACAACCTGATCGCGACGATTGGATCGCAGCTGATCGCGATCTCGGTGCTGATGTTTGTCGCCAACTTCTTCCTGTCGCTGCGCAGCGGGGCGATTGCCGGCGACGACCCGTGGCGCGGCAACACCCTGGAGTGGGCGACGACCTCGCCGCCGCCAGCGCATAACTTCGACAGCGTGCCGCTGGTCACCAGCGAGCGGCCGGTGCGCGACCGCCGCATCGAGCGCGAGGGCCGCGTGGCCGCCGCGCAGGTTTCGTCCAGCCCACCCAAAAGGTAACACACAGCTATGGCAACTTCCGAAACCGTCGTCCCTAGCGCTGGCAAGCGGCTGACCAGCGCCACGCTCACCGCGCTGGTCCTCAGCGCCACGCTGCTAGCCGCGACGGTCGCGGCCAGCGCCGGCGGCGCCGCCTGGGCCTGCCTGGAGCTGCCGGGCTGCCGCGGCGACCAGTGGCTGCCGGGCGATCAGCGGGCGCTGCTCCACATGCTGCACCGCGCGGTGCTCGTGCTGGCCACCGTGCTGGTGCTCTGGACTGCCCGCCGCGTCTGGCGGGGCGGGCAGCCGGCGGTGCTGCGCGGCCTGAGCCTGGCCGCCAGCCTGGTCGTCGGCGCCGATCTTATCCTCGGCGGCTGGCTGGTCCTGGCCGGCCAGCTCGACTGGTTCACGCCGCTCCACGGCGGGCTGGCCGGGCTGCTCGTCGTCCTCAGCCTGGCGCTGGTCGTGGCCGAGCGCCGCTGGGGCCGCCCGGTGCCGCCGCGCCCGCGCGTGGCCAAGCCCGCGCCCACCGGCGCCAACGCCGTGCTCCGCGACTTTGTGGCTCTGACCAAGCCGCGCATTATCTCGCTGCTGCTCCTCACGACGCTGGCCGCGATGCTGCTGGCAACGAATGCTGCCAACCCGCTGTCGCTCGGCCTGGTGTGGTGGACGCTCGTTGGCGGCTACCTGGCGGCTGGCGGCGCCAACGCGATCAACATGTACCTTGATCGCGATGTGGACGCGCTGATGGGCCGCACTAGCCGCCGCCCGCTGCCCAGCAGCCGCGTCCAGCCGCTGCACGCACTGCTCTTCGGCCTGATCCTCAATGCGCTGGCCTTCGTGGTCCTGGAGCGCAGCTCCAACGCTTTGGCCGGCCTGTTGGCGGTCGGCGGCTCGGCCTACTATGTGCTGATCTACACCCGCCTGCTCAAGCGCTCGACCTACCACAACATTATCATTGGCGGCGCGGCCGGCGCGATCCCGCCGCTGGTCGGCTGGGCGGCCGTCACCGGCACCGTCGGGCTGATGGCCTGGCTGCTGTTCGCGATCATCTTCTACTGGACGCCGCCGCACTTCTGGGCGCTGGCCCTGCTGCGCCGCGCCGACTACGCCCGCGCCGGCATCCCGATGCTGCCCGTGGCCAAAGGCGAGGCCGAGACCAAGTGGCAGATCGTGCTCTACTCGGTGCTGATGCTGGCGATCTCGATGATTCCATCGCCGCTGCGCCTGACCGGCCCGCTGTACTTTGTGCTGGCGCTGCTGCTCGGGCTGCGCTTCATGTACTTTGCCTTCAAGCTGTTCCGCGAGCCGGGCACCACGATGGCCTGGCCGCTCTACAAATACTCACTGCTGTATCTGGCGTTATTGTTCGGCGCACTGGTGGTGGACCACCTGGTGATGCTGCTGGTGTAACAGGAGCCTGTATGAATCCGAACGAGCATCTCGATCCGGCCGCGGCCGATGACGGGCATCACAGCGGCCTCCCGCACCTGCCCGACCCAAGCATTTTCCCGCTGATTCTGACCATCGGCATGGCGACCTTCCCCGTCGGGATGCTGCTGGGCGTGTTCCCGTGGATGCGCGGCAACGAGGGCGTCGGCGTCGGCCTGGCCATCTTTTTCGTCGGGCTGTTGATTTTTGCGATTGGGCTGGGCGGCTGGCTGTACGAGGATACCCGCACACATCTCAAAGCCCGCAACGAGCAGCACTAACGGCGCAGCAGCGCCCACACCGCGCTAAGGAGTAGCATGGCAACCGCAAAGCACCTCTCGGACACGCTCCACGACACCACCGAGGTCGTCGCCGGCGGCGAAAATATGAAGCTCGGCGTCTGGCTGTTTCTGGCCTCCGAGGTGATGTTCTTCACGGCACTGATCGGCGGCTCGCTGACGATCCGCCGCGTCTCGGCCGCCTGGCCCAAGCCGGGCGAGATTCTCAACATCCCGCTGACCAGCCTCAACACCTTTATTCTGATCGTCAGCAGCTTGACCGTCGTCAAGGCGCTGGCGGCGATTCAGGAGGGCGACCAGCGGCGCTTCAAACGGTTTCTGCTGGCGACGCTGGCGCTCGGCGTGGTGTTTTTGGGCATTCAGGCCTACGAATACCAGAAGCTCATCCATGAGGGACTGAAGGTCGCCGAGGCCTTTGAGATGGAAGGCACCGGCGCGGTCTACCCGGCGACCTACGCCAGCACCTTCTTTGTCCAGACCGGCTTTCACGGCATGCACGTGTTTGGCGGCGTCATCTGGCTGTGCATTGTGGCCTTCAAAGCTTTCAAGGGGGTCTACACGCCCAAAGATCACCTGGGCGTTGAGCTGTTTGGCCTGTACTGGCACTTCGTGGACCTGGTCTGGATTCTGCTGTTCACGATCGTATACTTGATCTAGAGGAGCGTATGGCTAAAGAATACGGCATATCGGCCGGCGACCACGTGAACGACCCGGTGCAGACTCACAAGCACCCGCCCTACATGGCGGTGTTCTACGCGCTGCTGGCGATCACGGTAATCGAGGTTGGCACCACTGGCGTGATCAACAAATATATTGGGCTATCGCCCGACATCGCGATCCCGCACCCATACTCGATCGTGTGGCTGCTGGTGCTCTCGTCGATCAAGGCGGTGCTGGTGGCGATGTACTACATGCACCTCAAGTACGACAAGCGGCTGTACTCGCTGGTGATCGGCGGGCCGCTCGTGTTTGCGGCAGTGTTTATCGCCTTGACGATTCGCTGGAACTAGCGGCCGGCGGTTAAATAAGCAAACGGGGCAGGTTTCAAAACCTGCCCCGTTTCACTTTGGTGCCGAGCCTGGGTTACGATCCCAGTACCTCACACTTTTCAGGCGTGCGCTCTACCGATTGAGCTAGCTCGGCGTAAATTGGATGTGGTGGGCGATGAGAGGCTCGAACTCCCGACATTTTGCGTGTAAAGCAAACGCTCTGCCAACTGAGCTAATCGCCCCTGCATCCCGTGGATTGGTAAATGGTGCCGAGGAAGGGACTTGAACCCTTACGGAGTTGCCTCCACTACCCCCTCAAAGTAGCGCGTCTGCCAATTTCGCCACCTCGGCCTGCCAAGCGTTGTGTATTATACATGCCAGCCCATCCTTGTCAAGCGCGGACGAGCGGCGCTGATTCGGCGCCGCAGCTGGCACGGCAAATGCTTTGTCTTCCCCGAGAGCATGGCGGCGCTGCTGACAGTGCGGCCGGGGAGGGAGCGATGGTTGCACGACGGTTTGCACTGGTGACCCTGAGCCTGCTGCCAATCCTGATGATGAGCTACACGCTGCGCGCTGAGTTCGGCGGCCCCAACCTTTGATGATGGCCTGGCGCTGGCGGCAATGCGTGTACCGCTGGCTGCGCTGCCAGCCGCGGCGACCCCAGCGCCCGACCCCGCGCTCACGGCCGTGGCAGCGCTTGACTTTGCCCCAGCGACGTTTGCGCTGCTCGTCGCGGGCGACCGCGCCGCCGAGCCGCTGCTGGCCTGGGAGACGCTGCATATCGCCGGCGAGGCAGTGGGCGACATGTACATGGCGACGCCCGATCAGGCGGCCTTCCGACGGATGTTTTTGTGGCAGTTCGCCACCGCGCTCCAGGACAACGGCGCGGCACTGGCCGCGCCGGACGGCTGGTTTGTGGACGGCAGCGACGCAACACATATCACCGTCGCCGCCCAGCTCTCGCCGCACAGCGTGCTGCTGCTGACGGTGGTCGGCGGCACCGAGCTGCGGCTAGAGGGAATTGAGATCGTTGACCGGCCCGCACGCATGCAGGCGTAGCCGGCCGCCATGCTACAATGCGGGCCATGCGAATCTGGGCGATTGCTGATCTCCATCTCTCGTTCGGGGTGCCGAAGCCCATGGATATTTTTGGCGATCACTGGCGCGACCATCCGGCCAAGATCGCCAAGCTCTGGCACACGCTGATCGCGCCCGACGACATTGTGCTGATCGCCGGCGACATCTCGTGGGCGCTGCGCCTGCCCGAGGCCCTGCCCGACCTCCAGTGGATTGACCAGCTACCCGGCCACAAAATCTTGACCAAAGGCAACCACGACTACTGGTGGGATTACGCCCGCAAGCGCCCGGCCGAACTGCCGGCCTCGCTGCACCTCGTCGAGGCCGACGCGATTGCGCTGGGCGGCTGGGTGTTCTGTGGGACACGCGGCTGGGTGACGCCCGGCCAGCCGGGATTTCGACCCGGCCACCGACGAGCGCATCTATCGCCGCGAGCTGGGCCGTCTGGAGCGGGCGCTCGCCGCCGCCAAGCGGCTAATGACCGGCGGCGAGCGGCTGGCGGTGCTGCTGCACTACCCGCCGTTTCTGGGCGATGGCAAGCCGACGGCATTTGCCGAGCAGGTCGCCGCCGCCCAGCCCGACCTGTGCGTCTACGGCCACCTGCACCGACGCCAGGACTGGCAGCAGGCCTTCAGCGGCCTGCGCGACGGCGTGCGCTACCAGCTCACCAGCTGCGACTTCCTGGACTTCACGCCGCGCCTCCTTGTCAGCGAGGGCTAGCGGCGCTGAAACAGCGGCGAGCGGTCGAGCTGCCGGCTGCGCTCGCGCTCACGCTCGCGGGCCTGCGCCACGGTCCGCTCGCCCACCAGGGCCTCGGTCTTGCCGACCAAATCCTCCAGCCGCCCCAGCAGCCCATCAAGCGCTCGCCGCGCGTCTGGGTCAGACGGCAGATCCTCGTGGATTTTGGCGATGCGGGCGCGCAGCTCCTGAATCTGGACGCTTTCCTGCGAGGCGCCGGGGTTTTTCGCCAGCGCATTGGCGCGGATCGCGGCGGTCACAACGATCTGAAATGTCGCCGCCAGCGGCAGCGCGATGATCATGCCGACCAGCCCGCTTGAGTCGGCCAGCATCAGCAGCGCCACAATCGTCAGAATTGGATGGGCCGCCGCGCCCTGGCTCATCCGCGGCTCGATCACGCGGTCCATCAGCAGGCCGGTGCCGACGATCAGCCCAAAGGCGATCACGATCAGGACCGGCGGCGTGTTGAAGATGTAGGCCGCCAGCGGCAGCACGGTCAGCGGGATGCCGATCCACGGGATCAGCTGCGCAAAGCCGGCGTAGAGCGCCAGGATCATGCCGTAGGGCAACCCCAGCAGCTGAAACCACGCGCCCAGCAGTACCACCGTCAGCACAAACTGCAAGCCCTCGGAGCGCACATAGGCGCCCACCTGCGTCTCGGTGTCGCGCCAGGTGCTGCGGGCGACCGAGCGCTGCTGGACCGGCAGCAGCGCCAGCCACAGCCGCTCGAAATGCTCCTGGTCGGCCAGCCAGTAGTAGGTGACGGTCAGGACCGCAACCAGCGAGATCACGAGGTTGATGACGTTCGAGGTCAGGTCGAGCAGGCTAAAGCCGAGGTTGGTTGGGTTATCGCCGGCGGCGGCCTGAAAGAGCGCCGCGGTGTTCGGCAGACGGCTGCCGAGCGCCTGCTGCCACTGGACCGGGCTAGTTTTCCAGCGACTGACCAGGCCATCGTAGTAGAGCGGGATGGTGTGGTCGGCCTGCTTCAGCTCGCGGCTGAGGCCGGGGCCAAGCAGCAAAAACGTCCCGGCCAGAATACCGATCACCAGGGCGAAGCAGAGCAAGATCGCTAGGCTGCGCGGCAGGCGGTGATTCTCCAGCCACAGCACGCCCTTGCGCAGCGCGGCGGCCACAATGATCGAGACGATAAAGAGCAGGACGACGGCGCCCAGCCGGTAGAGGACAAACAGCACCGTCAGGGTTGCCAGGATCGCGGCGGTGGCGGTGGCGACGCGCTTCAAAGAAAGCTGTGCGGTCATGGCTACGCTCCTGGCGCGACGGTGCTCGGCTGCGGCGCCGTCAGCTGCACCAGCATCTGGTCGAGCTCGCCAACCAGCGTCTCGATCCGCTCCTCGTAAATATCGTCTAGCTCCGGCCCGTCCACCGAGTCGTCGCGCTTGATGCGGTTGCGCAGGTCGAGGGCCAGGTCCTGGGCCTGGTAGCGCAGCAGCGCGACTTTATCGCGGCCCTCGATCACCGGCGGCGGCGCGTCGTGGTTCAGGACCCAGTAGTCGAGGAGCACCTGGATCACCGCCGCCAGCGGGATGGCCATGATCGCGCCCAGCACGCCCAGCAGCGAGCCAAAGGCCGCAATCGCCAGCAGCGTGACAATCGCGTTGACGCCCACGGCCTTGTCCATGATCCGCGGCACCAGCACGGCGTTCTCGATCTGCTGGATCACAACGCAGGCGCCGATCACCCACCAAATTTTGTCGGGCGCCTGCGAGAGCGTTACGACCACCGCGATCGCCGCGGTCAGAAACGGCCCGACGTAGGGGATCGCCTCCAGAATGCCGGCCAGCACCGCCAGTACAATCGCCGACGGCACGCCGATCACCACATAGGCAATGCCCGAGATCACACCGATTGACAAGCACAGCACTGCCGTGCCGCGAATATAGCCGCCGACCTTGCTCTCGATCTCCTCCCATAGCACGGCGGCCTGTGGGCGATGGTCGATCCTGGTCATCAGCTGCACCGACTTCAAAATCTGGTCGCGGTCAAGAATCCAGAAAAAGGCGATCAGCAGCACGCTGAGCGTGCCAAACAGCGCCCAGCTGGTCCCTTGCAGCACCGCGAACACCTGCGCCAGCACCGTGCTGTCGTCGGCGGGCGCGGCCGAGCTGCGGAAGGCGTCCAGCGAGGCCGGCAGTCGCAGCCCCAGCCGGCTAACAATCAGGCTCGACGAGCCGACCATTTGGGCACGCAGGTCGGTGTAGTAGCTTGGCAGTGTCTTGACCAGGCCGCCGCCCTGCTCGACGAGGAGCGGCACCAGCAGTCCCAGCACGCCGGCCACGACCAGCAGCAGCGCGAGGTACATCGTCACAATGCCAAGACGCTGCGGCAGCCCTTTTTTCTCCAGCCACAGTACCGCCGGCCGCAGCGCGGTCGCAAACACCGCCGCCACAAACACAATAAAAAAGATCGTTGTGAAGCGCCACAGCAGGTAGAAGCCGGCCGCGACGAGCACGATCACCAGCGTGGCCAGCACAAACCGGCGGGCGCTCCAGTCCTGCGCCGGAGCCGTGGGGGTGGGATTGGCCTGCATAGTTAGTTAACCTTATGTTTGGTAGAGCTATAGCAACCCGTGTTCCACCTATAGCAAAAAGCAGGAGCACATGCCCCTGCTTTCAGCGCCGGCGGAAAGATTAGAACGCTTCTTCGGGCTCGCCCAGCAGCCGATTGGTCAGAACCATTGCCAGCCGCGTGGCGATGGCGCCCAGCACTAGGCTAAAAAATCCGTACACGAGCCGGCGTTTGGTATCGTCATCCATGTTCAAACCTCCTTGTAGTCGGGCCAGTTGCCTGCAAGTTTGGTGCCGGCCACGCTAGCGGCGGCGGCCGCCAAACAGCATAGTGGCATAGTACAACAGGTTGGCAATCGCGCTCGCGGCCGCCGCGACGTAAGTTAGCGCCGCCGCGTTCAGCATCTGATTGACGCCGGCGGCCTCCTCGGTCGAGACCAGGCCGTTACGCATCAACATCTCGCGGGCGCGGCGCGAGGCATTCAGCTCAACGGGCAGCGTCGCCAGTGTAAAGACCACCGCCGCCGAGAACAGCAAGAAACCTAGCAGTGCGATACTCCATCCCAGGCTACCCTGGCCGCGCGACGCCGCGCCGAGCATGAAGCCGACAAACACCAGCAGCGGCCCCAGATTGGAGCCAATGTTGGCAATGCCAACAATCGAGCCGCGCAGCCGCATCCAGGTGTAGCCCTCGCGGTCCTGGAGCGCGTGGCCCAGCTCGTGGGCGACCACCGCCATCGCCGCCACCGACGGCTGGCCAGTCGAGGTCTGCGACAGATTGATCGACTTATCGGCCGGGTTGTAGAAGTCGGTCAGGTCGCCCGGCACCTGGTTGATCTGCAAAAACTCCAGCCCCTCGTTGCGCATCAGCGTCTGGGCGACATCTAGACCGCTGGCGTTGTGCATATTGGCGACCTTCGAAAAGCGCGCAAAGGTGGACTTGACCTTGTACTGCGCCCACATCGCAAACAGCATCGCCGGCAGCGCGAACACAAAGTACATCGGATTGAAGAACATGATCTGCTCCTATGAAACCTGATGGGCCAGCGGCCCGCTACCCTGTCCTACGCATACCGCCCGGCCCGAGATGTGGGCCGCTGCTCGGGGCGGCCCAGCAGGCCGCGCAGCACTGCCCCGAGCACCAGGCCAGCCACAAAGCCGCCGGCGTGGGCCGCGTAGGCCACGCCGCTCGCGGCAGTCTGGGCGGTGTCGCTGAGCGCGCCGTAGGTCGCCACGAACTGCTGGGCCGCCCACAACCCGATCATCACCCAGGCCGGCACGCTGACAATAAAGTAGACGACCAGCACGCGAATCCGGTTGCTGCCAAAAAAGATCAGGTACGCGCCCAGCACGCCCGAGATTGCGCCCGACGCGCCGACGCTGGGGATGCGTGAGGTAGCATTGAGCGCGACGAACGCCAGCGAGGCGACCAGGCCAGTCGCCAGGTAGAAGACGAGGTAGCCGAGGTGACCCAGCGCATCCTCAATGTTATCGCCGAAGACGCCCAGAAACACCAGGTTGCCCAGAATATGCGCCCAGCCAGCGTGGACAAACATCGAGGACAGCAGCGTATACAGGTCGGTGCGGGCGACGATCTCGCGCGGGATCGCACCGTAGTGGACAATGAACGACTGGAGCGCCCGCGGGCTGCCCTGACGCAGCTCAACGACAAACACCGCCAGATTGGCGGCGATGAGCAGGTAGTTGACGAACGGCACCAGATGGCCGGGCCGGTTTTGGTCGCCGATGGGAAACATGCGGTCCTCCTGCGCCGGCTGTAGCAAAGCGCATGCCGAGCAGCCCGCTTAACGCCGCAGCACCTGAGCACATGCCCAGGTGCTGCGGCGGGTGGGCGCTGGCGACTACCACATAATGATCGGCAGGCTGTTGTCAACGCTCTGCTGCGCGGCGGTCTTCATGACCGTCAGCGCCTGCCGCGCGCCGTTCATGGGCACGTTCTTGTCGGCGAACATCCGCTCAAGCTCGGTCAGCTCGCGCAGCAGCGCCACCGACGAGCCAAACGAGGTCGTGGCCTCCTCCTCAAGCTCCAGCTCCTCGTCCTCGTCGCCCTCGGACTCAACCCAGATTGGCTCGACGAAGTCGACCGGCAGGTAGTAGCCGCCATCGCCCTGGTGCTTGATCAGGTGCGGGAATTTGGTGGTCGCCTCATCGTCCCAGATGTCGGCCAGGACCTCGTCCACGTCCTCATCTTCCATGCCGGTGTCGGTCAGGATGCTGGCGATGTCGTGGCCCAGTTCCAGGTGGGCGGCCAGGCGGCGCAGCTGGTAGAGATCATAGAAGCTCTCGATGCCGCCCTCCCAGATCTCGGTGCCGGGCTGCGACAGCAGATCGACGACCACGCCCTCCTCGCGCAGCAGGTCCTGCACATCCTGGAGCCAGTCGCGCTCCTCCTCGTAGGCCTCCTGGTCCTCCTCGGGGCGGGTGGTAATCATCGAGCCGACCACCAGATCAAGCTCGGTCATTGATTCAGCCATGTAATCCTCCACAACAGTGTTGAGCGCCAGGTGTCGGGCGCATGGGCCGCATTATACGCTACTCATCCGGCGCGGCGGGCTAGTCATCCTTGTCGGGGATCAAAATGCCAAAGATCAGGCTCATGATGCTGACGACCAGCGCGCCCTCCAGCGCCGCCAAAAAGCCGTTCACCTCAAACCCGAGGTTGAAGCTCTGGCCGATGGCCGAGGTCAGCCACAGCATCAGGCCGTTGATCACCAGCGTAAATAGCCCGAGCGTCAGCACGTTGATCAGACAGGTTGTGGCCTTGAGCAGCGGGCGGATCACGGCGTTGACGACGCCAAAGATCAGCGCCACCGCGCCCAGGTTGATCGTCATCTGGCTCGTTGTGAGCGCCGGATCCATCGTAATGCCCGGCACCAGCTGCACCGCCACAAATAGCGCCGCGGCCGTCGCCACCAAGCGGATCAATATTCGCATCGTCGGTCATCCTCCTAATATCGCAGGGCTATTGTAGCAACTTGTAGGCGAGCTTTGCCCGGCTGTAGGCCCGGTGCTATAATAGGCCGTGAGATACGACGCACGTTTTGCGCTTCAGCAAGCGCTGCAACATAGCCATAGAGGAGATCGGTTCGATGACGAATACGGAAGCCGACATCGCTGCAGCTGACAAAGGCTTGGAGGGCGTCGTCGCCGCCAAGACCGCGATCAGCTACATTGACGGGCAAAATGGGCGCCTGTTCTACCAGGGCGTCGAGATCAACGAGCTGGTTGACAACTCGACCTTCGAGGAGACGGTGTACCTCTTGTGGCACGGCACCCTGCCAACCGCCGCGCAGCTCAGCGAGCTGAAGGATCAGCTCACGGCCCAGCGGCGGCTGCCGGCCGACTTCGTCGCGATGCTTCGCCAGCTTCCGCAGGCCACCTCGCCGATGGAGGTGCTGCGCACCGGCCTGTCAGCGCTGTCGGCGTTTGAGCCGAGCAGCAGCGCGGTCACGCCCGCCGACCTGGTGCGCCACGCCGTGCGCCTGACCGCCGCCGTGCCGACGCTGGTCGCCGCGTGGGAGCGCATCCGCCAGGGCCAGCCGGTGGTCGAGCCGCGCGACGACCTTGATCACGCCGCCAACTTCCTGTATATGCTGCGCGGCGAGGCCCCCAATGAGCGCGCCGCCAAAGTCCTGGATGTGGCGCTGATCCTCCACGCCGACCACGGCCTCAACGCCTCGACGTTCTCGGCACGGGTCACGGCCTCGACGCTGGCCGATATGTACTCCTCGATCGTCGCCGCAGTCTGCACGCTGAAGGGGCCGCGCCACGGCGGCGCCAACGAGCAGGTCATGCGCATGCTCGACCAGGTTGGCTCGCCCGAGTCCGCCGAGGCGTTTGTCAAGGATGCGCTGGCCAACAAGCGCGTCGTGATGGGCTTTGGCCACCGCGTCTACCGCGCCGACGACCCGCGCGCCCTGCAGCTGCGCCGCATCGCCAAAGAGGTTGGCGAGGCCAACGGCAGCCCCGAGTGGTACGCGATCTCCGAAGCGATTGCCGCCGCGATGGACCGCGCCAAGCCCGACCTGCCGATCAACGTCGACTTTTTCTCGGCCTCGACCTACGCCGCGCTCGGCATCCCGACCGACCAGTTCACGCCGATCTTCGCCATCAGCCGCATGGCCGGCTGGACGGCCCACGTGATCGAGTCGTTCAGCAATAACACCCGCCTGATCCGCCCCAACTCGGTGTATATCGGGCCGCTGGACCAGCACTACCAGCCCATCGACGGGCGCAGCTAGCTAACCTAGATCCTCCGACAACCGAGCCGCACAGTCGCAACCGAGGCTGTGCGGCTCGCTGCATGTGCCGCACATCGCTGGTGGTAGAATACCGCCCAACGACAAAGCTAGAAGAGTTATGACAACGCAACCCACCTTTTCACGCTGGAAAAGCGCCGACCTCAGCACGCTCACGCCCAAAGAAGTGTATAGCAAGCTCGGGATCACGCCGCAGGGCCTGACCACCGAGGAGGCCATGCAGCGCAGCAGCCAGTATGGCCTGAACGAGTACGTGCCGCGGGCACGGCGGCGCCGGCTGCTGTGGCCGCTCCAGATCGCCGTGCGGCCGATGCTGCTGCCGCTGTGGGCGGCGGCCGTGCTGACCGCGGTGATCGGCCGCACCGAGACTACGCTGGCGCTGCTATTCACGGTCGGGTTGAGCACGCTGGTCGCAGTGTTGCAGGAGCGCAAAAGCGAGCGAGCCGCGCTGCGGCTGCGCGAGGCGCTGCCGGTCTACAGCCGCGTGCTGCGCGACGGCAGCGAGCATATGATGCCGGTCTCGCAGATCGTGCCGGGCGACATTCTGCCGCTCACCACCGGCGATATTCTGCCGGCCGACGTGCGGATGGTCGCCGCGCAGGATGTGCAGGTCACCAACCGGGCGCTGTTTGGCGACGCGCCGCCGCGCCGGGCGCTGCCCGATGGCATGCTGCCCGACGAGCTGACCAGTGAGCTGCCCCCGAGCATTGTCTTCGCCGGCAGCCGCGTGATCAGCGGCACGGGCCAGGCGGTGGTGTTTGCCACCGGCCTCGACACCGCCTATGGCCGGCTGGCGACGATGACCGCCACCGCCCACGAGGCGCCCAGTCCGCTGATGGTGGTGCTCCAGCGCCTCGGCTTCATTGTGCTGCCGCTGGCCGTGCTCGGCAGCCTCGCGGCGGCTTTTGTCGGCTGGCAGCGGCAGCTCGACACCTCGGCGACGATCCTGCTGGTCGCCGCATTCCTGGTCGCGGTGGTCCCGGCCGGGCTGCTGCCGGGCGTGATCGTCGTGCTGCTGGCCGGCCGCGAGCGGCTCCAGCGCGCCGGCGCCAGCATCCGCCGCCTGTCTAGCGTCGAGACCCTGGGCGCGACCACCGTAATCTGCACCGATACCACCGGCACCCTAACGCAAAACGAGATCACCGCCCGCGAGCTGTGGACGGCCGCCGGCAGCTTCACCCTCAGCGGCGTTGGCTACGAGCCGGTCGGCGAGTGCCGGCTGGGCGAGCGGGTGCTCGCGCCCGACGAGGCTCAGCGGCTGCTGGGGCCAGTGCTGCGGGCCGCGGTCCTGACCGCCACCGCCCGCCTGCTGCCGCCCGACACCCGGCGGCCGCACTGGCATATTGTCGGCGATCCCGTCCAGGCGGCCCAGCTGGTCGCCGCCAAAAAGCTGGGCTTTGATCCCAGCGCGATCTACGAGTTAATCACCGAGTTGGCGCTGCTGGCCCGATCGCCTGGCAGCCCCTTCGATGGCGTGCTGGTCACCGACTCGCGCGGCGCAACCGCGCTGCTCCACGGCGCGCCGTCGCTGCTGGACCACTGCGCCGCCCTGGCAGCGCCCGAGGGCGACCGCCCGCTGACCGAGCAAGATCAGCAGGCGATTTGGCAGGTGGTGCAGCACTATCAGCAGGCCGGCATGCAGGTCACGCTGTTTGCCCGCGCCGCCGTCCAGCCCGAGCAGGCCTATCGCACCCTGAGCACCCAGCAGCTAGCCCACGACATGGTGCTGCTGGGGCTGATTGGCACGCTCGACCCGCCGCGCCCCGAGCTAGAGGCCGCCCTCGCCGACCTGCGGGCCGCCGGCATTCGCACCATTATGTTGACCAGCGACGATGTGGTCGCCGCCGAGTTGCTGGCCCGGCGCTGTGGCCTCAACGCCCAGGCCTGCACCCACCCCGAGACGGGAGCGACGCTGCACGGCCGTGATCACGAGGAGCTGTGGCAGCGCCTGCGCAGCGGCGATGCGGTGCTGGCCCAGATGGCCGCCGACCAAAAGCTCCAGGTCGTCGAGGCGCTGGATCGGCATGGCGAGATCGTGGTCGCTACCGGCGCCGCCGCCACCGATGTCCCGGCGATCAAGGCGGCCGACATCGGGCTGGCCTTCGCGCAGTCGGGCAGCTCGGCAGCGCGCGAGGTAGCCGATGTGGTCCTGGACAAAGATAACCTGGCGACGCTGGCCGAGGCGATCATGATTGGCCGCACCGTCGAGCAGCAAGTGCGGCGCCTGATCGCCATCAACCTCGGCGCGACGGCGCTCGAAGCTCGTGGCGCTGATTCTGACCGTCGCGCTCCAGGCGCCGCTGCTGCTCACCATTGGCCAGCTGCTGATGATTGACCTGCTGGCCGGCCTGGTTCCGGCGGCCGCGTTTGGCGCCAGCCCAACCAACCCGCGACTGATGCTCCGCAAGCCCCGACCGACCGGCCGGCCGCTGATCGACCGGCGGGTGTTTCGGCTCGGCTATACGTGGTTCGCGGCCTACGGGCTGATCCCGGCACTGCTCGGCTTTGGCGCGGCCGTGCTGCTGACCAATACCAGCTTCCAGGAGCCGCTAGCTCAGCAGTTTGTCGGCCTGCTCGCCGCCGACTCGACGCCGCGCACGCTGTTCGCCGACCTGCTGACGACCGCCTATGTGTTTGTCGGCCTGGCCGGGCTGCTCGGCGGCGGGCTGGTGCTGCGCTCCGGCAAGCACCTGGCGCGCAAGCAGCGCGCCATCACCTACGGCGTGGCCGTCACGGCGCTGGTCGCGGCGCTGTATGTCCTGAGCCAGACGGCCTTCCAACCGTTTTTACACTTCACGCTGCTGCCGTGGTGGGGCTGGGCCACCGCCTTTGCCATGCTGGTGGCCGCCGTGTTCATCGAGCGGTTGCGCCAGGCGATGGACCGAACCCCCGAGCGCTAGCGCCTCAAGGAGAACCATCATGCGGATGATCGTTGTTGGCTGCGGCCGGGTCGGCGTGCTCCTGACCACACTGCTAGAGTCCGAGCAGCACCAAGTCACGGTGATTGACAAGGATGCCAGCGCCTTTCGGCGGCTGCCATCGACGTTTCATGGCCGCACCATCGCCGGCGTCGGCTTTGACCGCGATGTGCTGCGCGAGGCCGGCATCGAGCGCGTTGATGCGCTGGCGGCCGTGACCAGCGGCGATAATTCGAACTTTATCACCGCCACGGTGGCGCGCGATACCTTCCGGGTGCCGACCGTCGTCGCCCGCATCTACGACCCGCAGCGCGAGCAGATCTATCGCCGCCTCGGCATCCACACGATCAGCTCGACGACCTGGGGCGCCCACCGCATCAAAAATCTGATGCTCAACACCGGCGCGCAGGGCAGCAACGAACTGGGCAACGGCGAGGTTGAGCTGCTGGCGCTGCCGGTGCCGGCGCTGATGGTCGGCCGCACCGTGCGCGATGTCGCGATGCAGGGCGAGATCGCCGTGTTTGCGGTGCTGCGCGATGGCCGCGCCTTTGTCCCAACGCCCGGCACGGTGATCGAGCAGGATGATACGCTGCACCTCAGCGTGCTGGCCACGGCGCTGGGCAAGGTCGAGCAGCTATTTCGCTAGCGGCGGCCGGGGCGGCCGGGGCAGCCGCCCCGGCCGCTAGTGGCCCTCGAAGATCGGTCCCTCGCCGCTGCCCCGCAGCCGCTCCCATTTCTCCCGCACTGTCCCGAGCTTCTCGGCCGGCACATAGGTCTCAACCAAGCCGCAGGCCGCGCAGATCAGCACCTCCAGATACGCAATCGTCCAGCCGGAGATCTGGAGCGCCGAGGCGCCCTGCGACATCCCCATCTGCTTGCGCCGAATATCGTCGCCGCCACACGTTGGACACACACCGTTCGCGCATTGTCGCCTCCTTGATGTCTTGCACCGACTACTCTAGCGATGACTCGCGGCCAGCGCAAGCGCCGGCCCGCGCTTGTCGGCAGCCCACAGCCGGCCCGGCAAAGCGCCTATGGTATAATTGCGCCCCGGTTGGAACCACCAACTCTCATCACCTTTTTGGAGGCGCAGACGAATGCGTAAGCTACTTTCCCTGATGCTGGCCGTCATGCTGCTGGCAGCGTGCGGCGGCACCGGCACGGCCACCACCACGACGACGGCCCCCGCGACCGCGATGCCCGCCGCGACCGCGATGACCGACATGACGGCCGCACCCGCCATGACCGCAATGACCGACATGACGGCCGCGCCCGCCATGACCGCAATGACAGATATGACTGCGATGCCCGGCGGCAAAAAACTGCGCGTTGGCCTCGTGACCGACACCGGCAAGGTCAACGATGGCACCTTCAACCAGTTCGCCTATGAGGGCATGAAGCGGGCCGAAAAAGACCTCGGCATCGAGATCAACTACGTCGAGACGGCGCAGCAGACAGACTATGAGAAGAACCTCAGCCAGTTTGCCGAAGAGAAGTACGACCTGGTCGTCGGCGTAGGCTTCTTGATGGGCGATGCGGTCAAGGCCGCGGCCGCCAAATATCCCAATGTCAAGTTCGCCATCGTCGACGTGACCTACGACCCCATCATCCCGAACGTCAAGGGCCTCGCGTTCTCCGAGGACCAGGCCGGCTACCTGGCGGGCGCGGCGGCCGCGCTGGTCAGCAAGAGCGGCAAGATTGGCGTCGTGGGCGGCATGGAAATCCCGCCAGTCCAGAAGTACGTGCTGGGCTACGAGGCCGGCGCCAAGTCGGTCAAGAGCGACATCAAGGTGAGCAAGGTCTACATCCCGTCGTTCTCCGACCCGGCGAAGGGCGCCGAGAACGCCAAGTCGCAGATCTCCGATGGCGCCGATGTGATCTTCGGCGCGGGCGGCCAGACCGGCTCGGGCGGCATCGCGGCCGCGGCTCAGCAGAACGTCTTCGTCATCGGCGTGGACCAGGACGAGTTCCTGACCACCTTCAAGAACGGCTCGGCCCCCGGCGCCGACAAAATTATCACCAGCGCCCTCAAGCGCGTTGATAACGCCGTCTACGCCGTGATCAAAGATACCGTCGAGGGCAAGTTCTCGTCGGACAACTACGTCGGCACGGCGGCCAACGGCGGCGTGGACTTCGCGCCCGCCAATAAATCAACCGCCCTGACCCCCGAGATCACGGCCAAGCTGAACGAGATCAAGAAGGGCCTGGCCGACGGCTCGATCAAGACCAACGTCACCCTGAAATAACGACCCCAGCCCAGACGCGGAGGTGAGGAAACTCGCCTCCGCGTTATTATTTGCCCCGACCCCGCTTTCATGCTACCCTTGCGCCACCCTAGCATCGAGACCAGCATGCAACCAACGCCAGCCCTCGAAGTTCGCAATATCACCAAGCAGTTTCCAGGTGTGCTCGCCAACGATCACATCTCGTTTACGCTGCTGCCCGGCGAGATTCACGCCTTTCTCGGCGAGAATGGCGCCGGCAAGTCCACCCTGATGAACATTCTCTACGGCCTGCAAACGCCCGACGAGGGCGAGATTCTGATCAGCGGCCAGCCGGTGACGATCCGCAATCCCTCCGACGCGATCAGGCAGGGCCTGGGCATGGTCCACCAGGAGTACGCGCTGGTCGGCACGCTGACCGCCGCCGAAAACATCATGCTCGGCACCGAGATTGCGCAGCAGGGCGTGATCCGCGGCCGCCGCGCCAACGCGCAGATCGCCGCGCTGAGCCAGCAGTATGGCCTGCCGGTCCCGGTTGACGCGCTGGTCCAGGATCTGCCGGTCGGCGTCCAGCAGCGCATCGAGATTTTGAAGGCGCTCTACCACGACGCGAAGATTCTGATCCTGGACGAGCCGACTGCCGTCCTGACGCCCCAGGAGGCCGAGGATTTATTCCGGGTGATGCGCGACCTGGCGCGCCAGGGCCGGGCGATTATTTTCATCTCGCACAAGCTGAAAGAGGTGCTCGCGATCGCCGACCGCATCACGGTGCTGCGGCGCGGCGCGGTGGTCGGCACCGCGCAGCCCGCCGCGTCGACCGAGCGCTCGCTGGCCGCCATGATGGTCGGCCGCTCGGTGGAGCTGACAGTCACCAAAGGCGCGGCCACGCCCGGCAAGTCGGTGCTGCAGGTCAGCGAGCTGACGGTGCGCGATGACCGCAACCAGGTGGCCGTGAATCAGCTCAGCCTGGAGGTGTTTGCCGGCGAGGTGCTGGGCATCGCCGGCGTGCAGGGCAATGGCCAGACCGAGCTGGTCGAGGCGATCAGCGGGCTGCGGCCGGCCGAGCATGGCGCCGTGCAGCTGCTGGGCCAGCCGCTCAGCGCCAACCCGCGCGCCATCACCGAAAGCGGCGTCGCCTACATCCCCGATGATCGCAAAGGCACTGGGCTGGTGCTGGGCTATCCCATCGCCGACAACATGGTGCTGTCCAGCTACGATTTAAAACCCTTCGCCAAAGGCATCGTGATTGACGAGGCTGCCATCACCGCGCAGGCCGACAAGCTGGTCAAGCAGTTCGACGTGCGGACGCCCTCGATCTGGACCAATGCGGGCGCGCTGTCGGGCGGCAACCAACAGAAAATCATTGTGGCCCGCGAGTTCTCACGGCCGATCAGCCTGCTGATCGCGGCCCAGCCGACCCGCGGCATCGACGTTGGCTCGATTGAGTTTATCCACCGCTCGATCATTGAGCAGCGCGACCGCGGCGTAGCGGTGCTGCTGGTGTCGGCCGAGCTTGACGAGGTGCTGGCGCTGTCCGACCGGATCGCGGTGATGTTTCACGGCGAGATCCTGGCGGTCATCCCGGCCGCCACCGCCACCCGCGAGCAGCTTGGCCTCCTCATGGCCGGCATTACCCAGCCGGTCGACGTAGCCCAGCCTTAAACCCAACGATGTGTTGCTCCCCTTAAACCGAGGCGTGCATGGCTGTTGAAACCACCGCTCCCGCTCCACCGCCGCGCCGTGGCTGGCTCGCCCCGCTCTTGCGCGAGGCCCTGGTGCCGCTGCTGGCGATCTTTACTGCGCTGGTCATCGGCGCAATCATCATTTTTATCTCGGCCCGCACCGACGGCGCCAGCCGGCTTGAGATCGTGTGGCTGGCGTACAAAGGGCTGTTTCAGGGCGCGTTCGGCGGCTGGAACCGGCTCTCCGACACGCTGGTCGAATTCGACGCCGTATATTTTTGCCGGGCTGGCGGTGGCGCTGGCCTTCAAGTGCGGCCTGTTCAACATTGGCGCCGAGGGCCAGCTGTACCTCGGGTCGCTGGCGGCAACCGCGGTCGGCTTCGGCGTCCGTGGCCTGCCGACGATTATTCACCTGCCGCTAGCGATCGTGGCGGGCGCGCTGGCCGGCGGGCTGTGGGGCGCGATCCCCGGCTTCCTGCGGGCCAAGACCGGCGCCCACGAGGTGATCAACACGATCATGCTGAACTACATCGCGGCGCAGCTGGTCGGCTACCTGATCATCCGCGGCCCGATGCGCGATACCGGCGCGACCGGCCAGCGCACGCCGTTTGTCCTGAGCACGGCGGCGCTGCCGCGGATCATCGGCCCGGTCAGCCCGCCCGCGCTCAACGGCGGCAGCACCTACACGCCGCTGATCGTCAGCGAAAACCGCGCCTGGGACCTGCGCCTTAATCTGGGCTTTGTGCTGGCACTCGTGGCGGTCTGGGCCGTCTGGTGGCTGCTGCGCCGGACCACGGTCGGCTTCGAGATTCGCACCGTCGGCGCCAACCCAAAGGCCGCGCGCTACGCCGGCATGAGCATCACGCGGAATTTTGTCCTGAGCATGTTCCTGTCGGGCGCGCTGGCCGGCCTGTCGGGCGCCACCCAGACGCTGGGCGTCGAGCACAACATGAAGTCGCTGTTCTCATCGGGCTATGGCTTTGATAGCATCGCAGTGGCGCTGCTGGCCAAGAGCAACCCGATCGCGATTATTCCAGCGGCGATCTTCTGGGGCGCGCTCAACAACGGCAAGGGGCTGATGCAGTCCGCGACGCATGCGGCGATCTCCAGCGATCTGATCCGCATTATTCAGGCGCTGGTGATTATGTTTGTGGCCGCCGATCAGATCGTGCGCTGGATGTATCGGCTGCGCAAGCCCGCCGAAACCAGCGCCGCCGTAGCACGGAGCTCATAGCCATGCAACGTTCTACTCGCGCGCGGGTCGTCGGCGCCCTCGGGGCCGCGGTCGCGCTGCTGCTGATCTACTTCGTCAGCCAGCGGGTCGCGGCCGGCAGCGTCTCGACGCTCAATATTCCGCGGCCTAACTTGCCGCCGAGCACGCCGCCGCTCATCGCCATTCCGCTGCCGACGATCCCGACGGTGGTGGTGCTACAGGGCCTACTGCTCCTGACCGGCCTGTTTCTGGTCGTCCGCCGCCCCAACCGCTGGGTTGGCCCCTATGTCAGCGCGCTGATCGGTGGCACGCTGCTGACGATCCTGATCTGGGCCATCGCCGGCAACTCCACCGACATTGTGGATGTGCTGGCCCGCGTGATCCGCTTTGCGACGCCGATCACGCTCGGCGCGCTCGCTGGCATTCTATGCGAGCGCTCGGGCGTGACCAATGTGGGCATTGAGGGCACGATGCTAATCGCGGCCTGCGCGGCGTATATTGCGGCGATTACGCTGGGCGGCATGGCTGTCGCCGTGGTCGCCGGGATGCTGGCTGGGGCAGTCGTCGCGGCGCTGCATGGCGTGCTCTCGATCCGCTTCAAAATCAATCAGATCATCAGTGGCACGGTGATCAATATTCTAGCCGTCGGCCTGACCGGCTTTCTGCGCGGCAGCTTCATCACCGGCTACGAGTCCGACCATGCCGCCACAATTGTCGATCAGCAGCTGCCAATCAATCCGATCCCTGGCCTGAGCAGCATCCCGGTGCTTGGACCGATCTTTTTCAACCACCAGCCGATCACCTACATTATGCTGATTACGGTGGTGGTGGTGCATGTGCTGCTGTTCCACACCGTCTGGGGGCTGCGGACGCGAGCGATTGGCGAGCATCCGAAGGCCGCCGATAGCGTCGGCATCAACGTCAACCAGATGCGGATGGCGAATGTCGTCGTCAGCGGGCTGCTGGCGGGGCTGGGCGGCGCGTGGTTTTCCATCGAGGCAACCTTCCGCTTCAATGATTTTATGACCAACGGCACCGGCTTTATTGCGCTGGCGGCGGTGATCTTTGGCAAGTGGACGCCGCTCGGGGCGTTCGGCGGGGCGCTGCTGTTCTCGTCGGCCGACGCGCTCCAGATTCGCATCCAGGGCTTTGATTTTGCGCTGCCACCGCAGTTTTTACAGATGCTGCCGTACCTGGTGACGATGATCGTGCTGGCCGGCGTGATCGGCCGGGCGCAGCCGCCGGCGGCTATCGGCGAGCCATACGAAAAATAGTCCAGGGGCAAACCATGAATATTTTGATTGTTGGTGGCGGCAAGGTCGGGGCGCAGCTGGCGGCGCTGCTCGAAGGAGCAGCAGCACACGCTCACGCTGGTCGAGATGAACCCGCAGGTGTTTGCCAAGCTCCAGCATGCCAAAACGCCGGCGACGCTGATCCTGGGCGATGGCTGCAACCCCGGCGTGCTGCGCGATGCGAAAATCAGCGAGATGGGCGCGGTGGTCGCCGTCACCGGCGATGACGAGGATAATCTGGTCGTCGCTAAGCTGGCCAAGCACGAGTACCAGATCGGCCGCGTGATCGCCCGCATCAATAATTCCAAAAACGAGTGGCTGTTTACGCCTAAGATGGGCGTCGATCTGGCCGTCTCACACGTGGCGATGCTGGCGCGAGTCATCCACGAGGAGCTGGGCATGGGCGATCTGGTGCCGCTGCTCAAGCTGGCCGGCGGCCGCGTCGGGCTGGTCGAGCTGACGATCGCGCCGCAGGCCGCCGTCGCCGGCCGCCGCGTCGACTCGCTGACGCTGCCGGCCGAGTGTGTCCTGGCGACCGTCGTCCGCAACGGCGAGCTGATTATTCCCCGCGGCGATACGGTGCTGGCCGCCGCCGATAAGGTGATCGCGCTGGTCAATACCTCCGAGCAGGATGCGCTCGTTGCGGTCTTTAGTTGACGGAGCGGGCGAGCCATCAGCTGTGAGCCGTCAGGCGTCAGCGCGCATGGCAGATTCATCGCTTCTCATTGATCAACGCAGCGCCCGCCACCTGCAATCAGGGGCGGGCGCTGTTAGCTGACGGAGCCATCAGCTGTCAGCGGTCAGCTGTCAGCGCGCATGGCAAATTCAACGCGCTGCATTGATCCAGCATCGGTCCACAAACACAGCGCCCGCCACCTGCAAGTAGGGGCGGGCGCTGTTGTACCGCTCAGTCGGTACTCGCTACTCGCTACTTGGCGCTAGCCTGGAGCTTGGCGATGATCGCGTCGGCCATCTCGGCGGTGCCGACGGCGGTCGGGTCGGTGCGGTCGGGCTTCATGTCGTAGGTCACGTCCTTGCCCTCGGCGATGACATCGCGCACGGCCTGCTCCAGCCGCTGGGCGGCGTCTTTCTCGCCCAGATAGTCCAGCATCAGCATGCCCGACAGGATCAGCGCGGTCGGGTTGACTTTGTTCTGGCCCTTGTACTTCGGGGCGCTGCCGTGGGTGGCCTCGAACAAGGCCACGCCGTCGCCGATGTTGGCGCCGGGTGCGACGCCCAGCCCGCCGACCAGGCCGGCGCACAGGTCGGAGAGAATGTCGCCGTACAGGTTCTCCATCACCAGCACGTCGTAGTTTTCGGGCTTCTGGACCAGCTGCATGCACATCGCGTCAACCAGCCACTCGTCGTACTCGACACGGCCCTCGTACTCTTTGGCGACCTCGCGGGCCATCTCGTAGAACAGGCCGTCGGTGTACTTCATGATGTTGGCTTTGGCGACGGCGGTGACTTTTTTGCGGTTGTTGGCCAGTGCGTACTCAAAGGCGTGCCGCACGATCTGGCGCGAGCCGGTGCGCGAGATCGGCTTGATCGAGATCGCCGAGTCCTCGCGGATTTTGCCGCCGCCCATGTCGATGATCTGCTTGGCCTCGGCGCTGTCCACCGGGAACTCGACGCCGGCGTACAGGTCCTCGGTGTTCTCGCGGACGATCACCAGGTCGACGTTCTCGAAGCGCGAGCGCACGCCGGCGTAGGATTTGCACGGCCGCACGCACGCGAACAGGTTCAGCTCCTTGCGCAGCGCGACGTTGACCGAGCGAAAGCCGGTGCCGATCGGCGTGGTGATCGGGCCTTTCAGCGCGACTTTGTTTTTGCGGATGCTTTCGAGGACGTTGTCGGGCAGCGGCGTGCCGGCCGTCACCATGATGTCCACGCCAGCCTCGACGACATCCCAGTTGAACTCGACGCCGGTTGCCTCCAGCACGCGGCGGGTCGCCTCGACCAGCTCCGGCCCGGTGCCGTCCCCACGAATCAGCGTAACGTTATAGGCCACAGGATTCCCCCTTGATAGTGGGGCTATTCTACTCGCGGGCCGCGGCGCCGTCCAACTGGCCGAGATGGGGTATCCTAGCGCCTGACAGTGATACGGGGGCAACAATGCGGCGCAATGGGCTGGACGCAGTGGTGACGGCGGAGGATCTGGCGGCGGTGCAGACGGCGGTGGCCGCGATCCGGGCGCGGCTGCCGTTTTTGGTGGGGCTGACGAAGGAGGAGCGGGCCAAGCTGCCGCGCGTGCCGCAGGACGCCGCGGGCTTCCTGGAGGAGACGCTGCGGGCGGCGAAGCAGTACAGCGAGCTGCTGCCGCGCGCGCTCGATGTGGCGGCGATGGAGCGTGACCTGGCGCTGGTCGCGGCGCTGGAGCTGGTGGCGCTCGATGTGGGGCGGCTCAACGCGCTGGTCCAGTCCACGCTCGCCCAGGCCCGCGCCGAAAGCTACACCGCGAGCCTGGCGGTCTACCGCAATATCAAGAGCGCGCCGCCCGGCAGCTTCAGCGATACCGTCAAGCAGCGCCTCGGCCGCTTTTTCGAGGCCAACGGCCAGCGCCTGGCCCGCGCCGACGAGGCCGCCGCGCCGGGCGATGATGGCGAGTAGCCTGGCCGCCGCACCTGGCACCCCATCGCCGACCCTCAAAGCCTCACTGGGTCTTGCTCCGGGAGACTGCGGTCTTATCCAAGAAGACTGCGGTCTTGTTCAGGGAGACTGCGGTCTTGTTCAGGAAGACTATGGTCTTATTTAGGGAGACTGCGGTCTTGTTCAAGGAGACTGCGGTCTTATTTAAGGAGACTGCGGTCTTGTTCAGGAAGACTGTAGTCTTGTTCAGGGAGACTGGTTGAGGCTCGAAGGGTGGGCGGCCAGGCCGAAAGCATGGCGGGGCAGCGCAAATCATTGACACGCGCTGGGGCGGCTCACGAGCCGCCCCTACAGCGGGGCAGCGGCGATGCTAGCACAGTGATCATCGGAGAATCACCAGGCGCGCCCGGTGCCGGCGCAGCAATCATCGTCAAACAATGCGGCACCGTGGGGCCGCAGCGCCCCAACCATGATCATCAGCGTTGTAGGGGCGGCTCGCGAGCCGCCCGCCAGGAAGCGCAAGGAGTTTGCCATGATGACCACCGACACACCAAGAGCGCTCACGCCCCAGCAGCGGGTTGTGCGGCTGGGGATTGGCTTTCTGCTCTTTGCGCCGCTGCTGTTCATCAACGACGGATTGAGCAGATGGCTGATCGCCGTTGTCCGGCGGGCGGCTGGACTGCCGCTGCAAGGCGGCGCGGTTATCGGCCCCATCGACGGCCTGGCGCTGGCGCTGATCTTCCTCTGGGAAGCGGTGGCGCTGTTCTTCAACCGGGCGCGGATGATCGCCGCCGGGCTGCTGGTGGCGTACACCCTCGTGACCCTAGCGTCCGATGGCATAACTACCAACTGGCTCGCCAGCCCCGCCCCCGAGAGCGGCATGCCAGACTCCAGCCTCGGCGGCCTGGGCGGCATGATCGCCTTCATGGCCGGCATCCCGGTGATCGGGCTGCTCTACGTCCTGGTCGGCGGCCCCTACAACCCCGACGAGTAGATCGAAGGATCATCCGATGAATACTGACAACGAGCGCCCGACGATGCCGCGACCACTTAAGCAAGTGCTGCTGATCTGCGCCGGCTTTCTCGTGTTTGGGCCGCTGCTGCTGCTTAACAGTCAGGCGCTGGAGTGGCTGCAAGGAGTGATTCACTGGCCGCCAGCGCCAGTCATAGCACGAGTTCCCGGCGGATTCGCAACCACGCCGACCCCGCTGCGCGGCGCAGTGCTGGCACTGGTCTGCGTGGCGGAGGCAGGGCTGATCGCCATCGCAGGCTCGCGGATGCTGGCCGCCGGGATAGGTGTGGGGTATCTCGTGATGACGCTGGTTTCCCGTGGCTACTTGACCAGTTGGGTTATACAATCTGGCCGCATGGCCGGCGTGGGCGAGGGGCTTATAGGCATCATGGTCTACGCCGTCGGCGTGCCATTCATTGTTCTCGCCACGCTGCTGGTCGCCGTGCTGCGCGGCGCTATTCGCGGCAATCAAGGAGCACGCGATGAACACTGAGCATCACAAAGTGGAGCAGTGGCACTAGCGGCGTGGGCCGCGGCTTGCAAAGCTAGCAGGGCGGCGCGTGCTATAATCGGCCGCAGAAAGGCGCTACCGAATGCTCTCTAATCAGCAAATCGCGGCGATGTTCCGCACCCTGGCCGACCTCCAGGAGCTACTCGGCGAGGACCGCTTCAAGCAGCAGGCCTACCGGCGGGCGGCCGACAGCCTGCAGAATCTGACCATCAGCGTCGCGGACTACGCGGCCCGCGGCGCGCTCGAGGACGTGCCGGGCGTCGGCAAAGCGATCAGCGGCAAGCTGACGCAGCTGCTGGCGACCGGCACCTTTGACCTGTACGAGCGGCTGAGCGCGCAGCTGCCGGTCGGCGTGGTCGACGTGATGCGGGTGCCGGGCGTCGGGCCGAAGACTGCGCTGCGGCTGTACCAGGAGCTGGGCATCGCCGACACGACCGCGCTGCTGGACGCCGCCAGCACCGGCAAGATCAGCGCGCTGAAAGGGCTGGGCAAAAAGCTGGAGGCCGCGATCATTGCCGGCGTCAGCACCCCGGCGCCCGAGGACAATCAGTGGCTGCTGGGCGAGGCCTGGCCGCAGGCCGCCGATTTGGTCGCCAGCCTGCGGGAGCTGGACCCGGCGCTGACCGACGGGGCTGTGGCCGGCTCGGTGCGGCGGGCCGCGGCGGTGGCCGGCGACCTGAACCTGGTGTTTGCCGGCGCCGACCCCGCCGCGAGCCGCGCCCGCCTGGAGGCCGCCCCGCAGGTCGCGGCCATCACGGCCAGCGACGGCGCGCACAGCGCCGCGACGCTGCACAACGGGCGGCGCTGCACCTTCGCGGTGGCGGCGCCGGAGTTGTGGGGCGCCGCGCTCGTCTGGTGGACCGGCAGCGCCGCCCACCGCGACGCGCTGGTGGCGCGGGCGGCCGCGCGCGGGCTGCGCCTGGACGCCGCCGGGCTGTGGCGCGGCGACACCCTGCTGCCCAGCGCCGACGAGGCCGCGATCTACGCCGCCCTTGAGCTGCCGCTGATCGCCCCCGAGCTACGCGAGGGCTGGGGCGAGATCGACGCCGCCGACGCCGGCCGGCTGCCGGCATTGGTCGAATCCACTGATCTACTGGCCGACCTGCACATGCACACCAGCTGGAGCGACGGCAGCGGCACCGTGCTGGAGCGGGCCTACGCCTGCCACGCCCGCGGCTACCACTACGCCGCCATCACCGACCACAGCGCCTACATGGGCATGGTGCAGGGCCTGGACGCCGAGCGGCTGCGGGCACAGCGCGCCGAGATTGACGCCGCCAACGCCGCGCTGGCTGCGGCCGGCGTGGACTTCCAGCTGCTGCAGGGCAGCGAGGTCGACATTCTGCCCGACGGCTCGCTGGCGCTGCCCGACGACGTGCTGGCGACGCTGGACTGGGTGGTCGCCTCGCTGCACGTCAACCTCGAAGCAGCCGCGCGACGAGGCGACCGCTCGCCTGCTGCGGGCGATCCACAACCCATTTGTTGACTGCATCGGGCATCCGACCGGCCGCCTGCTGCTGCGACGGGCCGGCGCCGACCTGGACATGGAGGCGGTCCTTGACGCCGCCGCCGCGACCAAGACGGTCCTGGAGATCGACGGCGCCTATCAGCGGCTGGACCTCGACGCCACGTGGGCGCACCAGGCGCTCGGCCGCGGCATCAAGCTGGCAATCAGCAGCGACGCCCACGCCGACCGCGAGCTGGACGGCATCAGCTTTGGCGTCCTGACCGCGCGGCGGGCCTGGGCCAGCGCCGCCGACATTGTGAACACCCGCCCAGCCAGCGAGCTACGGGCGGGCCTCAAGCGCGGCTAGGAGGAGCGGCAATGGACTGTATTTTTTGCAAGATCGTGGCGGGCGAGGTGCCGTGCCACCTGGTCTACGAGGACGAGCAGACGCTAGCGTTCTTAGACATCGCGCCGGCGGCCCGCGGGCACACGCTGGTGATCCCACGGGTACACGCCGCCGACCTCAGCGCCATCAGCGCGGTCAGCCTGACGGCCACGGCGCAGGCCGCGCAGCTGGTGGCGCGCAGGCTGCAAGAGCGGCTGGGGGCCGATGGCCTCAACGTCCAGCAAAACAACGGCGCGGCGGCCGGCCAGGAGGTGTTTCACTATCATGTGCATCTGCTGCCGCGCTGGCGCGACGACGGCGGCGGCCGTCTGGGGCGGCGTGGCGCCACCGACCACGGCGCGCTGGCCGCGCTGGCCGCCGAGCTACGAGCATAGGAGCATCCGATGGCTGTTGAGCGTGAGTACACCCCCGAGGAGCTGGCCGAGTTCGACAAAGAGGTGGCCCGGCTGCGCAGCGAGGAGCTGCCACGGGTCCGCGAGGAGGAGATGAAGGCCGCCGCGCAGCGCGCCGTCGAGCGCGATGTCGAGGCGCAGCGCGACGTGTACCGCGACGAGCTAGACGACGAGGTCGAGCTGGCCAGCGTCGAGTTGCCAGCTGAGGAGCGGCGGGCGGCCAACCGCAATGTGCCGGAGTACATTATGCTGCTGTTGGTCGTGCTGCTCGTCCTGGCACTGATCGCCAGCGCCGTAACCGGCAAAGGCATCGGCAGCTTCTTCAACTTCTCGACCAGCCGCAGCGCCGCCCCGGCCGCGACCGTCGCGCCGCTACAGCCGCTGCTTGGCGGCGCCAGCAACGCCGCTAGCGGCGCAATCGGCAACCCCGGCGGCATCGCCGTGGGCGGCCGGCCGGCCAGCGGCGACCCCAACGCCGGCGGCGTGGACGGCATCAATAGCATCGTCGGCCCCGGCAACGTCACCGTCGACCCGCAGTTCTGGCCGTTCTACTCCAGCCACGGCGGCCTACCGATCTTCGGCCTGCCGCTTGATGTCGCGCGCACAGTCAACAGCCGCAAAGTCCAGTGGTTCGAGCGCGCGCGGCTGGAGTATTGGCCCGAGCACATCGGCACCGAGAACGAGGTGCAGGCGGCGCTGCTGGGCAGCGAGTTTACGGCGCCGCGGCAGTTCCCGACCCAGGAGTTTTTCGTCAGCCGGCCGGGCCTGCGCTTTTTCCCCGAGACTGCCCACGGCGTCGGCGAGCCGTTTCTGAGCTTCTGGGAGGAGCACGGTGGGCTGCCCGTCTTCGGCTACCCGATCAGCGATGTGGTCCAGGAGGAGCTGGCCGACGGGCTGGTCTACAACGTCCAGTATTTCCAGCGCGCCCGCATGGAGCTGCACGACAAAATGGCCGACCCAGCGCAGCGCGTGATGCTGGGGCTGCTCGGCCGCGGGCTGTTTTTGCACGATCAGAATCCCGATGAGGCCACGCCCAAGCTGCTGCCGCCGCTCCAGCCGACGCCGGTGCCGTAGCTCAGCCAGCCCACGATACACAGCGCCCCGCCCTGCGACAGCCCAGGGCGGGGCGCTGATTCTGCGCTGCGGTGCTAGCGCTTGGCCAGCGCCACAAACAGCGCAACCAGCACCACCGAGCCGACGACCTCGACTACGGTTGATAGCAACCAGCCCATCAGAAAGCCGCGGCTGACGCGAAAAATCCGCCGCAGGTCGCGGTGCTGCAGCCACTCGACAAGCGCCACGCCCGCAAGCGAGCCGATCACGACGCCCAGCACCGGAATCACAAAGATCCAATGATGCCGCCGACCGTCGAGGCCACCACCGACCACAGCGAGCCGCCGCCCTGCTTCAGCAGCAGCGCGCTCAGCCACCAGTCGCTGGTGCTGACCGGGATCGTGATCAGGAGCAGCAGCGCCAGGCTGCCCCAGCCAATGCCCTGCCAGTCGGTTAGCCAGCCATAGGCCCACGCGCCCAGCCAGACAATCGGCGGGCCGGGGACCACCGGCAGCACCGCCAGCAGCGTCCCCAGCAGCATAATCAACAGACTGATCACGTATGGGCCAAGCGTCCCCATCTTAGCTGCCTTTGCTCTGCTCGGCGGCGGCGGTGTCCGGCAGCGGCCCCGCTGGCGTCGTCGGCGTGACCACGCGGGCGGCGCGCGGCAGGTAGTACGCGCCCGCTGAGCGGCGCGGGAAGACGTGCTCGGCGACCGGCACAAAGCGGGCCGCGTCCTCGATATACATGCGCTGCGAAATCCGAATCACCTCGGCCTCGATCTCGATGACGTTGAACGAGTTTTTGCCGCGCTGCCACAGCCGGCCGCGCCGCGAGGTCGTCGTGCCGCTCTGGGCGATGATCGTGCCCTGCCGCAGATTGGGGTCGAACTCCAGCGTGTTGCCGACATACGAGGTGTGAATATGGCCGCACAGCACCAGCTCGGCACCGCCGCGATCCAGCGCCTCCAGCGTCGCCGCCGCGCCGTCAATCACTGGCTTGCGCTCCTTGAGCGGCCCCGGCGACTGCACCACATGATGGTGCATGACCACAATTTTGCAGACCTGGGCTGGGTACTGCTTCAGCGTGCGCTCCAGATACGCAATCTTGGCCGCGCTGAGCTTGCCGCCCTCGATCGTAAACGAGCGCGCGGTGTTGAGGCCGATCACCACCATGTCATCACACTCGAACAGCGGCTGCAGGTTGGTGCTGATGTGCTTGCGGTAGCTGCGGAACGGCCACAGATAGCGGGCGACCTGATTGTACTGCGGCATATCGTGGTTGCCAGGAACGATCAGCTGCGGCTGCGGCAGCCGCGCCAGCAGCGCGCGCACCTGGCGCCACTGCTTGGTAAACTCGGCGCGCTGCACCAGGTCGCCGGAGATCACCACCAGATCAGGCTTGATCTCGGCGGCCTCCTGGACCACCAGCTCGGCTTTATCGGCATTGAACGGCGGCCCGGCGTGGAGGTCGGAAATATGAAGAATCGTCTGCACTACTGCTCCTCCACGTCCACGACGGGCGGGGCGGGCGGCGTGGCGGCGCGGCCACGGGCCATCGGGATCAGCTCACGAAACACCGCGACGCCGCCGCCCACCATCACCAGCAGCATCACCACTTTTAGCACGCCGACAACCAGCGGAATATCAGACACCGAACACCTCCTCCTGGCTCAACCTAGCGCGATTGTAGCACAGCGGCAGCTCGATTCTGGCGAAAGCGCTATGCTATAATGCCAGCGCTACTGAAAGGATGGTGCGATGCCAGCAACGTTTCCCGATGGCCTGCCTGCGCTCCTCCCCGCCACTGTCGCCCAGGTGCAGCGCCGCCTGCCGGCGCCCGGCGAGCTGAAAGTGCGGCTCGGCAGCCGGGTCGAGCCGGAGGACGTGATCGGCCAATGCACCGTCGTCCGCCAGCCGCTGCTCCTCGACATCGCCACCGCCCTCAAGCTCAAGCCCCAGGAGCTGCCCGAGCGCATGAAGCCCGCGATCGGCGCCCACGTGGTCTTCCGCGACGTGCTGGCTCGCTCGCGCTTTGGCGGGCGGACGGTACTCGCGCCGCTGAACGGCACGCTGACCGCCGTTGACCGGACCACCGGCTTTATTACGCTGACGCCCGACCCCGAGCCGGCCAGCGTCACCGCCGCCGTGCGCGGCTATGTGGCCTCGGTGGACCCGCAGCGTAGCGCGACGATTGAGACTGCGGCCGCCGTGGTGCAGGGCCTGTTCGGCTGCGGCTCCGAGCAGTGGGGTCTGCTGCGGCTGATCGTCACCGACCCGGCCGACATGATCACCGCCGACATGATCGACGCCCGCAGCGCCTTCACCATTATTATTGGCGGCGCGGGCATTACCGCCGACGCACTCCGCAAAGCACAGGCCGAGCAGGTCCGCGGCGTGATCGTGGGCAGCATTGAGGCCAGCGAGCTGCGGGCCTTCATGGGTCCGCAGTGGCGCGGCGACTGGCAGGAGGCGCTAACCAACGGCGTCCTGCCGCTGCCCTCGCCCGAGGCGCCGACGCTGCTGATCACCGAGGGCTTTGGTAGCCAGCCGATGAGCCGCCCGACCTACGATCTCCTGACCCGCTTTGACCGCCAGGAGGGCCTGCTCCAGGGCCAGACCAAGCTCGACAGTGCCACCCAGCGCGCCCGGCTGGTGATTCCGCTCCAGCGCCTGCCCGGCGGCGAGGCTGCGCCGACGCCCAGCATGGAGCTGCGCGTCGGCAGCATCGTGCGCGTCGCCAGCGAGCTGCACCGCGGAGCCGTCGGCAAGGTGGTGGCCCTCAGCCCCACCGGCCGGCTACCGTCGGGGATTCGCACCGCCACCGCCACCGTCCAGATCAGCCCCGAGCAGCGGGTCGCCCTGCCGCAATCCGTGCTCCATATTTTTGAGTAGCTGCGTGACCACCAGCCCGCCAGCGCCGGCCATCAAGACTGCCCGCATTCTAGTCGTTGACGACGACGCAGCAATGTGTCAGGTCTGCGCGCTTGCGCTACGCCAGGAGCAGCACACCGTCGCGACCGCGCTCTCGCCCGAGGCCGCGCTACAGTGGCTGGAGCACGAGACCGTTGACCTACTCCTGACCGACATCGCAATGCCGAGCATGACCGGCCTGGAGCTCGCGCGGCTTGCCCAGCAGCTCCAGCCGCTGATGGACGTGGTGATCATGACGGCCCGCGCGTCGTACAGCCTGCTGGAGGATGCGCTACAGCAGGGCATCGCTGACTTTATCCCGAAGCCGTTCGATGTCCACGAGCTGCGCCTGACGGTGGCCCGCGCCCTGAGCCGCCAGCGCCTGCGCCGCGAGAACGTCCGGCTTGCGACACTGGCCCATGTGGTCGAGGCGAGCCAGGCGTTCGCCAACTCGCTGGAGCAGGCCAGCGTCGCCGCGGCGCTGAGTGCGGCCGTGCGGCGCGAGACCAACATTGACTGTGTCCATGTGCTGCTGAACGACGGCCGGATGTTCCCGGCGGCGAGCGCCCACAGCCCCTGCCGCTACACCGACGGCCCGCTTGGTCCGGCACTCACCACCGACCTGCGCGCCCACGATGCGCCCGTCGGCCACTTGGTGATCGCAGCCACCGCCGAGCAGCAGCGCTGGCTGCGCGACTCCGAGGTGCTACAGCTGCTGATGAAGCACGGCGCGCTGGCGCTGCACAATGCCGAGATGTACGCGAATCTCAGCGACCTCGATGAGCAGAAAAGCGAGTTTGTGGCGCTGGCCTCGCACGAGCTGCGCACGCCGCTGTCGGTGGTGCTGGGCTACAGCGCGCTGCTCCAAAATCGCCTGGAGGGCACCCAGAGCAAATATATCCGCGAGATCGTGCGGGCCTCGCTGCGGCTCAACGACCTGGTGGATGATCTGATCAACCTGCGGCAGCTGCACCAGCGCGAGGCGCCGCTGCACATCGAGCGGATCGAGCTGGTGCAGCTGCTGCGGGTGCTCAATGTCCACCTGCAGCGGCTGGCCGCACCGCGGGCGGTAACGCTCCAGTTTCGGCACCCCCGGCGGGCGATCTGGTTCGAGGCTGACCGTGAGCGGCTGCTGCTGGCGCTAGCCCAGCTGATCACCAACGGCCTACGGTTTACGCCGAAGGGCGGCGCCGTGACGGTGACAGCCGGCGTGCAGGCGCCGACGCACGGTGGCAACCTCGTGTTTGTCATCGAGGATACCGGCATCGGCATCGCGCCGCAGGAGCTGTCGCGGATTTTCAAGCGCTTCTACCAGGTCGCCAACTCGCGCACACGTCAGGAGGGCGGCATGGGCATCGGGCTGCCGCTCGCCCGCACAATTTTGGAGCTGCATAGCGGCAGCCTGCGCGTCGAAAGCCAGGCCGGCCGCGGCAGCCGGTTTATCGCCAGCCTACCACCAAGCAGTCTCGTAGCCGACATCTAAAGGGGTGTAGCGATGGGTTCGGGAATTGTGATTGTTCCGGGGAAGAATGCTGCGCTCCAGCGGATCGCGCAGCAGCTGGCCGACTTCAACGATGTGACTGTGCTGGAGAGCGCCAATGCGCTGCTGTGGCGCGCCCGCCAGCAGCCGCCCGACGTGGTGCTGGCCGACGCCGGGCTGGAGGACATGAACGGCGCCGAGCTGATCGAGATTCTGCCCAACCTGGCGCCCGACAGCCGCCTGATTTTGTGTGGCGCGCGGTCGCGGGAGCTGGATCGGGCCATGAAGGATACCGAGACCCAGCTGATCACCACCGACGGCACGCTTGATCAAACCGTGTGGAATGTGTACCAGGTGCTCGGCATTGCGCCGCCGGCACCACGCCCGGCCACCGGCGGCCTAGCCGCACCGCGCCCGGCCGAGCCGGTCAAAGCCGAGCCGCCGAAGGTCGAGGCGCCGCGGACGCCGACCGAGCGGCCGAAGGCCGAAAATATGCGGCCGGCGGCGCCGGAGCGGCCTCGCCAGCCCGCCGCGGAGGCCGCCCCGATCCAGCAGCGCCCCGCCCCCGCCCGCGAAGAATCGGCCCCGCCCGCCCGCGACACCACCCGCATCGAGCAGCGCCCCGCCCCCACCCGCGCCGAGTCAGCGCCGCCCGCCCGCGACCCCTCGCGGCCTGCGCCGAACCGCGCTGACGCCCCGCCCGCCCGGATGGAGCAGCGCCCGCCGCCGACCCGCGAAGAATCGGCCCCGCCCGCCCGCGACCCCTCGCGGCCCACGTCGACACGCGCCGAATCTGCGCCGCCCGCCCACAACAGCACCCGCATCGAGCAGCGCCCCGCGCCGGCCCGCGCCGAACCTGCGCCGCCCGCCCGCGACAGCACGCCCGAGGGCCGTCAGCGTATTCCGCTGGGCCAGGCCATGAGCATGCCCACGCGCCCGCTGCCGCCCGTCACCGCCAAGCCGGCTGAGCCAGCGCCCGCGCCAGTCGAGGCTAAGCCCGCGCCGGTCGCTGAGGCTAAGCCCGCGCCAGTCGAGGCCAAGCCCGCGCCGCCGCTCGTTGAGACCCCGCATGCGCCGCCGGAGCAGCGCGCGGCCCCAATGGACCCCTTTGCGCCGCGCGGCGGGCCGCTGATTATCCGCCCGCAGCAGACCGCCGCGATCCGCGCGCTGATGAGCACGCTGGCCACGGATGTCGGCGCGCAGTCGGTGCTGCTCAGCGATACCGCCGGCATGGTGCTGCTTGAGTCGGGCGAGGTCCCCGACATTATGACCCGCGCGCTCGGCCCGCTGCTGGCGACCAGCTTCTCGACCGCCACCGAAATCTCCCGCCAGCTGCGCGAGACCGAGTCAAACGCGCTGTATCTCCACGAGGGCGCGCGCTACGACATCTATGCGTTCAACGTCGGCTACCGCTTTATCCTGACGCTGATTTTCGACAAAGACGCCGGCGGCAGCAAGCTCGGATCGGTCTGGGTCTACGCCAAGCGCGCCACCCGCCAGCTGGAGATGATGCTCAACCGCTAGCCAATTGTCAGGCTTTTGGCGGCGTGGCAGGTAGTGAATAGCGGGTCAAAAAAGATTTGCAATTTCTTCACAAGTCTGCTATACTCACGCCAAATCCAAGTTGTGATAGATTTCTCAATGTCAGAGAACACGTACTCGCGACCAACCCACCTACCGGGCTGCGCCACGAGTTTTGTTTTTCCACCAGTTTCCACGGCGTCTCATTGTTGACAGGTCTCAGTCGCACCAAGAGGAGGAAACGCCCATTGTCAACACGCAATAAGCTCATTTTGGGGATTGTTGGCCTGATCGTCGTGAGCGCTGTCCTGCGCTACGCCGTCGGCGGCGAGCTCTTCACCGCCAACAGTCCTCAAGTATCAGTCAAAGCTGAACCAGTGTTTAGCTTTGATGGGTCCGGGGTTCACTTTGGGCCAAGCATCTTCGACCATGATCCCGAGCAGGCCAGCTTTGTGATCACCAACTCGATGCTGCTGGCGGCGCTGGTCACGATTGTCTTGACCGTGCTTTCGCTGGCCGCAACCCGCAACATGCAAGTGGTGCCGCGCGGGCTGCAAAACGTCGCCGAGCTGGCCGTAGATGGGATGTATAACACCTTTGGCTCAGTTGACCGCAAATATATTGCGCGCTTCTGGCCAATGGTCGGGACGATCTTCTTCTATGTGCTGTTCTCAAACTGGCTGGCGCTGATCCCTGGCGTGCTGTCGGTGGGCTACCGAGTCGAGACCAGCAAGCTGCAGGCCGAGACGCACGCCGCCGCGCCGCAGGTTGAGTTTGTGAATAGCACTGCCCATACGGCAGTCCCCACGCTCAACGCCGAGGGCGAAGTCGAGACCGAGGTTATTCCGTACCTGCGCTCACCCAGCGCCGACCTGAACAATACCTTGATCTTGGGCCTGCTGTCGTTCCTGTTCATCGAGTTCTGGGGCTTCAAACAGCTCAAGCTCGGGTATCTGTCGAAGTTCTTCCCGTTCAAGGACGGCCCGATCATGATCTTCGCCGGCCTGCTGGAGTTCATCTCCGAGTTCGTGCGCATCATCTCGTTCGCCTTCCGACTTTTCGGTAACGTCTTCGCCGGCGAGGTCATCCTGCTGGTGATGCTGTTCCTGTTCCCGCTGCTGCCGCTGCCGTTCCTCGGCCTTGAGGCATTCGTGGGCTTTATCCAGGCGTTTGTGTTCGCGATTTTGGTCATGGCCTTCGCGTCGCTTGCCACGCAGGCGCACGGCGGCCACGACCACGACGAGCCGCACCACGCCGAGCTTGGCGGCGAAATTCGCCAGGGCGCACACTAATCTTCGTTGTCTCGCGATTATTCGCACATTACTACACCTTTTTGGAGGACGAACTCATGGAACCACAGGCAGCAAAATTGTTGGCGACGGGCTTGGCGATTGGTTTGGGCGCGATTGGCCCCGGCATTGGCATCGGCATCCTCGTAGGCGGCGCGCTCCAGGCGATTGGCCGCAACCCCGAGGCAGAGGGTTCGATCCGTACCAATATGTTCCTCGGCATCGTGTTCGCCGAGTCACTGACGATTTTTGCGCTAGTGATCGCGTTCATGATTGGCTTCGGCGTTATTAGCTAATCCGATGCGATTTCGAACGGAGGAACTGTGAAAGAGTTAGGTATTAACGCTGGCGCGCTGATCTGGTATACGCTCAACTTCGGCCTGCTACTCTGGATCCTCCAGAAGGTGCTCTATCGCCCGGTGCTGGCAGCGCTCGCCAACCGCACGGCGCGCATCCAGGAGAGTATCGAGAACGCCGAGCAGGTCAAGCAGCAGCTGGCCCGCGCGCAGCAGGACTACGATGCGCAGCTGACCAAAGCCCGCCAGGAGGCCGCCACGATTCTGGGCCAGGCCAACGAGCGCGCCAAAGTTCAAGCCGACCAGCTGATCGCCCAGGCCCGCAGCGAGGCCGAGCGCATCCAGGTTGAGGGCCGCCAGCAGATTGCCCAGGAGCGCGAGCAGCTGCTCCGCGGCCTGCAGAGCCAGCTGGCGACGCTGGTCACCCAGACGGCCGGCAGCGTGATCGGCGAGGAGCTGCGCGGTAAGGGCCACGAGCGGCTGATCAACGAGTTGATTGCGTCGCTCGGGAGGCTGTAATGGCAACCGTCGAGGCGCCCGTCGTAGCTCGCGCAGTGTACGACTCGCTGGTGCAGACGCTGGCCGCCAATGGCGCCAGCGACCAGCTCAACGAGGTCATCGCGGCCTTTGTTGACCTGATCCAGAGCGGAGCCCCGCGCGACGCCGAGATCACCAGCGCGATTCAGCTGACCCAGCCGCAGCAGGACCAGGTCTTGCAGCAGCTGCGCGCCAGCTACGGCGCCGGCCTGAAGACCAAGTTCGTGGTTGATCCCAGCATACTCGGCGGCCTGGTCATTCGCGTCGGCGACAAGGTGCTGGACAACAGCGTGCGCAGCCGCCTCGCGGCCGTGCAGCAGCGGATGCTGGTCAGCTAGTGGGCCGGCAGTGCTTGGGATGGGGCCTGGACATGCTTGGCCGGCCCTAAACCCCAAGCACAACGAGCAGCAAAGGAGCGCATGTGGCGAGGTCGTGAAGGAACGTTGGTATCTTCACAGCTTCGCCCGTTCGCATTTTCCGACCAATCCAGCCACGCTGATGGCTGATAACCGATACAGAGGACTGCACATGGCAATCACAACCGAAGACATTATGCAGCGACTCCAGGCGACCCTCCGCTCGACGATCCAGCCGCCGCAGGCGGTCAACGTCGGGACGGTGGCGAGCGTGGGCGACGGCGTGGCCCGCATCGAGGGCCTGCAGCAGGCCAAAGCCTCGGAGCTGCTGGAGTTTCCTGGCAAGCACGGCAAGCCGCCGACCTACGGCATCGCGCTGAACCTGGAAAAAGACAGCGTCTCAGCGATCGTGCTGGGCGACTACCAGGACATCGAAGAGGGCGACGTGGTGAACTCCACGGGTCGCGTCATCGAGGTGCCGGTGGGCGACGCGCTGATTGGCCGCGTGGTCAACGCGCTGGGCCAGCCGATTGACGGCAAAGGCCCGATCACCACCGACCGCAGCCGCCCCGTCGAGCGCATCGCGCCCGGCGTGATCACCCGCAAGTCGGTCGACGTGCCGGTCCAGACCGGCATCATGGCAATTGACGCGATGATCCCGATCGGCCGCGGCCAGCGCGAGCTGATCATCGGCGACCGCCAGACCGGCAAGACCGCGGTGGCGATTGACACGATCATCAACCAGAAGGGCAAAGACCTGCTCTGCATCTACGTCGCCATCGGCCAGAAGCGCGCCCAGGTGGCCCAGCTGGTCGGCGTCCTGGAGCAGAACGGCGCGATGGACTACACCATCGTGGTCGTGGCGTCGGCCTCCGAGTCGGCGGCGCTGCAGTACATTGCGCCCTACGCCGGCTGCGCGATGGGCGAGGAGTTCATGGAGACCGGCCGCGACGCGCTGATCATCTATGACGACTTGACCAAGCATGCCCAGGCCTACCGCCAGGTGTCGCTGCTGCTGCGCCGCCCGCCCGGCCGCGAGGCGTATCCCGGCGACGTGTTCTACCTGCACTCGCGCCTGCTGGAGCGCGCCGCGCGCGTGAGCAAAGAGTTCGGCGGCGGCTCGCTGACGGCGCTGCCGATCATCGAGACCCAGGCCGGCGACATCTCGGCCTATATTCCGACCAACGTGATCTCGATCACCGACGGCCAGATCTTCCTGGAGACCGACCTGTTCAACGCCGGCCAGCGGCCCGCGATCTCGGTCGGCATCAGCGTGTCGCGGGTCGGCTCGGCGGCGCAGACCAAAGCCATGAAGGGCGTCGGCGGCCAGATGAAGCTGAGCCTGGCGCAGTTCCGCGAGCTGGCGGCGTTCTCGCAGTTCGGCTCCGACCTCGACGCCGCGACGAAATCGCAGCTTGACCGCGGCCAGCGCATGACCGAGCTGCTCAAGCAGCCGCAGTACCAGCCGGTCTCGGTGGAGGACCAGGTGGTGCTGATCTTCGTGGCAACCCGCGGCCTGATCGACCAGGTGGCGGTGAGCCGGGTCGGCGACTTCAAGCGCGACTTCCTGCAGTATATGCACAGCACCTATAGCTCGGTCATGCAGGACATCGCCACCACGCGGCTGTTCGCTGAGCCAGCCCAGGCCACGACGCGCCAGGCGGTGCAGGATTTCCTGGCTGCCAACAAGTTTGAGTAGTGCGCCGGGCGGCTCCGGCCGCCCACCTGCGCAGGTTGAGGAGTGCTATGGCTTCGGCCCGTGAAATCCGCCGGCGAATCAAGTCGGTCAAAAGCACCGCCAAGATTACCAAGGCGATGGAAATGGTGTCGGCGTCGAAGATGCGCCGGGCGCAGCGCAACACGCTGGCTACCCGGCCCTACGCCGACCGAATGCGCGATGTGATGGGTGAGCTCACCACCCGCGCCGGCAAGACGCTGGCCCATCCGCTGCTGACCCAGCCGGCCCAGATCAGCCGGGTCGGCCTGATCATCATCACGCCCGACAAGGGACTGTGCGGCGCGCTGGTCTCAAACGTGCTGCGGGTGGCCTCGCGCTTTATCCTAGAGCAGCGGCGGCTTGAGCGCACAGTCGAGGTCGTGACGGTCGGCAAGAAGGGGCGAATTTTTGCGCTCCGCACCGGCCTGAACCTGGTGGCCGAGGTCACCGGGCTGGGCGACACGCCGGGCCTGATCGACACGCTGGGCGTGGCGACCGCGGTGATCAATGGCTTCGCCGAGGGCAAGTACGACGAGGTGCATGTGATCTACACCTCATTCGTCAACACCCTGCTACAGCGCCCCGAGCGCCGCCGGCTGCTGCCCATCGAGCCGCCGATTGAGGCGGCCGGCGCCAGCGTGGACTACACCTACGAGCCGTCGCAGGAGGATGTGCTGGACGCGCTGCTGCCGCGCTTTGTCGAGGTGCAGCTGTATCAGACGATCCTCGAGTCCATCGCCAGCGAGCACTCGGCGCGCATGTCGGCGATGAAAAACGCCACCGACAACGCCAAAGAGCTGGTCCGGGTGCTGACGCTCTCGGCCAACAAGGCGCGGCAGGCGGCGATTACCAAAGAGCTTTCGGAGATTGCAGCCGGCTCGATGCGCTAAGCGCCGGGCCAGCTTTGGAGAAATACAATGGCAACCGCAACTGCACCGCAGGCCGCGCGCACCCAGGGCGCGACCGGCGAGGTTACCCAGATCATCGGCGTCGTGATCGACGCGACGTTTCCCGGCGGCCAACTGCCGGACATCTATAACGCGATTGATATTCAGCTGCCCGGCGGCGGCACGCTGACCTGCGAGGTCCAGCAGCACCTCGGCAACGACACCGTGCGGGCCGTGGCGATGTCCACAACCGACGGCATGGAGCGCGGCCTCAAGGTGATCGACACCGGCGCGCCGATCTCGGTGCCGGTCGGGCCGCTGACGCTTGGCCGCGTCTTCGACGTGCTGGGCAAGCCGATTGACGGCAAAGGCCCCGTCACCGAGGCGCCGCTGATTTCGATCCACAAAAGCGCGCCGCTGTTCGATGAGCAGTCGACGCAGATCGAGATTCTGGAGACCGGCATCAAGGTGCTCGACCTGATCGCGCCGTTCACCAAAGGCGGCAAGGCGGCGATCTTCGGCGGCGCCGGCACCGGCAAGACGGTGACGATCCAGGAGCTGATCGGCAACATCGCCAAGAAAGCCGGCCTGTCGGTGTTCGCCGGCGTGGGCGAGCGCTCGCGCGAGGGCAACGACCTCCTGCACGAGATGACCGACTCGCGGATTGATGAGAACACCCGCGTGATCGACAAGACCGTGATGGTCTTTGGTCAGATGAACGAGCCGCCAGGCGCACGCCTGCGGGTCGGGATGACCGGCCTGACGATGGCCGAGTACTTCCGCGACGAGGGCCGCGACGTGCTCTTGTTCATCGACAACATCTTCCGCTTCACGCAGGCCGGCGCTGAGGTTTCGGCGCTGCTCGGGCGTCTGCCGTCGGCGGTGGGCTACCAGCCGACGCTCGGGACCGAGATGGGCGAGCTGCAGGAGCGGATTACGTCAACCAAGCGCGGCTCGATCACCTCGGTGCAGGCCGTGTATGTGCCGGCCGACGACTACACCGACCCGGCGCCGGCCACGACCTTCGCCCACATCGACTCGACGATCGCGCTGGAGCGGTCGATTGCCGAGCAGGGTATTTTCCCGGCCGTCGACCCGCTGGCCTCAACCTCGCGCATCCTCGACCCGATCATTGTGGGCCAGGAGCACTACAACGTAGCCCGCGAGTGCCAGCGTATCCTCCAGAGATACCGCGACCTCCAGGACATCATCGCGATCCTGGGCCTTGAGGAGCTGTCGGACGAGGACAAGCTGACGGTCAGCCGCGCCCGCAAGGTGCAGCGGTTTTTCTCGCAGCCGATGACGGTGGCCGAGGTGTTCACCGGCGTCAAGGGCCAGCAGGTGCCGGTGGCCGAGACCGTGCGCGGCTTCCGGGCGATCCTGAACGGCGACGTGGACCACGTCCCTGAGCAGTTTTTCTTCCTGGCCGGCAGCATCGAGGACGTGATCGAGAAGTTCAACGCGGCCAACAAAGCCAGCTAGGACGCCGCGCGCATCCTGGACCACGCGCAGCCTGAGCTGGTCATTGCCCGCTCGGGCTGCGTCGGTTTCCATCGCTGGGCCGCGCTACAGCCGTGATCATGCGCTGAACGAACTGACAACTGACGACGCCCAGAGGGCACCCGAACAGAGAACTACATATGCCTTTACATCTAGAAATTGTCACCGCCGAGCGCACCGTGCTCTCGGACGATGTTGACCAGGTCAACGCGCCGGGCGCCGGCGGGCGGGTCGGCATCCTGCCGCGCCACGAGCCGCTGCTGACCGCGCTCTTGCCGGGCGAGCTGACGATCATCAAGGGCAGCGAGCGGATTCCGTTTGCGATCTCGGGCGGGTTCATGGAGGTGCTGCCAGACCGCGTGACGATCTTGGCCGACACCGCCGAGCGCGCCGACGAGATCGACGAGGGCCGCGCCGAGGCCGCCCGGCAGCGCGCCGAGGAGTCGCTGCGCAGCCGCGCCGACGTGCAGGACCTGGCCTCGGCCGAGGCCCAGCTGCGCCGCGCGGTGATTCGCCTCCAGGTTGCCAAGCTGCGGCGCGGCAACCGCGGCATGGGCGGCGGACGCAACAACGACTAAGCGGCGCATCACGTAGCCCTCAGCCGCGTCCAAACAGGCGCCCAGATCACACATGGTAGAATGGCTGCGCCCGATGAGAGTGCTCATCGGGCGCAGTGTGTTGTGAACGCTATTCGAGCAATCAACTGGAGAACCGCGGTGGCTCGCAAAATTGGGATTGATTTGGGCACGGCGAACGTGCTGGTCTATGTCAAGGGCAAAGGCATTGTGTTGAGCGAGCCATCAGTGGTGGCCATTTCGACCAAGACCGGCGAGCCACGCGCGGTCGGCGCCGATGCGCTGGCGATGCTGGGCCGCGAGCCGGAGAGCATCGAGGTCATTCGGCCGATGCGCAACGGCGTGATCGCCGACTATGAGATCACCGAGAAGATGCTGAAGCACTTCATCGGCAAGACCAAAGGCTTCTCGCTGACTAAGCCGCACGTCATGATCTGCATCCCGGCCGGCGTAACCTCGGTTGAGATGCGGGCGGTGCATCGGGCGGCCGTCGACGCCGGCGCCAATCCCAAGCACACCTACCTGATTCGCGAGCCGCTAGCCGCCGCGATCGGCGCCAATATTCCGGTCAAGCAGCCGAGCGGCAACCTGGTGATTGACATCGGCGGCGGCACCACCGAGGTCGCGGTGATCTCGCTCAACGATATTGTGGTCAGCACCTCGGTGCGGGTTGGCGGGAATAAGTTCGACGAGACCATCGCCGCGTTTGTGAAGCGCCGGTATAACATGCTGATCGGCGAGCGCACCGCCGAGAGCATCAAGATCGAGATCGGCTCGGCGCTGCTGCTGGACCGGCCGCTGACCATGCAGGTGCGTGGCCGCGACCAGGTCTCAGGGCTGCCGCGGACGATTGAGCTGGGGTCCAACGAGATCACCGACGCGATCCAGGACCCGCTGGAGGCGATCATCAACGCCGTGCGGGCCGTGCTGGTCGAGACGCCACCCGAGCTGGCCTCGGACATCATTGACAAGGGCATGGTCATGACCGGCGGCGGCGCGATGCTGCGGCGGATCAACGAGCTGCTCACCGAGACCACCGGCGTGCCCTGCTATGTCGCGGACCAGCCCGCCAACTGCGTGGCAATTGGCACCGGGCTGGCCCTAGAAAACCTCGATGCGCTGCGCGATAGCCTCTCGGGCGACGAGGACTAGCGCTTGCGGCGCGTGCGCGGCTGATCAGATACCTTGTCGGGCGCCAGCGCGTGGCGAGTCTCCGCGCGGGCGCCCTCCTCCTGCTCGGTCCGCTGCTCCTCCTCCTTCATCGAGGCCAAAATAATGTCGCGCACCTCGGTGATCGAGTCGGTGAGCACCATCAGGCGCAGGTCGCCCTCGCCGATTTTGCCCTCGCGCAGCATGGTACCGCGCAGCCAGTCAAGCATGCCCTGCCAGTAGCTGCTGCCAAACAAGATCACCGGGAAGTTCTGAATTTTGCCGGTCTGGATCAGCGTCAGCGACTCAAATAGCTCGTCCAGGGTGCCAAAGCCGCCGGGAAAAATCACAAACGCCTGCGCATACTTCACAAACATCGTCTTGCGAACAAAAAAATACCGAAACTCGATGCCGGTCTCGACATATGGGTTGATGCCCTGCTCAAAGGGCAGCTCGATACTGAGACCGATGGAGTGGCCGTCGGCCTCGCACGCGCCGCGGTTGGCCGCCTCCATGATGCCCGGCCCGCCGCCGGTGATCACCGCAAAGCCGGCCGCGACCAGCAGCGCCGCCAGGTCGCTCGCGGTCTGATACAGCGGGTCGTCGGGCTTGACGCGGGCCGAGCCGAAGATCGTCACCGCCGGGCCAAGCTCGGCCAGGCGGTCAAAGCCGTTGATAAACTCGCTCATGATCCGCATAACGCGCCAGGGATCGGTGTGGGTGAACAGCTGCGCGGCCATCGGCTCGTCGTGCGGGCTTTCGAGCAGCTCCTGGTCGTTGGTGACGGGCGTGCGAATGAGGTCCTCGGGCGGCGGGCGACGCGCCGGCGTGGCAGGGGTGCGTTTGTCGATCATGGCTGCTCTCTTTCTACGAATAGCGCCGCTCCCCGCATAAGCCATGCCAGGAATCGGCGTTGACCGTTCGGGCGGTCTAGGGTATAGTAGAGCGGTATGCAACGGCGCATAACATCACCTAGCACCCTGTTGAGCAGAGAGCGTTCGCGTGCGAAGGCGCTGCTCTTTTTGTTTTAACTAAAGTTTTGCAAAGGAGCGACGGAAGCCTATGACCGACCAACAGCTGATCGATGAGCCGACCACCAGCTTGCTTGACCTGCCCACGACCCACCGCAACTTGGCGGTGCCGCTGCTGGTCGAGCAGGCGCTCGCCCGCGGCGAGGCGCAGCTGGCGGCCAACGGCGGCCTCCTCGCGACGACCGGCAAGCGCACCGGCCGCTCGGCCAAAGACAAGTTTATTGTCCGCAACGCCCTGACTGAGCAGACCGTCGAGTGGGGCGCGATCAACCAGCCGATCTCGTCGGAGCAGTTCGGGGCGCTGCGCGAGCGGATGCTGGAGCACCTGCGCGCGCGCGAACTGTTTGTCCTTGACACCTATGCCGGCGCTGACCTCAGCGCGACGCTGCCGGTCCAGGTCATCACCGAGTACGCCTGGCACGCGCTGTTCGCCCACCAGCTGTTTCGCCGACCGACCGCCGAGCAGCTCAAAACCCATGTGCCGGCCTTCACGGTGATCTGCGCGCCGACGTTTCAGGCCGAGCCAGCGCGCGACGGCACCAAGTCCGAGACGGCGATCATGGTGGACTTCGAGCGCCGCGAGGTGCTGATCTGCGGCACCAAGTACGCCGGTGAGATCAAAAAGTCGATCTTCAGCGTCCTCAACTTCCTCTTGCCGCAGCGCGGCATTCTGCCGATGCACTGCTCGGCCAACGTGGGCGCGCAGGGCGACGTGGCGCTGTTCTTTGGGCTGTCGGGCACCGGCAAAACTTCGCTGTCCTCCGACCCCGACCGCCGGCTGATCGGCGACGATGAGCACGGCTGGGGGCCGAACGGCGTGTTCAACTTCGAGGGCGGCTGCTACGCCAAGTGCATCCGGCTGTCGCGCAAGGACGAGCCGCAGATCTACGACGCGATCCGCTTTGGCGCGGTGCTGGAGAACGTGATCGTTGACCCCACAACCCGCGTGCCGGACTACAACGACGACCGCCTGACTGAGAACACCCGCGTCGCCTACCCGCTGGATTTCATCGAGAACATTGTCCCAAGCGGCGTCGCCGGCCACGCCTCGACGATCTTTTTCCTGACGGCCGACGCCTTCGGCGTGCTGCCGCCCATCGCCCGCCTCACGCCCGAGCAGGCGATGTACCACTTTCTGTCGGGCTACACCGCCAAGCTGGCCGGCACCGAGGTCGGCGTCACCGACCCACAGGCGTCGTTTGAGGCCTGCTTTGGCTCGCCGTTCCTGCCGCTGCCGGCCACGAAGTACGCCGCGATGCTGCGCGACCAGCTCAACCAGCACCAGGCGCAGGTCTATCTGCTGAACACCGGCTGGACCGGCGGGCCGTTCGGCGTCGGGACGCGCATCAGCATCGCCCACACTCGCCTGATGGTCAAGGCTGCGCTGGATGGGACGCTCCGCACCGCGCCGACGTACCTCGACGAGCGCTTCAACCTGCATGTCCCGACCTCGCTGCCGGGCGTCCCCGACAATCTGTTCCGCCCACAGCAGACCTGGCAGGATCAGGCCGAGTTCGAGCGCCTGGCCAATCTGCTGGCCGGCCGCTTTGTGGAAAATTTCAAGCGCTTCACGTCCGCCGCGCCCGAGCTGGCCGCGGTCGGGCCGCGGGCGTAGCCGCACAACAATTTGGTATGCTGACGACGGGGCTAGGTGGCCCCGTCGTTTTTATGAGTAGCGTGAGGTAGACCGATGGACTTTCAGCTCAACGAGGACCAGCTGTTTATTCGCAAGACGGCCCGCGACTTTGCGGAGAAAGTGATCAAGCCGACCGTCGCCGAGCGCGACCGCGACCACATCTGGCCGACCGAGATTGTGAAGCAGATGGGCGAGCTGGGCTTTATGGGCGTGGCCGTGGCCGAGGAGTATGGCGGCGCCGGCCTGGACTATATTTCATATGCCCTGATCGTCGAGGAGCTGTCACGGGTCGACGCCTCGTGCGGCGTGATCGCGTCGGTCAATAATTCGCTGGTCTGCTATGGATTGGAGCGCTTCGGCAGCGAGCAGCAGAAGCAGGAGATTCTGGCGCCGCTCGCATCGGGCGCCAAGCTGGGGGCGTTCTCGCTCTCCGAGCCACAGGCCGGCTCCGACGCCGCCGCCCAGAAGACCAGCGCGGTCCTCGATGGCGACCACTACGTCATCAACGGCGTCAAAAACTGGGTCACCAACGGCCCGCACGCCGACTATATTCTGCTGATGGCGATGACTAGCCCCGACAAGGGCGTCAAGGGCATCACCTGCTTTATCGCCGACATGCACCAGCCCGGCGTCAAGGTCATCAAAAACGAGGACAAGCTCGGCATTCGCTCAGCCCACTCGGCGCAGATGGCCTACGATAACTACCGCGTCCACAAAGATATGGTGCTGGGCGGCGAGGGCATGGGCTTCAAAATTGCCATGACGATCCTGAACGCCGGCCGCATCGGCATCGCGTCGCAGGCCATCGGCATCGCGCAGGGCGCCTTCGAGGCCGCCCGCGACTACGCGCAGGTCCGCGAGCAGTTTGGCCAGCCGATCGCGCAGTTTCAGGCGGTGGGCTTTACGCTGGCCGACATGGCGACCCGCATCAAGGCCTCGCGCCTGCTGACCCACGAGGCCGCGAGCCGCAAGGACCGCCACGAGGACTACATCGCCGCCGCCTCGATGGCCAAGCTGTTCTCGTCGGAGACGGCGATGTGGACGGCGACCAAAGCCGTGCAGATCTTTGGCTCCAACGGGTATTCCAAAGAGTATCCCGTCGAGCGCTTTTTCCGCGACGCCAAGATCACCGAGATCTACGAGGGCACCAGCGAGATTCAGCGCCTCGTGATCAGCCGCGAGTTGCTCAAGGGCGGCGCCGCTTAGCGCGGCCTTAGCCCTCGCTCATCGCAGTCTCATCTTCGAGGTCTAGGATAGTCCTTGAGCGAACCGGTGACGGAACACCACCAGCGAAGAAGGGGAACTTTGCTGGTGGTGTACTTTTTTAATCTTCGGACTCGTCGGCGGGCGCGGCGCTGCTTCTGCGGCGGCTTGACTACACCCCGCGCGCGGCCTGCGCTTCTGCTGGCTCGGCGCGGTCGGCGGCATCGGCCTCAAAGATTGCCTCGATGGGCTGGGCAAAGAGCTGGGCGATCTTAAAGGCCAGCGGCAGGCTCGGGTCGTACTTGCCGGTCTCGATGGCGTTCACGGTTTGCCGCGAGACCTCCAGGCGCTCGGCGACCTCGGCCTGCGACCAGCTGTGCTCGGCCCGAAGCACACGCAGCCGATTTTTCATGAGTACCTCCGGGTTGCCACGATCAGGCCCAGGCCCCACAGCATAATCATCGCGGGAAAAATCCAGATCAGCGGCAGGTGCGGCAGGCCGACGATCTCCAAAAAGCCGTAGGCCAGGCTGAGCAGGCCGACGGTCCCGGCCGCGAAGGCGATGGCGGCCAGCTGGATGCGCTGCTGTAGCTCGTCCATGCGGCTCAGAAAGCGCATAAATGCCCGCAGGCCAAAGAGGATCGGCACCACCGGCAGCAGCGCCAGCCCGAAGCGCCACGGCGACTCTGGAAACTTGCCGATCAGGGTGATCGCGACAACTACGATAATGGTGTAGCCGATCATCGCCGTGCTGAACTCGCGCGCGTAGGTTTTGCCTGCGTTTTTCATCGTTCGCTCCATTCACATTTGTCAAGCAGACTTGACACTGAGAGTATACTCCGCAGCGCCAGTATTGTCAAGCATCCTTGTCAATAAGGCTGCGATGCTTGACAGAGTGACGGTAACGCTTGACATCGCAGCTGCAATGGGCGCAACGCCGCCGGCACTGTGCCAATGCAAATCGGCGGCGGGCGCGGGGCGGCGGCGCGCTGCTGTGCGGCGCACTGCGGGCGTCGGCTACTCTGTGGCATGCGCTGAAGCACCGAGGAGCACGCCATGACTGACAACGGAGAGGACGAGGCCAGCGCGCCGATTGTGGCGCTGCTGGCCGAGATCAGGGCGCTGTATGCGCTCTACGCGCCCAGCCTGCTGGCCGACGGCTGGCACCGGCTCATCCCAGCGACCGCGGCGGAGATCGAGGCGCTGGAGGCACTGATCGGCGCGGCGCTGCCGGCGGACTACCGCGCGTTTCTGCGGCATAACGACGTGCGGCATAGCTTCAGCGGCAACGTTGCGTGCCTGGAAGTGCGCGAAGTGGGCAATGAATGGCAGCGCATGACCGAGCTGCTCGACGCCGGCGCGTTCGATGATGGGCGGATTGCGCATCACATCGCCGCGGGCTTCGGCAACTGGGACGACGGCCGGGTCGCGCCAGTCTGGTGGAGCCGCGCCTGGCTGCCCTTCGCGCAGGATAGCTGCGGCAACCTGCACTGCCTCGATGGCGCGCCTGGCCCGCGCGGCGTGCGGCACCAGGTCGTGTGCGTGGAGGTTCAGGATGGGCAGGGGCCGTTCAGCTCGGAGTACGGCTCGTTCACCGCGTATCTGGCCGCGCACCTGACGTATTTGCAGCAGGGCCAGTTTACGGTCGAGGCGTGGGGCATCGAGGTGGACAAGTACATGGCGCCGCGCCGGCTGCCGCCGACCTATCCACCAACAGCGGGGACACTCACTGAGTACCCTGCAACGCTCAGCGAGAACCCTGCGACAGCGCTAGGGTTCTCAGTGACAGCTCCAGGGTTCTCAGTGATAATCTGAGGGTAGCGCTGACAAAGGGCGGCGGCTGGCGGAGGGCAGCCGCCGCGGCCTCGGCGCAGCGCATTATCACGGCGTTGTGGGCTGGACGCGCGGGCCGATGTCATCAACGACGGTCAGGTGAAGCCGAGTGAAACTTGCGCCCAGCTGGCGGGTCGGCGCCTGTGGGTCAGCCCGCGGCGTGGTAACAAAGGAAAGCTCGGTAAGACCGGGCGGAGCATAGAACATCACCTGGCCACTCCGCTGCGTAGGGCTGCCGACAAAGCGTGACAGCATCGCCTGCTGCGCCCCGAACTGGGCAGTGAGAGTCACCACCTGATCGTCGGTAAGGGTTTGGAGCCGCCACTGAAGAATGACCGGCGTGGGCTGGGTCAGCGGATTTTGGATCGCAACGCCAGCTTGTGGCTCGGTCCACTGTGATTGCCACATCACCTCGTGCTCAACGGGATACCAGCCCTGGCGCTGCATCAGCACCGCGGAGCCAGCGGGGCCGCGACGTTGAAAAGCAATCAGTGTCGCGTCTTGGAAAACCATATCCAACTGCGCGGCCAGCACACGCTCAAGCTTTGCGGCCTGCTCTGGGGCAAGCGTATCGCGGTGCAGCACCACATATTCAATCCCAAAGGCCGCCAGCGTCGGCCCCAGCACATCACCACTGGTATCGATCACCGACGCGCCCAGCTCGCCCGACTCCCAAAACTGCCCGAGCGCCCCAGTGGTCTCAGGAAAGCGCTCGGCGGGCCGTCGTGCCAGGTAACCGCTGGGAATTGGCCGCTGGTGGACCATCTGGGCGACGAGCGCAGCGCTATCTTTGCGGGGAAACGGCAGCTCAAGGATTGCCCCCGGACCCGGCTGAATCTGGCTATAAAACGTCGACACCGGCATATGGTCTGCGGCGACCGGCGTCGGCCACAGATCGACGGCCAAGAGAATGACCGTAAGCGGCAGCAGCCAGCGGCGCGCGCGCGGCCCCAGCCGCAGGGCGGCAGCCTGCCAGCCAAAGGCAGCCATCAGGCAGAGCAGCGTGCTGGCAATCGCAATAATTTGATTGGGCCGCCGGCCAAGTGTGGCGCCTGGGACCAGATCGATTAGCCAGTAGGGCATGTACAGGCGGGTGGTCGTGCCATTCAGGACCAGCCGTGGCCCAAGCGCCAGGATCAGCACCGCCGCCGCCAGCACCGCCCACCGGGCAGCCCGCCGCGGCACCAGCGCCAGACTGAGCAGCGCCAGCGCCACGACCGCCAGGCCGCCAGTCACGGTAACCGCCGCCGCCCCTGGGTGCCACGCTCGCTGGAGCTGCGTGGCCCACCCGCCCCACAGCGGGTGGTAGGGGCTGGGAACCACGAGATCAAGCGGCGTGACGGAGTGCAGCACCTGCACATATTCCCAATCTTTGAGGCCAGTCATTCGCTGACCGATCAGCTGCGGGGCAAACACCACCAGCATGGGCAGGCCGATCAGCAGGCAGCGCCCAGCCACAGCTCCCAGCTGGCGCCACGTCGGTCGGCGAGCCAGCACCACCAGCGCATATAGCCCAACAAAGATCACGCTGAAGAGGCCGTAGTACAGGCTGGTTAAGCTGATCCATAGCACAAGCAGACCAGGCAGCAGCGCGGCGCGCGCGCGGGGCGCGTTGAATGCCCGGAGCAGCCACCACACCAGCACCGGAAAATATTGAAGGCTCATCAGCTCCAGCTGACCGTCGTAGAGCTTGGTCAGATGGAAAGGTGAGAACGTGAACAGCAGCCCCGCAATCCAGGCCGCGCGCCGCGACCCAACGACGAACACCGCCAGGCCATACATGGCATAGCCGCTCAGCGGAAAGCTCAGCAAGGCGACCGTGTTATAGCTCATAATGGCGTTGGTGGCAGCGGTCAGCGGGGTAGTCAGCGCACCATTGGTAAAGCCCATCGTCTGCCAGAAGAGATCGATCCCGGTCGGGTGGTAGAGCAGCGGGGTGAAAAACGGCGAGTGACCTTGCAGCAGGGCGTGCTGAGTCCACCAGAGCATCCACACATTTTGCCAGCCATCCGTGTGGCCAACGCCGCCGCCGGCCCCAACCGCCGTGCCAAAGCTCGCGAGTGCCGGCGCCCACAGCAGCAAGGTCAGCAGGACATAGCTGACAAACACGCTGAGATCAATCGACCACGCCGGCCAGCTAGCAGTGCCGACCGCGGAGCAGCGGCGCGAGGGGGCGATGACATCCCAGCAGTAGGCCCACAAGGATGAGTGTTCTTGGTCCATGAGGCTCCCTTACAGCGATGGGTCATGGCTCTAGCGGCGCCAGCGGTGAGGTTGGTGTCGGAAATAGCCGGGGGCGCGCAGCTCTAGAGGTTGACTCGTAGCACGTAGATTAATAGAAACAAGTATATGGTGGTCTGGGCACTGAGGCGGGCAGTGGTACATATGGCGGCCATAATAGCATAAGTCTAGAGCGGGTTCTGTGGGCCAGGCAGTGGGCTTGTGGCGGCTCACGTTGCCCGAATGGTGTGGCCCACGCGCCCCGCAGTCATCCGGGACCAGGAGCGCAGCCGGTCGCATGTTATACTTTTGCAAACACCTAAACTACAAGGGAGACAATGATGTCGGAGCCTCGTGTGTATCAAAATCTGATCGGCGGCGAGTGGGTGAACAGCGCCAGCGGCAAGACCTTTGAGAGCCGCAACCCCGCCGACCAGCGCGAAGTCGTTGGTATTTTCCAAGATAGCAGCGCCGAAGATGTCCAGGCCGCCGTCGCCGCCGCGCAGGCCGCGTATGTGCAGTGGCGCCTGGTGCCGGCGCCCAAGCGCGGCGAGATCCTGTTCCGCGCCGCCCAGCTGCTGCGCGAGCGCAAAGATCAGTACAGCCGCGATATGACCCGCGAGATGGGCAAAGTTCTGGCCGAGACCGGCGGCGATCTGGTCGAGGCGCTCGATATGATGTACTTCGCCGGCAGCGAGGGCCGCCGGCTGCACGGCCAGACCACGCCTTCGGAGCTGCCGAACAAGTGGCAGATGAGCGTGCGCCAATCGATCGGCGTGTGCGGCATGATCACGCCGTGGAATTTCCCGATGGCGATCCCGTCGTGGAAGATGCTGCCGGCGCTGATCTGCGGCAACACCGTCGTGATCAAGCCGGCCGAGGACACCCCGGCCAGCACGTTCAACCTGGTGCAGTGCCTGATCGACGCTGGCCTGCCGCCGGGCGTCGTCAACATCGTCACCGGCTTTGGCCCGACCGCCGGCCAGCCGCTGCTGGAGCACCCCGACGTGCCAGTGATCTCGTTCACCGGCTCGACGGCGACCGGCCGGCGCGTCACCGAGGTCACCGCCCCGATGCTTCAAGCGCGTCAGCCTGGAGCTGGGCGGCAAAAACGCCATGCTCGTCATGGAGGACGCCGACCTGGACCTTGCGCTGGAGGGTGCGCTGTGGGGCGCGTTCGGGACCAGCGGCCAGCGCTGCACCGCGACCAGCCGCCTGATCGTCCACAAAGACATCGCCGCCGAGCTGACCGACCGCCTGGTGGCCAAAGTCGAGCAGCTGCGGGTTGGCAACGGCCTCGACCCGCAGACGCAGGTCGGCCCGGTGATCAACGAGCGGCAGATGAAGGGCATTCTGAACTATATCGAGATCGGCAAGCGCGAGGGCGCGCGGCTGCGCTGCGGCGGCGAGCGCCTGACGACCGGCGACCTCCAGCACGGCTGGTTCGTCGCGCCGACGGTGTTTGACCAGGTGACGCCCAAGATGCGCATCGCCCAAGAGGAGATTTTTGGGCCGGTGCTGAGCATCATCACCGTGGACAGCTTCGAGCAGGCCATCGCCGTCGCCAACGACGTGATGTACGGCCTGTCGGTCTCGCTCTACACCCGCGATGTCAACCGCGCCTACACGGCGATGCGCGACCTGTTCACCGGCATCGTCTACATCAACGCCCCGACGATCGGCGCCGAGATCCACCTGCCGTTCGGCGGCACCAAAGGCACGGGCAACGGCCACCGCGAGGCCGGCCAGCAGGTGCTGGACTTTTTCAGCGAGTGGAAAAGCATCTACGTCGACTTCAGCGGCGGCCTGCAGCGCGCGCAGATCGATAACGCGGACTAGTTTTCAGTCCGGGTGCCCTCTGGGCGTTTTCAGTTGTCAGTAGTGCAAGGCGTTGCACTGTAAAGCATTGTGAACGGCTCGGTACTCGTCACTCGTCACTCGGTACTCATCACTTTTATGGGCGGGGATCAGCGCGGGCTGATCTCCGCCACCACAGAAGACTATGACTTAGCCACTGATTGGGATTCCTGGCAAGCTCGTGAAGGACAACGAGTGGTCAGCGCCGCTCGTTGGGCATCGCCGCGGCTACGTCGAGGCGATCATTGCGGCCGGCGGGCTGCCGGTGATTCTGCCGCCGACCGGCGACGAGCGCGTGCTGCGGGCGCTGTTCGAGCGGATTGACGGCCTGCTGCTGGCCGGCGGCGAGGACATCGCGCCCACGCTGTACCACGAGGACGCCCACCCGCAGCTGGGCACGGTCGTCCCCGAGCGCGACGACGCCGAGCTGCCGCTGGCGCGCTGGGCGGTCGCCGAGGGTAAGCCGGTGCTGGGCGTCTGCCGCGGCATCCAGGTGCTCAATGTGGCGCTGGGCGGAACACTGTGGCAGGACATCCCGGCGCAGCGCCCCGACAGCCTGGACCACGAGGTTTCGGCGCGGCTGCACCGCTGGGACCAGTTCGATCACAGCATCGCGCTGGAGGCGGACTCACAGCTGGCGGCGCTGCTAGGCGTCACCGGGCTGGAGGTGAACTCGCTGCACCACCAGGCGCTCGAAGGACGTGGCGCCGGGGCTGCGCGTGGTCGGCCGCGCGCCCGACGGGCTGGTCGAGGCCGTCGAGGGGACTGGGCCAGGCTTTGTCGTGGCCGTGCAGTGCCACCCCGAGGAGCTGTGGCAGCGCGCTGACACCCGCTGGCGCAATGTTTGGGCCGCGTTTGTCGCGGCGTGCCAGCCGGTGCTGGCGCAGTAGGCCTGCGCCGCACGCCGCACGCGCCGTCCAGCCAGGCTGGGCGGCGCGCTTTGGTCTGCATCGTGCTACCCTGCTATTCATGGACGAGATCAGCGCCCGCTGTGAACTCTGTGACCGCCCGGTGGCCGCGCTGACGGCCCACCACCTGACGCCGCGCCTGAAAACCCGGCGCAAGGGCCTGCCGCCGAGCACGACGATCATGATCTGTGGCGCCTGCCACCGCCAGCTCCACACACTCTTTACCCACACCGAGCTGGCCAATGACCTCGCCTCGGTCGAGCAGCTCCAGGCCGAGCCGCGGATGGCTGCATTCCTAACATGGGTCCGCAAACAAGACCCCGCCAGAAAAGTCAAAGTGCGGCGCCGCCGTCGCTAGGCGCTGCGCCGCAGAATCCCAGCAGTATGCGGCCGTCATCGCGCGCCCAACCACGAACGCATGAGCTAAAATGGTTCGACGCGCGGGGTCAATTGTGGTATAATTAGCCCATTGTAATCACCTAAAACGAGCATAGCACTTGAAACGGAGACGCGCATGGAAATAGGACTTGTCCGGCCGGTCGGCATCGTTGAGCAAATGCGCACGGCCTACCTCGATTACGCCATGAGCGTGATCGTCTCGCGGGCGCTGCCCGATGTGCGCGACGGCCTCAAGCCTGTCCAGCGCCGCATCTTATACGCCATGTGGGAGATGGGAATTCGCCACAACACGGCCCACAAAAAGTGCGCCCGTATCGTCGGCGATGTCCTCGGCAAGACCCACCCGCATGGCGACTCCTCGGTCTACGAGGCGCTGGTCCGCATGGCGCAGGAGTGGAACATGCGCGGGCCGCTGGTTGATGGCCAGGGGAACTTCGGCTGTTTCACCGGCGACACCAAGCTCAAACTCCTGGATGGCACCGAACGCAGCTTTGCCGAGCTAGCGGCGCTGCCGAGCGGCGAAGTCTTCTACGTCTACTCAGTAGACAGCAGCGGCAAGATCGTCGTTGGCGAGGGCCACTCATCGCGCATCACGCGGCGCGGCGCCAAGATTATCGAGCTGACCTTTGACGACGGCACGACCGTGCGCTGCACGCCCGACCATCGGTTCATGCTACGGGACGGCAGCTGGCGAGCGGCCGAGACGCTAACGATTGATAACAGTCTGATGGCTGGATATTTCGACACAGCGCGACTGGACGCAAAGACCAGCACTGCACTCAGCGTGCGCTCCGAGCGAGCCATTGCAGTTGGCGACGCGGATCAGTGGGACACGGCGACGGCCACCCTTGATGCCCCCGCCGACAGCTTCGATGAGTTGGTCCAGGTCGCTGCTACGCACAATCACCGTGTCGTCAACATAACCTGGCTGGATGACGCGGCCGATGTCTATGATATTACCGTAGACGAGCATCACAACTTCATGCTGGCCAACGGCTGTGTGGTGCATAACTCCGTGGACGGCGACGCGGCGGCGGCCTACCGCTACACCGAAGCACGTCTGACTGCGGTCGCCGAGGAGCTGCTGTTCGACCTTGAGAAGAACACTGTCGACTTCGTGCCGAACTTCGACGGCTCCTACATGCAGCCGAGCGTGCTGCCGAGCAAGCTGCCCAACCTCCTGCTGAACGGCGCGGCCGGCATCGCGGTCGGCATGGCGACCAACATCCCGCCCCACAACCTCAACGAGCTGTGCGACGCCATCACGCTGCTGATCGACAAGCCCGACGTAACGGTCGAGGAGCTGATGGAGATCGTCCCCGGCCCCGACTTCCCGACGGGCGGCACGATCCTCGGCGCCGCCGGCATCCGCGACGCCTACTCCTCGGGCAAGGGCCACATTGTGATCCGCGCCAAAGCCCACGTCGAGGAGGCCGCGCGCGGCGCGTTCCACATCGTCGTCACCGAGCTGCCCTACCAGGTCAACAAGGCCCGGCTCCAGGAGCGCATCGCCGAGCTGGTCAAAGAGAAAAAGATCGACGGCATCCGCGACGTGCGCGACGAGTTGGACCGCAACGGCATCCGGCTGGTCGTGATCCTGAAGCAGGACGCCCAGCCCAAGAAGGTGCTCAACCAGCTGTTCAAATTCACCGCCATGCAGGTCACGTTCGGCGTCAACATGCTGGCGCTGGTCGAGGGCAACCAGCCGCGGGTGCTGACCTTCAAAAAGGCGCTGCAGCACTTCATCGAGTACCGCCAGAGCGTCATCCGGCGGCGCACCGAGTTCGAGGTGCAGAAAGCCCGCGCCCGCGCCCACATCCTAGAGGGCCTCAAGATCGCGCTCGACAATCTGGACGCGATCATCCAGACGATCCGCGAGTCGCGGACCCGCGAGTCGGCGCGCAACAACCTGCGGAGCGGCTTCAAGCTCAGCGAACTCCAGGCCAACGCGATCCTCGAAATGCAGCTCGGCCGCCTGTCGGGCATGGAGCGGCGCAAGATCGAGGAAGAGTACCGCGACGTGGTGAAGCTCATCAAAGAGCTTAAGTCGATCCTGAGCAGCGAGGCACTGGTGCTGGGGCTGATCAAGGAGGACATGACCTACATCAAGGGGAAGTACGGCAACGTGCGCCGCACGCGCATCATCGCCGAGGCGAACGGCGACTTCTCGGCCGAGGACCTGATCCCCGACATCCAGGTGCTGGTGACGGTGACGGACCGCGGCTACATCAAGCGCCTGCCGGCCGACACCTACCGCCCGCAGCACCGCGGCGGCAAGGGCATCAAGGGCATGGCGACGCGCGAGGCCGACGTGGTCGAGCACCTGGTCGCCTGCCGCTCGCTCGATGACCTCCTGTTCTTCACCGACCGCGGCAAGGTCTACCAACTCAAGGCCCACGAGGTGCCGGACGCCTCGCGCACGGCCAAAGGGCTGCCGCTGGTCAATCTGATCTCGCTGGAGCCGGGCGAGCAGATCACCTCGATCCTCAACATCGCCAACTTCGACGAGGCCGAGTACCTGGTGATGGCGACGGTGCGCGGCCGGATCAAGCGCACAGTGCTGAGCGAGTACAGCTCGGTGCGCTCCAACGGCCTGATCGCCATCGGCCTGGACGAGGGCGACGAGCTGCGCTGGGTCCGCGTCAGCCGCGGCAGCGAGGACATTCTGCTAACCTCGTGCTTTGGGCAGACGATCCGCTTCAGCCAGTCGGAGGTGCGGCCGATGGGCCGGCCGGCCGGCGGCGTGCAGGGCATCAATCTGCGCACCGAGACCGACGACCGCGTGGTGAGCATGGACCTGGTCGAGGACGGCAGCGACCTTCTGGTGGTGACGAGCCGCGGCTTCGGCAAGCGGACGGCGCTGGAGGACTACCCCTCGAAGGGCCGGGCCGGCATGGGCGTGATCACGATCAAGCTGCGCGACAACGACCAGATCGCCGCGGCCCACGTCGTGAAGCCGAGCGACACGCTGACCCTGATCAGCAAGCAGGGCATTGTGATCAAGGTGCTGAGCAACAGCATCTCGCAGCTGGGCCGGCTGACGCAGGGCGTGACGATCATGAACCTCAACAGCGGCGACGCGGTGGCGGCGCTGTCGGTCGAGGAGCTGCAGGACGAGCCGAGCGGCAACGTCATGTCGGCGCTGGAGGCCAGCGCGCCGCCGTCGGCACCGAGCGGCGCCAGCAACGGCCAGGGCAAGCTGCTCTAGCCCTAACCCAACAGTTCACGTAGCGCGGCCGCCAGGCAAAAACCTGGCGGTCGCTGCTTTATGCCATGTGCGCTCAGCAAGCTATGAACGTCGGCGCTGACGCTGGGCGCCACGCAGTCAGCGCAATCACCGACCCGCCACGCTGACTGCGCTCAGCAAGGCTGAAATGCGCTGCGGCGCCGTGTTAAACGCCGCAGCCCACGGCGAGGGCCGTGGGCTGCGCGGGGGAGACTAGGTTTAGACTACGCCGGCTGCTTGGCGCGCTTGAAGCGGCCGGTGGGCGGCGCGCCAACGGTGCGCGACGTGCTCTGCATCGGCTGCGACGAGCGCTGGGCGCCCTGCTGGCTGCGGTTCGCCGGGCGCTGGCCGCGGGGAGCCTGGGGCGCGCGGTAGAACTCGCCGCCGGTCGCAGAGGCTGCCGGCGCAGGCGCGTTGTAGTCAAAGGCCTCAACGCGGCGGCGCTCGATAGGCTTGCCCAGCGCGCGCTCGATGTCGCGGACCGTCGCATTGTCCTCGCTGGTCACCAGCGTCAGCGCATCGCCCTCACGCTCCGCCCGCCCGGTCCGGCCGATACGGTGGATGTAGGTGTCGGCGGTGTCAGGAATATCGTAGTTGATCACATGCGAGATCGTCGCGATATCCAGGCCGCGGGCCGCAATGTCAGTGGCTACCAAAATCTGGAACTGGCCCGAGCGAAAGCCGTCGAGCGCCATCTGGCGCTGATTCTGCGACTTGTTCGAGTGCAGCACCGCGACGCGGTAGTTGCTGCGCTTGAGCTGCTCGGTGACACGGTTGGCGCGGTGCTTGGTGCGCGTGAAGATCAGCACCGAGTTCGTATCGGTGTTAGCCAGCAGCACCTGCAGCAGCGGCGTTTTCAGATGCTGGGCCACCGGGTACAGCGCGTGGGCCACAGTCTTGGCCGGCGTGCTCAGCCCAACCGAGATACGCTCGGGCTTCTGGAGAGTCTGGCCGGCCAGCGTCTGTAGCTCGGGGGCAAACGTCGCCGAGAACAGCATCGTCTGGCGCTGGCGGGGGAGCAGCGCCAAAATGCGCTTGACCGCCGGCAGAAAGCCCATGTCCAGCATGCGGTCGGCCTCATCGAGGACCACGATCTCGACGCCGCCCAGGCGGGCGGTGCCACGCTCAACGTGGTCAAGGAGGCGGCCGGGGCAGGCCACGATGATCTCGGTGCCGTTGCGCAGCGCCTGCTCCTGGGGCTGCATGCCAACGCCGCCGTAGACCGTCGCCGAGCGCAGCTTGGTAAACTTGGCCAGCTGGCGAATTGTCATATGAATTTGCTCGGCCAGCTCGCGGGTCGGGGTCACGATCAGCGCGCGCGTCTGCTGGGTCGAGCGCGGATTTTTGAGAAGGTGCTGGAGGATCGGCAGCACAAACGCCGCGGTTTTGCCGGTGCCGGTCTGCGCGGTGCCAATGACATCGCGGCCGTCGAGCAACACGGGGATTGTGGCCGTCTGGATCGGGGTCGGAGCCGTGTAGCCCGCCGCATCGATCGCCTGGTGAAGTCGGTCGTCAAACTGAAAGTCTCGAAAGTTCATGCGTTCCTTAAAACGCCAGCCGGGTATAAAAACTGCTCCGGTGTGGCTGGCAATGCAGCGGCTCGCTCTTTCGAGCGAGCCACAAGCACCGGAAACAGGTAGCTATTAGTAGCGACCGCCGCCGCCGCCGCCGGCTGGGCGCCGCTGGCTCTGGAAGCAGTCCGAGCAGTAAACCGGCTTGTCGCCGCGGGGGACAAACGGGACCTGGGCCTCTTTGCCACAGCTTGAGCACACCGTGGTGTGCATCTCGCGGCTGCCGCCGCCGCCACCGCCGCCGTAGCCGCCGCCGCTGCTGTAGCCGCCGCCGCCGCCGTAGCTGCCGCCGCTTGAGCGGCCGCCGCCGTAGCCGCCGCCGCCGCCCGAGCTAGCCTTGCGCTGCGCCCGGCAGTCGGGGCAGCGGGTCGGGGCGTTGGTGAAGCCCTTCTGATCGGTAGAATTCCTGCTCGCCGGCCGTGAATGTGAACTCGCGTCCGCAATCGCGGCACGTCATCGTCTTGTCTGCGTAGCTCATTGCTCGCACTCCTCAAGATAAAAGGTTGACCATTGTTTCGTAGGCTTGAAGCGAGTGAGCTGCGGGGTTCAATGCGGAGGCAGGAACAAGCAAGCTAATGCCAAACCATGCTAACAACTTCCGGTATTGTACCACGCATCGCCAAAAGCACAAGACCCCAATTTTGTGGCCTATGGCTGCCCAAAAATGCACAGTCAGCGAGTTGTAATACCACGCCCTATGGTACACTTGACAAACCCCAAACCTGTCACGAAGGAGCGCCATAGTGCAATTCAAGCGTCGCAAATCGCAATCACCGCCAGCGACCTCGGGCAGCAGCGGCGGCAGCGCCAGCGGTGCACCGCGCCGCACCACCGTGAGCAGCCGCCGCGAGATCAAGGTTGAGCCGGGCCAGACGCTGGTCGTCACGCCCAAAATCTCGGGCGGCTACCGGACTATGATCATCTTCTCGTTTATCCTGAATCTGATTTTGACGCTCGTGCTCCTCGTGGTGGCGTTTGTCGGCTGGCGCGCCTGGCGCGAGTACCAGGGCATTGCTGCGCAGCTTGGGGGCCAATTCAACCCCAACGGCGCGATAGGCGAGACCGTGCGCCCGCTGGTAGCGGAGGTCCAAAACGGCCCCGCCGGCCGCCAGCAGGTAGCGGCCGCCGCGGTGGGCCTGACACAGCAAAAGCTGGGCGACGTGATGGGCGCGGTCGAGGGGCTACAGAACGCCACGATCCGCGCGACAATCCCAATTGATAAGCAGCTGCCGATCCAGCTGCAGGTGCCGGTTGATCAGGACACTGTCGTCGTCGTCACGCAGTCGATCCCGCTGGTGGTCCCGGCCAGCATTGTGTTTCCTGGCGGCGGCGGCAACCTCAACGCCACGGTCGCGCTGAACCTGCCGCCCGGCCTGGAGCTGCCGGTGCATCTGGCGATGACGATCCCGCTGACCTCATCGGTGCCGGTCAAGTTCGATGTGCCGGTGACGATCCCGCTGCGCGACACCGAGCTAGCCGGGCCATTTGCGCGCCTCCACACGCTGCTCCAGCCGCTGGCCGATCTGTTCAAGCCCGCGCCGACGGAAAAATAGCGTGCCGCCGCTGGTGCTGTGGGATATTGACGGCACGCTGATTCGGGGCAGCCGTGCGGCCCTGGCAGCGTTCAACACCGCGCTGCGGGCGGTCTATGAACTCCACGAGCCGCCGCGGGCGATCCGCTACGGCGGTAAGACCGATCCCGAGATTGCGCTGGAGGTCCTGGCGCTGCATGGCATCGGCGAGGACGCGGCGCTGGCGGCGCTGCCGACGTTCGCCGCGCGCTACGTGGCGCTGGCTGAGACGGCGCTGCCGCAGCTGGCCCAGGAGATCGAGGTGCTGCCAGGGGTCGGCGCGGCGCTCGCGGCGCTGGCAGCGATGGGCGCGGCGCAGACGCTGCTGACCGGCAACTTGGAGGCCACCGCGCGGCTTAAGCTGCGGGCCGCCGGGCTAGAGGATCATTTTGCGTGGAGGTGGGGCGCGTTTGGCTCGGATGACCGGGTACGTGACCGGCTCGTAGCGGTCGCCGAGCACAAGGCACGGGCCGCCGGGCTGCGCTTTGACCAGACAGTGGTGATCGGCGACACGCCACGCGATGTGCAGTGCGCCCGCGCTGGCGGGGCGCGGGCGGTGGCGGTCGCGACCGGCCAGTGCAGCCTGGCCGAGCTGGCCGACTGTCAGCCCGACGCGCTGCTCGCGGACCTCAGTGACCTGGCGGCGGTGCGGCTGGCGGTGCTAGGAGCGGAGCATGGCGAACACCTTTCTTGACCAGGCGGCGGCGATCACCTCCGATCATGTGCTACAGCTGCGCCAGCTCTTGGCCGAGGTGCAGGCCAAGCTCGACCCGGCGGCTGCCGACCTGCGGCACCTGGCCCGCACCCTGGACGAGCTGGATGTCCGGATTCGCGCCGGCACCACCCAGGGCCAGCCGACCAGCATGCTCGCCCGCCAGCGCGGCCAGCTGGCCCAGCGCCAGGAGGGGCTGGCCCGCACCGTCAGCGAGCTACAGCGCGCCCAGCGCACCCTGGACCAGCTGATTCGCCAGACCGAGATGAGCAGCGCCGTCCTGAGCGGCGATAGCGCCAGCCCGGCCGATCCCTGGCACGAGGCGCTGCGAGCGCAGATCATCCAGGGCCGCGAGGAGGAGCGCATCCGGCTGGCGCGCGAGGTCCACGACGGCCCGGCCCAGGTGCTGGCCCACGTGCTGCTGGGCCTGGAGCACAGCCTAAGCCTCAGCGCGCAGCAGAAGATTGAGCGGCTGGCGGCGCATCTAGGTGAGCTGCGCGCCTCGACCCGCGCCGGCCTCCACGAGGTGCGCCGCTTTATCGCCGACCTGCGGCCGCCGGCCCTGGAGGAGCAGGGCCTGGCCGCGGCGCTCACCGAGCTGGCGGCGCGCTTCACCGCCGCCGGGCTGATCACAGTGCGCTACGAGGGCGACGCGCTGCCGCGGCTGGCCTCGGAGCAGGAGATCGTGCTCTACCGCATCGCCCAGGAGGCGCTCAACAACGCCAGCAAGCACGCCCGGCGCGCCAGCGTGCTGCTCCAGGCCAGCGTCACCGCCCGCGACCTGACGCTGCTGGTGCGCGACGACGGCCCCGGCTTCGACCCGCGCACGATCACCGCCAAAACCAAAGGTAAGCACTGGGGCCTGGCCAGCATCCACGAGCGCGCCGAGCTGATCGGCGCCCGCCTGGTGATCTCGTCGGCGCCCGGCCAGGGGACCGCGGTGCGGGTGACACTGCCGCACAGCCCGCGGGCTTGACAGCGGCCCGCGAACCGCGGATCATAGCAGCTGCAACAGCCCCTAATTGACGCACGCAACAGTTATCTACGGGAGTGCTTATGCCGCCGATTAAAGTGTTGATTATTGACGATCATGCGCTGTTCCGGCGCGGCATTCGCTGGACGCTCGACGAGGCCAGCGATATCGAGGTCGTCGGCGAGGCCGAGAATGGCACCGAGGCGCTGCTGATCACCGAGCGCTCGTTTCCCGATGTCGTGCTGGTGGATATTAATCTGCCGGGCCTGAATGGCCTGGAGGTCGCCCGCGTCATCAAGCGCCGCGACCCGCGCATCCGCCTGATCGTGCTGAGCGTGTACGAGGATGACGAGCAGCTGTTCAACGCCATCAAGGTCGGCGCGGCGGCCTACTCCTCGAAGGCTATTCACCCCGACCTCCTGCTGGCGATGATCCGCGATGTCGCCCACGGCGCCTACCTGATCAACGAGACCGTGATGAGCAAGCCGCACGTCGCGGCGCGGGTGCTCAACCAATTTCGCGAGCTGACGACCGGCGGCGAGGAGACCGGCTCGCACCTGTTCGCGCCGCTGACCTCGCGCGAGATCGAGATTTTAGACTGCATCGCCCGCGGGTTGTCGAACAAAGAGATCGCCAACCAGCTGTCGATCAGCGGCCAGACGGTCAAAAATCATATTACGTCGATTCTCTCCAAGCTCCAGGTCAACGACCGGACGATGGCGGTGATCTTTGCGATCCAGAAGGGCTGGATCAAGATGGGCTACGAGGGCAAGGATGGCGAGCGGCTGCCCAGCCGCCGGCGCACGGCCGCCGCTGCCGCCGCCGCCGCCCCACCGCCAGCGCCCGACGAGCCGGCCGAGTAGCGCCGGCCGCCCGGCGCCATGCTACAATAGGCTGCACAAAAAATAAGGGAGCCTTTTGTGCAAGCAGTGAGTTCTGATGCTCACCAACGCCACCGTCGTCACGATGGACGCGGGCGGGCGGGTGATTCCAAATGGGGCGGTAGCAATCCAGGGCCGTGAGATCGTTGCCGTTGGCAGCGCCGCCGAGCTAGCCGAGCAGTACCACGCCACCGACACCGTTGATTGTGCCGGTGGCGCGCTGATTCCTGGGCTGATCAACGCCCATGCGCACGTGCCGATGAGCCTGCTGCGCGGCTTGGTCGCCGATGTGCAGCTTGATGTGTGGCTGCACGGCTATATGTTCCCGGTCGAGTTGCGGTTTGTCGACGAGGAGTTTGTCTACGTCGGGACGCGGCTGTCGTGCGCCGAGATGATCCGCGGCGGCACGACCTGCTTTGTGGACATGTACTATTTCGAGGACGAGGTGGCGCGGGCCGCCGATGAGGCTGGCATGCGGGCGATCTGCGGCCAGACGGTGATGCGCTTCCCGACGCCCGACGCCGCTAGCTACGACCAGGGCCTCGACCGCGCCCGCGGCTTTATGCAAACCTGGCACGCGCACGAGCGCATCACGCCGGCGATTGCGCCGCACGCACCCTACACCTGCACCGATGAGATCTACCGCGCCTCAGTGGCACTGGCCCGCGAGTTCAATGTGCCGCTGGTGACCCATTTGTCGGAGACGGGGCTGGAGGTCAAGGAGGCGCTGCAAAACTTCCAGGCGTCGCCGATCGCCTACGTCGAGCGGCTGGGCGGCTTCGATGTGGCAGCGATTGCGGCGCACTGCGTCCATACCGACGAGCGCGACTGGGCGATCCTGAAGGCCCACGGCGTCGGCGCGGTGCCCTGCCCGACCTCGAACCTCAAGCTGGCCTCGGGCGTGGCGCCGCTGGCCGAGATGGTCGCGGCGGGCGTCACCGTCGGCATCGGCACCGATGGCCCGGCCTCGAACGATGACCAGGACCTGTGGACCGAGGTCCACCTGGCGGCGCTGCTGCCCAAAGGTCTGCACAACGACCCGACGCTGCTGACCGCCAAGCAGGCACTGGCGATGGCGACCTCGCAGGGCGCCAAAGCGGCCCACCTTGATCATCTGGTCGGCTCCATCGAGGTTGGCAAGCGCGCCGACCTGGTGGTGGTGGCGCTCGACGACCTGCACACCACGCCGCGCTTCACCTACAGCCCCGACGTGATCTACACCCGGCTGGTCTACGCCGCCCGCAGCACCGACGTGCGCCACACGCTGGTCGACGGCCGCTTTCTGCTGCGCGACGGCGAGCTGCAGACCCTGGACGGCGCCGCGGTCCGTCGCGCGGCCCAGGAGGTCGCCGACCGCATCAACGATTTCCTGAGCGCCCGCGAGATGAACCTCCTGGACAAGATCGTGGCGATTGGCGGCGTCAAGCAGGCCGAGATCTACGAGGTCCAGGTCAAGGCCAAATTCCCCGACGAGGACGGCATCCAGCGTATGCTGCGCAGCGGCGACGTGCAGATCGACAAGGCCAGCGAGCGCACGCAGTACGACACCTACTTCAGCTTCTTCGACGCCGGCCGCGGGCGGGTGCGCTACCGCGAGGACCACCGCAACGACCGCGGCGCGCGCCACGACCCCAAGTACACCCTGATGCTGACCGTGCCGACCGCCCAGCAGGACCAGTACCCGCACGCCATCGGGCTGTCGCGGGCGCGCTATACGGCGCCGGCCGATCGCTCGCTGCGCTTTTACCGCGAGTACTTTGCGCCCGAGCACATCACCGAGATCGAGAAGCAGCGGCGGCGCTGGCGGATCACCTACAAGGGCGAGCAGTTTGCGGTGAACCTTGACCGCCTGGTGGGCCAGGCCGACCCAGGGCCGTTCCTGGAGATCAAGGCCCGCACCTGGTCGCAGCGCGATGCGGCGCAGAAAGCGGCGCTGATCGGCGAGCTGCTGGCGCTGTGCGGCGTCCACGACGACCAGCTGCTGCGCCAAGAGTACGTCGAGTACGTGTCGTGACCGCGACGCTGATCACGCTGATCCGCCACGGCCAGACGACCTGGAATGCCGACGGGCGCTGGCAGGGCCACGCCGATGTGCCGCTGTCACCCGTCGGCGAGCAGCAGGCGCAGGAGCTGGCGGCGCGGCTCGTGGCCGACAGCGCCGTCCGCTTCGACCGCGTGTACACCAGCGACCTGCAGCGCGCGGCCCACACGGCCGCGGCGGTCGCGGCGGCGCTGGGCGTGCCGCTGCACCCGCTGCCGGCGCTGCGCGAGGTCCACCTGGGGACCTGGAGCGGCCTGACCAGCGCTGAGATCCGCGCGCGCTACGGCGATGCGGCGCTGGATCATAGCTTCGCCGGGCGGCGCGGCGAGCACGGTGAGACCGAGGCCGAGTTCTCAGGGCGCATCACCGCGGCGCTCACTGAGATTGCGGCGCAGCATCCCGGCGAGCATATCGCCGTTGTCAGCCACGGCGGCTCGATCCGCGCGGCGCTCCAGTATCTGGTTGACACACGCTTCGAGTCCGGCCACCACATCAAGAATACGTCGCTCACGACGCTGCGCTACCAGGACGGCCAGTGGTCGCTGGAGCGCCTCAACGACCACGCGCACCTCGGCACCGTGGCGCCCAGCACGGCCACGCTCTGACGAGGAGCGAGTGACGAGTACCGAGGAGCGAGTGGGGCGATGAAGTGCATGGTGACGCAAGGTAACGCAACGAGCGCTCACGGTTGACCACGTGCTGCAACGAACGTGCAAAGCCCGCGCAATGAGCGCTGATGGCTGACCGCTGATAGCTGATAGCTTGGAGCACCGCATGGCTTTTCCACCGTATGTTCACAGCGTCGCGCCGGACGACCCGGCGCACTGGCCGATCCAGCCGCAGGGCGTCAACGAGTGCGGCTGCACCGCGCCGGCCAACGCCCTCAACCTGCTGGTCGGCAACCGGGTCTTCGACAAGGACCAGTTTATTCGCGAGGCGGGGCCGCTGTTCAATCGCGCGATCGGCGGCACGCCCTCGCCGGTGACGGGCTGGCTGATCAAGCGCCACGGCTTCGGGACGCACTTCGGGGCGTTGAAGGGCGACGACCGCGAGCGGGTGCTGCGCGACCTGATCGACCGGCAGATCCCGGTCTGCATCGAGCTGGGCACCGCGAAGGTCGCCGGCATGGCGCTGTTCGGCGAGCACTCGGTGGTGCTCGTCGGCTACAGCGACGCCTACACCGACGCGCAGGGCCAGCGCCGCGAGGAGTACTATTTCGTCGACGCGCAGTACCCCAACTTCGGCGACGGCTTTAGCCTCGGCACCAACGACGCCGACCGTGACGGCGACGGCGTGGCCGAGCACTTTCCCGGCAACCGCACGATTGATCGCACCACATTTCTGGCCGACTATCCGACCGGCATCTACTTTCCGGTCTTCCCCAACCAGGCCGCCCACGACGCCTGGTACGCGGCGCACATCGCCCGCGACGCCGGGCTGCCACTGCTCGGGGCGATCCGCAGCAGCGTGACCGGCAGCCAGGATCATTGGAAAGGCTGAGTTTTCAGTCGTCAGTGGTCAGTTTTCAGGAGACGAGGGTGGGCCGAGGGGTCCGCTCTCGGTCGTTAAGGGGATGGTTGAACCGCAAAGGGCGTAAAGACGAGGGATGAGGATTTAACGCAGAGGCGCAACACAGCGTCGGGCGGGTCTTCGGCAGTGGAAGTGGGGTCTTCGGCAGTGGATGTGGGGTCTTCGGCAGTGGATGTGGGGTCTTTGGCGGCGTCGAGCGAGTGTTCGGCGGCGTCGAGTGGGTCTTCGGCGCCGCCAATTGCTGCTCGGTACTCGCTCCGCATCATTCGGTACTCGCTACTCGTTAGTCCGCGATGCCGGACTGGGCGATGAGCTTGGTGGGCGTGAGGCGGCACAGCCACTCGCCAGCGACGCCGTTGCGCTGGCCGTAGGCGGCGGCCTGGTCGGCGCCCATGTAGCGCCCGGCGATCACGGCGGCCCAGCGCTGCAGGTCGGCGGGGTCCTCGGAGATGGCGACGGTCCCCTCGACGACGACGAAGGCAAACGGCGGCCGGTCATCGTCGACGCAGAGGCTGGCGCGCGGGTCGCGGCGCAGGTTCACGGCCTTGACGCTGGTGTGCCAGGTGGTGAACAGCAGCGTCTCGCCGTCCACGGCGAACCAGATCGGCGCGAGGTGTGGGCGGCCGTCGGCACGCACGGTGGCGAGCTTGCCGGTGCGCGGCGCGGCGGCGAGAAACTCAAAGGCCTCGGGGCGGCTAAGCTGGCGCATAGGTGCTCCTTGCGGCTAGTCGTTGGGCTGAAGGATCGCCGCGAGATGCTCGCGGTGCTCGTCGTAGTGCTCCCAGGTGTTGCCGGCGATAAAATCGAGCAGCGTGGCGTCGGGCGAGCCGGCGGCGTGGGGGCCAAACAGCCGCTCGGCGGGCAGTTCCTCAATCGCCGCCACGGTCGCCGCGAAGGACGCTGCCGCAGCAGCCTGGACCTCGGCCAGCGACATGGCCTGATCCTGCTGGTGAAACCACTCGTTGATGCCGGTCTCGGCGCTCATATGCGCGGTCGCGGCGGCGGTCGCCGCATCCATCCCAAACACCTCGGCGAACGACTGGCCGCCAAGATTGACGCCCACCAGCTTGCGCTCCCAGCGGATCAGGTGGGCCAGATGATCCTTGATCGACCAGCCCTGGCGGTCCTGCGCGGCGAGCTGCGCGGGCGTCAGGGGCGCGAGGGCGGCGTCGAGGGCCGTGCGGGCGCTGCGGATGCGGGCCAAGAGGTCGGGCTTGTTGGTTGGCGTGTCGGTCATTGGGCGCTCCTTTGCGTGGCTCCACAATAGCCCAGGGCTGCCCGCGGCGCAAATGGAGCATGCTATAATTCCACCAGCGCTAGCGGCTGCGGCTTCTGGCGCATCTTTTTCGGGGCCACAAACCAACCTACTTTCACTTACTTAAAGGAGCGACGCGGCATGAAAGTCTCATGTTTGCAAGAAAATCTCAAGCGCGGAGTTGCGACCGTGAGCCATGCCGTGGCGGCCAAGTCCACGCTGCCGGTCCTCGCCAACATCCTGTTTGCCACTGACGGCGGGCGGCTGCGGCTGCAGGCCACCAACCTGGAGATCGCGATCACGCTGCACATCGGCGCGAAGGTCGAGGAGGAGGGCGCGGTGACGGTGCCGGCCAAGCTGCTGCAGGACGTGATCACGAATTTGCCGAACGACGCGATCACGCTGACACTGGACGAGCGCACCCAGACCGTCAACCTGCGCTGCGCCCGCTCGGAGGCGAATATTAAAGGCATCGAGGCCGACGAGTTCCCGGCGATCCCGCGCGTCACCGCTGACACGCCGACGGTGCGCATTGACCCGGCGCAGCTGCGCGCGGCGATCAACCAGGTCGCGTTCGCGGCGGCCACTGCAGGACTCGATGCGGCCGGTGATCACCGGCGTGCTGGTCAAGCTCCACGATCGCACCGCGACGTTCGCCGCAATTGATGGCTTCCGGCTGGCGGTCAAGCGGATCGAGCTGGCCGAGCCAGTCGGGCAGCCCATGGACGTGATCATCCCGGCCAAAACGCTGATCGAGGTCGGCCGGATGGTCGCCGACAGCGAGTTGCCGGTCGAGATCACCGTCACGCCGCAGGGCGGGCAGGTGCTGTTTCATACCGAGAGCGTTGACCTAGTGAGCCGCCTGATCGAGGGCAAATTCCCAGACTACGAGCGGATGGTGCCCAAGCAGTTCCAGACGCGCGCCGTGCTGGACCGGGCCAGCCTGCTACAGTCCACCAAGCAGGCCTCGGCGTTCGCGGTCTCCAGCGCCAACATCGCCAAGCTGACCCTGGAGGCCGGCGGCGACCTGCAGCCGGGCAAGCTGCTGCTCTCGGCCAACGCCGCCGAGGTGGGCGACAACGCCTCGGAGCTGGAGGGGCAGGTGACGGGCGAGGGCGGCCAGCTGGCGATGAACGTCAAGTACATGCAGGACGCGCTCAACGCGATCAGCACGCCGCAGGTCGCGCTGGAGATGCAGACCGGCTCGGCGCCGGGCGTGTTCAAGCCGGTCGGCGATGACAGCCTGCTGATCCTAATCATGCCGATGACCGTGCGCTAAGACCCACAGCGACGAAGTGAGCGACCGCACTCGCTCGACACCGCCCGCGCTCACGGTGAGCGCGGGCGGCGGCATTTAAGCCGTGCGGCGACAGCGTGAAACTTTTCGGGCCGGCCGGGATACTGCTCCATGTACAGGACGAGCCATTGATCCTCGTCCAGGAGGAGACACCATGCAACGACGAAACCGCAGCCTGACGCTGGCCGCGCTGACCCTGGCGCTGCTGGCCGCGCTCACGCCGCTGGCGACGTGGGCCGCCGCGCGAAGCGATGCCGGCGCTGTGATCGCGCTGGGCAAGGGCGACCGCAAGCCCAAAAAGCCGGCCGACAGCTGGCCGTTCCAGGGCGACAAGCTGGCCTACGCCACGCTGGTCAAGGTCAGCGCCACGACGCTGGGCGTCAAGCCGCGCGCGATCACCGAGCAGCTCAAGGCCGGCAAAAGCCTGGACAGCATCGTGGGCGCCAAGCGCGACGCCGTGCTGGCCGCGTATGACGCCGCAATTACCACCCACTTTCGCAAAAAGGTGGAGCGCGACAAGCTGCCGCAGAGCGTCGCCGATGCCCAGCGGGCCTGGTTCACACGCGACGCCCGCCTGATGTCGAATCAGCCCGGCCTCGCGCCGCGCTTCGTCGGCCTGCACGAGCTGCACACCGTGATGATCGGCGCCGCCGTCGAGGTCACAGGGCTGTCGTGGGCCAACATCAAGGCCCAGCTGGCGACCTGCAAAACCCTCAGCGACATCGCCGCGGGCGTCGGCAAGACCGGCGCCGACATCACGGCCGCCGCGGTCGCCAGCCTGGACGTGCGGCTGGCCAAGCTGGCGAGCGACGGCAAGATCACCGCCGCGCAGCGCGACTCCTGGCACGCCGCGCTGGCCGCCTCGGCCGGCAACATGGCGACAACCCACGGCCTGCACGTCGCCGGCAAAGCGTGCGCGATGTAGCGCATCGCACGCTTCGGGCGGGCCACGTGGCACAGGCTGCGTGGCCCGCTTGGTTTTAAGCACCGCGTGCTACCATGTGACCGATAGCACGGAGCGACCTATGCGAGCACCGATGGCCGAGCGGCTGCACAGCTTCGGCACCTCGATCTTCACCACGATCAGCGCGCTGGCCACCGAGCACGGCGCCGTGAATCTGGGCCAGGGCTTTCCCGACTTCGCCGGGCCGGAGCTGCCCAAGCGGGCGGCGATTGCGGCGATCACCGCCGACCACAACCAATACGCGCCGGCGCCGGGCCTGCCGCAGCTGCGAGCGACGGTCGCGCAGACCTACGAGCAGCTGTACGGCCTGGCCTTCGACCCAGCGCGCGAGGTGACGATCACCAGCGGCGCGACCGAGGCGCTGCTGGCGACGATGCTGGCGGTGGTCAATCCCGGCGACGAGGTGATTATTTTCGAGCCGGCCTACGACGCCTACGGCCCCGACATTGCGATGGCGGGCGGGCGGTCGCGGCCGGTCGCGCTGCACCCGCCCGTCGACGCGGCCGACCCGGTGTGGCGCTGGGACGAGGCCGAGCTGCGGGCGGCGTTCGGGCCGCGGACCCGCGCCGTGATCGTCAACACGCCCCACAACCCGACCGGCAAAGTCTTCGACGCCGCCGAGCTGGCGCTGCTGGCCGAGCTGTGCCAGGCCCACGATGTCATCGCGATCACCGACGAGGTCTATGACCAGCTGGTGTTTGTGGGCGCGCACCAGCCACTGGCCGGGCTGCCGGGCATGCGCGAGCGGACCGTCACGATCAACTCGACCGGCAAAAGCTTCAGCCTGACCGGCTGGAAGATCGGCTACGTGCTGGCGCCGCCGCCGCTGACCGATGCGGTGCGGCGCGCCCACCAGTTTGTGACCTTCGCGACCGCCACGCCGCTGCAGTGGGGCATCGCCGCCGCCGTCGCGGACGCGCTGACCAGCGACTACTATGCCCAGCTACGCCGCTTCTACGCCGAGCAGCGCGCAACCCTGCTGGCGATGCTTGACGCGGCCGGCCTGGCCGGCTGGGCGCCACAAGGCGCGTACTTTGTCGTCGCGGCGCTGCCGGGCAGCTGGGACGACGACGCGGCCTTCTGCCGCTGGCTGATCACCGGCGTCGGCGTCGCGGCGATCCCGGTGTCGGTGTTCTACAGCGACCCGGCGCAGGCCCGGCAGCTGGTGCGCTTCTGCTTCGCTAAAAGCCCGGCCACGCTGGCTGCCGCGCAGTCTCGGCTGGCCGGGCTTAGCGCCGCGGCCGAGCGCCGCTAGCGGCGCTCGGCTGCCCGACAATCGACCCAACGGCCAGACGATTATTGACGCCGCTTGTATAATGCGTTGACGCCGAGCGCGGCCAGGGCATAGGAGGGAACCGCCCATGAAAGCAGTGGTAATGGCTGGCGGCGAGGGCGCGCGGCTGCGACCCTTGACGATCAATCGTCCCAAGCCAATGGTGCCGCTCGCTGACCGCCCGGTGATCGGCCATATTATTGAGCTGCTCAAGCTGCACGGCATCACCGAGATTATTATGACGGTGCAGTACCTGGCGAACGTAATCCAGGACCAGTTTGGCGATGGCGAGTCGATGGGCGTGCACATTGAGTACGCCGTCGAGGAGACGCCGCTCGGCACCGCCGGCTCGGTGAAAAATGCCGAGCAGTGGCTGACCGAGCCGTTCCTAGTGATCTCGGGCGATGCGCTCACCGACATCAACCTCAGCGGGCTGATCACCTACCATCATGCCCACCGCGCGCTGGCCACGCTCACACTCAAGCACGTCCCAAACCCGCTGGAGTACGGCGTGATCATCACTGATGACGACGGCCGCATCAAGCAGTTCCTCGAAAAGCCCTCGTGGGGCGAGGTGTTTTCCGACACGGTGAACACCGGCGTCTATGTCCTTGACCCCGCGGTCTTCGACTATGTCCCAAGCGGCACGGTGGTCGACTGGTCGAAAGACGTGTTTCCCCAGATGCTCAAAAATCGCGACCCGCTGTTCGGCTTCATCACCGACGGCTACTGGACCGATGTGGGCACGATGGAGGAGTACATGCGCGCGACCAGCGACTACCTCCACGGCAAGGTCAAGCTGCCGCGGGCCGGCCGGACGATTGGCGGCGACATCTGGACCGACGGCGAGATCGAGATCGCACCCGACGCCCAGCTTTATGGGCCGGTGTTTTTGGGCCACGGCGTCAAGGTCAAGGGCGGCGCGATCATCCACGGGCCGAGCGTGATCCGCGACTACACGATCATCGACAGCCGCGCGCACATCGACCGCTCGATCATCTGGCGCAACTCCTACATTGGCGAGCGGGCCGAGCTGCACGGCGCGGTCGTCAGCCGGCAGTGCAATATTAAAAGCCGCGCGGTGCTGTTCGAGGGCGTGGTGGTCGGCGACCAAACCGTGGTCAACGCCGGCGCGGTGATCCAGCCCAACGTCAAAATCTGGCCCAGCAAAGAGATCGACGAGGGCGCGACGGTTCGCACCAGCCTGATCTGGGGATCGCAGGGCCGCCGGGTACTGTTTGGGCGCTACGGCATCACCGGGCTGGTCAACGTCGATATTACGCCGGAGTTCTGCGCCAAGCTCGGGGCGGCCTATGGCGGCACGGTCGCGCAGGGCGGCACCGTGCTGATCAACCGCGACAACCATTACTCGCCGCGCATGCTGAAGCGCGCGATCATCTCGGGGCTGCCGTCGTCGGGCGCCAATGTGCTGGATGCTCGCAGCGTGCCGCTGCCGGTCGCGCGCTACCTGGTCAAGGCGCTGGGCGCGATCGGCGGGATTCATGTGCGGCTCTCGCCCTTCGACAGCCGGGTGGTCGATATTAAGTTCTTCGACAACAACGGCCGCGACCTCGATACCGCCAGCGAGCGCAAGATCGAGAGCATTTTTTTCCGCGAGGACTATCGGCGCGTCTACCTGGAGGAGATCGGCCGCATCACCTATGTGGACCGGGGCGAGGCGGCCTACACCGCTGGCTTCCTGGCGGCGCTGCGACCCGCGGCGCTGCCGCTGATCGCCGACCGCTTCAGCATCGTGGTCGACTACGCCAACGCCAACGCCTTCGACGTGCTGCCGACGATCCTGCGGGTGCTGAAATGCAAGGTCGTCGAGCTTAACGCCAGCCTGGAGGAGAATCGGATTCTCCAGACCAACGAGGAGTTTGAGCTGGGCGTCAAGCAGCTTCAGGCGATTGTGCCGGTGCTCGACGGGCAGTTTGGCGTGCGGATCGATCCCGGCGGCGAAAAAATCTTCGTGGTCGACGACACCGGCCGGCGGCTCGACGGCCTCCAGCTGCTGGCGGCGGCCACCGAGCTGGCGCTGCGCTCCTACAAGGGCGGCAAAGTGGCGGTGCCAGTGACCGCGCCGCGGGTCTTCGAGGTCATCGCCGAGCGGCATGGCGGCCAGCTGGTCCGCACCAAAGCCAGCCTGTCGGCGCTGATGCAGACGGCGGCCCGCGATCCCAGCTTTGTGCTGCTGGGCGACGACTCGGGCAACCTGATGTTTCCGTCGTTCAACGCCGTGGCCGACGGCCTGTTCGCGATCGTCAAGCTGATGGAGATGTTGGCGCTGCAAAACGTCCGGCTGTCGCAGATCGTGCAGAGCATCCCGCGCTACTACATCGCCGAGGCCAAAGTCTCGTGCCGCTGGGAGAATAAGGGCAAGGTCATGCGCATCCTCAACGAGCAGTACGACGAGCGGCGACTGGAGCAAATCGACGGCATCAAAATTGACCTGGGCCATGAGTGGGTGCTAATCTTGCCCGACCCCGAGGGGCCGTTTTTCCATGTGATCGCCGAGGGCATCAACGATGAGCAGGCCCGCGTGCTGGTCGATAAATATTCAGGCCTGGTGATGAACCTGCAATGAGCACCGCCGCGCCCACAAAGTAGCAGCTATGTTTCGCAACCCGCCATCGCTCGCCACCATCCTGCTGATCGTCAACGACGATGGGCGCCGCAGCATGCTGCGCCAGCAGCTGGAGGCGCTCGGCTACAGCGTCTGGCCTGTCACCGACCAGCAGCCGCTGGCGCACCTGCTCCAGCTCGGCCGCTGCGACCTGCTGGTCGTGGACACCGACTCCAGCCCCAACACACCGGCGGTGGTCGCCGAGATCAGCGCGGTCGTGGCGCAGGGCACGCCGATTCTGCGGCTGGCGTCGAGCACGCAGTTTACACCCGGCTGGCACGAGGACTCGCTGGGCGTGCGCGTCGCCAACGCGCTGCGCAAGCGCAACGCCGACCAGCTGGTCAGCGAGCGGCTACAGCGCTGGCAGAGCATGGACGTGCTTGATGAGGAGTCGCTGCTGTTCCGGCAGGCCTTCATTGAGGCGCAGCTGCCGGGCGAGCTGGAGCGCGCCCGCCGCGGCTACCAGCCGCTGACGCTGGTCATGATGGAGGTCCAGAACCCACCGCTGCCGCTGCCGCCCGACTACTGGCGCAGCATCGGCGTGCACGTGCTGGCCGGCGTGCGGCAGATTGACCTGGCCGCGCGCTACCACGAGGCCGGCGTGCTGGTGCTGCTGCCATTCACCGAGCCGCAGCACGCTGCGCTGATCGCCCGCCGCATCGAGCGCGGCCTGCGCCTGCTGGCCCTGGAGCCGGCGCTGACGCTGGCCGCGGGCGTGGCCGCCTACCCGAGCCACGGCGAAACGATCCCGGCGCTCTTATCGGCCGCCCAGCGCGCCCTGACCTACGCCGTCGAGCCAACAACGTCCTCTTGTTCGATCAGATTTAGCCTCAGCTGATGTTCAGCCGCCCGTGATAGCGCCGGCGGCTGCCACGGCGTATACTCTGAGCAGCCATAGCAAGGACACCACTGTATGCGTTATGTTCGCTCACGCAAACTCCTGCTGCCGCTGATGCTGGCGCTAACCGCCTGCCAATCGGCCGCGAGCAGCCCGGCGCCGACCAACCCGCCGCGGGTGGCGGAGGTCGTCACCCGCCCCGTCCCGCCGCCCACCGCTGCGGCGACCGCCGTGGCCACCACTGTCCTGCCAACCGCCGTAGCGATCGCTGCGCCGACGGCCGTGGCAACGCTGGCTGTCAAAGTCACCAAGCCGACCGCCAAGCCAACCGCCATACCACCGACCACGGCGCCGTCAGTCACCAAGCCGACAGTGCCGCCGACCGCCAAGCCAACCGCCATACCGCCCGTGGCCATCGTCGGCACGACCGTGCTGCAGCTCAAAGCCGGGCAGGGCAAAGGCCAGGTCGGCATCACCGCCGATGATGGTCCGTCCACGTTCCGCGTCGCCGCCGACGGCTCCTACCGCATCATGGACCCGGTCAACAAACGCCTGCTGTTCTTCGACGGCACCAGCGGCAAGCTCCTCCAGACGCTCAATCTGGCATTTTTGGGCCGCCCGACCGACTTTGTGGTCAGCGGCAAGGGCGACCTCTACGTCCTGGACGCCGAGGGCTGGACGCTCGATCATCTGGAGGTCAGCGGCAAAGAGCTGCGGAATATCCCGCTCAACCCCGACCTCAAAGGCCAGTTTACGACGATCACGCTGACCGCCGACGGCCGCATCTATGGCCTGGGCGCCGAAAATGTCTATCTGCTCGTCACCGCCGACGGCGCGCTGGAGCCGGAGACGCAGGGCATCTCAGGGACGGGCATGTACACGGTGCGCTCCAACGCGGTGTTCTCACTGCTCACCGGCGAGAACGCGGCAACTCCGGGCGAGACCGACCTGTATATCAGCACCGGCGACCCCGAGACCCGCTTCAACCTCGGCAAGCTGAGCGGCCAGGTCAGCTTTGTCGATGTCAACCAGGGCATGCAGCCCTATATCGCAATCAGCGCTGGCGGCCTGACGGAGATTCGGCGCTTCGATGTGCAGGGTAATCTGCTCGGCACGCTCACCGTTGACCAGCGCGGCTGTCGCGCCGCCGCCCGCAGCCTCTACATTGACCGGCCGGGCGCGGTCTACAGCATGTGCGTCAGCGACGGCGGCGTCACAATCCAGCGCTATGTCATGGCCGACGCCGCCGGCACGCCGCTGCCACTTTTTAGCGCGCTGGTGACGACCGCGCCGTGGTCGCCCGGCAATCTCCAGGCCTCACCTGGCTGATGATCGCCCTCGACACCGTGGGTGTCACAAACCTTGCAGCACGGCGGCCACTGGGCGCGCCGTGCTGCTGTGTCAGGAGCCAGCAAATCGGCGTACAATACGGCGGAGAGATGAGGAGCACGATGTCAAACCGTCGCCTGCCGCCCGGCCCCGGCCAGAGTTCGGTCTGGGATTATCCCCGCCCGCCGCGCCTGGAGCCGACCACGAAGCGGCTGCGGGTTATCACCGCCGGCCTGGTGATCGCCGACACCCGCCGCGGCTACCGCGTGCTGGAGACCAGCCACCCGCCGGTCTACTACCTGCCGCCAGCGGATATTCAGATGCACTATCTCGTACCGGCCAGCGGCGGCAGCTGGTGCGAGTGGAAGGGCGCGGCCAGCTACTTTACGCTGCAGCTCGGCGGGCGCAGCGTGCCCAACGTCGCCTGGGCCTACGCCGCGCCCAGCGCCGCCTTCGCCGCGATCAGCGGCTACCTGGCGTTCTACCCGGCGCTCGTCGACGCCTGCTTCGTCGACGACGAGCAGGTCACGCCGCAGCCGGGCGGCTTCTACGGCGGCTGGATCACCAGCGACATGACCGGGCCATTCAAGGGCGGCCCCGGCAGCGCGGGCTGGTAGCGGTGATCGAAACGCTGCGCCTGGCCTGGCGCTATGGCCTGGCCCATCGCGAGGAGCTGCGGCTGGCGCTGCAGCAGCACCTGCTGCTGGTCGCGGTCGCGCTGGGCATTGGCATTGTGCTCTGCGTGCCGCTGGGCGTCTGGACCTCGCGCTCACGGGCGGCCGCGGCGACGCTGATCAACACCTTCAACACGCTGCGGGTGATCCCGAGCCTGGCGATCCTATTTTTGGCGCTGCCATACTTTGGCCTGTCGTTCACCTCGGCCGCCATCGCCCTGACGCTGCTGGCGCTGCCGCCGATCCTGATCACCACCGATGTGGCCTACCGCACGGTCCCCGCGGCGGTGCGCGAGGCGGCCCGCGGGTTGGGCATGACGCCGCGCCAGGTGCTGTGGCGCATCGAGACGCCGCTGGCGCTGCCGCTGATCGTGGCTGGGATTCGGACCGCGGCGGTCGAGGTGATCGCCAGTGCGACGCTGGCGGCCTTTATCGGCAGCGGCGGGCTGGGCCTGTATGTGGTGCGCGGCTTTGCGCTGTACGACACGCCGATTCTCCTGGTGGGCGCGCTGCCCGTCGCGGCGCTGGCGCTGCTCACCGAGGTAGCGCTGACCGCCCTGCAGCGCTGGGTGGCCCCGCCAGCGTAGCTTGACAGCGCTGCTAAACTCGGCCCGAGGCCGCAGGGTGCGGCGCTCGCCAGCCAACCACGATGCGGTGCAGCCTGACCACAGTCACGCAGGGGAACGTTAGCTATGCCCGAGACCATGCAGGCGATCATTATGGAGCAGCGCGGTGGCCCCGCGGTCCTGGAGCTGCGCAGCGTGCCGCGCCCGGCCGCGCAGCCCGGCGAGGTGCTCGTGCGGGTGCATGCGGCGACGGTCAACCACACCGACCTGTTTCATCGCAGCGGACAGTTTTTCATCCAGAAGGCACTGCCGCATATTTTGGGCATGGATGTCGCCGGCGAGATCAGCGCGCTCGGCGCTGAGGTCAGCGGCTGGCAGGTGGGCGACCGGGTGGTTGCGACATTTGAGGCGCTGGGCCGCGAGCGCGACGGCGCCTACGCCGAGTACACCACGCTGCCGGCGGCGCAGCTGCACCGCATGCCCGCCGGCCTGAGCTACGTGGCGGCGGCCAGCGTCGGGCTGGCGTTCACCACCGCCTGGACCATGCTCATGACGAACGGTCAGCTGGGCGCCAATGAGCGGGTCGTGATTCACGCCGCCTCCAGCGGCGTCGGCACGGCGGCGCTGCAAATTGCCCTCTGGCGCGGCGCTCAGGTCATTGCAATTTCGGAGCCGAGCAAGGCTGCGCGGCTCCAGGCGCTGGGCGCCACGCTGGTCATTGATCGCCGCGCGCCCGACCTGGCAGCCGCGGTGCACGCGGCCACGGCTGGCCAGGGCGCCACGCTGGTCGTCGAGCTGGTAGGCCGCACGACGCTGCAGGCCTCGGTCGGCATGCTGGCCCGCGACGGCCGCATCGTCTGCGGCGGCACGCTCAGCGGCGACCTGGCCGAAATTAATATCATGGACCTGATCATGAAGAATGCGACGGTGCGCGGCTCGTTCGCGGTCATCGCCCCCGCCGACTTCGATCAGATTCTCAGCCTGTTCGCCGCCGGCACGTTCGAGCCGGTCATCGATCAGGTCATGCCCCTCAGCGCGGCCCGTGCCGCCCATGAGCGCATCGAGGCCCAAGCGGCGTTTGGCAAGCTGGTGCTGGTCCCAGACGCCCTACTCGCCTAAATTATGGCGGCCCCGAGCGTTCGGGCCGCCGCACAGGAGCATCGCAATGCAATTCATTCAACGCTGGTCAGCCGTCGGACTCATGCTGGCACTGCTGGCGGGCTGCGCTGGCAACAGCGCCACGTCCAGCCCCACCGCCGCCCCCGCCGCCGTCACTGCCGCCCCCGCCGCCGCCACGATCCGGGTCGCCTCCAAAGATTTCACCGAGCAGTTTTTGATCGGCGAGATGTACGCCCTGCTGCTCGAAAACAACGGCTTCAAGGTTGAGCGCAAGCTGAATCTGGGCGGCACGCCGGTCGCACAAAAGGCGCTGGAGGCCGGCGAGATCGACCTCTACCCCGAGTACACCGGCACCGGCCTGCTGACCGTGCTGAAGCTGCCGGTCAACAGCGACCAGAAGCAGGTTTTTGACACTGTGGCCAAAGCCTACAAAGAAAAGTACAACCTGGCCTGGCTCGACCCGGCGCCGATGAATAACACCCAGGCGCTGGCGATGACCAAAGAGGCCTCGGCCAAGTTCGGCGTCACCACGCTCTCGGAGCTAGCGGCCAAAGCCAGCGAGCTGACGATGATCGGGCCGGCCGAGTTTGAGGGCCGCGAGGACGGGCTGCCCGGCCTGCAAAAAGCCTACGGCGACTTCAAGCTCAAGCGCTATGTCGCGGCTGACTCGGGGCTGCGCTATCAGGGCCTGAACTCGGGGCAGGCCGATGTCGTCGTGGCGTTTGGCACCGACGGCGAGCTGGCCGCCTTCAACCTGGTCACGCTCAAAGATGACAAGGGCCTATTCCCGCCCTACCAGGTCGCGCCGGTCGTGCGCCAGCAGGTGCTTGACGCCAACCCGAAAATCCGCGACGTGCTCAATACCCTGGCGCCCAAGCTGACCGACGCGACGATGCAGCGCCTCAATTACGAGGTCAGCGGCAAAAAGCGCGAGTACCAAGCGGTCGCCCGCGAGTTTTTGATGACCGAGGGCTTGATCAAGCTCGAAGTAGTCGCAATCTGGGCGCGGCGGCTCGCTGCCGCGCCCTGGAGCCACCATGTCGACGATCCGGTTTGACCACGTTTCCAAACAGTTTCCTGGCGCCAGCCGCCCCTCGGTGGATGACTGCAGCGTCGAGATCGCCGACGGCAGCTTTGTGGTGCTGCTCGGCCCGTCGGGCTGCGGCAAGACCACGCTGCTGAAAATGATCAACCGCCTATACGAGCCGACGAGCGGGCGGATCACACTGGACGGCGCGGCGATTGACCAGGTTGACATCACCACGCTGCGCCGGCGAATCGGTTATGTGATCCAGCAGGTCGGGCTGTTCCCACACCTGACCGTAGCGCAAAATGTCGCCGTCGTCCCCGAGCTGCTCGGCTGGGACCGCGCTCGCATCGCCGCGCGCGTTGACGAGCTGCTGGAGCTGATCGCGCTCCCGCCGGCCGAGTACCGCGGCCGGTATCCGGCGCAGCTTTCGGGTGGGCAGCAGCAGCGGGTGGGCCTGGCCCGCGCGCTGGCCGCCGACCCTGGCGTGATGCTGATGGACGAGCCATTTGGCGCGATCGACGCCATCACCCGCGCCGCGCTGCAAGATGAGATGCTGCGACTCCAGCGGCAGCTGCGCAAAACCATTGTGTTTGTGACCCACGACGTAGACGAGGCGCTGCGGCTCGCCGACCAGATCATTGTGATGGAGCAGGGCAAGATTGTGCAGTATGCGCCGCCGCTGGCGCTGCTGACGGCGCCGGCCACACCGTTTGTCCGCGCGCTGATCGGCGCCGACGACCTGGTGCGGCAGCTCAGCCTGATCCCGGCCACCGCGGCGATGCGTCCGCTGCCGCCGGGCTTCGTCGCCGGCGCCGCGCCCACCTTGCCCCACGACGCCACGCTGCGCCAGGCGCTGTCGCTGCTGCTCGGCGCCAGCAGCGAGCAGCTAATCATCACCGACGGGCTGCGGCCGGTCGGGGTGCTGGCGCTGGACCAGCTGCGCCAGCCGGGCCGACCATGACCTACGCCCTGCGCAATCCGGGCGAGATCGCCCGCCTCGTCGGCCAACACCTCCAGATGGTCGGCACCGCGCTGATCATCGCGCTGGCGATCGCCCTGCCGCTGGGCTGGCTGGTGGTGCGCTACCGGCGGCTGGCCACGCCGGTGCTGGGCGCGCTCGGCATTTTGTACACCATCCCCAGCATCGCGCTGATGATTCTGCTGCTGCCGATCTTCGGCCTCAACAGCCGCTCGGTGATTGCTGCGCTCGTCATCTACGCCCAGGTGATCCTGGTGCGCAACGTGGTCGCCGGCCTAACCGCGATTGACCCAGCGCTGGTCGAGGCGGCCCGCGGCCTGGGCATGACCGCCTGGCAGCGCTGGTGGCGCGTCGAGCTGCCGCTGGCCGCGCCGGTGATCCTGGCGGGGCTGCGGCTGGCGGCGATCGTGGCGATTGGTGCGGCGACAATTGGTGCGAAGTTTGGCGCCGGCGGTCTGGGCCGGCTCTTGTTTGACGGCATCGCCCAGACCGGCCGCTACGACAAAATCTGGACCGGCGCGGTGCTGGTCGGCGCCCTAGCGCTCGGCACCAACTATGCACTGCGCTGGCTGGAAACACGGCTTGATCCACGGCAGCGGAGCGCCGCAACGCAGCGCACCTAACCGCGGTTGACACCTCTAGGGCTTTCTTGTACACTCTTTTGGCTGTCTGCGGCCCAGCTGTAAGACGAGCACGACACCGAATCCGCTTAGTACATACTGTTATCGTCAGCTAGGATGACAAGCGTAAGGCGGCCCGCTATGCCAATCGTTGAGCAATTTCTTCGCTTGTTGCCGCTGCTGCTGGCGCTGCTCCTGCCGGGGCTGGCCGTGGTGTTCACCTGGCTGCACTACTCCCGCGCCCGCGCCGGCCGGCTGCCCATGTTCCGCCCACTGCCCGGCCTCGCCGACCTCCAGCGCCGCCTCGGCCAAGCCGTCGAGTTGGGCCGGCCGGTTCATATCGGCATCGGCAGCACCCAAGCGCCGCTGCTCGGGCCATCGGGCGAGACGATGGCGGCGCTGCTGCTGGCGCAGCGCCTGACCGAGAGCACCACGCGCCGCGGCGGCAGCGTGGCGGTTACGACGGGCGACATTGCAGCCCACGCGGCGGCCCGCGGCCTGGTCCGACAGGCCTACGAGGCCACCGGCTTTGCCGGCGACTATCCCACCGATGATCTGCTGCTGGTCGCGCAGCAAACGCCGGTCGCCTACGCCGCCGGCGTCGCAGCCCGCACTCACAGCCAGCCGTTCGAGGCCAGCATCCTGGCCGGCGACTACGGCGCCGAGGCGCTGCTGATCACCGCTGATAGCCCGGCGCTGCTGCCGCAGGTGGCGGCTGCCACCAATCTCAGCGCGCTGCCCGTACTGACCCTAAGCACCGCCGCCACGCTGGTGGGCGAGGAGCTGTGGGCGGCTGAGGCGTATGTGGCCGGCACGCCGCTGCCACAGGCCCGCCTGATGACGCAGGATGCCCTGCGCCGCACGGTGCTGGTTATTCTGATGCTGGGCATGCTGTATCAGCTGGCGGTGGCGCTGTTCCAGCTCAATCTGCCGTCGCTCGATCAAATCGTTAGCTTCTGAGGACGCATGCGCCTGCGACGTTTTTTGCCCGTGATCCTGAGTGGCATTATTGGCACGCTCGTTATTGTTGGCTTCTACCAGCCAAATCTGGTCAGCACCGCGCTGCTCGAAATCGCGCAGATTGTGACGGCCGGCGGCGTGCTGCTGGGCGTCGGCAATCTGTTGACCATCCACCTCAAGGCGGTGCGGGCCGGCAAAGAGCGGCTCAACCGCCTTGCACTGATCACCGCGCTCGTGGCCAGCTTCGCGATCCAACTCAGCGCCGATCTGCTTGGCGGCGACCTGCGGGTCATCGCCGGCGAGATCTTCCGGTATATCTACCAGCCGCTGGCCGGCTCGCTGATTGGGCTACTGACGTTTTTTGCGCTGCGGGCGAGCTGGCAGGCGATGCAGGTTCGGCCGGCAGAGGCCAGCGTCATCCTGGTGGTGGCGGCGCTATTTTTGCTGGTCGGTGGCCCCTGGGCGGCCGCGGTGCCTGGCCTGAGCGCCACCCTGGACTGGCTGCGGACCTACCCGGTGGTCGGTGTGACCCGCGGCCTGCTGCTGGGCATTGGCCTGGGTGCGATGCTTGCTAGTATCCGGGTACTACTTGGCTTCGACCAGCCATATTTTGACCAGTAGGAGCGGACGTTGATTAAGTGTCAACACTGCGGAACTGAAAATCCAGCAGCCAACAAATTTTGCGGCAATTGTGGGCAGACCATCGTTGTCGCGCCGCCGTCTGCTCCCGCCAGCCTGCCGGCCTGGCTCGTCGCGGATGACGCCGCGGCGCCCGAGCAGCCGCTGCCGGCTGACACCAACGTTCCCGACTGGCTGCGCGAGCTTCAGGCTGATCCTTCGCCGGTGCCAGCGCTGGCAGCGCCGCCGGCCGGGCCAGCCGCCGCACTGCCCGACTGGCTGCGCGATGAGGCCCCGCCAGCCGCCCCCACGCCGGCCACGAGGGTCGACGCACTGCCCGACTGGCTGAGCGAAGACACCACACCACCGCCGATGGCGGTGCAGCTCGCAGCGCCCGCGCCCCAGGATGAGCTGCCCGACTGGCTCCGTGGGCCAGCCGAGCCGACCGCGGTTGCAAGCGAGGAGCCGAGCGCTGCTGCGCCGACGAGCGGCGCGCTGCCTAGCTGGCTCCAGGACGACGCGCCGCCCACACCGCCTACGCCGCAGGCCGACGCTGCAGCCAACGAGCTACCCGACTGGCTCCGCGATGATCCACCCGCCGCACCGACGAGTCCAGCGCCCTCCTCAGCTGGCCCGCTACCAAGCTGGCTCCAAGACGATACACCGCCGGCACCTGCCGCCGCACCAGCGAGTCCGTCGCCTGCCACAGCACCAGCCAACGAGCTGCCTGACTGGCTGCGCGACGAGTCGCCCGCCGCGCCGACAAGTAGCCCCGCGCTCACACCGCCAGCCGTCGCTACCGCCAATGACCTGCCCGACTGGCTCCGTGACGAGTCCACCGGCGCTGCACCAGCGTTGCCAGCGCCCGCCGCCGCTGCCGCCAATGCGCTGCCTGACTGGCTCCGCGACGAGTCGCCCGCTGCACCAACTTTGCCAGCGCCCGCCGCCGCTGCCGCCAATGCGCTGCCCGACTGGCTCCGCGATGATCCGCCCGCCGCGCCGACGAGTCCAGCGCCCGCCGCCGCTGCCGCCAATGCGCTGCCCGACTGGCTCCGCGATGATCCGCCCGCCGCGCCGACGAGTCCAGCGCCCGCCACCGCTGCCATCAACGAGCTGCCTGATTGGCTGCGCGACGAGTCGCCCAGCGCTGCGCCGACGAACCCGCCGAACGCCGCGCCCGCCAATGCGCTGCCCAGCTGGCTCCAGGACGACGCCTCCGCCGCTACGCCGACCTCGGCGCCCACACTCGAGCAGCCAACCGCTGAGGCTGGCGCCATTCCCGATTGGCTGCGTGATGACAGCGGTCCTACACCGGCAGCTAATCCGGCTACCGCTGAGCTGCCGTCGTGGCTTAGCAGCGATGTCAACGCCGCTCCAAGCGGCCAGGCGCCCGCCGCCAACGATGAGATGACGCTGGCCGTGCCCGACTGGTCCAGCGAGCTGGGGATTGAAACTCCGGATGTGCCGCTGCCAGACTGGTCAGATGAGCTGGGCGATCTTGGCAGCAGCCCAGCTGCCGCGTCCGCCGCCGAGGGGCCTAGCTGGCTCACTGATTCTGCACCGGCCGCCGCTACGCCCAGCAATGATAGTCCTAGCTGGCTCACCGATCCCACGCCGCCTGCTGCGCCCAGCACTGCGGAACCAAGCTGGCTCACCGATCCGGCGCCGCCCGCCGCTACGCCTAGCAATGATGGTCCCAGCTGGCTCACTGATCCTGCGCCGCCTGCCGCTGCGCCCAGCGCCGAGGGACCTAGCTGGCTCACTGATTCTGCACCGACCATCACGCCCGCCACTGACGTTCCAAGCTGGCTCAATGAAACAGCCAGCGCAGCGCCACCAGACGACCCTGCAATTCCGGTCTGGCTCCGTGATACTGAGCCAGGGGTCCAGGATGCGCTGCCGAGCTGGCTACAGCCCAGCGCGCCGGAGCAAGCAGCTGAGGCACCCGCAGCCGACGCCGCCCCAGCCTGGCGCAGCGCCGAGCCAGCGACGACCGACGACGCTTCGGCGCCGGACTGGCTCAGCGACAGCACGCCCACCGATGACAGCGCCGGGTTGCCGGCCTGGCTCCGCGACGATGGCCCGGCGCAGCCCGCAGCCAGCCCTGAAGCTGTGGCGCCGAGCGCCCCGCGGACCGTGCGGCTCGATAAGTCTGAGGACACCGGCGCGCGGGTATACGACGCGCCCGCCGCCCCTGCCGCCAGCGCCAGCGATCTGCCCAGCTGGCTCGATAATTTCGACGAGCCGAATGACAGCGCAACCGGGCCGCTGCCACAGTGGCTCGAGGATGATACCCGGCCCCCACAGGCGGCGCCCAATGAGCTGCTCGGCGGCCTTGAGCTGCCCAGCTGGCTGCGCGGCACTACGCAGGCTACCGAGCCAGCGGCGCGCCAAAATGTGCCGACCTACTTGGTGGACGCCGCTGCACCGGCCGAGCAAGCTGCCCAGCAAGCTCCGGCCAGCGCGCCCACCCGCCGGACAATCACGCGCAGCCCCGAGCGGCTGGCCGCAATGGAGATGCTGGAGCAGCTCATCGCCGCGCCGGTCCCTGAGCCGATGCCGGCTCCCGCGCCAGTCCGGCGTAACCGATGGGTCCAGATCGCGCAAATTCTGGCGATTGTGCTGGTGCTGGCGATCGTGCTGTGGGCGCTGCTGGCGCCGCGCTTCGGGCTGCGCTTGGGTGCCGCACCCGCGCCGACTACTACGATGGTCGCCGCGACGCAGCGCTTGGCGGCGCTGACGCCTGGCCAGCCCGTGCTCGTCGCATTTGAGGCGGATGCTAGCCGGCAGGCCGAGCTTCGGCCGCTGACCACGGTGGTCCTGGAGCAGCTGACTGCTCATAAAGTCCCACTCATTTTGCTCAGCACCGATGTCCAGGGCCGGCTGCTGGCCGACGCGGCGGCCGACACGCTGCGCGCCGCCGCCGACCCGTTCTATCAAACGCTGGGGCTGGGCTTGGTCAATCTGGGCTACAAGCCCGGCGGCACGCTGGCGCTGGCGCGCCTGGCGCAGGGCTTCGACAGCGCGTTTGCGCAGGATATGAGCGGCCAGGACCTTCGCACTCAGCCAACGGTGATCCAAAATATGTGCGCGGTTCCCAGCGGCCAGAGCAGCGAATGCCGCCTGGATCGGCTGGGGCTGATCGTGGTGATCGCTGACGAGCAGCGCGATGCCCAGCAGTGGGTCGAGCAAATCCATGCCGCCACGCCCGCTGTCCCAATGCTATTTGTCAGCCCGGCCGAGGTGGGACCGCAGCTGCGGCCCTATCTCACGGACCAAACGCTGCACCTCATGTCCGGCGGCGACGATCTCCAGGCGCTGACCGCGAGCGATGCGGTCGGCCATGAGCTGGATGCCACGGCGCTGGGCGCGGCTGGCGTGGGGCTGCTGGCGCTGATCGGCGCAGTGCCGGCGTTTTTGGCCGGGCGGCGCCAGCGTCAGCAGGGAGAGGCGAGCGTATGGGACCAGTAGTTGGCGGCGGCCTCGCAGCGGTGCTGACGGTCATTATTTTGAGCCGGGCGTTTGCGGACAATCCGGCCTATCGGCTGGCGCAGCATGTGCTAGTGGGCTTGACGCTGGGCTACGTCGCGGCGACGCTGCTGCGCGCGGCGATCATTGCGCCGGTCCAGCAGACTGCTGGTGCGGCCCGACAGACCGACGCTGATCGTGACGCTCGGGGTTGGGTTGGTACTAATCATTATGTTATCTACCCGCTTCGGTCACCAAACCTTCACCAGCCTGGCAAACTATCCGCTGGCGCTGCTGTTTGGCGTTGGGGCGGCGCTGACGCTGCTGGGCGCGCTGCGTGGCACGCTGGTGCCGCAGCTGATCCACACGATGCGACTGCCAGGCTTTGGCGGCGGCGATACTGCCGTGCAGCTGGGCAGCGTCACAGTCGCCACGCTCACGATTCTGACGCTGTTTAGCATGACCTACACGACCAGCCCGCAGAGTACCGTGCTCAGCCGGGCCGGCCGCAGCGTCGGGCGCGGCCTGGTGCTCGCAGCGTTTGGCGTGTTTTTTGCCGCGGCGATCACGACCTATGTGGCGGCGCTGGTCGGGCAGCTGAGCGGCATCGTCGCCTGGATTCAACAACTCGTGGGGGGCGCGTGACAGACAAAGCACTGCCGGAAGCCTATCGCTCACTACTGGTGGCCGAGGTTGGCACGGCGCTAACGCGGGTCACGCTGGTCGACGGCGTGGACAACACCTATCGGCTGATCGCCCGTGCCGAGACCTGGAGCACCGTGGCGCCGCCCAGCAATGATCTGACAGTTGGGATTCTGGCGGCGGTGGCGACGATTGAGGAAACAACCGGCCGCCAGCTGCTGCGTGATGGCAATCTGATCATCCCCATGAATGATCAAGGCAGCGGCGTGGAGCAGATCGTTGTCTCAACCAGCGCCGGCGGCGTGCTCACCGTGCTGATCCTCGGGCTATCGGCCGAGCGCTCGGCGCGGGCGGCCCAGCATGCCAGCCGCGCGACCTACAGCCAGATTCTCAACACCTTTGCCCTGGATGAGGCCGGCAGCGCCCAGGGCGACTGGGTGAATCGCCAGATCGTGCAGTTGGCCCAGCGCCGCCCCGATGTCATCGTCCTGACCGGCGGTATTGAGGGCAGCGCGATCGCGCCGCTTCGCCGCCTGGCCGAGATCGTGCGGCTGATCGAGCAGCAACACACGCCGCCGCCCTCGGTCGTGCTGGCCGGCAACAGCAGCGCCGTTGAGCAGGTCAAGCAGGTATTTGACTCAGAGCGTGCCGCTGATCATTGTTGATAACCTGCGGCCCAACGAGCGCGTCGAGCGCCTTGAGCCGACCCGCAATGTGCTGCGTAACCTGTATGCCCAGCACTATCTCCAAGACTTGCCCGGCATCGATGGCCTGCGCCGGATGCGCAGCCGCACTGTGACCAGCGCGGTCGAGGATCAAAGCCTGGCGCTGCGCTTTCTGGGCCAGCGCTTTGGCCGCAATGTGCTGTTCCTGGACATGGGCGCGATGCGGGCCAGCGCGCTGCTCTACAGCGACAGCCACTACTCTGAGGCAATCAGCGGCCGCTGCGGCACGCAGATCGGGGCGCTCGACATCCTGATGAGCATTGGCGAGGGCGCGCTGCTCCGCTGGCTGCCGTTTGACCTCACCCCCGAGCAGCTGGAAAATCGCCTGCTGAACCGCCGCTTGCTGTCGCCGCATGCGCCCGCCGACCTCGATGACCTGCTGCTCGATCACGCGCTGCTGCGTGAGGGACTGCGCCAGGTCTACGCGGCGCTGCGCGATGAGCGTCCCACGGCGCCCATTGACCTAGTGATTGTCGGCGGCGCCGTCGCGCGGTCGCCGCGGCCGGGTCTGGCGGCGCTGACGATCCTCGATGCGCTGAGCCTGGAGGGATCGACGATGGCAATGGCCATCGATATTTACCTGGACAGCTTTGGGCTGCTGGCGGCCGGCGGCGCGCTGGCGCGAGTTGATGCCGACGCGGCCGCCTGTCTGCTGGAGCAGGATGCGCTCAACAATGGGCCGCTGGCGACGGTGATCGTGCCCTACGGCCAGCTCCAGGGCCAGGTCGCCGAGGTTGAGCTAACGCCGGTCGGCGGCGAGCCACTGCGCATCACGGTGGAGGCCGGGACGATTGCACGGCTGCCACTGGCCCGCGGGCGTCGCGCGACGCTGCGGGTGCAGCCGGCGCCGGGCGTGGCCATCGGCCAAAATCCCCGCGGCGCCGAGGTGCTCTCGACCGAGGCGGCCATCAGCGGCAGCGCGCTGGGCGTGCTGATCGATGCCCGGCCGCGCCCGCTGGCCTTCCCCGAGACGGCGATTGAGCGCCAGCTGCTGCTGGTTGGTCACCTGCGGGCGCTGGATGCGCTGCCCTCAACGACGGCCTACGCCGAGATTCGGCCGTTTCAGCCAGCCGCGCCGGTGGAGGTTGCCGCCGATCCGACCGCTAGCCCGTCATCCGCGCCCGCCGCGCCGGTGCCGACGGTGGTCTCCGCGCCGGTCGACATGGCTGAACCCAGCGGCGACAACGATATGGCCGATTTTCGCAAGGGCTTGCTGGGCGAAGCGGCGCCGCCACCGCCCGCGAAGACTGGGTTTTTCGGGCGCAAAAAGTAGCCCGCGCACCAAGAATTGAGGAGGGGCGCCGCTTGCTGCGGCGCCCCTCCAGTCGTTAAGTCGCTGTGATTTAGTAGCGGTAGAAGTCGAGGCGCAGATTTTTGAAGCTATAGGTGCTGACGCCGCCGACGTTGCCCTGGTAGCCCGCCGAGCCAAGCGTCGTGCTTTTGGTAAATTTGACCTCGAAGATCGGCCCGGTCTCGTAGGTTTGGCCGTAGGTGTAGGCGCTGCGGCTATCAAACAGATCGGTGGCGACCGTGGCAAACATCCGCGGGTTGCGCCGGGTGCCAGCCGAGTTCAGATTGTTCGGGCTGCTGAACACGTCGCGGGTCGCGCTCATCGCGGTGCTATACGCCTCGCGGCCAACCAGCGCGGTTTTGGTGCTGGCGATGGTCGCCGCTTTGGTCGCGGGGTTGAAGGTGTCGCCGACGGTCAGATACGTTTCCTTGACGTTGCTGATCGACCAGTAGGTGCCGGTGCCGACCGTCGCCGCGCCCAGGTCGAAGATCGAGACGCCGCCCTGCCCGAGGACCTCCATGTTGGCGCTGGCCGTGTCCTCGTTGGTGACAACGAGCGCAGTGTTCTCGTCCACGCCGTAGGCCATCGTTTTGGCGCGGTCGGATGCGAGCCGCACCAGGCGACCCTGCCGCCCGCGCTCGCTGAAGTGGGTGTCGATCAGGCCGTAGGTGAAAAACCCGAAGCCGCCCTGCGCATCATAGGACAGGTCATCGCCGCGCACCGACGTGTAGGCGCCGTAGCGCAGCGCGTCGTAGCTCTCGCCGCCGGTGATCATCGGCGCCTGCGCCATGATCGCGGTGCCGGCGCTGCTGCCGGCCACGACCGCGCCGTTGGCAAACTTGGTGCGAATCGCGGCCATCGCTGGCGAGTTGCTGCGGTTGCTCAGCAGAAAGCAGGTGATCAGCCGCGACTGGTCGCCGCCGCCAAAAAAGAAGCCGGTCATGCCGTTGAGCTGGGCGATGACGCCCGATGACGAATTATTGCTGATGTGATCAAGGTCAATCGGAATCCACTGCGCGTCGGCGGCGCCATAGGTGGCCTTGAACAGGTTGGCGTAGTACGCACCGTTGGCCGCGGAGTTCGAGGCGGCCGAGGTGCCGGCGTCGGGGTCTTGGCTCGGCGGCACCGAGGCCGCGGTGATAATGCCGATGCGCGCGACGCCGCGGCCGCCCGCCATCGTCACGATCCGGTTATACACCGCCGCGTTGGTGTCCAGCAGCCCGCCGCCGACCAATACCAAATTTTTACCAGTTCGCGCCCCGCGCCGTCCCCGGCTGTAACCAGCCCAGGAGTCCTGTCACCAACATCATCACCAGCCACACACCGCCCGCACTTCGCCCGTACTTCCGCATACCATTTGCCCCCTGCTACTAGGACCGTTAGCTCATCATATAGTCAAAAAGTGTAAACGTCAATGTGTCGTTTGCGCCTGCCCGAATGAGCAGGTCGGGGTCCGATCAATGCTGGTACAATGACAGGCACGTTGGTCCACGCCGCACCTCTGGCGGCGCCTGGACCTGAGAAGGAGTTTGTATGCCGCTCGCCTCTATGACTGATGTCCGCGATGCGCTTGCCTCCCAGCAGTATCTTGCCTCCGACGATATTTCTACCGTGCTGTTTCTGGCCGAAAAGCTCGGCAAGCCACTGTTGGCCGAGGGTCCGGCCGGCGTTGGCAAGACCGAGCTGGCCAAATCGTGGGCGCTGGCCAACGGCCGCGAGCTGATCCGGCTGCAGTGCTACGAGGGCCTGGACGAGACCAAAGCGCTCTACGAGTGGGAGTATGCCAAGCAGATGCTGTACACGCAGCTGCTGCGCGACCAGCTCAAAGATACGCTCAGCGGCGCGACCTCGCTGAGCGACGCCGCCGACCGCCTGGCCGCCGAGGAAGATGTCTTTTTCTCGCGGCGCTTTTTGCTCCAGCGGCCGCTGCTCCGGGCGATCCTGTCTGAGGAGCCAGTGGTGCTGCTGATCGATGAGATCGATCGCGCCGACTCTGGAGTTTGAGGCCTTTCTGCTTGAAATTCTGAGCGATTTTCAGGTGTCGATCCCCGAGCTTGGCACGCTCAAAGCCCGCCAGCAGCCGACGGTGGTGCTGACCTCGAACAACACCCGCGAGCTGAGCGAGGCGCTGAAGCGGCGCTGCCTGTACCTGTTTGTCGACTACCCGACCGAGGCCGAGGAGCTGCGGATCGTGCAGCTCAAGGTGCCGGCGCTGGCGCCCAAGCTGGCGCAGCAGGCCGTCGAGCTGGTCCAGAAGCTGCGGAGCCTGGACCTCAAAAAATCGCCCAGCGTCTCGGAGACGCTTGACTGGGCGCGGGCGCTGGTGATGCTCAACGCCCGCAGCCTCGACCGCGAAACCCTTGACAACACCCTGACCGTGCTGCTCAAGCACGAGAGCGATGTGCAGCGCGCCCGCCGGGCGCTCCAGAGCGGCGGGCGGCGGAATAATAATAACTAGCCGGCCGCCAACTGCGCCTGATGGAGGCAGCCATGGAAGAACGAATTGTCGAGTTTATTCAAGCGCTGCGGACCGCCGGCGTCCGCGTGTCGCTGGCCGAAAGCGCCGACGGCCTGCGGGCCATCGAGATGCTGGGCATCCAGGACCGCGAGCTATTCCGGGCCGCGCTGCGCAGCACGCTGATCAAGGAGCACGCTGACTTCGCCATCTTTGACCAGATGTTCCCGGCGTATTTCAGCATTGGGACGCCACCGATGCAGCCGATGAGCGAGCAGCTCAGCGATGAGCAACAGCAGCAGCTCCAGCAGGCGCTCGACCAGCTGATGGACCAGCTCGGCGAGCGCCTGCGCGACCTCTTGAATCGCCTGACCAACGGCGAGGGCCTAACCAATGAGGAGCTGCAGGGGCTGGCGCGGCAGGCCGGCATGCAGCGGATGCGCTCGATGTCGCCACAGATGCAGCAGTATATTATGCAGCAGATGGAGCGCCAGCTGGGATTGGAGCAGCTCCAGCTGCTGATGCAGAAGCTGGACGAGGCGCTGCGCGAGGCGGGTATGGACCAGCAGGGCCGCCAGCAGGTGCGCGACCTAGCCGAGGGCAATGCGAACTCGCTGGAGCAGCAGATCGAGCAGTTTGTGGGCCAGAACGCCGCGCGGCAAATGGCCGAGCAGCTCCAGCACGACCCGATCGCCGACCTGATGAACCAGCCGATTGACCAGCTCACGCCGCGCGAGATCGAGATGCTGCGCGACGAGGTGCGGCGGATGGTGGCGCGGCTCAAGCACGCGGGCGGCGCTGCGGAATCGCCGCAACCGCCGCGGCACGCTGGACGCCAAAGCGACCATTCGGCGCGCCCAGCGCTACGGCGGCGTGCCGATTGAGCTCCAGTACAAGCGCAAGCGGCTCAAGCCCAAGATGGCCGTCATCTGCGACATCTCGACCTCGATGCGACCGCACGCCACCTTTATGCTGACGCTGATGTACGAGCTACAGGACACCGTGGCGCGGACCCGCTCGTTCGCGTTTATCGGCGACATGCACGACATCACCGAGGATTTTGTGGGCCAGCGGCCCGAGGGCGCGATCCGCGAGGTGCTACAGCGCATCCCGCCCGGCCACTACTCGACCGACCTGGGCGCCAGCCTGGCGACGTTCTGCCGCGACCACCTGGACGCCATCGACCGCCGCACGACGGTGATCGTGCTGGGCGACGGCCGGAATAATTACCGCGACCCGCGGCTGGACTGTGTGCAGACCCTGAAGCGCCATGCCAAGCGCGTGCTGTGGTTTACGCCTGAGCAGCAGCGGCAGTGGGGCACCGGCGACAGCGATATGCACCGCTACGCGCCGCTGATGGACCAGATTCATTACGTCTCGACGCTACAGCAGCTGGGCGCGGCGATCGACAAACTCCTCGGCTAAGCAGCGCGGGCAAAAAACAGGCGGGATCGTGGCAGGCGCCGCGATCCCGCCTGTGCGTACTCGTAGCTTAGCGCCGCACGAGCGGCAGCCAGCGCAGCCCGGCGGCTGGCAAAAACGTCGCCGTGTAGGTCGTGGCGGTCGCCGGCGTCGTGATCGTGCGCGCGGCCGAGCGGCTGCCGTTGCCCCAGCGGTCGAAGGCGTACCACTGGCCGCCCAGCTGCTGGCCAGGCGCCACCACGCTCAGCATAAAGCTTTCCCACGAGACCACGGTCTGCGGGCCGCGCACGGTCAGCTCGTTGGCGCGCAGCTGGAGGCCGGCTGGGCTGGTCGTCAGCGTTATGTTGACCAGATGCGGCTGGAGCGTCTGCGTCACCACGCTCTGCAAGCCCCGCGAGTTAGTGGCGGTCAGCTCCAGCTCCAGGTAGCTATTGGTCGTCGCGCCCAAATCCTCCGGCGCTGGCGCCGTGATCGTCACGCTGCTGCCAGCGGTGGCCGGCAAAAACGGGTGGGCGTGGGTGCTGTGGTGCTTGATCACCCGCCATGAAAGTGCGCTCCCTGGCAGCGCGCCATCCTGCTGATCGGTGGCTTGGCCGGTCAGCGTGATCTGCTGACCGACGGCAAACTGCGCGCTCGCGCTGGGCGCCGTGATGGTCACGACGGGCGCGGTATTGCCGACATCGATCCGCACGCTGACCGGCGCTGACGTACCGCCGCGATTATCGCTGACCACCAGCGTCGCCTGGTAGACGCCGGCCGCCGTATAGCGATGAGTAGTCGTAGCGCCTGTGCCGTGCGCCGTGCCGTCGCCGAAGTTCCAGTCAAAGGTCAACGGGTCGCCGTCGGCGTCGCTGCTCGCGCGGCCGTCGAAGCTAACATCGAGCGGCACACCGCCAGCGGTGGGCGTGGCCTGCGGCGCCGCCACCGGCGTGCGATTGGTAGTGCCGCTGTAGCTGATCCGCCGCACCTGGCCGCCGCCGGCGTAGGTCGTGTAGTAGAGCGCCTGCGTTCGCGCCAAACGGCCCAAAGATCAGCGCAACCGCGCTGCTGCCGCCGAGATTCGTGGCAAAATCAGTGCGGGCCAGCGGGGTGCCGCGCAGCGTAAAAATCCGTCCGCACACATAGTCGCTGAACAGATAGGCACCGTCATAGCTGCTCGGCCACACGCCGCGCGGCACAAACGCGCCGCCGGTGATCGAGGCGCATCCAATGCTGTGGCTGTAGTCGTAGAGCGGATTGGTCATCCCGCTGGGCGGCGGGCCGCAGTCAGTGTCCGAGCCGTTGGCGCAGTGGCCCTCGCGCACATTCCAGCCGTAGTCGGCGCCGGCCTGTAGCTCATCGATCTCCTCCCAGATGCCCTGGCCGACATCGTTGACCCAGATGCGGTCGGTGTTCTGGTCCACAGCAAAGCGAAATGGGTTCCGAAAGCCGTGGGCATAGGTCTCCTGGCATTTTTTGCCGGGGTCGGTGCGGCCGGCGACGTTGCAGCGGGCGCTGTCGGTGCCGCGAAACGGGTTGGTGCTGGGGATCGCGCCGTCGCGGGTAATGCGCAGCAGCTTGCCCAGCAGCACATGGTCATCACGCGAGGCGTCGTTGCCGCCGGCGCAGCCGCTGTCGCCCAGATAGTCACAGCCGCCGTCGCCGACACTGATATACAGCAGACCATCGTGGCCAAAGTGCAGGTCGCCGGCGTTATGGTTGCCGTTGGGCGACGGAATATTGTCGATCAGCACCGTCTCGCTGCTCGCGCTGACCACATTCGAGTCGGGCAAAATCCAGCGGGCCACGCGGTTGACTGGGCTACGAGCAGTGTTTTGCTCGCACGCACCGTCGCCAGCGCGGTCGAAGGTGTAGTAGAGGTAGACGAAATGGTTGGTCGCGAAGGCCGGGTCAACCGCCACGCCCAGCAGCCCGCGCTCGGAGTTATTGCACAGCTTGGCCCCGAGGTCCAGCGCCGGCGCCGGGAGCAGGCTGCCGCCGCTGATCACGCGCAGCTGGCCGCCCTGAGTTGTCACCAGCAGCCGGCCGTCGGGGGTGAAAGCCAGGCCAGTCGGCCCGTCGACCGCCGCCACCAGCGCGTCGCTGAAGCCCGCCGGCAGCGCCGCCTGCGCCGGCCGCACTGCGAGCACACTGAGCAGCAGCGCCACCATGAGAATCATTGCGCCTTGTCGTCGCACGTCGGTTACTCCTTTGGTCATGATCAGTAGCATCAACAAACGGGCCACAATCGCCGTGATTGTGGCCCGTCAGCTATCAAAATTTGTGGGAGCGGCGCTAGGGCCGCGCTTGACGGGCGCGCACTAAGCTGCCGACCAGCCCCGCCAGCGCCCGCACCGGCCACAGCAGCCACTGGAACGGATACAGCAGCACGCGGCAGACTACCAGCAGCGGCCGCCAGATGACGTTGAGCGGCTGGAGCCAGCGAACGCGCGCGAAGGCCAACGTGATGCCAATGATCATCAGCGTCACCCCGAACTGCTGCGCCTCGGCATTGATGTGCAGCGGGCCGACGACGAGCGTCCCAAAGTGAATGTGGAACAGGTCATCCAGCAGCAGCTCGATGCTGATCGCGCCGATCAGCAGATAGGCGGTCGTCTCCAGCCGCGGCTCCCAGCTGATCATGCGGGTGAAGAGCGTGGCGGCGAAGCGCATAAACAGAATGCCGATGCCAACGCCGATTAGCACGACCCAGTACTGATCGGAGAGCGCCACGGCCGCGACCACGTTATCAAGGCTAAAGGCCAGGTCGGCCAGCTCGACCATCAGCACCACGAGCCAAAAATTCGGCGGGGTTTCAGGGAGCGGCTGCGGCGCATCGGCGTTATCAAGGCGATGGCCCAGCTCGCCCAGGTAGTTGAGCGCCAAATACAGCAGATACAGCCCGCCGATCAAGCGCAGCCACTGGTTCTGAATAATAATCGTCGCGACCAGCAGCATCAGGCCGCGGCCGACGTAGGCGCCGAGCAGCCCAACTTTGAGCGCCGCGCCACGCTGCTTGCCAAGTATGGGATCGAGCAGCCGGCCCAGCCCGTGCAGCGCCCGCGGCCACGGAATCGACGCATCCGCCGGCAGCCGTGTGACCATCGCGCCCAGCGCAGCCGCATTGTCGAGCGAGAGGATGCCCTCAAGAAAGATCAGCTGCACAATAATCAGGAGCACATCAACGTGCATAGGCACACCTTTTGAAATATATGCGGGCGTTGAGGGCCGCGCAGCCCAGCGTAAAGCGCGGTGTCGAGCCATGATAGCATAGCCGCACGGCGCACGGTGCTATAATCCCGCGGCAACTTTGAGGGTTACTCTATGAATATTGAAACGCTGATCACCCTGCTGATTGTTTCGGCGGCGGTCGCGATAGTTATCCGCCTGTTTGCCGGCTGGACGCTGGCCGGCTGGCTGCTCAGCTTTGTCCTCGCGATGCTAGGCGGCATCGCCGGCTGGCAGGCCGAGCGCTTTCTGAGCCTGCCGGCGCTGTACACCTTTCCGTTTCCGGGCGAGGAGGTCAGCGTCTCGGTGGTCTGGGCGGCGATTGGGGCGTTTGCGCTGTGCGCCCTGGGCGCGCTGCTGGCCCGGCCCGGCCACCGCAGCGCCGCGCGGCCCCGGCGGCGTTAACGCAACGGCCCGGCTGGTAGTCCAGCCGGGCCGCGCTTGCGGGATGAGTCCCTACGCCGTCATCGTATCCTCGGGCGTCAGGATGTCGAGGATTGCCTCAACAAACGCCTGGAGCGTGTCGCGGGTGCGCTTGCCGCTCTGCGGGGCGGCAAGCACGCCGGCGAGCAGGCCGACGATAAAGGCGCGGGTGCCCCAGCGGGTCCGGCGCTTGGCCAGCTTGACCTGCTTGCGCACGCGGGCGCGGGCCTCATTGGCGGTCTCAGTGGTGCGATCAGCGACCTGCGTGGCCTTCTCGCTGACTTTGGCCGCGCTGACCTTGCCGTAGTCGCGGGCGGTCGCCGCATAGTCGCGGGCTTTCTCGGGGAGGTTGGCATCCTCCAGCCGCTCACGCGCCGTGGCCGCATAGGTCTTGGCCTTGTCGGCGAGATGGGCATCCTCCAGCCGCTCGCGGGCGGTGGCGGTGTACTCCTTGACCACATCGGCGACGGTCGTGGCGTAGTCGCGGGCCTTGTCGGGCAGCTCGCTGTCATTCAGCCGCTCGCGGGCGGTGGCGGTGTACTCCTTGACCACATCGGCGACCGTCGTGGCATAGTCGCGGGCCTTGTCGGGCAGCTCGCTGTCATTCAGCCGCTCGCGGGCGGTGGCGGTGTACTCCTTGACCACATCGGCGACCGTCGTGGCATAGTCGCGGGCCTTGTCGGGCAGCTCGCTGTCGTTCAGCCGCTCGCGGGCCGAGCCGAGGCTGATCGCCACCGCGGCGCCGGCGGCCTTGAGCAGATCGGTGACGGTATCGCCGCCATCGCGGGCCTTATCCTTAAGCTCGTCGAACTCAACGTCCTGCACCGCTGACCGCGCGGTGTCGGCGTAGTCCACAGCCTTGCCCCAGAGCTTTTTGCCGTGCTTGGCCACGTCAACGTCTTTGGCCACGTCCACGTAGTCGGCGGCGACATCGCTGGCTTTGGCCCAGAGCTTTGTGCCACGCTTGGCGACATCGACATCTTTGGCCGCATCCACGTAGTCAGCGGCCGCTTCGCTGGCTTTGCCAAACCAGCGCTTGCCCTGCTTGACCACATCGACATCTTTGGTCGCATCGACATAGTCAGCGGCCACGTCGCTGGCTTTGGCCCAGAGCTTTTTGCCACGCTTGCCAACATCGGCGTCTTTGGCCGCATCGACGGCCGCATCGACATAGTCGGTGGCCATGTCGCTGGCTTTGCCAAACCAGCGCTTGCCCTGCTTGGTGACATCGACATCTTTGGCCGCATCCACATAGTCGGCGGCGACATCGCTGGCCTTGCCAAACCAGCGCTTGGCCTGCTTGCTGGACTTGGAGCTGCTGTCCGATAAATAATCGGCCGCTTTGTCGAGCACGGCGCCGCTCGCCAGCACGCCGACCGCCTCTACCGCGGCGTCTTTCAGGCTATCAACCTGCTTGCCGGTACGCTTGGCCTGCTTGCGGGCGACCTTTTTGGTTTTTTTCCACTGCTTGCTAGACTGCTTAGACAGGTCCTCCAAGTAGTCGCTGGTCGAGGCGCTGAGGTCGCGCAGATAGCCGCCGCCAAACGCGGCCAGCTCGGTGGCGCGATCCTGGGCACGGTCCAGCGGCGATTTGCGGCGGCTTGCCAGCAACTCCTGGATTGCGGTGGCGATCAGCGCCCCCGCCGCCGCGCCGATCAGCAGCAGCTCATTGCGGTCATACTTCGGTTGATTGTTGCGCTCGTAGGTCATACCAAGTGGCCTCCTTTGATGGGCTAGCTACGGCAAAGTCTAGCACAATATGTGCCAATGGCGTGTTTAAGGCTTCAAGATGCAGCAAACGCGCCATCATATGCTGATGGCGCGTTTGAGCGGATGAAACCGAGAAAAGCTAGAAGGGCAGATCCTCGTCGTCGTTGCTGGCGGCCGGGGCGACCGGGCGCCGGGGCGCTGCGGGCGGCGTCGCTGGCCGGGCAGCTGGCGCTGATCGCGCACCGCCGCCATTGTTGCTCGCGGCGCGCGGGGCGCTGCGGGCGGGCGGGCCAGCCTCTGGCTCCATATCCGGCTCGCCGGCGTCGCCCATGTCGGGCGCCTCGTCGTAGGCCGGCGGGGCGGCACCGTCGCGGCGGCTGTCCAGCATGATCATATCGTTGGCCACGACCTCGGTGCTGTAGCGCTTCTGGCCGCTGGTCGGGTCATCCCACGAGCGGGTCTGTAGCCGACCCTCAATGTAGACCTTCGAGCCTTTGGTCAGATACTGTGTGCAGATCTCAGCCAGCTTATTCCAGGCCACAACCCGGAACCACTCGGTGTCCTCGCGCTGCTCGCCCTCGGCGGTGCGCCAGGTCCGGCTGGAGGCGATCCGCATGGTGGTGACGGCGCTTCCCTGGGTCGTGTACTTGGTCTCGGGGTCGAAGCCAAGCCGCCCGATCAACTGCACTTTGTTGAGATCCTTCGACATCGCACGTACTCCTTTTCAATGAATGTTGCTCTGATCAGATGTCGTCAGTGGGCATACGGAGGCCGGGGAATCGTCATTCACTCTGGCTCAGCGTACAAACACTTGTTCTGCTCGGGCGGTATCGTAGCATGCCTGATATGCGGCTGTCAACCCCCGATTTGGGCCAATTTCAGCGCTGTGCCGGCGGTTGCACAAACGTCAGTTGGCGGTTATACTATGGGCAGGCCGCTCCGTGTACACGGCGGTCAATCTGCTTAAAAGGATACACACACCGCATGGAAGAACAAACACTTGCGACCTCGGACGCTCAGGAGACGCCGGTCGCCCCGACCCAGAGCCGCAGGACGATCGGGCGTTGATGGAGGCCTTCCTCGACAACCCCAACAACAACTACTACAACCTTCAGTACGGTGACACGCTGGACGGCATTATTATGCTGGTCAGCCGCGATGAGATCTTGGTCGACATCGGCTCGAAAAGCGAGGGCGTTGTGCCGGCCAAGGAAATGTCGTCGTTCTCCACCGAGGAGAAGGCCGCGCTAAGGTTGGCGATGAGATCCTGGTCTTCGTGCTACAGCCCGAGGACAAAGAGGGCCGCGCGGTCCTTTCGCTCGACAAGGCGCGCCAGGAGAAGTCGTGGCGGCGCTTGCAGCAGCAGTTTGAGGCCGGCGACGTGCTTCAGGCGGCCGTGCGCAACTACAACAAGGGCGGTCTGCTCGTGGACCTCGACGGCGTGCGCGGCTTCGTGCCGGCCTCGCAGGTCAGCGGCATCAGCCGCGGCCCCGACGCCCAGAAGCAGTCGGACATGGCTAAGCTGGTCGGCGGCAAGCTCACGCTGAAGATTATCGAGATCAACCGCAACCGCAATCGCCTGATCCTGTCCGAGCGCCAGGCGGCCCAAGAGGTGCGCGAGGCCCGCAAGGATGAGATCATCGAGAACCTCAAAGAGGGCGATGTTCGCACCGGCACGGTCACGTCAATCACCGACTTCGGCGCGTTCGTCGACATCGGTGGCGCCGACGGCCTGGTCCACCTCAGCGAGCTGTCGTGGAGCCGCGTCAAGCATCCCGCCGAGCTGCTCAAGGTTGGCGACAAGACCAAAGTCTACGTCCTCAACATTGACAACGACCGCAAGCGCATCGCGCTGTCGATCAAGCGGACGCAGGACGAGCCGTGGTCAACGATCAATGGCCGCTACCAGCTTGGTCAGCTCGTGGAGGCCACGATCACCCAGCTGGCCTCATTCGGCGCGTTTGCCCGCCTTGAGGACGGCGTCGAGGGCCTGATCCACGTCTCCGAGATGGGCGACGGCCGCATCCAGCACCCGCGCGAGCTGGTCAAAGAGGGCGACGCGGTGCCAGTGCGCATCATCCGCATCGACCCGGCCCGCAAGCGGATCGGCCTGTCGATGCGCCGCGTCGAGGACGACAATGGCAACTACTCAGATGCCGTGGACTACGACGACAGCATCCTGGACGCCGAGCCGACCGACGAGGCCTAGCTCGTACTTCCAAACCACCTTCAGCGGCCAGCCTTGCAAAGGGCTGGCCGCTTGGCGTTAACGCAGCGAGCGCGCCGCCCCACCTTGCTATACTACGCGCTCAGCGATAGACTTGGAGGAGCCATGCCCACACCGGACGCCCTGCTTGCCCGCCTGGACGCAATCGGCGCGTCGCTCGCCGCCACCGGCCGCGCCCGCGCGCTGATCGGCCTCGGCTCGGTCGGATTAGAGCTTGACCGCCTCGACGAGTTCTCCGACCTGGATTTTTTTGTGATTGTGCAGGACGGCAGCAAGACCGCGTTTCTGGCCGACCTCGGCTGGCTGGCCGCGCCGGCGCCGTTGGTTTACCAGGTCCGCAACACTGCGGATGGCTACAAGGCGCTGGCCGACGACGGTATTTTCTACGAGTTCGCGGTGTTTGAGGCTGCCGAGCTGGCCGAGATTCCCTTCGCGCCCGGCCGCATCGTGTGGCGCGACGACAGCGTCGGCGATGAGATTGCGCGGCCGGCGCTGGCCCGCCCGGAGGCCGCGCCGCATGACCTGGACTGGCTGGTGGGCGAGGCGCTGACCAACCTGTATGTCGGGCTGGGCCGCTTCCACCGCGGCGAGCGGCTGTCGGCGCTGCGGTTTGTCCAGGGCTACGCAGTGGACCGCGTGCTCGACATTGTGGCCGCGCAGACCGCGGCCGCCGCCGGCCACGCCGACGTATTCGCGCCGGAGCGCCGCGCCGAGCAGCGCTTCCCTGAGCTGGCCGCGCAGCTCGCGACGTTTTTGCCGGGCTATGCGGCGACGCCCGCGGCGGCCCTGGCAATCCTGGACTTCCTGGAGAGCCGCGTCGACGTGTCGCCGGCGCTGGCGGCGGCGATCCGCGCGCTGTGCGCCCGCTAGCGCCGCCGCAGACACGTTTGGCGCTATACTATCGGCCAAACAGGAAGCACTGCGATGAACTATACCTTTGATGATTTTGCCGCCGCCATCCGCATGACGCTGGCCGCGACCGACCTGATCCGAGCTGACGAGGTCGAGCTGAGCGAGCCGAAACCCAACATTCCCGCCGACCTCGGCCTAGCCTGCTTCAAGGCCGCCAAAGCCCGCGGCGTCAACCCGGCGCAGCTGGCCCAGCAGATCGTAGCCGCCGCCCACATCGCGCCCGACGGACTGATCGGCGAGCTGACGGCGACCGGGCCGTTTATCAATGTGGCGCTGCGCCCCGCACTGTTCGCCAAGAGCGTCCTCAATGATGTGGCCGAGCTGGGCGATCAGTACGGCGCCGATGACCTGGGCGCTGGCAAGACGGTGCTGGTCGAGTACTCATCGCCCAACGTCGCCAAGCGCATGCACGTCGGCCACATCCGCTCGACGATCATCGGCCAGGCGCTCAACAATATTTTCGGCGCCCTCGGCTACCGCACGATCAGCGACAACCATCTGGGCGACTGGGGCAAGCAGTTCGGCACCAACATCGCCGCGATCATGAAGTTTGGCCGGCCCACCGGCGAGGGTGAGGCGGCGCTGGCCGAGATCGAGAAGCTTTATCAAGAGTACAACCGCCTGATGAAGGGCCAGGGCGACTCGCAGCCGGCTCACGAGGAGGTCGGTGAGGAGGAGGCCAGTCTGGACGACGAGGCACGTGCCTGGTCGCTGAAGCTGGAGCAGGGCGACCCGACCGCCCGTGAGCTGTGGCAGTGGATGGTAGACCTGACGCTCGCCGCCGTCCAGCGCAACTACGACCGGCTGGGCGTGCGCTTCGACACCACCCACGGCGAGAGCTTCTACGAGGACATGATGCCGGCAGTGATCGCCGAGGCCATCGAGCAGGGCGTCGCAAAGCGCGAAGAAGGCGGCGCGCTGTCCATCAAGGAGCTGCGCGACGACCAGGGCCGCGAGCTGCCCTCGTTTCTGCTCCAGCGCTCCGATGGCGGCACACTGTACGTCACCCGCGACGTGGCGACGATTAAATTCCGCGAGAGCGAATACCACCCCAGCACAATCATCTATGTTGTCGAGCAGCGGCAGGAGCTGCACTTCCGCCAGGTGTTTGCGCTGACGCGGGCGCTGGGCCACGCCGCCGGCATTGATCTCGTCCATGTTCACTTTGGCACCGTCTTTGACATTGCTGGCGCGCCGCTCTCATCGCGCAAGGGGAATATGGTCTATCTTGAGGCGCTGCTGGACGACGCCGAAGCACGCGCCCGCCAGGTGATCGAGGAAAAGATCAGGGATGGCAGCACCGAGCTACCGCCCGAGAGATTCCGCACATTGCGCGGCAGGTCGGCGTCGGCGCGGTGGTCTACAACGACCTGTACCAAGACCCCAAGCGCAATATCACGCTGGACTGGGAGCGCATGCTGTCCTTCGAGGGCAACAGCGCGCCGTATTTACAGTATATTTTCGCGCGCTGCTGCTCGGTGCTACGCAAAGCGAGCGGCCAGGAACATACCACCGATCTCTTTGCCAATCTGCCGCACTATGACGCCGCGCTATTGACCGAGCCACAGGAAATGGTGGTGCTCAAACAGCTGGCGCGCTTCCCCGACGCGATCCGCCGCGCCGGTCAGCATATGGCGCCCTACGTGATCGCCGACTGGCTCTACACCACCGCCCGCGAATATGCACGGTTCTACCATGACATCAGGGTACTCCAAGCCCCCACCGCCGAGCTGCGCAACGCCCGGCTCGCGCTGACGGCCGCGACCGCCCAGGGGCTGCGCAATGGGCTGCGGCTACTGCTAATCGAAGCGCCGGAGCGGATGTAGCGATGCTTGACCTGACGCAGATTCAGACCGTGCTGTTCGATATGGACGGCGTGATCTATCGCGGCGACGAGGCGCTGCCGGGCGTCAACGAGCTATGGCGCTGGCTGGAGGCGCGCGGCATCAGCTACGCCTGCGTGACCAACAACGCCAGCCGCACCGGCGCGCAGTTCGCGGCCAAGCTCGCATCGCTGGGCCTGCCGCTGCCGGCCGAGCGCGTGATCACCTCGTCGCTGGCGACCGGCGTGTGGCTGCGGGCGCAGGCGCCGCGCGGCACCGCGGTCTACGCCATTGGCATGGATGGACTGCGCAGCGCGCTGTTCGGCGACGGGTATTTTGTGGAAAGCAGCGCCAATCCGCAGTACGTCGTCGTCGGCATGGACTTCGAGCTGACGCTACGCCAAGCTCAGCGCCGCCTGCCTGGCGATCCGGGCCGGCGCCGCATTCATTGGCACCAACCCCGACACGACATACCCCACGCCCGCCGGCCTCGCACCGGGCTGCGGCGCGCTGCTGGCCGCGCTGGTCGCCGCCACCGATGTGCAGCCAACCGTCATCGGCAAGCCCGAGCGCGCCATGTTCGACGCGGCCCTCGATCTGCTGGGCGCCCGCGCCGCCACCACGCTGATGGTCGGCGACCGCCTGGACACCGATATTGACGGCGCTCGCCGGGCCGGGCTGCGCACCGCGCTGGTCCTCACGGGCGTGAGCAGCGCCGCCGCAGCCGCCGCCCAGCCCGCGCCGCCCGACGCCGTGTTCGCCGATCTGCCGGCGCTGCTCGCAGCCTGGCAGGTCGCCGCCGGCGCCGCGCTGTAGCGCCGAGCGGCCTGCACTCCCTGCTCGGCTACGCAGGGAGTGCAGGCCACTCATAATTTTGGCACGCAAAAACGGCAAGCGCCGAAGCACTTGCCGTTTTTGTAATCCCTCAGGGAAGGGATTCTCTTTGGTGAGCCATGATGGACTCGAACCATCAACCAACTGATTAAAAGTCAGTTGCTCTACCATTGAGCTAATGGCCCCTATGGCGACCTCGAGTGGACTCGAACCACCAACCTACAGCTCCGCAAGCTGTTGCTCTATCCATTAAGCTACGAGGTCAAACTGTGGTGCCGAAGGTGGGAGTCGAACCCACACGAGCTTGCGCTCACTACGCCCTGAACGTAGCGCGTCTGCCATTTCGCCACTTCGGCCTAAATTATAAAAATTGCTCTATCAGCGCACGCTTACGCCGCAAACAAGGAACATCTGGATGATAGTACATTTTCGAGATGAGCACTCGTGATTCTGCTTTCGCATAGTTCAAAGCCCACTCGACACGACCATCAGAGATATATCCTTTTAGACCCAACAACTGCTTGGTAGTTTCCTGTAGCCATTCAAGATGTGGCAAACTAGCAGAATGAAAGGTTGTGTACAACCGCTGTGACGCTGGGTAGTCAGGGTCTTGGTAGACCCGGAATGTGCCATCGCCATCAAGGCTGCCGCGTAGAAAATCCCAGAAAAACTCGTCGGGGACGATGAGTTTGCCGAGGGCTTTCGACTTATTGGGCATCAGGCCGATCTCAACGAGCCAGCGATACAGGGCGACGCTGCCGAACTGAATTCGGTAGCAGCGCTCGGTGCTGAAGCTGCTGCTCTTTTGCGTAATCTGATTTGTCAGATTGAGCAGCGTCTTGAAGCATTCGATCTGGTCGCGGTCTTTTGAGACAAGCTCTAGGTGCCGTCCATCGGGTGAGAGATTACCGTCGGTCGCTAGCAGGCCGACCGCATACGCGAGATGTGCGGTCCAGGATAGTGCCTGGTAGGAGCGCGGCTTGTTCATCGAGTTACGCTCGGTTGTTAAGGTGGGCTGCCGTGACAGCGTTTGGGATTATACAGACGGTCGGCAGTATTGTCAAGCGGCGGGCGCGATGAGTTTTGCGCGGCCTGGCAGCGCACGGCTTGGCAATTCTTGACAAAGCTAGGCGGTCAACCTATATTTCCCAGCAACAACCGCATGAGGCGCGTATGACCCAATCGCTCCTGGACCCGTCGCCGCTGACGCGCCCGCTCACACTGCTTGATCTCGTCGGCAACACCCCGCTGCTCGCGCTGCGCCGGATTGCGCCCGACCTGCCGCCCAATGTTGAGGTACTGGCCAAAGCCGAGTGGATGAACCCCGGCGGCTCGGTGAAGGACCGCGCGGCGCTGTGGATGCTGCGCGACGGCGAGCGGCGCGGCCTGCTGCGACCCGGCATGCGCATCGCCGACGCCACCAGCGGCAACACCGGCATCGCCTTCGCGACGCTGGGCGCGGCGCTGGGCTACCAGGTGACGCTCGCAATGCCCGGCAACGCCAGCCCCGAGCGTAAGCGGATTCTGCGGGCGCTGGGCGCCGAGGTGATCCTGACCGAGCAGCAGGAGGGCATGGACGGCGCGATCGGCGCGATCCGCGCGCTGGTCGCTAGCGACCCTGAGCGCTGGTTTTACCCCGACCAGTACAACAATCCGGCCAACACGGCGGCGCACTACGCCACCACCGGCCCCGAGATCTGGGCGCAGACGGCGGGCCAGGTGACGCACTTCGTCGCCGGCCTGGGGACCAGCGGGACATTTATGGGAACCGGCCAGCGGCTACGCGAATATCGCCCCGACATCCGCCTGGTCGCGATGCAGCCCGACACGGCGTACCACGGCATCGAGGGCATTAAGCATATGGCGACGACCGGCAATGTGCCCGGCATCTACGACCCCGCGCTGGCCGATGAGATTGTCGAGGTGACGACCGAGCAGGCCCACGCGATGGTCCGCCAGACTGGCGACGGTCGAGGGCTGGCTGGTCGGGGTCTCGGCAGCGGCGAATGTCGTGGCGGCGCTCCAGGTGGCGCGGCGACTGACGCGCGGCGTGGTCGTGACGATCTTGTGCGACAATGCCAGCAAATACCTGAGCGACCCGTTCTGGGAGCAGGAAAGCGTGGGAGGCGCCGGCATATGACGATCACGGTGACGGCCGAGGTGGCGGCGGCGATCAATGCGGCCGGGCGCGCGGCGTATCCCTATGAGTGCTGCGGACTGCTGCTGGGCACGATCAATGGCGCGGCCAAGCAGGCCGTCGAGATTTGGCCGGTGGTCAACGAGTGGACCGATGACATCGTGCTCACCGAGGGCGAGGGTCGCCACTCACTGCGCGACCGCTTCTATATCCCGCCCAAAGCCTACCTCCAGGCCGACCGGGCCGCGCGCAGCCGCAACCTTGATCTGGTCGGCTGCTACCACTCGCACCCCGACGACCGCGCGCAGCCCTCCGAGCGCGACCGCGTGGGCGCGGCCGGCGTCGGCGGCGGGCCGGCGTTTTCGTTTTTGGTGCTGTCGGTGATGGACAGCATCCCCGGTGAGCTAACCAGCAGCCTTCTCAGCGCCGATGGGGCCAGCTGGCAGCCTGAGCGTTTAACAGTTGAGGACTAAGCGATGGCGACACGAATTTCGATTCCTACAGCGCTCCGTCAGTACACCGACGGCAGCGGGACGCTGACAGTGGACGGGGCGACGGTCGGCGCGGTGCTGGGCAGCGTGGTGGCGCAGTATCCCGACCTGGGCAAGCAGCTGTTCGCCGACGGCAAGCTGCGCTCGTTCGTGAATGTGTATGTCAACGACGACGATGTGCGCTACCTACAGGGCCTGGAGACCGCGCTGGAGCCGCGTGACGAGATCAGCATTGTGCCAGCCATTGCGGGCGGCGCAACACGCGGGGACGAGCGATGACCGCACAGCTCAACAACGAAGAGATTCGGCGCTATAGCCGGCATCTCATCATGCCCGAGGTCGGGCTGGCCGGGCAGCAGAAGCTGAAGGCGGCCAGCGTGCTGCTGGTCGGCACCGGCGGCCTCGGCTCGCCGCTCGGCCTGTACCTCGCCGCCGCCGGCGTCGGCCGCCTGGGGCTGGTGGACTTTGACGTGGTGGACGAGTTCGAACCTCCAGCGCCAGATTATTCATGGCACCTCGACGCTCGGTCAGCCCAAGCTCGACTCGGCCAAAGCCCGCATCCACGACCTCAACCCATTTGTCGAGGTTGAGACCTATAACACGGCGCTGTCGTCGGACAACGCGCTCGATATTCTGCGGCCCTACGACATTGTGATCGACGGGACCGATAATTTTCCGACCCGCTATTTGGTCAACGATGCCTGCGTGCTGCTGAACAAGCCCAACGTCTACGGCTCGATCTTTCGGTTTGAGGGCCAGGCGTCGGTGTTTGCGGTCAAGGAGGCGCCCTGCTACCGCTGCCTCTACCCCGAGCCGCCACCGCCCGGCCTGGTGCCGTCGTGCGCCGAGGGCGGCGTGTTCGGCGTGCTGCCGGGCATTATCGGGACGATCCAGGCGACCGAGGCGATCAAGCTGATCATTGGCGTCGGCGAGCCGCTGATCGGCCGCCTGCTGCTGTTCGACGCGCTGGCGCTGCGGTTCCGCGAGCTGAAGCTGCGCAAAAATCCGACCTGCCCGGTCTGCGGCCCTAACCCGACAGTCACCGAGCTGATCGACTACCAGCAGTTCTGCGGCATTCTGCCCACAGCCAGCGGCCTGGAGGACGACGAGCGCCTCACGCCGCGCCAGCTGGCCGACTGGCTGGCGACGCCCGGCACGCGGCCGTTCCTGCTGGATGTGCGCGAGCCGCACGAGTGGGAGATCGTTCACCTCGACGAGGCGACGCTGATCCCGCTCAACACGCTGCCCGGCCACCTTGATGAGCTGCCGCGCGACCAAGAGATCGTGGTCTACTGCAAGGGCGGCACCCGCAGCGCCAAAGCCATCGCCACGCTGAAAAGCGCGGGCTTCAGCCGTCTCAAAAATCTGGAGGGCGGCGTGACGCGCTGGGCGCAGGATGTGGACACGACGCTGCCAACGTACTAAGCGAGTGACGAGTAAATAGTACCGAGGAGCGAGTGACGGGGAGCGAGGAGCGAGTAAGCAGTACCAAGTGGCGATAGCAAGCAACCTTCCGGGCCGTGGGGCGCGGAAGGTTGTGTTTAAGTCTGGAAAACGAGGTTAAGAAAATGCCGTCAGCCCGGCTGCTCACGGCTCGCAGGCCAGGCGCCAGCGGCCGATGGCCTCGGCCTCCAGCTGGGCCAGCTTGAGGCGGGTCGCCCAGTGGTCAAGGTCGTGGTCGAAGTGAGCCAGCCAGGCGTCGAGGCCGCCGACGGCCGCGATCTCGTCGGCGTAGCGGTCGGGCGTCTCCCACTCCAGGCCCTCGGTGGCGGCGTAGCCGATGACCAGCGCCGGGTCGCGGGCCAGCGCCAGCGGCCAGGCGCCATCGTTGCCGATAGTTGGCTCGGGGCAGTGGGCCAGGAGGTGCTGGGCGGCGCGCGCCGACAGCCCGCGTGAGGCGGCGGTAATATCGAGCGGCTGGCCCCAGGCCAGGCCGAAGACGTGATTGATCAGCGCCTCGGTGTCGCGCTGGACCTGCGGGTGGGTGGCCCAGGCGCGGGTGGTGCGGCCCAGGATCAGGCAGTCGTAGGATGGGATGGCCGCGACGACCTCGGCCAGCTCGGCGGGCCAGTGCTCGGCCCAGTGGATGACGCGGTCCCAGTCGCAGAGGTGTAGGTGGCTGGCGCCGCGGTCGAGAGCGGCCGCGAGCGTCTGGCGGCGCACCAGGCCCAGCGTCTCCAGGCTGCCGGCGCCAGGAGCCTGCGCGACGATGGCCACGCCCGCATCTGCCAGCGTGGCGCGGCTGTGGGCGGTGGTTTGCGGCGAGGCGACCACGACCAGCGCGGCGTAGCGCTGGCGCAGCGCTGGCAGCACCCGCAGCGCCTGGTCCAGCTGGCGGTCGTCGGGATCGTGGAGCGTCGCGGCCAGCGTCACGGCGCTCATTGCAGGCCTGTGAGGGCATCGCGCAGCGCCGTCACGGCCGCCACAATGCCGTCGGGATGACCAAACACCGCCGACCCGGCCACCAGCGAGGTCGCGCCGGCCTCGACGACCGCGCGGACATTCTTGGCGCTCACGCCGCCGTCGACCTGCAGGTGGGCTGCGGAGCCACGGGCATCGAGCAGGGCGCGGGCGCGACGCAGCTTATCGAGGCTGTGAGGGATAAACGCCTGGCCGCCGAAGCCGGGGTTGACCGACATGATCAGCAGCAAGTCCAGGTCGTCGAGCACCTCCTCGACGGCGCTGAGCGGTGTGGCGGGATTGAGCGCGACGCCGACCCGCACGCCGGCCTGCTTGATCTGCTGCACGACGCGGTGAAGGTGGCGGCAGGCCTCGGCGTGGACTGTGATCTGGCCGGCGCCGGCCGCCACAAACTCATCCACAAACTGCTCAGGCTGCAGGATCATGAGGTGGCAGTCGAGCAGGCAGGTGGTCTGATCCTTGATCGCGGCAATGACCAGCGGCCCGAACGAAATATTCGGCACAAACTGGCCGTCCATGACATCGGCCTGAAACCAGTCGGCGCCGGCGGCCGCGGCGGCCTGGACCTCGGCGCCCAGCCGGGCAAAGTTCGCCGCCAGGATCGACGGCGCCAGCACAATTTCGCGGCCCCGATAGGTGGTCAGTGGCATAGCAGATCGTCCTCCGCGCGGCCAAACAGCGGCCGCGTCGGGGACGAGTGTAGCGCACCGCGGCGGGCGCGGCTAGCCGAACAGCGCGGCGATCACCAGCGGGCTGATGAGGCCCTCGATTAGCCCCGCGACCAGGAACAGCGGGATCAGCACAAAAATCCAGACTTTGAGGAAGTTGGCCAGCGCCCATAGAATGTTCTGGCCGATGGTGAAGCCTTTGGGCGCCAGCAGCAGCGCGCCGCCGATCCGCAGACCCAGCGCCGCCGACAGGATCGCCGCCGGCAGCTCGATCAGGCCGTGGGGCAGCACGTAGCCGACCAGGAATGGTATGACCTGGCCAGTGCCGCTGGTGGAGGCCGCGCTGTAGCCAATCGAGGCGGCGGCGACCGTTGGGACCAGAAACGAGAACAGCCCAAACGACACCGGCGCGAAGAAGTTCGAGAAAAAGCTGGCGCGAATGTTGCGGCTAAAAATTTGCAGGCCCAGGCCCAGCCCACCGACCGGCGGTGTCGCCAGCTGCGCCAGTCCCTCATCGAGCGCTTTGAGATGAAGAAAGCCGAAGAGCTGCCAGCCAACCGCCGCGCTCAACAGCGTGCCAATGGTGGCGACCAGCAGCGCCGGGCGATAGTCGCGGAGCAGCGCCCACAGCTCGGTGCGGTAGAAGCGGCGCGCTGAGAACCGCCCCTCGTAGCGCTCGGGCGCGACGCCGGCGGGGTGGTAGGCGCTGAAAAAGCGGTTCAGCGCCCAGCGGACCCGCGGGAAGCTAAAGCCGGCGTGCTCGCGCGACAGAATCGCCTCGCGGTTGAAGGCCGACAGCCCGGCGCGGATCAGCAGCGCCGCGACCATCACCAGCGCCAAGAAAATCCAGCCAAACAGCCGATCTACAAACGTCGGCCGCCCGACGATGATCAGCGCCTCCAGCTGCACCACGGTCGCCATCGGGATCAGGATCAGCGAGGCCAGTAGGTTGGCGGCGCGGGTGGTCGTGGTGTGCGACGAGATAATCACGGCGCCGGCGACCATCACGACCGCCTTACAGGCCACCAGCCCAAACATCTCAATCACCGTGATCGTGGTCAGCTGCGCCAGGATGCCGGTTGAGCTGCGAGTCAGCAGCAGCAGCATAAACGTCACCATCGCCAGCATCGCCGAAAACAGCGGCATCATCAGCGCGGCGATGAGCTTGCCGAGATACAGGTCGCTGTCGTTCATCGGCGTGGCGAGGAGCGACTTAAGGGTGTTGCGCTCTTTCTCGCCCACAAAGCTTTCCAGCGCGCTGATCAGCGAGAACGAGGCCGGCAGAAAGCCGCACAGCAGCACGCCGAATGGCACCAGCCTGGTCACGGTCGACACATCTTTGAGGAAGTTGAGCAGAAAGACCAGCGCGATCTGGATGAGGAGCGGGACGATAAAGGTCAGGATCATCACTGGCAGCATCATACGCCAGTCGGTAAAGCTATCGCGGACCTCACGGCGGGCGACAGCGCGAATCGCGGTGGCATTCATGGAAATAACCTCGTTGACGGTGGTTAACGCTCGGGGGTGGGGGCGCCGACAATGCGCAGGTACACCGACTCCAGCGAGCGCGGCAGCTCGCTTAGGGCGACCACGCCCGCGCCGGAGTCATAGAGGCGGCGCAGCAGCTCGGGGTTGACGGCGCTGGCCGTGGGCGTGCGGTAGCGCAGCAGCGCGCCGTCCTGCGCCTCGATCTGCACCAGCTCGCGCAGGACCTTGATCTCACCGTTGAGCGGCGCGGTGGTGCGCAGCTCCCACACCGGGTCGCCCAGCAGCTCGCGCGACAGCTCGGCCTCGGTGCCCTGGGCCACAATCTGCCCGCCGCTGACCACCGCGATGCGGTCGGCCAGATCCTCGGCCTCGCTCAGATTGTGGGTGCAAAGAATAATCGCCCGCCGCTCGGAGCGCAGCTCGCCGATGATATTGCGGACGGTGCGGGCGCTCTGCGGGTCCATCGCGGTCGTCGGCTCATCCAGGAACAGCACTGGCGGGTCATGGAACATCGCGCGGATCAGCGCCATCTTCTGCTTCATGCCCTTGGAGTAGCCGTCGAGCTTGCGGTCGCGGGCCTCCCACAGCCCGAACTGGTGCAGCAGCAGCTCGGCGCGCTTGGTGGCGTCGGCGGTGTTCATGCCCAGCAGCTTGGCAAAAAACAGCAGATAGTCCATGCCGATCATGCGAGCGTAGAGGCCGGGGTACTCGGTGAGCAGCCCGACGCTGGCCCGGACCGCCTGCGGCGCGGTGCTGACATTGTGGCCGGCAATGGTCGCCGTGCCGCGGCTGGGCTGCAGAATTGCGCTGAGCATGCGGATCGTGGTGGTCTTGCCGGCGCCGTTCGGCCCCAGCAGCGCCAGCACCTCGCCCGGCGCAACGTCCAGCGAGATGCCGCGCACGGCGTGGAACTCGCCAAAAAACTTGTGGAGGTCGGTAGCGGTGATCATGGGTTGGCTCCCGTGGTGTGGATCAACAGACAGGTAGGACCGAGCGGCCTGACATCATACTACCGGATTTCGGAGCGCCGGGGAACCGCCGCGCGTCCAGGCGTGCGGCGACGATTGGGTGGGTCGGGCTATGGCGAATCAGCCGCTCGATGGCGGCGGATACAGGCAAGACGTTGGCGGCCCCGAAAAAGTTCCCTACCAAAGCGTCAGCTGCTCGACGACCGGCTGGCTGCGCAGCCGCTGGCCGACGACCGCGCTGCTCTCGCCCGCAAATTTGCCGTCGAGGGTGACAAAATGGCGGGCCTTGCTGATGACGACGCCGATCTTCTGGAGATGGCGCAGCTCGCGGAAGCGCAGCGTGCGGCGCATCGCCACAATGCGCTCGACGCTGACCGGGCCGATGCCCGGCACCCGCAGCAGCGCGGCGCGGTCGGCGGTGTTGACCTCGACCGGAAACTGCGCGGGGTGGTCGAGCGCCCAGGCCATTTTGGGATCGAGGGTGAGCGGCAGCTGGTCGTCGGGGCCAAACGGCAGCTCATCGGGGCGGAAGTCGTAGTGCCGCACGAGCCAGTCGGCCTCCTGGAGGCGCTGCTGCCGCACGGCCGGCGGGCGCTCGGCGGCGGCCAGCGGGGTGTTGGGCTGCGGCCGAAAGGCGTTGAAGTAGACCCGCCGCAGCTGAAACTCGTCGTACATGCGGGTGGTGGCCTGAAATATTTCGCGGTCGGTCTCGCCCGCCGCCCCGACGACCAGCTGCGTCACCTGGCCGGACGGGACGTGGCCGGCCCGCTCGGCATCGCGCACATACGCCATCGGCTCCATGATCGCGCGCCAGCTGCGCTCGGGCGCGATGCGCTTGAGCCGCTCGCCGTTGGGCGCCTCCAAGTTGACCGAGAGGCGGTCGGCCAGCTCGGCGGCCCGCGCGACCTCATCGGCGCGCGCGCCCGGCAGCAGCTTCAGGTGGACGTAGCCGCGGTAGGCGTAGCGCACGCGCAGCAGCTCGACGGTGTCGAGCATCGCGGCCATCGCCGGCCGCAGCCCGCCGTTGACCGCCGTGGAGAGAAACAGCCCCTGCACCGCGCCGGCACTGTGGCGGGCCATGAACAGCTCGGCCAGCTCGTCGGGCGCCAGCGTGGCGCGCGGCACGTCGCCCGAGCGCCGCAGCGGGCAGTACGGACAGTCCCACTCGCAGCTATTGCTCTGGAGGACGCGGAACAGATTCAGCACCCGGCCGTCGGGCGTGGTCGTGGGCGTGATGCCGGGGCTGGCCGGCGGCTGGCCTTTTTTGCGGCGCGGCGTGAAGCTGTCGCACGACTCAAAGCGCGCGTCGTCGCCCAGCAGCTGCAGCTTGTCGTCGGCGTCCATCCGAGAACTGTACCAAGAATCTAACCGCAAAGACGCAAAGAAAAAAGATGAGGGACGAGGAATGTTCTAGCTCCACTCATCCCTCGCTCCTCGCTCCTCGTTGCGCTACTCTGGCGGCAGGTCCAGATCGCTGAGGCGCACGGTCTTGCGGGCGCCAAACCGGATGGTCTTCTGGCCCTCCGACGACAGCTCGCCCTTCTGCTCCAGGTTTTGAACCTCCTTCTGCACGGTCGCGGCCAGCTCGGTCTCGCCGGTGTTGAGCAGGCGGGTGACGGCGTTCTGGAGCTTCTGGGTTGCGCCCGAGACATTGCCGGCGTCCAGGTCCTCCAGCGCGCGGGTCTGGAGCTTGAAGGCGCTGATCTTCTCGACGATGTTCATGACCTGCGGGTTGACCTGCTGGGTCAGCGCCTGGTCGGTCGTGATGTTGAGGATCAGATCGGTCTTTTCTTTGGCGCCCTGGATGCCGAGCTGCGGGATGTCGTAGTCGACCTCGACCTGACCGATGCGGTACTGGCCGGCCGGCTTCGGCTCGACCATCAGCTCGATCAAGAGCACGCGGCGGCTGTCTTTTTCCAGCTGCTCCAGCGGCACGGTCACGGCGCGGTTATCGAGCGGCTTGTAGCCCAGATTCTCTGATCAGCGGCACAACCTGCCAGGCCGCCCGCGCCTGCACGCCCGCGACGAGCCGAACGGTTGCGCTGGTCTTTTGGAAGATCGACCCCTGGGCCTGCTGGACGACCGCCTGGAAATTATCCTCGATCTGCTCGGGCCGCTCCAGGTGCTCGACCTCGCCGCCCGACTTCTGAGCAATATCGGTGAGCAGCTGGTCGTTCCACTCGGTGCCGATGCCGAAGGCCGTGATCGGAATATGCTGCGCGCCGGCCTGGGTCGCCAGGTCCACGCAGTCCACCTCGTCCTTGTCGGTCTCGCCGTCGGTCAGGAGCACCAGCCGCTGGACGACGCCGGTGGGGCGCTTGGCCAGCTCCTGGAGGCCCGCGGCCATCGCGCGCGAGATTTTGGTGCCGCCATCGTCGCGGATGCCGTTGACCAGCCGCTTGATGCTGTCGCGGTTGAGCGCCGGCTGCGACGGGACCATCACCGCCGTCTGGTGGTTGAAGATCACAATCGCCACGCTGTCGGTGTCGCTCAGTCGGTCCATCGCCAGCTTGACGGCATCCTTCATCTTGTTGAGCTTGTTGCCGCGCATCGAGCCGGAGTGATCGAGGACAAACGCCACATTCACCGGCATCTGCACGCTCGCGACCGTGGCGGTCGGCACGATCTCGACCAGCACATAGGCGACCTGCGGGGTTTGAGTTGCGGAGAGGTACGGGCGGGCCAACGTTTGGCGCAGTTGAATCTCACCAGCCATTGTGTGCTCCTTCGTCGTTGCTGATCTTAGCTTACCACGCCGGGCTAATCTGGAGCGCGCGGCGGACATGCGGCTGGCTGAGGTCGCTACACGCTGCCAATATCAAAGGCGTCGCGAACATGTGGCCGGCTCAGGTAGTACATCGTCGCGGCACTGATGAGCGCTGACAGCACACCGCGATCAATGATCACGGCGACGACAATGCCAAGCGCCCCGCCCATGACCGTGAGCCACCAGGCCCAGCGCTGCAGCCGCCAGAAGCCGTAGGCCAGCAGCAGGCCCAGCGGCACCATAATCGCCGCAACGATCTGCCGGGTGGTGAGCGCTGTCGTCTCCCAGCCGAGCGGTAGCAGCGCGAGATCGTGCTGGAGCTTGGTGATCTCGGCCTTCTTATCGCCGGCGGCGGGCAGTGGATGCTCGCGCTCCACGACGGACTGCCGGGCGCTGAGGTCGGCGCGCTGAATTGGCACGAGCACGGCGCCGAGCAGCAGCGCTAGCAGCGTCGTGATCAGCTGAAGCACAGCTAGCGCCGTAACGCCACGCGGGCGGACCGGCGCCACGGGCGCCGGCCGCTGCGGGCGCGGCGCCGGCGCCACGGGGTCAAGGTCATACTGGATCATAGCAATTGCTCGCAGCTAGCACCAAGCGGTGCGCGATCTGTACGCGGCGGGCGCGAGCAGGTTGCAGGGCTACTCGCTGATCGGCTCGGCGATGGTGATGAGGCGCAGGGTTTTGGTGACCTCGCCGTTGACGATCACATTGTCGCCGATGCACGAGATCAGCGTCAGGCGCTCGCTGCCGACCGGGAGCAGGTATTTGACCTCGGTGGGCCGCACCTGGACCAGCCGGACCACGCGGTAGCGGTGGCGGGCGCCATCAGCGGCGGTGACAGTGATGACGGCGCCAACCTTGACCTCCTTGAGCCGCGCAAAGGGCGCCGGGACTTTCGGCGAGTCCTGCCAGCGCAGCACATGGCCCCACATCACGACGTTCTCGCCCTCGCCCGGCCGGGCGCTGAGCTTATACCAGCCCACTGAGTGCTTCGGAACAATTGGCACGCGCCGCGCATCAAGGCCGACCGAGATCGGCTTGAGGTCCAGGCCAATCGCCGGAATCTGGAGGCGCACCGGCTCGGCGGCGTGGGCCGGCGGCGGGGCGGGCGCGGCGGTCGGCGGCGCAACGCTGGAGTTGAGCGTCGGCAGGTCGTTGGTGTCGGTGACGATCAGCGCGGGGTCGGGGGTCGGCAGGACGGCGGTGTAGGGCGTCGGTGTCAGCGTTGGCGTGGCGCTGGGTGCGGCGGTGGCGCTGGGCGGCAGCGTGGGGATCAGTGTTGGGACAATGCTCGGTGCGGCGCTGGGCGCGGCGGTGGCGGCGGTGGCGGCGGTGGCGGCGGTGGTGGCAGTGGCGGCAGTGGCGGCGGACGCGCTGGTGGTCGGCGCGTTGGTGGCGGGCGCGCTGGTGGTTGGTGCGGTGGCCTGCGTAGTGGCGCCGCAGGCGCTCAGGAGCAGCAGGAGCAGTATGGGGGCAGTTCGTCGCATGTCGGGGTGCCTCATCTACAAAACAAGCGCGCACCAGGTGCTGGTGCGCGAGCCATTGTACCATCCAGATTTTGCTTACTACGCCTCGTCTGGCGGCGCGGCGGCCTCGTCCTCGGCGGCGGGCTTGCGCGGGTGCAGAATGCCATCCATCGTCGTCCACAGCGGACTCTGCATCATGCGCACTTGGTCGAAGCGCCCGCGGTAGGCCTCCTCGGCCAGCGAGCGGTGAAGCTGCGCCAGGCGCTCGCGGCCATTCGTGGCATCGCGGAAGGCGTGGTGGCGCAGCAGCAGCGACAGCTCATTGTTGACGCTGACACGGCCGTGGTACAGGCGATGCGGCGGCCGCACATCCAGGCCCAGCATGTCGGCGCGGCGCAGCACCTCCTGGTCAATCTTGCGACGATAGTCCAGACCGGGGTAGCCCTTCTCGCCATAGATGTCGCGGTAGTACGATGACGGGATGCGGGCGATGCGGAGCAGGGCGTCGTCCACGCGGGTTTTATGGCGCTCGTTGGGCCAGCCCAGGTAGTCCCAGACCACAAAGTCAGCGCCGGTGTCGGCGATGCGGGTCAGGGTACGGGTGATGTGGCTGGTCTGGTCGGTGACATACGGCACCAGCGGCAGCATGGCGAAGCCGACCGGGATGCCGGCGCGCCGCAGCTGCCGGGCGGCCTCCAGGCGCAGCGCCGGGCTGGGCGCGTGGCCCTCCAGCTTCTCGCTGAGCGCGCCGTCGGTGGTTAGCAGCGTAAAAACCACGATGATCATCGCGCGCTCGTGGAGGCGCCTGAGCGTGTCCAGGTCCTCGGTGATGGCCGGGCTTTTGGTCAGGATCACTGTCGGCTGGCCGTGCTCGGCGAGCTGGGTCAGCACGTCGCGGGTGACGCGGTAGCTGCGCTCGGCCGGCTGGTAGGCGTCGGTCAGGATCAGGCCCACGGTGTCGCCAGGGTCGAGCTGCGCCAGCTCGTCGGCGATGCGGCGCGGCGCGTCAACGAAGGCGCGGGTCGTCTCGCCCAGCGGCCGCGTCATGGTCGCCTGGAGGTCGCAGTAGGCGCAGGCGAACTCGCAGCCGCCATAGGTGGCGACGGCGTAGTTGGAGAGAAAATAGTCGTTGGCCAGCGGGCGGCGGTCGCCCAGCACCGGGCCGGGCAGCCGCTCTTCACGGTATGTCGTCATAGGTAGCTTTCAGCTATCAGCTGTCAGCCGTCAGGGCTCATTGCAGAGCGCTGAGGTCGTTGGTGGCTGCCAGGCACATTCATTGAGAAGTTGTCAGCTGTCAGTATTCAGTATGGCATGTCCGAACGCGGCAGCGCTGCACACCAGTTAACGATGGAGCGGAAGAATACGCGCCCGGACCTTTTGGGCATCAATAATAATTAAGGCGCCAGTGATCAGCAGCGGCTCATACGCAGCAAGCGCATCAAGGACCAGAGATCCCAATGTCTGCGGTAGCACATCTTGGGTTCGCACTTGGATGACACTTGGCCGGGCAGCATGTGTATGCGCCAACAGTGTGCCAAAGTCCAGGTCATGTGTGAGAACGATGGCATTGTTGGTCACCGCCCAGGCCAGAATTATTGCATCTGGTGCATTTGCCGCGCCCACCTGCGACCAGTGCTGTGCATCATAGCCGCCAGTCGTGAGCAGCGGAACCCATAGCGGCGACAGGTTCATATCAACAATAATCTTCATGCGGAGCGGCGGAGTGGGACATCAAGTTCCTCAACCCGCCAGGCGGCGTAGCTCAGCGCCTCGCGTATATCGTCGGCCTCCAGGTATGGATACGCCGCTAAAATCTCGGGCGTTGTGTAACCCGCGGCCACCAGGCCAACAACGGTCCCCACAGTTACCCGTAGGCCGCGCAGACAAGGCTTCCCGCCCATCACCGCGGGGTCAAACGTAATGCGCGTCAGCTCCTGCATCGTCGTGGCCCTCCTCGCCGCAGAGTATACCAGCGTCCGCCGCGCCGCCTGGTCCATGATCAACCGTTGGTGCTGCGGAGCGAATAGCTGTGTACTGCTCACGTGCTCCTGATCACTGACAACTGAAAACTCGATCACTCGCCGAGCACGGCCATGATCTGTGGGTGGAGCGCCGGGTTGGCGGCGATCACAAAGCCATCCCACGGGCTATAGGAGGCGCCATCCCAGGTGGTCACGACGCCGCCCGCCTCGGCGACGAGCAGCGCACCGGCGGCGCTATCCCACGGCTGGAGGCCCAGCTCCCAGTGGCCGTCGGTGCGGCCGGCGGCGGCGTAGGCTAGATCAAGCGCCGCCGACCCCGAGCGGATCGTGCCCTGGCAGCGCATGATCATGCGGCTGAACTCGGCGACGTTGTTGCGCGGGTTGGTCCAGCGCGTGTAGGGGAAGCCGGTCGAGAGCAGCGCCTGATCCAGGCGGGCGGTGCTGGCGACCTGGAGGCGCTCGCCGTTCAGCCAGGCGCCCTGGCCGCGCAGCGCGGTGAAGGTCTCGTCGCGCAGTGGATCGTAGACGACGCCCAGCGCCGGCTGGCCGTCGTCGAGCAGCGCCATCGTCACGGCGAAGACCGGGTAGCCGTGGCTATAGTTGGTGGTGCCGTCGAGTGGGTCGACCAGCCAGGTCCAGCCGGCCGCGGTGCCGCCGCTCTCCTCGGCGACAATCGCGTGGTCGGGGAAGTGCTGGCGCAGGGCCGCGACGATCAGCGCCTCGCTGGCGAGGTCAGCGTCGGTCACGAGGTCGGCGCGGCTTTTGTGGCTCTGCTCGCGCTGGCCGCCCCAGCGCTCGCGGAGCAAGCTGGCCGGCCTGGCGGGCGATGGTGGTGGCGATCAAAAGGCTGGCGGAACTTTCCACGCGGCTCCTACGTTGCTATAGTATGCAGCCAGACATTGCTGGCCCTGCACACAGCTGCGGGACATTGTACCAAAGGAGATCGATCATGCGTAAGCTATGGAGTATGGCGCTGCTGGTGATGCTGACGGCCTGCGGCACGGCGGCGACCGGCGGGATGACGACCCAGACCGCGGTGGCCGAGTCGCCAGTGCCGTCGGCGGCGCCCTCGGCGGCGGCGGCGCCCACGATGCTCACCGGCGGCAGCGCGCTGGCGGCGGGCAGCATTGAGATCAAGGCGGCCCAGGTGGCGGCGGCGCAGGCTAAGCTCAGCAGCGACGCCTGGAAGCTGGTCAACAAGGCCGAGCAGCAGTGGTCGAACTCAAGCCTCGGCTGTCCCGCCGCCGACCGGATGTACTCGCAGGTCATCACGCCCGGCTTTCTCCTGACCTACACCGACGGCGCCAAATCCTACGAGGTCCACAGCGACACCACCGGCGAGCGCGCGGTTCTGTGCGCCGGCGGCAAGCCCGTCGCGGGCAAGTAGCGGGCGAGTTGTCAGTCGTCAGTTTTCAGGAGGACGAGGGGAGGAGTGACGAGTGACGAGCGGACGAGCGACAATCACGTGGTTTGCTGCGTGACGGACTGGTAGAGGTTGACGACCGCTGGCGCGGCGGCGCAGTGCTGAGGCGCTGCGCCGCCGCGCTGCGTGCGGGGCGCTTGCATTGAATGCGCTGCGGACTGATGCTGGGTCGGCCACTGGACTGCGGTATGCCTCCCAACGAGACGGAGGTCATGATGGCAGATACTGCATTCGAAGTCTATGTGCCCAATGCGCTACTGGATTTTGGAATTGATCAGGGGAGATTCAGCGCCGCCTGACAGAGTGGCTAGTGCTCTCGCTGTTTGTGGAGGGCCGCATCTCCTCGGGCAAAGCCGCGAGCCTACTTACCATCAGCCGCGTGCAGTTCCTGGCTCTGCTCCAAACGCGCGGCATCGCGTATGTGGACTATACGGCAGATGAGATCACGGCAGAGCTTGCGGCCGTGCAGTCGCTGGGGGCCGAGGATCAGCGATGATCGTGGTCTCAACCACGACGCCGCGCTGGCACCGTCGCCCTGAGTGCATGCAGGGCGCTGCTGAGAGGTGGCGCGGCGCTGCTTAGTACGTGCGGAGCGCTGCTTCCTGCATGAACAGCAGTTCTGAGAGGTGGTGAAGCGCTGCTAAGGGGTGGCGAAGCGTTGCTAAGGGGTGGCGAAGCGCTGCTTAGTACGTGACGAGGGCAGCGTGGTCAGTATTGATGATGTAGCGTGGGTGAGAACGCACAGCTATGGCCGTGTGGTGCAATCCAGTTAGCAGGCTCCTCGCTCCTCGCCGCTCGCTACTTGCCGCTCGCCGTTCGTTCGGCAGTTGCTATTCGGTTGTACAATAGTCGGCATGGAGCAGCCGCCGCCGACCTGGAGTATTCTTGCGCTTGAAACCTCGTGTGATGAGACCGCCGCCGCCGTGGTGCGCGGCGGGCGCGAGCTGGTCGCTAACGTCGTCGCCTCGCAGATGCACCTCCACGCGCGCTACGGCGGCGTGGTGCCGGAGCTAGCCTCGCGGGCGCACATCACCAGCATTGCGCCGGTGATCCAGGAGGCGCTGGCCGCCGTGCCGGGCGGCTGGGACGGCATCGACGCGGTGGCCTGCACGTATGGCCCCGGCCTATCGAGCGCGCTGCTGACCGGCGTCAACGCGGCCAAAGGGCTGGCGTGGGCGCGGGGCAAGCCGCTGGTCGGCGTCAACCACCTGGAGGGCCACATCTACGCCAACTGGCTGGTGGCCGAGGGGCGCGACAGCCCGCCAGAGTTCCCGCTGGTGGCGCTGGTGGTCTCGGGCGGTCACAGCGCGCTGGCGCTGCTGCGCGGCCACGGCGACTACGAACTGCTGGGCCAGACCCGCGACGACGCGGCCGGCGAGGCCTTTGATAAGGCCGCGCGGATCATGGGCCTGGGCTACCCCGGCGGGCCGCAGATCGAGCGACTGGCGGCGACGGCCGGCGAGGCGCTGGCAGTGCCGCGGGCCTGGCTGGGCGACAGCTACGACTTCTCGTTCAGCGGCGTCAAGACCCACGTGCTGCACGCCGCCACGCGGCGGCTGGCCGAGCTGGGCAGCGACGGCCCACTGCTGGCGGCGGACCCCGCGTACACCGCGGGGCTGGCGGCCGGCTTTCAGAACTCGGTCGTCGACGTGCTGGTGACGAAAGCTCTGGCGGCGGCGGCGGCCTACGGGGCGCGCGCCCTGGTGCTCGCCGGCGGCGTCGCGGCCAACGGCGCCCTGCGCGCCGCGCTGGCGGCCCGGAGCACGCTGCCGGTCTGGAGTCCGCCGCTGTGGCTCTGCACCGACAACGCCGCGATGATCGCCGCCGCGGCCTTCTACCGCTACGACGCCGGCCTCCAGCATGACTGGTCGCTCAGCGTCGTGCCAAACCTGCGGCTGGTGCCACACACCACCGCCTACCGCCGCGGCGACGAGCGCCGCGCCGCGCCGCCCCGCAACTGACCGACGCAGCCCCAACCGCCATCACCATAACAGGAGCATGCAATGCAGCAGGAGCCGTGGAAAGAATTTCATGTGGCGCGCGACGCCCGTGACCGCTACCAGTTCGACCAGACGCTCTACACCAGCCGCGGCACGGTGGTGTTCGCCAACTTCGTGGCGGCGCGGGTGTTTACGCAGCGCATCAACGCCGCGCGGCCGGCCGCGCAGGCCGTGACGGCCGGGCAGGTCAACGCGATGGCCCTGATCCACGAGGTCCTGCACGCCGCGCTCACGGTCTATCAGCGCGATCATAACCCGCAGGCGCTGCGCAAGGCGCTCGGCTGGCTCGATGCGCAGCATGGGGCGGCGGCGGTCGACCGGGCGCTGCGCAATTTTGCCCAGCAGTTCCCGGTGCTGGCGGTGTACCGCGATGAGCAGGCGCTGGACGCCTACTTTCAGGGATCGACCGAGGGCGTGCCCAACCGCGAGCTGATCCTGGAGGAGATGCTGCTGCTGTGGCTCGGCAATGTCAACCCGGCCTTCGCGCCGCTGGGCGAGCTGTTTAGCGACCACGCGCTGGCTCAGGAGACGCCCTATCCGACGCTGATCACGGGCCTGCAGACGTTTTTCAAAAGCGAGCCGCCGATGGGCGGGCAGGGCAGCATCATCGATGTGCTGCGCGCGCCGGCGCTGGCCTCGCCTGACGACCTGCAGGGCCAGCTGCGCTTTATGCAGCAGAAGTGGACCTTTGTCCGCGACCTGGTGCTGCTCAAAATCCTGTCGGGCCTCGACCTGATCAAAGAGGAGTCAAAGCCCAACTTCATGGGGCCGGGGCCGACCGAGGTCATCCGCTTTGGCGGCGCCGCCGGCGGCGAGAGCGGCGTCGGCAGCTACAACAGCCTGTTTGAGGCCGAGCGCTACAGCACCGACCTCGACTGGATGCCGAGCCTGGTGATGCTGGCGAAAACCAGCTACGTGTGGCTCGACCAGCTCTCCAAGAACTACGGCCGGGCGATCACGCGGCTCGACCAGATTCCCGACGAGGAGCTCGACCGCCTGGCGCGCTGGGGGTTTACGGGGCTGTGGCTGATCGGGCTGTGGGAGCGCAGCAACGCCTCGCAGACCATCAAGCAGCTGTGCGGCAACCCCGACGCGGTCGCCTCGGCCTACTCGCTGATGGACTATCACATCGCCGCCGACCTGGGCGGCGAGGCGGCCTACGCCAACCTGCGCGACCGCGCCTGGCAGCGCGGCATCCGCCTCGCCAGCGACATGGTGCCCAACCACATGGGCATCGACTCGCGACTGGGTCATCGAGCACCCCGACTGGTTTATCCAGGTGCCGCACCCGCCGTTTCCGGCCTACACCTTCAACGGCCCGAATCTGTCCGAGGACGGCCGCGTCGGCATCTACCTCGAAGATCACTACTATTCGCAGACGCGACGCGGCGGTGGTGTTCAAGCGCGTCGACCGCGCCACCGGCGACACACGCTATCATCTACCACGGCAACGACGGCACCAGCATGCCGTGGAACGACACCGCGCAGCTCAACTACCTCGACGGCCGAGGTGCGCGAGGCGGTGATCCAGACGATCCTGCACGTCGCGCGCATGTTCCCGATCATCCGCTTCGACGCCGCGATGACGCTGGCCAAGCGCCACGTCGCAGCGGCTCTGGTATCCCGAGCCGGGCATCGGGCGGCGCCATCGCCTCGCGCGCCGAGCACGCCATGACGCAAGGCGGCGTTCGACGCCGCGATGCCCGACGAGTTCTGGCGCGAGGTCGTCGACCGCGTGGCGCAGGAGGTGCCCGACACGCTGCTGCTGGCCGAGGCGTTCTGGATGATGGAGGGCTACTTCGTCCGCACGCTGGGCATGCACCGCGTCTACAACTCGGCCTTCATGAACATGCTGAAGAACGAGGAGAACGCCAAGTACCGCGCGACGATCAAGAACACGCTGGAGTTCGACCCGGAGATCCTGAAGCGCTTCGTCAACTTCATGAACAACCCCGACGAGGAAACCGCGGTCGCGCAGTTCGGCAAGGACGACAAATACTTCGGCGTCTGCGTGCTGATGCTGACGCTGCCCGGCCTGCCGATGTTCGGCCACGGCCAGGTCGAGGGCTTCACCGAGAAGTACGGCATGGAGTACCGGCGCGCCTACTGGGACGAGCAGCCCGACCGCTACCTGGTCGAGCGCCACGAGCGCGAGATCTTCCCGCTGCTGCACCGCCGCTACCTGTTCGCCGACGTCGACAACTTCCGGCTCTACGACTTCTTCGCGCCCGAGGGCGGCGTCAACGAGGATGTCTACGCCTACTGCAACCGCGTGGGCGACGAGCGGGCGCTGGTGGTCTACCACAACAAGTTCGACACGGCGCGCGGCTGGATTAGGATGTCGGTGGCCTACTCGGTCAAGGCCGGCGGCGACGAGCGGCAGCTGATCCAGACCAGCCTGGGCGACGGCCTGGCGCTGGGCAGCAACGGCGGCAGCTACACGATCTTCCGCGACCACATCAACGGCCTGGAGTACATCCGCAGCAACCAGCAGCTCCACGAGCAGGGGCTATACATCGAGCTGGAAGCGTTTAAATACCAGGTATTTCTGGACTTCCGGCAGGTCCAGGACTCGGCCGACGCGCCCTACGGCGAGCTGGCCGCGAAGCTCAACGGCCGGCCGGTGCCGAGCATCGCCGAGGCGCTGCGCGAGCACCAGCTACAGCCGATCCTCGGGCCGTTCCACGAGCTGGTCAACGCGGGCATGCTGCGCTGGCTGATGGACAATCGGGTCCGCGACCTCGGCAGCGATGTCAGCGACGCGCCGCTGGTCGAGGCTGAAACCAAGATGGCGGCGCTGGTCGCGGCGGTCACGCCGCTGGTCGGCGCGAAGGCTGGAGGCGCCACGCTGCCGGCGCAGCTCCGGGCCAGCCTGGAGATCGCGCTGTGCCTGCCGATCCTGAAGCACCACATTGATTTTCCTGGCTCGACTGAGGACGACGCCGCCGCGGCGTTCCTGGCCGATGGCCTGGCCGACAGCGCCGCGACCTGGGGGCCGCTGTTCAGCTGGCTGATGGTCCATGAGCTGGGCGCGCTCAGCGGCGCCGCCGACGTGCCGACCCGCAGCCGACAGCTGATCGATGAGTGGATGCTCGGCCCCACGCTCGGCAGCGCGATGCAGAGCCTGGGCCTGGACTACGGCGCGACCCAGCGCGCGCTCAGCCTGGTCAAGCTGCTGACCACGCACCAGCAGTGGTTTGCCGCGACCGACGACGATGCGCTGCTCGACCAGCTGCTGGCCGACGCCGACGTGCGGCATTTCATCGGCGCCAACGTCCACGAGGGCGTCAGCTGGTTCAACCAGGAGTTGTTTGAGGAGCTGCTGTGGTGGCTGTTTACACTGGCGATCATCACGACGACGGTCGCGCCGCAGACGCCGGCGACCGAGGTTAACACCGCGGTCGTGGCACTCCATGAGCGCCTGGAGCGCTGGCGGGCGGCGGCGAGCGCCGCCGGCTACCAGATCGAGCGGCTGCTGGCACCCGCGACCGGCGCGGCTGACTCGGCGCCAGCGGCGGCCACCGCGCCGACCGCCGCCGGCTAGCTTTCGTTGGATTGCGCAGGACGGCTCCGCTCGTAGTAAGCGGAGCCGTCCTGTTTAATGGCGGCAAATCAGCGGATCAAAGTACCAGCGGTGCCGCGTCCGCCTGTGGTACGCTCCCTACATCTTCAACCCCGAGGAAATGCTATGCGCACATTGCTTCTGCTCGGCCTGCTCCTGGCGCTGCTAGGCAATCACCCAGCGGCCCACGCCGGCACGGCCGACTGCCCGGCCCAGGCCTGCGCTTTTCTGCCCATCGTGCTGATGTCAACGCCACCGCCGCCGATCTTTGCGGAGCAGGTGATCGCGCTGGTGAATCAGCAGCGGGCGCTGGTCGGCTGCGCCCCGCTCACCGCCGACCCACGGATCGGCGCCGCCGCCCAAAGCTTTGCCGAGGAAATGGCGCTGGGCGACTTTTTCAGCCACACCGGCCAGGACGGCTCGCAGGCCTGGGATCGGCTGACCAGCGCCGGCTATCAGTGGACGGGCGTCGCCGAAAACATTGCCGCCGGCCAGCCGACGCCGGCCGACGTGGTGGCGGCCTGGATGACTAGCCCCGGCCACCGCGACAATATTCTGAACTGCGCGCTGCATGACACCGGCGTCGGCTACTATCTGCTCGTGCCGGACACTGGCGCGGTCAACTACCGGCACTACTGGGTGCAGGATTTTGGCGCGCAGTAGGCGCGGCTAGCGCTCGGCGGGCAGGCGGCCGTGGCGCACCAGGATCGCACGGATTGTGTGGTGGTTGCGTGGCAGCTCGTGGCGCTGCTCGCCGGTCAGCTTGGCCAGCGTGCGCAGGCTGCGCCGCGGGTCGGCGTCGAACAGCGCGAGCACGGTGGCCTCATAGCCAGCCGGAAGCCGCCCCGAGGTCGCAGCCGGCGGTGCGAGCGCGGCCAGGCGGCGCTGCGCCCGCGCCACCAGCAGCCCGGCGCCGCACGCGGTGGCCTGCTGCTCGGCCAGCGCCAGCGCCTGCAGGCTGGCCGCCCGGTCGTGACTCTGCTGAATCTCGGCCCACGCCAGGCGCGCCTCGATCTCATTGATGCGCAGATTGCCGGCGATGGCCTGGCCCAGGCCGTGCTCAACGGCGGCCAGCGCCGCCGCCGGCTGGCCGCGCTGGGCCAGGATCTGCCCGAGCGCCACCCAGCCCATCGACTCCCACGCGGTGCGGCCCTGCGGCTGCACAATCGCCAGCGCCTCGCGCGCCCACTGCTCGGCGGTGGCCCCATCAACCGTCCCGCGCTCCAGCCCGATCAGCGCTCGATCGCGTAGCGCGACGCTCTCGGCCAGATGAAAGCCGCCGTGCTGCGCCAGCTGCTGTGCGGTGGTCGCCAACGACTCGGCGGCGGCCAGGTCGCCGGCGGCGCGGCGGACGGCGGTCAGATCATTAAGGACATAGGCCCGCGTCTGGCCGTAGGTGTCGGCGGCCAGCAGCTCCAGCGCAGCGGCCATACGGGCAGCTGCGGCGACCAGATCACCGGCGTAAAAGAGCGCCCAGCCCATCACCGAGTAGGTCAGACCGAGGTGATAGTCGTGGCCCAGCTGCTGGTTGGCGCGCTCGGCGGCGGCGATGTACTCCAGGGCGGCCGGGATGTGGCCGCCACGGACGCTGAGGTTGGCGAGATTAAGCAACACGACCGCATGCAGCGGCAGGTCGTGGGAGCTGGCCGCGCTGACCAGCGCCATTTTGTAGAACTGCGTCGCCAGCTCAGCCTGGCCGACCTCCATATAGGTGGCGCCCAGCAGATTCAGGGCGCGGGTGCGCAGGCTGCTGGCGCCGGCGGCGGCGGTGTAGGCCAGCACGATCAGCAGGCTGGTGCGGGCGCTGTCAGCGTGGCCGGTGAGGTGAGCCAGCAGCGCCAGGCCCAGCTGCGCATCCAGCGCGACCTCGCTGCCGGGCAGGGCGCTCGCCACGCCGCCGGCAAAGTGAGCGCTGGCGGCAGGGCGGTCGCCGCGCTTGTAGGCGATCCAGCCCAGCCCAACCAGGCGCTGGGCCTCGCCCGGCGGGTCGGCGGCGGTCCAGGCGGACGCGTCCTGATAGACGGCCGCGGCCGCCTCGTAGCGGCCCAGCTCATACAGCGCGCGGCCCAAGCCCAGCAGCGCCGTGCGCCAGGCCACCGGCTGCGGCGCGCTCTGCTGCAGCGCGGCCACCGCCTGCTCAAAGGCGGCCGCGGCGCTGTCCATCGCCCCCAGCTGGAGGGCCGCCGCGCCCACCGCCAGCCCATAGCGCACCACCGCCGCGCGGTGCTCATCGGTGGCGGCGGCGCGGGCGACGTGGTGCAGCAGCACCGCCGGGGCCGGCGGCGGGTCCAGACTGGTGGCCGCGGCCACCAGGCGGCCGTGCAGCCGCTCCTGGGCCGGCGACGGCAGTATGTCCACCAGCACCTCGCGGACAAACTGGTGCTCAAAGGACAGCGTGGTCTCGCCCTGCCAGCGCACGAGCTGCGCACCGATCAGCTCGGACAGCGCGGCCCCAAAGTCATCATCAGGCAGCTCGGCCACCGCTGCGAGGAGCTGGGGCATGCACAGCCCCTCGGCCAGCGCCGCAAGCTGGGCGACCTGGCAGGCCGCCGAGCTGAGGCGTCCCAGCCGCACCAGGACCGCATCGACCATCGCCGCCGGCAGCGACCACGACTCGGGCGCGCCGCCGCGGTGCGCGAGCCAGGTGCCGACCAGCTCGCGCAAAAATAGCGGGTTGCCCTCGGCCCGCTGTAGAAAGGCCGCCACGGCGGCCGGCGGCACCGCGACCGCGCCGGCCAGCAGCGCGACCAGCTGCGCGCCGCTGGCATCGTCCAGGCCGCCCAGCGCCACCTGCCCGGCCTGCTGCTGGCGGATCGCCCGCTGCCAGGCGTCCTGGAGCGCGGGGTCGGCCGCCAGCTCGGCCGGCCGCTGGCTGATTAGGACGAGGAGGCGCAGGCTGCCCAGCCGGCGCAGCACAAACCGCAGCCAGGCGTAGGTGCTGGGGTCGGCCCACTCGGTGTCATCCAGGATCAGCAGCACCGGCTGGCGCTGCGTGATCGTCTCAAACACGCTCAGCAGCCCGAGGTGCAGCAGCAGCTCGCTGGCGGGCGGCAGCGGCCGGCTGGGCGCGTCGGCACGGGCCGGCCCCAGCAACTGCTCCAGCGCCTGGCTAGCCGCCTCGTCCAGCGCCAGCGGCCCGGCCTGGCGCCGGTAGATCGCCAGCGCCTCGATCAGCGGGCCGTAGCTGCTGGGCCGCTCATACAGCGTGGCGCTGCCCAGCAGAATATGCCAGCCCTCCTGGTGGAGGGCGGTGGCCAGATGCAGCGCCAGATGGGTTTTGCCAATGCCGGCCGCGCCGCTGAGGAGCACGGCCTGGCCAGTCCCAGCGCGCACGGTGGCGGCGCGCTGCATCAGCCGCTGCCAGTCGGCGGCGCGGCCCAGCAGCGGCACTGCGGGCGGCGCAAATGGCAGCGCCACGCTGCGCGGCGGCCGGTAGTCGGCCAGGCCCCAGCGCTCCAGCGGCAGCTCGGCCACCTGGTCGCGCCGCACCGCCTGGCCGATCTGCGCGGTCTCGGGCAGCGGCGCCAAGTCTAGCTCGGCCGCCAGGGTCTGCTGAAACTGCTTGTAGATGCGCTGGGCGGTGTCACGGCGCCCAGCCTGGGCGTGCAGTAGCAGTAGCCGCTGCACCGCGCCCTCGTGGGTCGACTGGTGCGCCAGCAGCCGCTCGATCGGTGCCAGCGCCGTGGGCTGGCCGAGCCGGGCGTGCCAGTCGCCGAGCAACAGCAGCAGTCGCTCGTAGATGCCGTCGAGGTGCTCGCGCAGCGGCTGGACCCACTCGGCCAGTGTCGGGTCGGGGTCGAGCGGGCCGCGATAGAGGCTCACGGCCTGCTCGGCCTGCGCCGCATCGCCGCGGGCTAGCGCCGGCTGGGCCAGCGTCAAAAATCTTTGCCAGTCGAGGGTGCTGCCGGCCGGCAGGCTCAGGCTGAGCTGCTCGGTGGTCAGGTGCAGCGTCGGGGCCGCCGGCAGCGTCGCGAGGCTGGCGCGCAGGCTGTGCAGCGTCGGGTACAGGCTTTTGCTGGCGGCCTCGGCATCCAGGCTCGGCCACAGCGTGGCCGCGAGCGCCGCGCGGCTGGCCCGCAGCTCGGGGCTGCTGAGGAGCAGGAGCAGCAGCAGACGGGCTTTGCGCTTGCCCCAGGTGCGGAGGTCAACCGTCGTCGTCTCATAGCTGAGCGTGGGCGGGCCAAGCAGGGCAACGGCAAGCAGCGGGGTCGGCGAAGGGTGCGACATACACAGCCTCAAGGCTCATGGGTTGGGCGCGGCGACGACACCGGGCCGGCCAGAGGATGAACTACGGTCACGGCCACCTGGGGGTACTAGGTCGCCGTGGCCACAAGTATAGTGGATTATCGCCCCAACATCCGCTATAATAGTCCAACTCCTGTCATTGTTTTCGCCAATCCATCCACGCGATCCGGGGGCCGCCGTTGCCCGCCCGCGCCGCCAACTCATCGTACCCATCGCGCCCGCCGCTTGCTGCCACATTATGTCAGCTTGCAGGAGAAAGGACAGCCTCAGGACCCCCCAGCCTGGTTTTTTGTCGGTCGGCTTTCTATCCGCGGCCGTTCGGGCCTGCGCTCCTCACCATCTACCCCACTGAAGGAGTTCGATCATGTATTGGAATCGTTTATTACGGCGATTGAGCGGCGTTATTCTGGCGGTGCTGCTGCTGGGCATGACCGCGCAGGTCGCGTGGGCGGCCAGCGCGACGGCGGCCAGCTATACGTTTTCGACTAGCACGACGGCCAGCCTGGTCCCCATGACCAGCGGCACCACCACGCTGGTCGCTGCCGACCAGGATGATCTTGGCTCGGCGCTGACCAACATCGGCTTTGAGTTTTATTTTATGGGCACGCGCTACTCGCAGTTTTCGGCCAACTCCAACGGCCTGATTCAGCTTGGCGCCCAGGTGCAAAATGCCAGCCCCTATAAGCCATTGGCCCAGACAGGCAAAGCCCTGATCGCGCCGTATGGCGCCGACCAGCGTACCCACATCGGCGATGGCAAGGTCCACTTCAAGGTCATCGGCAGCGCGCCCAACCGTGTGCTAGTGGTTGAGTTCCTGAACATGCAGGCCGACTTCAACACTGGCGGCACCGCTGGCCTCACCTACCAGGCCCAGCTGTCGGAGACCACCGGCGTCATCACGTTTGTGTATGGCAGCATGACGATGTCTACGGCTGGCGCGGCTGATGCAAACTCGAAAGACCCCCACATTGGCTTTTCCACCGGCACTACCGCCGGGCTGATCGGCACCGTCACTGCGCCGCAGAGCGGCACGCCGGCGCCCAGCTTCAGCGGCAGCGCCGCGACCGCCGTCGCCAATACCTACCCCGCTGGCCCTATTCCGGTGCTGACCTCGGCCGCCGATGGCGCGCGCCGCAGCTTCACCTTCACCCCGCCATCGGCCCCGGCGGCCCCCACCAATCTGACGTTCAGCAACATTAGCCCGGTCGCTATAACCCTCAACTGGGTAGACGCGCCCGCCGAGACGAGCTACGCGATCTATAACTCGACCGATGGCACCAACTTTAGCTTTGTTGGCAGCACAGCGTTTGATGTCGTGACCTTCAATGCCACTGGCCTGGCGGCCAATACGAGCTATACCTGGCGCGTCTATGCCGCCTCCGAGGGCACGCTGAGCAGCGCGCTAGAGGCGGTGCAAGCGACGATTCCCTATAACAATGTGTCGGCGGTCGGCGCGGGCGGCTTGTGGAGCGCACCGGCAACCTGGAGCAGCGGCGCCGTGCCGACGACCAATGACATCGTGACGATTCCGGGCGGCGCCACGGTGACTATTGATACGGCGGCGACGGCCAACAGCGTAATCGTCAATGCGAGCGGCATCTTGCAGTTCGAGGCCCTCAACTCGCGCAGCCTGACGCTGGTGCAAAATGTGACCATAGCCAGCGGCGGCGCCCTGCAAAGCGCGGCTACTGGCACGGTGGCCACGCACCTGCTGTCGCTCGGCGGCAACCTGGTCAATGATGGCGTCCTGGACCTCAGCACCAACGCCAACACGGCCGGCGCCGAGCTGCGCTTCACCGGCGCGACCAACGCGACCATGAGCGGCACCGGCGGCGCCAACCTGCGGCTGCTGACGCTCAATAAAGGCACTAACAACACCGCAGTGCTGGAGATCACCAGCGCGTTCCGCGTGCGCAGCGCAGTGAGCAACGACACCTTCGGCTTCCTGAACAGCGCGACCTTCAACGGCACGCTCAAAATCTCGGGCAGCGCGACCTATAGCAGCAACGTGTTTCAGACCACCGGCTACTCGATCCCCGCGACCGGCGGCCTGTGGCTCAACAATCCCAACTTCACAGTCAACGGCCTTGCTGGCTCGCCAACCGTCTCCGGCCTGCTGCGGCTGTCGCAGGGCACCTACAACGTCGGCACGGCGAGTGGCAACTCACTGGGCGGCGCGACTGGTGCCAGCTTCGTGATCGAGGGCGGCACACTCAACATTACCGGCCGCCTAAATACCGCCAGCGTCGTCGTCTATACGCAGACCGGCGGCACCGTCAATGTGTCCACGATTGGCAATACCTCCGCCACCACCGCGTCCTTTGGCCTCACCTCCGGCACCAGCACATTCAACATGAGCGGCGGCACCATCAACCTGGTGCAGGCGAACTCCAACACGACGCTGACCAGCCGGCTCGACTACTCGGTCCTCGGGACGGCTAACGTCACCGGCGGCACGCTGAATATTGGCACGGCGGCCACCGCGACGATCTTCGACTTCCGCATTCGTGGCCAGGTGCCCAACCTTGTGCTCACCAACACCACCAATCCCAAAAACGTGTTCCTCAGCGCCCAGACCAATGTGTTTGGTAACACCCTGATCAACAGCGGCACTACGCTGAACCTGAACGGCTTTCTGCTGATCCAATTTGGCCCGAGCATTACCAACAATGGCACCCTGACCGGCACGACGGCCAGCAGCACGCTGTACTTTGCAGGCAGTGCCGCGCAAACCTACGCCGGCAACGGCACAATCACTGCTGGTCTCGCGGTGCTCTCGGTTGATAACTTGGCTGGCGTGACTATTGATCCAGCGGTAAGCCAGATTGTGACACTGCGGGTCAATTTGTTCTCCGGCACCCTGGTCAACAGCAATAAAATCTCGCTTGGCAACGGTGGGACAACGAGCGGCGTCGTCCAGACTGGTGCGACCGGCCTGACATCCCCAGGTGGCAACTTCGATGTCGCGCCGGTTTTCAACCTCGGCACCGGCGGTCAGATCATGATCTACAGCGGTGAAACCGTCCCGCGTACCTCGGGCAATGAGATCAACCCATCGCGCGTACTCACCAGCTTGACGATCGCGAATGCTAATGGCGTCACGCTCGCCGGCGGCGACCTGGCGCTCGCCAACACTGCCGTGGCGCTCACGCTGACCAGCGGCAACCTGAGCACGGGCAGCAACACGCTGACGATCAGCTCCCCGACGGGGACGGTATCCCGCACGAGCGGCCACGTGATTGGCAACTTTAAGAAAACCTTCGCGGCCGCCGGCAGCAAAACCTTTGAGGTTGGCACTAGCAGCGCGTACTCGCCGGTGACGGTTAACGCGACCGCCGGGACCTTCCCGGCCGACCTGACGGCCAAAGCGGTCTCCGGGCCGCAGCCACAGATCGCCCGGCCGGGGCTGAGCCTGCAGCGCTACTGGACGCTGACAGCGCCGAACGTGACGACGGCTGATCTTACATTCACCTATGTCGTTGCCGATGTGCCAGGCACGGCCACTGAGGCCAACTTTGTCCTGATCAATGCCAACGGCGGCGCGCCAGTCAACGCTGGCGGCAGCGTTAACACCACGACGCATGTGGCCTCGATCCTCGGCGCGACGAGCATGGGCGACTGGACAGCCGGCGAACCCAACGCCCTGGTGCCGCTCCCGACCAACACCCCGACCAATACGCCCGTCACCCCGACCGCCACCGATACCGCCACCAACACACCTGTCACCCCGACCGCCACCAATACCGCCACCAACACGCCCGTCACCCCGACCGCCACCAGTACCACCACCAACACGCCCGTCACCCCGACCGCCACCAATACCGCCACCAACACGCCCGTCACCCCGACCGCCACCAATACCGCCACCAACACGCCCGTCACCCCGACCGCCACCAATACCGCCACCAACACGCCCGTCACCCCGACCGCCACCAATACCGCCACCAACACGCCTGTCACCCCGACCGCCACCAATACCGCCACCAACACACCTGTCACCCCGACCACTACGAATACCGCCACCAACACGCCTGTCACCCCGACCACTACGAATACCGCCACCAACACGCCTGTCACCCCGACCGCCACCAATACCGCCACCAACACACCTGTCACCCCGACCGCCACCAATACCGCCACCAACACACCTGTCACCCCGACCACTACGAATACCGCCACCAACACGCCTGTCACCCCGACCACTACGAATACCGCCACCAACACGCCTGTCACCCCGACCGCCACCAATACCGCCACCAACACACCTGTCACCCCGACCGCCACCAATACCGCCACCAACACGCCCGTCACCCCGACCGCCACCAATACCGCCACCAACACGCCCGTCACCCCGACCGCCACCAATACCGCCACCAACACGCCCGTCACCCCGACCGCCACCAATACCGCCACCAACACGCCTGTCACCCCGACCGCCACCAATACCGCCACCAACACGCCTGTCACCCCGACCGCCACCAATACCGCAACAACGGCGCCGACCGCGACCAGCACCGCCACAACAGCGCCGACCGCGACCAGCACCGCCACAACAGCGCCGACCGCGACCACGACGCCAACCCAGCTGAGCGGCGGCGACAACAATGTGCTCTGGAATCAGCTATATCACGCCGCGACTGCCGCAAACCCACTCCAAGAGCTTGTACCTGGGCGGCCCTACACGTTTCTACAGCCCAGCGGCGGCAGCACAATTAACGCGACTACGAGCGTCCAGATCAGCATGCTGGCCGACAACCTCGACCTGAGCGGCGCGCAGCTGCCGCATTTGGGACGGCACGCAGGCGAGCGTTGTGCCGATGACCCAGGTTGGCACGACCACCGCTGCCTTCCGCAGCCAGCCCAGCCGCACGTATGCGATCTGGCAGGCCACCGTACCTGCGTATGCCGCCGGCACGACGATCTTCTACCGGCCGATTGCCACCGATGGCGCAAACAGCGCCTACCTCAAGTTCACTAACGGCCAATATGTCAACCCGCTGGGCCAGCATATTCGCGGCTTCAACGATGACCCGGATGACTATAGCTACATCGTCGAGGCCAACCCAACCCTGACCAGCACGGCGACGACGCAGCCGACCGCGACCAGCACCGCCACGACGACAACCCAGCCCACCCTGACCAGCACCACGCAGCCGACCGCGACCAGCACTGCGACGACCCAGCCCACCGCAACCAACACCGGCACCACGCAGCCGACCGCCACCGGCACGAGCACGCGCACGGCGACCAGCCAGCCGACGGCGACCAACACCGGCACCACCCAGCCGACCGCGACCGGCACTGCCACGACGCAGCCGACGGCAACGAGCACGGCGACAACGCAGCCGACGGCTAGTAGCACGGCGACAACGCAACCGACCGTGACCAGCACTGCGACCATCCAGGCCAGTGCCACCAGCACGACGCAGCCGACTGCTAGCAGCACGGCAACGGTGCAGTCAACCGCGACGAGCACGGCGACCACCCAGTCAACCGCGACGAGCACGGCGACCACCCAGTCGACCGCGACCAGCACTGCCACGACGCAGCCGACCACGACCACCCAGCCGACTGCGACCAGCACTGCCACGACACAGCCGACCACGACCACCCAGCCGACTGCGACCAGCACTGCGACGACGCAGCCGACTGCGACCACCCAGCCGACTGCGACCAGCACTGCCACGACGCAGCCGACCACGACCACCCAGCCGACTGCGACCAGCACTGCCACGACGCAGCCGACCGCGACGACCCAGCCGACCGCGACCAGCACCGCTACGGCCCAGCCAAGTGTGACGCGCACCGCCACGGCCCAGCCCACGGCGACGCGCACCGCGACCGCCACGGCGCCGCAGTTCAAGACGTACCTCCCGCTGCTGCTGCGCTAGCGCTCCAGCCACCCCAACCGCCGTCAGTCACTGCGACTGGCGGCGGTTTGTTGTTGCCCGGCTTTCGGCGTACACTCTGGCCGATCACAAGGAGCTTTCGATGCCTGTCTTTGTCCGTGGCCTGGGCCTCGCGCTGCTGGCGACCGTGCTGGCCGCGTGCAGCAGCGGCCCTGCGCCAACTCCCGCCGCCACAGCCGTGGCCGTCGCCACTACGGCCGCCCCAACCGCCGCGCCGCCGACCAGCGCATCAACGCTGGCACCGCCGACCAGTGCGCCGCCTACGCTCGCAGCGACCGCCGCGCCGCCTACGCTCGCGCCCAGCGCCACTCGCGCGCCCACTGTGGCGCCCACCCGCCTGCCCGGCGCCGTCGCCGATGTGGCGCCCGGTGTCATTTTCTACCTTGACCCCGATGGCAAGACCATCAAGACGATCCGCGGCGATGGCTCCGATCAGCAGACCCTGATCACCCTGGAGCCGGGCGAGGGTGAGGAGGTCACTGGCCTCCAGGCCGAGGCGACGGGCCACTTTCTGCTCTATGGACTTGGCTCGTTCTACTCACTGATCGAGCGCGGCGAGACGCAGCCGATCACCTACTTCGTTGGGATGCCGCGCTGGGCGCCGGATAATCGCCGCCTGGCCGGCCAGCTGTTTAGCCCACCCGAAACGCCCGGCGAGCTATATATCTACGACGCTGTGAGCCGCACCGGCCAAGCGCTGGGCGTGATCGGCGGCCAGCCCGACTGGTTCCCCGATGGCCAGCGGCTGGTCTATGTGAGCGACGGCAACGTGTGGGCGTATGACCTGGCGACCAGCAAGGCGACGGCAGTTACTACGCTGCCGACCGCTGCCGATGCTACCTGGCTGGTTAGCGACCCGCATGTGGTGGCGCTGACCGACGCCGCTGGCACGGCCGCGCCGTATGTCATGTTCTTCGGCAGCGACTCCCATGACCTGGGACTGACCGGCAACGGCCAGCGCTGGTGGACCGTGCCGGCCGGCGGCGGCACACCGCAGCCGTTCACCGATCCGGGCGGCAACTATGTCGTCGACTATGCCCAAAGCCCGGCCCGCTCGTGGTTTAGCTATGTCGACAATGCTCACAACTCGATCTGCGTTAGCGACCAACAGCTGATTCTGCTGCCCAACAAGCTCAACGGTGGCCCCGTGCTGAAGGTGCCGATCAGCCAAAGCGACCCCGACCGCGAGCGCTACGCCTACCTGCGCGGCTTCGCGTGGGCGCCCGATGATGACCACCTGGCGGTGGCGGTGCAGCCCTACACCTGCGCGGACAGCGACCAGCGCCGGGCGACGCCGGTGATCTACACCTGGAGCGTCACGGCCGGCACCGCGTCGGCAGGTGAGCGGCCCCAGCGCCTAGTCGATGGCCTGTTCCCCACCTGGTCGCGCTAGCAGCTTAAAAACCGCGGCGGGCTGGCACTGCGCCAGCCCGCCGCACGTCGTTGACGGCCAGGATCAGTCCATGCCCAGGTAGGCCTTCTGCACCATCTCGTTGTTCTGCAGGTTGATCGCGCTGTCCTGCAGCACGATCTCGCCAGTTTGCAGCACGTAGCCGCGGTGCGCGATCGAGAGCGCCATCAGCGCGTTCTGCTCAACCAGCAGGATCGTGGTGCCCTGCTGGTTAATGTCGCTGATGATCTGAAAGATCGTCTCGACCAGCACCGGCGCCAGACCCATCGAGGGCTCGTCCAGCAGCAGCACCCGCGGCCGCGCCATCAGCGCCCGGCCAATCGCCAGCATCTGCTGCTCGCCGCCCGACAGCGTGCCGCCGTACTGCGAAGTGCGCTCCTTGAGCCGCGGGAACAGCGTGAACACGCGCTGAATATCGCTGGCGTACTCGCCGCTTTTCGGCCGCGAGTAGGCGCCCATCTCCAGGTTCTCGCAGCACCGTCAGCTTCGGGAAAATCCGCCGGCCCTCGGGCGACTGCGCGATGCCGCGGCCGACCAGCGTGTGGGCCGGCGCCTGATCGATCCGCTGGTCCTCGAACCAGACCTCACCCTCGCGCGGCGGCGTGATCGCCGAGATCGTCCGCAGCGTGGTCGTCTTGCCCGCGCCGTTCGCGCCGATCAGCGTCACGATCTCGCCCTTCTCGACGGTCAGATTGAGACCTTTGAGCGCGTGAATATTGCCGTAGTAGGTGTGGACGTTGCGAATCTCAAGCAGCGCCATTGGTACCTCCTGCGGTCGCCGCCGGGGCTACAGTGCGCTTGCCGCCGCCGCCTTTGCCGTGCGCCGCCATGCCCTTGCCCAAGTACGCCTCGATCACCTGCTCGTTGGTCTGCACCTGGTGCGGCAGTCCCTCGGCGATTTTGGCGCCGCGATCCAGCACGGTGACGCGCTGCGAAATGCCCATCACGACCTTCATATCGTGCTCGATCAGCAGGATCGTCATGCCCAGCTCGTTGCGCACCCGGCTGATAAATTTGGTCAACTGGTCGGTCTCGTTGGGGTTCATACCGGCGGTCGGCTCGTCGAGCAGCAGCATTTTTGGCTCGGTCGCCAGCGCGCGGGCGATCTCCAAGCGGCGCTGGTCGCCGTAGGGCAGGTTTTTGGCCAGCTCATCGGCGACGTGCCGGCCCAGGCCGACGTAGTCCAGCAACTCCAGGCCACGATTGCGGACGCTGACCTCCTCAGCCAGCACCTTTTTGGTGTTCAGCAGGATCGACAGCAGCCCGGCCTTGCAGGCGGGTGTGATAGCCAACCAGCACGTTCTCCAGCGCCGTCATGTTGCCGAACAGCCGGATGTTCTGAAACGTTCGCCCGATGCCAGTCTGTGGTGACCTCGTGGGGCTTCAGGCCGTTCAGAGCCGCCGGCCGTTGAAGATCATATCGCCGGCGGTGGGCGTGTACAAGCCGGTGATCATGTTGAAGAAGGTGGTCTTGCCGGCGCCGTTCGGGCCGATCAGCCCGGCGATCGTGCCGCGCTCAATCACAAAGTCCACGCTTGTTGACCGCTGTCAGGCCACCGAACTGTTTGGTGATGTTTTTGGCTTGCAAGAATTGGAGCCATTGCTGGGTGAACGCCGGGCGCTCCTACTCGGCCGCAATTGCGGGTCGCGCTCGGCGTCGATAGAGCTGGCGTTCTCGTGCTGGGCGGTCTCGCGGTCGGCCAGTCAGTTCCATCTTGCGGCGGGCGTTGGGCACCAGGCCCTGCGGCCGCACCTGCATCATGATCACCAGCACCAGGCCAAACAGCGCGAGGCGGTAGTGGCTGATATCAAGGTTGCTGAAGAAGGCCTTCTGGGTCGTCCCCGACAAATCCTGAATGAACGACGAGATCTGCGGCAGGAACAGCCGGTCGGCCGACATGATAATCAGGCCGCCGACGATCACCCCGACCATGTTGCCCAGGCCGCCGAGGATCACCATACACAAGACGATCACCGACACCGAGAAATCGAAGGTTGAGGGGAAGATCGCCTGAATATAGGCGGCGAAGTAGGCGCCGGCAAAGCCCGAGAACGTTGCGCCCATCGAGAAGGCCAGCAGTTTGGTGCGCACGATGTCAATGCCCATCGCCGCCGCCGCCAGCTCGTCCTCGCGCATCGCCATCCAGGCCCGGCCGAGCCGCGAGCGGCGCAGCCGATTGATCAAAAGGCCGAGAGCAGCATCAGGCCGATGATCAGGAAGTACCACATCCAGCGTTCCTCGGGCTTGACAAAGCCGACCTGGTGGGCGGAGCTAGCCGCCGCCAGCGCGCCGCCAAACAGCAGCGCCAGCGTGCCCAGAAAGCCAGCCGCTGCCCAGCAGCAGCGGCCGCTGGCGGGCGTAGCTGAAGCCCACGCAGGCCCAGCGCCACCAGCGCCAGCAGACCCAGCATCACCCACGTAAAATACTGGCCGACAAAAATAAACGTGATCATGCCGGCCGCGACCGCGGTGCCAACACCGGCGCCGACCTGCACGTACCAGGGCGTCGGGGCTGGCGCAGCAGCTGCGCCTGCAGCGTGCGCACCAGGAACATCAGCGCCAGCACCATCAAGCCGATGTAGATGCCCAGCCCGACCACCGCGCCCAGCGTCTGACGCAGCGCCAGCTCGCCGTTCAGCAGCGCCGGCACATTGACCAGCTGAAGCTGCGGCTGCTGGATTGGGTTGATGCCAAACTCGCCGTTGGTCACATTCAGCGGCTTTTTCAGCCAGCTGCCGCCCGGCCCGATCAGCACCAGGCTGGTAAACGGGATCGAGTCTTAAACTCGGTCAGGTTGCGGAACACAATCGGCACGATCTCGCCAAAGCCCAGCGTCACAATCGCCAGGTAGTCGCCGCGCAGCGGCAGCGTCGGCGCGCCGAGGATCAGGCCAAAGATCGCCGCGACCGCCGCCGCAATCCAGATCACCAGCCAGAAGTTCATCTGGTAGGTGTAGCCGAACTGATCGCCGAGGTGGCTGGACGACAAGCAGCGCCGTGGTGTAGGCGCCGATCGCAAAAAACGCCGCGTAGCCCAGGTCGAGCAGGCCGGCATAGCCGACCACGATGTTGAGGCCCAGCGCCAGCAGCGTAAACACCAGGATCGGGATCAGCGTGTTGGTCCACAAGCAGGCCCAGCTTCTGATCGACAAACGGGAACACCAGGATCAGCAGCGCCAGCATGCCGACGGTCATCAGGCGGCTGCGGGCCGGGCGCAGGTAGCGGGCGAAGCCAAACAGCGCCGCGAGGCCCACGGTCAGTGCCACGCCCAGCAGCGCCGCGCTGAGCGCCCCGCTAAACGAGGTCATCAGGTTATTGCGGACGTAGCCGGTCACCTCGAAGCCATAGTAGCGGATGACCTGGCCGACTAGCAGCACCGCCCCGGCGATCAATCCGGCGATGCCGGCCGCGACGGCGCCCTCAGCCGGCGTTTCGGCGCGGGCCTTGCCGCCGGCCACGAAGCCGCAGATGACCCCCGCCAGCAGCCCGGCCATCACCGCCGACGACTTGCTCCAGAGAATAATGATCAGCGCGGCGAACAGGCCGGTCCACAGACCGATCGTGATCAGGCTGCCCAGCGCCAGCGGCTGGCGCACGACGGGCCGGGCGCGGGGCGGCGTTTCTTCGGTATAGCGTCCGACTGGAACTGCCATAATGCTGCCTTTTAGCTAATCAGCCACGTGCGGCTAGGCTTTCTGCCCGACATCCTCGCCCAGCAGGCCGGACGGCCGGAACACCAGGATGACCACCAGGATCGCAAAGACCACCGCGTTGGTCCAGCGGCTATCAATATAGTTGTCGCTGAGCGCCGAGAGAAAGCCGATCAGCAGGCCGCCGAGCATGGCGCCCAAGATATTGCCGATGCCGCCCAGCACCGCCGAGGTGAACGAGCGCAGCCCGGCGGTGAAGCCCAGCGTAAACACCACCGTGCCATTGAAGAGCGCCGCGATCATCCCGGCCGCGCCGGCCAGCGCCCCGCCGAGCAGAAAGGTCAGCGTGATCGTCTGGTTGACATTGATGCCCATGAGCCGCGAGGCGTCGCGGTCCTGCGCGGTGGCGCGCATCGCCTTGCCAAGCTTGGTGGTGCGGACAAAGGTGTAGAGCGCCAGCATCAGGCCGAGGGCAATCGCCAGCACAATCACGTCGCGCAGCTGGATATTGATCGTGCCATTCGTAAACAGCACCGCTTTCGGCAGCAGGTCGGGCACGCTTTTTTGAGCCGACGGGCTGGTGCCCATGACATTGGCGCCGAGCTTGCGAGGCCAGGTCGACTGGAGCACGCTATGGCCGAGAATAAACGTCGCAATCGTCAGCACCGCGCCGAGCGTCCAGCCGGTCCGCTTGACCCAGGCCGGCTGCGCGGTGAGCCGCCGCATCACAAACCACACGCCGCCGAAGACCACCAGCGCCAACACCGCCGCGACAAGCTGCCACTGATCGTTGACGTAGACGGTGCGGCCGCCCAGCCACAGGCCGACGTTCTGCAAAATAAAGCTGACGCCAATCGCCGAGATCAGCGGCGCCAGGCGCGGGGCGTTGCGCAGCCGGCGGTAGGCGAAGCGCTCGATGCTCATGTTCAGGGCGGCGCACAGGCCCATGACCGCAAAAAACACAAACGCTAGCGCCGGGTAGAGCACATACCACTGGCTGGCGCTGGTCACCCCCAGCCAGCTCAGCAGCATCAGCGTCGCAAAGGCGCCGACCATAAACACATCGCCGTGGGCAAAATTGATCAGCTCGATGATGCCATAGACCATTGTGTAGCCGAGGGCAATGATCGCGATGATCGCGCCGTTCACCAGGCCGATCCACAGCTGCTGCACCAGCAGGGCGGGGTTGCTCGCAATCTGGCGGCCGATGTCCACTACCATGGGGGCGATAAGCAGCAGGAGGAGCAATGTGACAAGCACCCGCCAAAGCGGCATCCGGCGGGCGCCGGCGGCTACCGGCTGGGCAGTGGATGGAGCGGCCATGCAATTCCCCTACGAATTAGCTAGGGCGGAGACGCACCGCATCTCCGCCCAGGTTTGATGAGGCAGCGGCTGCCCACACAGCCGCTACGTTCCGATCAGCGACCTTATTTGCCCACGTCTTTCCAGGCACCGTCCTGGAAGACTTTGGTGGCGAGCCACTTGCCATCTTTGGCCTCGTAGCCGACCACGGTCGACAGCGTTGTATCGCCGTTGGCGTCGAAGCTCCACTTGCCCAGCGCGCCGTCGAAATCTTTGATGGCGAAGACCGCATCACGGATCGCAGCGCGATCTTTGGTGCAGGCCTTGTTGATCGCGGCCAGCGCGGCGCCCGCGGCGTCGTAGCCGTAGATGCCGTAGCTCTCCGGCGCCAGGCCGAATTTCTTGGCGTACTTCTCGATGAAGCCCTTGCCCTGCGGCCCCAGCTGATTGTCGGGCGTGCCGGCCTGGGTCGCCTGTAAGCCATCGGTGTTCTCGACGCCGGCGCCATCAATCATGCTCTGGGTGTTGATGCCGTCGGGACCCAGGAACTTGCCCTTGAAGCCCACCGAGCGCAGGTCCTTCGAGCAGCTGGCCGGCGTTGTTGTCCACAATGCCGCCAAAGTACACCAGGTCGGGATTGGTTGACTGAATTTTGGTCGCCAGCGCGCGGTAGTCGCTCGCCTTGCCCTCGATGCCAGTGCGGTCGATCTTGGTCAGACCAATCTCGGCCGCTTTCTTCTCAAATACGTCGGCCACGCCTTTGCCGTAGACCTCCTGGTCGTCCAGGATATAGACCTTGCTAAGGCCCTGGTCTTTGGCCCACACGGCCGCGGCGGCGCCCTGGACATCGTCGGCAGTCACCACGCGGGTGTAGTTTTTCTTGCCGGTGGGCGAGTATTTTTCGGGCTCGCCCGCTTCGCCCAGGCCCGGCTTGGTCAGGCCGGTGTAGGTGTTGGCCGGGCTGATCATGACCAGGTTGGCCTGGTTCAGAATCGGCATCGAGAGCTTGGCAGCGCCCGAGTTGAAGGTGCCGATGTAGACCATCACGTCGGGGTCGGCCACCGCGCTCTGGGCGTTGGTGGTCTCGACGGTCGGGTCCCACTTGCCGGCGGCGGCGGTCGCGTCGTCTTTATCCTCGAACTGGATCGAGAACTTGCCGTCGCACGCTTTGTTGCCGGCCTCTTCGAGGCGCAGCTTGATGCCGTTGACCACGGCATCGGTCTGGCCCTTCGAGCTGCCCTGGCGCGGCAGGCTCGACCAGATTTTGATCGTGCCGCTGGCGCCGCCGGTGCTGGGCGCGGTGGTTGCCGCGGCCGGGGCTGAGGTTGCGGCGCTGGGCGCCGTGGTGTTCTGTGTGGGGGCGGTAGTCGTTGGGGTGCCACAGGCGCTTAGGCCGGCCGTGGCGAGTACCATGCTCAGTAAGAAGCTGGGTACACGTTTCATAGAAGCGCACTCCTCATGCGAACGTAATGAGAGCAAGAACTGCTAGGCAGTCCGGGGCGCATATGGGGCGGCTGGCGCATCGGTGTGGGCCGCTGCGGCCGCTGCTCCACTGCGGTGATGATAGGCTGGTAGCCAGAGGGGAGACGCTTGAACACCCGTCGATGAGCAGTCAAGCAACCCATTCCTGGCGCGTTATAGCTGAGGGCAGAGTGTACACGTAGCCTCCCGCCTTGTCAAGACATCGTTAGCGCGCCGTAATGCACGGCCGGGGTTAGACACGGGCGGCCCTCCGACCGGCAAGCTGGCAGTTCAGCCACAGATCGCTGGCTAGCCGCCGTTATGAGCACGCAGGCAGTCCATATCGGCTACAATAACAGCGATACGCAGCAACGCGAGGCGGAGGGAGCCGTGGCGCAGGATACATCAATACATGGGCCGACAGCCCCAGATGAGACACCAGTGTTAGACAGCAATGTGCTGACCAATCTGCGGCGCCTGGACCAGGTGGGCGAGCCGGGCTTCCTGGCCGACCTCATCCGGCGCTTTCTCGCCGACACGCCCAAGCGCATCAGTGCGATCCGCGACGCGATCACGGCCGGCGATGCACATGCGCTGCATCAGACAGCGCACCTGCTGCGCGGCAACACCGCCAACCTCGGCGCGCGCGGCCTGTCGGCGCTCTGCCGCGAGCTCGACGCACTGGGCCGCACCGGCACCACCGCCGGGGCGCTGCCGCACCTACAGCGCATCGAGGCCGAGTTTTTCAGGGTGCGAGTGGCGCTGGAGGCCGAGGCCCTCAAGCCCAGCCCGGCCGAGACCTAGCGCGCCGGAGCGTCCGCGCAGTGCGGCCAAAACGTTGACAGCCCCAGCAGCCCTCGCTATACTGATTTTCAGTAGTGATGTGAGGACTGGTTTGCGACAATGGACGCCCGACGCTCAAACCCAGCCCCCACCCCCGCCGCCGGGCGCTGCGCTGCTGGCTGACCAGCGCCTCGCCGCCCCCCTGCCGTTGACCCTCCGACGCCCACCCCAGCCCGGAGCGCACCGCTGATGACCACTCGCCCACTGTTTACCGAAGCCATCCCGACCCTGCGGGCGGCGCCCAGCGCCGACCTGCCGCGCGCCTACGACGAGTGCCGCGCGATCGCCCGGCGCGCCTCCAAAAGCTTTTCGCTGGCGATGCGCTTTTTGCCGCCGGCCAAGCGCCAGGCGATGGAGGCGCTCTACGCCTTCTCGCGCACCTCCGACGACCTGGTCGACGAGCACAGCCAGCCGGCCGTGGCCCTGGAGCGCTGGATCGCCCAGATTCATCACGCCGTCCCCAGCGCCGACACGCTGGTGCTGCTGGCCTGGGCCGACGCCTGCCAGCACTACACGCTGCCGACCGACCTGGCCGACGAGCTGCTCGCCGGCGTCGGCATGGACCTGACGATCACGCGCTACGACACCTTCGAGGATCTGTGGCTGTACTGCTACCGGGTGGCCTCGGTGGTCGGGCTGCTGGCGATGCGGATCATTGGCTTCACTGGCGACGCCGAGCACTACGCGATCAAGCTGGGCGTGGCGCTGCAGCTGACCAACATTCTGCGCGATGTGGGCGAGGACGCCCGGCGCGGCCGCATCTACCTGCCGCGCGAGGACCTGGCGCGCTTCGGCGTTAGCGAGGATGAGGTGCTGGCGCAGGTGCCGAGCGAACGCTTCCAGGCGCTGATGCGCTTCCAGATCGCGCGGGCTGAGCAATGGTATCGCGCCGGCTGGCCGGGCGTGGCGCTGCTCCACCCCGATGGCCAGGCGGCGGTCGCGGCGGCGGCGCTGCTGTACCGCGCGATCCTGCCCCACATTGTCAGCAATGACTACGACGTGTTTACCAGGCGGGCCTTTGTGCCGCTCGCGCAGAAGCTGGTGCTGCTGCCACAGATCCAGCAGCGGCTCGGGCGGCTGCGGCGCGGCGACCCCACGCTCGGCGACTGCCTGCGGCCGTAACCTACGGAAGGATACTCCATGATTCTGCTGACCGGAGGAACCGGCTACATCGGGAGCCATCTGCTCGCCAAGCTGCGCGGCCGCGGCGAGCCTATCCGCCTGCTGGTGCGCGACCCGGCCAAGCACCAGGCGCTGGTGACCGGCAACGTCGGCCTGGCGCAGGGCGATGTCACCGACCCCGAGAGCCTGAAAAAGGCGCTGGACGGCGTGGACAAGGTCATCAATCTGGTGGCAATCATCCGCGAGCGGCCGGGCGGCATCACGTTTGAGCGGATCAACTACGGCGGGACCGTTAACCTGCTCGCCGCGGCGCAGGCCGCCAACGTCAAGCGCTTCATCCACATGAGCGCGCTGGGTGTGCGGCCCGACCCCACGCTGCCGTACTTCGACACGAAATACCGCGCGCAGCAGGCCGTCGAGACCAGCGGGCTGCCGTGGACGGTCTTTCAGCCGTCGGTGGTGTTTGGCGAGGGCGATGAGTTTGTCAACAAGCTGGCCGACCTGGTGCGCAAGCCGCTGCTGATTCTCCCCGCGCCGGTCATGCCGGTGCTGGGCGACGGCACCACGCCGTTCCAGCCGGTCGCGGTCGGCGATGTGGCCGACGCCTTCGTCAAAGCACTCGACGACCCGGCAACGATTGGCCAGGTCTACCAGCTCGGCGGCCCGCGGCGCATCACCTACGAGGCGATGCTGGGCGAGATCATGGCGGCGCTGGGCGTGCGGCGCGGCAAAATCCATGTGCCGCTCGGCCTGATGAAGCTGCCGGTCGCGCTGATGGACAAGCTGCTGCCCAACCCGCCGGTCACAATCGAGCAGCTGAAAATGCTGCGCCTCGACAATGCGGCCCCCGACAGCGCCACCGCCCGGCTGCTGGGCCGGCCGGCGCTGGACTTTCGCGATGGCATTGCGTATATCACCACGCCGCTGAAGGAGCAGAAGGCACAGATCCTGAAGCGCGCAAGCGGCAAATAAAGGAGCATCATGGACTACTCGACACTCAAAGTTGGCGACCAGGCCCCCGACTTCACCCTCCGCAGCTCGGCGGGCGACGATGTGAAGCTCAGCGACTTCCGCGGCCAGAAAAACGTCGTGCTGCTGTTCTACCCGATGGCGTTCAGCGGCGTGTGCTCGATCCAGCTGCCCGGCTACCAGGCCGCCAAGCCCGACTTCGACACCAAAGACGCCGAGCTGCTCGGCATCAGCACCGACAGCCCCTACGCGGCCCGCGAGTTTGCGACGCAGCTGGGCCTGGAGTACCGGCTGCTCTCCGATATGCAGCGCACGGCCTCGGCGGCCTACGGCGTGCTGCGGCCCGAGGGCTTCACCAACCGCGCGGCCTTTGTGGTCGATAAGCAGGGGATTTTGCAGCACGTCGATGTGACCGGCCCCGGCGACCAGCCCAGCCAGAGCGAGGTGCTGGAGGTCCTGCAAAAGCTGGCATAATAGTTAGAGATCATCGCAGCGGGACGGGCGCCGGCTCGTCCCGCTTGATATTTCAATAAGGGAGCGCCGATGCGTCGCACTGGGATCGTTGGACTGATGGCGGGGCTGCTGCTGGCGGCGTGCGGCGGGCAGGCCGCGCCCGTGCCAACGCCGCCGCCGGGGGTGGTCGCGGCCAATAATCTGGCGCTGCTGCCGGACTTTGTGGCCGAGGTCTACGCCACCGGGCTGCGCGGCCCGACCGCGCTCGGCTACGGCCCCGACCACAAGCTATATGTCACGCAGCTCAACGGCCCCGAGAGCAGCGAGAACAGCGGCGCCGGCCAGGTGGTGCGCCTTGACGGGCCGGGCGCGGCGCCCGTGGTGGTCCTTGACAAGCTGAGCAAGCCGACCGGCCTGGCGTGGCGCGGCGACGAGCTGTGGCTGGTCACCGGCCGCGCCATCGCGCGCGCGCTGCTGCAGGACGGCCAGATCACGCCGCCGGCGGTTGTCGTCGCCGCACTGCCGTCGAACGGCCGCTCCAACGGCCAGATCACGCTGCTGCCCGACCGCAGCCTGCTATTTGAAAGCTCGGGCGGGAGCGACCCCAGCTCGGCGGCGCTGCTGGTCCTCAAGCCCAACAGCACGACGCCCGAGGTGTACGCCACCGGCTTCAAGGGGGCCTACGCCCAGGCCAGCGACATCAACAGCGGCGCGGTGTGGGCCACCGAGATCAACGACGACCCGCTCGGCGGCGCGGTGCCGCCCGAGGAGCTGAACCAGGTGCAGCCGGGCAAAAACTATGGCTGGCCGCAGTGCTTCGCCAACCAGGAGCCGGCCACCGAGCGCGGCGCGACCCGCAAAAGCTGCAAGGCGACCGAGCCGCCGCTGGCGCTGTTCGAGCCGCACGCCACACCGACCGGGCTGGAGTGGGGTGGCAACACCAAGTGGCCGGCGCCGTTTGACCACGGGCTATTTGTAGCGCTCTGGAACGGCCAGCCGCCGCGGGTGGCGCTGGTGCAGCTCGGCGACACCATTGATACCCCAGCGACCACCTTTGTCGGCGGCCTGGAGCGGCCAATCGATGTCATGGCGGCGCGCGAGGGCGGGCTGTTTGTGCTGGACTTTGCGACCGGCAAGCTGTATCTGATCCGCAACGTCGGGCGGCGCTAGCGGGCGGGCGGCTCCGGGCGGCGCTGCCGCAGGCCGAGCACGACATCCTGGGGTCCGGCCGTCAGCCGCACTGCCGCCAGCTTGGCCTCGGCCTCGGCGGGCGGCAGCGGGTTGCCGGCCTCATCAAACAGCTCGACCAGGATCGTCTGGGCCACCGCGCGGTGATTGATCAGCTCGCTCTCGTGCTTAGCCATGCTCTTACGACCGAGACGAAAGCTATTACCAAAGCCCCAGCCAAATACGGCAAAGGCCAGCAGGTAGCAGCACGGCACGGTCATCGCGACCACGCCGCCGAAGCGCTAAATCAGCAGCCACGGCCCGACGAGCAGCGCTAGCATCACGACACAGCCAGCTTTTTGACGACGCTCAGTGAACATCAGGGGCCTCGGCGGTGAGCAGCATATAGCCGTGGACCTCGGAGGCGGGGACGAAGCGGTAGTTGTTGGGCATAAAAAAGCCGTCGTCGCGCGGGCAGCGGTAGGCCAGCAGCCAGTGGCTGTGCAGGCGGCTGCGCTCGTCCAGGTCGCGCTGCCAGCTGCGGCGCGCTAGCCAGCGGTAGAGCGCGAAGCTCGTAACAATGCCGCCGACGATCAGCGCCATGATCACCGCAACGGTCTCGCTGTAGAGCTTGCCGGTGGTCGTAACGTCGGGCATGCCGAGCAGCTCAACCTCGACTGCAAAGATCGCCCAGGCCAGCGGCCGGCCCAGGAGGCAGATCAAAAGCAGGCCGATGGTGATTGCAATGCCGGCGACGGTGAGCAGCGAGCGCTGGGCCAGGCCGCTCAGCTCCGGCGGCGGGTCGCTCAGGCCAACACCCACAGTGGGACCGAACAGCTTTTTCTCGGCGTCGACCAGCAGGCGCACGGCCTCGACATCGAGCGCGTGGCAGCGGGGACAGTGGGGGGCGGCATCGGTCATCGGGGCCTCGTGGGGATTAGGCGAGCGGCTGCTCCAGGCGGGTCGGGACCGGCGGCAGCGGGCGGCCGGCGCGCTGGGCCAGCGCCCGGCTGTAGATCGCGGTGATCTGCTGGCCGCCTAGCTCCCAGGAGTGCTCGCGGATCGCCTTCTCGCGGCCGACGACCTGCAGCTGCGCCGCCAGCGCCTCGTCGCGCAGCGCCAGCAAGAGCTGCTCGGCCAGCGAGGCCACGTCGCCGTAGCGCGCATAGATGCCGGCGTCACCCAGGATCTCGCGGCTGACGGCGGTGTCGAAGGTGACGACCGGCAGGCCCATCGCCAGATAGTTGGTGATCTTGCCGGCGCCCTCGGTCTCGGACATTTTGGGCGCGACCGCCACGTCGCCGAGCGCCAGGTAGGCGTGGCAGTCGCGGTAGAGAATCCGCCCCGGCAGCGTCACATGGTCGCTGATGCCCAGCTCGCGGGCCTGCTGCTGGTAGACGCTGACATCGGGGTAGCCCATCACCAAAAAGTGGGTGTCGGGCGCCTGCGCGATGATTAGCTGGGCGGCCTCCAGCAGCTTGCCGGTCCCCTGGTAGGGCGCCAGCAGCCCCAGGTAGACTACAATTTTGCGCCCGTCGGGAATGCCCAGCTCGGCCCGCAGCCGCGCGCGCTCGGCGACCCACTCTGGCGAGCCGTCGAACGGCCGGAAGCGGGCGGTGTTGACCGAGTCGGGGACCGTGTAGAGGCGATTACGCGGAAACTGCCACGCGGTAAACAGATGCTCGGCGGCGTTGTAGGACGAGGTGATCACAGCGTCGGGCAGGCGGTTGAGCAGATGCTCGACCCAGCGCAGCGGGCGATGAAAGACGCTGCCGGCGCGCAGAAAGCCGTGGTCCAGCATCTCGCCGGTGAGCGAACCCTGATAGTCGAAGACGACCGGAATGCCCAGCAGCCGGCCGACCAGCAGCCCGATCAGCGCGCCCTCGTGGAGGTGGGCGTGGATGATGTCGGGCTTGACGTGGAGCGCCACCCGCAGCGTGCGCCACAACAGCGCGCCATCAAGGTAGAGCTTGTGGCGCGACGAGCCGACCATGGTGCGCTTGACCCACGGCACATCCCACGAGCGGCGAATATCGAGGCCGGGCATGTCGTCGCCATTGTGGTAGGTGGTCATCACCACGCGGTGGCCAAGCTGCCGCAGGGTTTTGGCCTCCTCCCAGATGCGCACATGGCAGCCGTAGTCGGCAAAAAACGAGGTGGGCGCGACGGTCAGAACAGTGTAGGGCATGGCCGCCATTCTACCATATCAGCTCGCAGGCTCGACAGCGCCGCGCTGAGATTTTGGTTATGACAAGCTGAAGATTAGGACTGGACCCGCACAAACTGCAGCGCGTGGATCGGCGGCAGGCCCTCGCGCAGCTTGGCCCAGGTACGGCCGCGATCTTTGCTCAGCCACAGCTCGCCGCTGCTGGTCCCGGCGTACACCTGGTCAACCAGGCGCGGCGGCGAGACCAGCACCGTCACCCCAGCCGGGCCAGCGACCGCCGCGGCCGGCCCGGCGCCCTCGGCGCGCTCAAGGCCGTCGACGGTCGCGGTGAGCGTCGTGGCCGGCAGCCCGGCCAGCGCCAGGGACGGCGCGGGCTGCGCGTCGGCGGGCAGGGCGTCAGCGCTGGGCGCCCAGCTGGCGCCGCCGTCGGCGGTCGCGACGTTGCCAGCGGCGGTCGCGGCCAGCGCCGCCAACGGATCGGTGGCCGACGTGCTGATCGCCAGCACCGCCTGGCCAGCCAGCGCCTCGCCGACCAGCCGCCAGCGGTCGCTGGCGCCAGGGTTGGCCAGCTGATACAGGCCGCTGGCGGTCCCGACATATAAAACTTGCACCTGGGCCATGCTGTGCTCCTACGCGGCGACGGCCTGGGCCGCGCGGTACTGCGGCGACACGCTGCGCAGCCGCTCGATGATCGGCGGCAGCGCGGCCAGGAGGCGATCAATGTCGGCCGCGGTGGTGCTTTTGCCGACCGAAAAGCGCACACTGCCGGTCGCCTGCTCGGGGCCGACGCCCAGCGCCATCAGCACATGCGACGGCTCGACCGAGCCGCTGGTGCAGGCCGAGCCGGACGACGCGCAGAAGCCCTGCTGATCAAGCAGCAGCAGCACGCTCTCGCCCTCAACGAACTCAAACGCCAGGTTGGCGTTGTTGGCGAGGCGCGCGGTCGCGTGGCCGTTGAGCGTGACGTGCGGGATGGTGGCCATCACGCCGTCGATCAGCTGGTCGCGCAGCGCTAGGCAGTGGGCCGCGTAGCTATCGCGCTGGCCGTCGGCGAGCTGCAGCGCCGTCGCAAAGCCGACAATGCCGGGGACGTTCTCGGTGCCAGCGCGCCGCCGCCGCTCCTGGCCACCGCCGTTGATCTGCGGCAGCATCGGCGTGCCGCGCCGCACATACAGCGCGCCGCTGCCTTTGGGGCCGTAGAATTTGTGGGCGGTCAGGGTCAGCAGGTCGACGTTGAGCGCCTGGACATCCAGCGTCAGCGTGCCGCCGGCCTGCACGGCGTCGGTGTGAAACGGCACCTTGTGGGCGCGGCAGATCGCGCCCAGCTCGCTAATCGGCTGGATCGTGCCGATCTCGTTGTTGGCGTACATGATCGTCACCAGCACGGTGTCGGGCCGCAGCGCCGCCTCGAGATCGCTGGGCGCGACCAGGCCCTGGCTGTCCACCGGCAGCACCGTGATCTCGAAGCCGAACTCCTGCAGGTACTCGCAGGCGTGCAGCACGGCGTGGTGCTCGATGGCGCTGGTGATGATGTGGGCGCCGCGGCCGGCCCGCTGCTGCGCCAGCGCCACGCCCTTGATCGCCAGGTTGTCGGCCTCGGACCCGCCGCCGGTAAAGACGATCTCGCTGGGATTGGCGTTGAGCACCGCTGCGACGGCCGAGCGAGCCTCGTCGACCGCCTGCAGCGAGGCGCGGCCAATCCGGTAAATGCTGGAGGGATTGCCAAAGGTCGTGCCGAAAAACGGCAGCATCGCGGCGACGACCGCCGGGTCGGTCGGGGTCGTCGCCGCGTGGTCAAGATACACCACCTGCTCCATGAGATGCTCCTGGTATCAAACCGTGGCCCGCATTGTACGCCCTGACCAGCGCCGCGGCAAAAAAGAACGGAGCAGGTAAGCCTGCTCCGTCGCTACTGAAAGCTGTAGGCTTGCCAGACCGCGTGGCGGTGGAGCGTCGCCTGGAGCATGCCGACCCTGGTGGGCTGGCGCGGCGTGGTCCTGAGCGTCAGGTTGGCGGCGTGCGGCAGGCGGTTGGCCTTCATGCCGTTGCAGGGGCGACAGGCCGCCACGACGTTGTCCCAGGTGGTGTGGCCACCGAGCGCCCGCGGCAGAATATGGTCGATGGTTAGCGCCTCCAGGCCGGGCTGGGCGCCGCAGTACTGGCAGCAGTAGTTGTCGCGCTGCAGGACGGCGCGGCGCGTGCAGGGCACCCGCATCGGCGGCAGCTTGACGTAGCGGTTGAGGCGAATTACCGAGGGCTTTTGAACGGAGCAGTTGATGCCCCGCATGCGGCCCTTGCCAGCCTCGACCATCTCGGCCTTGTCGAGCAGCAGCAGCTTGACGGCGCGCTGCATCGGCACAATGTGGAGGGGTTCGTAGCTGGCGTTTAGCACTAGCACCCGAGAGTCAGAACTCCATAACACAGCAACTCCTCGCTCATCTGAGACAGAGCAGCGAAAGTGCCAAGTCGCGGGCCGACAGCTGATTGGGGCGGAGGCGAGTGCGACTCAGTAACTTCCGTTTGCCGGAACGCATTGTACATCGCGCCGCCCAATTGTGCTAGAGCTTTGGCAAAACTATGTCAAGTCGCAGCCGGGCGTCGATTGACGCGGCGGCCAGCGGTTTGCTACACTGCCGCCGCAAGCTGGAGTGCCACCGATGCCGCTGACTGATCGCATGCTGCAAGGCGCAATCGCCGCCAACCCCGGCCAGCCCGACAAGGCTGGTGAGTACCGCTACTGTGTCGCCTGCGGCCTGGCCTTCTTCACCCGCCCGGCCAAGCCCGACAAGACCCACGCCGACCACGCCACCATTGCGCTGCCCGCGCTGAACCCCGACGGCTCCGAGCGGCTGGCCAAAGCGTTCCGGGCGTTTCTCAAGCGCTGGTCGCCGGAGCGCCAGGAGCAGCTCGATCGCTTCGCGTCGCGCAAAGGCTGGGAGCTGGCCTACGAGCACCAGAGCGGCGGCGGCGCCCTGAACGACAGCGAGGTTGCCGAGTGGCGAGTGATCGTCGAGGCCGAGATGAAGCGCCTGGTCATGCGTGCCCGCGCCGAGATCGCCGCCGCCGAGCTGGCCCGGACGACCACGGGCTAGCCCGGCAGCCAGCGTTAAACGCCGCGGCCGCCGTCGAGCGCAGTGCTCATCGGCGGCCGGGCGGCGTCTGGCAGGCTAAATGTTAGCGGCCAGTCGCGCTGATGATGCTGGAAGCGTCGATCAGCGGGGTGGCGCCGCCGCCGTTGAAGATCGGCAGCTTGCCGTCCCAGCGCTGCAGCTGCTGGTAGCGGATCAGGTCCGGCGTCAGCGACTGCGACAGCAGCTTGTTGGCCTCCGACTGCGACTGCGCGCGAATTTTGATCGCGTCGGCCTCGCCCTGCGCCGAGGCTCGCAGCGCATTAGCCTGGCCCTCGGCGGTCACTTGGTCCTGCTGGGCTTTGGTGCGGGCCTGCTGCAGCGAGAAGGTCTGCTGCTCGGCCTGCTGCTGCGCGGTGATCTTGGCCTCCAGCGCCGTCTGTAGATTCTGAGGCAGGTGCCAGCCGCGCAGGTTCAGCTGCTCGAACTTGATCGACTTATCGGCGAAGCGCTGGGTCAGCAGCGCCCTGACCTCGTCGGTGTACTGCACGCGCTTCTCGCCGAAGATCTCCTCCCAGCCATACTTCGAGGCGACATCGTTGAGCGCGGCGCGGGTCGCCTGGCGCACCAGGTTATCCTCGATCTTCTCAACCGGCGCGCCGGCCCAGGTCGTGTAGACCCGCGCCGCATCCTCAATCGGGATCGTGTACTGCACCGACACGTCGGCGTTCATGGTCTGGCCCTCTTTGGTGCCGACCTTGACGCTATCATCGCCGCCGACTTTGCCCTCGGCGTCGGTCTGGACCATCGTCAGCGTCTGGAGCGACACCGGGTAGGTCGTGATGCTCTCGGTGAACGGATTCACAAACGTCCAGCCGGGCTGGGCGGTGTTGGTCACCTGCTTGCGAGCCTTGTCGAAGACAATGCCGACAAAGCCGGGGTCAATCGTGCGCCACGAGGCGAATACCAGGCCCAGCGCCAGCAGCGCCAGCAGCGCGCCCACGCCCAATACCAGCGTGCCGGTCAGACTGCCGCGGCGCGGCGTCACATTTTTAGCGGTCATGGTGCTCTTCGTTCCTTTCTTGCGAGCCGTCAGTCGGCTCATCGAGGGTGCGGTTCATAAACTGGGCCAGCCAGTCAATGATCAGTGGCGTGATGCGCAGCGCGAACAGGAAAACCAGGACCGCCGCGATCACGCCCACGGTAATCTCTGCGAAGGTGGGACTCATACCTACCTCAATTCGGAGGAATGCTCCACACTATTCTACGCGATCCAGGCAACGAGGTTGCACAGCAGTATTGGAGCTGTGTTAACACCGCCGGGCCGTCGCAACTCTGGGCGATTGGGCGGCGTACAACAGGTTAAAGGAAAGGATCGCGCATGCGACTCATTTTATATCTGGGCAAGGGCGGCGTGGGCAAGACCACGACCGCCGCCGCCACCGCGGTGCGGGCCGCCGAGCTGGGCCACCGCACGCTGGTCGTCTCGACCGACGTGGCCCACTCGCTGGCCGACGCCCTGGACCAGCCGCTCGGCGCGCAGCCGACGCCGATTGGCCCCAACCTGTGGGGCCAGGAGATCAACGTCCTCGAAGAGGTCCGCACCCACTGGGGCGACCTCCAAAAATATTTGCAGACCATGCTGAAGCGCAAGGGCGTGGACGAGGTGGCCGCCGAGGAGCTGTCGGTGATTCCCGGCATGGAGGAGGTCGTCAGCCTGATGCACATCCGCAAGCAGGCGCGCTCGGGCGACTTCGACGCGGTGATCGTTGACGCCGCGCCGACCGGCGAGACCATGCGGCTGCTAACGATGCCCGAGACCTTCCAGCTGTATGCCGGGCGGATTATGAGCTGGGACAGCGGCAAGATGAAGCTGGTGCGGCCGCTGGTGCGCTCGCTGATGCCCTCGACCGACGTGCTGGACCACCTGCCGCGCTTTATCGCCGAGGTCGAGGAGCTGCGCGCGACGCTGACCGACCCGGCGATCTCATCGTACCGCCTGGTGCTGACGCCGGAGCGCATGGTGCTCAAGGAGGCGCAGCGTGCCGCGACCTACCTGGCGCTCTACGGCTACCCGGTGGACGGCGCGGTCCTCAACCGCGTCCTGCCCGACGACGTGGGCGGCAGCGACACGTTTGGCGGGCGGCTACAGGCGGCCCAGGCCGGCTACCGCAAGCTGGCCCACGACGTGTTCACGCCGCTGCCGATCTGGGAGGCGCCGTATGCGCCGCGCGACCTGCGCGGCACCGCCGACCTGGCCGAGCTAGGCCGCACGCTGTTTGGCGCCGCCGACCCGACCGCGGTGTTTTTTCGCGGCGCGACCCAGACGATCACGAAGCAGGGCACTGGCTACGTGCTCAGCCTGCCGCTGCCACACGTCGAGCTGGACAAAGTGCACATGGTCAAGCGCGGCGACCAGCTGTTTGTCGAGATCGGCAATTTCCGGCGCGAGATGATCCTGCCGACCGTCCTCAGCGACCGCGAGGCGGTGCGCGCCGTGTTCCGTGGCGGCGAGCTGGTCGTGGAGTTCGGCCCGCCGGCCCAGCCGGCCGTCGCCCGCCCGTCAGCGTAGCCCAGCATACCTGCGCTCGAACCTACGCCCGACCGCGCCCATCAGCGCGGTCGAGCTTTGTTAACGGCGCGCTAGAGTCTTCAGCTACCACACGTAGCAATCTTGACTCCATTAATATCAACTCGTACAATCCTGACAGGCATGGGACCATCCCCCAGCCCAAAGGATGGCCGATGGACGTTAAAGACTACTATCAAACTCTTGGGGTGGAGCGGAAAGCGTCTCAGGACGACATCAAAAAGGCCTACCGCAAGCTGGCCCGCAAATTCCACCCCGACATCAACCCCGGCGACAACCAGGCCGAGGCCAAATTTAAAGAGATCAACGAGGCCTATGAGGTGCTCTCGGACGCCGAGAAGCGCGAGAAGTTTGACCGCTTTGGCAGCGACTTCAACCGCTACCAGCAGGCCAGCAGCGCCCCCGGCGCCGGCGGCTTCGACTGGTCGCAGTACAGCAGCAGCGCCCCCGGCGGCGCCGACTACGGCGGCATGGGCGGCATGGGCGGCTCGGGCAACTTCTCGGACTTTTTCGAGACGCTGTTTGGCGGCATGGGCGGCCGGCGCACCAGCGGCTACACCCAGGCGGCGACCGGCCGGCCGCAAAAAGGCCAGGACTACGAGCAGCCGACCGAGATCACGCTGGAGGAGGCGTATAGCGGCACCCAGCGCCAGCTGCGGCTCCAGCTGCCGCAGCTCTGCCCGACCTGCGGCGGCACCGGCGCCCAGGGCGGCACGATCTGCCCGACCTGCGACGGCACCGGCGTGCACGGCCAGACTACGCGCACGATCACAGTCAAAATCCCGGCCGGCGCCGAGACCGGCACCCGCGTGCGGGTCAGCGGCGAGGGCGGGCCGGGCATCAGCGGCGGGCCGCGCGGCGACCTGGCGCTGATCATCAGCGTGCGCCCCCACCCGCGCTACGAGCGGACCGGCCTCAACCTGCGGCTCCGCCAGCCGGTCGATATGTTCACCTTGATGCTTGGCGGCGAGCTGCGGGTGCCGCTGCTCAACGGCAAGGCGCTGCGGCTGACGATCCCCGAGAACACGCCCAACGGCAAAACCTTTCGGCTGCGCGGCCAGGGCCTGCCGCGGCTGAGCGGCGAGGAGCGCGGCGATCTCTTTGTGATCGCCGAGGCCCAGCTGCCCGCGCCGCTGTCGCCGCGCCAGCGCGAGCTGGTCGAGGCGCTGCGGGCCGAGTTCGGCCTAGCGACACATACAAACCGATGCGTCGAACGTAGTAGGACCTATGGCGATGACTGTCAGCATGAAAACTCAGCCCAAATATACGATCAGCGTGGTGGCCGCGATCGTCGGCATGCACGAGCAGAGCCTGCGCATGTACGAGCGCCGCGGCCTGATCCAGCCCCAGCGGAGCGGCGGGAATATCCGGCTGTTCTCCGACGCCGATGTCGAGCGCGTCCAAGCGATTCAGCGCCTGGTCAACGACCTGGGCGTGAACCTGGCGGGCGCGGAAGTGATCTTGCACATGCGCGACCAGCTAGAGCGGATGCAGCGCGAGCTGGAGCGGATGCAGCAGCGGATGCTGGAGCAGATCCAGCAGTAGCCTATGGATCGGCCGCGTGGGCGGCCGGCGTGGAGTAAGCCATGCGTTTAGAGCGATTTACCGAAAAAGCCCAGGAAGCCTTTCAGGAGTCCCAGGAGATCATGCAGGAGCTGCACCACACGCAGCTCGACGTTGAGCATATTTTTTTGGCGATGCTGCGCCAGCCCAAAGGCCTGACCCAGCGCGCCCTGGAGAAGCTCAACGTGCCGCCCGAGGAGGTCACGCGGCTGGTCGAGCGCGAGCTGGAGCGGGCGCCCAAAGCCTACGGCAACCAGTTTGGCTACAGCACGTCGCAGGTCTACCTGACGCCGCGCGCCCAGCGGCTGATCAAGCGCTCCGAGCAGGAGGCCGACCGGCTGCAGGACCAGTACGCCGGCACCGAGCATCTGCTGATCGCCCTGGCGACCGAGCGCGAGGGCGCCTCGGCGCGGATCTTGAACAGCATGGGCGTGACCCAGGAGCGCATCTACCAGGTGCTCATGGAGATTCGCGGGCCGCAGCGCTCGGATGATCCTGGCGCCGAGACGCGCTATGAGATCCTGGAAAAATATTCGACCGACCTGACCAACCTGGCGCGCACCGGAATGCTCGACCCGGTAATCGGCCGCGACACCGAGATCATGCGGCTGATGCGAATTTTGTCGCGGCGATCCAAAAATAATCCGGTCCTGGTCGGCGAGACCGGCGTCGGCAAGACGGCGATTGTCGAGGGGCTGGCGCAGAAGATCGTCAGCGGCGACGTGCCGCCGACGCTGCGCGACAAGCGCGTGCTGGCGCTTGACCTAGCCAGCATGGTCGCCGGCTCGAAATTTCGCGGCGAGTTCGAGGAGCGGCTCAAGGCTGTCATGGAGGAGGTCAGGGCGGCGCAGGGCAAGGTCATCATCTTCATCGATGAGGTCCACACCGTGGTCGGCGCCGGCGCCGCCGCCGGCTCGATGGACGCCTCGAATATGCTGAAGCCGGCGATGGCCCGCGGCGAGATGCAGGTTGTCGGCGCGACGACGCTGGATGAGTACCGCAAGCACATCGAAAAGGATGCGGCGCTGGAGCGGCGGTTTTCGCCGGTGTTCGTCGAGGAGCCGGATGTGGACACGGCGGTCAAGATGCTCTACGGCCTGCGCAAGCGCTACGAGGAGCATCACGGCCTGGCGATCTCCGACAAGGCCCTAGAGTTGGCCGCGCAGCTCTCAAACCGCTACATCACCGAGCGGTATCTGCCAGATAAAGCGATTGATCTGATCGACGAGGCCTCGGCCAAACTTCGGATCGACATCTACGCGATGCCCGACAACCTCAAGCAGATGCAGGCGCTGCTGGAGTCGCTGCATCGCCAGGAGGAGGCCGCGGTCGAGCGCCGCGACTATGAGAAAGCCGCGCTGCTCAAGGCCGACGCGGTGCGGCTCCAGGAGCACTACGACACCCAGCGCGGCGACTGGATGCGCCAGAATCAGCTCGACGAGACTGTCGACGAGGAGGATGTCGCCACCATCGTCTCGCAGTGGACTGGCATCCCGGTCAACCGCATGCTGGAGACCGAGCGCGAGAAGCTGGTGGATATGGAGGAGCGGCTGCACGAGCGGGTGATCGGCCAGCACGAGGCGATTGGCGCGCTGTCGGACGCGATCCGGCGGGCGCGGGCTGGGCTGAAGGACCCCAAGCGGCCGATTGGCTCGTTTATTTTCCTGGGGCCGACCGGCGTCGGCAAGACCGAGCTGGCCAAAGCGCTGGCCGAGTTTATGTTCGACGCCGAGGACGCCATGACGCGGGTGGATATGTCGGAGTACAGCGAGCGGCACACGGTGTCGCGGCTGGTTGGCGCACCACCCGGCTACGTCGGCTACGACGAGGGCGGCCAGCTGACCGAGGCGGTGCGGCGCCGGCCGTACCAGGTGATCCTGTTCGACGAGATCGAGAAGGCCCACCCCGACGTGTTCAACGCGCTGCTACAGCTGCTCGACGACGGCCGCCTGACCGACGGCCAGGGCCACACGGTCGACTTCCGCAACACCGTGATCATCATGACCTCGAACGTCGGCACCGACGAGATTCGGGCCGGCACGCTGGGCTTCGGCCGCGGCCACAACCAGATCGACCTGCAGGAGATGCGCAAGCGGGTGGACGAGGGCCTGAAAAAAACCTTCCGGCCGGAGTTCTTAAACCGCATCGACGAGATCATCATCTTCCACGCGCTGCAGATGGCCGACCTGACCAAGATTGTCGAGCTGCAGGCGCAGGAGGTGGTGGACCGGCTCTTGGAGCAGCAGATCACGCTGACGCTGACGCCGGCGGCCAAAGAGCTGCTGGTGCGCGAGGGCTACAACCCGCTGTATGGCGCGCGGCCGCTGCGCCGCACCGTGCAGCGCCTGATCGAGACACCGCTGTCGCGCTCGCTGCTGAAGGGCGAGTTCGGGCCGGGCGCGACGATCATGGTGGACGCCGGGCCGGCCGGCCTCGCGTTCATCAAGCAGGAGCCGCTGGAGGTTCGCGCCGGTCGCGCCGGTCGCCGAGGCGACCGCCTAGCCCGCGCCGCCCACGCCGCGCCGCCTAGCATTGCGCTGGGCGGCGCGCTGCTTTAACCCTGGCGCACTGCCAGGGCGCGGCCGAGCGCCACGGCGAGCGCCGCCGCGTGGGCGCCGGTGACACCAAGCTGACGCGGCGGCCGGCCTGGCTGATCAATGACGACCACGACCATGCGCTGGGCCACCGAGCCACGCCGGGCGGCGACGCCGTACTCCAGACGACAGCCGCTGATTGCGGCGAGCGCCGTGCGCCGCGGCCCGCACAGACGGCGCTCCGCAAGCTCGGCCGCGCCCACGATGAGCGTGTGGGGCGTCCTGAGCGCGATCACCACACAGCCCAGGCCCACTAGCCCGCCGACAAGCCGGTCCGATTGCTCGCCGTGTGAGGTCGCGGCCATTGTGAGCAGGCCTGCGCTGAAGATGGCGAGGACTGCCAGCAGCCCGCGGTTGCAACGAAACGCACCGCGCGCCACCACTGGCTGTAGCGCTGGCGCCGCCTCATAGAGTCGCCGGGTCAGCGTTAGGCAGTCGTGGCGGTCGTAGCTGAGGTAGAGCGGCCGCGGCGCGGCACGGTGGTGGACTAGCAGCCGGCGGCGGATCGGCTGGTCGACGAGCGCCGTGATCGCCGACCACGGCACACGCTGCACTGTGCCGCCGTCGTCGACAAAGCGCAGCCCGCCGTCATCAAGCTCGATCATGTTGCTGGGCTGCTGGCCCCAGCGCGCCAGCGCCGCCGCGCCGAGGAGCAGCGCCGCGCCCAGCAGGCCCTGGCGCAGCCTGGCGGCAGCGGTCGTCGGCAGCGAGTGCTGCAGATTGCCGACCGTCATACTCACCACCCAGACGAGCAACACCATGATCCCGATCAGCGCCATCGTAGACAGCTGGCGGGGCGGCGTGGGTCGTTGCTGTGGCATAGGTCCTCCGCTAGCGCTGCATCAGCGCCAGCAGCAGCGCGAAGCTCGCCGGGCGCGCGAAGGCGCCCACGGCGTCGCGGCCACTGCGCGGCGCGCCGCTGAAGTCGAGGGCAACGCTGTTAGGCAGCGTGCCGGCCGGGACCGGCGGCGCGCTCGGCGCGTCGGCCCAGCGAAACGCCGGGATTGGCAGGGGCGGCACCGTCAGCACATTGCTCGTCGCGGTTGGCGCGAAGCTGCCGGCGGCCGGGTTGACTAGCTCGGGCGCAAACTGGTTGATGCGGTTGTCGGCCCGGAGCTGCGCGGCGCTGCAGGTCGAATTGCTCGGCTGGCAGCCGGCCGCGCTGTCCTCGATGCCCAGCGGATGATTGGCGGGGCCGTTCCAGATGATGTTGTTGCGGATCACCAGGTCATCGTCGGCCAGTGCCGGCACGGGCACGTTGCTGTCGCTTTGATTGGCGCCGCCCGACGGCCCCGCGATGCTGAGGTGGCTCGATCCGCTCTGGACGCCGGCCGGGTTATAGATGAGGTTGTTGTAGATCCAGACATGGCGGTTGGGAATCCGCACGGCGTTGCTGCCGTCGTCGACCCGCACGGTGCCCCAGCCGCCGGCCGCCAGATACTGTGTACAGCGCTCGCGGCCAGGGTCGCCCGGCTGACCGTCGCAGCTGCGCAGGCCAAACACCGCCTCCACGAGATGGCTGCGCAGCCCGATGTGGTACAGCGTGTTGTAGGCCAGCAGAATGTTGTAGCCGCCGTTGACGCCCAGGCCGGCGCCGTCGGTGTCGTGGATCACATTGTTCGTCACTTTGATGTCGTAGGCCTCATAGTGCAGCCAGGGCGCGGTCATGAACTGGAAGCCAGTGCCTTGCCCCGCGGTAAAGCCGCCGGTGCCGCAGTCGTACAGCTCGTTGGCATCAACCTGGAGGTAGGCCGAGCCGCCTTTGGCGTACATGCACCAGTCGACGCTGTCGTGGATGCGGTTGCCGCGCACATGGCCGTGCTGCACTGCCACAAAGTCCACCGCGTTGTCGTCGGCGCCGCTGATGTCATTGCCTTCCAGGTAGACGTACTGCGACTGATTGATCTTGACGGTCTCGTGGGCGGCGGTGCGGCTGCCCCGCAGCACGCTGCCGCGTATCAGGAGGTGGTCGCACAGCTCGCAGTGAAACACGTCGCCGGGCAGCGCCATGCGCAGATCGACAAAGTACACATAGCTCGACGCGAAGAGCTGCACGGTCTCGGCCAGGGTGACGGTGCCGGCGCCATCGGCGGGCTGCAGGATGATCGGGAATGCGAAGGTGCCGCGGCGATATTCCCAAAATTTCGGGATCGCGCCCGACCCATACGTCCCCGGCGCGATCAGAATGCGGTAGCCGGTCGTGAGCGTCGCGCTGATCGGAATCTGCTCCCAGGCGGCCATGATCGTCTGGAGCGCGTCGGCCCGCGAGGTGCCGCTGTGAGTATCACTGCCGCCCGCCGCATCCACCCAGATGTCGCGTAGCGTCGGAGTGCCAATGTCGTAGGCGCCGGGAACCTGCGCGGGCGCAGCGACGGACGCGGCGACGGGCGCGGCCGACGATGCCGGCTGGGCTGGCTGGGCGCTCACGCCGGCGCACGCCGCCAGCAGGACGCCGCAGACGAGCAGAAGTGTTCGCATACTACCTCCACGTTTGCCCAATCATACCGCGTGCTACAATCGCGGCCACGATCACGAGCGAGGCCGCATGCGACCGTCAGCCGCCCACTATATTGACCAAGCCTACGAACTCCAGCGCCTGGAAAAATACGACCTGGCGCTGGCGGCGGTCACGCAGGCGCTGGAGGTTGACCCCAACAGCGCCGAGGCCCACGAGTGCGGCGCCTGGACGCTGCGGGCGCAGCGCAAGCTCCCCGAGGCCGAGGCCGCCGCGCGGGCCGCGCTGGCCCTCGACCCCAACCTGACCGATGGCCACTATGTGCTGGCGCTGATCCTGTGGGGCCGCGGCCGCTACGCCGAGGCCGAGGCGGCCTTTCGCGCGACGCTGGTCGCGCCGGTCGGCAGCCGGGCCACCCATCTGACCTGGTTTGCGAACTTTATGGTCGTCCAGCAGCTTCGTCCGCTGATCGCCCTCGATCTGCTGGAGCAGGCGCTGGCCTTCAACCCCAACCTGGCCGACACCCACCACACGCTGGGCCTGACACACCTGGCGCTCGGCAACCGCGCGGCCGCCTACGCCGCCTACACCGAGGCGCTGCGGCTCACCCCGGTGCACGTCGCGGCGCACCTTGACCTGGCGCTGATGGACCTCAACGACGGCCGGGGCGCCGCCGCGATTGCGCACTGTAATGCGGCGCTTGCCGCGCGGCCCGGCGATGCGCGCGCCCGCACACTGCTGGCCCAGGCGCTCAAAACCCGCTATCCGCTGTACGGCTGGCTGCTCAAAAGCTCGGCGCTGTGGCGGCGCGACGACCGCCGCGGCCGCTGGATTTTTGCCTCGCTCCTGGGACTGTGCGGGATTAACTTAGCCCTATCGCTGATCGGCACGCCGGCAGCGAAAGCGCTGATCAGCTGGACGTGCGGCACCTGGATCATCGGCCTCCTGGCGGCCGCCAGCGGCTACCGGCTGATGGACCCGCTGCTGGACTGGCTAGTCCTGCGCGACCCGCGCGGCCGCTACGCCGTGGACCGCGCCAGCTTTGATTATCCGATGGCGATCACGAGCGCGCTGTTTGTCGTGGCGCTGCCGGTGCTGATCGTCGCCAACCTGCTGGCAGCGCCGCGGGCGGTGCGCGGGCCGCTCCAGGCGGCGGTGGTGGCCAGCATTGTCACCGCAATCGTTTTCTGGGGCGCGATCCGCGGGCGGCAGGGCGGGCAGCGCGCGGCCGCGTGGCTGCTGTGGGCGCTGCTTGGCCTCAGCGTCGCGGCGCTCACGCTCTCCACCTTCAAGCTGATCCCAGCATCGACCGGCGGCCTGGCGGCACTCGGGATCATCGTCAGCCTGATCGGGCGTTTTATGTTGAGCTACCGCATCAAGCCGGGCTATCTGCGGAGGAGCGGCAGGTAGCGCTGCTGCGCCACGCGCACCGGCATCAGCGGGTCGCCCAGCAGCACATAGGTCCAGGTCGTCTCGGTCTCGCCGCTCAGGCCGGTGCTCAGCAGCTCGCGCAGCCCAGCCTGGGTCGCGTCGCCGATGCGGCGGTCGGCGCCGGGCGCCCAGAGCGCGCGGAAAAAGCCGCGCTGGAGGGCATCGTGGCCGGTGGTCACGCCCAGCCCGGTCGGCCCCCAGACCGCCACCATGCCGCCGCGGGGATTCAGCACCAGCCGCTCATCAATGCTCGGCTCCGGCTCGGGCAGCTGAAAAGCGCTGGTTAGACAGGTCATCTCCAGCAGCACGCCGGTGCGGCCGCTGTTGCTGAGCGCCGCCGGATCGTCGTAGCCCAGCAGATACCAGTCGTCGGCCGCCAGGTCGGTGACGGCCAGCTGGGCGGTGTTGGCGTGGCCGGTGTAGGTTGTGACCGCCGCGCCGGCGTTGAGCTGGCCCAGCACCCGCGCGTGGGCGGCGGTCGGATCGGCGACGTGGCCGGGCGCCACGCTGGGCAGCGGGTCGTAGTACACACGATTGATCGTCGTCCCCGCCGGCGGGAGCGCCGCGCTGGCCTCGGCAAACGCCGCAAAATCGCCGGCCGCGTCGTAGCCGCCGTTGCTCTCGCGAAAATTATCGGCCAGAAACAGCAGCTGCGATTGCCAGGATGCGACCGGCTGAGTCTCGTAGTCCAGCAGCTTGGCAAGATACGCCGTCAGCTCGGCGGCGCTGTGGACTGGGATGCGGCCCAGCAGCACATCGGGCCACGGGTCGCTGGTCGGGCTGTCGCCATCAAGTTGGGCGTAGCAGATGTCGCAGGCCGTCTCGCCGACCCAGCGGTCTACGTTGGCCAGAAACGGCGGAATGAGGTTGGGGCTGCCGTAGCCGCTGTAGTCGCGCGGATCGGCGGTGCCGTCGCCGACCAGCGTCACGGCCAGCGGCGCCGGCTGCCAGGCGGCCTGCGCATAGCGCAGAAACTGCCGGATCGCCACCGGGCTGACCGCGCCAAAGCTCCACTGGTCATAGATCGCCTCGACGGCCACGGCCTGCGCGCGGTAGCCGCCCTGCTGGCGCCGGTCAAGCAGCGGCTGCAGCGCGCTCAGCAGCGCCCGCGGCGCTAGGTACAGCGCGGTCGCATTGAGCGGCGGGCCGAGATCGGTGGGCTGATGGGCTTGAATCAGCGGCGTCATGAGGTCGGCGGCGCCGGCCACGAGGTAGCGGCGGGCGCTGGGGCCGTCCTGAAACTGCCCCGCCGCCGCCGACCAGGCTAGCACCGCAGGCGCCAGCGGCGCGGTCACATCGTAGAGCGCGGCATCGCCCGGCACATTGCTGAGCTGATAGCGCCACGTCCCAGGCAGCCCCACGAACTCGGCGCCGTGGCTGCGCAGGTCCAGGCGGGCCGGCGCGGCCCACTGCAGCCCCTGCAGCTCGATGTCGTCCACGCCATCTCCGGCCCGCAGCCGCAGCCGCAGGTTGAGCTGCACCGGGCTGCTGAGCGTGACGGCCTGACGCCAGTTGCCAGCGCCGCTCCAGCTGGCATCGACCTCCTGCCCATCGGCCGCGACCACCAGGCGATGCGGCCCGGCGACGTAGGTCGTGCCGGTCGTCGTGACCGTGACGGCGCCGGCGAGCAGCGGCAGCGTCGGCGTCACCGTGGCGCTGAGCTGCGCCGAGTCAGCGTTGGGCACCGAGCGGAGCTGGGCGCTGTACCAGTGATCGCCGCCGGGGCCGGCCGCGCCCGAGTCATAGCGTGTGGGCTGCGACCACGTGCCAAGCTGCCGGGCGCTCGTGGTCAGCGGCGCCGCCGCCGCGAGCACCGCGCGGGCTGAGCATACGCAGGCCGGCGCCGGGCGCCACGGTCAGCCACAGCGTCGTCGTGGCATTCCAACGGTCGCCCACGTCGGCGGCGTAGAAGCGCAGGCTATCGGCGGGGTCCAGGCGGCCGTCAGCCGTGCCGCGCACCTCCAGCGGCACCGGCTGGCCGGCGCGCCACAGCTGGAGCCGCGCGGGGTCGAGGGTCGCCAGCGGCAGGCCGGCCGCGGCCAGCTGCGCGCCGGTCAGCGCCTGCAGCCCCGGCTGGCGAACCTGATCGTCCAGCTGGTCCCGATGGCGGCCGGGTTGGTTGGCAGCAGCGTGGGGTCGACGGCGGCCGGCGCCACGGTGGCCACCGCCAGCGGCGGCTGAAGCGTTGCGCCGGGGATGACGGCCTCGATCAGCTGGGCGGCCTGGCGGGTCGGGGCCTCAAAGATTGGGCTGATCGCCACGACCGCGCGGCCGATGCCGGCCTCACGGCCCTGGCGCACAACAAACACCGGCGCCGACGGCGGCGCCGCGAGCGGCCGCGCCAGCGGGGCATCGGCCGGGCGCAGCGCCGCCGTCGGCGCGGGCAGCGCGCCCGCCCAGCGCTGCGCCGCGACGCGCTGGAGCACCGGGCGGACCTCGGCGGCGGCGTAGACGGTTATGGGGTAGACCGGGTAGGTCACATCGTCGGCCGCAAACTGATCCCAGCCGCCGAGCGTCGCCAGCTGCGCCGCCGTCGCGCTCCAGCGCACGTGAACGCCATCGGCGGCCTGCCAGACCGTGGGCCGCTCTGCGGCAGGCGCGGCCGTGGCGCGGGGCAGCGCCGCGCCCAGCAGGGCCATCAGCGCAAGCAGCGCAGCAAACCGTTGTCGGTGGATCGTCATAGCTTTACCTGATCATAAGCTCCGCCCTCAGCGCGGCGGATTAAAACGGCGGCTGGTCGCTCCTGCGGCACCCACAGGAGCGACCAGCCGCACACGTTGACGGGCTAGGCGGCGCAGCGCTCAGCCCACATCGCTAGTGCCAGAACGCTGGCAGGTACAGCTGGTAGCCGAGGCCCAGCGCCTGCGTCGGCCGCACCGGGCCATAGTCGCTGCTGGCGCCGCTGAACTCAACCTCCTGTAGCCAGTAGCTATAGCTCTGGCCGGCGGTGACGGTGCTGTCGGTCCAGGTATAGGCCGCGCCCGTCGTCGGGCTGCCCTGTGCCAGGACCAGCTGGCCGGTCAGTCGCACGGCGCCGCTGCGGTCGTTGGTGGCGCTGCGGTAGAGATAGAAGCCGGCGGTGCCGCGCTCCGAGGCCGTCGCCCAGCTGACGACGATGCTCGTGCCTTGCCAGCTCGCCCGCAGCCTGGTCAGCGTGATCTCAGTGGGGTTGACCGGCGTGCCGACGGTGCGGGTGTTGTTGGCAGGGGTCGGATCGGGGCCGTGGGTTCCATCGTCGGCGATCGTGGCGCTGTTGCCAATCGAAGTTGTGCCGGGCGGCAGCGGGTTGTCGACGCGGACCGCAAAGATCACCGCGCCGCTGGCGTTGCTCGCAAGCGAACCCACCGTGAACATACAAGGCGTGCCAGCCGGGCTGCCATCAGGGCAGCTCCAGGTCGGCGTGCTCGGCCCCGCCAAAAACGTGGTGTTGGCCGGGACGGTCTCGTTGATCACCACGCCGGTTGACACGACGTTACCAGTATTGGTGTAGTTGAGGGTGTAGGTGATGATGCCGCCGGCCTGTACGCCGCCACCGCTGTCGCGCTTGCTGAGCTGGAGATCAACCACCGTTGGGATCGGCGTAGCGGTATTCGTCGGTGTGTTGGTCGGCGTGTTGGTCGGCGTGTTGGTCGGCGTATTCGTCGGCGTATTCGTCGGCGTGTTGGTCGGCGTATTCGTTGGCGTATTCGTTGGCGTATTCGTTGGCGTGTTGGTCGGCGTGTTGGTCGGCGTATTCGTCGGCGGCACCGGCGTATTCGTTGGCGTGTTGGTCGGCGTATTCGTCGGCGTATTCGTCGGCGTATTCGTCGGCGTATTCGTCGGCGTATTCGTTGGCGTATTCGTTGGCGTATTCGTCGGCGGCACCGGCGTGTTGGTCGGCGTATTCGTCGGCGTATTCGTCGGCGTATTCGTTGGCGTATTCGTTGGCGTATTCGTCGGCGGCACTGGCGTGTTGGTCGGCGTGTTGGTCGGCGTGTTGGTCGGCGTATTCGTTGGCGTATTCGTCGGCGGCACCGGCGTATTCGTTGGCGTGTTGGTCGGCGTGTTGGTCGGCGTATTCGTTGGCGTATTCGTCGGCGGCACCGGCGTGTTGGTCGGCGTGTTGGTCGGCGTGTTGGTCGGCGTGTTGGTCGGCGTGTTGGTCGGCGTGTTGGTCGGCGTGTTCGTGCGGGTTGGGGTGTTGGTGGGTGTGTTCGTCGGCGTGTTCGTCGGCGGCACCGGCGTGTTGGTCGGCGTGTTGGTCGGCGTATTCGTCGGCGTATTCGTCGGCGTGTTGGTCGGCGTGTTCGTGCGGGTTGGGGTGTTGGTCGGCGTGTTGGTCGGCGGGCTGGTCGGTGTATTGGTCGGCAGCACACCCACGCTGACCGTCGAGGTGGCCGGGCCACTCGTCGCGCTGCCCGACAGCACGGTCACCGAGTTGGTGTACGATCCAGGCACATTTTGGACATTCACCGTGTAGACCAGCGTGAAGGTGCCACCAGGCGCCAGGCTATAGGTGCTGAATGGGTTACCTTTCCAGGTCACTGTGCCGGTCGCGCCGTTGCTCGGCATCTGGCTGGAGTTGGCCGCGTTCGCGCCGCTGACCGTGGACGCAAAGCTGACGCCGGCCGGCAGCGTATCGTTGATCGTATCAAAGATCGCGGTGAAGGTCGAGGTGTTTTGCACGACCACAGTGAAGGTGGCGACGCCGCCGGCCGGCAGATTCGTTGGGCTGACCGACTTGGAGACCGAAAAGGCATTGGTGGCCGGTGGAAACGAGATCGATGTGCCAGCGCTGCCATCATTATAGTTGCCGGTGTACTTAATATTGTTTGAGCCGCTGGTCTCGGCCGCGTATGGCGACGCCGTTGTGGTCACCGCTGTGCAGGTGTAGAGAAAAAAATACCGCACCGTCACCAGATGGCCCGAGCCGGGCTGGCTGCTGGCCGCCAGATAAAAAATCTGATCGTTGGTGCCCACCGGGATCGCATTGACATTTGAAGCAGTGATAGTCGAACTCTGAAGCTGGAAACAGGCGGCGTTGAAGTTTGCGTTGCCGGCCGGCTGGAGGTTAAAGCGATCGCCAGCCGCGTGACCACCAAACGAGTACTGCACATCGTAGGGAATGATCTGACCAGCCACCGCGCCTGCGCCGAGCGTTGAGGACTGAATCTGGCCACCGGCGTTGGCGCTGATGCTGGAGTTCGCGGTGACCGTGCCAGTGCCGGTCACAACGCCGGGGCTGCCATCGCTCACGGTGACAGTCAGCGTGTCGCTGTTGGGGGCTGAGGTGTGGCAGGGGTAGGAGATAAACCAGTAGACTGTACGGCTGGCGCCGGCCGCCAGCGACCCAATATACTGTGAGGCCACTTGGCCGCCGGTCAGCGCAAAGCCAGTGACAAAGCCGCTGATGTTGGCGTTCAGGCCGGTAAGTGGGGCACCCGAGGTATTCGTAACCCGAAAGCCAACATACGCCGCCCGCGGGCCAGCACCACCAGCACATCCATTGCTATCCGACACCAAGAACGGATCAGTGGTCATGGTAATTGTGACGGCGCCAGCCGCCAGCGCCTGCACCGGGGTCGGACGATAGAGGCCGACGCTGACCAGCGCAACGATCAGACCGACGAGCAGCGCACCATACAGCGTGCCGCGCCGGGCGAACAAGGAACGAGCCAACAACCAACGCATAACAGCTCCCACACATGATGAAATCAAAACGGCCGGCAGCCAGGCTAGAGCATCAAGGCACTAGGGGCATCAGCGACATGGAAAGAAGCTATAGTATAGTCGCTGCGCTCCAAAGCAGACCCCCTGACGCTTACAATACAATAACAATCTGGGACGAGATTTGGCGATGGTATCGGTGAATGGTGAACACTCATAAGTGTATACCATCAGCCTTACGCTGAACCTTATCGTTTTACCGAGGCGGAAAACTGCTGGACTCGAGAAAGGAACCGCAATGGACTTTGACGCGACAACGACCGGGCTGCGGGCGGCGCTGGCGGTCAACCCCTACAACCTGCCGCTGCGGCTGCACCTGGCCCAGCTGCTGATGGAGCACGGCCAAGCCGCCGCGGCCCAGGCCGAGTACCGCACCGCGCTCGGCCACCTAAAAGTTGCCAGCGCCCAGAAGCCGGCCGACCCGACGATCTACGACCAGCTGGCCGAGGTGCTGACGGCACTGGGCGACACCGTGGCCGCCGCGACCAATGTGGCCATTGCGGCGGCGCTGCGCGGCGGGGCGGCGCCGGCGACGCCAGCCGCGCCCACGCCGCGCGAGCCGCGCCCCGCGCCGCCCGACGAGGCCATCACGCTGGCCGGGCTGCGACTGGGCGCCCAGGACGAGCCGCTCGACCCGGCCGACGAGCTGGCCGAGCGGCCGGGCATCACGTTTGCCAATGTCGGCGGCCTGGAGGACCTCAAAGAGCGCATCAGGATGGCGATCATCTACCCGGTGCAGCGGCCCGAGCTGTTTGCGGCCTACGGCAAGCAGGCTGGCGGCGGGCTGCTGCTCTACGGCCCGCCCGGCTGCGGCAAAACCTACCTGGCCCGCGCCACCGCCGGCGAGGTCGGGGCGCGCTTTCTGACGATCGGCATCAGCGATATTCTCGATATGTGGCAGGGCCGCAGCGAGCAGAAGCTCCACGCGATCTTCGAGACCGCCCGCCAGCACACCCCGACGGTGCTATTTTTCGATGAGGTTGAGGCGATTGGCGGCAACCGTCTGGATATGCGCCAGCATTTTCAGCGCACGCTGGTCAACCAGTTTCTGGCCGAGCTCGACGGCGCGGCGGGCGACAACGCCGGCATTCTGATCATCGGCGCGACCAACAGCCCCTGGCATGTCGACAGCGCGCTGCGCCGGCCCGGCCGCTTCGACAAGGTCGTCTTTGTGGCGCCACCCGACGAGGCCGCCCGCCGTGCGATCCTCCAGCTGCACCTGCTGGGCAAGCCCGCCGACGCCGTGGACGTGGCCCGGCTGGCCAAAGACACCGAGGGCTGGAGCGGCGCCGACCTGCGGGCGCTGGTAGACACCGCCGCCGACGAGGCGATCACGGCGGCGCTGCGCGGCGGGGCGCTGCAGCCGCTGACGACCGCGCTGCTCCAGCGGGCGCTGCGCAGCCACAAGGCCACCACTGTCGAGTGGCTGTCGACCGCTAAAAACTATGCGCTCTACAGCAACGAGGGCGGGCTGTACGACGAGGTCGCGGCCTATCTCAAAAAGCGCAAGCTGCTCCACTAGCTTGCTGGCGCGCCGCGCAGGGCGTGCCAGTCGGCGGCCAGCATTGAGTAGGCCGCCATGTCCACCAGGCGGTCGTCGCTGGCGAAGCTTTGACGCCGGATGCCCTCCAGCGCAAAGCCCAGCCGCTCGGCGCAAGCCCGCGAGGGGGCGTTGGTGGTCTCGGCCTGCAGCGCCACGCGGTTGAGGCCCACGCTGCCGAACACAAAGTCCAGCAGCGCGGTCACGGTGCGGGTCATCAGGCCACGACCGGCGGCGGCGGCGCCCAGCCAGTAGCTGATCTCGCTGCTGCGGACCCGCCAGTCGACCGGAAAAAACAGCGCGCCGCCGACCAGCGCGCCGTCCTGCCAGATGCCGACCCACGGCACGCCGTCCTCATAGGGCAAAAAGCCGCGCCGGATAAAGTCGGCGGCCGTGGCGGCGCTATCCACATCGCGCGCCCAGCTGAGCCAGGGCGCCAGATAGTCGCGGTTGGCCGCCACAAACTGCGCCAGCTCGGCGGCGTGGTAGACGTGGAGCGGCCGCAGCTCGGCCCCGGCGCCTAGATCATAGCAAAACATGGCATCTCCCTCTGTGCTGCACAGTATAGCCTGGCCTACGATGCTCGGCCGGAAAGACGTGGGGACGCCATGCTATAATCCGGCCCGATCTGAGTAAACGTATGACCAACGCACCGCCGCTGCTCCACGACCGCTACCGCATTCTGGGCAAGCTGGGCGAAAGCCGGCTGGCGACCGTGTTTCGCGCCCAAGACGAGCGCCTGAAGCGCGCGGTGCTGGTCCACCTGCTGCGCCCCGAGCTGATCGCGACCTACAAAGAGCGCTTCACCGAGGAGGCCCAGCGTGGCGCCCAGCACGGCCACCCCGGCCTGATCGAAGTCTATGACACCGGCGAGATCGGCGGGCGGCCGTATATGATCACCGAGGCGCCCACCGGCGTGCCGCTGGCCGAGCGCGTGCCGCTGCCGGCGGGCGACGCCGTGGCGGTGCTGCGCACGGTGGTCAGCGCGGTGGCCCTGGCGCAGTCGCAGGGCGCCCCGCACCCGCCGATCTCCAGCCGCAACGTCTGGCTGCTGGAGGGCGGCCGGGCCGTGCTGATCGAAAACTGGCAGCTCGCACCCCGCGCGGCCACGCTGGACCTGGCCGCCTACCGCGCGCCCGAGCGCATGGAGGGCGCCAAGCCTGGCCCGGCCACGGCGGTCTACGCGCTGGGCATTTTGGCCTGGGAGACGCTGGCCGGTCGACGGCCCTTTGCCGGCGACACCGCCGAGGCGATCGCGCAGCAGCAGCTCGGCGGCGCGCTGCTGCCGCTCAGCAGCGTCGTGCCGCGGCTGTACGCCCCCGAACTCGACCGGATCATCGAGCAGGCCACCGCCAGCCGGCCGGGCATGCGCTACCCCACCCCGACCGACTTTGGCCGTGCCCTGGATCATCTCAGCGACGCGACCAGCGCCCAGACCGGGCGGCTCGCGCTGCTCCACCCGACCGCTGCGCCCACGCCCCGCATCGGCCGCGACACTCAGACCCTGAGCATGCCCCGCGTCGCCGCGAGCGCCACGCCGCCCAGCCGCCCGGTGGCCGCCGCGGTCCCGCCGCCGCCGCCGCCAGCGCTGATTCAGGCGCCGGCGACCCGGCCGCGCCGCACGCCGGTGCAGCCGCTGGCCGCGCCCACCGACCAGAAGGCGCTCGGCAAAGAGGTGCAGAAGGTCGTGCGCCAGGAGCTGCGCCGCCAAAGCTGCCAGCGCTCGAATTCTGCGGCATGACCTGGCGGATCATCACGGTGGTAGCGATTCTGGCGGCGCTGTACTTTGGCCTGGGCTACGCCTGGGGCGCGATCCAGGGCTTTGTCACCGGCCAGGCCCAGCGCTTCGATCCGGCCGCCTGGGCGCAGCGCCAGCTGCCCGACGTTGGCAGCTGGTTTCAGCGCCTGATCCAGCGCAACACCCCCGACATCCCGCTGGTCACCAGCTACCGCGTCATCAGCGACCTCAACCTGCGCAACGGCCCCAGCGTCAGCGCCACCAAGCTGGCCGCGCTGACAGCTGGCACGCAGCTCCAGGCGCTGGGCGAGAAGCAGGTTGACGAGCAGGGCCTGGAGTGGATCAAGGTCATCACCGTGACGGTGCCGCCGCAGCAGGGCTGGGTCGCCAATCTGCCGGAGTCGCTCCAAAAACAATAATCGCCCGTCGTTGGTACAATCTCTGGCAGCACCGTTTTAACCCCCAAACATACGAGGAGCGATCTATGACGATTGCGATTCCCCAGGAAGTCATGGCCGCGCTCGCGGGCGCACAGCGGGTAGTCGTGCTGACCGGCGCCGGCGTGTCGGCGGAGAGCGGCGTGCCCACCTTCCGCGAGTCGCAGAGCGGCGCGTGGCAGCAGTACGATCCCCGCGACCTGGCGACGCCGCAGGCCTTTGCCCGCAACGCCCGACTGGTCTGGGAGTGGTACGCCTGGCGCCGCAGCCTGATGGCGCGGGCCAAGCCCAATCTGGCGCACTATGCGCTGGTCGACCTGGAGCAGCACATTCCCGATTTTCTGCTGATCACCCAAAATATTGATGGCCTACACTGGTCAGCCGGCAGCCGCGACATGATCGAGCTGCATGGCAACATCGCCCGCACCAAGTGCTTCGACGAGGGCACCCACGTCGACAGCTGGGAGGACACCGGCGACCTGCCGCCCAAATGCCCATATTGCGGCGGCCACCTGCGGCCCGACGTGGTGTGGTTTGGCGAGGGCATCTCCGACCGCATTCTGAACCAGGCCGGCGCCGCAATCCAGCGCTGCGACGTATTTCTGTGCATCGGCACGCCCGCGCTGGTGGCGCCGGCCGCGTCGTTTCCGCTGCTGGCCAAGCGCAACGGCGCCGTCGTCATCGAGATCAACCCCGGCCAGACGGCCTCGTCGGTGATCGCCGACTGGTCGCTGGAGGGCACCTGCACCGACATTGTGCCGCCGCTGGTGCGTGGCCTCGGCATCGACTGCTGGGCGCTCGACGCCGCCGAGCGCTGAGCGGCATGGCGGACGCTGGACCACGCCTGCCCGCGCGCAAGGACCGGCGGCGCGCCGCGCTGATCTACCGCGCGCTGGTCTGGCCGGCGCTGTGGGGCAGCTTCGAGCGCATCGCGCTGCACGACGGCGCGGGCGCGGCGGGCCAGGGCCTCGCGACGCTGTGGTACGCCAACCATGTGTCGTGGTGGGACGGCTATCTGATCTTTTTGCTGGAGCAGCGCTGGCGCGCCGACTTCTACCTGATGATGGAGGAGGCGCAGCTCCAGCGCTATCAGTTTTTTCGGCGCTGCGGCTGCTTTTCGGTGGACCGCGGCGACGCCCGCGCCGGGCTGCGCTCGGTGCAGTACGCCGCCGGCCTCCTGCGCGACGACCCGCAGCGCGGCGTGTGGATTTTCCCGCAGGGCACGATCACGCCCAACGACCGGCGGCCGCTGGGGACCTACAGCGGCGCGGCCCACATTGCGCGCCGCGCGGCGCCAGTGCGGGCGGTGCCGGTTGCGCTGCGCTTTGAGTTTGGCCGCGAGCAGCGCCCGGCCGCCTTTATTCGGATTGGCGCCGCCCACGTCATCGACGGCGGCAGCGCCGAGCGGCTGCACGCCGACATGGACCGGCGGCTCTTGGCCGAGGTCGACCAACTGCACGCCGATGTCAACAGCGGCGCCGTTGACGACTACGCCACCGTGATGACCGGCCGGCCGTCGGTGAATGTGCTATGGGACCGCGTGCGGGGCAAAGCCGCGCCCCGCTAGGAGCAGCTATGGCAACCGCTGTGCGCATCGTCGCCATCAGCGACACCCACGGCCAGCACCGCGCCCTCGCGCTGCCGCCCGGCGACATCCTGGTTCACGCCGGCGACCTGACCACCCGCGGCCGCCTCAGCGAGCTCGACGACCTCAACGCCTGGTTTGCTACGCTGCCGTTCGTGCACATCATCTACATCGCCGGCAACCACGACTGGTGCTTCCAGAAGGACCGCGCCGCCGCAGTCCGGCGCCTCAGCCACGCCATCTACTTGGAGGACAGCGGCTGCACGCTGCGCGGCCTGCGCTTCTACGGCAGCCCCTGGCAGCCAGAGTTTTTCAACTGGGCCTTCAACCTGCCGCGCGGCGCCGCGCTGGCGGCAAAGTGGGCAGAAATCCCGCCGCAGACCGATGTGCTGCTCACCCACGGGCCGCCGCGCGGCTACGGCGACCGCACCGTCCGCGGCGACAGCGCTGGCTGCGCCGATCTCACGGCGGCCACCGCGCGGTCGGCGCCCCGCCTGCACGTCTTCGGCCATATCCACGAGGGCTACGGCCAGTGGCAGCTCCCTGAGACGCACCTCGTCAACGCCAGCAGCTGTACCGTCGACTACGCGCCCACCAACCCGCCAGTGGTGGTCGATCTGGTGCCGCGCTAGACGATTGATGGCAAGCCTTGCTCAGCAATAATTTCTGGGCGCTAAATCATGTGCACTCGCCCCACGCTACGACAGGAGAACCACCGATGCACAGATTCTGGCGACGCACACGGTGGATCACCCTCGCTGGACTCGTTGCAGGCGGGCTTTGCCTGCTCGGTTGGCAGCTGCTTCGGCCGTCAGCGCCATCCCTGCGCATCACCTCGGTGCTGACGGCGACGCTCGATCCGCCGGTGCTGGCGCTGACGTGGGACACCGAGCCTGCGACGCTCCATGTTTTGACTGATCGCGTGTTCACATGGCAGCTCGATGCCCGCCCGGCCACCCTTGTCCCAACGGAGCGGACCATCATCGCACCCGCGCAGCGCAGCGTGCTCGCCATGCTTCCCGATGCCACGCAGCTGATCTTCTATGAGGCTGGAAAGCGATTGGCGCAAGATGAGCGGCTCGTACTATGGGATGCTGAACACGGTCAGCCGCTGCGCATCCTAACCCGCCACAACGAATCAATCAGCCGCGCGGTGCTCAGCCCAGATGGTGAACTCGTCGCATCATTCGCGCCGACCCACCGCGACGCGGACCTGAAGAATCTCGCGGATCGCCGATGGGCAGCAAATCCAAGTCTGGAATCAGGCGGTCCTCGGCGGGGAGTATGGTATTGGCACCATCAGCTGGAGCGCAGATCATCGCTTTATTGCCGCCGGCGGCCTCAGTGAAGGCCACGTATGGTCGGTTGAGGATGGCCAGCTGCGCTGCACACTGCCGTGGCCAACGGTTAAGGATCGCTGGGATTTAGCCCTCAGTCCCGACGCGCGCTTGGTAGCCTTCAGCAATGGGGCAGAAATGATCATCTGGGATGCCGTGAGCTGCCGGCAGGTGAGTTCGTGGCAGATGGAGGCCGGCGAGTCGATTGATACAATGGCCTGGCGCCCAGATAGCAAGCTGCTGGTGACGACCACCATGCCGACGCAAGACCTTGACCAGCATAACACCTCGCCGCGTGAGGGCGCGGCGGACACGCCAGCAAGCCCAGCATGGTCAATTCGCTGCTGGGCAATACCGACGGGTCGCCTGGTCGCTACGCTGCACCCATCGGATCACGTTGACATCCTTCAGTGGAATCGGCGCGGCGATCTGCTGGCGGTCGTGACGCAGCAACAAGCGGCGACCGTCCAGGTCTGGGCGATCAGTCCGTAGCTGGACAGTAGCCCGCGCTAGCCAAGCGTCGCGCAGGTAGCGCAGGCGGTCGCACGGGGCAAAGCAGCGCCCCGCTGACAAATCAGCGGGGCGGGCGGCGCAAAGCTGGGCAGCGGCGGCGCTACTCCTCGCATCCGACGCCGTTGCGGTCAGGGTCAAGGCCGTGCGGATCGACGCCGATCACTGGGAAGTTGCGCTCGGCAATGTCGGCGCAGGTCAGGATTGGCGGCGGCGACGGCAGGCAGAGCGTGGGGTACGACGGGTGGCAGGCGTATACCGGCGGCTCGGTCGGGCCGGGCGGCGGCGGCGTGATCACCGGCGTGTAGCCCGCCGTCACCTCGTTGCCCAGCAGCCCCAGCAGCACACCCTTCGCGCCGTGATCCTCGAAGCGGGCGCGCTCAAACCACTGCGTCACCACCGTATCGCCCGCCGCATTGGTCTCGGTCGCTGGCTCCGATAGCGGCAGGCCAAACAGCGCCAGACTTTCCGCCTGGCTAATGCCGGGGCGGCCATCGAACTCTAGGCCGTGGGTGCTCCAATAGCTCCAGAAGGGCGCGTGGGCAATCGCATGGCCGGTCGCCTCAAAGTAGTGGGCGTCGCTGGGGGCGCCTTTGGCAAAGCCCTGCCAGGGCCGGCCCTGCTGGCTCAGCCGGTCGGGGCCGAGCCGCCCGAGCAGCACGTCGTAGGGCGCCGCTTTGTCGGGGTGCAGCTCGAAGCGGTTGCGCTCGAACCACTGCGTCTCGTAGGACTCGCCGGTGTCGGTGTTCAGCTCATAGGCCACGGTGGTAGTGGGAAAGCCAAACACCGCCAGCCCGCCGTGCTCGCGCCAGAAGGTTGCGAACCGCCCGGTGATACAAAACCGGACCTCGGCAAAGCACTGCTCAGCCTGGTCGGCGTGGGCCACGGCGGGCGCGCCGCCGGCACTGGCCAGCACCACAATCATCAATATCGCCAGATAGCGCATAGCTCCTCCTCCCATCGGCCGACGTTAGCGAAACACGCTCGTTTGGATGACGGCCTGAAATGTTATGACAACTCCAGCCACGGTCACAAACGCCGCGCTGGCCAGCGGCACCAGCCGCAGCCCCAGCCGCCAGCGCGCCAGGCCCGGCCGCTGCCAGCGGTCCAGCCAGCGGCGACCGAAGACAAACAGCAGCCCGATGCCGGTCAGCACGCCGGCCAGCCCCAGGCTAAACGCCACGATCAGCACCAGCCCCAGGCCAATCCGCCCAAACGAGATCGCGCTCAGCATGACGATCAGGGCCGAGGGACACGGCAGCAGCCCGCCCGAGACGCCCAGCGCCAGCAGATTACGCCAGCGGATCGGGCCGCTCGGCAGTGTGTGGGTGTGGGTGTCGGGGCCGTGGCGATGGTCGGCGCCGAACACGTCGTCGTGCGCGGCCAGCGTTGGGTCGGCGGTGCCAACCGCGGCCGGGCGGCGCAGACCCTGCACGCGCTGCCGCAGCAGGGTCACGCCCATCACAATAATCAGCCCGCCCGAGATCGCCTCCAGCCAGGGATACAGATGCTCGGGCAAAATATACTGCGAGGCGTACAGCGTGATCAGGCCCAGCGCAAACACGCCCAGCGTATGGGTGATCGTGACGGTGAGGCCCAAAAACACGGCGTGGTAGGCGGTGCCGCGGCTGCCGACCAGGTAGGCGCCGACGATCGTTTTGCCGTGACCGGGCGCCAGCGCATGGAGCGCGCCCAGGCCCATCGCCGCCAGCAGCGCTAGCACGAGGCCCTCGGCCGTCAGCGTCGGCACCGTGATCAAGGCCGCAAAGCGGTCGGTGGCCCGGTCGGTGGACGCGGCGGCGCTGCCAGGGACGGCCATTGATTGGCCCAGCGTGACCGCGGCCGCAATCGTCCGCCGATCCAGCGGACTCTGCAGCATGTCGGCAGGATAGCTGCGCAGCGCATCGGTTTGATCGACGAGCAGCTCACTCGTCCCGACCAGCCGCACATTCGCCGCCGGCCGCACGACGATCTCATGCCAGCCCTGGCGGCCGGCAAAATTCTGGTCCTCGTACTGCAGCGCCCGCTCCTGGCCCACGCCCAGCGCCGCCACGTCGGCCGCGAAGCTCAGCTCCAGCCGGGTGGTGAACAGACCGCCCTGGCCCTCGGGAAAGGTCACAGCCGCCGCCACATTTTGGAGCGCCACCGGCTGCTCGTTCACGCCGAGCCGTAGCCCGGCCTGCAGCTCACGGACGGTCGTGGCCAGATATGCGGCCTGGGCCGCCGCGTCGGGCCGGGCGCCGCCAAACTGCTGAAAGGTCGGAATCTCGGCCATATCGACCACGTACTGCACGGTGATCTGGGCCGGCGCGACCTCCAGGCGACTGTAGAGGTTGACCGTAAAATTCCCGAGCGGGTGGGCGCTGGCGGCGGCTGGGAACAGCACGAGCCACCCGATCACCAGCACCAGCAGCACCGCCGCCGGACCACGCCGGAGCGCTAATCGCATGGCTATTTCCTTTGCCCCGGCGTGGCCGGGCCAAGCTCGCGCAGGGCGGCGGCCGCGACATCGCTGTAGAGCAGCGAGAACGACGGGTTGAGATCGACGGCGTGCTGAAGGTTGGCGCGGGCCTCGTCGGCGTGGCCGAGCGCTTTGGCGATCATGCCGGCATGAAAGAGCTTCAGCGGCTCCTCGGTGCCGAGCTTGAGCGCCTCGACCGCATACGGCTGAGCGGCGGCCGCCTGGCTGTTCTTATACAGCGTCCACGCCAGCGCATCGGCGGTGTGGATGCTGGGCCGGGCCGCGTAGGCCGCCCGCGCGCGCGTCAGCGCCGTCGGCAGGTCCTGATCGTGGTCGGCGAAGAACAGCGCGGTCTCCATGTCGGTGTTGACGCCGTTGCTGGCCAGCAGCGTATCGAGCACCCGCACCAGATCGTAGGCCCGCTGAGACTGCGCTTGGTCGCCGAGCTTGGCGTAGACATCGCCGAGGGCAATGGCGTACTCTGGCAGCGGGTAGCGGTCAAAGGCCTGCTGAAATAGCGTGGCGGCCGCCTTCAGATCGCCGCGGGCGATGGCCACGCGCGCCTTGCCGGCCTGCGCCAGCGAGAAGTTGGGCACCATCTGGAGCGCCAGATCGTACTGTGTGGCGGCCTCGGCGGCATTGTTGCTGATCATCCACAGGTTGCCGAGCTGCACATAGCCCCACGCCAAATTCTCAGGGACGCCCGAGCTAGCTACGATGGCGCGCCCAAAGGCCTCGCGCGCACCCTCCAGGTCGCCGTTGAGCTCGCGAAAGTAGGCGATGCGCGAGAATGAGGTGAAGTCGGGGCGCAGATCAACCATCGCCTGCAGCAACTCGCCGGCCTCGTCGTAGCGGCCCAGCTCAATCTGGGCGTCCACGATCACGCCATAGGCGGGCGCCGAGGGCCGAAAGGCGAGCGCCGCCTGTCCAAACGTAAGCGCGCCGGCAAAATCATGGCGGCCAAGCGCCAGCATGCCCTGGGTCATCAGCAAGTTCGGCTGGCCCGGCTCAAGCTTGGCAGCCTGGGCGAGCAGCGCCTCGACTTTGGTGTACAGCGTCGGGTCGCCGGTCTCGCGGATGCTCTGCAAATACGCCTGCGCGAGGCTGATGTAGGGGCCGAAGTCGGCCGGGTGGGTGCGAATATGCTCCTGGAGCGCGGTGATCTGCGGCGTGGTGCCGGCGACGCCGCTGCCCATGCGGGCCGGCAGGGCCAGCGTCGGGCCGGGGGTGCGGACCAGGGCCACAAGCCTGGGGATCAGCAGCAGGCCAAGCAGGACGAGCGCCGCGACCAGCAGGCGAGAGGCTGGACGCTGGCGAGTTAGGCTGGTCATGGTTCCTCCTTCGCAAAGCCAAGCGAGCTTAGCAGCACCGTGAGCCTCGCGACTCACGGTGCTGCCGAGGGGTGGCACAGCGGCCAGTGACCGGCTGGTCAGCTGGTCGCCGCGGGCTTATTTGCCCGGATAGGTGTGCGGCTCGGCCAGGTAGGGGAAGCTGGCCTTGAACGGCTTGTCGTTGCCGTTGACGCCATCGCCAAGCTTGCTGTTCTCCTCAAAGCCGGGGGTGAACGGCGTCGCGCCGCCCAGAGCCTGGAGTTCGATGTCAACCACATCGTCGCCCAAGCGCCGGCCGTTCGGGAAGCCGGCCACATCGCCGCCCAGCAGGCCGAGGCGGTTGGGGGCATCCGCGGGCGCCACGGACATATTGAGGCGCAGCTGCGACGACGGCACCACGTTGGCGGGCTGATTCAGCTTGGGAATACCCTGCAGGAAGATCGTGAAGATGTCCATGCGCGGGGCGGCCGGCACGCGAACCTTGAGAATGCCATTCATCAAGCGGGCCAGCTCGGGGTCCAGAATGCTTTTCTTCAGCAGCTGGCCGGTCGGGGTGTCGCTAGTGAAGATCGCGGCATCCTGCTCGGGCTTGAGGCTGTTGAAGGCGTCTTTGAGCGCCAGCGGCATGACGGCCTCGTTGACTAGCGGCATATCAAGGCGCGAAACCTGAACCAGAGGCGTCAGGTGCGACAGCGCGCCGACGGTCTTCGGGTTCTTCTTGGTCATCTTTTTGCTGGCAACCTGCATCGAGCTGCGGTACGCGGTGGTGCGCACACCGATGATGCTATCGTTCGGACCCTTGACGCCGACGATCGGCACCTGGATCGCGATGGTGTGAACATTCAGACCCTGCAGGTCGTCGCGGCCACGGATGCCGGAGAGCAGGTCGAAGGTGCCGCCCAGGTCAACATAGAACGAGTCGTCGCGCGGGCCGGCGAATACTTTGATGCCGGTGCCGATGTCGCGCACGGCCTCCATCGCCACTTTCTCATAGCCCTCAGGGAATGATTTGGGGCCAACATAGTACGGCGCCACCGGAATGTCTTTGGCGATCAGCCGGCCGGTGCGGGTCGGGTCATTATTGTCGGCGGAGCCAAGCAGGTACACCGAGTAGAACTGCCGAACGTTTAGGTCGGGGTCGTCGATCGAGGTGACCGGGCCAGTGTTGTAGAGAAACGTGTTGCCGTTGCGAACTTCGGTGCGGAAGCGGAACTGGAAGGTTACGTTGTCCTTCGCATCGCCATCGTTGTCGATGTTGATCTCATAGACCACGTCCTCGCCAAACCGGAAGAAGTTGGGGCCGCTCGCGGGCCCTGGACCGGAATGTAGTTGGCGATCAGCGTCACTAAGTCGCGGCGGTCATTGCTGACAAACGCATACAGATCGGTGCCGTCAACCTGCGGGTCGGTGCTGGTGTAGGGCGCCTCACGGTGGGACGAGGCCGAGGTATTGGTCGGAACGCCGCCGACGGCGATGCCAAGCAGGGCGGCGCTGGCCAGCGCCATGATGGGGAGTTTACGCATGGTGTCCATCCTTGTACCGTAGAGAACTCAGCCGACAGTCGGACCCCGGTGGGGACAGCACTCCTTTCGCACCGTGTGCCATTGCTCAATGCTCAAGCTCGGACATACGCTGGCCGCCAGCGTATCCGATGTGACCAGCGCGGGCGTGGGAGGCGGTGCGTGCTCCGCCGCTCGCTGACTGGCGTCCAACTCTACATACGCCGCCAGATTCCAGATCGGATGCAGCAAATCGCGCGTGATTCGCCACCCAAAATCGTGAGCGGGCCGGTGAGATGAGAGGAGCGATCAGCAACTTCAGGACCACAGCCGGTAGCACGGCCAAGAATCGCCCGCCGGCCGCGGCAACCAGGTGGCCTGCCCCGCCGTACAGTGTGGTAGGGCGCGATACAGCAAGCCGCCCCACGGGCTCCGACGAGGCGACAGCGTTTTGTCAGCCCTAGTTTGGCCACTGATCGGCGCCGTATGGTAGAGTGAGTGGGAGCGTGGGCAACGAAACGGGACGAGGCGCGTGCCTCGTCCCAAGAAACCGACCTGTGGTGACCGCACCCGGAATCCAACCGGGAACCTAGGGCTTAGGAGTCCCTCGCTCTATGCAATTGAGCTATGCGGCCAGATGCCCGGCTGGTAGTATACCGATGGGCCACAGCGCGGTCAACCGCCGGGCTTGCGCCGCGCCGTTGGGCTTTGTACGATACCTCTACCGTGAGCTGGGACACACTTATGACAACGATTCTGGTGATTGACGACAACGATGATACCCGCAGCCTGGTCGCATTTTTGCTGCGGCAGCACGGCTACAACGTGGTGCTGGCCGACGACGGCATCAATGGCCTGGACCAAGCCGACGCCACGCCGCCCGACCTGATCCTGATGGACCTGGCGATGCCCGTCCTCGATGGCTGGGTGACGACGATCTGATCTTAAGCAGGATGTCCGCTTCGCCAATGTGCCGGTGATCGCGGTGACTGGCAACAGCCACACGGTTGATCTGGAGAAGGCGCGCGCCGCCGGCTGTGCGGCGGTTGTCACCAAGCCATTCGCGCCCGAGGTGCTGCTTGCGACGATCCGCCAGCACCTGCCCGAGGGCGCGGCCTAGCACAAGGAGCACGGTCATGGCCCGCCACGAAGGCGTCCGGCCGCTGGTACTCGTCGGCCGGCTGATGGCCGGCGCGCTGCTTGTTGTCGGCCTGCTGCTGATTCGTCAGGGCAGCCGTCCGGTCTACTCGGCCACACTGTTCCTGCCGGCCGACCCGGCCCAGGTCAACCTGCCCAGCAGCGCGGCCAGCTGGCAGCACGCCGGCTACACGATCCAGCCGCTGGCGCGCTTCAGCCTGACTGCGCTGGTGCTCGACCGCTCGCGCTACTGGGTTGGGCGCGAGACCGACCTGTCGCCGGTTGATCTGGCGCTGGGCTGGGGGCCGATGTCGCGGCGCAGCGTCCTGGAGCGGCTGAAAATCTCGCAGGCCGGGCGCTGGTACTACTACAGCTGGCCAAGTAATCCGCCCATCGCGCCTGACGAGATCAAGACGCACTCGACAAATATGCACATGGTGCCGGCCAACGACGCGGTCCGCCGCACGATTTTGGCGGTGGAGCGCGGCGACGTTGTCGAGCTGCGCGGCTACCTCGTCAGCATCACGGCTGCCGACGGTTGGCACTGGCGCTCGTCGTTGACCAGGAGCGACAGCGGCGACGGCGCCTGCGAGCTGGTGTGGGTTGAGCAGGTGACGGTGCGGCCCGCCAACTAGCCAGCGCCCCGCTTAGGCCGGCACCGGATCGAGCAAAAAGCGCATAAACACCTGGTTGCCAAACAGCCGCCCGCGGTCGGTCAGCCGCACCCCAACCGCGTCGCTGATCAGCAGCCCCTCAGCCACCAGCCCCTCGATCACCGCGCCATACACCGCCGTCAGCTCGACGCCGCAGCGGTCGCGGAAGTGGGCGGCGCTGACGCCGACGTTGAGCCGCAGCCCCATCATCATGGTCTCGCCCCACAGGTCCTGCGCGGTCAGCGTGGTCGTCTCGGCGACCGCGTGGCCGTCGCGCGCCACTGCCGCCAGATAGTCGTCAATCGCCAGCACATCGTGCCAGCGCTGCGGGTAGCGGTGGCCGTGGGCGCCGGCGCCACACGCCAGGTAGTCGGCGTTGAGCCAGTAGGCGACGTTGTGGTGGCAGGCCTGCGCCGGCAGCCAGCCGTCCTGCGCCCCGCGCGCCCAGTTCGAGATCTCGTACTGCGCGTAGCCGGCCGCGGCTAGCCGCTCAATCGCCAGCTCGTACATCGCCGCGGTGGTGTCGTCGTCGGGCAGCGTCACGAGGCCGCGCAGCACCTGCTGGTGGAGCGGCGTCGAACTCCTCGACGATCAGCGAGTACAGCGAAAAATGGTCGGCGTCCAGCTCGGCCACGCGGTCCAGCGTCCAGGCCCACTGCTCCAGGGTCTGACCTGGCAGCCCAAAAATAAAATCCAGGTTGATGCGCTCGAAGCCGACGGCCCGCGCGTCGTCCAGCGTGCGCAGCGCCTCGGCGGCGGTGTGGATGCGGCCGAGCACCCGCAACGTCGGGTCGTGGAGCGACTGGACGCCGAACGAGATGCGGTTGATGCCAAGATCGCGCAGCCCGCGCAGGTAGTCGCGGCTGATCACAGTGCCGGGGTTGGCCTCGGTGGTCACCTCGGCGCCGCTGAGCGGCACGACCTCGTTGGCGGCGGCCAGCACCTGCTCCAGCTGCTGGAGCGACAGCATCGTGGGCGTGCCGCCGCCCAAAAAGATCGTCGGCTTGAGGTCGGCGCGGGTCAGGCCGGCAGCCGTCGGCGGCGGGCCGGGCTGGGCCAGGTTGGGCTGCCGGCGCAGCGCCGTGCACAGCGCCGCCACATAGCGCTCGATGCGATCCTCGTGGTTGGCGTAGGTGTTGAAGTCGCAGTAGCTGCAGCGCCGCTGGCAGAACGGAATATGCAGGTAGAGATGAGCTTGGTCAATTCATAGAGGCATTGTACCCCTTAGTTGATCCGCAGCATCGGCCCCACGAACATTCCCACGGCACACACCAAGATCGCCACGACTAAGCCCAAAAACCACCAGCGCACCGGCCAGATATTGGGGAAGCGCCGCTCCAGCTGATACCACGGCCAGCGGGTGATCTCCTCGGCCTGCACCCACAAAATAATATCCACCGTGCCCCACATCATCATGCCCACCGCCACCGACATCAGCATCACGGCCCAGCTGAGGCGATCAATGTTCAGCGCCGGCGCAACCAATGCGCCGCGCAGCTGGACAAACATCAGCGCCGACAAGCTGGCAAAGCCGACCCAGCACAGCATCCGCAGCAGCTGCCAGGCGCGATCCTCGGGCTGCTCGTGCCAGGCCCGCCAGTGCTGCGCCAGCGTCCGCCCGTGGCGGTAGATGCGCTGCGCGGCAATCGCGAAGAGCAGCGCGGTGATCGGCTGGGCCGCGTACAGGATCAGCATATTGGCGGTCGTCAGCGTCACGACGGTAAAAATCAAGAAGTTTCGCAGCTCGCTGTAGTCACGCTTCGGCTTTGGCGCGCGCGGCGTGGGCGCCGGGGTCGACGCGGCGGGCGTGGGATTCACAATGAGCGTCTCGACGTAGTGGACGGTACTCCGGTCAAAGATGTTGCCCTGGTTGACCATGCTGCTCGGCGGGCGCACGGCGAGGCGGGGCTGGCCCTGCGATCGTGGCCGTGGCCGCACCGCTGGCCGGGCGGCGGGCGGTGGCTTGGCGCCGTCGGTCGGCGGGTGGCCGGGCGGCTTTTTGCGCTCCGCGCCGGGCTGCAGCGCCTTCACCAGCCGCTCGATGCCGCCCATCCGCAGCGCGTACACATTGGCGTTCCCGCAGCCAAGCGCCGCCCCGATCTGCTCGGTGGCTAGCCCACAGATGTAGTAGGCCCATGTCGCCTCCCACTGGCGACGCTCGGGCAGCTCGCGGCTGGGCTGGCGGTTCAGTGCCACCAGCGCTTCGTCTTTATCCTCACTGACCACCAGATCAACCCCGCAATACCGGCGAATAGCCTGGACCTGCTGGCTCAGCGCCGCCTGGATGATCTCCGCGAGCAGGTCATCGCTGGGCGAGGTCACGTGCGAGCACAGGATTGGGAGCAGCTTGCGCCCAGCCGTTAGCTCACGACCTGGTGTTCGCAAAACCTCCAGCACATTGCGCACCGCTCCCGCCGTTATTTCAGCACTCATTCCGTCCCTCAACGCCCAGTTCTGTGATTTATTTGCACGAATTAGGGCTAATTACGCTCGATTCGAAAATCATTCGAGATAGATTCGATATTCGATCTGCCTTTTGATCGGTAATTCCGGTCGCTTTTTTTATAGTGCGGTTGTGTTCATTGAGGCGCCTCAAACGAACGCGGCAACCACCCACTTAGGAGAACGACCGTGAACAAGATCAAGCACTGGACCATTGCGCTCGGTGGCGCCGCCCTGTTCGCCCTGGCCCTCTTCAGCCCACAGCCCGCGACCGTCCACGCCGACGACCCGAACCCGACCCCGACCCTCACGCCGACCCCCGCCGACCCCAACGGCACCGGCGGCGGGAATCACGGCGGCTAGCTAGCCGCCGGCGGCTCCGGCACCATAAGCTGCTGGAGCCGCCCCTCTTGCGCGTTCCTGGTATACTTGAGCTATCCACTACATGTGTCCAGCCTGTATCGCTACCTTATGATACGGGAATATCGCAAGAGGAGCCTCCCATGAAGTCTGTGAAATCTGTCAAAGGTTGGATTCTAGCGCTCGGTGGCGCCGCCCTGTTCGCCCTGGCCCTCTTCAGCCCACAGCCCGCGACCGTCCACGCCGACGATCCGAACCCGACCCCGACCCTCACGCCGACCCCCGCCGATCCCAACGGCAACGGCGGCGGCAGCCACAATGGCTAGCTAGCCGCTGGCGGCTCCGGCGCCATAAGCTGCTGGAGCCGCCGCGCAACCCAGGCTGCCCGCGGGCTGGCCTGCTCGGCAAACAGCCGGTGGGCCGACTGCCAGGCGGCTGCGGCGCGCTCCATATCGCCCCGCAGCCGCCACATTTCGCCTTCGTCCACCCACGCCTCGGCAATCGTGAGCGGCAGATTAATCGATAGTGCTAATAGGCGTACTTCTTCCAGCGTCGGCTCGGCGCGCGACCAGTTGCCCTGCCAGACATAGGTTTCGGCCAGATTCGACAGCACTTTGGCTTTCGTGAACGGCGCGCCCAGCGCATCGGCGGCGCTGGCGGCGCGCTCTAAATAGGCCACCGCCTGATCATAGTCCTGGCGTTTGAGATGAGCGACGCCAATCGTCAGCGTATTGATCACGAGCGCCAGCCGCGCATCGTACTGCTCAAAGACCGGCTGGGCGGACCGCAGCCGACGCAGCGCCACCGTCGCTTTCCCCTGCTTCAGCGCCAATTTCGCCTGGTTGCCCCACACTTTCGCCAGCTGGAGTGGATCAGACGCAAAACACTTCACTGCTGCTGTCAGGATCGTGGCGGCCTCCGCAATCTCCTCCAGATCAATCATGAGTGAGCTGAGGTTCAGCATAATCTTGCCCAGCTCTTCAGCCGGGAGCACCGCGCTGCCACGCTCATACGCAGCCTTGTAGTAGTCGCGGGCATCCTCGTAGCGCTCCTGCCGCTCGGCGACAAAACCCATGCGAACTCAGTGAGATCGCGGCCTGCGCCTCGTCGCCGCCGGCCTCGGCGCAGCGCAGCGCCGCCGCGGCCGCCGCGTGGGCCGCCGCGTACTCGCCCAACTCGCGGGCGACTGCGCTGTGGCAGTTGTGCAGCTGGGCCGCCGTGCGGTCATCGGGTGCCAGCGCCAGCAGCTGCCGGATAATCCGCATCCAGGCCGGCCACTGGCCCGTCATCAGCACCTGCTCGTGAATCACCAGCGCCAGGCTTGTTGCCAGCTGGGGCTGCTCGGACGCCATAAGCCAATCGCGGATCAGGCCGAGCGCATTCTGCACCCCCAGATCAGGGAGGAGCTGCTGCGGCTGGGCCACCACCTGCTGGCCCAGCCGCTCCCGCATGGCATGGCCTTCGCGCTGGAGCGCCGCCCGCTCGCTTAGCTCCATAGGCCCAAAATCCCGGTGCGTACAAACGTATAGGTCAGGCGATGAATGGTGTAGCGCGTGCCGTTATAGTCCAGTAGCATGCGCTGGCTCAGCTCGCGGGCCGCCAGCCCAAGCTCATGGGCGCCAAGCTGCGCCGTCAGCTGGAGCAGCCGCGCCGTCGTGCCATCCTCGAAGCAGTGCATGGCCAGCAGCAACTTGCGCGCCGGCTGCGAGAGTAGGTCCCAGGCCCGGAAGTACAGAAAATTGTAGAGTTCATAGCTGGCCGTGCCAGCGACGCTATGCCTGATCAGCTCATCCAAAAATGCCTCCCAGCCTACGCCGCCCTGCCCCACCACCAGCTTGAGCGCCAGCGGATTGCCGCCGACCACCTGAAAAATCCGCGCCAGCAGCACATCGCTGGCGGTTTGCAGCTCCGTGACCGCCGCCTGCTTGGCCGTCAGGCGCACCAGCGCGGCGCTCGCCGCCTGGTCCAGCGGCGGCAGCGGAAAATGCTGGCGGCTGATCGTGGCTGGCAGGGCGACCGGGGCATGATCACGGGTCGTGATCAGGATACCGCGACGGCCAGACCACTAGCTCCACCAGCTCGGCGACCGCCGCCAGGTCGGCAATCGTCTCCAGGTTATCAATGACGACCAGTAGGCTGTGCTGCGCGTAGGCGTGCTGGAGAGCGGCCCGCTGCGCGGCGCGGCTGCCCTCGGTCGGCAGCCCGAGCTGTTTCAGCATCTCCTGCTGGAGCTGCTCAACGCCCACAATTGGCGTCCCGGTCGGGCGCGGCTGGCCGACAAACGCATCAAACTCGGCATGCTTGGCCGTCAGCCACAGCGCGTTGCGAAACGTCGTCGTCTGTAGCACCGCGCAGACCACTAGCTGGGCCAGGGTTGTTTTGCCGGCGCCGCCCAGCGCCTCAATGATCACGGCCTGTGGGCCGTGCGGATCAAGCAGCAGCGCGGCCAGCGCCTGGCCGCCGCGTCAAAGCCGACGGTGGGGCTGGGCTGTCGCTCGGCAATCGTCACCACCCGCGCCGCGGCCGTGTTGGCCGCATCGAGCCGCAAGGACAGCGCCACGAGCATCTCCTTGCGCTTGCGGTGATAATGGGACACTGACAGACCAACATCGCTGGCAAGATGCTCAACCGGCGTATCCTCGATGTACTGCTGCTTCAAAACCCTGGCGAGCGGCGGGCCATCCTTGATCAGCTCGTCGCAGCTGGCGCGCAGCCATCCCTGGAGCGCCTTGACGGGATGCTCGTGGCGGACCCGGACGCGCTGCTGCACGACTGGCCAGCGCAGCGCCAGCTGCACCGCCAGCTTCTGGGGATTATTGACGTTGCGGAGGGCATCCTCTAGCTGCACAGCTAGCTCGGAGAGCGGGTGCGTTAGTGATGTAGATGATCGCACAGCAATGTCCTGTGGTAGTGGGGCGGGGATCGCGGCCGCCAGGCGGCGGTGTCCAGCTAACGATAGGCGCTAGCATACCACAAAAGGATCAGATGGGAACCACGTTAATACCGAGCGGCGCAGCGGCCGGGCGCGACATTGCGCCGCGCCCGCCGGCGTGCTAGCATTCGCGGCCACGTCCAACCCCGCCAGGAGAACCGCGATGCGACGACCGACGATGACGGCCCAGGTGCGGCCATGACCCTCGATGTGCTGGCGCTCAGCGGGCCAGTGCGCGCCATGAGCGCCGCGGTGCGCGACACGCTGCAGCGCCTCCCCGACCGCCTGGCCCGCGCCCGCGAGCTGCTGGCGGCCGAGGCCGCCGACTGGGATTTTTGGGGCGAGGAGGTCGCGCGGGCCAGCTCCTGGGGCGAGGAGGTCGCCTGGAGTAGCTCCCGCAGCCCGTTCCTGCTCGCCCAGCCGCTGGAGCCGATGGACGCCGTGTATGACGCGCCGCCCTGCCCGGCGGCCTACGCCGTCGCCGCCGCCGACGGCTCGCAGATCGACGTCGATCATCACGGCCAGGCGGTGTGCTACGTCGTCAACGTCGGCACCGCCGCGATCACCTACGGCCCGGCCGCGACCTTCAGCGCCACCACCCGGCCGACGCTGGGCTACCTGCCCCACGAGCTGATGATTGAGGACCCCAAGACCGGCCGCGAGTACCCGATGGAGGGAAAGACCTTAGATGCCGAGCGAGACATGCGCGAGGGCATAGCGCTGGCCGAGATTGCGCAGAACTCTTCCTGGCAATCTGCCACGGCTAGCAGTCCAGGACGGCACGCTGATCCGCTGGCAGCTAGCCAGCCTTGATGATTATCTGCGCCACCGCTTCTTGAGCAACTACCTGACGTGTTTCGAGATTATGTTGGAAGCACGCATTCCGCTGGCCTCGTACATGAGCCAGCCGCGCATATCGGAGGTCAAGGGCCTCGTGCAGTTTTTGTCGGTGCGCGGCGATGTGCGGCAGTGGCGCACGCGGTATCCCCGACGCGCCGACGATCCGTTCGCCGGCTGCGCCGACCACCTCATTTTCGGCGGGCTGCTGGGCGAGGGCCAGCGCTCGGCGCGGTTTGCGTCGCGCTCGCACATCCTGGAGCACTACACCCATCACGCGGTGCAGTTTTTCTACCTCAAAGTCGGCCGCGAGGTCGCGCGGGTTGAGTTTCCGGCCTGGGTCGCCGACGAGGGGTACCTCGATCTGGTCCACAGCCTGATCTACGACCAGACGCGGCGCGGCATGGGCTACCCCGCGGTCGTGCAGCGCGCCCACGAGCAGGCCGTGATCCACAACTCCGACCGCCGTCACCTCCAGACGGTGATCGACACGCTGCTTGTCCAGGCCGACGTCCCAGTCGGGCATTCGGCCAAAGCCGCCAGCAAGCTCCAGCCGCGAGTTTAAACGCCGCCGCCCCGGCCATGTTACTGACCGGGGCGGCGCTGAGTTGAGCGTATAGACTAGACGATTACGGTCGGGACCGGCACCGCCGGCTGCAGCGCAATCGCCAGCACTTGGTCCATATTCTCCACCGGGATCAGCTCCAGCTCGCGCCGCACCTTCTCCGGCAGCTCAACGATGTCCTTGACGTTCTCCTGCGGCAGAATAAACGTCTTGATGCCGGCGCGGTGAGCCGCCATCGTCTTCTCCTTGAGGCCGCCGATCGGCAGCACCCGGCCGCGCAACGTGATCTCGCCGGTCATCGCCACGTCCTTGCGCACCGCCCGCCCAGTCATTGCCGAGACCAGCGCAGTCGTCAGGGTAATGCCCGCCGACGGGCCATCCTTCGGCACGGCGCCCTCGGGGACGTGGATGTGGATCGAGTGCTCCTCGAAGTAGCCCGGCGCGATGCCGAAGTCAGCCGAGCGGAAGCGCGCGTAGCTCATCGCGGTCATCGCCAACTCTTTCATCACGTCGCCGAGCTGCCCGGTCAGCCGCAGCTCGCCCTTGCCCAGCAGCGGCAGCACCTCGAACTGCAGCAGGTCGCCGCCGGTCGAGGTGTAGGCCGCGCCGGTCGCCACGCCGACCTCGTCTTTGGCCTCGGCCATGCCGAACGAAAACCGCTCCGGCCCCAGGTACTCACTGACATCCGCGGCATCAATCGTGATCGTGATCGGCTCCTCGGTGTCGGCGACCTTGCGGGCCACCTTGCGGCACAGCGCCGCGATCTCGCGCTCCAGGTTGCGGACGCCGGCCTCGCGGGTGAAGGCGCGGATCAACTTCAGAAAGCCCTCGTCGGTGATCGTCACCTGCTCCAGCTTCAGCCCGTGAAATTCGCGCTGCTTGGGCAACAGGAAGTTGCGGGCGATCTCCAGCTTCTCATCCTCGGTGTAGCCGCCGATCTCGATGATCTCCATGCGGTCGCGTAGCGGCATCGGGATCGGGTCGAGCTGGTTGGCAGTCGCAATAAACACCACCTGCGACAGGTCAAACGGCAGCTCCAGATAGTGATCCGAGAACGTGCTGTTCTGCTCGGGGTCCAGGACCTCCAGCAGGGCCGAGGTTGGGTCGCCGCGGAAGTCGGCGCCGAGCTTGTCGATCTCATCCAGGATAAAGACCGGCTGGTTCGATTTCGACGACTTGATGCTCTGGATCACGCGGCCAGGCATCGCGCCGATGTAGGTGCGGCGGTGGCCGCGAATCTCGGCCTCGTCGCGCACGCCGCCGAGCGAGGCGCGCACAAACTTGCGGCCCAGCGCCCGCGCAATGCTTTTGCCGAGGCTGGTCTTGCCGACGCCGGGCGGGCCAACAAAGCACAGAATCGGCGAGCGCATTTTCTCGCCGGCCAGCTTGCGGACCGCCAGATATTCGATCAAGCGCTCCTTGACCTTCTCCAGGCCGTAGTGGTCCTCATCGAGAATGCGCTGCGCCTCGCTGAGCACGATGGCCTCCTGGGTCTCGCGCGGCCACGGCAGGCTCAGAATCCAGTCGAGGTAGGTGCGGATCACGCCGGCCTCGGGCGAGTTCATGCCCTGCTGAATCAGGCGCTTCAGCTCGTGAGTCGCGGTCTCCTTGACGTTCTCGGGCGCGTCCAGCTCCAGGATTTTGCGCTTCAGCTCATCAACCGGGTCCTCGTCGAACTCATCCTCGCCCAGCTCGCGGCGGATCGCCTTCATCTGCTCGCGCAGAAAATACTCTTTCTGCGACTGATCCAGGGCGTCTTTGGTCTCGCTCTGAATTTTCTGGCGCAGGCGCAGCAGCTCCAGCTGGTGCGACAGCTCCAGCTGCACTTTGTTCAGCCGCTCCATCGGGTCGAGGGTCAGCAGCAGATCGACCTGGTCGTTGAACTTGAAGGCCGGGCCGTAGGCCACGACATCGGCGAGGTGGCCGGGCTGCGTGATGCGCTGGACAAACGCCACCGCCTCCTGGGAGACATCGGGCATATAGCTGATGATCTCCTCGACCTGGGCCTTGACCTCGCCCATCAGCGCCTCGATCTCGGGGCCGTCAACCTCGGCGTCGGGCGCCGGCTGGCAGACCACGCGATACCACGGGTCGCTCTGCTCGGTGCTGATGATCGTGGCGCGGGTCAGGCCGGCCAGCACGATCTGGACGGTGTCATCGGGTCGCTTCACAAACTCCTCGATGTGCGCGATCACGCCGACCGGCGGCAGCGGCTGCGCCTCGGGGCCTTTGAAGGCATCGATCTGCGACTCGTTGACAAAAATCAGCAGCACCTCGCGGTCGTGGCTCATCGCCTCTTCCATCGCGCGGTATGACTTCCCTTTGCCGACCTGCAGCGGCACCGGGATGTGGGGCATGACCACCATCTCGCCGAGCACGACCAGTGGCAGCGTGCGCTCAGGGCTCGTGGGCCGGGTCGTGGACTCGTCAGTTTCTTTCATTCAGTTGCCTCATGTGGGCCGCAGGTCAGCCCATTACTTATTGCCGTGCTATTAGTATCAGGTAGTATACCGCGTTTGATTCGGCCGCCCTACAGCATGAGTATAAGAGGACTGCTAGCGTTGAGAAGCTTGACGCCGCCGCGCCGAGCGCTTAATCTGTGGCCTGCGACGATGTGTGCGAAGGATAACGCGATGCAGATTCAAGATGCGATCAAGGCGGTTGTGGCCGGCCGCGACCTGGCGCAGGCCGACGCGGCGGCGGTGATGGAGTTGATCATGACCGGCGAGGCCACCGCGGCGCAGATTGCGGCCTTCCTGACGGCGCTGCACCTCAAGGGCGAGACCGACCAGGAGATCGCCGGCATGGCGCTGGTGATGCGCGAGAAGGCCGTGCCGGTAGCGCACACCGGCGCGGTCCTGGACACCTGCGGCACCGGCGGCGACGCCTCGAACACCTTCAATATCTCGACGGCGGCGGCGTTTGTCGCGGCCGGCGCCGGCGCGGTCGTCGCCAAGCACGGCAACCGCGCCATGTCATCGCAGTGCGGCTCGGCCGACGTGCTGGAGGGGCTGGGCGTCGTGATTGACCTGGACGGCGAGGGCGTCACGCGCTGCCTGGACCAGGCCGGCATCGGCTTTATGTTCGCCCAAAAATTTCACCCCGCCATGCGCCACGCTGCGCCCATTCGTCGCGAGATCGGCATCCGCACGGTGTTCAACGTGCTGGGGCCGCTGACGAACCCGGCCCACGCCGAGTACCAGGTGCTGGGCGTGGCGGCCGCGCCGCTGGCCGAGAAACTGGCGCACGCCCTGAGCCGCATGGACACCCGCCACGCGCTGGTGGTCCACGGCACCGACGGCGTAGACGAGCTAAGCCTGAGCGCGCCGAGCGTGATCTGGGAGGTGCAGGCCGGGCAGGCGCCGCGCCGCTCGGAGATCACCCCCGAGGCGCTGGGGCTGGACCGCGCGACGCGCAGCACGCTGCTGGGCGGCACCATCGCTGACAACGTGGCGACGATCCGGGCACTGCTGGTCGGCGAGCAGCGCGGGCCGCGCCGCGACATCGTGGTGCTCAACGCCGCCGCCGCGCTGGTCGCCGCGGAGCGCGCCGCCGACCTCCCGGAGGGCCTGGCGCTGGCGACGGCGGCCCTGGACAGCGGCGCGGCGGCCGGGCGGCTGGCGGCGATGATCGCGGCCAGCCAGGGGCGCTAGCGCGGCCGCTGATTTTGCGCTGCGCCGGGCGGCATGCTATACTTTTGTCCGCGGGGACGTGGCGTAATTGGCAGCCGCGTATGCCTTAGGAGCATATACCGCAAGGTGTAAGGGTTCGAGTCCCTTCGTCCCCACCAATACAACGGCCGCCCACTTCTGTGGGCGGCCGTTGGCGTGCGCGCTGCATGTGCCTAGACCGCCCGCTGCCAAAGCAGCGCCAGCTCGCCGCGCGGCCACTGCGACTCGCTGTAGCCCGCGAAGGTGAAGCCACTGCGGGCCAGGCAGCTGGCCGCCGGGTGATTCCTGGTGCTAGTCGCGGCGGTCACGGCCTCGAAGCCGCCGGCGCGCGCCCACACGAGCGCCTGGCGCAGCAGGGCCGTGGCCACGCCGCGCTGCCGGGCGGCCGGCGCCACCGCGAGGAGCGGCAGCGCCAGCGCCGCCGGTCGCGTCGGGCTGGCACTGAGCACCACGAAGCCCACGATCTCGTCGGCGTCATCGGCGGCGATGAATACGGCGCTGGCAGTGCTCCACAGCGCCGCCGCCGCGGGGCCGGGCGGCGTCACCGGCACCGGCCGCGGCAGCCGCACACAGCGCAGCGCGATGCTCCACTCGCTCTGGCTCAGCGCCTGCGTCGGGTCGCGCTGCACCTGGAGCTGCCACACGTACTGCGACTGCACCGTTAGCGGCAGCGCCTCGCACGCGGCGAGGTCGGCGTACTCAGCGGGCCGCAGGTTCATCGTGCAGGTCGGCGCGGCGGCTCGGCTCGGGCGTGGGCGCCACGGCGCGCGGCTCCAGCAGCTCGTCGGCCTCGCGATGCACCGCGGCTATCGGCGTGGCGTCGTCGACCAGCTTGTTGTAGAGGTACACCAGAATGATCCGCAGCGTCGCGGCCAGCGGCACCGCCACCAGCAGCCCGAGCGCGCCGCCTAGATGCCCGCCCGCCAGGATCGCAAAGATCACGATGATCGGGTGCAGCTCGACGATATGCCCGACCAGGTTGGGAATGATCAGGTGATCCTCCAGCTGGCGTAGCACAAGATAGACGCCGCCGACCACCAGCCCCAGCACCCAGTTCGGCCAGCCAAACGGCGTCGTCGGCTGGAGCAGCGCGACCATCACCGCAATGCCGCCGGCGGTATAGGGGCCGACAAACGGCACGACCTCTAGGAAGCCGGTCGCAATGGCGATCACCAGCGCGTACTGCACGCCCAGCACCGACAGCGCCGCCCAAGTCAGGAGCGACATCAGCACGATCAGGATAACCTGCGAGCGAATATAGGCGCCCAGCACCCGATCAATCGAGTGGCCGAGGCCGCGAATCTCATCGCGGTACGGCGCCGGCACCAGGCGATAGATCGACTCGATCACCCGGTCGCCCTGAAGCAGCAGGTAGAAGGTCACGACCAAAAAGACCAGCCCCAGGATTAGCCGCTCGATCACGTTGAACAGCAGGCTGGGCACGGTGGTCGGCAGACTGCTGGCCAGGCCGGACAGCCACTTTGAGACATCGGCCTCGGCTGGCTGGAGATCAATGGTCCGGCCGCCAAATGTCAGTCGCCCATTCTGCTTGATCCACTCCGAGGTGTCGTGGCCAAACTGTGGCAGCGCGGCCCGCAGGTCCTCGAACTGCTTGACGACCAGCGGCCCCAGGGTGTTGAACGCGATAAAGATCAGGAAGCCGGCCACGACGTAGATCGCCAGCACCCACCAGCCGCGGGCCACCTTCGTCCTGGTCGTCAGCAGCCGGACCAGCGGGCTGAGCAGGTAGGCGGTGACCATCGCCCACAGGAACGGCGATAGCAGGCTCCCCATCTCGCGCAGCAGCGTGATGAACAGCACGATCACGATCGCCGCGGTCGCGATCTTGGCCCACAGCGGGAAGCGTAGCGGCTGTGCTTGCATCACTGGCTCCGCTGCCGGCGCACCGGAATATCGGCCTTGAGATGATCCGAGGTGTCGCCGCGCAGCAGCGAAACATCGATCGCCTCAGGGTCGGCGATGTCGACATACTTGGAGATCACCGCGATGATCTCCTGGCGCATGGCCTCCAGCATCTCAGGCGTCAGCTTTACGCGGTCATGGACCAGCACGGTCAGGAGCCGATCTTTGGCAATCGCCGAGCTGGTCTGGCGGTTGCGGCCCCGTAAATTTTCCCAAAAGCTCATTCTCTATCTCCTTCGATCCGGCCGGCGCGCTAGCGGGCGCGCGGGCGCAGGCCCAGCGCACCAAACATGCGCGTCAGCAAGCCCTCGTTGCTGGTCAGGACTTGCAGCGGCACATCCTCGCCCATCAGCCGCCGGGCTATATTTGAAAACGCCCGCCCGGCCTGCGAGCTACGGTCCATCACCGCGATCTCGCCGCGGTTGGTGGTGGTGATCACGCTCTGGTCATCGGGGACCACGCCAATCAGATCGATCGCCAGAATCTCGACGACATCTTCGTTCGACATCATATCGCCGCGCCGCACCATGTCGGGGCGAATGCGGTTGAGGATCAGCTTGGGGTGGCCCTTCTCATTGGCCTCGATCAGGCCCACGATGCGGTCGGCATCGCGCACCGCCGAGATCTCGGGCGTCGTGACGATCAGGACCTCGTCGGCGCCGGCGATGGCGTTGCGAAAGCCGGCCTCGATGCCGGCGGGCGAGTCGATCAGCACAAAGTCAAACTCGCGGCGCAGGTCGTTGGCCAGCGCGATCATGTCGTCGGGGGTGACGGCGTCTTTATCGCGGGTCTGGGCGGCCGGCAGCAGAAAGAGCTCGGGGAAGCGCTTGTCCTTGATCAGCGCCTGGCGCAGCCGGCAGCGGCCCTCGACCACATCAACCAGATCGTAGACGATGCGGTTTTCCAGGCCCATCACCACATCAAGGTTGCGCAGGCCAATATCGGCGTCCACGACGACGACGCGCTGGCCGTGCAAGGCGAGGGCGGTGCCGAGATTAGCGGTGGTCGTGGTTTTGCCCACGCCGCCTTTTCCCGAGGTGATGGTGATGATGCGTGCCATGCTTCGATCCTTTTAGCTAGGTGCGCGGCCAACCGGCCTAGCGCCGAATAATCTCCCAGGGTGCAACCTCGACGCCCTGGGCCGTGACATGGGCAACTTCGGGGCCGAGCGGGCGCGAGTCGGGCTGGCCGGCCAGCTTGGAGCCGATCTGCAGCATCGTCGGCGTCAGCTCCAGGGCGCAGATCAGCGCCTGCTCATCGCCGAGGGCGCCGGCGTGGATTTTGCCACGGGCGCGGCCCCAGACGACAATACTGCCGCCAGCGATCACCTCGGCGCCGGGATTGATGTCGCCGATCACCGTAATATGGCCGGGGTGGCGCAGCACCTGGCCCGAGCGCAGCGTGCGCTGCACCAGCAGGGCGCCGTCGCTCTCGGCGGCGGGCGCGGCGGGCGCGGCGGGCCGGGCGGCGCGGGTTTCCAAGCCCTGGCTACGAGCAGCCTGGCGGCCCTCGCGTGTGCTGGTCAGCAGCGCGTGGGGCTGGAGGCCATACTGGAGCATCGCCGCCAGCAGCGTCTGTAGCTCATCCTCGCTCAGCGCGCGCTCGCCGGTGTCGACGAGCACCTCGGCGCCATGAAAAAACTCCGGGCCGCGCTGGAGTTGGTCGTGGAGCGCGGCCAGCACGTCGGGCCACGCGGCGTCGGGCGCCAGCATCAGCCGCAGCCCATCTTTGCCACCTTTGATCGCAATCGGCCCCATAACCTGCTCCTGGAAACGTTGACCAGGAGATTATACGGCATTATGTTGCGCCTGACACAGGCTGCGCTAGACCGCGAGGGCCTGGACCTCGCACGCGGCGCCCCACAGCCGGCGCATCACCGCCGACCCCAGCGCGAGATCGCCGGTGGTCCAGAACTCGGCTGGGGCCAGGCTGGGCGGCGCGAGCAGCCCGTCGGCCGCCAGCACCGCCGCGGTGTGGCGCGCGACCGCCGCGCCGGTGTCGATCAGCGCGACCGCCGGGCCGGCCACGGCGCCGATCAGCGGCCGCAAAAACGGGTAGTGGGTGCAGCCCAGCACCAGCACATCGGCGCCCTGTGCCAACAGCGGCGCGACGTAGCCCGCGACGAGCGCCGCGGTCGCCGCGCCGTCCAGCGCGCCGGCCTCGACCTGCTCGACGAGGCCGGGGCAGGGCTGGGTTAAAACTTGGACATCGCGGCCAAACTCGGCGATCAGGCGGTGCAGCCGGGCGCTCTTGGCGGTGCCCTCGGTCGCCAGCACGCCGACGACGCCGCTCCTGGTCGCCGCCGCCGCCGGCTTGATCGCCGGCTCCATCCCGATGATCGGCAGCCCGTACCGCGACCGCAGCCAGGGCGCCGCCGCTGCGGTGGCGGTGTTGCAGGCGATCACCAGCGCTTTGGCGCCCTGCCCGATCAGCCAGTCGGTGATCGCCGCGCTGCGATCTTGGATAAACCGCGCGCTCCGGCCGCCGTAGGGACAGTGGCCCGAGTCGGCGACGTAGATCAGCGGCTCGTGGGGCAGCGCGGCCCGCAGCTCGCGCAGCACCGACAGCCCGCCGACGCCCGAGTCAAAAACGCCGATTGGCCCGGCCTGGCCCTGGTTTCGTCGCCCGTCACTCACCGCAGTCCTCGTGTTTCATTGCCGGCGTAGGCTAGCACGGATTGGCGCCGCCAGCAGCACGCCGCGGGGCGGCCCGTCGCCCCGACGAGCCGCCCCGCCCGCCGCGCACCTACCCGGCGATGAAGTTCTGGAGCAGCTGCTTGCCGTGGTCGGTGGTGTAGGACTCGGGGTGAAACTGCACGCCCTCGACCGGCAGCGTGCGATGCCGCAGACCCATGATGATGCCGTCGTCGGTCCAGGCGGTGATCTGGAGGCAGTCGGGCAGGCTGTCGCGCTCAACGATCAGCGAGTGATACCGGGTGGCCGCAAACGGCGTCGGCAGCGTGCGGAACACGCCGATCCCACTGTGGGTGATGCTGGCCAGCTTGCCATGCACCGGCTCGGGCGCGCGGATGACCCGCCCGCCAAACGCGGCGCCAATCGCCTGGTGGCCCAGGCACACGCCCAGGATCGGAATCTCCAGGCCCAGCTCGCGGATCAGCGGCAGCGAGATGCCGGCCTCGGCGGGCGTGGCCGGGCCGGGCGAGATCACGATCTTGTCCGGCGCCAGCGTCCGCACCTCGTCAACCTCGATCTCGTCGTTGCGCACGACGGTGACGGCGGCGCCCAGCTCCGACAGATACTGGTAGAGGTTGTAGGTGAACGAGTCGTAGTTATCGAGCAGCAGAATTCGCATGGTGTTCTCCGTTGTAGCTGGCCGCTAGACCGCGGCCACCGCCATTGTCTCGGCCAGCTCAATCGCCCGCAGCAACGCCCGCGCCTTGTTCTGGGTCTCGTGCCACTCGCTGTCCGGCTCGCTGTCGAAGACGATGCCGCCGCCGGCCTGGACATAGGCCACGCCATCGCGCAAAAAGATCGTGCGGATCGTGATCGCGGTGTCGAGCGAGCCGTCGAAGCCGACGTAGCCGACGCAGCCGGAGTACGGGCCGCGCTCGTCCGGCTCCAGCTCGGTGATGATCTCCATCGCCCGAATCTTGGGCGCGCCGCTGACGGTGCCGGCTGGAAAGCAGGCCCGCAGCGCGTCCAGCGGATGGAGGTCGGGCCGCAGCTGGCCCGTGACCTGCGAGACCAGGTGCATGACGTGCGAGTAGCGCTCGACCTGCATAAACTTGGGCACGCGGACGGTTCCTGGCACACTGACCCGGCCGACATCGTTGCGGCCGAGGTCAACCAGCATCAGGTGCTCGGCGCGCTCTTTGGGGTCGGCCAAGAGGTCGGCGGCCAGCGCGGCGTCCTGGGCGTCGTCGTGGCCGCGCCGCCGCGTCCCGGCGATCGGATGAGTCTCGACCACGCCGTCCTCGACCCGCAGCAGCATCTCGGGCGAGGCGCCGATGATGTCGCCGCTGTAGCCGCGCAGCAGATACATGTAGGGCGACGGGTTGATCGCCCGTAGCGCGCGGTAGATCGTCCAGGCGTCGGCGCCCGTGGGCCGCTGGAAGCGCTGCGACGGCACAAACTGAAAAATATCGCCGGCCCGAATGTACTCCTTGCCGCGCGTGACGGCCTGGCAGTACTCCTCGCGGGTAAAGTTCGACTGCTCAAACATCGGGAAGTGGGCCGGGTCGGGCGGCACTAGCTCGACCAGCGGGCTGGCGGGCGAGGGCTGCAGTAGCTGCGCGCGCATCGTCGCAATCTCCTCGGCGGCGGCGGCGTAGGCCGCATCAAGGTCGGGCGCGTCGAGCTTGACGTGGGCGATCAGCAGCAGCGTATGGCGCAGATGATCAAAGGCCGCCAGCGCATCGAAGCGCGTCCAGACGCCGTCGGGCAGGTCGCCGTAGGGCTTGCGGCGCGCCCGCGGCAGCCGCTCGAAGGCCGTGACGGCCTCGAAGCCGAGCCAGCCGACGGCGCCGCCGGTCAGTCGCGGCAGCCGCACGCCGGCCGGCCGAATGTAGGGGCCGGCGATCTCGGCCAGCGCGCGGATCGGCGCCAGCGGGTCGCTGCCGTCAGCGCGCACCTCGACGACCGCCGAGGGCCGCAGGCCAATAAACGAGTAGCGGCCCAGCCGCTCGCCGCCCTCGACGCTCTCCAGCAGGCAGGCCGGGCCATCGTAGCCGGCCGTCAGCCGCTCAAAGGCCGAGACCGGCGTCAGCGTGTCGGCCAGCAGCTCCAAGACCACCGGCACGACGCCGCGGCCGTGCTCCTGGGCCAGCGCGCGCACAGACTCCACAGAAGGGTGCAGCATGGTTATCCTCGCTCTACGCTGATTTAAAGCTGCGCAGGCCCATCGCCGCGCGCATCATGCGAATTGTCTCCTGGGCCTCGGCGCGCGCCCGCTCGCTGCCGGCCAGCAGAATCTCTTCGACTAGCTGGGGAGTGCGCTCGAACTCGGCCCGCCGCTCGCGGATTGGGTCGAGAAAATTGTTGATCGCCGCCGCCAGCTTTTTCTTGACCTCGACATCGCCGACCTTGCCGGTCAGATAGCGGGCCTTGAGGTCGTCGACCTCGGCGGTGTCGGGGTTGAAGGCGTCGTGGTAGATAAACACCGGGTTGCCCTCGACGCGGCCGGGGATGTCGGCGCGGATGCGGTTGGGGTCGGTGAACATGCCGCGCACTTTCTGCTCAACCGTCTTGGCGTCGTCCGACAGGTAGATGCCGTTGTTGAGCGACTTCGACATTTTGGCCTGGCCGTCGACGCCCACCAGCGTCGGCACCTCGCCGATCAGGGTGTCTGGCTCGGGCAGCGTCTCGCCGTAGAGCGTGTTGAAGCGGTGGGCGATCTCGCGCGTGACCTCCAGGTGCGAGGACTGGTCCTTGCCGACCGGCACCAGGTTGGCCCGCACACACAGAATGTCGGCGGCCTGTAGCACCGGGTACGACAAGAGGCCCAGCGAGGGCTGCTCGATCTCTAGATTCTGCATGACCTCTTTGAGCGTCGGCACGCGCTGGACCCGCGGCACCGTCACCAGCATTGAGAAGATCAGCGCGATCTCGGCGATCTCGGGGACCAGCGACTGGAGAAAATAGGTGCATTTGGCCGGGTCAATCCCGACGCTCAGGTTGTCGAGGACCACATCGCGAATGTTCTGCTCGGTCTCGGCCAGCCGCTCGCGCTCCAGCCGCGTGGTCAGCATATGGAGATCGGCGACCAGAAAAAAGCACTCGTACTCATCCTGGAGCCGCACGCGGTTGCGCAGCGTGCCAACATAGTGGCCGAGGTGCAGCTTGCCCGTCGGCCGGTCGCCCGTCAAAATCCGTCGCTTTGCCATAACAGTCTCCGAAGTTTTCAGTTTTCAGTCGTCAGTCGAGTTGTCAGTTTTCAGCTTTCAGTTTTCAGGAGAACGAGCTAACCGCAAAGGCGCAAAGAGCGCAAAGGCGAGGAAGAATTAAGATGCACTCGCTACTCGCTACTCTACTTGCCGGCCTGGTCGCTCAGGTCGATGCGGCTCATGATGATGTCGGCGAACCAGGGCCACAGCTCGGCCAGCCAGATCAGCGGGCGGTAGAAGCCGGGAACCACGGCCAGGCGGCGCGGCCGCTCGATCAGGCCGACCAGGACGCGGGCGACCAGCGCGGGGCCAGGCATGGGGATTTTGAGGCCGGCGGTCATATCGGTGCGGATAAAGCCGGGCGCGAGCAGCGAGACGTGAATGCCGTCGCCACGCAGTTCGCGGCGCAGCGCGTCGGTCATGGCCCGCACGCCAAACTTGCTGACGCTGTAGATGCCGGGCGTCGCGATGAAGCTGGCCACCGAGCCGGTTGTGATAATGTGGCCGCTCCGCCGCGTCCGCATGTGCGGCAGCACGGCGCGGGTGACGCGGATCGGGCCGAACAGATTAATATCCATCAGCCGCGCCAGCGCTGCGTCGTCGACCACGCCGACCGGCTGGTCATCGCCGACGCCGGCATTGTTGAACAGGACATCGATGCGGCCAAGCAGCCGCAGCGTTGTCGTCACCAGGCGCTCAATGTCCTCGACCTTGCTGACATCGGTCGCCACCGCCAGTGCCTTGCCGCCGCGCGCCGTGATCTCGGCCGCCAGCGCATCGATCTCAGTCTGCCGCCGCGCCGCCAGGACCACGGTGGCCCCGCGCGCCGCCAGCTCCCGCGCCGCCGCCGCGCCAATCCCCGCCGACGCGCCGGTGATGATGATGACTTTGTTTGCTACAGTCATATAGGCTCCAGTTTTCAGTCGTCAGTTTTCAGTTTTCAGCGTTGTGATTTCAATGCAGTGCTTGGTACTCGCTACTCGTCACTCCACAGCTTGCGGAGGCGGGCGGCGCTGTCGACCAGGTAGGTGCGGTCGGGTGTAAAGACCTCCAGCGTGATCGTGCCGTCGTAGCCGTGGGCCTTGAGCAGCCGAATCTGCGGCGGCCACACAATCGAGCCGACGCCGAGCGGCAGATGATCGTCGCTCTGCTGGCGGTTGTCCGAGATATGGACGTGGACCAGCTTGGCGGCGTGGGTTTTAAGAAACTCCTCGGTGCGGGCGCCCTTGACGTTGGCATGCCCGATGTCGAGGTGCAGCCGCAGCTCAGGGTCGGCGGCGAGGAGCGTCTTGAAGGCTTTGGCATTGTTGAACTGATTGACGACGTTCTCGACCATCACCGTCAGGCCGAACGGCCGGGCGGCGGCGGCCAGCAGTGCGAACGACTTGGCGTTCCAGCGCAGCGTGGCGTCGTAGCTAAACTTGCCGATGCCGCGGTCGACATGGACATTGACCAGGCGAGCGCCCAGCGTCTGGAGCGCCGGAAACATCGCCGTGACCGCGGCCACCGCGGCGGCCCGCAGCTCGGGGAGCGGCGAGCCGAACGGCAGATACCAGGGCGTGTGGCCGACTAGGCCCAGCCCGGTCGCGCCCAGCACCGCCCCGAGCGCCGCGACATCTAGGCGGTCCAAGCTCGCGCCCGGCCCCTCGACGGTCAGGTCAAGGAAATCAAAGCCGTGCTCAGCCGCCCAGCGCGCTTCGGCGACCGCATCAAGCTCGGGATCATTCATCATGCCAATCTGCATCCGCGCCTCCAGACAACAAAAAGCCTCCCGTCCACTCAGGGACGAGAGGATTCAACCTCGCGTGATACCACCCTTGTTCGCCGAGCCTCACGGCGCCGACGCACTCTGCAAGTACGGCACCTGTTGGGGTGCGATACTCCGCGCTACGATAACGGGGCGCTCCGGCAACGGCTACTGCTTACGGTTCGCCGTGCAACTCCTGGGTCCATTCACTTGCGGCCACTGCGTCGGCGTCACACCAAGTGCCGACTCTCTGGGGCAGGGCGGAGCGAGCTACTCGTCCCATTCAACGTTTTTCAGGATTGACTTGGGCCGGAGTATAGCACGCCCCGCCGCGCGGCGTCAACGGACGAGTGTGGGCGTCGCGGCGGGTGCTAGGCGGGCGGTGGACACGATCTGCTGGAAAGTTGGCAGAAAGGCGGCGGTCTGCGTCGGCGTCGTGCTGAAGGTCAGGACATACTGGAGCGGCGGCTGGACCGCGATAAACTGCTCAACGTGCAGCGCCAGCGGCGCCCCGCCGGCATCCTTGACATCGAGGCCATAGCTCAGCTGTAGCGCCGGCAGCCCGGCCAGCGTCGCATCGCCCGGCACGACATCGTGAAAGCCCGGCTGGGCCTGGAGCTGCGCCAGGTTGACTTTGCGCAGCTCGGCCAGCGACGCGCCCGCGCTGGGCACGACGCCGACGGTGACGTTGGTAATAAACGGCTCGTCGAGGTGCTCGGGCGCCAGGTCGTAGGCGACCAGGCGCAGCTCGCCGCTGACGAGCGCCGCCCGCGCGCCGTCGAGGACCGTCGCCAGCTGGGGGTTGGCGGTGGCGGCGGTGTCGACGGCCCCGCCCAAATCGGCATCCTCCGAGGTGATCACCTGCCAGTCGGGCGGCAGCGCCAGCGACAGATCGGGCTGGGCCAGCGGCTGCCAGCCGGCCGGGATCGTCACCGCCGACGCTGACGACGGCGGTGTTTGGCCGCAGCCCGCCAGCAGCGCCGCGACCAGGAGCAGGCTCAGAAGGCGGCTCATCGCGCACCTCCGGCCAGGCGCTGCCAGTGGAGCGGCAGCGTGCGCGCGAGGTGCAGGTCGGCCTGGTGCCAGGTGTGGCGCCCGCCGGCGATGGCACCGCCGTGGTTGGCGATGCCCTGCGCCGCCAGCAGCGCCACCAGGTGCTCGCCCCGGTAAAAATTCGAGTTGTTTGGCTCAGCGCTCTCGGGGCCGTACTCGATCAGCCACTGCAGCCGACCGAGCGCCGCGGCGTCGCCATTGCGGATTAGATTGGCTGGATTATTGGCCGCCGCAAACGCCCGGTCAGGCAGATCGCCCCAGACCGGATGAAACATGGAGTTGAGAAACGTCGTGTCGGTCAGCGCGATCGTGTGAGCGTCGGCCGGATCGTCCCAGAAGAACGTCCCGTCATACGCCCCGATCGACTGCCAGAGCGCCGGGTGCTGGGCCGCCACTTTAGCCGCCATGAATCCGCCCAGCGAAAACCCGTCCACCGCGCGCCGGCCGGGGTCGGTGCCGAAGTGGGCATCGACGTATGGGATCAGCTCGCTGACAAAGTACGTCTCCCACTGCGCGGTGCCCAGGCTGCCCTTCGCCGCTGGCCAGTCGGCGTGCTGGGCGTTGATCAGCATGCCCGGCCAGCGGTTGTCATCGGAGGAGAGGCCGGGGAACACCAGCACCATCAGCCCGACCGAGCCGGCGGCGCGCAGCTCCTCGTAGACCTCAATCGCCGTCCGGCCTGCGCGCGACGAGTCCTCACGCGGGTTGATCCACTCGCGCTCGTGGCCGCGCAGTAGGTAGAGCGCCGGCAAGCGCGCGCCTGCGGGAGCGTCAGGCGGCGTGTAGACATAGAAGCGCTTGGTCAGGCCCAGCGCAATGCTCGGCAGATCAACGGCCTGGGCACGGGAGTTTAGGCCAGTGGCGGTGGTTGTCATGGTTCCTCGCTTGGTGGGGCTGGGCGACGCCACGGTCGGCACCGAGGTGGTCGCGGCAGTCGCGGCGGGCGACGCGGCGGTCGGCGTGGATGCGCTGGGCGCAGTCGCCGCGCTGGGCAATGCCGGGCTGGGCACTGCGCTGGGCGCCGAGGCCGCGCCAGGCGCCGCGCACCCCGCGAGCAGCAGCGCCAGTAACAGCGCACGGGCTGGGCGAAAAGCAGTCTTCATGGCAGCATCATACCGAGGAATTGCGATTTGACAAAATCACCTCTCATCCGTATACTACCTCCTCGTAACGGCGCGCTGCTTCTGGCAGTGTGACCAGGCACTTTCCAGCATGTGGCCCCATCGTCTAGCGGCCTAGGACGACACCCTCTCAAGGTGTAGATCGCGGGTTCGAATCCCGCTGGGGTCACCATTATCTCGGGACACCGCAGCAATGCGGGAGTGGCTCAGTTGGTAGAGCATCTCCTTGCCAAGGAGAAGGTCGCGGGTTCGAATCCCGTCTCCCGCTCCACTTTTAACAACTTAACTCGAAAAGCGAACCGTCGCTGGAGCAATCCAGAGGAACTTCCCGACTTTCCGGGCTTCGGCCCAGGCTACCTTGCGAAACCGCAAGCAAGGGCGCCACGCTGCAAAGCGTGGTGACGCAAGACGGCAACAGCAAACACGAACCGCCAGCGGCTGGGCAACCAGTGCGGGCGAGGGCTGAAACGGTGGGGTAAGAGCCCACCAGCGCACGTGGCGACACGGGCGGCTAGGCGACTGCGCTGGCTGATGGAAAGCAAGGTGTGTGGGGTCGGCTCATTGGTGGCAGCAGCAATGCGCTACGACCACCTCGTTGGCTCACACCGCCGCGGCTCGGGCAGCGTTGTCTAACAGGCAACCACGCCATGAGTAGCCTGCCAGCGTCTGGCAGAGAGAGATGACGGTCTAGAACAGAATCGGGGGTACGGCTTTTCGAGCTATGTGATGGGGTATCGTCTAATGGTAGGACACCTGACTTCTGACTCAGGCAGTTGAGGTTCGAATCCTTGTACCCCAGCCAAATCACCAGGAGCGTCGCAGCAATGCGGCGCTTTTGGTTTTAAGCCAGTTGTTCTTAAGTCAGCGGCCCGGTCGTTGCTACAGGCCAGGTATGCAAAAAACACGAACATTGCTTTTGTGCGGGCTGCTGCTTGGGGCGTGCGGCAGCGAGGCTAGCACCACACAGCCGACGGCCAGCCCGGCGCGCACGGCCGTCGTCGTCACACCGTCGCCCCGGCCGGCCACCGCGACGTTTGTCCCGACGGCCGGCGGCAGCAGCCCCGCGCCCACGCGCCGCCCCGCCGCCACCAGCGCCCCCGCGCCGACCACCGGCGCCGTGACCCAGCAGGACAACGTGGTGCGCCTGGAGGATCGGGCCTGGGCCGGCGGCTGGCGCAACAGCGGCGCCAGCGTCTACGGCGGCCGCACCGCGACCTGGGTCTACGGCAGCGGGACGCAGTATAGCCGCATGACGGCGCAGTTCAATCTCGCGGCGGTGGCAGGCGGCCAGGCCGAGCTGCAGGTCGAGGGCATGGACTCCGAGGACGCGGCCAAAACGCAGATCGTCATTGCCGTCAACGACCAGCAGATTTTTCGCGGCAGCAACCCCTTGCCCAACGATGACCTGCCGCTCGACTCGGGGACGTGGACCGTCGCGCGCTTCCCGTTCGACGCCGGGCTGCTGCGGGCGGGCGCCAACCGCATCACGATCACCAACAGCGGCGGCGGCGCGTTTGGACGGCCGCCGTTCTTTATGCTGGACTACGCCGAGCTGGTATTGCCGTAGCCGGCTCGGGCGCGGCGTGGTGGCCGCGGCGGGCGGCGCTGCCGGCCAGCGCCGGGTCGAGGAGCGCCTGGACGGCGCTGAGGGCGGCGTGAATCGTCGGCACGATGAGGTCGGCGCCGGTCTGCACGGTCTGGCTCTCGTCTACCAAGACCGTCGTCATGCCCAGCGCTTTGGCTGGCGGCAGGTTGGCCAGACTATCCTCCAGCATAACTGCGGCGGCGCCATCCAGACCCAGCTCGTCTAGGACCAGCTGGTAGGCCGCCTGGCTGGGCTTGGCGACAAACGCAAAATAGCGCAGGTCGAAGATTGCCTCGAAGTGCTGCGCGATGCCGAGACAGTCCAGGACCCGCTCGGCGTGCTCGCGCGGCGAGTTGGTAAAGATAATTTTGCGGAGCGGCAGCGCGGCCAGCTGCGCCGAGAGCGCCTCGTCGGGCCGCAGGTACTCGTCGACGGCGATGCTGTGAACAAACTCCAAATATAGGTCGGCGGGAATGTGCTCGTGGTGGAGCTGAAGGCCCCGCAGCGTCGTGCCATAGGTCTGGTAGTAGTGCTTGCGGAGCGAAAACGCCGCTGGCTCATCGAGGCTGAGGTGGGTTTGCACAAACTCGCCGATCCGCCGGTCAATCTGGACCATCAGGCCTGAGGACGCGGGATACAGCGTGTTATCGAGGTCAAAGAGTGCGGCTTGAAGCGTCATCGGAGCCACCTTTCGCGCTACGAAGAACTATAGCACGGGCCGATGAGCAGTTCGTGCGCCACGGCCGCTACACGATCAGATCGAGTAGCTCGTAGGCCGGGACCTCGGCGGCGCGGCCTTTCAGGGCGATAAATCCGAGCGGCCGCACGGTCAGCCGCGGGCGCAGCGCCGGATCGAGCGCGGTGTAGGTGGCCTCGCTGAGCATGATCTGGCCGGTGCGGGCCAACTCCTGTAGGCGCTTGGCGACGTTGACCGCATCGCCGATCGCGGTGAAGTTCATTAAGTTTTCGCTGCCGATGTGTCCGACCACCGCCGGGCCGGTGTTGACGCCGATCCGAAAGCGCATGTGGTGCTCGGGCGGCAGCGTTTGCTGGAAGACACGCAGGCGCTGCTGCATCGCCCAGGCCGCCTGAACGGCGCGCCAGGCGTGGTCGGCCTGGTCGTTGGGCGTGTTGAACAGGCCCATCACCGCGTCGCCGATGTATTTATCGAGCGTGCCGCCGTGCTCGGGCGCCATGATCGTGGTGGCCGCCAGCGAGAGGTGGGCATTTAGCAGATTGAGGAGCGCCTCGGGCGGCATCTGCTCGGCGAGCATGGTGTAGCCCTGCACATCGCCGAACAGCACCGTGATCTCGCGGAGTTCGCCGCCGAGCTGCGGCGACTCGGTGGCGACGCGCAGCTGCTCAACGACCGTCGGCGCGACAAAGCGCTGCAGGCGGCGCTCCTGGGTAACATCCTCCATGACCATAACGATGCCGACCGGCTCGCCGGTGGCGCCGGTGACGCGGGTCACGCTGAGGAGCAGCACCGCCTCGCCGCGCCGCGGCAGCAGCACGGCGGCCTCGTGGAGCAGCACCGGCGGCCCGCCGCCCAACACCTGCTCGATCAGCGCCGGCAGCGTGGTGCTGGCGAGCGAGCCAAAGGCCTCGGCGTAGGGCTGATTGAGCACCTCGGCGGCCTGCACGCCAAAGATCGTCGCGGCCGACTGGTTGCAGGTCGTAATCGTGCCGTCGGGATCGATGGTCAGCACGCCGCTGGCGATGCTGGCCAGGACGTTGGCGAGGTAGCCAAAGACGCGGGCGTTGTCAATCGCCAGCGCCGCCTGGTTGGCAATGCTGCTGAGCAGCTCCAAGTCCGGCTCGCTGAACAGGCCGCCGCGCATGCGGTTGTCCACATACACCACGCCGCTGACCGCGCCGCGCAGCACCAGCGGGGCGCACATGATCGAGCGCAGCTGGTAGTTGCGGACGCTCTCCATCGCCGCGAAGCGTGGGTCGGACTGGGCGTTGGTGGTGACGATGGGCACGCCGGTGGTGGCGACCTGCGCGACCAGGCCGCGGCTGATCGCAAAGGCCTCCTCCTCGATCGCGCCATGCTCGATGCCGCGGGCGACGGTGACGGTCTGGGTGCCGGTCGCCGCATCGCGCAGCACGACGTAGCCGCGCTCGGCTTTGGTCACGGTGATCACATTGTCCATTAGGAGGTTGAGGAGCGTGCGCAGATCAAGCGTCGAGCTGACGGCGGCGCTGACGGTCTGGAGCATGCGGAAATAGTAGGCCTCCTGGCGCCGCGACTCGGCCAGGCGACCGATGGCGTCGGCGCCGAGCAGTGCGGCGGCGACGTGGTGCTGGGTCGCCGCCAGCTCGGCGGCCAGCGCGGTGTGCAGCGCCGCCAGGTGTGGCAGCGCGGCGGAGCCATGCGCCAGCAGCGCCGCCAGCTCGTTAGCCTGGGACTGGAGACGCGCCACGTGCGTTTGAAGATTTTCCAGCTCCTGGCGCTGGCTGCTCAGCGGATCGCTCAGGGTATTTTCCATGCGGTGCTCCCGGCTATTTAAGCCCATCCTGAAGCTTTTTCAGCTCGGTCTCCTCGCTGGGAAAGAGCGCCAGGGTCGCCGCCTGCGCCAGATCGGCCCGCGCGAGGTCGGACTTGTTCTGGGCGAGATAGACCTTCGCCCGCAGCACGTAGCCCCAGCCAAAGTTCGACTCCTGCTCGGTCCAGCGGTTGAGAAAGGGCAGCGCGGCGTCGGGGTCCTCGCGGGCCAGCGCCAGCTCGGCCTGGCCCAGCAGCAGCAGGCGGTTGTCGGGGTAGAGCTTGGCCGCCTCGGCAAAATCGCGCTCGGCCGCCTCGTACTCCTGGCGCTGCACCCGGATACGGCCGCGGCCGGCGTAGGCGTCGGGCTTCTCATAGTCGGCGCCGGCCTGCTCGACGGCGGTATCGGAGGACGCGAGCGCCTCATCCAGATAGCCCTGGGCCGCAAACACCCGCGCCAGCGCGAAGTAGCCCTCGAACGACTTGGGATCAGCGAGGGTAATCGTTAATCCCTCGCTAACGGCGTCGTCGGGCTTGTTGAGCAGCAGCAAGAGCCGGCTGCGGGCGGCGTGAAAGGCGATGCGGTCGGAGTCGAGCTTAATTGCGGCGTCGTAGTCATCAAGGGCGGCCTGGTACTGGCGGTGGGCCAACTGGTAGTCGCCGCGCCAGGTCAGCGGCTCGGGGTTGCGCGGGTTGACCGCGACCGCCCGGCTCAAATCCGCCAGCTGATCGGCGCCGGTGACGAGCCGAGCACGCTGCTGGTAGGCGGTAGCTGGCACCGGGCCAGCTTTGATCGCCGTATTGAGGAAATTGAGCGCGCCGGCAAGGTTTGAGAGATGGTTGATATAAATATCGGCCAGGCCCAGCAAGGCTGGCACGGTGGCGGGCGCCTTGTCGATCGCCGCGCGGAAGGCGGCCTCGGCGGCGTCGGGGTCCACAGTCTTGCCATCGCTGCCGTAGGCCAGGTACGCCTGGCCGAGCGCGGTCCAGGTTGCGGCATCCTCGGCGGTGTCGGCGGCGTCTTTCAGCAGCTCGATGGCCGCCGCCGGCTGGCTCTGGGCAATGAGCACGCGGGCCTGGCTGCGGGCCAGCGCCGCGTCGTCGCCATCAAGATCGTCGGCGGTCGCGTAGGCGGCGGTGCTGGCAGCGCTGTCGCCGGTGGCGGCGCTGGCCTCGGCCACAATCAGCCAGCCCTCGAACGAGTTGGGGTCGAGCGCGACTAGCCGCTTGGCATCGGCGAGGGCCTCGTCGGGGCGGCCGCGCTCAAGGGCGGTGCGGCCACGGCCCAGCAGCGCCGCCAGCTCATCGGGGCGGGCCTGCAGCGCGGCGGTAAAGGCGTCCGTGGCCTCCTCGGGGCGGAGCAGCGCGTGCAGCGCCTGGCCGCGGCCGACCAGCGCGCGCACATCGCCGGGCTTGGCCTTGAGTGCCTTGTCATAGAAGGCCAGCGCCGCGGCCGGCTGGCCGGCATCGAGCAGGCTGCCGCCCTCGTCGGGGCCGACCGGCGGGCGGGTGGGCTGCACGCCGCCGCCCACTGGCTCGGCCGCAGTCGGCCCCACGGCCGCCGCCGTCGTCGGCGCGGGCGGGGTATCCGCGGTCGGCGGCGCCGGCGCCGTCGCCCGTGGGCGGGGCGGCGGCGTGGCTTCACTGAACTGCGGCGCCTCGGCTAGCTCGGTCGGCGCGCTGGGCGGCGGCGTCGCCAGCGGAGGATTGTCCGAGCCTGGCGCGGGCGGAATAATGCGGCCAGCATCAGACTCAACGGTCGCCAGGATCGCCACCTGTGGGGAGGTCGGCACGGCGACCTGGGCCACGGGCGCGGCGGAGCTACCAGAGTTGCTGGCCAGCATGCCGCCGCCCACGCCTACCGCGAGCAGCAGCGCTGCCGCGCCGACGGCGATGCTGCACGACACGCGCCGGCCGCCAATGCGGGCGGTGACCTGCGCGCCAGTGTTCGGGGCAGTTGGGCCGGTCGGGCCGGTGGGACCCAGCGGGCCAAAGGCGGCGTCCGCGGCGGGCGGCGGCCCCGCGGGAGCGGCCGAAGTTGGCGGCAGCGGCGGCAGCGGCACTCCAGCGGCCGGCGTGGCCTGCCCGCTGACGGGCGCGGCGCTGCTCACGAGCTGCGTCGGCACGGCCGCCGTCGGCTGCGTGGCGCTCGACGATGGCTCGGCGAGCGTCGTGGTCGCCTGGCCGCTTGCCGACACCGGCCAGGCCGTGACCAGCCCGGCGCTCGCGGTGATCGCCTGCTGGGTCGCCCGCACCAGCTCATCGGCGCTTTGAAAGCGCTCGTCGGGCGACTTGGCCATCGCTCGCAGAATCACACGCTCCAGCGGCTCCGGCACGGCGGTGTTCAGGAGGTGCGGCAGCGGCAACGGGTCGTTGATATGCTTGATCACCACCGCAAACGGCGTGTCGGCGTCGAACGGCACGCGGCCAGTCACCATCTCATACAGCACGACGCCCAGCGAGTACAGGTCGGTGCGGTGATCCAGGCGGTCGCCGCGGCCCTGCTCGGGACTCATATAGGCAGGCGTGCCCGAGAGCACGCCGCTAGCGCTGGCGGTCGAGCCGCTGACGATCTTGGCGATGCCAAAGTCGGTCAGGAGCGGCTGGCCGGCGGCGGTAAACATGATGTTGTGGGGCTTGATGTCGCGGTGGATCATGCCGTGCTGGTGGGCGTAGGCCAGCGCGCCGCCCACGCCGCTCATAATCTCGGCGATGCGCGGCAGCTCCAGGATCGTGCCGGTTTTATTTTGGGCCTGTAGCACGCTTTTGAGGTTGGGGCCATCAATATACTCCATGACCATGAAATAGATGCCGCGCTCCTCGTCGAAGTCAAAGACCTGCACAATGTTGGGGTGGCGCAGGCTGGCGACCGCTTTGGCCTCATGGCGAAAGCGCTCCGAGCTATCTGGCTCCTCCAGCAAAAAGGCATGCAGCACTTTGACCGCGACGTAGCGATCCAGCGAGGTTTGATAGCCTTTATAGACCTCGGCCATCCCGCCACGCCCCACGCGCTCCATGATCCGATAGCGCCCCAACGTTGTGCCTGAGAGTTCCGCCATGTGCGCCCCCGTGTCCTGCTAGCAGGCCCATTATAGGCGAATTGTCGCCGCGATGCGCTGACCCCGCGCTGATAGCGCCGCTTGGCCGTGGCACGCAGGTATGCTGCGGCAGCGCGCTGAATGTTCGCCCTTGACAGGTGCTAGATGACGTTATAGTATAGCCAAAGAAGCCATACTGTCAGGATTTAGCACCTCCGCCCCACCATTGACATCATGGCTTGCACAGCGCGACGCTGCTTGCGCTGACCATCGCGGGCTGATCAGTGTCGCAGCTACGGGCGCGGCGATGCCTTCCACCAGGAGCGAGTATGACGTGTCCAAACTGCAAAACGTTCAACCCAGCGAGCGCGCGGTTTTGTAATGATTGCGGGCAATCATTGGCGGCCGCCGGCCTCGGCAGCCTGCTCGGCGCACCGAGCGAAACCAGCGCCCCCAGCGCGCCAGCACAGCCAGCCGCGACGATCACCTGTCCAGCCTGCAACATGAGCAACTCAGCCACGACACGCTTCTGCGTCAGCTGTGGGCAGCCGTTGGCGGCCGCCGGCCGTGGGGACCTGCTCGGCGCGCCCAGCACGAGCAGCGCGCAGCCTCGGTCAGCCATGATCACCTGCCCAGCCTGCAACACAAGTAACTCGGCGACGACGCGCTTCTGTATCAGCTGTGGGCAGCCGTTAGCGGCCGCCGGGCTTGGGAGCCTGCCCAGCTCACTCAGCGGCAGCAGCGCCGCGGCAGCAGCGCAGGCCACGCCGCAGCATAGCCAGCCCGCTGCCAGCAGCCCGCAGGTCAGTCGCGGCATGATCGTGGTCGGCGCGCTCATGCTGCTGACATTATTCTGGAGTCCGCTGGTCTCCTGTGGAAATGGCTTTGGCCGCCCAGTGACTATCAGTGGCTCGCAAATCGTCGGCGCCTCGGTCAGCGACTCGCGGAATGAAGCGCCCTTCTGGGGCATTCTGCTTGGCATCCTGCCGCTTGCTGGACTGGCGATTGGCATTGGCACTGCTCGCGCCTGGTCCAACAATGAGGCGCCGCGCCAAACGTTCACCAAAACGTTTGTCACGCTGGGCGTGATCGCGGTGGCGCTGCTCGGCCTGTTGGTTGACGTGCTGGTATCAGATGCGCGGATGGGCGGCGGCGGCGTGATCGCAGTGACCGGAAACTACTGGCTGCTGTGGGTCGCGGTGGCACTGATCTGGACCGGCTCCCGAAAAGAGCGTACCCTGGCGCGCGCCGGGCCATAGCGCGGCCCGACAATGGGCATGGGCGATGAGCAGCGCGGTGATCGACGGATCGCCGGGCTGCTTTTTTGTCTGCCGCGCCGCTGCTGCGCCGCCCGGCCGCCGCGTGCAGGACCAGCGGCGGATGAGTGGGCGATGAGCGCCGGTTGACAAGTTGGCGCGCGGTGCGTATCCTTCACCTGCACGGCCAGGTCGCCGCGCGCTCGATGTTGCCTCCCGCAGCGAGGCCACGAACTCATCGTAGGAGCCGAATTTGAATACGCAGCCCCATGATCGGGCCAGTGACCCATCCCAGCCTGCCACGCGGCGGCGCCTCCCTCTGCGCCGACCCTGGCTCCGCTCAGCATCAACCTCCGAGGCCCAGGCGCTTTTTGCGGCGCTGGTTCAGCCCTCCGATACAGTTCCTACTCCACCGCCTGCCCGGCCCGCCGTGGCCGCCGCGGAACAGCCGCGCCCCGCGACGCGCCCCGCCCTGCCGCGCCGCTGGCTCGGCCACGGCGCGCTGGCCCTGCTGCTCGTCAGCCTGATTGCGAGCGGCGGCCTGCCGCACCTGGCCCGCGGGATGGACTGGCGCCAGTCCAGCGTCGCCGCCGGCACCGACGCGGTTGACGACGGCGACAGCCAGGAGTTTGCGGCGCCCCGCCTGGTGCCGCAGCATGTCATGGCCGCCGCGCCGACCGCCGCCGAGCTCGATAGCCTGTGGCTGGGCGTGCACGAGGTGCAGCCCAGTGAGACACTCGGCCAGATTGCGGCGCAGTACGGCGTCTCGGCACTGACCCTGGCGCTGGCCAACGAGCTGGCCCCCGATAGCATGACGCTGGCGGTCGGCGACCAGCTGCGCATCCCGGCCACCTCGGGCGTGCCGGTGACTGTCGCGGCGGGCGACACCGTTGACAGCCTGGCCAGCCGCTACGGCGTGGCGCCCGATGCGATCAGCAGCTTTGTCCCCAATCAGCTCGCCGACCGTCGGGCGCTGGTGCCGGGCGAGGAGCTGCTGATCCCCAACGGCACGCTGGCCCGCGGCACCGGCAGCGCCGATGCGCCGCCCGACGACAGCGCCGCCGAGGCTGACGCGGCCGACGACGCCACCACTGACGACAACGCCCCCGCGCCGCCCGCCGATGTGGCGCCGGCCGCCGCGCCGAGCGCCGAGCCGACCGGGCAGGTGCGCGATGACAGCACCAACCTCCGCAGCGGGCCTGGCAAAGCCTACGAGAAACTCCTCAAGCTGGGCCGCGATGAGCAGGTCGTGCTGCTGGGCCGCCACAACACCTGGCTCAACATCCGCACCGCCGACGGCACCACCGGCTGGGTCGCCGCCGACCTCCTGGCGCTCGGCGATGGCGTCGGCGATACGCTGCCAGAGATCAGCGACCTGCCCCCGCTGCCCACCCCGACGGCGACTGCCAAGCCTGAGCCGACTACCAAGCCCGAGCCGACCGTCAAGATCAAATCGATCATCGTCCCAACGCGCACGCCCAAGCCCGCGCCGACAGCTGCGCCCAAGCCGACACCCAAGCCGACACCCAAGCCGACACCCAAGCCGACACCTAAGCCGACACCTAAGCCGACACCCAAGCCGACACCCAAGCCAGCGCCCAAGCTGGCACCCAAGCCAGCGCCCAAGCCGGTCGTGAGCAAGCGCTGGGTCTGGCCGACCTATGGCGACATCACCTCGGGCTTTGGCAACCGCGACTTTGAAGTTGGGTCGTTCCACAACGGCATTGATATCGCTAACAAAAAATGGACACCGATCCTCGCCGCCCGCAGCGGCACCGTGATCGAGGCCGGCTGGTGCAGTGGCTACGGTTACTGTGTGATTATTGACCACGGCGGCGGCTTTACCAGCGAGTACGGCCACCTGGCCGCCAACCCGTCGGTACGCGCCGGCAGCACGGTCAGCGCCGGGCAGCTGATCGGCTCGATGGGCACGACCTACGACCGGGCCGGCGGCGGCTTCTCGACCGGCGTTCACCTCCACTTTACGATCAAGCTCAACCACAAGGCTGTCAACCCGCTGCGGTATCTGCCGTAGACGACCTTGCCAGCCCCGTTAACGCCAAGCGCCCCGCGTCTACCATGACACGGGGCGCTCGCAGCGTCTGGCCGCGGCCGCCTAGTCGAGCCAGGCCTGCATGCCAAACACGTCCTCCTGGACCCAGTGGACAATGCCGTGCTGGTCGGTGTACGACCACACATCCACGCGCTGCGAAAATACCTGGTAGCCGTGGCGCTCGTACAGCCGTCGGGCCGCACGGTTGACCTTCTCGACCGCCAGTCTGAATCTGGCCGTAGCCATACTGGCGCGCCAGATCGTTGGCCGTGTTGATCAGCGCGGTGCCAATGCCCGAGCCACGCAGCGGCTCCATGACCCGCAGCGCGTAGAGATAGGCGTACTCGCTGGGCGTTACGTCAAGCCAAACCTGCCCGACTGGAAAGCCGCGCAGGTCGGCCACGACCATCAGGCGCTGGCCGGCCTCGTGGTCGCGCCAGGTGCGCTGGTAGAGGTCGCGAAAGTGCGCGTAGGCGCCGTGCCACTCCAGCTTGGGCAGGTCCTCGGCCGTGGCAAAGCGGATGACAATCGGCAGCGTGATCGGCGCTGCAATGTGCAGGCTCGGCGGGAGACGAAGCGGCGTGCGGATCGGCATACAGTTTCTTTCGTGTGTGGCCGGCGCCGGCCGGCAGGCTACGATGGCGGGTCGTAGGCGCTATTTTAGCCGCGGAACTGCACAATCCGCAAAAAGCTTTCGGCAGTCAGCGCGGCGCCGCCGACCAGCGCGCCATCAATGTCGGGCTGCGCCATCAGGGTGTCCACGTTGTCGGCCTTGACCGAGCCGCCGTAGAGCACACGGGTCGCATCGGCAGTATCCGTGCCATAGTGCGCCGCCAGCGTCGCGCGAATCGCGGCGTGCATCGCCTGCGCGTCGGCCGGCGTCGCGGTGTCGCCGGTGCCAATCGCCCAGACCGGCTCGTAGGCCACCACCAGGCTCGCGACCTCGGGCGCCGCCAGGTCGCCCAGGCCGGCGCGCAGCTGGCCCAGCACAACCGCCTCGGCCTGCCCGGCGTCGCGCTCGGGCTTGGTCTCGCCCACACACAGGATCGGCACTAGGCCGTGGTCCAGCGCCGACCGCACCTTGCGCGCGATCAGCTCGTCGCCCTCGCCGAAAATCTGGCGGCGCTCGCTGTGGCCTAGCACGACGTAGCGCACGCCCAGCTCCAGCAACATCACCGGCGAGATGTCGCCGGTAAACGCGCCGCTGTCGGCGGGATACATATTCTGGCCGCCGAGCTGCAGCGGGGTGTTGGCGACCAGCGGCGCCAGCGGGTGCAGCGCGGTGAACGGCGGGCAGATCACCACCTCGCGATCCGCGGCCTCGCCCAGCCCGGCCAGCAGCGCCTCGACCAGCTCGACCGCCTCGGCGACCGTTTTGTTCATCTTCCAGTTCCCGGCTAACAGTGGCGTTCGCATCGTGTTCTCCTGATTAGCCTGATTATAGGGGAAACCGGCCGATCACGGCGGCCGGTTCGCGGCGGGGCGGTGGGGTATAATCGCGCCAGCTACCACGCGAGGACAATGATGTTTGAGCATGACCCGACCACTCTCAGCCAGATCACCGCCGCCCGCACCTTCCAGGGCATCCCGCCGACCGAGCATCTGGTGCCGTTTCTGTCGTTCGCCAGCCTGCTGGACGAGCGCGCCGCCGCTACGCCCGACGCGCCGTTTCTGATCGCCTTCGACGACGAGGCCGGCACGCGCCAGGTCTGGACCTTCGCCGAGTTCAACGCCCGCGTCAACCAGGTCGCCAATTTTCTGAGCCGCGACCTCCAGGTCCGCCGCGGCGAGCGCGTGGCGACCGTTGCCTACAATCATCCCGAGACGGTGTTTGTCTACTTTGCCTGCTGGAAGCTCGGCGCAACCGTGGCGCCCCAGAATGTCAGCGAGGATGACCAGCGCATCGGCTTTATTCTGCGCAACGCCGCCTGCCGCGTGGTCATGGCCCGCCCCGAGTACGTTGCGCGCATCGAAGCCATCCAGGCCGACGCGCCCAACGTCGAGCGCATTGTGGTCATGGACACGACGACGTATCCGCAGCACCTCGCCGCGCAGCCGACGACGTTTGCGCCGCCCGCGCCCAATATGCTGGAGGACGAGGCGCTGCTGGTCTACACCAGCGGCACGACCGGCGCGCCCAAAGGCGTGCAGCTGACGCAGTACAACCTGCTGATTGACGCCCTCGGCATCCAAAAGTGGCAGGGCATTACGCCCGAGCAGCCGATGATGTGCATTCTGCCGATCCACCACGTCAACGGCACGCTGGTGACGCTGGTCACGCCGATGGTCATTGGCACGTCGGTGGTGCTCAACCGCGCCTTCAAGGCCTCGCTGTTCTGGCGCCGCATCGCCGCCGAGGGTGTCGCGGTCGTCTCGGTGGTGCCGACGATTCTGCAGTATCTCTGCGAGTTGGGCGAGGACATCAGCGCGCACGATCTCAGCCGCCTGCGGCATCTGATCTGCGGCGCCGGCACGCTGGCGGTCGCGCTGGTCGAGCGCTTCGAGGCGCAGTTTGGCAAGCCGGTGCTGCATGGCTACGGCCTCTCGGAGACGACCTGCTACTCGTGCTTTCTGCCGGTGGACTTGGCGCCCGATGAGCGCCGCCGCTGGCTCCACGACGCGGGCTACCCGTCAATCGGCGTCCCGATCTGGCCCAACGAGATGGCGATCCACGATCCCAACGGCCAGCCCGTGCCAGGCGGCGAAAAGGGCGAGATCGTCATCCGCGGACACAACGTGATGGTCGGGTATTTCCAGCGCCCCGACGCCAACGCCGAGGCCTTCAAGCACGGCTGGTTCCGCTCGGGCGATGAGGGCTTTGTCCAGCGCGACGAGGGCGGCCGGCCGTTCTTTTTTATCAGCGGGCGGCTCAAGGAGCTGATCAACCGCGGCGGCGTCAAGTACAGCCCGTTTGAGATCGAGGAGCTGCTGCTGGCGATCCCCGGCGTCAAGGTGGCGCTGGCGGTGGCCTTCGACAACAGCTGGTACGGCGAGGAGATCGGCGCCTACATTGTGCGCGAGCCGGGCGCGACCGTGACCGCCGAGGAGATTCTGGCCTACTGCCGCGCGCGCGTGCCGTTCGCCAAAGCGCCCAAAGTCGTGATCTTCGGCGACGAGGTGCCGGTCACGACCACTGGCAAATACCAGCGATTGAAGCTCAAGCCACTCTTCGCCGACTACGCCGAGACCCAGTTCAAGGGGTAGCGAGTTTTCAGTTGTCAGTCTTCAGTTTTCAGTGCGGAGCGCTGCACAGCAATTCAACGCTGTGCAGCGCTCGACTTTTGCGCTACAAAGCTGCCTCAACGCCCTTCCAAGCTCGCTGATAGCTGATGGCTGACGGCTGATAGCTCCGTTGGATACTCATCCCAGGTGCGGCCATCAAGCTCGCGGCCGCCGGCTTTTGGGTTGCGACCTCCCCACTGCTTGAAGAAAAACGCCACGCCCGCGGCGCCACACTGATCGCGCAGATCGCGCAGCCAGTTGGCATCGCACGGGCGGTGGCCGGCGCCGCTCTCGCCGCCCGCGATGAGCCAGTCAATGCCCGCCAGGTTCAGCTGCGGCAGCGGCGCCAGCAGCGGCTCGGCGCTGATAAAGCGCACCGCCGCCGGGACCGCCCGCAGATGATCGATGCGCCAGCTGTACTGCGGCGTCTCCACCGACACGCCCAGCCACAGGTGCGCCGGCCAGATGGCGTCGTCGTAGCCCGCGGCGGCCAGCTGCGCCGTGATCGCCGGCACCAGCTGCCGCAGCCGCGCCGGCCGCTTGGTCAGCACCTGAAACGTGTGCTGCCGCGCCTCGGCCATCACCGCGAACACCTCCATGATAAAGCTGTCCGGCACCTGCTGATGAAAAAGATCGGACATTGAATTTACGAAGATGCGGCGGGGCTTACGCCACTGCATCGGGTAGCTGAGCCGGCCCGGCCACAGCTTGAGGTCAAAGCCCTGCTCGAAGGGATGCCCCGGCACGCCGCGAAAGCGCTCGGCGAACGTCCGCGCGTAGCAGTGGTCGCAGCCGGGCGAGACCTCGGTGCAGCCCGTCACCGGGTTCCACGTCGCATCGGTCCACTGAATTGCTGATTGCAGACTTATCGCTCACCTCACACGCTCATGCCCACCTGCGGTGTAGCACAGAAGTTCTATCTCGCCATATCGTAGCAGCCGGGCTGGCGGGTGTCAACCATTTGGCTACTACTTGGCTGGCTTCGAGGTTGACTGATTTAGAATATGGTCCGCAATGCGAACCGCAGTTGTAGCGCCCTTTTCGTTAGCCGAGGCAAAGCACAATAAGTAGATTGGCACATTATTGGAGTTCCGCAGCTTTAGTGGATGTGGCGCAACGCCTGAAAAAACTGACTCCAATCGTTTGACGAAATATGCGGCGATGCCATCAAGCGATGTATTTTTGGTTAGGCCGTTCTCCTCCTCAAACAAACTCGGCTGGATGGGAGGTTGATAAAACGCCTGCTGCCATTCGTCAGTGCCAAAAAACTTTGTAAGCTTGTCGGCCCAGGTAGACGGTGGGGGACGCTTCTTGGTAAGCAGTCGGTTAACGGCTTGTCCTAGCGGAACTAAAAGCCACAAATCAACTGCCTTCGTAGCAGCCAGCATTTCAATCGTTTGCCACTCCACTTCCATGCCATAGGGATCAAGGAATACAACGGCTCGGTTCTTCTGCCAATTGGTTTGGCTACACCATTTCGCTAGCTCCACGTTTGCTGTCCCCTGAACAATTGTCATCGCTGGTGCTCGCTCAGGAAATTTCTGTTTCAGTTTTGCTAGCTCATGTGCATATGTGGTCTTCGGTTCAATAAACAGATAACGATCAAAGGCTGGCTCACTTTCTAGCGCAATCCATGCACTACCTTTCTGAAAGTCTTCAGCCTCTTGATCGCCTTCAAGCGGCTGAAAGGCTGTATCTTTGCGAGTATAGTGACCAGCACCTGCAAAAGCATCAACGTAGGTGGTAGTGAAGTAGCCTGCCTTTGGATTCTGTCTAAAGATTTTCATGTAGGCATGCAAGTATTTGGCAAGCCGTTCCAGCTTTTCGTTCGTCCACGCCCCACCAAATTCATGTTTTGTCATACTGCCTCCCAGCCATGCTTCGGTCAACAGTTAGAATTATCCTATAAATTGATAGGTCTATGCAAGCCGGAATCCAGGCACCATCAGCATCCTATTCCCACCACGATCACACAGGATCCCTTAACTGCTAGGCGAACCGACGGAGTTTTCAGAGCAAATCCTGCGCTGCTAGACCAAATCCTGCGCCGGCAGAGCAAAGCTTGCGCTGCCAGACCAAATCCTCGGCTGATAGTCCAAATGATGGCGCTGCCAGACCAAATCTCGCGCTGCCAGACCAAATCCTCGGCTGATAGTCCAAATGATGGCGCTGCCAGACCAAATCTCGCGCTGCCAGACCAAATCCTCGGCTGATAGTCCAAATGATGGCGCTGCCAGACCAAATCTCGCGCTGCCAGACTAAATCCTGCGCTGCCAGACTAAATCTTGCGCTGCCGCTATGCGGCTCATGCGCAGACCTGGTTGCGGCCGGCGCGCTTGGCGGCGTAGAGCTGCGCGTCGGCGAGGCTGATCAACTTCTCGTAGTGGCGGACGCTCAGGTCGCTGGCGGCGCCGAGGCTGATGGTGACATGGAGGCCGGGCGCGATGCTCGACCAGTCGAACTCCTCAACGGCCTGGCGAATTTTTTCGCAGACCACCACGCCGTTGGCCAGCGGCGTCTCGGGCAGCACCAGCACAAACTCCTCGCCGCCATAGCGCGCGATCACGTCGGTGGCGCGGCAGTTGACCAGCAGCAGATGGGCGACGGTCTGGATCACGCGGTCGCCGACCTGGTGTGAAAACCCATCGTTGACGCGCTTGAAAAAATCAATGTCGCAGATCACGACCGTCAGCGGGCGCTCGTAGCGCCGGGCGCGCTCAAACTCCTGGGCGCAGAGCGCGTTGAAGGCCCGCCGATTGAATAGCCCGGTCAGGCTATCCTCGTTGGCCTGGCGCTCAAAGATTTCGGACTGGATGCGCAGCTGCTCTAGGAGGCGGGTTTTCAGCTCATTGGCCTCGTGGAGCGCGGTGTTCAGCTCCTGGAGGCGGGCGTTGGTCGCCTCCAGGACGCGCCGCTCGATGCGCTCCTGCTCCAGGGCGGCCTGCTGCTGCTGCTGCTGCTTGTCGGGGATGACCGTGAGGGCAAAGGTGGCGCTGGCGCTCCACTGACCGCCCCAATTTTTGGCCTGGACCTCGAAAACATACTGGCCCGGCCGGAGGTTGGTGTAGCGCGCGAAGCGATACTCCTGCGGCGCCGACCAGTCATCCTCCAGGCCGACCAGCCGCGAGCGATAGCGAACCTTGTGGGGGGCGGTGAACTCCACCGCGCCGTACTCAAAGATCACATCATACTGCGAGTCCTCGATCTCCAGGCCGGCGGTGGGCGGCAGCGGCTGGCCGAGCACCCGCAGCCCGGTGATATAGGTGGGGCAGGGCGGAATCACCGCCGGCACGGTGCTGGGATCGATCAGCGACACGCCGCCGACGGTGCCGACCCACAGCCAGTCGAAGCGATCGCGCAGCTGCGCCCCGAGGTTGCACTCATTGTGGGCCAGGCCATCGCTGTGGTCAAAGCTCACAAAGATGCCAGTGGCCGGGTCGAGGCGGGCGACGCCGCGGTTGGTCGCGGCCCAGACGGTATCATCGGCGGCGACGAGCGCACTGTAGACCATGTTGTTGGGCAGGCCATCGGCGGTCGTGTAGGTCTGCCACTGGTTGGCGGCGGGCTGGTAGCGGGTCAGGCCGTTGGTCGTCGCAAACCACAGAGCGCCGCGCTGATCCTCGGCGATAGCCAGCACCTTGTTGTCGGCCAGGCCATCGGCCTGCGTCAGGCTGGTCCACTGCTCACCAGCGGCCGTGATCGTGCGGCGAGACACGCCGTTGAGCGTCGCAAACCATAGCGTGCCGCCACGGTCCTCGAAAATCCGCCAGACATGGGCATCGACCAGGCCATCGGCGGCGGTATAGGTGCGCCAGTACCAGTCGCCGGCGCGCCGCTCGCCGCAGACCACGCCGGCCCAGGTGCCAAACCACAGCCGCCCGGCGCGATCCTGGGTCACACACAGGCACTCGTCGGTAAGGAGGCCGTCGGCGGCGGTGAAGGTGCGCCAGCGCTCGGTGCCGTCGGACCAGTCGAGGCACGACACGCCGGCCTGGGTGCAGCACCACAGGCGGCTCGCACCGTCGTAGAGCGTCTGCCAGATGTGGTTGTTGACCAGCCCATCGGCGGTGGTGTAGGTGCGCCAGCGCGGACCGGCCGGCGTCTGATCGAGGCAGCTCAGGCCATTGGCGGTGCCAAACCACGAGCGGCCGCGGTCATCCTCGCTGATCGACCAGACCTTGTTGTTGGCCAGGCCCTGGGCGGTGGTGTAGCTGGTCCAGTAGGCGCTCGTGTCGGGCGGCGGCACAAACGACAGGCCACCATCGGTGCCAAACCACCAGCGGCCGTCGCGGTCGGCGAAGATCGTCAGGATCGAATTGTCGGCCAGGCCGTCGGCGGCTGTGTAGGTGCGCCACAGCGGGCCGGCGGCGGTCTCCTCCAGGCACGACAGGCCGCCGCCGGTGCCAAACCACAGCGCGCCGCTGGGGTGGGCGACGATAGCGCGGACGCGGTCGTAGACCAGGCCGTCATCGCTGGTGTAGGTTCGCCAGGCGGGCGCGGCGCGGAGGTCGCAGGCGGCCACGCCGCAGTTGCTGCCGACCCACAGCTGGTCGGCGCCGTCGATCGCCAGGCACCAGCACTCGTCGTCGAGCAGCCCGTCGCGGCGGGTAAAGGTCTGCCAGCGCGCCGGCGCCTCGCGCTCGTCCAGGCAGGTGACGCCGCCGGTCGTCGCAAACCACAGCCGGCCCCAGCGGTCCTCCGCGATGCCGCGCACCACATTGCTGCCCAGGCCATCGGCGACAGCGTAGGTGGTCCACTGCGGACCGGCGGCGGCCAATGTCAGGCAGCTGACGCCGTGCTCGGTGGCGACCCAGATGCGCTCCTGCGAGTCGACGAGGATGCCGCGCACAACATCGTGGGCCAGGCCGACCGCGGCGGTGTAGCTGGTGATCACCAGCTCGCTCGCGTGGCGCTCCAGGCACGACACGCCGCCCCATGTCCCGACCCACAGCCGCCCCTGCCGGTCATAGTGGGCGCACCAGGCGATATTGTCGGCCAGGCCCTCGGCCTTGCTGTAGCTGCGCCAGGCGTGGCCGTCAAAGCAGCTGATGCCCTCCTCGGTGCCAACCCACAGGTAGCCGGCGCGGTCCTGGGCGACGCACATCACGCTGCTCTGGGGCAGCCCGTCGGCGGTGGTATAGCTTTGAAAACGCATGTTTGGTCCAACGCTCCAGGCCACCTGTAGAAGCAGCGTCCAGGTCACACCGGATCGTGCGCGGCGGCCGGGCGGGGAGCGACTCGGCTGCAATCGTTATGCACCGCATCATACCCGATTCTGTGGCCGGCTGTGCACAGCGGCGCGCCCCGCCGAAATTCGGCGGGGCGCGGGGCGCGGGCGGTGGTTGTTCGACGGCGGGGCTTATGGCCAGCAGCGGTTGATCAGCGTGCTGCTGTAGGACGGGCTGCTAAAGCTCCAGGCATTCCACTGGCCGCGGCGCACCCACTGCCAGCGCCAGTTGCGGGTGTCGTACCAGAAGTAGAGATAGCCACTCACCGGCGTCATCGTGACCGTGGCGTTGGCGCAGATTTGGAAGGCGCCCGTGACCACATTGAGCTCGCCGTTGATCGTGATTGGCAGCCGGGTGTTGAGCAGCGTGACGTTGAGGCCAACGCCGCCCCGGATGACCCACAGCGACAGCGAGGCCTCGCCGACCACCGTGATCGAGGCGCTGGGCGTCAGGCCGGCGCTGGCGCGGATCGGGTTGGAGCAGGCGCTGTAGCCGTACTGATAGTCAATCTTGAGGTGGCCGCGGACCTCGACCGTAACCGCCACATCAAGGCCCGCCGGGTAGAAGTGGGCGCTGAAGGCCAGCAGCAGCGGGTTATAGTCGATCAGCGTGCCGGTGATGTTCTGGCCACAGTTGACCACCTGGCTGTAGGAGCGGACGCGATTGTTGAGGACATACAGCTCGGCCAGGAAGCGGCGCTGGAGCGTGCCGTTATTATTCTGGACATCGGTGAGCGCGAGCGCCCGCAGGGCCTGGAAGGTGCGACCGAAGGCCGTCATATTGACGCCGCCGTTGGCCTGAAGCGTCATCTGATTATTGACCGTGTCGCCCTCAATGTTGGCGTAGAGCGTGCCGAAGACATCGTTGCCGCCGACGTTGCGCGTCCAGCTCCAGTACGTGATGGCCGGGCGCTCGGCGGCCGGGGCGGCCGAGATGCCGCGCTGGGCCAGCAGGTCGGCGGGCATTTTGCGCAGCGCGTCGATGGCCGCCAGGCGCACGGTCGGCGCTTTGGCGCTGAGAAACGGCGTCAGCGCATCGAGGGTCGCGGGGTCGCCGGCGTTGCCCAGCGCGTCAATGAGTAGCTCCTGGCGATCTGGGCTTTTTGTGGCGCCCAGCGCTGCGACCAGGCCAGCAGTGATGCGCGCAGCCAGCGCGGGGTCGGTGCGGAGCAGCGTGTTAGCCAGGCCGCCCAGGACCAGCGTGCTCTGCTCGGCCAGCGGGTGCTTGCTGTCGGCGGCGACCGTCTGGAGCGCACCGACCAGCTCGGCGCCGGGGTGGCGCAGCAGCAGGATGCTTAGCATGGCGTCGGCGCGGGTCGCGCTGGCGATGCGCTCGTCGCGGACCAGGTACTGTGTCAGCAGGCTCTGGGCGGCGGCGCTATCCAGGCCGCTCAGGGCCGCAGCGATGGCGGCGTAGCTGGCCGGCGCCACCTTGCCGGCGCTCAGGCGGCCGCTCAGCTCGGCGAAGGCGGCCGGCTGCCGCAGCGTCGCCCGCAGCTGGACGATCAGCGCGCTGTCGTGGGGCGCGGCGTCCAGCGCGGTCAGCGCGGCCGCCAGGCTCGGCGCGGCCTGTCCCAGCTCGTGCTCCTCCTTGCTGACCTCGGCTACCAGCGAGCCGAGAGCGTAGTCGGTCTCCAGCGCGCGCTCGATGCTGGCCTCGACCTCGGCCGGGCCGGCGCTCGGGCTGATCTCGGGCAACACCTCGCCTTCGCCCGCGCTGATCACTTCTAGGTTCACCTTCGAGGTCGAGTCGGCCTCGGTCCAGGGCGCGTTGCCCTCGCCGGTGTAGGCGTTGCTCTCGTCGTGGACCAGCGAGGCCATGTGCTCGCTGACCGACACCGCAGTCACGACGCCGCGCTTGGCGTCAAACACGGCCTCGCTGCGCTGCTGGAGGTCCATGTTATTTTCGCGGACCTGCGGGTCGGCCAGCTCCTGGTAGCTGTCGCGGCCGCGCTCTTTGATGATCAGCGTGCCGCCCTCGGTCGCCTTCTGGGCGTAGCTCGGAGTGTACACGCCCGAGACATCCAGCTCGGTGGCGGCCAGCCGCTGGCCGCCGGCAGTCAGCTGCTGCTGAAGCTGCGAGGCAAAGCCGCGCTTGATATTGGTCACTTCGGGCGACTCTTTGGCGGCGAAGACCACATAGCTAATCTGCCCGCTGGCCGACTGGGTGAAGTAGAACGGCTGGGCCAGCTGGCGGGCGGCCTCCTCGGCGATGCCCTCCTCGGTCTTGCCATCGTCGCCGTCGCTGGTCATCTGGGCCTTGTAGAGCGCGGCCTGCACAATGTAGCTGCCATCCTCCTGACGCTGTACCGGGACCAGATCGGCGACCGCCGAGAAGTGCGACTGGCTCTGCGAGTTGGTGACGCCCTCCTCGTTCTGGTTGAACTGGGTGGTGGTAATATCGCTTGACCAGCTGTACTGGTAGTGCTGGCGCAGCTCGTAGCGGAGGGTGGCCTCGGACGCCTGGCGGGCGGCGTGGGCGGCGGGCGCGGCGAACGCGAGCTGGGCGGCGATCAGTGGGAGCGAGAGCAGGCCGCTGATGGTGGCTGAGCAACGTTTCATCGGTTTCGTCCTTTGCTACATACAATCAGGCGAGAGACAGGAAGAGCGGTGTGTCGGCGAGCTGGTCGGTACATCCTCGGCGTTTCGTTCTCCTTTGCGCTTGACCTGCCGGTAGCATAGCGGGCCGGGCTGGGTCAAAAGTCTCACTGCCAGCCGTGCGAGTCCCACGAATCGCCGGGCGCAGCGCTGCTTTTCGTCGCGGGCGCAGCGCGCAGCTGGGCGGCGCTGCAACTCGGCTGAACTCCACGCCGCCCAGCTGCGGGGGCTGCCGGGCGCAGTCCAGCTGGGCAACCTTCGGGCGCGTGGACGCAGCGACGCCCGGCAGCGGGGGCTGCCGGGCGCCGGGAGGTGAGGGCGCTGGGACTACTCTGCTGGCGTGGGCGTCGGTGCGTCGAAGTTAGGCTGCGGGTCTTTGCCGTAGGCCGGATCGATCACCAGCCAGTCGAGCTTGCCGCGAAAGCCCGCGCCATCCTTGAGTTCCGCGCCGATATACAGCGTGGTGGGCGCCAGGTCAAGCATCACGGCGTGCGGCACGACCACCGGATCGCTGGACTGACCATTGAAGGTCGCCATCTGCTGGTAGCGGCCGGTTACGTGATTGGCGCAGCGCAGCTTATCGCTGGGGCAGGCGATGACGCTCATCGTATTCATGCCCTCGACCGGCCACTCGCCGGCCGCGTACTGGCCGATGCTGCCGTCGGTGTGCTGAAATGACCACCTCAGGCCCGCGGTGCCGGCGGCGCTGACCGGCGCGGCCAGGCTAAAGCTTGGGTGGCTGACGATCGGGTTGGGGCCAGGCTGATCCAGCGCCGCCGCCACATCAATCGTGACCAGCTCATACCTGGCGATCTGGTGCTTATCAATGGCAAACGGGCACTCCAGTGCGCCCTCGCCGTCCAGCGCCAGCACGCCACTATCAAAGATCGTCGTCCCGACCGGCCGACACTCGATCAGCTCGTAGTGGTCAATCGGCGCCGGCTGGCCGGGCAGCGCCGGGCCGGTGTAGAGCACGCAGCCAACCGCGGTATCAAAGTTCCAGACCGCCAGCCAGCGCTCGGGATACAGCACGGTGGTGGGCGGCAGGGCGCAGGCCGAGGGCAGCGCCGCCGGCACAGTCGCCGCTGCGGCAGGCAACAGCACCACGGCGCCGAGCAGCAGCGCCAGCAGAAGAACCAGTGAGCCACGCTTTTGAACCATTGCACGCCTCCAAAGCAGCTAATACCACAATCAAGGGAAAGCAGCCTGACCACAATAAGTTAAGAATAATCTATAATCCTGGCGCGAGAGTCTCATTTTCAGCCCGCAGAGTCTCAGAAGCACGGGGCAAGCGGAGGCGACCATGACCGACCAGGACCCCCACGCACTGCCCCCCTCGTTTAGCGGCGCGCTCAAGGCCGCGCTGGATCATTTCGGCGACGCCCGCTGGTTGGGCGAGCAGTCGCCGCTGAGCGCGCCATACTTTCTGGGCAGCGCGCTGCCGCCCGGCGCCACCGCCGCCGAGGCCCGCGGCCAGGCGCTGCAGCTGGCGCTGCTGGGCGCCACCGCCCAGCTCGACCCGGCGACCGCCACCGTCACGGGCCGCGACGCGCTGCTCGCGGCCGTGCGCGAGGGCAGCCGCGAGCAGCGGCTCGTGTACTGGAAATATCTGCACACGCCCAAGCAGACCGTGCAGTTCATCATTGACCAGCTGAACGTCGCGCGGGCCACATTTCACCGCGATGTCAAAGACAAGCTGCCCGAGATCGTCGCGCAGCTGGGCGGCCACCTGCTGCAGGCGATGCGGCCGTCGCTGCGGCTGGAGGCGCCGCCGGCCGGGCCGCTGGTCGGGCGCGACGAGCTGGTGGCCGAGCTGGAGCAGGGCCTCGCCGCCGCGCCGCTGCTCCAGCTCGTCGGGCCGCTGGGGATTGGCAAGACCGCGCTGGCGGCCGAGCTGGCCCGCCGCTGGGCCGGGCCGGTCTTCTGGCTGACGCTGCGGCCCGACCTGAGCGACTCGCTGGCCGGCGGCGTGGTGCTGCTGGGCTGGTTCCTGCACCGCCACGGCGCGTCGCAGCTGTGGTCGCAGGTGATCGCCGACGGCGACCGCATCAACCCGCAGGTGGCGGTGGGCCTGGCGCTGGAGGACTGCGCCGCGCTGGCCCAGCCGCCGCTGCTGTGCCTGGACGACTGCGAGCTGCTCCTCGACGACACGGCGCCGCACCGCGCCGGCCTGCGCGCCCTGCTCCACACCCTGGCCGCCGACCGCGACTGCCCGGCCCGCCTCCTGACGCTCAGCGACCAGCCCTGGGCCGCCGACCTGGAGCACCGCACGGTTGGACCGCTCTCGGCCGCGAGCAGCGCCGCGTTTGTCGCCGCCGCCGGAGTGACGCTCGGCGCCGCGGACCAGGCGGCGGTCTGGGAGCAGACCCAGGGCTACCCGCAGACGCTCAAACTCCTGACGCTGCTGCTGGCCGGCGGCGAGCCGCTGGCCACGCTGCTCGACCGCGCGCCGGCCGCGCCACTGATGGCGACGTTTGCCCGGCGGCTGCGCGGCACGCTCAGCCCCGCCGAGCAGCTGATCGTCGAGCAGCTGGCGGTATTTCGGCGGCCGGCCCCGCTGGCCGTGGCGCCCGCCGAGCGGCCGGCGCTGCTGGCGCTGGTCGCGCGCCAGATCGTGCAGCGCTACGGCGACGAGACCGTGGCGCTGGCGCCGCTGCTGCGGGCCGCGTGGTACGGCGAGCTGGATGATGAGCGCCGCCGCCAGCTTCACCGGCGGGCCGCGGCCCTGCGCGCCGCCGGCGGCCAGGCGACCGCCGCCGCCCACCACTACGCGGCGGCCGGCGTGCCCGCGCTGGCGGTGCAGGCCTGGTTCCCCGAGCGCGAGCAGGAGCTGCGCGACGGCCAGGGCGGCGCGGCGCTGCGGGTGTTTGCCGCGCTCGACCCCGCCGCACTGCCCGCCGCCGAGCAGCAGGCGCTGGCGCTGCTCTTGGCGGAGCTGGGCAAGCGCACCGGCACCGTCGGGCCGGGCCTGGCGGCCTTCGACGCCGCCACCTGGCCGCGCCAGACCAGCCTGCGGACCTACGCCCAGCAGCTCAGTGGCGATCTCCTGGAGGCCCAGGGCCTGCCCGAGGCCGCGCTCCAGCGCTACGAGGCGGCGCTCCAGGCGGTGACGGGGCTGCTGGAGCAGCAGCAGGTCCACCTGCACGCCCGCATCGGCCACCTGCATATGGCCCGCTTTCAAAATCTGGACGCCGCCTGGGCCGAGGCCTGCCAGGCGCGCTATGCCGCCGAGCTGTTTCAGGGCGAGGTCCAGGACGAGCGCGGCAAGTACGCCGAGGCCCGCGTCCACTACCAGACCGCGCTGGCGGTCGCCGAGCAGCTCAGCGATCCGCTGCGGCAGGCGCGGGCGCACTTCAACCTGGCGATCATCGCCGCGCGGCGCGAGGAAAGCGGCCTGGCGACGTTCCATTTTGAGCAGACCATGCACTGGTATGCCGGCCTGGGCGACCTGGTTCGCACCGAGCGCACTCGCACCAACCTGGCGGCCTTCTATGTCCAGACGGGCCGCTACAGCGAGGCGATCGCGGCCGCCGAGCAGGCGCTGGCGTTTTTCACTCAGGTCGGCTTCACCAACTGGATGGCGCTCAACGCCGTCAACCTGGCCGACGCCCACGCCGCGCTCGGCGAGCTGACGGTGGCCGAGCGCTACGCCAGCACCGTGCTGCGGGCCGAGGAGTCGAGCTATGTGCCGTACGCCCTCACGGTGCTCGCCGAGGTGCGGCGCCAGCAGGGCGAGCACGGCGCAGCCGCCGAGCTGCTGCGCCAGGCGATCAGCGCTAGCCAGGCCAGCGGCGACCTGTTTGCAGCGGCGCCGGCCTGGCGCAAGCTGGGCGAGGTCCAGGCGCACCTCGCGGACGACGGCGCGGCGCAGGCGGCCTTTGACGAGGCGCTGAACATCTACACCGCGCTGGGACTGCCCAAAGAGGTGGCCCGCACCGCCGAGCGCCGCCAGGCGCACGCGGCGCCGCATTAAAGCAGCGCCGCCCGACCCACACGGGCCGGGCGGCTGCGCGGTCGGGCGGCCGGGCGCTACCAGCGCACCTGCACGGCGCCGCTGCCACCCACCTTGAGATCGACGTAGCGGCTGGCGCCCACGGTGACAACTGCGGCGGCCGCCGGCTGGCCGTCGAGGAGCACCGTCGGCGCGGCCACGTCGGCCGGGAGCAGCAGGTGCAGCTGCACCGTGTCGCCGCTGCCAGTCCAGGTCAGGTCCAGGCCCGCGTCGGCGCGCTGCCAGCGGTAGCTCAGGTAGCCGGCCGACGCGCCGTAGCGCAGCGTGACTGCCGCGCTCGCGACCTCGTCGGCGGCGGCCCAGCGCGGCGCCAGCGTGGCGCTCGTGAACAGCGTCGCGTCGTCGGTGATGCCGGCCACGCCCTCCAAGAGCGCCGCCAGCATCGCCGACGATCCCCAGCCGTCGGTCGAGAGCGTGTCGCTGCTCGATACGCCGGGCTGGCCAATCGGGTGATACCACAGATAGCTGCCGCCGGTGCCGTCGATCAGGCTGTAGTAGCGCTGCAAAATGTCCAGGCCATAGCGCTCGGCGCCGTGGGTCAGCGCGCCGCGGGCTAGCTCGCCGCCGACCAGCGGCATGATGCCGCCGTTGACGTACTCGCCCGGCTGCTTGCCCCAGCCGTCGGCGGTGCTGAGGCTGCCGGCGGGAAACGGCGGGTCGATGCTGTACCACTCGGCGAAGGTCGCGCCGCGCGCCTCGTAGCGCCGCGCATACTCGCCGATGATCGCCGCGGCCTGGTCGTCGCTGAGCACGCTGCGATTCAGGGCGTAGGCATTGGAGAGCGAGAGCTGCTGCGCCTCGTCCACGCCGGGAACGGCGACCGGCACCAGGTGGACCATATGGCGGTAGAACGTCCCATTCCAGGCCAGCGCGTTGAGCCGCGCCATGATTCCGGCCGCCTGATCCTCCCAGTACGCCGCGCGCCGGCCGTTGCCCAGGCGCAAATACATCGCCGCCAGCAGCCGCATGCTGTGGGCGTAGCCGGTGTTGTCGCCGTGAAAAATGCTCCACTTGGTGTCGGCGTCGATCCAGTGGCGCGGCGCCGGCTTGCCGTCGGGCGAGGTGGTCATTGGGCCGTACTCAAAATCCCAGGTGTCGACGGTGAACGGCCGCTTGACCAGCTGATGCGCGCTGTCCCAGCGGTCGGGCGAGGTCAGAATGTACTGCAGGCCGCTCTCCATCGCCGCGATCTGCGCCGCCATCCAGCGGTCGTCGCCGGTGGCCTGCCAGGCGCGATACACGCCCTCAATGAACAGATATTCGTTGTCGGCCTCGACGGCGGTGCGGCCGCGGACCTCGCCCCAGGAAAAATTCGCCATGTAGTCGTCGAAGGCGCCGTCGGCGTGCTGAAAGCGCCGAAACTGATCGAGGAGCGAGCGCATGTCCGGCTCCCAGTAGGCGAAGCCCTTGCTTTGATGCACATGGTCGCGCAGCCACAGCAGGTTCGAGTCGGGCGAGCGGTAGCCGTGGACGGTGTGATCGCCGAAGGTGTAGTCCGACATATCCTGGTCCATGAAGCCGCGGACCATTGGCAGCAGCCGGTCGAAGCGCGGCTGCCCGGTGACGAGCGCGGTCTGGGCGTCGCTGCGCAGCGCAGCCGTGGCTAGCCCTGCGACCCGGCCATCGATCTCGACGAGCACGCCGTGGGCGCCCAGCGCGCCCAGCACGGTCTGGCGCAGCGTCGCCACGCCGGCGCTGACGGTCACGGTCTGACGCCAGGTCGTCCCGCGACCGTCAGCGACCGTCACGGCGGCGGCGCCGCTGTAGCCCGGCACCGTCACTGTCAGCTCGGCGGCGTCAAGGGGCGCCTGCGCCGCCTCAGGCCCGGCGACCGCGGCGCGCTGCGTCGCCGGCTGGGCGCTGCCCGGCCGCAGCAGCGCGCCGCCCGGCACCCGCGCCAGGGCCGCGTCGCCCAGCCGCGCCAGCTGCACGGCCTGCGCGGCCGGCAGCTCCATCGTGGCCCGCTCGAAGCGCTGCACCAGCCCGACCTCCTGCTCCTCGGCCTCGCCCAGCGGCAGCCCGAAGATCGCCAGCCCGCCGCGCGCCTGCCAGAACTGCAAAAACGCGCCGCACAGGTTGTGGCCGGTCGCGGCAAAAAACCGGCACTTGGCCTGCGCCGCCACCACCGGCTCGGCCCCGCCGGCCTCGCTGCCGACCAGGCCCAGCTCAAAGCGGCCGTCGCTGCGCTGCTCAATCCGCGCCCGCTCGAAGAACTGCACCAGCTTGCCATCCAGCCAGATCTGCTCGGTCAGCGGCAGGCCGAAGATCGGCACGCCGCCGTTGGCCGACCAGAACCGCCGAAATGCGCCGCGCACCGTGTGCTCGGTCTGGGTAAAGCTCTGCACGTCGCTGTCGACGGTGGCCGTGGGCACCAGCGTGGGCAGCGGCCGGCGCGTCACCACTGCGGGGCTACTCGCGGTCGGCGCCGGCTGCATCGTCGGCGCGGCGGGCGCGCTGGTGGCCGTGCTCGCGGGCGGGCGACTCCCCAGCGCCGGCCCGCAGCTCGCCAGCGCCACAATCAACAGCAGGGCATTCCGATAGTGCATAGCTCGTCCTTCGCTCAAGCTCTATTGTACCGTGGGCGGGCTGTCGGCTGTCAGCGATCAGCCGTCAGCTGACGAGAGGTGAGCGAGCTATCAGCTGTCAGCGGGCGAGTTGTCAGTTGTCAGCCGTCAGCTGTCAGCGGACGAGGGGCGGGCGAGTTGTCAGTTGTCAGCGGGCGAGTTGTCAGTTGTCAGCCGTCAGTTGTCAGCGGACGAGGGGCGAACCGCAAAGAAGCAAAGAGCGCAAAGAAATTGAGGTTGAGAACCTGAGCCGCGAGGGTTAAGACCGTGAGCCGCGAGGGCCACGAGCTTGAACCGCGACGCTTTGAACCCGCGACACTGAGGGTTAAGACCCTGAGCCGCGACGCTTTGAACCCGCGATACTGAGGGGTACGACCCTAAGCTGCAAGGGCCACGAGCCTGAGCCGCGAGGCTTTAAACCCTCGGACCTGGGGTTTAAAGCCTCGGCGATGACGCTCCGCGCCTCAAAGAAGCTCATCGTCCACTCGCTCCTCGCTCCTCGTCCCGTCCCGTATACTGGCGGCGTCAAAAAGGAGAGTGCCATGTTGTACCGATGTCTGGGGGCGCTGCTGAGCGTCTCGCTGCTCGCCGGCTGCGCCTCAAGCGCCAGCCAGCTGCCGCCGACTGCCGCGCCCGCCACGCGCGCCCCGGTCGCCCCGCCGACCGCCGCGGCCACCGCCGCGCCGGCCACGCCCACCCTGATCGCCACCGCCAGCGCTGCGCCGCAGCCCACAGATGCCCCAAGTACCGCCGCGCCCGCCGCAACCGCCGCAAGCGTCACGGCCGACCCTGCCATCACCGCCGCCCCCAGCAGCGCGAGTGCGACGCCCGCCGCGCCCGCCGCCGACCTGGCGCTGATCGACGATGATGGCCGCATCGTGCTGATCAGCGGCGGCGAGCGCCAGACGATCACCACCGTCGCGGACTGCGAGGAGATCAACTGCCAGTCGCTGGCCTGGTCGCCGGACGGCTACCGGCTCGGCACCGCCGACGGCGTCTGGACCTTTGGCGCCGACAACCAGCGCCCGGCGCGCAGCCCAATCGCTGCCGGCTCGGAGCTGCGCTGGAGTCCCGACGGCCAGCACGTGGCCTGGCTGATCGGCATCCCGCCCGGCACCGACGATCAGGGCAACTACATCGGCGACGACGCGATCGGCGTGCTCGTCGGCGGCCCCGACGGCGCGGGGGCCAGCATGCACCACGTCCGCGGCGGCATCATGGCGCCGATCACCATTGACTGGGCACCGGGCGGCGTGCTGGACGACGAGCCGGTCGCGCCCAGCGGCCCGCCGGTGCTGGCCTACGACCCCAACAGCACCTGGTTGAGCGACGGTCGGCATGCCATGATCAGCCCCGACGATCCTGAGGCCGGGCCGGTCACGCTGAGCATCGCGACGATCAAGGACACGGCCACGATCACGGTGGCAGCGCTGAAGTTCGAGCGCAGCGACAGCGAGGAGACCGTGTGGGACAGCACGGCCTTCGCCATGAATGCGCCGCCGGTGCGCTGGCTGCCGGACGGCGCTGGGCTGCTGGTCAGCCTGGACGAGGGCGGCCTGGCCGACGCCAACGGCACCTGGCTGATCGGCATGGACGGCAGCGCGGCGCGCATCACGACCGCGGCCGTGCTCGACCTAGCGGCCGACGGCAGGAGTTTTCTAGCCCGCACCCCTGAGAACCACATCGTCAGCCTGAGCCTGCCGGCGGCGACGCTGCTGGCCGACTACGGCGCTGGCGCCAATGCCGCGTGGCGCCCAGCCCGCCACGGCCCGCCGCCAGCGGCCCCGCTGGTCGAGCAAAGCCCGACCTTGAAGCGCACCAGCCCGCCCACGACGGGCGAGCCAGTGCGCGAGGTCCAAGAGATTCTGGCGGGCGCGGGCGTCAAGCTGACGGTCGACGGCGTGTTTGGCGCCCAGACCGAGGCGGCGGTGCGGGACTTCCAGGCCAAGCACGGCCTCACCGCCGACGGGATCGTCGGGCCGCGCACCTGGTCGGAGCTGCGCTACCAGGCCATGCTCAAGATCGAGGAGTAGCGGGACGGGGCGCGGCTACCTGCGGCGGTCGGCCGCGCCCACTACGGAATCCAGGACTCGAAGCTAAAGACCATGAGCAGGAACAGCATGCCGAGCAGCCCAGCGAGCAGCAGCGTGCGCCCGATGATCGGCAGGCGGTAGCGCTGCGCCATCGGCAGCACCAGCGGAAACGCCAGCAGGCAGTGGCGCGGCAGGCCCATATAGGGATAGAACCGCCCGGTATAGTATGAAAAGCTGACCAGCAGGATTGTCGCGGTGTAGAGAAGGTAGGACGGGCGCAGCCGCCACAGCTGGCGCGCGCCCACCACGGCAAACAGCAGCGCCACGCCGCCGAAAGTCAGATCAAGCACGGTCGTCAGGCTGCCGGGCTGCCCAACGCTGCGCACCGCCCGCGTCAGCGCAACCCACGGCCAGACAAAGCCCTGCTGCGGCACAACTTTGGCGCTGCTGCGGCTGATCAAAAACGAGTAGATCAGCGTGCGCGGCTCGTGCCAGTCGAGCGCCACGTCGCCCAGCGCCACGGCGCGGTAGACCAGCCACACCAGCAGCCCGGCCGGCACCAGCCCGAGCGCCAGCCAGCGCCGCCAGGCGGCGACGAGCGCGCGCCAGCGGCCGCCGGCGGCGACCCACAGCTCGTAGGCTAGCGGCACCAGCAGAAAAATACCTTGCTGGCGGGTCAGCGCTGCTAGGCCGCCGGCCAGCCCGGCCCACCACCAGCGCCCCTGCCGCGCCAGCAGCAGACAGCCGATGCTGCACAGGAGAAACAGCGGCTCAGTGTAGGGCGCGAACAGCATCACCGCCGCCGGCGTCAGCGCCAGGAACAGCGTCGCCCGCCGCGCGGTGGCCGCGTCGGTGTCGAGGAGCGCCAGGCGATACAGCAGCGCCAGCGCGCCCAGCGTGCAGAGGCTGCTCACGACCAGCAGGCCGAGCAGCATATTGCCGCCCAGCACGGTCCCGACAACCCGCCCAAGCCACGGATACAGCGGATGAAACTGCGCCGTGCCGTCGTCCAGACGGTAGCCGCGCTCGGCGATCGAGACATAGTATTTGGTGTCCTGGTGGACCCACGGTTCGAGCAGCCAGCGGCGCAGGGCCGACATGCCCGCGGTGCGCGCCGCAAATCCTGGGCTGCTGGCGGCCCACTAAATCATCCAAGCCGACAGCCCAACCCGCAGCGCCAGCCAGGCCACGATCAGCCAGCGCGGCAGGCCAAACCACAGCACCGCCGGGCGTGCCGCCGGCCGCGGCCTTACAACCGACTGCATAGCATTCTCCTCATAAGCGCCTCGCCTGATCAGCTAGCAAAAAAATGCGCCAGCGCTGATCGCTGACGCCCCGCTGAAATGATCGCTGCATAGCCTACCCGCCCAGCTCCGACATGCCGCGCAGCGTCGGGCGGATGCCGTCGGGCAGGCCGTGGCCCCAGGGCTTTAAAAACACCGCCTTGCGCAGCAGCGCCGCCAGGTCCTCGCTGCTGGCGCCGCCACGCAGCGCCGCCCGCAGGTCGAGCTCGTTGTCGCGCAGCAGGCACAGGTGGAGCTTGCCATCGGCGGTCAGGCGCATGCGGTTGCAGGTGCTGCAGAACGGCTCGCTGATCGACGAGATAAAGCCGAGCGTCCCCTGCGCGCCCTTGATACGAAAGGTGCGGGCCGGGTCGCTGCCCTGCCAGCCGATAAACTCCAGCGGCCCGAACTCGGCCGCCAGGCGCGCCTGCATCTCGGCGGCGCTGACCACGCTGGACTCGGCCAGGTCGCCGACGCCGGCCAGCGGCATGACCTCGATAAAGCGCATCTGCCAGGGCCGGTCCACGGTCAGCCGCGCCAGGTCGCCGACCTCGTCGTCGTTCAGGCCGCGCACCACGACGGCGTTGAGCTTCAGCGGCGCCCAGCCGACGCGCTCGGCGGCCGCAATGCCAGCCCAGACTTTGCCGAGGTCGCCGCCGCGAGTCAGCGCCCGGAAGCGCGCGGGCTGCAGCGAGTCGATGCTGATGTTGACCCGCGCCAGGCCGGCCGCCCGCAGCGCATCGGCCTGCGCCGCCAGCTTGAGCGCGTTGGTGGTCATCGAAATCTCGCGGATGCCAGGCGTCGCCGCGATGCGGCGCACGATCTCGACCAGATTGCGGCGGATCGTCGGCTCGCCGCCAGTCAGCCGGATTTTCTCGAAGCCGACCGCCGCCGCCGCGCTGATGACCTGGAGCAGCTCGTCGTCGGTCAGCGTCTCGGCCCGCGGCGCGAAGTGGGCGCCGTGCTCGGGCATGCAGTAGACGCAGCGAAAATTGCAGCGGTCGGTCAGCGAGACGCGCAGATAGTTGATGCGCCGGCCAAACGAGTCGAGCGCGGCGCCGCGCGTGGTGTAGAACTGATCTTCGGCCGGCGCAAACGTGCTCGGCGGCTGGTCAAAAAGCTGAATTGCGGTCATGGTCATCGTTCCAGTGCGCTAGGCGAAGGCCTCGACGCTGACGCGACCGGCCAGCGCGCGGGCCACGCCGCGAAAGGCCTCGGCGTAGGCGTCGGGCGCGTCGCTGGTCACGGCCGGCGCGCCCAGGTCGCCGCCGATGCGGATCGCCGCGCCCAGCGGAATCTCGCCCAAAAATGGCACGTCCAGCTCGGCGCTCTTGCGGGCGCCGCCGCCGTGGCCAAAAATATCGTAGCGGTTGCCGGTGTCGGGGGCGATAAAGTATGACATATTCTCGATCACGCCCAGGATCGGCACGTTGAGCTTGCGGAACATCTCGATGCCGCGCACCACGTCGGCCAGCGCCACGTCCTGCGGCGTAGTCACAATGACGGCGCCCGAGAGCGGCAGGGCCTGCGCCAGCGTCAGCTGAATATCGCCGGTGCCGGGCGGCAGGTCAATGATCAGATAATCCAGCTCGCCCCAGCTAACCTCGTACAAAAACTGCCGCAGCAGCGACGAGACCATCGGGCCACGCCAGATGATCGCCTGGTCGGGGGCGACCATGAAGCCGACCGACATCACCTTGAGGCCGTGGCCGACGAGCGGCTGCATTTTGCCGTCGACCGGCAGGGGCGAGCCGGTCGCGCCAGTCATCAGCGGCACCGACGGGCCGTAGATGTCGGCGTCGAGCAGCCCGACGCGCGCGCCCTCCTGGGCTAGCGCCACCGCCAGGTTGACGGCGACCGTGGACTTGCCCACGCCGCCCTTGCCCGAGGCCACGGCGACCACGTTGGCGACGCCGGGAATGCCGGCCTTGTCGTAGAGTCCGGCTTTGGGCTTGACGCTGGACGAGAACAGCACCTCGACCGCCGTGACGCCCTTGACCTGCAGCACCGCGGCGCGAGTCTCGGCCTCGATCTGATCCTTCAGCGGGCAGGCCGGCGTCGTCAGCTCGACGGTAAACGTGACCTTGCTGCCGTCGATCAGCACATCCTTGATCATCTTGCGGCTGACCAGATCGCCGCCCAGCTCCGGCTCCTGGACCGTGCCCAGCGCGGCCATCACCGCCGCCTCGCTCACACTGTCGCGCCGCCCAAAAATCCCCATTGTGTCGCTCCCAGCCTTTAATATCTAGAAATAAAACGCAGCAGCGCGGGCTGCTGCATCACCGATAGTTTAAAGTATAGCACGTTGGGCCGTCCCAGACAGGCCGCGGCCGGCTGGCGTATACTGATGGGCGGAGCAAGAGCACGCGATGACACCAGAGCCAGCCATGATCATCACCACGATTGATGCCCCGGCGGTCGGCGACGACTGGGTGACGCCCAGCAAGCTCCGGCCGCTCTATGACGGCGACCCGGCGGCGGTCTGGCTGGAGCACCACGGCGAACGCCACGGCCTGCGCCCCGATCAGCCCGAGTACTCGCTGCTGGGCTTTTTGGCCGAGCTGGGCTACGCCTTCGAGGCGGCCTGGCTGCGCGCGGTGGCCCCGGCGGCGGTCCAGGTGTGCGCCGCCGGCTACGAGGGCCGCGACCGCGCGCGGGCCGAGCAGACCGTGCAGCTGATGGCCGTCCGCACGCCGGTGATCGCCCAGGCCGCGCTGTGGTGGCCGGCCGAGCGGATCTATGGCGTCGCGGATGTGCTGGCGCTGGCCTCGTGGCTGGTCGCGACCTTCCCCGACCTGGCCGCGACGCTCGATGCCAGCGACGATCATTATGTCGTCATCGACCTGAAATTCACCAGCAAGCTCGCCAACAAGCCCGACCGCCTCCAGCTCTACAGCAGCCAGGTGCGGCTCTACAGCTATATCGTCGGCCACCTGCAGAGCCGCATGCCGGCGCTGGCGCTGCTGATCACCCGCGATGCGCTGGCCGCGCCGCTGGCCGTGCCGGTCAGCGCCCGGCTGGGCGCGCCGCTCGACGCCGACATCGCCGCCAAGCGCGACGAGTATCTGTGGATCAAGGCCCACGGCGCGCGGCTGGTGCCGTGGCGCGACCACGCGGTGGCCTACAACCACAGCGCCGACAGCGAAAGCTGGGCCGCCGCCCGGCGCGAGATCATGGGCCGCTTTCCGGGCGGCCACCTCCAGCAGATGTGGCAGGTCGGGGCGCAGGCCCGCGACCACTTGATCGCCGCCGGGGTCCCGACGCTGGAGGCGCTGCTGACGGCCGACCTGGCCGCGCTGCCCAAAGGCTGCCTCCGGCGCCCCAAGCAGATGGCGGCGATCCTACGCGCCAACCGCGACGGCACGATGCACGTCCCGGCCGCCGCCGCGCCCGCCGCCCGCGCCCACGAGCTGTTTGTGGACTTCGAGTACTTCAGCAACCTCAACGTCGACTTCGAGCGCGAGTGGCCGGCGCTGGCCGGCACGCCGATGATTTTTATGATCGGCGTCGGCTGGCTCGATGGCGACGGCTGGCGCTACCAGCAGTTTGTGGCGGCCCGCGAGGATCACGCCGCCGAGCTGGCGATGATCGAGGCGTTCGTTGATTTTACCGAGGCGCTGGTGGCGCAGTGGGACGACTGCGCACTCTACCACTGGCACAGCGCCGAGCCGGGCTACGCCCGCGAGGCCGCCGCGCGCCACGACCTCGACGACGGCCACCGCCTGCGCCGCCTGCCGTGGCACGACCTGGAAAAAACCGTGGTCGACCATGCCTGCGCGGTGCCGGGCGCCTGGAGCTATGGACTGAAGGAGTTTGTGGGCGCGCTGGCCTTCCACAACCCCAGCTACGACCCGCGCTGGCCCAAAAATCTATCGAGCGGCGGCCTGGCCCAGATCATCGGCTGGTACGCCTACCGCCAGCCCGACCCGCTCCACTGCCGCGAGATGGCGATCCTGAGCGCCTACCTGGAGGCCGACTGCCGCGCCACCTGGAGCGTCCTCCGCTGGCTGCGCGACCACAGCGCGGCGGCCACGTAGCCAATGCTATAACCATCCCTGAGTATTTGAGCTACAGAACACTTATGAGGCAATCGGCGCGTCAACACTGGCGCCCACCACAAGCAATCTGTGTACTTACTTGTATAATATGTTGTGATGATGGGGTATGAAGCCTATGAAACAGCCAGGATTAAAAGCGCTTGATCCGAGTGAAGCTAGCTTAGTTCAACATGCCCACTACCTATTAACTGATCAACCCTGCACAATTGGCCGTGATTCAGGCTGTACTGTTATCATATATTATAGGCTTGCATCACGCTGTCATGCTGTCATTGAGCGGAATGCTGATCCGTATTATTATATTCGTGATTACGATAGTGAAAACGGGACATTTATTAATAAGCAACGAATTACTATACCGTACAGATTGCGGCAACATGATCAGATAGGGTTTGGACACCCAAATCCCTTATTAGTTTTTGATGATCCGGAGAAAACCCAACCGTGGCTTCCTATTGCCTGGGCAGGGTCACATTTTAGTATCGGAAATCAAATCCTTGATCTCAGTCCTGACCAATCCCGCTTATTGGAACATTTGTTTGTGCAGAGTCCAGAATGGTGTAGCGCTCGGGCATGTTTTACTGCTGTTTGGAATGTCACCGTTGAGGCTAATGACCAAAAGTTTAGTTCGTATCAAGCTCTACTCCGAGACCTCGTGTACAAACTTCGGCAAAGATTAAAAGTGTATACACATTCGGGATGCGAGTACATTGAGAACGAACGTGGGCGCGGATATCGGTTATTCGAGCCTACTGCGCGCCCACGGCATAGTGGGCTAGAGGAATAATGGCTACCCATGTACAAACTACAGCCTAGAACCGTGTTACAGAATCAGTACCAGATCATTGAGTGGTACGACGATGGGCTCATGGCGACGTATATCATGCTACTGATCAGACCAACCAGCGGGAAGTTGCAATTAAACATACAGTGCTCCGTGATGTCGAGCATGCACAATCCGAACGGGCGCTTGCCCGCTTAATCCAGTCCTTATCCCATCCGAACCTGCCCCAGTTCTATGATTCGTTTATCACAGAACTGGGGCATTTTCTGGTCATGGAGTTCATCCCCGGGGCGACCCTGCACAACATGCACGTGCTCGGACTGCCGGAGCGGCAAAAACTTGCGTTGATGGATGATCTCCTTAACGTCCTTGAGTATCTCCACCCAAAGGTGTTGCATCGCGATGTCAAGCCTGCCAATATCAAAATGCGCCAGGATGGGTCGTTGGTGCTCCTCGACTTCAGTCTTGCAAAAGGTGCGACCTTTTCTGATGGTCGCTTGGTTGACACGAGACCAGGTCATTCGAAAGGATATGCCGATATACGTCAAGTGAGCCACAGGCCATCAGCAACCATCAAGGGCGATATTTATGCGGCAGGTGGCGTACTTGCCTATTTAGTATCGGGCGAAACACCCAAAGATAGTACTGACCGACAATCGGACGTTCACGAGGGAAAAGCTGACCCACTCATAGAAATGATTAAGACAAGCCGGGTACGCGCGGATGTGTGTGCTGTTATTCTCCGGGCGATGGCTTTGAAGGAGACGGAGCGCTACCCTTCAATCCAGGTGATGCGGGTTGCCTTAAAAAAGATTCGGCGTAGACGGCGGCTACGGCCCCTTAGTATCGCATTTTTGCTTGTGCTAATAATTTCTTTCTCGCTGACAGCTGAGTTCCGCCCAGAGTGGTTTTCGCGCATCCCTGGCACAGACATTTTGGCTCCATTCCGCTCAGTAATCACTCCGACTGCACTGCTTGGCGGGGAAGAAATAACCCCAGTTTTGAAGTCATCAGCACCAGCCGTGATTGCGCAGGGCCGCCAGGCACCACAACAATTCCTTACTCCACCCTCAGCGCTGGCCCAGGAAACGTCAGGGCCACCCCAAACGCTGGTGACTCTGCCAGAGCTTGGGGCGCCAAGCCCAACGGCGGAACCCAACTTGACCCTACCCGCAACCGTAACCACGGAGCCAATCGCTACCACTGTGCTAAATCCAAGCCCAACGATAACACCTGGACAAATACCAAGTGCTACAGCTACTCCAGCGCCAACGTTAACGAACGAGCCAACAGCAACCCCGTCCCCGACGATTCAGGCTCCGGCCCTCCCGGTCATCCGGCCAACGATCCGCCCAACGGCAGTGCCAACAGTGCGCCCGACCCTCCGGCCGACCATTCGCCCGATAGCAATCCCAACAGCGCGCCCGACCATTCGGCCGACCATTCGACCAACGGCAGTCCCAACAGTGCGGCCAACCCTCCGGCCAACGATCCGCCCAACGGCAGTCCCAACAGCACGCCCGACCCTCCGGCCGACGATCCGCCCAACAGCAACAACTGCCCAAATACCTGTTGCAGATGGCACATATCAAGGATCAACGTCGGCCGGCGGTACGATAACCATAACTATTATTGATCGCCGCGTGCGATCGGTCGTTTTTACCTATCCAGCGGGAGTCGGGCCAACGCTTCAGGGGAACTGTGCTGGCATCTCACCACGCGATACGGGCTATGAATCCACCATTGTTAGCCTCACCATTCGTATTGACGGAACGGGGCGATTTTCTGCTAACCGGATTGCAGTGCGCTACGGCAATGAAGTCCGCTATTTGAGCCTAAGTGGGTCGATTGCGGATGGGCAAGCGACCGGAAATTTGATTGAAGACAATCCGAATCCAGAAACCTCCGATTGCACGCACCATGCGGAGTTTGTGTGGACCGCAGCGCGTCCCTAATCCTAAGAGGCGATGGAACAGCGATGCAAAATCATGGAAAACGACCACTGGTAGCAGTATATTCATCCGTGTACGAGAGACGCATTCTGTTAATCAGCGTCTTGATGGAGGAACACCATGCGGATGAGAGAAGCGGTCCACATGTTCACCGCCGTTGTAGTAGTGGTGCTACTGGGCCTCGCTCAGACAGCCCCTGTGGCGGCGGCCTGGACCTATGTCCAAGTTCGGCTCTACATGAAAGGGAGTACCTCGGTGAAATTGACGGAGGTGACAATCACCGGGGTGAACCAAAAGGGCGAGCATCCAACGTGGCGCTGGAGTGGCAGTGCGTCGGAAGTCAAAACGACGAACTCGTGGTGGGGCGATACCGAAACGTTACGAGTTGATCTCAAGCTCTCCAATGGAATTAGCCGCCATTGTGATGTGTCTCTGAACAACTACCCCTGGATCAGCACGCAATCCATGGCCGTTGATCCAAATACCGGGAACATTCAATCGTTTTCATCCGGCACCCCATCACCGCGATGTGGGTAACCGACGACGGTTATCGTGCCGCTCAGAAAACACCCGAACAGTCTTCTGCCGTGGGCAACTATCCGGCTGCCCACAGCAGCGCACTAGCGAGAGGAACGTATGACAACGGCGCATACAGATGCGGTCCAGACTCAGGCCCTGCGTTTGCAGGGACAACGCGTTCGCCTTAGTCCAATCACTCCTACTGATGTCCCACATCTGTATCAATGGGCGACCGACCCAGAGTTGTTGATGTTATGGATCAATCGCCGCGAATTGCCCACCTACGAGGTGTTTGCCAATGACCTGGAGTGGCGGCTCAAACACACCATCCTGGCTCAGGTTATGATTTGCGAGCGGAACGATGAAACGCCCATTGGCACCGTCTACGCTTACGATGCCAACCTGGTTGATGGCTACGCTTTTGGCACAATTTATTTGCCGGACGCCTATCGGCGACAGAAAATTGGAGTTGAAGCGCTGATCCTCTTCATTGATTATTTGTTCGCCTATTTTCCGTTGCGGAAACTCTATTCCGAAGTCTATGGCTATAACCAGCCGTCTTTGTCCATGATGCGGGCAGCGGGGGTTGTGGAAGAAGGCTGTTTTCGCGCACATCGGTATTTCGGCGGCCAGTATGCTGACTTGTATCGGTTCGCACTATACCAAGACGCATGGCCGGAAATACGGGCAGCCTGTCTACAGGCGCTCAATAGCTAACCCTAATGATCAAACGGAGGAACCAACATGGGGGACAACGGTGGTGTTTCGAAGGACGACAATGCGAAAAGCGCTTTTGGCCTGTCCTATGTGACCGAAGAAAAAGACTGGAGCGGCAACACGACCTACCGTGATGTATATGGCAATGAGGTTGGCACACGCGGGTCCGACGGTTCATACCGCCATCCTGATGGGAGCCGCACCTGGAACGGCAACGACTCGAACAGTGGCAGCAGCAAGTAACCGGGCGGAGCGCTAATATCTTAATCGATGCTGCTCATAAAGACAGAAATTGACAAGATCGCCCGTGGCGTACCGCCCAGTACGCCACCAAACCCACAATGGACGTAGCAAGTCAATGGCCGATGCCACATCAATAAAAACCGTAACGTCCAACTGGCTTGTCGTTGTAACCAAGAACTACTGGACGATGTTCCAGCAGGTTTGATGGAGAATGCGAATGAGACGCTTAAACTTGCTTACAGTGGTCATCTTAACACTCAGCACCCTTTTTGTCGGTAGCCCATCATCCGTTGCGTATGCCGGCTCTACTCTTTCACTGGGTGGCATCAATCTCTATGGGTATTGCCGCTATGTCTTGGTCTCTCCCCCCGGCGAAGCTGTCCTGGTGCAACATAATGCGTATGGATGGCGCTGCCGACTGCCCAACACCAATGCTTATTTCAGCATCGATATGAACCGGGCCTGCAAGTGGCAATATGGCAGTTGGGGCCAGGTATGGGCTTCCACATGGAATACTGCCGACCCGTACTCGTGGTGGTGCTATCGCTACCTCGACAACAATGCGTAAGAGCCGCGGCTCCGCTAGGGGGACACAGTGCCCTAGATAGCCTAAGTTTGGACAAGCAAACCTGTCGGTATCATGCCGACAGGTTTTTGGTGCGCGCCAGGTGCCATGACTAGCAGGGAACGGACAGCGCGGCGAGCAGTGCTCCCAGCTACGACCCGTAGTGGCCCAAAAATCTGTCGAGCGGCGGCCTGGCGCAGATCATCGGCTGGTACGCCTACCGCCAGCCCGACCCGCAGGCCAGCCGCGAGATGGCGATCCTGAGCGCCTACCTGGAGGCCGACTGCCGCGCCACCTGGAGCGTCCTCCGCTGGCTGCGCGACCACGGGGCGTAGGTTCATAGATAGCTGCCACGCGGACCCATTGCCCGCCGTTGCACACCTGTGCAGCGCATGGCATACTCGGCGCATGAGCGATGAGCAGGCGGCGCGCGAGCTGGCGGCGGTCCGCGCGCACTTTGATTTTTTACTCGGGCGCGGCTTTCAGATCAGCGCCCAGCGCTACGACGACGCGGCCTTCGGCAACATTATTCTCGACTACGCCAGCCCCGCGCTGTGGATCGGCCTGGTGCGCGACCGCGGCCAGTTCGACCTGGCGGTCGCACGCACGGCCACCGACGAGCGCTTTGCCTGGACCGTGCTGCTCCACGTCTTCGGCGCCGGCGCCGAGGCCGCCGCGCTCGTCGCCGACACCGCCACGGCAGCGCAGTGCGCCGCGTCGCTCGCGCGGCATCTCGCGGCGGCCAGCGCGGCCCTGGCACCCCAGCGCTACGCCCAGACCGCCGCCGAGTACGAGCAGTGCCGGGCCGCGCTGATCAAACCGTGGTGGCGGCGCTGGTGAGCCGCGCCCAGCGCCTGAGCAGCTGACCGTCAGCCACACCTCCGCTCGCGCTACCTCAGCAGGGGTGGCGCGCGATATGCTCTATCGCCCTTTCGCGGCACGATCGCCGCAGCAACCGCTGACCGCCACGCTGCCACAAAGCAACACTCTGGTCAGCCGCCCCACAGGAGGCCGCGCCCCACCCAACCACGACGCCTCTGTGTGCTCCCCCAGCTGAGCAGCTGATGCGTAGACCGCCACGCCGGGCAAGCCGCTGCTCGCCCGGCGCCCGACCGACAGCTGTATTTGCATTAGAACCACTGGAGTCATCATGAGCGATCATATCACCCGCCGCACCTTCACCAAGCTGCTGGGCGCTAGCGCCGCGGCCCTCGCCGTGGGCGACGCCGCGCTGCCAGCGCTGGCTGGCGCCGCGCCGCACCTGCCTACCGCCGCCAGCGCTGCCGCCAGCGCCGCCGCCCTGCCCGCGCTGGTCCCCGAGATGCAGGCCGTGATCGACGCGCTCGCCGAGCTTGAGGCGCCCAAAATCACCGACCTCACGCCCACGAATGCCCGCCAGGGCTCGGCGCTGACCAACGCGGTGCTGGCGGTCGTGACGCAGCAGGGCAAGTCGCCGGTCGAGCCGGTCGGCAACATCGCCCACCGCCTGATCCCCGGCGGCGCCGGCCAGCAGCTGCTGCTGCGCATCTACCAGCCGACTGGCCCTGGCCCGTTCCCGGCGCTGGTCTACTTTCATGGCGGCGGCTGGGTGATCGCCAACCTCGACACCTACGACCCGTCGTGCCGGGCGCTCTGCAACGCCGCGCAGTGTGCGGTGATCTCGGTGGCCTACCGCCAGGCGCCCGAGCACCGCTTCCCCGCCGCGCCCGAGGATGCGCTGGCCGCCTACCGCTGGGTGCTGGCAAACGCCGCGTCGATCCGGGTTGACCCGCGGCAGGTCGCGGTCGGCGGTGAGAGCGCCGGCGGCAACCTGGCGACCGTGACCGCGCTGCTGGCCCGCGACCGCAAGGTGGCGCTGCCGGTGCATCAGCTGCTGATCTACCCGATCACCAACTATGCCTTCAACACCGACTCATACCGCGAGTTTGTGGATGCCCAGCCGCTCAACACGCCCCTGATGCAGTGGTTCTGGGGCTACTACCTGCGCCGCTCAGCCGATGGCGCCAGTCCCTACGCCTCGCCGCTGCGCGCCGATGTGCGCGGGCTGCCATCGGCCACTGTGATTACCGCCGAGGTTGACCCGCTGCGCGACGAGGGCGAGGCCTATGCCGCGCGCCTCAAGGCCGCCGGCGTCGCCACCACCCTGACCCGCTACACCGGCGTGACCCACGAGTTTTTCAGCATGGCCGGGATTATTCCCAAAGCGAAGGACGCCGTCGCGGAGGCCGCCGCTGGCCTCAAGGCCGCCTTCAGCCGCGCATAAGCTGGCTCGGAGTTGCAGCGCGCCCCAGGCACTTGCCTGGAGCGCGCTGCTTCACCATTGGGCGGTGACTGACCGCTAGCCCAGGCCGAAGATTTTATCCGCGCCGATCACCAGGCCCAGCGTCACGACCGAGACGCTCAGCTCGGCCAGCGCGCCGACGACGAAGGGCTTGAGGCCCTGCCGGCGCAGCTCGCCGAAGTTGGTCCGCAGCCCGACGCCGGCGAACGTCAGCAGAAAGGCCCAGCGGCTCAGGTTGGCCAGGCTGGCGATCTGCTCTTTGGCGAAAAAGTTGGGGATGCTGGCCAGCGCCGAGATCACCAGAAAGCCCAAGACAAACTTCGGAAACTTCGACCAGACAAAGGCCACTTTGGAGCCAGTGACCTCATGGCCGCCGCGCGACGCGAAGTACACCGCGGCGCCTAGCACTACAAAGCCGATCATCGCATTGCGGGTCGTCTTGGTCAGCACCGCAACCTTGCCCGCCGCGTCGGAGAACAGCGCGCCGGCAGCGCTGGCCTCGGCGGTGTTATCGACGGCCAGCCCGGCCCACAGCCCAAACGCCTTGTCGCTCATGTGCAAAAAGTGACCAATCGCCGGGTAGGCAAACAGCCCGAACGCGCCCAGCGCCAAAATCGCCGCAATCGCAAACGACGAGTCCTGGTCGTCGGCGTCAATCGCCCCTTTGGCCGCGATGATCGCCGACACGCCGCAGATCGACGAGCCGATGGCGAGCAGGCCGGTCAGCTTCGGCCCCAGGCCAAACATACGGCTGAACAGCACCATGATCCCGATCGCCACCGCTAGCTCGATGATCACCAGCGCCAGGCTCAGGCCGCCGAGCTTCAGCACGTCGCCCAGCAGAAAGCGCACGCCCAGCAGCACAATGCCCAGCTTCAGCCAAAACTCATAGGTCGCGATGCCGGGGTTGAAGATCGCAAACCAGCGCTGGCCGCCAAACAGGTTGCCGATCACCAGCCCAAAAATAATCGCCCACAGCACGTACTCGATGTTGGGAAGCGAGAGATGCTGCGCCTTGCCAATGGCTTTGATCGCCGTCTCGGCCAGCTTGCCGGCATAGCCGATGCCCAGCAGCAGCGCCAGCCCCGGCACCAGCCGCAGCACGCGCTGTAGCAGCCCGAAGTCGGCCCGTGGTTGTGTCAGTGTCGTTGCCATGATCGCGCAGTTCCTTTCTCGCTCTCTATTTACCGCCCAGCGCGGCGCCCTACCAGCCGATCAGCGGCAGGAGGCCGCTCCACACCAGCGCCACCAGCGCCAGCGCGATCACCACCGCCCACCAGTCCAGTGAAAAGCCGACCAGAATCGCCCGTACCCGCTCCTGGGTGTTGGGATGCTGTGGTTGAGTCATCGTGATGCTCCGTGTTTTGGACACAGCCGTAGCCTGCAGGTGGCCGAGGCCGCCTGCAAGCTCTGGGCTGGTTAGGAAAAAGGGGGTTAGGCCGTCTCGACGTGCAGGCCGCACTCAGTTTTGTTGAAGCCGACCCAGCGCCCGGAGCGCGGATCGTCGCCGCTGGGCAGGCGCGTACAGGTGTAGCAGCCCAGCGAGCGATAGCCTTGATCGAGCAGCGGGTTGTAGGGGACATTGTTGGCGTGGATATAGCGCCACACGTCGCGCTCGGTCCAGGCGGCCAGCGGGTTGAGCTTGACCAGGCCGTACTTGTTGCTCCACTCGACCGTCTGGGCGTTGGCGCGGGTCGCGGCGCCATCGCGGCGAATCCCGGTAATCCAGGCGGCGTAGGGCAGCAGCGCGTCGGCCAGCGGCTCGACTTTGCGCAGCTGGCAGCAGCGCGTCGGGTCCTGCTCCCACAGCGCGGCGCCCTCGTGCTCGGCCTGGAGCGTCACCGACTGCCGTGGCCGCGCCGCCAGCGGATCGATGCCGTAGCGCCGCCGCACGGCCTCGACGACGCGGTAGGTCGCCGGGAACAAGAGGCCGGTGTCGACGTAGAGCACGGTCGTGCTGGGCGCAACCTGCATCACCATGTCGAGGAGCACCATGCCGGCGGCGCCGCCAAACGAGCAGGACAGCGCCACGCGGTCGCCCCAGCGGGCGCTGGCCCAGCGCAGCAGCTCCTCGGGCGTCGCCGCGCTCAGATCGGTGTTCCAGCGCTCCAGGTCCACGGTCTGTGGCGCCGGCTGTTGCAATACACTAAACATCACTAGCTCCCGGCCGGCTGCGCGACGGCGGCGGGCGTCTTGTTGTAGCCGCCCTCCTCGTCCCACACACCCTTGCCATTGCCGCGGCCCTGCCCCGGTGCAAAGCCCAGCTGCGCCCGCAGCTCGTCGTCGCTCTGCTTGCTGATCCAGGCATTGAAGGTTTCTTTGCCGCAGCGCTCAACTTTGTAGCTTTTGAGCAGCCGCTCCAGCCGGCCGGGCAGGTCAGTCCACGGCACCTTCAGCGCAATTTTGCGGGCCAGGCGGGCGTTGTCGCCCAGCGCGCCGCCGAGCAGCACGTCGGCGGTCGGGGTCGGCGTGCCGTTGATTTTGGCCAGGCCGCCCTGCAAACCAATGTCGCCGATGTGGTGCTGCGCGCACGAGTGCGGGCAGGCCGACATATGGATGCGGATCGGCTCGTCAAGCGGCACCGCGGCGTCCAGCTGGCGGGCCAGATCGCCGGCCAGCGATTTGGAGTCGACGGTGGCGAAGTTGCAGTACGGCAGCGCGGTGCAGGCCACGAGGTGGCGCTGAAAGGTCGGCGCGTTGGGCTGTAGCTCCTGCAGCAGCGGCTCCTGCAAAAAGTCCTGCACCCGCTCGTTGGGAATGTGCGGCACCAGCGTGTTCTGGTTGTTGGTCAGCCGCAGCTCGCCCTCGCCGTACTCGCGGGCCAGCCGGGCCAGCTCGCGCAGCTGCGCCGGCGTGATCTTGCCCTCGGGCACCAGCAGCCCGACAAACGAGCGGCCAGCCTGCTTCTGCTGGTGAACGCCCAGAAAGTCGCCGGTGTAGGTCGCCGCCGGCCGGTCGGCGCTAGCACGGGCCAGCGGGCGGCCGATGCTGGCCTCCAGCACCTCGCGGAACTTGGCGGCGCCCCAGTCGATCAGGAGAAATTTCAGCCGGGCGTGGGTCCGCTTCTCGCGGTAGCCGTGGTCGCGGAAAATCGTCGTCACGTGGTGGGCCAGCTCGACGACCGCGGCCTCCTCGGCCGGCACCCACACGTCGATGTCGTCGGCCAAGTGCGGCTCGTTCGACAGGCCGCCGCCGACCTTGACGTTGAAGCCCAGTGTGCGCTCGCCGTTGACGCTGCCAAACGCCGGCGTCAGCGCCAGGTCGTTGATCGGCGACTCACCGGCGTCGCCGGAGCCGCCCGCAATCGAGGTTTTATATTTGCGGGGAAGATTCGAGTAGGCGCGGTTGTTCAAAAACAGCTCGTTGACGGCCTTGATAAACGGCCGCGGGTCGACCAGTTCGTCGGCGGCGATGCCGGCCACCGGGCTGGACACGATGTTGCGCGGCACGTCACCGCAGGCCTCGACGCTGGTCAGGCCGACGCTTTCCAGGGTACTGAAGACCGTGGGGATGCTGCGCAGCTCAATGCCGTGGAGCTGGATCGTCTGGCGCGTCGTCAGCTCGGTGCGCTGCGTGGCGACGGTCTCGGCCAGCCCGGCAATGGCCTCGACCTGGTCGCTGGTCAGCGCGCCGCCCGGCACCTTGACCCGCAGCATGAAGCGGCCATTCTTGGGCTTGTCGTGGTACAGGCCGTACCACTTGAAGCGATCCATGTCGTCGGCCGTGACCGCGGCGATGTCGTTGAGTTCGGCGTAGCGGTAGATGTCGGCCAGCACATCCAGACCATCTTTTTCGATCTTTAGCTGCTCAACGCGGTTGGGGTGGGTGGCTGTGGTCATCGGCGTGCTCCAAACAAAAACACCGCTATCCAAAGGGACAGAGGTGTAGGGAGCGCACGCAGCCGCACGCTTGACCACCACCTCTCATCTTCCAGGGCAACACTGCCGGAATTAGCACCGCTGCAACGGGCTGGCGTGGTCGCTGCCGGGCGTTTGCCATGGGCAGTTTCGTCGGCGCAGCACACTTCGCGGTTGCTGGGGTTTCGTCGGGCCGGTCCCTCCACCCCTCTGGATAAGAGTGTGTGCTATTTAGTTGTTGACTAATATACGTTGGGAAGTCAAGATTGTCAAGACCAAATGGGGACCAGTTTCAAAGCAGTTTTAGCGCGGTGACAAAGCGGTCGCAAACGGTCACTGGCCAAGTGGCAGCGGCGCGAGCCAGGCCACGGCTACAGCTCGTCGGGGTCGGCCAGCTTGTAGCCGATGCCGCGCACCGTCACGATCCGCAGCGGCTTCGACGGGTCGGCCTCGATTTTTTCGCGCAGCCGCCGCACGCACACGTCGACCAAGTTGGTCTCGCCCACATACTCATAGCCCCAGACCTCGCGGAACAGCGTCTCGCGGTCAAAGACCATGCCCTTGTTGGCGGCCAGAAAGTACAGCAGCTCAAACTCCATCGGCGTCAGGGCGACGGTCTTGCCACCCAGCGTGACGACATGGCGCGGCTTATCAATCGTCAGGTCGCTGATGTGGAGCAGCGCAGGCGCCGGGCGCTCGTGGCCGCCGTCAATGCGCCGCATGATCGCCTCGACGCGCGCGACCAGCTCGGCTAGCTTGAAGGGCTTGGTGATGTAGTCGTCGGCGCCCAGCGCAAAGCCGTGGACAATATCGTCGGAGCCGCTGCGCGAGGTCAGCATGATGATCGGCACGTCGGACAGCTCGCGGATGCGCTGGCAGGCCTCGAAGCCGTCCACGAACGGCATCATCACGTCGAGCAGCACCAGGTCAAACGGCGCCTTGCGAAACAGCCGCACCGCCTCCAGGCCATCGGCGGCGGTGTCGAAGGTGTAGCGCGGGTCGTTCAGCGCCTGCCGGACCAGCTTGGCAATATCGGCGTCGTCGTCGGCGACCAGAATCCGGCGCGGCGGGCGCTGGTCAACGGGGTTGGAGCGGGTCCGGCGCAACAGTGGCATAGCAACCTCGCTTAGCTGGCTTCTTCCATGATTCGGCGGCTCGCGGCGCGCGGCACCAGGATCGGGTGGCCGCGGCCCTCTACTACCTCGCTGTTGATAATACACCGGCTGACATTATCGCGCGACGGCAGCTCGTACATCAGGTCGAGCAGCAGCCCCTCGATGATCGCCCGCAGCGCCCGCGCGCCGGTCCCGGCGGCCAGCGCCTGCTGGGCAATCGCCGCCAGCGCGTCGGCCGTGATCTCCAGCTCGACGCGGTCGAGCTGCAGCATTTTCTGGTACTGCTTGATCAGGGCGTTGCGCGGCTCGGTCAGAATACGGAGGAGGTCGCGCTCCACGAGCGGCGCCAGGTGGGCGACGACCGGCAGGCGGCCGATAAACTCGGGGATCAGGCCGAAGCGCAGCAGATCGTCGGGCGTCACGGCGCCGCCAGGAGTCGCGCCGGCCGGCTTGCCGCGGCCAAAGCCCATGCCCTGGTCTTTCGCCAGCCGCTTGGTGGTGATCGCCTCCAGGCCCTCAAACGCGCCGCCGCAGATAAACAGGACGTTGGTGGTGTCGAACGGAATAAACTCCTGCTGCGGGTGCTTGCGGCCCGAGACCGGCGGCACATGGGCCACGCAGCCCTCGATGATTTTCAGCAGCGCCTGCTGGACGCCCTCGCCCGAGACATCGCGGGTGATCGAGGGGTTGTCGGACTTGCGGGTGATCTTGTCGATCTCATCAATGTAGAGGATGCCGACCTGCGCCCGCTCAAGGTTGCCGTCGGCGGCCTGGAGCAGCCGCAGCAGAATCGTCTCGACATCCTCGCCGACATAGCCAGCCTCGGTCAGCGCGGTGGCGTCGGCGATGGCGAAGGGCACATCGAGAATCCGGGCCAGCGTCTGGGCGAGCAGGGTTTTGCCGCTGCCGGTCGGGCCGAGCAGCAGGATGTTCGACTTCTGTAGCTCAACGCCATCCACCTCCAGCCCGGCGCCGATGCGCTTGTAGTGGTTGTAGACCGCGACCGATAGCACTTTTTTGGCCCGCTCCTGGCCGATCACGTACTGGTCCAGCTGCTCGCGGATACGGGCCGGTACCGGCACGCGGCCGACCGGCAGCGCGGCGGGCGGATCGGCGGCGGCGCGCTCCTCGGCAAGAATCTTAGTACACAAGCCCACGCATTCGTCGCAGATAAACACGCCGCCCGGCCCAGCGATCAGGCGCTGAACCTCTTCTTGGGAGCGGGTGCAAAACGAACAAACATAGGCGACCTGGCTTGGGCGTGAGCGGGACATAAGCCTCCAACCTGCGACATGGCAAACGTAGCGACGATGGCCAAGTATAGCATTTTTTGCCCGCCAACCCGAGGCCCGCGCCGGCCGTCGGCGTTGCTCCGGGCGCCCAGCGCTGCTACGATTTAGCGGGGTGAACGGGCGGTGTGGCGCAGCTGCGAGCGCCGCCAAAGTCCTCGGTATGAGCTGACGAGTAGGAGGCAATAGAGCTTGAATTTCTCTTTGCAGGCGGCTACAGTGGCGAACTGGCAGCAGGTCATTGCGCTTCAGGTTGCGCCTGAGCAGCAGCGCTGGGTCGCGCCGAACTATGTCTCGCTGCTGGAGGCGGCCTATGGCTTCGGCGGCGAGCTCGCCCATCTAATTCTGATGCCAATAGTGCTGTATGCCAATGCTGAGCCGGTTGGACTATTGCTCTACAACGCCGACCCGGCCTATGATCGCTTTTTTATCATGCGCTTGATGGTGGACCAGGCGCACCAGGGAAAGGGCTATGGCCGCGCCGCCCTCACCCAGCTGCTGGCGCTGTTCCGGGCATATCCCCAGGCCAAAGAGGTTGCGATCAGCTACAACATTGGCAACGAGCCGGCCCGACAGCTGTATCAGCGCTGCGGATTTCAAGAAATTGGCCCTGACCATGCCGGCGGAGTTGTGATGTGGCAGGCACTGAATCCGCAGCCGCGACCGTGGACATCGCTGTGGAACCCAGCGATCACGGCAGCTGCTGATGCACCAGCTGGCTCGCAGTGATGCAGGATGATACTGCCGCGCTGCTTGCCCAGCGCAGAATTAGCCAGGCATCATCCAGATAAGGATGTGCGCCCTGCCCAACTTCATTGTTATAACCGTATCGCTGCTACACTACCTGCGACACCCACGGAGGCGCTATGCCAACCTTTGATCGTATTACCACCGACCCCGCGCTGCTGGCGGGGCAGCCCTGTATTCGCGGCCTGCGCCTGACCGTGCGCCGGGTTCTGGACCTGATCGCCACCTATCCAGATCGGACAGAGCTGCTCGCGGAGTATCCTGAGCTAGAGGCCGAGGATTTGCGCCAGGCGCTGCAGTATGCGGCCGCCATGCTGGAAGACCGGATGATCGAGCTGCCGGGGCCGCATGCTGCTGCTTGATCAGGGGCTACCGCGCTCAGCGGCCGCACATCTCCGGGAGCTTGGCAATGGAAATACTTGATAGCCTACTCGCTGAACCTATTCGTAGAGCTATGGAACCCTTCCAAGATGGGAAAGCTCAATTCTGGTTTTATACCGTTTCCCATCGCTATCTCCAAATCCGTATTATTTCATCACTTGTCGAGGATGATGAGATATTCTTGGTAGCTGAAGGATGTAAGTATATTGCTGGACCTCCCGCTTGGAAGCCGTGTCATATCACCATTTCATTCAATTCATTGATTGGGTTTTCTATAGAAGATAAAGCTGTCGGACTCAATATCAATTGTCCTTTGTTACGAGTCGCATCTCGTGACACAGCTGGATTTACTCCTGGCGCTTTTTCGTAAAGCTGAGCACCTCATAGTGCCCTAAAAGCTAGCCCCGCGTCACGCGGATCAGCGTGGCCTGCGCGCGGCTGCCCAGGCGCAGCGGCATGCCGCCGAGGCCGCGGCTGACATACAGCCACATCGCGCCCACGCGGTAGACGCCGCCGACAAAGCGGCCGCTGAAGCGCGGCAGCCACAGCGCGCCGCGTAGCGGCAGCACAATCTGCCCGCCGTGGGTATGCCCCGACAGCTGCAGCGCCACGCCGCGCGCCGCCGCCGCAGTCGCCAGGTCGGGGGCGTGGGCCAGCAGCAGCGTCCAGGCGCCGGATGGCACCGCCGCCAGCGCCGTATCCAGGCGCGCCGAGCCGAGCCACTGATCATCCACGCCGGCCAGCCAGATCGTGGCGGCGCCGCGGTGCAGCGGGACGGCCGCGTTGTCCAGGATTGCTACGCCGTGCGCGGCCACCAGCGCTGCCAGCGCGGCGTGGTCGCCCCAGTAGTCATGGTTGCCCCAGATGCCAAACACGCCCAGCGGCGCCGCGAGCAGATCGAGCAGCGGCGCGAGCGCAGGGTGGAGCCGGTCGGTCACAAAGTCGCCGGTGACGACGACGAGGTCGGGCCGCTGGCGCATCACCCGCCGCACGGTGCGCCGGATGCCGGGCGTGATCAGCGGCTCGCCCAGATGAAAGTCGCTGAGGTGGGCGATGAGGAGGCCGTCGAAGGCCGGCGGCAAGTTGGGCGTTGCAAGGGTCAGCTCGGCAACCTCGGGGCGCAGCGCCTCGTCCAGGCCACGCGCCGCCACCGCCGCGCCCAGCGCCGCCACCGCCGCCAGCGGGCCGCGCAACCCTGGCCAGCGCCGCCACAGCAGCGCCCAGGCGCCGAGACCCAGCGCCAGCGCCGCCGCTGGCACCGCCACACGGCGGCGCGGATTGAGCAGCCAGCGCATCAGCGGGCTGCGCGGCTGATCGGCCCGCAGCTCAGCGCCGGCCACTACTGTACGACGTGCTGCAGCCACGTCTTGAAAAACTCTTGTAGCGGCCGCCCGGCGACCTCGGCGGCCTCCTGCTGAAAGCCGGCGCTGGTGGCCACGCCGAAGCGGTTGCGCTCGTAGTGCAGCCGCAGGAGCTTGAAAAATGTCTCGTCGCCCAGCTCATGGCGCAGCGCGTCCATGAACAGCGGCGCGCGGCCGTAGATCACCCCGACATACGCGCCCGCCAGACTCGTACTCGTTGACTCCCAGATCAATCGGCGTGTTGATCAGGCCGCGGCGAGCCAGCGACGCCGTGCGGTTGGCGGTCAGCTGCTTCAGCGGCTGGCCACTCCACTCGGTGTACAGATATTCGGCGGTATACGACGTGATGCCCTCGTCCAGCCACGACTCGCGCAGAATATCGTTGCCGACGATGTTGTACCACCACTGGTGCGCGACCTCATGGACGACCACGTCCTGCAAATCCAGGCGCGGGTCGTCGGGGCGCTCATAGTAGGCGCTGCCGATCATGGTCATGCCGGGGTACTCGACGCCGGCAAAGGTGTGGGCCGCGATCGGAAAAATATCGAACTCGGTGTACGGATACGGCCCAAAGTGCTCGCTGTACTTCTGGATCGCGTCGGCGCTCAGCTCCAGCGCCCGCTGGCCGACCGCGGCCTGCTCCGGCGGAAACGACGAGATCACAGTGGTCGGCCCGGCCTGGGCGCGCAGCTGCTGCCAGCCGCGCAGCTGCGCCAGCGTCACATCGCGCTGCGAGCCGGCGCGCACGATCACCGTGCAGCGCGGCCGATCACAGGCGCCCTCCTGCGCGCCCGTCGCCACCAGCAGGCCATCGGCGGCGTCGGCGGTGATGGCCAGGCGATATTCGCTGTCCTCGCTGAACACATAGTCGCCCCAGCCGTTGGGCCGCAATGTATCCCAGGCGTCGCCGACGCGCACTGCCAGGATCGGGTAGAACGAGGCCAGCGTCCAGACAGCGCCCTCGGCGTTGAAGGCGCCATACGCGGTGTCGCCGGCGTCGGTCGGGGTGCGGGTCACAAACTGCATATCAACCCGCAGCGGCCCGACGCCAGTCATGGGCGCCGCGAGCGGCACGCGTAGCAGCCAGCCGCCATCCTCCAGCGCCGCCGTGACCGGCTGGCCCTCCACAGCCACACAGCCGACCTTCAGCTCGCCGGCAAAGTCCGGCAGGTTGGGAAAGAGATGGAACACCAGGTCGCTGAGCGGCTGGCCGGTGCGGTTATAGAATGTCACCGTCGTGGTGCCGGTGACGGTCGCGGCGGCGCGGTTGAGGTCCAGGGTCAGCTCGTAGCGATTGAGCGGCGGCGCGCCGGCCGCCGGCGGCGGCGCGAGCGCGACGACCGTATCCGTCGGCCCGGCGCTGATCGGCGGCGCCGGCGCGCAGGCGGCGCCCGCGGCGGGCGGCGTCGCATCCGTGGCCGGCGGCGCGCTCGTGGGCGCGGCGCTGGCTTGCGGCGCGCTCGTAGGCGGCGCGCTCGTGGCGCTTGCAGGGCTAGCTGTGCTAGCCACTGGCGGCAATGTCGCCGCCTGGGTCGGCGGCGCGCTCGTAGTGTTTGCTGGGCTGGCCACTGGCGGCAATGGCGCCGCCACAGTTGGCGGCGCCAGCGTGGCAGCCGCGGCGGTCGGCGCAGCTACAGCGCTCGGAGCGCTGGGCGGCGCCGTGGCGGCCGGGCCAGCGCTCTGCGCCTCGCAGCCGGCCAGGAGCACGGCGGCGAGGGCCAGCCGGGCCACGTAAAATGCGAACGGCTTCATTTTTGTCCTTGCACAAATTGATCGGTGAGCGTCTGAATCAGCACCAGATAGCTGTCCTGGCCCAGCGGGTTGAGCCGCACACTAGCGCGGCGGGTGCCAAGCAGGGCCAGCTGCTGCTCGGGCGGCAGCAGCGCGTCCACAGCCACCACGGTTGGCCGGGCCAGCAGCGCCACGGCCGGCGTGTCGGTCTGCCAGTGAAAGTGCTGGGTGTAGGGCAGCAGAAAGCTGTCGAGGTCGTCCACGGTGCTGCGCGGCAGCTGATCGAGCATCCGCTGCAGCCGATGGTCGAGGTTTTCGATCTCGGCGTTGACCAGCGCGGCCTGCTGGCGGTAGCCGGGCCAGCCGGCGAGATCGGCGCGGGCGAAGCTCTGCGCGATCAGCGTCACGATCTGCCGCGCGGACGCCGGGCTGAGCCACAGGTAGGGGCTGAAGCGCTGCCGGGGCAGCGGCGCCGGCTCGGCCCGGTCATCGCCCTCGCCGCCCTCGCGCAGCGCCGACGACTGCGGTAGCTGCGCCTGCGCCGGCAGCGCTGTGATCTCGGCACGCACATAGTCCGCGACCTCGACCACCACGGTGCGGGTGTTGGGGCGCTCGCTGAGCTGCTCATCGAGCCACGGCTCCAGCCCCAGCCCGTTGAGCAGCACGACATCGGCCGCCTGGACCGCCGCGCGCTCGGCATCGGACAGCGTGTGGCTGCGCGGGTCCTGGCCGGCCGGCACCAGCTGCGTCACCTGGACGCGCGCGCCGCCGACCTGCCGGCTCCAGTCGGCCAGCGGCGCAATGCTGGCCACGACCTTCAGGGGCGCGGCCCGCGCACCACGTGGCCCACACGCCGGGAGGAGCGCGCAGAGCAGCAGCGCCGCCCAGCGCAGGCCCCGAATCATCACTCTGAATCGCTTCGTTCTCATCATTTTTCCCAAAACTGCCGGGCAGCAGTATAACAAACCGGCCGCCGGCATCAGCAGCGCCTCGTCCCGGGCCATCAGGACCCACAAAAACACGTCTGACCGACCGATTCTCGCATTGTTTCGCTTGACTGAGCGCGTTATAATGAGCAGCGTGCCTGTTCCGCCGCTAGCGCGGTGTTACAGTGCTAGGTAGTAAAGACGAGGAGCTTTCGCTCTGGAATACCAGACCGTCATGCGCTGAAAATGGACCAGAGTCGCGGGCTGCGAAAGATCTTGGATACTGCGTGGGCAAAGTTCAAAGTTCAATTGGTATGACCATTGGCAAAGCGGTAGAAGCTGGCCAAATGGGGATTCTGGTAAACCCTTGCACTATCTCTAAGCTGTGTTCGCAGTCGTAGCAACCTAGTTTAGAAACCGTTGTCGGAGCGGAGTCACTAACGCCTACATTGTGGCCTAGTGATGGGATCGAGATGTGAACGCAGCGGTCAACATCTTGCATCTAGTCTCCAAACGTAATTCTGTGGGATGGGGCGGCATCCCCTTGAAGCCCATGTGGTTTACCCGTGGGAGCCGTCACCAACGATAGTATAGCTTTGTTAACTCGCGTGGCACCGGGGGTAGCCGCCGAGAGGAGCGATGTATGGCGAACGTGCCACTTCAGTCACTGCTCGACCAAGCCCGCCGGGCGCTCGAAACTGGCGCCGCTGACCAAGCGGTCGGCATTGCGCAGCATATTCTGCACCACGCCCCAGATACGATTGAGGCCCATCGCCTGCTTGCCGAAGCGTATCTGAACGGCAACCAGCCCCAGGAAGCGGTCGCAGCCTTTCAAGATGTGCTGCGCGCCGACCCTGAGAGCATCGCCGCCTACTATGGACTTGGACTCGCGCAGCAAACCCTCGGCCAGCGCGCTGAGGCCATCGCCAGCTACGAGCGCGCGCTGGAGATTCAGCCCAACCTCACCGAGCTGCGCGAGCAGCTGATGCGGCTGTACGCCGAGACGCCGGGATCGGCCGGGCAGTTTCGGCTGAGCCGGCCCGGACTCGGCCGCCTCTACGCCCGCGGCCAGATGTACAGCCAGGCGATCGACGAGTTCCGCGCCGTGCTAGACAGCGAGCCAAACCGCGACGATGTGCGCGTCGCGCTCGCCGAGGCGCTGTGGCGCGACGGCCAGGAGGACGAGGCCGCCGACTGGTGCCGCGACTCGCTGGAGTATCAGGCCAGCCTCCATAAGCCGACCGTGCTGCTGGGCTACCTTCAGCTGGCGGCCGGCCAGCCCGAGGGCGAGATTCTCTGGCGCCGCGCCGCCGCCCAGGACCCGACGCTGACGATGGCCCGCTCGCTGTTCGATATTCTGCCGCCGGTCAAGACCGAGGAGCAGCAGCTGCCCAGCTTTGATGTGCAGGCCTGGCAGCAGGCCCAGGCCGCCGCCCGCCCCGCGCCCGCCGCGCCCACCGCTGGCGGCTTCGGCGACGGCGGCGACGATGATTTTTTCAATGACTCGTGGCTCGGCAATGCGGCCCCGGCGGCCAACGCGGTCGGCGCGGCGCCCGCCCAGACAACTCAGGCCGCGCCCAGCCGCACCACGCCACCTCCCGCCGCCGACGATGACAATCTCCTCGCCAGCCTGCTCGGCATGGATGAGGCGCCGACCCCCGCCGCGCCCGTCGCCCAGGATGAGCCGGTCCAGCCCTTCTCGTTCGATGACTGGAATCTTGCCGACGACTCACAGCCGGCCGCCGTCGCCAGCGCGCCCGCCGACTTCTCGCTGGACGACCTCGGCGTTGAGGATAGCGTCGCGCCGTTCTCGCTCGAGGATGAGGCCCCGACCGCTGGCCAAGTCCGCCCGTTTAGCTTCGATGACGAGCCGGCCGCGCCCGCCGCGCCGACCGGCGGCGTCCAGCCCTTTAGCTTCGACGATGACGATGACGGCGTGCAGCCCTTTAGCTTCGACGACGACTCCGCGCCCGCCGGCGGCGTCCAGCCCTTTAGCTTCGAGGATGATCCCGGCAGCGGCGGCGTGCAGCCTTTCAGCTTCGACGACGACCCCGCGCCCGCCGGCGGCGTCCAGCCCTTCTCGATGGGCGACTTCGAGATGGGCGATGGGTCCGGCAGCATCCAGCCCTTTAGCTTCGACGACTTTCAAAGCGGCGAGGGCGAGGACCCGGCACTCCAACCCTTCTCCCTGGATGACCTGGCGCCCGATAGCGTCGGCAATGTCGCCGACCAGTCACTGAGCGGCCCACAGGGCGAGGATGAGCTGGCCGTCGAGGATGCGCCGAGCTTTAGCTGGACGGCGCCGCGCTGGCAAACCCAGGCGCCACCGCAGCAGCCCCAGGAAGAGGATGTTGACGGCTCCATTTTCTCGAAGATGCTCAAAACCCGTCAGTCTGATCCGACGCCGCACCCGGCGCCTGACCCGATCGGGCCGGGCGAGACCGACGATAACTTCTTCTCAATGGATGACATTGAGCTGCGCGATGCTATGTCTTGAGGAGAGCCTCGCCGCACAGACTGACGCCGAGCCGGAGATGACGCCCTTCTCCCTCAGCGACCTCGGCCTCACCGACGACGACATGGCCGACTTCGATCAGCCTGCCGCTAGCGCGCAAGCCGACGCCGAGCCGGACATGACACCCTTCTCCCTCAGCGACCTCGGCCTCACCGACGACGACATGGCCGACTTCGATCAGCCTGCCGCTAGCGCGCAAGCCGACGCCGAGCCGGAGATGACGCCCTTCTCCCTCGCCGACCTCGGCCTCACCGACGAGGAGATGGCCGGGTTTGGTGAGCCAGAGGCCACCCAGCCCGTCGCCGCCACGCCGCAGGCCGACGCCGAGCCGGACATGACACCCTTCTCCCTCGCCGACCTCGGCCTCACCGACGACGACATGGCCGACTTCGATCAGCCCGCCGCCAACGCGCAAGCCGCCGCCGAGCCGGACATGACACCCTTCTCCCTCAGCGACCTCGGCCTCACCGACGACGACATGGCCGACTTCGATCAGCCTGCCGCCAGCGCGCAGACCGCCGCCGAGCCGGAGATGACGCCCTTCTCCCTCGCCGACCTCGGCCTCACCGACGACGACATGGCCGACTTCGATCAGCCTGCCGCCAGCGCGCAAGCCGACGCCGAGCCGGACATGACACCCTTTTCCCTCGCCGACCTCGGCCTCACCGACGACGACATGGCCGACTTCGATCAGCCTGCCGCCAGCACGCAGACCGCCGCCGAGCCGGATATGACGCCCTTCTCCCTCAGCGACCTCGGCCTCACCGACGAGGAGATGGCCGACTTCGATCAGCCCGCCGCTCAGACCGACGCCGAGCCGGAGATGACGCCCTTCTCCCTCGCTGACTTGGGCCTCACCGACGACGACATGGCCGACTTCGATCAGCCTGCCGCTAGCACGCAGACCGCCGCCGAGCCGGAGATGACGCCCTTCTCCCTCGCTGACTTGGGCCTCACCGACGACGACATGGCCGACTTCGATCAGCCCGCTGCTAGCACGCCGCCGCAGGCCGACACCGAGCCGGAGATGACGCCCTTCTCCCTCGCTGACTTGGGCCTCACCGACGAGGAGATGGCCGGGTTTGGTGAGCCGGAGGCCACCCAGCCCGTCGCCGCCACCCCGCAGACCGACGCCGAGCCGGAGATGACGCCCTTCTCCCTCAGCGACCTCGGCCTCACCGACGAGGAGATGGCCGGGTTTGGTGAGCCGGAGGCCACCCAGCCCGTCGCCGCCACGCCGCAGGCTGACGCCGAGCCGGAGATGACACCCTTCTCCCTCGCTGACTTGGGCCTCACCGACGAGGAGATGGCCGGGTTTGGTGAGCCGGAGGCCACCCAGCCCGTCGCCGCCACCCCGCAAGCCGACGCCGAGCCGGAGATGACGCCCTTCTCCCTCGCCGACTTGGGCCTCACCGACGAGGAGATGGCCGACTTCGATCAGCCTGCCGCTCAGGCCGACGCCGAGCCGGAGATGACGCCCTTCTCCCTCGCCGACTTGGGCCTCACCGACGAGGAGATGGCCGACTTCGATCAGCCCGCCGCTCAGGCCGACGCCGAGCCGGAGATGACGCCCTTCTCCCTCGCTGACTTGGGCCTCACCGACGAGGAGATGGCCGACTTCGATCAGCCCGCTGCTAGCACGCCGCCGCAGGCCGACACCGAGCCGGAGATGACGCCCTTCGCCCTCGCTGACTTGGGCCTCACCGACGAGGAGATGGCCGGGTTTGGTGAGCCGGAGGCCACCCAGCCCACCGCCACGCCGCAGGCCGACGCCGAGCCGGAGATGACGCCCTTCTCCCTCGCCGACCTCGGTCTCACCGACGAGGAGATGGCCGGGCTTGGTGAGCCGGAGGCCACCCAGCCCGTCGCCGCCACGCCGCAAGCCGACGCCGAGCCGGAGATGACGCCCTTCTCCCTCGCTGACTTGGGCCTCACCGACGAGGAGATGGCCGGGTTTGGTGAGCCGGAGGCCACCCAGCCCGTCGCCGCCACGCCGCAGGCCGACGCCGAGCCGGAGATGACGCCCTTCTCCCTCGCCGACCTGGGCTTGACCGAGGAGGAAGTGAGCAGCTTCGACATCGGCAGCTCGCCACTGCCAAGCTCGGCAGCGATTGAGGCGACGATCGCGCCACCCGCCGACACCACGCCCACTACATCGGCCGCGCCCACGCCGCAAGCGCAGCGCGAGCCGACGCACACCGCGCCCGCCGCGACCACACAGCGCAGCGCAGCGCAGCCCACGGCGCCCACGACGGTGCCACCGCGCACGTCCACGCCGGCCGCCACGCCTGCGCCGCAGCCCACCCGCGCCAGCGCACCGGCGTCGGCCGCCAGCTCCGCCGCTGGCGAGACGAGCCAGCTGGACAGCTTCTTCGCGCAGCTCGCCAGCGATCCCGAGAACGACACCCTGCGGCTCGCAGTTGCGCGGATGAGCGAGCAGACCGGCCAGGTTGAGGCGGCGATGGATAACTATAAGCAGCTCATCCGCCGCAATGTCTTGGTTGATCCGGTGGCCGATGACCTGCTGGAGCTGATCGGCAGCCACAGCGACGGCACCGTCCTGCGACGGCTACACCGACTGCTCGGCGACGCCTACATGAAACAGAACCGCTTCCGGGAGGCGATGGATGAGTATAGCTGGACGCTCACTCGGAGCTAACGGCGGCGGTTGGTATACTGATTGGAGAGGGTAGCTCATGCGACGAATTGTTGAAGATTTGCTCCGGGTCGAGGGCGTGATTGGCAGCCTGCTCGTCGGCAAGGACGGGCTGGTGGTGTCCAGCACGCTGATCGACAGCGAGGACGCCGAGGTGCTAGGCGCGATGTCGGCCGCTGTGTACGGCGAGATTGATAAGTCCACCAAGCGCATCGGCATCGGCACGCTGGTCGACGCGATCATTGATGCGCAGCAGGCTCGATCCTGCTACTGGAGGCCAAAGACCTGATCTTGGTCGTCGTGACCCAGAGCAAGGTCAACCTCGGCTTGGTGAAGATGGAGATGCGGCGGGCCGCCAAGCGCATCTCCGAGGCGGTGCCGATCTAAGCTTGCCGCCCGCGACCGCATCGAGTACACTAGTGGCGAGGACCGCAATGGCGGTCCTTTCCCTTGTCTGAAACCTGGAGGAAGCATGGAACGCTCGTTGGTTATCCTGAAGCCCGATGCCGTGCAGCGCGGCCTGATCGGCACCCTGCTGGGCCGCCTGGAGGCCCGCGGCCTCAAGTTTGTCGGGATCAAGCTGATGCAGATTGATGACACGCTGGCCCGCAAGCACTACGCCGTCCACGAGAGCCGGCCGTTCTTCGCTGGGCTGGTTGAGTATATTAAGTCCGGCCCGGTGCTGGTGCTGGCCGTCGAGGGCGACAGCGTGATTTAGATCATCCGCAACACCGTCGGCGCGACCAACCCAGTCAACGCGGCGCCTGGCACAATCCGCGGCGACTTCGCAGTCTCGATTGGCCGTAACCTGATCCACGCCTCGGACAGCCCCGAGAATGGCCAGATCGAGGTCGGCAACTTCTTCAGCGACGGCGAGTTGCTCGCGAGCTTCGAGCGCGCGACCGAGAAGTGGATCGTCGAGGCATAGCCACCGCCGCGCCCCGCACCCCGACGAGTCTGCTCCGGCAGACTTGTTGTGCGTTGTCAGCGTCGCATAAGGTTGGGCGGCGCGCGCTGTGCTATGCTAAAAGCGTGCCGGGCGCGGCCAACGCGCTGGCTTGAGGAGACAAATCATGGCCGAAAATACACTCCAGCAGACCGTCCCCGCGTTTCTTGAGCTGCTCGCCAGCAAGGCGCCGGCGCCCGGCGGCGGCAGCGCGGCCGCGCTGAGCGGCGCGATGGGCGCCGCGCTGGTCAGCATGGTCTGCAATCTGACGCTTGGCAAGCCGCGCTACGCCGCCGCGCAGGCCGTGATGCAGGAGACCCTCAACCGCGCCGAGGCGCTGCGCCACGAGCTACAGGCGCTGGCCGACGAGGACGTGACGGCCTTCAACCGCCTGAGCGCGGCCTATAAGCTGCCGCGCGTCACCGACGCCGACACCGCGATTCGCCGCGACGCGATCCAGGCGGCGCTGCGCCGGGCCACCGAGGTGCCGCTGCGCACCGCGCGGGCTGCGGCGGCGATCCTGCCGCTCTGCCCGGCAGTGGCCGAGCAGGGCAATCCCTCGGCGGTCAGCGATGTGGGCGTGGCCGTCCACCTGGCCTACGCCGGCGTGCGCTCGGCACTGCTGAACGTCGATATTAATCTGCGGGTCCTGGAGGATCAGCGCTTTGTGCGCGAGGTGCGGGCCGAGGTTGAGCGGCTGACCAGCGGGCTGCCAGCCGAGGTTGAGCGGCTGAGCGCGCTGGTCAGCGATAAGATCAAGGCGTAGCGCTGCGGGTCGGCGGCGGGTAGCCGTGCGGCTCCACGTCGGGCAGCGTAATCCAGCGCAGCGAGCCGGTCGGGCAGGCTGTCATGCACGCTTGATCGGCGTGGTCATGGCAGCCGTCGCATTTATTGGGGTGAAAGCTGATCGGCTCCGGCGGCCGCAGCTGGCGCCGCAGCCAGTCGAGCGGCCCCGCGACCGGCGGGTACATCGGCAGCATCGTGATCGCCGTGTAGGGGCAGGCCGGCGCGCAGGCCCCGCAGCCGGTGCAGGCGTCGGTGACAAACAAAAAGCCGCGGTCATCGAGCTTCAGCGCATCCTCGGGGCAGGCCTCGACACACTCCGGCGACCACATGCAGTGCTTGCAGCCGTGCAGAACGTCGGCGGCGCCGATCTGCGTGTCGTTGAGCTGGATGCGGCTGGCGCCAAAGCGCTTGCCGCAGGCCTGCACACACAGCGAGCAGCCGGGCGGACACAGCGCCGGCACCCGCGCCAGCACCTGGCGACCCCGCGCCAGCCCGCTGGTGGTCGCGGCCTCCAGTGTGGCGATGCGCTGCGGATCGTGGCCCAGGCCATAGCGATGCCGGACCAGCTGCTCCAGGCCGGCGGCGATCTCGGGGTGCTCGGCGAGCAGCTGGCGAAAAATGCCCAGCGGGATGCTCAGCAGGTGCAGCGGCGTCAGCGCCACCACGTCGGCACTGTGCGGCTCGCGGGTCAGCAGCTCCATCTCGCCCAGCACCTCGCCCGGCCCCATTACATCAAGCGTCTCGCTGTCGCGCCGAATCTGCGCCTGGCCCTCGGCGATGATATACAGCGCCAGCTCAGTGTCGCCCTGACGAATCACTGCATCGCCGCGGGCTACCTGCACCTCGTCAAGCTCGGAGGTGAGCGCCAGGCGCTCGATGGCGTTGAGGCTGTTGAGCAGCGGCACGTGCGCCAGCGTCGTCTGCAGCAGCCGCTCGCGGAACATGCGCCGCAGCTGCGCCTGAAATGTCGGCAGCTGGTCAAGGAGTGGCCGCAGCTCGTCGTAGAGAAATTGCAGCGCGTAGACTCTGGTCTCGGCGCGGGCGCTGACCCGGCGGTAGCGCATGCCAAAAATGCCGCCCTCGCCGCAGATGTCGCCGCGGCCCAGCAGCGCGATCAAGAGCGGCTGGCCCTCGTGCTCACCCAGCACAATCGAGACCGAACCCTGCTCGATCACAAACAGCATGTGCGGCACGGTCCGCTCCACCACCAGATGGGCGCCCGGCTCGTAGACCCGCAGCGTCGCCATCCGCGCGAGCAGCGGAATCTCAGCCTCGGCGACTTTGCGAAAGCACTCCAGCTGCCGCAGCGCCGCCTCGGCCGCTACACTATTAGTGGGTCGCCAGGGCGGCGCGGCGCGCTCGTCGCTATCGGCCAGGCTGCTACTCATTTTTGCCTTTGAGCTCGTTGTTGATGGCGTTGCGAAACGCGGCGTAGGCCTGCGCGCCGACCAGCTGCTTGCCGTTGATCACAAACGTCGGCGTGCCGGTGGTACCGAGCCGCTGGCCCAGCGCGATGTCGGCCTCGATCTCATCGAGGTGCTGCTGCTCGGCGACGCACACGCTGAACGTCGTGCTGTCGAGCGCCAGCTGCTTGGCGTAGCCACGGAACGCTTTGAGCGCGCCCGTCGCGTCGGTGTCCCAGGTTTTCTGGTTGGCAAAGAGCAGCCCGTGCATATCCCAGTATTTGCCCTGGTCGCCGGCACACTCGGCGGCCACCGCCGCGAGCTTGGCCTGCGGGTGCAGCTCGACAATCGGAAAATCTTTGAACACGTAGAACACTTTGCCGGTGTCGATAAAGTCGGCCTTGATCTGCGGGTAGGTCGCGCTGACGTAGCGCTCGCAGAACGGGCAGCCGTAGTCCGAAAACTCGACCACCGTGATCGGGGCGTTGGGGTCGCCGAGCGTGGCGTAGCGCTCGCCGCTGATATTGAGCTTGGCCATTGACTCAGTGACGGCCAGTGCGCCGGTGTTGGTCACGGTCGCGGTGCTCGTCAGCGCCGCCGTCGTGCTGGTCAGCGCAACCGCCGTGCTTGTGGGGGCGGCACTGCTGAGCGCGGTGGCGCCGGGCTGGGCGCTGCCCGCCGGCGCGGTTGCGGCGCAGGCCGCCAGCGTACTGGTCAGCGCCAGCAGGCTGGCTATTCGTAGCAGTGATGTCATCGATTCTCCACATCCACCCGCGCCAGCGAGTTGTCGGCGCTGAAGCCGTTGGGGTAGCGGCGCTGCAGCTTGGCAATGTTATGCGCGGCGATGTCGCTGAGCGCCAGGTCGCAGGTCGTGGCCAGCGCGGCGAGATACCACAGCACATCGCCCAGCTCGTCGGCCAGCTTGGCGCGGTCCAGCGGGTGGCTATGAAACAGCACCTTCTTGATATAGTCCACGGTCTCGCCCGCCTCGCCAGCCAGCCCGAGCGCGCTGTTGGTCAGCCGGTCGTCGAACGGGCGGGCGGGGTCCAGCGTGCGGGCCGCCAGCCGCTGGTAGTCGCTAAGCTCCACCGTCGTCCGCCTCCGCCGCCCGCTGCCCGCGCATGGCCGCGACAGTCTCCATGACCTCGGCGACATGCGGGTCGTAGGCCGGGCCGAGCGGCAGCGGCAGCTTCAGCAGCACGCTGCCGCTATCCTTGAACGCAAAGTGGTCGTAGAGCCGCCGGGCCGCGGTGTTGGCGACGCGCACATCGAGCTGCACCGAGTCGCTGCCCTGGCCGTCGGCGCGCTGCAGGGCGTAGTCCAGCATTTTGGTGCCGATGCCCTGGCCGCGGGCCTCGGGCGCCAGGTAAAAATCCTCGATGTAGGCGTAAGGCGCGCCGGCCCAGGTCGAGAGCCGATAGGCGATCTGCATGCAGCCGACCGGGCGGTCCTCGATCAGGCTGACGAGAAAATCGCTGGCGCCGCTCTGGAGCAGCGCGCTGACGACGGTGGCGATCTGCGCCTCGTCGGTCGGCTCGGCGCCCTCTTCAACCGCCAGCGCCCGGATCAGCGGCGCCAAGAGCGGCGCGTCCTCGGGGTGGCACAGGCGGATGGTAAACAAGAGTTCAAATGCCATAGCTTTGGGGACGCGCCGCGACCAGGCCGCAGCGCGCCGTAAGAGGTTTAGGCTCGCGTGGTCCACTCGGGATCGGGCGTGATCGTCGGCGCCAGCTCGGGGCCGGCGTCGCTCAGCCCTGACTCTTTCAGTGTCATCAGCGGCTGCACGGTCATGTCATGGTCGCACAGAATCTGGCACGACAGCCGGACCTGGCCGAGCAGCTCGCGCTCGGTCAGCTTGGAGCGCTCGGCGACCGTCATGGTGTCCGGCTCGCCGCTGGTAAACGTCACTCGGCAGGTCGTACACTTGGCGTTGCCGCCACAGCGGTGCAGAATATCGACGCCCGCCGCCTCAATCGCCAGCACCAGGCGCTGGTCGTCCGCCACTTCGGTCGTGCCGTGGCCTGTGATCGTGAGCTGTGCCATCCGCTGTGCTCCTCGCTGGTGGCCAGCAACCGCCGACCACCAGCAGTATAGCGAGTTCGCGCTAGTAGCGCTCGGTGATCGATTTGGCCTGCGTGAACAGCAGCAGATAGTCGGGGCCGCCGGCCTTCGAGTCGGTGCCGCTCATGTTGAAGCCGCCGAACGGCTGCGCGCCGACCAGCGCGCCGGTGATCTTGCGGTTCAGGTAGAGGTTTCCGACATGAAATTCCTCGCGGGCGCGCTCCAGGCGCGTGCGGTCGCTCGAGATCAGGCCGCCGGTCAGCCCGTACTCGGTGTTGTTGAAAATCTCGACGGCGTGGTCGAAGTCGCGGGCGCGGATAAAGGCCAGCACCGGGCCGAAAATCTCCTCCAGCGACAGGCGGCCCTGCTCCGGCACGTCGGCGACAATCGTCGGCGGGATGAAGAAGCCCTGTGCGGGATCGCCGGTCTCGCCGCCGAGCACCAGGCGGCCCTCCTGCTGGCCGACCTCGATGTAGCTTTTGATCTTGTCGAAGGCGTTGCGGTCGATCACCGCGCTCATGTAGGTGCTCTGCTCGGTCGGGTCGCCGACCGTCAGCTGGCGGGCGCGCTCAACGACACGCCGCAGCACCTCGTCGTACACAGCGTCAACAATGATCGCCCGCGAGCAGGCCGAGCATTTCTGGCCCTGAAAGCCAAAGGCCGACAGCGTGATCGCCTCGGCGGCCAGGTCCAAATCGGCGGTCTCGTCGACGACGATGAAGTCTTTGCCGCCCATCTCCAGGATCGTGCGCTTGAGCCACAGCTGGCCCGGCTGCCGGACCGCCGCGCGCTCAAAAATCCGCAGGCCGATCTCTTTCGAGCCGGTGAAGGCGATCAGGCGGGTCTTGGGGTGGTCGACCAGCGCGTCGCCCATCGCGCCGCCGGGGCCGGGGACAAAGTTGAGGACGCCGGCCGGCAGGTGGCAGCGCTCGTTGAGGAGCTTGACCAGCTGCGCGGCGATGACTGGCGAGGTCGAGGCCGGCTTCAGCACCACGGTGTTGCCCGCGACCAGCGCCGCCGTCGTCATGCCGACCATGATGGCGAGCGGAAAGTTCCACGGCGGGATCACGACGGTCACGCCCAGCGGGATATAGCGCAGGCTGTTGTCCTCGCCCGCGATGGCCGTGCCGGGCTGTGGCGCGGCCAGCCGCAGCATCTCGCGGCCGTAGTACTCCAAGAAGTCAATCGCCTCGGCCACATCGCCGTCGGCCTCGGCCCAGCTTTTGGCGACCTCATGGCAGAGCCAGGCGGCCCACACAAACTTTTCGCGCCGCATGATGGCGGCGGCCCGAAACAGATAGTTGGCGCGGTCGGCAGCGCTGACCCGGCGCCACGACTCAAAGGCGGCGGCGGCGGCCTCGACGGCCTCGGCGGCCTGCGCGGGGCTGGCCTTGCTAACGATGCCGACGACCTCGCTGGGGTTGGCCGGGTTGAGCGAGCGGCTGGTATCCGCGGTGGTGATCGACTCGCCGCCGATCACCAGGCTATAGCTGTGGCCCAACTGCGCGGCGACGGCCTCGAGGCCGGCGCGCATCGCCGCGGCGTTGGCGGGCTGGGAAAAATCGGTGAAGGCCTCGTTTTTGAACTCTGGCAGCACAACAACCTCCTTGTTGCTGTTCTCGGCGCCCCGTTTCAGGCGTCTACGATTTGGAAAAAGTATAACATGCGGCGCTGGCCGGGCCGGCTGGGCGCGGGGATGTTAGCTGTCGAGCGGGGCCGTTAGCATTGCATATTGATATAGAAAAGCCACCCCGCTGTAGCTAGGCCCATTTCTGGGCGCACGGCATGGAGCCGACTTTCACATACAGGGGCGTGACTGAATTGGCTTGGATTCTACCACGGCATCGCCACAGCGTGCCTCACTGATCGCGGCTCCACAGCTGCCAAACTCCTGGTTGACAAAACGGCCCATCATCCACTATAGTACCGGCAATCGCAGGAACCCTCGTGAAATACACCACTCCCAACCATTTTTTTAGCTATTATTTTACTGGCGTGAAGGAGTGCTTCGCGTTGCGTTAGCCTGCATCTGATAGCAGAAACAGCACAACAGCGTGAAGCACCGAGCTTCACGCTTTTTTGTGTACGAGAGGGAGAAAGCATGCCAATCTACTGCCGCGGCATTCGGGGCGCGACCACGGTGACGGACAATAGCCGCGAGGCAATCCTGGAGGCGACGCGCGAGCTGCTCGACCTGATCATCACCGCCAACCAGCTGGACGTTGCGGACGTGTGCAGCGTGTTTTTCACCACCACCAGCGACATCAACGTCGAGTACCCGGCGGTCGCGGCGCGCGAGCTGGGCTGGCACGATGTGGCGCTGATGTGCAGCCATGAGATGGCCGTGCCGACCGGGCTGGCCAAGTGCCTGCGGGTGCTGATCCACTGGAACACCACCAAGTCGCAGCACGAGATCACCCACATCTACATCAAAGACGCCGAGCGGCTACGCCCCGAGCGCAAGCACGCCACGACCAGCCGCTAGCCACCAAGTTATCTACAAGGAGTCCAGCCATGATCGCAATTATGAAGCCGACCGCCACACCCGAAGATGTCCAGGCCATCCTGGACCGCGTCGCCGAGCACGGCCTGACCGGGCGCATCACCCAGGGCGAGCAGTGCAGCATTGTCGGCATTGTCGGCAGCGGCATCACCAACGACCTGGCCAGCGAGCTGGAGTCGATGAGCGGCGTTGACAGCACGGTGCGCATCTCGAAGCCCTACAAGCTGGCCAGCCGCCAGTTCCACCCCCAGAGCAGCACGGTGCAGGTCGGGCCGGTCACGATTGGCGGTGATGAGATTGTCGTGATCGCCGGTCCATGCTCGGTGGAAAGCGAGCAGCAGATTCTTGACACCGCGCGGGCGATCCAGGCGGCCGGCGGCGTGATGCTGCGCGGCGGCGCGTACAAGCCGCGCACGTCGCCCTACGCCTTCCGCGGCATGGGCGTCCAGGGGCTGGAGCTGCTGGCGCTGGCGCGGCAGGAGACCGGGCTGCCCATCGTCACCGAGGTCATGACGCCGAGCGACGTTGAGGTGGTCGCCAAATACGCCGACATGCTACAGATCGGCGCCCGCAATATGCAGAACTACCATCTGCTGGAGGAGGTTGGCCGCAGCGGCAAGCCGGTGCTGCTGAAGCGCGGCCTGTCGGCGACGATTGAGGAGTGGCTGCTGGCCGCCGAGTACATCATGGCCCAGAATAACCCCAACGTCGTGCTGTGCGAGCGCGGCATTCGCACCTTTGAGACCGCCACGCGCAACACGCTGGACCTGAACGCGGTGGCCTATGCCAAGCGCCTGAGCCACCTGCCAGTCCTGGCCGACCCCAGCCACGGCACCGGCAAGTGGCATCTGGTGACGCCGCTCTCGCTGGCCAGCATCGCCGCCGGCGCCGACGGCGTGATCCTAGAGGTCCACCCCGACCCAGATCGGGCGATGTCGGACGGCGCGCAGTCGCTGAATGTGCCGAACTTCCGGGCGCTGATGCAGCAGGTCACGGCGGTCGCCGGCGCGCTCGGGCGGGGCGTTGGCACGCTGGTCTCCTAGATGACCGGCGACGCTGGCGGCGATTTTCCGCGCGCCGTAGCCGTGATCGGACTGGGCCTCATCGGCGGCTCGCTGGGGCTGGACCTGTGCGCGCTCGGGCGAAGCGCCGTGTGGGGCTGGGACGCGCGGCCAGGCGTGGCGGCGGCGGCGCTGGCGCGCGGCGCGATCACGGCGACCGCCGCGCTGCCAGCGGTGGTCGCGGCGGCCGATGTGGTGATCATCGCCGTGCCAGTCGGGGCGATTGCGGCGGTGATGGCGGAAATCAGCCCACACCTTCAGCACGGCACGATTGTCAGCGACGTTGGCAGCACCAAGCAGGTAGTCTGCGGCTGGGCCGCCGAGCGGCTGCCGGCCCACAGCCACTTCATCGGCGGCCACCCGATGGCCGGCGGCGAGCAGCACGGCATCGCCCACGCGCGCGCCGGGCTGTTCCGCGGCGCGCGCTACTGTCTGACGCCGGGCGCGGCCACGCCGGCGCCGGCTCTCGCGCGGTTGGCGGCGCTGGTCGCGGCGCTGGGCGCCACGCCCTTTATCTGCACGCCCGCCGAGCACGACCGCTACGTCGCCGCGATCAGCCACCTGCCGTTTGTCCTCGCGACGGCGCTGGTTGACGTGGTGCGCGCGCAGCCCGACTGGGACACCAGCCAGCAGCTAGCGGCTAGCGGCTTTCGCGACATGAGCCGCCTGGCGGCCGGTGACGTGCGCATGCACCGCGACATCTGCCTGACGAACGCCGAGGCGCTGGGGCCGCTGCTGCGCGCCGCCGCCGCGCGACTCCTAGAGATCAGCGAGCAGCTGGGCGACGCCGAGGCGCTGGAGCAGCTGTTTGCCGAGGTGCAGGCGGTGCGCAGCGCCTGGCTTCTGCAGCGCGAGCCGCAGTGAGCGGCCCAGATATTGCTGCGCTGACACTACCAGGAGGATTGTATGAGCGACGCAACCTACCCGACCACCCCGGCAATTGAGCCGCCCCACAGCCCCACGGTGCCGGCCGGCGACCCACCGCCGCTGCCCGAGATCGGCCCGCGCGACCCCAGCCACCAGCCCAGCATTGACGAGCCGCCGCCGGCCCACGAGCCGGACGACCCGCGGCCCAGCGACGTGCCGGGCATCGGCGACCCCACGCCGCACCAGGCGCCCATCGGCGACCCGCCGGCTGGTCGGGCCATCACGGCATAAGCTAGGCGCGCACGGCTGATACCGGGAGATCGGGCTGCTGCCAGCTTATAGCGCTGTGCAGCGTTCGATCACGCCTGCGATAGCCCATCAAGGAGCGGCGCGCGGTCGAGTGCTTGGAGCACCGCCGCGACCGGGATCAGTGTCATACACTCGGCAGGCGCGGTGCCGCGCGGACATGCGGTGAGCACGCCGCAGGGCGCGCACCATAGCCCGCTCTGGAGCACCTGATGGCGCGCACGGTCGCCCCACGGCCCAAAGCGCGCGGGATCGCCAGGTCCAAACAGCGCAATCGTTGGGACGCCGGCGGCCACGGCGACGTGTAGCGGCCCACTGTCCACGCCCAGCACCAGGGCGCAGCGCCGAAATAGCGCCGCCAGATGCGCCAGGCTCGGCGCGTCGGTGAGGAGCAGCGGCTGCGCCAGGCCCGCCCCGACGGCCGCGACCAGCGCTGCCTCGCCCGGCCCGCCGCAGACGACCACGCGCAGGCCCCGCGCCTCCAGCGCCTGCCCGACTGTAACCCAGCGCTCAACCAGCCACAGCTTGGCCGCGCCGCCAGCGCCGGGCTGGATCACCGCCCAAGCTTGGGGCGCGGCATCCGGCAAGCGCGCGGCCGCCCAGGCGATGGCCGCCGCGCCGATTGGCAGCTCGGTCGGTGGCGCGGTGCTAGCTTCACCGCCCGTCAGCGCCGCCACGAGCGCCAGGCTCTGCGCTGCAACATGCGCGGCCGAGTCGTAGGGCAGCGCTGTGGTCAGCAGCGGCGCCAGCCCTGGTGCGGCCGTGCCAATGCGCCGCGGCACGCCGGCCAGCAGCGCCACCAGCGCGCCCCACCAGTGATCGTCGCGGGCAACCAGCGCCACATCGTAGCGACCGAGGCGCAGCCGCTCGGCAGTTTGCCAGAGGAGCCAGTAGGGCTGCCACCAGCTCGGCTTGGCGGCGCGGGTGAAGCCAGGAAACGGGCAGATGTGAATCGTCGTCGCCAAGTCGCTCCCGCGCAGCAGATCGGCGGCCCACGGCCCGACCAGCAGCGTGATCTCGGCCGCGGGCAGCCGCTGCCGGAGCAGCCGCAGCGCCGGCGTCAGCAGCAACACATCGCCCAGATGGTCGGGCTTGATCACCAGGATGCGGCCGGGCGGCCCGGCGGGCGGCATCGGACGACGCAGCAGCCTCACTGTCTGTGCAACAAGCCGTAGCGCCAGGTGGCGCAGCCGGGCGCGCATCAGCGCAGCGTGATCTCGCCGGTGGCGACCAAAAAGGCCAGCCCGACGATCACGAGCAGAACGGCGGCCAGCACGGCCAGCGCCACGACGAGCCGCCGCCACTCGGCCGGCGACAGCTCGCGGCGGGTGCTGTGGGCATACTTGGGGTCACGCGGCGGCTGGTCCATGCTCGCTCCTCGCAGGCGGGTCGGCGCGGGTGGCCCGCAGAAAGCCGACAAAAATCACGATGATGCCGATCAGGTTGCTGACCTGGACGGCGTAGGGAAAGCCGGCCTTGCTGAGCGTCCCGCCGAGCGCCGGGGCCAGCGCGCCGGCCGCGATCAGCATGTTGCCGACCATGCGGTCGAACAGCGCGCGCTTGCGGAGAAACAGCCAGGCTGAGTACACCGCGCCGCCCGCCAGCCCAAGCGTGCCGTAGACATTGAACAGCGGCGTGATCGTGCGGGCGTTGCTGGTGGTGCGCAGGATCGCCGAGCCGTTGAGGTCGCGGGCGGGCAGGAGGTCGATCACGCCAACCACCTGGTCGCCGCGCACGATGTAGACGGCCGTGCCAGTGACGGACACCGCGGGCACCGCCACACCTAGCTCATCCAGGAGCGGCGCCGTGCCAACCGCGACCGTGCCGCGGCGCACGCCGTAGCCCAAGCGCTCCAGGGGCGCGCTGACCGGCGCGGTCAAGCCGCCGCGGGCCGCGACCGCCCGCGTCCAGACCTCGCTGACCGTGCCGGCCTCGGGGGCCACGGCGGCGGCGGCGAGCTGCAGCGCCGCGGCATCGCCCACGCCGATCAGGCCGCGCACCGCGCCAACCTGGTCGCTCATAAACGCCGGCTCCAGGCGGGCGCGGCCAACCTCGAAGGCGCCGTAGAGCGACAGAATGCTCAGCGCCGCCAGGCTAATCTGCGGCCACGGGCGGCGGCCAAGCAGCTGGATCGTGCCCTGGCCGAGCCAGGCGGCGGTCAGAATCGCGCCGCACAGATAGTAGACGCGGAATAGCCAGGGCTGCCAGCCGACGAGGTGAAAGGCGGCCTCGGCGGCGGCGCCCAGCCCAAAGGTGGCGATGCCAGTCGCCCACAGCAGCAGGTAGGGCCGGTGCTTGAGCCGCCAGCGCGCCAGGACCAGCGCCACGAACGGCCCGGCCAGCAGCGCGGTCAGCGCTGGCAGCAGCGTCTGCACGGCTAAAATAGCAGCGCCGCGGCCTCGCGGCTGAGCTGCCGCAGCCGGTCAGCGACCTCTTTGCGCTGCGCCTGCTCCATCTCAGCGATCAGCGCGTTGAGGCGCTTCACAAAATCGGTGGTGACGAGGCCGGTGCTCTGGCGCAGCAGCTTAGTGGCATCCTGCGGCGTCGCGGCGTTCAGCAGCTGGTTGATCAGCCGATCCTCGGGCGGCAGCGACTCCTGAATCACCTCGACCGCCAGCCGCTCGACCTCGGCCAGCCGCTCCAGCGCCGGCTGGTTGGCGGCGCGCTCGGCGGCCTGCTGGTTGGCCTGCACGACCAGCAAAAACGCCTCGTTCAGCTCGGCCTGGCGCTCGACCAGCGCGGCCCGCAGGTCGGGCGCCTCCAGCACGGCCGTCAGCGTGGCGGCGGCGCCTTCGAACAGCGCCTGGGCGTCGCGATCCATCTGCTCGGTGGTCTCCAGGATCAGTGTGCGGCGGGCCTCGATGGCGGCGGCGCCCGCCTCGTCGCCGGCGGCGCGGGCCGCATCGGCGCGCGCGGTGACGGCCTCGAAAAAGCCATACTCCAGCGTCGGGCGATGCTCGGCGATCAGCGGCGGCAGCGCCTCGGGCGCGGCGGCCAGCAGCGCATCGACGGCGGCGCTGACCTCGGCCTCGCTGACCTCGCCGTCAGGCGGCGTGAACCCAGTCAGGGCGGTCAGCTGGTCGCGCAGCGCAGTGAAGCGGTCCAGCGACTCCTGGTCGCCCTCCTGCTGGGCGGCCTCGATGTAGGCCTCCAGCGTCACAAAAAACTCATAGTCGAGCGCGGCCCGCTCCGCGGCGACTAGCTGCTCGATGGCGGCCTGGTCGGGGGCCTGTAGCAGCCGGCCCAGCAGCTCGCTGCGCTTGCGCTGGGCCTCCAGCGCGGCCTTCGGAATGCCCTCGCCCTCCAGGATCGTGTCGAGCATCGTGGCCAGCGTCAGAAAGCGGCGCGGGTTGAGGAGATAGCCTTTGGGCGCGTCGGCCGGCAGATCCTGGATCACAAAATTCGTCAGCGCGCCGATGAATTTCTCCTGCTCGGCGGGCGCGGCATTGATCTCGGCGGGAAACAGCGCAAACCAGTACTGCTTGGCCGGGTCGTGGTACAGCAGCGGCGCCGCCAGCATCCCGCCGACGCCGCACTTGGGGCAGACCGCCACGTTGACACGGCCCGACAGCAGCGCGGTCTTAAGCTCGGGCGTCTGCCCGACATCAATCAGCTGAAATACCGGCGCCTGGTAGGGCGTGCGGCAGCTGGGACAGGTCAGTTGAACGGCCTGCGGTGGCAGCATTGGCATGGGTCATCTTCCTTTAGCGCGGCGATATGTCGCCGCTGTCAGCACACAGCGCCCACAAGCGTGAGCGCTGCGGACCAAATATTTGTTGGGCAAAGTATACCACTGTCGGATTCGGCGCCGGCTAGCAGCCGCCGTTTTTGACCAGCTCGCAGCGCCGGAACAGCAGCTGGTCGAGGCGGCCGACGGTTGTGGTGACGACCTGGGACTGGCGTCCGAGCATGCCATCCCACACCAGGCCGTCGCGGATCGGGCGCGGCGGCAGCGACCACTGCAGGATCAGCCCGAGGTTCCAGGCGACCAGCAGCGCGCCCAGCCCGACGACGAGCGGGCGCGGCCAGCGGCTGCGCTCGATGAGCAGCGCGAGGCCCAGCACAAACACTGGCGTGGCCTCGATCAGGCGGCGAAAGCCAAAGGAGGCCGTGAGATGCCAGGTCGTGCCGAGGCTGCCATTGATATAGACCTGCGCCGCAAATGCCAGGAGCAGCCCCAGCATGACGCGGCGGTCACGGCGCCACAGCAGCGCCAGCCCGACCAGGCCGACCAGCCAGACCGGCGTCCACCAGAACGCGCCGTGGGTCGGGTCAAATAGCGTGTCGAAAAAGTGCGGGCTATACCAGCCGGCCTCCAGCTTGCCAGCCACATGGCTCGACGGCCGCAGGTGGCCGGTCAGGGCGCGGTAGGTCAGCAGCTGCGGCACCAGCAGCAGCCCGACGACCGCCACAAACAGCGCGTGCGCCGCCAGGAGCCGGCCGACCGCCTCCCAGCGGCGGGCGCGCAGCGCCGGCGCGTAGGCCACCAGCGCATCCAGCGCCGGCAGCACGAGCCACAGGCCTAGCTGCTCGCGGCACAGCGTCATCAGCCCGCCCAGCAGCGCGAGCTTCAGCCACTGGTCCAGGCGCGGCGCGGGCCGGACGCGCAGCCAATACCACACAAACCAGGCGGTCATGAACAGCGCCGGCGCGTGCGACCACGGCGGCGACACATAGCTGTAGAACAGCACCGGCGTCGCCAGCCAGCCGGCCAGCGTCGCGGCGGTGGCGGGCCAGACGCCGGCCCAGCGCCGCGCGATCTGGTAGCTGAACACGAGGCCGCCCAGGCCGTAGAGCAGCGCGGCCAGACAGACGGCCCAGATATACGGCTGGCTCACACCATCGGGCGTCACGGCGGCGCCGGCCGCGTGGGCCACGCTGAGCGCCAGGTGTGTCGCGGCCCACGCCGGCGTCCATAGGATCGCCGTGCCAATCGGCGCCACATTGATCGGGCGGTGCGTGTCGGGGTCGGTCTTCGCGATCAGTGCCGCCGCAATGCCGGCCTGCGGGTTGCGGGCGTCAAAGGCGCGGTACTCGTTCGTAAAATCCAGGTCGTGGTCGAGCCACAGCGACGGCAGGTAGGCAAAGTACTCAACCGAGTCCACAGCGTAGAGCCGTGGCGTCCACAGCGGCAGCGCCAGCACGAACGCCGCCACGAGCACCAGCAGTCCGCGGTCCCACCGCGCCACCAGCGGCCGAGCACCAGGTTGGAAAGCAGCAAGCATACAGAAAGCCTTGTACAACAGCGCACGCCGAACGACAAGCGTTCAGCGTGCACAACGATCGCGGCGGCCGAGGTTGGTTAGCGCTGGGCAATCGGCAGATAGGCCCGCAGCGCCGAGCTAAAGCTGGTCGGGGCGACGCCGGTGCTGTTGATCACCGTGCCAGTGACGTTGCCGGCGCCATCAATAAAGCGTAGGTGGACGTAGTAGGTCTGATTCGGCTGCGGATCAGTGCGGTTGCCAAACAGCAGATTCCAGGTCAGGGTCGCACCCAGCTGCCCACGGGTGACCACGCCATACTGATTCCAGTCGGTGCTGCCGGGGTCGCCGGTCGGGTCAGTGTTGACCATGATCCAGGTGCCCCAGTAGCCGTTGGGATAGGCGTTATCAGTCACACGCAGGCTGGCGAGGTCCAGGCTCACCACATCGCTGAAGCTGCTGGTGGCGGTGGTCGTCACCGTTGTGCCGCTGGTCAGCTCGGCGCTCGGCGGCGTCGCGTCGTAAATAATCGAGAGATCTTTGGACGCCGTATTACCCGCGCGGTCGCGCAGGAACAGCTTGAAGGCATAGAGCTGGCCCTCGGGCTGCTGCGCCGGCAGCGCGGTGATCAGCGAGTACCCGCTGGGCAGCGCCCGCCAGCGGCTATCGGTCGCCGACGGAATCGCGGTCTCGCCCGTGCCGCCGACGATAAAGTCCTGTAGACCGCTGCACTCATCGGCCTGCGGATCAATCACCACCAGCACACGGCTCCGGTCGCGGGTGTAGCCGTTGTCGCCGTAGCCCATCGCATTGACCAGCGGGCGGGTCATCACGGGGCGATTGTTGCTGTCCAGGTTGGGGTTGACCGCGCGCGCGTTGGCCGACACGGCGCCGTCATAGACAATGCTATCGCTAAACAGGTTCGAGTTGCCGCTCGGTCCGCTCAGCAGGCCGGTGAGTGACTGCACCACACACTGCTGCGTGGCAATCGTCACGTTGACAGCCATGCTGTTGGCGCCGTCGGGCGTGAAGGCGCCGCTGCTCTGGCCTGCGCCGGTCAGCGTGTAGCTCGTTGCCGCGCCGCCGCTGTTGGTGATGCGGGCGCTGACGTTCGGGCTGTTGGTGAAGGTCGCGCCGCCGTTAATCTCCAGCGTGCCAATCGGCACCGGCGGAGTTGTGGGCGTCGCGGTCGGCGCCGTCGTCGGCGAGGCCGAGGGCGTCGGCGAGGCCAAGGGCGTCGCAGTTGCGGGCGGCGTCGGGGTCGGGCCGACGGTAAATGGGAAGAAGCGGAAGGCCGGGTCGAACTGCCCGCCGACACTCTCCTCCCACACCAGAGCGATGTTGCCGTTGGGCGCGCCGTGGACATCGGCCCACAGCTGGCTGCCGTTGGCATTCTCGGCCGGCTGCGCGCCGGTCCAGCCCAATCCGTTGAAGGTGTTGAAGTACATTACGTTGGATGAGTCCCAGCCCACGACCAGGTTGCCGGCGCTGTTGGCGCCAATCGCGACGCGGCGCGGGCCATTCACGCCACTGCTGACATTGACGCCACCGCTAAACACCTCGCCGCCATCGGGCGTTGAGCAGACTTTGCGGTAGATCGCAGCGTTCTCAGCGATGCCGGCCCAGGCGATATGCACACAGCCCAGCTGATCGGTCGCCATTGATGGAAATACTGTGTCAGACCCCGAGATGATGATCGGCGTCGTCCAGCTCGTGCCACTGCGCCGCGTGTATAGAATCTTGGCCACACCGGGCGTTTTGTCGTACCACACGCTGCGCACCACGCCAGTCGAGTTCGACCGCAACATCGGGGTTGAGGCTGTCGCCGCTGTTGCTGGAGAGATTGACCACCGGCGTAAACGCGCCGCCAACCCCCTCGCGGTAGAAAATATCAAAGTTGTTCACACCGTTGGTGCTGTTGCTCTCCCACATCACATGGACATGGTTCGCGGCATCGGTGTCAATAGAGGGGTAGAAGCCGGTGCCAAGCGGGAGCGGCGCGGTGCCCTGGTCGGGGCCGGCGCTGGCGGGCCAGCTGCGATAGTAGATCACATCGCTCGTGCCGTTGTTGAAGCTCCACACCACATGCACGGTGTCCTGGCTATCAATCGCGATGCGCGGGTGGACAAAAGTTGAGGGCGCGCCGGGGAAATACACGTTCTGGATGCCGCCCCAGTTGTAGCCGCTGCCGGTCCAGGCTCCTTTGACATACTTAACGCCGCGATTGGTGCCGCCATCGTACCAGACAACGTGCAGGTTGCTCGCCGAGTCGGCGTCAACCTGCGGCTGGAGCGAGTTCGTCGGATCGCTGGCGATGATGGTCGCCGGGCGTACTGCGGCCTGCGAGGTCGCCGTCGCAACAATCAGCGCCAGCAGCGCGAGCAGCAGTGCGCCGAGCGTCGTGGTCCGCGCGCGGGCGGTCAAGTGATGAAATACCTTCATTCGAGCTACTTCCTTCGATACAGCGATAAGCCGGGCGCACCGTGGCGCCCCAGGGGCCAGCAGCCGCAGCCGTGGCCAATCTAAACCTGGTTGGGAGTACCACCGAGTGTTACGTGCGCGGCGGCTGGTCGCCGCCCGGCCCATATTTTAGCATTAAACCGGGCGGTCTTCCGTGGTCTGGGAGCTGTCTAAAGCTGACACCAGGCTGATTTACGATCATGTAATCTGAGATGGCGGCGGTGGCCAGGCTTGCGCGCGGCCACCGCCGGGCCGCCTACTGCCCGTAGCGCCAGCGCAGGTAGTGCTGCCCAACGTTGCCCATCTCGACCTTAAAGGCGGCCGGATTGCTGGGCGTGTAGGTCAGCACGCGACGCTCAAACGCCTGGATCAGGACATCCTGCTCCACGCCGCCGAGCTTGACGCGGCCCCAGAACGGCTCGCTGATCGGCAGGCCGACGGCAAACAGCGCATCAATCACCGGCCCTTGCGTGTAGCCGCCCTCGTAGATCGGGCCGCGCTGGTTGAAAAAGTCCACAAACACCTTGGGCACATTGTGGCCGAGCGCCTGATCATACGTGCCGACCGTCACCTTGTAGCGCCCTAGCTCAGCATTATCACCGACCTGGCCGGCGCGCGTGATCGTGGCCGTGACCGTCTGGCCGACGCGGCTGGCGGCGCGGGCCTGGTTGACCGGGAACGCCACCTGGCGAAACGTCGCATACGTCGGCGCGGCGGCGTTGACCTCGATGCGGTCGCCGGCCAGCGCCTGCTCGGCGGGGCCGCGGTCGCGGAAGGCGCCGTCGCCCACCTGCACCCGGCCGCTGATCATCTCGACGACCAGCAGGCCGTTGCTCACCCGCGGCTGGCCGGGATCGTTGATCTCCATGCGCGATTTGTCGAAGTACTGCACCAGGCGCGCGCCGTCGGGGCTGTTCAAATATGGCTCGCGGTGGGCGCCGGTGATCGGCCCCGGACCCCACAGCCACGAGCGCGTGGTTTTCCCGGCGGCGACCGGCAGGTCGGTGCGCTCCCACAGCGTGCGGAACTGCGGCGCGGCGTAGTCGCCGTTGGCGGGCGGCGGGGCGGTCTCAGCGCCCGGCGCCGGTGTCGGCGTGGCGGGCGGCGCCGGCGGCGGCGTGGGCGCCGGCGGAATCACCGCGACCACCGCGTAGGCCGGGTCGAACTGGCCGTTGATATTCTCCTCCCAGACCACCACCAGGTTGCCGTTGGGCAGGCCGCGCACGTCGGCCCACAGCTGGCTGTTGCCGCTGGGCGCGATCGCCGCCTGGCCGGTCCAGCCGTTGCCGTCGAACAGGCTGTAAAACAGGTTGATCGGCCCGCTGGCCCGCGAGTCCCACGCGACCAGCGCGTTGCCAACATTGTTCACGCCGACCGTGCCGCGGCGGGGCGAGGCGTTATTCCCCACCACCACTGGACCGCCCAGCTGGCCGTTACAGCTCTTGCGGTAGACGATGGTGTCGTTGCTGACCTGATTCCAGGCCATGTGCGTGCAGCCCTGCGCGTCAGTGGCCAGCCCTGGGAACACGCTGTCGTCGCCCGAGATAATCGCCGGCGCCGCCCAGCCCTCCGGCACGCGGTAGCTGTAGAACACTTTGGCGACGCCGGGGGTTTTGTCGTACCAGGCCAGCTGCACCACCCCGCGCGAGTCAACTGCAATATCGGGGCTGAGGCTGTCGCCAGCATTATTGGAAAGATTCTGCGCGCCGCCAAACTGGTTGTTGACGCCCTCGCGGTACAAAATCTCGAAGTTGGCCAGCTGGCTTTCCCAGGCGACATGGACGTGGCTGTTGCCATCGACCGCGACCGCCGCGTACACGCCGCTGCCGAGCGCCTGTGGCCCCGTCCCCTGGCCCGGCCCGCCGCTGACCGGCCAGCTGCGATAGTAGATCGTGTCATTCCAGGTCCATACCAGATGCACCGTATCATTGCGATCAATCGCGATCCGCGGATGCACAAAGGTCGAGCTGCCGCCCGGCCGGTAAATATCGACGATGCTGCTCCAGGAGTAGCGCGCGCCGTCCCAGCTGCCTTTGGCGTACTTGACGCCGCGCTCATTGCCGCCGTCGTACCACACGACGTGCAGATTATTTGCCGAGTCGGCGGCAACCTGCGGCTGAAGCGAGTTGGTCGGGTCGGTGCCGACGCTGCCCTGGGCTACCGGCGCGGCGCTGGCAGCGCCCAGCATTGCAAAGCCGAGCAGCGCCAGGAGCGCCGCAAGCCAGCGCCAGCTGCGCCGCCGGGCGAATGGTGAACTCAAAGAGGTGTGCATGGTGAAATCCTTGCAGAGCTGGGCCGCCGCGCAGCCGACGCCAGATCATGTCGGCGTGATCGGTCAGCGTGGCGCGTGGCGCAGCAGAATCAATAAGGGGCCTCAACCGGCTGGGAGCCGTGGAGGGCGCTGAGGCACCGATGGATATTTTACACTTTTTGACAAATCTCGGGTTCTGATCAAAGTGATATACGGGTGATTTCGCGGGCCGCAGCGTAGAGCGCCAGCAGCTGGTCGGCCACGACCGCCGAGCGAAAGCGCTGCGCCAGGCGGCGACTTTGGGCCGCATAGCGGGCACGCTGCGCCGGCGCGGCCAGCAGCGCCTGCACGGCCGCCGCAAGGTCGGCCGGCGCGTGGGCCGGGATCACCGGGCCAGCGCCGAGCTGCGCGACCAGCGGCGCAATCCCGGTCGTGTCGGAGACGACCGCCGGCGTGCCGAGGCTGCCAGCCTCCGCCACCACACGGTTCAGCCCCTCGATGTGGGCGACGGCCAGCAGCACATCGGCGGCGGCCAGATAGCGCGGCATGGCGGTCTCGTAGTCCAGGCCGGGCAGCAGCAGCACCTCGCACTCCAGGCCGAGCGCCGCAATCTGCGACTGCAAGGCTGCGCGCTGATCGCCGGTCGCGGGGTCCACAAAGTCTGGCCCGGCGATCACGAGGCGGGCGGCGGGGTGCGCGGCCCGGATCGCGGGCCAGGCCGCGACCGCGTCAGCAAAGCCCTTCAGCGGCAGCAGCCGCCCGACCGCCAGCACCAGCGGCGCCGCCTGAGCGAGGCCGTGCGCGGCGGCGACGGCGGATCGCGCGGCGGCTCGCTGCGCGACGAGCGGCCCGTCGGACGCAAAAAAGCGGTCGCCAATATTGACCAGAATCTCGTGGAGTTTGGCCGGTGGACAGCCCAGCGCCACCGCCCGCGCGGCCATCAGCGGCGAGTTGACCCGCACCAGCGCTGAGCGCCGCCATGTGTAGCGCAGCAGCACCCGCGCGACCGCGAAGCGCCCATAGCCGTAGCCAGGATAATCAATGACATCGCCGCCGTGGATCGAGGGCACGACGGCGATGTGGCGCGGCGTGGCCAGCGCCACCAGCGCACCAATCGGGTAGGCGGCGTCGGCGTGGACCACGTCAACGTCGGGATGGGCGCGGAGCACCCGGCGATAGCCGCGCCATAGCGCCAGCCAGCGCGGATACCGCAGCAGCCGGCGGCTCAGCTCGTACTCGACCTTGCCCCAGCCAGTATTCCGGCAGATCGCCCGCTCCACCCGGATCGGCCCGTCGTCGTAGCAGGCCGGCTCGTCGCCCAGCTCGCCCGGCGTCACACCCGCGAACACCACACACTCATGGCCGCGCCGCGCGTACTCCACGAGCAGCTCGCGGTGAATCTCGTTGGCCAGGTAGCGCCGGCCATACGCGCCGACCACATAGAGAATTTTCACCGGGCGCGGCGAAACTGAAACATGATGTCAAACGGCTCGGTGGCGCGCAGAAAGCGCTCCTCCAGCGGATGGACGACGACCGCCAGCAGCCAATCTTTGAGAATAAACGAGCGCCAGAAGCGATTCAGGCGGGTCTCATGGTAGTGGTCGTTGAGCACGGCGCGGCCAAAAAACGAGCGCTGGGTGATCGTGCAGTCGACGCCGGCGCCAAAGCGCTGCTCAACGTCCTCTGGGGTATAAAAGCGCACCAGCGTGCCTTTGCCGCGCTGCACAAACTCATTGCGGCCAACCTTGTCGAACTCTTTGAGGCCCTGGAAAAACCCGGCTCGCTCGCTGCTCGTGAACGGCACGCTGATTGCCCCGACCGCGCCGGAACTCATCACGCGGCTGATCTCCTGGCCAACCGCCACGTCATCAAACATATGCTCAATCGCCGAGACCGAGGTCACGCGCGCAAAGGCGCCGTCGCCAAACGGCAGCTTGCTGGCATCGGCCACGACCGCCAGGATCGCGCCAGCGCCAGCCTTGCCCGCTGCCGCCTGATCCTGCTGCCAGCGCGTCCGATCATGGTCCAGCTCGACGACCACGACCTTCGCGCCCTCGCGCGCCAGCATCAGCGGGTACGACGACGTGCCAGAGCCGAGATCGAGGACCACCGCGCCTGGCTCAAGCTCCAGGTATTCGGTCATTTTGGGATATTCGATCAGGCGCCAGAGGCTGAAATCGTTGTGAGTTTCGCGCAGGACGCCCCAGCCGTTGATGCCGATCTCATGAATGAGGCTGCGCCAGGCCAGAGTTTGATTCGTCGCATTGTTGCACCTTTGATTATGTAAATTATGATTTGCGGCCCGTTACCGCCAGGCCATTGCCGATCAGCGGCGGGTAGGGCAGACCGACGCGCCAGCGCAGCGGCAGCCAGCCGACCGGCTTGAGGCCGGTCCAGAAGCGCGTCTGGCTGAAACCGGCGTCATCGAGGACGGCCCGCAGCTCAAACGGCGTGTAGAACTTGACGTGGGTCGGGTCGGTCAGCGCCGACCAGACGCGGCCGAGCGGCGGGTGAGTGACGCGGCGCACGTCCCAGGCATTGACGGTGCTGATGATCACAAAGCCGCCGGGGCGCAGGACGCGCCAGCACTCGCGGGCCAGCGCCGGGCCATCGTGCAGATGCTCGATCACATCGGCGGCCAGCACCACATCCACCGAGCTATCGGCGAGCGGCATTGGCTGACTGAGGTCGTTGCACAGAACGTGCGCGGCCGGCGCGACAGTCTGGGCCTGCTCCAGCGGATAGCGCATGATGTCGGTGCCGAGCGTCCAGTAGCCGCTGGCGGTCAGATAGCGCAGCGCGGGCGCGGCGCCGCAGCCGGCATCAAGGACCCGCAGACCCGCGGTGCGCGGCACGCCGGCCCAGCGTAGCAGCCGCCCGTACTGCCAGGCGATCTTGGCCATTGATTTGCGCAGCTGCGGCGTGAAATAAGCGTCATCGTAGTGTTCGTTTGCGGTGTGCATAGCTCCTACTTTTCGCATTGATTCCCGGCGAGGGCCGGCGTGTGGCGGGCCACGAGATAGTCGGCCTCCTGGGTCATGACGCACCAGCCCGACTGCGCCGCAAACTCGCGGGCCTCCGCCGAGCAGAACTGGTCAGGTTGCGCCAGATCGCAGCGGTTTCTGAGTGGATCGGCGACCTGCCGGGCCAGCGCGCTGTTGCGCAGATCGAGCAGCGCGTACTCGGCACGCGCAAACGGCTGGGCGGCGTAGTGAAAATCATCGCCCGGCACCAGAAACAACCCCTCGCGCGGCGCGACGTGCGGCGTCAGCAGGCTGCCGACCGCCAGCGGCGCAGCCGACGGCACGCTGGCTGCCAGACGATTGGCCACCGCCAGCCGCGGACTCGTCGGCGTCACGAGCAGTGCCGGCACCGGGTTGCCAAAGATCAGCTGCGAGACCAGGCTGGCGCCCAGCAGCGCAGCGCCGGCCAGCGGCAGCGTCCGTGGCCCCAGCGGCGCGCGCCGCCCGAGCCGCGCCAGCGTCGTGATCGCGCCCAGCACGAGCCACGGCACCAGCAGCCCCTGGTAGTGATGATAAATATCCCACTGAATTTTGCGCGCCGATAGCAAATTCAGGGCAACTAGCGGCGCGACGACCACGAGCGTGCGCCAGTCGCCCAGCGCCAAAAATGCCAGCGGCACCAGCATCCCGAGCACAAACATCAGCTTGGGGCCGAGCGGCGTCCACATCACCCCGAGCGTGTAAAGCGGCCGGAGCAGCGCGGTCTGCACAATCTCGCCGGGCGAGGCGCCGAGCGCCGCGTAGTGCTCGCTGAACAGATAGCCCGGCCGCGCCGTGAAGCTCGGGATCGGCCAGGCGGTCACAATGAGATTCCAGGCAATTGCCGCGACGATCAGCGTCGCCGCGAAGCGCCACGGCCGCCGCGTGAGCAGCGCGTAGACCCCGACCAGTGCCACGCCGACCGTGGTGTCGAGGCGGCAGCTGAGCGCCAGAGTCAGCGGGATCAGCATTCGCCAGAACCAGCCGCGCTCCAGGCACAGCAGCAGCCACAGCATAAACACCATCGCCATGACCCGCTCGCGGACCTCGTAGAGATTGCCGTTGAAGACCGGCGGGTACATCAGGTAGACCGCCGCCAGGAGCAGCCCGACCCAGCGCGGCCCCACGCGGTCGCGGGCCAGCAGATACACCGGGATCGCACCAGTCGCCACCGTGACGGTCTGCAAGATCAGCAGCGTCGCGGGCGTGGGCGCCAGCGCGTACAGCGGCGCGAACACCAGCCAGACAAAAAACGAGTCGGTGCCCATCAGCGTGTCGGTGAAATCGTAGGCGTGGGTCGCCAGCAGCCGGCCGTGGAGCGTATTCCAGATCGCCTGCTGGATTAAGCCCAGGTCAAAGCCCATGCGGTAGAGCTGAAATTTGCGGATCGCGGCAACGCTGACGAGCAGCGTGTAGCCCAGCATCAGCGCCACGAGCACCCAGCGCGCGCGGCGGTCGAGCCAGGGCAGCAGCCGGCGCTCCAGCAGGTCAAAGCCCGTCATAGCAGCTTCAAAATCCAGCGCTTGAGCGGCACGCGCAGCTCGCTCAGCTGCTGACGGTCGCCCGGCTCCAGGCCGCCGAGCAGCCGCAGCCCGGCCACAAACGCCGCCGCCCCGACCATTGCCACCAGCCCGCTCTCGCCGGCTAGCGCCAGCCGCGCGCCGACGCCCTGTGCCACGACCGGCAGCAGGCGGGCCAGCGGCCAGACCACCAGCGCCATGCCCACGCCGGCGCCGCCGAGCTTGGCCGCGAAGCGCCACGGAAAGCGCAGCCCGAGCAGCCGCTGCCCGGCCACAAACACTACCAGCCCGGCGCCGATCCGCGCCACGCCAATCGCCGCCGCCGCCCCGAGGCTGCCGTAGCGCGGCGCCAGCCACAGCAACAGCGGCAGGCTGACAAACGCCACCAGCCGCGACAGCACCACCGGCCGGTAGCGCTCCGACACCATCAGCGCGTTGTGCGAGGTGGCCAGCAGCGACTCGATGAACAGCACCGGGATCAGCACGAGAATTGTTGGCAGGGCTGGCAGGTAGGCCGGGTACTGCGCCGCGACCAGCGGCCGCGCCAGCAGCGCCAGCCCCACGCCGCCGGGGACCAGCAGCAGCAGCAGCACCCGGCAGACCGCCGCGTAGGCGCCCGCCAGCGAGCCGCCCTCGCCCGCCCGCGCCCGGCTGAACAGCGGCACCTGCACCCCGCCGAGCGGCGTGTACAGATACCCCAAAATCCCGCGCACAAAGCTGAACGCCGCCCACAAGAGCGCGCTGCCCTCCAGGCCCTTGACCAGAAACACCGCGATCAGCTGGCTGGCCGCCAGGTCGCTCAAGTTCATCAGGTACGATAGGCCGCTGTAGGGCACGAAGCGCCGCGCGACCGCCGGATCGGGCGCGCTTGGGGCCGCGGTGCGCTGCTCCGCCCGCAGCTGCCGCCCGACCTGCCAGACCGCCAGCGCAACGCCAATAAACGGCGTGATCACCATCGCCAGCGCGACGCCGGTGATGCTCCAGCCCAGCAGCACGGCGCCGGTGATGAGCACCGGCTGCACCACGGCGTTGACCAGGCCGATCACATTCCAGGCCCGCTGGCGAAAATAGCTGATCAGATAGGCCATCAGCACGTCGTAGAAAGCGCCGAGGATGAGAAGGAGCAGCACGACGGTGATCAAAAACCAGCCGTTATGATTGATTTGATCGAGGAGCAGCCGCTGCTCGCCCGCCGCCAGCTTGGTGTTGGCCGTGACCTGCCCGGATAGGCTGCCCAAAAAGCGGCCGCGCAGCAGCCAGATGCCGGCGCCAACCACCGCGAGCACGGCGGCTTTGACCAGCACAGTCTGTAACAAAAGGCGCCGCACCGCGCCGCTGCCGTGGCTGCGCTGCACCTCGGGGATGAACTTGGGCAGCGCCCGCTCGATGCCGAGGTCGATCCAGGTGCCGATGCCGCCGACGCTGGCGCGCAGCAGCGCCAGCACACCGACCGCGGCCGGCGGTAGCAGGTTGAACTGCGCTAGGTTAGCGATCAGCTCGACCACAAATTTGAGCGGCGCGAACAGGGTGTTCCAGACGACCGCCTGGCCGGCGCGGGTCGCCAGGCGCGGCTCGGTCGTGGGCGTGGCTTTGGTCATCGCTGCTTTTCCAGGACCAGCCGGTAGGTGCCTTGATACAGCGCGCGGTTCAGGCGATAGAGCGGCAGCGTCAGCCCCGCGCGGCCGAGCAGCGCAAGGACCTGGCGGCGGCGCGGCTTGGCGCTCGACAGCTCGCCGCGCCGCACCCGCGCCTCGTCCACATCGGCGACCGCGAAGCCATGCTGTGCCGCCAGCCGCCGAAAGCCGCCGAAGGTGTAGTAGTGCATCGCGCCCAGTGCCTGGCGGTCGCCGAACGCCGCGCCGCGCTTGGAGCGCCCGACGAGGCCGATGATCCGCTCGGCGGCCGGCCGCGGCAGATAGTTGATGCCGACCAGATGATAGTGCGGGTCGCGGAAGGCCAGGCGGTTGATCGCGGTCATCAGCAGCCGGCCGCCGGGGCGCAGGACGCGGGCGGCCTCAGCGAGCACCGCCGCCGGATTTTGGACATGCTCGATGACATCCCAGGCACACATCACATCGAAAGCCGCGCCCGGCAGTGGCAGCGCCTCGCCGGCCGCCTGGGCCACTGGGATTGGCAGCGCGTACTTGGCCGCGCGGGCCGCCGTGATCACACAGTAGGCCGGGTTATAGTCGAGGGCCGTCACCGCTGCGCCGGCGCGGGCCGCGGCGACCGCAAAGCCGCCCATCCCGCAGCCCAAATCCAGCAGCTGTCGCCCATCGAGCGCGCCGACCGCCGCGGTGGTCTGCGCCAGCGTCTCGGCCTGGTGCAGCTCGCTGTCGAGGCGCTTCTGGCGCCAGGTGTCGAAGTCGGCCCGCCAGCGCATGTGGGCCAGCCACGGATCGATCAGCGGGGCTAGATCGTGGGTCATAGCGACACCCGCTGCAGGCGCAGCAGCCACAGCGCCAGCCCCGAGAGCAGCGTCCCAGCGTACAGCAGCGCGATCACCGCGCCCGACCAGCGCCAGCGCTGCCAGGCGCGGTCCAAAACGCCGCCGGTCGTAATCACCAGCGCCGGCACAATGTAGAACAGATGCTTATCAACCATCGAGACGCGCGTCCCCACGAAGAAAAAAAACCAGGCGACAATGCTCCAGGCGACCCAGACTAGCAGTGCCAGCCGGTTGCGGCGCAGCAGCCAGAGGCCCGGCCAGCCCAGCACGAGCGGCACGACGACGCCGTACCACAGCGCCGGCCCGGCCGCGTAGGTCGGCCCCAGCAGCGGCAGCGGCACGAGCGAGGCCGCCAGGCTCCAGCTGGGGTTGGGGTTGCCGCTGTAGCCAATGTGCGCCAGCGAATTCCCGACGTACACGCCCAGCGGCTCGATCACATTCTGGCCCGTATTCTGCTGCCCGCCGACCACCGTGCGGCTGATGTAGGGCAGCGTCCGCTCGACAATCGGGCCGATATACTGGCCGTAGTAGATCAGGAGCGACAGCACGCTCGCCAGGGTCAGCGCGGCGCCCAGCGCCAGCGCCGAGCGCCGCGGCAGCCGCCGGCCCCAGATCGCCAGCAGCACGAGCAGCACGACGACGAACAAGCCCATAAATACCGCCATCACGGTGTAAAACAGCAGCGTCGCCAGCAGCACCGCGGTCAGCAGCGCAAAGACTTTGGGCCGGTCCAGCCGCTCGTAGCCCAGCACGATCAGCGTCGTCGCCAGCAGCGTCCACCACATGCCCATCGTCGTCGGCGTGTTGCCCCACGAGTGGAGCAAAAACGTAAACGGTGTGATGGCGTAGAGTGCCGCCGCCAGCGCCGCGGCCCGCGCCGACAGCCCGACCTTCAGCGCCAGCAGCGCGAGCAAAAAGCCGCGGCTAGTGTCGAGCAGCACCGAAAATACGTTGGCGCTGATCTCCAGCCGCCACGGGAAAATCGCAAAGCCGGCCGCAAAAATATGGTAGAAGGGCGAGTAGGGAATCACCGGGCGCTCATTGCCCCACTCCTTGACCGGCATCACCGACTCGGAGAACGCGCCGGGCTGATAAAGCTCGGCCAAGCGGCCGCCTAAAATCTCGCGCGTGTGGCCCATATGCCAGGGAATATCGATCGTGATCGTGTAGGGGTAGAGCACGCCGGCGACCTTGACGACAAAGCCGACGACGAAGATCAGGAGCAGCACGGGCAACAGCCAGGCCGGCGCCGCCAGCGCGCCGAAGCGCAGCGCGCGACCCCACAGCCAGCGAAAGGCCCCGACCGCCAGCGCCGCCACCGCTAGGCCGCCGAAGATGCGCGGCAGATACAGCCCGGTCGCCAGGCGGTCGTGGTTGACAATCACCATGATTAGGCCGACCAGCGCCAGCGGCAGCACCAGCGACCACGCCGGCCGCAGCCCGCTGCCGCGCACCGCCACATAGCCCAGCAGCAGCGTGCCAAGCAGCCACCACCACGCGCTGGTCGGCGGGACGCTGGTGGTCACGACCGGCGCAATCGCCACATGGTTCAGGATAATGCCCAGCTGGCGATCATCTGGGCTGGCCGGAGTGAACTGCTGGGGCGAGAAGGGCGCGGTGCTGATCTCGACCGCCCAGTCACCCGCGGCCGCCGGCGTCAGCAGATGATACTGGCGGACGGTGGGCGCAAGCTGTAGCGTCGTCGCCTGGCCAGCGCTGGCGAGCGTCGCGGTCGCGGCCGGGCCGCTGGGCCGCTGGCCGTTCAGGACCAGCGTCGTCTGCCACAGCCCGCGCCCCAATCCGGGGATTGCGATCCGGCTGCGGGCCTGGCTCCAGTATTTGGTGGGAAAGCCCGCGGCGTTGGCGTCCGGCTCGCTGGCGTAGAACTGGTCCAAAAACAGTGGCTGGCGGTTGCCAAGCGTCCGCCAGTCGAAGCTGGGCGTGCGGGCAAACACCGCCAGCAGCGCCACCAGCGCCGCCACGACCAGCAGCGCGACCGCCAGGCCGTCGGCGGTGCGCGGTGGCCAGCCGCCGGGGGCCGCGGCGGCCCGCGGAACACGAATTGATTTTGCGCTCATTGGCGGGCCATTATATCAGAGGTCGGTTTCAGATCAGCCGGTCAGGGCTGATGGCCGGCTGAAACTACCGCAGCAGGATCCATCTGACCAGATCGACCTCGATTTTATCGACGCCAAACGCCAGCGCGACGCCCGTGACCAGCAGCACCACAAACATCGGCACGCTCCAGTTAAGCACTTTGGCGCCATCCAGCGGGCCGATCGGCAGCATATTGAAAAATGCGAGGTAGGCGTTGATCGTAAAGCCGGCGTGCAGGCCCAGCAGCACCGACCTCGGCAGGTGCCAGGCGTAGCCGAAGCGCAGGCCGACGACGTAGCCGGCAAAAAACAGCACGGCCAGAATGATATTCACAATCGGGCCGGCGGCTGAGACCAGGCCGCTCTGACGCTTGGTGAGGTAGCCGCTGTGCCATACCGCACCGGGCGCCGCCATCAAAAAGCCGGCGAACGCGGTGAGGACTGCGATCACTAGGCCGACATCGTTGGCCCAGAAGCGAGCCTGGGCGCCGTACCAGCGTGCCACCACGCGGTGGCCCATTTCGTGGAGCACAAAGCCTAGCCCGGCGGTCACGGCGGCGGTGACAACGCCCTGCGGCACTGGAAAGCCCTCCCTGACCAGCAGAATGGAAAACGCGGCGCTCATGCCGAGCCAGGCCTTGAGCATTTCGAGCGCCTCGGTGGTCGCGGTGCCGCCAAACGGGTCGCGCGGCTGGGTGCCAAATAGCATGATGCTTCCTTGTCGTTCGTCGTATTGTACCTAGATTTGACGAGTGGCTGTAGCTAGGGGCCGGCATGCTCCAGGCCGGTGCGGTCCAGCTCGCGCAGCATGCCGAGCGCCAGGTACACACAGCGGACAAGCGTGTCGGGGTCGGGGCTGCGCAGGCCCGGAGCATCGGTGTAGCTCGTCAGCGTGATCGTCGGCAGGCCGCGGCCCAGCGGCAGCCGCGCCAGCGTGCGGCGGCGCAGCGGCCGCGGCGTCGCGTTGATGCGCCGGTCGTGGGCGTCGGCGGCGCCGGCCAACGCCAAGAGGCGGCGGTCCGAGCGCCGCTGCCGCAGCGCGCCCTCGCGGGTCACAAAGACTGGGTCGCCGCCGGCCATGCGGTCGAGGTTAATAAAGGCCGTCGTGGCGTCAAAGGGATAGCGCCGCAGCAGCTGCCGCAGGCTTGCGTCGCCGACCATGCCGCCGCCGGCCGCGACGGTCCACAGCTCGGTGTGGGCCAGCGGCTCCAGCTCCTCGCTGATCGCCAGCAGCACCGCCAGCTCGCCGGCGCCCAGCACGCCCGGCTGCGGGCCGCGGGCATGATCTGTCCACCACAAGAGCGCCAGCAGCCCAGTCGTGAGCACCAGCGCGGCGAGCAGCAGCCCGCGCGAGGCCCAGCCGGCCTGGGCCAGCAGCGCCAGCTCGCAGCCAGCCTGGGCCACGAGCGCCGCCAGCGTCAGCTGCGTCAGGCGGGGGCTGACGGTGCGCGGCGGCCCGTCCAGCGGCGCGATCACCACCGCGCGGTGACGAACCTCGGCGGTGGCGGCGCGCACCCCGACGACGCTCTGGCTGGTGCGGAAGCCGAGCGCCTGGCTGACCAGCGCATGGCCGGTCTGCTCGTCCCAGAAGATCAGCGCCAGCAGCGCGGCCCACAGCGTGCTGAGCAGCAGCACCGTCGGCCGCGGCACCAGGAGGCTCATCGCGCCGCCCAGCCAGCTGCCCAGCGCCAGCAGCGTCCAGCTCAGCCACGGCGCGGCGTCGCTGCGAAATGACAGCACGACCGCCTGCTGCTCGGCGCGGTTGAGGCGGCCGGCCACATACCCGGCCGCCTGCGCCTCGCTCAGCCTCCCAACCCGCCGCGGCTCGATCTCCTCGGCCAGGTAGCGCAGCGTCTCCAGCAGCCGCTCGGCCAGCGGGCGGCGTAGCAGCACCGCCCGATCAGGATCGGGCGGTGGGGTGGGCGGCGGCGGAAATGTGAACATGCCGGGTGCTAGGGGTTGACGTGGTAGCGCCACTGATAGTAGTGCCGGCCGACGTTGCCCATCTCGACCTGCCAGCCGGCCGGGTTGGTCGGGGTGAAGGTCAGGACGCGGCGCTGAAAGGCCTGGACCAGCACCTGGCGCTCGACGCCGCCGACGCGCACGGTGGCCCAGTATGGCTCGCTGATCGGGTAGCCCATCGCAAATACCCAGTCGACCAGCGTGTCCTCGCGGCCGCCGTCGCCGACCGGGCCGCGGGCATTCAGGAACGACCAGAAGACCGCCGGAATATTATGGCCGGTCTCGCCCACGTAGTGCGCCAGCAGAGCGGCGCTGTCGGGCGCGGCGCTGCCCGTCGAGCCATCGCGCCGCAGCGTGGCGGTCGCCGTGGTGCCGGTGAGGTCCGCGACCCGGCCCAGCAGCCCGCGGAAGGCGGCGTAGGTCGGCGCCTGCGCGTCGCCCTCGTCGCCGGCAATATTGATCGTGGCCGGCGCACTACGGGCAAACTCCTGGTCGCCGAGCTGCATGCGGCCGTCGATCAGCTCCTGGACCAGCAGGCCGTTGGTGACAAACCACGGGTTGGCGCGGTCGCGCTGCCAGTCGCTGATCTCCATGCGGGCCTTGTCAAAGTACTGGACCTGCCGCACGCCGCCGTTGGACTGGTGGTATAGCTCGGTGCGGGCGACCAGGCCGGCCGGACCCCACATCCAGGTGCGACTGGCCCGCTGACTGGCGACGGGCTGGTCGGTGCGGCTCCAGACGCTCTTAAACGCCGGGTCCACAAAGTCGGCGGCCGGCCGATCAATCAGCGGTGGCCCACCTTTGAGCCGCCCGCCGCCTGCGGGGCGCACCACCGGCGTCGCGGTCGCGGTCGCGGTCGCGGTGCTGGTCGGCGGCGGATAGGCGCTCGTCGTGCTGGTAGTGGTTGGTGGCGTGCCAGTAATGGTCGGGGTGGCGGTCCTGCTGCCGGCCGTCGTGGTGGCGGTCGCGGTGGCCGGCGGCGTCACGGTGCTCACGGCGTTGACCGTGGGCGTCGGCGTCGCGCCGTTGGAGATGCCGGGCTGCTCGAAAAACAGGTCGTAGGCGATAAACTGGTTGCCAACGTCGCCGACATTTTTGGCCTGTACATAGTAGTAGCCGTCTACCGGCGGCGAGAACTCGATGCGCGCGTCCAGGGTGTTGCCAGTGTCATCCTGAATATCGAGGATGCTGATGCCGTCGCGGTCGACCAGCACCAGCACCGGGTCGGCGCCCGGCAGGCTGTGGCTGTCAGTGCGAAGCACATAGCCGGCCCCGACCTTCATAAAAACGCGCACCCAGTCGGCATCGCCGGTCGGGCAGAACTTATGATTGGGCTGGACCTCACGGATCACCATCAGCCGGGCCTGCTCGGGCAGACCGTCTGGCTCGAATAGGTCGTTGCACAGCTCGGCGATCTGGGTCGGCGTGGGGCCGTAGCTCTCATCCAGGAGCGATAGCGTGTAGGTCAGGCCAGCGCCGCCGCCGCCCGCCGCGTCGCGCGCCCGGATGTAGTAGCGCCCGTTGGTCACGGCCCGCCATGACTGAATCCGCGGCTTGAGGTCGCGCGGGTCGTTGTTGCGCGGAAAATCATCGTTGAAGGCCAGCAGGTTGCCGTCCTCGTCGTAGATGCCTAGCGACATATCGAGGCCGTTGGCCATCTCGGGGATGTCAACCGTGTAGACCTTGCCGGCCAGCCCGCCAAAAAACGACCAGTCCTCGTCGCCGTTCGGGCAGATCGCGTGGCTCTGCGGCACGTTGATCTTGATCTCGTGGGCCTGGCCGGGATCGTTGTTCGGCTCGAAGCCATCGCGGCACAGCGGGCCGGCGGTGCCGGTCGGCGTGGACGTGGTCGTCGGTGACGGCGTGATCGTCGGCGATGGCGTGGTCGTCAAGGTCGGCGCCAGTGTTGCGGTGGGTGAGGGCGCGACCACAACCGTGGTGATCAGCGACTGGGATGCGCCGCCGCCAGTAGTGGAGGTTGCGACCAGCAGCTTGTCATAGGCGCCGGGCGGCGTGCCGGCCGGAATCTGCACCAGCACTGTGAACTGCACCGAGGCAGCGTTATTCAAGGCTGGGTTCGAGTTGCCAAGAATCGAATATAGGAGCGGCGAGTTCGAGCCGCTTGGATTGGCGAATGTTAGGGCAAAGGTATCGTTGGTCGGCCCATTATTTGTCAGGGTGAACACGTAGGTGGCGCTCGATCCCGGTGTCGCGGGGCTGCCTGAGTTGGTGGCGACCTGGGGGTTAATGCTGGGCGAGCCGGCGCCCAGCGGACGCAGGCTGTTCGCAGCTGACGGCACGGCGGCTGAGCGCGCGTGGACCAGCGAGGTCGCTGCGAACAGCGCCATGAGTCCACAGCTTATCAGCAACCGGAGAACGGGGGTTCGACGCATGCTAAACCTCGTGATGATCAAAAAACAAGATGTGTGGCGACATCATACACGACATTCGCCGGCAGGTATTATCTCAGAAGTACGGGCAAAGGGTGATCAGGCCAGGAACCGGCGTGCGCGTTGGGACGCCCGGCAGCTCGGTGGACAGCAGCGTAATGCGGGCATGATGATGTCACGGGCGTGTGGAGCGGTGTGCATAGCAAGCCTCACGATGTCTAGATAGTACATTGTCAAGCAAGGTACTCGGAGATGAGCGCATCGTTTTGTGCATTGCAATGCGAAATACAAACCGTGCATTTCCGAAAAGGCTGGTGGATCATGCACAAGGAGCCTCTAGCATAGAGCACCGGCCGACGAGATACAATGGCCAAACGCGCTACTCGCTACTCACTGGGCCGAGCCGCGCCTGCCCATAGTCGCAGATGCCGAGCAGCGGGCACTGCCGGCACTTGGGGCTGGCCCAGGTGCAGATGCGCTGGCCGTGGCGCAGCGTGTCGACGTGAAAGTTGTAGAGAATCTGCGGGTCGGGCGGGAACATTGCCAGCAGCAGCGGGTGGGCCGCGGTCGGGTCAACGCCGGGGCCGAGCAGCCCGACGCGCTGCGAGACGCGGTGGACGTGAGTGTCCACCGGCAGCACTGGCCGCGCAAAGCAGAACAGCAGCACCAGCGAGGCCGTCTTCGGCCCCACGCCCGGCAGCGCCTCCAGCCAGGCCAGCGCGGCGTCCAGCGGCAGCGCGGCCAGGAAATCAATGTTGGCGCTGCCGTGCTCGGCGATGATCCGCCGCACCACCTCGATGATCCGCGGCGCCTTCTGGTCGGCGTAGTTCGACGGCGCGATCAGCGCCTCCAGCTCGGCCGGGTCGGCCGCGGCCACCGCCGCCCACGATCCATACCGCGCCCACATCTGCCCAAATGCCACATTCTCATTGTGCGCGGTGGTGCGCTGCGAGAGAATCGTCGAGATCAGCTCGTGCATCGGGTCGCGGCGCGCGAGGTTGGGCTGGTGGCCATACGTCGCCACCACCAGTTCGTACATTGCCCAGGCTTTGGCCACCAGCGCGGGCGCCGGCGGCTCGGTGAGCAGCGCTTTTTTTCGTCGCATCGGGGCAAGCTCCCAGTCATCAGCCGTCAGAGTGCTGTGGCTCGGGGTTGCACAATCCGTTCCGCAGTTTTTAGTTGTCAGTCGTCAGTTTTCAGGAGCGGACGAAGAAGTTAACGCAAAGGCGCAGCGACGCAAAGGACTGGAATTAAGAGTCTCGGGCTGATACTCCTACCCAATTCCTTTGCGTCCTTTTCTCTGCGTTCTTTGCGTCGCTGCGGTTTAAACCCCCGCGCCGCCAATCGTCTTGCTGATCGTCGAGCCGCCGGCGGCGGCGATGTCCTCGAAGCGCGCCAGGCCGAAGAGCAGCGACGACAGGCGATTCAGGTATGTGACCATCGTCGGGCTGGCGCCGCTGTCGGCGCCGGCGTGGAGCAGCCGCGTGACCGCGCGCTCGGCGCGGCGCACCACAGCGCGGGCGACATCGAGGTGCGCGCCGGCCAGCGAGTCGCCGGGCGCCACGAACTGCTTGGGAATCGACACGCGCTCGGCGAACTGCGCGACGGTCGCCTCCAGGGCATCAACGTGGGCGGCGGTCAGGCGCGGCTGGCCGGCCATGCTGCCGGCGACGGTCGCCACGTCGGCCATCAGCAGATAGAGGTCACGCTGGACCTGCAGCAGCGCCGCCTTGATCTCGGCCGCGCTCGCCGCCGCCCGCGCCACGCCAATCGCCGAGGTCGCCTCGTCCACATCACCCAGCACCGCGACCCGCAGGTCCTCTTTGGCGACCCGCCCGCCGCCGATCAGATCGGTGTAGCCGTCATCGCCGCGTCGTGTGAAAAACATTAGAGTTCCTTTCGAGTTATCAGTTTTCAGTCGTCAGTTTTTAGGAGGAGACGAGGAGACGAGGAGACGAGCAGAGCGTCCCAAAACTCGCTCCTCGCTAGGCATCGTCGAGCAGGGTGTTGAGGGTGCGGACCAGCGCCCAGTCGCCGTAGGGCGAGAAGACGACGGCGCGGGCGTAGGCGGCCACGACGTAGTCCTGGCCCTCGACCTGCACAAATGTCTGGTCGCTGAGGGGCGCGCCGAGCTGGTTATCGCGGGCAAACTGGTGGATCGCCCAGTCGGGGTGGTAGCGGGTGCCGACGCGCTGATAGCACTGGTTGAGCAGCGCATCGCGCAGCAGGGCGTCGGCGGGCGCGGCGGGCTGCGCGGCAAGCTCGCTGAGAGTTGCGACGGTGGACCAGGCCGCCGCCGGGCTATACAGCGAGTCAAGGCTCCAGACCTGGCTGCCAAAGACGCGGCCGTCGGCCAGCGCCAGGCGCACGTTGGCGCTCAGCGGCAGGCCCACGAACACGCGGTCGGCGTACTGGTGCTGCGCCCAGTCGGCGTGGTAGGCGACGCCGAGCTGCGTATAGCTCGCGGCCCGCAGCGCCGTCCTGAGCGGTCCGTCGGCCAGCTGGCTCAGCCGCTCGACCCGTTGCCAGTCGCCGACCGGCGACGCGATCACATCGGCGCCGTAGCTCTCGCCGACCCAGCTCTGGCGCTCGCTCCGAAACTGAAACATCGGCGCTACCGGCGGGCCGAGACGCTGCCGGACCGCCAGCTGGTGCAGCGCCCAGTCGGGGTGGTAGACGTGGCCGGCCCGGCGATAGCTCCAGTCGAGGAGCGCGTCGCGCAGCCGGACATCGGGGCTGGGCTGTGGCGCGGGCGCGGGCGCCTCGACAGGCGCACCGCCGAAGACGCTGGCCTTGAAGGTCGCCCAGGGAAAGGCCCGCGGATCACCCTTGCGGCCGGGCGCGATGTCACGGTGGCGCACCAGGCGGTCGGCCGCGATGCCGTACTGCGCCGCCTTGCGCTGGCACAGCCACAGAAGCGCGTCGAGCTGCGGCAGCGGGTAGGGGTCCACGGCGTCGTCGCGATTCTCCAGCTCGATGCCGAGCGAGAACAGGTTGCAGTTGCTCTCGCCCTGCCAGTACGAGACGCCGGCGTGCCAGGCGATGTTGGCGTCGGCGACCAGCTGGTAGATCTCGCCCAACTTGGTGACGTAGTAGTGGGCCGAGACGACGTGGCTGGGATCGCGGCCGCTCAGGGTGCGCAGGTCGCTGGCCTTGCTGCCCTCGGTGGCGTGAATCACCAGCATGGTGATCGGGCGCGGCTGATTGGGCTTGGTGTAGGCGCTGGCCAGCGCCGGGTAGGAGATGATCGAGTAGGCCATGCGCTCCTCCAACTGCCTGCAAAAAAGCGAGCCACAGTGCATCAACTATAAGCGATATTGCAAAGGACACCTGATGACATATGCGATCCGGATCCGCGAGCTGCCCAGCAGCGAGCAGCCCCGCGAGCGGCTCCAGCACCACGGGCCGGGCGCGCTCTCCGACTCGGAGCTGCTGGCGATTTTGCTGCGGGTCGGCGTCCCCGGCCAGAACGTCGTGCAGCTGGCCCAGGCCATGCTGGTCGAGCACGGCGGCTGGGTCGGGCTGCAGCGCCTCTCCTTCGAGGAGCTGTGCAGCATCCACGGCATGGGCGCCGCCAAAGCCGCGGCCGCCAAAGCCGCCCTGGAGATCGGGCGGCGCCTGCTGCTGGCCAACCCGGCCGAGCGCCCGCAGATCAGCTCGCCGGCCGACGTAGCCAACCTGCTGATGGTCGAGATGGCACCGCTCGACCAGGAGCATCTGCGGGTCGTGCTCCTGAACACCAAAAACTTCGTCCAGCGCATTGTGACGGTCTACATCGGCACGATCAACTCGTCGGCGGTGCGGGTCGGCGAGGTCTTCAAGGAGGCGCTGCGCACCAACAGCCCCAGCATCATCGTGGTCCACAACCACCCGTCGGGCGACCCGACGCCCTCGCCCGAGGATGTGCAGGTGACGCGCCAGCTGGTCGCGGCCGGCAAGCTCCTAGATGTCGAGGTGCTTGACCACCTGGTGATCGGCCAGGGCCACTGGGTCAGCCTCAAGGAGCGGCGGCTGGGCTTTTAGCCACAATCTTTGTTGGAGCAGATTCTTTGTGCTATGCTCATGTCCGAAAGCATCGGATATGTAGGGGTCTGTCTATGGCCACGTTTGATCAGCTTCTTGACCAAAGCACTTCCAGTGACGCTCTTGTCGACACCTTTACTGCTGGGGCGCCGGTCGTGCTCCATACCGGCGAGACGCTCGATTTTATGCACACGCTGCCACCGCAGAGCGTGCAGCTGATTATAACCTCGCCCCCATACAATATTGGCAAAGAGTACGAGACGCGGCACAGCGTTGAGCACTACCTCGCTGAGCAAGCCGTCGTGATCGAGCAACTTGTGGCGGCGCTGGCACCGCAAGGTAGCCTGTGCTGGCAGGTTGGCAACTATGTGCAGCAGGGCGAGGTCTTTCCACTGGATATATTTTTCTATAGCATCTTCAAAAACCACGGCCTAAAACTGCGTAATCGCATTATTTGGCACTTTGGCCACGGCCTCCACGCCTCGCGCCGCTTTTCGGGGCGGTACGAGACGCTGCTGTGGTTCACGAAGGGCGATCACTACACCTTTAATCTTGACCCGGTGCGCGTGCCAGCCAAATATCCCGGCAAGCGCCACTTTAAAGGGCCGAATAAGGGCCTGCCATCTGGCAACCCGCTGGGCAAAAATCCCTCGGATATCTGGGAGATTGTCGCGCATGAGTGGGAGGCTGAGCTGTGGGATATTCCAAATGTTAAGTCAAATCATCCTGAGAAAACGATCCACCCCTGCCAGTTTCCGATTGAACTGGCCGAGCGCTGTGTGCTGGCGTTCACCGAGCTGGGCGACGCGGTGCTCGATCCCTACTGCGGCGTCGGCTCAGCGCTGATCGCGGCGGTGCGCCACGGGCGGCGCGCGCTCGGCGTGGACAAAGAGCCGCGCTACACCGCGATCGCCAAGCAGCGCCTTGCGGCCCTGGCCCGCGGCGAGCTACGAATCCGGCCGCTTGGTCAAGAGGTTCATCAGCCGACTGGGCGCGAGCGCGTCGCCCAAGTCCCGAGCGAGTGGCAGACCGCCAGCCTGCTGATCGAGGAAGACCAGACATGATTATTGCCGGCGAGTACTCCTTCAACGGCGGCAAAGAGTATATCGAGCAGCGCTACCCTCACCTGCTCGCTGAAGATTCGCGAGGTCATCGCCGCCGTCCAGGCCGAGGAGCATCGCAGCAAAATCAGCCGCGAGGCCCGCCGTGATTATGCAACGCTGTATAGCCCGGCCTCGCTAAACCGGGCCTACAAGGACGAGTTTGGCCGCCGCGGCTGGGTCAACAAGCGGGTTGATTGCCTGTACCCAACCAACTTCTACACCTCGGAGTACCAGACCCGCATCAAGATGAGCGGCTCCTATCGCGACATGGACTTCGTGAAAGACCAGCTCGGCGTTGAGGTGCAGTTTGGCAAATACTCGTTTATGGTCTACAACGTCTGTGCCAAGATGACGATCTTCAAAAACCTCGGCCACATTCAGGCGGGCGTCGAGATCGTCCCGGTCCGCCAGCTGGTGAGCGCGATGTCGTCGGGCGTGTCGTTTTTCGAGCAATTTCTGTGGGACTTAGAGGCCCGCGGCGTCGCCGACATTGATATTCCGGTGCTGGTGATTGGCATTGATGCAAGCTTTGACCAGCAGCCGGCTGAACTGCCCGAGCCGCTGCTGGACCCGCCCGAGGACACCGCCGACGAAGCTGCAGCGTAGCAGCTAGCTCGTCGCGCGCACGGCGTGATGCGCCGCCAGGCTGTGGGGATCGCTGCCGCCGTGGCCGCAGGGGTCCACATGGACATTCACGGTCGCCAGGCGCGGCAGAGCGTGGAGCAGCGCGTGCCGCACCGCCTCGGCGATGGCATGGCTGGCGTGGGTCGGCAGCTCCTCGTCGACCGTAATATGCAGCTCGCTGTGCAGCGTGTGGCCGATCCAGCGCAGCCGAATCTCGTGGACCGCCTCGACGCCCGGCACCGCGCGCACCGCATCCTCAATCCGCGCGACCAGCGCCGGGTCGACGGCGTCCATCAGCCGGCCCCACATCACCACCACCGTGTCCTTCAGGATAAACACGATCGCCACGGTGATCAGCGCGCCGATGATCGGGTCGGCCAGCGGAAAGCCCAGCCAGCTGCCCAGCGCGCCGAACAGCACCGCCAGCGAGGTCAGGCCGTCAATGCGGGCGTGCTCGCCGTCGGCGACCAGCGCCGCCGAGCCGATCTCGCGCCCGACGCGGATGCGCAGCAGTGCGACGGCCTCGTTGCCGACAAAGCCGACCAGCGCCGCCGCGATCACCCAGCCGATGTTGCGCAGCGGCGTGGGGTTGGCAAACTTCACGATGCTCTCGTAGCCGGCGATCAGGGCGCTGAGGGCGATCATCACCACGATCAGCACGCCGGCCAGGTCCTCGGCGCGGCCGTAGCCGTAGGTGTAGCGCCGGTTGGCGGCGCGGCGGCCCAGCACAAACGCGATGCCCAGCGGCACGGCGGTCAGCGCGTCGGAGAAGTTGTGGATTGTGTCGGCCAGCAGCCCGACGCTGCCGCTGATTACGACGATCACCACCTGGAACAGCGCGGTCACGCCCAGCCCGATCAGCGAGACCTTGAGCGCCCACAGGCCGCGGGCGCTGCTCTCCAGCGCGGCGTCAACGTTGACCTCGCCGTGGCTGTGGCCGTGGCCAAACGGCAGCAGCTCGCGCAGCCACGCAAAGCGGCCCTCTGCGTGCGCATGCTCATGATCGTCGTGCGCGTGCTCATGATCGTCGTGCGCCTCATGATGTGCAGCGTGCGCGTGCTCATCTCCAGCGTGCGCGTGCTCATCTCCAGCGTGCGCGTGCTCATCTCCAGCGTGCGCGTGCTCATCTCCAGTGTGCGCGTGCTCATCTCCAGCGTGCGCGTGCTCATCTCCAGCGTGCGCATCATGATGTGCAGCCGGCGCGTGCTCATGATCGTCGTGCGCGTGGTCGTCGGGGGTGGCCGGGCGAGCGTGGTCAGGCATGGGGCGCTCCTTGTGTGCTCGGTTCAGCATACGCTACTGCCAGCCATTATAGCCAACGGTCGCTCGGCAGCTAGCGCGATACGTACTGCTCGCCCCAACCCCCAGCTGACGGCTGACAGCTGATATCTAACCGCTCGTAGCTGATGGCTGACGGCTCGTAGCTGATGGCTCGTAGCTTTCAACCTGGTATAATACGGAGGCAGTACGGAAATCGCCCGTGCTGTTTTGCTGTTTACAAACCACAGGCAAGCCCGCATGGAATACCAGCCCAATCTCGACAACATTAAAGGCAGCGGCGGCGTCGTGACCCGCGTGATCGCCGGCACGGTCGCGGCCGACCTCGGCATGCAGGTCGGCGACGTGGTCGTGGCGATCAACGAGCTGGTGCTCCGCGACGTGATCGACTACCGCTTCGCCGCCGCCGAGCCGCAGCTGGAACTGCACGTGATGCGCGGCGACGAGCACTTGTGCTTCGCGGTGGCCAAAGATGTGGACGCCGACCTCGGGCTGGAGTTTTCCGAGCCGCTCTGGGATCGCCTGCGCACCTGCAACAACAAGTGCCCGTTCTGCTTCCTGACCCAGATGCCGAAAGGCTTTCGCAAGACGCTGTACCTCAAGGACGACGACTATCGCCTATCGTTCTTGTACGGCAACTTCGTCACACTGACCAACCTCAAGGACGACGACTGGCGGCGGATCGACGAGCAGCGTCTGACGCCGATGTATGTCTCGGTCCACGCCACCGACCGGGCGCTGCGGGCGATCCTGCTGGGCAAGGCCGATGTCCCCGACGTACTCGCCGACATTCGGCGCCTGGGCGAGATGGGCATCGAGGTGCATACGCAGTTCGTAGTCTGCCCCGGCCTCAACGACGGCGCGGTGCTGCGCGAAAGCATCGAGGCGCTGGCAGCGCTGCACCCAGTGGTCCAGACCATCGCCGCGGTGCCGGTGGGGCTGACCAAATTTCGCTTCACCGGCAAGGCGCCGCAGTCGATCCGGGCCGCGATCCAGGTTCACGAGACCGCCGACTGGATCGACACCAACTGGGAGCGCCAGCCGCTCTGGAGCGATCCCGCGACGCTGCCGGCGCTGACCACGCCGCCCGCGGCCTCGGAGCTGGGCTTCTGCGCGCGCTCGGCCGACAACATCACCACCGACATTCCGCTGCGGACCTTTGGCCGCGCCGAGGCCGCCGCGGTGATCGCGCTGCTGGAGCCGTACCAGCAGCGCTTTCGCAAGGAGCTGGGCTACGGCCTGGTGTACCCGTCGGACGAGTTCTATCTGCTGGCCGAGCAGCCGCTGCCGCCGGCGCACATGTACGACGCCTACGACCAGATCGAGAACGGCGTCGGGATGGTGCGGAAATTTCAGGACGACTGGGAGCGCATCCGCCACAAGCTGCCACTGCGGGTCCGCGGGCCGCGCCGCGTCGTCGTGGCGACCGGCACGCTGGCCGCGCCGGTGCTCGGGCCGCTGGTCGAGCGCATCAACCGCATCCCTGGCATCGAGGCCACACTGGTGCCGGTCGTCAACGAGTTTTTTGGCGAGACGGTGACGGTCGCCGGGCTGCTGATGGGCGCCGACGTGGTGGCGCAGCTGCGGCCGCACACCCCCGCCGACCTGGTGGTGCTGCCGCGGGTCATGTTTGACCACAGCGGCACCCGGACGCTCGACGAGTACTCGCCGGCCCGCATCGCCGATGAGCTGGGCGCCACCGTGCTGCTTGGCCGTGACCCCGACGACCTCGTCCGGGCGATTAAATCACTCACCCGCAGCTCAGCCACCGCGCTGCCGCTCGCGGCATAATACTAGACAGCCGTCGCCCGCGGCGGCCTGGAAGGATCGAGACCCATGACGCAGCCCATTGTGGCCCTCGTTGGCCGACCCAACGTTGGCAAATCAACGCTTTTCAACAAGCTGATCGGCGAGCGCCGCGCGATTGTCGAGGATCAGCCCGGCACGACCCGCGACCGCCTGTATGGCACCACCGAGTGGTCGGGCCATAATTTTATCGTGGTCGACACCGCCGGCATTCTGCCCGGCGAGGAGGACGAGGTGACGGCCTCGATGGCCCAGATCGTCCGGGGCACCCGCGCGCAGGCGCAGCTGGCCATCGACGAGGCCGACGTGATTATCATGGTCACTGACGTGATCGAGGGCATCACCGCCGCCGACCAGGAGGTCGCCGACCTCCTGCGCCGCACTGCCAAGCCGGTGCTGATCGCCGCCAACAAGGCCGAACTCGGTGAAGCGCACCCAGAACGCCGTCGAGTTCTATAACCTCGGGCTGGGCGACCCGATTGCGCTGAGCGCCTACCACGGCACCGGCACCGGCGACCTGTTGGACGCCATCGTCGCCAACTTCCCCGAGCGCGTCGAGGCCGATGACGAGGAGTACGCCGTCAAGATCGCGATCGTCGGCCGGCCGAACGTCGGCAAATCGAGCCTGCTCAACAAACTCCTGGGCTTTGACCGCGTGGTCGTCAGCGATATTCCCGGCACGACCCGCGACACGATTGACACCGTGGTCGAGTGGAACGGCAAAAAGATTCTGCTGATCGACACCGCCGGCATCCGCCGCTCGGGTCGCATCGAGCGCGGCATTGAGAAGTACAGCGTGCTGCGGGCGCTGCGGGCCATCGAGCGCGCCGACGTAGCGCTGGTGCTCGTAGATGCCATTGAGGGCGTGACCGCGCAGGACACCCACGTCGCCGGCATGGTCCTGGATGCCCACAAGGGCGTCGCGATCCTGGTCAACAAGTGGGACGCGGTCGAGAACAAGACCAGCGATACCTTCGACGAGTACACCGCCAGCATGCGCGACGCTTTTCACTTCATCCCCTACGCGCCGCTGCTATTTATCTCGGCCCTCAGCGGCCAGCGCGTCGAGCAGGTCCTGGAGCTGGCACTGAATATTCAGGGCGAGCGCAACATGCGGCTGCCGACTGCGCGGCTCAATACCTTGCTGCGCGAGGCCGTCCGCGACCACCCGCCGGCGTCGGTCCACAAGGGCGCGCACCTGCGGCTGCTCTACATCACACAGGCTCAGGTCGCGCCGCCGGTGTTTCTAATCTTCAGCAACGCGCCCGAGCAGGTCCACTTCTCGTACAAGCGCTACCTGGAAAATCGCATCCGGGCCGAATATCCATTTATTGGCACGCCGATTTTAGTGGTCTTCAAAGATAAAAATAAAACCGACGACTAAAAGGAGCTTCACGATGGCCAAGTCGCCCACCCCAATTCGCCCGGTTACGCGCCCCGTTACGCGCGCCACGCCGCCCGCCCCACGACAACTCCTGCCGCTGATCCTGGGCGGCGTCGGCCTGCTGGTCCTGCTCGGCCTCGGCGCCCTGATCTGGAATAACCTCGGCGCCGGCAGCCCTAACAGCGATGCCCTCGTTGAGCGCGCGGTGCCGGTGGTGGTGGCCGACACCGCCAAAGGCCCCGACCACGTGCAGCCCAGCACCGTCAAGTACAACAGCAACCCGCCGGTCGGTGGCGACCACTGGGGCACGACCGCGACCTGGGGCATTCAGCTGACCGCGCCGCGCGACGAGATGCTGGTCCACAACCTGGAGCACGGCGGCGTGATCGTGTGGTACAACCCGGCCAAAGTCGACGCCGCCACGGTTGATAAGATGAAAACGCTGGTGCGCGCCCTCCAGAGCAGCAATATCCGGGTGATTTTGACGCCGCGCGAGAGCATCGAGAACGACAAGGCGATTGCGATGACCGCCTGGGGCTGGCTCGCAACCCTGGACAGCTACGACGAGGGGGCGATCCGCGCCTTCTACCAGAAGCATATTGCGCAGGGTCCCGAGTGCCGCGCCGGGCAATGCCCGCAGTAGCGCCCTGAGCCGCCCCGCACAGAACGCCGCCGACGCATTGATTGCGTCGGCGGCGTTGGTTTAAGGCGCTGGATTGAGCTGCGATCAGCGGCGGGTGCGACGCCCTTCAACGAGGCGCAGGCCTAGCTCGACCGCGGCCGCCAGATTGGCGACGGTATGGAGCGACTCAAGATCAGTGTCGAGCAGAATCAGCGCCTGGGCGACCTCGGGGCGCACGCCGGCGACAATCGTCGTGGCGCCCAGCAGCTGCGCCGCCTGCGCCGCCTGGATCAGCGTCTGGGCGGTGGCGCGGCTCACCACCGCCAGGCCGGTGATGTCCAAGATCGCCACGCGCGCCCGCTGCCGCTCAATCGCCTGCAAAAAGAGGCTGGTCAGCTGGAGCGTGCGGGCCTCGTTGAGCTCGCCGATCAGTGGCAGCAGCACGACGCCGGCGGCCACCGGCAAGACCGGCGTCGAGACCGCCTGGAGTTCGCTGCGCAGCCGCTGCTGCTCACTGAGGACACTTTCCAGCTCGTTGACGGTGCGCTGCAGCTCGCCTGTGCGCGCGGCGACCGTCGCCTCCAGCTGCTGATTCTGGCCCTCCATCGCCGCCCGCGACTCCTGGAGCGCTGCGGCCATCTCGTTGAAGGTCGTGGCCAACACGCCGAGCTCGTCACGGCGGCGCACCGGCACGGCAACCGCGGTATTGCCAGCGCCCAGCTGGGCGGCCGCGCTGGTCAGCGCGCTCAGCGCGCCACCGACGGTCTGCGCCGTAGCCACCTGGACCGTCATCGTCACCAGCGCGATCGCGCCGGCCAGCACCAGCACGGCGGTGATCAGCTGGCCAATCGCGCGGCCAAACTGCTGCTCGGCCGCGGTCACCGCCGCCTGAACCGCCGTCAGGAGCGCCTGTAGCTGCTGGTTAAACGCAATGCTGCTCTGGCTGGTGGTCACCAGCGCCTGGTCAGCGGCGGCCCGGCCCGCGGCCGAGGGAGTAGACTGCTGCGCCTGCATCGCCGCGAACAGCTGCGCGCCCGCGGTGCGATACGCCGTCTGCGCGGTTCGCAGCGCCGTAATCTGTAGCAGCAGCCGCTCGTTGCCAGCCGTGGCGCCCAGGCTCTGACTCAGCTCATCCAGCACATCGCTGATTTGGAGCAGCTGCTGGCTAAAATCATCCGCCTGCTCGGTCGAGATCAGGACGCCGATGCTCGCGCCGCTGAGATCGGTGGCGGCGTAGCGGCTATACAGCGACACATCGTTGACCCGCAGCGCGGCGGTGTTGAGGGCATTGAGCCGCGCCACCTGCGGCTCCAGCACCACAATCTGCCGCACAACCAGCCCGACCAGCAGCGCCAGCAGCAGCAGCGTCAGGCCGCTGGCCGCCAGCAGCCGCGTCCGCAGCCGGAAAAAGAACGGCAGCGCCGCCGGCTGAGCTGATGGTTTATTTGCCATAGCCTTGCGTTTTTAAGTACGCCGTGGCCTCGGCGGCGGCGGCGTCCAGCGCGGCCTGGGGTGTGGCCTGCCCCAGCACGGCGGCGTGCAGGTGCTGGCCCAGAATCTCCTCGACCTTCGACCAGGCGGGCGTGCGCGGCCGGGCCACCGCGCTGTCGAGCGCCCGGTGGATCGTCGGGAGCCAGGGGTAGCGCTGCTGGAGCGCCGGATCATCCAAGATCGCCGCGCGCACCGGGATGCCGCCGCGGCTGGCAAACTCGCGCTGGGTGGCGTCGCTGGTAAACCACTGCAAAAAGCGCAGCGCCGCCGGCTGGTGCTGCGAGCCGCTGGCAATGCCCATCATAAACGACCCCAGCTGCGAGGCGTGCCGGGTCTTGCTGGGCGGGATCGTCCAGCCGGTCTGGCCGACCACCTTTGAGGTTTTACTGCTCTCGGCCAGCTGGACATAGCCGGTCCACTCGATATTGGTCAGGCAGCGGCCCTCCAGGTAGCACGCGCCCTGCTCCACCGAGTTGAAGTTGGCCACGTCGGCGGGCTGATATTTCATCAGGTCCACAAACAGCTGGAGTGCCGCGACGCCCTCGGGTGAGTTGAAGCGCACCTGCCACATGGGCATCAAACACCTCGCCGCCAAAGGAGTAGAGATACGGGAACCACTCGGTGACGATGGGGTTGCCGGCCGCGCCGCGCATCGCCAAGAGGTAGCGCTGCTGGGCCGGGTCGGCCTGCTTGCTGAGCGCCAGCAGATCATCCCAGGTCTCGGGCGGCTGCTTGATCAGATCTTTGCGGTAGAAAAATAGCTGGGTGTCGGCAATAATTGGCAGGGCGTGGATATGCGGGGGCGCGTCGGCGGCGATGCCTGGCACGCGCGGGCCAGCCTGCGGCGGCCAGTAGCCGACCGCCAGCGTGCTCGGCACAAAGCCGGCGTCGGCGGTGTAGCCGAGCTTGGTCAGGTCGGCAATGTAGCCCTTCAGCGCAAACTCCGGCACCCACGGGTCGTCGAGCATCACCAGATCGTAGGCCGCGCTATGCTGCTCGCCGCCCTGCACAATGCTGCTGCGCAGCGTGTCGTAGGACAGATCGAGCCACTGGATTTGCAGGCCCAGCTCTTTCTCGGCCAGCCCGCTGATGATCATCTGGTGCATGGGGGTGACGGCGGCGTCAGCGGCGGCGGCAAGTACCAGCTGCTCGACGGGCGCGGTGGTGGGCGCGACGACGGTCACTGGCGCGCCCATGCAGGCGCTCAGGGTCGCGAGGAGTACGCCAAGAGCAACCAGCGAGCGTAGACGTGGCATACAGCGCTCCCAAAATGTGTCCGCGAAAGGTTGAGACGGCGGTGGTGTGGCGGCCCGGTAGCGACGGGAAACCGTTGGGGCCGCTTGCATTATAGCACCCAATGCCCACGCGCAAGCAGTAGAAAGCTTAAAGTTTGGACAAGCTCAACAGTGGAGTTAAGGCCAACCAGGCGACCATTGCGGTCGCCTGGCTGGTGCACCGTGATGTGAGTGAGGCTAGCTGTTGTTGACCTGCGGCGAACCCTCGCCGACGCTGAACACCTCGTCGATGATGCCGTACTCTTTGGCCTCGTAGGGGTCCATGTGGCGGTCGCGGTCAAAGTCGCGGGCGATGGTCTCGACTGACTGGCCGGTATCTTTGGCCAGCAGCGTGCGGGTGATGTTTTGCAGCCGCAGCATCTCCTTGATCCGCAGCTCGACATCCGGCGCCGATCCCTGGGCGCCGCCGAGCACCGGGTGCATGTGGATCGTCGAGTGCGGCATCGAGAAGCGCTTGCCTTTGGCGCCGCCGGCCAGCAGCGGCGTTGCCATGGAGGCGGCCATGCCGACGCAGACCGTCGCTACGTCGCAGCAAATCATCTGCATCGCGTCGTAGATCGCAAGGCCAGCGGTGACCACGCCGCCCGGCGAGTTGATGTACAGATAAATATCGCGCTCGGGGTCCTCGTGCTCCAGAAACAGCAGCTGCGCGATCAGGGCGTTGGCGACCTGATCCTCAATCGGCGTTCCCAGAAAAATGATGCGGTCCTTGAGCAGCCGCGAGTACACGTCGTAGACGCGCTCGCCACGGCTGGTGTTCTCAACCACGTATGGCACTACGGCCTGTGGGGTTGTAAATCCGAGAGTTGGACTCATCCAGTTAAACATATACCCTTGCTCCTTGCGATGGCGGGTGCATCGCACTCCCCTAAATTATACGCCTGTTGCCGCATCGTCGTCAGCGCTGGCGTCGCTGGCCGGGGTCTCGGCGCTGGCGTCGCTAGCCGGGGTCTCAGCGGTGTCGCTGGCGTCGCTGGCCGGGGCGTCAGTGGTCGCATCGCTGACCGAAGCGTCAGTGCTGGCATCGCTGGCGTCGCTGGCCGGGGCGTCAGTGGTCGTATCGCTGTCGGCGACGGGCGCGCCGGTCGCCAGCTCGACGACGCGGGCGCGCAGCTTGCGGTCCAGCGCCGACGAGGCGATCACCTGCAGCATGCGCTCGCTCTCCAGCATCGGCCGAATCTCCTCGCGGCGGGCCGGCTCGTAGTCGTCCAGGAAGCGCTGGCTCTCGACCTCAAGGTCGTTGGCGTCCAGGCCAGGTTCTCGCGCCGGATCAGCTCGCGCAGCATGTACTGCGTCCGCACGTCGCGCTCGGCCTGCTCGGCAAAGCCAGCGACGGCCTCCTCGTGAGTCTTGCCCATCGAGGTCAGCAGCTGCTCCTCGGTCAGGCCGTAGCGCGTGAACTGCGCAACTTGGTCGTGGAACAGCTCGGTCGCGCGCTCGGTGACCAGCGCGTCGGGGATGTCGAGGGTTAACTCGTCCATTAGCCGGCTCATGAACTGGTCAAGGACGGCGCGGTTGGCCTTCTCGCTGGCGGCGTGCTCCAGGCGCTGGCGGGCGTTGGCGCGCAGCGCGTCCACATCGCCGTCAAACTGCGTCAGGGCCGGCAGTTCGTCCCAGTCGGGCAGCACCCGCTCCTGGACTTTTTCCACAGTGATCGTGTAGTTGACGACCTTGCCGCGCAGCTCCTCGCGGGTATCGTCCTCAGGGTAGGTGATCGTGACCTGGCGAACATCGCCCGGCACCGCGCCGATCAGCGCCTCGTAGAACTCGGGCTGCACGCGGTCCTTGACCAGGGCGATGTCGGTGGGCTTGTCATCGTCGTCCTCGTCGTCCTCGCTCTCGTCGGCGAGAGCCTCAAGCTTCCTCGTCGCTGAGCTCGGCGAGTTCTTCGTCGCTCAAACCCTCGTCATCGTCGTCATCGTCATCGTCGCTCGCAGCGTCGGCGTCGTCCGCCGCGCTAGCATCGGCTGCGCTGGGAGTGACATCGATCGCGGCGTCGGCAGCGGCCTCGTCATCTTCGAGGTCGTCGTCTTCAAGTTCATCATCGTCGAACTCATCATCGTCGAGATCGTCCAGCTCGTCGTCCTCATCGAGGTCGCTGTCGACGATCACCGTGACCATGTCGCCTTCCTGGGCCGGGCGCTCGGTCTCAAGCGACTTCAGGGCGACGTGCTGCTCGCGCTGGGCGTCCAGCAGCTTCTGCACCGTCTCATCGCTGACCGACTCGAAGCTCCAGCGGGAAGCGGTAGTCGCTATAGTTGGCCAGCTCAACCGTCGGCTCAACCGGCACGAGCACCCGGAAGCGAAACGGCTCGCGCTCAAACAACTCGAGCGACATCTGGCCGACCGGCGTGATCGCGGCCTGCTTCATGGCGTCGCGCACGGCCGTATTCATCAGATCGTCGGTGGCCTCTTCCATGATGCGCTCGCGGCCCAGGTAGTTCTCGACCATGAAGCGCGGCGCCTTGCCAGGGCGAAAGCCGGGGATCGGGTAGCGCTGCGACAGCTGGCGGGCGGCCTTCTCTAAACCTTTATTAACCTGCTGTGGCTCAAGCTCAATATCAAGCGCGATCAGGCTTTTTGGTAAACGTTCGCTCGTGACTTTCACGGTGCCTCTCACTCCATCTTTTAAAAAGCGGCCAAGCGCCGCAGCCGACGGTATTATAGCAGACGTGCTCGCCCGGCCACATTCATGGCACAGCAACGGCACCGCGTGGCCCGGCCGCGCAGCGCAGTGCGAGGAGAAGCGGGGCTAGGCGCAGGGTGTCGGGTCGATGCCCTGGAGCCGCAGGGCCTGCCCCACATCGCCGACCAGCTGATCTATTGAGAACGGCTTGATCAGCGGCGTGATCCGCAGCGTGGCCAGGTCATCGGCGACCCGCTCCAGGTGCTTGCGGTCGGCGGTGCAGAACACGATCGGCAGATCGTAGAGATCGCTGGTCTGACGAATCTCGCGGATGACATCCCAGCCGCGCACGCCCTCGGCCAGGCGGTGGTCCATGATCAGCACGTCGGGCGCCACCCGGCGAATGTCCTCCAGGGTGGGCGGCAGGCGCGGGTGCGGCGAGACCACATAGTCACACTCGCCGGTGAGCACATCATGAAAAAGCTGAAGCAAGCTCGGATCATCATCAACGACCATGACCAGCGGCCGCTGCCGCTCGACGCCAAGTGCATTGGGCATACAGGCCTCGGAAAAATTGAGTTAGGAGTGACAGGAAGTGCTACAGGCAGTGTAGAGAACGGATGAGCCGCTGTCAACCTCGGCGCTGTTGCTGTCAACCTCGGCGCTGTTGCGGCGGCGGGCGAAACAGGTGTATGCTACAGGGCGAGGCACTTGGCCTCCGCGTAAGGAGCAACCCCGATGGCATATCAACTGCCCCCGCTGCCGTATGACTACAACGCCCTGGAGCGCGCGATCGACGAAGAAACGATGCGCATCCACCATGACAAGCACCATGCGGCGTATGTCAATAATCTCAACGCCGCCCTGGAAAAATACCCCGACCTGCAGGGCCAGCCCATCGAGCAGCTGATCGCCAACCTGGCCGACGTACCCGAGGACATCCGCGGCGCAGTGCGCAACAACGGCGGCGGCCACGCCAACCACAGCCTGTTCTGGACGCTGATGGGGCCGGACAGCGGCGGCGAGCCGACGGGCGCCCTGGCGGCGGCGATCGACAGCGCCTTTGGCAGCCTGGCGGCCTTCAAGGAGCAGTTTGCCAAAGCCGGCGCGACGCGCTTCGGCAGCGGCTGGGCCTGGCTGATCAACGACGGCGGCACGCTGAGCATCACCAGCACGCCCAACCAGGACAGCCCGCTCATGGAGGGCAAGACGCCGATCCTGGGCCTGGATGTGTGGGAGCACGCCTACTACCTGCGCTACCAGAACAAGCGCCCCGACTACATTGCGGCCTGGTGGCAGGTGGTCGACTGGAATAAAGTCGCCGAACTGTTCGGCCAGTAGCCGCGGCCCGATCTGTGCAGCGGCAGGTGGCGCGGCCGCCTGCCGCTGCTGATTTAATATTGAGGAGAGCGACATATGGAAGATTTTCAGCGCTGGAGCGAGCAGCTTCTAAGCGTCGAGGAGCAGCTGGGCGTGGTCTACGATCAGCTCAACGAGCTGAAGCGCGAGCTGAAAAACTCGGGGCGCAAAAAAGACGTGGGCGCGCTCGATGAGGCGATGCAGAAAATTGGCCGCTACGGCCAGCTGTTTGGCGAGATGCGCGGTTCGTGGAGCGGCACCGACGACTAACGCTGCCCAGCCCCTAACTCCGCACAGCAAAACACAGCAGCCCCACGAGCGACCTGGCTCGTGGGGCTGCTGCTACGTATTGACTACGGGTGCGTCGGGATGAACTAGAAGTCCATGCCGCCGCCCATGCCGCCCATGCCGCCGCCGCCGCCGCCCATCGGGGCCTCTTTCTCGGGGATGTCGAACACCAGCGCGTCGGTGGTCAGGATCATCGAGGCGATCGAGACCGCGTTCTGCACGGCCGAGCGGGTCACCTTGACCGGATCGGGCACGCCCTGCTCCAGCATGTTGCCGTACTCGCCGGTCAGCACATTGAAGCCGATGTTGGTGTTGTTCTGATCTTTCTGCATGCGGCGCACGGTATCGATGATCACCGCGCCATCCTCGCCGGCGTTGCGGGCCAGCATGCGCAGCGGCTCCTCGAGGGCGCGGCGCAGGATCGCGATCGCAGCCTTCTCGTCGTCGTTGCTGGTCTCGACCTTGTCGAGCGCCGGGATGACGTTGATCAGCGCGACGCCGCCGCCGGGGACGATGCCCTCCTCAACGGCCGCGCGGGTGGCGCGCAGGGCGTCCTCGACGCGGTGCTTGCGCTCTTTCAGCTCCGGCTCGGTCGCGGCGCCAACCTTGACGACGGCCACGCCGCCCGAGAGCTTGGCCAGGCGCTCCTGGAGCTTCTCGCGGTCGAAGTCGCTGCTCGTGGTCTCGATCTGGGCGCGAATCTGGTCAATGCGACCCTTGATCGCCTCGCCGGTGCCGTGGCCCTCGATGATGGTGGTCTCGTCTTTGCTCGACACCACGCGGCGGGCGCGGCCCAGGTCCTCGATCGTCGCGGTGTCGAGCTTGCGGCCCAGCTCCTCGGAGATCACGGTGCCGCCGGTGAGGATCGCCATGTCCTGAAGCATGGCTTTGCGGCGGTCGCCGAAGCCGGGGGCCTTGATCGCCAGGGCGTTGATCGTGCCGCGCAGTTTGTTGACGACCAGGGTCGCCAGCGCCTCGCCGTCCACGTCCTCGGCGATGATCACGAGGTTCTTGGTCGTCTGGAGGGCTTTCTCCAGCACCGGCAGCATCTCCTGGATCGACGAGATTTTCTTGTCGGTGATCAGGATGTAGGGATCCTCCAGGACGGCCTCCAGGCGCTCCTGGTTGGTGGCGAAGTAGGCCGAGATGTAGCCACGGTCGAGCTGCATGCCCTCGGTGTACTCGGTCTCGTAGCCCAGGCCCTTGCCCTCTTCCACGGTGATGACGCCGTCTTTGCCGACTTTGTCCATCACGTCGGCCAGCAGCTTGCCGATCTCTTTGTCGGCGGCCGAGATGGCGGCGACGTTGGCGATCTCGGACTGATCCTTGACCGGGTTCGAGATGGCCTTGAGCGCCTCGACCAGCACGACGGTGCCTTTGTCAAGGCCGCGCTTGATCATCATCGGGTTGGCGCCGGCGGCCACCAGGCGCAGGCCCTCATGGACAATCGCCTGGGCCAGCACGGTGGCGGTGGTGGTGCCGTCGCCGGCCACGTCGTCGGTCTTGGTGGCGGCCTCAACCAGCAGGCGGGCACCCATGTTCTCGGCCGGGTCCTTCAGTTCGATCTCTTTGGCGACGGTCACGCCATCGTGGGTGACGGTCGGCGAGCCGAATTTTTTGTCAATGGCCACGTTGCGGCCGCGGGGGCCAAGCGTGGTCTTCACAGCGTCGGCGACGATATCCACGCCGCGCTTGAGGCTACGACGAGCCTCTTCGTTGAACATTACTTGCTTTGCCATAGGGTTTAGTGTGCTCCTCAGCAGTGGTTAAAGGAAAACGAGCCGCGCGAGCCGATGATTGGCCGGTGCAGGCTACTGGTTAACAATCGCCAGAATGTCTTTCTCGGCCAGGATCAGGTAGTCGACATCGTCCAGCTTGACCTCGGTGCCGGCATATTTGGCAAACAGCACCTTGTCGCCGGCCTTGACCGACACCGGCACGCGGCGGCCATTGTCGTCGAGCTTGCCCTCGCCAACGGCCATGATCGTGCCTTCCTGGGGCTTCTCTTTGCTGGCGGTGTCGGGCAGATACAAACCACCCTTCGTCTTCTCTTCCCGCTCAAGGGGCTTGATGACCACGCGGTCAGCCAAAGGGCGAATACGGAAATCCATACTGGGTGTTCCTCCTTGAAAACTGGCTCTGGTTTAGCACTCAGTGGGACCGAGTGCTAACTACGAATATAGTAGCCGAGGCCCTGCCGGCTGTCAAGCAGCAGCTTGCGAGCAAAATGCTTGACAGTTGGCAGTTCGGAGGAGGTGTGGAGGTGTCAATTTGTGGCGCCGCGGCATGTTAAAAGCGCATAAGAAATTTAGCAATCAGGCTGGGCGATTGCTAAAAGCTACGACTACTTTTGCGGATATGCGACCTGGCCGCGCATGCTGGCGCGGTAGGTTTGCTGGCCGTTGACCGGATCGCCGACCGGCTGTGGGAGGCCGTCGGAGTAGGTCGGCTTGGCGCTGATAAACTCGGCGCCGGGAAGATCCTGCCGCGCCTGCTCCAAGAACGCATTGCGAAAGTCGGTGATCGTGGGGGCCTGGCCCTCGGGCAGCGTCAGCTCAATATCGTAGTTCAGCAGGTCGGAGATCACTGGCAGCGGGGCGCTGGGCTGCGGCGCCGGCTGCACATTGATCACTGGCGGCGTGCTGGGCACGACCGGGTGAATGCCAGGCAGCTGCTCGATGAGCGCGGCCGGGATCACACGCTCGATGATTGGCAGCACGACGGCGGGCGCGGCAACCGCGCTGCCATACGTCAAGCCCACGACCAGCAGCGCGGTCGTGAACAGGCGGCCGACGACGCTCGGGCGGCGGGCGGCGGGCGGCTGGGGCTTGACCGGCTTGGCCAGCGGCAGCTGTGGGCGATAGGGCGGCGGGACCGGCTTGGGCTGCGGCTTGGGCTGCACAGGCCGGGGCTGTGGCTTGGGCTGCGCTGGCTGGGGCTGCGGCTTGGGCTGTGCTGGCCGGGGCTGCGGCGCCGGCTCCGGCGTGCGCGGCAGGTCGAAGGGCAGCGTCGGGCGGCGGTCGCCGGTCGGGATCGGCAGCGCGGCCCGAAATTCGCCGGCCGTGCGGAAGCGGTGGGCCTCGTCCATGCTCAGCGCCTTCTCCAACGTCATGCTGGTCTGGGCCGAGATGGCGGGGTTGACCTCGTTGGCCGGCGGGAACGAGAACGGCGGGTGCTCGCGCGGGTCGCGGCCGGTCAGGATGTGGTGCAGCGAGGCGGCCAGCGCATAAATGTCGGACTGGCGCGAGGCCAGGCCCTGGTACTGCTCGGGCGGCGCATAGCCGGGCGTGCCGATCATGGTGCCGCGCTGGCCCGGCTGTAGCAGCTTGGCAATGCCAAAGTCAATCACCTTGACGGCGCCGTCGCGGGTGATCATGACGTTGGCCGGCTTCATGTCGCGGTAGATCAGGCCCTGGCTGTGCATATACTCCAGCACATCGCACACCTGGTCGGCCCAGCCCAGCACAATCGGCTCGGCGATGCTACCCTCGCGCTTCAGGCGATCCTCTAGGTCCTCGCCGTGAATAAACTCCATCGCCAGATAGTAGCGGCCCTCGTCGATAAACGAGCGGTAGACGCGCGGGATGGCCGGATGCCGCAGCTTGCGCAGCAGGTCGGCCTCCTCGACAAAACGCTCGATACCGTCCTCGCGCTCGGCGGGCGTGGCGAAGCGGTCGTGCATCTCCTTAACCGCGTACTCGGCGCCGCTCTCATCGACCGCCTTGTAGACGGTGCCCATGCCGCCCTCTTTGACCACATTCGTAATGCGGTAGATATTATCGAGCAGCACGTCCTGGCCACAGCTCTGGCAGAAGCGCGCGTCGCCGCGGTTCTGAGCGCGGCAAATCGGGCAAAGAATAGTGATGGTTGTTAGTATTGCCATAGTTGTGTTGTATCCGACGGCGCAAGAATAGCACGGGCTTTGCAGCGCAGCAACCATTGAGGAGTACGCACCGCGACGCCCGAGAGTTGCATCCACCACTCCGCAGGGCGCCCAGGCTGGCAAGCCCCACTGTGGAATCTTGGCACCCATGCTGCTTGGCGACCACCGCGGCGCTGGCTACTCCCTGACGGCTGATAGCTGATAGCTGATAGCTAAAAAAATATGCGACAAACATTTGTTGATCCCCGCAGCGGCGGGCGGCTGATCTACGAGCGCTGGGGCAGCGGGCGGGCGGTGGTGCTGGTGCATGGCCTGGCCGGGTCGGCGCGCTGGTGGCGGCGCAACGTCCCAGCGCTGGCGGCGCGCTACCGCGTGTACGCCGTGGAGCTGATGGGCTTCGGCGCCAACCGCGCGCGGCCGCCGCTGCCGCTGCGGGGCGCCGCCGACCTGCTGGCGGCCTGGGTCGCAACGCTGCCAGGGGCGCGAGCGCACGTCATCGGCCACTCGATGGGCGGGCAGGTGGCGACTCATCTGGCGGCGGCCCACCCGGCGCAGGTTGACCGGCTGGTGCTGGTGGCGGCCAGCGGCCTGGAGCGGGCCAGCGTCTGGCACATGGCGCTGCGGCTGCCGGGCGTGTCGCGGCGGATCGCGCCCGGCTTTCACCCGACGCTGCTGGCCGACGCCACGCGGGCGGGGCCGCGCACGCTGGTGCGGGCGGCGCAGGCGCTGCTGGACGACGATGTGACGCCGCTGCTGGCCCAGATCGCGGCGCCGACGCTGATCATCGCTGGTGAGCACGACACGCTGATCCCGCCGGCCCTCAGCGAGCAGACCCACGTGCTCCTGCCGGGGTCGCGCTACGTGCTGCTGCGCGGCGCCGGCCATGTCGTCATGTGGGATCAGGCGGCGGCCTTTAATCGCGCCGTGCTGCGGTTTTTGGCGGCCGATGCGCCTGATCACGACCAAAACTCGCCGGTTGACAAGTAAAACCTTCGGGTCTACTATAAAAACCGGCAAGTTTTGTAGCCATACTCGTGGGTTTTGGAGATGAGCGGCCACCAATCACTGCAAGAGCGTCAGCGCCAGGTCCGCGAAGAGGCCATCCTGGATGCGGCCCGTGAGCTCCTCGTTGAGCAGGGCTATGCCGCGATGAGCATGGACGACCTCGCGGGGCGGGTTGGCGTGTCCAAAGCGACGCTGTACCACCACTTTCCATCCAAGGAGGAGCTGGTTGTCAACGTCGTTCATCAGTCGATGTGCCAGGGCGAGGAGGAGCTGCGCTCGGCCTACCTGGGACGGCCGGCAATTGACCGGCTGGAGCACCTGCTGCGTCACGGCATCGCGCGCCGGGCGCCATTTTGGACGGCGCGGGTGACGCTGCCGCCGCAGGTCAAGCGGCATCCGCTGTTCCAGGCCCAGCTCGAAAAAATGCTGGTGGCCTGGTCCGCGCTGGTCGATCAGGCCAAAGCCGAGGGCGACATCGTGGGCCACATTCCGACGGCGGTGATTGTGCGCACGATCACCAGCGTGTTTCGCGATGACTACGAGTTGCTGCTGACGGACGCCGGCCTGAGCGCCGCCGAGCTGGGCGCGCTGCTGGTGGAGATTATGTTTCGGGGAGTTCGGACTGGTCGGCCCGCGGGGGCCGACGAACGCACGTCGCCCGCTGTGGGCGCGTAATTTTCGGGGGAACGCATGGCATCGTTTGGTGGGGCGCAGGCAGCGCCGACCCAGCAGGGCGGACTGCAATATAAGTGGAAGGTTCTGATCTCGGTTATTTTCGGCGTGTTCATGATTATTCTCGACTCGACGGTCGTGAACGTGGCGCTGCGGACGCTGCAAAGCTCCTACAACGCTAGCCTCTCGGACGCGCAGTGGGTCATCAGCGTGTACGTGCTGGCGCTGGGCATCACCACGCCGCTGTCGGGCTTTCTGGCCGACCGCTTCGGCATCAAGCGCATCTATGTCGGCGGGCTGGCGCTATTTGTGGTCGGCTCGCTCCTCTGCGGCATCGCGCCGTCGGTGTTCCCGAGCTCGATCTGGTGGCTGGTGGCCGCGCGAGCACTGCAGGGCGTCGGCGGCGGGCTGGCGCAGCCACTCGGCTCGTCGTTTATTTTCTCGACCTTCCCGCCGAAAGAGCAGGGCCTGGCGCTGGGCATCTTCGGCATCGCGCTGGTCGCCGGGCCGGCGATGGGGCCGATCCTGGGCGGCTACCTGGTTGACCTCAACCTGTGGCAGTGGATTTTCTTTATCAACGTGCCGATCGGCATCCTGGGCGTGACGCTGGCGTCGCTGTGGCTGCGCGAGCGGCCGGTCACGCGCAAGCCCAAGCCCGACCCGCTGGGCATTCTCACGGCGGTCGTCGGCTTCGGCGCCGTGCTCTTCGCCGCCTCCGAGGTTTCGGAGAAAGGCTGGGGTTCGAGCATCGTGATCACCGCCTTCATTGTCGGCGCGATCTCGCTGCTGGCCTTCGCGCTCATCGAGCTGTTCGTGGCAAAAGAGCCGCTGCTCGACCTGCGGCTGTTCCGCAACCCGTCGTTTCTGGTCGCCAGCCTGATCGGCTACGTCTCGGTGATCGGCCTGTTCGGGGCCGAGTTCCTGATGCCGCTGTACCTTCAGGTGCTGCGCGGCCGCTCGGCGCTCCAGACCGGCACGATGCTGCTGCCGATTGCGATCTCGGCGGCGATTGCCACGCCGATCTCGGGGCGGCTCTACGACAAGCTGGGGCCACGGCCGCTGATCGTCACCGGCTTCACGCTGCTGATCATCAACACCTGGCAGCTGGCGCAGCTGCAGGCCAACACGCCGATCAGCACGATCCTGATCCTGCTGGCGCTGCGCGGCCTGGCGCTGGGCATGACCGTCCAGACCACGTTTGCGACCGCGCTGGGCGCCGTCCCACGTGAGAATCTGTCGCGCGGCTCATCGCTGATCAACGGCACGCGCTTTGTGGTGCAGTCGATTGGCGTGGCGCTGCTGGCGACCGTGCTGACCAGTGGCCTGTCGGTCGAGACCAAAGAGCTGCAGAGCCGCTTCCGCTCATCAACGGCCTCGACGAGCACGACGAGCACGGCCAACACGCACTTTGGCATCTGTGAGTCGCTGGACCCGGTGACGGGCGCATCGGTGACGGGCGCGGCCAATGTGCCGAGCGCGGTCAAATCACTGCCGCCGCAGGTGCAGGCCGGGGCCGCCAAAGGCATCACCACAGCCTGCGGCGAGTACGTCAAGGGCTTCGAGGCGACCTACCGCGTGACGTTCTACGCCGCAATCGTGGCGCTGCTGATCGGCTTTTTCCTGCCGGGCTGGCCAATGAAGTGGGCCGGCCGCGGCAGCAACGCCAGCGACGGCCCGCCGGTGGTGACGGCGCACTAGCGGCGCTGCCCCAGGCAAGCACGGAGCCGCCCGCCGATCCGAGAAGGATCGGCGGGCGGCTGGTAGTTTAAGCGGCGGGGCTACTTGAGATTCGAGGCGAGGTGATGGGCCTGGCGGGTGGTCTCGGGCAGGCGAAAGCGTGGGGCGCAGCGCAGCACCCAGCTAATCGCCGTGTCAAGGCTGACGCGGTGGCCGACGGAGACATAGATCGGCTGCGTGCCAGCGCGGGTCCGCAGCGCCGCCCCAATCGTTTCGCCGTGGTGAATAATTGGCGCCCACGCCCCGCGCTCGTCGGCAACGGCGGCGTGCTGACCAATAAACGGCGTCTTGCCCACGCCGATGGTGGCGAGGCCGGTCAGGACGCCCAGGTGGCAGGCCAGCCCAAAGCGCCGCGGGTGGATCAGGCCCTGGCCGTCGCACAGCACCAGGTCGGGCGGCGTCACCAGTTGGGCCAGCGCCGCCATGATCGCCGGCACCTCGCGGAAGGCCAGCAGCCCCGGCACATATGGGAAGCGGGTCGGCTCGTGGGCCACGGCGCTGGCCACGACCGCCAGCGTCGCCGCGTCGAGCACCACGACGGCGGCGCGGGTCACGGCCCCGTCGTCCTCGAAGCCGACATCCACGCCGGCCATCAGGCTGACGGCGCCGAGATCGTCGGTGGTGATTACCTGGTGACGCAGCTGCTCCTGGAGCGCGATGGCGTCAGCCGGCGTCGTGGGCCACGCGGGCGCGCTCATCGTCGCACCCGAAACAGCGTGCGGACCCGCGGCAGCAGTAGGTAGCCGCCCAGCGCCGCCAGCACCAGCAGGCCCAGCAGCTGGCTTTGGCCGGTCAGGACGCCCAGCCCGAGGTAGTAGGCGTTGACCAGGACAAAGATCATCGTCGAAAACCAGGCCCAGCGCCGGCGTCGAAATAGCCCAGTCGCCAGCGCCGCGACCGCCAGGCCATAGACCAGCAGCGCCGAGCGGGGCGTGCCGGCTAGCGCCGTGTCGGGCAGGCTGGCGGCGGCGACCATCACGGCGGCCGCCACGTACAGCAGCAGCGCGATCAGCATCACGCCGCGCGGCAGCGGCTGCTTGGCCGGCGCTGCGGGCGGCGCCGGTGCCACCGGAGGAGCCGGCTGCTCAGTGATGGGCGTTGATTGCTCGGTCATTGGGCCACGCCCTCCGCGGCGCGCACAATAATCTGGTCGATCACCCACTCGACCGGCGCCCAGTCATCGGTGAACGGCCGCGCGCCGGCCACATCGGCGGCGGTCCACTCGCGCAGCGGCAGCTTGCCGGTGCCGGCGTCGCCCTCCAGCGCGGCCTGCATCACGCCGGCCAGGACGGGGTCGCTGACGGCCGCCAGGTTGGCCCGAAAGTTGGCCACGCCGTCGCCGACCGGCTGCTTGACGCCGATCACAATCGAATTGCCGAACGATGGCACGTCCAGGATAAACACCTGCGGGAACACCGCGCGCATCGTGTTGGCCAGCGTGTGGACCAGGCGATAGTCGCTGCCGGGCTTGCCGGCGTTGACCACCGCGACGCCGCGGTCGGTCAGATGCTCGCGCACATCGGTGAAAAACTCCTGGGTCGTCAGGTGAAATGGAATGTACGGCTGGCGATACGCATCCATGCCGATCATGTCGTAGCGGGCCGTGCTCTGGGCCAGATAAATGCGGCCGTCAGCCTCGTGGACGTGGTAGTTGGGCGCCTGGCCATCCTCCATCGCAAAATATTTGCGCCCGACCGCCACAATCGCCGGGTCGAGCTCGACCGCATCAATCGTGCGGTCCTGGCCGAAGAACGCCAGAAACTGCTTGGGGATCGTCCCCGCCGCCGAGCCGATCAGCAAGAGGCCGTTGACCTGGGCCTTGCTGCGCTGGGCGTAGACAAACGGCGTGACATTGAAAAAATCCCACGGCCCGCCCGTCAGCAGGTCAGCCGGGTTATGAGTCTGGCCATAGCGGCTGTTGTAGATCGAGTGGATCGCCTGGCCCTCGTTCAGAATCAGGCCGTACTGCTCGGAGCCGCCCGGCCCCAGCGGCCCGCGCGCGACCTGAATATAGTTGTACGAGCTTTCCTGCTCCTCGACCGAGCTGTAGCGCATGTCGAACGGCTGGCGAATCCCCTTGATGCCGAGCTGAAACGCTGCCAGCACCAGCACCGCCGGGATCGCCAGCAGCGCCACGGGCCGGCGCATGCCAAGCGCGCCCACGACCACCAGCGCCAGCGCAAAGCAGTAAAAGGTTTTGCTGGTCCCGAGCCAGGGGATCAGCAGCAGGACCGGCAGAAACGTGCCGATGATCGAGCCAAAGGTTGACAGCGCGGCCAGGCTGCCGGCGGTCCGGCCAGCCGTGGCCACGTCGCGCACCGAGAGCCGCACCGCAAACGGCGAGACCATGCCCAGCAGAATAATCGGCACCGAGAACAGGATCAGCACGCCGAACAGCGAGCCGAAGAACACGCCGGCCGCGCCGGTGATAAACGCCGAGGTTGACCACGACAGGATCGGCCGCGCGACCAGCGGGATGATCGCGGTGAAGAGTCCGGCGACCAGCATGATCCGCGCAAGCATGCGCTCGTCGGGGTAGCGGTCGGCGAGGCGGCCGCCTAGCGTGTAGCCGGCGGTCAGGTAGATCAGCGTCAGGCCGATCACGTTGGCCCAGATCAGCTGCGAGGTGCCAAAGTACGGGGCCAGCAGGCGCGAGGCCGAAAGCTCAATTCCGAGCGAACAAATGCCGCCGATCAGCACGGCGGCGACTAAAAACCGTCGGTTCAACCGTTATCTCCTAGCGCAGCCCGCCGATCAGCTGCTGGAGCACGGAGAGCAGCAGCAGCGCAACCATGGGCGACAGATCAAACATCCCGACCGAGGGAATAATGCGCCGCAGCGGGGCTAGGACCGGCTCGGTCATCTCATTGACGAGCTGGGTCGCGCGCCACTGCCCGCCCGGATCGATCCAGGACAGCACAAAGCGGCCAATGATCAGGAAGTACAGCGCACGAAACAGCAGTTCAAAAAATGTGACAAAGTAATCCATTGCGGCTCTCCCACGAACGCCCACGCACAGGCACAGATGCGACGCTGCACGTGGTCAATCGGTTGCAATAGGCTCATTATAGCATTGTTGGCTGCGCCGAACCGGAACCTGAGCGCGCGCTGACAGCCGCCAAAACCAGGCTCAGCAGGGGGTTGATTGGGCCAGCGACACAGTGTAGAATAGCGGTATCTCGGAAAAGGAGCCACGATGCACCGTTCGCCTCGTTCTCCCGTGTGGTGTTGGTAATCCGCCCTTCGCGCCCCTGTGCGTGAGGGGTGGTCTGCTTTTAAGGGCTATCTCAAGGAGTCCCACGATGAATATCACGATCAAAAGCCGCAGCGGCAAGCCGACCGAGGAAGAGCGCAGCTACCTGGAGCAGAAGCTGCACAAGCTCGAGCGCTACACCGACGGCATTGGCAAGGTTGTCGTTGAGCTTTCGCGGAACCAGCAGCGCGGCGCCGGTGAGGTCTTCACCGCCCAGGCGACGCTCCAGGCCGAGCACGGCCTGCTGGTGCGCGCCGAGGAGCACTCCTCGGAGTTTAATGCGACGGTCGACGCGCTCCACGATCACCTCCAGCGCCAGCTGACGCGCTATAAAGATCGCAACTTCCGCCGCGGCCATGTGCGCGGGACCGAGCCGGAGGCGCCACCCGCGCCGCCCGCGCCGCCCACGGCCAGCCTCAACGGCGGCCGACCGATGCCGCGCCTGGTGCGCACCAAGCAGTTTCTCTACAAGCCAATGTCCAGCGACGAGGCGATTGAGCAGATGGAGCTGCTGAGCCACGACTTCTTTGTCTTCACCGACTCGAGCAGCAACCAGGTCAGCGTGGTCTACCGCCGCCGCGACGGCAACTATGGCCTGCTGGAGCCGACCGACAGCGAGGCCGAGGTCGACCGCTAGCCGCCGCAAACCGAGCCGACCGCCCGTGGCCCAGCGCTGCGGGCGGTTTTGCGTAGATCGGGCCAGGCGTGCTACTATGCCGCCACGCTCACACAGCGCGGAGGCCGCAAGGCCACGAGGGGAAGCCGGTGCAAATCCGGCGCAGTCCACGCTACTGTCAGCAGCTCGCGCTGCAAGCCAGAATGCCTCACCGCCGCTTTTCTGCTGATCGCCCTGCGCTGGCACAGGGGTGATCGCGTGTTGATCGTTGGCGCCCGATTCCAGCATGGAGTTCGGGCGCTTGTGTTTGTCAGCCCCACGGCCGCGCGGCGGCAAAAGGAAGAATCATGCGGAAATTGTTGGCGCTGGTGATGTTGATGGTGCTGCTGCCGGGCGCATGGGCGCAGGCGCAGACCGACCCGCTGGCCCAGGCGGTCACGTATATGCGGACGCAGCAGGCCGCTGACGGCACGTTTGCCGGCTTTGGCGCCGGCTCGACCGCCGACGCGGTCTACGCGCTGGTCGCGGCCGGCCAGGACCCGGCGCAGGTCGCGGTCGGCGGCGTCTCGGCGCTGGATGGGCTGCGCAAGCTCGGGCCTGCGACGGTAAAAGAGCCAGGGCTGGCCGCCAAGTTCGCGCTAGCTTTCTTGATGGCCGGGCAGGCGCCGGTGGTGACGGATGCGAACCTGCTCAATAAGGTCGAGCAAAGCTTCGATCCGGCGACCGGCCAGTACGGCAAGGACCTGACCGGCCATGCGTTCGCGGTGCTAGCGCTGCACGCCGCCGGCCGCGGCGCCGACAACATGGCGGCCGCAGTGGCCGCCTTGAAAAAACTCCAGCTCGCCGACGGCGGCTGGGGCTTTGATGGGACCGCCAAGAGTGGCAGCGACACCAACACCACCAGCGTGATCATTCAGGCGCTCATTGCGGCCGGCGACACGAGCGACGCCGTGACCAAAGCGGTCGCCTACCTTAAAACCCAGCAGAACGACGACGGCGGCTTCCCGTACTCCCAGACCTCGCAGTTTGGCACCGCCAGCGACGCCAACTCGACGGCCTACACGATCCAGGCGCTGCTGGCGGCGGGCGAGGACCTCGCCAAGATTAGCAAGGCCGGCAAAACGCCGCGCGAGCGGCTCGTGGCGTTCCAGAATCCCAGCGGCGCGTTTCGCTACCAGGACACGCCACCCGACGACAACGCCGCCGCCACCTACCAGGCGATCGCGGCGCTGGCTGGCAAGACCTTTCCGCTGACCGCGCTGCCGGCGCCGGCGCCCGCCCCGACGGCGGCGGCCGGCGCGACGGCGACGCCGACCGAGGCGCGCCCGACCGACCCGCTGGCCCCGACGGCGACCGCCGTGGCGGCGCCCGGCACGACGGCGACCGCCGCCGCGGCGCCCGGCGGCCTGCCCGACACCGCCGGCGAGTCCGCGCCGGCCTGGCCGCTCGCGGCGCTGGCGCTGCTGCTCGTCGGCAGCGCGCTGCTCGTGCGCCGGCGCGCGGCCTAGACTGAGCGGCGCGGGGCTGCGGAGCGAGCTGATCGCTCGGCGGCCCCGCGCCAACGTGTGCAGCATGAGAACATACGCCTGGACATTTTTGACGCTGCTGGCGGCGGCCGCCGCCACCACCTGGGCCAGCGCCGCGCCCACGCCGGCGCCGCACCGCGCGGCGGTGGTCGTGCGCTTCAGCGATGGCAGCGTGCGCAGCGCCTGCGTAGCCTTCACCACGCCGACGATCAGCGGCTACGACCTGCTCACACAGTCCGGCCTGGCGGTCAGCGCGCAGGCCAGCGGGGCGAACGCGACGGTCTGCAAGATCGAGCATGAGGGCTGTAGCTATCCTGGCGAGAGCTGCTTCTGCCAATGCCAGGGCGGGCCGTGCCGCTACTGGGCCTACTGGCATCTGACCGGGGCCGGCTGGCAGTTTAGCAGCCTGGGCGCCAGCAGCTACCAGGTCGAGCCGGGCGGCGTCGACGGCTGGGCCTGGGGCAGCGGCTCGGTGGAGGCGGGCAAGCAGCCGCCCGCAACCACGTTCGGCGACATTTGCCCGGCCGATGCGGCGACCGCCGTGCCGGCCAGCGCGCCCGCAGCGCGTGCGCTGACCGCGCTGACACCCGCCGAAACCACGCCGCCCCTCGCCGAAACCACGCCACGTTCCCTGGAGCCAGCCATGACCACCGCGAATGCTACGCCGCCCGCCGAAACTCCAGCGCCCGGCGCGACGCTTGGGACCTACGCGCTGTTTGGCGCGGCGCTCGCCGGGCTGCTGGGCTGGGGCGTTGCGCTGCGACGGCGGCGGCCATGACTGGCGTTGCAGCCCACACCGTGGTCTGGCTGGTGCGCCACGGCCAGACGCCCTGGAACCGCGAACGGCGGTATCTCTCGCGCACCGACCAGCCGCTGACGCCGTTTGGCGCGGCGCGGGCCGCGGCCGTCGGGTGGCAGCTGCGGCGCTTTGCGCTGACCGCGGTGCTGACCAGCGGGCGGCTGCGCACCGCCCAGACCGCCCAGCAGATTACCGCCGCCCAGCGCCGCCCAGCGCCGATCAGCGCCGACCCGCGCTGGGCCGAGGCCGACCACGGCCGCTGGGAGGGCCTGACCTACCCCGAGGTCAGCGCGCAGTTCGCGGCCGAGGCCAGCGCGCGCTTCCGCGATCCCTGGCAGGTGGCGCCCGCCGGCGGCGAGACCCTCAATGTCGTGCAAGCGCGGGTGCGGGCGGCCTGGCAGTCCGTCGTGCGCGAGCACAGCGGCGGCAAGGTGGTGATCGTCGCCCACGCCACGCCGCTCCAGCTGATCCTGGCCGACCTCCTCGGCGCCGACCCGGCGCGCTACTGGCAGCTGCGCCTCGATCTCGGCAGCCTGACAACCCTCGACCTGTATCCCTCGGCGGTGATCGTGCGGTCGATCAACGTCGTGCCAGCCTTGCGGAGCAGCAGCGATGACGATTGACGAGACCTGCGCGGCGATCCGGCCGCCGGATGCAGCGGCGACGGCGGCGGCGACGGCGCGGCAGGCCCAGCTAACTAAGCCCGCCGGTGCGCTGGGCCGCCTGGAGACTTTGAGCATCCAGCTGGCCGGCGTTCAGGCGACGGCGCGGCCGCGAATTCATCGCCCAGTCGTTGTCGTGGCAGCGGCCGATCACGGCGTGGCCGCGGCGGGCGTCAGCGCGTATCCGCAGGCGGTGACAGCCCAGATGGTCCTGAACTTCCTGGCGGGCGGCGCGGCGATCAATGTGCTGGCCCAGGCCGCCGGCGCCGAGGTGGTCGTGGTGGATGCGGGCGTTGTGACCGACCTGCCGCCCCACGCGGCGCTGCGGGTGCTGAAGGTCGCGCCCGGCACCACTAATCTGCTGCTGGGGACGGCGATGACCGCGGCGCAGGCCACGGCAATCGTCGGGCGCGGCATTGCGCTGGCCCACGAGCTGGCCGACGCCGGCTGCGATCTCGTGGCACTCGGCGAGATGGGCATTGGCAACACCACGCCGGCCGCGCTGATCACGGCGGCCGTCACCGGGGCCGACGCCGCCACCGTGACCGGGCGCGGCACCGGCGTGGACGACGCGCAGCTGGCCCATAAGCGGGCGGTCGTGGCGCAGGCGCTGGCGCTGCACGCACCAGCCGGCGATGGGCTGGCGATCCTGGCGCAGGTCGGCGGCTACGAGATCGGGCTGCTCATGGGGCTGTGCCTGGGGGCGGCGGCGCGGCAGGTGGCCGTGCTCGTCGACGGCTATATCACGACGGCGGCGGCGCTGCTGGCGGCGCGGCAGTGTCCGGCGGTGGCGCCGTACCTCATCGCGGCCCATCGCTCAACCGAGCCGGGCCACCGCATTGCGCTGGAGCAGCTGGGCCTCCAGCCGCTTCTCGATCTGGATATGCGGCTCGGCGAGGGCAGCGGGGCGGCGCTGGCGATCCCGCTGGTGCGCGCGGCGGCGCTGATCTTGTCCGATATGGCGACGTTCGCGGACGCGGGCGTGAGCGGGCGGGACGAGGAGGCTAACGAGGGGATTTAACGCAGAGACGCAAAGACGAGGGGAAGAACGACCGGGAGCAGTGCGGCGGTGCTCGGGAGCAGTGCGGCGGTGCTCGGGAGCAGTGCGGCGGTGCTCGGGAGCAGTGCGGCGGTGCTCGGGAGCAGTACGGCGGTGCTCGGGAGCAGTGCGGCGGTGTTCGGGAGCAGTGCGGCGGTGTTCGGGAGCAGTGCGGCGGTGTTCGGGAGCAGTGCGGCGGTGTTCGGGAGAACCGGGATTGTCTTCGGGAGAACCGAGAACGTGCAATACACGCCTCCTCGCAACTGAAAACTGAGAACTGATGACTGATTACTCAAAAATACTGAGAACTGAAAACTGATGACTACAACAGCCTGGGGTCCGCTTCGTCCGCTGGGCGAGGCGCTGCGGTTTCTGACGATTGTGCCGGTGCCGGGCTTGCCGGCGATGGACGAAGAAAGCATCGTGCAGTCGATGGCGGTGTTTCCGGTGGCTGGCCTCGTGCTGGGCGCGGCGGGCGCGGCGGCCGGCTGGGCGGCCGGCTGGCTGTGGGGCGACGGCGTGCGGGCGGTCGTCGTCATGGCGGCGGGGACGCTGCTGACGGCCGGGCTGCACCTTGATGGCGTCGCCGACAGCTGCGACGCGCTGTTCTCGTGGCGGCCGCGCGAGCGGATGCTGGAGATCATGAAGGACAGCCGGATCGGGGCGATGGGCGCGCTCGGCCTGCTCGTCGTCGTGCTGATGAAGGTTGCGGCGTTCGCCGCGCTGGGCAAATACTGGTGGGTCGGCGCGCTGCTGGCGCCGCTGTGGGGGCGCTGGGCCGACATCTACGGGATTTTCTGGTTTCCGGCGGCGGCCGAGGGCGGCATGGGCCGCACGTTCCATGACCAGGTGCGGCAGCGCGACTTCTGGGTCGCCACCGCGCTCGCGGCGGGGATCAGTGCGGCGGTGTGGTGGCCGTGGGGTCCAATGCTCGGCCTCGTGATCGCGCCCGTCATCCACGGGCTGGCCTGGCGCATGACCAGGACGCTCGGCGGCCTAACCGGCGACACCTACGGCGCGCTCTCGGAGTGCGGCGAGGTGCTGACGCTGCTGGCGCTGCTGGCGATCGTGCGGCACATGTAGGCGAGGAGCTTTAACGCAAAGGCACGCCCAGGGGGCACCCGGCCGCAAAGACGGGGGAATAAAAATGGGCGGCGCGCTGTCGATAGCGTGCCGCCCGCTCGTTCCCCTGAAAACTGATCACTGAGAACTGACAACTTGACTACCCCTGGGCGTTATCAGGCTGGGCGCCGGCTGGCTCGTCGGCCAGGGCGCGCACGATGTCGGTCAGGGAGCAGACGCCGACCGGCCGCGTGGGCTGCGCGGCGTCCACGACGACCACGCGGTGAATGTGGCGCTCGGTGAGCAGCGTGGCGGCGGCATCGAGGGTCATGGCGGGCGTGGCGGTGACGACATCGGCGGTCATGATGTTCTCGGCCAGCAGGTTCCAGGGGCGGCGCTCGAAGTGGCGGATACTGAAGGTCTTCACCAGGTCGCTCTGGGTAATAATCCCCTGGAGATTGTGGCCAGCGTCGACGACGACCACGGCGCTGATATTGTGGTCGCGCATCAGGGCGGCCACCTGGTTGACCGGCGTATCGGTCTGGCAGCTGATCACGCCAGCGTGCATGACATCGGCAACTTGTCGCTCCATTGCGGCACTCCTTTGCGGTAGGGCTTGTGGCCGAAGGATAGGCGACGCCGCCAGGGCTGTCAATGTGACGAGCTATCAGCTATCAGCTGTCAGCCGTCAGCGGCAAGCACCGAGGAGCGAAGTAGCGAGTAGCGAGTGCCGAGTACCGAGTGCTGCAATGACCCAGCACTGCGACCGCAAGGCAACACTGTGTGCTTCGTCGCACTTCTCCGCAATTCCATGCTCGGCGGCGTGTTTCGTCGCGATTCTCCGCGATCCTATGCTCGGCGGCGTGCGCCATTGCTGCGCTGCGAGCGCAATGCACCGCTGATAGCTGACGGCTGACCGCTGACAGCTCCTCTGTCATCAAACGCTTAAGTCGGGCGGCCCGCTGCGGACGGGCGGCGCCGTATACTGGGCGGCATTGACTTGGAAAGCGCAATGCAGCAGACGCTCGCACTCTCGGCCACCATGCTTCGCACCGACCGCGACCGCCGCCAGCGGCTGCTGGCCACCTTTGCCCTGGGGACGGCGGTGCTCGCCGGCATCGCCAGCCTGATCCTGACCGCGCTGCTGGTGCGGCCGGGCACGCCCTAGGAGCCGGCCGGGCTGGCCGGGCTGATCAGCGGCTGGGCGGTGCTGGTCGTCGCGCTGCTCAGCTATCGCCTGGCGCGGCGGCGGCTCGGCGGCTACCTCGGCCACGCGCTGCTGGCGCTGATCGCCGTGTGCGTGCTGCTGAACGCCCTGAGCAGCAACGGTTTGTTCTCGCCGGCGCTGAGCGTGCTGTTTGTCGTGGTCGTCGCCGGCACGATGCTGTACGGCGCCCGCGGCAGCCTGGCCTACGGCGCGCTGGCCTGGGCGGTGATCATCGCGGTGGGGCTGGCGCACCTGGCGCTCACAATTCCGGGCGAGCCGGACGGCCGCTGGGCGACCCAGCTGATGGTCGCGGTGCTGTACCTGGCGACGCTGGCGATCGTGGTGCTGCTGGCGCGGCTGATCGAGGCCAGCCTGTACCAGGCGCTGCTGCGCGGCGAGACGCAGACCGCGGCGCTCCAGGAGGCCAACACCGCGCTGGCCGAGCAGTCAGCCGAGCTGCGCCAGACCCGCGACCAGCTGGAGGAGATCGTGCTGCGCCAGCAGGCCGACCTGACCGAGGCGACCGCGGCGCAGAGCGAGCTTGAGGCGGCGGTGCAGGCGATCTCCACGCCAGTCGTGCCGCTGATCGACGGCGTGATCGTCCTGGTGCTGGTCGGCGAGATCGACCAGGCGCGGGCCGCGCAATTCACCGACGCGCTGCTACAGGGCATCGAGCGGGGCAGCGCGCAGATTGCGCTGATCGACATCACCGGCGTGCCGACCGTGGACAGCGGCGTGGCGGCGGCGCTGCTCGACGCGGCGGCGGCGGCGCGGCTGCTGGGCGCCGAGGTGCTGATCGTCGGCATCACGCCACAGGTCGCGCAGACGCTGGTGGCGCTCGATGTGGACTTCGACCATGTGACCACCGCCAGCGACCTGCAGGCCGGGATCAACCTGGCGCTGCGGCGGCGCAACCTGGTGCTCCAGCCCATCAACGCCGGCGCGGCCAGCCTAGCCGTGCGCTGAACGGCGCGGCGAAATCAATGCCATGCGGTGAATCGGTAAATCGTAGGGGCGGCGCGTGAGCCGCCCGCCATGCCCGCACCGCCCCACATTGCCCACACCGCCCAATCGGTGATCGTAGGGGCGGCTCGTGAGCCGCCCGCCATGCCCGCACCGCCCCACATTGCCAAACCCGTCGCTGACCGCTACACAACCTACGCGAGTCGTTGCCATTTAAGTTAGGGGCGGGCGGCCACATTAGCTATGTACCATTTGCCCTGCTTTTCAATCGTCGTAAACCGCGCTGCACCAACCTGACCACCAACGTTTTTCACCTGATAGTCGAGCATATCTTTACGGTTTTTAGCAATTGTCGTGATACCGGCGCTCTGAAAGATATTGATTAATAGTTGGTAGTCACCATTCACTGCCAAAAACATCGGCTGATCAACCTTGTCCTGTGCCTCTTGGCTAAGCATGGCCCAGGCAGCTAGTCCATTCCCTGTATCAATGGCATTAATAAACTCACCAACCTTTTGGTGCGCCGCCATATTTTCTTGGGGAATATAGCTGCACCCAGCAAGCCCAATCACTATTATGACCAATATGAGCGATATGATGAGTCTTTGCGTGGCTCGGGCTAGCATTTTCCCTCCTGTCAACACCTATCGTCTAATGTGTGTAATGCCACCAAGCAGCATAGGCTGGCCAATAATCATATGGCCAAATGTATGTCAAGATCTCTGGTTTGGTTCTCCTGGTATAGCAAGGCCAGTATAATCCTGTTCTCGATACGAACTTGGTCCTTCTATGATCGCATGATCTCTAAAACTTCCCGAGTGGCACCAAAACGAGTTGTAGGTTTTTGGTCGAGTCAAGCCCCCGCCAGCCCAATCAGGCGTTGGATGATAACCCTTCGCGGCCAAATCAGCCGGAGGATTATTGCTGGGAATGTTAGTATTCCACTGAACCGCAACTTTCGGCAGTGACCAGGCCAGCGCCCGCCGCTACGCCAGCGGCCACCCTGGGATCAGCGCGTCAATGCTGGCCATGAGCTGCCTGGTCTCCCGCAGCGCCACAATCATCCGCAGATAGTGCCGCACGTCATCAATGCTGAGCGTGCGGCCTTTGCGATCCTTCAGCCACTTCTCCAGCGGCTGATACCCGCCAATCTGTGTCGCCCACGTCGCGGCGTCAATGCCGGTGAAGCGCTGGGTCGTGTTGATCGCAACGTAGCCCGGCGCCTCCTGATCGGGCGCGACGTACTGGGTTTTTTCGACCACATTGCTACCATTGTGCGGGAAGCTGACGCCCTGCTGCCCTGGATTTGCCAGGATTGCGGCGCCGCCGTTGCCGCCGACGCCGCCGCTACGTGGCAGCCGCAGCAGATGCAGATCGACCAGCTGCGCGCCAAGCTCCGTGAGCGCGCTGAACAGCGCGCGGTCGCCCGTGAGCGGCAAGCGTGGAAAGTCGCTCTTGAGAAACTCGGCGTAGCGCTGGCGGTAGCTCGGGCTGTGGAAGATGGCGTAGGCGTAGTGGAAGATGTCCTCGGGGCCGACGGTGCTGGCGAGGTCGCCGCGGCCGTCACTGACGAAGCGCAGCCCCAGCCGCGCCTCAACGTCGACGATCAAGGCCGGGCTGAATTCGGTCGCCGCCCGCCGGGGCCGCTGCCTGCCTCGTCGCCAAGCAGGCTGCCGTCGGCGGGGTAGAGATAGAGGGGGAACACATAATTGATGTCGTAGGCGGCACAGGTTTTGTGTCCGCATATCCGATCGGTCACAAACACATCCCATGCGTCGCGGGTCTGCCGGGTTGTGATCAGGCCAATATTTCGATTGCCAAGCAGATTTGGCATCACCTCTGATCGTGGCCGCGTCACGACTGCTTTATCGTAGACGATGAAGCGACTATCAAACGGACGATACAGAAAATCGGCGACTGTCTTCGGGAGTAGATTATGCTGTGTAGCGAGATCGAGCGTCGCAGCCTCGGTGAACCCAATAACTTGGGCATCTTGTCCTGTCACGATCCCGACGGTGTTAATTGGTGCAAGCACATCTAGTGCATGATTGGCCTCATATTCACCGAGAATACTTGTTTCCTGCGGCACCAGCAGATAGGTCGGCGAGGTAGGCTGAAGCTCCTGCCACACGGTCGTCGTAACATCCACGGCGGCCAGCGCCGCATACTTCGCCGCGCGCTGGCCCCACAGATCGGCGTAGTAGACCGTCGCATGCTCGGCCGCGCCGCGCCCGTCTTTGACAAAGATCGCAATCGCCACGCCCTGCTGAATATCGAACACGTTTTCGTCGGGGCCGCCGTCCGGCGCCCGCTCGCGCTTTTTGCTGTTGCCGTGGAGGTTGAGAATATAGATCGTGTCGAACTCCCGGAGCAGCGACTGGCGCATGCCGCGAAAGGTCGGATTATCGAGGTAGCCATTGTTGGTGATGAAGGCCAGCAATCCCTCGCCGGTTTGGTGGATGCGCCACTGGCCGAAGCGAATAAACTTCACATAGTCATCCTGGAGCCATTTGGAATTGCGCTCGCCGAGCGGCTGCCCATCCACCTCGTAGTAGCTCGATCCGGCCGTGCCATCGCCGTGCTTGACCAGGCCAACGATCCAATCGCTGATATTGACGCTGTGGCCGGAGTACGGCGGATTGCCCAGCACCACCATCACCTTATCCTGTTGCTTGACCTTGTTCGCTTTATTGCCCTCATCGGCAATAAATTGAGCGAACGGCAGCGTCAGCTGGGCGCTGGGAAGATCGGCCAGCGAGTTGGTCAAAAAGACTCCCAGGCGCTCATTGGAACCAAATTGATAGCCCAGATCGCCGAGCAGCAGACCCAGTTTGAAGTGCGCCACCGCATATGGCGCCATCAGCAGCTCAAACCCAAAGACCCGTGTCAGCAGATGCTGCGGCACATAGGTATTCCACAGCCCAGCGGTTCCGGCGGCGCTGAGGTTGGCATGAATCTGCTGAATGACCGCGTGCAAAAACGTCGCCGTGCCAGTGGCCGGGTCAAGCACAATCGTCCTTTCATCGGCCAGGCCATCGGCCTTCGCAAAGCGCGTGCGCAGTAGCGCATCTACCGAGCGCACAATGTAGCCGACGACCGGCTCGGGCGTGTAGTAGACGCCGCGACTTTCGCGCAGCTTCGGATCATACGCCGCCAAAAACGTCTCGTAGAAATGCACCACCGGGTCTTGCTGCTGCGTCGCCGCGCCAAAGTCGGCCAGCACCGCCGCCATATCGGTATGCGCTAGCAGGTTCGCGCAATCATCAACCAGCCAGGCCACCCGATTATCTAGATCATCGCCGCCGACCTCTTGAAACAGCCGGCGCAGGAACGGGTTGGTTTTAGGAATCAATCGCTCGGCATCGAAGCGCGTGAACGTCGCGCCCGCGGGCTGCGCCACCCGCGCCGCAAACAGGCCATACACCAGCGTCTGCGCGTACATATCGGCAAACTCAGCGATCGTAATCTCGGGCAGCAGGGTTTTCTTAAACGCCTCCAGCTGCTGATGAAGGTTGCCAACCGCCTGCTCGCCCTCGAACACGCTGCGGATGACCTCATCAAGCCAGCGAGCCAGCTGCGCAAGCTGCGCGGCCAGCGCCCGCGGCGTTGTCACCGTGAGCGCATTGTGGGCCACGAACTGCTGGAGCAGTGTGGTCAGCTCGGTCGCGGCGTGTGGCGTAGCCGTCAGCCGCTGTGACTGCGCGCTCCACTGCGCGATAACCAGCGGCGCGGTCAAGCGCAGCTGCCCACCGACAAACCAGTGCCACACCAGGCCATCGGTGTAGAGCAAGTTGGGCAGCGCCGCCCGGTAGCGCTTAAGTTGCTTGCCGTTCGGCGTGGTCGGCGTCGTCCGCTCGCTGTCGGCAATCACCGTCGCCAGATTGACGCCCACATCCTTGACCTCAATGTGGCCCAGCGGCGTCACGCCCCGCGCGATGACAAAATCGGGCGCGCCATACGCGGCATGCCGCGGCTCGTTGGTCGCCACGGCCGGCGCCAGCACCGTATTGAATAGCTGGGTCAGGGCCGGGCGATAGCTATGCTCGGTGGCATTGCCAGCTTTAAGCAGTGTCTCGACCGCATGAAGAAACGTCGCAACCGACATAGAGTGCTCCAGTGAGTACAGTAGGGCCGTCAGTCTAGCACACGCCCGTAGCCACTTACCCCCAAGTATGCGGCTGGCGCTGCCAACGATGTCGCTCCGGCTGCCAACGATGTCGCTGGCGCTGCCAACGACGTGGCTGGCGCTGCCAACGATGTGGCTGGCGCTGCCAACGATGTGGCTCCGGCTGCCAACGATGTCGCTGGCGCTGCCAACGATGTGGCTGGCGCTGCCAACGATGTGGCTCCGGCTGCCAACGATGTCGCTGGCGCTGCCAACGATGTGGCTCCGGCTGCCAACGATGTGGCTGGCGCTGCCAACGATGTCGCTGGCGCTGCCAACGATGTGGCTGGCGCTGCCAACGATGTGGCTGGCGCTGCCAACGATGTGGCAGCAATATTCATGCAAACTTTGTGAAATTTATAATTTTGTATCCTGATGCGTTGCGGCATATATTGGCATCCAGTAGAGTGGGGTCGTAGCGCATTCAGCGCCACACAAAAGGAGCACTACCATGGAAATGAAGCACGCCAGCCGCCTCGCCAGTGACCGTCTGCACGCCGACGAGCGCGCCGCGCAAGCCCTCAAGAGCCTGCCGACCTACGCCAGCCCCAACCCGCAGCTCAGCCGCGAGGCCGTCCAGGAGACGCTCGATGTGCTACAGGCGAAGCGCAACCAGGTGCAAACGCTCCAGCAAGCGCTCAACGTCGCCTCCACGAACCTGATCGAGACCGAGTGGCAGCTACACGCCACAATGCAGGGCGTCAAGAGCCAGGCAGTCGCGCAGTTCGGTGTCAACTCCTCAGAGATCGAGGCGCTGGGCCTGAAGCGCAAGATTGATCGTAAAAAGCCCAGCCGCAAGCAGAGCTAACCCCGCCCGAAGCCACACCGCCGCGCCAGCGCGCCGCCGATCAGCAAGGACTGATCGACGGCGCGCTTCGTTGTGTCATCAGCGCCCACACCGCGCGCACCGCCAATCCCACGGCGGCGCGAGGATGTCATGGCCTGCGCTGTGGGCCTGGGCCGGCGCCGCGGGCGGCTCACGAGCCGCCCCTACACATACGCCACTATCCTGGCGCGGCCAACCAGCGCGGCCGGCGGTGGTATAATCCGGCGCACAACACCTTTGGAGGTCTACCGCCCATGCCCGCACCGTCTCGTCGCCCGTCAACTCGCCCGAGCCGCGCCCAGCGCCGGGCCACCGGCCAATCCTCGCGCAACTACCCGCTGCCCGCCGTCACCACCGACCCCGCCGCGCCGCGCCGCTACTACTCCGCCGAGCCGACGCCGGTTGACTACGGCCGCGAGTTTCGGTTTGTGCGCCACGACCTGCGCCGCATCCTCTTGATCGCCGGCTTCCTGATCCTGGCGATCATCGTGCTCGGGTTTGTGGTGCCAAACATCGGCCTCTAGGCAGCGATGACCGAGCGCACACAGTCAAAGGCCGCCCGCCTCCAGCAGATCGAGCACAAGCTCTACAACATGCCGCAGGGCCTAAGTGCCGTGCAGCTTGCGGCGTACTGCGGCGTGGACCGGCGCACGATCTACCGCGACCTGATGACGCTGGAGGAGGTCGGCGCGCCGATCTGGAGCGACCGCGGCAAGTTCCACATCGAGCGCGGCCGCTACCAGTCAACGATTCGCCTCAACCTCAACGAGACGGTCTCGCTCTACTTCGCCGCGCGGCTGCTGGCGCACCACTCCGACGAGAATAACCCGCACGTCGTCAGCGCCCTGGAGAAGATCGCCGCCTCGCTGCCCAACGCCACGCTGAGCGAGCACATGTCGCACGCCGCGTCGGTGATCAAAGGCAAGCCGCTGCGCGGCAACTACATTCAAATTCTGGAGACGCTGACGCGCGCCTGGGCCGACCGGCGGCTGGTGCGCATCTCCTACTGGGCGGCCGACCGGCCCGAGGCCCAGGAGCGCATTATTGCGCCGTACTTTCTAGAGGTTTCTCGCTCGGAGCCGGCGTCGTATGTGCTGGCCCACGACCGGATGCGCGACGCGCTGCGAACGTTCAAGGTCGAGCGCATCCAGACCGCCGAGCTGCTCGACGAGGAGTACGAGATCCCCGACAGCTTCGATCCCTACGCCTGGCTGGACGCCTCGTGGGGCATCATGGCCGAGGACCCGACCGAGGTGCGGCTGCAATTTACGGCCGCGGTCAGCCGACGGGTGCGCGAGAGCGTCTGGCACCACTCGCAGACGCTGGTCGACCTGCCCGACGGCGGCGTGCTGATGACGCTCTCGGTCGGCGGCACGCGCGAGATCAAAAGCTGGATCATGGGCTGGGGCGCGGATGTCGAGGTGCTCGACCCGGCCGAGCTGCGGGCCACCGTGGCGGCCGATGTAGCGCGGATGGCGGCGCAGTACGCCGCCGTGATCACGGCTGCGGCCGCAGCTGCTCCACCAGCGCCACCACCCGCTGATGGTCGTCGCGCAGCAGGCTCGCGAGCTGCCGCGCGGCCCCGACCAAAAAGCTAAACGCCTCGGGCTGGGCCGCCGCGGCCTGGCGCAAAAACGCCCCGATCAGCTCATCGGCCGGCACATCGCTGCTCTGGAGCACCGTGCGCACAAAGTCGAGACGCCGCGTGAAGCGCATGATCTCGTCTTGGTCGCAGATGTGGACGCTGTAGTGGACGGGCGGCGGCTGGGCCGGCAGGTGCTGGCGGATCACCGGCCCGTCGCAGTAGCCCACCGTGAGCGCCACAAACTCAGTCTGGAGCACGGCCTGCAGGTCGGGGTTGGCGGCGTAGATGTCGCCGTCGTACATGCCCTCGCGGCCGCGCACGACTGCCCGGCCGCCCTGCTCGCGGCTGCCGGTCCGAATGTCATAGACCAAGCCATAGGCCGCGCAGCTCGACCGCCCCTCGGCGCGCACCAGGGCGCCGAAGGGCGGGGCGTCGAGCACCTGGTAGGTGCCGGCGGTGAAGCGGGTCGTGGTCGACTCAATGATCTCTGCGATGCGTGTCGTCATAGACACATTGTACCCGCTGCGGTCTAGCGCAGCTCGGCGCCGAGGCGGCCCAGCAGCACATTGTAGGGCGGCTGATTTTCATCGTGCTGCTCGAAGCGGGCGCGCTCAAACCATTGGGTCGGCACGGTGTCGCCCGACGAATTGCGCTCGCTAGCGACGGCACTGATCGGCAGCCCAAAGAGCGCCAGCGACTCATCGGTGGTCACGCCCGGCTGGCCGAGGTCGAGGCCGTGGGTCTGCCAGTAGGATAGGAACGGCTCGCACAGATTATGTCCAGTCTGCGGGAAAAACCGGCAGCCCGTTTTAGCAGTCTCTTTCGGCAGCGTCTCCCACGGCCGGCCCTGCTTGGCCAGCGCATCGGCACCGAGGCGGCCGAGCAGCACATCGTAGGGCCGCGCGTTCTCGGGGTGCAGCTCCAGGCGATTCCGCTCAAACAGCTGGGCCTGAAACGCGCCGTCGGGCGTCGTCCGCTGCGACTGCGCATCCAGCGGCAGCCCGAACACCGGCAGCGCGCCGTTGCCATTCCAGTACTGGAGCAGCCGACCGCTGACCGTCTGGCCGGTCTCCGGGAACGTCCGGCTGCCGCCCGGCGGTGGTGGATTCGTCGGCGGCGTGGTGGGCCGCGGCGTCGCGGCGGGCGGCGGGGTCGGCGCGGGCGGCGCGGGCGCCTGGAAGCGCGCGGCGTAGTCGCGCGTTAGATCAAGGTACAGCGAGCCATACTTCTGGCTCGGCTCGATCTGCGATCCCTCGAACCACTCGTTCCACGAGGTGACGATCACAATATCGGCCTTGCGGTCCAGGGCGGCCTGCCAGGATTTGCGGTAGTAGTCGCCGTTGGCGCGGTCGCGCTGGTGGCCGTTGCGGACCAGCAGGTCATCGTAGCCGGGCATCACCGTGGCGATAAATGCGCGGGTCTGGCCGTTGCGCTTGTTGTAGTCGGCCAGCTTGCGGGCGTAGGAGGCCAGCGCGTCGGCCGGGTTGGCGGCCCAGGTGATGTCGAAAAAGTGCAGCGCGTCGAAGGCGTCCAGGTAGCTAAAGTCGACGCCCTCGCCGATCCAGTACCAGCTGTGGCCGGGGTCGACCGCCTGCCGCAGCGCCTGCCACTGCGCCACCGAGCCAAACGAGGTCGGGTTCCAAAACACAATCGCCGGCTTGCCCTGGATTTTGAGCCAGTTCGGGCTGCTCATCCAGTTGTCGCGCATGTAGACCAGCGCGGCGGCCATGCCCTCGGGGGTTTTCAGCGAGCCGGTAAAGTCCGCGGCCTGGTCGGGCGAGATCGTGATCGAAAAATCGCTGCCGGCGGTGGCGGCCAGCAGCCGGTTGCAGCGGTCGGTGAGGCGCGGCTCCTGCGGCCCAAACCACGAGCAGATAAAGCCGGTCAGGCCACTGTCGCGGGCCTGCTGTAGATGACGGGCGATGGTCGCATCGTCGCCGCTGCTGTAGAGCGTGCTCGGCAGGTCGGACATTTTGCCGCCGGCCCAGTCGCTGGTCTCATACCACGGAAAATAATAGGCCAAGATTGGCTTGCCGCCGGCGGCGGCGGCCGGACGGTGGGGGACGAGCGCCAGCGCCAGCAGGGCCAGCAGCGCGAACAATGCGGTGCGACGGAGCATACACAGCCTCCAATAAAGGTAGTGGGGAGCATAGTGGGTTGCGAGGAGATAGGTAGGCGCAGTGTAGCAGACGCCGCCCGGCGCCGGATGAGTAATTAGTCCTTGCTGGGGCCGGCGCTATGGCTCGTAGGGTGGGCCGGGGTCGGCCAGCCAGTCCATGTGCATCCACATGACCCGCGAGTAGCGAAATACCAGCGGCACAAACGGCATAAACAGCAGCCCGACCAGCAGCATCGAGCGCGAGAGCGGCCAGCGGGTGCCAACGACCAGCCAGACCACCACGCTGATGACCACGATTACGGCGAGCGCCAGGAAGTAGCTGGCGTACATCGCCCCGACAAAAAAGCCCTCCTCGCGGCCAAACACATGGCCGCAGACCGGACAGGCGCGGTGCATGCGCAGCAGGCTCCGAAAGGCCGAGCCGCGGCGGCAGCGCGGGCAGCGCAGCCGCAGAATCGCCCCGAGCCGCGATGGTTGCGTCATGGCAGTTACCTCCTCCTGCTAGCGCGCACGGTCGCGCTCGAAATCCTGGCGCAGCTTGGCGGCAATCTCGCGGGCCATCTGCTCGTTCTCCCAATACTGCACATGCGCCCGAAACGTCCCGTTCTCGACGCGGGTGTCGGCGATGCGGTAGTCGCGGCCGGGGACATCCGGCTGCGGCGGGTAGAGGTGTTCCAGCAGACAGGCCAGCGGGTCCTGCTGGTCGTAGAAGTTGAGCCAGCTGCCGCTGCCGTCGGGGCGGTCGAGGTGGATGCCACGGGCGCGGTAGTGGTCGTCGGTCGGGTCGCGGTACTCCAGCAGCGAGAACAGCGCCAGCGGCGAGCCAAAGGTAAAAAAATGTGACAGCCCCAGCCCGGCCACCTGGTCGCCGAGCGTGGTGCCGAGGATCGCAGCGACATCGTAGGCCACCACCGAGCCGAGGCTGTGGGCCGCGATGGAGACGTAGCGCGGCTGGGCCGGGTCGGTGGCGCCCAGGCTGGCGCGGACCTCTAGGATCGTATCCAGGAGCCGGCGCTGAATCTCGCGGCGGCCGCGCTCGGTCAGGTAGATCAGCGCGTCGCCAACGCCGGTCAGGAGAAAGCGCCGGATGTCGCCCGAGGCGTGAAACAATTTATCGCCCAGGTCGCCCAGCATATTCAGCGGCCCAGCGCCGAGGCGCGGCCACTGCATCGGCGGCACGACTTTGAGGTCGCGGATCAGCGCGTTCTCCTCGCGGTCGCCGATATCGGACCAGTTGACCTCGTGGAACGCTAGGTCGGCGGGATCGTCGCTGCCAAAAAAGCGCCGGATATTGCGCTGGAGCGGCAGCGAGTACAGCGCATCGGGGCCGCGCAGGTCGCCGATGCCGTGGATGACAATAACGTTGACAACCGCCATGCAGCCTCCCGTATCATAGACAGCCTACCACACGTCGTCGGAGTGTCAGCAGATTATGGGCCGCTGGCATAGGGTTTGCTGCGCAGCACTATCACAACATTGCCCGCTTGACGCAGCCGACCGGGCTGTGTATAGTGTGCAGACTATATGGAAGCGGTTCCAACTATGGCAACTATCAAAGAAGTGGCCCGTCGCGCCGGCGTTGGCGTTGGAACAGTCTCGCGCGTGCTCAATGACGCCGCCGCCGTGCGGCCCGAGACGCGCGCCCGTGTGCAGCAGGCGATCACCGACCTCGACTACCACCCCAACTACGCCGCCCGCCAGCTGGTGACGGCCCGCACGCTGACGCTGGGCGTGATCCTGCCGTTTCTGACGCGGCCATTTTTCGTCAACGTGCTGCGCGGCATCGAGAGCGCCGTGGCTGGCACCGACTACCACCTCAATATTTTCAACGTCGAGACCGCCGCCACGCGCGGCTACTATTTTGGCGAAATGCCCTACCGCGGGCGAGTGGACGGGCTGCTGGTACTGTCGCTGCCGCTGACCGACGTAGAGGTCGATCGCCTCGCCACCGCCCACATCCCGACCGTGCTGATCGACGGCTACCATCCGCGGCTGCCCTCGATTGGGATGCAGAACAAGGCCGGCGCCCACGAGGCCGTGCGCTACCTGGTGGACCAGGGCCACCGGCGCATTGGCTTTGTGAGCGGGCCGATTGTGGCTGACCTGGGGTTTTCGGTGAACCGCGAGCGCTACGAGGGCTACTGCCAGGCGCTCGTCGATCATCACCTGCCAGTCGACCCGCAGCTGCAGCAGACCGGCGACGACTCACACGGCGCCGGCGAGCAGATGACTCATCGGCTGCTCAACCTGCCACAGCCGCCGACCGCAGTCTTCGCCTGCAGCGACGTGCATGCGCTGAGCGTGCTCCAGACGGCCACGGCGCGCGGGCTGCGGGTCCCCAAAGACCTGGCCGTGGTCGGCTACGACGACATTGAGCTGGCGGCGTATGTCGGCCTGACCACCGTGCGCCAGCCGATGGCCGACATGGGCCGGCGCGGCGTGGCGCTGCTGCTGGCCCAGATCGACGGCTCGCTCGCCAGCATGCCGCACGAGCTGCTGACCGCCACCCTGATCCGCCGACACACCGCATAAGCGACGCAACGAAAGCGACAGCAACGATGGATAGCTTTGACATCCTGGCGCTGGGCGAGGCGCTGGTCGACCTGATCTCGGTGGAGCAGGGCAGCGCGCTGGACGACGTGGCGACCTTTCGCCGCTACCTCGGCGGCGCGCCGATCAATGTCGCGGCCACGGCGGCGCGGCTGGGGCGGCGCAGCGCGGTGGTCGCCCGCGTCGGCGACGACGCCTTTGGCCGCTTTGTGCAGGCCGAGATTCGGCGGCTGGGCGTGGCCGCCGAGTTTGTGCAGGTTGACGGCGAGCATATTACGACGCTGGCGCTGGTCGCCAGCACTACTGGATCGCCCGACTTTCTGATCGTGCGCGGGGCCGACCAATTCCTGGACGGCAGCACCCTGGACGCCGCGCTGGCCGGGGCGCGGGCACTGCACATCTCAATGTTTGCACTGTCGCGCGAGCCCTGCCGCACGACGGCGATCAGTGCAATCCGCGCGGCCCACGCCGCCGGCAAAGTCGTGTCGCTGGACCCCAACTTCCGCGAGCGGGTCTGGGCCGACCGGGCCGCGCTGCCGGCGCTGCTGGCCGAGCTCTGCCCACTGACGACGCTGCTCAAGCCGTCGCTGGACGATGCGGCGGCGATCTTCGGGCCGGGCCAGACGCCGGCCGAATATCTGGCGCACTTTCACCGCGCCGGCGCCCGCCAGGTGCTGCTGACGCTCGGCAAAGAGGGCGTGCTGGCCTCCGACGGCACGACGGCGACCCACCTGGCCGCCACGCCGCTGCCCATCGCCGACGCGACCGGCGCCGGCGACTCGTTCACCGCCGGCGCGATTCTGGCGCTCTTGGCCGGCCGCGATCTGGTGAGCGCGGCGCGCATCGGCCAGCGCGTGGCCCACGCCAAACTCCAGGCCGTCGGCCACAGCGCCCCGCTGCCGAGCTGGGAGTCGCTGCTCGCCACGGCCTAGCCGCGCCAGCACACTGTTGTGATATTTGCTAGCTACAAAGGTTGACCTGGATGGAGATGGGACTAAATCTCAGCGTTGAGGAGCTTCAGGCGCGGCTGCCGCAGCCCTATCTGCCGGCGCGGCCGGAGCTGACCGCGCTGTACTGGCGGTCGTGGGAGCTGGGCGCGCGCATGGTGCGCCACGGCACGGCCGCCAACGGCTTTAGCCCGACCTATGTGGACGCGGCCTTTGGCGGCAATATTTTTCAGTGGGACACCTGCTTTATCGCGGCCTTCGCGCGCTACAGCCGCGAGCTGCTACCGATCCTGCCGGCGCTGGATAATTTTTACCGGCTGCAGGAGCCGGACGGCTACATGGCCCGCGAGTACCGCTGGGAGAACGGCGCGCCGCTGTGGGCCAAGCGCAGCGGCAACTCGATCAATCCGCCGCTGTACAGCTGGGCCGAGTGGCAGGTCTACCAGCTGACCGCCGACCAGGCGCGGCTGGCGACAGTCTGGCCGCACCTCGACGGCTACTACCGCTACCTCCAGCACTGGCACCGCAACCCCGACGGCACCTACTGGATCACCGACATGGGTTCGGGCATGGACAACACGCCGCGCTATGGCGCCGGCTGGGTCGACCTGACCTGCCAGCAGGCGCTCAACGCCCAGACCATGAGCCGCATCGCCAGCGCCATTGGCAACCCGCTGGCTGCCGAGTGGTACAGGGCTGAACATCACAGCCTCAGCCAGGTGATCAACGCGCGGCTGTGGAATGAGGGCGACGGCTTCTACTGGGACGTGGACACGATGGGACTGGCGGTCAAAAACAAAACCGTCGCCAGCTTCTGGGCGCTGCTGGCCGAGGTCACGACGCCGGCGCAGGCCGCCCGGCTGGTTGCGCACCTCCAGGACCCCGCAACGTTTTGGCGCGCGCACCCGTTCCCGACGCTGGCCGCCGACCACTGGCTGTTCAAGCCCCACGGTGACTACTGGCTCGGCTCGGTCTGGGCGCCGACCAACTATATGATCATCAAAGGGCTGACCGCGACCGGCCATCACGAGTTTGCTCGCACGGCGGCGCTCCAGCATCTGGCGGCAATTGAGCGCGTCGCGACGAGCACCGGCACGGTCTGGGAAAATTATCGCCCCGACGAGGACGCGCCCGGCGTCCCGGCCCGCCCCGACTTCGTGGGCTGGACCGGCTGTAGCCCGATCGCCCTGCTGCTGGAGACTGTGCTGGGCTTCGAGGTTGCGGCGCCGCGCCAGGCGGTGCAGTGGCGCATCCACGAGGCCGGGCCGCACGGCGTGCGCGCGCTGCCGGTCGGCGCTGGCACCGTGGACATCCTAATTGACGCCGAGCGCACCGTCAGCGTGACGACGGCCCAGCCGCTCACCCTGGAGATCAGCGGCGCGCGCGGCACCCACACGCTGCAGTTCGCGCCCGGCACCCACGAGGAAACGCTGCCATGACCAATCAGCGACTAGACTTCGGGTCGATCCAGCTCAGCCAGACCGACCAGCCGGCGCTGTTTATGCTCAGCGGCCAAAAAATGTATCTGCTGGGCGCGATCTCGGGCGCCATCGAGCCGATTGGCGCCGAGCATCTGGTCGGCGAGATGGGCGGGCTGTGGGCGCACCCGGTCAAGTTCGCCGACGGCTGGACGCCGGTGGTGCATGCGGCCGGCGCCACCACCGCGCTGACGGCGGCCGACGAGTTTGTCGGCCGGCTGTCGGATGCGACGCTGCGCTACGGGCACGGCGCACTCCAGATTGAGCGCACCGACGTAATCGCCGAGAGCGAGGCCGGCCTGTGGGCGCTGCTGACCGTGACCAACACCGGCGACACTGCCTGGCAGGGCGAGCTGGGCCTGCGCCTGCAGGTCAACATGCGGCCATCGTGGTTCAGCGGCTGGGACACCGGCGACGCCAAACTCTACCAGGAGCGCGGCGTGATCGTGGGCTATGACACGCTGTGGCAGGGCCGCTGGGGCCTGGCGTTTGGCGGCGCGCTGCCGGCTGACCAAGTGCTGTTCGGCGAGGAGGGCAGCCGGCCGACGGTTGAGCTGCGCTACCAGGCCACGCTGGCGCCGGGCGCGAGCGCGACGTGGGAGTTTCTGCTGACGACCGACCACCAGCAGGGCCACAGCGGCGCCCGGCAGCTGTGGCGGCGGCTGATCGGTCAGGGCGCCGCGACCGTGGCGGCCAAGCGCCAGCTCTACCACGCGATCGCGTGGGGCGGCGTGCAGCTGACAACGCCCGACGTGGCCTTCAACCACGAGTACGCGCTGGCCAAAGTCAACCTCCACATGCTCTACGCCGACTACGGCCCGTATCTGCCGGGCTATTTTCTGGCCGGCGTCCCCGAGTACCCACAGCTGTTCGGCTGCGACACCGCCTACGCGGCGGCCGGCGCGGCGGCGGCCGGCTACGGCCCGCGGATTAAGTCGGCGCTCAGCCTGCTAGCCGAGCGGGCCTGGCAGTCCTGCGGCCGCGTGCCGCACGAGCTGACGACGAACGCCCGGACCTTCAACCCCGGCAACACCCAGGAGACGCCGCAGTTTACACTGGCGGTCTGGGATTATGTCCGCTGGACCGGCGACCTAGCCTTTCTGCGCCAGATGTACCCGCTGTGCCGCGAGGGCGTGCTGGAGTACGTCGGCGGTCTGTGGGACGTGGACGGCGACGGCTACCCGTGGGGCGACGCAATGGTCGAGCGCAGCGGCATGGGATCGCTCAAGCTCGACTCGGCCTGCTACCTGTACGCTGCCTGGAATGTGCTGGCCGAGATGGCGGCCGCGCTGGGCCAGCCCGAGGCCACCGTGCTGCAGGCCCGCGCCGCCGCCTGGCGCGAGCGCTTCGAGCGCGACTGGTGGCTGCCGGCCGAGCAGCTCTACGCCGAACTCGCTCCACACCGATCTGCGGCCGCAGCTGGACGGCCACTGGACGCAGGTGGTGCCGGTGCAGCTCGGCATCGCCCCGCCCGCCCGCGCGGAGCTGGTCCTGGACGAGCTGCACCGCTCGTTTGTGAGCGAGTATGGGCTGATGCACACTCGCGGCCAGGACGAGCGGGTCTGGACGCTGCCGACCGGGCTGCTGGCGCTGGCCGACCTACGCTACGGCCGGGTCGGCGCCGCCGTCGAGCAGCTGCACCGCATCGCGCTGACGACCCGTAGTGGCATGCTCGGCGCCTTCGAGGAGCTGATCCCGGCCGGGCTGTGCTTTATGCAGCTGTGGTCGGCGGCGATCTATGTGCAGTGTGTGATCGAGGGGCTGCTGGGCTTGGAGCCGCTCGGCCACGCCCACCGGCTGACCGTGCGGCCCAGCCTGCCAGCCGACTGGCCGGCCGTGACGCTGGGCGGCGTCGGTGTCGGCGCCCACACCCTTGACCTGCACGTCACCGCCACGGGCGCGACAATCACCCATCGCGCTGGCCCGGCGCCGCTGGAACTCCGCTATGCGCCACATGGCATAGAGGTTGCTAACTGGAATGTTGCTGGCCCGGCCAGCCTCGCGGCATCGGTGGAAACGCTACCAACTGGCGCGCTGGTCTGCTTCACACTGCCCGCACACACAGCAGCGACCCTCGCGCTAGCAGATAACGTGCTCACCATCACCGCCGCTGAGCTTTCATCACCAGGGAGGACGCCATGACCGACCGATCAAGCGACGCCCCATTGTTCCAGGACGCCGACAAGCAGGAGCGCCTGTACGCCCCCGAGCAGGTCCCCGGCACGCCCGCCAACACCGGCGACGCACCCGACGATCCCGCGCTGCTGCCCCACGATACCGTCAGCGGCGTGCCGTTTGTGCCGGTCCGCGGCGACCTGGGCCAGCCCTATCCGATCATGGCCCCGGCCGTCACCGACGTGATCCACAACGAGGTTGACCCCGACACCGCCAGCCATAACGACGATTAGGTAGCCCCACGCCGAAAGGAGTCCCGCTCCCCCACGCGCCCACAACCCAGCTCGATGACGAAGCGTTTCAAAGGAGAATCCCATGCCACAGCTACGACGGCTCGGAACCCTGCTGCTGCTCGCGATGGTGCTGCCAATCCTGGCGGCCTGCGGCGGCTCGACCACCACGACCACGACCTCAACCACGACAACCCAGAACACCGCCGCACCGGCCATGACCGCGATGCCGGCCATGACCGCAATGCCCGACATGACCGCGATGCCGGCCATGACCGCAATGCCCGGCGGCGACACTGGCATGGCGCCGAAAGTCCTGGATGTCGAGCCAGGGGCGCAGATTACGCTCGCGGCCGGCGGCAGCCCCTCGGAGCAGAAGCTGATCCAAGAGTCAGTGGCGCGCTTCAACGCGGCCTACGCCGGCAAGGCGACCCTGAGCTTCGCGCCGGTCGCCGACGACTACCAGAAAAAAATGAAGGCCGACTTCACCGCCGGCACCCAGTCCGACATCATTGTGGTGGACGGCGAGCTGATGGGCGCGTTCGCCAAAGAGGTATCTCCTCCTGCCGCTGGACGACGCCATGCAGCAGTCGGGGACGCAGGCCAGCGACTTTATCCCGTCGCTGATTAGCCTGTACCAGCTGGACGGCAAAACCTATGGCCTGCCCAAAGATTTCAACCCGCTGGTGCTGTTTGTCAATGAGGACATTGCCAGCAAAGCCGGCGTGGACGCCAAAAGCATCAAGACCTGGGACGATATGAAAGCCGCCGCCAAAAAAATGACCAGCGGCGAGGGCGCCGGCAAAAAATATGGCGTCTGCCTCAACCCCGACATTTTGCGCTACGGCGCGGCGATGTTCCAGAACGGCAACCCAATCATTGAGGGCAACAAGGCCGTCTTCAACAATGACAAGGGCGTCGCCGCGATTGATTTCTGGTACAGCTTCAAAAAAGACGGCACCGGCGAGCTGTACAAAGAGCTTGGCAACGGCTGGTGCGGCGAGTCAATGGCCAAGCAGAGCACGGCGATGGTCGTCGAGGGCGGCTGGCTGCTGCCGTTCATGGCCGACCCGGCCAACGGCGCCGACAAGATCAAATACACCGCGATCCCGCTGCCGACGCCGGCCGGCGGCACGCCCGCGACCTGGCTGTTCACCAACGCCTGGGGCGCCGCGGCCAAGAGCAAATATCCGAAAGCCGCCGCCGCCGCGGTGCTGTTCCTGACCAGCGACATGAACCAGAAGGCGCTGATCCCCTCGGGCCTGGCGCTGCCCAGCCGCGTCAGCCTGGCCGGCGATCCGTACTACGCCAGTCACCCGCTGGAGAAAACGCTGGTCGAGGTTGGCCCGACCGGCCGGCTGGCTGACACGACCCTCGGCGGCCCAGTCAAGAAGGGCGACGTGCTTAAGCCGCTGAACGACGCGCTGGAGCGCATCTTCACCGGCCAGCAGACGACCAAAGCGGCGCTGGACGACGCGGCCAAAGAAGTCGACGCCGTTCTCGCGCAGCAGTAGTGCGGGTGGGGCTGATCGTGAGGCGATCAGCCCCTTCGGCTGCATAGGAGCACACGTATGGCCACCAACGCCGCCGCCCAGCGCCCCCCGACCAAGCCGCCCCGCAGCACCGCCGCCAGCCGCCGCGAGGCACTGACCGCCTATATGTTTATCGCGCCCTACCTGATCACGGCGCTGGTGTTTACGGTCGGCCTGCTGCTGTACGCCTTCTACATCAGCTTTACCAACCTCGGCGCCAGCTTCCAGAAGGCCGACCCCAAATTTATCGGCCTCGATAACTACATCCGGGCGATCAGCGACCGCCAGTTTCGCATCTCGCTGGTCAATGTGTTCTGGTATTTTGTGATCGTTACGACGTTTCAAACGATCGGCGCAATTTTGCTGGCGGTGCTGCTCAATGCCAAGCTCAAAGGGCTGCGGCTGTATCGCACCTTATTCTACGCCCCCAGCGTCGCCTCCTCGATTGTAATCTCGATGATCTTTCTGTGGCTCTACCTTAAGACCGGCTTTATCAACTACGTGCTCGGCACCGACATCGCCTGGCTCCAGGAGTTACGCGGGCTGTTCCAGATTCTGCTGGCGCCCTTCGAGGTGACCATCGACTCGCCATTTTTGAAAGGCCCGAGCGTGGCGTGGATGTCGCTGATGTTTTTGAGCATCTTCACGACGATTCCGACGTTTATGGTGATGTTTTTGACCGCGCTCCAGGATATTCCTGGCCAGGTCTACGAGGCCGCGGCGATTGACGGCGCGACGGGCTTGCGGCGCTTTTTCAGCATTACGCTGCCGCTGCTGCGGCCGGCGATTGTGCTGGTCGTGGTCCTCGGCACCATCGGCACCTTCCAGGTGTTTGACCAGGTGGCGATTCTGACCAAAGGCGGCCCCAACAACACCACCAGCACGCCGGCCTACTATATCTACGTCAAGACGCTGGGCGAGGGCACCAGCGCGCAGGCTGGCTTTGCGGCCGCGATGGCCTTTCTGCTGGCCGCGGTGATCGTCCTGATCACCTACTTTCAGCGCCGCTTCATCGAGAGCGGGACCGAGAAAGCTTAAGGAGCACTGGTATGGCTGCAACAGCCAGTCAACATCCGGCCGTCGCCGCGCCCGCCGTGCCGCGGCCGCCGGCCCGCTACTATCTGGGCGTCGTGGTGCGGTATACGCTGCTCACCGCGCTGGCGCTGCTGGTCTTTATGCCGTTCATTTTGTCATTCTTTGGCACGTTCAAAAGCAACGCCGAGGTGACCTCATTCCCGCCGACGATCCTGCCGCACGTCTGGCACCCCGAGAACTGGGTGCGCACCTGGTCGATTGAGATTCCCAGCGCCGGCCGCTTTGTATTTGCCCGCTGGCTATTCAACAGCCTGTGGCTGGCGATTGTCAACGTCGTCACGCAGCTGTTTTTTTGCTCGCTGGCGGCCTACGCCTTTGCGCGGATGAAGTTTCCGGGCAAGGATTTGATCTTCGCCTTCATGATCGCCTCAATGGCGATTCCCGGCGCAATCACCATGATCCCCGGCTTTGTATTCTTCGCCAAGATCGGCTGGGTCAACACCTACTGGCCGCTGATCATCCCGTCGATCGCGGTGCCGTTCGGCATTTTTATGCTGACCCAGTTTTTTAAATCGATCCCCAAAGAGCTGGAGGAGGCCGCGCTGATTGACGGCGCCACCCGCTTTGGCATCTACTGGAACGTGGTGCTGCCGCTGGCTCGCCCGGCGCTGCTGACGCTGGCGGTGCTGCAGTTCCAGGGGTCGTGGAATAATTTCACGGCGCCGCTGCTGTTCCTCGGCAAAGTCAATATGATGACCCTGACCGTCGGCCTCAACTTTTTCAAAGGCCAATTCAGCGCCGACTTCAGCGCGATCCTGGTCGGGGCGATGTTTAATGCGATCCCGATCCTGGTGCTGTTTTTCGTATTCAACAAATACTACCTGGATAGCGGCAGCTTGACCGGGCTAGCTGGCCAGTAGCCTCGTCCGCCACATCACACTGCGCCACCTGGTTCGCTGGGCGGCGCTTGCTGTGCCGCTAGCGCCAGTCAGCCAGGTGGCCGCCCTGGGTATTTGGCACGGTCACAATTTCGCCGCTGACCAGGTTCAGCTGCGACAGCATGCTCTGCTCGGCCGCGCCCTCCTCGAACAGCAGGCTCTGGCCGTCGGGCGCCCAGCGCGGGTGGCCGGCGGGGCGCGGGCGGCCCGGCAGCGGCGCCTCGTTGGTGGGCTGTGGGTCGGTGTCCCAAGTTTTGATCTGGCCGGTCGCCAGGTCGAGCACCGAGACGCGCTGCACGCTGCCAAATTTGCGTCCAAACGCGATCTGCTGGCCATTCGGCGACCAGGTTGGCCAGTAGTCGCCCTGGCCGCGCTGGCAGTCGCTGGGGCGCGGCGCGTCGGTGAGCTGACGCGCCGCGCCGCCGCTGACCGGCTTGACGTAGAGCAGCATACAGTCACCATAGATCGCATGAAACGCGATCTGCTGGCCGTCGGGCGACCAGGCCGGGCCACCCTCCCACTTGGGGCCATCCACAAACTTGCGCTGCTCGCCCGTCGTCACATTCAGGATCACAATATCGCGGTCGCCGACCGTCATGTTGGCGCTGGCGATCTCGACAGCCAGCTCGCGGCCATCGGGCGACCAGGCGGCGGCGCGGGCGATGGGATACTCAGCGAGCAGCTGCCGCGACTGGTTGGTGCGGCGGTCGAACAGCCACAGCTGCTGGCCGGTCGGGAGATCGAGCGTATAGGCGATCCGCTGGCGGTCGGGCGCCAGCGCCGGCAGCGCCACCGTGCTGCCGGCCGGCTGGCTGGTCAGGGCGCGCAGCTGCGATCCCTCGCGCAGCCACAGGTCCTCGCTGTCGCTGCCATGCTTGCCCGGCGCGGCGTAGACCAACGTGCCAGGCAGCGTAAACGGCGCCGGGCTGGGCGCAGGCGGCTGAAACAGCGCGCTCAGCGCGCTGACCTGGCCACGCAGCAGCCAGCCGCCGGCGGCCAGCGATCCAACGACTACCAAAATCAGCGCCGCGACCAGCAGGCCGCGCCCGGTGCCGGCCTCGCTAGGCGGCGCCGGCAGATGGCGCGGCGCCGGCGACCACAGCGGCTGGCGGCTCGGCGTGTCGGCCGCTGGCGTCACAACTGGCTGGGTCGGGCGGGCGGCCGGCTGGGCGCTTCCCAGCGCTCGCCGCAGCGCCATCAGAAAATCGGCCACCGACGGAAACCGCTGCGCCAGCTCGGGGCTGGTCGCACGGGCCAGCACCTCCTCGACCGCCGGGCTAAGCGTCGGGTCCAGGCTGCGGGCCAGCGGAGTCGTGAACGCATTGCCCAGCGGGTTGTAGCCGGTCAGCATCTGATGCACGACTACGCCCAGGCTATACACGTCGGAGCGCGGCTCGGTTTGACCGCCATACTGCTCGGGCGGGGCATAGCCGGGCGTGCCAAACTGCGCGGTGTCGGCGGCTTTGCCGGGCGAGAAGAGCCGGGCGATGCCGAAGTCGATCAGCTTCAGCGTGCCGTCGGGCGTCACCATGATATTGCTGGGCTTCAGGTCGCGGAACACCACCGGCGGCGTATGGCTGTGGAGATAGGTCAGCACGACGCTGAGCTGCCCGGCGTACTCCAGGGCCTGCTGCGCGGGCAGCTTACCACCCTGCCCGCGCAGCAGGTTGCGCAGGGTCTGGCCCGGCACGTACTCCATCACCAAAAACCAGTCGCTATCCTGGTGAAAATAGTCCCACACCGCCGTCAGGTTGGGGTGGTGCAGCCGCGCCAGCGTCAGCGCCTCGGTTGCAAACAGGTCGGCGGCCGACTGGGCCTCGGCGGGCGGCAGGTTGCGGGTTGAGCAGACTTTGATCGCTACGTCGCGGCGCAGCCGGAGATCATGGGCCAGGTAGACGCTGCCCATGCCACCGCTGCCAAGCAGCTGGCCAAGTTGATACCGCTCGGTAATGATCGGTTGAAACGTCATAGCTACCATTATCTACGCTGACTTCCTATTCTACGGATTGTGTCGAGCAGCAGCAACACGGTGTGCCGCCGAATCGTACCTGCTGAGGAGACGTTGCCCATCGGCCAAAAGTTCCACGCTGGCGGGTATGCTATAGTTAACCGCGGGCGGAAGCTCACATCGGGCTGGATCGAAGGAGGAGCGGGTGCCAGATCGGTTAACGCCGGGGACGGTCGTGGTGGGCCAGCAGGGGCAGTACGAAGTCCAGGCCGTGGTGGGCCGGGGCGGCATGGGCGTGGTCTATCGCGCCCGGCGGCTCAGCGATGGCGGCACTGTCGCGCTGAAAGAGATGCGCTCCGCCGAGCCGACCAAGCCTGCGGATATGCAGGAAAGCCGCGCGCTGTTCACGCAGGAGTCCGATCTGCTCCTCAACCTGTCGCACCCCAACATCGTCGCCGCCTTCGAGCGCTTCGAGTGGGACGGGCGGCCCTACTTTGTAATGGAGTTTGTGGCCGGCGTGACGCTGGAGAAAAAGCTGCGCGACGCCAACGCCCCGGCCTTCGAGCAGGACGCGCTGGCCTGGGGCGTGCAGATGGCTCGCGTCCTCGACTATCTGCACCACCAGAACCCGCCGATCATCTACCGCGACCTCAAGCCCGCCAACGTAATTTTGACGCCCGAGGGCACGATCAAATTCATTGATTTTGGCGTGGCCCGGACCTACAAAGAGCGCAAGGCCAAAGACACGGTCGCGATCGGCACCTACGGCTACGCGCCGCCGGAGCAGTATGGCAAGGGCCAGACCGACGCCCGCTCGGACATCTACACGCTGGGCGCCACGCTCTACCACCTGATGACCAACCTCGGGCCGATCCCGCTGCGGACCCCCGACACCGGCTCGATCCAGCAGCACAACCCGTCGGTGCGGCTGTCGAGCGAGCAGGTGATCATCAAGGCAATGATGCAGGACCGCGACCTGCGCTGGCAGAGCGCTGGCGAGATGGCCGAGGCGCTCAACCGCTGCCTACAGCAGCCGCTGCCCAGCGCGGTGGCGCCGGTGCCGCCGTCCGACGCGACCCAGCGCAGCCCCACGCCGCCGGTGCCGCCCAAAGCGCAGCGCCCAGCCGCCGCGCCGCGCCCGCCGGCCATGGGTCCGACTAAGCAGATCGGCGGCGACGATGACAGCGCCGCCACCAACTTCTGCCCCAACTGCGGCCGCGGCAACAAGGGCAACGCACGGTTCTGCACCAGCTGTGGCCAGCCGCTCGCGCCAGCGCCCGCCCTGATCACACCGCCGCCCGCCCGCAACGCGCCGCAGCCGGCCGCCGCGCCGGCCACACCGCAGCCCACGCCGCGGTTTCGCATCACCACCAGCCGCGGCGGCTGGGAGTTTCCGCTGGCGGTGCTGCCCTGTCGGATCGGCCGGCGCGACCCGTCGCAAAATCACTACCCCGAGCTGGACCTGGCCGACTACGACCGCGGCCACGCCTCGCGCCGCCACGCCGTCATCGAGCGGCGCGGCACGCAGCTCGTGCTCACCGACGTGGGCAGCATCAATGGCACCAAGCTCAACGACCAGCCGATCGCACCCCACAAGGCCTTTCCACTGCACCCCGGCGACATCATTACCATTGGCGATGTCAAGATGCAGCTGGAGCTGCCGGTCGTCTAGAACGGGCTGTGATGCTCCCTGGTACTGTCAACCGGCCATATAGGTACTTTTGTGTGATCGGGACTGGGGCATGTTGGGTATTCAAAATCGGCAAACTATCCTATAATCGTTGCCAATCTTCCCTGCCACACGACGGGCAGCCAAGCGCTGGCCCTTAACGATCAACTTTAACCAGCCGAGGAGTGCAGCGATGCAGACCGTCAAAATGGTCATCAGCGGAGCCGTAAACGCAGGCAAGACTGAGTTTATCCGCTCCATCAGCGAGATCGAAGTGGTTTCAACCGAGCGCAAGGCCACGGATGAGACCCGCTTGCTGAAAAAGGAAACCACGGTGGCGATGGACTTCGGTCGCATCACCATTGCCAACGACCTGGTGCTTCACCTGTTTGGCACGCCAGGCCAGCGCCGCTTCGACTTTATGTGGGAGATTCTGGCCGAGGGCTCGCTGGGCCTAGTGGTCGTGGTGGACAGCACACGGCCCGAAACCTTCCGCGAGACCACCAGGATCATCGAGTTTTTCAACGAGATTCGCGAGGCGCCCTACATCATCGCCGCCAACAAGCAGGACAAGGACACCGCCTGGTCGCCCGACGAGCTGCGCCTAGCGCTGCGGCTGCCGGAGAATATCAAGGTGATCCCATGCACCGCCACCGACCGCAACAGTGTCAAAAACGTGCTGCTGGAGCTGCTGTATGTGATTTGGGATCAGGCCGAAGAATAATTACGCTTTTGTCGCCCGCTGCATTCGTTGGGATGCAGCGGGCTTTTTTGTGACCGCCGCCAGGCGGCGGGCGACGAGGAGCAGCGCTGTGGATCGTGGAATGCGGGCGGCTGGGCTGTTGGCGGCGGTGATCGTGGCGGCGCTGGTATGCCTGGCGGTTGCGCAGCGCTACCGCACCGCCGGCGATGTGGTGCTCTACCAGCGCTATGCCCAGCAGCTGCGCGCCACGCCGCCGCGGCTGCCCCAGGAATATCCGCCGCTCACCGCCGCCATCTTTGCCATCCCCGAGCTGCTGGTGCCGCGCTGGTATCTGGCGGGCTTTGCGGCGCTGGCCGGCTGGGCGCTGTGGATCACGCTGCTGCTGGTGGACGATGTCGGCCGGCGCGGGCCGTGGCTGGCGCTCTACGCCGCGCTCGCCGGCGCCGGCACGCTGGTCGTGCGCTTCGACGCCGTGGTCGTGCTGGCGACGGTGACGGCCTGGTTTCTCGCGCGGCGCGGGCGCTGGGGCTGGGCGCAGGCGCTGCTGGCGCTCGGCTTCGCCCTCAAACTCTACCCCGCGCTGTTGATGCCGGTGGTCAGCCTGTGGGCCTGGCAGCACAGCCGGCGCCAGGCTGTGTGGTCCAGCGCGCTGGGCGCCGGGCTGGTCGCGGGCGCAGTCGGCCTGATGTGGCTGCTGGCGCCCGCGCAGCTCCAGACCATGCTCCAGTACCACGCCGCCCGACCGCTCCAAACCGAATTGCTGGGCGCCTCGCTGGCCTGGCTAACGGGGCCGGCCGGCAGCGTGTGGTCGTTCGGCTCGGCCAACATCACCGCCCCGCTCGCGCCGCTGATCGCGCGCGGCATGTCGCTGGCGACGGTGCTCGTAGTCGGGCTGGCCTACGTCTTATTCTGGCGGCGGCGGATCGGGCCGGCGGCGGCGTGCGCGCTGGTGCTGCTCGGCGCCATCGGCACCAGCAAAGTGTTTTCGACGCAGTACGTGCTGTGGGCGCTGCCATTCGTGGTGCTGGCCGGCGAGCGGCGCTGGCTGTGGCTGCTCCTCTGCGCCGCGACTGCGCTGGTCTACCCGCTGGCCTTCCACAGCTTCGAGCCGCAGATTGGCGCGGCGACGCTGCCGTGGCAGTTTGGGCTGGCGGTGGCGACGCGCAATGGGCTGTGGCTGGTGGCCTGGGGCGTGGGGCTGTGGGACTGGCAGCGGCCGGCCCCAGCGCAGACACACGCGCGCCGGCGGGCTGAGCCGCCGGCGCAGGTCCGGGTCGAGGCGAAGGGCTAGATGCCGCGGATGCGCTCGATCAGGCGGCCGACCAGGCTTTTTTTGATTGGCGGCGGGGCCGGCTTGTTGGCGGCGCGGGTCGCCGCGGCGGCCGCCGGGGTGCCAGGCGCGGGCGGCGGCGGCGCGACTGGCGCGGGCCGCTTAACCTCGGCCAGGCCGGCGGTGATAAAGCCAAAGACTACGTGGCTGACATCAAAGGCCGTCATGCCGGTCTTCTGGGCGATCTCGTTGATCGTGGTTTTGCCGTTGATGCGCGCAAACACCCGCCACTCGTCGGCGGTCATGTTGATGTTGGTGGCCTTCTGGTCGGGCCGCTCGGCAAAGCCTACCAGCATGTCGTTGTTGGGGATGCGCTCTTTGATCCGCGACATCTCATCAACCCGCCGCACGCCCTCCATGATCAGGTTCTCGACCGGGATCGGCGTCAGCGCCTGGACCTCATCAATCGCCGGGCGCATGCCGGCCTCGAACTTGAACTCGCCCTCGTGCCAGGCGAACAGCTCGTAGACGGCCTCCTCGATCTGCTGCTTGATGCAGTTCTGAAGGTCGGGCTGTGCGATTACACCCTGCTCGATCAAAATCTGGCCGAGCGGGCGAATATTGCCGTTCTGCTGCGCGCTGACGGCCACGTCGCACTGCGCCTGTGTGATCTTGCCGATCCGCACCAGCAGCTCGCCCAGGCGCTCTTTGCGGTGCGGGCGGGCGACCGAGATCAGCTTGCCCTTGTCAAAGTAGAGCGCCGCGCCGTCGTTGGGCCGCTTCAGCAGCAGGCTGCCGGTTTTATATCCGCGGTCAACCAAGTACAAAAAATCATGGAGCGCAAAGTCTCGCAGGTTGCCAACGAGCGGCATAGCTCATCCTCCAAACAGTCACAGCAGGAATTGTTGTCGCGTAGCAGGAGTCCAGCGTCGGCCGAGCCGAGGGAAAAAAAAGCGACTACAGCCGAGGGCTGCCGTCGCTACTGCTGGGCGAGTACTCCGGCTGCGGTATCAGCATAGCCGAAGATTACCAAAAAAACAACCCGGCCGCGGTCCAAACGGGGCCGCGCCGGGCTAGTACCTATGGCTCGTAGGGTTTGCGGCGGTCGCGGCGGGCTAGCGCGGCGGCCCCGGCGCGCACCCCGGCGGCCACGCTGGAGATTTTGATCAGCGGCGAGACCACGCCCTGCGCCACGTAGGTGCTGGTGTTCTTGGCGGTGACGGCGGTATCTTTGACCTGATCAAGCGCGGCGCTGACTTTGGGGACCACGGTGTCGCTGGCCAGCGACTTGAGCGCCAGCACGCCATAGATCAGCACGCTGATCAGCACGATCGTCAGGACGGTTGAGATCATGGAGAAGATCGCCAAGATCACAATTGAGACATCCCGCGCCGTCTGCCAGCCGTCATTGACTGATATGAGTACAATCAGGCCAACAATCAGGGCCACGAAGACGACCCCGCCGATGATCAAGGCTTTTTTCAAAGCGCCGCCCCTTTCATATTTAGCTGATTAGAATGCCCTAGAATGCGAGCGATTATATCACGCTCGTCCCCATACAGCAACGCAGGTGAGCAACAACCACGCCACCACGCCGGCCTCGACCAGGCCCAAACCACCGGGCGCCGGCAGCTGTGGCAGCAGCCGCAGGTGCAGCGCCCACGTCAGGAGGCAGCCGATCATGCCGACGACGACGAACAGCGGCAGCTGAAACCAGCGCCGCCCGGCCACCAGATGGGCTAGGCTGCCAAACAGCGTCCCCAGGATCAGCGCCAGCGCGGCGCCCGGCGCGAGCGCGGCGGTCACGCGGCCACCGCCGCGACATCTACGCTGATGCGGCCGCCGCCCAGCGTCACGTCGCCATCGTAGAGCACCACGGCCTGCCCGGTGGTCACGGCGCGCTGCGGGGCCGCGAACTCAATGTGCAGCACGCCCGGCGCCTGCGGCGTGACCAGCGCCGGCGCCGCGACGGCGTGCGAGCGAATCTGGGCCAGCGCCTCGAACGGCGCCGTGGGCCATGCGCCGCTGACAAACGAGAAGTTTTCGGCGAGGAGCGTCGTGCGCTCCAGCTCGTCGTGGGTGCCAAGAATCAGGAGGTTGCGGGCGGTGTCCAGCTCCACGACATACAGCGGCTGGTTGCTGGCGACGCCCAGGCCGCGGCGCTGGCCGACGGTGTAGTGGGCCAGGCCGGTGTGCTGGCCCAGCACGTTGCCGCGCCGGTCGGTGATCGGGCCAGGCTGCGCGATCTGCGGCGCCTCCTCACTCAAAAAGCGCCGGTAGTCGTTGTCGGGGATAAAGCAGATGTCCATCGACTTCAGGCTTGTGGGCGGTCGCCAGGCCGCGCTCAGCGGCCATCGCGCGGACCTCGGCTTTGGTCAGGCCGCCGAGCGGAAAGATCAGGCGGGCCAGCTCGTCCTGCTGCAGCATATAGAGGACGTAGCTCTGGTCCTTGCGCAGCTCAACCGAGCGGCGCAGCCGGTAGCGCGTGCCGCTTGCCGCCGCGGTGTGCAGCGATGTCGGCGTCACCGCGGCCCACTCATCGCCGTGGCTGTGCTCGACCTGGACGTAGTGGCCGGTCGCCAGGTAGTCGAAGCCCAGCAGCTGCGCCCGCTCCAGCATATACCGAAATTTCAGGTCGCGGTTGCAGGCCAGGCACGGGTTGGGCGTCGCGCCGTGGGCGTACTCATTGATAAAATAGTCGATCACGTGCTTGCGGAACTCGCGCTGGTAGTTCCAGACATAGTAGGGGATGCCGATCTGGCTGCAGACGCGGCGGGCGCCGTCGGTCATCTCCAGCGAGCAGCACTGCGACTCCATCAGCCGCTCGGGGTCGCCCTCCCACAGGTGCAGGGTCACGCCGGTGACGCTGTGGCCGGCCTCATGGAGCAGCGCCGCCGTCAGCGAGCTATCGACGCCGCCGCTCATTGCGACGAGTATATTTGCCATGCTTCAATCTTCCTCACGCCAAAAGTTGTTGGGAGAAGCATAGCAGGACTGCTCGATTTTCGCTGCTAGCGGTCGAGCTTGTATATCTCGGGCCGCCGATCCTGGAGCGCGGGCAGGCGGGCGCGGGCATCCTCAACGGCGTCCCAGTCCAGCGTGGCGATGATCAGGCCGGGCTGATCGTCGGCCTCGGCGAGCACGCTGCCCCACGGGTCGATCACCGCCGAGCGGCCGCCGAAGGTATTGGCGCCGTCGCTGCCGACGCGGTTGCAGGCCACGATGAAGCACTGATTTTCGATGGCGCGCGCCCGCACGAGGGTGCGCCAGTGCTCAATGCGCTGCACCGGCCACTCGGCGGGCACGATGACCAGCTGCGCGCCGTCCACGGCGTAGCGCCGGAACAGCTCGGGGAAGCGCAGGTCGTAGCAGATCGCCAGCGCGGTCGGCGCCCAGGGCGTTTTGAGGAGCGGCGTCAGCTCGCCGCCACCCAGCCACTGGTCCTCGTGCATCAGGCCGAAGCGGTGAATTTTGCGGTAGCTGCCGCGCAGCATGCCCTGCGCGTCGTAGAGAAACGCGGTGTTGAAAGGCTGCTCCAGCGCGGCGTCCCACTCCAGCAGCGAGCCGCTGATCGCCACGCTGTGGTGGCGGGCCAGCGCGGCCACAGCGGCGAACAGGCCGGTGTTCAGCTCATCGGACAGATGATTGGCGTGCTCCAGATCGTAGCCGCTGCCCCACAGCTCGGGCAGCACGACCAGCTGCGCGCCGCCGGCCGCGGCGTCGGCCACGACCTGCTGGGCAGTGCGCAGGTTCGCCTCGGAGTCGCCGAGCGCGAGGTCAATCTGGGCCAGCGCGACGTTAAGCGGCATTGAGATACTCCATATGGTGATAGATCAGGCGCGCGGCGGCGGCGATGGTCCGCTGGGCCGCCTCCGCGTCAGGTTGTTCGCTCGCTAGCAGCGCGACAATAAAGAGGCCGCCCGGCGCGTAGACGATGCCGGCGTCGTGCTCGACGCCCGGAATGTCGCCGGTCTTGTGGGCGACCGCGACGCCCGACGGCACGCCCGCAACCAGCTTTTCGCTGACGACCGCGCCATGCAGCGCAGCCACGAGCGGCGCGGTGCCAGGCTGCCCGCTGACGAGCACGCCGAGCAGCGCGCACAGATCGGCGGCGGTCGTCAGGTTTTCGCGGCCGGCGCGGGCGGCGGCGTAGTCCATAAACCGCCGCTGGAGCCGCGTGTTCGTTGCGCCCACCGCGTGGGCTGCGGCCGTCACCGCCGCCATGCCCAGCCCGGCCTGCTCCAGGATACCGATCAGGAGATTTGAGGCGGTGTTGTCGGACTGGTTGAGCATGTGGTGGAGCAGCTGATCCAGGCGCCACACGCTGCCGGCCGGCGCCTGGTCGACGCTGCCGTCGCCCTCAACGCGCTGCGCCGCATCCAGCGTGATCGTCGCTGCCAGATCGAGGGCGCCGCGCTGGGCCGCCTGGCTGACGGCGAGCGCAATGGCAACTTTGATCAGGCTGGCGGCGGGGTGGACGAAGTCGGCATTGTAGCCGTAGCGCGGCTGTAGGTTGGCATCCCAGACGCACGCGCTGAAAGTGCCAGGCGCCGCAGCGAGCAGCGCATCAACGTCAGGCCAGATCATTGGCGGCTCCGATCAGCGTAATTGACTGGCGGCCCAGGACGCGAATATCTGCGGCGACCTCGGGGCTGTCCAGGTCGGCGGCGCTATACCAGCGGGCGTCCAGGCACTCGCTGAGCGCCGGGCTGAACACGCCGCCCACAACGCGGGCCACATAGATCAGATCAATGTGCTCATGGCCGGCGCTGATCTGCTCCTGGAGGATGCAGAGCGGCTGCGCCAGGCGCCGCACCGGGCCAAGCTGCTCGCCGGCATCCAGCAGCTCAACGACCAGGCCGGTCTCCTCCAGCACCTCGCGGCAAGCGGCGACATCCGGCAGCTCGTCGGGATCGATGTGGCCGCCGGGCGGCAGCCACATGTTGAGCTTGCGGTGGAGCAGCAGCAGCGTCCGGCCGTCGGCGACCACAAAGGTGGTCGCGGCCCAATCACGGGTCGTCATAGCGCCTCCACGGGGCGGGCGGCGGTGATCGTCACCACGCGCCACTGCCACTGCGCCCAGGGCTGCAGCCGCGCCGCCACGAGCTGCGCGTTCAGCGCCGCGCGGCTGGGAAACGCAATGCCGCCGGCGCCGAGCGCGCCCTGCAATGCCCGGCCCCAGCCGCTGCTGGCCGCGACCAGGCTCATATTTACAAAGCGGCCGTCGGGCGCTAGGACGCGCCGCACCTCGCGCAGCGCCGCGGCGGCGTCGCCGATCTCGTTCAACGAGCCGCCCAGCCCGACGCCAGCGGCCGCGCCGGCCCGCAGCGGCAGCGCCTGGGCACTGCCCCGCACCAGCGAGATCGGCTGCCGGGCGCCAGCGGCGGCGCGCTGGGCCGCCCGCAGCATCGCCCACGAATGATCAAGGCCGAGCAGCACGGTGTCGGCGGTGGCCGTGGTCGCCCACGCGCGGGCGTAGAGTGCCAGCGAGCAGGCCACGTCGACCAGCAGGCCGCCGCGCTCGGGCGCCATCAGCGCGCGCACCAGCCCCAGCTCGCGGGTCAGCGTGAGGCGCTCGCCGCTCAGGCGGGTGAGGGCCTGCCAGCGCCACAGCCGCTCGTAGCCCCAGGCGGCCGGCGGCGCGTAGTTGGTCAGCTGCGCCGGCGTCACGGGCAGCGGCGCGCCGCCCAGCATGTCCACGATGCCGTCAACGATGGGGCAGCGGCGGCCACAGCGCGCGCACAGCAGCTCGCCGCCCTGGATGTCGTCGCCGCGCTCACGGCTGCGGAGCACGAGCGGATCGTAGGCGCAGGTCGGGCAGGCCAGGAATGGCACGAGGCTACGCTGCATGGTCGCCTCGCAAGTGTGCCGGCAGCGGGGTGTCGCGGGCCACCAGCAGGTCCAGCGTCTCGCGGGCCTGGATCAGCTGGACCTGCCCGTCGGCCACCAGCACCAGCGCCGGCCGCGGCACGAGATTGTAGTTGGAGGCCATGCTGAGCGTGTAGGCGCCGGCCTGGGCAAACGCCACGAGGTCGCCGGGCTGCAGCGCGGGCAGCGCCACGTCGCGGGCCAGGACATCGCCGCTCTCGCAGTAGCGCCCGGCCACGGTCACGGGCTGCGCGGCGCCGGCCGCGGCCAGCACCGGCCGCACGGTGTAGCGCGCCTCGTAGAGCGCGGGGCGCAGGTTGTCGCCCATCCCGCCGTCCACCGCGACGTAAGTCCGCACGTCGGCGATCGCCTTGACCGCCACGACGCCGTAGACCGCCACGGTTGACCGCGCAATCAGCGCGCGGCCCGGCTCGATCACCAGGCGCGGCAGTGGAAAACCGTGCTCATCGCAGCTTGCCCGCAAGGTTTCGCCCAGCGCTGCGGCGTAATCAGCGATGGAGGCCTGGGGGTCGTCGGCGCGGTAGGCCACCGCCAAGCCGCCACCGGGGCTGATCGTCGCGACCACAATCCCAAACTCGTCGCGCACCGCCGCCGCAAACGCCACCAGCCGGCGGACGCCCTCGGCCAGCGCGTCGAGCTCGGTGATCTGCGAGCCGAGGTGGGCGTGCAGCCCGACCAGGCGCAGGCCGGGGTAATCAGCGAGCGCCGCGACTGCTGCGCGGGCCATGCCGGTCGAGATCGGCAGGCCAAACTTCGAGTCGAGCTGGCCAGTCTGGATGTGGGCGTGGGTGTGAACATCAATGCCAGGGTTCAGGCGCAGCAGAACGGGGAAGGGCGTCGCCCGGTCCGCGGTCAGCGCGCCGAGGGTGCGCAGCTCATCCAGGCTATCGACGACGATGCCGCCGATCTCCCACGCGAGCGCCTGGCGCAGCTCGGCGGCGGGCTTGCTGTTGCCGTGGAGGTGCAGGCGAGCCGCGTCAACGCCGGCGTGCCGCGCGGTCGCCAGCTCGCCCAGCGAAACGCAGTCGAGATCCAGGCCGGCGTCGGCCATGATCTGGGCGACGGCGGTGTTGAGCAGCGCCTTGCTGGCGTAGTGGACCGTCGTCGGGCCAGGGTAGGCGGCGACCAGCGCCGTGCGAAACTGCGCGGCCGTGGCCTGCACCGTCGCCAGATCGAGGATATACAGCGGCGTCCCAAACTGGTGGGCCAGGTCGGCGACCGGGCAGCCGCCGATCAGCAGCCCGCCGGCCGCATCCAGCGCGGCGGTGTCGGGCCAGACGTGTGTAGCTAATTGCTCCATAGCCGGGAGCATACCCGCAAACCGAGCGGCTGTCGAGAGCCGCCGCGGGCGCGGAAACGCCCGGCGACTCGCCGCGGTGCAGCGGGTCGCTGGGCGCGAGCGTTGGTCCGCAGAGCTACGGCTGCCGCGTCGCCGGGCCGAGCGCCACGACGAGCGGCAGGTAGCTGCGCGGCTCCCCAGCTGGCAGCGCGGTCGCGGTGGCGGTCGGCGCTGCGGTCGCCGTGCCGTCAGCGGTTGGCGTCGCGGTCGTCGTGCTGTCGACGGTTGGCGTCGCGGTCGTCGTGCCGTCAGCGGTTGGCGTCGCAGTCGCGGTGCCGTCAGCGATTGGCGTCGCGGTCGCCGTGCCGTCGGCGGTTGGCGTCGCGGTCGCGGTGGGTAGGGCCGGGCCGCTGCCGACAAAGACATACGCAGCCCCTGCACTCAGGGCTGCATTGTTGCTCTGGTCGCCGTCCACGCCGGTCGCCGCGCTGTCCTCGGTATACGCCCCGATGACCACGGTATCCCCAAACACCCCGACGCTCAGGCCAAAGAAGTCCCCGGTGTCGGTATTGGAGGATTTGAGGTAGGTCTGCTGCGTCCAGGTCATCCCCGACCGCACAAATACATAGGCTGCCCCTGAGGCTTGGGCTGCATTGCTGGTTTGATCGCCATCAATGCCGGTCGCTGCGCTGTATTCACCGGGCGCTCCGACCACCACCGTATCATCGGCGACAGCCACATGGTAGCCAAATAGGTCAGACTCCCCGGCGTTGGAGGCTTTGAGGTACGCTTGCTGACTCCAGGCTGTCCCCACGCGCACGAATACATAGGCTGCCCCCACATTTTGGCCGATAATGTCGCTCCCATCAGCAGTAATGCTGGATACTACATTGTCTTCTCCAGCGACCCCAACCACGACGGTGTTTCCGGCAACCGCCACCGCCTCGCCAAAGCTGTCATACCGCGCGATATAGGCGGCTTTGAGGTAGGCCTGCTGCGTCCAAGTGCTCTCGGTGCGCACAAAGACATAGACCGCCCCGGCACCTTGGACGGTGTTGTCGGTTTGGTCACCACCCACGCCAGTCGCCGCGCTCTCTTCCCCATAGGCTCCGACCACCACAGTGTCATCGACAACCGCCACACTGTGGCCAAAGAAGTCACTTGCGTCCGTGTTGGAGGCTTTGAGGTAGGCCTGCTGGGTCCAGGTCGTTCCACTCCGCACAAAGACATACGCCGCCCCCGCGCTGTTGGCGGCATTGCTGCTTTGGTCGCCATCCACGCCGGTCGCTGCGCTGTCTTCATAGTGTGACCCGACGACGATGGTATTGCCATCCAGCGCCACGGTGGAGCCAAACTGGTCATACGCTTCACTGTTGGAGGCTTTAAGGTAGGCCTGCTGCGCCCAGCTCGTCCCACTGCGCACAAAGACATATACTGCCCCCGAGTCAGCGGCCGTATTGCCCGTTTGATCGCCGTTCACGCCGGTCGCCGCACTGGCTTCCCCCCAAGCCCCAACGACCACGGTATCGCCAGAGATCGCCACACTATGGCCAAAATAGGCCGCGTTATCAGTGTTGGAGGCTTTAAGGTAGGCCTGCTGGGTCCAGGTCGTCCCGCTCCGCACAAATACATACACTGCCCCCGCAGCAATGGCCACATTGTTGCCCTGGTCGCCATTCACGCCGGTCGCCGCACTATCTTCAAAAATTGCTCCGACCACCAGGGTGTCACCGGACAGGGCTACACTGTAGCCGAACTCATCGCTGCCGCCCGTATTGGAGGCTTTGAGGTAGGCCTGCTGAACTCACGGCGAGGGGCAAGCTGCGCACGGACGGCGGCCCAGTCGGCACTCGTCAGGCCCGGCGGCAGCGCGGCCTGAGCCGTCGGCGTGGTGGCGCGGCTCACTCCGACACTCACCACCAGCAGGATAATCACAACGAGCAACCTGAAGATCAACGGGCGATGCGGGCGGCGATGATCAGTGGCGGGTGGCTGGTGCATAGAAAGTGTCCTTTGATGAGGGGACGGCAGCGCGGCGCAACAACTTACTGGGCGGCGTGCGTAGATGAACGCTGAGGCAGTGGAAAGATGAAAGCAGGAGAGACGTATTCCTAATGCTACGATGATAACAGAAGGTGTCTTGATCGTCTACTACATGTCAGGAATAGGGCGCTTCGCACCGAGCGCCGCCTGGCACGGCAACGCGGCCGCCCAATCCAGTGGACGGCCGCGCTATCACAATGTCCTCAGTGTCTGCGACGAGCGCTAGCTAACTGCGGGCACCGCCGCCAGCCGCCGCGCCCGCAGCAGCGAGGCGACCACCGCGATGCCTAGCAGCCCGGCGATCACCAGGAGCGACAGCACCACCGGAATATGGATGTCGGCCGCGACCGCCAGCATTTTGGCGCCGACAAACGTCAGCACCGCCGCCAGGCCCAGCTTGAGGTAGTAAAATTTATCCATGACGCCGGCCAGCAGAAAGTACAGCGAGCGCAGCCCCAGGATCGCAAAGACGTTCGAGGTGTAGATCAGAAACGGGTCGCGCGTGACGGCGAAGATCGCCGGGATCGAGTTCGACCGCAAAGATCAGGTCGGTGAGCTCGACGACGACCAGCACCAAGAGGAGCGGCGTCGCCAGCAGCTTGCCGGCCTGGCGCACCGTAAAGCGCTCGCCATGAAATTCGTCGGTGATGGGAAGCACTCGCCGCGCCAGCCGCACCGCCGCGCTATTTTTCACATCGCTGGCCTCGTTGCGGTGCAGCGCCATGCGAATGCCGGTGAAGATCAGGAATGCGCCGAAGATGTAGATGATCCAGTGGAAGCGCTCCAGCAGCGCGGCGCCGGTGAAGATCAGAATACCGCGCATCACCAGCGCGCCCAGCACGCCCCAGAACAAGACGCGGTGCTGCGAAGTGGCCGGCACCGCAAACGCGCTGAACAGCAGCACAAACACAAAAATATTGTCGACGCTGAGGGATTTTTCGATCAGGTAGCCGGTCAAAAACTGCAGCGCGACCTCGCCGCCCTTAAACCACCACAGCCCGAGATTAAAGACCATCGCCAGGCTGATCCAGGTCACGCTCCAGGCAACCGCCTCTTTGACCGAGATTGCGTGGGCGGTGCGGTGAAACACCCCGAGGTCCAGCGCCAGCATCGCCAGCACAAACGCATTGAAGCCCAGCCACATCCAGATGTTCGCCATGAACCCCTCCTAAAACAGTAGTGGTCCGTGGCGATCAAAAAAGCGACACCACCACGGCCCAAAGGTCGCGATGGTCTCGCCAGTGTTTTGCAACATCCAAACTACCGAGAGCAGTGCTCTGTCTTGACGATAGTTCGGCCCGCCAGTGGCGGGAGGCTACTCCCCATTTCTGTTCACCACTATACCAATCTTGATGCGCTGAGTCAAGAACTTTTTGCCCTACCCATAAAAATCGGTGAAACCCTCGCTCTGGAGGCGCTCCAGCATGTGGGTGACTTTGGCCGCCGAGTTGGGAAACGCCGGCTGCTCAGCGTCGGCGCCGACGAGCAGCGCCCGCAGCGCGGTCAGCGCCCCGCGCAGCCGCGGCGAGTCCTCGCCGCGGAGTTTGGGCAGAATCTTCTGCTTGATCTGAAGGTCGAGGGCCTGCGCGAGCGGCAGCACGCCGCGGGCGTTGGCGACATAGCGCAGGATTTCGGCCACGGTGCGATAGCCAAACGGCTGGCCAATCGCCGCCAGCAGCGCGTGGACCGCGGTGATCGTCGCCCAGGCCGCGGGATCAATCGGCCCCTGGTAGCTCTGCTGAAACGCCGCCAGATCAACCTCGGTCAGCTCGATCACATTGGCGCGGTCGAGGAGCTTGTCGGACAGGCCAAAGGTCGACTCGTCCACATTGACCGTGCCGGTGATCGCCACGTTGATCGGCAGGCGGAACGGGTTATTGAGCGTCTCGCCGTCGGCGGTCGTCACGGTGGCGCCGGGCGTCTGGAGATCAATGGTGTGCTCGGTGGTCTCCAGGGCCGAGAGCAGCGGCGCCAGGTAGTACTCGGGGCGGGCCAGGTTCAGCTCATCGAGGCAGACAAAGTAGGGCTGCTGCGGGTCGCTGGCGGCGCGGTGGAGAAAGCGCAAAAAGGCCGTCGGCTGAAATGTGCCAGTCAGGGCGTTGAAGTAGCCGAGCAAATCTTTGGCGTTGTGCCAGTCGGGCTGGACCGCGACCAGCAAATAGTAGGGGTTGGCGGCGTTGGGCGCGATCTGGTGGACGGCGTCGGCGTACAGGCGGGTGAGGCGGGTCTTGCCGGTGCCGGAGATGCCAGGCAGGATTACCAGCGGCTTGGTCTGGAGGGCCACATGGTAGGAGCGGACCAGCGTCTCGGGGTACGCAAAGCCGCTGCGGCCCATGCGCGCGACGATCTCCTCGACGGGCGGCGACGCGGGCGCGCTGTAGCTCCCGGCAGCCTCGCGCAGCTCGCCGCCCCACGCCGGCGTCTCGGCCTCCTCCATGATCGCCTCTAGCAGCGGCAGGAGCTGCAGCACATCATTGACCAGCGTCGTGGCAAAGTCAGGCGCCGCGACCGCCGGGTCGTCCCAGCGGTAGACAAAGCCGGCCCAGACATACTGGGCCTGGCGGCTGGCCAAAAACTGGTCCAGCCAGCGCTCGGGCGGCGGCCGGTCGGCGCCAGCGAAGCGGACCTCGGGCAGCGCCGCGGCCAGCGTCGCCCAGACCGGCCGGGCGGCCTCCCAGACGCGGCCCAGCTCGATCTTGCGCCGGCCGGTCACGGTCAGCCCGACGAGGATCGCCTGCTCCTCGCCGCTGACGCCGACGTAGATGCCGGCGCCGCGCGGCACGCGGTCAAGGGCAAAGTGGTACTCGGTGATTGGCGCCTGGCGGCCGCGGCCACGGTTGAGCATGCGGGCGGTCTTCCACGAGACCTCGTAGAGCGGCCAGATGCGCGGCAAGGCCGCGCTGGCGGCGGCATCGAGCTGGGCGGCCAGCGCGGCCAAGCGCGGGTGGAGCTGGGCCTGCACAGCAGCCCAGCGCTCGGCGATGCCGGGGACCGTCAGCGCCGCCAGGTCTTCGGGCGAAAACAGCATAGGCTTGCAACACAAAACGCAGAGCCGGCTCTGCGTTTTGACCCTCGTAGGTTGGCGGGACGGTTAGGCGGTCGGCGGGCGCAGGTACACCCGGTCCTCATCCAGATCAAGGCTGAGCGCCAGCGGCAACTCGAGCAGCTCGTCTAGGTCGGGCAGGCGGGCGCTGCCGCTGAAGTGCAGCGTCAGCGCGGCCAGCATATCGCGGACCTCGGAGCAGACCTCCTCCAGCAGGTCGTTGAGGCCATCGGCGTCGTGGAGCGCGTCGCCCAGCGACCAGGTTTGGCGGGCGGTCAGCTGGCGGATGCGCAGGTCGGTGCCGCTGGCGTGCAGGTCGCTATCAACGTGGATCACGTTTTTGTGATCGATCATTGTGCGGTGCAGGTCCTGTAGGCCGCGCACCGTGCGCAGCAGCGTGGTCGGCTCATCGAGCGTCAGGGCCAGCGGGATGGTGTAGACAATCTCCAGGCCAAGCTTGGCCTCGTAGGCGCAGCCGATCAGCTCGTGGGAGCAGGGGACGCTATCGGCGTGATACAGCTTGCAAAGCGCGTCGGTGCCCTGGGTTGAGATCGCCGTCAGCGCGGCGTCCCAGCGAAACCGAAGTGCCACCTGGAGTGCGGATGGACGCGGACTCGTCAGGCCAGTGGGCAGGCAGGTTAGGGCAAAGGTGCGCAGCAGGGTGTGCGGATCGAGCTGCTCGTCCGACTGCCACACATTGAGCCCAACCTCGTCCGCACTGTCCAGCAGCGCATCGGAGATGGTTTCATACGAAAGCATAATATCCCTCCAGGAACAATGCTGCGATTATAGCACAGCGGCCCGTTTTTGGGCGGCCGGGGTGGCGGGCGCGGTCCCCGCGAGGCGAACATCTGTGTTGTTTCAGGCCGGACGAGGTAGTCCAAATGTGGTATACTACACAGCGAAATGATGCGTCGTAATGCCTTAAAACCAGATCGTCCGCCGTCGGTCATCACCACCATTAACCAGGGCTTTCAGGCCATCAACCGGCGGCCGTGGATCGTGCTGATCCCGCTGGTCCTCGACCTGCTGCTGTGGCTGGGGCCGCGCATTTCGCCGCAGCCGTGGCTCGGCCAGCTGCTCACAGCGCAGCCCGCGCTGGCCGAGCAGCTGGCGCCCTACATCGAGGAGCAGCGCGCGCTCGGCATCCCCTTCGACCTCCGCACCTCGGCCAGCTTGGTCGGCACGGTGCGCTCGCTGATCTCGCCGGTCTGGGTCGCGCCCGCGCCGTTTGGCGCCGCGGCCTGGCACATTGGCAGCGGCTGGGAGCTGCTGGGCGCCGCGCTGCTCATCAATGGCATTGCGCTGGTGCTGACGGCGCTGTATCTCAGCCAGCTCAGCGACCTCTTGCGCACCCCGGCCACACCTACCGGCGGCTGGCTCGGGCGTGGCGCGCGGGCCGTCGGTCGGCTGGTAGCAGTGGCGCTCAGCTGGGTGGCGCTGGTCGTGGTGACGTTTCTGCCGTTTCTGCTGGTCGGCGCCGGCCTGATGCTGGTCAGCCAGCTCCTCGGCAGCGTGGTGATCGTGATCGGTCTGACGGTGGTGTTCTGGCTGGCGTTCACGGCCTACTTCGCCTTTGACGCCGCGGTGCTCGGCAACCTGCGGCCCGGCCGCGCCCTGCTGAGTAGCGTCTCAGTGGTCCGCTCGTCGTTCTGGAGCGTCATCGCCCTGCTGGTCCTCAGCTGGCTGATCTTCACCGGCCTGGGCGTCGTCTGGCAGGCCATCGCCGGTCTGGGCTGGCCCGGCGTGCTCGTCGGGATGCTCGGCAGCGCCTACGTCGCGACCGGGCTGGCGGCGGCGCATCTGGTGTTCTATCGTGACCGCGTGGTTGATCCAGCCACGAACTTTTCGCAATCCGCAACGTAGTACAGAGGGAAGAGCACTTATGGCTGACACAACCACCACCCACGAGTATGGCGCCGACCAGATGACGATCCTGGAGGGCCTGGACGCCGTCAAAAAGCGTCCCGGCATGTATATCGGCCCGACCGACATCAACGGCCTCCACAACATGGTCCGCGAGATCGTCGATAACTCGGTGGACGAGGCGCTGGCCGGCTACGCCGACACCATCGACGTGCGCATCCACGCCGACGCCTCGCTGTCGGTCTCCGACAACGGCCGCGGCATCCCGCCCGGCATCAACCAGAAGCACCAGAAGTCGGGCATCGAAATCGCCGCGACTGTGCTGCACGGCGGCGGCAAGTTCGGCGAGGGCGGCTACAAAGTTTCGGCCGGGCTGCACGGCGTGGGCCTCTCGGTGGTCAACGCCCTCTCGGACTGGATGTATGTTGAGGTGCGCCAGAAGGGCAAGCTGTATCGCCAGGACTACCGCGAGGGCATTCCGCAAGGCCCCGTCCGCGTGGTGCGCAGCATCGGCCCCGAGGAGCACGGCACGCTGGTCCACTGGCTGCCCAACGTCACGGTGTTCCGCGAGCTGGACTACACCTACCGCACGCTGGCGCAGCGCTTCCGCGAGATGGCCTACCTAACCAAAGGCCTGCGCATCCGCTTCGCCGACGAGCGCACCGATGTCGAGACCTCGTTCTACTTCGAGGGCGGCATTGTGTCGTTTGTCCGGCATCTGAACCGCGATAAGCTGGTGCTGCACAAGCCGCCGTTCTACGCCGAGCGCATCGTCGAGGGCGTCAGCGTCGAGGTGGCGCTGCAGTACACCGACTCCTACGACCGCAACTCGATCTACGCCTTCGCCAACAATATTAACAACGCCGACGGCGGCGCGCACCTGACCGGCTTTCGCACCGCGATCACGCGGGTCATCAACACCTACGCGCGGGCCAAAAATATCCTCAAGGAGAAAGAGGAGAATCTGTCGGGCGACGATGTGCGTGAGGGCCTGACCGCGGTAGTCAGCGTCAAGCTCACCGACCCGCAGTTCTCGTCGCAGACCAAAGAGAAGCTGGTCAACCCCGAGGCCAAGACGGCGGTCGAGTCCACCGTCGGTGAGACGTTCACGACCTACCTGGAGGAGAACCCGGCTGAGGCCAAGCGCATCGTTGAGAAGACGCTGTTTGCGGCGCGCGCCCGCAAGGCCGCCCAGCAGGCCCGCGAGACCGTCCGCAAGGGCGCGCTGGAGGGCTTCTCGCTGCCCGGCAAGCTCGCCGACTGCTCGGACAACAACCCGGCCCGCTGCGAAATCTTCCTCGTCGAGGGCGATTCGGCCGGCGGCTGCTTTGCTGGCGAGACGCTGGTTGCTCTGGCGTCGGGCGCGACCCGCTCGTTCCGTGAGCTGGCCGCCGACTGGGAGCAGGGCATCAGCCACGACGGCTATGCCACCGACGAGCACGGCGATGTCGTGGTGGTGCCGCTGGAGCACCCGCGCCTGACCAAGCGCGCCGCCGCGCTGGTCGCAGTCACCCTGGACACAGGCGCCGCGGTGCGCTGCACACCTGACCATCTATTCCGGCTGCGCGACGGCAGCTATCGCGCGGCGGCGCTGCTGCAGCCCGGCGACAGCCTGATGCCGCTGTACGTGCGCACCGCCGCCGAGCACCCCGAGCAGCCCAGCGATCTGGTCTGGCAGAACGGCGCCGAGCAGTGGGTCAGCACCGCGGGCCTGGCCCACGCGGCCGAGCCAGCGGCACACAATCATCAGGTGGCAAGCGTCGAGCCGCTGGCTGACATTGCCGATGTCTATGATCTGACAGTTGAGAACTCATCATAACTTCGCGCTGGCGGCGGGCGTGTTCGTCCACAACAGCGCCAAGCAGGGCCGCGACCGGCGCTTCCAGGCGATCCTGCCGCTGCGGGGCAAAATCCTCAACGTCGAGCGGGCGCGCCTCGACAAGCTCCTGGCCAACAACGAGGTCCGGGCGATCATCACGGCGCTCGGGGCTGGCATCGGCAACTCGTTCGACCCGATCAAGCTGCGCTACCATCGCCTGCTCATCGCCACCGACGCCGACGTGGACGGCAGCCACATCCGCACGCTGCTGCTGACGTTCTTTTTCCGGCATATGCGCGAGCTGATCACCAACGGCCACCTGTATGTGGCGCAGCCGCCGCTGTTCCTGGTCAAGCACAGCAAGGAGAACAAGTACTTTTTCTCCGAGCAGCAGCGCGACGAGTACATCGGCAAGCTGACGCCAGAGGAGCGCAACCGGGTATCGATCCAGCGCTACAAGGGGCTGGGCGAGATGAACCCCGAGCAGCTGTGGGAGACTACGATGAACCCGACCAACCGCATCATCTTGCAGGTGACGATTGAGGACGCGCAGGCGGCCGACGAGACGTTCACGATGCTGATGGGCGACCTGGTGCCACCGCGCAAAAAGTTTATCCAAACCCACGCGATGGACGTGCAGAACCTCGACGTGTAGCGACAAGTATGAATTGTAGAGCTTCATGACAGGTAATAATATTGCTCATATAGAACTCAGGTATCCGGCAGAGCCAGCTATCCTGCCGGATACCGCTTAACTTAATATATCTTAGACAATTCCAATCACAATTTCAAATATTTTAGGGGTCGAGCTGTGAAAGAATCTCCGTTACTACATAATACTAAGGTGGTAGAGCAATTGAATTCATCTCCTCAGAATGAGGTATATGAATATTCTACTACTTCGCAAAAGCTTCGGGTTCAGCAAAAAGATGATGATACTGATGGCTTTAGCTTACGGAATAAAGGTCTTCGTAATTTAGGGTCGATATTCACCCCGTCAGAGATCGCTGATTACTTAACTACCTGGACAATTCGTGATCCACATGCCCAAGTGCTCGACTTGGGCATTGGCAATGGTGCTTTTGTTTGGTCGGCTTTGCGGCGTCTTGAATCACTTGGAGCACTGCCAGGCACAGCACAATTACAAATTCATGGAGCAGAAGTTTATGAGCCTGCTTTCCTAGCGCTCACACAGAATGCCAAGAAAATGAATTGTAGTTTTCCTAATCTACTACAAGGCGATTTTCTCACCTCTGAATTCCCTGAAGTGGATGCAATCATTGGCAATCCGCCTTACGTTCGGAGACAGTATCTTTCTAATGTAGATGGGTTACGTAAGATCATTGAGGCAAAGCAACCAGACGTAACAAAAAGTCTCTCACGATTAGCAGATCTTTATATCTATTTCCTTATATATGGAAGTAGCTATTTAAAAGAGGGTGGCAGACTTGGAGTTATTGTTGCAGATTCATGGCTAGGTGTAAATTATGGAAAGAGGTTTAAAGAGTTCTTGAAACAATATTTTGATATTGAAAGAATCATTGCTTTCGACAGAAAAGTGTTTGATGTTGATGTAAAAACAGTAATGCTACTTGCAACAAAGAGAAGTCCTATTACCAAGAACAAATTCGTCGATTTTATTAGAGTTAAGAATGGCCTTCCTATACAATTTTTGAATAATTCAATAAGTGTTCTTAATAATCATAAAGATATTGGAGTAGTTAGTATTCAGCAAAAACTTTTAGATACAAATCAAATCTGGCATCGTTACTTTAGTGATGCAGATATCCTAAATGAACTCTCATCACATCCGTTAATGAGTAAGTTTGAAGAACAAGCAAGAACAAGAATTGGAGTTCAAACATTAGCTAAAGATTTTTTTGTTATGACACCTGAAACTATTCAAATCTATGGTATTGAATCTGAATATATTACACCTATGGTTCATTCTATTCGATCAGTTACTAGTCTGGTTATTCAGGACCACAGTACACCAGCATATTACCTGTTCTATTGCGGTAAGAGTAAAGAGGAATTGATTGGAACAAATGCCTTAGATTATATCCTACAAGGAGAAACCAAACTAGTTTCAATTCGTGGAAAGGACAAAACTGTGGTAGGTTACCATAACAAGAATCGGATACAGCAGGATTTTCGTACTTATTGGTATAGCTTAGTTGAAGAGTTAGAGCGGAGATCGAGAGCAACTATTCTAATCCCTCGTCTTATTTATAAAAATCTTACACTTATTTGGAACAAGGCTTTGTATGTTCCTGGTGAGTTATTTATTGAATTTATCCTTCCTAAGGAATTAACCCTTGATACAGAGGTATATCTTGCGATTCTATCTAGCTCTATCTCGGAAATTATGATACGTTCTAGGGCACAAGTATATGGAGGTGGAACGTGTAATATAAGTCCTGGTCTTATCAAGACAACCCCTCTTCTTGATGCTCGAAAGATCTCATCAAAAAACAAACAGCTGTTACGAGATGCTTATATTGAATACGTTACAAAATCGAATCATGACCGTCATTCTATAGATTTGATAATCTATGATATTATGAAAATAAGTAATTCTATGCAAAAGAGAATACAAGATATTCTCATCGATATGCGTTCTGGAAAAGGAAGTCTATATCAATTCTCTCATGAATAACATTAGTGCTTTTAAGGAGCATTAGAAATGGCTGATAAAAAATTCACTGTTGACGCACGGACTATATTGACTTTAGGTCGAGATAGTATTAAGGATCATACGACAGCCTTAGTGGAGTTAGTAAAGAATAGCTATGATGCTGACGCCTCCAATATTGAGATTGAAATTATGACTAAAGCTAGTGAGCCATATATTCGTGTCGCTGATAACGGTCATGGTATGACAGAAAAGATTGTTGATGACCACTGGTTACGAATTGGATTTTCGGAGAAGACTACACACACTGTAAGCCAGAAAAAGCGGCGGCGTACTGGTGAGAAAGGGATAGGACGTATATCTGCCGATAGACTTGGATCATTACTCGAACTCCATACAAAAGCTAAAGAGGAAGGACCCTTTGGCCTTCGTATAAATTGGGATGATTTTGATGTAAAAGGAAGAGCGCTCGAATCAGTTAATCTTAACGTTCTCGATATCTTTACGATAGATATTCCTAGTAATTATGACGGAACCGCTACAATATCAGGTACAGAGCTTATTATCAGGCAACTACGTCAGAACTGGACACCAAATGATATTGAAGTTCTAGATCGTGAGCTATCTGCTCTTATCTCTCCATTCAGAGGAGTTGATAACTTCTCTATTAGGATCAATACTGATATAATCGAGGGATACAATAAAATCGTTGGTGAACACACAAACGAAAACTATGTTGTACGCCTTGATATCAATCACAAAGGAGCAGATCATAGGGTTGAGTATACAGTTATAATACCAGACCCTCAGAAACGAGGAGAAAGCATTTCTACGGTCCACTCGATACCAATGAATTAACTGATTGCACTGACTGATGAAGAAAAGGAGTTAGATTTTAATTTTGGTCCAGTTTCTGTTGTACTAATATTCTACCTTGTAAAAGATAGTATTATTGCAGGTACAAATATTGGTTTAGCTGACTTACGCCGGTTTTTGCGTAATAATTCTGGAATCGGATTATATCGTGACCTAGTAAGGGTGAAACCATATGGTATTCCCGGTGCAGCCGAATGGGATTGGCTTAGTCTCGGACGGCGGGCGGTGCAAAGCCCTGCTGGGCCAAGTAGGCCTGGATACCGTATTGGCCCAAACCAGATTGTCGGAGCAGTATTTGTAAGCCGTGACGACAATGCAAAGCTTGCAGATAGCTCATCCCGTGAGGGCCTCATTCAAGGGCCAGCATTTCTGGGATTAAAGCGATTTTTAATTGGCTGCGTAGCATTGCTAGAAAGTCAATATCGGCATATATTTGCTGAGAATAAAGAAGAGCAACAAGTACAAACTAATCCTTCTCAAGAGGTACGAGCATTAGGGCAAGATTTACAATCACTGAAACGGGACTTAAGATTAATTCGTCGTGCTATACCAGTCTCTGCCTCCCGCGATGTAACAGAGACACTTGAAAAAATTGAACTTATTACTGAACGTATCCAAGAAACCCAAAAATCTATTCAGGAACTCGCCTCACAGGCTACCATTTATCGTGGATTAGCTTCTGTTGGTATTGCCGCGTCTGTATTCAGCCACGAGACTTAGATTGCAATTGCCACGTTAACAGGAGCAACAAACAATGCAAAGAAATTTTGGAAAAGGATCCACCAAGGATAGAAAATGCAATTACCTCTATGGCACAAGCTACTCTATTTGCTAACCAAGTGGCATCATGGGGAAGTTTTGCACTAGACCGAATACGTCGTGATAAACGCCGTCGCCGAAAAGTGAATATTCGACACGTTATTTTAGATGTAATCCGGCATCTTCAGCCTGCGCTAGATGCAGTAAACATCAACCTTGAGCACAATAATTTATTTGACGTTGAGACACGAACGTTTGCAATGGACATCGAAGCAGCCGTACTCAACCTCTTGACAAATGCTTATACTGCTTGTAAACAGAAGCAATCTAGACGAGCTATTTCCATAGAATTACTGCGGGAAAATGAAAATGGTTTACCAGGATATGCAATAATTGTTTCTGATTCTGGCCCAGGAGTGGATTCCAATTTCCGTGAGCAAATATGGAGTCCATTATTTACAACGAAGAAGACGGAAGCCGATCACGATACTATAGTACAAGCTGGAACAGGACTTGGTTTAGCAATTGTAGATTCTGTCGTTAATGAACTCGGTGGGTCTCGTTCTGTAGGCAAAGACCCTGAATTAAGTGGCGCACGCTTTAGACTATGGTTTCCTATACAGGAGAAATGAGACAATGCCAGCAATAGCTATTATTGATGATAGACTAACGGTACTATCTGTTGCAAGAGACTCTCTAACTCTTGCACTCCCAGAAACATGGGAGGTTCTTCCTCAAACCCCTTTTTCAAATATATCTGATTACCCTAGCTGGATCAGCTCTAATAAAATATCAGTTTTAATTATTGATGAGCGCCTAAATGAAGAAGAAGCCCCAAATACTGGCGCTGTGAGTTATTTTGGACATGATCTCGTTAAGTATCTTCGTGTACGGATGGAGACGTTTCCAATTTTTGTAGTTACTTCCTATCCAGAAGATGAAGAATTACGCAAACGATTTGGAGATGTAGAAGATATTATAGATTGAATACAGTTTAACCGAGCAACGGAAAGCTATGCAGCGCGCTTTGTCCGTGCAAGCCAGAGATATTTAGAAACCTTTGAGAGGGAATTAGGTGAGCTTTCAGATATTGCTGTAAGAGTTGCAACAGGTGAAGGAATTTCGATTACCGACCGCAATCGTGTAAAGGCTATTCAGCAGAAAATTAACGTAGCGTTTGCTTTTGATGAAATGCAAAATCGCAGCCAATGGATTGATCATATGGAAACCACTATCCAAGATTTTGAACAATTGAGGCGAGAGGTTGAGGCACTCCTCCAGAAAGGAGCACGATAATGAAGTGGAGAAGGATTCCCAAAGAGCAAGCCACACAACCCTCTTCTGGGGACTACTCTGACTGGAAACAAATAATAGCGGACGAAGGGTTTCATCAGTGTGTTTATTGTGCAATCCATGATGCTAATTTTGGTGGCGTTCGTAATTTTCATGTAGAGCATTATCGGCCAAAATCAATAACTCGGTTTGCTATACTTAAAAACGATATTAATAACCTTTACTATTCATGCCCGATATGTAATACCTTCAAAAGTAATGACTGGCCATCGGATGATATAGCCAATCTTTCGACACATTGTTATCCTGACCCATCTCAAGTGGACTATTGCGATATATTTGAATTAATCGAAATTAATGGCATTATTACAGGGAAGTATGCAGCTTCAAAATATATGGTTGAAAAAATGTACCTGAACAGGCCACAACTTATAATGGAGCGTCGCATTAATTACTTAAGAATGCAAGAGAAATCCATCCGAAATCATATAAATGAGCTAATCAAGGATATTAATATTATCCCTGATAAAGATAGTGTAATATTAATATATAATCGTATTATTCATATACAGGGTAGATTTCTTGACTTATTGAATGCACTTCATGAGATATCGCCTTATCGAGTCAGTGATACAGAGCGTAAATGATGTACTGATATCTGATGAACACAGGTGGGCGCCGCGCCCGTCTGTGCCTGGGCCATGCGTAGCGAGGAGCATCCGATGACCGCACCGACACCACGATTCGCCCGGCCGCCCATGCGGAGGCCGCGGCGCTCACGGCGCTGACGCTGCGAGCCAAAGCCCACTGGGGCTACGACGCCGCGTTCATGGCGCAGTGCCGGGCCGAGCTGACGATCACATCGGCACAGCTCGCGGCCAGCCCGGCGTTTGTGCTGGCGGCGAACGATGTGATCTGCGGCTGGTATCTGCTCGCGCCCCACAGCGCCACCGAGATCGAGCTGGACTTTTTGTACGTCGACCCGCTGTGGATGGGCCACGGCTACGGCCGGGCGCTCATCGAGCATGCCCAGCGGACGGCGCACGGGCTGGGCTACGCGGCGCTGCTCATCGTGGCCGACCCGCACGCGGCGCCGTTCTACGAGCGGCTGGGCGCCGCGCCCATCGGCGAGCGGGCCTCGGGGCAGCATTGCGGGCCGCGCGCTGCCGCTGCTGCGCCTGGCGGCGCGGCCGTAGCGGCGCTTCAGCGAGGGGGCATGGGGAGGCAATGAGAGCGGCGCAGCATCGGCGCAGAGGCAGTGATAGGCGGTGGGACGGCTCACGCGCCGCTCCTACAACGGTGGTAGGCGGTGCCGGGCGTTGGGAAGCAACGGTGTAGAGGCGGTGATCGGCAATGAATAGTCGTATAATTGCAGCATTGCATTGATAGGCAATGAGATGGCGGCGCAGCAGCAGTGCAGGGGCAGTGATAGGCAATGGGGCGGCTCACGAGCCGCCCCTACAACAGTGTTAGGCGTTGCGGTACATTGCGGCGCCGCGTTGGTGAGCGACGCGGTACATTGTGAGCAGCGCCAGGCATTGATGAGCGGCGTCGGGCATGGCTGCTAGATTGAATCTTCATCCCGCCGCTCGGTCCAGCGAGTGGGGTTTGAGGCAATGTATTCGCGGACTGAACACAGCTCGGCATCGCTACGGACAATGCGCTCGTAGTAGTTGCGCTGCCACACCTTGTCGCCGGGCATGCCGCGCAGCCCATTGATCTGCTTGGCTGAGACCGTTTTGAGTACGCCGACCAGCGCGCCAACCGACTTCCGCTGGACTGGAGGCAAGTTCTGGATCAATGATCAACACGCCGTGAAGGTGATCGGGCATAACCACATGCGCGTCGAGCCGCATATACGCATACCGGGCCGCGAGCCACAACCACGTAGCCTGCACAATCTCGCCCACCGTGCTCAGCTGCACGCTTCGCTCAACCACCCGGCCAAAGAGCGGCTCCCGGCTTTGGGCGCAGATGGTGAGAAAATACACGCCGGCCCGAGCGTAGTCGTAGCCCCGGAGGCGCAGCGATTGACGGTGGTGGCGGTTGGGATTGAATGGCATCGCGAACCCCGTATCAAGCAAGCCCCGCAATCCTAGCACAACTGTGAAAAATGTAGATTCGCCTCGCCCCGCCCCGACAGCAGCGTCATCCCTAGCAAACCCATGTTGTAGGGGCGGCTCGTGAGCCGCCCCTATGCTCCGCATTGCAGCCCCGATAGCCCGCCGCATCTCAAAGCTCTCTGTGGAGCCGCTATGCCAGCGATTTATGGATTTAGACATGAGTACGAGCGTCCAGGGCGCTGCCACACTGTCAGCCGAACTGGTGCATTGAGACTACTGCTGACCGTGGTCGTATCCGAAAAAAACTCACGAGTTGTGCATGAACTAATATCAAAATAGTAGTCACCGCCGGACTGATACCACACGATCTCGCGGGTGAGCAGCCAGTGGAGCGGCGCGGGTAGCCACCTGCCAGCAGGCACACTGCATGGGCTGACTGATCCAGACAAGCCGGGAATATTTACCACGGCCTGGCCCGGCAGCGGCACACACGCATCGCGGGCGTATGCCAACCGCACCCCAACAAACAGCAGCAGACAGACGAGCACCGCCCGGAATAATCGGCGGCGATATGTTCCGAGCCACGTCACGATACCACTGCTGCCAAGCGGGTGGTGAAACGCTACAAAGTGGTCGTAGCTAATACTTGAGCCGAGAGGAAAACTGGTAAGCCTGAACTGCTCGCACTGCCGGTTGCGGTCGTCGTCGCGCATCGCAATCTCCTATTTACGCCGTTAACGCCGCGCGGCCACGTTTTGTTCCCACGCAAAAGCCCGCAACCTGATGGCTCAGATTGCGGGCTGTGGCTGACGGGGCGAAGATTAGACGCCAATTGGCTCGGCCTCCGGCTCCTCCTGCGAGACGCCGTCGATCTCGCGCTGCGAGCGCAGCCGCAGGAGGTCTTTTTCGACATCCACCACTACCACGTCACCGGCGGCGAAGCGGCCATCGAGCAGGCCCTCGGCCAGCGGGTCCTCGATCAGGTTGGTGATGATCCGGCGCAGCGGCCGGGCGCCAAACGTCGGGTCGTAGCCGCGCTTGCCGATCAGCTCGACGGCCTCGGGCGCGGTCTGGAGCGTGATGCTCTTCTCGCCCAGCTGCTTGGCCACGCGGTCAAGCTCCAGCGTCGCGATGTGATGAATCTCCTGGTCGGTCAGCGGGTGGAAGATGATCGTGCCGTCGATCCGGTTCAGGAACTCGGGCCGGAACATCTCCTTGAGCGCGTCGTTGACCTTCTTCCGAGTATCCTCCTCGTCAATGCCGCGCTTGCTGCCAAAGCCCAGCCGCGAGTTCTGGCGGATATGCTCGGTGCCGATGTTGGAGGTCATGATGATGATCGCGTTGCGGAAATCGACCCGTCGGCCCTTGCCGTCGGTCAGATTGCCGTCCTCCAGAATCTGGAGCATCAGGTTGAAGGTGTCAGGGTGAGCTTTTTCGATCTCGTCGAACAGCACCACCGAGTAGGGCTTGCGCCGCACCGCATCGGTGAGCTGCCCGCCCTCGCCGTAGCCCACGTAGCCGGGCGGCGAGCCGACCAGCCGCGAGGTCGTGTGGCGCTCCTGGAACTCCGACATATCGATCTTGATCAGCGCCTCCTCGGAGCCGAACATGAACTCGGCCAGCGTCTTGGCGAGCAGCGTTTTGCCGACGCCGGTTGGCCCCAGGAAAATAAACGAGCCGATGGGCCGCTTCGGGTCTTTCAGGCCGGCGCGGGCGCGGCGGACAGCTTTGGCGATGGTCACCACCGCCTCGTCCTGGCCGATGATGCGCTCGTGGAGCGTGCCCTCCATATGCCGCAGCCGCTCGGTCTCGTTGCCAGTCATGTTCGAGACGGGCACGCCGGTCCACATCTGGACCACATCGGCGATATCGTCCTCGGTGACATACGGGCGGTCGTAGGCCGAGCCGTCGCCCTTGACCTCCTCGGTCTCGATCTTTTCGATCCGCTCCAGCATGCGCGCCTCGCGGTCGTGCAGGTCGCGGGCCAGGTCCTGCTGGTCGTCGGCCAGCGCCAGTCGCGCTCCTTGCGGATCGCCTCCAGGCCGCGCAGGGCGTCGCGCAGCGAGGGCGGCGTCGCCGAGCGGTACATGCGCACGCGGCTGGCGGCCTCATCGATCAGGTCAATCGCCTTGTCGGGCAGGAAGCGGTCGGGGACGTAGCGGGCCGACAGGTTGGCCGCCGCCTTGATCGCCTCGTCGGAGATCTGGAGCTGATGAAAATCCTCATACCGGGTTTTGATGCCGCGGAGAATCTCGATCGTGTCCTCAATCGTCGGCTCGTCGATGTTGACGGGCTGGAAGCGCCGCTCCAGGGCCGCGTCGCGCTCGATGTACTTGCGGTACTCGTCCATCGTTGTCGCGCCGATGGTCTGGAGCTCGCCGCGGGCCAGCGCCGGCTTCAGGATGTTCGCGGCGTCCAGCGTGCCCTCGGCGCCGCCGGCGCCGATCAGCGTGTGGAACTCATCGATGAACAGGATGCAGCGCGCCTCTTTGATCTCATCGATCACGCGCTTCAGCCGCTCCTCGAACTGGCCGCGGTATTTGGTGCCGGCGACCAGCGAGCCCATGTCCAGGGTCACGACGCGCTTGCCCTTGATCGAGTCGGGCACATCGCCGGCGATCACGCGCTGGGCCAGGCCCTCGGCGATCGCGGTCTTGCCGACGCCCGGCTCGCCGATCAGCGCCGGGTTATTCTTGGTGCGGCGCGACAGAATCTGGATCACCCGCTCGATCTCTTTCTGGCGGCCGATCACCGGGTCGAGCTTGCCGGCCTCGGCCATCTCGGTCAGGTCAGTCGAGAGCGCGTCGAGGTACGGGGTTTTGCTCTGCTTGGGCTGGGCGGGCCGCTCGGCCGGGCCGGACGCGCCCTGCCGCAGCAGCCGCTGCACCTGCGCCCGAATCTGCTCCAGCGAGACGCCCATGATCTCCAGGACGCCGGTGGCGACGCCCTCGCCGGTGCGGACCAGGCCCAGCAGCAGATGCTCGGTGCCTATATAGTGGTGGTTCAGCTTGCGCGCCTCTTCCACCGCGTACTCAATCACTTTTTTGGCGCGGGCCGTCAGCTCGGCCTCCTCGCTACGCTGGGCGCCCTCGCCGTGGCCGACGATAAATTCGACGGCATTGCGGGCCTGCTGCAGCTTGACCCCGAGATCATCGAGCACCTTGCCGGCCACGCCCTCTTGGTCGCGGATCAGGCCCAGCAGAATGTGCTCCGTGCCGACGTATGGATGGTTGAAGTTGCGGGCTTCTTCCTGGGCCAGGCTTAGGACCTGCTTTGCCCGCTTCGTAAACTTGTCGAGTAAGCCCATGATATTCTTCTCCCTCGTAGGGTTCGCTTGAGGCTCCATTCAAGATCAATGCCGCCCGCTCTGATTCATTGATCAAATCGCCACAAGTTCCAGAGTCATTATACCTACATTGTGGCAGGACGCAGCCCACCCATTTGGGCTGTGTGGGCCTGACCCCCGCGCCAGGCGGTTGACGATCCCGGAAGCGCGGTGCTACCATCCCCGCAGCGCTGTCAAGGCCCCCTACACGTGTGGAGTTTGCGATGTCGTACAAACAAGTTCGCGCGGCCAGCCGCCCGCCGCTGCCGCTGAGTGATGAGGTAACGACGCTGCCGCCGCCGCTGGAGCTGCTGGATGAGCAGCTCGATGACGCGGTGCTGGCACAGCCGCTCCCCGAGACCACCGACCGCGCCGACGCCGACCGTCGCATCGTCGTCACCGGCATCGGCGTGATCTCACCGATCGGCAACGACCTCGCCACCTTCTGGGATAGCCTGTCGCACGGCCGCTCGGGGCTGGCGACGTTTACCCAGATTCCTAACTTCCGCGCCTACCCGTCGCACGTCGGCGCCGAGGTCAAAGATTTCGACCCACGCACGGTCATGGACTTCAAGGAGGCGCGGCGGATTTCGCGGGCCTCGCAGTTTGCGGTCGCGGCGGCGCGCCAGGCGGTCGCCGACGCCAAGCTGACCCTCGGCGGCGACACCGATGAGATCGGCGTCCTGATCGGCACTGGCACCACGACGTTTCCCGAGACCGAGGCGGCCATGCGCACGGTGATCGAGAAGGGCGGCAACAAGCTCAGCCCGTTCTACATGACCGCGACGCTGCCGAATATGCCGGCCTGCCAGGTAGCGATCCAGCTGGGGCTGCGCGGCTACAACGCGACGATCACCACTGCCTGCGCGGCGTCGTCGCAGGCCATCGGCGAGGCGGCCGAGGTGCTGCGGCGCGGCGACGCCGAGGTCATGCTGGCCGGCGGCGTCGAGGCGCCGATCTGCGAGCTGACGCTGGCGGCCTTTGGCGCGATGCGTGCGCTGTCGTCAGCCTTCAATGAGACGCCCGAGCGCGCCTCGCGGCCGTTTGATAAGGACCGCGACGGCTTTGTGCCCAGCGAGGGCGGCGCGATCCTGGTGCTGGAGACGCTGGCCCACGCCCAGGCCCGCGGCGCGCCAATCTACGCCGAGCTGCTGGGCTACGCCGCGACCTCCGACGCCTACCATGTGACCGCGCCCGACCCAGTCGGCGCCGGCGCGGCCCGCGCGATCCGCCGCGCCATGCAGCGCGCCCGCGTGGTGCCGCAGCAGGTGGACTACATCAACGCCCACGCCACCTCCACGCCGGCCGGCGACGCCGCCGAAACGCTGGCGATCAAGGCTGCGCTTGGCGAGTACGCCTCGACCGTCGCGGTGTCGTCCACGAAGTCGATGATGGGGCATCTGACCGGCGCGGCCGGCGCCGTCGAGGCCGTCGCGACGATCATGGCCTTGAAGCAGGGCCTGCTGCCGCCGACCATCAACTACGAGACGCCCGATCCGGCCTGCGACCTCGACTGCGTGCCGAACGTGGCCCGCGCGGCCAACATCCAGATCGCGCTGTCGAACTCGTTTGGCTTTGGCGGCCAGAACGCCACGCTGGTCTTCAGCAAGTGGCAGCCGCGCGTCTCGCCCGCCGAGGCCGCCCTGGAGTCCGAGATTCTGGCCCGCCTCGACGAGCAGTGAGCGGAGCTGTCAGCCATCAGCTTCAAGCCGTCAGCGAGCATTGAGCGTCGTTGAGAATCATTGGATATGTGGGGCAAGCACTGCAGCGCGGGGCGAGCTGTCAGCCGTCAGCTTCAAGCCGTCAGCGAGCATTGAGCGTCGTTGAGAACATGGGGATGCGAGGCAAGCATTGCAGCGCAGTGCCTGCCTCGCATCGCCAATGCCCGGCAAGCGAGGCAGCGAGGAGCCTTGCCGACTGATAGCTGACGGCTGACAGCTGATAGCTCGGAGCTTTGCGCTACACTATGGCTATCCTTGCCTGGCACCGCCAGCCTTGCACGCTGACGGCTGACAGCTGATAGCTTGGAGCTTTGAATGGAACAACAGCCCGACTCCAACGCCTGCTTTGTGTGCGGCAAGCAGAACCCGCACGGCCTCAAGCTGGATTTTTTCGAGGTCGACGGCCGCGTCGAGACCACCTTCACCGCTGGCGTCGAGCACCAGGGCTGGCCCGGCTTTGTCCACGGCGGCATCCTGTTCACCGTGCTGGACGAGACGATTGGACGGGTCGGCTTTACGGTCAACGCCTACACCATGACCGGCCGGATCGAGATTCGCTACCGCAACCCCGCGCCGATCAACACGCCGATCCGCTGCGTGGGCACGCTGGTCCGCGACCGCGGCCGCGCGCTGGAGCTACAGGGCTTCGCGCAGCTCCCCGACGGCACCATCGTCGCCGAGGCCAGCGGCGTCTACATGCGCGTCCCCGACCAGCTGCGCGACTCGCTGCAGGCGCAGATCAGCGCCGGCTTCTAGCGCGGCAGGGGCGCTGGCTAGCGCAGCGCGGCGGGGCGACCGTGGTGGTCGCCCCGCCGCTGCTATGATTTAACTATGAGCAAGCTGCTATCATTCCATCATACGAGTTATACTTCTGCTATAGCTGAGGTTAGTGCTTGGTAAACGAAGTCTTTTGCTGTTTTTCGACGGGAAAAGCTCAAGAAACTTAGCTTACGGAGCATTTAGTGCTTGGTAAACGAAGTCTTTTGCTGTTTTTCGACGGGAAAAGCTTAAGAAACTTAGCTTACGGAGCATTTAGTTTGTTTTGGCTAGTAGCAGTTTCTTTTGGATCAAGACAGTCCTGAGATGGGCTGCTCTGCCCGGCGCTACTCGACGGTGACGGACTTGGCCAGGTTGCGCGGCTGGTCCACGTCGGCGCCGCGACGGACGGCGCAGAAGTAGCTCAGCAGCTGCAGCGGCACCACGTTGAGCACCGGCGCCAGCCAGGGCAGCGTCGCCGGGACGCTGATGACGGTGTGCGCCATGCCGGCCAGCTGCGTGTCGCCCGCGGTCGCGATGGCGATCACCTCGCCGCCGCGCGTCTTGACCTGCTGGACATTCGAGATCATCTTGTCGTACACGTCGTCGCTCGGGCAGATGCAGACTACCGGCATGTGCTCGTCAATCAGCGCAATCGGGCCGTGCTTCATCTCGCCGGCGGGGTAGCCCTCGGCGTGGATGTACGAGATCTCCTTCAGCTTCAGCGCGCCCTCCAGCGCGATCGGGTAGTTGATGCCGCGGCCCAAAAACAGCATGTCGCTGGTGTGGCGGTAGCGCTCGGCTAGCTGCTCGTAGACCGCAGTCTCCTGCACAATCTCGCTGATCTGGCCGGGCAGCGCCAGCAGCGCCTGCAAGTGCTCGCGCATCGCGGGCTGCGCAATCCGGCCGTGGACCGCCGCCAGCTTGAGCGCCAGCAGGTACGCGCCCACGACCATCGTGGTGAAGGCTTTGGTCGAGGCGACGCCGATCTCGGGGCCGGCGTTGAGGTAGATCGCACCGCCGTCGCTGAGCCGCGCGGCCTGCGAGCCGACGGCGTTGACCAGGCTGATGCAGCGCACGCCGGCCTTGCGGGCCAGCTCCATGCCCGCCAGCGTGTCGGCGGTCTCGCCCGACTGGGTGATCGCCAGGAGCAGCGAGCGCTCGTCCAGCACCGGGTCGCGGTAGCGAAACTCCGAGCCGTAGTCGACCTCGACGCGCACCCGCGCCAGGCCCTCGATCAGGAATTTGGCGACCAGCGCGGCGTGCCAGGCGGTGCCGCAGGCCACGGCGTAGATGCGGTCAACCTTGCGCAGCTCGTCGTCGCTCAGAGTCAACTCGTCGAGCAGCACGGCGGCGTTGTCGAGGTCAATCCGGTCGTGCAGCGTGTCGGTGATCGAGCGCGGCTGCTCGAAAATCTCTTTCTGCATGAAGTGCTTGTAGCCGCCTTTGGCCGCCGCCACCGGGTCGTAGGCGACGGTCTGCGGCGGCTTGCTGAGCGCGGCGCCGTCCAGCGTCTGGTACGTCACGCCGCGCGCCGTGATCAGCGCGACCTCGCGGTCCTCCAAAAAGGTCATGTGCTGGGTATAGTCCAGGAGCGCCGGGATGTCGGAGGCGACAAAGTTTTCATCGTCGCCCACGCCTACCACGACGGCGCCGGCATGCCCCAGCCGCGCCGCGATGATCAGCCCCGGCGCCTGGCGGCTCATCGCGACCACGGCGTTGCCGCCTTTGAGCCGCACCAGCGCCCGCCGAAAGCCCACGACAAAATCGCCGGCCGCCGCGGCCTCGCGCTCAATCAGGTGGGCGATCACCTCGGTGTCGGTCTGCGAGCTGAACACGACGCCGGCCGCCTGCAGCTCGGCCTTGAGCGCCAGGTAGTTCTCGACGATGCCGTTCTGAATCACCACCACATCGCCGCTGGCCGAGCGGTGCGGGTGGGCGTTGACCTCGGTGACGCCGCCGTGGGTGGCCCAGCGGGTGTGGCCGATGCCCTGCTGCCCGTGGGTCGGCTCGGCCCGCAGCCGGGCCTGCAAATTCGCCAGCTTGCCGACCGAGCGCCGCACCGCAAACTCGCCGTCGGCCAGCACCGCAATCCCCGCCGAGTCATAGCCGCGGTACTCCAGCCGCTGTAGTCCGCCCACCACCACCTCGGTCGCCTCGCGCGACCCGACATAGCCAACAATTCCACACATAATTCGTAGCCTCAGTAGTTGTCAGTGATCAGTTGTCAATGATCAGTGACGAGTAGTTCATTGATAGGTCTCAGTGATCTGTGATCAGTGAGAGCTGTTCCGCAGGATGTTTCGGCGCGGGTAAAGCAGTGAGGAGCGGGCATGGCAAAGCACGGCGTCGCGCGCGGCGCTGCGGCAGCCCGGCAGCATGCAGGCGGTGGCCACGCCAACGGCGCGCCCCAGCTGAACACTGAAGACTGATCACTGATTACTCGTTGGCTCGTTCGCTACATCGCCGGTTGTGCCCGCAGTCGCCTGTGGGTTTTGGGCCATGCTTGAGGGGCGCAAACGTTTCGACCCCTAGAGGCATCCGCTGATCGTCGCTTTTCCTTCGGCCGGGACAGCGCAGCGCTTGGTCGTCTAGCGGCCGCGATCATGGGCAAGCCATGCCTGATCGCTGGGCGCCGGGACGGGCTGGGATGTGTGCCGAAGTTAGCACTTGCCTCGCGGCAAGGAACCTCTTCCTCGTCTCCTGAGCGGGCGCTCAGGTCTCGCGCTTTTCACAGTTTCGGCGGCTCGCCCTCCTTACTCGGCGCGGATTATAGCACGCGCTGGCCCCGCTGCCGCCTCCACGCTAGCTGATGCGCACCTGGGGGTTTATTAGGATGAGGGATGAGGGATGAAGCCGTCAGTGCGGCTGCTTAGGCCGCTGGAGCCGTTGCTTGATGCGCTGGAGTCGTTGCTTGATGCGCTGGAGCCGTTGCTTGATGCGCTGGAGCCGTTGCTTGATGCGCTGGAGCCGTTGCTTGATGCGCTGGAGCCGTTGCTTGATGCGCTGGAGTTGTTGCTTGATGCGCTGGAGTTGTTGCTTGATGCGCTGGAGCCGTTGCTTGATGCGCTGGAGTCGTTGCTTGATGCGCTGGAGCCGTTGCTTGATGCACTGCCAGCAGCATGGCTAATCAAGTTGTGGCATGACAATGCTGCCGGCGGCCCGCAGATGGCCCGCTTCGGACTATAATTCGGCCATGCAGAACTGGAATATTGTTGGCCACACCTGGGCCGTCGACTACCTGCGGCGCTCGCTGGCGGCCGGGCGCGGGGCGCAGTCGTATCTGTTCGCCGGGCTGCCGGGCGTTGGCAAGACGCTGCTGGCGGTGCGGCTGGCGCAGCGCCTCGTGTGCGAGGCCGGCGGCCTCGATCCGTGCCTGGAGTGCCGGGCCTGCCGCCGCGTCGAGCACGGCAATCACCCCGATGTCTACCGCATGTCGCTGGCCACTCAGCCGGCGGTCGCGGGCAGCAAGGACGATCAGCGCTCGCGCCTGATCCGCGTCGAGACCGTGCGCGCGTGGGTGCAGTCGGTCGAGAAGCGGCCGTTTGAGGCCCGCCACTGCGTCTTTATCCTGGAGGATGCCTCGGCGCTCAACGAGGCGGCCAGCAATGCGTTTTTGAAAACCCTGGAGGAGCCGCCGCCCCACGCGGTCTTTATCCTGATTGCCCAGAACGTCAGCGACATTCTGCCGACGATTGTCTCGCGCTGCCGCGTGCTGCAGCTGCGGCCGCTGGCGCGCCTGGAGGTGCAGCGGGCGCTCGGCGAGCGCTGGGGCCTGGCCGACGAGGACGCCGCGCTGCTGGCCGCGTGGAGCGGCGGGCGGCTCGGCTGGGCCGTGCGGCTGGTGGACGATGAGGCGCTCCTGGAGCAGCAGCAGACCTGGCTGGATGCGCTCGTCGCGCTCCATAGCGCCGGGACCGTCGCCCGCCTGAAGTGGGCCGAGGAGCGCGCCAAAGATTTTCGTGGCGACCACACCACAGTCAGCGCCTGGCTGAGCCTGTGGCAGAGCTGGTGGCGCGATGTCCTGCTGGTCGCCGGCGGCTGCCCCGAGGCCGTCACCCACCTCGACCGCCGCGAGGACCTCGCGGCCCAGGCACGCGCCGTGCCGCTCATGGCGATCCATGATTTTTTGCGGCGCCTGGAGCAGGCCCGTACTCAGCTGGCCGCCAATGTCAACCCGCAGCTGGCCCTGGAGCATCTGGCGCTCCATCTGCCGTAGCGTCCGCCCCCGCAATGAAACCAAGCCTGGTGTGCAGAACTCCAAGCCTGGTGTGCAAGAAATCGTATCGGATGGAGGCATGATGCGGCGATTGGCGATGATTTTGGCGGCCTGGCTCGTATTTCGGCGACGGTGGGCGCTGGTCGCTCGGCTGCTCGGCCTGCCGGCGCCGCGCGCCGCCGTGGACAGCCAGCATAACCTTCAGCTGTCGATGCCCGATGGCGTCCAGCTCGCCACTGACCGCTACTATCCGCGCGGCGCCGCGGCGGGGCCGACGATCCTGGTGCGCGGCTACGTCGGGCGCCGGCTGGGCTGGCAGCCGGGGCCGTGGCTGCTGCGCTGGTTTGGCCAGCTCATGGCCGGCCAGGGCTACCACGTGGTGGTCCAGACGATGCGCGGCCGCGCCGACTCGGGCGGCGACTTCACGCCCTGGCACACCGAGGCGCAGGATGGCCGCGCGACCCTCGACTGGATCGTCGCGCAGCCGTGGTCCGATGGCCGCGTCGGGATGTATGGCCCGAGCTATCTGGGCTACGCGGTGTGGGCCGCCGCTGCCGAGGCGCCGCCCGAGCTCCGCGCGATTGTGCCGTGTATCACTGGCGCGCGGTTTTATGGGCCGTTCGCGCCTGAGGGTGGCCTGAACCTGGATGGGATTTTTCAGGGCCTGCTCTTGTTTGGCCTGGAGGCGCCCGAGCGGCGCGGCGAGCAGCGCCTCAGCGACGTGCTGCGGCTGCCGGCGCAGCAGCGGCGCCTGGCGCGGGCGCTCGCCCATCTGCCGCTGCATGAGGCGGACGAGGTGGCGTTTGGGCGGACGATCCCGTTTTTCCAGGAGTGGCTGGCCGCCGCCCCCGACTCGGCCTACTGGCGCGCGATTGACCTGCGGCCGGCGCTGGCCCACGTCACGGCGCCGGCCCATCTGCTGTCGGGCTGGCATGATTTTTTCTTGCCCGAGGTGCTGGCCGACTACGCCGCGCTGCGGGCCGCCGGTCAGTCGCCCTATCTGACGGTCGGGCCGTGGAGCCACTACAGCCTCGGCCATATCGTGGCCAGCCTACAGGCCGCGCTGGCGTGGTTTGCGGCGCATCTCCAGGGTGTGCCGGCGGCGCTGCAGCCTGCGCCGGTGCGGATATATGCGCAGGGCGCCGGCTGGCTTGACCTGCCGGCCTGGCCGCCGCCGACCACGGCGCTGAGCTACGCGCTGCACGCCGGCGGCCACCTGCGCCAGTCGCCGGCCGGCAGTGGTGCACCCACCACGTTTGAGTACGATCCCATGCGGCCGACGCCGGCGCTGGGCGGCCCGCTGTTCTCGCCGTTGGCCGCGGGGCAGCACGACAACCGCCCGCTGGCCGCCCGCCCGGATGTCGTCCACTTCAGCAGCGAGCCGCTGCTCGCGCCGCTGACGCTGGTTGGCAGCGTGGAGGCGGCGCTGTTTGTCAGCTGCTCAACGCCCTGGTTCGACGTGTTTGCGCGGCTGTGCAGCGCGGCGCCCGACGGGCGGCTGCTGAATATTTGCGACGGCCTGGCGCGGGTGACGCCGAGCGGCCACGCGCCCGCCCCGGACGGCAGCGTGCGCGTTGCGCTGGCGCTGACGCCGACGGCCTATCAGATTCCGGCTGGCCACCGGCTGGTCCTATTGGTGGCCGGCGGCGCTCACCCGCGCTGGAATCGCAACCTCGGCACCGGCGAGCCGGCGGCGACCGCCACGCGCTGGGTGATCGCCCAGCACACGCTCCACCATGATGCCGAGCATCCCGCGACGGTGACGCTGCCAGTGCTCGGCGCTACGAGGTAGCGAGTGACGGCGTGCGATTTGCTAGACGCGATGTGGGGGCCAATGGGGGCCGCCCAGACAGCGAGGAGCATCCATGCACCGCCTAGCTTTTGCCCGGAAACTCGCCGCGATCAGCGCCGCCGTTGCGCTGCTGATCCTCGGTACAAAGCCCGCCACGCCGGCCGCCGCCGCCGCTGGCGAGCTTTGTTTTAATCAGCCCGGCGTCACCGCCTGCGTCGGCGCCGAGTTTAGCGCCTACTGGACTAAAAATGGCGACCTGGCCGTCTTCGGCTATCCGCTGGAGGGCGTCAAGCAGCAGCAGACGCCCGAGGGCACCTTCACCGTCCAATATTTCGAGCGCCAGCGCCTGGAGCTGCACCCCGAGAAGGCGGCGCCCTACACGATCCTGATCGGCCGCGCCAACGACGAGGTGCTGAGCCGCGAGGGCCGCGACTGGCACAGCTTCCCCGCGGCCCCCAGCAAGCCGGCGATGGGCTGCCGCGTGTTTGCCCAGACCAACCACAGCGTCTGCGGCGCGTTCCTGGTCTACTGGCGCTCCCACGGCCTGGACCTGGGCCAGCGCGGCGTCACGATGGACGAGTCACTCGCGCTGTGGGGCCTGCCGCTGTCGGAGGCCATGACCGAGCAGAACATTGATGGCGACACCGTGCTGACCCAGCACTTCGAGCGCGCGCGGATGGAGCTGCACACGATTGGCGGCAAGCAGCAGATTCTGCTGACCCGCCTGGGCGCGGCGCTGGTGCCGCTGCACATGAAAATCCTGGCGGTCAACGACTTCCACGGCCAGCTGTCGACCGGCCGCAAAGCCAACAACAAGCTGATCGGCGGCGCGGCCTACCTGGCGGCCTACATCAACCAGCGCCGCGCCCAGGCCCCCGAGTTGCTCACCGTCAACATCGGCGACTCGGTCGGCGCTAGCCCGCCGGTCTCAGCGCTGTTCCAGGATCAGCCCGCGATTGAGTTTATGAACCAGGCTGGCTTTGACCTGGGCACTGTCGGCAACCACGAGTTCGACGAGGGCATCGGCGAGCTGCGCCGCCTGATCAACGGCGGCTGTCATCCCACCGCGGGCTGCTGGGACGGCGCCAAATTCCCCTACATCTCGTCCAACGTCGTCGACACCAAGACGGGCAAGACGATCTTCCCGGCCTACAAAATCTTCAATGTGGCCGGCGCGCGGATTGGCTTTGTCGGCGCGGTGCTGCAGAACACGCCCGACATCGTGGTGCCGGCCGGCGTCGCGGGCTTGGAGTTCCGCGATGAGGCTACCTCGATCAACGCCGCGGTCGCCGAGCTGCACCAGCAGGGCGTCCACGCGATTGTCGTGCTGCTCCACCAGGGCGGCGACCAGGACACCAGCGGCAAGCTGAGCGGCCCGGTCGTCGACATCGTCAACAAGCTCGATGCCGATGTGGACGTGGTCGCCAGCGGCCACTCGCACACCTCGATCAACGCCGTGATCAACGGCAAGCTGGTGACGCAGGCGCTGTCATACAGCCAGGCGTTCGCCGATATTGACCTGGTGATCGACCGCGCGACCCGCGACATCGTGAGCAAAAAGGCCGAGATTGTCCAGACCTTCAACGAGGGCATCACGCCCGACCCGGCGATTGCGGCGCTGGTCAAGGGCTACGAGGACAAAGTTGCGCCGCTGATCTCGCAGAAGTTCGGCGTGGCGGCCACGACGATCACCCGCGACCAAAACCCGGCCGGCGAGTCCGCGCTCGGCAATTTGATCGCCGACTCGCAGCGCGCCGCGCTCCAGACCCAGTTCGCCTTTATGAACCCCGGCGGCATCCGCGCCCCAATCGAGGCCGGCGATGTCACCTTTGGCACGCTGTTCGCAGTGCAGCCCTTCGCCAATGACCTGGTGAAGATGACGCTGACCGGCGACCAAATCTACACGCTGCTGAACCAGCAGTGGCAGCCGTCGGCCAGCGGCACCGTCGAGACGCGCTTTTTGCAAATCTCGGGCCTGTCGTACACTTGGAACGACACGCGGGCGGTCGGCGATAAAGTCGTTGAGGTGCGCGGCAATGACGGCAAGCCGCTGGACCGCGCCACCAGCTACACCGTGACGGTCAACAGCTTCCTGGCGACCGGCGGCGACAAGTTCACGATTTTCAAGTCCGGCACCGCGCGCTCAACTGGCCCAGTGGACCTTGACGCGCTGATCGCGTATGTCAAGACGCTGCCGAACCCGTTCACCGCGCAGATCGAGGGCCGCATCGTCAAGCAGCCCTAGCGCTGGCCGCGAGATTCACTGCACTGCACGCAGCGCGGAGCCAGGTGGCTCCGCGCTGCGTGCGTTGTGGGCCGTGCATTGCTGGGCGGCTACGCCGGCGCGCCGACCGCCACCAGGATCAGGTCGTTGACGTTGGTGAGCGTCGGGCCGGGCCGCAGCAAGTCACCGAGCGCCGCGAAAAACGTGTAGCTGTCGCTGCGCTGCAAAAAGTCGGCCGGGTCAAGGCCCAGCGCCGTCGCGCGGCCAAGCGTCGCGCCGGTGACGACGGCGCCTGCGGCGTCGGTGGGACCGTCGCCGCCATCGGTCGCCAGCGCGACCAGCGTCGTGTGATCGAGGCCAGCCAGGCCCGGCACGGCGGCCAGCGCCAGCTCCTGGTTGCGGCCGCCGCGCCCGCTGCCGCGGACCGTCACCGTCGTCTCGCCGCTGGCAATGAGGAGCGTGGGCGGCGCCGTGGGCGGCGCCGCTAGCTCGCGGGCCTGCGCCGCCAGCGCCTGGCCCACCGTGCGGGCCTCGCCCTCCAGCGTGGTGGTTAGAACGAGCGGCGCCCAGCCCAGCGCGTGCGCCGCCGCCGCCGCCGCGTCGGCCGCCTGACCGTTGCCGGCGATCACCGCCGTGTGGACGCGCCGCCAGTCCAGGTCGGCGGGCTTGGCGGTCTCGGGCCGCCGCCCCGCCGCGCCCGCCCGCAAGTGCGCGACGATGCTTGCGGGCAACGTCGTGGCGAGATCGTAGCGCGCGATGATCGCCAGCGCCGCCGCGTAGGTCGTGGGGTCGGGCACCGTTGGACCCGAGGCGATCACATCGAGCGGCGCGCCGACGACATCTGACATAATCAGCGTCGCGACCTGCGCCGGCTGCGCCAGCCGGGCCAGCTGCCCGCCGCCCAGCAGCGTGCAGTGCTTGCGCACCGCGTTGACCGCGCCAATCGGCGCGCCGCAGCGCAGCAGCGCGGTGTTCAGCGCCTGTAGTGCGGGCAGCGTCAGCGGCGGCGCCGGCAGCGTCAGCAGCGCCGAGCCGCCGCCCGACAGCAGCACCAGCACCAGATCGGCGGCGCTGAGGTCGGCCACCAGCGCGCGCAGGGCCGCGGCGCCCGCCACGCCGCGCCGGTCAGGAACCGGGTGGCCAGCCTCGACCAGCCGGATCGGCCCGCACTGCGCAGCCCACGGCCCGGCGTGGCCCGCCTTGACGACCACCAGGCCCGCGCTGACCCGCCCGCCGAGCGCGGCGTAGACTGCCGCCGCCATCGGCGCGCCCGCCTTGCCCGCGCCAACCACCACGATCCGCCCGGCGCCCAGCGGATAGCGCCGCCCGGCCACCTCAAGCTCGCTGCCGACAACCTGTAGCTGCCGTGCCACCGCCGCGCCCGGCTCAACGGCATCCAGCGCCGCCGCCAGGATCGTGCGCAGCGCCGCGCCGTGCGGCTGCGCCCGCAGCGAGTGCGTTGCAAGGCGCACGGGATCAAACATCGGTCTGCTCATAGCTCAGCATGGTCATAGCAACCTCCTGCGACAGCCAGCAGCGCGGCGAGCGCGGCAAGCGCTAACTCACCTATGGTATTCTACTGGGTAGTGTGATATATGGCGATAGAAAGCCAAAAAACCGATGCGAGCAAGCGACCGCCACGCTAGCAGGGCGCTTCCTCCGACTCACGGGCGTGGCCCTCCGCGCCGAAAGGCTGGCAGCTATGAGTCACGAGCTAGAGCTTATTTTCAACATGACTGTCGCTATCGCAGTTGCGCTCGTCGGTGGCCTGGCGGCGCACTGGCTCCGGCAGTCGCCCATCGTCGGCTATTTAGTGGCCGGTATGCTGATCGGCCCTTTCACGCCGGGCTTTGTCGGCAACCGCGAGCAGATTGCGGTGTTCGCCGAGGTCGGGGTGATTTTCCTGATGTTCGCGCTGGGTATCGAGTTCTCGCTCAAGGAGCTGGCGCGGATCAAAGGCCCGGCAATCATTGGCACACTCGTGCAGCTTACCTTGATCATCCTGGCCGGCACCGCCTTCGGGGCGCTCTGGGGCTGGCCGTTGCTCCAGAGCATTTTTTTCGGCGGCATTATCAGCGTCAGCAGCACGATGGTGATTCTCAAAAACTTGATGAATCGTGGTGAGGCGGCCTCGAATCATGGGCGCCTGCTGCTGGCGATGCTGATCGTACAGGATTTGGCAGTCGTGGTGCTGATTTTGCTGCTCCCGAAGCTCGCGAGCAATGCCGACAGCGCCGCCGTCGAGCTGCTGTGGGTAGTCGTGAAGGCACTGCTGTTTATTGGCGTCACACTCGCTTTGGGGGCGCGCGTGGTGCCGCAGTTGATGGCCCGCGTCGAGCAGTTTCGCTCGCCAGAGCTGTTTTTGCTCACCGCAGTGGTGTTGGCGCTGGGCACTGCCTCGGCGAGTGCGTGGCTCGGCCTGTCGCCGGCCTTAGGCGCCTTCATGGGCGGCCTGATGCTGACGGAGACTGAGTTCGACCATCGCGTCATCGCCGAGCTGATTCCGATGCGCGACCTGTTCGCCACGCTGTTTTTTGTCTCGGTCGGCATGCTGATCGATGTCGGCTTTATCGTCGCCAACGTGCCCAGCGTGATCGGCCTGGCCGCTTTCATTCTGCTGGCGAAAGCCGCGGTGACGGCGCTGGCGCTGCTGCCGTTCAACCTGGGCGCCAAAACGACCACCTTTACTGCGCTGGGCATGATTTCGATTGGCGAGTTCAACTATGTGCTGGCGCTGGTCGGGCGCACGTCTGGCGTCGTCCCGCTGGATTTGTACAACCTGATTCTATCCTCATCGCTCCTGACGATTTTGCTCACGCCCGCCGCATTTTATGTTGCGCCCCGCCTCAGCAAGGTCATTGCTCGGCTGCCAGTGGTCGGGCGCTGGCTGGCGCCGCCAGCGCATACTGGCGCCACCCCGGTCTTGCCGGAGCGGCACGCGATCGTGGTCGGCTACGGCCGAGTTGGCCAGCGGATGACGCAGGGCTTGCAGCAGGCCGGCCTGCCAGTTGTGGTGATCGAGCAGGACCTGAATCTGGTGCGCGAGCTAGCGGCCAGCGGCGTGCCCACCATCTACGGCGATGCCTCCTATGAGCATGTGCTGGCGGCCGTTCATCCTGAGAAGGCCCGCATTGCCGTGGTCGCGCTGCCTGATTTTGGCGCGACCCGCGCGGTTGTCCATCGGGTGCGGCGCGCGCATCCCGACGTGCTGATTGTGGCGCGGGCGCAGCGTGCCGAAAACGAGGGCGCGCTCCGCAAGGCTGGCGCCACGACCGTCGTGGTGCCCGAGGTGGCCGGCGCGCTGCTGCTCCTGGAGGAGACGCTGGGGCTGCTTAACCTGCCATCCGCGCCGCCGGTGCTCGGTCCGCCGTCACCTGCCGGCCCCCACACCGCTGGCGCCGCAGCCTAACGCATCGAAGCCGTATTGCATGTCGCTGCTCGGTACGGTATGATCTGCACGCGGCACAACTCCTGCTGTATCTATGGTAGATTGGAGGATTGGCCATGCTTGCACCGCTCCTCGTCGGCGGCTTTATGTTGGGCTTTGTGGTCTGCGCCATCGCGCAGCGCTACTTCGACGCCGACCTGCCAACGTTTCTCTAACGCCACTCACCGCCACACGTATAGATGTCAGATGCTCGCCGCAGGGTGGGCATTTGTGTGCCCGAGCATCGCGCGGTAGATCGCGGCATGCCGCTCGGCGATGGCGCGGTGGGTGTAGTGGTCGAGCACCCGCGCCCGGCCGCGCGCCGCCAGCGTCGCCCGCAGCGCCGGCTCATCGATTAAGCGCTGTAACTGCGCCGCCAGATCGGCCACGTCGCCCTCGCGAAATACCAGGCCGCCGTCGCCGATCACATTGGGAATCTCGCCGCTGCTCGACCCGACCGGCGGCACGCCGCTGGCCATCGCCTCGACCAGCACGCGGCCAAACTGCTCCTTCCAGCGCGGCGTGGTGTGCGACGGCAGCACAAAGGCGTGCAGCGCGCGCATCGCTGCCGCGACCTCGCCCGACGGCACCAGCCCGCGCATCGTGACCCGCGCCGCCAGCCCTAGCCGCCCAACCTCGGCCCGCAGCGCCTCCTCCTGCTCGCCGCTGCCAATGATCGTCAGCTCAACAAACTCCGGCAGCAGCGCGAGCGCGCGCACCAGATCGAGCACGCCTTTCTGCGGCTGCCAGACGGCCGAAATAGCCGACGCGAAACGGCCGCTCGGGCAGCGGCGCGTCGGCCGGGCGGAACAGCGCGGGGTCGGCGCCAAACTGCGGCACCACATGGAGCGGCCCGCGGTAGCCGTGGCCGGCGATGATCGCGGCGGCCTCCTGGTTGCAGGCCAGCGCGGCGGCGGCGTGACGAAAGTTGTACCGCTCGAACCACGCAAACGGCGGCGGATAGTTGCGGGCAATGTTGGCGTAGTTATAGAAGCAGCAGCGCGCGCCCAGCGCCACGCCGATCCGCATCGCCTGAAACGTCGCCAGGTTGAACGACTCCTCATCGATGTGCAGCACGTCGGGGCGCAGCCTGGCGCAGTCAAGCCACGCAGTCCGGGGTAGAAGTGGGTGTGAAAATGGCCGTTGAACCACAGCGGCAGCACCGCCAGCCGGTAGCCGCTGACGTGCCGCCGCTCCAGCGCGGTCACGCCCACGCCCGGCTCGCGCCAGGCTGGCGGCACGGCGACGGTCAGTTCGATGTCCGGCAGCGCCGCCAGCTCCTCGGCCTTGCGCTGGTAGGTGCCGACGATCATCGCTTTGGACAGCAGGACGACGCGCATAGCTTCCCCAAATCAAAACGACCTGGCGGCGCCAGATCGTCGGTGTGATGTGCTGAAAGACTGTTAGTGCTGGGCGACCTCTTGCAGTGCGGCGATGTTAAGCAGCCGCAGGCCTTTGCGGTCCATCTCGATCAGCCGGGCCGCGCGGAACTCGTTGAGGATTTTGGTGACGGTCTCGCGGTAGGCGTTGACCATATCGGCCAGCTCCTGGTGGGTCCAGCGCCGGTCTCAACGCCGTCGCGGCTGCCGAGCTGCGCCAGCTCCAGCAGGACGCTGGCCAGGCGGCCCGGCACCGACTTAAACGCCACGCTGCCCAGCCGCTGCGACAGCCGCTGCGAGTGCTTGCCCAGGTCATCCATGAGCGCCAGCGCCAGCGCCGGCTTGCGCTGCATCAGCGCCTCGACCTCGTCGTGGCGCACGGCGGCGACCGTGGTGGCCTCCAGGGTGTGGGCGAAGGTGTCAAAGGTGCCATCGCTGAGCAGCGCGGCGTGACCGAACAGCTCGCCGGCCTTGACCACTCGCACGGTCAGCGTGCGCCCCTCAGCGGACAAGAGGTTGAGCGCAACGCGGCCCTCGCGCACCACAAACAGCTCGGTGGCGCGCTCGTCGGGGGCGTAGATGATGCCGCCTTTCGCAAAGCGGCGGGTCACGCCCCGATGCTCAAGATCATCCCACCGTCGTTCAATCGTTGCCATACGCGCCCCAGCTACATAATCAATCGGATACGAAGAAGTATAGCATGATGCTCGCCACCAAGCGGATTAAACCGGCGGGCGACCTGAGCTGACTTCAGGCCGCCCGCGGCGCGTGTGACGGATGAGAAAGATTAGCGAACGAGGTAGCCCTGGCCGGGATTATCGCGGCTGAAGAGCACCAGGTTGGTGGCGTCGGCCGGCACGTCGAACGAGAATTACCGACTGTGAGACCGTGTTGAACTGATCGGCGGCGCCCGTGTCGGCAACGTAGCCGCGGCCAAACTGGTTCAGCCAGTCGACCGAGGCGGCACGGTTGAAATCATAGACGCGGTTCTGGGCATCTTTGAGGACAAAGAAACCATCGGGGATCGTGGCGGGCTGCGGGCCGGTGTTGGCGGCGGCGATGGTCAGGGCCAGCCACTGGCCGCGGCTGGGCGCGACGCCGCCGTAGGTGCCGGTGCCGACCGAGCGCAGCAGGCCGTAGCCGTAGTCGGCGACAAAATCCCAGCTGCCGGCAATAATCCGCTGGCTGTTGGGGACAATCGCCGGGTTGGCGGCGCTCACGTCGGTCCCGCCGCTGACGGGCGGCACGGCGGTCGGCTCGACCACTACTGGCGTCTCGCCGCTGACGGGCGGCACGGCAGTCGGCTCATCAATCGGCGCGACGGCGGTCGGCTGATCAATCGGTGCGGTGGGCTGATCAATCGGCGCGGCGTCGGTCGGGGCCGGCGCGATGATGATCGTGGTCTCGCCAGGAATCGCGGTGGGTTCGCCGCCGTCACTTGTAGCTGTGGGCGCGCCGCCGTCACTTGTAGCTGTGGGCGCGGCGACGGCGCTTTCCACGGGCGGCAGGGTGCCGACGAGCTCCGGCGCCAGCGTGGCGGTGTCAAAGGTTGGCGTGGTCGCCACGCCGCCGGTCGCCGCGCTGGGCGTGATCTGCGCCGTCACATCAGCGATGCCGCCAGGCGCGAAGGTGCGGGTTGGGACGGGTACAACCGCCACCCCACTATTGTTGGAGCACGACTTGAACACAAACAGCAGCAGCACCAACGCGACGAGGGCGCCCAGCGCCGGGATCAGCCAGCTGGGCCGGCGGCGCTTACCCTCGTTCTCGATGACGACGCGGCTAGCCTCCTCAGCCTCCATCGCGGCGATCTGGTCGACATTGACGCGCTCACGGTTCTGGTAGCTGGCCACGTCGAAGTCGTCGCCGTCCAGGTCGCCGAAGTCGGGCGGCGCCCAGTCGCCGCCGTCGCCACTATCGGCGGCCGGGGCGTCATAGGTGCGCGCGGTGCCGCTCTCGGCCTGATCATAGAAGCCCATTGTGTTCAGCGAGTCGGCGAAGTCCATGTTGGGGTCGTCGGTGCGGGCGGCGGGCATCGCCTCGGTGCGGGCCGGGCGGGCCGGCTCGCTGCGCGGCGGCTCGCTGAAGCTCGGCTCGCTGCGGGCCGGCGGGGCGGCTGGGGCGGCCGGGGCGGGCGCCGGGGTGCGCGGGCCGCCCAGCGCGTCCAGGCCCTTGCGGGCGAGCGCGTTGTTGGGTTCAAGCTGAATCACATGCTCCAGCGCGGCGCGCTTCTCCTCGCGGTCCTCGGCCACGCCGGCCAGCCACAGCCAGCCCTGGGAGTTGCTGGCGTCCTCGCGGGTCACCAGGCGGAACAGGTTGCGCGCCCCAGCTTTGTCGCCGGCGCGGGCGGCCTCGATGCCAAGTTGCAAAATGCTTTCGCTGTCGGCCATGTGTGCTCCTTTATGCGCCACCACTAACTGGGGCTGGTTTGCAAAGGTGTGGGCTATTCTAGCATAGGCCGCCGGGCCACGGAATAGGTTTACAGTGCCACGAATTGCGCGACGACCTCGTAGAGCGTCCGCACGCCCCATTGCAAGGATGCGACCACGATCTGCTCGTCGTGGCCGTGGATGCGGCTCCAGTCGGTCGGGTGCAGCCCCGGCGCGAAGCCGTAGACTTTGATGCCGAGCGCGGCGATGTTTTTGGCGTCGGTCGCGCCGGTCATCATCGTCGGCACCGCGACGCCCTGCGGGTCGCGCTCGCGCAGCACGGCGACGATGGTGTCGAACAGCGGCGAGGCCGGGTCGGCCTCCAGCGGCACCGAAGGATCGAGGAAGTCCAGCGCCACGTCCTCGCCCAGCGCCGCCGCCAACTCGGCGCGGAAGCGCTCGGGCGTCCAGCCAGGCAGCGTGCGACCGTCCAGGCTGGCGCTGGCCTCCGATGGGATCACGTTGATCTGTGCGCCGGCCGCCAGGATCGTCGGGGCGACAGTGTTGCGAATCTGCGCCCGCAGCCCGCGCTTGAAGCTCTCGTCGAACGGCAGCCCGTCGATCGCGGCGTCGGCGGTGGCCGGGTCGAGGACCGCCCGCAGCTGCGCGGCCACGTCGGCGGGCTGCGCGGCAGCCAGCGCCTCAACGTAGCCGCGCACGGTGGCGGTGTAGTGGATCGGCAGCGGCGTGGCGCCAAGCTTCACGAGCAGCGCGGCCAGCCGCAGGATCGCGTTGTCGCCGTGCGGCTGCGAGCCGTGGCCGGGCGTGCCCGTCGCCCGCAGCCGGAAGCGCGCAGTGCCTTTCTCGGCGGTCTGGATGCTGTAGTAGGTCACGCCGTTCAGCTCAAAGCCGGTGCCACCGCCTTCGTTCAGCGCGTACTCGGCCCCAATCAGCTCAGGCCGGTGCGTCGCCACCCAGCCGGCGCCCTGCTCGCCGCCGGTCTCCTCGTCGGCCGCGGCCATGAAGATCACGTCGCGGCGCAACGGGACGCTGGCGCGCTTCAGCAGCAGCATCGTTTGTAGCTCCATCGCGACCATGTGCTTCATGTCCAGCGCGCCCCGGCCATACAGCACGCCGTCGCTGATGTCGGCGGCAAACGGGTCGTGGCTCCATTTGTCCGGCTCGACCGCCACCACGTCGGTGTGCGACATCAGGAGCAGCGGCGGCAGCGAGCCGTCGCCGCGCAGCCGGGCGACCAGCGTGGCGCGGTCGGGCGAGGGGCCGACAATCTCCGACTCAATGCCGGCGCGGTCCAGCACGTCGCGCAGATAGGTGGCGGCCAGCACCTCGTTGCCGGGCGGGTTGCGGGTGTCAAGGCGAATCAGAGCCTGGAGGTGCTCCACAATCTCGTCGTTGATGGCGGCCCAGTCCAGGGCGATGGGTTGCTCGGTCATGGTCAGCTCCTTTCGGCCCATGCTACCTGCTGCGTAGTGGCCGAGTCAAACGCGGGGGAGCTTAACGCAAAGGCGCGGGGACTTAACGCAAAGGCGTGCCCAGGGGGCGCCCGACGCAAAGAGCGAGGGGATTAAGAAGAACTGTGCTCGCAAGGTCATGAAGTGTGCTCGCGACGGGCTGGGGCATGCTCGCGACGGGCTGGGGCATGCTCGCGACGGGCTGGGGCATGCTCGCGACGGGCTGGGGCATGCTCGCGACGGGCTGGGGCATGCTCGCGACGGGCTGGGGCATGCTCGCGACGGGCTGGGGTGTGCTCGCGACGGGCTGGGGTGTGCTCGCGACGCACTCCTTGACGCCCGTGCGATGCTACGGCCACGCAGCGCACCGCCGCTGATCGCTGACAACTGAAAACTGAAAACTCGAATGTACCGACACCTACCCGCCATCGACACCCTAATCGCCGCCGCCGCGGTGGCGCTGCCGCACGCCGTCGCCGTGGACCTGGCGCGCGCCGTGCTCGACGAGGCTCGCCGCGCGATTGCGGCGGGCGGCGCGGCGCCGAGCGCTGACGACCTCGTGGCGGCGCTGCGTGGCCGGGCCGATGCGCTGCTGGCGGGGCTGCGCCCGGCGCTCAACGCGACCGGCGTGATCATTCACACCAACCTGGGCCGCGCGCCGCTGAGCCAGGCGGCCATCGCGGCGCTGGCCGCGGTCGCCGCCGACTACAGCAACCTGGAGTACGACCTGGCGGCCGGCGAGCGCGGCAGCCGCCATGACCATCTGGCCGCGCTGCTGGCCGCCCTGACCGGCGCTGAGGCGAGCCTGGTCGTCAATAACAACGCCGCTGCGGTGTTGCTCATGCTGGCCGGGCTGTGCGCCGGCCGCGAGGTGATCGTCTCGCGCGGGCAGGCGGTGGAGATCGGCGGCGGCTTTCGCATCCCCGACGTGCTGCGCCAGAGCGGCGCGCGGCTGGTCGAGGTCGGCACGACCAACCGGACCTACGCCCGCGACTACGCCGCCGCGGTCGGCCCCGACACCGCCGCGATTCTGACGGTGCATCGCTCAAACTTTCAGCTGGTCGGCTTCACCCACGACCCGGCCGACAGCGAGCTGCGGTCGCTGGCCGCCGAGCGCGGCGTGCTGTGGCTGGACGACTGGGGATCGGGGTCGCTGCTTCAGCCGGCGCAGTTTGGCCTGGCGGCCGAGGCCACGATCCCCGAGCGGGTCGCGGCCGGCTGCGATGTCGTGTGCTTTTCGGGTGACAAGCTGCTAGGCGGGCCGCAGGCCGGGCTGATCGTCGGGCGGGCGGCGGCGATTGCGGAGCTGCGGGCGCATCCGCTGGTGCGGGCGCTGCGGGTAGACAAGCTTACGCTGGCCGCGCTGGAGGCCACGCTGCTGGCCTACGTGCACGGCCGCGCGCCGGCCGAGCTGCCGGTGTGGCAGATGATCAGCGCGGCGGCGCCCGAGCTGGAGCGGCGGGCGCTGGCGCTGGCGGCGACGCTGCGCGCGGCGGGCCTGGCGGCCACGGTGATTGCGACGCAGAGCGCAGTCGGCGGCGGGTCGCTGCCGGGCGCGACGCTGCCCAGCTGGGCGGTCGCGGTGCACACCACCGACGCGGCGGCGCTGGCGGCACGGCTACGGGCCGGGCGGCCGGCGGTGGTCGGCCGCCTCGCCGACGGCGTCCTGGTCCTCGATCTGCGCACCGTCCTGCCCGCGAGCGACGGTGCGCTCGCGGGGGCGGTCGTGGCGGCCGGCGCATAGCTCCGCTTTTGGTCGCTGGTCAACGCTGGCGGGCAGTGCTATAGTTGCGATACCGCCACAGGACACGTCATGACCAACGCCCTGAATCTCACCGACCAGGCCCAGCGCCGCCTTGATGCGGTGCTCGCAGTGACGCAAGCGATCCAGACAACCCTCGACCTCAACGCGCTGTTTCGGACGGTGATCAAGGTGCTACACAGCGTGCTGCCCTTCGACGCTGCGTATATTGCGCTGTACCACGCCAGTGACCGCAGCCTGTCATTTGAATTTCAGGCCGACGAGGGCATCGAAGAAAGTTTCAGCGCGCATTATCCGCTCGACAGCTACGTGATTTTGAAGCACGTAGTTGAGCGCGGCGAGGTGGTGTGCTTTGCCGACCTGGAAGACGCCAAGCAGCGCTTCCCCACCTTTCAGCGCCGGACGTTCGGCCAAGAGGAGAAGCGCTCGCGCAGCTGGATTGCGGCGCCGATGCTGGCGGCGGGCGGGACGCAGGGCATCCTGTCGCTGCAAAGCTATGCGGCGGGGCTGTACGGCCCGGCCGAGGAACAGCTGGTGATGACGCTGGCCGGGCAGATCGCCGGTGCCATTGCCAACGCGCGGCTGCTGGCGCAGCTAGAGGCGCAGGTCCGCGAGTTGGAGACGCCGCTGATCCTGGTAGCGCCCGGCATCATGGTTGCGCCGCTGGTCGGCGCCTTCGACGACGCGCGCGCCGCCCGCCTGGCAACAACTGTGCTCGCGGCCGTCAAAGCGCAGAGCTTGCGGCGCGTCCTCCTGGACCTGACCGGGGTCGTCGCCGTGGATCAGCGCACCGCCCGGCATCTCGTCGATCTCACCGCGATGCTGCGGCTGCTGGGCACCGCCGCGCACCTGGTCGGGCTGCGGCCGGCGCTGGCCCAGGCGCTGGTCGAGCTGGGCGTCAGCTGGGAGGGCATCGCCATCGCGCCCAACGTCGCCGCGGCGCTGCGGGCGCTCTAGCTCAGCGCGACACGAGTGGGGCGCCAAAGACCCGCTGGCGCTCGTCGGTTTTGGCAAAGCCAAACCACTCATAGAGTCGCTGGGCATGCAGGTTGTCGGACTGGGTGTTGAGCGACAGAAGGCTGGTGCCGTGCATCGCGCAGTAGTTGACGACCTCGGCCAGCAGCCGCACGCCGATGGCCTGGCCCTGCAGCGCCGGGTCAACCGCGATGCGCACCAGGTGAACCAGGCGCCCGCTGTAGTGGACCGTCGCAAAGGCGTAGCCCGCCGGCTGCCCGTCGCGCTCGGCCACTAAAAAGCATGGCGAGCTCGCGATCGCCGGGCCAAGAATCTCGGCGCCCTTAACCCACGGCAGCGGAAAGCAGGCGCTGTCTAGCGCCAGGACCGCCGCGAGGTCGGCGGGCTGCGCCGTGCGCACCACAACCTGCTGGTTGCCGCGGTCGGGAATATTCATCCGCAGCTTCTGGTAGCCGATCACATCGACCATCTGCGCAAAGCCCAGCCGCTCCAGCGGGCCGCTCAGCCACGGCCAGTTCCAGTCATCGACCGTCACCGCGAACAGCTCGATCTGCTCGGCGCGCAGCTGATCGTAGAGCGGCGGCAGCAGGCGGCCGAGCGCGCCCTCGACGGGGACGCGCGCGTCGAAGACGGCGGTGCGCAGCCAGGCGACCGGCGGCGTGCGCCAGCCCGAGCCGAGCGCCGCCAGGACTTTGGCGCCGCTGGCCAGGACCAGCGTCGGCTCGCCCAGCGCCAGCGCCACAGTCTCCTCGTTGCTAGCGCTGAGAATGCGGTGGTCGGCGTTGAGGAGCAGCGCGGCCAGCGGGTCGCGGTCGCGCGCGGCGGCCGGTCGGACCTCGGCCTGCTCCCAGGCGAGGTGGCGTCGAAAAAAGCTCATCACCACCCTCGCTCACACGGGCGCTGCGCCAGCGCGGCGCCGCCGAGCGCGCCCAGCCGCACCGTGCCATCGGCGGCGCGCTCCATGCGCCAGTGGGTGAAATACTGGACCGTGCGCGCCGCGCCGTCCACCGTCTCGGTCAGCTCCTCGGAGATTGGCGGGCCAAAAAAGGCTGCGCCGTGGGTCGCCCACAGCTGGGCAAAGTCGCCGCGCAGCGTGTGGCCGGTCGCCGCAAACCACTGGACGCCAGGCTCGTGCGGGTCGGCGACGGGCGCAAATGTCCGGCCGGCGGCGAGCTGCGTGCCGAGCGGCGCCAGATGCACGCGGTCGAGGTACACCGCGTCGGTCTGACCCTCGGGCCAGTCGGGGTCGATGGGCTGGACATGCTCGCTCTCGTTCAGCTCAAACCGCGCGCGCTCGAAGTACTGCACCAGCTTGCCGCTGCTATCGCGGTAGGGCTGCGTGATCGGCGCGCCAAAGGTCGCGGCGCCGCCAAAGAACACCCAGAAATATTTAAACGAGCCGTAGAGCATGTAGGGGCCGAAGTAGACCGGCGCGTCGCGGGGCGCAAACTGCGGCGGCGGCACCACCGTCAGCGTGCGCTGCGAGGTCGCCACGCTGGGCAGCGGCGCGACCGGCCAGCTGCGCAGCACTGCCAGCGCCGGCTTGGCCGAGCCGTCGGGGCGGTAGAGGCCGAAAAAGGCGTTCTCATCCTGGACCGGGAACCACTCATTGATCGGCGGGTCCTGGAGCCACCAGCTCAGGCCGCCGACCACGCCCGGCAGCGTGAGCGCCGCGCCAGCCTGCCCGAACAGGTACAGCTGGCTGGCCTCGTCGTGGTAGCGCAGCACACACTCCGGCCCCGAGGGCCAGCCAAACTCCTCCAGCAGGATCGGCTTGGCGGTGCGGGCGCGGAGGTCGGTGAGGATCGCCGCGTACTGCGCCGCGTCGTAGCTGTGGACGCTGACCAGGTCGCTGACTTCCAGAATTGTGCGGCCGTCGGGGCCGGGCTGCCACAGCGTGGGCGCGCGGCCGACGCCGACTGTCACCGGGTGGCGCTGATCGAGGCGATGGATCGCATCGGCCTGCCTCGTCACCCAGCCGACCACCTGCGCCGGGTCCTCCTTCCACTCGGGATAGTTGTCGGGCTCGTTGTGAACGTCCCAGGCCAGCACGCGGTCGTCGTCGCGCAGCACCCCAACAATCGCCGCCAGATACTGCTGCTCGTACTCGGCGACGCGCGGGTCTTTTGACAGCATCGCGTGCCAGTCGAATAGCGTCACGATCACCTTGAGCTGGTGCTGGCCGGCCAGCTGCACAAACTGCAGCAGCCGGTCGAGCATGCCGGGCAGCAGCGTGCCACGGTCGTCGGTCCAGCCGTCGCTGCGGCGGTACGGCACCAGGATACGCACGGTGTTGGCGCCGGTGTCGCGCTGGAGGCGCCGCAGCTCGCGGTCAACGGCGGGGCCGTCCCAGTGCATCCACATCATGGCCCACGGGTGCGCCGATGGGTAGTAGTTGACGCCTTTGAGTTGCACTGGCTGCTCGCCGGCCACTAGCCGGTCGCCCTGAATTGTCACCCAGCCGGCGGGCGCGGCGGCTAGCCGGGCCGCGGTGTCCACCTCGACGCCCAGCCGCCCCAGCAGCACGCCCTGCGCGCCGTGATCCTCCAGCCGGGCGCGCTCAAACCACTGGGTCACGACGGTGTCGCCGTCGGGGTTGGTGGCGAGCTGCGCGGCGCTCAGCGGCAGCCCCAGCAGCGCCAGCGACTCGCGCTCGCTGGTGCCGCGGTCGCCCAGGTCCAGGCCGTGGCGCTGCCAGTAGGTTAGAAATGGCTCGCAGACCACCTGGCCGGTGGTCGGAAATGTCTGGCAGTCGATGCCAGTCTGCGGCTCGCCACGCGGCGGGCCGCCAAGCTGCGCCAGCCGGTCGGCGCCCAGGCGGCCGAGCTGCACGGTCCAGGGCGCGGCGGCGTCGGGGTGCAGCTCCAGGCGATTGCGCTCGAAGTGCTGGGTGTCCACAGTCCGTCAGCGGTTTGCTCCGGTAGCGCGGCCGACGTAGGGTAGCCAAAGACCGCCAGGCCGCCGTTGCGCTGCCAGTAGTCGGCGAAGCGCGGATCAACGCAGTCGACAATGCCGGGCGTATCGAAGCACAGCGGCGCCACCGCGCGGGCCGGGCCAGCCGGGCCGAGCGTCGCCAGCACGACGCCGATGATGAAAGCGAAAGATGAGCGACGCATATTAAAACCTCGGTGGTTGTGCAGAATGGTCAAGGCAACTATTATACCGACTGCATTTTGAACAGGTGTGCGGAGCGAATGATGGAGCGGCTACGGCCCCGATTTTGTCCCCAGTGTGCGGCCGCGCTGGTCGTCGCGCACGATGGCACCCGCGAGCGGCGCGGCTGCCGGCAGTGCGGCTGGATATGGAGCGCCGCGCCCGCCGTGCTGGTGGCCGCGGTGGTGGAGCACGGCGGCCGGGCGTTTGTCGCGGCCGGGCCGCCCGCGGCGCTGCCCGGCGGCGCGCCCGACTGGGCCGAGGAACCGGCCGACGCCGCGCTGCGCCTGGCCCACGCCGCGACCGGGCTGCGCCTGAGCGCTCCGCAGTTTCTGGGCTTTATTCACCTGCCCAGCGTCGCCGACCATGAGCGCTTCGCTCTGACGCTGGCCTTCGTGGTGCAGTGCGAGGCCGCGCCGCCCGCCGCGCTGGCCGAGCGCTTTCTGCGGCTGCGCGAGCTGCCATTTTTGCCCGACGAGGCGCAGCGCTATGCCCTCGACGCCTTCCGCGCCTGGCTGGAGCGGCAGCGCTAGCGTGGCGCCGCTGCTGCTGGCCGCGCACATCGGCTTTCGCTACGCCGCCGCGCCGGTTCTGGACGACGTGACCTTTGGCGTCGAGCCGGGCGCGATTGTGTGCCTGCTGGGGCCGTCGGGCTGCGGCAAGTCGACGCTGCTGCGGGTCATCGCCGGGCTGGAGACAGGGTATAGCGGCACGGTCGGATTTGCCGGCCAGCCGATTGATGACGTGCCGGTCCACGAGCGCGGCTTTGGCCTGATGTTTCAGGATTTTGCGCTGTTTCCGCACCGCTCGGTCGGCGAGAATGTGGCGTTTGGGCTGCGGATGCAGCGGCTCGGGCGGCGCGAAATCGCCGAGCGCGTCGCCGCGACGCTGGCGCTGGTTGGGCTGACAGGCTATGACGACCGCACCATCTTTGCGCTGTCGGGCGGTGAGCGACAGAGGGTGGCGCTGGCCCGCGCGCTGGCGCCGGCGCCGCGGCTGCTGCTCCTGGACGAACCGCTGGGCGCCCTCGACCGCACGCTGCGCGAGCGGCTGACCGACGAACTGCGCGCGGTCATCACCGCGGCCGGCCTAACGAGCGTGTATGTGACCCATGATCAGGCCGAGGCGTTTGCGGTGGCGGACCAGGTGGTTTTGATGGAAGCCGGGCGGATCGTGCAGGCCGGGCCGCCGGCGGCGGTCTACCGGCGGCCGGCGACGCTGTTTGCGGCGCGCTTTCTGGGCTTTGATAACCTCCTGCCTGGCACGGTCAGCGCCGTGAGCGCGGCGGGCGCCACGATTCGCACCGTGCTCGGCCCGCTGGTCGTCGCCGACACGGCGCCGCTGGGCGCGGCAGTGACCGTCGTGGTGCGGCCCGAGGCGGCCGGGCCAGCCAACGGCGTCAACCTGGTGAGCGGCGCGGTGGAGCGGCGCACCTTCCGCGGCGCCCGCGAGCGGGTGATCGTGCGCACCGCCGGCGGCCTTGCGCTGACGCTCGACCTCGCGCCCGGCGCCGCTGGGTCGGCGCTCAGCCTGGACCCGGCGGCGCTCAGCCTGGTGCTGGCAACGGCAGACTAGGGATGCTGATGCGGCGGGACGCTCGGCGGGGGTGGCGGCGGCGGCTGCTTGACCTGCATGTACGCCTCGACGATGGTTAGCGCATTATTCCACTCCCGCTCGCGCTGGTTCCACTTGAAGCGGTCCACATACTCAAAAATCATGCGCTGGACCTGCGCTGGGTTGGGCACGCTGGTAAACGTGAAGTTGCCGGCCGCGCCCGCCGTCTCGATCACCACGTTGCCGTAGCCCAGCCAGCGGGCCAGCAGGTTGGGCGAGGTCGAGTTGACGTTCTGGATCGCGCCCAGCGAGGCCTCGCGCCGGTCCTCGAATAGCCCGAGCGGCAGCCGCGAAATATCCACGATCCGGCCGGGATCGAGCATGTACACGTCGTTGCGCCAGTTGGCGATCTGCCAGCCAAAAAAGCCCAGCACAAACACCAGGCCCACAAACAGGATCAGCGTCAGGGTCAGCGTGCTAAACGCGCCCAGCGTCGGCAGTCCAACGAGCAGCCCGATCCACACGAGCAGCGCCAGCAGCGGCCACAGCAGCTTGCTGATCAGCACGACCCAGTGGCGGTGCCAAATGACAGTGCCGTTGAGGAGCAGCGGGCCAAACGGCAGCAGCGCGCCCAGGCCGCTGGTGGTCGTGGGCAGGTCACGCTCAATCGGGACCTGCGGCACAACCAGTGGCGGCGCGCCGGGGTTGACGCGCTTGTGGATCGCGGCCCGCAGCCGGCTGTCCTCCTGCTCGCGCTTCTCGCGCCCGACCTCTTTCATGATCTCTTTCTGGACCGTGCCGGGCAGCATCACACGGTTGAAAATAATCGGCGCGCTCGGCCCCGAGGCCTGGATGCTCACCATGCCATAGCCCAGCAGCTTCTGGAGGCCCTCGCTCCTGGTGTTGACGTTTTGGACCCGCTCCAGCGGAATTGTCTCGGTCCGAAATGACATAAATAGCGTGCGGTCCTCGAAAATCACCCGCTTGTTGCTGAGGATCAGCAGGTCATTCTGCCAGTCGAAGTAAATATAGGCGATTGCCAGCAGCATGAACAGGATGCTCAGAAGCAGCAGGCCGACGAACGGGTCAACCAGCGGTGCGACCCGCCCCAGAAAGTCGGGCGTGCGGGTCAGGGCGCGCACAACGATGATGCCGAGCGCGACCGCGATCACGCCGAGCGGCACGCCGATGCGCCAGAGAAAGGCCATCCAGTGGCGGCGGGCGATATAAATCCAGCGCTCATCGCCCTCAGGTTGTGTGTGTGGCTCTAGCATAGGTGCTCGCGGCTACTGCCCAGCCTCCTCGCCGCCATAGACGCCGCGGTAGCCCGGCGGCAGCAGCGCGGCGACGCGGCCCATGACCTCCTGGGCCAGCTGGTCGCGGTCGGGGCGCTTGGACTGGGCGGCCGGCAGCTCGCTCAGGCGGAACGGCGGGCCGAAGCGCAGCCCGATCTTGACGTGCCGATACCACGGGAAGCGGCCGGGAAACACCCGCTCGGTGCCGCTGACGGCGGCCGGCACCAGCGGCACGCCGGTGCGCTGTGCCAAAAACACCGCGCCGGCCCGCGCCTCCTGGGCCTGGCCATCGTCGCTGCGGTGGCCCTCGGCGAAAATCCCGACCATCTCGCCGCGGCTGAGATATTCCTCGGCCGCCCGCAGTGCCGTGCGGTCGACTTTGCCGCGGTGAACCTTGATCGGGTCGCCCGGCCGCATCAGCGGGCCAAGCGGCCACTGCTCAAAGGCCTCGGCTTTGGTCATCCAGTGAATATGCCGCGGCACATACGCCATGACCAGCATCGGGTCAACCATGCTCAGGTGATTGAGGACCAGCAGCGCGCCGCCGGTGCGCGGAATATGCTCGACGCCCGCGACCTGGGCGTAGCTGAAGGTCGGCATGACGGTGCGCAGCAGGTAGTGCCAGGCGCCGTAGTAGCGGGTCCAGCGCGGCGGGCGGGCGGGCAGCTGATCGGACATAGAGCCTCCCTTAGGGCGCAAGCTGCGCGTAGATGTGCTCCAGGCTCAGGTCGGGCGCGACGGTCTCGGGCGAGCGCAGCGTCAGCGCGGCGGCGACCACGCCCAGCCGCACACACTCGGCGACCGGAATATCGTTGACCAGGCCATAGATCATCATGGCCATCAGCGCGTCGCCGCCGCCGGTCGGGTCCACGACCTCAATCGCCAGCGCTGGAATATGCCCAACCTCGTCGGGCGTGGCGTAGACAATGCCGCTCTGGGCCAGCGTGATCACGGCGATGGCGGTGCCCTGCGACACCAGGTGCTGCGCCGCGGCCATCGCCGTCGGCACGTCGTTGACGTGCATCCCCGACAGCGCCTCGGCCTCCAGCTCGTTGGGCGTGACCAGGCAAAAGCGCCCGACGCGCTCGCGGTAGCGGTCGGCTAGGCCCACCGCCACCGGCTCCAGCGCCACCGGCACGCCGTGGGCCGCGCACAGGTCCAGAATATGGTCGGCGGTCAGGCGCGAGACGTTGGCGTCCAGGACCACCATGTCGGCGGCCAGGAGCAGCGCGGCGTGCTGGTCGATCCAGGCCGGCGTGATGCTGCGGGCGGTCTGGCTGTCGTCGAGGCCAGCGAGCAGCGCGCCGTCCGGCCCCAGAATCGCAATGTAGGCCGCCGAGCGCTCGTCGGTGGTCAGGAGCATGGCGCTGATGTCCACGCCGGCGGCCTCGGTCTGGCTCAGGATCGACTGGCCGAAGTCGTCGGCGCAGACCGCGGCGATCAGCGCCGTGGCCACGCCCAGCCGCGCCAGATTCTCGGCAACATTGCGCGCCACGCCACCGACGCTGATCTGCACCGCGGCGGCGTTGGATGTGCCAGGCAAAAAGTCGCGCCGCAGCCGCCCTTTGATGTCCAGGGAGGCCCCACCAATCACCACAATCCGCGGTTGCTCAGCCATGCGTGTCTGCTGCTCCCATTAGCGCTTTTGATCCTGGGGCGGATTTTGGTTGCCGCCGCCGCCCGCGCCGCCATTCTGCGACAGCTGGCGGAAAAAGCCGCTCAGCTGCTGGGTGTCGGTCATGCGCTGCATCGCAGTGACGATGATCCGCTCCATCTCGTCGGAGTTCAGCTCCGGCCTGCTCCTTGAGCGCCTGGGCAATCGCCGAGACCATGTTGGCGGTGGATTTGGCCTGCGCCTCGCCGACTTTCTCGGCCAGATAGGCCTGCCGCTCGGCCATCAGCTGCGAGTCGCGGGTCTCACGCTCGATGATTTTGTCGCGGTTGGCGGCCCGGATGCGGTCGGGATGCACCTCGACCTCTAGGAAGCGGACCTCCAGAATCTTCATGCCCCAGTGCTCGACCGACGATTGGAGGCGCTGCCCAATCCGCCGGGCGTGCTCGGAGCGGTTCTTGGCCACCTCGGTCGGACCGCCGATGTTGGCGATGGCGGCGCGCACGACCTCCTCGGTCTCATGCCGCATCTGGCGCTGGATCAGCTCGGTCCAGAAGGCCACATAGTCGCTGTTGGTGACTGGGGCCTTGCGGTCCTTCATCATCGTCTCAATCGAGCGCTCGCGGTTGGGCAGCGCAAACACCACATCGCGCGGCGACTCGATCAGGTAGCGCACCAGCACCTCGATGCGGTCCACATTGAACAGCGACTCGGTATTGAGCATTTTCAGCTCGATGCTCTGGACCAGCTCATACGTCGGCAGCACGGCGACGCGGCGCTCGAAGGGCATCAGCGGCCGGTGCAGCCCCTCGCGGAAGACAATCGCCCGGTTTTCGGGTAGCTTGTTGACCACCAGCATCTGGCCGCGCTCGACCAGCGTCACCCGCCGCATGCCGACGGCGGCCAGCGCGCTGATCACGGCGATCCACAGCACGATCGCGCACAGAAAGCCGGTGCTGGTGCCAGTGGTGGTATAGCCCAGCAGCCCAATCGCCACAAACGACATGATCGCGGTGATGCCGGCCAGAAACTCGGTGCCGCGCGGCAGCGAGCCGAAGCCAAAGTACAGCCCGAAGCCCAGCAGCACCAGCGACAGCACGCCAACGTCCGCCGTCGGGCGGGCGGCGTAGATCAAAAACAGAAACGCGGCCAGCGCGGCGACTAAAATACTCGGAAGCGTGCGACGCATACGAACTCCCCCAATAACAGCGGCGGTGGCTAGGCGGCGGCCGGGGCGGCGCAGCGCAGCGCCACCTTGAGCTGGCCGGGCGCCGCCGCAAACGCGGCCTCGGCCTCAGCCAGCGGATAGATCGCGTGGAGCAGCGGCGCGGTCTCGATCAGGCCGCGCGCCAGCAGCCGCAGCGCGGGCGCAAACGGCCCGCAGCGCGAGCCGAGCAGCGCGACCTCGTCCACCACCAGCGCCGACAGGTCGAGCGGCGACTGGCCATGAAAGGTGCTTTTCAGAATCAGCCGGCCGCGCGGCCGGACCAGCGCGCGGGCGACCGCCAGGCCGGCGGGCTGGCCGGTGCAGTCCACCACGACATCCCAGGCCCGCGGTGTGAGCGCGGCGGCGTCGCTGACGGCCTCAATGCCCTGCCGCGCCAGCAGCGCCCAGCGCTCAGGGTGGCGGCCGACCACCACGACCTCTGCGCCAACGAGCCGCAACACTTGTGCCACCAGCAGCCCTAGCTTGCCGTCGCCGATGATCGCCACCCGCTCGGTCGGCCGGAGATGTGTCTGCTCGACGATCTCCACGGCGGCGGCCAGCGGCTCGGTGAACAGCGCGGCCTCGTCGGGGATAGTTTCGGGGACGAGGTGCAAATTGGCGACCGGCAGTGCGAAGCGCTCGGCCAGCGTGCCGTCGCGGTGGTCAATGCCCAGCGTGGTGCGGTGCGGGCAGTGCGACTCGTCGCCGCGCGTGCAGGTTGGGCAGGCGTGGCAGCAGGCGTTGATCTCGCCGACCACGCGCCGCCCAACCCAGGCAGGGTCGGCGCAATGCACCACGGTCCCCACAAACTCGTGGCCGAGCACGCCGTGGTAGCGCATGTAGCCGCGGGTGATCTGTAGGTCGGTGGCGCAGATGCCGGCCAGCTGCGGCGCGATGATCGCCTCGCCCGGCGCCAGCGCTGGCTCGGGCAGGGTTGCGAGTTGGAGGGCGCCGTCGAAAATCAGTGCGTGCATAGCTCTCTGGTGTGTCACGACGATTATACAGCAGTCTGTTGCGCGCTGAATACTATACTATGTGCGGCGCGGCGCGGGCCAGCCACCGCAGTTGAAGGGAGACGTAGATTTATGCGAGTGATTTTTTTAGGCACGCCGGCGTTTGCGGCACGGCCACTGGAGGCGCTGGCGGCGGCCGGCCACGAGATCGTGGCGGTCGTGACGCAGCCGGACCGGCCGGCGGGGCGCGGCGGGGCGCTCCAAGCGCCGCCGGTCAAGGTGGCCGCGCTGGCGCTGGGCCTGACGGTGCTGCAGCCCGCGACGCTCAAGGACCCGGCGGTGGTGGCGCAGCTGCGGGCGCTGGCGCCCGAGGTCGGCGTCGTCGCGGCCTACGGCGAGATTTTGCGCCAGCGCGTGCTCGACATCCCGCCGCTGGGCTACCTCAACATTCACCCGTCGCTGCTGCCGCTGCACCGCGGCCCGTCGCCGGTCGCCGCCGCAATCCTGGCCGGCGATGATGTCACCGGCGTGTCGGTGATGCGCCTGGAGCGGGCGATGGACGCCGGGCCGATCCTGGCGCAGGCCGTGCAGCCGCTGCCCCGCGACGCGCGCGCCGGGCCGCTCACCGATGAGCTGTTTGCGGTCGGGTCGGAGCTGCTGGTGCGCGCCCTGCCGCTCTATGCGGCGGGCGAGCTGCGGCCGGTCGCGCAGGATCACAGCGCGGCGACGATCTCGGGGATGATCACGAAGCAGGATGGGCTGGTCGACTGGTCGCGGCCGGCGCTGGTGATCGAGCGGGCGCTGCGGGCCTATGATCCGTGGCCGGGTGCGTGGACCACCGTGGGCGGGCAGCCGCTGAAGCTGGTGGCGGGCGCAGTTGAGGCGGAGCATGTGGACCAGCCGGCCGGCACCGTGCTGCCGGGGCCGGCGCTGCGGGTGACGACCGGCAGCGGTGTCCTTAGCCTGCTGACCGTGCAGCCGGCCGGCAAGCGCGCCATGCCCGGCGGCGATTGGCTGCGCGGCGTCCGCGACCGTGCGGCGCTGCGACTGGGCAGCTAGCCGAGTAGCGCATCGAGATCAAGGGCCAGCGGCAGGGCGGCGGCGCTGACCCGGCCCGGCCGCTGGTGCAGCGTGACCTGGGCGTAGCGCTGGCCCTGCGGCGCGGTGTACTGCGTTAGTGCCGCACCCTCCAGGTCAATCACCCAGACCTCGGGGATGCTGGCGGCGGCGTACAGCGGCAGCTTGATGTCGCGGTCGTAGGCCAGCGAGCTTTCGCTGACCTCGATCACGAGTAGCACGTCGTCTGGCTCGGCGTGGGCGGTGCTGTAGAAGTCGGCGCGGTAGCGCAGCAGCGCCACATCCGGCTGTGGCATGGAGTGCGGCGGCAGCGCGATGGGATTCTGAACTGAGAGAAATACAGCGTCGTTCTTTTGCTTGACAAGCGCCTCGGTAAGTCGAATAACCATCCCAGCGTGCCGACTGCCGATTGGACTCATGTACACAATCTCCCCAGCGAGCAGCTCCATACGAGCTTTTGCGTCTAGAATGCCAGTCGTTATCATTTTCTCGTACTCGGCGACTGTGAACTGGTGGCGGTCATAAGCGATTGCCATTGTCGCTCCTCCATGCGCTGCGGGGCAGAATACCACGACACACAGCGACAGGCTGAGGCTCAATGCCCCAGCCTGCTGTGTCAGTGCGCGGCGATTGCACAGCCGTCCACATAGTTAAACAGGGCGGGCCGGAGCATCAATGCCCCGGCCCGTCGTCCGATTCTACGCTGCGAGCGCGTAGCCGCGCAGTCAGCCGTTGGCCCACACTGGGGTATCTTTGGTCGGCGCCGGCAAGCAGGCTGGCCGGGCCGCCAGCGGCCGCACGGCCTCCACGCGGCGACGGGCCGCCACGGGCGCGCGCCGCCGGCTGGGCGTCGTCTGGCCGTAGCCCAGCGCCACCATGATCTGCGACAGCGACTGCGGGGCGATCTCACGGACCGTCAGGCCCTGCGGGCCGTCCTCAATGATCAGGCGCCGCATCTCGGGGTTGAGGCAGTGGTGCGCACCGCCGCGGCCGCCCAGCATCGCCTGGTAGGCCCCGACGCCAAACACCCCGACCACCAGGCCGCCGGTCGTGCGCGGCAGCATCAGCGGCTCGCCACCGGGCTGCGGGTACATATCGTCGGAGTCACAGGTTCGCCGCCCGCCAATCACCACCGACTGCACCGGGTCGTCCCAGCCGTTCAGCGGCAGGATGATGAACTGCTGGTCGTCCACGATCAGCGTATCGGGCGCCGAGACCATCAGCGAGCCGTCGATCAGATACCACGGCTCGTCAGTGGTGCGGCCGTCCTTGACGGCGCCAACCTCGAACAGGTACAGGCTGTGCGAGGCCACGGTGTAGCGGCCGAACTCGCCCACAACCTCGGGCGCCGGGACGCCGCAGGCCGCGCAGATCTCCTGGATCGTCGCGAATAGGCGGGCGAAAAAGCCCTCGTAGTCAAACTGGAAGTCGAGCGAGTAGGCCGCGGTCGGCATGCCGCCGCCAAAATTGAACATTCGCAGCGAGGGCGCCTGGTGCCACAGCGCGCAGTACTGCTCGACGGCGGCGGTCAGCGTCGCGACCCAGCCGGCCTCGTCCTCGATCTGCGAGCCGACCATCGCGTGAAACAGCACCAGCTCGTGCTCTGAGCCGGCCAGGTCGGCCGCGACCTGCTCGATCTCGGCGGGCATGAGGCCAAAGCGGTCGCCGCCGGCGCAGCGGGCAAACTGCCGCGCGCGCACGCCGAACTTCAGCGGCAGCGGCGTCTGGCGCAGATTCTCGAACTCCTGAAGGTCATCGAGGACCGGGACAACATTGGCGTTGCCGAGCAGGCGCAGCCGGGCGACGGCCTGCTGGTAGCTTTGGTCTTTGGAGCCATTGCAGAACACCCAGCGGTCACGTGGCAGGGTGCCGCTCTGCCATAAGATCGTGGCGATCTGGGCATCGGCGACCGAGGAGGTCTCGTAGTGCGCGCCGGCGTTCAGCGCCGTGCGGACAACTTCCTCGGCGAAGTTTGCTTTGGTGGCGTAGGCATACACCAGCGCGTGTGGATAGGTGGTCGCCGCCTGCGCACGGGCCGCCACCGCCATCAGGCGCTGGACCTCCTGCGTAATGAGCGGACAGTACGCTACTTCCAGCGGCGCGCCATACTGCGCCGCCAGCGCACCCAGGTCAACCCGATCTGCCAATAGGAGCCGCTCGTTGCTGCGGCTCAAGAAATCGTTGATCGGACCATCGCCCGTCTTCCCGTAACGGACCCCCAGGAACTCACGAAATGTCTGCTCTGGCAATGTCTGAACCCTCCCAAACCCCTTGCGGAGCTTTAAAAATAGAACAACCGACGGACGAGAGTCCTGCCGGTCGTAAGCTAGCGGGCAATGAAAAGCCCCGCGCCAGGTGGTGCGGGGCGATGTATCAGACGCGGAGGTCTACCACAGCGCAGGCATTAGATCCCACCCAGGTGTTCTAGCAGGACGCAGCAGGTGCAGCGTAATGTCGAAAAAACGTCCATAAATCCTGCAAGAATGCCCGGAAGGCACAATCATTCGCGCACGGCGCGATGAGATTGTTTGTGGCGTGCTCCTGAGCGTGTCAGGGCCACAGGCCAAGCGGGTGGCGGATAAGCTGATGGTCTTGCGATCACCAGGGCGGAATCATACCGAAATTTGGGCAGAATGTCAAGATCGCGCCAGCGCCAGATACCACGTCGCGCCGCAGCTGCTCGTCGCTCTCGCGATACCAGATGCGCTTGCCAAACGCCGACAGCGCCAGCTGCACCGCCAGCTGCCCGGTGCGATTCTCCGAGTCGAGGATCGGGTTGACCTCGACCAGATCCATCCCGACCAGCCGGCCGGTTTCGGCGACCAGCTCGACGGCCAGGTGGGCCTCGCGGAAGGTCATGCCGCCAGGCACGGCCGTGCCAACGCCGGGCGCAAACATCGGGTCAACGCCGTCAAGGTCGAGGCTCAGCCACACGCCGTCGGTGCCGGCGGTGGCCAGCGCAATCGCCCGCTCCATCGTGGCGCAGATGCCCCAGCGGTCCACCGCCTCCATCGAGAACACATGGACGTCGGTGCTCTCCAGCAGGCGGCGCTCGGCACGGTCCAGGTCGCGGATGCCGACCAGCACGACGTTTCTGCTGCTCCAGCTTGGGGCCGCCGGGCTGCACGCCCTTCAGCGTCGTCAGCCGCTCGTCGCCAAAGCCGAGCAGCGCCGCCAGCGGCATGCCGTGAATGTTGCCCGAGGGCGTCGTGTCGGCGGTGTTGAAGTCGCCGTGGGCGTCGAACCAGATCAGGCCGAGCTTGCGCTGCCGGGCCGCGCCGGCCACCGAGCCCAGCGACAGCGCGTGGTCGCCGCCGAGGACCAGCGGCACATGGCCGTCGGCGATGCTGGTCTCGACCGCCGTCGCTAGCCGCTGCGCGACCTCCACGATCGGGTCAAGATATTTCAGGTGCGGGTCGCCGGGTACGCAGGTCTCGGCCACCGGCACCGGAATATTGCCCAGGTCAAACACCTGGTGGTTGAGCGCCTCCAGCCCCTGCCGCAGCCCGGCGTAGCGGATCGCGCTCGGCCCCATGTCCACGCCGCGCCGCCCGGCGCCAAAGTCCAGCGGCACCCCAATCAGATCAATGTTCATTGCAACACTCCTTTGTGTTAGGCTCTCCATACGGGAAAAAGAATTAGCGCGTCAGCCGGATCACCAGCCAGCCCAGCAGCCCGAGCACCGCGGCGCCCAGCGCGACGGCCCACCAGTAGCCGTAGGCCAGGTCGACCAGCCAGAACTGCAGCACGTTGAGGCCATACAGCAGCGGCGGCAGCCACGCGAGCGGCATCTGCGCCCAGCGCCGCCCGACAAGCGCCCAGGTCAGCGCGGCCAGCACGAGGGCGGTGGTAGCCCAGGCCACAAAGTTGGCCGTCGGGACGCCGTAGTAGCGGCCGGGGGCCTCCCACTGCCAGTAGCCGACGACATACGCCGCGACCGGCTCGATCAGGAGGTCAAGCACCAGCGCCAGCGCGGCCGCCAGCGCCACGCAGCGCCAGCCGCCGACCAGCCAGCGCGCGACTGCCAGGCTCGTCGGCACAACCAGCAGCCAGGCAAACGGGATCGCGAGCGGCACGGCGCCAGCCAGCTGCCAGCCCAGCACGGGGGTGTACTGGTACGGCCCAAACGGCCAGCCGGTGGTCACGCCCACATACTCTACCACGAAGCCGCCGGCGCTAATGCAGCCGGCCGCCACGGCGCCACGCCAGCCCGCGCCGCGCACCAGCCAGCCGCCGACCAGCCCGCCCTGCAAGATCAGCAGCGCGCCGCCCATGCCGCGGCCCCACGCCGGCACCAGATCGAGCATCAGCATCGGGACGGCGAAGGTGTAGATAAACAGGTAGACGGCCAGCCCGCCGATCAGCCAGCGGTCGCGCGGCCCCAGCCGCCAGAAAAAACGTGTCAGCTCCATCAGACTATTATAGTTGTCAGTTGGGACGAGCTATCAGCCGTCAGCCGTCAGCCGTCAGTAGAAACAAGCGTGGCACCTCGTCCATTAAATCCCCTCGTCTTTGCGCCCTCTGCGTCTTTGCGTTAAAGCTCCGTGGCGAATCCCGGTACGATTTAATCATAGTGAAGGAGAACCGAGATGCGAAATCTGACGCTTGTGCTCATCGCCCTCGTATTGGCGGGCTGCGGGGTTGGCTCGCGGACGCCCAGCGCGCTGCGCGATGCCGCCGCCGCACCCACCACGGTCCCGCTGGCGACCAGCGCGCCCGCCGCAACCAGCGCGCCCGCCGTATCCGCGACGGCTGGCGCGGCCACTGCCGCGTCAGCAACGACGGGCGCTGCCACCGCCGCACCTGCTGTGACTGCCGCGCCGGCAGCGACAAACTCTGCCGCCACGCCGCTCGTGGCGCCGCCTGAGCCGCTGACGCTGCCGCCGGGCTTTGCGGTCGGCGTCTACGCCAAAGTCACCGGCGCGCTGCGCGGCCTGGCCCTCGACCTGCAGGGCCGCGTCTACGCCGCCGACATCAGCCGTGGCCGCATTGTGCGCTTTGACAGCGCGGCCGGCAGCGACGGCCTGCACCGTGCCAGCGATGTGATCACCGGCCTCAACACGCCCCACAGCCTGGCGTTCCACGACGGGTATGTGTACGTCGGCGAGACCAGCCAGATCAGCCGCTATAAGATCGAGGGCGACGGCTTCGGCGCGCAGGAGGTCATCATCCCCACGCTGCCGACCGGCGGCCACCGCACCCGCACCGTGCTGTTCGGCACCGACGGCAAGCTGTATGTGTCGGTCGGCTCGTCGTGCAATGTGTGCGTGGAGGACGACGCCCGCCGCGCCGCGGTCTGGCAGTATAACCCTGACGGCACCGGCGGTCGGCTGTACACCAAAGGGCTGCGCAACGCCGTAGGCCTGGCGCTGCGGCCGGGCAGCAGTGAGATCTGGGCCAGCAACAATGGCCGCGACGTGCTGGGCGATGACCTTCCGCCGGAGACCGTGAATATCCTGGCCGACGGCGCCGACTTTGGCTGGCCGCGCTGCCACGCCGGGCGAATCGTCGACCCCGACTTTGGCCAGCCGGGCGGCTGCGCGGGCGTCGCGGCGCCGGCGGTAGAGATGCAGGCGCACTCCGCGCCGCTGGGCCTGACGTTCTACACCGGCGAGCAGTTTCCGGCCGCCTACCATGGCAATCTGATTGTGGCGTTCCACGGCTCGTGGAACCGTACCGCGCCGACCGGCTATAAGCTGGTCCGTATCCCGGTCGATGCTGCAGGCAAGCCCGGCCCGGTCGAGGACTTTGCGGTCGGCTGGCGCACCACCGGCGACGCCTGGGGCCGCCCGGTCGACGTACTGACGGCGCCTGACGGCAGCCTGCTCGTCAGCGACGACGAGGGCGGGCGGGTCTTTCAGATCACCTACATGGGCCAGTGACGGCTCCCACGTGTAAACACGTGGGCTTCAGCGACTGCCGCCCGAGTCTCATGCCCCCAAGCACATACGTGAAATGGTGTGTGACCTTAAATGCACCTGCCTATCCTGGCTTTCAGGTTGGCTCCTTCCGCCGAACCAGTGCGCCACGGACCGAAAATGTTTTACCTCGCGACGGATTCTTCGCGAGAACACCTAACATTCAGCTGTTAAGGTGCGGACACCTACGGAGAATGATACCAAAGAACGGATGAGCGCATCGCTTGAGAAGCTAAAGCCGGGTACCCTTTGGGTGAAGCGATGCGCTCATCCCACCGCTTAAGCGGGCGCCGCCTGGGCAGCGTTCGCGTGTAAAGACACGCCATTGTAAAGCAGCGCGGCGACTGCGCTGGTCGTCGCGCTGCGAAAACAGGGCTGTTGCAATAATGTGCCTTTAGACCATTGGTCCCAAGTTAAGGATCGTGTGGAACTGTCAAGTACAACAGGTCGTTGAGCGCTGACCGCTGTTTCCGCGTGCGTTTCAGAATGCCGAGCAATTTGGCTTTCGCCGCGAGGTAGGCAATCGGATCGTCGGCATCGCCGCGCTGGACGGCTTGGGTGAAATGATACAGTCCGCGATACACCATTTCCAGCGACACCGCCTGGAACGGGACGGCGAGGGCGTCAGCTACCGCATCGGTTAGGTCGGTGAGCACTGCATACAGCAGCCAGGTGGCCCACACTTGGACCTGGACGCCGTTCGTCGACCCCGTCCAGATATACGCGAGGCCCAGCAGCCGCTTGACCGCATTGAACGCATCCTCGATCCGCCAGCGCTGCCAATAGAGCGCCACCACGTAGGGCGCAGGCAAAACTGCGGGGTCAAGCACGTTGGTGAGGTAGCGATACCAGACGCCCTGATGGCGCCATTCCACCAGCCGCAGCGGCTGGCGGCAGGCATGCTCGGCGCCCGATCCGACCCAGACGATCCGGTCGTGCACCTCGGCAGTGGCTTGCAGCACGCGGTCGACGCGATAGGCCATGTTCGTGGTGGCCCGCGTGAGGAAGTTGACCTCCCGCACGGTCAGGTCGTCATAGTGGGCGTAATTCAAAAAGCCCAGGTCGAAGATCAGCAGCACACCCCGTTCCAGGGTGACGACCACCCGGTCCCAGAAGCGTTGATCATGGGCGCAGCTGTCATCCTCGTACCACACCTGGCGCGGCACGTGACGCACCACATCCAACAGGGCCGCCATGCGCCCAGCCAAGACCGAACCCGTCGCCCCACGGACCAGGCCGATCTTGCGCAGCACGGTGTCCAGGGTTGACCCATCCAGCGCCAGGACCGCCGGAAAGTGCTGGTGCGCCCACGCCAGTGCGGGCGGCAGGGGACGCTGGCGCGCCTGCCAGCGGGTGTGGAGGTGGGGCAGGAGGTCGTGGAAGACGCCGGCAACCAAGGTGGCCGGCAGGCTGCCCAAGCGTTGCATGAGCGCTTGGGCCGATACGGCCGTCGGTTGCACCCAGAGCATGCCTTCTTGCTGAAGCACCCGGACCGCCTCCGAGACCGAGCCGATGTGGCGCCAGATCAGGCTGAGGACAAAGGCGACCATCACGGGCAAGGTCAGGATGCGCTCGCGGAGGCCGAGGGACTGAAAGGCGGCGATCTGGGCGAAGGTGGCGGGCTGGATCAGGGCAGTCAAGTGCGCCTCAACCTCCGGGGCAGATGGCGCCACGGTCGGGCGCTTGCTCCGGTCCCGCTGAATGGCGCGGGTATGGCGCACCGAACTCGGCTTTTTCTTCGGCGCAGATGGAGGTTTTGTTGCCATACGCGCGATCATACCAGCAGTTTTCATGGCGATCCAGACCTTGACATGGTCGTAAAACCCTTAACTTGGGACCAATGCCTTTAGACAAGGTTCAGGACAGCTTTACAGTGTTGCCACGTTCATCCGTTGCTTAGTTTATTCACATAAGGCTTTGCAAAGCCATAGAACGCGCTGTGATGTTCCCAAGACTGTAAAGCTCGATCACCGCCTGGGGAACCTTGTCCAAGGCGCGAAAGCCCAGGAGCTTCAGCCCTGGGATGAGCATAGAGCTTTAGCTAGGGCTGTTGCATTCTCGGAATTGTCCAGGCCTGGGACCAGTGACCAGCCTATCCTCCCGCTTGCGTCCACGCACGCGCTCGCCAAAGCCGGTAGTAGTTTCTTTTGGATCAAGACAGGACGCAGCGGCAGGCGAGTGCCACACACTCTGCCCGCCGCTGCTTTGACGCCGACTGATCGCGCCGCCCGACTACCGGCCGGCTATCCGCTCGCTTAGCGCGTCCGCGGCATCGGCGACGATATAATGGAGGTCATCGGCCGACTCAGCGGCCTGCTCTGGCAGCGCCGGCCGCGGCTCGGTGGTCAGCGCCGCCGCCAGCTCAAAGACCCCGATGGCGACAAGGCTGCCTACGACCAGCTGCTCCTCATCCGGCAGCAGCAGGGGCGCGGCGCAGAAGGCCAGGCCGCTCATCGCATCCAGCCACAGGTGGCCGCGCATCGGCAGCACCTTGATCAGGCCCAGCTCATAGCGGGTGAGCGCGGTGTACAGCAGCGTGCCACCGGCCATGCCGGTCATCCAGGTGGTGACTTTTTTGTCCCAGCCGAGCGCCCGCGGCAGCGCTAGCAGCGTCCCGACCGTCAGATAGTCCAGCACGCCATGGGCTTTGGTTGAAATCAGGTTGTTCATCGCGGCCTCCTAGACTTGCGGGCGCGTCGTGCGGCCAGCATCAACCGACACTACCTCGTCGCGCACCATAAACCCGACCACGCCCGCGGCAATCGCGCTCAGGGCATGGAGCCACACGTCGTGGCCGAAGATTGGGATCAGGCCCAGGGTCGTATTCAGGGCGGGGATCAGGCCCATGATCGCCAGCAGGCCATAGAACACCGCCAGGCCGCGAGCGTAGCCACGGGCGCTGCCGGTCTGGCGCGACAGCGCAACGCCCAGCGCGCCGATCACGAGGTGCACAATGTTGTGCAGCACGTTGACCGGGAACAGCCCCAGCAGATACCCCGACTGCGCCGTGACGTTGAGATCGTTGAGCATCGTCATATCGGCGGGCTGGCTCAGGCCAATGCCCAGCAGCCCCATCAGCCCGACCAGCAGATAGACCACGCCCATCACGAGCGCGAACCGTCGTGCGATCATCTCCTCCTCCTTCGCCGATGACCTTCCACCACCACCAGCGGCGCTGCCCCCAGCAACCAGCGTGCCAGCCATCGTCGCCGGGGCTTGTCGGATTGGCGCGCGCGGCGTATGATCCGGGCATGACACCGCCGCTCAACCCCGACATTCGCCGCCAGCTCAAAGGGCGAGTCAATGCGACCAGCACATTTCAGGGCGTCAGCTTAAACGGACAACGATTAGGTGGTCGGGCTGATGGTATAATCGCACCCGTACACTTGTTCCATAACATAACATTGTGGGAGGTCTACGCCTGATGGCAGCTTCATTGTCAGCCCTACTACCTCCCAGCGCCGCCCCGAGCTTCAGCGGCCATGAAACCTTCGCTTTACGTAGCAACTGGCTTAAGAAAGCCTACGATATTCTGCAACATACCCCCGACCTTTTTTATCGGGACGATGCCTTTGTGCTGCTTGGCGTCGGCAAAAATATGGCCCAGTCGATTCGGTTTTGGGGGCGAGTATGTGGAGTATTTGGACGTTCTCCACTTGGCAGCTACGACCAAGCAACCCCACTTGGCCATGCACTCCTCCATGATCAGGGCTGGGATCCATTTCTTGTAACTCCTGCGAGTCGCTGGCTCCTACATTGGCACATCGCAGCGCGCCCAGAGGCTGCATTCACTTGGTTCTACACCTTTAATCTGCTGAAAGGCAGCGAGTTCTCTGCTGTGGAGCTGAGTAACCAAATCCGCGCCTTGATGAACGAGCATAACTGGCGGGTGCCGTCTGAATCAACCATCACTCGTGATATTGAATGTATGCTAAATTGCTATTACCGTCCCGCTTCTCAGCACAATATGACAATTCAAGAGGATTTGCTGCTGTGTCCACTGGCTGACCTTGATCTTATTCAAATGCTCCCAGGTCAGCGCGCATATCGGATTGTTGCCAAGCAACAGCCTGATCTTCCTGATGCGTTGGTAGCTTTCGCCATCTTTGATATGATGCGTCAGATGGGCCGTCATACCCTCGCATTTAGTGACATCGCGTATGCCCCTCGCTCACCTGGACAGATCTTTCGCCTGGATGAAGACGCCTTGCTCAGCCGATTGCAATATATCGCCGATATTACTGACGGACGTGCCTATTACTCGGATCAGGCTGGTATTCGGCAAGTTGCCTGGCCTGAACTCGGCGATGACTCCACAGCTGAAGCTCTCCTAGCCAAAGCATTTGCAGCCGAGGTACGTTATGTCTAACTCCACTCCTCGACTAGCTATTCCAGCCCGCTATACTCGCTCGATTCATATTTTGCGGGACTTTGGCAGCGATCATGCAGGCGTGCGCGATTATCAAGTCACACCTCTCGTGATTCAGACTATTGATCGCATCATGGCTGGGGTACAGCAAGATGCGACCGCGCGGGCATTCTCCCTGATTGGTCCATATGGTTCTGGTAAATCTGCCTTTGGCGTCTTTCTTGCCCATTATATGCAGAGTAGCCCGCAGCATCGTCAAACATTAGTTGCCCAGCATACAACCGAAGGCACGACACCACAGGTTCAGTCTGCGGGGCCACAACTGCTGCCGGTCCTCGTAAGTGGTAACAACTCATCGTTACGGCAGGCGGTGCTACGGAGCCTACACCACACCCTTGAAGCACAGCCGAGCTTACGCGATGGACGACTGCGAATACCACGACTGATTGCAAACGCCGCCGAGGATCAGGAGATTGATCCTCAGCAGGTGGCTGATTTATGTACAGATGCCGCAGCTCTAGTATCTGAGCGCACCCAATGGGATGGTCTGATCCTTATTATTGACGAGCTAGGCCAATTCTTGGATTACGCAGCCCGTCAATCTGATGAGCGGGATCTATTTGTACTGCAAACCCTAGCCGAAATGGCAGCCCGTAGCCGTAGTGTGCCATTCGCGGTGGTTACGATTCTGCATCAGGCATTTGATCGGTATGTTAGTACTGCGGGATCGACGCGCCGGGTTGAGTGGGCCAAAGTGCAAGGTCGGTTCATTGATTTGCCCTTTCAAGAGCCGCCGATCCAAATGCTACGGATGGTTGGACGCGCACTTCACGCTGAGGGTAATGCGCAGTTTATTGAGCTACGTCAACAGTGGGCCGCGGAGCATGCGGCGCTTGCTGAGCGTTTGGGGCTGCGGCCTGCTGATGTCGCGCCGGCTGAGTGGCAGTCACTGGTACAGCAGGCATATCCACTCCACCCAACGGTCCTGGTGGCGCTGCCGCTATTATTTCGGCAGCTTGCACAGAATGAGCGATCACTGTTTGCATTTCTCACCTCGCCCGAGCCGTGGAGCGTCCAGGATTTTTTGCAGTCCACACCGGGGGCTGCGAACAATGAGTTGCCGATTTATCGGCTGCCACAGTTGTATGCCTACGTTCATGCTACGCTCGGCGCTAGTTTATTCAGCCGTGCCCGTGGTCAGCGCTGGGCGCAGCTAGCCGAAGCGCTCGCACAGCTTCCCGAGCGTGAAGGTTTACTGCCAGATGTCCTCACAGCAATCGGTGTTCTGGGCGCTTTAGGTCAAAGTCAGGGTCTACGTGCGAGCCGAGGCCATATTTCGTTTGCCTTGCAGGGACTGTATGGCGAGAATGATGTTGAGCGCGCACTCAATGAGCTAGAAAACCGTAAACACATTACCTACCGTCAGCACCGTGGAAGTTTTGTTATCTGGGAAGGGAGTGATCTCGACCTTGATGGTATGACACAGGCCGCACGTAATGAACTAGGGGATCGTATCCCGCTGGTAAAGCTCTTCCAGCAACATGCGAATGTTACACCCATGGTCGCCCGCCGACACAGCTATCAAACTGGTGCAGTCCGCTTTTTCGCGGTACGTTTTATTGATCCCGCCGAACTCATAGCCGCGCTGCCAATTACGAGCAACGCCGATGGCGATATGTTGTATGTTGTGCCGGCTGATGATGAGGCGTTACAGACAGCTCACCTATGGACCCAGCACCCTGATCGCAGCACTGAAGGCCAGCGGATTATTGTGCTACCCGAACGTGTACGCGAACTACGTGATCTGCTGCTTGATGTTGCCGCACTCCAGCACGTTATCAAAAACCAGCCCGAGCTTAATAATGACCGCGCCGCCTACCGTGAACTATCAAGCCGGCTAGTGGAAGCTCAGGAGTTGCTGACTACAACAATTAGTTCGACCTATGGCATTGGTACAAGCAAGTGGTACTGGCGTGGAGTTGCCCAGAATGTACGCTCCGCCCGCCATGTTGACGAACTACTCTCACGCGCCTGTGATGAAACTTATGTTGCTGCCCCTCGCATCTGGAATGAGCTGATTGTTCGCCGTCAGCCTTCGGCCCAAGCTACAAAAGCTCGCCGTAACCTTGTTGAAGCTATGCTAGCCCACGCTCACAAGGACGGGCTTGGTTTGGTTGGGTATCCACCGGAGCGGGCAATCTATGAAAGTGTGTTTCGTAGCAGCGGTATGCACCGGAAAAAGACAGACGGAACTTGGGGATTCGGGCCGCCCCCTGATGCTGACCCACTCCATCTCCAGCCTGTCTGGCAAGTGATCCAACAATTTTTGACTACTGCCGAGTTGGCTATTCAGTCACTCGCTGCTTTGTATCAGCAGCTTGAGGCTCCACCATTTGGAGTGAAAGCCGGCGTTGTACCCTTGCTGTTTATGGCTGCCTACATGGCCAGCAGCGGCGAGCTTGCACTATATGAGCATGGCAACTATGTGCCGGTTCCTGATATTGCTACGTTTGAGCGACTGCTGCGGCAGCCGAATTACTTCGGTATCCGGCGAAGTCGGGCTAGCGGTGTGCGCATGGCAGTCTATGAGCGCCTGGCACGAGCATTGGCACCCAGTGCGCTTACGCGCGAGGTGCAGCCAGCAGTGCTTGATGCAGTCACTCCGCTACTGCGATTGGTCAATAGCTTACCGCAATATACCCGCACAACCCAGGCTGTTAGCACGCAGGCCCAGGCGATTCGGCAAGCTATTCTTTGAGGCACGAGCTCCAGACGAGCTGCTTTTCTTAACGCTGCCCCAAGCATGTGGATATCCGCCATTTGATCCTGATCAGCCAGTCCATGATGTGCTGATTGAAGCATTCTTCGTGGCGCTACGTGAAGGACTCCAAGAGTTACAAGGCGCCTACACAGTACTTATCGGTCAGGTAAAGGATCGTATCCAACGCGCATTCGGTGCCAGCAGCAGCGAGTTGGTAGCCCTCCATAGTGAGCTAACACAGCGCTACCAGCTCATCGCAGACGTAAGCAGTGAACCCATGATTTGTTCATTAGGCGTCCGGCTACTCAATGCGGAGGCCGGCAGTGGCTGGATTGAAAGTGTCGCGGCATTGGTTGGCCGAAAACCACTTAATACGTGGCGCGATAGCGATGTTATTACGTTCAACGCTAACATCGCCGAGCTAGGTCGTCAGTTCGGCGTTTCTGAGCAAATCGCAGTCACCACCCAAACACTGCCACCGAACACGCAAATTATGCGGGTTGGCATTGCCGATGAGCAGGGCGAAGTCAGCACGGTGGTGCATTTTGCGAATCGTCACCCTAAGATGGACGAGCTATTAGTAGAGTTAAGCGCTATCCTTGAACGGTATGTTACACTCACACCTGAACAGAAGACCGCCGTGCTCGCAGAATTGCTACAGCCGACGTTAGCATTAGCGAACGGGAATGGACACTATGAATGATCAGCATGCAGCGGACTTTGCAGAGTGGGCAGCTCGTCCTGGACGCCATATTGTCAGCCTTAGCGGTGGCAAAGATAGCACCGGATTAGCTATTTATCTGCGCGGCAAGATTCCACAGCTTGAATACGTCTTTTGCGACACCCATGAAGAGCTACCAGAAACCTATGAGTACCTGGATCGCCTTGAGGCATATCTCCAGCGGAAGATCACTCGGCTCAATCCCGAACGTGGATTCAATCATTGGCTCGAAATGTATGGCGGCATGTTGCCGTCCGCGCAGGTACGCTGGTGTACGCGCAAACTCAAGATCGAGCCATTTGAAACCTATGTTGGAAACGATCAGGTCTGGAGCTACATCGGAATTCGTGCCGATGAGCAGCGCAGCGGCTATGAGACGACTAAGCCTAACATCAAGGTCGTCTATCCTTATAAGCAGCACGGCCTACGGATCGCCGATGTCGAGCGATTACTGGAAGAAAGTGGGGTTGGTCTTCCAACCTATTACGAGTGGCGTCAACGTAGCGGCTGCTACTTTTGCTTTTTCCAGCGGACTGGCGAATGGGCGGGCTTGAAGGAGCAGCATCCTGATCTCTTTCAGAAAGCCAAAGCCTACGAAACCGAGCGTGGCGGCGAGCATTTTTCATGGCGGCAGCGCGAAACCCTAGCCGAGCTAGAGCAACCCGAGCGCATTGAGCAGATCAGGCTTGGCCATATTCAACGGATAGCAGATGAGCGCGCGCGACGCCCTAATCAGCCGCTCATCAAGCTCATTGGCGAGGCACTTGATGCAGAGGATGATGAGAAAGGCTGCGACGTTTGTCACCTATAGGCCGACAACATAGCTTATACAATGGCAACAAAGCACTCGGAGCAATTGCTCCGAGTGCTTTGTTTTATGCGATTTTAGCATAGCTGCCAATGAAGCTCAGTGAAACCTATGCCGAACACTACCAACTGTTTGCTAACCGTCTTCGCCAGGCCCGGCTTGAGGCAGGGCTGTCGCAAGAGGAAGTTGCTCACCAGCTCGGCGTCAGCCAATCGTTCGTCTCCCGGTCAGAAAGCGGCGAGCGCCGGGTTGATGTAGTTGAGTTGCAGGCGTTAGCAGAGCTTTACAAACGATCTCTCAACTATTTCTTATTTATAAAGGAGTAATCTCTATGTCTGATATTGCAAACTTTTTCAAAGTTGAGTCTATATCTGTACAAAAGTTTTTTAGCCCTGATGACATGGCATATTATATTCCAGTTTATCAGCGTGCCTATAGCTGGGACGAGGGAAATGTTATACAACTAATGGCAGATATTCGATATGGTGTCGAAGCGTCATTGAAAAATAGTAAATCGCTGCATTTTATGGGTACCGTCATCTTAACTGATCCAAAAGAGGGCGATGGAGAGGTTAGCAAGCTCGATCAGAAAGCAAGACCTGATCAGCTCAGAAAGATAATTGATGGGCAGCAGCGTATTTCTACGTTAGCGATGCTATCGTGTTTACTATATCAACGCCTCCATAAGCTTAGACAAGCTTTGCTCACTCATGGGGCAACTGATGGCTCATACTATCTTGATTTAGCGATTGCTATTAGCGCATGGCAGAAGACACTGCAAGAAGTATTTTCATTTGATTTAAAGCGAGGCAAACCAGAGCGGAAGCCCATTGTCATTCGTGGTCGTGATACATGGGTCGAGCGAGATCAAGGTCAGACTACCTACAAGTCGGATGTCTCAGCATTTCTGGCACAATTTATTCAAGCAATTGATGACAACCCGCCAGACCCAAACTTTCCGCTTATCCCGCCAGGCGAGCCAGTTGGTCGTAATCTTCGACTAATGGATGCTTTGTTAGAAGAAGTTGCTACCGTTCATTTACCTAACAGCAGCGATAATTTTCCCCGCGCATGGGAAATATTGGGAAGCAGTATTCCTGAGGGTCAGTTGTGGAACTTCTCGCGTCCAGAGATAGTCGCTGTAGTCTCTAATTATGCGGATTTAGTTTCAAATACGGAATATACAATTACACAAACGGAAGATACAGTTTGTGCAATTGTACAGCTGCTAGCCTTCTGCTATTATATGCTGCGCCGCTGCGGTTTTACTGTAATTGTACCAGTAACAGATGAAGGCGCATTTGATATGTTTCAATCTCTTAATGCTACTGGGACACCTCTAACTGCTATCGAAACCTTCAAACCACTCGTAGTCAAATCACCCGAGGACTATGATGAATCGTACCAAAATTCAACGTCTGAAGCATATTTTGAACACGTTAATACTTTATTTAGCCAAGCAACGACGGCCGCTGCAAAAAATACTCTCACGAATGCTTATCTTACAGCATTTGCTCTAGTCCAAGATGGCACCAAGCTACCAAATCAGTTTAGTGCACAACGTATGTGGCTAACGAAAGAATATACAAGTCTCACTAAGCAGAAGCAAGAAGAATTTGTGCGACGGATGGGTGACTTGGCACTATATTGGCATGAGGTAGTGGGTTTTGACCCAAAAATCCAAAACCTTTTAGTATTACCACGCTTACAAGGTCTCGATACTGACTTAGCAAATGAAGCTTCTTTGTGTGTCTTATATATTAAGGAAGCTGGACATACGATGGCTCACACTATCCTAAGTCGCTTTTATGCACAGATTTTGCGGAAGAAAGCTGGTGCAGAGCTTGAATTTGCGCTGGCCTGTCGTGCAGTAGCTGCGTTTTTTACCCTTTGGCGTTCAGCCCTACCAAATAAGGTATGGATGATGTATACCGTAAGCTATTGTCAAACCAAATGTCTTGGGAGAAAGGAGATGCACAGCTTTCTACAGACCAACTAGAAGTTTATCTTAAGGGTGTATTGAAAAGTAAAAAACTTCCCACTAAGGACGAATGGAAACTTAAGGCACGGCAGGATCTACGATACGATACAGCCAAGGCTGTATGTAAGTTCGCATTATTTGTAGCGGCACATGATACTGAGCCTGATGATTCTTCTGCTGGATTGATGAAAATCGCTATTAAAGGGACAGATCCTCACCTTACCCCACTCCACTGGCGCGATCCAGATTTTAGTAGCATAGAACACGTTGCCCCACAAACGCGAGACTCAGGTGGAACATGGAGTAAGGAAATTTATGTAAGCACAGATCAACAACGTATTGGTAACCTTATCCTCCTTCCAGTTAGTATTAATTCAGTTGCAGGCAATAAGCGTTGGCTTGAGAAATGGCTGTACTATGAGCATCTTGCACAAACTGATCCAATTAAGCGCCAAGAGTTAACAATTTTAGCAGGCCGACATGGCGTTAACTTAGCAACTAAAACTATTAAGAAATTGTATGAAGCAGAACATCAAAGACATATTCGTTCGATTGTAAATCTAGGTATAGGAGGCAACTGGGATAAACAATTGATTGAAAGGCGCACTGATCGTATATGCGACATCTTATGGGCGCGTATTTCACCCTGGCTTAAACCAGAAACTACTGATGCGCTTTGATTTGCTGCTATCCCGCGCCGATGATGAGACATTGCAGACGATTTTGGGCGGCAATGTATTGCGGTTACTGAGATTGCTAGATTGGAGCATTCTCACACCATCTCGTCTACAGAGTCTGTTGCGTGATCTTCTCACGCCTTCAGAGCTGCTGATGCAGCCACAGTATCGTGCGCTCTTATTCGAATTGCTTAAGCCGGATGAGGCCGAGCGGCTAGCTACGAGTATTGGGGTTGGCGGACAAAACGATATATACGCTGCGCTTCGCACAGTCCCGATTGCGCGTGGCTCAACGCGCGAGCAGGCGCTGCACGATTTCTTCGAGGTTGCCCTGCCGCTGCCACAAGAACGGTCGATAGTTACATCTCAGGCCGTCATAACTCCGCATCTGCCTTTATTCAAGCATCAGCGAGATGTAGCACGAAAGGTACTTCATACATTAGCTCAGGAACCTCGCAGAGTATTGCTACACATGCCCACTGGCTCTGGAAAAACACGCACTGCCATGCAAATCATTGCCACCCATCTTCGTAATCATGAGCCTACGCTCGTGATCTGGCTGGCATATAGTGAGGAATTGTGTGAGCAAGCGGCAACAGAGTTCGAGAATGCTTGGCAACACATAGGTGATCGTGAAGTGAAAGTCCACCGCTTCTGGGGTGCTCAAGGGCTGTCGCTTGAAGAGGCGCGGGACGGTATCGTAATCTCCAGCTTAACCAAGCTATATCGTGCTGGACTAAGCCAATTGTATACGATCAGTACGTTAGCAGGCCGTACATCCCTTGTCGTAATCGATGAGGCACACCAAGCAATAGCTACAACATATCGCTTAGTGTTGAATACGCTCGTAACACAGGGGCGAACCGCCGCACTACTTGGCTTAACAGCGACACCTGGGCGCACATGGAATAACGTAAACGCCGATGAAGAGCTAGCAACATTTTTCGCTAGCCAAAAAATTACGCTCCAGGTTGAGGGCTACCCTAATCCTGTCGATTATCTGATTGAGCAAGGTTATCTAGCGCGGGCAGTGTTTGTACCATTGCTTTACCATGATGGCATTGAGCTTTCTGCCAATGATTTACAACTCATCGAAACTGAACTTGATCTACCGGCCGCCATTTTGCAGGGTTTAGCAGCCGATGAGCAACGTAACCTCAAAATTATCATCAAGCTTGAAGAGCTAGCGCGACGACATCAACGATTGATTGTCTTTGCTGCATCGGTGGATCATTCTCGGATGCTGGCAGCAATATTAACAGCGCGAGGTTGGGATGCGGCATCAATTAGTGCTGATACACCTTCTATTGAGCGCACACGGATGATAGCAGAATATAAGCGCACCTCTCCTGAGCCAAAAATTTTGTGCAACTATGGCGTATTGACAACCGGCTTTGATGCACCACAAACCAGTGCAGCCCTCATTGCGCGGCCCACAAAGTCATTAGTGCTGTACAGCCAGATGGTCGGCCGCGCCATTCGTGGACCACGTGTTGGTGGGAACGCTTCGGCCGAAATCGTAACTGTGATCGATCAAAATCTACCGGGCTTTGGCAGTGTAGCTGAAGCTTTTACTAATTGGGAAGACGTTTGGAGGGAAGTATGAACGATATTGTACCTGTCCATCTTGCCGTACAAGCAATGCGCGATAATGGCTATAAAAATGCTGCCTATGCCATTGCCGAACTCATGGACAATTCGATTCAGGCTGGAGCAACCATTGTTGAGTTGTTATGTGGTGAGCGAATCGACGTATCTGGACAGCGCCGCCGATCACGAGATCCATCAAATCGCCACGCTTGATAATGGGTGCGGCATGGACGCCGATGTGCTTAAAATTGCACTGCAATTCGGTAATGGCACACACCTCAAATCTGATCAACAGACTGGCATGGGTCGGTTTGGTATGGGTTTACCGAGCGCGTCAATTTCACAATGTACGCGCGTTGAAGTCTGGTCCTGGCAGAATGGTATCAACTCAGCGCTCTATACATTCTTGGACGTTGATCTGATCCGCCAGGGCCAACAGAGTATAATTCCTGAACCCACCTTAAAACCGATTCCCCAAATTTGGCAACAGGCAGGATCGACATTTGAGGAACACGGTACACTGATTATTTGGTCAAATTTGGATCGGCTCATGTGGCGTACTGCTCGCTCAATTATTGACAATTCTGAGTTCTTAGTTGGTCGGATGTACCGTCGATTTTTAGCTGAAAACCGCGTCACAATTAACCTTGTTGCCTTCGATATGGATAATCCAAGTTCAACAAGAGAAGTAAAGCCTGCCCTACCTAATGATCCCGGCTATTTGATGCCGAACACTTCTACCCCTGCTCCTTTCAATCATGAGCCTATGTTCACACGCTGGGCAGAAGATTATTTCCAATATGATTACATCATCAAAATTGGAGAAGAAGAGCATGTGGTAACCACACGCTTTTCTATTTCTAAAGAAAGCGCACGACAGGGGGCAAATCCCGGAACACTTAAGCATGGGCAACATGCAGGCAAAAACATTGGTGTATCTATTGTTCGTGCTGGACGAGAACTTGATCTAGATCAAGCATGGACAATCAATTATGATCCCACTGAACGCTGGTGGGGAATTGAAATCGAATTTCCACCAGCCCTTGATGAGTTATTTGGTGTAACTAACAATAAACAGGCGGCCCGTAATTTTTCTGAGTATCGACAAATTGATTTTGACACGTTGTTAAGTGGGACAACGATAGCACAAATCAAAGCAGAGATGAAAGAAGATAACGATCCGCGCGAGCAGCTGATTGAGCTATTACATCGTATTCAGGTAACTATCAGTGAAATGCGAAAATGGCTAAAGCAGCAGACGCGCGGTACACGGACTGAGCAACAGCGCTATAGCAACACCTCGCCTGAGTCCATTGCCACCTCTGCTACGCGCGAACGGCAAGAGGAAGGGCATCAGGGGGCTAGTGATCGTGATGAAACCTTACCCCCACAACAACGGCAAGCTGCGATCGAAAAATCACTGATCGACGAGGGTGTTACCGCAACCGCTGCCAAACACCTAGCAGCGACTACTGTCTCCGATGGTCTTAAGTACGTATTCGCTGAGGCTGACTTAGAAACTCAAGCATTCTTCTCGGTGAAGCCCCGTGGTGGTGCCATCGTTATCACACTTAATACTAACCATCCAGCCTATGAGCATCTTGTAGAAGTAGTGGAGGGAACTGCCGAAATCTCCGATCCAAAACAACTACAAGATCGACTCAATCGAGCCGCCGATGGTCTAAAACTCCTACTGTCGGCATGGGCACGCTATGAAGACGAGCAGCCTGATGGCAAACCACGTAGTCAAGCTGCTGATGCCCGAAGCGATTGGGGCCGTATCGCTCGTAATTTTCTGGAACGCGAATAGTATTTCTGTTCCGCGTGCGCTTCGCCCCGCCGCTATGGTCTGAGCTGCGGGCCTACGATCTGCTGGACGTGCGGCGGGCCGCCGCGGCACAGCTCGGGCGCTACTACGAGCGATCCAGCACCCGGCGCTAGGCCGCGCCTAGCTCAGCGGCGGGGTCGTGCTATACTTCTAGCACTACTCTTAAACCCCCTCGCTGAGAAGATATGGCAAAGCCGCGATCACTCTTTGTCTGCCAGCAGTGTGGCAACCAGCAGCCGCGCTGGCTTGGAAAATGCCCCGACTGTAGCGGCTGGGACACCTTTGTCGAGCAGGTGGTCGCGCCCACCAGCCCGACCTCCAAAGCCCGCAGCCTGGTCGCCAGCCGCCCCATGCCGATCACCGAGGTGGCGGTCGAGGGCTTCGAGCGGCTGCCGGTGCAGGGCGAGGAGTTTACCCGCGTGCTGGGCGGCGGCTTGGTGCCCGGCTCGCTGGTCCTGATCGGCGGCGACCCCGGCATCGGCAAGACGACGCTGCTGTCGCAGCTGGCAGCGCACTTCGCGCGGCAGCACGGCGCGGCGCTCTACGTCTCCGCCGAAGAGTCGACGCAGCAGCTTAAGCTGCGCATCGAGCGGCTGGGCCTGCTCCACGAGCGGCTGCTGGTGTACTCCGAGACCAACCTTGACACGATTGTGCGGGCGATCACCGAGATCAAGCCCGGCCTGGTGATCATCGAACTCGAGTGCAGACTGTGTTTGCGGAGGACGTGCAGCTCGGCCGCCGGCAGCGTCTCGCAGGTGCGCGAGGTGGCGCTGCGCCTGCTGCGGGTCGCCAAAGACACTGGCACGCCGATCTTCCTGGTCGGCCATGTCACCAAAGAGGGCACCATCGCCGGGCCGCGCGTCCTGGAGCACATCGTGGACGTGGTGCTGTACCTGGAGGGCGACCGCTTTCACCAGTACCGTATGCTGCGCGGCGTCAAAAACCGCTTCGGCTCGACCGACGAAGTCGGCGTGTTTGAGATGAAGCAAGAGGGCCTGGCCGAGGTCACGAACCCCTCGCAGGTCTTTTTGGCCGAGCGCAGCGCCGGCACGCCCGGCTCGGCCGTGGCGGTGACGATGGAGGGCACGCGGCCGATCCTGGTCGAGGTCCAGGCGCTGACGGCGCAGACCCAGAATCCGCAGCCGCGCCGCACCGCCAACGGCTTCGACCCCAACCGCCTGACAATGCTGGTCGCGGTGCTGACCAAGCGCGTCGGGCTGCCGCTGTTCAACCAAGATATTTATGTTAACATCGTCGGCGGGCTACGCATCACCGAGCCGGCCGCCGACCTCGCGGTGGCGGTCGCGATTGCCTCGTCGTTTCGCAACCAGCGGGTTGACCCCAACGTCGTGCTGGTCGGCGAGATCGGGCTGTCGGGCGAGCTGCGCAGCACCGGCCAGATCGAGCGCCGTCTGGTTGAGGCCAGCAAGCTCGGGTTTGAAGTCGGCGATGCTGCCGACCAGCGCGGGGCAGCTGCGCAACCCGCCGCTGCGGGTCCGCGACGCCCGCTCGGTCGGCGACGCGATACGGGGCGTGCTGGTCGGGCAGGCCCAGCCAGATGGGGAGGACGCTTGAAGTTTACGGCTAATTTTTATACGCGGATCATCGGCGGCATTCTGCTGGGCTACGGCGGCTGGCGCTTCGGCGTCAGCAACTCCTCCAACCCGCCGACCAGCAACCAACAGTGGGCGACCAGCCTGCTGGTGCTGTGTGGCGTCGGCATCGGCATGCTGCTGACGCACCACGTCACCCTTTACCCGTTCCGCTACGTGATGGGCCACGTCCGCCGGCTGTCGCTGATTGAGCTGCTGGTCGCCGCCGCCGGACTGATCGGCGGGCTGTTTATCGGCGTGCTGCTGGCGGTGCCGCTCGGCCGGCTGCCGGGGATTCTGGGCATCTACCTGCCGCTCGCCGCCGCGGGCCTGGCGGCCTATATTGGCCTGACCGCCATGCTAGCGCGGCGCACCGAGCTGGAGCGCTGGTGGGTCATGCAGCGCACGCCGCCGGCGACCACGACCGAGCAGCGCCTGCTCATGGACACCAGCGTGATCATTGACGGCCGGATCAGCGAGGTGGTGCAGACCGGCTTTGTCTGCGGCCGCCTGGTGGTGCCGCGCTTTGTGCTCCAGGAGGTGCAGCAGCTGGCCAACTCGGGCGACCCGCTGACCCGCGCCAAAGGCAAGCGCGGCCTGGAGATGCTTCAATACCTCCAGGAGCATAGTCCACTCAGCATCGAGATCAGCGACCTGGACCTGCCAGTGGTGCGCGAGGTTGACGACAAGCTGGTGGCGCTGGCGCGGGCCGAAAAAATGTCGCTCCTGACCAACGACGGCAACCTCCAGAAGATCGCCGCGCTCCAGGATGTGCGCGTCCTGAACCTTAACGCCCTGGCCGACGCGGTGCGCACGCCCTTCACCACCGGCGACCACCTCAAGATCGTGATCCGCGACAAGGGTCACGAGCGCGAGCAGGGCGTCGGCTTTCTAAACGATGGCACGATGGTGGTCGTCGAGGACGCCCGCACGCTGATCGGCAGCGAGGTGGCGGTGGTCGTCACGCGGCTGTTCACGACCAAGACCGGGCGGATTCTGTTTGCGCGGCTACAGGAGCAGGCCGCGGCAGTGCGGGCCGGCTGATGCGCGCGGTCGTGCAGCGGGTGCGCGAGGCCAGCGTCACCGTCGGCGACGCGGTGGTTGGGGCGATTGGGCCGGGGCTGCTGGTGCTGGTCGGCGTAGCGCACGGCGATGACGCGGCCACGGCCGCCTGGCTGGCCGATAAGCTAGCCGGCCTGCGGATTTTTAGCGACGCCGACGACAAATTTAACCTGGCGCTGGCCGATGTCGGCGGGGCGGCGCTGGTGGTCTCACAGTTTACGCTGCTGGCCGACACCCGCAAGGGCCGCCGGCCGTCGTTTGTGGGCGCTGCCGACCCCGCGGTGGCCGCGCCGCTGGTCGATACGGTCGTCGCTGGGCTGCGGGCGCGTGGCCTCACGGTGGCGACCGGGCAGTTTGGCGCCCAGATGCAGGTCCGGCTGCTCAACGACGGCCCGGTGACGATTATTCTGGACTCGGCCGACACCGCCCGCCCGCGCCGGAGCGCCTCGTGAGCGCGCAGCCCGAGCGCCTGGCGCGCTGGGCAGCCGCGCTGCGGCGGCGCGGCCTGGCAACGCCGGCGCTGCTGCTCTTGGAGCTGAGCCGGCCACTTGGCACCTTCGCCGACCAGTGCCTCGTCGGGTTGGCGCCGCTCTTGCCGCCGCCGGGCCAGCGCGCCGCCCAGGACCTCGCGGCCGTGCTGGGCGAGCCGGCGACCGGCGCCGCCTTTGCCGCGCTGCTCAGCGCCCGCGACGACGGGCCGCGCTAGCGCAGCTGCTGGCTGGCCAAGACCTGCGCCAGCACCTTCACCGAAAACTGCCGCCCGATCACCGCCGCCACCCGCAGCGTGCGCCGCACCTCCTCGGGCAGGCGGTCGATGCGCGCCAGCAGCAGGCCCTGCAGATTGTCGGGGATGTCCAGCGCCTCGATGCTGGGCTGCGCGGCCCAGCGCTGGCCCTCGCGCACAATCGCCCCGCGGTCGATCAGCATGCGAATCACCTCCTCGACAAAGAACGGGTTGCCCTCGGCCTTGCTCAGGATCAGCCGCCGCACCCCATCGGGCAGCGCCTCAACCTCCAGCAAATTCGACACCAGCACGCGGCTGGCGGCCTCGGACAGCGGCGCCAGCGCTAGCTCGGTGCGGCGGCCGAGCTGCCGCGCGGCCACGACAATGCTCCAGCCGGGCACGTCGTGGTCGGGCCGCGTCACAAACGCAAACAGCACTGGCGCCGCGTCGGTCAGCGCCAGGAGCTTGATCAGCAGCTCGGCCGATGACGGGTCGGCCCAGTGGGTGTCGTCCAAAATCAGCACCAGCGGCTGGCGGGCGGCCAGCGCGGCGATCAGCTGGCGCAGCGCCGCCAGGTACGATCCCTGGAGCGCCTGCGGGTCCAGCGCCTGGATGCGGGCCGCGGCCGCCGCGTCCAGCCGGAGCGAGAGCAGGTGGCCGAGAAACGGCGCGACCTCGTCGGCGGCCGGGCCAAACAGCTCGTCGGTCAGGCGGCCGAGCGCGGCACCCACCGCCGGCTCGTCGTCGGCCGCCGTCACCTCCAGCAGCCCGCGCACCAGGTCGATCAGCAGATGGTAGGCCAGCCCCTGGCCGTAGGACAGGCAGTGGCCCTCGGCCCAGCGCACGCCGGGCAGCGCGGCGAGCGTCGCCGCCCGCCACTCGGCGATCAGCCGGGTTTTGCCCAGCCCCGGCTCACCGATGATCACCGCCGCGCCGCCGCGGCCGGCGCCCAGCGCGGCGGACTGCGCCGCCAGCGTCGCCAGCTCAGCGTCGCGCCCGACCATCGCGCTGGCTAGCCCGGCTAGGCCGCGCACCCGCTCGGGCAGCGCTTTGGGTCCGATGACCTCGTAGACCTGCACCGGCTCGGCCTTGCCCTTGACCTCGATCAGCCCGAGGTCGCGGCAGTCAAACACCGGCGCCACAAAGCGATAGGTCGGCTCGCTGATCAGCACAGTCATCGGCTGAGCCGCCGACTGGAGCCGCGCCGCCAGGTTCACGGCGTCGCCCATCGCGGTGTACTCGTACTTCAGGTCGCTGCCAACCGCGCCGACGACCACCGGGCCAGTGTTGATGCCGATCCGCATCGCAAATGGGATGCCGTGCCGGCGCTCGACCTCGGCGGCGTAGAGCTGCGCGGCGGCCAGGAGGTCCAGCGCCGCCCGCACCGCGCGCACCGGGTCGTCCTCGTGGGCCAGCGGCGCGCCAAAAAAGGCCAGCAGTGCGTCGCCCAGCAGCCGGGCGATGGTGCCCTCGTAGTGGTAGATCGCCGACGAGATGCGGTCAAACGCGCCGTTCATGATCGCGGTCCAGTCCTCGGCGTCCATCTGCTCGGCCAGCGTGGTCGAGCCGACCACGTCGGCAAAGAGCGCGGTGACGACGCGGCGCTCGCCGCTGAGGGCCGCGCCGCGCAGCTTAGCGGCCAGCGGCGCGGGCGCGGCGGCGGCCAGGCGGGCCAGGCGCGCGTCGTCGCTGGGCGTCACCGCCGCGACCGGCTGGCCGCAGCTCATGCAAAACCGCGCGCCGGCCGCCAGCTCGGCCTGGCAGCTGGCGCAGCGCAGCACGGCCGCGAGCGCGGTGCCGCACGCAAAGCAGAATTTGGCGATCAGTGGGTTTTCAGTGTGGCAGGCAGGACAGTGCATTCATTCTCACAGGTTTGGCGCGTCTACTATACCGAACGCGCGGCGCCGACCGGCCGGACTTTTGGCCCTAGACTGCGCCGGCCATCAGGCGGCGGGCGGCAAAGAGATGATCGTCGCCCGCCAGGAGCGCGTCGGCGGCCATGATGCCGAGGCCCAGGCCGTGGCCGTTGAAGCCGACCGCGAAGCCGACCCGCTCGTCGCGCCGCAGCCGGCCGACCAGCGGCAGGCCATCGGGGGTGAAGGCCATCGTGCCCGACCAGCGCCGCTCAATGGCGACGCCGCGCAGCTCAGGGAAGTGCGCCGCCAGAAACTCCTCCAGCCGGGCCTGGATCAGCGGTGTGGTGTGGTCGCTGTAGGTCGTCTCGCCCACAAAGTCGTGGTGGCGAAAGCCGCCCAGCACCAGCCGGCCGTCGGGCGTCTGCTGAAAATATTCGAAGCCGTCGTCGCAGTAGCAGCTGGCGTCCAGAAAGCGCGGCGCCGGCGCGGTGGCGATCACCTGGCCGCGGCCCGGCACGATCAGGTCGCCGAACTCGGCCAGCAGCAGCGGCGTCCAGGCATTGGTGGCGATGAACACCCGCCGCGCCAGCACCGGCCCGCCGCGGGCGTCAATGAGCACGCCGTCGTCTTGCGATGTGAGGGCGTAGACCTCGCTCTGCTCGCGCACGGTGATGCCGGGCGCCCGCAGCAGCGCCGCGACCAGCAGCGCGGCGTTGATCGCGCCGTCGTCGGGGGTCCAGATCGCGGCGCCAAAGCCGCGGCCCAGCGGGTCGCTGCCGTGCCACTCGCCCAGCAGATCGTCGGCCGCCAGGAGCAGCGCCAACTCGCGCAGCTCGTCGCTCTGGGCGGCGGTGCAGGCCAAGACGTAGCTGCCGCAGCGCCGCACCGGCGTGCCAAGCCGCGTGGCCCACTCGATCATCGCCTCGCGATTCTGGATGGTGATGCCCCACAGCTCGCGCGCGGTCGCCCGGCCATACGCCGCCACCGCGCCGGCGTAGCAGTGGGCGATGCCGCTCAGGAGCAGACCGCCGTTACGCCCCGAGGCGCCGCCGGCCACGTGGCGGCCGTCCAGGACTAGCACCGGGCCGCGCTCGGCCAGCCGCCGCGCCAGGTACGCGCCGATCAGGCCGGCGCCGATCACCGCGGTCTCGACCACCTCCGGCGCCACGGGATCGGCCGCCGTCTGCCATACGCTCACGCTCATATGCTCACCTTGCTCGCCCCGCATTATACGCTGCGTAGCACCGATGTTCCAACGCGCCCCACACTGCGCCTCCCCGGCCCACCGCGCCACGCCCTGCCGCACCACGTACTTCTTTGTATTGCCATACTGCCGCCCCGCCGCTCCTCGCACCATCCTTGCTCGCTGACGGCTAACGGCTGATAGCTGATAGCTCAAGAGCCATTGTCACCGAAAGCTCATCCCTGACGGCTGACAGCTGACGGCTGACAGCTTGTGAACCCGCTACAATATGAGCAGCCCGCCCCCACACCAGGAGCCGCCATGCTTGACCTGACGCCGTTCGCCGACGACGACTTTTGCTACCTCACGACGACCGGCCGCGTGACCGGCAAGCCCCACACGATTGAGATTTGGTTTGCCCAGCATGCGACGACGCTGTTTCTGCTGGCCGGCAGCCGCGAGCGCGCCGACTGGGTGCAGAATCTGGGGCGCTCGCCGGATGTCACCGTGCGACTGCGCAGCCAGGAGTTTACGGCCCACGCCCGCCTCGTGACCGAGGCCGACGAGGACGCGCTGGCCCGCCGCCTGGTCGTGGCCAAGTACGAGCGCACCAATCCCGGCCTGGATCAGTGGGGTCGCACCGCGCTGCCGGTGGCGCTGGACCTTGTGGCACTGGCGTAGGCCGTGGCCGCGCTTGTGCTCAGTGAGCTTGCAGCGTGACGAGGAGTTCAACGATGCGTCTACATGGCAAACGTGGTGGCGGGCCGGGCTTGATGCTGGGGATTGTGGGCTTCGTCGTCCTGGTGCTGGCGGTGCAGTGGAGCCGCGGCAGCAATGCGCGGCCGCTCACCGAGCAGTTCGCGGCCGGCCCGGCGCCGAGCGGCCCGGCCCTCAGCGTGCCGGCGCTGCCCACCGGCATCGCTGGCCTGGCCCGCTCGGCGGTCGCGCGGCTGGCCGGCGGCAACACCGCGCCGGCCCTGACGCCCCTGGCGCAGGCCGGGTCGCTCCAGGTCGTCATCACCGAGCTGGCGCCGGGCGCGCAGGGCCTCCACATCGCCGGCGAGGCGATCAACACTGGCACGGCGCCGCTGCTGGTGTCGCTGAAAGATTTTCGCTTCACCGATGATACCGGCACAACCTACGCCGCCGAGCAGGGCGCGGCCACCACGCTCGCGCCCGGCCAGCGCACGCCGCTCGACCTGTCGCTGCCGCTGACCAACCCCAAGCAGCTGACCCTGGAGGTCACGCTCGCCAACCAGCCCAAGCTGGCGATGGTGCTGCTCCAGACCAAGTAGCCGCGGCCAGCATCTTGCGACGGAGCGGGGCGGCGATGCTGCCCCAACGGAGGTGGACGATGAGCGGACTGCAATCCTGGCTGCGGCGCTACGGCGTGACCGCGCTGCTCCTGGCGATGGTCGCCGGCGAGCTGGCGCTGATGATCCGGCGCGACCGCGCGGGCGCCTGGTAGCGACGCGGCTCCCCTGCCCGGCGCTGCAGTCAGTGCGGCGCCGGGCGCTGCGATCCAAGCGTGGCCAGCGTATGGCGTACACTCCGCTGATGATGCCATACACTCGCCGACGTATGGCGTACACTCGCCTGATGATGACGTACACTCCGCTGATGATAACGTACACTCCGCTGATGATGCCATACACTCGCCTGATGATAACGTACACTCGCCTGATGATGCCATACACTCGCCTGATGATGCCATACACTCGCCTGATGATGCCATACACTCGCCTGATGATAACGTACACTCGCCAGTGTATAGCGGAAGTTGGTCATGGGTGATAGGGAGGTCATTGCTTCATCAGAGGATTTTAAGGTCATTGATATACAGGTTGAGTTTGAAGCTGCCCTACAACCACCCGACTTCCGAGCATTGCTCCAGATTATTGCTTCAGCAATGGAAAGTCGGGTCGTGACATACCTTGACCTTCGCTTAACTGATGTAGCCCTGCTTGAAATCACCCTCTCCTGCTTAAAAATACGGTTTGTGTTCCGAGAAGATTGCAACCTACCAGATCACAAACAAGAATTTTTACATATCAAGCGAATGGATTTTCTACTCTACTTTTTCGCGCTCGTGGATCAGCGGTGTTGCTTGAACAATGACGATGGGCCGTTCCCGCCAGACTTTCGGAAATGGGGCTTGAGTATGTGGGAAGAGTATGGCATCGATGAGGCGTAGCAACGCCCGCGCTGATGCGCCGCACACCGCCGCTATCCACAGTTGGTACAATGCTATCCCATGAGTATCCCCACGTTATCCACAGTGCAGTCCACGCTGCTGGCCTGGTTTGCGGCGCACGGCCGCGACCTGCCGTGGCGCCGCACCCGCGACCCCTACCACATCCTGGTCTCGGAGATCATGCTGCAGCAGACGCAGGTTGAGCGCGTCAAGCCCAAGTACGCGGCGTTTCTGGCGCAGTTCCCGACGCTGGCGGCGCTGGCCGCGGCCAGCAGCGGCGACGTGATCCGCGCCTGGCAGGGCTTGGGCTATAACCGGCGCGCCCTGAACCTGCAGCGCACCGCCCAGGCCGTGCTGGCCGAGCACGGCGGCGCATTTCCCAGCACGCCCGAGACGCTGATCGCGCTGCCGGGCATTGGGCCGTACACTGCCGGCGCCGTCGCCTGCTTTGCGTTTGAGCGCGACGTGGCGTTTTTGGACACCAACATTCGGCGGGTCGTGCGGCGGGTGTTCTGGGGGCCGGACGATGCCGAGCCAGCGCCCACTGAAAAGTCGCTGCTCGCGACCGCCGCCGACGCGGTGCCGCCGGGCGACGGCTGGCGCTGGAACCAGGCGATCATGGAGCTAGGCGCACTGATCTGCACCGCCCAGCGCCCGCGCTGCCCACAGTGCCCGCTGCGCGGCGAGTGCCGGGCCTACGCCGCGTGGCGCAGCGCCGACGAGAGCATTGTGCTGGCGGCGCAGGTCGTGCGGGCGCCGCGGGCCGTCGCCGAAAAAGCGGCGCCGTTTCGCACCTCCAACCGCTTCTACCGCGGCCGCGTGATCGACGTGCTGCGGGCGCTGCCGGCGGACCAGGCGCTCGATCTGGCCGCGCTCGGCCCGCAGGTCAAGCCCGACTGGCAACCCGACGATGCCGACTGGCTGCGCGCGGTCGTCACCGGGCTGGCGCAGGATGGCCTGGTGGTCGTCGCCGATGACGGCGTGCGGCTGCCCTAGCGACCGTCACAATCATCAATTATGGTATACTTACCGCAACGCAACCGCAGACTCCCTCGGCCTAGTGCCGAGGCTTTTTGTGTAGCACGGCGGGAGGTTCAGGACGTTTCGCCGCGAAATAGACCAATGCAACGCAACGAAATCCGCAATATCGCCATCATCGCCCACGTTGACCACGGCAAGACGACGCTCGTGGACGCCATGCTCAAGCAGTCGCACATTTTCCGCGACAACCAGCACGTCGCCGAGCGCGTCATGGACTCGAACGACCTGGAGCGCGAGCGCGGCATCACGATTCTGTCGAAAGTGACCGCCATCGAATATCTCGGCACGCGCATCAACATCGTTGACACCCCTGGCCACGCCGACTTCGGCGGCGAGGTCGAGCGCGTGATGAACATGGTCGACGGCGTGCTGCTGCTCGTCGACGCCGTGGACGGCCCGATGCCACAGACCAAGTTTGTGCTCCGCCAGGCGCTGGAGCGCGGCCACCGCGCGATCGTCGTCGTCAACAAGATTGACCGGGCCAGCGCGCGGCCCAATCACGTCGTCAACGCCACCTTCGACCTGTTTGTTGACCTGGGCGCCAGCGACATCCAATCGGAGTTCAGTGTCGTCTACACCTCGGCGACCAAAGGCATCGCCGGCCTGCACCCGCACGAGCTGACCGAGTCACTGCAGCCGCTGTTCGAGGAGATCATCAAATCGATCCCGGCGCCCGACGTGGACCTAGAAGCCCCGGCGCAGCTGCTGGTGACGACGATGGGCTACGACGACTACAAGGGCAAGATTGTGGTCGGCCGGCTGCACCGCGGCACGCTGCGCAAATCGCAGGCGATTGTGCGGATCTCGGCCGACGGGACGCAGATGCCGGCCAAGATCAATCAGCTGTTTGTGTACCGCGGCCTGGACCGCCAGGAGGTCGACGAGGCCCACGCCGGCGACATCGTGGCGCTGACCGGCATCGCCGACGCCGCCATCGGCGAGACGCTGGCCGACGCGACCAACCCCGAGGCGCTGCCGCCGATCACGGTCGAGGCGCCGACGGTGCGGATGGCCTTTGGCATCAACACCTCGCCGTTTGGCGGCCGCGAGGGCACCTATGTCACCTCGCGCAAAATTCGCGAGCGGCTGTACCAGGAGATGGACCGCGACGTGGCGCTGAACGTCGAGGACACCGACGCCGCCGACACCTTCCTGGTCTCGGGCCGCGGCGAGCTGCACCTGGCGATCCTGATCGAAAACATGCGGCGCGAGGGCTACGAGTTCCAGATCGCCAAGCCCGAGGTGATCTACCGCGACGGCCCCAACGGCCGCGAGGAGCCGTATGAGCTGGTCGAGGTCGAGGTCTCCGAGGCATTTCAAGGCGCAGTCGTCGAGATGCTGGGCCAGCGCAAGGGCCAGATGCGCGACATGAAATTCCGCGACGACGGCTCGGTGCACTTCGTCTACTACATCCCGACGCGCGGCCTGCTGGGCTTCCGGCAGCACTTCCTGACGGCGACCCGCGGCCAGGGCATTATGAACTCGCTGTTTGCGGGCTACGGCCCCTACGCCGGCAACGTCCAGACCCGCGTCGCCGGCTCACTGATCGCCTGGGAGCTAGGCACCGCAACCTCATACGGCCTGAACATGGCGCAGGAGCGCGGCCAGCTGTTCATCGTGCCGATGACCGAGGTGTATGAGGGCATGATCGTCGGGCAGCATATTCGCGAGGAAGACCTGGAGGTCAACGTCGCCAAGAAAAAGCACCTGACCAACATGCGGAACTCGACGGGCGAGGACGCGGTGCGCCTGGACACGCCGCGCAACCTGTCGCTCGATGACTGCATCGAGTACATTGCCGACGACGAGTTCGTAGAGATCACACCGAAGAATCTACGCCTGCGCAAGCGCATCCTGGACACCAACGAGCGGCGCCGGCACACCAAGAACGCCTCGCGCTAGCCTTGAACACCGCGCGCTAGCCTTTGACCCAGCCGGCCGCGCCGCTGCGAAGCATCTTCGCAGCGGCGCGCGGCGTTAAGCGGGCGGCGCGGCGCGGGCCAGGCAGCGCCGCGCCATCGCCACGCTGGCGGCGTCGAGCATCTCGGCGCCGTGGCGTAGCGCGCCCTGGCCGCCGGCGACGCTGCGCTCGTAGGCCGCCACGATCTGCTGGGCGGCCACGACCTCGGCGGCAGTCGGCGTGAAGACCGCGGTGATCGGCGCGATCTGGCTGGGGTGGATCGCCCACTTGCCGTCGTAGCCCAGCCAGCGGGCGTTTTGGGCGCTGGTGACGAGGCCGGCGGCGTCATCAAGGTTGCCGTAGGGTCCGTCGATGGCCTGGAGGTCGGCGGCGCGGGCGGCGACGATCAGGCGGCTGAGCGCGGCGTGCCACAGGTGGCCGGGATACGCGCCGCCCAGCTCGCCAATGCCGAGCACCGGCATGCCCAGCGCCGCCGCGAAGTCGCCCGGCCCGAAGATCAGCGATGCCAGCCGCCGGCTGCTCGCTGCAATCTGCTCGACCTGCGCCAGGCCGCGGGCGGTCTCAATCTGGGCCTCGATGGCGATGGGCCGCACAATGCCGTGCAGCGCCTCGATCTGCGCCAGCAGCGTGGCGAGCATATACACATCGCCCGGCTCGTTGACTTTGGGCAGCACCACGGCGTCAAGCTGCGCGCCGGCCGCCTCGACGATGGCGATCAGGTCGCCGTAAAACCACGGCGACGAGGTAGCGCTGACCCGCACCGCCCGCAGCTGCCGGCCCCAGCCGGGCGCGCCCAGCGCCGCAATAATATTCTGGCGGGCGGCGGCGCGGCCCTCGGGCGCCACCGAGTCCTCCAGGTCCAGAATCACCGCGTCGGCCGGGCTGCTCAGAGCTTTGGCCAGAAAGCGCGGGCTGCTGCCGGGCACCACCAGGATACTGCGGCGCGGCTGATCAGTCATTAAATCCTCCAAGATATGAGTCCGAGCGCCGCAGCACTAGCCGGGACACGGCACCGGAGTAGTTTGGGCCGTGGATGAGTAAGCGCACACATACTGTTGACCTGCAACCATCCGAGCATAGGTCTATAAATGAGTTGATCGCGCAAACTATAGATTACTGTTATCAATTGGGGTCAGTTATCATCAATTATGGTTGTACGGCTTCCCGTAGCTTATTCCCAACTCAGAATGTTCTGAAATCCTACCGCATCTCCCTTAGGAATCCAGTGGCTATATACCTCACCCTGTCGTGTTAGGGCGTGTCCTTTGGCTAGCCGCCGATTATAGATGGCTGTAGCTTGTGCCACTACTGCTACCGCTTGTGCGTGATTCCCTGTCTGATGTAGCAGCATTCCCCAATGTAGCAAGCTATGGGCCGTCTGAGGATGCATTGGCCCAAGAAGATCGCGTCGAAGGATACGTGACTCCCCAAGTAATTGGCTTGCCATTATAAGGTCACCCTGGAGATAACGAAGGATACCCAAATGATCGATAACCATAGCTTGAATCGATTTCGTTAGATTGCTTGTTCCTAAGTGAGCTGTTATTTCTATCATAATGTCTTCGGCCTGTGTAAACTTACCTTGTACAATATACAAACAGGCTAAGCGATCACGTAATAATGTTGTGTCAAAATTTTGCACCGAGAAAAGCCGTTGAGCATTATCCAATGCCTGCTCGAGATAACCTTGTGCCGCATCATACTGTTGTTGTGCCATAAGCACGTGCCCAATCATATGAAGACTTTCTGTAATATCCAAGAAAGGCCCATCTCCAAACCATGCTTGGCGCATAGTTAATGCTCGTTGGTGATATTCTAATGACTGCTCATAATGACCGTAGAGTACCAAGGATTCACCAATATTCGTTATAGCCTGTGCAGTGGCTATGTGATTTTGCTGAAGTTCTTGATCAAAGACTAGAAGCGCTTGTCGGCCCAGTCGATACCCGGCTCGGTATCGTCCTAGCCAATTAGCCAACCACCCAATGTTTCGTAAAACACGTGCTCGGTTTGTATTTGACGGTAATGAGTGCTCACGATATATCGTCAATGCCCGTCGAAAGTGATTTCTTGCTTGGCTGTACTCTCCTTGCACTGTAGTAAGCTGACCAAGAGAATTAAGAGTTGTCCCAATAACTAGCGGATCAATATCTGAGATAGTTTCTCGAATATCCAATGATTTTTCAAGGTGTTGCCGGCTTGCACTCAGTTTGCCAAGAGCTTGGCAAATTAAGCCCAACAAGTAAAAACTTGTTGCTGTCTTCGAATGTTGAACACCAAGTATTCGTTCTCGTGTGATTTGCCCAGCCGTAACCCAAGCATGTGCATCTTGGTAACGGTCGGATAAGTAAAAATGATGACCGATAGCAGTTTGCACCGACGCCTGAATGAGTGGGTCGCCATCTTGAGCAGCTAGCGTTTGCAGGTGTCCCTGTAGTGGAAACACCTGTACCACCTCGCCAGCATAGTTGAGTTGAGTAACCAACCCCCCCAATGTTTCTTGAACAGCCCGTAATGCACGACTTTGAATATCGGGTGCTATTTCGAGACGAGCAAAATGAGCGACAAGGCGATGAATGCGGACGGTCCCGTCTTCCCTTGGTCCACCAACCCGAGTGCCAGGAGACGATGAAGTGCTGCTTCGCCGCGTAGCACAACTTCTGGCGAGAGCTGTAGATGTTCGAGTGCTCGGAATAGCAAAATTCGAGGAATAGCTTCTCCTAATGCAAACATCATTGCACAGGCCAGTAATCTCGCGGCGTGTATGTCAGTGTTTGATATCGGACTTAACTGCTTATAGCTCAAAGCGAAAGGTACGGCTTACTAATACTGCTGATTCACCAAGTTCTTGGGCTTCTTGATCTAATGCTTGGATAACGTTGGTTACGCGCATTGTTTCAAGGTAGGCAGTTGGCGTTAATATACCTGATGTTTGTAAGGTACTTGCTGCAAGCCGCAGGGCAAGTGGAATATATCCAACTTCGTCAGCAATTCGCCCAACTGCCGTGTCACCTACTTCTATTCTGGAGCATAGGGCACGCATCAATCCAATGCTATCTTCACGGCTAAGCGGTAGAACACGCAGTTGCTTGACCTGTAACAATGATGACCAGACCCCGCGCCGACTGGTTACGAGCAGCCAACAACCTCCACTAAGTGGTCGCCACTGTTGCAACGTATTCTCATCTTCACAATTATCAAATATCAATAACCGTGGCATCGATTTATGCCAAGATGCTTGAACCAATCGGATTCGTTCTTCGAATGGAAGATGTTCTACTGTCGAAGAAAATTGTAGAACTGGCGATTCAATAGCGTTCGCGATGGATGCAGCTATTGAATAAGTGTCAGCACAATTAATCCAAAATACTCCGCCTTGAAAAAAGCATCCATAGTGAGCAACAAATGCGCGCGCTAATTCGCTTTTACCGAGGCCCGGCATCCCTGTCAATACAACTGTTGGAATAGTGGTTGTGTCTGTAACTTGGGCATGTTGAAAAGCCTGCACTATTGATTGTAAAATAGCATCGCGTCCAAAAAATCGAGGTTCGTATGATACAGGTGGATACGATTGACTGGGCGAAATCGCAGGAACTTTGTCTTTTGGAATGTTTGCTAGTAAAGCTACTGCAGACCGGGTAGAAGTACCCTCCGACACTGACTGTGCTTCCAGGCGCAACGGTAAACCAAACTGATCCATACATATTGCTAGTGCATCGGTCATTTCAGCGGTGGGAAATAACTTGAACACGTGGGGTAACTCAGAGATCGGCATTCCGGCAAGCAAAACGAATTGAAGTGCTTCGAGTGCGCTACATCGTCGCCGGGCTGCGTCCGATAGTATGAACTGTGGCTGATTTTCGACCAAAATAGCAATGATCGTCGGAAGTAGGTTGGGATATCGAGGAAAACCACGACGGACTTCGCGACCCTGCTTATCAACTTTTGGGGGAACTCCCCACTTATCGAATGTTCGAACATCTACACCATACCCTGCAAGATTTAAACGCCGAACAAAATCGGCCTTCTCCAGGCCTCGACGCTTGCACAGCTGCATAAGCAAATTGAAGGCATGTTGATTTGAGGTGGGCGGTGCCATTATGTTTCTCACAGTCTGATGATGGTGTATTCCTTCTACTCTCCACAATACGACATAGCATCAGAATCTTTGCGGCAAAAATGTCGCAGCTTTCGGGCGATCCGGTTGTAAGCTGCGGCTATACCAGTTGCTGATGATGGCAACTCGTAAGGAGCCTAAGATGCGACGCACGAAGTGGTCGAGCATGGCAGTCTTGGTGGTAGTAGGCATGAGCCTACTGATGGTTGGGCGGACGGCGGCCAAAGACCCCGCACAGGATTTTGTGGCTCTGGACAATGAGATGAAGGCCCTGCATGATGCCGGGTTCTTCAAGGGCGGCAAGACCACGAATGATGCGGCCAAAATTGAGCGTGTCACCTTCGATACTGGGACGGCTCGGCAGCGGCGGTTTTCGTCACGCAGCATTGCAATCGCTGAGCAGTCGGTGGCGTTGACCAACGACTTGGTGGCGAAAATGTCTGACGAGCTGCCTGGCGTTCCTAACGGCGACATTGATGTGAAGCTTTACCCCGATCTCGCTGTTTACATGGAGCAAGCCGTCAAGTTCAATCAAACAGCACCAAATGACGGTGTGAAGGCAAAGGTTATCGGCCAGGCTGTTTGTGGGTGGTACACAAACCCTAAGCCAAATAGTCAGAAGAATTGGGTAACTTTCAACAACATCTCTGATCCTGAGGCGAGACTGCGCTCATGGGGGTATCACAATACCTGGAACTTAGCAGGGGGTGGCTGGACTCGTGCGCAGACGTGGAACGCGTGGGCCTGTGGTTGGGGAACCTTCCGCGACCATGCTTACCCTGTAAGTAACACCATTCGTGAGCAAAACTATGAGGGCTGGTCGCCGCGTGGCGAGCCTAACCCTGAGGTCTATCGGGTTGGCCCCTGGCCCTACTCCGACTGGCCTGCCTATATTTACTGGTGGCACCAATACGGACCAGGCAGGTAATGGATTGTGCTCGAAGTCGCTCAGCCATCTGTACATTGATGGCGAGTGACTTCGAGCATCTAGTGAATCTCTTTATGGGGATATCAAATGAATTTAAAGACAATGAAGCTACTAGAATTACAGATACAGCCAACTGCAAAAAAATGGGTTAAGAGGGGCTTTAGAAGCCTACTGACGCTGTTACTGATCATATTCACGCTGGATAGTTGTAGTTTCATTTCTCAGGAGAACATGGCAGCTCACCAAATAGTTGGTGATTTCATTACGGCAATGGATAGTGGAAACGGTCAAGCTGCTTGGGGAATTCTCAGCCAGGAAGCACAGCAAAAAGTTGATCACACTGCTTTCCTTGCAACAAATGGCGAATATCAAGCACTCTTTGGTGTCTTTGAGCGGGCCGGCATCACAGCAATGCCGAGGAGCCGTAAGGATGTGCTCGACTACCAGGTTAAGAACCTTACTGGTCAAGTTAGCATAGCACGATTTACTACTATCGAAGAAAATGGCAGGTGGCACATCGCAAATGTGTCGCCCCAGCCTAAATAATATTCGTCTTGTAGACTTATAGAGGACTCACTGCTCAGCTTATGTGACTGAGCATTGAGTTCTTTGTAATTCACTGGGCGCAGCAAGAACTGTAATAGTATGCGGTGGCCAACTATGCTTGGCGGGGACCACACCGCGCGGCGCTCGACGATAACCAGCGCCTAAACCAGCGCCTATATCATGGCGCAAACCGTCACGCACGCCAAAGGCTAGTATAATTGAGCACCTTATTGGGAGAACTTCATGCTACGGACACATACCTGCGGCGAGCTGCGCCTGGACCACGTCGGCCAAACCATCACGCTGACCGGCTGGGTCAACCGCCGCCGCGACCACGGCGACCTGATCTTCATTGACCTCCGCGACCGCTATGGCCTGACGCAGGTCGTCGTCGACTCGACCACGGCGCCCGCGGCCCACGCCGCGCTCTCGGAGGCGCGCGCTGAGTTTGTCCTGAAAATCATTGGCACCGTACGCGCACGGCCGGCCGAGGGGCGCAACGGCAACCTGGCGACCGGTGACATCGAGGTGGTGGCCGCGACGGTCGAGGTGCTGAACCCGGCCAAGCAGCCGCCGATCTACATTGCCAAAGACGGCAACGAGGACGAGTCGCTGCGGCTCAAATATCGCTACCTCGACCTGCGGCGGGCGCGCATGCAGCGCAATATCATCCTGCGCCACCAGGTGATCAAATTTATCCGCGACTGGATGACGGCCCGCGACTTCATCGAGATCGAGACGCCGATGCTGATGGCCTCGACGCCCGAGGGCGCCCGCGACTACCTGGTGCCGTCGCGGCTGCACCCTGGCGAGTTCTACGCCCTGCCGCAGTCGCCGCAGCAGCTCAAGCAGCTGCTGATGGTCGCCGGCTTCGACAAATATTTTCAGATCGCCCGCTGCATGCGCGACGAGGACCTGCGCGCCGACCGCCAGCCCGAGTTCACGCAGCTCGACGTTGAGATGAGCTTCGCCGAGCAGGAGGACGTGCTGAGCCTGATCGAGGAGCTGTTCACGGCGCTGGTCCCGGCGACCGTGCCGCACAAGCGGATCATCACGCCGTTCCCGCGGCTGACCTACGCCGAGGCAATGGCGCGCTTTGGGTCCGACAAGCCCGACCTGCGCTATGGTCTAGAGCTGGTCGATGTTTCAGCGCTGGTCGCCGATTCGCAGTTTGGCGTGTTCCGCGACGCGGTGGCCGCAGCCGGGCAGGTTAAGGCGATCCGCGTGCCCGGCTGCGGCACCTACACCCGCAAGCAGCTCGACGAACTGAACGAGGTAGCGCGCACCGGCGGCGCCAAAGCCGCGGCGACGCTGGCCGTCGAGGCCGCGGGCGTCAAAGGCTCGATCGCCAAGTTTTTCAACGCCGACGAGACCGCCGCGCTGGTCGGCAAGCTGGAGGGCGAGCCGGGCGACCTGCTGGTCTTCATCGCCGACAAAAAAGAGGCGGTCGCCGGCGGCCTCGACAAGCTGCGGCGCGAGTTCGCCAAGCGGCTGAATCTGGCCGACCCGAATCTGCTGGCGTTCGGCTGGGTGATGGACTTCCCAATGTTTGAGCTGAACACCGAGACCGGCGTGTGGGACGCCCAGCACCACCCGTTCTGCATGGTCAACCCCGAGGATGTCGAGCGGCTCAACCGCAACGAGTACGCGGGCGTGCGCGCGGCGGCCTACGACCTGATCTGCAACGGCTACGAGCTGGCCTCTGGCTCGGTGCGCATCCACGACCGCGCGATCCAGCAGCGCATTTTCGACCGGCTGCCCTACACCCCCGAGGAGATTCAGCGGCGCTTCGGGCATATGCTGGACGCCTTCGAGTACGGCGCGCCGCCCCACGCCGGCATCGCGCCCGGCATTGACCGCCTGATGGCGCTGCTCTGCGACGAGGACAATATCCGCGAGGTGATCGCGTTCCCCAAAACGCAGCGCGCCGAGGACCTGATGATGCACTCGCCCTCGCCGGCGACCGAGAAGCAGCTGCGCGAGCTGCGGCTGGAGCTGAAGATCGAGCCGAAAAGCTAAGCGGCGCGCGGCCAGCGTGGTAAAATCCACGCGCCCTCGACAGGTAGCGGGGAGCTAAAGGAAGCACCAATGCCCATCATGCGAACGATGATCAACGCCAAAATTCACCGCGCCACCGTCACCGGGGCGGACGTGAACTACGTTGGCAGCATCACAGTTGACTCCGACCTGCTCGCCGCCGCCGGCATCCTGCCCTTCGAGCGGGTGCAGGTGGTGGACGTGAACAACGGCGCCCGGCTGGAGACCTACACCATCGCCGGCCCCGCTGGCAGCGGCACGATTCAGCTCAACGGCGCGGCGGCGCATCTGGTGACGGTGGGCGACCTGGTGATCATCATGGCCTACGCGCAGGTTTTCGAGCCGGTGCCGGCCGACTGGCAGCCGCGGGTCGTCTTTGTCGACGACGCCAACCGCGTGACCGACGTGCACGCGCTGCCGCTCGCGGGCGAGCCGGCCGCCGTGCAGCTGGACCTCGCGCTGACCTAAACATTTTTGGGGATAACAAAACCGGCGGGAGCGATATGCTCCCGCCGGTCTGCTTAAGCCGGGCTGGTTATTTGCCAGTCAGGAACGGCGTGACAATCTCAAGCACCTCGGCCATCGTGCGGGCCGGGGCGAAGTCGAACGGCACGGCATCCATGCCGGCCAGCAGGCGCCACGCGGTGGCGTGCTCGGCCTCGACGGTGTGAATCTGGACTGCGACGGTCAAGAGGTCGCCGTTTTTCAGCAGCGGGGCGGCGCCCAAGTAGGCCGACGCGCCGACATCCTCAACCGTGGCGATGGTGTTGATCGCCGCGGCAGCGCTGGTGATCTTGGGCAGGTAGTAGCGGGCCTGCTCCTTGACCGGGGTGCCGCCAAGCTTTTTGATCGTCGCCGTCAGGGCCACGACGTGGGCGTTCTCATGCGCGCCGTAGGCGTGGGCGTAAGCCAGCGCCTTGCCCGACAGCAGGCCGCTCTTCAGGATCACGCGGTACAGCACGTTCTCGAAGTGCTCCAGGGTTAGCGCGTAGTTCAGCACGCCGAGGTCGCCGCCAGCGGCCGCGGCCGACTGGGCCAGCGCCAGGCCAGCCAAGTTGCCGGCGGTCAGGTCCGCGCCGTTGGTGTTGGTCGCAATCGCGCTGGCCTGCTCGAAGTGTGAGCGCGAGGTCGCGAACATTTCTAGGTTATTGAGTACTTCACTGTTCATAGCACAAATTCCTTGTTAGCGCCACGCGCCCTAGTTGCCCAGGATTGGGCCAGCCGCCTTCAACACTTCAGCAACCGTCAGGACCGGGCCGAAGGCCGCGGGGGTCGGGTCCTTGCCGCGCAGGAAGCGGATCGCGGCATAGTGGCGCGACTCGACCTGCTCGATGCTGGCGGCGGCGGGCAGCACGGCGGTTTTGTTAGCGATCAAGGCCGCCGCGCCGGTGTAGGCGCCGACGCCGACGCCCTCAAGCGTCTCCGCGGTTTTCAGGATCACGTCCTGGTTGCCCATGCTGCCGAAGTTGTAGCGGGCCTGGCGCTTGACGGGCGTGCCGCCGAGCTTTTTGATCGTCGACGTGAGGGCGTTGACGTGCGAAATTTCGTGGTCGCGGATTGCGGTCATGATATGGGTCAGGCGCGGGCCATAGAGCTTGCCGCTGGCGACCGCCTCGATGTAAAAGACCGCCTCAAGGTGCTCCAGGGTCAGGGCAAAGTTAAGGATGTCCAGATCGCTCAGGCCCTTCAGGTTCTCGGCGGCGAAGGCCACGCCGGCCCCGATTGGGTTGATGGTCGTGCTGACCGTCAGCGCGGCCAGTGCCAGGCCCGCCGTCTTGAGAAAGTTGCGGCGCGAGGTTTCGCCCGCGACCACATCAGCCATGCGTTTTTCGTTCGTGTCCATACACCTGCTCCTCCTGGCACAATGCGTACATCGTGCCGCTGTTAGTGATGAGATAGCATCAGCTGCTACTTCAAACATCTAGACCATATTCGCCGGGGATCGCCAACTGGATGCACCAGAATTGTGGCAGTTTTGAAATCTGTTGGCCGTGCGGACACAAAAGTGCCGGGCCACAGCGCGCTGCTGCGGCCCGGCGGGCTGGCGGGGCGACCAGCTAGCTATCGTTGCTCTGGCTGCCTGATTCGCTGTGGTGGCCGCCCTGGGCGCCGGGCCGGCTGGGCCGCTTCGCCTCGTTGCCCATCTCCTCGCGGCGCTGGTCGCCTTTCTCGGCGGTCGGGCCGTGGCCCAGCTGATCGGTGTTGCCGGTGTCGCCGCCGCGCTCGCCCTTCGGATCGGCCGGGGTGTCTTTGGTTGCCATGTCGCGCTCCTTGTCATCTATGTCCAGCATAGTAGCAACGTGCGGGCCACTACGGAACCTTTGGTGTCCGGCCGGCGTCTACACACCGCCGCTGATCGGGCGGGCAGCGCTTGGGAGTGCGTTTAGGAGTGCGGCGGCTGCGGATCGGATCGTTTAACAAACAACCATCGCTGGTATAATGGGATGTTACATCTGGAGGGCGCATGGAGCACGCGCAAACTAGCCCAACCTATCATGTCTGGACCGTTGGCTGCCAAATGAACGTCTCCGACTCCGAGCGGCTGGAGGCGGCGCTACAGGCCGTCGGCTATCGCCCGGTCGAGGACGTGGAGCAGGCCGACTTTGTAGTCCTGAACTCGTGCAGCGTGCGCGAGAGCGCCGAGGATCGGATGCTCGGCAAGCTCGGCGCGCTCAAATCGCTCAAACAGCGCCGGCCGGAAATGCAGATCGTGCTGTGGGGCTGCATGGTCGGGCCGAACAACAAATCGATTTTCAAGGGCAAGCTGTCGATGGTCGACCACTTTGTCTCGCCCTCGGCGGTAGACGAGGTGATAGCGCTGGTGCCCAACCCCGTGTACCAGTTCGATGCGCCGGCGCTGCCGATCGCCAGCCACGACCACCCGCCGGTCGCAGTCTACGTACCGATCATCTACGGCTGCAATATGAACTGCTCGTACTGCGTGATCCCGCTGCGCCGCGGCCGCGAGCGCTCCCGGCCGCTCGACGAGATCGTCGAGGAGTGCCGGCGGGTGGTGGCGCGCGGCGCCAAAGAGATCACGCTTCTGGGCCAGATTGTGGACTCGTATGGCCATGACCTGCCCGGCCGTCCCGACCTCGCCGACCTGCTGACGGCCGTCCACGAGACGCCCGGCCTGGTGCGGCTGCGCTTTCTCACGTCGCATCCGGCCTGGATCACCCAGAAGCTGATCGACACGATGGCGCGGCTGCCCAAGTGTATGCCCGAGATCAACCTGCCGATTCAGGCGGGGCATAACGACGTGCTCAAGCTGATGAAGCGCGGCTACACCGTGGAGCGCTACGCCAGCATCCTGGACAAAATCCACACCACGGCGCCGGAGATTTCGATCACCACCGACATCATCGTCGGACATCCTGGCGAGACCGACGAGCATTTTCAGGGGACGCTCGACACGGTGCGGTCGCTGCGCTTCGGCAAAATTCACATTGCGGCCTTCTCGTCGCGTCCCGACACCCGCGCCGCCACGATGGAGCTGGACCCGGCGCTGGAGGTGCCATACTGGAAAAAGCAGCTGCGGCGCGTCGAGCTTGATAAGCTCCAGGCCGAAATTCAAACGGCCGACAACGCCCGCTGGCTGGATCAGGTTGTCGAGGTGCTGGTCGAGGACCAGGTGCGCGGGCAGTGGCGCGGCCGCTCGCCCCAGAATCGCCTGGTCTACTTCACTGACCCCGGCGAGTGGACCGGCGAGCTGGTCAAGGTCCACATCACCCGCAGCGGGCCGTGGTCGCTGAGCGGCGACCTCATGACCGAGTTGGTCACGGCATGAGTGCCGAGCCGTACTTCGTTAAGTCAGCGTCGGCGCCGCTGGCCGACGCCGAGCGGCAGCGCCAGGAGCGCGGCCTGTGGCTGTGGACGCTGGCCGACTGCCTGATTCTGCTCGTGCTGTTGTTCGTGCTGACGATCCCGCTGGTCATGTATTTTTTGGCGGCCGACGGCGCCTTTGTGGGGGGGAGCGGCTCAGGAAATTTCTTGGAGGTGGCGCAGAGCACGGCCAATTCGATCCAGACCAACCCGGCGCGCTTTTTTGCCGCGGCGCTACTCCAGAACGTCGTGATGGTGGGCGTGCCGGTGCTGCGGGTGCGGGCGCTGCGGCGGCTGCCATGGGAGTGGCTGGGCATCACGGCGCAGCATTTTGCCCGCAACATTGGGCTGGGCCTTGCGGTCGGCGCAGTCGGCTTTGTGCTCAACTTCGCCCTCAGCCAGCTCTTTGAGTGGCTGGGCCAGACGCCGGACCAAGCGGCGCTGTTCCCAGTTCACGCCCACGATCCCGCGGGCCAGGCGCTGGTCCTCATCGCCGGCGCGGTGCTGGCGCCGATTGTCGAAGAGCTGTTTTTTCGCGGCTACATTTTCAAAGCCTGGATGCAGCGCTGGGGCGCGCCGGTGGCCTACATCGCCAGCGCGCTGATCTTCACCGTGCCGCACCTGGCCGGCATTACCACCGGCTACATCGGGCTGATCGTGCCAATCTTCGGGCTGGGGCTGCTGCTGGCGTGGGCCTACCACCGCTCGCGCTCGCTGGTGCCGGGGATTGTGGCCCACATGCTCAATAACAGCGTCGGGCTGGGGCTGTTAATCTACTTGCGTCAATCGTGGCAACACAAACTGTACATAAAGGAGCGGCGGCGTTGACCAAACAGAACGAACAAATGCGCCTACGGAAGCGGCTGGTCGAGCGGGCGGTGGAGCTGGCGACCGCGAGTCGCTGGGAAGAGGCGATCAGCACCAACCGGCAGCTGCTACAGCTGGGCCAGGACGCCGACACGTTTAACCGCATCGGCAAAGCCTACCTGGAGCTGGGGCGCTACCCCGAGTCGCAGCAGGCCTACAATGAGACGCTGCGCATCAGCCCTTCGAACGTGATCGCGCGCAAAAATCTGACCCGGATCGATCAGCTGCTGACGCTGCCCGACATCGGCACCCACATTGACCGCCGCCACGCCGACCCACAGATTTTTGTGGTCGACACCGGCAAAACCGCGCTGACGACCCTAACCAACATCACCAGCCGCGACGCCGCGCTGCGCCTGGTGCCAGGCGAGGCGATCACGCTGCAGTACGAGGACAACGATGTGCGCGTGGTCGACGGCGCCGGCCGGGCCATTGGGCAGCTGGAGCCGCAGCTGGCCCAGCGCCTGATCCTAATGACCCGCGGCGGCAACAAGTACCTCGGCGCCATCGCCAACATCCACGGCTCGCAGATCAAGGTTTTGATCCGCGAGGACTTTCAGGCGCCCGAGCAGCGCAACATGGTGTCGTTTCCCGGCAAGCTCGGCGGCGACATCAACACCTTCCGCATCTACCAGCGCGACCTGCCGAGCCGCTATGAGCTGGAGGACGGCGACCTGCTGGAGGATGACGATCTGGGCGGCGACGACGAGATCGAGCCGGCGGAGGAGGATTTCTTCCGCGGCACCGCGACCGGCGACGAGGAGGAGGTCGGCCTGGAGGAGCTGGAGGCCGATATCAAGGACGACGACGACGACGACGACGAGGGCTAGCACCACGCTGCCGCCGCGCCGCCGGGCTGATGCACTGCCATCGCCCGGCGGCGGTGTGTTTGGCGCCGGTTGCGCCCGCGGGCCAATCGGCGTAGATTTAATCAATCACTCTACGCAAAGGAACCTCAATGCTCAAGTTCCTCCGCACGGTCGGCCTGCTGGCCGCGCTCGTCCTCGTCGGCTGCGGCCAGACGCCCGCCGCTGGCACTGCTAGCACCGCTGTCACCACCGTCACTGGCGCCGTCACCGCGCCGCCCACCGCGCGCATCAAGGTCGTCACCACGGTCGCACCGCTGACCAACATTGTGCTCAACATCGGCGGCAACCGCATTGATCTCCACGGCATCATCCCCGAGGGCACCAACTCGCACACCTTCGAGCCGGCGCCGTCGGACGCCAAATATCTGGCCGACGCCGACCTGATCCTGGTCAACGGCCTGCACCTGGAGACGCCCACCGAAAAGCTGGCCGACGCCAACAAAAAGCCAAGCACGCCGCTGGTGCGGCTGGGCGACGCGACGATCAGCGAGGGCGAGTGGCTGTTTGACTTCTCATTTCCCAAAGCGGAGGGCGACCCCAACCCGCACCTGTGGATGAACGTGCAGTACGCCCGCCACTACGCCGAGGTCGCCCGCGACGCGCTGATCAAGGCCGACCCGGCCAACGCCAGCTACTACACTGACAACGCCATGCGCTACCTGGCGCTGCTGGACCAGCTCGACGCCGGCATCATGGCGGCGATCCAGACGATCCCGGCCGCGCAGCGCAAACTCCTGACCTACCACGACTCGTGGGCCTACTTCGCGCGGCGCTACGGCCTGACGGTGCTGGGCGCGATCCAGCCGTCAGACTTTAAGGAGCCGAGCGCGCAGGAGGTGGCGGCGCTAATCGACCAGCTCAAGCAGGAAAAAGTGCCGGCGATCTTTGGCTCGGAGGTGTTTCCCTCCAAGATTTTGGACCAGATCGGCAAAGAGGCCGGCGTGCAGTTTGTCTCCACGCTGCGCGACGACGACATGCCCGGCGCCCCCAGCGCCGCCGAGCACACCTATGTCGGGATGCTGCTGGAGGATGTGCGGACCATGACCGACACGCTGGGTGGCCAGAGCACGGCGCTCGCAGCGATTAACCCAGCCAATACCTTTGGAAAATAAGCCATGACCCCAGCCGTTCAGCTCAGCGGCGTGACGTGTAGCTATAGCCACGCGCCGGTGCTTGAGGATATTTCGCTCCAGATTCAGCCGGGGCAGTTTGTGGGCTTGGTCGGGCCGAGCGGCTCGGGCAAGACGACGCTGCTCAAAGCGATTCTGGGCCAGATCATGCCGCAGCGCGGCAGCGTCAGCGTATTTGGCCAGGCGGTGCGCGGCCGACCGCCGGCGGGCCTGGCCTACGTCCCGCAGCTTGAGACCGTCGACTGGAATTTTCCGGTGACGGTCGAGCAGGTGGTCCTGATGGGCTGCGCGGTGCGTGGCTGGCTGCCGTGGCCCTCGCGCGACGAGCGGCGGCGCATGCACGAGACCCTGGAGCGGCTAGGCATGGCCGACCTGGCGCAGCGCCATATCCGCGAGCTGTCCGGCGGCCAGCAGCAGCGCGTTTTCCTGGCACGGGCGCTGATCACCGAGCCGCAGCTGGTGCTGCTGGACGAGCCGACCAGCAACGTCGACCTCAAAACCCGCGACGACATTCTGCACTTGCTCGGCCACCTGAATAGCGAGGGCATGACGATCATTATGACAACTCACGAGCTGAACGCGGTGGCGGCGCATCTGCCGTGGGTCGTCTGCATCAACCGGCGGCTGATTGCGCAGGGCCATCCGTCGACCGCGTTTACCGCCGAGACGCTGGGCCGCACGTATGGCGTCGAGATGCTGGTGATTCGTCGCGGCAGCCAGGTGATCGTCGCCGACCGGCCGCACCACATTGATAGCGCGGCGCCAGACGTGGGCGGCAGCGTTCAGATCGAGGAGATGCACTGATGAGCTGGCTACTTGCGCCCTGGCGCTATGAGTTTTTCCGCAACGGCATGCTGGCGGCGGTGATGGTCGGGGCGCTGTGCGGGCTGATCGGCGTCTATGTCGTGCTGCGACGGATGAGCTATATCGGCCACGGCCTGTCGCACTCGATCTTTGGCGGCGCGGTGGTCAGCTACGTGCTGCACTGGAATTTCTATCTAGGCGCCGGCATGTGGGGCTTTGTGTCGGCGCTGCTGATCAATGCCACCGCCCGCAAGCGCAAGATCGGCGCCGACGCGGCGATTGGCGTGATCACGACCGCCTCGTTCGCCTTTGGCGTCGCGCTGATCAGCCGGTATCGCAGCTTCACTAAAAATTTCGACGCGGCGCTGTTCGGCAACATCCTGGCTGTGACGCGCGCCGACCTCGCGGTAATCCTGGGCGTGCTGCTGGTGAGCGCGGTCGCGGTGTTTTTTGCCTACAAGCAGCTGCTGTTCACCACGTTCGACCCCGAGGTTGCGCCGGTCTACGGCGTGCGCACCGACCGCATTGACGCGCTGTTTGCGCTGATTCTCGCCGCCACCACGATTGCCTCAATGCAGGTCATGGGCGTGACACTGATCGCCGCGGCACTCGTCGTTCCCGCCGTCGTCGCGCGGCTGCTCACCGATAACTTTGCCAAGCTGCTGGGCCTGGCCACGGCGCTCGGCGCGGCCACCGGGCTGATCGGCATGTATAGCTCGTTCTATGTCAACGTGGCCTCGGGCGCGATGATCGTGCTGGTTGGGGCAGCGCTGTTCTGCGTGGTGCTGGCGGTGGGCTGGCTGCGCAACCGCCGCCGGGCAACGCCGCTGATCCTGGCCCGCCTGCCCAAAGAGGCCGAGCTATTCGACTAATATCACGACCACGGAAGTTTGCGGCGCCGCCCGAGTGTGGGCGGCGCCGCTGCGTTAAGGCAGCCGCGCCAGCTCCTGCTCGGCCTCGACGCGCCACTGGTTGGCGGCGGGCGCCTCGCCGACCAGCGCCTGCCATAGGGTGCGAGCCTCGTCGGGCTTGGCGCGCTCGTTGAGCACCCGCCCAAGGAACAGCCGGGCCTCGTAGTAGGCGCTGTCCAGCTCGACGGCGCGGCGCAGCTGGCGCTCGGCATTGCCGAGGTCGCCGGTCGCGCGGTAGGCCCGGCCGAGCCAGTAGTGGCCCTGCGAGAATGAGTTCGTTGAGCCGAACGGCGGCCTGAAGATCGTCGAGGGCGTCGGACGGGCGATTGTGCTCCAGCAGCAGCACGCCGCGGCGAAAGTGCGGGTCGGCCCAGGTCGGCCGGGCGGCGGCGGCGCGGCCAAAGCAGTCCAGCGCCTGATCAACGCGGTCATTGACGGCATTGAGTTCGCCCAGCGCCATCCAGGAGTTGGCGTCGCCGGGGGCACGCTGCACGGCCTGGGCAAATTGGTCATAGGCCGCCGTGCTCTGGCCCTGCTGCCACAGCGCCTGCCCGGCGCCGGCGAAGGCCGCCGCGCTGCCGGCGTCGCTCTGCTGGGCCGCGACAAAGCTTTGCTGAGCAGCGGCCAGGTCGCCGAGCTGGAGCTGCGCCTTGCCCAGCCCGATCAAGAGCGGCGCACTGTTGGGGTTATGATCAGCCCGCGCTGGAAATGCCCGCGGGCGACCTCGGGGACACCCTGCTGCAGGGCTGCCTGGCCCAGACCAACATAGGCGCCCACGATGTTGGCGTCACGCTCCAGCGCCACGGTGTAGTTTTTGACGGCGGCGTCGCGGTTGCCGGCCACCAGCTCAATATCGCCCAGCCCGACCAGCGCCAGCGTATAGTTGCCATTCGCTAGCTCCAGCGTCCGGTTTTCCTCGGCGCGGGCGTCGTCGAGACGATTCTGACGAAAGTAGGCCATCGCCAGGCCGTGGTGGGCCTCATGGCTGTTGGGCGCCAGCTGGATAGCGCGCTGAAAGCTGTCGGCGGCCGGGCCGGGCTGCCCGCTGGCCAGCAGCACCTCGCCCAGCTCGCGGTAGACCAGCGGGTCGGTGCTGCGAATCTCGACCGCCGCCTGAAATTCGCGGGCGGCGTCGGCGGGGCGGGCCTGCTTGACCAGCACCTGGCCCAGCGCCACCCGCGCCGCCACCCGGCCCGGCTCGATCTGCAGCGCCTGGCGCAGATAGCACTCGGCCAGCGCGAGGTTGGGCTGCGGGCCGTGATAGCACTCGGCCAGCGCGAGGTTGGGCTGCGAGCCGTCCTGGGCCAGCTTGGCCAGGCCCTCGTAGGCGTCGGCGTTGCGCGGGTTGGCGGCCAGCGCGCGCTCGAACACCGTGGCGGCTGCCGCGCTGCGCCCCGCCGCCTGATACAGCGCGCCCAGCGCCGCCAGCGCCTGGTCATTGTTGTCATTGGCGAGCGGCAGCAGCACAGCCTCGGCCTCGGCGTTTTTATTCTGGCGGGCCAGCACATCGGCGAGCTGGAGCTGGGCGGCCGGGCCGGGCCGATTGGCGACAAACCACACCAGCTGGGCCTCGGCGTCGGCCCAGCGGCTCTCGTTGCGGGCCAGGGCCAGCAGCGCCAGGCGGGCTGGGCGATACTGCGGCGCGATGGCGATGGCCTGCTCGTACAGCGCCCGCGCGGTGGCCGAGTCCTGGCGGTCGGCGGCGAGCCGGGCCAGGCCATAGACGACCTCGGGCTGCGCCGCCAGCTCCTCGGTGCTCGTCAGCGCCAGCGTGGCCTGCCACTGCTGTGCGGCGGCGCCGCCATCGCCGCCGGCGTAGCGCGCGCGGCCAGCCTGGTAGCTGGCGGCGTAGCGCGCGGCGGGCGTGCTCGAACTCACTGCCGAGCGTGGTCGCCAGCGCGGCGGCGTCGGTCAGCGGCGTGGGCGCGCCGCGCAGCCAGGCCCAGAAGCGCGAAAACACGTTGGGCGGATCGAGCGCTAGCACGCGGCCCTGCTCAATCTCGGTCAGGACCAGCGCGTAGCTGACCGCCTCGCGCGGCGCGTCGAGGCGACGGGCTTGGGCCTCGGCGAAGCGCTGGGCGCTGGGCTGGCCCGCGGCACCCGCGGCGGCGGCGGCCTGAAGGCGGCTGGTATGGGCGGCGCTCAGCTGGTCGCGCAGGCCCTGGAGGTCGGCGCGCAGCGCGGCCAGCTGCTCGGCCGAGCGCACTGGGCTGCTCTCCAGCTCCCACTCCAGCGGCCCTGTGCCAGTCAGCGTCGTGGTCAGCCCGAGCATCGCGCGCTCGGCCAGCGCCTCGGCGTCGGCGCCGTTGTGCTGGAGCGCCTGGGCGGCCGCCTGGCGGGCGAGCAAAAACTGGCCACTGGCGCGCAGCGCGCTGGCCAGCGGCGTCCAGGCGGCGGGATCGCCCGCGCTCGCCACCGACAGATCAGCGAGCGCCGTGGCCAGCTGCTGGTGGGCCAGCCGCCAGCGGCCGCGGTTGGTGTAGGGCTGTGGGAACTGCGGCGCCAGCACAATCGCCTGGCTCCACAGCGTGGCGGCCTCGTCAGCACGGCCCAGGTCGGCCAGGATCACCCCGAGGTTGTTGAGGTGCTCGGGGCGCGGCGCGGTGGTGGCGGCGAGCGCCGCGCGGGCCGCCGCCTCAGCCTCGGTTGAGAGGCCCTCGGACCAGTCGACCAGAACTCTCGACGGCCGCCGGCAGCTCGGGGCTGAGGGTGTCGCCGTAGTCGGTGCGCAGCTGACGCAGCCGCTCGGCCACGCCCTCCAGCTCGCCGGCGCTGAGCTGGGCCAGGCTGGTAAGCAGCGGCGGCAGCACGACGGCGCCATTGAGCGGCGCGCGGGCCAGCTGGTAGTAGCGCGGCAGCACAAACTGATCGGTGCCACGCCAGCGGCCGGGCGCCCACTGCGGGTTGGCGGTCCACAGCAGCTCGGGCGTCAGTGCCACGGCATCGGCGGTCACGCCCTGGCCGACATGGCCCCACAGCACAACGTTGGCGCCAGTCTCCGCCGCCAGCGCCGCGGCGGCCTCAGGCGAGGCCAGCGGCGTTTTCAGCGCCACGACATCGAGGGTGGCGCCGCTGCGGCTGCGGAGCTGCTCGGCCAGCTGCGCCGCCACGGTAACGCCGGTGCGCTGATCGTCGCCGTCCACAGTGAAGGCCGCAATCCTGACGACCAGCGTGTCGGGCGGCGGCACCGGCCGGGGCGCGAAGGTGCCAATCGCGCTGAGGATTAGAAAGACCACGGCCACGGCGATCAGCGCCAGCACCCCGAGGCCAGCCTGGCCCCGGCTGGCGTACCAGGGCGGGCGGGCCGTTAAGCCAAAGGTGGCCGGGTGAAGCTGTGACCAGCGCCAGCCCACCCAGCAAACCACAATGATCAGCGCACAGATCAAGAGCACAACTAGCGGCATCGGGGCCATTCCTCTGCTTTGTGGGGGGTTTGTCCGGCGCGATTCCGGCGCGGCCGCGGGCTAGGGGCGCGGCATCCGCGGCGCGCGGGCGCGCAGCTGCCCGGTGCTTAAGCGTAGCAGATGGATCAGAGCGAGTGCAACTAGCTCGGGGGCGGCCGGCATGATGAAGCAGGCCTCCACGCCCGACTGGAGCGCCCGCGCCTGATCGCCGGCCGGCGTGGCCAGCCCAATGATCGGCAGCGCCGGCAGCGCCAGCCGAATCTGGTCCAGCCAGGTCCAGGCGTTGGGCTGGCGCAGGTCCAGCAGCACTAAGCTGGGATCGAGCGTCATCAGCGGGCCGGCAGCGGGCAGCTCGTCGAAGGCGCTGCTGCGGCAGCCGTTGGTGGCGCACCACCGCTCCCACTCGGCGCGCACCGCGGGATCGAGGATCGCCAGGCCGATCAGCGGCGGCAGGCCCCGCCGCTCAATGACACCCTCGGGGGCTGCATGCGGGCCGTGGCGCTCATCGAGGACATACTGACTACCGACGGTTTGCTTGGCGACGTTTTTGATCTCGCTGGCCAGCGCCGCCAGATCATCAAACGAGGCCGTCGGGTGCTGGCGGGCGTCGACGCCGCCGATCGAGAGGCTAACGATCGGGAAGCGGCGCGGCGTGCCAAAGCGATCATAGCCGACCAGGTAGCCGCGCTCGCGGTCCGGCGGGTCGTAGAGGTCGCCGACCACGGCGTCAAACTCGGCGATCAGCGCACTGGCCCAGACCTCGGCGCTGGCGGCGTTGACCAGCGCGACGAAGTCGTCGCCGCCAATATGGCCAATAAAGGTGTGGGCGTCGGGCTGGCCAGCCTGGGCGGCGCGCAGTAGGTCGGCCAGCAGCAGGATCACCTGGTCGCCGCGGGCAAAGCCATAGGCATCGTTGAAGGATTTGAAGTTGTCGAGGTCGGCGTAGAGCAGCGCAAACGGCTGCTGCTGCGCCAGGCGCCGCGTGACCTCGGCGCCGATCAAGAGGTTGCCGGGCAGTCCGGTGAGCGGATTATTGACTGAGGCGCGCTCGCGGCGCCGGAGGTTGGCCTTGACCCGCGCCACCAGCACATCGTTGACGAACGGCTTGGCAATATAATCATCGGCGCCGTTGTCGAAGCCATGAATCTCCTGCTGGGGCTGGTCAAGGGCCGTCAGCAGCAGCATCGGCAGATGGGCGGTGCGGGTGTCGTGACGCAGCTGGCGGATCGCCTCCAGGCCATCCATGCCGGGCATCATCACATCGACCAGCAACAGGTCGGGCATGGTTTGGCGGGCAGTGCGAATCAAGGCGTCGCCATCTGGCACCACCTGCACCTCAAAGCCCTCTTCCTCTAGCACCGCCGCCAGCACGGCCCGCAGCGCGGGGTCGTCATCGGCAACTAAAATCCGCTCGGCCATTGCCGTCCACTACCGTTCTACCGCCATCGGCCGCCACCGCCCCTGCTCGATCAGGTCCAGAATCAGGGCGACCTCTTGCTCAGGCGATACATTGTCGGTGTCCATGATCCAGGCGTCGGCGGCCTGAATGGTGTTCGGCGCATCCAGGGCATCGCGGCGCTCGATGTCGGCCGCGACGGTCGCGTGCGCCAGCGCGTCGCCCTGCTGGTGCAGGTCAACCTGCCGCCGGGCGGCCCGCGCCGCCACCGAGGCCTGCAAAAAAACCTTGAAGTCGGCGTCCGGCATCACGACCGTGCCAATATCCCGCCCGACCATCACCACCTGCCCGCGCTGCCCGATCCGCCGCTGCTGCTCGCGCAGCGCCGCGCGCACCGACGGGTAGCCGGCCACCTGCGACACGTTGCGGTCGACCTCGATGCTGCGGAGCTGCATGGTGATATCGGCGCCATCCGCCAGCACCGTCGACTGCCGTCCGTCGGCCACCGTGGGGGGTACAACCGCAAGATCGACCTCGGCGGCCAGGGCCGCGATTGTTGGCTCATGGGCAAGAGTCAGACCTCGACTCAGCGCCAGGGCCGTGATCGCCCGGTACAACACGCCCGTATCGAAGTAGGTATAGCCGAGGGCTTGGGCTAGGAGATAGCCGAGCGTGCTTTTGCCCGAGGCGGCCGGGCCATCAATCGTGATTATCTGTGGTCGGCGCATGGTACTCCTCGTCAGCTGCGAATTGTAGCATGGCGGTTAAAACTGTGGCAAACGGTGCTCGGTCGTAGCTCAGCGCAGGCAGCAGCGCGGCCCCTGGCCAGCCCGCTGTCAAAACTGCCTGTACACACCGCACAAAAAATCGGGTATACTCTCCAGCAATCTTAACAAAGATTAACGAACAGTTGCGCTTAACAACCCTGCCGCACTGAAGCGCCCGCCAATGTCGCACCGCTGCCGCGACTGGTGGGCGCCTTTTGTCCCCCAACCGCAACGTCGCCCGACCCCGACCGCCGCTGGTCAACTGCCACAGTGCTGTGTGCGCCCCTCGCAAATCAGGCGCTGTCCACCCGACAGCAAGGAGGCCATCCATGAATCTGTGGGAACCAATTGGGCTGTATGATCCGCGCTGGGAGCATGATGCGTGCGGGATTGGCTTTGTGGCCTACCGCGACGGCCGGGCGACGCACAGCGTCGTCGCGATGGCGCTGACGGCGCTGACCAACCTGCAGCACCGCGGCGGCACCGATGCCGACGGCAAAAGCGGCGACGGCGCCGGCGTGCTGACCCAGCTGCCCTACGCGCTGCTGGCCGCCGAGCTTGACGCGGCCGGCCGCCCCGTCCCGGCCCGCGATGCGCTGGCGGTGGCACAGTGCTTTCTCCCCGCCGACCGCGTGGCCGAGGCCCAAGCGCTGATCGGCCGGGTGTTCAGCGAGCACGGCGCGCCCGTTCTGTGGTGGCGGCTGGTCCCGACCGACAACTCGCTGCTGGGCGCGCGGGCGCTCAGCACCAAGCCGGCCTGCTGGCAGGCGCTGGTGGCCCGGCCGGCCGCGGTCACGGCCGGCGCGGCCTGGGAGCGCGCGCTGTACCTCATCCGCCGTGTGATCGAGCAGCGCGCCGGCGCCGCCGGCCTCGACCTGTATCTGCCGTCGCTGTCGTCGCGCACCATTGTCTACAAGGGCCTGCTGGCCGCCACCGCGCTGGGCGGCTTCTACCGCGACCTGCGCGACGAGCGCTACCAGACGGCCCTGGCGGTCTACCACCAGCGCTTCTCGACCAACACGCTGCCGACCTGGGAGCGCGCCCAGCCCTTCCGGCTGCTGTCGCACAACGGCGAGATCAACACGCTGGCTGGCAACGAGGCGGCCCTGCGCGCCCGCGAGGCTGAGTTCGAGGCGCCGGTGTGGGGCGATACGATCCGCCAGCTGGCGCCGGTGATCGACCCGCGCGGCAGCGACTCGGCCAAGCTCGACAACACCCTGGAGCTGCTGGTCCGCTCGGGCCGTGACATCTGCCACAGCCTGGCGATGCTGGTGCCGGCCGCCTGGGAGCAGCACGCCGACCTCAGCCCCGAGCTCCAGGCGTTCTACCGCTACCACGCCGGGCTGATGGGCGCCTGGGATGGCCCGGCGGCGCTGTGTTTCGCCGACGGCACGACAGTGGGCATCGCCCTTGACCGCAACGGCCTCCGGCCGGTGCGGTTTTTTGAGACCCGCGATGGCCTGGTAGTCTGCGGCTCCGAGGCCGGTGCCGTGCCGGTGCCCGAGGTCGACATCATCCGCAAGGGCCGGCTGGGACCGGGCGAGATTTTCGCCGTTCGCACCGACCGCGGCGAGGTCCTGGACAACGACGCGATCAAGGCCGCGCTGGCGGCGCAGGCGCCCTACGCCGCTTGGCTGGCCGAGTGGGGTCGCGTCTGGACCGCGCCGCCCGCGCCGCCGGCCGCCGCGCCTGAGAATCTGACCACGCTGCACACGCTGTTCGGCTACACCGCCGAGGATGTCCAGGTGATTCTCAAGGCGATGGCCCGCGACGGCCACGAGCCGGTCGGCTCGATGGGCGACGACACGCCGGTCGGCGCGCTGACGCAGGTTGGCCGCCCGCTGTTTGCCTATCTGCGGCAGGCGTTTGCGCAGGTCACCAACCCGCCGATTGACCCGCTGCGCGAAAAGCTGGTGATGTCGGTGCGGATGCGGCTGGGCCACCGCCGCAACCTGCTGGCCGAGACGCCCGAGCACGCCCACCTCTTGGAAATTCAAAGCCCGATCCTGCGCGACCATGAGCTGACAGCGCTGCTGGCGCAGAGCGAGTTTCCGGCCGAGCGGATCAGCGCCGTCTGGCCGGTGGCGAGTGGGCCGGAGGGGCTGATCGCGGCGATCCGCGCGCTGCAGGGCGCGGCCGTTGCGGCGGCCGGGCGCGGCACGATCCTCATTGTGATCAGCGACCGCGCCGTGGACCGCGAGCACGCGCCGATCCCCGCGCTGCTCGCGGTGGGCGCCGTGCACCAGGCGCTGCTGGCGGCAGGCTGCCGCGCCCGCACCAACATCATCGCCGAGACCGGCGAGGCCCGCGACGTTCACCAGATCGCCTGCCTAATCGGCAACGGCTCCGAGGCGGTGCAGCCCTATCTGGCGCTGGCGACGGCCCGCAGCGAGTGGCTCGATTTTCTGGCCAGCGAGAAGAGCGCCGACGGCCTCGATCCCGAGCAGGGCGAGCGGAATTACATCGCGGCGGTGGATGAGGGGCTGCGCAAGATTATGTCCAAGATGGGCATCGCCACCCTGGACAGCTATGGCGGCGCACAGCTGTTCGAGGCGCTAGGCATTGCGCCCGAGGTGCTGGCAGTGTGTCTGCCGGGAATCGCGCAGCGGCTGGGCGGCGTTGGCTGGGCCGAGATCGCCGCCGACGGCTCAGCGGCCCACACGGCGGCCTGGGACGCCACCAAACTCCGCCACACCGGCATGTTCAAGTGGAAAAAGGACGGCGAGTACCACGCCCACACGCCGGCCACCGTCCACGCGCTGCAGGCCGCCGTCGGCCTCAAGCCCCACCCCGACGGCCTGGCCGCGGCCTACCGCAGCTACTCCGAGCTGGTCCACCGCCGCGCGCCGGCCACGCCCCGCGATCTGCTGCGGCCAGTCACGGCGACACCAGTTGAGCTAGATGAGGTCGAGCCGATCACGGCGATCCTGGCGCGCTTTTCGACGGCCGCGATGTCGCTCGGCTCGACCTCCAACGAAGCCCACTCGACGCTGGCGGTCGCGATGAACCGCATGGGCGGCCTGAGCAACAGCGGCGAGGGCGGCGAGGACCCGGCGCGCTTCTACGACGAGCGCAACAGCGCGATCAAGCAGGTCGCCTCGGGCCGCTTCGGCGTCACGCCCGAGTACCTGATGGCCGCGCACGAACTCCAGATCAAAATGGCGCAGGGGTCGAAGCCCGGCGAGGGCGGCCAGCTGCCCGGCCACAAAGTCACCGCCGAGATCGCGCGGGTCCGCCACACGATCCCTGGCGTCACGCTGATCTCGCCGCCGCCGCACCACGACATCTACTCGATCGAGGACCTGGCCCAGCTGATCTACGACCTCAAGCAGATCAACCCAGCCGCCGACATCTCGGTCAAGCTGGTGGCGACGGCCGGCGTCGGCACCATTGCGGCCGGCGTGGTCAAGGCCGGCGCCGACATCGTGCATGTCAGCGGCCACTCGGGCGGCACCGGCGCGTCGCCGCTGTCCTCGATCAAGTACGCCGGCGCGCCCTGGGAGCTGGGCCTGGCCGAGACGCAGCAGACGCTGGTCCGCAACGGCCTGCGCGCGCGCGTCCGGCTGCGCACCGACGGCGGCCTCCAGACCGGCCGCGACGTGCTCGTCGCCGCGCTGCTGGGCGCCGACGAGTTCTCGTTCGGCACCACCGCGCTGATCGCCGAGGGCTGCATCATGGCGCGGGCCTGTCACAACAACACCTGTCCGGTCGGCATCGCCACCCAGCGGCCGGAGCTGCGGGCCAAATTCCCCGGCACGCCCGACAACGTGATCCATTTTTTTGAGCATCTGGCCCAGGAGGTCCGCGAGGGCCTGGCGGCGCTGGGCGTGCGAACGCTGGCCGAGGTCGTCGGCCGCACCGAGCTGCTGGAGCGCGCGGTAAGCGGCGACCCACGGGCCGACCAGCTGGACGTGGCGCCGCTGCTGGTGCGCGTCGACCGCACCAGCCCGACCGCCTGGGGCGGCCAGCGCGAGCCGGCGACGGTCGGCGCGCTGAACGCGGCGCTGGTCAGCGTGGTCCAGCCGGCGCTCGGCGGCGAGCGCGTGGTGTACACCGGGGCGATCACCAACGTTGACCGCAGCGTAGGCGCGACGCTGGCCGGCGTCATCGCCCGACGCTGCACCGACAGCGGCCTGCCCGACGACGCCGTGACCGTGCGGCTGCACGGCAGCGCCGGGCAAAGCTTCGGCGCCTTCAATATCAGCGGCGTGCGCCTGGAGCTGCTCGGCGAAAGCAACGACTACGTTGGCAAGGGCATGAGCGGCGGCACGATCACCGTGCAGCCCGTGGCGGACGCCACATTTATCGCCGCCGACAGCGCGATCATCGGCAACACGGTGCTCTACGGCGCGACCGGCGGCGCGCTATGGGCGGCCGGGCGGGCCGGTGAGCGCTTCGCGGTCCGCAACAGCGGCGCGCTGGCGGTCGTCGAGGGCGCCGGCGACCACGGCTGCGAGTATATGACCGGCGGCACGGTGGTGGTGCTCGGCAGCGTCGGCCGCAATTTCGCGGCCGGCATGACCGGCGGCCTGGCGTATCTGTGGGACGCCGATGGGCAGCTGCCGCAGCGCATCAACCCCGACATGGTGCGCTGGGAGCGGCTCAGCGACAGCGTTGAGATCGCCGATCTGCGGCGCCTGATTGTGCAGCACCAGCACAACACCGGCAGCCAGCGGGCCGCCGCGCTGCTCGCCGACTGGCCGGCGGCGGTCGCACAGTTCTGGCGGGTCGTCCCGACCGGCGCGCCTGCGACGCTGACGATCCCGCAGCCCTCGCTCAATGTGGCAGCGCCCGTCACGCGCTAGCCAGCACGAAAACACAGCGCTGGCCCAGCATCGGGGTGATGCTGGGCCGGCGGCGTTAAGGCGAGGCTGTCTGCGCTGGAAACCTCATGGTATACGCACGGCTGTCAGCGATCAGCAGCGCTGTGTGGCATACTACCGATGCAGCGCAAGGAGGTCACAATGTTGCTCACGTTAGCTCTGCCCCCAGACATCGAGCGTCAGATTCGCCAAGCCGCAGACCAGCAGGATGCCGATACGATTCGGGCCTTGCTCGCCGCAGCCCTCGCGGCGGCCCCAGAACGCACCGTTCTGGACAGTATTCAGGCCGCGCCTCCACTCGATGATGTGCCCATTGGGGTAGCGGAGTGGGATACAATGCTCGCGGCGTGCAGCACGGTGGTGCCCGCGGATGTTCCACCGCTGACCGACGAGGCAGTGAGCCGCGACGGAATCTATCAGGATCATCCATGATCTGCCGGCACAAGCGTCATGGGGCATCATGACCAATACGTATTTGCTTGATACCAATGTGCTGCTGCGCATCGCCCAGCGAAATCATCCGCTGCACCTGCGCACCCGCGCGGCACTGCGACAGCTGCGGGCCGCCAATGCGACGGCTGTGATCACGACTCAAAATGCCATCGAGTTTTGGAACGTCGCGACCCGCCCTGCGGATCGCAACGGCTTTGGCCTTACCCCCGTCACCGCTGCTGTGCTTTTGCGCCGCATTGAGCGCGTCGTTGCTCTACTCGACGATAGCCCATTGGTCTACCCAGCCTGGCGGCAAGCTCGTCACAACGTTTGGCGTCTCAGGGGTACAGGTTCATGATGCGCGGCTCGTTGCCAGCATGCAGGTTTATGGCATCAGCCATATTCTCACGTACAATACTGCTGATTTCAGCCGCTATGCCTCCCTGGGCATTCAAGCCCACGCGCCCAGTATCCTGCTCTGATGCTTTGCAGCGCCCTGAGCATGGCGTGCTAGCCACCACGAATACGCAGCGCCGGCCCAGCATTACTGCGATGCTGGGTCGGCGGCGTTAAGGCGATGATTGCCGGGCGCTGGCTACGGCAGCCACTGCCGCGGCGCGATCACGTGCGGCAGCGGCAGATCAGCGCCGTCCACGGCGTCCATGATGCGGCGCTGCGTGAAGTCGCTGAGCGGCCGCGGCAGCGCGCCGAGCGGCCAAAAGGCACACGCGCTGATCTCGTCGCCGCCGGGCGCCGGCTGGGCGGCCGGATCAAGCCGCTCGCACCAGAAGACGAAGTGGTGCATGTCGTGCTCGGGGTCGTAGTAGGTGCCGGCCGTGTGCAGCGCCTGGACCCGCAGCCCGGTCTCCTCCCAGACCTCGCGCAGCGCCGTCGCAATGACCGACTCATCGGCCTCGGCGTGGCCGCCCGGCAGCTCCCAGTTGCACAGGCCATAGGTGTGCTTGACCAGCAGCACCTGGCCCCGCTCATCCATGATCACCGCGGCCGCGCCGAGCTTTTTCAGCGTGAGATTCATTGCTTGCTCCTCGGATGCCTATCTCTCGCCGCGCACCCACAGCGCACCGCTGCGCGCCGCGAGCTACGCCGACAGCAGCACCGGCAGCGCGCTGTCCTCGGGCTGCGTGGGGTCCAGGACCTCGGCGGGCAGGCGCAGCGCAAAGGTCGAACCCTGGTCGGGCACGCTGGTCACGAGGATCGCGCCGCCCATCATCTCGCAGAAGCGCTTGGTGATCGTCAGGCCCAGCCCGGTGCCGCCAAACTTGCGCGTCGTCGAGGCGTCGGCCTGCTGGAACGGCTGGAATAGCTTGGCGATCTGCGCGGCCGTCATGCCGATGCCGGTGTCGCTGACGCTGAACGTAAACCAGTCGCCGGCATCCTGCTCGCGCGTGACCCGCAGCGTGATCGTGCCACGCTTGGTGAACTTGGCGGCGTTGCTGACCAGGTTGAACAGCGACTGCTGGAGCTTGGTGTGGTCGGCGTAGATCGTGCCGATGTCCTCGGGGCACTCGACGGCCAGATTGTTGCCGTTTTTATCGACCAGCGGCAGCATGATCGGCGTGGCGTCGTGGACCAGCGTGGCGACGTTGAAGCGCTCCAGGTACAGGTCCATCTTGCCGGCCTCGATCTTCGACAGGTCCAGGATGTCGTTGATCAGGCCGAGCAGCAGCTTGCCCGAGGTGTAGATGCGCTTCAGGTCGGGGATAAACTCCTCCAGCCCGGCGTCGGCGGCCTCCTCCTGGAGCATCTCGCTGTAGCCCAGGATCGCATTCATTGGCGTGCGCAGCTCGTGCGACATGTTCGCCAAGAAGGTCGACTTGGCGCGATTGGCGATCTCGGCCTCCTCTTTGGCGCGCTGCGCCTCGACCTCGGCATGCTTGCGGGCGGTGATGTCGAGGATCGTCCCGACCAGCCCGTCGACCGCGCCCTCGGTGTTGTGGAACGCCGCCTTGTAGAAAATCACCTCGCGCGGCGCGCCGTCGGCGTAGACCACCGCGCTCTCGTAGACGTGCGTGCCAAGCTCGGTGAAAACCAGCTGGTCCTGCTGCTCGTGGATCGGCTGGCTAAACGGCAGGTCGTGGGCCGTCGCACCGACGATCTGCGACTTGGCGAGGCCGACGACCGCCTCGAAGGCCTGGTTGCAGCCGAGGTAGACGCCGGTGGTGTCCTTGTAGAAGATCGGCGTCGGGATCGCATCGATCAGCACCTGCAGAAAGTGAAGCTGCTGCTCCAGGGCGCGCTGGGCCTGGCGGCGCTCGGTGATGTCGCGCAGCACGACCAGGCGGCCGCTCAGCTGGCCGCGGCGGTCGTGGAGCGGCGAGATGCGCAGGTCAAAGTGGCGGTTATCGAGGGCGATCTCCAGCGGGGTGTTGAGGTCGTGGCCGTTGAGCAGCGGCATCCAGCGGGCCAGCGCAACCGTCGCCGACTGGCCCACCAGGTCCGAGGTCGGCGTGCCGATCAGGCGCTGCGCCGCGGGGTTGAGGTCCACGATCCGGCTCATCGCGTCCAGCACAATCACGCCGTCGGTCATGCTCTCCAGGACCGCGCCGCGGGCGGCCGGGACAATATCGAGGATCCGCAGCCGCAGCATGGCGTAGGCTACGGTCGCACCGCTGATCGTGAAGCAGAAGGCCGACGGATCAAGGTTGCCGAGCGGCGTCAGGTGGAAAATGTAGACGATGTTGCCGACAAACGGCGTCAGCGCGCCGATGACCAGCGCCAGCGCCTGGTTGCGGTATAGTCGCGGCGCGCGGATCAGCGCCTGGATCAGCATGCCCACGCCCAGCGCCATCGTCGAGTAGGAGATCAGAATATCGAGCAGGCCGGGGATGCCGAAGCTAAGCGCCAGGATCGGGCTGCTGGCCGTGGGGTCGAATATCGCCTGGGACCAGTAGAGGCGGCTGATGGGATACGGTAGGATCAGCAGCACGGCGATGATCTGCTCGACGACAAACAGCTTGAGCCACAGGCTGCGCAGCCAGTGGTCGCGGTTGGTGTACTGCAGGACAAAGAAAAACCACGGCACGACCGCCAGCTTGACGGCGGCGTTGAGGATTTTGCGCCAGATCAGCGCGGTGTCAAAGTCGGGCGACGAAAGCTCGAAGGCGTAGGTGAAGGCCCAGCCGCCGGTCCCCAGTAGCATCAGCATGATCAGCGTGGCGCTGGGTGCGCTGCGGCGGCGCCAGGCGTAGAAGGCCGTGGCGCCCGAGAACGCTGCCGCAACCAGCAGCGGGAAGAAGTACGGGCTAGCGTTTTTCCAAAGCATGTAGCGTCCGCGGCGTGTGGCTGCTATTGTGCGCGCTTAAAAGTGGTTTGGCAATGGTCAATTGGTCGCAGGCGTCCTACAGATCAACGATGTCGTCGCCCTGGAGCTGCGTTGGGCGGCCGTCGATCAGCGTCGGGTCGAGGCCGAAGCGGTGGCCGCAGCGCATCCCGAGGCCCTGGGCGCCGCGGGCGTAGCTACAGCCAAAGCACTGGCGAAACTCGGCCGGCGAGTTGGTGTAGGTGCAGCGGTCGGCCGGGCGGCTGGGCGAGCCGAAGCGGATCAGCTTGTCGGGCGCGGGCTGGGCGGCCGGCTCGTCGCCCAGGATCGCGCGGCGCTTATGCCTCGTGGACATGGTGGTGCACGGCGGGGGCGTCGGCCAGCGGCGCGACCGCGCTGGTGATCGCTGGGCTGTGGAGCAGCGTGTTGTGGACCGTGCAGGTCTCGGCGGCCCGCAGAATCGCGCGGTGGCGGCCCTCGGGAACGGTGGCCGGCAGGTGCAGCGTCAGCGCAAAACTCCCGACACGGTGCGGCCCGTCGGCGTACTCCCACGCCACCGCGACCGCAAAGCCATCCAGGCTCAGCTGCGCGGTCTCGCCGTAGGCATGGACCACCGAGGCGGTGCAGAGCGCCAGCGAGGTCGCCAGCATCTGCAGCGGGCCGAACTCGTCGCCGGTGACATTGAGGCCGCCGCCGTCGGTTGTTAGATAGATGGACTGCGGATTGATCACGGTCAGATTCATAACGTGCTCCCTTAACTGATTGGCTGCCGCTCGGCCACCGGCGCGGCCGGCTCGACGACCTCGTGGTGGCGCTGGATCAGCGTGACTTCCTCGCGCCACCAGCCGTGGCGGGCGTAGAGCGGCTGGATATAGCGCGTCGTGGCGCGGCCGATGACCGTCGCCAGCACCGCCGCCGCCGGGATCGCAAACAGAATGCCAGCCACACCGTAGATGCGCCCGCCGAGCAGCACCGCAAACAGCACGACCAGTGGGTTGATGCCCAGCTCGCGGCTCATGATGCGCGGCATTAGGACGTTGGTGAGCAGGACCTGCCCCACAATCACCAGCGCAATGCCGATCAGTGCCGGCACCAGCGGCAGCCCGAGCAGCGGAATCACGGTCATCAGGTCGGCCAGCGTGCCGCCGACAAACGGCAGCAGCCGCGCGACGAAGATCGCGGCCAGCCATAAGAGCGCGCCCGGCACCCGGAAGCCGAACAGGATCGCCGCGCTCATCATGGTGCCGAGCGCCACAATATAGAAGTAGCCGCGGATGTACGACGAGTAGGCATGGTTGACATCGACGACAAACTCATCGTACTCGTCGCGCCAGCGCGGCGGGATCAGCATCCGAAAGCCGCGGCCAGTCTCGCCTTTGGTCAGAACTCATATAGACGCTGACCGTAATCACCAGCGCAATCTTGCCCAGCACCGACAGAATATTCTGCGCAATGCCAAGCGCCCGCTGGGCCAGCGTCGCGCCAATCTGGCCGCCCAGGCTGGCGACCTGGCTGACCAGCGCGCGGGTGTCCACCTCAACACCGCGGTCCTTCAGCCAGTCGGCGATCCGCTGGGCGCGCACCGCCGCGTCGCGGGCGACCGCCGGGGCGTGCTGCGCCGCCGACGTAACCTGCGGCACCAGCCACAGCACCACGCCGATGATCGTGCCGATCAGCAGCAGGTAGGCGATGGCGATGCTGATCGGCCGTGGGATGTGCCAGCGCTGGAGGCGCTTCATCAGCGGGTCGAGCAGAAGTTTGAGCAGCCAGGCCAGCCCGAAGATCAGCAGAATGTCGGCGATGCGGTAGACCAGCCCGAAGAACTGCTCCAGCAGCCAAAAGCCGCCGATCGCGGCCGCCAGGATGAGGACAATGCGGGGGACTGTGATGCGTGTCACGCGGCGCCTCCGGTGCGAACGACAGGGGCATTCTACCATTCACCGTTGGCCGGCGACGGCCGCGCCGATGCAGCGCAGCCGCCGTGCCGACGCTAGTACGAGCGGGCAAAGACCGCCTGGCGCGTCGTCGGCCGGCCGGTGAGAATGCAGGTGCCGCTCTCGGCCGGCTGGTCGAACGGGATCACGCGGATCGTCGCTTTGGTCTCCTCCTTGATGCGGGCCTCGTCGGCGTTGTCGCCGTCGAAGTAGCAGCGCACAAAGCCGCGCTCCACCAGCGCCTTGAACTCGTCGTAGCTCGTGGCAGTGAAGCTGTGCTCGGCGCGGAACTGCAGCGCGCGGTCAAACAGCACCTGCTGAATCTCCTCCAGCAGCGCGGCGACCTGCTCGGTCAGGCCCGCCTGCGGGACAAAGGTTTTCCCAGCCTTGCCCGGCCGGTCGCGGCGGGCCAGCGCGACGGTGCCCTTCTGCACATCCTTCGGCCCGACCTCGATGCGCACCGGCACGCCCTTGACCTCCCACTCGCTAAACCGAAAGCCCGGCGTCAGGTTCGGCCGGTCGTCGACCTTGAAGCGGAAGCGGCCTTTCCAGCCAGCCGTGATCTGCGCGACCGCGGCCAGCACCAGCTCGCGCTCGGCGTCGTTTTTGTAGATCGGCACCACGACCACTTGGATCGGCGCCAGCTGCGGCGGCAGCACCAGGCCATCGTCGTCGGAGTGGGCCATGATCAGCGCGCCGATCAGCCGCGTCGAGGTGCCCCACGAGGTTGTCCAGGCGTGGGCCTGCTGGTTGTCGGGGGTAGTAAATTTGATGTCGAACGATTTGGCGAAGTTCTGGCCCAGGTTGTGCGACGTGCCGGCCTGCAGCGCCTTGCCATCCTGCATCATCGCCTCAATGGCGTAGGTCCGCAGCGCGCCGGCAAATTTTTCACGCTCGGACTTCTGGCCGCGCAGCACCGGCAGCGCCATCACGCGCTCGGCAAAGTCGGCGTAGACCTCGTGCAGAATCATCAGCGTCTCGCGCTCGGCGTCGGCCTCATCAATGTGCACGGTGTGGCCCTCCTGCCACAAAAACTCCACCGAGCGCAGAAACGGCCGCGGCCGCAGCTCCCAGCGCACGACGTTGGCCCACTGGTTGATGAGGAGCGGCAGGTCGCGCCACGAGGTGATCCACTTGGCGAACGTCACGCCGATGATCGTCTCCGAGGTTGGCCGGACCACCAGCGGCTCGGCCAGCTGCTCGCCGCCAGCGTGCGTGACCATCGCCACCTCAGGCGCAAAGCCCTCGACGTGCTCAGCCTCCTTCATCAGGTAGCTGTGGGGGATGAATAGCGGGAAGTAGGCGTTCTGGTGGCCGGTGTCCTTGATGCGCTGGTCAAGCTCGCGCTGGATCAGCTCCCAGATCGCGTAGCCGTGCGGCTTGATCACCATACAGCCGCGCACCGCCGACCACTCGCTCAGCTCGGCCTTGTCCACGATGTCGAGATACCACTGCGAATAATCCTGGTCGCGCGGCGTAATTCCGTCTTTGGCCATGTGGGAGACTCCTTTAAAGCCTTAAGCTGTCAGCCATCAGCTGTCAGCCAACGATGACGATCACGGTGTAGCACGGCAGTGCGCTGGGCCAGCCTGGGTGACAGGGCGACTGCACTGCTCCGCTGATAGCTGACGGCTGATCGCTGACAGCTCAACAAAATACCCGCCCCCGAGCGTTGTGCTGAAGGACGGGCCGTTGGGCGCGTGGTACCACCTTGCTTGGGCCGCGAGCGGCCCCTCAGTGCTATGGCATTGCTGCGATAGCGGGTCCCGCTGACGGAGGACCAGGCCGGCGCACCTTAGCAGTGGGGTTCGGTGGCGACTCGGGGGTGGGTTCGGCAGGTGGCGTGGGGCCGGCTCGCACTTGCTCCGGCTCGCTGCGCCCAGCGCACGCTGCGTACTGGCCCCGTCAACGTCGTTTTAGCATATTCGGCTGTGGGCCAACTATACCATCGGCGCCGCACGGGTGTCAACGGGCGGCCAGCGGGTTTTAAAACTCGTCGCCGCTTGGGCAAGCCGTGGCACGCTCTCTGCTTTAGAAGTCCTCAGAAAACACTAGTGCGGTACAGCAGTACCGAAGGAGACAACAATGGGCATCATCGCATGGTTGATTTTTGGTGGCCTGGCCGGTTGGGTAGCCAGCATGATCATGAAGACCGACGCGCAGCAGGGCCTGCTGATGAATATCATCGTCGGCATTGTGGGCGCGTTCATCGGCGGCTTCCTGTTCTCGCTGTTGACCAACCGCCCCAACCAGTTCGATTTCAATATCGGTAGCTTCTTGGTTGCGGTCGTTGGCGCGGTGGTCCTGCTGGGCATCGTCAACTTCTTCCGCCGCGGCTCAGTGCGCTAGTCGCACCAAACCCACTCGCGTTTTCAGACCCCGTGCTGCGCTGCAGCGCGGGGTCTGACTGGTAACTGGCCGCCTGCTTTGCGCGCCAACTCCTCCAGGTGCGGCGCCAACTGCTCCAGGTGCGGCGCCAACTCCTCCAGGTGCGGCGCCAACTCCTCCAGGTGCGGCGCCAACTGCTTCGGGTACGGCGCCAACTCCTCCGGCTACAGCGCCAACTCCTCCGGGTACAGTGCCAACTCCTCCAGGTGCGGCGCCAACTGCTTCGGGTACGGCGCCAACTCCTCCGGCTACAGCGCCAACTCCTCCGGGTACAGCGCCAGCTGCTTCGGGTACGGTGCCAACTCCTCCAGGTGCGATGCCAACTCCTCCAGGTGCGATGCCAACTCCTCCAGGTGCGGTGCCAGCTGCTTCGGGTACGGTGCCAACTCCTCCAGGTGCGGCACCAGCTCTTTCAGGTACTGCACCAGCTCGTCCGGGTGCGGCGCCAGCTTGCTCTGGGTGCGGCGCCAGCTGCTCTGGGTATGGCGCTGATGATGTCGGACACGGCACACGGCCGGCAACGGGGCGGCCCCGCTTGCGCCGCGATGCAGCTTTGCACAGCCTAAAGGCGTATGCTACAATCGCCACACGTCACAGAGCGGACAAAACGTGAATCTCGCAGCAACGTTGCATCAGTCGCTCCACCCACAACCGTCGGGCACACGCTGGCCCGGCGTTTTGCGTGCCGGCTGAACATTCGAGATTTAGGAGGAGCAGCGCATGGAGTTTTTGCACGGGCTAAATCCGCTAAGCGCCTTTGAGCGCGGCGCGGTGTTGGTGGTGATGGCGATTGCGGTCGCCGCGTTGATCTACGCCGAGGTGCTGCGGCGCAACATTCTGCGCCAGGACACTGGCACCGACGAGATGCGCCGCTACTGGGGCTACATCCGTGACGGCGCGCAGGCCTACCTGGCCCGGCAGTTTCGGACGATTGCGGTGGCGATTGGCGTGCTGGCGATTGCGCTGTTCGCCAGCGTGCTGGTGATCCCGCCCTCGCCGCAGTCCAAGCAGGTCTGGGGCGACAACGCCGTGCTAGCGGTGGCGATTGGCCGCTCGCTGGCCTTTTTGCTGGGCGCCTCGTTCTCCTACGCGGTCGGCGCGATCGGCATGAACGTCGCGGTGCAGGGCAATATCCGCGTGGCCGCGGCGGCGCGGCGCTCGTACAACGGCGCCATGCAGACCGCGTACCGCTCGGGGACGGTCACGGGCATGCTGTGCGTGGGCCTGGGCCTGCTGGGCGGCACGCTGATCTTCATCGTCTTCGGCATCTCGGCGCCCGATGCACTGCTGGGCTTCGGCTTCGGCGGCTCGCTGATCGCGCTGTTTATGCGCGTGGGCGGCGGCATCTACACCAAAGCCGCCGACGTGGGCGCCGACCTGGTGGGTAAAGTCGAGGCCAACCTGCCCGAGGACGACCCGCGCAACGCGGCGGTGATCGCCGACCTAGTGGGCGATAACGTCGGCGACTGCGCCGGCATGGCGGCCGATGTGTTCGAGTCGTTCGAGGTGACGATTGTCTCGGCGCTGATTCTGGGCATTGTGCTGGGCAGCGCCAACGCCAGCCGCAGCGGCCAGTTTCGGATCGAGGACTTTGATTTCCGCTACATTATCTTCCCACTGATCGTGCGCGGCATCGGCGTGATCGCCTCGCTGATCGGCAACATCTTTGTGCGCACCTCGGAGACCCGCCGCAACGCGATGGGCGCGATGAACACTGGGTTCTACACCTCGGCGGCGATTGCGGTGGCCGGCTTCCTGGCGGTGGCAGTGCTGTATCTGCGCGACGCCAACGGGAATATCGAGTGGGCACCGTTTTTGGCGACCGCCGCCGGCATCGTGCTGTGCATCGCGCTGGACAAAGTGACCGAGTACTTCACCTCGACGCACTTCGCGCCGGTCAAGGAAACCTCACGGGCCTCGCAGACCGGCGCCGCGACCAACATCCTGTCGGGCCTGGCGCTGGGCTACGAGTTGTCGGTGTACGCCGCGCTGGTGATCGGCGTTGCGATCATGGCCTCGGTATTTTTCTTTAGCGGCGCGGCCTACGCGGCCAACCCGGTCGTGGCGATCCTCTACGGCGTCTCGCTAACCGGCATCGGCATGCTGACGCTGACCGGCAACACGATCTCGATGGATGCCTTCGGCCCCATCGCCGACAACGCCAACGGCATCGGCGAGCTAGCCGGCCTGGACCGCAACGCCCGCGACATCATGGACGACCTGGATGCGACCGGCAACACCACCAAGGCGATCACCAAAGGCGTGGCCATTGGTTCGGCGGTCATCGCGGCGGTCTCGCTGTATGGCGCGTTCTTCACCGATGTGCAGGTGGTGCAGGGCGAGCTTGGGCTACCCAAGCTGACCAATATCAACCTGGCCAACCCGCAAATCTTTGTCGGCATGCTGATCGGCGGCGCGCTGCCATTCCTGTTCTCGGCGCTGACGATCCGCGCGGTCTCGCGGGCCGCGTCGCAGATCGTCAACGAGGTGCGGCGGCAGCTGCGCATCCCCGGCGTCATGGAGGGCAAAGTCGTGCCCGACTACGCCAAAGCCGTGTCGATCTCGACGACCGCGGCGCAGCGCGAGCTGATCTCGCTGGGCATCATCTCGGTGCTGGTGCCGATCATTGTTGGCTTCACGCTGAACATCGAGGCGCTGGGCGGCTTTCTGGCCGGCACGATCCTGACGGGCCAGCTGCTGGCGGTGTTTATGTCCAACGCCGGCGGCGCGTGGGACAACGCCAAAAAGTACATCGAGGAGGGCAACTACGGCGGCAAGGGCTCCGACCCGCACAAAGCGGCGGTCGTGGGCGACACCGTTGGCGACCCACTGAAGGACACCAGCGGGCCGGCGCTCAACCCGCTGCTCAAGGTGATCAACCTGATCTCGCTCTTGATCGCCCCAATCATCGTGACCGTGCGGCGCGATCAGCCGCTGACCATCGGCCTGGCGATCTTGATGGCGCTGCTGGTCGTGGTCGTCGGCTTCACGATTGTCCGCACCAACAAGCAGTCGGCCGACCTGGTGTAGCCAGTCGGCGAGCTGGAGCGGCGGGCGGTGGCCAGGTGGCCACCGCCCGCGTGCGTTAGCCGTTGACGATCTTGCCGCCGTTGGGGTGCAGCACCTGGCCGGCCAGGTACGACGAGTCATCGGAGGCCAAGAACACAAAGCAGCGCGCGACCTCGTCCGGCTCGCCGGCGCGGCCCATCGGCACATCGGCGCCAAAGGTCGCGACTTTCTCGGGCGGGAAGGTGGACGGGATCAGCGGCGTCCAGATCGGCCCCGGCGCCACGGCGTTGACACGAATCCCCTGCTCGATCAGCGCCTGCGACAGCGAGCGGGTGAAGGCCACAATCGCGCCTTTGGTCGCTGAGTAGTCGAGAAGCTGCGGGCTGCCCTTGTAGGCCGTCACCGAGGTAGTGTTGACGATCGTGCTGCCGCTGGTGAGGTGGGGCAGCGCGGCCTTGACCAGATAGAACATCGCAAAAATGTTGGTGCGAAACGTCCGCTCCAGCTGCTCGGCGGTGATCGCCGTGATGCTGTCCTGGGGGTGCTGCTCGGCGGCGTTGTTGATCAGAATGTCGAGATGGCCCAGCTCGGCGATAGTTCGGGCGACAGCCTGCTGGCAGAGCGCCTCGTCGCCAATATCGCCGGCGATGGCGAGGCAGCGCCGGCCGGCTGCGGACACCTCGGCTTTGGTCGTCTCAGCATCCTCGTGCTCGTTGAGATAGACGATGGCGACATCAGCGCCCTCTTTGGCAAACGCAATGGCGACCGCCCGGCCAATCCCCGAGTCGCCGCCGGTGATCAGCGCGACCTTGCCGTCGAGCTTGCCGCTCCCGCGGTAGCCGGCGGCCTCGGCCTGTGGGGCGGGTCGCATCTCACGCTCGTGGCCCGGCTGGTGCTCCTGGTGCTGGGGCGGCCGCTGCGGGCTAGACTGCTCTTCGGACATCTTCCAATCCTCCGATCAACCTATGGCGCTGGCATGCGCGGTGACGTGGGGGCGATTAAGTTGGCTGCGGACCTGGGCCAGCAGCTCGCTGACGCGGAAGGGCTTGCGCAGATAATCATCGGCGCCGACGGCGAAGGCGCGCAGGACGCCGCGGGGGTCGCGGCCGGCGCTGACCATCAGGACCGGCACGGCCGGCTGCGCAGCGCGCCGAATCGCGTCGCAGACTGTGTAGCCATCGGTGTCGGGCAGCGCCACATCAAGGATCACCAGGTCAAACGACGCCGCGCGCAGCTGAGCCAGCGCCGCATCGCCCGACTCGACGAAGACACTCTGGTAGCCGGCGTCAGCAAACACATCGGCGTACAGCTGCTGAATCGCCGCATCGTCCTCAACGACCAGCAGCCGGGGCGGGTGACTGTGCGCAACCTCATCCATAGTCTGTCTCCTGGGGACCGCCAGGTGTGGCGGCCTCTGGCGGGCGGCGCAAAAGCATAAGCTGTGCCAAGAGCTGGCACGCTGTAGGACAGGGAGAACGCTGTGAACAGCTGGCAAACCGGGCTAGTGTGGGCGGGCGCGGCGGCGGCGGGCACGCTGAGTGTGGCACTATGGCGGCGGCGCACTGCCACGGCCGCGGCGAGGAGTGGTACTATGGCCGCCGTTGAAAGGACCACTATGCAAACCTCGCAACCGCTCCCCGAGGCGGCGCCGCGCCGGTCGTGGCGCCGCCTGCTGCCGCTGATCGCGCTGCTGGTCTGCGCCGCCATCCCGCTGGCCGTGCGCGGCGACTTCCGCGTGGCCGCCGTGCTGGGCATCGTGCAGGGCCTGGGCGAGTTTCTGCCGATCTCATCATCGGCCCACTTGATTGTGACGCCCTGGCTGCTGGGCTGGACCGGCCCAGCCTACGCTTTTTTTAACACCCAGACCTTTGACGTGGCGCTGCACATGGGCACGCTGCTGGCGCTGATTTTGGTGTTTTGGAAAGACTGGCTGCGGCTGGTGCGCCACGCGGCGCAGCCCAAAACCCCGGACGGCCGGCTGTTCTGGCTGCTGGTGCTGGCATCGGTGCCGGGCGCGGCGGTCGGCGCCGTGCTCGACAAGTATGCCGAGGGCTTTTTCAGCGACAAATATCTGCTGATCGCCGGCACGCTGGCAGTGATGGGCCTGCTGCTGTACTGGGCCGACCACATCGCGCCCGAGCGGACCGAGTTGGGCGGCATCACCTGGAAGACCGCGCTGCTGATCGGCGCCTCGCAGGCCTTCGCGCTGATCCCCGGCGTGTCGCGCTCCGGCTCGACGATGACAATGGGCCGCTCGCTGGGCCTGACGCGGGCGACCGCCGCGCGGTTTTCGTTTTTGATGGCGACGCCGATCACCTTTGGCGCCGGGCTGCTGAAGCTGCGACATCTGAGCCGCGCCGACCTGACCGCGCCGTTCTGGGTCGGGATCGCGCTGGCCTTCGTGGTCGGGCTGCTGGCGATCACGTTTCTGCTGCGCTTTTTGCAGCGCAAGGGCAACAGTTTTTTGCCGTTTGCCGTCTACCGGGTCGGGCTGGCGGCGGTGATCGTCGTGGCCTACCTGGTGCGGCAGCACTAGCCTGGGAGCACCGCGCATGCGCCGACGCAATCTCATTCTTGGCGGGCTGGGCTGTGGGCTGCTGGCGGCCGGGCTGTGGCTGGGGCTGACCGACAACCTACGAATCTGGCCGGTCCGCAACACGCTGCAGTATCGGCTGTTCGAGCGCCTGCCCGCGCTGGCGCCGCAGCCGGGCGCGCCCGCGGCAGTGTATGGCACCGTCCGCGACTCGGCCGGGCGACCCATCGCCAATGCAATGGTGGCCGTGGCGGCCCACGACGGCACGACGTATAGCGCCGAGACCGACGCGCAGGGCGGCTACACGATTCCGGGCGTGCCGGCCGGCAGCTATGTGCCGGCGGCCGCGGCGGCCGGCTACACCGACACCTTTGTGCGACGGCTGGGCCTGCTGCGCGTGGGCGTGGACGGCGCCGCGCCCCTCAACATTACACTGCAGCCAGCGCCGCCGCCGGGTCACACGGCCGCCAGCGACTTTCAGCTGAGCGCGGGCCGGGCGCTGCAGGTCAACGCGCCGCTGCCAGCCAGCGCCATCAGCCAGACCGTGACCTACCGCGTGGCCGGCCGCCCCAACCAGACGACGCTGTTTTTCACGCCCAACGACGGCGCGACGACGCCGCTGCCGGTGCTGCTGTGCGTCTACCCCGGCGCCGCCGAAACCTGGGATACGGTGTCGTTTCCGCTGGCGGCCGCGGGCTACGCGGTGATCGCGGTGGGACCGGCGTATGCGCTGGACCTGGAGCCGGACGTGGACGACCTGGAGCGGCTGCTGGACGCGGTGCGGGCCGGGCAGCTGCCGCGCGCCGACCCCGCGCGGATCGCGGTGCTCGGCGGGTCGTACTCCAGCCTGCATGTGCTGCGGCTGCTGGAGCGCAACGACCAGCCGGTGCGGGCCGCGCTGCTGATGGGGCCGCCGACCGATCTGTTTGAGATGCGCCGACAGTATGTGATCAACGGTCTGGTGCCGCCGTTCGATCTCGATCAGGCACTGATCGCGCTGGGCTTCCCCGACCGCAACCCCGAGCCGTACTGGCGCTATTCGGCGCGCTTCCACGCGCGGTCGCTGACGGCGCCGCTGATGCTGATTCACTCCAAGACCGACGAGGTGATTCCGTTCGCTCAGTCGCAGCTGCTGTCGGATGAGCTGCAGCGGATCGGGACGCCGCACGAGCTACATATTCTGGAGGGGATGGGCCACTACCTGCTGGCGACCGAGCGCACGCCGGCGGTCGATGCACTGTATGCCATGACGCTGGATTTTTTCAAGGCGCACCTGCGCTAGACTTTGCCCCACACCGCCAGCCCGGTGCGCGTCAGCGCGAAGCGGCCGCGGTCGGCGCGCTGCACAATACTCTCATACCAGTCCTCGGCGGCGGCGGGCGCGATGCGGCCGTGGGCCACCACCAGGTCAACGTGGCGCCGGATCACTGCCATCGTCAGCGGCGACTCCCAGGCGGCGGTGATGCGCTCGCGGTAGGGCAGCGCCACCACGCCGCTCAGGCCCAGGTCGCGAAAAATATCCGGCAGCTCGACCGCCACATCCGGCCGGTGGTGAGCGTCGAGCAGCGACTGATGCACGGCATCCGAGACCCGGCCATTGTCGTCCTCGATCTCCCAGTTGCTGAAGCTCCACTCAAACGCGCCGATCATACCGCCGCGCCGCGTGGCCCGCTGCATCTCGTGGATGATTGTCTCGGTGGGGCCGACGTGGGTCAGGAGCCGCGAGCAGAAGATCGCGTCGAAGCTGCGGCCGCTGAATGGCAGGCTGCGGGCGTCGGCGGCCAGGAGATTGGGGGCGTTGACCGGCGCCAGGAAGTCGGGGTAGAGGTCGAGGCCGACCAGCAGGCCGGTCGCCCCGACGCGCGCCCGCAGCGCCCGCTCCCACAGCCACGGCCCGGCGCCCAGCTCCAGCACCTTGCTGCCGGTAGTAAGATTCAGGCCGTCAAAGAGGTGTTTATGAATCGCCTGAATGCCCGGCAGGCGGGCAAGCTCACGGAGCGCGTGGGACAGCGCGGGGATCGCTGCCGGCGTGAGTGCGCCCCAGTCGTCGGCGAGCGGCTGCACATCTTGCATCAATCTGGCGTCCTCAGCCTTGCGGTGCATGGAGTATTCCAGGTCTCAGCGCCAGCCCAGCACACCAGGCCACGGCGCCGTCACCGCGTTAGTATAATCATGGATCGCGGGGCGCGCAAATCAGCCGCATATCACCCGCCGAGCAGGAGATTGCATGGCCGACGAACTCTCGCCCCTGACGCACCTTGACGCGCGGGGCCACGCCCAGATGGTCGACGTGAGCGCCAAGCCCGCCACCGAGCGCACCGCCGTGGCCCGTGGCCGCGTCGTGATGCTGCCGGCCACGCTGGCGCTGATCAGCGCCGGCCAGCTGCCCAAAGGCGACGTGCTGGCGACCGCCCGCATCGCTGGCATCATGGCCGCCAAGCGCACCAGCGATCTGATCCCGCTGTGCCACCCGCTGGCCCTGACCAGCGTCAAGCTGGAGCTGAGCGCCGACCTCGCCGGCAGCGCCGTGGTGATCGAGGCGACCGTCCGCACCACCGGCCCGACCGGCGTCGAGATGGAGGCGCTGACCGCCGTCTCCGTGGCCGCGCTGACGATCTACGACATGTGCAAGGCCGTCGAGCGCGGCATGCAGATCACCGACATTGCGCTGGCGCTGAAAACCGGCGGCCAGGGCGGCCCCTACCGCGCCGAGTAGCCGCGCCACACTAGCGGCCCAGCGTCTGGCGCAGCGCCCGGACATGCGCCGCCGCCAGCTTGTCGAGCCAGGCCGGCTGATGGAGCAGCGCGGCGTGGGTTGGATTCGACAGAAAGGCAGCCTCGGTCAAAACATTGGCGCTGCGCGGATAGGTCCACCGCACCGGCGCCACATCCTCGGGGTGGACGCCAGGCGGGTAGCCCGCATCGCGAAAGCCAAAGCCGCCGCCGGTCACGCGCTCAAGCTCGACCGCCAGCAGCGCGGCGAAGGGGTCGGCCGGCGCCGCCGGGTCGACGCGCACCTCGATCCTGGTCAGCGTCGGCCGCTCGCTGTTGCTGTTGAGGTGGACCGAGATCGACCGGCCCAGGTCGGCGCGATTATCGGGGCGGAACAGCACCGCGTTGCTGAAGCGCACCCGCGCCTGGAGCGACACAAACTCGTCGCTGGTGCGGGTCAGATACACCGTCGCCCCGGCGGCCCGCAGCTGCGCGGCGATCCGCTCGGCAATATCGAGGACGATCTGCTTTTCGCTGAGGCCGCTGCCGGCCGGGTCAACGCCCCAGTCATCACCGCCGTGGCCAGGGTCGAGGACCACGCTGACGCCCGCGAGCGGCAGCGGCGCCGCCTGGCTGGTTGCGGCGCCCAGCAGCGCGAGGAGCAGTGCCAGGCCCAGCAGTCGCCGGCTCACTGCCCGGCCTCGGCGGCGCGTTTGACACCCTCCAGCGTGCGCTGCGCGATGAAGTGGACAAAGATCTGCCCGACTACAAGGCGATAGAATAGCGCCACAAGCAGACTGCGCTTGTGCAGCCAGTGATCGATCACCACCTCGACCGACCCACCGGCCAGCGGCGTAATCTGCCAGACAACATCCATGCCGCGGGTGATGCCGCCGACGTGTCGAAAGCGCACCCGCCGGGCGGCCGGCTCGTCCCACTGGACCCAGCTCCACCACGTTGGGTAGCGCAGGATGCCGAAGTCGCGGTCGGCCGACATCTCGACCACCCGCACGTCGTCGCGCTGGTGGACCGTGGTGACGTAGCGATAGTGCGGCAGGATGCGCGGCCAGCCGGCGGTATTCTGGGCCAGCGCGTAGACCTGCGCCGGGTCGGCCTGGATGACAATGCGATTCGTGGTATGCATAGATTCCTTCTAGAGTTTGTTATGCACTTTCAGAACGAGGTTGGTATGCTTCAGGCATGGAAACACACGCCCGCACACCCTATCCGACCGATGTCACCGACGACGAGTGGGCCTTTGTCTCGCCCTACCTGGTGCTAATGGACGAGACGGCACCGCAACGCCACCATTCCCTGCGCGAGGTCTTCAACGCCCTGCGCTGGATCGTCCGCGCCGGCGCTCCCTGGCGGCTGCTGCCCAACGACCTGCCGCCCTGGTATACCGTCTATCAACAAACCCAGCGGTGGTTCCGGGCGGGGGTCTTCGAGACGATGGTGCATGACCTGCGCATGCTCATCCGTGTCGCCGCTGGACGTGACCGTCAGCCCAGTGCGGCGATTTTTGATGGGCGCACGCTCCAATCCACCGCCGAGAGCGGGGGCCGTGCGGGCTACGATGGCGGGAAGAAGCGTAAAGGGAGCAAAGCCCATATGGCGGTGGATACGCTGGGGATGCTGTTGGCCGTGCAGGTAACGCCCGCCAATGAACAGGAGCGCGCGCAGGTGGCGACCCTGGCGGAGGCCGTGCAGGAGGTCACGGGTGAGCACGTCACGCTCGCGTATGTCGATCAGGGGTACACCGGCGCGCAGGCCGCGGCGGATGCAGCGGCGCACGGCATCACGCTGGAGGTGGTCAAGTTGCCCGAGGCCAAAAAGGGCTTCGTGTTGCTGCCCCGGCGCTGGGTGGTGGAGCGGAGCTTTGCGTGGATGGCAAAGTTCAGGCGCCTGGCCCGCGACTACGAGCGGTTGCCGGAGACGGTGGAAGCCCTGCATTTTGTGGCCTTTGCAAGTTTGATGCTGCATCGCGTTATGCCGTTGCTCACAGGAAGTGCATAACACACTCTAGCCGCGCGCCAGCTCCCACCAGCCGCGCGGCCGCAGCAGCTCCCACGCGGGAACAAAGTTGGCCGTCACGCCGAGCAGCGTGTGGCGCAGCGAGCTGTGAGCCAGCCGCGGCGCCAGGCGGTTAATCAGCCAGGGCCGGCTGACGGCGGCGTAGATCAGCCGCTCGATCAGCCACTTGCTGGCGAAGGCTCGCCGCCGCGCCCACACGTAGGGCCGCAGCGCCCGCAGCGAAAGGTCATTGCGGCCCAGCGCGGCGCCAATCGTCGCCGCCGCCAGCTCGGCGCCGCGCAGCGCAGTGTAGATGCCCTCGCCGGTGAACGGGTCGAAAAAATCGGCCGCGTCGCCGACCAGCAGGGCGCCCGGCGCGACGACCCGCCGCGCCCGCACGGCGAACGGCCCGGTCGCCCAAGTTTCTGACACGGCGACCGCATTTTCCAGGCGGCCAGTGAGCTGCGGCAGCGCCCGCAGCGCGCGGTCAAGGGCCGCCGCGGGGCCGCCCTGCAAATCCACGGTGCCGACGCGGGCCACGAGCGCGACATTGACCAGGCCATCGGGCAGCGGCCCCAGCCCGAGGTAGCGGTCGGCGCCCAGCACCATCTCGCCAAACGCGCCGACGCCCGAGATACCGCGATAGTAGGCCACCAGCGCCAGCCGCTCGGGGCCGCGCCGCCGCACGCCGCCCAGCCGCCGCGCCACGGCCGAGCGCAGCCCATCGGCGCCAACGACCACGCGGGCGCGCAGGTTGTGCTGCTGGCCCGCGCAGGTCGCACGCACGCCCACCACCTGCGCGCCGTCCCAGAGCAGATCGGTGACCGCCCAGCCCTCGCGGACCTCAACGCCGGCCGCGGCCGCGTGGCGCAGCAGCGTGTGATCGAGGGTCGCACGGTCGAGCGACCAGCGCGCGCCATAGAACGAGTGGTAGGCGGTGATCGCCGCGAACTCGCCGCGAAACATTGCGCCGCCGGGCGCCCGCACCGCAAAGCCGGCCTGCCGCACCGCGCCCGCCGCCTCGACGGCCGCGAGCACGCCCAGCCGCGCCAGCACCGCCGCGGCCTCGGGGCTGATCGACTCCGAGCAGGGTTTCGGCCGCGGGAAGATCGCGCGGTCGAGGAGCACGACCTGCCAGCCGGCCTGCGCCAGCAGCGTCGCCGTCGCCGCGCCCGCCGGGCCGCCGCCGACCACCAGGCAGTCAATCATCGCTGGTCGGCACAGTGCGAAGGATTCGGGCTATCAGTCATTGGCAGATTCCTCATTGCACTGCTCGCCGTACCAAGCGGCGCGCCATCAAGGACGAGGAGCGAGTATGTAGATGTTCCCACTCATCATGCGCTACTCATCACTGAGCACTTCGTCGGGGTAGACGAGGTAGACCGTCTGGCCGGAGCCGGCCCAGGCGCGGCGGAACTGGTCGGCGCGGTAGGTGCGCTGGACCGGCTCGTCGCGCTCGGGGTGGGCGGCGGGATCGTTGACGATCACATTGCCGGCCGCATCGATGCCGACGACGACGACCAGGTGGCCGGCGGTGTGCTGGACGGCGGCGCCATCCAGCTCGCCCGCTTTCCAGCGGATGCTGGCGATCACCGGCACACCGCGCCCGAGCCAGGCGGATAGCTCGGCGAGGCCGCTCAGTCGCGCGACATGGGCGTCGAGGCCCAGCGAGGCAGCGAAGGCGGTGTTAAACACCCAGTTGCCAGCGCCCTCGTAGACCGAGTCGTAGACTGCCGGCACGGTCACGGCCGGCACGGCCTGTGGGTCGGTGAACGGCGCCAGCGCGGGGCGGCCGGTGTGGGCGGCCCAGTAGGCCAGCACCATCGTCAGCGAGGTGGGCGAGCACCAGACCGCGCCGCCGTCGGGGAAGGCCAGCTGCCGCAGCGGCGGCACGGCCAGCGGCGCGACCGCCGGGGCCGGCGCGGGGTCGGCGTCGTCGGGCGCCGGGAGCGCGACGACCACGCCGCGCAGCTGCGGCGCCTGTCCGTCGGGTCCGCGGCGCAGCGTCGCGCGCCAGGCCAGCGCGGTGGCCTGGCGCTGCAGCACCAGGGTATCGGTGTAGACCGCGCCGTCATCGTCAGCCTGGTCATTGACGCTGCGGCGCGCCGCCTGGTCCTCGCTCCAGACGCCCAGCGTCCACCAGCGCGTCCAGCGCGGCGCGGCGGCGTCGGCCGCGGCCTGCAGCGCCACCTCGATCACCGCCCCGCTCGGTGCCTGGCCCTGCCACGAGACCACGATCTCGTCGCATGGCGCGATCTTCAGTGGCTGCGCTGGTCACGGTGCCGGCGTCGCGGCCCGGCGCCAGCGTCAGCGCGCCGTCGGCGACGACCAGGCCATCGAGGATCAGCGCCGGGTCCGCCGCGCGCCAGCGCAGACTATGGCGTGGAAATAATGTCATCATCCTCTTCTCCTCCGTGCAAGGAAACTCCAGCGTCATTATAATGCTCATGCGGTCATCTGACCGACCCTGAGGAGCGTGTGATGGAGCAAATCCGAGTCCTACTGGCCGAAGACAACGAGCTGATCGCCCTGACCCTTGAGGAGCAGCTGGTCGCGCTCGGCTACGATGTCGTGGCGGTGGCCCGCAACGGCAAGGAGGCGGTGGCCTTCGCCGAGCAGCACGCGCCCGATGTGGTGCTGATGGACCTGCAGATGCCCGAGCTGCCGGGCGATGTGGCGGCCCGCCAGATCATGCAGCGCACGCCGCGGCCGATCATTATGCTCACGGCCTTCTCCGACCCCGACCACGTCCACCGCGCCGAGGCCGCCGGGGCGCTGGCGTATGTGATCAAGCCGGTCAACCCCGAGGAGCTGCCGGCGACGATTGAGATCGCGATCGCGCGCTTCGCCGAGCTGCAGACGCTGCGCACGCGCGTCGACACCCTCCAGGACACCATCGACTCGCGCAAGCTGGTCGAGCGGGCGGTCGGCATCCTGATGAAGCGGCTGTCGATCACCCACGACGAGGCCGAGAGCCGCCTGCAGCTGCGCGCCACCGAGAAAAAGACGCCGCTCAAGGATATGGCCCAGACGATCGTGGACGCCGAGGCGCTGCTGAGCTAGCGCCGGCGGCCGCGAATCTCAGCGAAGCCTCACCTCATAGCATCTTGACCGGCTTGGGGCGGGCGCGTATAATCGCCCTATGGTTTGGACACGGCCGCTGACGACAGCCCAGCAACGATCACACCCCAAAAGACGGGCGATGCCAGCGAACTGCGCTTGCAAGCGCCCGTTGTGTTTGGCGCACAAAGTGTGACGCGGAATGGCCGCGTTGACGACACCATAGGAGGTCCGGTATGCACTCGGATTTGATCGGCAAGATCGAAAAAGCGAAGCGCTATGCCCAGGTCCGCCAGCGGTTCAGCCTCGATAACCTCAGCGCCCACTTTCGTGGCGGCAGCAGCGACCACGTGATCACCCTAAACGAGGACCACTGGACCTGCGACTGTAATTTTTTCCAGACGTGGCACACCTGTAGCCATGTAATGGCCGTGCAGCGCATGCTGGCGCCCATGCTGTCGGCGCAGGCCAAGAAGCCCGCCGGCCCCGACTACGTGAGCGAGGATCTGCTCGAAGCCGCCGGCTAAGCCACCACCTTTTCCGCACCCGCCCAGGCTTCAATGGCGCAGCCTGGGCGGGTGCTTTTAACGGTGCGCCGTCCAAAGATGCGGCCGGCGGGCGCGGCTGGTACACTAAGCGCCGATGCAACAGCGAGGCGCCATGACACCGGAACCACTGGCAGCACCAAGCGCAGCCCGGCGCTTTCCCCTAATCATCGCGCACCGCGGCGCCTCCGCCGACGCCACCGAGAACACGATGGCGGCCTTTCGGCTGGCGCACCAGCAGGGCGCGCAGATGATCGAGCTGGATGTGCGGGCGAGCGCCGACGGCGCGATCGTGGTCTTTCACGACGATACGACCGAGCGCTGGAATGGCCGGCTCGACCGTGTGGCCGCGCTGCCGTGGAGCCAGCTGCGGCAGCTGCCAGTCGGCTCGGAGCAGATGCCGCTGCTGGACGAGGTCTGCGCGTGGGCCGCCGCGCACCAGATGCAGATCAACATCGAGATCAAGGCGCCCGGCATTGAGCGCGCGGTGGCCGACATTGTGGCGGCGGCGGGCCTCAATGACGCGGTGATCGTCTCATCGTTCTACCCGGCGATTCTCCAGGAGCTGCGCCGCGTGGCGCCGCACCTGCGGCGCGGCGCGCTGATGGGCGTGCGCACGCTGCGGCCGCGCGTCCGGGCGCGCGAGGCGCTGCCGCTGCCGGCGCTGCGCACGCTCGGCGCCTACGCCTGGCACCCGGCGTACCAGCTGCCATTTTTGCCGCGGATCATCCGCGCGGTCCAGCGGCGCGGCTACCGCGTCAACGTGTGGACCGTCGACGATCCGCTGGCGCTGCGCTGGCTGATCGCGCTGGGCGTGGACGGCATCATCACCAACCGCCCGGCGCTGCTGCGCGACCTGATCGCCGCCGCGCCCTTCGAGCCGCCGGCGCGCTCGCGGCGGCGGCGCCGCACGCCGTGAGCGCGGCGTGGTCCGTGGCGACGCCGCGCCTGGCGCTGCGGCCGTGGCAGCGCGCCGACCTCGACGCCTACCGTGCCTGGCCGCCGTTCGCGGACCCGCTGCTGCGCGACTTTCGCTACACACAGCGCACCGCCGCCGAGGCCGACCTGTACTGGTCGTATCTGGCCCAAAATCCGCAGCACCGCCAGTGGTCGATCTGGCGCGCCCAGGAGATTGTCGGCACGCTCAGCCTGAGTCGCATTGACCAGAGGGCGGCGAGCGGCTGGCTGGGCATGCTGGTCGCGGCGCCCTTTGCGAGGCAGGGCCTGGGCCACGAGGCGCTGACGGGCTGGCTGGCGGCCTACTTCGGGCCGTGGGGTTTTCGGGAGCTGCGCCTAGAGGTCGCCGACTGGAACGGGCGCGCCCGGCAGCTCTACGACCGGCTGGGCTTTACGGCGGTGCGGCGCTACAGCCGCTTTGTCGGCCCGGCCAGCGCCTGGCAATTCCTCGACAGCCCGGCCTACCAGGCGGTGCGTCAGCACTTTCGCTGGGGCAACGAGGGCGTCTACGCCACGCTGACCGAGATGCAGCTGCGGGGCTGAGCAAATCCGCCGCGCTGGTACAATACTCGCATGATTGCATCTGCGCCGCTGTTCCGTGACGAGTTTCCGGTCACCGACCGCTACATCTACCTGAATCACGCCTCGCTCGGGCCGCTGCCGCGCCGCACCGCCGACGCGATGGCCGCCTTTGTCGCCGACTTTCGCGACCGCGGCGTGCTGGCCGAGGAGACCTGGATGCCGGTGGTCGAGCGGACCCGCACGCTGGCCGCGCAGCTGCTCAACGTCGAACCCGCGACCGTGGCGTTTACCAAAAACACCAGCCAGGGACTGGGCATTGTCGCCAGCAGCGTGCCGTGGCGGGCCGGCGATGTGATCGTCACGGTGCGCGGCGAGTTTCCGGCCAACGTCTACCCGTGGCTGGCGCTGCGGCAGCAGGGCGTGCAGCTGCGCTTTGTCGAGCCGCGCCGCGGCCTGATCACGCTGGACGACCTGCGGGCCGCACTGCACGGCGCCCGCATGCTGACGATCTCGTGGGTGCAGTACAACACCGGCTTTCGCTGCGACCTCGCGGCGATCAGCCAGCTGTGCCGCGACATGGGCGTGCTGCTGTGCGTCGACGCGATCCAGGGCGCCGGCGCGCTGCCGCTGAATCTCAGCGCCACGCCGGTGGACTTCTGCGCATTCGGCGTCCAGAAGTGGCTGCTGGGGCCGCAGGGCGTCGGCATCCTGTACGTCAGCCCGGTGGTCCGCGACCTGCTCCATCCGACCAATGTCGGCTGGCTCGGCGTCGGCTGGCGGGACTACGCGGCCTTCGACTACGACAGCCCGCTGCTCGACAGCGCCGCCCGCTACGAGGAGGGCACGCGCTCGCTGGTGGGGCTGGCGGGCCTGGAGCAGAGCCTGGCGCTGATTTTGGAGGCGGGCGTGGAGAACATTGCGACCCATCTACAGCATCTCACCGACGCGCTGGTCGCGGCACTGCAGGAGCGCGGCTATCAGTTTTTGACGCCGCTGGCGCCGGCGCACCGCTCGGGAATTATCAGCCTGACCCACCCGCAGATTGGCGCGCAGGCGCTATTTGAGCGGCTGCGGGCGGCCGAGATCGTGGCCGCCGTGCGCGAGGGCGGCGTTCGGCTGTCGCCACACCTGTACACCAGCGGCGACGACCTTGCCCAGGTGATCGAGGCCCTCGATGCGCGCTGACACGGCGCTGCCAGGACAGCCGGCGACGCCGCGCCCGCTGCCGCGCCACCGACTGATCTGGACGCTCGGCAACCTCCTGCTGGCCGTGGGGCTGTATCTGCTGCTGTACGTCGGCGGTCTGCTGGCCGACGAGCGCTTTAATATCTGGGCGGCCAGCGGCGACACTGAGCTGGCGCTGGTCGAGTCCGCGCCGCCCGCGCCGCCCGCGGTGCTCAGCCCTGCCGACGCAGCAATCACGGCCAGCCCAGCGAGCGGCGCCACCCCGCGCCCCGCCGCGTCGGCCGCGCGCCCCGACGGCGAGATCAGGGAAGGGCCGCGCTACCGCGCCCTGCCGCAGCTCAACAACCCCGGCAGCGGCCGCGAGCTCAATAGCCTCGTGCCGCTCCAGACTGAGACCGCCGACTTTGGCCCGAATACGATCACCCGGATCGCGATCCCGTCGATCAAAGTTGACCGCAAGGTCCAGCCGGTCGGCTGGCGGCTGGAGCAGCAGAATGGCGTCGAGGTGGCGATCTGGGAGGTGGCGAAGTACGCCGTCGGCCACCATAAAAACACTGCCAACCCTGGCCAGCCTGGCAACATCGTGCTGGCCGGCCACAGCGGCGGCAGCGCCTATCCGTTCAACGACCTGTACTATGTGCAGCCCGGCGATGAGGTAATTCTGTGGAGCGACGGCCAGCAGCACCGCTATAGTGTCAGCGCGCGAGTGGTGGTGGATGAGATCGGCCCGGACGTGACCGCCGAGCAGCGCCGCGCCAACGCCACCTACATCGAGCCGACCGCCAGCGAGCAGGTGACGCTGGTCACCTGCTGGCCGCTGACCGGGCCGACCAAATTCAGCCAGCGCGTGATCGTGCAGGCGCTTCCGGCCGACGCGCCCGACGCCACGCCAACCCCCACGCCCTAGCCGCGCTCAACCATCACCAACTCCTCGACCGCCGCGAAGCCGACCTCCAGGGCCACGGCGTGCAGTGGATCATCGGCGGCCAGCAGCAGATTCAGCGCCGGGTAGCGGTGCTGGTGCAGCGCATCCAGCGCCGTCAGCGCCAGCTCGCGGCCGACCAGCGGCGCCGCGGCCGACCACAGCGCCAGCAGTGGCGCCGGGCCGTAGCTTGTCACCAGCGCCACGCCCAGCAGCCGGTCGCCGACCTCGCCCAGCGCCGAGCAGGCCTCCAGCGGCGCGCCCCAGCGGCCGGCAAAGCCCGCCTGCACCGCATCCAGCGTCGCGCCCAGCTGCGGCACTTGCCCGATCACCGTCGTGCCGCCGGCGCGCTGTAGATATTGGCCCAGCGCGATCTGATCGGCGGCGGTGGGATAGCGCATGCTGAACGGCTGCGGCGTCGCCACGACGTAGGTCGCGGCCTGCAGCCAGCGCTGCGGTGGCCGCAGCGCCCGCCAGCCAGCGGCGGCGGCGGCCGGCAGCAGCGCCGCCGGACACCAACTTTGGCACCTATCAGCGTGGCCCGCCTGCATATACAATACGTCGAGCCAGACGCGGCCGGGCGCCGACCAGACCGGCAGCGCCCAGTGCAGCGCGTTGCCCAGCTGCTGCGCCGCAAGCGTAGCCACCGGCTGCGCGCCGTCGAGGAGCAGGTAGTGATGAAACTGACCGGCGGTATCAGTAAGTACAAGCTGCATACGCTCCATCATACCGATTTTGCCAGCGCCGCGCCGCTCGGCCTGACAGGTTCGTGGCGTGTATCTTGCAGCCTCGCCTTTTGTAGCACAAGCAGGATTTGATGAATGTGGAATCGTGTGGACTGGAGCGGCATCCGAGGCGTCCTTTGGGCCACGCTCAGGTGCGTCTGGCCCTGGGAGCCGTCACAACGCTATGATGGTGTTGGTTGTGGACGACGAGGTAGCAATTGTTCAGTTGCTGGCCGAAATTCTGCTTGATGCAGGGTTAGAAGTCATAACCGCCCACGATGGGCGCGGCGCGCTCAAAATGCTGCGCGGTGGCCTCCATCCTCAGGTCATTGTCAGCGATATTATGATGCCAGGCGTGGACGGCTGGGAACTCTACAGTAAGCTGCGGGGCGAGCTTGGCATGCGCGAGACCGGGGTCATTCTGATGAGCGCCGGCCGCATCCGGCCGCCCGAGCTGAATGACCCGCGAACGCGCTTTGTCGCGAAGCCCTTCGACATCGGCGACATGCTGGCGGCGATCGAGGAGCTAGGCTAGCCCAGCGCCAGCGCGGTTGCACCCAGCGCGGCCGCCGCCTATAATGTGACTCCTGTCGGCTTGCACCCATGCACCTCAAAGCCGCTCACGAGGAGTGCCGGTGGAACCCTTCGATCTTTCAGACCCATATCGCACGCTCGGCGTTCCGGCCGACGCCGACGCGGCGACCATTAAGCAAGCCTATCTGCGGGAGATCGGCCGCTATCATCCCGACCGCTTCGCGCAGGCCACCGCCGCCGAGCGCCAGGCGGCCGCCCAGCGCACCCAGGAGATCACCAGCGCCTACCAAAGCCTACAGCGCGCGCCCCGCGCCGCTGGGGCCGCCAGTGTCGGCGCCGCCGCGCCGGCCGGCGATGAGCTGGCGATGCTGTATCGCCAGGCCAGCACGCTGCTCAACCAGGGCAACGCTGCCGAGGCGCTGCCGCTCCTGCTGATGATCCAGAAGCGCCAGCCCGACTATCCCGGCGTCAGCGTGATGATTGCCCAGGCCGAGACGATGAGCGGCAGCGCGATGGCCCGCTGGCGCCGCACCCTGCTCGGCAGCGGCGGCGTGGTGATCGTTGGAATTTTGGCGCTGGCCTGGCTGCTGCGCTCGCCCAGCGCCCCAATCATCGGCGGACTGCCCACGGCCACCACCGGCGCCGGCGCCCCGACCGCCAGCGCGCTCGTGGTCGCCGTCGTGCCCACGGCCACCACCGAAATCAGCGCACCCACCGAAATCATCGCGCCCACTGCGGCCGTCGCACCGACCAGCGCGCCCACCGCGGCCGTTGTGCCGACCGAGACCAGCGCACCAACCAGCGCCCCGACGACGCTCGCCGAGACCGCGACCACTGTGCCCACGGAAGGCGTCGCGAGCGCCACGCCCGCCACGGCGCTCACTGAACTCCGACGAGCGCGCCGACCGCTGAAAGCGCCACGCCCGCCACGGCGCTCACTGAGACTCCGACAAGCGCGCCGACCGCTGAAAGCGCCACGCCCGCCGCTGAGAGCGCCACGCCCGTCGACACAGCTGCGCCGACTGCCCGGCCGTCGGCGGTGCCAACTGCGGCGCCAGCGCCCACGCAGCCGCCGGTCGTACCCACCCGCCGCCCCGTCGTCCCGACCCCTCGCCCAGCGCCCACGCGGCCACCGGCAGTCCCAACCCGCCGCCCAGTTGTCCCAACGGCCGTCCCCGCCCCGCCCGCTGCCGTCGAGGCCGGCACACTGCTGGCGAGCGAGGATTTTTCCAGCCCGACTGGCTGGCCGAGCTTCACCGCGGCCAACTACAGCTACGGCCCGCGCGACCGCGGCTACAGCATCACGGCGATCCGCGGCATTGGCGCGGTGTTTGCCCACGGCGGCGACCTCTTGCCGCGCCGCACAGTCCTGGCGGCCGATGTGACGGCCCAGAGCGGCGCCGCCGGGCTGTGGTTCGGTCCCGGCAAGGGCTACCGCTTTTTGCTGGACACAGCCGGCCGCTATCGGGTGGACGCCGCGATCAGCACGGTGACGCCGCTGGTGCCGCCCACCAAAAGCGCGGCGATCCGCCGCGGCACCAATCAAATCCAGGTGCAGATCCTTGATCGCATCGCTACGCTGTATATCAATGGGGTCTTTGTGCGGCGCCTAGTGCTCGCCGGCTCGGTGCAGGGGACGCCGGCTGGCTTTGTGGTCATCGGCGATACCGCCGCGGCCCAGGGCCGCTTTGATAATTTCGTGGTGCGCGCCGCGCGGTAGCCGCGCCGCCAGTTTGGACATACACCATGCGGATTTCGGCTAAAACAGCCTACGGCGTCCGGGCGCTGCTCGATATGGCGCTCCACGCCGAGCGCGGCCCGCTCCTCAGCCGCGACATCGCCCAGCGCCAGAATATTCCCGAAACCTACCTCAACCAGCTGGTGCTCCAGCTGCGGCGGGCCGGGCTGATCACCAGCGTGCGCGGGCCACACGGCGGCCATATGCTGGCGCTGCCGGCCCAGGCGATCAGCGTGCTGCAGATTTTGGAGGCGCTGGAGGGTCCGCTGGTCGTCGTGACCGAGGCGACGGTTGACGATCACGCGGCGACCGCCGCGCTGCTCAACGAGGTCTGGGATAGCCTGCGGGTCGTAATGCGCGATGAGCTGGCCAGCACCTCGCTCGCCGACCTGCGCGAGCGCTGGCGGGCGGTGGTCGAGCAGCTCAACTACGAGATTTAGCGCCGGCTGCCCTGCACCAGCTCCTGGTGCTTGTAGTGACAGTAGTTGCAGAATCGCACCCGGTAGCCGGCCAGCACGGCCTGCTCCAGCGGCCGGCCGCAGGTCGGGCATTGCTCCGGGACGCCCAAGAGCGGCGCGGGCTTCGGCGCCGGCCGCGGTGGCTCCGGCGCCGCGGGGGCCGCGCCCGGCACGGGCAGCCGCAGCCCCAGCAGCGCCACCAGGTGCTCGACCAGCTGTGCGTAGTCCAGCGCGCCGCGTGAGCGCGGGTCGTGCTCGAAGATGGTTTTGCCCAGCGCCGGCGCCTCAGACAGCTTGACATTGACGCGGATCGGCGCGGCAACGAGCTTGCCATAGGTTTGGTGCAGCGTGGTCAGCAGCTCCTGCGACTGGCGCTGGCGGCTGTCAAACATGGTTGGGACAATGCAGCGGATGCGGGCGCTGCCGACGCGGTTAAGCTGCCGCTGCAGCAGCTCGATGCCGCGCAGCGCGAGGTGCTCGACGGCGGTCGGGACCAGAATGTGGCCGGCGCACAGCAGCGCGCTGACGTTCATCACCGAGAGCGAGGCCGAGCAGTCAATCAGCGCCACGTCGAAGCTGCTGCTGAGCGGCTTCAGGGCGCGGCCCAGCAGGTGCGCCCAGTCGGGGCGCTGCGCCATCAGCGGCTGGGCGTTCATCAGCAAGTCGTCGGCGGCCAGCAGCGCCAGGTTCGGCCGCGCGCCCACCAGGCAGTCGCTGGCGGCCTTGCCATCCACCAGCACCTCGTAGAGCGTGTGGCGCGGCGTAATGCCCAGCGCCGTTGCCAGATTTCCTTGCGCATCAACATCCACCAGCAGCACCCGCACGCCTTTGAGCGCCAGCCCCGCGCCGACATTGACGGTCGTGGTGGTTTTGCCGACGCCGCCTTTAAGATTGGTGACAGCTACGGTCTGCATGGTCTTCCCTGTCGTGTGTAGCGCCGTAGTGTAGTGGAGTTTTGGCCGCGCCGCAACCGCCAAATCAGCCTTGACTTTCGCGCGTCACGCGGTAGAATGAATGAATATTCATAATATTGAATATTCATTCAGGACTGTATGAGCGAGACCTTTCAGGATCAGGTGGCCCAACTCCGCCGCACCCAAATTCTCGACGCGGCGATCACGGTATTTGCCCAGCGCGGCTTTCACCGCACAACAATCCATGCAGTCGCGCAGGCGGCGGGCGTGGCCGACGGGACGATCTACCTCTACTTCGCCAACAAATCGGCGCTGCTCGTGGGTATTCTGGACCGCATGACCGCGGCGGCCCACGCGAGCGTCGACCCCGCCCACCTCGCTGGCCTTGACCTCCACAGCTTTCTCAAACTCTATCTCCAGCTGCCGCTCGCCGGCTTTGCGGCCGACAATTTTGAGCTGTTCCGGGTGATCATCTCCGAAATTATGGTCAACCCCGAGCTGCGGGCGCTGTACTACACGCAGGTTCTGGAGCCGACGATGCGGCTCGGCGCGGAGCAGTTTCAGGCCTGGGCCGCCCAGCACGGCGTCGCGCCCAGCGCCACCCCGCTGCTGATGCACACGCTGTCGAGCCTGGTGCTCGGCCTGATTGTGCAGCGGATCATGGGCGATGAGACGCTGGCCGCACAGTGGGACACCCTGCCCAAAGTGTTAAGCACGCTGCTGGTGAGCGGCATCCCGAGGAGCACGCCATGACGACCTATCCACTGTCCACAACGGCGCCGCTGAGCGCGCTGGGGCCGATTGATGTCACCGACGCGCGCTTCAAGGCCGACCCGTTTCCGTTCTACGCGCGGCTGCGGGCCGAGGCGCCGGTGTTCCCCGTGACCGTGCGCGGCAAGCAGCGCGCCTGGCTGATCACGCGGTATGACGATGTGCTCGCGGTGCTCAAGGACGACCGGCGCTTTGTCAAAGACCGCCGCAACGCCATGCGCCCGGCGCAGCTCCGGGCGGCGCCGGGCATCCCGCCGCTGTTTAAGCAGCTGGAGCGCAACCTTTTGGGCCTGGACGGCGCCGACCACGACCGGCTCAAGGTGCTGGTGCATACCGCCTTCACGCCGCGCACCGTCGAGCAGATGCGCGACGAGACGCAGCGCGTCGCCGCTGCGGCGCTGGACCGCGCCCTGCAGCGCGGCCACATGGACCTGATCGGCGACTTTGCGCTGCCGGTGCCGCTGGCGATCATCGGCCGGATTCTGGGCTTGCCGGCCGCCGACGCGCCCAAGTTCAGCCGCTGGACGCGGGCCTTTGTTTCGATTGGCACCGCCCGCAACCCGCTGCTGGTGATCCCGTCGATCCTGCGCTTCATGCACTATCTGCGCGGCCAGATCAAAGCTCGCCGCGCGCAGCCCAGCGACGATCTGATCACGGCGCTAGTCCAAGCCCAGGCCGGCAGCGACCTCCTCAGCGACGACGAGGTACTGGGCCTGATTTTCTTGCTGCTCAGCGCCGGCCACGAGACGACGGTGAATCTCATTGGGAGCGGCGCACTGGCGCTGCTGCAGCATCCCGCCGAGCTGCGGCGGCTGCGCGACGAGCCGGCGCTAATCAAGCCAGCGATTGAGGAGCTGGTGCGCTTCGTCGTCCCCGCCGAGATGGCGACCGAGCGCTACGCCAGCGAAGATCTCACCGTCGCCGGCACGACGATCCCCAAAGGCGAGCTGGTCATGGCGGTGATCGCGTCGGCCAACCGCGACGCCGCGCAGTTTGCACAGCCCGACGCGCTGGACATCGGCCGCGCAAGCAACAAGCACCTGTCGTTTGGGCAGGGCCTGCACTACTGCCTGGGCGCGCCGCTGTCACGGCTGGAGGCGCAGATTGCGATCAGCACGCTGCTGCAGCGGGCGCCCAACCTGCGCCTGAGTGTGGATGCGGCGGCGCTGCGCTGGCGCGGCGGCTTCATTGTGCGCGGCCTGGAGGCGCTGCCAGTGACGCTCTGAGCAGCGATTCAGCGGCGGCGCCGGCTCGCGGCGGCCGCATCGGGGCGAGCTTCGGCGCCCTCAGCGGCCGCTCATACTGCTGCTTGCTGCACTATGGTACACTTGCACCAGTTCGCGCCGGCGCGCAACGTGATCAAATGTTACCGAGTGTGGCTGTGGGCAACCAACCGGGCGGCGCCAGCGTAGAATTGAGCAATACCAATATCGCAGCAGAAGGAGGTAGCCGATGAGCAGTCGCTACCTAGACATGGTGCGGGGCCAGCGTCGCAACGCGCGTCCCACATTTACCGCCAAGAGTGGCCTGGCCATTCTCGCCGTCATCACGATGCTTGGCTCCGCCGCCTACTGGTGGGGCGTCCAGAGCACCCTGACCGACAACAAAATCGTCGCCATCGCCTTCACCGCGATCCTGGTCCTCGCCCCGCCCTCACTCGTCGCCTTTCTGATCCCGTGGTCGCCGGCCGGCATGCTCTTGCAGAAGATCAACGCTCGGACTTGGGGTTACACGGTGATCGTCATCGCGGCGCTGTTTCTCCTCTACTACTCCTTTGATATTCAGTATGCCTGGTGGGCCAACCAGAAGGTCGTCGCCGACAGCGGCTACGTCGTGCCACAGGTATTAGTCGGCATTATTGGCTTTGTGATCATCCCGGCGCTGCTGTGGACGCCCGTCACGAGCGATGAGCTAGTCGAGCAGATTCGCCAGGCCCACCTGGTCAAGCGCTACGAGCTGCAGACGCAGGCCGACATTGCGATCCTGCGCAACACGCTACTGCAGGCCCAGGAGAAGGCGCTGATCGGCTTCGCCAACCTGACGGTCCACGAGCGCGAGGAGCTGGCCAGCACGATGCGCGGCCTGGTGCGCGGCATTGACTCGACGATGCGCGAGATCGCCACCAGCGTCAAGACTGTCTCGGGCGCGACCGTGCCGTTTGCCGCGCTGGAGGACAACGACCAGATCAAAGGCTACCTCGACTACGTGAGCGAGGCGATCCTTGATACGTCGCTGATGCCGAAGTCCAAAGAGCGCGCCGCCATCCCCGCCCAGCAGAGCACCGCGCTGCGCGACGACCGCATGCGCTAGCCGCAGCCCACCTCGCACCGCGCCGCCGGCCGCTGACCCCACAGGGTTGGCGGCCGGCTTTGATTCCAGGCCGGCATGGCGGTTGAGACCAGCTGGATGGTCAGGTTCGATGTTCTCAGCAACCGATGACTTCAGCGCCGAGGCATAGCACCGAGGAGCGCAGCGCGGCTCAGAGCGGCGCGGCGCCCATCCGGCGGCGCCCGTTCCTGCTATACTTCGGCCATTCCCGTCGCCTGAGCGATGGTTGAGATACACCCCGGAGCCTTCTATGCCTACTGTTGTCGGAGTCCGCTTCAAGGACTCTGGAAAACTATATCATTTTGAGCCTGGCGACCTGCAGCTGATGGTCGGCGACTGGGCGGTGGTCGAGACGGCCCGCGGCCCCGAGCTGGCGCGCGTCGGGCAGGCCGCGCACGAGATGACCGACGACGAGGTGATCGGCGAGATCAAGCCGGTGCTGCGCCGCGCGGGCGACGCCGAGTTTAACAGCCTGGCGCAGTACGGCCAGTACCTCGATGAGGCGCTGCAAATCTGCGCCGAGCGGGTCAGCGAGCATCGCCTGCCGATGCGCATGATCAAGGCCGAGTACAATTTCGACGGCTCGCGCCTGACCTTCTTCTTCACCTCCGACAAGCGCGTGGACTTTCGCCTGCTGGTCCGCGACCTGGCCCGCACCTTTCACACCCGCATCGAGCTGCGGCAGGTCGGGCCGCGCGACGAGGCCAAGCTGCTGGGCGGGCTAGGGCCGTGTGGCCGCCCGCTGTGCTGCAGCACCTTCCTGCCGGAGTTCGCCCAAGTCTCGATCAAAATGGCCAAAGATCAGGACCTGCCGCTCAATCCGGCCAAAGTCAGTGGCGTGTGCGGCCGGCTGCTGTGCTGCCTGTCGTATGAGCAGGAGCAGTATCTGGAGATCAGGGCCGAGCTGCCGGCGGTTGGCGCCTGGGTTCAGACGCCCGAGGGGCCGGGCGAGGTCGTGACCGTCAACGTGGTGCGCGAGACCGTGACCGTGCTGCTGACCAACGGCGGCACGCTTGACTGCACCGCCGCGCAGATTGCCGGCGTGACCGACGAGGTGGCGGGCGAGGCGCGCCGCCGCACCGCCGCCGGCCTGACGCCGGCCAGCCCGGCCTACAGCGCCGCCCTCGCCGACCACGAGAGCCTGGCGGTCCTGGCCGACCTGGAGGACAGCGCGCCGCCGCCGAGCGCCGCACCCGCGCCGAGCACGCCGCGCCCAGCGCCGCGCCCGATGCGCCCCGAGGCCACCATTGCTCCGACCAATCAGCCGCGCCCGGCGCCGCGCCAAGATCGCCCCGACCGCCAGCCCCGCCCCGAGCGCGCTGACCGCACTGACCGCGCTGACCGCCCGGCGCGCCAGGAGAGCGCGGGCCAGCGCCGCCCGCCCCAGGGCCAGCCGCGCCCCGCCGGGCCGCGCAACGAGTTGCCGCGACCAGCGCCGCGCCCCGCGGCGGTCGACCCCGCTCTGGGCGCCGCTCCCAGCCGCCCCGCCGAGCCACGCGCCCAGAGCGGCGAGCAGCGTAGCGGACGCCCCGGCGGCCGGCCGGCCCAGCCCGCCGGCGACGGCCGCGGCCGGCCGCCGCGCCGCAACGGGCGGCCATCGCCCGCCAACCTCGGCCAGGGTGGCGCGCCGCCCAATCCCGGACCGAGCAGCGGCCCGCCCCCGAATCCCGCCGGCCCGCCCCAGGCCGCCCGCCCCAGCGGGCCGCGCCCCAACCCGCAGCGCGGCCCGCGCCCCGCCGAGGGTGGCTCGCCCGGCGCAGCGCCCAGCGAGCGCCCGGCGCCCGGCGGCCCCGCCCGCCGCAACAAGCGCCGCCGCAGCGAGTAGCGCAGGGCGAGTACCGAGTACCGAGTGATGAGTGATGAGTGAGCGGTCAACGCAGACGCCTGGAACGCGCCCTGCTAACCCGTGAAACTCCTTGAACACTGATAGCTGACGGCTGAAAGCTGATAGCTCTATGCAACTAACCACTGGCATCGTCAACGACCACGTTCGCTATTTGGACAACGGCCTGCTCGACACGGCGGGCGTTGGCAGTACCTATGTGATTTAGGGCGACGACCTCGCGATCGTCGAGACCGGCACGTCGCTGTGCGCGCCGAATGTCCTGGCTGGTCTCGATGCGTTAGGCGTCCGGCCAGCCGACGTGCGGCATATTCTGCTCACCCACGTCCACATGGACCACGCCGGCGGCGCCAGCACGCTGCTGGCCGCCATGCCCGAGGCGCAGGTCTACCTCCACTCTCTGACCATCCCCCACCTCATTGACCCGACCAAGCTCCTCGGGAGCGCGGCGCGGGCGCTGGGCGAGCTGTTTCCGCTCCACGGCCCGCTGCCGCCCATGCCCGCCGACCGCATCCAGCCGGCCGAGAATCTCACCCTCGACCTCGGGCGCGGCGTGGTGATCGAGGCCATCCCGACGCCCGGCCACTCGCCCGACCACGTCTCGTTTTTCGAGCGGGCGACCGGCTGCCTGTGGACCGGCGACGCCGTGGGCATTGTGGTGCCGGCCTACGACTACCGCGGCCCGGTCACGCCGCCGCCGGCGGTCGATGTCATCGCCCAGCAGCAGACCTTTGACCGGCTGCTGAATATGCAGATCGGCCAGCTGCTGTTTTCGCACTACGGCCCGGCCAGCGCGGCGCCGCACACCATCATTGAGCAGCTGCGGGCGCGCTATGAGCAGCTTGATCAGCTGGTGCAGGCCGGGCTGGCCGCCGGCGCCGTCGATGAGCAGCGCATCATCCAGGCCATGCTCGACGCCGAGCATACGCCCGACCACGCCGCGTTCGTGCTGGCCGGCTGGATCAAGATGAGCATCCTCGGCCTCGTCCGCTGGCACACCAAGCGAGCGGCGAGTAAAGAGTAGCGAGTGGGCAGCGGCGCCATCAATGCTCCTCTTTGCCACTCGTAGCTCTGCGCTGAAACCATTGAATATCTTTGAGCGCTGACGGCTGATAACTAACGGCTGGCAGCTTCGTTTGAATATCTTTGAGCGCTGACGGCTGATAGCTGGCAGCTGATAGCTTCGGAGGCACCTTGACGATCTGGTTTGGGACGGACGGCTGGCGGGCCGTTATTAGTGAGGATTTTACGTTCGCCAACGTGCGGCACGTTGCGCAGGCGATTGCCGACGTGGTGCTGGCCGACGCCGCGGGCGCCCCGCCGCGCCCGGTGGTGGTCGGCTTCGACACGCGCTTTCTCTCCGACCGCTACGCAATTGCGGTGTCGAATGTGCTGGCGGCCAATGGCCTGCCGGTCTACCTGGCGAAGGCCGACTGCCCGACGCCGGCGCTGTCGTTCGCGGTCAAGGACCTGGGCGGCGCTGGCGGCGTGATGATCACCGCCTCGCATAATCCGCCGCGCTACAACGGCATCAAGTACAAGTCGAGCTTTGGCGGCTCGGCGATGCCCGAGGAGACGGCGCGCATCGAGGAGCGGCTGGCCGACAACCTGGGCAGCGGCCGCGAGCCGGCCTGGAGCGAGCCGCCCTGGCAGACCGACATCGTGCCGACGGTCGGCCAGATTGTGCGCTTCGATCCGCTGCCGGCCTACCTGAAGCACCTGCGGACACTGATCGACTTCGGAGCGATTGCGCGCTCGGGGCTGCGGGTGGCGGTGGACCCGATGTATGGCGCCGGCCGCGGCTACATCGCAACCTGGCTGCGCGACCTCGGCGTGATGGTCAATGAGATTCATGGCGAGCTCAACCCCGGCTTCGGCGGCCACCACCCTGAGCCGATTGGCCGTCACCTCGGCAAGCTGTCCGAGCTGGTGCGCCACGGCTCCTACGACCTAGGCCTGGCCACCGACGGCGACGCCGACCGCATCGGCGCCGTTGATGGGCGCGGCGAGTTTGTGTCGCCCCATCTGATCATTGCGCTGGCGGTGCAGTACCTGATCGCGCAGGGCAAGCGCGGCCTGATCGTCAAGACCATCTCGACGACCCAGCTAGTCAACCGGCTGGCGGCGGCCCACGATCTGCGCGTCGAGGAGACGCCGGTCGGCTTCAACTACATCTGTGACTTTATGCTCAAGGAGCCGGTGCTGATCGGCGGCGAGGAGTTGGGCGGGATTTCGATCCTCGGCCACATCCCCGAGGGCGACGGCATTTTGATGGGGCTGCTGTTGCTGGAGATTGTGGCCCGCGCCGGCAAGCCGCTGCACGTCCTGACCGACGAGCTGCAGGCGCAGTACGGGCCGTTTGTCTACGACCGCATTGACCAGCAGGTCAAGCCGTTCGCCAAGCGGGCGCTGGTGGCGGCGCTGCGGGCCGGCGCGCCGGCCGAGCTGGGCGGCCAGCCGCTCACCAGCATCAACGACCGTGATGGCATCAAATACCTAATGGCCGACAACTCCTGGCTGCTGATCCGGCCGTCGGGGACCGAGCCGGTGCTGCGGATTTATGCCGAGGCGCCCAACGCGGCGCAGGTGGCGGCGCTGCTCCAGGCCGGCGTGGCGCTGGCCGAGCAACATATTCCCGCGTAGGATCGTCAATGTTTGGGGGCGCGCTGCAGCGAGCTGGCTGCGGCGCGTCGTCGTTTAAAGGTGTGGCCGTGTGTGAACTGGTCAGCTGGACGGCTTGCACACGGCGGCCAATCCGCGCACACTATCTCCCAGCGGTCGCCACGCTGCGATCTGACACGAAGGATATTTGACAATGGCACAAGCAACGGCAGAAGCGCCCCCCACTGGCAAGCGCGGTCTAAAGGCGGCGGCCCAGGTTGATTGGCGGCGGTTATTCCGCTATGTGTGGCCCTATCGGGCGCGGCTGGCGGTGGCGATTGTGTGCCTGTTTATCTCCAGCCTGCTGGGGCTGATCTTCCCGCTGGTGGCCGGGCTGCTGGTCGACGCGATCTCGGGCCAGTCCACGGCCGGGCGCTCGACGGTGTTTGGGGCGCTCGGCAACTTTTACTCCGAGGTGCTCAAGCGCAACCCGCCGCAGCTGCGGAGCGGCATCCTGAACTGGGTGGCGCTGGCAATGCTGGCGGTGTTTGTGCTCCAGGCGCTGTTCAACTTCACCCAGGGCTATCTGCTGACCTACACCGGCGAGCGGGTGGTGGCCGACCTGCGCACGGCGGTCTATGCGCACCTGCAGCGGCTGTCGCTGCGCTTTTTCGCCAGCCAGCGGGTCGGCGAGATTACGTCGCGGGTGACCAATGATGTGACGGTGCTCCAGACGACCACGACGACCAGCGTGGCGGCGCTGCTCCAGAATATGGTGCAGTTTTTTGGCGGTCTGGGCCTGATGCTGTTCCTGTCGGTCAAGCTGACGCTGCTGACGCTGGTGCTGGTGCCGGTGATGCTGGTCGCCGGCATTCTGTTTGGCCGCCGGATTCGCAGCGTGTCGAGCGAGGTGCAGGACCGGCTGGCCGAGGCGACGGCGGTGCTGGAGGAGACGGTGGCCGGCGTGCGGGTGGTGCAGTCGTTTGCGCGCGAGGGCTATGAGATCAACCGCTTTCGGCAGGCGGTGGACGAGGCGTTTCGCAGCTCGATGCGGCGCACCAAGCTGCGGGCGACGTTTTTGCCGTTTGTGTCGCTGCTGGGCTTTACCTCGCTGGTGCTGGTGCTATGGTACGGCGGCCAGCAGGTGATCGCCAAGCAGATCAGCTCGGGCGATCTGGTGTCGTTTTTATTCTACGCCGGCACGCTGGCGGCGGCGCTCGGGACGTTTACCGGGCTGTACTCGCAGCTTCAGGAGGCGCTGGGCGCGACGCAGCGGGTCTTTAGCATCCTTGACACCGCGCCGGACATCCGCGACCAGCCGGGCGCGCTGCCGCTGCCGGCAATCCGCGGGCGGGTGGAGTTTGCCGACCTGTCGTTCGCCTACCTGCCCGACGACGCGGCGCCGCGCGATGCGCAGGTGCCGGTGCTCCACAATATTTCCCTGGATGTCCAGCCCGGCGAGATCATCGCGCTGGTCGGGCCGAGCGGCGCCGGCAAGACGACGCTGGTCAATCTGATCCCGCGGTTCTACGATCCGACTGGCGGGGCGATCAGGATCGATGGCCTGGACCTGCGCGAGATTCAGCTGCACTCGCTGCGCGAGCAGATCGGGATTGTGCCGCAGGAGACGCTGCTGTTCTCAGGGAGCATCCGCGAGAACCTGCGCTACGGCAAGCTGGACGCGACCGAGGAGGAGCTGATCGCGGCGGCGCGGGCGGCGAACGCCCACGAGTTCATTGTGGCGCTGAGCGAGGGCTATGACACACTGGTGGGCGAGCGCGGCGTCAAGCTGTCGGGGGGGCAGCGGCAGCGGGTGGCGATTGCGCGCGCGCTGCTGAAGGACCCGCGCATTCTGATTTTGGACGAAGCGACCTCGGCGCTGGATGCGGAGAGCGAGGGGCTGGTCCAGGAGGCGCTGGAGCGGCTGATGCAGAGCCGCACGACGTTTATCATCGCCCACCGCCTGAGCACGGTCAAGATTGCCCACCGCATTGTCGCGCTGGAGGCCGGGCGGATCGTCGAGCAGGGGACTCACGCCGAGCTGCTGGCCCACGAGGGGCTGTTCGCGCGGCTGTATAATTTGCAGTTCAGCCCCGACGAGGCCGGCGCGCCGGAGGCGGTGCGGTCAGCGCCGGTCGTGGCGCCGCTGGGATAGCACTGGGGCGGGCCACGGCCTGCGCCGCACAATCCTTGAAACCATAGCGGGCGTCTGGAAGCGAGCCAGGCGCCCATCGTTTACCCCTCGGGCAGCGTCGGGACCCCTTCGGGCAGCGTCGGGACCCCCTCGGGCAGCGTCGGGACCCCTTCGGGCGGCGTCGGGACCCCCTCGGGCGGCGTCGGGAGGGCTTCGGGCGGCGTCGGGACCCCTTCGGGCGGCGTCGGGACCCCTTCGGGCGGCGTCGGGACCCCTTCGGGCGGCGTCGGGACCCCTTCGGGCGGCGTCGGGACCCCTTCGGCTGACGTGGTGAGGTCTCCGTCCGACGTGGTGAGGTCTCCGTCCGACGTGGTGAGGTCTCCGTCCAAATAAAGATATGCTTCGGATAGGCACAGCGACCCCTGAGCCTGGCGACGGAACCAGTGGGCCACATACCAGGGATCGCGGCGCGCGCTCGGCACTCTGCCGGGCGCGCGCTGGCTAGCTTGGGCCGCTAGGGATTGGGGCGGACTACAGGCCGCTATAGTGCAGGCGATAGATGCGACCGCCGGCATCGTCAGAGATGAGCACATCGCCGTCGGGAAGCACCAGCAATCCGACGGGGCGACCCCAGAACGCACCGTCCACGAGCCAGCCGCGCATCACATCCTCCTGCGCAACGGGCTGGCCGTCCTTGAACTTGACGCGGACGACATTATAGCCAGCCGGCCGCGGCAGCTCGGTCGAGCCGTGAATGGCCACGAGGGCATCGTTCTGGTACGCCGGCGGAAAGCTGCGGCCGGTATAGAACGTCATGCCCAGCGGGGCGGTGTGGGCGGCCATCGTCCAGGCTGGCGGGGCCGTCGGCGCGCAGCGGGCGGCGTCGTTGAACTCGGGATTCGGCACGCGGTCGCCATAGCAGTAGGGCCAGCCGAAATTGGTGCCGCGGGTCAGGTGATTTAGCTCCTCGGGCGGGATGCCGTCGCCCAAAAGGTTGCGGCCGTTGTCCACGCCCCACAGCTCGCTCGTGCCGGGGTAGAAGTCGAGACCAACGGTGTTGCGCAGGCCGCTGCTCCAAATCTCGCCGCCGGTGCCATCAAAGTTGAAGCGCATGACGGTCGCGCGGCGGGGATCGGTCTCCTCGCAGACATCGCACGACGAGCCGATGGAAACATAGAGCTTGGTCTCGTCGGGGCTGAGAAGCAACGTGCGGGTGCGGTGGCCGTACAGGTCGCGGGAGCCAAGCGGCAGCTCAGTGATCTTCGTCGTGGGCCAGGGCTGCCCATCGCGGTAGGCATCGAGCGATCCGCGCACAATCTGGTCCTCGGCGGCGATAAACACCTGCCCGTTGCTGACGGCGATGCTGTGGGGATTCATCAGGCCAGCCGCCAGCTCGCGGGGCGCGGCCCAGTTGATTGGCTGGCCGTTCAGCTGCGGATACCAGAGCACGCGGCCGACGCCCATCTCGGCCACCAGGACGCCGCCGCGGCCGTCGTTGGCCAGCATGCGGGGGCGCTGTAGGCCGGCAGTGAGCTGGGTGATCGTAAAGCCCTGCGGCACCTCCAGCGTATGGCCGTCGGGCAGCCGGACCGGCACATAGGTCGTGGCGCCGCCGTTGGGGTGGGCCGGATCGTAGACCTCGGCGCCCAGGCGGCCGAGCAGCACCTTGTACGGCTCGGGGTTGGCGGGGTGCCACTCGAAGCGGGCGCGCTCAAACCACTGAGTCAGCACGGTGTCGCCGGACGAGTTGGTCTCGGCCTTGACGCCGGTCAGCGGCAGCCCAAACAGCGCCAGCGAGCGGCCGTAGCTATCGAGGCGGCTGTCGCTGAGGCCGTGGGATTGCCAGTACTGCAAGAACGGCCCGCAGACCTCGCGCTCGGTGGCGGCGAAGCGCTGGCAGCTCCCGCCGAGCGGATTGGCGGCGCTGGGCGCGCTGCGCCAGTCGCGGCCCTGGCGGCGCAGCAGGTCATCGCCCAGGCGGCCGAGCAGCACGTTGTAGGGCGCGGCGTTCTCGGGGTGCAGCTCCAGGCGATTGCGCTCGAAGTGCTGGAGATTGACGCGGGCCTCGAAGGTTTGCTCGCTGCGCTGATCGCTGACCGGCAGGCCGAAGACCGGCAGGCCGCCGTTGGCGTCCCAGAAGGCGAGGAGCGGATCGCGGACGGTTTGGCCGGTCTCGGGGAAAAAGCGGGGCGCGGCGGCGCGGGCGGTTGCGAGCGGGGCGAGCAGCAGGGCCAGCCAGGCGGCGGACAGGATGAGCTTGCGCATAGATGCTCCTTGCAATGACCAGGCAACGGTTGATGCGCTGACAATACCACGGCGGCGCGCGGCCCGATCTGAGGGCGCGGTCGTGCTGGGCTTACGTCGCTCTCAGGTTGGCGCGCGGGTGACGGGTGGCGCAGGCTGCAAGGAGCATTGGGGCGGTATAAAAAAGCATCACGGGCAGCGACCAGCGGCGCTCAGCGGCGGTGGTCAGGCGACCCCAGCGTGACGGTGGGCCGGCAGCACCAGATCGACCAGCTGCTCGGCCCAGTCGGGCGCAAATGGCACGCCCGACAGATATTGGGCGTAGTAGGCGCCGACCAGCATATTCTCCAGGAGCAGGAGATTCGTCTCGGGGCGCAGCTCACCGCGGGCGTAGGCCAGCGCAATGATCGCCTGGATCGCAGCGCGGCGGGGATAGACCAGCGACTCACGGAAGGCCTGGAGGAGCTCGGGCGTCGTGTGCTCCTCGGCGAGCATCGTGCCAAGCATGGCCATGCCGTGGGGCCGGTCCATCGCAAACCGGAACTGCTGAAGCTGGGCCACCAGGTCGGCGCGCGTATCGCCGGTGAGATGGACGGGCGCCTTATCGCAGTAGGCCACAATCGCGGCGAGCGCCAGCTCGATCTTGCTGGGGTAGCGGCGGTAGATCGTCGGCTTGGTCACGCCGGCCGCCTCGGCGACCGCGCCCATCGACATACGCACAAAGCCATCCTGCGCCATCAAGCGCATTGCGGCATCGAGGATGCGCTGATCGACCTCGGGCTCACGCGGGCGGCCGGGGCTGCGCTCGGCCGCCGGGCGGTGGTCGTCGTCTGCGGGCATCGCACTACTCTCATGCTGGTGAGTGATTGCAGTCATGCCGCCTATTGTACCCACCGAGCCATGAACCTGCCAGCGCCGGGCGACGCTACGACTCGGCCAGGACCTTGAAGGCCAGGCGGCGGCTATGGCCTTGCCCAAACACCAGCGCGCCCCACAGCGCGCCCACGACATCCACCAGCGCGGCCTGCTCCAGGCCGCCCACGCGCACCGGGCGCAGCCCAGCGGCGGCGATCAGCTCCTCGGCCACGGACTGGGCGGCGCCGGCGGCGCTACAGTAGAGCAGATCAAGCTGCACATCGCCGATCCGTGGCTGGGCAAAGTTCTCCCAGCCCAGCGAGTTGAACGCCCGCACGAGCTGGGCGCCGGGCGCCAGGGCCTGGAGTGTCGGCAGCGCATTCATCACTGGGGCGCCAAAATCATTCGTGGCATCGATGACCACTTTGTCGTTCAAGGCATCGCCAAGCGCGGCGGCGAGTTCGCCGACGGCGCCGCTTGGCACGGCGACCAGCACCACGGCGCTCGCTGCGACAGCGGCGGCGACCGTTGCAACAGCAGCGCCGGCCAGGTCGGGCTGGGCCTGCGCTCGCTCCAGGTCGCGCACGCCAAACGTCACCGTGTGGCCGGCCGCCTGCCACTGTCGCCCGACGGCTCGCCCAATGTTCCCAGCGCCGATGATTGCGATCTTCATAGTTTGACCCTCCCAGGTCGTGAGCTGTGCGCCGCCTGTAGCCGGTCAGCGCAACCCGCATTGGCTGCGCGCTAGCGACGGCTGAGGTGCACATGCACATTTATAATACAGTACGGTACAGTATTGTCAAGCCATTGACATTTACGTACCCGTATTGTATTGTATTCCACACATGCCGGAGCAGCTTCGCATCGGCACGGCAACGCACGGAGATCCGCAACGTGAGCGCGAATGTTAGTGTCCTCAATCCCAGCCAGCCCAAAAAAGTGCTGCTGGTCGTCTCAAATCCGGCCACCTCGCCGGTAACTGGCTGGCCCATCGGCGCGTGGGCGGCCGAGTTTGTCCATCCCTACTGGGAGTTTACCGAGCACGGCTACGAGGTCGAGATTGTGTCGCCCGACGGCGGCGCGATCAGCCTGGACTCATGGAGTGACCCACGCGACAGCAGCGAGTACTCGGCGCACGACCTGCTGAGCCTGGGATTTCTCACGTCGCCCAAGCATGCGGCGCTGCTCGCCGCAACCCGCAGCCTGGCCGAGGTCAGCGCCGCTGACTACGACGCGCTCTTTATCGCTGGCGGCCAGGGGCCAATGGTCACAATGATTGACAATACGGCGCTGCACAGCTTTGTGGCCGCGTTCTACGAGGCCGGCAAAGTCGTGGCGGTGGTCTGCCACGGCACCTGCATCCTGCTTAAAACGCACACCAGCGACGGCGCGCTGCTGGTGGCGGGCAAAACCTGGACCGGCTTCGCCAACTCCGAGGAGCAGTTCGCCGATGCGTTTGTTGGCACACGCATCCAGCCATTCTGGATCGAAGACGAGGCCCGCAAGCTGGCTGACACCAATTTCATTGTCGGGTTGCGCTTCCAGCCGTTCGCCGTGCGCGATGGCCGGCTGATCACCGGGCAGCAGCAGTACTCGGGCACCGCCGCCGCCAAGCTCGTGATCGAGGCGCTGGGCATCTAGCTGGTTGGGCAGCGCAGGCCTGGCGGGCGCGACATCTATCAAATCCAACGTGAGCGCGGTCCCCAGCAGTTGAGGCTGGCGGACCGCGCGGCGGTTTAAGCGGCGTGCGGGCGCGGTTGACGGGTGGCGTAGGCTGCTGCAAACGAGGAGCAACGCCATGAGCAGCCCACACTTCCCCGACATCACCGACCGGCTAGAAATCGACTCGAGCGCCTTTATTCACCCGCGGGCCTGGGTCGGCGGCAGCGTCCGGATCGGCGCCCACTCGAGCGTCTGGCCGATGGCCAGCATCCGCGGCGACGAGGGCCAGATCGTAATCGGCGCCCGCACGAACGTCCAGGACGGCTGCGTCCTCCACGCCGACCCCGACGCTTTTCTGACGATTGGTGACGACGTAACGCTGGGCCACGGCGCGATCGTGCATGGCTGCACCGTTGAGGACGGCGCCCTGATCGGCATGGGCGCCGTCGTGCTGAACCACGCGCGGATCGGCGCCGGGTCGGTGGTGGCGGCGCGGGCGCTGGTGACCGAGGGCATGCAGGTGCCGCCGGGGTCGCTGGTGGTGGGCGTGCCGGGCCAGATCAAGCCGCTACGGCCCGAGCAGGCGGCCCGCCTCAAGCTGCCGGCCGAGCACTACGTTGATCTCGCGGCGCTGTACCGCGCACCGGAGCGGTCGGGCGAGGGCTAGCGCGCGGCGGTGGCGCGGGCGACCCAGATCAGCTCGCCGCCGTGGTGCAGGATCGGCCCGCGGTCAAACGAACCGTAGAGCGCCTCGACCTCGAAGCCGGTGCGGGCCAGCAGATGCTCAAACTCCCAGCGGTGAATGTAGCGCAGGAATACCCGGCGGTAGAAGCGCTTGATGACCCGGCCATCTTTGCCCAGCTCGTCGTAGATAAAATACTGGTCGAGGTGCTGCGACAGCGGCTGGTAGTGGGTGGTGGCCCACTCGACCAGCTGGTGGCCGGTGCGCGGATCGACAAACTCCTCGCCGGTGCGGCGCAGCGTGCCGGCGTCGGCGTCGAGGTTGGCCGCAATGTAGGGCAGCGACGGCTCGAAAAAGTTCAGCGCCAGGCGGCCGCCGGGCAGCAGATGCCGGCGAATGTTTTCCAGCGCCTCCAGCTGGTCGCCCACCTGCGTCAGATGGAGAAAGGCCCGAAACGGAATGTAGATCAGCGCGAAGCGCTCATCGAGCTGAAAAGTCCGCATGTCGGCGGCGTGGAGGGCGACGCGGGCCTGGACCGCGGCGGTTGCGCGGCGGAGCTTGCGCTGGGCCAGCGCCACCATCGCCGCCGACAGTTCGATGCCGGTCACGGTGACGCCGGCCTCGGCAACCGGCAGGAGCGTGCGGCCGGTGCCGGCGCCCAGCTCCAGGCACGGCCCGTGGGCGCGCTGGGCCTCGCTGACATAGAATGCGATGTCGTCATCGTAGTCGGCGTAGACCACGTCGTAGAGTTCGGCGTCGGCGGTGTAGTCATCGTGCATGGTTGAAACCTCCTGGCGGCAAGATTTACGCGCCCCACGGCGGCAGCGTCAGGAGTATAATCGAGGGAGCCGAAAGGATCGCCGATGTCACTCACGCCCCTGCTCCCGCTGCGCGCCGTTGTGCCAAGCTGGACGCTCCCCGACCTTATCACCGCGCAGCCCTTCAGCCTGTATAAGCCGCGCGGCCGCGCCCACACCCTGCTGGTCATGGCCCGCAGCGACGTTGCCGCGCTGCTCGCCGATCTGGCGGCGCCGCTCGCGGACCTCGCCACGCTGCCGGCCCGCGGCGTCGCGGTGCTGGGCGCCACGCCTGCCGCGCCGGTCGCCGGCTGGACCGTCGTTCTGGACGGCGATGGCACCACGCTTGATCGCTACCTGCCGCCGGAAGCCCAGATCGGCGTGTTTGTGCTGGACCGCTACAATGATCTGTATCATCAATGGCTCGTCGCCGCGCCCGCCGAGCTGCCCGCCAGCGCCGAGCTAGCCGGCTGGCTGGAGGCCGTCGGCCAGCAGTGCGGCGTCTGATCATCCCGTCCCTCTCAACCTGACCCACATAAAGGAACCCCGATGCGCTTGTTCGATACGCTCACCCAGCAGCTCAAAACGCTTGAATTTCCCGACGGGACCGTGCGGATGTACGTGTGCGGCCTGACACCCTACGACGCCAGCCACCTGGGCCACGCCCGCGTCGGGATCGTCTACGACACCCTGCGGCGCTACCTGGAGTGGTGCGGGCTGACGGTGCGCTATGTCCAGAACGTCACCGACATTGACGAGCCGCTGTTTGAGCGCGCCCGGCGCGACGGCGTGGACTGGCGGACGCTGGGCGACGAGCAGACCGCGCGCTACCTGGCCTCGCTGGCGCGGATCAACGTCGCCGAGCCGACGTTTTACATCAAGGCCACCGCCGAGATCGAGCGCATGATCCCGGCGATCGCGCGGCTGATCGAGCTGGGCCACGCCTACGCGGTGAACGGCGCGGTCTACTACAGCGTCGCCACCAACCCCGAGTACGGCCGCATCGCCCACGCCGACCGCGCGACGCTGCTGGCGACGGCCAACGAGCGCGGCAATAACCCCGCCGACCCCAACAAGCGCGACCAGCTCGACTTTGTACTCTGGCAGCCGTCACAGCCCGATGAGCCATCGTGGCCCACACCGTGGGGCGCCGGCCGGCCCGGCTGGCACATCGAGTGCTCAACGATGGCGCTGCACTACCTCGGCGACCAGGTTGACATCCACGGCGGCGGCACCGACCTGATCTTCCCGCACCACGCCTCGGAGATCGCGCAGGCCGAGCCGCTGACCGGCGTCACGCCATTTGTGCGAGCCTGGATGCACCTGGGCATGGTCTATCTCGACGGCGAGAAAATGTCGAAGTCGCTGGGCAACATGGTGTTTGTCGACGACGTGCTGGCGACGCACTCCGCGGCGGCACTGCGGCTGGCGACGCTGGCCAAGCCCTACCGCGCGGCCTACGAATACGCCGTGGCCGACGTAGACGCCGCCGAGCGCCAGGCCGACGCGATCCGCGCGGCGCTGGCCGCCGCCGATACGCCGGCCGCCGCCCGCATCGTGGAGTCGGCGAACCACCGCGAGCGCTTCCGCCGCGCCCTCGACGATGACTTTGACACGCCGGTCGCCATCGTCGTGCTGGCCGAGCTGGCCGAGGCGATCACGGTGGGCGGCATGGTCGGCCGCGGCGTCGGCGCGGCCCAGGCGCTGCTGCGTGAACTCAGCGATGTGCTGGGCTTGGGCCTGGAGGCGCAGCGATGCGCCCGGCGATCATTGTGCACGGCGGCGCGTGGGCGATCCCCGACGCCGAGATCGCGGCCCATGAGCGCGGTGTGACCGCCGCGCTCCACGCTGGCTGGGCCGTGCTCCAGCGCGGCGGCAGCGCCCTCGATGCCGTCGAGGCCGCAGTGCGCGTCCTGGAGAACGACCCGACGTTTGACGCTGGCGTCGGCTCGTTTCTCAACGCCGCCGGCCAGGTCGAGATGGACGCCGCGATCATGGACGGCACGACGCTGGATGTCGGCGCCGTCGCCGCCGTCGGCCGCGTACCCAACCCGGTCACACTAGCCCGCCACGTTATGACAACTGAGCATGTCCTGGTCGTCGGCGCCGGGGCCGAGGCGCTGGCGCCGGACGCGGGCATCCCGCTGTGTGACCCGCTCTCGCTGGTCGTGCCGCGCGAGCTAGCCCGCTGGGAGCAGCAACAGCGCGATCCCAGCTTCACGCCCGATAGCGCCTTTCGTGGCCACGACACTGTGGGCGCGCTGGCCCTTGATGACCACGGCCGCCTGGCCGCCGCGATCTCGACCGGCGGCACGCCCAACAAGCTGCCCGGCCGCGTCGGCGACTCGCCACTGATCGGCTCGGGCTTCTACGCCGACGACCTGCACGGCGCCTGCTGCACCACCGGCTGGGGTGAGGGCATCATGCGTGTCGTGCTGGCCAAGAGGGCCGTGGACGCGCTGGCCCACGCCGCGCCCGTCGCCGCCGCCCAGCAGAGCATCGAATACATGCAGCGGCGCGTCAACGGCGTCGGCGGCGTGATTGTGCTCGATCCGAGCGGCGCGGTGGGCGCCTGGCACAACACGCCCCACATGGCCTACGGCTACTGGCAGCCCGGCATGGACGAACCCTACGTTAATACGACCGTCACATCCACGCCGCCAAAGACTAGGGAAAGCTGATAGAGTACCTGTCACCGAGCGAACCTCGCTCCTAGCCGAGACCGCCATGCGCCGCAGTATTCGGACCTCGCTAATCGCTACGTTCCTGGCGCTGTCAATCCTCCCGCTGATCGTGGTGGGCGTGATCCTGACGCTCCAAAGCTTTGCCCGCGAGCGCCAGCAGGCCTTTCGGCTCCAGCACGAGGTGCTCAACCGCGCGACGGTGCAGTTCAACTCATTTCTTCAGGCCACCGACGCCGAGCTGCATGGCCTGACCCAGGGGCCGGGCCTGCAAAACCTTGACCCGATCCGCCGCCAAGGGCTGCTCCAGCGCGCCCTCACCACACCGCTGTTTGCTGAACTCGCCCTGGTCAATCTCCAGGGCCAGGAGTTGGCGCGGGTCACGCCCAGCGGCGCCGTGCCGCCCAGCGCGCTTCGCTCGATTGCCCAGACCGACGTTTTTAAGTTTCCAACTCAGAGCAAAGAAACCTTTTTTGGCACGCTCCACCGTGACCCCGTCACCGACGAATCGCTGATTACGGTGGCGATCCCGACCTTCAAAGGTGGCACCCAGGAGATCGATGGCGTGCTGGCCGCCGAGGTACGCCTCAACGACGTGCTGCGCCAGATCGCCGACATTCGCTTTGGCACCACCGGCACCGTTGCGATCCTGGATGACAGCGGCCTGATCCTGGCCTACCGCGACCCGGCCGTGGTCAAGCGCGCGGCCCGCATCCCGATCCCAGTGGGCGACGTGATCGCGCCCGGCATTCCCGGCGTACAAACGGTGCAGGCCGTGCAGCCGGTCAAAATTAAATTTCAGACCGTGTATTTTCTGGCCGAGTTGCAGCAGCGCGAAGCGTTTGGCCCGGCGATCAGCGCGGCCGGCATCACGCTGGCACTGATTCTGTCGAGCGGCCTGGCCGCTGCGGCGCTGGCATTCCTGGCGGTCCGGCGCATCGTCCAGCCGATCCGCAGCCTGGCGACGACCGCCCAGGCCATCAGCGGCGGCGCCCTCCCCGAGCATATCGCCATCACCCGCGACGATGAGATCGGCACGCTCCAGCGCAATTTTAACCAGATGGTGACCAATCTCAGCGAGCAGCAGGCCACCCTCAGCGAGCGCAATCGCACGGTCGAGACTAGCCTGGCAACGCAGCAGCAGCTCTTCCAGACCGTGGCCCAGCTCTCAACGCCGCTGCTGCCAATCTGGGAGGGCATCATTGTCGTCCCCATCGTCGGCTACGTCGACGCCGAGCGCGGCCAGGCGCTGACCGAGAGCCTGCTGCGCGGCGTGACCCAGCTGCGCGCCCAGATCGCGATCCTGGACATCACCGGCCTGGCCCAGCTCGACATTGATGTGCAGAGAGGTCTCCTGCGCGCCATGCGGGCCGTGAGCATGCTGGGCGCCACCCCGATGCTCGCCGGTATCTCCGTCGCCAACGCCGACTTCATGGTCGAGCACGATGCCGACCTCGGCAGCTTTGCAACCTACCGCGACCTGCGCAGCGCCACCGCTGCCGCGCTCGCCCAGCTGGCCACTGATCGCAGCTAATCCCTTGCTGCAGCCCTTGCTTCGTGCTACCATTTGTCTATTCTCAACAAAGGTGACTCACCGTGGCAAGAATTTTCCGCAGCATCACAGATACGATTGGCCGCACGCCGCTGGTCGACATCGGCGCCCTCAATGACACCGCGGCGATCGTGCTCGCCAAACTAGAGTTTTTCAATCCCGGCGGCTCGGTCAAAGACCGCATCGGCCTCGCCATGATCGAGGCCGCCGAGCGCGAGGGCCTGATCACGCCCGGCACGAGCGTGCTGGTCGAGCCAACCAGTGGCAACACCGGCATTGGCCTAGCGTTGGCCGCAGCGGCCAAAGGCTATCGGCTGATCCTAACCATGCCCGAGACCATGAGCATCGAGCGCCGCAAGCTGCTCAAAGCCTACGGCGCCGAGCTGGTCCTGACACCCGGCAGCGAGGGTATGAACGGCGCGATCCGCCAGGCCGAGGCGATTGTGGCTGAGCACGAGCACGGCTTCATGCCGCAGCAGTTCAAAAATCTAGCTAACCCCGAGGTCCATCGCCGCACCACCGCCGAGGAGCTGTGGGACGACACCGACGGCGCGATTGATATTCTGGTCGCCGGCATCGGCACCGGCGGCACAATCACCGGCGTGAGCGAGGTCATCAAAGCGCGCAAGCCCAGCTTCCAGGCCATCGCCATCGAGCCAGAGGCGTCGGCGATTCTCTCCGGCGGCAAGCCCGGCCCGCACAAAATTCAAGGCATCGGCGCCGGCTTTGTCCCCGACGTGCTTAACACCACGATCTACGATGAGGTCTTCAAGGTCAGCAACGAACAGGCCTACGCCACCGCGCGCCGCTTTGGCCAGGCTGGGCTGCTCATTGGCATCTCCAGCGGCGCCACTGCCTACGCCGCGCTTGAGGTCGCCCGCCGGCCCGAAAACAGCGGCAAAACAATTGTCTTCGTCGTTGCATCCAACGGCGAGCGCTACCTCAGCACCCCACTCTACGACGCCGAATAACAGTAACTCGCAAGGACGCAAAAAAGGCAGGCCGCGGTGGCCTGCCTTTGGTCATGCTTCAAATTACGATCAGCGCCGCTCGATCCAGCGATCACCACATTGCCGGCAGCGCACCCGGAAAATTGCCGGCGCCACGCGCACAACCACGAACGGAAACGCCGGCTCCTCAGACATCAGGCAGCTGGGACACTGAAACGGCGTTGCATGGTGCGGTCGCAGCAGGCGCCATACCACGCTCAGACCATGCAGCAGCAGGGCAAAGCCAAAGAAAAAGCCAAAGATCAGGATAAAAGCTGCGAGCGGCACGAACGCTGAAAACCACGGCTCCGGCAACAGCAGCGCCACCGCGAGGGGCAGTGAGGCACAGACCACCATCGTCCCATAAAAGCGCACGGGGTCCTCGGTGGGCGCGTCGCTATTGAGTCCGATCCAATCTTCCATGGTTGTCATCCTTTCCCTACTGCCCCGCTACCAGCCGCCGCCCAAACTGCTGGAGCACCGCCGGGTCGGCCACCAGCGCATAGGCCCCGCCAATTGTCGTCTCCTGAAGCACCGCGCCGTCCACCACCAGATGTTGCACGGACGCTGGCTCGGTTGCATGTAGGCCCCAAGCCAGGCCCGCCACGACATCAGCTGGCATATCGGTATGTACATACGGCACGAGCGCCGCGGTGAGCATATCGGCCTCATGGAGCGTCCTAAGCGAGCTGCGCCGCTGGAGCGTCTGCATTAATCCCAGCAGCACCAGCTGCTGCCGCCGCATCCGCTGAAAATCCGAGTCTGGATGCCTAACCCGGCTATACATCAGCGCCCGTGCGCCATCTAGCAGCTGTCGACCCGGCAAAAAATGTGCGACCGTGTAGCCAAAGTCCTCGGTTGGAAACTGCGCATCATACAGCTCAGCCGGGACATCCACCTCAACACCACCCAGCGCATCAATCAGGTCCCGAAATCCCCGAAAGTCTATCACAATATGATAATCAATTTGGATGCCAAGCGCATCACTGATCGTCTGCCGCGCGAAGGCCGGGCCACCGCCGGGCTGGCCCTGCTCGCCATAATAAAATGCGCTGTTAACCTTGCCGGCGCCATCGCCAGGCATCGCGACCCATAGATCGCGCGGCAGCGACAGCAACCCAACAATATGCTGCTGTGGATCGAGCCGCGCGAGCAGCAGCGCATCGCTCCGCGCCAGCATCCCCTCACCCGGCCGCGCATCGATTCCTAAGAGCAGCACTGTGCTGCCAGGCGGCAGCGTGGAGCTTGGCACCGCAGTGCTCGTCGCTGTACTCGGCGCCATCGCAGCTAACACTGGTGTCATTGAAGGTGCGCTGGTCGGCAGCGCCGTCACCGAGGGCCTGGCTGTCATAGTCGGCACTGCCAGCAACGCACTTTCTGCTGGCTGCGCGCTTGGGGCAGTCGGGTACGTCACCGCGTGTGGATCAGCCGCCACGATACTCAGCTGCTGTCTTGCACGCAGCAACGGCCGCCCAAAATAGCCTAGCCCAGAGAGAACGAGCACTGTGAGCGCCGCTAGGCCAATAATCACCCCACGGTTTAGCCGTGAGGACTCTGGGCTAGCATTGGCCAGCGGCGGGACAGCAATCGAGGGCAACGCGGGCAAAGCTGGCCCAGCAGGCGGCGTGTCTGAAGTTAGCAAACTAGCCCGAAACACACGGCAGGCCGCGCAGTCTGCCAGGTGGAAGCCCAGATCTGGCCGACGCCCGCGCGCACTTCCAGGGACAACGCCATCACTTAGCAGCTGGCGGGCCTCAGAACAATTCATGATAGATGTCTCGGTAATAGCACATAATGCAGATTGTAGCATTTTGCCCAAAAATCGTTTTGTCAGCTTGGCCAGAAACCACCCTTAGATCTGACTACAATGCTCTAAAGTACATTCTTAGGTCTATTTGACAGGGTGGAGCAGGCGCGGTATACTCTCGCCTGTCGCAAGGAACGGAAGTCCAAACGACCCGCGGCCCCGTTGGCCCGGCACATGCGAGCGAAGGTCCCACACTAGGGTTGCTGAACAAACCAGTGTGTGGTATACTTGTCTCCGTCGCACCGCTCGTAGCGCGTGCAGCATCCGGTCGGATGTTGGCCCGCGTTTTTATTTCGGTCGCGACCCGCACCTTACCAACTGACGTGTGACCAGGATGCCTGTGCGTGGCACAGGTGTCGGCAAGCGTCGCAAGATGCGTGCCACCAAATTCTTGGGTGAACAGCAAGTTTCACCATTTTTTGACGAGTTTGATCCTGGCTCAGGATCAACGCTGGCGGCGTGCCTAATGCATGCAAGTCGCACGGGCGGCCTTCGGGTCGTCAGTGGCGAACGGCTGAGGAACACGTACGAATCTGCCCTCCGGTGGGGAATAACGCGCCGAAAGGTGTGCTAATACCGCGTACGCTCGTCAAGAGGAAAGCAGCGATGCGCCGGAGGAGGAGCGTGCGGCCCATCAGGTAGTTGGCGGGGTAATAGCCCACCAAGCCGGTGACGGGTCGCTGGTCTGTGAGGACGATCAGCCAGACTGGGACTGCGACACGGCCCAGACTCCTACGGGTGGCAGCAGCAAGGAATTTTCGCCAATGGGCGCAAGCCTGAGGGAGCAACGCCGCGTGGAGGATGACGGCTTTCGGGTTGTAAACTCCTTTGACCTGGGACGAAACGGACGGTACCAGGAAAACAAGCCCCGGCTAACTCTGTGCCAGCAGCCGCGGTAAGACAGAGGGGGCGAGCGTTGTCCGGAGTGACTGGGCGTACAGCGCGTGTAGGTGGATGACCACGTGCCGGGTGACAGCGCCGTGCTTAACACGGCAAGGCCCCGGTACACGAGCCGTCTTGAGGCAGTGAGAGGATAGTGGAATACCCGGTGGAGCGGTGAAATGCGTAGAGATCGGGTGGAACACCAGGGGCGAAAGCGGCTATCTGGCACTGACCTGACACTGAGACGCGAGAGCGTGGGGAGCAAACGGGATTAGATACCCCGGTAGTCCACGCCGTAAACGCTGTGGAGCCGGTGCTGGGTCGCGATTGGACAACTCGGTGCCTGCGCTTACGCAATGACTCCACCGCCTGGGGACTACGGCCGCAAGGCTAAAACTCAAAGGAATTGACGGGGGCCCGCACAAGCAGCGGAGCGTGTGGTTTAATTCGACGCAACACGCAGAACCTTACCTAGGCTTGACATGTGACTGCATGCCGTGGAAACACGGCCGCCTTCGAGGGTGTCACACCGGTGCTGCATGGCTGTCGTCAGCTCGTGTCGTGAGATGTTGGGTTAAGTCCCGCAACGAGCGCAACCCCTGCCCCATGTTACTTGTGTCATGGGGGACTGCCGTGGTGTGACCACGGAGGAAGGCGGGGATGACGTCAAGTCCGCATGGCCCCTACGTCTAGGGCTACACACACGCTACAATGGGTGGACCAATGTGCCGCTGCCACGTAAGTGGTCGCAAATCACCAACCCCACCCGCAGTGCAGATCGTGGGCTGCAACTCGCCCACGTGAAGACGGAGTTGCTAGTAACCGCGTGTCAGCAAAGCGCGGTGAATACGTACCCGGGCCTTGTACACACCGCCCGTCACGTCATGGGAGTCGGGAACACCTGAAGTCCGTGCGCCGACCTCCGGGAGGCAGCGGCCGAGGGTGGGCCTGGTGACTGGGACGAAGTCGTAACAAGGTAACCGTACCGGAAGGTGCGGTTGGATCACCTCCTTTCTGGAGCTGTGCTTCAGCCAATCCATCGGTGCCACCCATCGGCACCTGGTCACACGTCAGTGGGCAAGGGTATCTTGTTCATTGGATGTCGGGCGTATAGCTCAGTTGGTTAGAGCGCTATCCTGATAAGATAGAGGTCCCTGGTTCGAAGTCCAGGTACGCCCACCATCCACGAATGCAGTATTAGGAGAAATCCTTACTCTGAGTTCGTGATGGGGCAATAGCTTAGTTGGGAGAGCGCCTGCTTTGCAAGCAGGAGGTCTGGGGTTGAAATCCCCATTGCTCCACCAGATGCACCTTAACAAATTTATAAGTGTACGAGCAAAATTTTCGTACTTAAGTTTTGTATGTCGAGGAATGTCTGACCAGGCAAGCACTGATGTGCGCATGGTGGATGCCTCGGCACGTCGAGCCGATGAAGGTCGGAGGCACGCACCGATACGAGGGGGGAGCCGCTGCCAGGCTACGATCCCCTTGTCACCGAATGGGGCAACCCCAGCAGCTTTACCGCTGCTGACCCTACGCTACCCGTAGGGAGGTCCGTGAGGGAACTGAAACATCTCAGTACCTTGAAGAAAAGATATCAGACCCGTAGTAGTGGCGAGCGAACCGGGTCCTGCCTAAACCATACCCGTGCCAAGCGTCACCGCCTTGCGGGTGTGGGGTTGTAAGCCTATCCCGGTGTGGGGTGATCCACACCCATCCGCCCCCGAGCTTCCCAGAAGCGGCTGGAATGCCGCACCAGAGAGGGTGCCAGTCCCGTATGCCCCGCTCGGGCAACGATGCGATAGCTGCTTAAGTACCGCCGGACTCGTGTAATCTGGTGGGAATCCGGGCCGACCACGGCCCAAGGCTCTTTACTCGACGTGACCGATAGCGTACAGTACCGTGAGGGAACGGTGAAAAGCACCCCGGCGAGGGGAGTGAAAGAGATCCTGAAACCATGTGCATCCATGCAATGAGAGCCGCAGGCTGCCTCTGGTAGCGCGGTGATCGTGTGCCTTTTGGAGTATGACCCGACGAGTGACCATCCGTGGCCCGGTTAAGGCAGCGACAGCCGGAGCCTGAGGGAAACCGAGTGTGAATAGCGCGATCCGTCGCGGGTGGTCGACCTGAAACCGTGTGAGCCAGCCATGGCCAGTGTGCAGCGCTCGTAATGGGGCGTGAAGGCGCGAACTGATATGGGTTACAAACCATTCGGATGAGCTGTGGCTAGCGGTGAAATGCCAAACGAACACGGAGATAGCTGGTTCTCCCCGAAATGCATTGAGGTGCAGCGGACACCATAGCCCCGCTTGCAGGAGGTAGAGCGCTCGTCGGACGCGGGGGCTTCATCGCCTACCAACTCCGGTGAACCTGCGAATGCCTGCAACGGTCGGTGATCCAGTGAGACGGTGCGAGCAAATTTGCATCGTCAAGAGGGAAACAACCCAGACCTGCCGCTAAGGCCCCTAAATCATCGTTCAGTGGGCAAGGAGGTGGGACCGCTTAGACAACCAGGAGGTTGGCTTAGAAGCAGCCACCCTTGAAAGAGTGCGTAACAGCTCACTGGTCGAGCGGTCCTGCGCCGACAATGTACCGGGGCTAAACGATGTGCCGAAGCGCAGGATGCGACTATTTCGATAGCCGCGTGGTAGGGGAGCGTCGTGCCTGCAGTGAAGCATCAACGTGAGTCGGTGCGGAGCGGGTACGAGTGCGAATGTCGGGATGAGTAACGTTTCGTGGGGCGAGAACCCCCACCGCCGCATATCCAAGGGTTCCGCTGCTCGGTCACTCCGCAGCGGGTAAGTCGGGCCTAAGCTGAGGCCGCAAGGCGTAAGCGATGGACAGCAGGTTGATAGTCCTGCACTCAGTATGAACGGTGATCCTGCGAGATGCCGAGAGGGATCGGGAGCATCCAGACGAGGGGTGTTCAAGCTGGTACCCACATCGTGGGGAGAGGTGAGTACGAGGTGGTCGTGAGACCGCCAAGTCCCGAAGACCTGCGTGGCCACGAAAGGCTTGCAGAGGAGAACATCCTGACCCGTACCGGAATCCGACACAGGTGGATTGGTTGAGCAAACCAAGGCGGACGAGCGACCCCTGGTTAAGGAACTCGGCAAATTGATCCCGTACCTTCGGAAGAAGGGATGCTCGCCCTGGTCCAAGGCTTCGCGCCCCAAGCCAGAGTGAGCCGCAGTGAGCAGGTCCAAGCGACTGGTTACCAGAACCTTAGGTCGGTGCGAAGGAGTAATCCGATGTATACCGGCTGATGCCTGCCCAGTGCCGGAAGGTTAAGGGGAGTTGTGCAAGCAGCGAACCGAAGCCCCGGTTAACGGCGGCCGTAACTATAACGGTCCTAAGGTAGCGAAATTCCTTGTCGGGTAAGTTCCGACCCGCACGAAAGGCATAACGACTTGGACACTGTCTCGACCGGGGCCTCGGTGAAATTGAAATGGCGGTGAAGATGCCGTCACCCCACACCCGGACAAAAAGACCCCATGGAGCTTGACTCAAACTTGCCATTGGTGGCGGCGTGGCGCTGCGTAGGATAGGTGGGAGCCCGTGAAGCGCCCCTTGCGGGGGGCGTGGAGGCAACGGTGAAATACCACTCTGCGGCACGTAGCCCTCTAACCCCTGGTCTGTAAGCCAGCAGGGGAACCGTGGCTGGTGGAGAGTTTGACTGGGGCGGTCGCCTCCCAAAAGGTAACGGAGGCGCCCAAAGGTTCGCTCAGGCGGGATGGTCATCCGCCGCTGAGTGCAAGCGCACAAGCGAGCTTGACTGCAAGGCCAACACGCCGCGCAGCTGCGAAAGCAGGGGCTAGTGATCCTACGGTGGCACGTGGAAGCGCCGTAGCGTACCGGATAAAAGCTACCCTGGGGATAACAGGCTGATCCTGCCCAAGAGTTCAGATCGACGGCAGGGTTTGGCACCTCGATGTCGGCTCGTCACCTCCTGGGGCTGGAGTCGGTCCCAAGGGTTGGGCTGTTCGCCCATGAAAGTGGCACGCGAGCTGGGTTCAGAACGTCGTGAGACAGTTCGGTCTCTATCCGGTGTGGGCGCTTAAGAGGTTGCGTGGGGTTGGCCCTAGTACGAGAGGACCGGGCTGAACGACCCGCTGGTGGGGCGGTTGTGGGGCGACCCGCAGGCCGCATAGCTATGGTCGGGAGGGAGAAGCGCTGAATGCATCTAAGTGCGAAACCCGCCACAAGACGAGCCTCTTCGCTGCGCAAGCAGGTAAGGGCCAGAGAGATGATCTGGCCAGCAGACCGCCGGTGTACGCCGCGTGAGCGGTGAGCCGAGCGGCACTGATGCCCGAGGGCTTCCCTGGTCAGACATTCTTTGATATAATAGAGCTATAGCAAATTTTGCTCGTATACTTGTAAGTTTGAATCGTGTATTCAAAGTAAATCATAGCTGTGTATTGAGCGCGCTGGACCCACCCCGTCCCATCCCGAACCGGGTCGTGCAACGGCGTAGCGCCGCGGGTACTGGGGAGATCACTCCCTGGGAGACTAGGTCTATGCAGCTATGATTTAGTGACGCGGCGTGGAGCAGTGGCAGCTCGTCGGGCTCATAACCCGAAGGTCGATGGTTCGAATCCATCCGCCGCAACCGCTAAAATAGGCAGTTGACTTATGATAAGTTAGCTGCCTATTTTGTTATCTATTGCGTCAGCTACCCGACTTATGCTAACGGCTGCCCATATTTATTGGCTTCTGATGTCACAATACCTTCGCCAAAACTGAGATGAACCAGCAAAGCTTTTAATGTAGAGTTGCGGTTAACCAAAAACGACAGCCTACAGGCAAAGCCCATGGATATTGTAGCCCTGCTCACCTGTCCGCAACTACATTTGACCCGCCTCACAGGATTCTGTCAAAGTCGCTGATCCATGCGGTATCCTTCCGTTGTCATTACCACATGCACCGGGAGTACCTCATGGACCAGCCGCCCCAGTATACCAATCTCTGCGCGGCGCTTGCGGCGCTGCCTGATCCGCGCACGGGACAAGGTTCCGCATGAGCGAATCACGTTTTACAGATGACAGAACATAAAACACCCTGGTGGTATGGTTGACGTGTCAGCACCAATCATCCACCAGGGAGGACGCGATGGGTCACGCACATCCTAGCACACCAGGTCAGCGCATTCAATGGGCCAGCCAGCTCCCGCAGGGCTTGTGCAAAGTCAGCATGACCGCAGCTGGGCGAGCTGGACATCAAGCTGCCAGTTCATCCGCCGTTGCACGGAGGCCAGATTCGGCGGCCCCGTCCGATAGGCGAGACCAATGACGAGATTATTGAGTGAGGCCATGATCTCCGGGCCATGCCCGCGCCGCAGCTGACCCGCATCCTCAAGCAGCGTCACATCGCGGCGGTAATGCAGCCCATTTTCAATGCCCCACTCCGCGCGGACTAGCTCTATCAGCCGCTCCGCAGACGCCACGGTTGGCGGCAAACTGGTGATCCCATAGCGAATTTCACTCGTCATGTGGCCATGCGCGTCGGTCACGCGCCGTTCGAGCTGAAACACCTGGGCCAGGTAGGGCCAGGTGCGGTAGCCCGCCAATTCCGTACTGGCCTGGAGGAGGCGCGCTTCAATCCGCCCATGCCCGCCGTTGACCGTGCAGGCGGTGCGCAGGTTGAGGGGTGGTGTCGACGTGCCTGGCAGGTTTGGCAGCGGCGTGAACAGCTGCTCGATGTCGGCGCGGAGCTGGGGCTGGTTGTCTTTCAGGGTCCACAGATCGTCCCCGCCCTGTTCCACAATCTGCGTACTCAGCCGCCGTTGCGCCTGCATGGCGTCGCCAACCACGACGATGCCTTCGAGATCAATCGTCGCCAGCAGGGTGGGGACCGCCACAATTTCATTCGCTTTGTCATCAACGGCACATTGCGCGAGGACCACGCCCGTTGCTGGCAGATAGGCGGCCACCAGATGCACGCCACGGGTGGCGCCAAGCAGAATGGTGCCCCGCACGGTTTTGCCATCGACGGCGAGCACGATCGCCCCACGCCGTGGCCGCTCGCCGGTCGGGGTGGGCGGGAGCAACGCGTGCTGGACGGCGTGCGCAAACGCGGCCGGATCAAGGGCCGCGCCAAAGATGCGACTCCAGGTGGTGTAGTGTGGCATCGTGGTCCGGGACAGGCCGAATAGGTGGGCCAGCGGGGCGGCCCGGAGCTGCGCCCACTCGGCGAGCGCACAGAGCCGAGTGGCCCCAGACAGTTTGGCCAGCAGGGCAATGAGGACGAGCGGCACGAGCGGATAGCGAATCCCCCGGCGGTGGCGCAGGTCCGGCGCCGTCGCTAAGACCTCGCCGAGCGTGGTCAGGTCTACCAGGACGGCCATGTCAGCGGGCAGATCCAACGGGAGGAACGGTGTGGTAGAGTCCATATGACACCTCTGTTGCTGATGTGAAGGTTGAACGCTTGCATCATACCAACACAGGTGTCATCTTTTTGTAGGTATCACGGACTTTGCACAAGCCCTGCCAGCTCCTGGCGCAGGCCGGCGAGTACGGCGTCGTGTCCGCCCTCAGCCGCACCCTCGGCGTCTCCCGCCCGACGCTCTACGCCTGGCGCGCGCAGGCCCAGCACGCCCTCCAACAGGCGTTTGCCCCGCCGCCCCGACGACGACACCGCCACCTGCGCTCGCGCGCCACATCTTAACGCTCTGGATCGCGGGCCATGCCAGCACGCGCGGCATCCAAACCTGTCTCGCGACCCTTACGGCCCAAACCATTAGTCTCGCCACCATCACCCAGGTCCTCCACGAGGCCGAAACGCGCGCCCTACGCTGGATGGCAACCCACGTCCCGGCGACGACACGGGCGCTGGCCCTGGACGAAATCTATACCCACGACCGCTCCGCCTATCTCAACGTTGTGGATGTCCATAGTGGCGCCGGCTGGGCGAGTGAAGGCCCCCTGCTCGTTGATGGGGACCCCTGGACCCTCGTCCTGTGGGACCTCCAAGACCGTGGGCTGCACTGGGATCGGGTCGTGCTGGATGGCGGACCGGCGATGCAGGCCGCCTGCCGCACCGTGACGCCCCACGTGCCGCTCCAGCATGAGCACTGGCATGTCCTGCATCGCTGTGCCCAGCTCTACGGTCGCCTCACCCGGCAGCAAGCCGTGCTCACGGCCCGCACGCCGGTTGCCGCCCGCCAAGCCGCCCGGCTGGCGGCCGGTGGGCGCTGTATCGGGCGGCCCACGGCGGCCGACCCCGCCACCCCTGTCGCCGCCCTCGCCGTGGTCACCCAGCTCGTGGCCGCCGTCGGGTATCTGCTGCGTGAGGTCACGCGGTTGTTCGCCGTGGTGGTGCTGGATCAGCGCGGGCTGCTGACCGGCGCGGAGCGACAGGGCGAGCTGGCCGCGGCACTGACACTCCTCGCGGAGGTCGCGCACCTGGCGCCGCCGCACCTCCAGCCCGAGGTGGTGCGGATGCACGCGGTCCTCCGGGACACGCTGCCGACCCTGTTCCAGGTTGTGCCGACCGTCGACCAGGTGCAGCACGATCTGGCGCCGGTGCTTGCCCCGCCGGCGCAGGCGCTGGTCGGGTGGGCCTGGCTGCGGCGGGCGGCGTTGGGGTGGACCGCACGGGAGATTGTGGCGGCCGTGCCGCTGGCCTGGCAGGCGAGCACCCGCATCCTGCTCGCGACCTGGGAGGACGCGAATCGGGCGCGCGTGAGCAGTGCGGTCGAACGCTGGCACAGTATCCAGCGGCCGCATCTGGCCGTACACCGGGGGTTGTCACGCGGCCGGTTGGCCCTGCTGGCCGTGTGGCACAATCACCGGGTGTTTCCCCGTGGGATCCACCGCGGGCAGAGTCCGCTCCACCGCAGTGGGATGCTGGACGCGCCGACCGATTGGTTGGTCGCGTTGAGCTATCCACCGGCACCGGACGCCGTCGGCGACCAGCCACTACGAGCGCTCACGCCGCCGCACACCCTGGCCGCGTGATGGCCAAATTGTAAAGCCGGCTTGAACCTTGTCTTAAACCCGAACGGGAGGGCGCGGCGGCGACAATTGAACCGACTCTGCGACGGAATGTGCGACAAGAGATCGCGCCGCCGCCGCCAGTGGGCGAGCGCCTCGGTCTCCTGGTGTCAGCCAAGCACCTCGCTCAGCAACGCAATCGTCATCAAGCCACTCTCACTGCACACGGGCGTTGGTCCTGGTCGGGCAAACCGTGGCGCCAGATCCTGCCACAGATCATCAACCATGACGTACATCCAGGTGCAAAACGTGTCAAAATCCGGTATCATCGGGCGCTACTAACGGTTGGTAAGACTATGCTGAACCGTGGTCATGTTGCCCACCGTTCGACCAGCGCCTGGAGCTCTTTTGAACGTCGTCCGCGCCGTTGTGGTGGAGTCCAGCGTGGCGGAGCCACCTGGTAGTGCAAGAGGTCGCCAACCGTCCAACACCGTTCTGTGATCCCGGCGGCCATCGCCGGCGTCTGAGGCTGCCCCGCTTTGGTTTGCAGACTGCGATGGAACGAGCAGAAATTGTAGACCGCCCCGAGCAGGTACATACTGGCATGCAGCATTTCCTTCCGATGCGCGAGATGATGCGTTCGCCGTCCCAACACTGCCAGGCGCGCACGAAACGTGCCATTTAGTCGCTCGATGTACGCCGTATTTGGCACCAGGCAGCCGGGCGTTTGCCACAGCCGATGGAGCAGTTCGACGCCCCAGCCCTGCGCTACGCGCACCGTGATCCCAACGATTTGTTTATCTACCCGCTCCTTGATCACCTGTCCAAGCACAAAGTCTGGCCATGGGAGCTTCCGTGGCCGCCCTCCTCGTCCCAGCTGCACCGAGAAGCGGAAGGCGCGTGTGAACGCGCTGACGTAGCTCGCGAACCCATCGACCATGACCAGGAGCGGACCGAACGCGGCACAGCGCCGCACCAACTCGACCAGCTGTTCAATCAACTGGTGATCGCGGCGCGTGCTCACCACCCCACCGAGCCACAACCGGGTCGTCACCATCAGCGCCATCGCCATCCAGACGACCCCGCACTGTGTTTTCAGCCGCAGTTCGTCGGCTTGGACGTGGCCCAGGTCGCGCTCTCGCACCACGAGGTCATGATGGACGGCTTCAGCATGGGTGCCGGCGGCTTCCACCCACTCCCGCACCGTTTGCGCTTGAATCCCAAACGCGGCCTGGATCGCCACGACGGGACAGCCATACGTGATGAGGGTCAGCACCTGCGCCACGCGATCTTCGGGGGTCCGACGGCGATACAACGGGGTTCCGTTCCGGCTGCTAAACGTTTTGCCACACTGCGTACAGCGGTAGCGCTGCTCTTTCTGACTATGAATCGTGATGTTGCCTTTCCCACGGTGTCCCCTTGCAGGACAGGCGAGATTGGGGCAAAATGCTGTCTGCGGGTTCATACACGTCCTGTTTAAGCACCACGAAGTGTATGACACCCGCACGTTTTTGTTAAGGAACCGCTTTAACCACGGTTCAGCATAGTCCTACCTAACGGTTGAGTGCTGACGACAATGTGTTGTACTGCACGCACCACCGCTGCACCCAGGTGCGTGCAGCGGGTAGTACATATCTGTTTGTAGCCGCGGGCACTTAGCCGACCTTGCACGCCGACCTTCAGCTGGTCTTTGCCCTGCCACTGCCGGCCCGACCGGGGCGTGGCGCGGTCGGATTGCCCGAACAGCACGGGCAGACCGTCACCAAAGCGCATGGGCGCATAGAAACCTGCATCATTCGGGTCTCGGCTGCGTTAATGGGCGATCTCCAGTGGCCGGGGTGGCGCAGGTTATCAGGGCAGACCAGGAAACTCCAGCGCTAGCCCAGCCCGCACACCCGCCCCAAAGCCGAGCGACGGCCGATGTATCAAACATCGGCCGTCGCTGCGCGTGCATGAAGTTGGCTACTTGCCCAGGTCGCGTGCCCGCTCGTAGGCCGCCCAGATGCCGTCGGAGAGCACCGTGCGCAAACCACCGCGCTCCAGCGCCCGCAGCGCCGCCGCCGTGGTGCCGCCTGGCGAAGTCACCATATTCCGCAGCTCGGCCAGGTGCTTCCCCGACTGCATCGCAAACAGCGTCGAGCCGAGCATGGTTTGCAGCACCAGCTCCTCGGCGACGCGGCGCGGAAAGCCCAGGTGGACGCCGGCGTCGACCATCGCCTCGAGCAGAAGAAAGCAGTAGGCCGGGCCGGTCCCCGACAGCGCCGTCGCCATGTCGAGGTATTTTTCGTCGGCCATATAGTGGTCGTGGCCGAGCGCGCCCAGCAGGCCGCGGACCTGCTCGCGCTGCAGGTCGGTGACGGCCTCGGTGCCGGTCCAGACGGTGGTGCCCTCGGCGATCTGCGCCGGCGTGTTGGGCATCGCCCGCACAATCGCGCCGTGGCCGAGCGTGTCGCGGAAGGTCGCAATCGTCGCGCCGGCGATGATCGAGACTACGAGGTCGCCCGGCCGCAGCGCGCCGCGCAGCGTCGGCAGGACTTTGGGCAGCGACTGCGGCTTCAGGGCAAATACCACGATGTCGGCGCGGTGCGCGGCGTCGCGGTTATCGTCGGTCACCTGGATACCGTGGCGCTCGGCGAGCTGCGCGCGGCGCTCGGGGCGCGGCCCGGTCGCAATGATCTGCGCCGGCGGCACCAGCTGATCTTTGAGCAGCCCGGCGATCATCGCCTCGCCCATGACGCCGGCGCCCAGAAAGGCAATGGTCTGATCGTGAAGCATCGCGCTTCTCCTTGTTGTCGAGGCGGGCGCAGCCGGCCCAGCCGCAGCGATGGGCCGGCGTGGCAGCCAGCCCATCGTGCCATGCGCCGGCCGGCAGCGCTACATATTGCGGCCGAGGGTCTGCAAAAACTCCTCGTTGGAGCGGGTTTTGGCCAGCCGGGTCAGCACCAGCTCGGTGCCCTCGTTGTCGTTCAGCATCGAGACCATGCGGCGCATCGTCCAGACCTGGCGCATCACGTCGGGGCCGAGCAGCAGCTCCTCGCGGCGGGTCGACGAGCGGGCGACATCGATCGCCGGAAAAATCCGCTTCTCGGCCAGGCGACGCTCCAGGACCAGCTCCGAGTTGCCGGTGCCTTTGAACTCCTCGTAGATCACATCGTCCATGCGCGAGCCGGTATCGACCAGGCAGGTCGCGATGATCGTCAGCGAGCCGCCCTCCTCAATGTTGCGGGCCGCGCCGAAAAAGCGCTTGGGCGGGTACAGCGCCACCGGATCGATGCCGCCCGACAGCGTGCGGCCTGACGGCGGCATATCGAGGTTGTAGGCGCGGGCGACGCGGGTGATCGAGTCCATCAGGATCACCACATCCTGACCGCCCTCGACCAGCCGCTTGGCGCGCTCCAGCGTCATCTCGGTGACTTTGGTCTGGTCCTCGACCGACTCGTCAAAGGTCGACGAGATCACCTCGCCCTTGACCGAGCGGCGCATGTCGGTGACCTCCTCGGGCCGCTCACCGACCAGCAGCACGATCAGGTGGACGTCGGTGTAGTTGCTGGAGATGCCGTTGGCGATGGCCTTCATCAGCATGGTCTTGCCGGCTTTGGGCGGCGACACGATCAGCGCGCGCTGGCCGCGGCCGATGGGCGAGACCAGATCGACCAGCCGGGTGGAGAGAATATGCGGATCGGTGGCCAGAATAAACTGCTCGTTGGGAAAAATCGGCGTCAGGTGCTCGAAGTGCGGGCGGGTGCGGGCGATCTCGGGGTCGATGCCGTTGACCAGCTCGACGCGCAGCAGGCTGAAGTAGCGCTCGTTCTCTTTGGGCGGCCGCACCTGGCCGGCGATGCGGTCGCCGGTGCGCAGGCCAAAGCGCCGAATCTGCGACTGCGAGACATATACATCATCGGGGCCGGGCAGCATGCGGTCGGAGCGGAGAAAGCCAAAGCCCTCGGAGACAATATCGAGGATGCCCGAGCTGAAGACATTGCCCTGCTGCTCGGTCTGGACCTGCACCAGCTTGCTGATCAGCTCTTGCTTGCGCAGCCGCACATAGTTTGCAAGGTCAACTTCGCGGGCGATCTCATGGAGCTCGCTCAGCGGTTTGAGTTCAAGTTCGGCGATATTCATTGAAGTCCTTTATCATACGCAGCGCGTGGGGTGGAGCAGGTAGCTGCTGGGGTGGAGACAGAGGTGAGCGAGTTGGTCGCCGGCGCGGCACAGAAATCAGCGCGTCGGTGAAGGCAGCACATCGATGGTGACACATAGCTGCTCAGGTTGGGGGCCGCGTGGGGCGCATCGCTGCCAGCAATGCCAAAACCCTGCCTTTGGAGCTGGTGCGGATCGGTTGGAATATTTCCACTATACCATAGCTCATCCTGACGTGCAAACTCGCTCGCCGGTTTTAGCGCATCACAGATACCAATCTAGCAACGGCCTTTAGCAAGTTGCAGGCCATGTGTCCCATCGCCGGTGGGCTGCACGGCTAGCCCACGTTCCCCCTAATGCGCTAGCGGCCGTCGGGCAAAACGCGCTATTGTGTAGGGTACGAGTCTCAGCATCCCCCGAGACACAGCAGGAGTCCGGCGTGACAGCGACACCCAGCCAATCTCTTGACCCGCGCCTCCTGGTCAACTGCGCGACCGCCGATCTCGCCGCCGCCCCCGAGCTGCTGTGCGCGGTCGGCGCAGCGCTGGGCGGCGACGTGCGCTGGAGCCTGCCACCGATCGCGGGGGGCGCGCCGGTGGCGCTCACGGCTGACAGCGTGGCCGCCTGGATTGCCCAGAGCGTGCCGGGCAGCCCGCTGACGGCGCAGCCCGGCGTGGTGCTCCAGTGCGGCAGCGTGACGCTGGGCACGCTCCTGGCGCCCAGCGCCGACCCGGCCGCCCTGGCCGTGGTGGCGCCCTGCCTGGCCGGCACCCTAGAGCGCTGGCGTCGCACCTCGCTCGCCGAGCGGACGCTGGCCGAAAAGCATCTGCTCGTGACACTGGGCCAGATGACCGCGACCTACACCGACCTCAGCAGCCTGCTGCGCGTGACCTTCACCACGCTGCGGACGATTGTGCCGCTGCACGCCTTTGGCGGCATGATCTACAACCCCGACACCAGCCAGCAGATTCTGGCGTTGCTGGTCGACGGCGAGCAGATCGTCGAGGATACGCTGGTGCGGCCCATGACGCCGACGCTGTTTGGCTGGATCATCCGCAACCTGCAGCCGCTGTGGTTTCAGGACGTGACCACCGAGCTGCAGCGCTACCCCGAGATCACGCCGATGCACTACGGCACCGCACACCCGTCGCGCTCGTGGCTGGGCGTGCCGATGCTGCTGGGCGACGGCCGGCCGGTCGGCGCACTGTCGATCCAGCACCGCGAGCCGGGCCGCTACACCGAGCACGACCTGCAGTTTTTGCGCGAGGTCGCGACCCAGGCGGCGGTCGCCGTCGAAAAAGCGATCCTGCTACAGCAGCGCGACCGGATTATCTCGACGCTGGCCGCGCAGGTGGACCTGGCCGAGGGCCTGGGCCAGCGCCGCCTGGTGACCAGCGCGCTCGAGGGTGCGCTGCGGGCGATTGAGCGCTCGTTTCCCGAGCAGGTCTACACCCTGATGCTGACCAACAGCGATCGGATGATCGTGGCCGAGTGGGTGCTGGAGAACGGCCAGCTGTTTGTCAACACCCGCGCCGGCCAGCCGCTGGAGCCGAACGGCCTGATGGACCTGGTGACGACCGAGAAGCGCGCGGTGCTGTTTAGCAGCGACGCCGAGTGGCAGGCCCGCGGTATGGGCGTTGACCTGGTGGGCGACGCCAGCATGCCGGTCACCGAGGCAGTCATCGCCGCGCCGCTGCTGGCCTCGGATGGCGCGGTGCTCGGCGGCGTGTCGGTGCAGTCCTACCAGCGGGCCGCCTTTGACCAGCAGCAGCTCAGCCTGCTGGGCAGCATGGCGCACCACATCGCGCTGGCGGTCGAGAACGCCCGCCTGATCGAGCGCAGTGAGCAGCAGGTTGCGGCGCTGGCGGTGGCCTACGAGCAGCTCAAGCAGACCCAGCACCAGCTGATCGAGGCCGAGCGCCGCCGGGCGATTGGCGACATCGCCGCCGGCGTCGCCCACGACTTCAACAACCTGCTCGGTACGATGCTGGGCGCGGCGCAGCTCATTGATTTTGCCGAGAGCGTCGCCGACGCCCAGGCCGAGGCCGCAGTGATCGCCGAGGCCGCCCGCGACGCCAGCGTGATTGTGCGGCGGATTCAGGAGTTTACAAAATCGCTCCAGCCGACCGATCAGACCGCCATCGATCTGCCGGCGCTGGTCCAGTCGGTGCTGGAGCTGACCCGCCCGCGCTGGCGCGACGAGGCCCAGCTGCACGGCCTGCGCTACGCCATCCAGCTTGACCTCGCGCCGACGCCGCCGATCCAGGGCAACGTCGGCGAGCTGCGCGAGGTGCTGCTGCACCTGATCAGCAACGCCCTCGACGCGATGCCGCAGGGCGGCGAACTTCAATTTCGGACTTTCGCCGAGGGCGACCAGGCGATTTGTAGCCTGACCGACAGCGGCGTCGGCATCAGCCCCGAGGTGCTGGCGCACGTCGGCGAGCCATTTTTCACCACCAAAGGCGGCCATGGCTCGGGCCTGGGGCTGGCGGTCAGCCAGGCCGTCATCCGGCGGCACGGCGGCACGCTCCAGCTGACCAGCGAGGGCCACGGCACCACCGCGACCTTTCGGCTGCCGCTGACGCAGCTCAGTCAGCAGCGCCGCGCCCGCGCTGCTGGCGCCCACGACCCAAAACCGCGCGCTGCTGGTTGACGATGATCAGCACCTGTGCCACGTGCTGGCGCGCGTCCTCAAGATGGGCGGCCACACGGTCACCGCCGTTCACAGCGGCGGCGAGGCGCTGGCCCAGCTCGAAACCCAGCCGTTTGATGTGCTGATCACCGACCTGGGGCTGCCCGGCATGAGCGGCTGGGAGGTTGCCGACGCGGCCTACTCGCGCTGGCCGCAGATGCCAGTCGTGCTGATCACCGGCTGGGGCGACCGGATTGGCCCCGACGAGCTGGCCCGCTACCACATCGCGGCGGTGCTGACCAAGCCGTTTGAGATTCAAACACTGCTGACGACGGTTAGCCAGCTCCTCAACCGCTGAGCTACGGCTGGCGCACCGTCAGGTCGCCGTTGCCCGACTCGACCTGCAGATCGATATGCGGCTGGTCGTCGCGGTAGCCGGCGGTCTGGTAGATGCCGCCATCCTCATCATCGCTGCTGTCCACCTTCTGGAGCGCCCCGAGGTGCAGCTCGCCGTTGCCGTGGTCCACGGTGAGCTGCATCGCGCGGCCCTGCGGCACGGTCAGCGTGATGTCGCCGTTGCCCAGCCGCAGACTGCCGCTGAGATTCCCGGCCGTCGGCAGCGCCAGCTTGATCGAGCCATTGCCGCCCTCAACCTCCAGCCGCCCCACCGTAAGCGTGCTGAGATCCAGCGTATTGCTGCCATTGCCAGTGTTGATATCGAGATCGTAGGTTGGCCGGGGATTGAGCTGGAGCTGCCAGTCGGTGCCGTGGCTGGAGCGCAGCAGGCCCCAGCCAGCACTGCGGACGCCAAGCATTATGTCGCGCTCCTGGTCGCCCTCATCAAGCTGCTCCAGCTCCCCACTGAAGCCAACCCGCCCGCTGATCAAGTCACGGTCCGGGCTACTGGGCGTGAGCCGGAGCGTGCCGTTGCCGGTGTCGATCTGCACGTGCGCCGCTGTCGAATCCCGCAGCGGCATTCGGATCGACTCCGAGTGGTCCTGCGGCTGGGCCACATTGCGCACCAGCAGCGCCAGACCAAAGCCGATCATTACCAGCGCCAGCAGGCGGGTGCGGTCGCGCGGGGCTGGCGGCGCGGCCGGCGCGACCGGCATTACGGCCGCAGTCGCGGGCGCGGCGGGTATCTAAACGGTCGGTCGAATGGCTGGTTGTTTCGGTCGGCATGCTGTCCTCCTGTCTGGGCTAGGACGCCCCAGCCGGCCCGAAGGTTGCGCTTAAACAGGCGCCGCCCGGCGGGGAGGCCGGGCGGCGGGACAAAGCTTTCGGCGCAGAGCGCTGTGGCGCTACTCCAGGTAGGTGCGCAGCATCCGACCGTAGGCCGGGTGGCGCAGCTTGCGCAGCACCTTTGACTCAATCTGCCGGATGCGCTCGCGGGTAATGCCGAACTCGCGCCCAACCTCCTCCAGCGTCCGGTAGCGGCCGTCGTTCAGGCCGTAGCGCAGCTGAATAATGCGACGCTCGCGCTCGGGGAGGCGCAGCAGCACGCCGTCGATCTGCTCGCGCATGGCCTGCTGGGTGGCGTTGTCCATCGGCGCGGCCGCCCGCTCATCCTCGATGAAGTCGCCCAGCACCGAGTCGCCCTCCTCACCGACTGGCTGCTCCAGCGAAACCGGCTGCCGAGCGGCCTCCAGCACGCGGCGAACTTTTTCCTCGGGAATCTCCAGCGCCTCGGCGATCTCCAGCGAGGTCGGCTCGCGCTCCAGCATCTGCTGCAGGCGGTGGCTGGTCTTTTTGACCCGGTTGATCGTCTCGCCGATATGCACCGGCAGGCGGATTGTGCGCGCCTGGTCGGAGATCGAGCGGGTGATGGCCTGGCGAATCCACCAGGTCGCGTAGGTCGAGAACTTATAGCCCTTGGTGTAGTCGAACTTTTCGGCGGCGCGCATCAGCCCGATGTTGCCCTCCTGGATCAGGTCCAGAAACGACAGGCCGCGGCCGACATATTTTTTGGCGATCGACACCACCAGCCGCAGGTTGGCCTGGATGAGATGATGGCGGGCCAGCTCGCCCTCGGCGATCTGCCGCTTGAGCAGCAGCCGATCCTCGGCCGCGCACTGCTCAACCTGGAGCTTGGCCAGCTCGCCGCACTCCAGACGCTTGGCCAGATCAACCTCCTCGACGGCCTTCAGCAGATTGATCCGGCCGATCTCACGGAGATAGAGGCGCAGCGGGTCATCGCCGCCGGCCTGCGCCTGCATGACGCGGTCAAGCTCGGCGTCATCATCAACCTCAACCTCATCGGTAAAAGTCGCGGGGGGCGCGTCTTCCAACACTTCGATCCGCTCGGCCTCGCACAGCGCAAACAGATAGTCCAACTGGACAATATCGTGCTCGGGGTGTGGCAAGATGCGAAGGATCAGATCATACGTCAAGAAGCGTTGTTGCCGGGCGAAAGTCATTAACTGATCAAGGACAGTGTTCAATGTCGCACCGACCTTCTATACTAAGGGGGGATAGCGCAAAATATGTCTGCACTATAGCACGAAGCCACCGCCTGTTCAAGCCCTGAATCGGACCAAGCTGTAAACCAATTTCAGCTTGGCGGATTAAAAAACAGCCGCCAGCGCGATTGCGCTGGCGGCTGTTGCGTTATGGCGACCCCGATGGGATTCGAACCCACGGTCTCCACCGTGACAGGGTGGCATGTTAGGCCGCTACACCACGAGGCCACAACACGCGAGAGTATAGCATGGGTTTTGGCAGCTGTCAACACCTATTTTTGACGAGTTTTGAGCGGTTTCAGCCGACGCTCAGGGGGGCGGCCGCCGGGCGGCAACTTTTCGGTTTATAATGCCGCATTGTGCAACGACCTGTGCTGCTCAAAGCGCTTGAGCAACCCGCCCAACTGGCTGCGGCGCGCGCTCGTCCCCGCCCCTCGCTATATCTTTGGCTGCTGGCGCCGGCGCTGCTCGCCTGGCTGGCCGGCATTGTCGCGTACCAGCTGCCTAGCAGCGCGCGGCTGGCGCTGAGCGGGCTGGGCGACGGCCTGGTGCTGCGCTCATCACAGGGTCAGGATGCGGCCACCGCCGCCGACGGCCTGTGGTATCCCGACGAGCAGGATGCTGGGCGGCGCTATCGCTGGACGCGCGGCACCGCGGTGCTGACACTGCCCGGCTGGGGCGGCGGCGCCGGCGCGCTGACACTCGTGGCCGCCGGCTGGCCCGGCGCCGCCCAGCCGACGGTCACGGTCTGGGCCGATGGCGCGCAGATCGGCACCTTCGCGCCACAGAGCGACTATCAAACCTTTACCTTGCCCCTGCCCGCCGCGCCCACCGCCGACCGCACCGTGGTACTCCAAAGCTCGGCGGTGCTGACGGCGACGGCGGCGTCGGCCGACCCGCGACCCAAAGGCGTGCGGGTCGCGGCGCTGGCGCTGCAGTCGGCGGGCGGCGTCGGCATGCCGCTGAGCTGGCCGGCGCTCTCGCAGCTGACGGCGACGACGCTGCTGGCGACGCTGGCCGTGGCCCGGCCGAGTCCGCGCCGCCGGCTGCGCGGGGCGGTCGTGGCCGGCGGGCTGCTGGGGCTGGCGCTGGCCGCCGCGCTAGCCGTGGCCCGGCTGTGGGCCGTCGCCGCGCTGCCCTGGCTGCCGACGCTGGTCCTACTCGGCTGGGCCGTAGCCGAGCGGCGGACGCTGGCACGCTGGGGCGGCCGCTGGCTGGCCCACTGGCGTCGTAGCGGCGCCCGCGACTTCGGCATGCTGGGCGCGGTGCTTGTGGCGACCGTAGTGGCGCTGCTGGGCATCGTGCCAGGCATCCATTTTCCCGATGCGGCGACAATTGATGAGAACGTCGAGTGGCTGATCGCGCTGGTGCCGCTGGGGATGGGCCTCCTGCTGCTCCTGATTGCCGGGCCGACGCTGGTGCCGCGCTGGCTGCTGGGACTACGGCACCGGCTGCTCGTCGGGCGCCTGGCGGCGGCGCTGACCGCGCTGCTCACCGTGGCCTGGCTGGGCTGGCTGTGGACGATCTTGCAGCAGGTGCCGGTGGTCGGCCACGCCGACTACGCCGACAACGTGGTGGTCGCCCGCAACCTCCTGCGTGGCCGCGGCTGGGTCGTCGACTATGTAACGCAGTTCTATGATCTGGTGCCGGGCGGGCAGGTGACGCATCCACAGGCGACCTGGCCGCTGCTCCAGCCGCTGCTGATGGCGCCGTTTATGGCCGTGTTTGGCGCGACGGCCTTTGGGGCGCGCGTGGTCAATCTGGTGCTGCTAGCTGCGCTGGCCGCGCTGATCTTCCAGGTCGCCGCGCGGCTGTGGGACCGGCGGGTCGGCCTGCTGGCGGTGGTTGTGACGCTCGCTAACCTGCTGTTTTTTCGCCTGGCGCTGTACGCGACCAGCGATCTGGCGCTGGTGGTCTGGAGCCTGGCGGCGACCTGGCTGGTGCTGCGGGCGGCCGAGGAGACCGCCGCCGGCGCGCTGGGCTGGCCGCTGGCGCGGCGCTGGCTGGCGGCCGGCGTGATGTGTGGCCTGATGATGCTCCAGAAGCCCAGCGCGGCGATCCTCGTCGTGGGCATGGGCGGCTGGGTGCTGTGGAGCTGGCGCCGCGCTCGTCCGCCGCGGGGCTGGCTCCAGTCGCGGGCGCTGCCGCTGCTGGCCTGGGGCGCGAGCGCGGCGCTGGTGCTCCTGCCGCTGCTCGTGCGCAACCTGCAGCTGTTTGGCACGCTGTTTTTCTCGACCGAGGCGCAGGATGCGTGGGTGCTCTACTTCCGCGGCACGCAGGCCTGGGAGGACATCTACAAAATCTACACGCCGCTGCTGGGCGGGCCGGGCGTCCCCGACCGCTCGTGGATTTTGCGCTGGGGCTTTGACCAGACCTTTGCCAAGCTGGCGGCGCAGCTCGATGCGACCGGGCGCTTTTTTAGCCCCAGCCGCGACAGCCTGCTCGGGACGGCCGGGATGTGGCTAGCGCTGCTGGGCGCGCTGACGCTGCGCCGCCGGCAGCGCGCGGCAATGGGGCTGCTGGCGGCGGGCTGGCTGCCCTACACCGCGTTCCTGTGCATCTACTGGCACACCGTCGGCGAGCCGCGCTATTTCGTGGCGCTGGTGCCGTGGCTGGCGATGCTGGTCGGGGCCAGCCTAGTCTGGCTATTCGACCATGTGGCCGTGGTCGGGCGCGGCGTGTGGACTGGGCTGGGGGCGCTGGCCGGCGCGATCTTGCTGGCGCTGGCGCTGCAGTCACAGCTGGCGCTGATCGACCGGACGCTCAGCCCGGCCAGCCGCGGCTACTGGGGCCGCGACTGGCAGGCCGACCTGGCGGCCTACCAGTGGCTGCGCGACCACGCGCCGGCCGACGCGGTGGTGATGACGCGGGTGCCGTGGCAGCTCAGCTTTCATGCCGACCGGCCGGCGCTGATGATCCCCAACGCCGACCGCGCGACCATCATGCAGGTCGCGGCCTACTACCACGCCAGCTACCTGCTGCTCAACGGCTCGACGACCGCCGAGCAAGAGCGGCGCGGCGGCGCGCTGTTTGAGCTGGCGCAGGGCCAGCCGCCGGCGGGCTGGGAGCTGGTTCATAGCGAGCCAGATCAGTTCAACGGCGCGGCCGTGCTGATCTATCGCTTCCCCAATGAGTATGCAACACAACCCTAAGCGCAGCGGCGGCCAGCCATGAAAATTGCGATGCTCACCACCTCGTATCCCAAATGGCCGGGCGAAGGCACCGCGCCGTTTATCGAAGAGATCGCGGCCGGCGTGGCGGCGCGCGGCCACGAGGTCCACATGGTGCTGCCCTACCGCCACGACCTGCGCCTGACCGCCCAGCGGCGCGGCGTGTGGCTACACCCGTACCGCTACGCCCCCACGCGGGCGCTGGAGGTCTGGGGCTACGCGGCCGGGCTGCGCGGCGACCGCGACCTGAAGCTGGCGACGCTCGCGGCGACGCCGCTGGCGCTGACGCAGGGGCTGCGCGCGCTGCTGGCCGTGACCGCCAGCGGCGACTTCGACATAATCCACGGCCACTGGGCGCTGCCCAACGGCGTGGTCGCTGCCGCCGCCGCGCTGATCCGTGGGCGGCCGCTGGTGCTCAGCCTGCACGGCTCGGATGTATTTTTTGCCGAGCAGAGCGCGCCGACCAGCTGGCTGGCGCGCTGGGCCGCCCGGCGGGCCGCGATGATCACCGCCTGCTCGGGCGACCTGGCGGCGCGGCTGGTGGCGCTGGGCGCCGACCCGGCCCGCATGACCACGGTGCCCTACGGCGTGGACGCCCAGCAGTTCGCGCCGACCCCGGCCGCCGACCTGCGGGCCGAGCTGGGCATTCGCCCCGATCAGCCGCTGCTGGTGTGGGTCAGCCGCATGGTGTATAAAAAAGGGCTACACGTCCTACTCGATGCGCTGCCGGCGGTGCGCCAGGCCTTCCCCGATACCGTGCTGCTGCTGGGCGGCTACGGCGACCAGCAGGCCGAGCTGGCGGCGCAGGCCGCGCGGCTGGGCCTCAGCGAGGCGGTGCGCTTCCCCGGCGCGATCCCGCACACCGCCGTCAACCACTACTGGAACGCCGCCGACCTGGTGCCGGTCCCGGCGGTCCACGATGGCCGCGGCAATGTCGACGGCCTGCCCAACATGCTCCTGGAGGCCATGAGCGCCGGACGGCCGATCGTCGCCAGCGGCATCGCCGGCATCCCGCAGGTCATCACTGACGGCGAGCACGGCCTGCTGGTCCCCGAGGGCGATCCGGCGGCGCTGGCGGCGGCGATTATTCGCCTGCTGGCCGACCGCGCGCTGGCCGACCGGCTGGGCCAGGCCGCCCGCCAGCGCGTCGAGCGCGAGCTGCTGTGGCCGCACCTGGCCGCGCGCATTGAGCAGATCTACCTCCAGGCCACCGACCCGACCACACCGCCACTTCTGGCAACCGAGATAAAGGACACACCATGACAGCGTTCGACACACTCCAGCAGCGGCTCCAGGCGCGCTCCGCGCTCATCGGCATTATTGGCCTCGGCTACGTCGGCGTGCCGCTGGGCACCCGCGCGGCCCGCGTCGGCTTTCCGGTGCTGGGCATTGACCGCGATGCCGAGCGCGTCGCGGCGATCAATGACGGCCAGAGCTATATCGTGGATGTTTCCACGGCGCAGCTCCAGGCGGCCCAGGCCCACGGCCAGCTCAGCGCCAGCACCGACTACGCCGAGCTGGCGCGCTGCGATGTGATCATTATCTGCGTCCCGACGCCGCTCAACACCCACCGCGAGCCGGATATCTCCTACATCGAGGCGGCGACCGACGGCATCGCGGCCACGCTGCGGCCCGGCCAGCTGATCGTGCTGGAAAGTACCACCTGGCCCGGCACCACCGAGGAGATTATTCTGCCGCGTCTCGCCGCCAGCGGCCTCAAGGTCGGCGAGGATTTTTTCCTGGCCTTCTCGCCCGAGCGCGTCGACCCTGGCCAGACCGGCTCGGCCGGCTACACCGTCGAGAACACGCCTAAAGTCGTAGGCGGCGTGACGGCGCAGTGCCAGGCGCTCGCGGTGCTGCTCTACAGCGCGCTGGTCTCCGAGGTCGTCCCGGTCTCGTCGCCGCGGGCCGCCGAGCTGACCAAGCTGTTCGAGAACATTTTTCGCAACGTCAACATCGCGCTGGTCAACGAGCTGGCGATGCTGTGCGACCGCATGGGCCTCAATGTCTGGGAGGTCATCGACGCCGCCGCGACCAAGCCCTACGCCTTCATGAAGCACACACCGGGGCCAGGGCTGGGCGGCCACTGCATCCCGCTCGACCCGTTCTATCTGGCCTGGAAAGCCCGCGAATATGGCTTTGCGACGCGCTTTATCGAGCTGGCTGGGCAGGTCAATCTGGAGATGCCACACCACGTTCTGACACTGATCACCCGCGCCCTGAACCGCCAGCGCCGCAGCCTGAACGGCTCACGGGTAGTGCTGCTGGGCGTCGCATATAAAAAAGATGTGGACGACTACCGCGAGTCGCCGGTGTTTCACATCATCGAGCTGCTGGAGCGCGAGGGCGCCGAGGTGATCACCGTTGACCCGCTGATCACGACGTTCTACACCCACGCCGGCCAGGAGTACCACACCACGCCGCTGACCGACGAGCTGCTGCGCGACGCCCACTGCACTGTCATCATCACCAACCACACGGCCTTTGACTACGGCCAGATTGTGGCGCTATCGTCGGCGGTCGTGGACACCCGCAACGCCACCCGCGAGGTCACGGCTGGCCGCGACCACATCGTTCTGCTGTGAGCGCATGGCGCCGGCGCTGGTGGGATGTGCTCGTGCCGCTGCTGCTCCTGGCGGCGGCCGCGGCGATCACCACGTATCGGCTCGGCGCCCAGAGCCTGTGGCTCGACGAGGGCTACACCGCCTGGTATGTCAGCGCCCACTTCACCGGCCAGCTGATCGGTGACCTCCTCAGCCCGACGCAGGCCTATCCGCTCTACCACCTGGTGCTGAAGCTGGCGACGCGGCTGTGGGGCGACAGCGAGTGGGCGCTGCGGCTGCCGTCAGCGGCGGCGGGCGCGCTGTGTGTGCCGGCGGCCTACGGGCTGGGCCGCGAGCTGCGCGACCGCTGGCTGGGCCTGGCGGCGGCGCTGCTGCTCCTGGCGGCGCCGTTTGCAGTGTGGCAGGCCCAGGATGCCAAAGCCTATAGCCTGACGCTGCTGACGGCGCTCGTGCTGTGGTGGGCGGTGGCGCGGGCGCTGCGGACGAACGGGCGCGCGAGCTGGCTTGCGCTGGCGCTGGTCGTGCTCGTGGCGCCGTTTGTCCACCGCCTGCTCGTGATCGTCGTGCTGGGCGGCGCCGTGGCGGTGGTCGTGGCCCGGCTCACAGGACGGCGCCGCGCGCTGGGCCTGGCCGCGCTGGCATTGTTTGGCCTAGCATTCACCGCGGCGCTCAGCGCAAGTCTGCGACGGCAAGGCGCGGGCGCGCAGTTTAGCGCCGCCGGCCCGCTGACCGCACTACAGATCACCGCGACCAAGTTTGCGCTGGACCGCGGCCCTGCCGACCTGGCGCGGCGCTGGTGGCTGCCGTTTGCGGCGCTGGCCGCGCTGGGCGGCTGGGGCTGGCTCGGGCGGCTGCGCGACCCCGCGACCCGCCCGGCCGCCCGGCTGTGGGCGATCATGGGCGGCGTGCCGCTCGCCATGTTTGGGCTGCTGCTGGCGGTCCAGCGCCTGTACGAGCCGCGCTATGTGATCATCCTGTTTCCAGCCTGGTTGCTGCTGCTGGCCGGCGGCGTGGCGCTGCCCTGGCGCATTGCAAATCCGCGGCCGGCCCGGCTCCTGCTGCGCGCCGTCGCTGTGCTGGCGCTGCTGGGCGTCGGCTGGGCCGAGCAGATGGCGCTGTTTCAGCCGGGCAAGGGCTTGTTCTCGGGCGCGGCGGTCAAGGAGGACTACCGCGGCGCCGTTGCGCAGCTGGCCGCCCACATCCACCCCGACGACCTGGTGATCGTCCACCCCGACGCCATCGCGCCGCTCTACGACTACTACCGCCAGCGCGTCAGCCGCCAGCCGCTGCCCGATGCGACGGTCTTTAGCCCGCTGGAGCGCGCCAAAGGCTTTGAAAAATACGAGCTGAACACGCGGATCGGGCCGGCGCTACAGACGCATAAGCGCGCCTGGCTGCTCATCGCGCCCGACCACGCCAACCTGGTCGACCCGCCGCCGACCGCCGCCGACGAGGTGGGCTGGGTCGGCCTGGCATTTCAGTTCGCCGACAGCAACGGCCGCATCCCATGCGCCAACCCGTCGCCCGAGCGCTTCAACGGCGTGTGGCTATACTGCAACAACATGCCCGAGATTCAAGGCGTCACGCCGCAGCCGGCCACGCCGCTCGGGGCCGACTTTGGCGACCAGCTGCGGCTGCGCGGCGTGACGATCACGCCGTTTGCCGGCGGGCCGCACCCTGGCGGGACGCTGCCGGTGACGCTGTTTTGGGAGCCGCTGCACTCGCTGGCCGGCACCGACAGCCAGGTGTTTGTGCACCTCACTCGCCCCAACGACCCCACGGTGCTGGCCCAGACCGACGGCCGGCCGATGGAGGGCGGCCAGCCGACCAGCCGCTGGACCAAGCCCCACGTCCTGCTCCACGATGACCGGACGCTCCCGCTGCCGGCCGATTTGGCGCCCGGCGAGTATGTTGTGCGGGTCGGCGTCTACGAATTTCGCGACGGCGCGATTCAGCGGCTCGCGGCGCAGACGGCGCTGCCGAGCAGTGACAACAGCGTGGTGATCGCCCACGTCACCGTCACGGCCGCGCCATGAGAATGCGCCGCAGCTCCGTGCTCGTGTGGCTGGCGCCGCTGGTCGCCGCGCTGGTATTTCGGCTGGTGGTTGGGCGCACGCTGCCCTATCAGCTGCCCAATCTTGTACCGATCTCCGATGAGGGCGAGTACCGGGCGGCGGCGATCTGGCTGGCCGGGGGCCGGGGCTTTTCATTTTTCAAAGATTGGATCATGGATTCGCCCGCCGCTGTATGTCCTGTTTTTGGCGGCGCTGATCAAGGTGTTCGGCCCGGTTGCACTGGCGCCGATCCGCGTGGCCCAGGCGCTGCTCGGCACCGCGACGGTCGGCATTGTGATGCTGTGGGCGCGGCGGCTGGCGCCGTACCAGCGCGCCCGGCCGGTGGCGCTGGCGGTCGGCTGGACGCTGGCGCTGTCGTATAGCCTGGCGACCTACAGCTTCCTGCTGCTGTCGGAGACACTGTTCCTCTTCTGGCTGTGTGCGGCGCTGCTAGCGCTGACGGTGTGGCGGCAGGGCGGGCGGCGGCGCTGGCTCGTGGCGGGCGGTGTGCTCCTGGGCTGCGCGGCCCTAACCCGCGCGATGCTGGCCGGCGCGCTGCCCCTGATCGCGCTGTGGGTGGCCTGGCAAGCCAGGCCGCCGCGGCAGCCGCTCGGCGTGCGACTACGACGCGCGCTCCTCGCCGCCGGCGCGCTGACCGTGGTGGTCTCGGCGGTGATTTTGCCGTGGAGCGTCTACAACACGCGCTTTTTCGCCGCCCGCTCGCTGCTGCTCATCGACACAACCGGCGGCTACAACGCGATGTTCAGCATGCGGCCGCCGGGCGTGGACGAGGACGATATTTACGCCGCGCTGATCGCGGTGCCGGACCACAGCGCGCGCCAGGCGCTGGCCTACCGCACCGGCTGGCAGTGGTTCTGGGCCGATCCGGCGCGGCAGCTTGGGCAGCGCGGCGCTGAGCTGGCCGACCTCGTGCTGCCCAGCATCAACGGCGCCGAGCACCTGGCCAAAGGCTACACTGCCGGCTTCGCGCCCGCGCCGCACCTGCTGGGCCTGCTCCTCGACGACACGGTGTACGTCATCGTGCTGCCGCTGGCGCTCATCGGGGTGCTGCGCGGGCTGGGCCAGCGCGGCGCCGGGCTGGGCGTGATCTGGCTGGGCTACAACATCGCGGTCGCGGCGCTGTTTTTTGCGATCAGCCGCTTTCGCCTGCCGCTGCTGCCGGTGCTGGTCGTCTTCGCCGCGCTGGCCGTGGCCGACCGGCGACGGCCGTGGACCACCCGCGGCCGGCAGCGCCTGACGCTGGGCGCGGCGGCGGCGCTGCTGGTGTTTTTGCTGGGCGGCCTCCTGTGGTGGCCGGGCAGCGCCAATCAGCGCCGCGCGCTGCTCGCCGATGTATCGCTCGGCCTCCAGGCCCGCGCGGCGGCCGCCGACTGTGCGGCGGCCAGCGCGGCGCTTGGCCGCGGCGACCAAGCCGCGGCCGCCGCGCTGCTGGCGCAGGGCGAAGCCCGCAAGCCGCTGTCGTGCTTTGCGCTCGTGCGGGCGCGGCTGCTGGCCCAGTCCGGCGATCTGCCGGCCGCCCTGGCGCTGCTCAAAAATGCCGCCGCGTCGGGCGAACTGACCCTCAACGCCGCCCGTGTGCTGATGCTGGAGGGCGACCTACAGCGGAGCAGCGGCGACCTCGATACGGCGCGCGGCCTGTTTGCGTCGCGGGCCGTCGACACCAACAACGACCAGGCGTGGGCCTGGGACAATCTACAGCCGCCCGCCGCCACGGTGATCGAGCCGGGCAAGGGGCTGGACCTCGGGCTGATCCGCGGCTGGGGGCCGCGTGAAAAAAGCGACGAGCGGCAGCCGTTCGCCAGCGGCTACCGCTGGACCGAGGCCCACAGCGAGCTACAGTTTCCGGCCGCGGGGACCGGCCGCCCACAAATTCTTCAGCTGCGGCTCAACGGTGCGCGGCCAGCGGGCGAGCGGCTGGCCCAGGTGCGCGTGTGGGCGGGCGGGCAGCTCGCCGGCGAGTTTCAGGCGCTGTCGAGCTGGCAGACGGTGCGCATACCGCTGCCACCGACGCCGCGCGGCCAGCCGGTCGTCGTGGCCTTAGAGACCAATATTTTCGTGCCTAGCCCGCTCGACGCGCCCAAGCTGCCGCTGCGGCTGCGCGGCGTGCAGGTCGACCGCGCCGCGCTGACGACGCCATGAGGCGCTGGTGGCCGCTGCTGGCGGCGCTGATCGCTGGGCTGGCGCTGCGCCTCGCCGTCTGGCAGTGGCACGCGCAGTACCCGCTGAGCGGCGACGAGCAAGAGTATTTTGCCCAGGCGCTCCAGCTGCTGCAGGGCCGCGGCTACCGCGAGCTGCCGCTGATGCGGCCGCCGCTCTACACTGTATTTTTAGCGGTGGTGTTTCAGCTGTTCGACTCGCAGGTGCAGCGCGTACGGCTGGTGCAGGCGCTGGTCAGCGCGGCGGGCGTGGCGGCGACCTGGTGGCTGGCCCACGAGGCCGCCGCCGAGCAGCCCGCCGCCCGCCGCGACCGCGTAGCTAACGTCGCGGCCTGGCTGGCGGCCCTCAGCTGGACGCTGGCCGTCAGCGCCACCGAACTCCTCACCGAGACGCTGTTTATCGCCGGGCTGACCGTGGCATTCGCGCTGCTGCTCGGCGCGGCGCGGCGCATGAGTTGGCGCTGGGCCGTGGCGGCTGGCGCGATCATCGGCGCGCTGACGCTGCTGCGCTCGGTGGGGCTGCCGCTGATTGGCCTCGGCGCGCTCTGGCTGGTCATTGCTGGCCGCGATTGGCGCGGCTGGCGCTGGCGGCTGGGCGCCAGCTTTGCCCTAGCCGCGGCGCTGGTGATTCTGCCGTGGACCGCGCGGAATGCCGTCGTCTATCGCGCCCTGATCGTCGTTGACACCACCGGCGCCGAGAATCTGTGGCTCGACAACGATCCGACCGGCCGTGAGGCGGTCAAGCGTCAGCTGTACGCGCTGGGCGACGACCGGGCAGCGCGCCAGCGGCTGGCCAGCGCTCGCGGCCTGGCGGTGATCGTGGATCAGCCGGGCCGCTTCTTTGCAAAGGTCGGCCGCGAGGCGACCGCGCTGGTGGCGCTGGAGTTCTTCGATGATCTGCGCGACCGGCCTGGCATCTGGGTGCGGCCGGCCGAAGTCTGGCTACGGCTTGTTTTGGGCGACGGTGGCTGGCTACTATTGCTGCTCATCGGCGGCGCGGGGCTGTGGCGGCTGCCGCGACGGCTGGGCTGGCTGTGGCTGCCGTGGGCCGCGTATGTCGCCCTAACCAGCCTGATCTTCCATGTCGAGCTGCGCTATCGGCTGCCGCTGTATCCCGTGCTGCTCATCAGCGCGGCCGAGGTGCTGACCGTGCGGTCAGCGCGCGCGCCCCGCTGGCGCTGGCTGGGGGCCGGCGCAACCGTCGCGGCGCTGCTCGGGACTCCTGCTCCTGCACCGCCCGTATCTGCGCGAGGTGCCGCTGGTGGCCCGCAAGCACTGGGCGCTCTGGCGTGGCGACGGCGCGGCGGCGCTGCAACTCGACCCTGGCTCACGCTGGCGCGGGTGACGCTGGCCCGCCAGGCGCTGGCGCGGTATGACGGGGCCGCCGCGCTTAGCCTGGCCGACGCGGCGATTGCCGCGCGGCCGGCGCAGCCCTACGCCCACCTCCTGCGCGGCGATCTGCTGCGTCAGCGCGGCGACCTGGCCGCGGCAGGCGCTGAGTTTGCGTGGGAAACGCGGTCGCTCGAAGATTTGCAGCGCTGGTCGTGGAATGTCCTCGGCAGCTCGCCGCCGGCCGCGCTGCGGCTGGGCCAGGCTGATCTGGGCTGGCTCGCAGGCTTCCATGCCGCCGAGAAAGGCGGCGTTTTCCGCTGGACCACGGCGCGCGCCCGGCTCAAGGTGCCAGCCGGCGCCCGCGGCGCCACGCTGCGCATCGCCAGCGGCCGCGAGGCGATCACCGTGACCTTTGCGCTGCTGGACGCTGCCGGCACGGTGCAGCAGCGCCTGACCGCCCCCGTCGGCCACGACTGGCAAGCTATCGAGCTGCCGCCGGAGTTTGCCGCTGGTGGTCCAGGCTATGTCCTCGAAATGGGCGCGCCCACCTTTCGGCCGCGCAACCGCGACCGCGCCAGCCCCGACAATCGGGCGCTGGGCATGCAGCTGGAGAGCATCACATGGACCGTGCCATGAGCCGCGCCGGGCGCTGGGCAACCTGGGCCGTGATCGCCGCGCTGGCGCTGCTGCTGGCGGCGCGGCTCGGCGGGCTGGCGCTGCGGGTCGGCGCCACGCTCGGCCACCCCTTTCAGTTCGATCCGACCGAGGGGATTCTGCTCAGCGAGCTGGCGCTGCTGCTTCAGCGCGTCAACATCTACGCGCCCTTCACTGCCGAGCGCTTTGTGTCGGCGCCGTATCCGCCGGTCTACTACGTGATCGTGGCGCCGCTGATGCGGGTCTTTGGCACGAGCTTGGTGCCGGGCCGCCTGGTGGCGCTGGCGGCGGCGCTGGCGGTGGCGGCCGTGCTGTGGGCCTGGATGGCGCGGCGCGGCCACCGCTGGCTCGGATTGCTCAGCGCCGGGCTGTGGCTTGGCTCGCAGCCGCTCGTCGTCTGGTCCACCCGCCTCAAGCCCGACCTCGTGGCGGTCGCGTTTGCGCTGGCGGCGGTCTACCTCGCCGATGGCTGGCGGCTGGAGCCGCGCACGTGGCGGGCGCTCGTGGGCGAGCGGCGGCTGTGGCTGGTGGTTGCGTGCGTCACGCTGGCGTTCTTCAGCAAGCAGTCGGCGATTGCCGGCGGGCTGGCGATTGGCGTCTGGCTGCTCGGGCGCGACTGGCGGCGGGCGGTCGTGTATGGCGTGGCGCAGACGGCGGCGCTGGCCGGGCCGTTTGCGCTGCTAGACCTCGCGACCAGCCACGGCTTCTGGATTCACATGGTCGACTACCACGCGCTGCCGTGGTCGGCCGGGCGCTGGCTGGGGATTCTGGGCGACATGGCCGGGTTTCACGCCGCGCTCGCCGTGCTGGCGCTGGGCTACAGCGTGTGGGCCGGGCGACGCTGGCAGCTGCCGGCGCTCTACAGTGCGGCGGCGACGCTGGCGACGTTCTCGGGCGGGACCTTCGGCGGCTTTCACAACCATGCCCTGGAGTTCCTGGCGGCGCTGTGCCTGGGCGCTGGCTTGGCCGTGGCCGAGCTTGGCACAGCGCGGCCGCTGCTCCGGCTGGCGGCGCTGGCAGTAGTCGCGGCGCAGGTGGCGTGCTTTTGGATCACGCCCGGCTGGCTGGCCTTCGAGCTGCAAAACGTCCCCAACCCGGCGATCACGAAGCGCCTGCTGGCGGTGCAGCAGCTGGTCCGCAACCAGCCGGGCGAGGTGTGGGGCGACAACCTGGGGCTGATCGTGATGGCCGGCAAGCCGGTGCGCTTCAACGACCCGCTAGTCATGGCGCAGGCGGCGCAGCTCGGCTGGTGGGACGAGACGACGTTTACCAGGCTGATCGACGACCGGCATTTCGACCTGGTACTGTGGCGGAATGATGTCCTGGCCGGCAAGCGGCCCAACGATCTGTCGCCGGCGCAGTTCGCGGCGCTGCAGGGGGCGTACCACGTGTTGTACCGCGATACGCCGCTGGTCTATGCGCCCGCGCCGCGCTAGCCGCGCAGCCCGCCGCTACCGCCCGGCGTCGGTCCAGACGGCGCCGTCGCCCAGCAGCGCGGTCAGATGATCGAGCAGCTCAGGCGACGGGTTGGCGCGGCGCAGCGATTCGAGGATCACCTGGTTGCTGTCCTGCGGCACATACAGCATGACTTTGTGATGCCCGTCGAAGCGGCACAGCAGCTTGTGAACCTCCTGCATGCAGCGAATATCCTCGTCGTCGTTGCCGGTGCGGCGCAGCGTGATATGCAGCTGCGGCGCCGGCGCTGAGGCCGCTGAGGGCGCGCTGCCGCCGGCGGCCGGCGCGGGCGCCTCGTCCTTTTTGGCGATGGTGATGCGCTGCCGCGGCCGCAGCACCGTGACCGGCGGCGCCGATGCAGCGGGCGGCACTGGTGGCGCGGCGGGCTCCTCGCGTGCGCGGGCCGGCGCGGCGGGCGCCGGGCGCGGCGCGGGCAGCTCCTCGCGGGCGCGGCTGGGCACCGGCTCCTCACGGGCGGGCGCGGCGTGACTCACGGGCGGCGCCGGCTCCTCGCGGGCGGGCGCTGGGCGCGGCGCGGGCGCGGCGGGCGGCGCAGCACTCGGTGGCGGGTTGGTGACGGCCTCCAGGCTCACCGGCAGCGAGGCTCGCCAGCTGTCGTCGTCGACCAGCATGCCGTCCTGGTCGGGGTCGGACACGAGCGGCTCGGGCAGGTAGGCCAGCGCGCTTTCGGCGAGCATCGGCGCGGCCACGGCGTTGGCGCTGCTGCTGACGGTGCTGGCGCTCAGCGGCGCCACGCTGTCCACGATCAGCTGCAGCGTGTCGCGGCGCTGGTCGATCTTGCCGGTCAGGGCCACAATGTTGTCGTCGGTCCAAAACTCCAGAAATTTTTCGTAGGCCCGCGGAAACGCGACGATGTCAATCGTGCCCTCCAGGTCCTCGAACTGCGCCGACAGCATCGTGTCGCCCTTTTTGGTCGGATCTTGCGCAGCCCGGTCAGCATGCCGATGATCGTCGACCTTCTGGCCGACGTACTCCTCGGTCAGCTGGACGAGCGTCAGACGGTTGGGGTCGTTCGGCAGACCCGTCGAGCGCCTGGGCGACTGGGTGCTCGATAATATACATGCCCAGCAGCTCTTTTTCCCAGGTCAGGTACTCTTTTGTCTCAGCCGGGCCGTCGGTCATCGGCTTGAACGGGATCGTGACCGCGCTGGCAGCGGCGCTCGGCGTCGCCCAGCATATCGAACATGCTGGCCTGACCGGCCTCGCGCATGCGCTGGGCCTCGCGTGCCGCGCCAACGTACCGCTCGAGACTGGCGAGCTTTTCTTGCGGGTGCCGGGCAGGTTGTCGATTGCGCCGCTCTTGATCATCGCCTCAAAGCACGCGCTTGCCAAGCCTCCTTGCGGTCGACGCGCTCGCACAGATCCTCCAGCGATGTGAACGGGCCGTCCTTGTCGCGGGCCGCGCAGATCGCCTCGATTGGCCCGTCGCCGACGTTCTTGATCGCCGACAGGCCGAAGCGCACGCGCTTTGGAGTGCGTCACGCCCTCGGGCAGCTCGTATCGAGCGGCTCGATCGTAAAGCCGAGCTCGGACTGGTTGACATCCGGCGGCAGCACTGCCACGCCCAGGCGCATCGCCTCGCCGACGTACCGCGCCACGTCCTCGCTATTGCCCGCCGCCGACGACAAGCAGCGCCGCCATATACTCGGTCGGATAGTTGGTCTTGAGATAGGCGGTCTGGTAGCTCAGCAGGCCGTACAGCGTCGAGTGGGCGCGGTTGAATGAGTAGCCGGCGAACGGCTGGATCAGACTCCACAGCGTGTGGGCCTGATCGGCGGTCAGGCCGTTCTTTGACGCAGCCCTCGATAAAGCGCGGCTCCTCCTTGGCCATCAGCTCGCGGTTTTTCTTGCCAATCGCCTTGCGCACGATATCGGCCTTGCCCATCGTATAGCCGGCCATCTGCATCAGAATGCCGAGCACCTGCTCCTGGTACACGATGATGCCGTAGGTGTCCTCCAGAATCGGCTTGAGCATCGGGTGCAGATAGCGTGATGCGGCTGGGATAGTTTTTCCACTCGATATATTTGGGAATCTGCTCCATTGGGCCGGGACGGTACAGCGCGACCATCGCGTAGATGTCGTCGATGCGCGTGGGCTTCAGCTCCTTCAGGTAGCGCACCATCGGCGGCGACTCAAGCTGAAAGACGCCCAGCGTATTGCCGCGGCTCAGCATCTCAAGCGTCGGCAGGTCGTCGGTGCGGCATATCGGCGAGGGTAAAGGGGCTACCTCTGGTCTCGGTAATATAGTTCAGCGCGGCGTCCACAATCGACAGGTTGGTCAGGCCCAGCATATCCATTTTGAGCAGGCCGATGTCGCCGAGCGTGCCCATCGGGAAGCAGGCCATCACCGCAGTCTCATCGCGCGAGGTGCGCTGGAGCGGCACGATCTCATTGAGCGGCTGCGCCGAGACGACCACGCCGCAGGCATGCGTGCCGACGTTGCGGGTGACGCCCTCAAGGCGGCGCGCCCTGTCGATCAGATCCTGGAGCTGCGTGTCGGTGTCATAGAGCTTTTTCAGCTCGGGGACGCGCTCCAGCGATTGGGTGAGCGTGGTGCCGACCGGCAGCTTGGGAACCAGCTTAGCGACCTGATCGACGGTGTTGAGCGGGATATTCAGGCACGCGGCCCGACGTCGCGCAGCGCCGCTTTGGCGCCCAGCGTACCAAAGGTGATGATCTGCGCGGTGCGGTCGCGGCCGTACTTGGCGGCCACATAGTCGATCACCTCGGCGCGGCGCGAGTCGGCGAAGTCCATGTCGATGTCGGGCATCTCTTTGCGCTCGGGGTTGAGAAACCGCTCAAAGACCAGCTTGTTGGCGACCGGGTCCACATCGGTGATGCCCAGGCAGTACAGCACCAGCGAGCCGCCGGCCGAGCCGCGCGGCAGACACGGGATCGAGCGCGAGCGGGCAAATTTCACAAAGTCCCAGACGATCAGCATGTAGAGCGGGAAGCCGGTCTGGTTGATGACATCCAGCTCGTAGCGCAGCCGCTCCCAGTAGAGCTTGGTCGGGTTGCCGAGCCGCCGCACCAGCCCATCCTCGCTGAGCTGCTGCAGATACGTGGCCGGCGTCTGGCCCTCGGGCAGCGGGAACTCGGGCAGCTGGACGCGGCCAAACTCCAGGTCGAGGTTGCACATGTCGGCGATGCGGCGGGTGTTGTCAATTGCCTCGCGCGGGTAGGCCGCCATCAGCTTGGTCATCTGGTCGGGCGTTTGCAGAAAGTAGGAGTCGTCGAGCTGCGGATTTTTGCGGCAGTAGTCCTCGACGGTCGTGTTGAAGCCCAGGCAGCGCAGCATGCGATGGGTGTCGGCGTCCTGCTGGTCAACGTAGTGGGCATCGTTGGTCGCGACAAGCGGAATGCCCAGTTCGCGGCCGATCAAGACCAGCTCCTCGTTGATCTCGTGTAGCTCCGGCACCTCGGGGTGCAGCTGCAGCTCCAGAAAATAGTGGTCCGGCCCCATCAGGTCGCGATACCAGGCCGCGGCGGCACGGGCGCCGGCCTTATCTTTATTGGTCAGGCGGCGGTTGACCTCGCCGCTGACGCAGGCCTGCGACACGATCAAACCCTCTTTGTGCTCGGCCAGCAGCTCGCGGTCGATGCGCGGCTTGTAGTAGTAGCCGTCGAGGTGAGCGCGCGTCGAGAGTTTGAGCAGGTTGTGGTAGCCTGTTAGGTTTTTGGCCAGCAGCACGGTGTGGAAATAGCCCTTGCCCTCGGCACCCTTCTGGTTATGGCGGCCGGTCGCGACATACGCCTCGCAGCCGATGATCGGCTTGATGCCGGCCTTTTTGGCGGCGGTGTAGAACTCAATCGCGCCGTACAGGACGCCGTGATCGGTCAGGGCGAGCGTGTCCATGCCCAGATCGGCCACCCGCTGCGTCATGGTAGAGATGCTGGAGAGACCGTCGAGCAGGCTGTACTCGGAGTGGGCGTGAAGATGCACAAAGTCGCTGGCCATCGGCAATTCCTTAAAAACGCCTGACTCGACGGGCCGAGTCAAGCATTGTGGCGCAGTGCGGCGGGCCAGTTTAGACAGTTTGCCCGATGCGCAGCTACGGCTTCTGGTGGGCATTATAGCACGCACGAGCGCCGGATACCCTAAGGATACCTGTGCGTTGGCGCCGATGTTGGGGACCGTGTGGGATGGACCGTGCAGACGCGCCGGGCTACTCAAAGGGCTTGCCGAGCAGCGCCACGAACGTCGCCGCCGCCGCCGAGAGCGCCGCGCCGCGGCGGTGAGCATAGTTAAACCAGCGCCCCTCGTGGACCTCAAGGAGCGGCAGCGCCCGCAGCGTCGCGCCCTGCGTCTCGCGGCGCACGGCGATAGCCGGGACCACCGCGACGCCCAGGGCGGCCTCGACGCAGCGCTTGATCGCCTCGATGTTGCCGAGCGTCATGGTGCGCGCCGGCGGGCAGCCGGCCGCCGCGAACAGCGCCGCGACCGCGGAGTGCAGCGCCGATCCCGGCTCGCGCAGCAGCACCGGGCGGGCCGCGAGGTCGGCGAGGGCCAGCAGGTCGCGCGCAGCCAGCGCGTCGTCGGGCGCGACAATCGCCACTAGCTGGTCGCGCAAAAACGGCGTGATCACCAGCCGCTCATCGGTGACTGGCGAGCCGACCAGCACCAGCTCGACCCGGCCGGCGACAGCGGCGGCGACCAGCTGCTCGGTGTTGCCGACGGTGATATGGGCCACGATGTCGGGCTGCTCCCAGCGCAGCCGGGCCAGGAGGTCGGGGAGAACATAGGTCGCCAGCGTGTTGCCGGCGCCCAGCCGCAGCGTTCGCGCCGCCAGCCCGGCCGCCGCCTGGGTCGCCAGGCGGGCTGCGTCGGCCAGCGCCAGGAGCTGCTCGGCGTAGGGCACGAGCGCCGCGCCCGCCGCGGTCAGCGCCACGCCGCGCCCCAGCCGCGTAAACAGCGCCGCCCGCAGCTCGCGCTCCAGGACCTGAATCTGCTGGCTGACGGTCGGCTGGCTTAAATCCAGCTCGGCCGCCGCCCGCGTCAGCGAGCCGGCCCGCGCGACCGCCACGAAGAGCCGCAGCCGCTCTAGCACGGCGCGCAGCGCGTGATGAAAAACAGTGATCCGCCTGGCAGCGAGCTAGGCAAAGAACTGCGCGACCTCCACGCCGAGGCCCGGCACCACCCGCGCGGACAGCAGCGCCGCGCCGGCGAACACACCCTGCGACTGATACGCGCCGCCATGGAGCAGCAGTAGCTCGACCGTCGCGCCCAGCGGGTCGGCGATCCAGTACTCAGGAACGCCGGCCGCCTCATAGGCCCGCAGCTTCTGGTTGCGGTCATAGATTGCGGTCGAGGGCGAGGCGATCTCAATCACCAGGTCGGGCGCGCCGACCACGCCGCGCGGCGTAATGCGGTCCTGATGCTCGCTGAGCACCACGACGACATCCGGCTGCACCGCAATATTGGGCGCCAGCTGCACCTCGAAGGGCGGGCCAAAGACCTCGCCGCGGCCGGTGATCTGCACCACGGCCGTCAGATAGTACTGAAACCAGTTGTTGGCCTTTTGATGGGCCATGCCAGGCGGCGGCACCATATACAGCACTCCGTTGAGAATTTCATGGCGCTGGCCATCGTCGGGCAGCGCATCGAGCGCCGCGACCGTCCACTGGCCCTGGGGCGGGCCGGGCAGATCGGTGACGACGGTGGCGACCGGCCAGATCGTTGCGTGAGCCATAGCATCCTCCATGTCTGCCAGGATTATACGAGGTCGGCGGCGATGCGGACGACGATCATGGCGTGCAGTGCAAAGACTTTCCAAAGATACGCCAGCCATACTTCGCAGCAGACAACCGCGCCGGCCGCGCCACGCCAGCCATCGCAATGCGACGTTGATCGGCGCCATCATTCCCCACAAGGCACAGTATGATTTAAACACTGCTGATCCAAGAAAGCTGGGCGCTGGTCATGCCGCAGAGTGCGGCGTTTGTGCAAAGGTTTTACCGCCGGCTGATCCTGACCTCGCCGGAGCTACAGGGACTATTTCGCACCACCGACTTTGGTGTGCAGCACGCCGCATTTATGCTCGCGCTCGTCCACATCGTTGATCATTTGAACGACTCGGCGGTGCTGAGCCGGGTGGTCGAGCGCCTGTCGGTGCGCCACGCGGCCGCGCACGTCAAGGCGGAGTACTGCCCGCTGGTGGGTGCGGCGCTGCTGAACACGCTGGCAACCTTTTTGGGCGCGCGCTGGACCTGGCAGCTGGCAGCGGCCTGGCAGGAGGCCTACCAGATGCTCAGCGATGCACTGCTGGCCCAGCCGGCCCACGACCGCAGCGCCGAGTCAAAGCCGGCCGACCTGAGCAGCGCCCAAGACTCTGCCTGCAGCTTGCGCGGGTCGGCCAGCCTGATGAGCCATCAGCAGCCGTAGCGGCGCCGGCGCCACTGGTGGGCGAGGCGCTACCGGCTAAAAAACGGCAGATACACGCCGGTGCTGGCGACAACCTTGACCGTCGCCTGGAGCCGGTTGTAGCCGGTCGCCGGCTCCCAGACATTCTGGTTAGCAAGCTGGATCGCGTAGGCCGGGTCGGCCGCCAGCGCCGGGACTGGGTCGGGCAGCGCGAGCAAGAGGTCGTAGTCGCCGAGCGGCAGGCTGGCCGGCACGACCACCCGCTCGTCAACCGTGATCGGCTGGTCGCTGGGCAGCCAGCGGCGCGGGTCGGCGGCCAGCGGCAGCGCCACCACGGCGCCCGTGGTTGGGCTGCGCAGAATCAGCTGCAGTGGGCGGGGGTTGAACGGGCTGGCCCAGCCGACGTTTTTGAGCGACAGCTGTACATGCAGCGAGCCGCCCGGCCGCGCGGTGGCATCCAGCGTGCTGGTCTGCAGCACAAAGCGGTAGCCGAGCTTGAGCCGGGCGGTCGCCAGGTTCGCGCCCCAGGAGTTGAGCACGTCCTGGTGGTAGTCTAGGTTGAGATACGACCAGTGGAATAGCTGCATCTCAGCTTGGGCGCTCGGCCAGCTCGAGCGCGGCGGGCTGAGGGCGCAGGTCTCGCCGCCCATCGGCAGATACTGGGTCTCGGCCGCCAGGTACGGGTACTCCTGACTGGGGTCCTCATAGGTGCCAAAGTCGTCGGCGGAGGCCACAAAGCAGTCGTTGTGGTGGCCGACGCGGGCGCGGCTGCTGCCGTCGAAGGCCATGCTGGCTGGCAGCGCGCCGGCGGCGCCGCTCGGTGTGCCAAAGAGGTGCTGCTTGATGCTCGGCGTCCGCACCTGGATCATGCGCGTCGCCGGCACCGTCGCCAGCAGGCGCTCCACGACGCTGGCGCGGGCGGCGTAGTTGGGCGGATTCGGCGGCGCGCCAAACTCGTCGCTGGTGTAGTACCACTCGCCCCACGCGCCGATCAGGCCGGCCTGCACGACGGCGATCACATCACTGTTGGCGGCCAGCAGCGGGCGCAGCTGGTCGAGATGCGCCAGAATTTGGCTCAGGCTGGCCTCGTCGGGGTTGGGCGCGACGCCGGTCTGATTGTATACAAACCGCATGATCAGCTTGACGCCGGCGCTGCGGGCCACGGCACAGTCCGCCGCAATCGCCTCCAGATACGCCGCGCTGATCGGGCTGCGCCGGAAGCTGTCGAGCACCACCTCGCGCAGCACCAGCGTGACCTGCTCGCTCTGGCGGTAGCCCAGCAGCGTGGCCCGCTCCAGCGGCGTATGATTCGAGGCGAAGGTCTCGGTTGAGTGGTAGGGGCCGCGCTCGGGATTGGCGATGTTCTCCGTTGATTCGACATAGACGACCCGTGGCGCCCGCGGGCGTTCGGGAGTCGACCACGCGCCGACCGCCATTGAGAGAAGCAAAATCAAGCTGACAAGAGTCCGCATACTATCTCCAATACTACATGTTGCGATCCTGGGATCAGGGACGGCCGACACACGAGCATACGTGGGGGCAGACGGGCGATTGTCCGCATGGGCGGCGCGCCGACCGCCGGGGCTAGCGCGGCGGCGCTGGCAGCGCGGCGCGCAGCGCCACCAGGCCGGCCGCGATGCCCCACAGCGGCAGCAGCAGGACCGTCGCGGTCAGGCCAAGAATATTCAGCGCCTCGCTGCCGAGCAGCGAGCCGAGCGCAGTCGCCAGCAGACAAACGCCGAGCGCCACGGCGCTGCCGCCGAGCACGCGCCGCTGCCGCCACAGCAGCGCGCCGCTGCCGATTAGCCAGACGCCGCCGGCGATATTTTGCACCAGCCCCTGTAGCCCATCCTCGGCGATCTGCGTGGCGGTGGTGAAGGCCAGGGCCTGCGCGACCATCAGCGCCGGCCAGACCGCGCCGAGGATCGCCGCGCCCAGCGCGCCGAGCACCAGGAAGGCGACGCCGCAGCCAGCGTAGCACCAGGCGGTCAGCGCCGGACCCGGCCGGGCGGCGGCCAGCGTCGCGCCGAGCCAGACGACAAGCGGCACCAGCAGCAGGTAGGCGCCCAGCATGCTCAGGAAAAAGCTCCAGCGGATGATCGGTGCGCCGGCCGCGCCCAGCGTGAGCAGGCTGCTGGGATCGGAGAACCGCTCGAAATCAAAGCCGACGGCGCTGAGGCCGAGCGCCAGGCTGCCCCATGCCAGGGGACCAGCGATCACGGCCAGCAGGCCGGCGACACGTTGAAATGATCGGGGCATCGGGTGCTCCTCGGGGCGCGCCGGGCGACCGCCGCGCATACGCGACGACTCGGCAGTGGGATGGCGCTATGATAGCATCGCCCGCCGCGCCGCGCGCTCCTGATGCCGCAACCCGCCTAGCGCTGCTGCTCCTCCATCAGCGCCAGCTGGCGGGCGACCTCCTCGACGGCGACGCGCTGCTTGCGGTAAAAATCCGACTCGCTCATCGCCAGCTTGTCGGCGATGTCGCGGATGCGCAGGCCCTGCAAAAAGCGCAGGCTCAGGATGTTGTAGAGCATCCACTCCTGCGCCGTCGGGTTGAGCTGCTCGTCGGGGCGCAGATTCTCGATGGCCTCGCGCAGCACCGCCTGGAGCGCTTTGGTCGCGCTGCCGCCGTCCTGCCGCAGGTTGCGGACCGTTTTTAAGCCCAGCAGCGGCGACTCCGAGAGTTTGGGGCCGCCCCAGTAGTGGTTCAGCGCATCTTTGACCAGCTGGTCAAAGTTCGGCATCATCGCAATGTCGGGGTCGAGCTGCTCCAGATTGATTGGCTGGCCGCCCTCCGGCTGCGCGGCCAGCTGCTGAAGCGTCTGCATCTCGGGGGTGATGTTGCGGAGCGCGCCATAGATGCGGGCCTGCAGCTGCACGTTCTCCAGGGCCAGCTCCATCTGGTGGGCCAGCGTGCCGATCAGGCGACGGACCTCCAGCGTCAGTCCCACCGACAGCCCCGCGATGCCGACGACGCCCAAAAACTCGCCGGTCGTAGTGTGAAGCGGCAGCAGCCAGTACGGCTCGACCACCACGAAGTCGCTGGCCTCGGGCAGGCTGCCGCGCGCCCGGCTGGACTGGGCGCGGGCCTGCTCCAGCAGCGCCATCAGCTGGTGGTCGTGCAGAAAATGCTTGATCTGGTGGCGCGGCCCGGCCGAGGCCTTGACGATCGCGCCGGCGTCCTCGGGCGCGGCGACAAAGCCGCTCTCGGCGCGCACCGCCCCGCAGATCGTCGTCAGCGTATTCTCCAGCAGCCGCCGCAGGTCGCTGTTGGTGAACGCCCGCCGGTCAAACCGCCGCAGCCACGAGATCTGGTCGCGGTCCTGCCACAGGAGCAGCGCCTCCAGCCGCGGCCGCAGATAGTCGATCAGATTCGGCATCAGGACGGTAAAAATCATCACCCCGAACGTCACCAGCGTGGACTGCGGCAGGCCGAGCGCGTCGGCGAACAACGGCAGCACCTCGAAGCAGAAGATCACGGTCACGCCGACAAACGGCCCGATCAGGAGCCAGCGGATAAAGTCCTGCTTGACCAGCCGGTCGGGCAGAAGCACGCCCTGGTAGGCCACGCTATAGGCCAGCACCAGGATCATCACCGCGATGCCGAGGTTGGCGACGTTGGAGATCAGCAGCACCAGGGCGGGCGCGAAGCTGGCGCCAAAGCTGGCCACGATCAGGTAGGGAAACACCGCCATGCCTGGCGCCAAAAACGACAGGCCCAGATAGGTCAGGCGGCGGCGGCCGCCGGCGGTGTGCGAGCGGCGCCGGGCGCGCTCGATGTTGTAGAGGCCGCCGACGGTAGCGATGGCGAAAGCCACCGCAAACAGCGGAAACAGCGGCCCGGCCCCAAACTGCTCCAGCATCTGGTTGGAGCGCCGGCCGCGCACCAGCAGGTCGCCGGTCGTCGCCAGCAGGACAAACCCGGCCGCCGCCACGTAGCCGACTACCACCACCCACCAGCGCCGCAGCGACTGGTAGCCGACCGAAGTCAGCAGCGCGTCGGAGAGGTGCAGGTAGGCCGCCGGGACCAGCGCGATGCCCAGCCACTGCGCGCGCAGCAGCACAGCGCGAGTTGTCGAGAGCTGCGCCTTGTCCAGCAGCACATCGCCGCCGTAGACGATCACGACGCCCAGCAGCAGCAGCGCGGTGGCACGGGCCACGCTGTTGCGCCAGTTGCGCGAGGCGATATAAAACAGCAGCGAAAACGTGACGATCAGGATCGCCTGCGACACCAGCAGGTTCATAAGAATCAGCGGACCAGTCAGTGAGCTTAACATACATCCTTGCTATGCGATAGAGGTAGCTAGCGGCTCAGCACGACCGCGCAGCCCAGCGCCACGAGTCCGGCGACCAGGCCGAGCACCAGCGCCACGCGGTCCCAGCGGCTGGCCGGGCGATCGGTGAGCCAGCCGAAGCAGGCCAGCGTCACCGCCAGCGCCAGCCACAGCCCGGCGACGAGGCCCAGGCCATGCCACGCCTGCCATGCGCCAAACACCAGCAGAAACGCCGCAAATCCCAGCATGCCGCGCCCCAGCGCCGGCGGCGGTGATCCGTGCATCGTGGCTCCCTCGGCGGCGCGGCCGAATTGCCGTGCTATAATCGCGCCGCTGGTTAGCATACCGCAAACCGGCCGGGTGCTCCAAGCGCTCAGGTGACACAATGGTGTGTACATGAATGACCAATCTGCGCCAGTCCAGATCATGCTGCTCGGCGACTGCACGGTGGCGACGACCTACCTGCCCTATCACGCCCGCAGCGAGGCTGTGCTGGCCCGGCTGCTCCAGGGCCAGTACCCCGACGACCAGCTGGCGATTATCAACGAGGGCCTGGACTCCGAGACCGCCGCCGCATTTTTGCGCCGCTACGACCGGACCTTCGCCCGCCACCCGCAGCCCGACTACCTGCTGATCCGCTACGGCGTCAACGACCGCCGCGAGTACGGCGTAGCGAGCTTCGCGCTGCAGCTGGCCGAGCTGGTGCAGCGCCTGCAAAGCGACTTCCCGGCCGCCCGCATTGTCTTAGAAACCGGCATTTTCGTCGACTACCCCGACCACTACGAGTTCGACCGCAACACCGTGCTGGCGCCGATTTACGCTGTCGTGCGCGCGCTGGCCGCCGCCGAGGCGCTGCCGCTTGTGGACATCTACGCGCGCATGCAGCGCGAGACCGCCGCTGGCAACTGGGACCTGCGGGTCCGCGGCTACGGCGTCGTCGACGAGGATATTCCGGTGCTCGGGGCGGGCCAGGATCACCTGCACGCCGGCGACGTGCGCTGGTTCACCAATATTCACCCCAACCCCGCCGGCGTTGCGGCCATCGCCGCCGAGCAGGCCGCGGTCTTTGCCCAGCACTGGCCGACGACCCTGCGGCCCGCGGCGCTGGCGGTCGGCGCCGGCGCTTAGCAATCGAGGCAGCTGACCATGACTGATCACCCCGACTACGCCGCCGAGGCCGCGGCCCTGACCGCCGCCATGCCGCCCGAGGTTCAGCGCCTGGCGGTCGCGGCGCTGCGCCGCATGTCGGAGCGCAACCCCTACACCGGGCCGTTTGGCTGGATGCTCGGCATCACCTTCGAGCGCCGCGAGCCGGGGCTGGTCGCCTGCTCGCTGGTAGTTGAGGAGGGGCTGTATAACCCGGCCCGCATCGCTCACGGCGGCGTCCTGTACAGCCTGGTCGACTCGGCGGCCGGCGGCGCGGTCTACACGCTGCTTGACCGCGAGACCGAGGGCTGCGTCACCGCCGAGCTGAAGGTCAACTATCTGCGCCCGGCGATTGCGGGCCGCATCACCGCCACCGCCACGGTCGTCAACCGCGGCCGCAAGCTCGCGGTCGTCACCGCCGAGGTCCACGACAGCGCGGGCCAGCTGCTGGGCGTCGCGCTGGGCACCTTTGCGATCACCGCACGGCCCAAAGTCTAGCCTGCCCGGCCGTCACATCCACGGCGCCGGCCGCCGCGTAGTTGGTGATGATCAGCAAGGAGCTGCACCCATGCCAACCTACACCAAGCCCGCCGACGCCGAGCTGCGTCAGCGCCTGACCGCCGAGCAGTATAAAGTCACCCAGCAGTCCGGCACCGAGCGGCCGTTCAGCAACGAGTACTGCGACAACAAAGCCGCCGGCCTATACGTCGATGTCGTGTCGGGCGAGCCGCTGTTTAGCTCGCTCGATAAGTTCGACTCCGGCACCGGCTGGCCGAGCTTCACCCAGCCGGTCGCGGCCGAGAACGTCGTCACCCACACCGACCGCAAGTTTTTTATGACCCGCACCGAGGTCCGCTCCAAGCACGGCGACTCGCACCTCGGCCACGTTTTCAACGACGGCCCGCGCCCGACCGGCATGCGCTACTGCATGAACTCGGCGGCGCTGCGCTTCGTCCCCGTCGAGCGCCTGGAGGCCGAGGGCTACGGCGAGTTTCTCCGCTTGTTCGCGCAGGAGCGCAGCGCCTAAGCCGCGCCCGCGCCACCGCGCGCCGCCGCCCGCCACATTTGCTGGCGGGCGGTTGGTGTTTATCAGATTGGCGAGCAGTCGGTCGAGTATACTCTGCACAATGGGCGCCGGACCCGAGCGCCACGGAGGATTCGATGACCACACCATATACCCAGATTATTACGACCGAGCCTGGCAAGCGGAGCGGCAAGCCGTGTATTCGTGGCCTCCGCATGACGGTCTATGATGTGCTGTCCTATCTGGCGGCCGGCATGACCCACGGCGAGATTCTGGCCGACTTTCCCGCGCTCACCGCCGAGGATATTGCCGCCTGTCTCGCCTATGCTGCTGACCGCGAGCGACAGACCCGCGTGGCCGCATGACCCTTCTTTTCGATCATAATCTCTCCCCACGCTTGGTCCAGCGCCTTGCTGACGTGTTCCCGCTGGCGACTCATGTTGCGCTTGTCGGTTTAGCAGATGCTCCCGATGCTGTGGTGTGGGCCTATGCCGGCAACAACGCCCTCACCATCGTCACAAAAGACTCCGACTTCACCGACATTGCGGTGCTGCGCGGTGTCCCGCCAAAGGTAATCTGGCTGCGGATTGGGAACTGTACAACACTGGCAGTTGAACTGCTCATCCGTCACCACACCGTAGGAATTATGACCTTCCTCCACGATCCATCGGCAGGCACCTTCGAGATTAGCTGACCTCCAGGAGCGTTGGGCAAATCGCCAACACCCGTAGCCGCGCCCCGCCCCATGCGCCGCGCCACCGCGCATCCATAGCTTTCCCATATGCCGCCGCGCCGCGCCCATACATTTCCCAAAGCCGCTTTCGCCTAGACTGCGGCTTCGATCGGTGTATCGAGGAAGCTGTGCGTATGGCCGCCCACACATCAGCCCCGCCGCCCAGTGCGCGCCCGCCCAGGCTGGCCGCGCTCGCCTACCACGCGCTGGTGCTAGCGGGCGAGACCGGGACGCTCTACACACTGCTGCGCGGGATTACGCCGACGGCGGCGACGACGCTGATGCTGCTGGTGTGCGCCGGGCTGCTGACGCTGGTGTACCCAGCGGTCGGCGCCGACCCGCGTCGCGTGCGCTACGTGTGGGGCGCCCGCCGACGTGCGCTCATGCCGTGGCTGGTGCTGGGCTGGCTGGCGCTGGTGGTCGCATGGTGGCTGCGGTAGTGGCCGCGCTCATTCGGCTGGCGGCATGGGCGGTGCGGCCAGCATCTGGAGAAAAGCATGTTGTCAGAAATGAAGCGAGTTCTTGATCGGTACGCCGATCGAGACCGCCCGCGCCTCGCACGAGCGCCTGAACAAGCGCACGGCGCTGGCGGTGTTCTCATCCGATGCGCTGTCGTCGGTGGCCTACGCGACCCAGGAGATTTTGATTCACCTGGCGCCGGCCGGGGTGCTGCTGTTTAGCCGCTCGCTCGGCATCAGCGGCCTGATCGTGGCGCTGCTGGTGATCGTCGGCTTCTCCTACCGCCAGACGATCAGCGCCTACCCCAGCGGCGGCGGCTCGTACATCGTCGCCAAAGACAACCTCGGCACGCTGCCTGGCCTGACCGCCGGCGCCGCGCTGCTGATCGACTACGTGCTGACTGTGGCGGTCTCGGTGTCGGCCGGGGTGGAGGCGGCGTACTCGGCGCTGCCCGGCCTGGAGCCGTACCGCGTCTGGCTGTGCCTGGGCGCGATCGCGCTGATCACCATCGCCAACCTGCGCGGCGTGCGCGAGGCCGGCGCGATCTTTTCGATCCCAACGTATTTTTTTGTCGTGACCTTCTCGCTGATGATCGTGGTCGGCATCTACCGCACCATCACCGGCACGCTGCCGACGGTCAGTGGACTGCAGGGCGCGCTGTTCGGGCCGCACGGGCCGCTGCCGGCGGGCGACAAGGAGCCAGTCTCGCTGTTTTTCCTGATGGCGGCGTTCGCCTCGGGCTGCACCGCGCTCACCGGAGTCGAGGCGATCTCCAACGGCGTGCCGGCGTTTAAAAAGCCGGAGTCGGGCAACGCGCGCTTTACGCTGACGATCATGATTGTGATCTTGGGCCTGATGTTCGCCGGCATCACGTTTCTGGCCCACGCCGTCCATGCCGAGCCGCGGACCTTCGGGGTAGGCGCCGACGCGGTGATCAACGAGACGATCCCGTCGCAGGTGGCGCGCACGGTATTCGGCGGGCGCAACGTGTTCTTTTTCGCGGTGCAGGCCGCCACGGCGCTGATCCTGCTGCTGGCCGCCAACACCTCCTACGCCGACTTTCCGCGCCTGACATCGCTGATCGCCCAGGATAAGTTTTTGCCGCGCCAGTTCGCCAGCTTGGGCGACCGGCTGGTGTTTTCCAACGGTATCGTGATTCTGACCGTGCTGTCGGCGCTGCTGATCGTGGCCTTCAAGGCCTCGGTGACGGGGCTGATCCCGCTGTACGCCGTCGGCGTATTTCTGAGCTTCACGCTGTCACAGTCGGGGATGGTGCTGCGCTGGCTGCGCCTCCGCGAGCGCGGCTGGCAGCTTAGCGCAGTGGTTAACGGCCTCGGCGCGCTGGCGACGTTTGTAGTGCTGATCATCATCGGCTCGACCAAGTTTGTCGAGGGCGCGTGGGTCGTGATCCTGCTGATCCCACTGCTGGTCGTGGTCTTTCTCGGCATCCACGCCCACTACCGCGAGACCGCCACGCAGCTGTCGCTGGAGGGCCTGGAGCCGCCGCCGCCGCTGCGCAACCTGGTGATCGTGCCGGTCTCGACGCTGCACCGCGGCACCATCACGGCGCTCAACTACGCCAAAACGATCTCATCGGACTCTGATCCAGGCGGTCCACGTCTCGCTGGACGACGCCCAGACCGCCCGGCTTCAGGAGCGCTGGCAGAAGTGGGGCAACAACATCGAGCTCAAAATCATCGAATTGCCCTACCGCTCGCTGGTGGGGCCGCTGGTTGAGTATGTCGACGAGGTGCAGCGGCTGCGCGACGACGACATTGTGACCGTGGTGCTGCCGGAGTTTGTGGCCCGCCGCTGGTGGCACCACATGCTCCACAACCAGACCTCGCTGTTTTTAAAAGGCCGGCTGCTGTTCCGCAAGGATGTGGTCGTGACCAGCGTGCCGTATCGGCTACAGCGCTAGCTCGGCTCGGAGCGGAAGCGGTAGCCGACGCCTGGCTCGGTCAGAATAAAGCGCGGCTGGCCGCTCTGCTCGCGCAGCTTGCGCCGCAGCTGGGCCACGAAAATCCGCAGCGTCTGGGCATCGTCCTCATAGCCGGGACCCCAGACGCTGCGCAGCAGCTGGCGGTGCGTCACCACGCGGTCGGCGTTCTGGATCAGCACGCGCAGCAGGCTAAACTCGGTCGGCGTCAGATGAATCTCCTCGCCCGCCAGCGTCACCACCCGCCCCTCGACATCCACCACCAGCTCGCCGACCGCAATGATCGGCGCCGGGCTGGTCTCGCGCTGGGCGGCGTGGCGCAGCGCCACGCGGATGCGCGCCAGCAGCTCGGTCATGCTGAAGGGCTTGGTCAGATAGTCGTCGGCGCCGGCGTCGAGCGCGGCGACCTTGCTCTGGTCGTCGTCGCGCACCGAGAGCACCACGATTGGCAGCTGCGACCACTCGCGGACGCGCCGGATCACGCCCAGGCCATCGAGGCGCGGCATTGCCAGGTCAAGGACCATCAGGTCGGGGTGGTGCATGATGATCTGATCGAGCGCGGCCACGCCGTCGGCGGCGGTGGCGACCGCGTAGCCGCGGCCGACCAGCCCGGTCTCTAAAAACCGGCGAATTTGCGGCTCGTCATCAACGATCAAAATCTGCGTCATCAGGGCGCTCCTTGTGGCGCGGGCGGCTCAGCGCGGCGGTCGGTGGTGGCGGGGTGGACCAGCGTGCGCCGCGCCGGGTCGTGGAGCGGCAGCGTGAAGCAAAAGACCGCCCCGCCGCCGGGCCGTGGCTCGACCCACAGCCGGCCGCCGTGGGCCTCGACCCAGTAGCGGCAGATGGTCAGGCCCAGCCCGCTGCCGCTCTCGGCGCGCTCATGGCCGCCGACGCGATAGAATTTTTCGAAGATGTGGGCGCGCTCATCCGCGGCAACGCCCGGCCCAGCGTCGGCCAGGTCAATCTGGACCGCACGGCCGTCGGAGCTGGCGGTGATCCAGATCGGCGTGCCGGGCGACGTGTATTTGGCGGCGTTCTCCAGCAGATTGGTGAACACCTGGTCGATCTGGAGCAGCGCCATCGGGATCAGCGGCAGGTCGGGCGGCACCACAACCGTCAGCGGATGCTGGCGCAGGTGCTCGCGCAGCCGGTGCAGCGCCGGCCCCAGCACATCATCGAGCGCCGCCAGCTCCTTGACCGGCATCGCGCCGCCGGCCTCAATGCGCGACATATCGAGGAGGTTGCGCACCAGGCGGTTCAGGCGGTCGGCCTCCAGGTCAATCGTCTGGAGCAGGCTGCGGCGGGCCGCCGGCTCCCACGCGACCTCCTCATCGAGCAGGTTGCTGACGGCGCCCTTGATCGCCCCGAGCGGCGTGCGCAGATCGTGGGAGACGCCGTGGAGCAGCGCCGACTTCAGGCGGTCGGACTCGGCGACCAGCCGCAGCTCGGTGGCGGCCGCGACCAGCCGGCCGCGCTCGACGGCCAGCGCGGCCTGCCGGGCTAAGGCATCGAGCAGGCGGCGATCCTCCTGGTCGAGCGGCTGCGCAGGCCGCGCCCACACGCGCAGCACGCCCAGCGTGCGGTCGCGAATTCGGCAGCGGCGTGGCGATGCTGGCGTCGTCGTCGCCGGCCCGGCCGACCTGCGCCACCGCCGCGGCGCCGCCGTGCTCGGCCACGACAATTGTGCAGCCCTCGATCGGCATCAGCCGCACCACCTGGCGGGCAATGATCGGCAGAATAACCTCGGCCGCGACCTCGGTGCTGATCATCTGGCTGAGGGTGTAGAGCGCCTCCTGGACCTCCGCGCGGTGGCTAGCCTCCTCGGCCCGCTGCCGCGCCCGCGCCGCAATCGAGGAGGTCAGCACGGCCGCGACCAGAAATAGCACCAGCCGCAGTAGGTCCTGCGGGCTGGCGACGCTGAAGGTGTAGAGCGGGTGGACGAACAAGAGGTTGTAGCTGAGAAACGCCAGCGCCGAGGCGACAATGCCCGGACCCAGGCCATGCCGGGCCGCGACGAGCAGCACCGCCACCAAGTAGCCCAGCGAGACATTGCCAACCTCCAGGCCGAGTGTGGCGCGGACCAGCAGCAAAAAGACGGTCGCGCCGGCGATCCAGCAGGCGGCCCAGCTGTAGGTGCGGGCCGCGCCGCGCCGCTGCGCCCGGAAGCGGGGACCTTGCGTGTGCATATGGCCGGGCGTCTCCTCGCTGCTGCGCCGGCGCTACGCCGTGGGCGCGGTGCCGACCAAGCGGGCTAGAATGCGGTAGTACGACTCCAGGCTGGCGATGTCGACCCACTCCTCGTGGGAGTGGAGGCCGGCGCCAAGCGGCCCGCAGCAGACCGCCGCGATGCGCCGCTCGCTGTAGTAGCGCGCGTCGGAGCCGAAGTGCTCGTTGCGCAGCACCGCGGGCTGCCCGGTCTCGGCGGCGATGGCCGCGGCCAGGCGCTGCACGCCCGCGGCCTGCGGGTCGGTGTCGAGGGCGCTGCCGTCGTGGGGCGTCGCCACGGTGGCGCCAGGAAAGCAGCCCTGGACGAAGCGCAGAATCTCGGCCGGGTCCTCGCCGGGGACGCGCCGGATGTCGAGCTTCAGCAGGCAGTCGACGGGGACGCGGTTGTGGGCATCGCCGCTCTGGACCGCGGCGGGCGTGACGGTGGTGCGCCAGACCGGCGCGGCCGGGATCGGGTAGCGCGACAGCACCCGCGCCAGCCCCTCCATCACCGGCACGATCGGGTTGCTGCCATCCCACGGCCGCGAGCCGTGCGCCGGGTTGCCGGGCATCGACACCGTGACCCATAGAATGCCTTTGGCGCGGTGGACGATGGTTAGGTCGGTCGGCTCGCCGGCGACAAACAGCTCGCCGGTGTAGCCCTCATTCAGCAGATACCCGGTCCCATCGTCGCCGCCGATTTCCTCGTCAGTCACAAACTGCCAGCTGACGCTCGGGCGCTCGTCGCGGGCGGCCAGGTGTTTGAGCAGCACCAGCATCGCCGCGGCCGCCGCCTTCATGTCCTGGGTGCCGCGGCCGTAGAGCCGGCCGGCGCGCTCGGTGACGGTGAACTGCTCGGCCCGCGCCGGCACCACGTCGACATGGGCGTTGAGGATCAGCGCTTTGGCTCGCACGTCGTCGAAGCTCGCCACCAGCGACGGAAAGCCGCGCGACTCGTGGCGCGCCGTGTGGACGCCCGGCAGCGCGGCGCAGTAGCGCTCGATGTAGTCGATCACCGCCGCGCGCTGCGCCACATCGTCCGACACCGACGGAATCTCCACCAGCGCGGTGGTCAGCTCGACCAGCTCATCACGGATCGTCATTATGTATCGCTCCTCAATCTGTACTCGTAGCATACCAGAGGGATGCGTGCTGAGTGCCGAGTACCGAGCCATGAGTGGAGATCGCGGAGTTGCCCGCAAGATATGACCGCAGGTTGCGTGCTTTGCTGTGTGCGCCCTTCGCTACCCGCTATCCGCCTGATACGTCCGTCAGGCGGCGCTCACAGCCAGATCATTCGCAAAGTTGCCCGGCGTTGCTAGAATGAGCCTATTGATGTGCAATCGTTGAAGGAGTTCTAGATGAAATCTCGTTCACTGCGCTGGCTCGGTCAGGGACTGATCGCCGCCGCGCTCACCGCCACCGTCGCCGGCGCGCTGCCGAGCCAGGCCGCCCCGTGGAGCGGCGACCGGAATAATTTTGCCAGCCCGCGCTTCGAGCAGGTCTGGCGCGAGACCGACGCCAACCCCGGCAGCCGCTCGCTGACCTGGGGGCCGCGCCCGTGGTTTGACTACCGCGAGTTCTACCGCCAGTCGCCCAACGGCCTGCGCCAGGTCCAGTACTTCGACAAGGCGCGGATGGAGATCAACAACCCGGCCAACATCGCGCGCTCGGGCGTGACCAACGGCCTCTTGCCGGTCGAGATGGTGTCGGGCCGCGTGAAGCTGGGCGACGCCACCAACGAGAACGAGAACGAGCAGCGCCCGGCCGCGCAGATCCCGGTCGCCGGCGACCTGGCCAAAGTCAACACCGCCGCCCCGACCTACGCCTCGTTTGCGGCGGTCGCCACGACTGACAACGGGTATAAAGACCCCAACAAGCTCAACCAGCGCATCGGCACGACCTTCGACAAGAACGGCAACATCGGCTTCCGCCAGGACCTGGCCGACCAGCCCGGCACCGACATCGTGCAGTTTGCGACCGCCACCAACCACAACCTGCCGCGGGTCTTCGACGCCTACCAGAAAAGCCTGCCGGTCGACGCGCTGGTCGCCTTCGGCTACCCGATCAGCGACCCCTACTGGATTCGCGCCAAAGTCGGCGGCGTTGAGAAGGACATCATGGTCCAGCTGTTTGAGCGCCGCGTCCTGACCTACACGCCCAGCAACAACGACCCCTACAAGGTCGAGATGGGCAACGTCGGCCAGCACTATTTCCAGTGGCGCTACCCAGAGCTGGGCACGCCGTGGGACGCCCCCGAGCCGACGCTGCCAATCGTGTTCGCCTCGGATCGCGCCGCGGCCGGCCGGCTTGAGCTGTTCACCACCGATGCCCAGGGCGGCGCCCAGGGCCAGATCACCAGCAACACCAGCGGCGAGACGGTCCCGTTCTCGATCCGCCGCTCGTGGGACAAGGACCAGCTGCTGGTCTACGGCGACTCCAAGCGTGACGCCGGCGGCAAGCGCCAGCTCTACGTCCTGACGCCCAACGGCAGCACCCAGACCCGCCTGCTCAGCAGCGTCTCCAACGACATCACGCCGGCCGTCTCGCCCGACGGCACCAAGATCGCGTTTGTCTCCGACCGCAGCGGCCGTGCCGAGCTGTACCTGCTCAACATCAAGGGCACGCTGGGCCTGACGCAGCTGACCACCAACACCACCGCCTGCACCACCGCCGCCCCCAGCTGGCTGCCCGACGGCGCCGGCCTGGTATTTATGTCGGACTGCACCGGCGGCACGTTTGAGATCTATCGCGCCGATCTGAAGTATACGCTGGACAAAACCAACGACCTCCAGGCGACGCTGGCCAACGTCACCCGCCTGACCAACAACACCACCGCCGACCTGTACCCGCACGTCTCGCCTAACGGCAAGCAGATCGTCTTCCACGCCGAGCGCGACGGCAACCCCGAGATCTACAGCATGCAGATCGATGGCTCGCTGCAGCGCCGCCTGACCAGCAGCACCGCCGAGGACTCGCAGCCGAACTGGTCGCCCGACGGCACCAAGATCGTCTTCCAGTCCAACCGCGACAGCGACTTCGAGCTATTCATCATGAACGCCAGCGACGGCAGCAACCAGGTCCAGATCACCAACAACGGCCAGATGGACAAGTTCCCGGTCTGGGCGCAGTAAGTTTTCAGTTCTCAGTCGTCAGTTTTCAGGAGAGCCAGGGCGACGGGCGCCACTAGGTTTTCAAGGAGAGCAGACGGCGCGAGTCGCTAGGTTTTCAGGAGAGCCAGGGCGACGGGCGTCGCTAAGTTCAAGGAGCGGCGGGGCGGCGCGGTGAAAGTCACTGCGCCGCCCCGCCTATCTGTGCATGCCGGGCTTGATTGTGGGCGGATACATTGCTAAACTAGGAGCCACCAGGCCGAACACCGCAAAGCGCACCATGTCCTGACTGCCGGGCGAGCATTCCGCTGTATCAAGCCTGCCAGCCGCCTGACCTCTAGCGAGCCTGCTATCCGCGAGAACAACATGAATCCACCACCGCCCGCGCACGCGCACGACGACTCGGCGCTCTTACAGGCCCGCCTACAGCAATTTTTAAGCTGGCTGCTGGGGCTATTTGCCTTCATCGCGGCTCTGCTGACGGTGTCATACCTACAGGGTCCCTCGATCAACGGCTTGCTCGGCGGCGCCTCGATCTACGGCCTGCTCGCCGTGTTGCTGGTCGCGCGCTTTGGCTTGATCAAGCGCCCCGCCGCGGCCGTAACGCTGACCAGCATCGGCATTTTTTGCGTGGCCATCGTTGATATGACCCTGATGCCGCAAGCGCTGCCAGTCCTGCTCTTTCAGCCGGTGATGGCCGTGGCGATCGCGCTGCCGTATATCACGGGGCGGCGCATGATGGCGATAACGATTGCCGCGACCGCCACCACCGGCATCATTGTCGCCATCGCCCGCTTTGTGCATCTGTTTGAGCCGGTGGTCACCGGCCTGAGCCATGTGCTGATCATCATGGCGGTGACTGGGATGAGCGGGCTAACGATGCTGCTGCTCCATCAGTATCAGCGCCGGCAGGGCGAGACGCTCACGGCGGTGCGGAGTGCGAACACGGCGCTTGAGACCGCCCGCGCCGGACTGGAGGCTACGGTGATCGCCCGCACCGCCGAGCTGCGCACCACACTCAGCGAGGTTGAGGTCCGCGCCACCGAGCAAACCCGGCTGCTCGACGAGCTGGCCCAGCAGCGCATGGTCATCCGTGAGCTGAGCGTGCCGGTGCTGCCGGTCGGCCCGACCACGCTAGTCATGCCGCTGATCGGCACCCTCGACACCGCGCGGCTGAAGCAGGTGCAGGACCAGGCGCTACAGGCGATTGAGCGCACGGTGGTTCGATCATTAGTGCTGGACATTACGGGCGTGCCGATTGTTGACAGCGAGGTGGCCCACGGCCTGCTGACCGTGGTGCGGGCGGCGCGGCTGCTGGGCGTCGAGGTTATTCTGGTTGGCGTGCGCCCCGAGGTCGCGCAGGCCGTCGTTGGGCTGGGCCTGACGCTCACCGAATTCCGCACCTTCCCCGATCTCCAGACCGCCCTGGCGCGGTCAGGCGCTGCGGCGAGCGGCAGCAGCCAGCGCGCGCCGCGCAGCTGAGATCAGCGCCGCCCCCCGCGCGCTGCGCAGCCGCTCATCGCTCGCGCGGGGGCGCTACATCGTCATTTGTCGCTCGTCTCCTCCTCCCTCCCGTCCTTTGCGTCCTTTGCGGTTCAATCGTCCCCTGCTCATCCCTCACTCGCTACTCGGTACTTTCCACTCGGGTATACTCTGGGATATGACACACCGCTTTCACCCGCTGGTCTGGCCCGTGTGGGCGCTGGCGGCCGCGCTGGCAGTCGCGGGCAACCCGCTGCACAACCTGCTGGTGATCGCCGCGGTCGGCGTCGTGGTCAGCGCCTGCCACACCGACGGGCCGCTGGGCCGCAGCTTCGGGCTATTTGTGCGGCTGGGCGGCGTGCTGATCGGGCTGCGGGCCGCGCTGAGCCTGGTCGCGATTGGCGGCCTGACGCAGGGCGCCACGCCGCTGGGGCGGCTGCCGGCACTGCGGCTGCCGGCGTGGGCCGGCGGCGTCGCGCTGGGCGGGCCGTTCACGCTGGAGATGCTGGTGGCCGGGCTGGCGGGCGGGCTGCGGGTCTGGGCGCTGCTGCTGGTGTTTGGCGGCTTCAACGCCGTCGCCGACCAGTATGGCCTGCTGCGGCGGACGCCGCGCTGGCTGTTCGGCGCCGGGCTGGTCGTGACGGTCGCGCTGGCCTGGGTGCCGCAGATGATCCTGCACTGGCAGGCCGTGCGCGAGGCCCAGCGGGTCCGCGGGCTGCGCGTCGGCTGGCGCGGCGCCGCCGGGCAGGCGGTGCCGCTGGTCATCGGCAGCCTGGAGCGCGCGCTGCAGCTCGCCGAGGCCATGGATAGCCGCGGCTACGCCCGGACGCGCCAGGGCCGCGGCGCCGGCGTCGGGGCGCAGCTGGGGCTGCTCGCGGGTGCGACGCTGGTGGCGCTGGGGCTGTTCGCCGCGCTGGGCGAGCAGCGCCTGGCCCGCTGGGGCGCGCTGGCGGCGCTGGCTGGGCTGGCGCTGCTCGTCCTGGTCGTCCGCCGCCTGGGCCAGACGCTGGCCGTGACCCGCTACCGCCCCGACCACTGGCGGCCGCGCGACCTCGTGGTCGTGGCGGCCTGCGGCTTGGCGCTCGTGGCCGTCGCCGTGCTGCGCTGGCGTAGCCCCGCGCTGCTGGCCTACATCCCGCTGCCGCGCGCCGCGCCGCCCGGCTTCGCGCCGCCGTTCGGCGGCATCGCGCTGCTGTTGACCGCGCCGGCCTGGCGCATCGTCCCACGCACCCACCGCTACGCAAGGAGCTGACATGCCACACGCGCCGCCACCTGGGTCGTTGACCACACCGAGACCATCGCCGACTGCCGGATTTTCACCGTCGAGGCCCGCCGCAGCCATAGCCCGGCCCGCCAGGCGACCTTCTACGCCATCCGCAGCAAAGACTGGGTCAACGTCCTGCCGATCACCGCCGACGGCCAGGCCGTGCTGGTCGAGCAGTTTCGCCACGGCACCGCCGAGCTGTCGCTGGAGACGCCCGGCGGCATCGTCGAGCCGGGCGAGTCGGCGCTGGACGCCGCGGCCCGCGAGCTGCGCGAGGAGACCGGCTACAGCGGCACGCCGCGACTGCTGGGCCGCGTCGGCGCCAACCCGGCCTTTATGACCAACCACGTCACCGCGGTAGTCATCGAAAACGCCACGCTGACCGACCCCACCGCCTTTGATGAGCACGAGGACCTGCGCCTCGTGCTGGTCCCGCTGACCGAGCTGCCCGAGCTGCTGCGCGCCGGCCGTATCCAGAACGCCTACGCGGCGTTGACGATCTCGTGGTATCTGCTTGGCTTCGGCCCGCTGCGTGATTGAGTTCCGGGCCGTCAGCTACCGCTACCCCGGCGCCGCGCAGCCGGTCCTGAGCGACGTGTCATTCACGATTGCCGAGGGCGAGTTTGTGCTGGTCGCCGGCGCATCGGGCAGCGGCAAGTCGACGCTGCTGCGGGCGATCAATGGCCTGGTGCCGCACTTCTACGGCGGCGCGTGGGGCGGCAGCGTGACCGTCGCCGGCCGCGACACCCGCCAGCACGAGCCGCGCCAGCTGGCCGATGTGGTCGGGCTGGTATTTCAGGACCCCGAGGCCCAGCTGGTCGCCGACATCGTGGAGGACGAGCTGGTTTTTGGCATGGAGAATCTCGGCGTCGATCCGCGGATCATGCGGCGGCGGGTCGAGGAGGTCCTCGACCAGCTGGCCATCGCCCACCTGCGCCGCCGCCGGCTCACCACGCTCTCCGGCGGCGAGCGGCAGCGGGTCGCGATTGCGGCGGTGCTGACGATGCAGCCGGCCGTGCTGGTGCTCGATGAGCCGACCTCGCAGCTTGACCCGCACGCCGCCGAGGAGGTGATTACGGCGCTCCAGCAGCTCAACGCCGACCTGGGCTTGACCGTGGTTCTCAGCGAACATCGCCTGGAGCGGGTGGTACAGCATGTGGATCGTGTGCTGTTTGCGCCGGTCGACGCGCCGGGCGCCTGGCAGCTGGGCGCGCCAGCGGCGGTCCTCGAAACCGCGCCGTTCGCGCCGCCGCTGGCGCAGTTTGGCCGCGCGGCCGGCTGGGCGCCGCTGCCCCTGACCGTCAAGGCGGCCCGCCAGCAGGTCCGCGCCGCCGGCTGGGACTTGCCGCTGAGCAGCGCCGCGCCCACGCCACCAGCGCCAGCGCCCAGCGTGGCGGCGCCCGCGCTGCACGTCGCGCGGCTATCGGCGACGGTCGATGGGCGGCCGGTGCTCAACAATGTCTCGCTCAGCGTCGCGCCGGGCAGCATTGTGGCGCTGATGGGCCGCAACGGCGCCGGCAAGACCACGCTGCTGCGGGCGATCATGGGCCTGATCCCGAGCAGCGGCACGATCACCGTCAACGATCAGCCGCTCAACCCGCTGCCGACCGAGCGGCGCGCCCGGCTGGTCGGCTACGTGCCGCAGGACCCGCGCGCGCTGCTGTTCCAGGAGACGGTCAGCGACGAGCTGCGCTGGACCCTGGCGCAGCACCGCGTCGCCGCCGCCGCGCAGCCGGCGCTGATCGCGGCGACCCTTGACCTCCTTGACCTCACGGCGCTGGCCGCGCGCTACCCCCGCGACCTCAGCAGCGGCGAGCAGCAGCGGGTCGCGCTGGCTGCGCTGCTAGTCGTCAACCCGCCGGTGCTGCTCCTCGACGAGCCGACCCGCGGCATGGATTACCGCAACAAAGCGCGGCTGGTTGCGGGCTTGCGGCGCATGACGGCGCAGGGCCACGCCGTGCTGCTAGTGACCCACGATGTCGAGCTCGTCGCCAGCTGTGCCACCGAGCTGGTGCTGCTGAGCGGTGGCGAGGTCGTGACCGCCGGACCGCCGGCCGTGCTGCTCAACGAGTCGCTGCTGTTCTCGTCGCAGATCGGCAAGCTCTTTCGGCATCGCCCGTGGCTAACCGCCGACGAGGCGCTGGCCGGGCTGCGGGCCGCCGGGCAGCTCGCGGCCGCCGCACCGGGCGATATGCTATAATCGCAGACGTTTTCGTATCATTTCCCAAGCTATATCGGAGTTTACTATGCGCGTTGGTATGGATCTGGCCCAAGTTGTGCTCGCAATCGCCCTGATCGGCCTGGTGTTGCTCCAGGCCAAGGGCAACTCGGCCAGCGCTTTTTTTAATCGTGAGGCCTCGACCACCTATCGGACCCGCCGCGGCGTCGAAAAAACCCTGCTGCGCGCGACCGTGATCGTGGCGATCTCGCTCGGTATCCTGTCGCTGCTGAGCAACCTGGCGCCGCGCTTCGGCTGGGTTTAAGCGCGGGGTGGCCCGCCGTATTCGCTGGCAGCTCGTCCTCGCGCTGGTGGGGACGTGCGCGATTTTGGGACTGGTGGGCGCGGCAGCACTGCAAAACGCTGCTCGCGCCCTCCCTTTAACCGGCCAGACCTATGTTGAGGGCGTGGTTGGCGTCCCGGCCCAGCTCAACCCGCTGCTCCAGACCGCCGCCGTCGCCAGCGAGCGCGACCTGGCGGCGCTGCTGTTTGATGGCCTGACCCGCCCGGCCGCCGACGGCGCCCCGGCGCCCGCGCTGGCCGAGCGCTGGACCGCCAGCCCCGACCTGCAGACCTATACCTTCACGCTGCGCGCCGAGCTGCGCTGGCACGACGGCGTGCCGCTGACCGCCGCCGATGCCGCCTGGACGATTGCCCAGGTGCAGAGCGCTGCATTTCCCGGCGACCCAGCGCTGGCCGCCGCCTGGCAGGGCATTATCGTGGCACAGCCCGATGAGCGCACCGTGATCTTCACGCTGCCGGCGCCCGACGCCAGCTTTGCCACGACCGCCGGGCTGCCAATCCTGCCGGTCCACATCCTACGCGACGTGCCGCTGGCCCAGTGGCCGCAGGCGCCGTTCAGCCGCGCGCCGGTCGGCAGCGGCCCCTTCCGCTTGGAGCACCTGACGGCCAGCGAGGCGATCCTGCGGCCGTTCGAGGGCGCAGCGCGCGGCCGACCGCTGCTCGACGCGCTGATCCTGCGCTTTTTCCCCAGCGCCAGCGCCGCCGCCCAGGCGCTGCGCCGCCGCGATGTGCAGGGCGTGGCCTTTGACGGCAGCGTGACGCTGCCGCCCACCGCCGGCCTGGAGCAGCGCCACGCGCCGCTCGCCGAGTACGCGCTGCTGTCGCTGAATCTCAGCAGCGGGCCGCTGGCCGATAGCGGCGTGCGGGCTGCGCTGGCGCAGGGCCTGGACCGCGCCGCGCTGCTGGCCCTGCTGCCGCCCGGCAGCGCACAGCTGCTCGACACGCCGATCCTGTCGGGGACCTGGGCCTTCGACCCGGCCGCCACGCTGCCACGCTTCGATCTGGCCGCCGCCGGCCGGGCGCTGGATGCGCTCGGCTGGCCCGTGGGCGCCGACGGCGTGCGCCAGCAGGGCGACGAGCCGCTGGCGCTCCCGCTGATCGCCGCCGACGCCGCGCCCGAGCAGGCGCTGGCCGCGGCGATTGCGGCGCAGTGGCAGCGCCTGGGCGTGGCCGTCAGCGTCGAGACCATGCCGATCACCGAGGTCGCCGCGCACCTGGCCGACCGCAGCTTCACCGTGGCCCTGCACCGCTGGAGCAATGTCGGCCTCGATCCCGACGCCTACGCGCTGTGGCACAGCTCGCAGGCCGAGCAGGGCGCCAACTACGCCGGCCTGGCCGACGCCGAGATCGACACACTGCTAGAGCGCGGCCAGCAGACCGCCGACCCGGCCGCCCGCCGCCGCATCTACAGCGACTTTCAGCGCCGCTGGGCTGCGCTAGTGCCGAGCATCCCGCTGTTCCAGCCGCTGCTCACCGTCGTCACCGACCGTCGCGTGGCGCAGCCCGGCCTGGACGGCGCCACGCTCAGCAGCCCGGCCGCCCGCTTCGACGCGGTGGCGGGCTGGTCGCTCCGCGATCAATAATTGCCCCAGACCCCGCCCCACAACGGAGGACGCGCTATGACGCTGCAGGTTTCGACGCACCCGCTGGTTCGCCACAAGCAGACGCTGCTCAGACACACCGCCACCGAGCCGAAAAAATTCCGCGAGCTGGTCCACGAGCTGACGCAGCTGCTGATCTACGAGGCCACCGCCGATGTGGCCCTCAGCGCGCACAGCGTCGAGACGCCGCTGCAAGCCTATGCCGGCGAGCATATCGGCGAGCGCATCGGGCTGGTGCCAATCCTGCGGGCCGGGCTGGGCATGGTCGACGCCGCGATTGAGCTGCTGCCGACCGCCCGCGTCTGGCACCTCGGCCTCTACCGCGACCACCAGACGCTGGAGCCGGTCTCGTACTACAACAAGCTCCCGCAGCAGCCCGATACCGACCTGTGCCTGATCCTCGACCCAATGCTGGCGACCGGCGGCTCGGCCACCGCCGCGGTCGAGGTGCTGAAGGCCTGGGGCGCGGCGCGGATCAAGTTTGTCGGCCTGATCGCGGCGCCCGAGGGCGTGGCGCGGCTCCAGGCCGCTCACCCCGACGTGCCAATCCACCTGGCGGCGCTCGACGAGCGGCTCAACGAGCGCGGCTACATCGTGCCGGGCCTGGGCGACGCCGGCGACCGCCAGTTCGGCACCGGGTAGGCGCAGCACAGCGCGGCGCCCGGCGCGATCACAACGATCGGGCCGGGCGCCGCAATGTTTAATCGAGGCTGAAGCGGTGTCAATCAGCGTCAGCGCGCCGAAACTCCGCGGACACCCGCGCGATCTCGACGGCGTGGCGGGCGGCGTGCTGGGCCAGAAAAAACAGCCACTGGTACATATCGAGCTTGCCCAGCGCCTGCACCGACATCCGCACGCGATGCAGCGAGCCGGCGCCGTCGCCGAGCTGCTCCAGGATCGCCAGGCAGTCCGCGCGCTGCACCCGCATGGCGGCGCGCACCTCGTCGCTGCGCTGCAAGCGCTGCGGCTCCATGTGGGCCGGGCGTAGCCACGGAAAAGCGTCGGGGTGGCCGATCTGGGCCAGCTGGTCCAGGTCGCTCTCGCCGGGCAGAATCGGCTGGCGGGCGGCGCGCTTGCGGCAGGTCGCTGCGCCATTGCGGATCACGATCAGCAGAAAGTGGCTGGTCAGCGTGATGTGCTCCAGCAGATCATCAACCGACCAGCCGCCGTCGGCCGGGATGTAGGTTCGCAGCGCCGCCGGCTGGTCAAACAATAGGTCCAGGTCATCAAAGGTCGCGGTGATCTGCTCGCGCACCCGTGTGATCGTCTGGGCGTAGGGCGCAGGCGCGCTCACCGGCGCTAGCTGACCAGCCCGAGGTCGTCGGGGCGGAAGGCGCCCGGCAGCAACGCGGTGGTGGTGGTGGCCTCGGTGGCGCCGGCGATGTTGGCCAGCAGCACCGGCAGGTCGGGCGCCAGCTCGGCGAGGACCTGGCGGCACAGCCCGCACGGCGGCACCGGGCGCGGCGCGTCGGCGATCACGGCGAGGGCCAGGAACTCGCGCTCGCCGGCGGCGAAGGCCGCGGCCAGCGCGCCGCGCTCGGCGCAGATGCACGCCGGGTAGGCGGCGTTCTCAACGTTGCAGCCCAGGTACACCGCGCCCGACGCCGCCAGCAGCGCGGCGCCCACGGCAAAGTGTGAGTAGGGCGCGTAGGCCCGGCCGTAGGCGACGCGCGCCTGCGCCAGCAGCGCATCGTAATCAACTATCATCGTCGTCAGGCTCCTCGTGCTCGCCGGCTGGCACCGCGACATGCTGCACCAGCTCCAGCTTCTCGGGCCGCAGCCCCTGCACCGAGCGCACCGTGATCGTCACGTCGCCGACCTCGACGGTGTCGCCGACCTGCGGGATCGAGCCGAGCTGCTCGTAGACCAGGCCGCCCAGGCTGTCGACCTCCTCGGTGGCCAGGTGCAGGCCGGTGTGGTCATTCAGGTCGTCCAGCGAAATCCGGCCGTCGACCAGCCAGGTGGTGGTGTCGAGCTGCTCGATGGTCGGCTCCTCGCGGTCATACTCGTCCTGAATATCGCCGACGATCTCCTCCAGCACGTCCTCGATGGTCGCCAGGCCGGCGGTGCCGCCGTACTCATCCACGACCACCGCCATGTGAACCTTGCGGGCCTGGAGGTTGCGCAGCAGATCAGCGACCTTCATGGTCTCCGGCACATAGTAGACCGGGCGGACAATCTCGCCGACCAGCCGGCCGTGCTGGCCGTCGCGCAGCAGCGGCAGCAGGTCGCGGACGTAGAGGATGCCGACGATGTTGTCGATCGTGTCGCGGTAGACCGGGATGCGGGAGTGCACGCCGCTCAGGACCAGGTTGACGGCCTGGGCGACCGAGTGGGTCATCGGCAGCGCCACGAGGTCGACGCGCGGCACCATCACCTCGCGCACCAGCGTGTCGCCGAAGACCAGAATATCCTCGATCATCTCGCGCTCGTTGCGCTCGATGACGCCCTCCTCCTCGCCGACGTTGACCAGCATCTTCAGCTCTTCCTCGCTGACCAGCATGTTGCCGCTGCCGCCGACGACCGGCCGCACTACCAGGTTGACCAGCCCCGAGACCGGCCGCAGCAGCACGGCGAAGGCGTTGAGCAGCGGCGCGACAAACGTGGCGGTCTGCGCCGGCCGGGCGGTGGCGATGGCTTTGGGCAGCGCCTCGCCGACGATCAGGAAGACCAGCAGCAGCCCGGCCAGGCTGAGGATCGGCAGCCACCACGCGGCGCCCCACGGCCAGGCGGCGGCCAGCGTCAGCGCGGTCGCCACCATCGCGGCGGCGGTGTTGAGGGTCAGGGTGGTGGCCTTGAAGCGGCCGGGGTCGTCCAGGAGGCGGGTCACGGTCTCGGCGCGCGGCCGGCCGTCGTGCAGCATCGCGCTCACCCGGTGGCGCGAGATCGCCGTCAGCGCGGCGTCGGCGGCCGACGCGAGCGCCGCCACCACCACGCAGGCCGCGACGCCCAGCAGGGTCCAACTCGTAGCAGGGTCCAACGAATATCCTTTGCGAGCTGTCAGCTATCAGCTTTTAGCTATCAGCATTCAATGTTGCGCAGCGTTGTGCAGCGCCTTCGCTGGGAGCTGCGAAGCTGTCAGCGATCAGCGTTGGCTATCAGCGTACCGTGTTGGCATAGCGCCTTCGCTGAACACATAGCGCTTGCCAAGTAGCGTGCCGCTAATGGGCGAAGCCGTCAACCACCAGCGTTGAGCTATCAGCGTGCAGTGTTGCGCAGCGCCTTCGCTAGGAGCTACGAAGCCATCAGCGATCAGGTTTTAGCGCTGAGCGCTCAAAGGCTGTCGCAGCACCTTCGCTGAACGCACAGCCGTGCAACGCAGCCACTGAGAGTTCCATAGAGCTGACGGCTGACAGCTAACAGCTCTAAGTAAACAACGTGCTCAGCGACAGATCCTTGTGGATCCGCATGATCGCCTCAGCAAACAGCGGGCCGACGCTGATGGCGCGGATGCGGCTCGACCCAGCGTGCTCGGGCGGGAGGATCGTGTTGGTGACAATGATCTCCTCCAGCGGCGAGTCCTGGAACTGCGCGAACGAGGCGCCGGCGAAAATGCCGTGGGTTGCGCAGGCGAACACGCGCTGCGCCCCGCGCGCCCGCAGCGCTTTGGCGGCCTCGATCAGCGTGCCGCCGGTCGAGATCATATCGTCCACGATGATCGCGGTCTTGCCGTCCACGTCGCCGACCATCTCCAGCACCTCCGACACGTCTGGCTCGGGCCGCTGCTTGGCGATGATCGCCAGGCTGGCGCCGATGCGCTCGCGGAAGCGGTTGGCGCGGCCCACGCCGCCGGCATCTGGTGAGACGGCCACGACGTTGCTGAGGTTGCGGCTGGCGAAGTGATCCACCAGGAGCGGCCCGGCCTGCATGTGGTCGACCGGGATGTCGAAAAAGCCCTCGATGGCTGGGGCGTGCAGGTCCATCGTCAGGACGCGGTGGGCGCCGGCGGTCACGATCAGGTTGGCGACCAGCTTGGCCGAGATCGGCTCGCGGCCGGTGGTCTTTTTTTCCTGCTTGGCGTAGCCGTAGTACGGGATCACGGCGGTGATGCGCTGGGCCGAGGCGCGGCGCAGCGCGTCGATCATGATCAGCAGCTCCATCAGGTGATGGTCGACCGGCGTGGTCAGCGACTGCACCACAAACACATCCGAGCCGCGCACGTTCTCCTCCAGCTTGATGCGCGTCTCGCCATTTTTGAACTGCCCGACAATGGCCCGCCCGAGGTTGAGGTTGAGATGCGCCACGATCTCATTGGCGAGGCTGGGGTTCGAGTTGCCGGCGAAAACCTGAAGTCTGCCATCCATTGGCCGTTGACCCTCCCGTGTGATGTGCCAGTGTGCGCGCATCGTTAGTGCTGAGCCTGCTCGTCGGGCGCCGCAGGGTCAGGCGGCGGGCGGCGACGAACTTGCCGCGCCGGCACCCCGACAACCGTTGCGCCGGCCGCGACATCTTTGTTGACCACCGAGCCAGCGCCGGTGCGGGCGCCCGCGCCAAGCGTCCGCGGCGCGATGATCACCGAGTCGGAGCCGATGAAGCTGCCCGGCCCGATCGTGGTCTTGTGCTTGGTCTTGCCGTCGTAGTTGGCGGTGATCGTCCCGGCGCCGATGTTGGTCCCGGCACCCACGTCGCTGTCGCCGATGTAGGAGAAGTGGCCCATCTTCACGCCGTCGTGGAGGGTCGAGCGATTGATCTCGCCGAAGTTGCCGACGTGGACGCCCGGCCCGAGGTGCGCGCCGCTGCGCAGGTGCGAGAACGGCCCAATGTTGGCGCCGTCGTCCATGCGGGCGCTGGTCAGCACCGACGACATGACCACGCAGCCGGCGCCGACGGTGCTGTCGGTGATGACCGAGTTGGGGCCGACGGTGCAGCCCGTGCCAATCGTCGTCGCGCCGCGCAGCATGGTGCCGGGCAGCAGCACGGTATCCTGGCCGACGGCGACATCGACATCCACATAAGTGTGGCTGGGGTCAGTGATCGTCACGCCGCCGCGCATCAGGTCCTGCAAAATGCGCCGCCGCATGACCGCCTCGACCTCGGCCAGCTGCTCGCGGTCGTTGACGCCCAGCCCCTCGGCGGGGTCGTCGAGCTGCAGCGTCTGGATCGCGCCGGGGCCGCGCTCGGCGACCGCCTGCGCGATCAGGTCGGTCAGGTACAGCTCGCCGCTCTGGGCGTTAGGCTGGACCAGCGCGAGGTGCGCCCATAGCCACGCGGCGTCGTAGGCCACGACGCCCTGGTTGACCTCGGCGATGCGGCGCTCCTCAGCAGTGGCGTTGCGCTCCTCGACGATGCGCAGAAACTGCCCGGCCTCGTCGCGGACGATGCGGCCGTAGCCAGCGGGCGACGGCGGTACAAACGTGGTGTTGGCGCCGACCGCGCCCGGCACGTCCAGCAGCGCGACCAGCGCCGCGACCGACGCCGGGCGCATCAGCGGGTCGGGGCCGTAGAGCACCAGGACGCGATCAACCTGGCCCTCCAGGAGCGGCTGGGCCTGCATGACGGCGTGGGCGGTGCCGCGGCGCTCGTGCTGCACCGCGTAGCCCAGCGCGGCGCCGTAGTGCGCCTGGATTTGATCGAGGGTGTCAGGGCCGACCACGACGACCTGTGCCGTGGCGCCGACGGCCGCGGCGGTGCGGAGCACATGGTCCAGCAGCGGCCGGCCGCAGATCGGGTGGAGGACTTTGGGCAGCGCCGAGCGCATGCGGGTGCCGTTGCCGGCCGCCAGCACGATGACGCCGAGGCGGGGTGGTGTAGTCATAGCGGTGGTGCAGCCATGTGGTAGGAGCCGGCTGCAACAACAAACCCCTGATACCCACAGGCGATCAGGGGTTTATATGAAGCGGCTGGCTGGTTTTCGGCATTCATGTGTGGATGCTGGCAACCTCAAGTGTTGAGTTGGCTAGCGATCTAGGATTCGAACCTAGACTAAAGGCTCCAAAGGCCTCTGTGCTACCGTTACACCAATCGCTATTAGCGCTTCATAGTGCGATCAAACTGCCGATCGCGAGCGGCGGGATTATAGCATGGCTGCAAGCCCGCCGCAAGACACATGTGCGCTGTGGACAG
>CAWENH010000002.1:0-223404 GCA_963810425.1 uncultured Chloroflexia bacterium | reverse complement strand
GGGCTTGTGCAAAGTCAGCGATCCTTAAAAAGGTGACACCGCTGTTGGTATGATGCAAGTGCTCAAGCTCAACATCGCCAGCAGAGGTGTCATATGGACTCTACCACACCGTTCCTCCCGTTGGATCTGCCCGCTGACATGGCGGTCATGGTGGACCTGACCACGCTCGCCGCGGTCCTGGCGACGGTGCCGGACCTGCGCCACCGCCGGGGAATTCGCTATCCGCTCGTGCCGCTCATCCTCATTGCCCTGCTTGCCAAACTGTCTGGGGCCACCCGCCTGTGTGCGCTTGCCGAGTGGGCGCAGCTCCGGGCCGCCCCACTGGCCCGCCTGTTCGGCCTGTCGCGCACCACGATGCCCCATTACACGACCTGGAGTCGCATCTTTGGTGCGGCCCTGGACCCCACCACGTTTGCGCACGCCGTCCAGCACGCGCTGCTCCCGCCCACTGCGACCGGCGAGCGGCCGCAGCGCGGCGAGATCGTGCTCGCCGTTGATGGCAAAACGGTACGGGGAACCATTCCGCTCGGCGCCACCCGTGGCGTGCATCTGGTGGCCGCCTATCTGCCCGCCACCGGCGTGGTGCTGGCCCAATGCGCCGTCGATGACAAAGCCAATGAGATTGTGGCAGTCCCCACCCTGCTAGCGACGATTGATCTCGAAGGTATGGTGGTGGTTGGGGATGCGATGCAGGCCCAACGGCGACTGAGTACACAGATCGTGGAGCAGGGCGGGGACTATCTCTGGACCCTGAAAGACAATCAGCCGCACCTCCGCGCGGACATCGTGCAACTCTTCACGCCGCTGCCCAACCTGCCCGGCACCTCCACACCCCCACTCGACCTCCGCACTGCCCGCACCGTCAACGGCGGGCATGGGCGGATTGAAGAGCGCATCCTCCAGGCCAGTACGGAATTGGCGGGCTACAGTACCTGGCCCTATCTCGCCCAGGTGTTCCAACTGGAACGGCGCGTGACCGACGCGCACGGGCACATAACGAGTGAACTTCGCTATGGCATCACCAGTTTATCCCCGACCGTGGCCTCGGCACAGCGCTTAATGGAGCTGGTGCGCGCCGAGTGGGGATCGAAAACGGCCTCCACTATCGCCGCGATGTGACGCTGCTTGAGGATGCCGGTCAGCTGCGGCGTGGGCATGGCCCGGAGATCATGGCCTCGCTCAATAATCTCGTTATTGGTCTCGCCTATCGGGCGGGGCCGCCGAATCTGGCCTCCGTCCAACGTCGGATGAACTGGCAGCTTGATGTCCAGCTCGCCCATCTGCGGTCATGCTGACTTTGCACAAGCCCTGGCGCTGTGGATGCCGTGGCTCAGCCGCGCATGCGCCGCCAAGCTGGGCACACGCGCGGGCGATCAGCGCTGCTCGGCGCAGATTACGGCGTCGGCCCGTTGCGCGGCACCAGGCGGATCGCATCGACGGCCACCTGGTAGTCGCAGCCGGGGTTGGCCTCGCCGGTGTTGCTGTGGACCAGCAGCCGCGTGGTGTCGCCGATGGGCAGGTTGACCCAGGCGTCGCTGTAGGGCTTTTGATTGAAGGCCGTCTGGGCGTAGTCATGGCCGCCGCCCCAGACGTAGGGGACGCTGCGACTATTGGCGTGGCTGCTCGGGATAAAGACCTCGACATCATAGCTGCCGCTGGGCAGCACATCCCAGCCGGCGAGCTGGCTCATCTCCATACCCTTCCCAAGCTTCTCAGCGCACGTCCACCAGTAGTGGCCGCCGAAGCCGCCGGCCGCCTCGCGCCAGTCGGCGGCGCCCAGGCTGCTGCGCCGCGCAAAGCCGCGATCCTCGTCATCGAAGGTAAAGGCCTGGAGGCCCGTGACCTCGGCGCCGAGCCGGCCAAGCAGCACGTCGTAGGGCGCCTTGTTCTCGGGGTGATACTCGACCCGCGCCCGCTCGAACCACTGGGTCAGCACGTCATCGCCCGACGAATTCCGCTCGCGCCCGGCCTGCGTCAGCGGCAGGCCCAGCAGCGCCAGCAACTCGGCCGCCGAAAAGCCCGGCCGGCCGTCGAACTCCAGGCCGTGGCTGTGATAGTAGCTGCGGAACGGCTCGCACAGCGCAAACTGCACATCGCCGGTCGTGACCGCCTCGCAGCCCGCCGCCAGCGGCCGCGGCTGGTACTCGGCCCGCCAGCTGCGGCCCAGCTGAACGAGCCGCTCGGCGCCTAGCCGGCCCAGCAGCACATCGTAGGGCGCCGACTTCTCGGGATGATGCTCGAAGCGGTTGCGCTCAAACGTCTGGCTGACAAACTGGCCCTCGGCCGTGCTGGTCAGATGGTCATCGTTGAGCGGAAAGCCGAAGACCGGCAGGCCGCCAGTCTCGCTCCAGTACTGCCCGAAGCGGCCCTCCAGGAGGTGGCCGGTCTCCAGAAACGTCCGCGTGGTGGTCGGCTGGGCACGCAGCTGCGGACTCTGGGCCACGACAACGAAAAACGGTCGCTGGGGCAGGCCCGGCGTCGCCGGCACGACAATCAGGTCATAGCTATAGCCAGGCTGCGCGCGCAGGTGCTGCGCAGCGATCACTGGGCTGTCATTGAACTCGCGCAGCTCAAGTCGCGCGGTCTGAGCAGTATCAAAGCGATCAATCTCCAGATCGCCACCGCCCGGAATATAGTTGAATGGCCGACCGGCGAAGCTGAGCGTCGGCACGCGGTCGGTGGTGTCCTGGGCGGCAAGGATCGGCCGGAAAAAACTCTGGCCAGCCCGGCTCGGCGGCATTGTGTCACTAACGCTGGTCTCAGTGCCGTCGTCGGCGAAGATGCTGGCGCCAACTACACCTGGCGACACGCGCCAGTCTGGGATCGACCGCACCAGCGTCGGCCCCACGTCGGCGAGGGCATAGCCGAAGATTTTCAGCGTGTGATTGCGCGTAGCGTCGATCTGGAGGTAGGTGCTCATGGTGTTGGACGGCTGGCGCAGCACCTGCGCCCCATCCAGCTCGACGATCAGATCAGCATACTTAAAGGTGGCGAGCATAAAGCGCACCAGGCCAGCGCCAGGCAGGGCGGCGGGCGCGGCGTGGGCTGGGACAGCCTGGGCCAGCACCGCAATCAACGTACACACGGCCACCAGCGAACGACGATAGGACATACAGCGCTCCTCATCAATAATTAATTGCCCACAGTCTACGGGCTGGGGCCGCGCGCTGCCATGCCAGCTGCATGGGCGTCGGCTGGCCGCAGCCTCACCGCCGGCTGATGCTGCGGTAACAGCGGCGGCGGCGACGAATTGATTGGGCGGGCAGCGGCTACGACGCGCTATGTTATACTTTTGGCTTCTGGCAGCCCGAAGGAGAAGCGCGGTGCGAATTCTGATCACAGGCTCAAGCGGGCAGATCGGCACAAACCTGGCGCTGCGAGCTGCTGGGCGCCGGCCACACCGTGTTTGGCATCGACAAGCGCCCCAACACCTGGACGAGCGAGTTCCCTTACCTGCTCCAGGACCTCAGCGCGCCCTACCGCGACTTTGTGGGCGGCATCGGCGCCGTGCAGTACCCGCCGTGCGATCTCGTCGTTCACCTGGCGGCCAACGCCAAAGTCCACGAGCTGGTCGAGCACCCGCACCGCGCCCTGGAGAACATCACCCTGACGTTCAACGTCCTGGAGTTTTGTCGCCAGAATCAGCTGCCGCTGGTCTTCTCGTCGTCGCGCGAGGTCTACGGCGACATCCACCGCTACATCACCGAGGAGGGCCAGGCCGACTTTTCGTTCACCGAGAGTCCCTACTCGGCCTCGAAAATTAGCGGCGAGGCGCTGATCTACAGCTACGCGCGCTGCTATGGGCTGCGGTATCTGGTATTTCGGTTCTCCAACGTCTACGGCCGCTACGACTCCGACATCGAGCGCATGGAGCGGGTCATCCCGCTGTTTATGCGCCGGATCAAGGATGGCCTGCCGGTGACGGTGTTTGGCGCCGATAAAGTCCTCGACTTCACCTATGTGGACGACTGTGTGGACGGCATGGTCCTCGGCATCGAGCGGCTGCTGGCCGGCTCGGTCAGCAACCACACGATCAATCTGGCCTACGGGCAGGGCAGCTCGCTGGTCGACCTGGCACGCTACATCGGCGCCGCGCTCGATAGGACGCCCGACATCAAGATCGAGCCGGCCAAGCGGCCGGGCGAGGTCACGCACTATGTCGCCGACCTATCGAAGGCCCAGGAGCTGCTGGGCTACGCGCCGTCGGTCTCGCTGGAGCAGGGCATTGCGCGCTCGGCCGCCTGGTGGCAGAGCTGGGAGCGGGGCGCCTGATGCAGCAGGGGCAGACCAATCTGCCGCCCGGCAGCGATCAGTCGCTGCTGGTCACGCTGTTCCGGCTTTCGACGCTGGTGGCGACCGAGCTGGATCCCGACCAGCTGGGCTATAAAATCTGCGTGGCCGTCACCGACGCCGTGGCCGAGGTCGACGCCGCCATGCTGTGGCTCTACCGCGCCGCCACGGACCGCATCGAGTTTGCCGCGCTGCACACCGCCGCGCCGATGGCCACGCTGCCCATCGATCCGCTCTACACCGTCGGGCTGCGGCTGAGCGAGGGCTGGGTCGGCCAGGCGCTGCTGACGGGCGAGCCGCTGCTCTTGGAGGACGCCGCGGCGTTCTACCGCGCGATTGCGGCGACCAGCAGCCCGGCCCGCGAGATTTTAGAGCAGTTCATGGTCGCGCTGGCGCCGATCTGTGCGCTGGCGATCGTGCCGCTGCTGATCGGCCAGGAGCGGATCGGCGCGCTGGTGCTGGTCAATACCACCGACCGCCTGCCGCTCCACGGCGATGGCCTAGCGATCTTTCAAACCTTTGCCAACCAGCTGGCGGTGGTGCTACGCAACGCCCAGCTCTACGAGCAGCTGGAGCTACAGCACCGCCACCTCCAGGCCCTCGACGCGGTGGTCACGGCGATCAGTGGCGCCGCCGATCTGCGCCAGCTGCTGCGCGACGCCATGCAGGTGGTGCTCAACGTCATCAACGCCGGCAGCGGCGGCATCGCGCTCCTCGACGGCCGCACCGAGATGATGGTGCTGGAGGTCTATCAGAACCTGGCGCCCGACCTGATCTCGCGGCTGTATGTCGTGCCGGTCAACGGCTCGCCCTACGAGGAGGTCGTGCGCTTCGGGCAGCCGCTGGTGCAGCCGCTGCACACCGGCCACCCCTGGAGCCGCTTTGTGGGCGCCCGCGACCCCGAGGCAGTCGCGCTGCTGCCGCTGCTGGCCGGCGGCACCGTCGTCGGCGTGCTAATCATGCTCGACCGCCTGGCGCTGCTCCAGCAGCTGACCTGGTCGTCGCTGATGGCGATGGGCGCGCAGATCGGCTTTGCGGTCGCCAACGCCCACCTGTTCGCCGCCACCAGCAGCGAGCGCCGCCGCCTGGCCGGCGTGATCAGCTCGATCGCCGAGGGCGTGCTGATCTGTGACGGCAACGGCGATATTGTGATGGCCAACGAGGCCGCCGGCGGGATTTTGAGCGGCGTGATCGCGCCCGGCACCACGCTGGAGCAGCTGACCGAAACCTTTCAGCTGCGCGATGTCAACGAGGCGCCGCTGTTTGGTGCGACGATGCCGCTCGGCCGGGCGCTGCGCGGCGACGTGTTCAACGACTACGAGATTCTGGCGCGGCGCGACGAGCGCGATATTGTGCTCAGCACCAGCGGCGCGCCGCTCCTGACCGACACCGGCACCGTCGACGGCGGCGTGGTCGTGATCCGCGACATCACCGCCCACAAGGAGCACGACACCGCCCGCGATGAGTTCCTGGCGATTGCGGCCCACGAGCTGCGAGCGCCACTTGCGGCGATCAAGGGCTACTCCGACCTGCTGGTCAAGCGCGAGGGCCTGCGGCCCGACGCCACCGACCGCGACGTGCGCGGCAGCCTGATGCTCTCGCGCCAGGTTGACCACCTGGTGATGCTGATTGACAACTTGCTCGACGTGTCGCGGGTGGACGCCGGCCGGCTCCAGCTGGCGCTCCAGCCGACCGACCTGATGGCGCTGGTCGAGGCCAGCGTCGAGCGCGTGCGGGTTGGCGACGGCCGGCATGAGTTCCAGGTCATCGGCCCGCCCACGCTGGTCTTTCCGCTGGACCAGCTGCGCATCCAGCAGGTGCTGACCAACCTCCTCTCCAACGCCGCGCGGTATAGCCCCGCCAACACGCTGATTACCATCGAGGTCAGCGCCGACGCGCGGGCGGCCACGGTCGCGGTGCGCGACCAGGGACCGGGCATCAGCGACGACGTGCAGCGCAAAATTTTCCAGCGCTACTTCCGCGCCTCAACCGCCGGCGCGACCAGCGGCCTGGGCCTCGGCCTCTATATCAGCCGCGAAATCGTCGTGCGCCACGGCGGGCGGCTGGGCGTGCGCAGCGTCGCCGGCCAGGGCGCCACGTTTCTGGTCGAGATGCCGCTTGAGCCGGGGGCCACGGGCTAGTCATGCCGAAGCGCGACCTGTTCACCGCCGCCGGCGAGGCCTTCAGCGAGCAGCACGCGCCGCTCGCGGCGCGCATGCGCCCGCGGACCATCGCCGAGTACGTCGGGCAGGGGCGCGTGGTCGGCGAGGGCCGGCTGCTCCGACGCGCCCTGGAGCAGGACCGGCTGTTCTCGCTGATCCTGTGGGGGCCGCCTGGCACCGGCAAGACCACGCTGGCCCGGCTGCTGGCCCAGCGCTCGGCGGCCCACTTCGAGCAGCTGTCGGCGGTCAGCGCCGGCGTCGTTGAGCTGCGCAAGGTCGCCGCCGACGCCCGGCAGCGCGCCCAGCTCTACAGCGAGCGCACCGTGCTGTTCCTGGATGAGATACACCGTCTCAACAAGGCCCAGCAGGACGCGCTGCTGCCGTATGTCGAGGACGGCACCTTCACGCTGATCGGCGCCACGACTGGAGAATCCCTCGTTCGAGGTCAACGGCGCGCTCTTGTCGCGCTGCCGGGTGATCACCCTGGAGTCGCTGAGCGACGACGATGTCGGCGTGCTCGTTGACCGCGCGCTGGCCGACAGCGAGCGCGGCCTGGGCAAGCTGAGCGCCACGCTTGAGCCGGACGCCCGGCGCCTCTTGCTGAACCTGGCCAACGGCGATGCCCGCGCCGCGCTCAACGCCCTGGAGGTCGCGGCGCTGGCCGCCGAGCCGCCGACGCAGCCGGCGCCCGCACAGTGGACGCCGACGCGATCGTCGAGGCCTACCAGCAGCGCAGCGTCGCGTATGATAAATCGGGCGACCTGCACTTCGACGCGATCTCGGCGCTGCATAAATCGGTGCGCGACAGCGACCCTGACGGCGCGCTGTACTGGCTCGGGCGGATGCTGGAGGGCGGCGAGGACCGGCTCTACGTCGCGCGCCGCGTGATTCGCATGGCGGTCGAGGACATTGGCCTGGCCGACCCGCAGGCGCTGCCGCAGTGCGTCGCGGCGCAGCAGGCGGTGCATTTTCTGGGCGCACCCGAGGGCGACCTGGCGCTGGCGCAGGCGGTCGTGTACCTGGCGCAGGCGCCGAAAAGCAACGCAGTCTACCGGGCCTACGGCGCCGTCCGCGATGACGTGGCGACGACCCGCAACGATCCGGTGCCGCTGCATCTGCGCAACGCCCCGACCGGCCTGATGAAGGGCCTGGGCTACGGCGCCGGCTACCAGTACGCCCACGACTTCGAGAACGCCCAGGTTGATCAGACTCATCTGCCGCCCAATCTGGCCGGCCGCCGCTACTATCGCCCGACCGCCCACGGCTTCGAGGCCCGCGTCCGCGAGCGCTTGGCCTGGCGCGAGCCGCCCGCTGAGGAAGCAGCGCCCGGCGACGCGTAGCCGCAACGACTAGCGCTGATCCAACTCCACCGCACTCGCTGCACATCAATCACTGCCCAAGCTCATGAGGCCGTATGAAATTTTTTCAAACCTCCTCTCGTCGCCGCCGAGCAGCGCGGCGCCGCGTGGCAGCGGCCGCGCTGCTGCTCCTGGCCGGCGCGGCGCTGCCCCGGCTGCGGCGCCGCGTGGCGGTGCTGGGCGCTGTGCCGCGGGGCGCCCGCCGCGCCCGCATTGAGCAGTCGCCGCACGCCCAGCGCGGCCGCTTCGATAACCTGCGCCCGGTGCCGACGCTGCTGCCCGGCTCGCTGCTCCAGACCCTACGCGCGCAGCTGCTGGGCCGCGAGCAGCGCCGCCCGCCGCGGCCATTCCGCGTAGCTGCGGCGCCGCCAGCGTTTGCCGCGCCCGCCGACCTCGAAATCACCTGGCTCGGCCACTCCACCACGCTGGTCGAGATCGACGGCGCCCGGCTGCTCACCGACCCGGTCTGGGCCGAGTGGGCCAGCCCGCTGCCGTATCTCGGCCCGCGCCGCTTCCACCCGCCGCCGTGGACGCTCGACGCGCTGCCGCCGCTCGACGCCGTCGTCATCACCCACGATCACTATGATCATCTCGATGCCGCCGCGATCACCGCGCTGGCCCGGCGCGACGTGCGCTGGATTGCGCCGCTCGGCGTCGGCGCCCACCTGGAGCGCTGGGGCGTGCGGCCCGACCTGATCAGCGAGTGCGACTGGTGGGAGGAGACGACGATCACCACCGCTGCTGGCGCGACGGTGCGGCTGCGGGCGGTGCCGACGCAGCACTACTCCGGGCGGGCGCTCGGGACCAACCGGGCGCTGTGGGCGGCCTGGGTGGTGACGGGACCACAGCGTCGCGCCTTCCTGGGCTGTGACGGCGGGTGGTCGGAGACGTTTGCCGAGGTCGGCCGGCGCTACGGGCCGTTTGATCTGGCGACCGTGCCGATTGGCCAGTATGGTGCGACGTGGCCGCACATCCACATGCTGCCCGAGGAGGCGGTCGCGGCCGCGCAGGCGCTCGGGGCGGGCGTGGTGGTGCCGCTGCACTGGGCGACGTTTGCGCTGGCGTTTCACCGCTGGGACGAGCCGGCCGAGCGCTTCCTTGCGGCGGCGACGGCGGCTGGGCTGACCGTGGTCTGGCCGCAGCTCGGCGCGACGGTCAGCCTGGCGGGCGCTGAAGCAGCACCGCCACCCTGGTGGCGCGCTGTGTCCGCGTCGCAGTAGCCCGGCCGCATACGTTCCGCGATTGTCGGCGGCGCGCGGCGCTGCTACAATCGGCCCACACCCAGCGAGGATCGCATGGCTAGCTCAGCACAGGTTGTAATTATTGGCGCCGGCATCATGGGCGCGAGCATTGCCTACCACCTGGCAATCCGCGGCTGCACCAATGTGGTCATCTTGGAGCAGGCGGCCACCGAGGTCAGCGGCTCGACCGCGCGCTCGTGCGCCGGCGTGCGCCACCAGTTTTCGTCGGCCACCAATATTCAGCTCTCGCAGTACTCCATCGAGCGCTTCAAGCATTTTCACGACGAGGTCGGCGGCCATGCCGAACTCCAGCAGGCCGGCTACCTGTTTCTGCTGGACAGCGCGGCCGACTGGGCTACCTACCAGGCGAGCGCCGCGCTCCAGCAGCGCCTGGGCGTGCGCACCGAACTCCTCACGCCCGCCGAGGCCGCCCGTTTCATCCCTGGCCTTCAGACCGACGGCCTGCTCGGCGCCACCTACGGCCCCGACGATGGCTTCGTCGACCCGCACGGCATCGCAATGGGCTACCTCGGCCGCGCCCGTGACCTGGGCGTGCGCCTCCTGCGCGACAGCGGCGTCAGCGCCGTCCGAGCCAACGATAGCGGCTTTGAACTGGCGACGCCGCTCGGCAGCTGGCAGGCCGAGATCGTCGTCAATGCGGCCGGCGCGTGGGCCGGCGCGGTCGCGGCGCTGGCTGGCCTTGACGTTCCGGTGCAGCCGGTGCGGCGCAATGTGTATGTCACCCAGCCATTCGCCGCGCTGCCGACGATCCCACTGACCATCGATGTCGGCAGCGGCTTCTATATGCGCAAGGAGGGCGCCAGCGTGCTGCTGGGCCTATCGAAGCCCGACGAGCCGCCCGGCTTCGACATCACCGTGGACTGGGCCTGGCTCGACACCGTGCTCGACGCCGGCTTGGCGCGCTTCCCGATCCTGGAGGGGGCGGCGCTCAACCATCAGCAGTCGTGGGCCGGACTCTACGAGGTCACGCCCGACCACATGCCGATCCTGGGGCGCATGCCCGGCCTGCCCGGCTGGATCAATGCCGCCGGGTTTTCGGGCCACGGCGTGATGCACGCGCCGGCCACCGGGCTACTGATCGCCGAGGAGCTGCTCGACGGCCGCGCCCACACGATCGCCATTGACGAGCTGCGGATTGAACGTTTGTCCCGCACACTGGTGGCCGAACGGAATGTCATCTAGGCTCAATCTCGGTGGTTGCAGGTTGGCGTCGCTCGTGTATAATGCTGATGGCCCCTAGAATGACGACTAAACTCAACGTGGTAGCAAAGCGCTGCACGCCTCGGAGGTGCTGTGGAGGTTAATCGGACACCGATTCTGAAGATCGAGGACTTCCTGATCGCCACCATTCAGGGCAACCTGCATGATGTCCAGGCGATGGAGTTCAAGGATGCTTTGCTCCAGCGCATCTACGATACCAAAGCCAAAGGGGTCGTCCTCGACCTCACGGCCGTTGACGTGCTCGACAGCTTTGTCGGGCGCCTGATCAACGATATTGCCCAAATGTCCAACCTGATGGGCGCCAAAGTCGCGATCACCGGCCTCCAGCCTGCCGTCGCGATCACCATGATCGAGCTTGGCCTTGAACTCACCAAGGTGCTGACCGCGCTGAATCTGGAGAAAGGGATCGCCAGGTTACGGCAGGCCACGGAGCAGAGCAGCAATGGCCGAGCCTAAAGTCATCGCAATTACCAGCGACCTGGATATTGTGGCGGCCCGCATGGTGGCCCGCGACATGGCGCGCTCGCTCGGCTTTGGCGCGATTGACCAGGCCCGCATCGCCACCGCGATCAGCGAGCTGGCCCGCAACATCTATTTGTATGCGGGGCAGGGCGCCGTGACCGTCAAGGAGGCCAGCAACGGCCTGCGGCGCGGCCTCGAAGTGATCTGCGAGGACCAGGGGCCGGGCATTCCCGACGTTGGCCTAGTGATGCAGGACGGCTACACCTCGTCCAAAGGCATGGGCATGGGCCTGCCGGGCGCCCGCCGTCTGATGGACGACTTCGAGATCGTCAGCCAAGTTGGGGTTGGCACGCGGATCGTGTGCCGCAAGTGGTCGCGCTAGGCGGGCGTGTCTGCCTGGCCCCCTGAGCGCGCCCCACAGACGCCGGTCACCGTCGCCATTGGCCTGGGCAGCAACGAGGGCGACCGCCTCGCCCTGCTGAGCGCCGCCCGCGCCGCCCTCGCCGCCGCCCTCGATCTCACCGCCGTCTCGCCGGTATTCGCCACGCCGCCCTGGGGCGTCCTCGATCAGCCGCCGTTTCTCAATGCCGCCTGCCTCGCCACGACCACGCTGGCGCCGCTGGCGCTGCTGGCGCTGCTGAAGCACACCGAGCAGACGCTGGGCCGCCAGGCCGGCCGGCGCTGGGGGCCGCGGCTGATTGATCTCGACCTCCTCCTCTACGGCGCCCATACTGTGGACGCGCCAACCCTCACCGTGCCGCACCGCCACCTCCACGAGCGCGCCTTCGCCCTGATCCCGCTGGCCTGCATCGCGCCCGACTGGCCGCACCCCGTGCTTGGCCGCACCGTCGCCGCGCTGGCCGCCGCCGCTGATCCCGAGGGCATCGCGCTGGCCGCCGCGCAGTGGCCGAGCTAGCGGCGCCGATCTTGCTACGCCTAGCAGCTACACACATTGGCATTTCGCTGCACGAGGATCGATAGGCATGGCTCGCACGCTGCCCGAGGCGCTCAACTGGAATCCACAGCGCACCCGTCGTAATATTCAAGGACTGCTCACCACCGCGGTGCTGATCGCGGTGCTGCTGGTGGGCCTGTTCGTCCTAGACCTGGCGCGGGTGCAAAATCGCACCGCCATGCTGCAAATCGGCCGCTATCAGCTGGGGCTGTCGCAGGTCGGGGCGCTGCTGCGCGACATGGAGACGGCCCAGCGCGGCTTTCTCCTGACCGGCGACGACAGCTTTTTGGACCCCTACCGCCGCGCCCAGCTGGACCTGCCGCCGCTCTTCGCCGAGCTGCGGGACCTGGCGCCGACGGTCGGGGCCGATGCGCCGGCGCAGATTGAGCAGCTCAACAGCAACGCCGACCGCTGGCAGACCGCCGCCACCCAATCGCTGGCGGTCCGACGCGCCAGCACCGGCGCCCTGGACCGCCAGACCGATGTGCTGATCCTGGGCCGCACGCTGTTTGACGCCCTGCGCTCGCGCGAGCAGGTGGCCGAGGAGTACGCCCGCAGCCGCAACCTGGCGACCGACCAGCGCTTTGTCGCGCTCTATCCCTGGAATCTGGGGATGCTGGCGCTGGTGACGCTGAGCATGCTGGGCGCACTGTCGTACAGCATCGGGCTGGTGCGGCGGATCGGCGAGTTTGCCGAGGCGCTCCGGGTGCGCCAGGACCGGGTGCAGGCCTACAACCGCGTCATCACCGGGCTGAACGGCCCGACCGAGATGCAGCCGCTGCTCCAAAATGCCCTACCGACAATGGTCCAGGCCGTCGGCGGCCAGATCGGCGTGGTCTATCTGCTGGAGGAGGGGCTGCTCCAGCCGGCCGGCGTGCTCGGGCTAGACGAGCGGCGGCTGGCGCCGCTGCGCAGCGGCGAGGGGCTGCCCGGCCTGGCGCTGGAGCAGAGCCGCGCGGTCGCCGCCAGCGACCTGCCGCCCGACCAGCCATTTCGGATCGCGACCGGGCTGGGCCAGGATGTGATCCGCAGCGTGGTCAGCGTGCCGCTGCGCTTTGGCAGCGCGGCGCTCGGCGTCGTGACGATTGGCAGCGTCGGCGTGATCAGCGAGGATGATACGCAGCAGCTGCGCCTGGCGGCCTCGCAGCTGGCAACCGCGATTAGCAACGTGCGGGCCTTCGAGTCCGCCGACCGGCAGCGCGAGGAGCTGCGCCAAAGCAACGCCGCGATTGTGCGGCAGCTAGAAGAAAATCAAATTCTTCAGGACATGGGCCGCGAGCTGGCCAAGCAGCGCGACCTTCAGCCGCTCCTCAACCTGGTTTGCCGCGAAGCCCGCCGCCTGCTGGGGGCCGACTACGCCGCCGTCGCCACCCAGGTCGATGCCAACGGCGCAACCCGCTGGGTCGCGACCGACGGCATGCTGACGAGCGCGGCGCAGAACACCGTCTTCGAGCCGCACACCGGCACCGCCGGCCAGGTGATCGACCAAGCCGCGCCGCTGGTGATCGAAAACCTGACAGCTGAGGAGGCTGATGCCTACCCGGTACACGCCGCCGAGCAGATGCGGGCCGCGCTGGGCGTGCCGCTATTTCGCAAAGAGGTTGCAATCGGCGCGCTGATCATCGGCTACCGCCGCAGCCAGCCCATCAGCCCCGAGATGATCAGCCTGAGCAGCGCGCTGGCGGCCTACGCCTCGGTCGCCATCGAAAACGCCCGGCTGCTCAGCGCCCTCAGCAACGAGCGCGACCTGGTGCGCGCCCGCGCCCGCGAGCTGGAGGGCAAAAACCAGGAGGTCGAGCACGCCAACCGGCTGAAGTCCGAGTTTGTGGCCAATATGTCGCACGAGCTGCGCACACCGCTCAACTCGATCCTGGCGCTATCACAGATTTTGGACGACGAGCTGGACGGGCCGCTCAACGACGAGCAGCGCAAGCAGGTTGGGATCATCGAGCGCAACGGCCAGAATCTGCTGCGGCTGATCAACGATATTCTGGACCTCAGCAAGATCGAGGCGGGCAAGCTCGACCTGCTGCCGACCAACTTTCAGCCGCGCGACCTGGTTGAGAATATTCGCGGCACGATCGAGCCGCTGGTCATGGACAAGCGCCTCCAGCTGGCGATCAATCTGGCGCCGGGGCTGCCGCGGCTCCACACCGACGAGAATAAGCTCAAGCAGGTGCTGCTCAACCTTCTCAGCAACGCCGTCAAATTCACCGAGCGCGGCACGATCACGATTGCGGTGCGGGCCGGGCGCGAGGTTGGCACGCCGCAGCCCAACACCGTCGCCAGCGACTGGGCGACCTTTGAGGTCAGCGACACTGGCATCGGCATCGCCGAGGCGGACCTGCCGACGGTCTGGGAGGAGTTTCAGCAGATCGACGGCTCGCTGTCGCGGCGCTACGAGGGCACCGGCCTGGGGCTGGCAATTGTGCGGCGGCTGGTCGAGCTACTGGGCGGCGAGATCACGGCAACCAGCGTGGTGGGACAAGGCTCGACCTTTACGCTGAGCATCCCGGCCCGGCTGAGCCACACGGCTGAGACGATGGAGATCAGCCCGACGCCAGCGCTGGCGGCCGAGCAGCCTGCGGCCGAGCGTCCGTCGGTCGAGCGGTTCCGGCAGGCCAGCAAGCCGGTCGTGCTAATCGTGGACGACGACCCCGAGGTGATCTACATTCTGGAAAAATACCTGTATGATGATGGCTATGAGATCGAAGTGGCGCGCACCGGCGACGAGGCGATCACCAAAGCCCGCACGCTGCGGCCCTTTGCCATGACGCTGGACGTGATGCTGCCAGGACGTGACGGCTGGGATGTGATCCAGACGCTGAAGGCCGACCCGGCGACCAGCGACATCCCGATCATCATGCTCTCGATGCTCGATAACCGGCAGCTGGGGTATAGTCTGGGCGCCTCAGACTATCTGGTCAAGCCAGTCGCGCGCCACGATCTGCTGGCCCGCCTGCAGCGGCTGCGCAACGGCCACCCAATCCAGCAGGTGCTGGTGGTGGACGACGACCCGATCGAGCAGCGGGTGCTGGCGACCGCGCTGCGCGACAACGGCATGGCAGTGGAAACCTGCGCCAGCGGCGCCGACGCGCTGGCCTGGCTGGAAAGCCACGTCCCTGACGTGATCACGCTGGACCTGATGATGCCGGGCATGGACGGCTTCACCGTGCTGGAGGCGATCAAGGCGCGGCCCGACCTCAAGCAGGTGCCGGTGCTGATCATCACCGCCAAAGAGATCACCGCCGCCGACCGCGAGCGGCTGAACTCGCGGATCGCGACCGTGATCCAGAAGGGGCCGCGCCAGCGCGCCGAGCTGCTGGCCGAGGTCGGCGACACGCTGAACCGGCAGTGGGCCAGGCAGATCAAACGGCTGGCCGAAAAGGAGGCGCCGCATGAGTGATGTGATTCTGGTTGTCGAGGACAACCCCGATAATATGTATGTCCTGGACCACCTGTTGACCCGCAAGGGCTACCAGGTGATCCAGGCGATCAACGGCCACGAGGCGCTGGCGCAGCTGGCGGCCACGCTGCCGGTGCTGGTGCTGATGGATATGCAGATGCCGGGCCTGAACGGCTACGCCACGGTTGAGGCGCTGCGCCGCGAGCCACGGTTTGCCCAGCTGGCAGTAATCGCCGTGACGGCCAGCAGCATGCCGGGCGACCGCGAGCGCGCGCTGGCAGCCGGCTGCACCGATTATCTGTCCAAGCCGATCAACCCGCGCGAGCTAGTCCAGCTGGTCGCGCACTATGTCGAAGGAGCCGGTCGTGTCCAAAATCCTGATCGTTGATGACCAACCCGATAATGTGTATGTGCTGGAGCGGCTGTTGCGCGGCCAGGGCTACAGCACCATACAGGCGGCCAGTGGCGAGGAGGCGCTGCGCCTGGCGACCTCGGACCAGCCGGATCTGGTGTTGCTCGACGTGATGATGCCGGGCATGGATGGCTTCGAGGTCGTGCAGCACCTGCGGGGCGACGCCAGCACCCGCGCGCTGCCGGTGGTCCTGCTGACCGCCAACGCCCCCGACCAGCGGCTGAAAATCCAGGGCCTCAACCTGGGCGCCGACGAATACCTGACGCAGCCGATTAACAACAGCGAGCTGCTGGCGCGCGTGCGGGCGCTGCTGCGCTCCAAGCAGTCGCAGGATGCGCTCCAGTCGGTGAACCAGCGGCTGCAGGCGCTGCTGTCGGTGGTGCAGGCCAGCAGCAGCACGCTGGACCTGAGTGAAGTGGGCGAGCGCGTGGTGCGCGGCGCGATGCGGGCGGCGGGCATGGACATGGGCGGCATCTGGCTGTGCGAGGGGCCGGACCTGGTGGCGCTGACCCAGCTGGGCTACAGCGCCAAGCTGATCGCCGATCGCCAGCGCATTACGCCGGCCAGCAGCCGCTTTACGCTGCAGGTCGTCGAGACGCAGCAGCCGATCTACGGCGAGACCACCACACTCTACGGCCCGGCCGACCCGGTGACCGCCGAGATGGCCAGCGTGATCCTGCTGCCGCTGGTCCAGCGCGACCAATCGCTGGGGGTCCTGCTGCTGGGCAGCCGCAAGCCCTACACCTTTGAGGAAGAAAACCTGGAGTTTTTGCAGGCCATCGCCAACGCCGGGCAGACCGCGGTCCAGAACGCCCAGCGCTTCACCGAGAGCGTCCACAGCCGCCAGACCCTGGAGTCGATGGATCAGGAGAAGGACGAGTTTATCTCGATCATCTCGCACGAGCTTAAAAATCCGCTGGCCTCGATCAAAGGCTACGCCAGCCTGCTACAGCGCCGCGCCCGCCGCGACCCTGCGCTGGAGCCGACGGTCAAAGGGCTGGAGGTCATCGAGCAGCAGGTCGGGCGCATGACGCAGCTGCTCGATCAGCTGCGCGACGTGTCGCACATCGGCATCAAGCGCTTCGCCATCGAGCCGCACACGCTGGACATGGCCGACCTGGTGGAGCGGGTCGCCAAAGAGCTGCAGGGCACCACCCAGCACCACGAGCTGCTCCTGACCATCACCGACGCGCCGCTGCTGGCCGAGGTTGACGAATTTCGGATGACGCAGGTGCTCAGCAACCTGATCGGCAATGCGATCAAGTACAGCAGCGACGACACCGCCGTGGACATCACGGTCGGCCGCACGCCAGCCGCGCCGCCGCCCACGCCGCTGCCCGGCGACGACTGGGTGTACGTCAGCGTCAGCGACCAGGGCATCGGCATCCCCGCCGACGAACAGGAGCGGCTATTTGAGCGCTTTTTTCGCGCCAATAACGCCAAATCAAAGGCCAGCGGCATGGGGCTGGGGCTGTTTATCGCCCGCGAGATCGTCCAGCTGCACGGCGGCCAGATGTGGGTCCGCAGCGTCGCCGGCCGGGGCAGCACCTTCAGCATCGCGGTGCCGCTGATCCACGAGCTAGAGCACTGAGGAGCGCCATGACCACCCTGCGAATTGCCCACCTCTACCCCGACCAGATGAATATTTACGGCGACCGCGGCAATATTCTGACGCTGCAGCAGCGCTGCCAGTGGCGCGGCATCGGCGCTGCGGTCGTCGGCGTGCAGCCGGGCCAGCACGTGGACTGGGCGCAGTTTGACCTGGCCTTTTTCGGCGGCGGCCAGGACAGCGGCCAGGCGCTGGTCGCGGCCGACTTCGTGGAGCGCCAGGCGGCCGAGCTGCGCGCCGCCGTCGCCGACGGCCTGGTGCTCTTGGCGATCTGCGGCGGCTACCAGCTGCTCGGCCACTATTTTCTGACCCACACCGATGAGAAGCTGCCGGGCGTCGGCATTCTCGATGTCCACACTGTCGGCGGCGCGCAGCGCCTAATCGGCAACATTGTCGTCCGCACGCCCGACCTCGCGCTCGGCCCCGGCGCGCCGCCTGAGCTGGTCGGCTTTGAAAATCACAGCGGCCGGACGTATTTGGGATCGGACGTGCGGCCGCTGGGCCAGGTGGTGCAGGGCTTTGGCAACAACGGCGAGGACGGCACCGAGGGTGCACGGAGCAACAATGTCTTTGGCTGCTATATGCACGGCTCGCTGCTGCCCAAAAACCCGCACTTCGCCGACCATCTGCTCCAGCTGGCGCTGAATCGGCGGTCGGGCGACGCGCTGCCGCCGCTGGACGACGAGCTGGAGCTGGCGGCCCATCGCGGCATGGTCGAGCGCCTGGCGACCGCGTAGTGGCGCTGCGGCGGGTCGCCTACTGCTCGCCGGTCAACCCGGTCAGCTCGGGCATCGCAGACTACAGCGAGGAGCTGCTGCCATTTTTAGGGCAGTACGTTGAGCTGGAGCTGTTTGTCGAGCGCGGCGTCGTGCCCAGCAACCCGCAGCTGAGCGCGGCGCTGACGGTGCATACTGTGGACACGCTCGTCGCCCGCCACCGCCGCCAGCCCTACGACGCGATCATCTACCACCTCGGCAACAGCCCGGCCCACACCGCGATCTACGAGGCGCTGCTGGCGCTGCCGGGCATGGTGGTGCTCCATGACTGGGTGCTGCACCACTTCAAGCTCGGCCGCTGGGCGCAGCGCAACGAGCTACAGCAGTACCGCGACGAGCTGGCCCGCGACTACGGCGCCGCCGGCCGCCGCACCGCCGACCGCATGCTGCGCGGCCAGCTGACCGACGCGGTATTTCAGATGCCGCTGAACCGCGATGTGCTGGTAGCGGCGCGCGGCCTGATCGGCCACAGCCAGTGGCTGGTGACGGCGGCACACAGCGTCGCGCCCGCGCTGCCCACCGCGCACGTCCCGATGGGCGTGCCGCTGCCGCCGGCGGTTGACCAGGCGGCGGCCCGCGCGGCGCTGGGACTCGACCAGGCGGCGGTGATCTGGGCCTCGTTTGGCCACATCAACCCCTACAAGCGGATCGAGCCGGCGCTGCGGGCGTTTCGGCGCTTTGCCAGCGAGGTGCCGGGCGCACAGTACATCCTGGTCGGCTCGGTCTCGCCGAGCTACCCGCTGGACGCGATCATCGCACGGCTGGGCCTGAGCGGCGCCGTCACCGTGACCGGCTATGTCAGCGCCGACAGCTTTGCGGCCTATGTCGCCGCCGCCGACCTGTGCTTGAACCTGCGCCACCCGACGGCCGGCGAGACCTCGGCCAGCCTGCTGCGGCTGCTGGGCGCTGGGCGGCCAACGCTGGTCTCGGCCGGCGATGCCTTTGCCGAGCTGCCCGATGCGGTCTGCGCCAAAGTCGACGCCGACGCGAGCGAGGCCGATCTGATCTACGGCTACGCGCTGCTGCTGCACCGCCGCCCGGCCGTGGCCGCGGCGCTGGGCGCGGCCGCACGGCACTGGGTCGCCGAGCAGCACACGCTCGCGCAGGCCGCGCGGGGCTACGCCGAGTTTTTGGCGCAGCTCTACGGCTGGGAGCCGCCGGCGATCGCGCGGCCGCCGCTGTGGACCTTGCCCAGCACTGAATTGCCAGCGCTTGCGCCGCACCCCACGGTTGTCGCCGCGCCCGCCGAGGCCGTGCCAGGGCTAGGCCAGGCGCTCGCCGAGCTCGGCGTGCGCGCTGAGGACACCGCCGCCCTCAGCGCCGTCGCCGCCGTGGCGGCGGATCTGCTGGGCTAGCGCCGCTCGGCCGTGGTGCCGCGACGCTCCTCGACCTGCCGCAGCTCGCGCTCCAGAAAATAGTTAAGCAGCGTCCGCAAGACAATCACCGCGGCGGTCACAGCGATCGCGCTGAAGCTCGGCGCCACCGCCGTGCGCAAAATGTCGGCGCCCAGCTCGAACTCCAGCGCCAGCGCCAGCGAGCGGCCCAGCCGCAGCCGGATGTCCTCCTGGTAGTCCTCGCTGGCCCGCGGCGCCCGAAAAACATGCGGCACGTAGCGCACAAACTCGCGGATCGTGGCCACGCCGATCACCAGCGCGCCGCACAGCTCGGCGAAAAACGCCAGGTAGGCCACCAGCCCTTTGAGCACCAGCTCAGTCCGCGCGGCGCCCGGCACCTCGGCGGCGCCGCCGGCCAGCGGCGGCGCGGCGGCCGGCGCGGGCGCGGCGGTTGGCGCGGGCGCCTCGGCGGTCGAGGTAATCACGACATTGCACGCCGTCAGACACAGCACACAGCTCAGCAGCAGCCACCAGCGCATCGCAGCCTCCCAGTTGCCGCGCCCGGTGCAACAACCGTGCCGGCGCGGTGTGCTACACTACAGCTGCACAACGAGGTGCCACCAACTGTGTTTGGTCTTGATGCCGTCGCTGCAATGCAGGGGCGGCTTTTTTGGAGCTGGCTATGGCGACATTTGGGGAGCGCGACGCGGTGATCGTGGCAGCGGCGCGCACGGCGATTGGTAAGTTTGGCGGCTCGCTGGCGGGATTTAGCGCCCCTGAGCTGGGCGGCTTCGCGATCAAGGCCGCCGTCGCGCGGGCCGGGATTGATGCGGCGACGATCAATGAAGTGATCATGGGCAACGTCATCAGTGCCGGGCTGGGCCAGGCGCCGGCCCGCCAGGCGGCCCTCAAAGCCGGCCTGCCCGACAGCGTCGGCGCGCTGACGATCAACAAGGTCTGCGGCTCGGGCCTGAAGGCGGCGATGCTGGCGGCCGGCCTGATCCGCGCCGGCGACGCCGACGTGATCGTCGCCGGCGGCATGGAGAATATGAGCGGCGCGCCCTACCTGCTGCCCAAAGCGCGCTTCGGCTATCGCCTGGGCAACGCCGAGATGCTCGACGCCGTGGTCCATGACGGGCTGTGGTGCGCGACCGAGTGCCACCACATGGGCCTGTCGGCCGAGTGGATCGCCAGCGAGTTTGGCGTCAGCCGCGAGGCGCAGGATGCCTTTTCGGCGCAGTCGCATCAGCGGGCCGCGGCGGCCCAGGCGGCCGGCGCCTTCGCGGCCGAGATCGTGCCAGTCGAGCTGCCGGGCAAAAAAGGCCAGACCACGCTGTTCAGCGCCGACGAGGCCGTGCGCGCCGACAGCAACCCGGCGCAGCTGGCTGGGCTGCGGCCAGCCTTCAAGTCCGACGGCGGCAGCGTGACCGCCGGCAACGCGCCGGGCATTACCGACGGCGCGGCGGCGGTCGTGATCATGAGCGGCGCCAAAGCCCGCGAGCTGGGCGCGACGCCGCTGGCCCGCATCGCCGGCTACGCCCAGGCCGCGGTCAAGCCGCTGGCGCTGTTCACCGCGCCGACCTTCGCGGTCCAGGCGCTGATGGCCAAGACCGAGACCACGCTGGACGACTACGATCTGTTTGAGATCAACGAGGCGTTCGCGGCCCAGATTCTGGCAAATGGCCAGACGCTCGGCCTGGACTGGGATCGGGTCAACGTCAACGGCGGCGCGATTGCGCTGGGGCATCCGATTGGCGCCTCGGGGACGCGCGTGCTGGTGACGCTGCTGCACGCGCTACAGGCCCGCGGCGGCCGGCGCGGCCTGGCGTCGCTCTGCCTGGGCGGCGGCGAGGCTGTCGCGCTCAGCATCGAAATGCTCTGATTTTCACCGCCCAACGCCGAGTGCCCCGCTGCAACACAGCGGGGCGCTCGGCATGCCGGGCTGGGCAGTGTCGGCAAATACGCCACAGCGCTCATAGCGCGCTTGGCGACTGCTGCATATAGACAGCTCCTCGGTATGCGTGCCAAACAGACCCGACGGTGTAGGGGTAGTGCAGCAAACGAGACACGACGGGAACGGCGCAGAACGTTGGCAGCACGTTTAAACAAATTGACCGCGGTTTGATACGAACCGCAATAGGAGTTTTGGGGTGGCGGCACTCAGGCGGCCGTACATTTGGCGCAGCGTTGCCGAGACTGAAGTGTGTGACCCAGCAATGATCGGGCGACTATCTTTGGCGGCTCATAGCCGCAGGTTGCCCGCAAGCTCTGGCGTAGAGCTGCGGGCAATCGGTACATCGGGGCTACAGCGCGCTAGCTATGTGTTCGACGAGTGGCTAGGCCAGCGGCGCCGCCCAGGCTGCCATGACCGGCTGGTTGCTTGACGGCGTGCGGCTCTGCGGCGGTGTGGGCGGGCTGGCGAGATACTGCGCGACCAGCGCGCCCACTGCCAGGCTGAGCGCCAGCAGCAGCACCAGCGCAACGCCGATCAGCAGGCGCTGACGGCGCCGTTTGGCGGCGGCCACTCCCAGCGGGCCAGCGCCTGCGGTGGTGGCCGCAGCATCCCCAGCGACCGCAGCGCCGATCACCGAATCCGCCGTCGCTTCGGCGAATCGCACCGTTGACCCAACCGCCGGCGCGGTCTCGGCGGCAACCGGCGCGGGCACGACGGCCTCGGGATCAGGGAGCCGCACCGTGGCGCTCGTAGCAACCGCCGGCGCCGACGGCGCGGCACTCGTGGCAGGCACTGACGACGACGCTGGCGCGGCCGACAACGTTGGCGCCGGGCCGCCCAGCGCCGCCAGGCCTTTCTGGGCCATCACGTTGCCGGCGTTGAGCGCCAGGACGCGCTCGAAGCACTCGCGGCGGGCGGCCGGCTCGCGCACCACGCCGGCCAGCCAGAGCCAGGCCTGCTCATTGCTGGGGTCGCGGCGCACTGCCTGCGCCAGGAAGCGCTGGGCACTCGCCGTATCGCCGGCGCGAACTGCGGCCTTGCCACGCTCAACAAGCTGCTGTGACTCGGGACTGGCTGCACTCATACTGCTGCTCACTCTTTTTGCAAAGCGACACCGCCGGCCTATGGGTGTCCCGGCAGCGCGGCTATTTTAGCATGCGACGTGGCGTAGCAACAGCGGTTTAAAACAAGGGCCGCTGGGCCAACGCGGCGCGTGCCACAGCCTGCCCAGCGGCCCCAGCGCACTAGGCCGCGACGAGCGCCTCGCTCAGCTCACGCACCAGCTCGGCCGCCCGGCCGGGCTTGATATTGCGCTCGGTGACCAGCTGGTCGGCGATCACGGCGACCAGGCCGCCGGTCGCGCCGGCGCTCATGGCGATCTGCCGGGCGTGCAGTGCCATGTGGCCCTGCTGAATGCCCTCGGTCGCCAGCGCCCGCATCGCCGCCAGGTTCGAGGCCAGGCCGGCGCAGACGCAGACCTCAGCTCAGCTCGCGCGCCGACTGCACGCCGATCAGCTTGAGCGCCGCCTGGGCCGCCGGGTGAACTTTGGTCGCGCCGCCAACAATCCCGACCGCAAACGGCATCTCCAGCGTCCCCACCAGGTTGCCGTCGCAGTCGCGGCCCCACGTTGAGAGCGAGGTGTAGCGGCCGCTGCGCGCGGCGTAGGCGTGGGCGCCGGCCTCAATCGCCCGCCAGTCCTGGCCGGTCGCCAGCAGCACCGGATCAATGCCGTTCATGATGCCTTTGTTGTGAGTGGCCGCGCGGTATGGGTCGACCGCCGCAAAGGCGTAGGCGTAGAGCATGCCCTGCGCCACCTCATCGCCCGACATATCGGCGCGCTCTAGGGCGCTAACTGGCACGCTGATCGTTGCTTTAGCCAGCCGCCGGTCAGTCAGGTTGGAGAGAATCCGCAGCACCGGCCGGCCGCCGCTTAGGGCGCCCAGCGTGGGCGCGATGGCCTCGGCCATTGAGTTGACGGCGTTGGCACCCATTGCATCCAGGCAGTCGACAATGATATGCACCACCAGCATCGGCCCGGCCGGCGATTCGGCGAACGAGCGCACCTCAATCGCCTCGGCGCCGCCGCCAAGCTTGACCAGCGACGAGCTTTGGCGGTTGGCCAGGTCCAGGAGGTGCTGGGTCTGGGCGTAGATTGCCGCGCTGGCACTGGCCGGGTCGGGGACATCCACCAGCTGAATCTGGCCAATCATCAGCGCGCGGGTGCTGGAGGTGCGAAAGCCGCCGCCAGCCCGCACCAGCTTGGCAGCGAACGACGCGCCCGCCACAATCGAGGGCTCCTCGACCGCCATTGGGATCAGCACGTCGCGGCCGTTGATCTGAAAGTTCGTGGCGATGCCGAGCGGCAGCTCAAAGGTGCCGACAACATTCTCAATCATATGGTCGGCTCGCTCAAGGGTCAGAATACCCTGGCCGCCCCGCAGCGCCGCGAGATCGTCGGTGTTCAGGCCATCGAACGCACCAACCTCGCGGAGCCGGGCGGCGGGGTCAAGCTGATAAAACCCAGCGATGCGCGAGTTTTTCGTTCCCATGGTAGTTGCTCCCTTAGGCAGGTTTGTGACAAATTGCACAGTAATAAGTGAGCTGAGTATAGCAGCGCGGGGCTGTCAGAGGGTCTCACAAGCTGTCAAAAGCTATCATTTCTACGCCGGGAGCTTTCGGGGCGCCGTTTTTGGGCCAGATTGCCGGATGTGCGGCGGCCTGGTAGGATGGTGAGCATGAAGCACTGGCTTATGTTGGTACTTGCTTTATTCCTGTCAGCCTGTAGCAGTGGCACGGTGCCAGCGACGCCGACCGCGGCCGTGGCCAAGCCTGGCCGCGTGACCAGCGCCGAACTCTTCGCCGACCCGCAGCGCTGGGTTGGCGAGCCGCTGACCGTGATCAGCCCGGCGACGTTGCTCGCGGAGCATGCGGTGCTCGTGCCACAGCTCGGCCCGCCCGGCGACGCCGCGATCTGGCTGGGCGGCGCGCTGCCGGCGGAGGTCGCGCAGGCCCTCGGCGCGGGGCCAGCGGTGGTCAAGGCCCAGGGCGAGCTTGGCCCGCCCGGCGCCTACGGCCCCGACGGCCGCTATCCGTACCAGCTGACGATCACAGCGATCAGCGTGGTTCAGCCCGAGCGCACGACGCTCGCCAACCTGGTGGCGAATCGCGGCGCGCTGGACCAGGTGCTGCTGGAGGTGCATGGCACGCTGCTGAGCGCGCCGCCCACTCTGCTGCTGGCCGACCAGGTTGGCCCCGGCGGCGTTCCCGACGCAGGCGCGGCGCAGATCAAGCTGCCGGCGCTGCCGGACCAGGCGGTCCTCGGGCGGCTGGGCGCGCACGGCAGCGTGCGCTACGGTGCCGTGCGGGTGATCGGCTGGCTGGCTGGCGGCGTGCTCACACCCTGGTTGGTCGTCGCCGAGCCATAGTGTCGAGCTGAGTTTAAAAATAGTAGATTTGGTACACTTTTGCGGCTCTCGGAGGGCTGTCAGGGACCAGCGTCGCTGCCACCGCGCTTGTCACGGCCGCTGCCTTGTTTTGCCTCGTTCCTACCTCGTTTCTGCCCCGTCCCTGCCCGGCACCGCGCCGCGGCCCGCGCGCTTTTCTCGGCCCCTGGCCCTCCTCTGTGAGCATGATCAGCCTCCACCAGCCCAACAAGCTCAGCAATACGCGGTTTGGTTAAGCAAGCGTCATTTTGCCCGCAACGCCATCAGGTAGACTACGGGTAAACACACGCTTGCGAGGACACATGCAAAAAACTGCACTGGTGCTGTCGGGTGGCGGCGGGCGGGGCGCGTACCACGTCGGGGTTTACCGCGCGCTGGTGGAGCTAGGCTGGGTCATAGATGGCCAGGGGCCAGACATTATTGTCGGCACATCGATTGGCGCGGTCAACGGCGCCGCGATCGCCTCGGGCCGCACGGTGGCGGAGCTGGAGGCGCTCTGGCGCGCGATGCGGACCGAGCATGTGCAGACGCTGTCGCGCGAGGTGCCCGTGATGCTGCGGCCGGTGCTGCGCTACGTCTTCAAGGATGTGCTGACCTCGGACACCCATGAGTTGCACGTCGATGTGCCGGGCGGCCCCAAGCGCTCGACCGGGCCAGGCGGCTGGATCGGCGGCGGCTTGTTTAGCCAGATGTTCCCGCCATTTTTACATATTTTTGATACCACCCCCTGGCGTCACACCTTCACCGAGGCGCAGGCCACCGCGCTCGGCCCGCTGAACTGGGTCGACTGGCAGCGTATCAACAGCCCCGCCGCGCCCGCGCTGACGATCACCGCAACCGATGTGTCGTCGGGGCTGCTGCGGACGTTCTCCAACCGCGACCTGCCGCGTCACGCCGGGGCCGAAAAAATCACGATTGATCACCTCATGGCGTCATCCTCAATCCCGCTGATCTACCCGTGGACCCATCTCAACGACCGGCAGTATTGGGACGGCGCGGTGCTGGCCAACACGCCGCTGGAGCCGGTGATCGAGCTGGCGGGCGACGCGGAGGTGGACACAATTGTGGTGATGATGTCGCCCTGGTACGGCAGCAGCGACCCGCGGCCGACGCCGGCGCTGCCCGACAACCTCTTTCAGGCGCTGGCCCGCACGCTGGACTGGGCGCTGGCGGCCTCGTACCAAACGGCGCTGGAGCTGCTGGAGGAGCGCAACCGGCTGGCGCGGGCGGTGGCGCAGCTGGTCGCGGCCGGGCTGCCGTGGGACGGGCCGCGGCCGCGGGTGTTTCGACGGCCGCTGATCGTGGCGCCCGAGGAGCTGATGCCGCCCGACTGGATCATTGACTACGAGCTGGACACCCACGAGCATCTGTTTCAGCTCGGCTACCAGGATGCGCAGCGGGCCTGGCGGCAGCGCATCGCGGAGCGCGGCGCCGAGCAGCCGAGCTAGACGCCGCCGTAGCGGATCAGCTCGATGTAGGGGATGGGCGAGGTGTAGCGCTCGCATAGCGACTGCCAGAGCGCGGGGTGGGGCATGGCGTCGGGATGCAGCGTGCGGACGATGCGGGCGGCGTCGGCCAGCGCAAGGCCCTCGATCTCAACGAGCGCTGCGATGGCGACGGTGGGCGAGCGGCTGACGCCGGCGCCGCACACGATCACCAGCGGCAGCGACTGGTCGTAGCACTGCTGAACAAACGCCAGACAGGCGTCCAGATCGGTGGGCGACAGCGGGGCGCCGTCCTCCAGCAAAATCGTGCGGGCCAGCAGCGGGCCAGACGGGACCTGCTCGGCCAGGTGTAGTAGCGCCCGCGCGCCGCCGGCCACGAGCCGCGCGGGCAGCAGCGTCTCGCGGTGCTTGCCAACGAACAGCCACGGCCGCAGACGCTGCATATGCGGCGCTAGCGCGCGGCCGCGCTGGGCAGCAGCATGGCAATGTCGCGCTCGATGGTGTGGATCGGCAGCGTGGCGCTAAAGGTCGAGCCGGCGCCGGGCGTGCTCTCCAACGACACCGTGCCGCCCATCAGCATGACCAGCTCGCGCACAATCGCCAGGCCCAGGCCGCTGCCGTTGTACATGCGGCTGGTCGAGCCGTCGACCTGCCGGAAGCTTTCCCAGACCAGCTCCTGATGCTCAGGCGCGATGCCGATGCCGCTGTCGTGGACACTGATGCGCCAGCTGGCCGAGTCCAGGTAAGTGAAGGCGATCTCGACGCTGCCGTGGTCGGTAAACTTGATGGCGTTGCTGGTGAAGTTGATCGCCACCTGGCGCAGCCGCAGCTCGTCGCCGAGCAGCACCGCCGGCAGCCGCGGGTCCAGCGTGGCGCGCAGCTCAAGCTGCTTGTCGTCGGCCATGCGGCGCGTCACCTGGATCACTTGGTCAAGCATGTGCTCCAGGCTGACCGCCGAAATCTGCAGCTCAACCTTGCCCGACTCGATGCGGGCGATGTCGAGCACATCGTTGATCAGCGTCAGCAGGTGCTGGCCATTGCTATCAATGCTGTGGAGCGCGTCCAGGATGTCAGTGCCAAGCTGGCCATAGATGCCGCGCTGTAGCAGGTTGACGAAGCCAAGCATGCCCGTGAGCGGCGTGCGCAGCTCGTGGGACATCATCGCCAAAAACTGCGATTTGAGGCGGCTGGCCTCCTCGGTGCGCTTGACCGCTGCCGATAGATCGGCGTTGGCGGCGCTGAGCGCCTGGTCGCGGGCGTGGAGCGCGATGACCATCTCATCAAACGCCGTCATCAGCGCCGCGATCTCGCCGCGCTCGTTGCGTGGCACGACCTGGTAGGTGCCGTGGCGGACCGCATCGCTGCTGCTGACCACCAAGTTGAGCAGCCGGGCGACCGCCCGCCAGACCCACCAGCCGATCAAGATGCCGAGCAGCAGGCCGACCAGCGCCAGCACCGGCAGCGCAATGCGGCTCAGGTAGACGGCGGTCTCAATGGTCACCGAGACCGCGGTGCTATCGCTAAGGGTCTGGGCATTGAGCGCGTTGGTAGTCGCGGTCAGCTGATCAACTGCATCGCGCATCTGGGTGACGGCGGCCTCCAGATCATCGTGGGACTGTAGCGTCAGCTCGCACTGGTCACTGAGGGTCGTCACACTGTTGATCAGATCGTCGGGAAAGCCGTCGACGCCACGCAGCGCGACGATGCCGCGGGCGGTCGCGACGGCCTGTTTGGCGGTGGCGCGCTCCTCGGGGTTGTTGGTAGTGATGTACTGAAAGGTGGCCAGCCGCATCGCCTGGAGCCGCAGCCGGGTGTCGATCAGCGGCAGGCGGGTGCCGCCGGCGATAATGTCCAGCTGGCGATTGAGGACCAGGTCGGCGGTCGCGGCGTCCTGATTGAAGGCCGAGATCGCCTGCTGCTGGGCATCGGCGCGGTCCAGGACCAGACTCGACGCCTGCTGGACCGTCTGGCTCTCGGCAATTAGCTGCGCGACAAATGTGGGGTTGGTGTCGCGGTAGCTGCGATCGTAGCGCTCGATGGCGGCATTGAGGGGCGCGACGCTGCCAGTGACCTCGGTGCGCAGCGTCAGCTTGGGCGCCGCAAGATACTCAAAAGTGTCAAGCTCCAGGCTGCGGGCCAGACGATTGATCTGGCCGTTGAGATCGAGCTGCGGCAGGTTGCGCTGGGCCAGGCGGTCGAGGAGGCTGCCGGCGTAGAGCGACACCGCGACGCTGCTGACCACGCCGATCAGCCCGACCAGGCCAAACAAAGCGAGACCAATGACCAGGCGGCGACGGATCGACATACGCGGCTCCTGCGACAGTTAGGGGGTGAGGCAGCGCTTAATCTCGGTGAGGAGGAGGTCAATATCCACGGGCTTGGTCACATAGCCGTTGCAGCCGGCCTCGTAGGCGGCGCTTACATCGGTCGCCAGCGCGTGGCCGGTCAGGGCAATGATCGGCAGCTGCGCGAGCTTGAGGTCGTCGCGAATATGGCGGATGGCGCTCCAGCCGTCCATGCCCGGCAGCGACAGGTCCATGAGCACTAGGTCAATCGCCTCGTGGGCCAGCATCTCCAGGCCCTCGGGCGCGGTGGGCGCCTCAAGCAGCCGGTAGCCATAGAAGGTCAGCAGGCGGCTCAAAAATTTGCGGTTATCGAGGGTGTCTTCGATCAGCAGCAGGGTGGACGACATGCGGCGTAACCCCAGCGAGTGACTCAGCGACGAGCAAGCGGCTTTAAGGATGAGATTTGGGCATTATACAGCACGCCAAGAGTTTCTGCGCTGGCCAGCTGCCGGGCGCGCGCATCGTAACGGCGCTGCAATCCTGGCGCCTGATCGGGCTATAATCTGAGCGACACAAAGGAAGCTCTGATGCGCCGTGTGCTTTCGCTGCTGGCCTGGCTGGGTCTGCTGCTACCGCTGGTAGCGGCCAAAGCGCCGCCTAGCCCGACGACCGTCAACGTCCCGATCCTGACCTACCACTACATCTCGGTCAACCCCGACCCGGTGCACGACCCGCTGCGGACCGGCCTGTCGGTCGAGCCGCAGGTCTTCGCCGCCCAGCTCGACTGGCTGATCAAGCGCGGCTACACCACGGTCACGCTCGATGATATTTACTTCGCCGCCGACTACGGCTGGACGCTGCCCGCCAAGCCGGTGGTGCTGACGTTTGACGACGGCTACCGCGATTTTTACACCGAGGCCTGGCCGCTGCTTCAGGCGCGCCAGATGAAGGCGACGATCTACCTGATCAGCGATGTGCTCGGCCAGCCCAACTACCTGACGCCAGCGATGGTCGTCGAGCTGAGCCGCTCGCCGCTGATCACGGTGGGCGCCCACACCCGCACCCACCCATCGCTCCCCACCCTCAGCCCGCAGCGCAGCCGCGAGGAGATCGTCGGCGGCAAGCAGCGCATCGAGCAGCTGATCGGGCGGCGGGTCGCACATTTCTGCTACCCCTACGGCCACTTCAACGACGCGGTGGTGGCGCAGGTGCGCGATGCCGGCTTTGTGACCGCGACGACGACCAACGGCGGCCGGCTGCACGGCCAGGCGCGCTGGACCTGGACGCGCCTCAGCGTCCGCGGCGGCCAGCCGCTGTCGAGCTTTACGTCGATGCTGCCGTAGCGGCTACTCCAGGTTGTCGGCCAGCTCGGCCAGCAGCTCCTTGATCTGACGCTCGGTGACGGTGGTCGCGCCCAGGTCGGCGACGTTGCGGACGACGCCCTCCTGGAGCAAAAAATCCTCGATGTGCTCGCGGTGGTCGGCCAGAATCTGGGCCGAGAGCACCTCGCGCAGCTGAACCTCTAGTGCCATGCGGTTGCCTCATTTCGGTTTGTGTGGCCTATTGTACCGGCTCGGCGGGGCGGCGCGGCTAGCGGCCGGGCAGCTCCTGGGCCGCGCTCGCGGCAAACGCGGCGATCTCGGCGCGGGTCCAGCCCCAGCGCCGGTCGTCGGCGCCCCAGTCCTCGGTCAGAAAGTCGATCACGTCCTGCGCCGACCACGGCCCCAGCGAGGTCGTGTAGCCGGGATAGCGGTCTTGCAGCTCGCGCCAGCCGCCGGCGTGCTTGACCAGCAGCCAGCCGTCCGCCAGGTAAACAATGTGGATCATCGCTGCTCCCTGCGCTCATCGTTATGTACACTGACGACCACATGGTACAATCGCGGCGATTTGTGAGCAATACAGGGGAGAGAATCAATGGCGCACCGTGCAGTAGCCTGGTCGATGCGGCTGCGGACGCGGCTGATGCTGCGGGGCCGCGCCTGGCAGCGGCAGCTTCAGCCGCTCCTGCCGCCCAACGCCGACGCAATCACGCCGCAGCTGTTTGTCGGCGGCTTTATTGACACCGCCGACTGGCGGCAGCTGGTTGAGCAGGGGATTGATGTCGTGGTGTCGCTCCAGGGCGAGCGCCACGACGAGGGCGTGTTCGGCGAGCTGCAGCCGGCCGCCTACCTGCGGCTGCCGACCCGCGACTGGACGCCGCCAAGCACGGCGCAGCTGCGCATGGGCGCGGCGCTGATCGACGAGGCGATCCGGGCCGGCCACAAGGTGCTGGTCCACTGCCACGCCGGCGTCGGCCGCTCGACGCTGCAGTGCGGCGCCTATCTGGTCTTCACTGGCATGACGCTGGACGAGGCCTGGCAGCTGATCAAGACGAAGCGGCCGCGGGCGGAGTGGAACGAGCGCCAGCAGCGGGCGATTGAGGAGTTTGCCGCCGCCGTCGCCGCCGAGCGCCGCGCGGTCAGCGTGCCCATCGACGGCCCGGCCGCCTAGCTGGGCCACGCGCCGCGCCGGGCCGACCGTCGTTGGCCCGGCGCCGCTGTGCCACGGGCGCTGCGCGCGCTCAAACGGATCATCGCCTGGCTGAATCGTGTATGATTGGGCCACGTGGGAGTATGTATGCAGCAAAAGATTCTCGTCGCGGTCGCCTGGCCATATGCCAACGGGCCGCGTCATATTGGGCATGTCGCCGGCTTCGGTGTCCCGAGCGATATTTTCGCCCGCTATCATCGCCTGGCCGGCAACGACGTGCTGATGGTCTCCGGCACCGACGATCACGGCACGCCGATCATGGTGCAGGCCGATCGTGAGGGCCTGACCTACCGCGCGCTGGCCGACCGCTATAACGCCGTGATCGCCACCGATCTGCAGGGGCTGGGCTTGTCGTATGACCTGTTCACCCGCACCGAGACGCTGAACCACGCCGAGGTGACGCAGCAGCTGTTTACGGCGCTGCTGGCCAGCGGCGGGCTGATTCGCGACACCATGATGGTGACGTTTGGCGCCGACGGCAAGACGCTGCCCGACCGCTATGTCGAGGGCACCTGCCCGATCTGCGGCTTCGGCGAGGCGCGCGGCGACCAGTGCGACAACTGCGGCAACCAGCTCGACCCGGTGGACCTGATCAACCCGCGCTCCAAGCGCGACGGCTCGATCCCGCAGTTTCGCTCGGCCGAGCATTTTTTCCTCGACCTGCCGAAATTCAAAGATCAGCTGCGCAGCTGGATCGAGACCCAGGCCCACTGGCGGCCCAACGTCCGCAAGTTTTCGCTGAACATCATTAATGATCTCAAGCCGCGGGCGATCACCCGCGACCTCGACTGGGGCGTGCGGATTCCGCTGGCGGGCTTCGACGAGAAGCGTATCTATGTCTGGTTCGACGCGGTGATCGGCTATCTCTCGGCCAGCATTGAGTGGGCCGCCAACCAGGGCACACCCGACCGCTGGCAGGAGTGGTGGCTTAACCCCGACGCCCGCAGCTTCTACTTCATGGGCAAGGACAACATCACGTTCCACTCGGTGATCTGGCCGGCGATCCTGCTGGGCTACCGCCAGGCCGACGGCGAGCAGCCGGGGCCGCATAGCCTGAACCTGCCCTACAACGTCGTCTCGACCGAGTTTTTGACGATGGAGGGCAAGCAGTTTTCGACCAGCCGCAACGTAGTGATCTATGTCCGCGACGTGCTGGAGCGCTACGGCCCCGACCCGCTGCGCTACTGCCTGACCGCCGGCGGCCCTGAGAACCAGGACGCCGACTTCACCTGGACCGAGTTTGTGCGCCGCAACAACGACGAGCTGGTGGCGACCTGGGGGAATCTGGCCAACCGCGTCCTGACGATTGCGCAGCGCAATTTCGGCGCGGTCCCAGAGCCGGGCGCGCTGCAGCCCGCTGACCAGGCGCTGCTCGACAGCGTGGCGGCGGCGTTCGGCACGGTCGGCACGCTGATCGAGACCGCGCGCTTCAAGGCCGCGCTGGCCGAGTGCATGGCGACCGCCGCGCAAGTTAACCAGTATGTCTCCGAGCAGGAGCCGTGGAAGCTGGTCAAGGCCGACAAAGAGCGGGCCGCGACCGTGCTGTGGGTGGCACTGCGGGCGATTGACAGCTTGAAAATCATGTTCTGCCCCTTCCTACCGTTCTCGTCGCAGGCGCTGCACGGGCAGCTGGGCTACACCGACGTGATCGCCGGCCCACTGGAGCTGCACGACATCACCGAGCGCGACGGCCAGCGCCACCAGGTGCTGACCTGCGATCCCAGCGGCTGGAGCGGCCGCTGGCAGCCGAGCGAGCTGGCCGCCGGCCAGGTGCTGCCACCGCCCGCCCCGCTGTTCCGCAAGCTAGAGCCAGCGATTATCGCCGAGGAGCTGGCCCGCCTGAGTGGCCCCAAAGCGGAGAAAGAAGCATGAAAATTGCGCTAGATGTCAGCGGCGGCGACCACGCGCCGGCGGCGACCGTGGCCGGCGCGGTGCAGGCCGCGCGCACGCTGGGGATCGAGGTCGTGCTGATCGGCGACGAGGCGGCGACGACCGCCGAGCTTGCCAAGCACGACACGGCCGGCCTACAGCTGCCGGTCGTGCACGCCAGCGAGGTGATCGAGATGACCGACCACGCCGCGCAGGCTGTGCGGCGCAAAAAGGACTTGCCGGTCGCGATTGGGCTGCGGATGGTGCGCGACGGCGCCGCCGACGCCTTTGTCTCGGCCGGCCACTCGGGCGCCACGATGGCGGGCGCGGTGTTTATCGTCGGCCGCCTGGCCGGCATCGAGCGGCCGTGTCTGGCGACGGTGTTCCCGTCGGTATCGGGCCGGCTGATTGTCGCCGACGTGGGCGCGACCACTGACTGCAAGCCGGCCTATCTGGTGCAGTTCGCCCACATGACCAGCCTCTACGCCGAGCGGGTGCTAGGCATCGCGCGGCCGCGGGTGGCGCTGCTGGCCAACGGCGAGGAGGACACCAAAGGCGACAAGCTGGTCCAGGAGACCCACGCGCTGCTGCGGCAGTCGACGCTCAACTTTGTGGGCAACGCCGAGCCAAAGGATGCCATGACCGGCGACCTGGTCGACGTGCTGATCGCCGACGGCTTTGTCGGCAACCTATTTTTGAAGCAGGCCGAGGCGGTCGCCAAGTTTGCGGCGGTGCTGGTCAAGCAGGCGCTGCTGCCGCGGCTGGCGCTGCGGGCCGCGCTGGGTCTGGCGCCGACCGTGCTGCTTGCGCTGCTGCCGGGGCGCAGCCGCGGTCGCGTGGCGCTGGCCGGGCTGATCGGCGGGCCGGCGCTGATCGCCGCCGTCGGCGCGCCGCTGGCGCAGATTCGCTCGGCGCTCGACTACCGGGTGTTTGGCGGCGTGCCGCTGCTGGGCATCAACGGCGTGGTGATCATCGCCCACGGCAAATCCGATGCGGTGGCGGTGGTGAATGCGCTGCGCCGAGCCAAAGAGTCAGTGGAGCGCGGGCTGGTCGCGGCGATTGCCGATGTGGGCCGCAGCGCCGCAGCGAGCACCGCGCAGCCGAATGTCGAGGCTTAACGCAAACCGCCCTGGTGTGATACCAGGGCGGTCTCAGTGGCGATCCTGATAGGGCTCGAACCTACAACCTCAGCCTTCGGAGGGCTGCGCTCTATCCAATTGAGCTACAGGATCATGGACACGTTCACTGGCACCTATTATGCCATGTGATCATCAAAATCGCAACTGGGCCGCCCAGCCCTCAAAGGAGACGCCCATGCCCCGCTTCGCCCGCTACTGCTGGCTGCTGATCGCGCTGCTGGCGCTGCCGCTGCCCAGCCTGGCCCAGACCCAGCCGCGCATCATCATGCTTGGCGCCGACCTCACGCCCGAGCAGCGCTCCGCGATTATTGCGCGCTTCGGCGCCGCCCAGAGCGACCAGGTTCAGACCATTACCGCCGATGAGACCCAGGCCGCGATGCAGAATATTCTCCCGGTGCCGGCCGGCTACACCTCGATCTCGTCATCGATGCTAAGCTGCGGCGCGCCTGGCAGCGGCCTGCACGTCACCGCCGAAAATATTACGAAGGTGTCGGCGGCGATGTACGCGGGGGCACTCGTGACCGCCGGCGTCGGCGACGCCGACCTGGTCGTCGTGGCGCCGGCCGACGCGCCCGCCGAGGGCATGACCGCGCTGGCCGGGGTGTTCAAGGGCCTGTCGCAGGGCGGCTGCGGGCGCGGCGAGCTGGACGGGCAGCGCCGCACGCTGGCCTACCGCCAGCTGGCCCTGACCGCCGACATCGCCGCCACGACCGGCGATCTCACCAAAGCCGCCGATGTGGTACTGCGCGCCCAGCAGGTCCTGATCCGCGAGCACAACAACCCCGACGCGGCGGTGCCGATTGTCCAGGGCGTCCAGAATGACACCGGCGTCCAGCTGCCCCAGCCGCAGTTCGACGCGCTGGTGCTGCTCTTGGCGACGATGGGCCAGGCGAATCTCGACTGGGGAACCTACGCCAGCGGCTGGACGCTGGACGAGGTCAGCGCCACCGAGGTCCGCGTGACGCCCCAGCAGCTGGGCGCCCCGAGCGGCAGCGGCACCGGCGGCGCCCTTGCGCCCGACGTGGCCGGCAAGCAGCTGCGCGGCGTGGTCGCCAGCGTCAACCCGCTGCGGATCAATGCCACCGGCGTCAGCGCCGAGTTTGCGCTGCGGGCCGCCGATCTCCAGGTCACCCGCAACGGCCAGACCACGACGCTGGCGACGCTCCAGCCCGGCGACACCGTGACGATCACGGTCGGCGATGACGGCGTGGCCCGCCAGGTTGATGCGGTGTCCAGCCGCGCCACCGCTGGCACCGCGACGGGCGGCCCAGCCAGCACAACCACCGGGACGAGCGCCGCCAAAAAATCTGGCCTGCCGATGTGGCTGCTCGGGCTGCTCGGGCTGCTGGTTATCCTCGTGGTGCTGTTCTTCCTGTATAACCGCCGGCGCCGCGAGCAGGTCGTGGTCGCCGCCGACTACGATGACGACGAGGAGCTGCTCGGCTAGCCCGGCGGCGCCTGTGATAATCGCTGATGATGCAGACCGATGAAACTCAGCTGGTCGCCGCGGCCCAGCGCGGCGATGTCGAGGCGTTCAATGTGCTGGTCGAGCGCCACCAGACCCGCGTATTCTCGCTGTGCTACCGGCTGCTCGGCGACCGCGACGCTGCCGCCGACGTGGCCCAGGACGTGTTTGTGATCGCGTTTCGCAAGCTCGACACGTTTCGCGGCGGCTCGCTGATGGCCTGGCTCTTGCGGATCGCCACCAACGCTAGCTACGACGACCTGCGCGCCAGGCAGCGCCACCCGCAGACCTCGCTCGATGCCTTCGACCCTGAGAGCGACGCCCAGCCGCGCCAGTTCACCGACGACAGCGAGGCGCCCGACGAGCGCATCGCCCGCACCGAGCTGGCCGAGGAGCTGCAGCGCGCGCTCACCGAGCTGCCCGACGAGCAGCGCATTGCGGTGGTGATGTGCGATGTGCAGGGCTTCAGCTACGACGAGATCGCCGCCGCGACCGGCTGGCCGCTCGGCAGCGTCAAGTCGCGGATCAGCCGCGCCCGGCTCGCGCTGCGCGACATTCTGCGGCGCGGGGAACTTTTGCCCGACCGCTACCGTCTTTCTTAGTACAACCGCACTGCGGCGGGCTGAGTACGTCGACGCTGGCAGCGGCCACAGGGTAGCTGGCAGCGCACTTATAGATCGAACGCATGACAGAGAATACGCTACATCTTCACCCGGACGACACCAGCGAGCTGCTGTCGGGCCTGCTCGACGATGCGCTGGACACCGCCGAGCTGCGGCGCGCCCGCGAGCTGGTCGCCAGCTGCCCCGGCTGCAAGGCCGAGTTCGCCGAGCTACAGGCGATGCACGAGCTGCTGCGCGACCTGCCGCTCGTCGCGCCGCCGCGCTCGCTGGCGCTGGACCCGGCGCAGTTTGCGCGGCCCGCCCGCGCAGCCGAGGCGCCGCCTGCCCAGCCCATCCGCGCGGCCGAGGCGCCGCCCGCCCGGCCCACGCGCCGCCTGCCGTGGCGCGCGACGCTGGCCTGGAGCAGCGCGCTGACCGTGCTGCTGGTTGCGGTGCTGTTCGCCTCGCAGCTGGGCGGCCACAGCAGTGCGACCAGCACGGCCACCCTGTCGGCACCGCAGGCGCCCAGCGTGGCCGAGGCGCTGCCGACCACGGCCACAGCCGCTGGCGGCGCCTTGAACGCGACGAGCGCGCCCGAGGCGGCGATCATGAGCGCGCCCGCCGCCACCAGCGGCTCTGAGATGCGCACCATGCCGGCGCCCAGCGCCGAGTCAGCGCCGCCCGCCGCCGACGTGGCGCCCACCGCCAGCGCCGATGCGGTCGGGGCGGCCGCGCAGCAGCTGCAAAGCACCACGGCGGTGCCGGCGCCCACCGACGTGATCCGCGCGACCGATCCGATCAGCCGCAATCAGACGACCGCGCTGCAGCCGGCCGATCTGCCGACCGACGAGCCACGCGCTGCCGCCAAGTCAGCGCCGCCCGAGGCCGCCGCGCGCCCAGCGCCCAGCGGCGAGCGCGTCGGCATCGTGGGCCTCACGGTGCTGCTGGTCGTGCTGGCCGCCGTCGGCCTGATCACCAAGCGCCAGGGGTCGGGCTGACGGCGGAAGCGGTGATTAACGGCGAGCGCCCCGATCTCGTAGGAGATCGAGGCGCTCGCCGTTTTGTGCGCTGCGGGCGCGGCGCGCTAGGCGATTACCACGCCACACTCGGCATCCACAAAGTCGGCGCCCGTTGGCACCTGCTCGGCGGCCTGCTCGGTTTTGCGCAGGATCGCCTGCAAAAACACGCCGGTGTGTGACTCTGGCACCGCCGCGACCGCCTCGGGCGTGCCCTCGGCCAACACCTGCCCACCGCCGGCGCCGCCCTCCGGCCCCAGGTCGATCACCCAGTCGGCGCTCTTGATCACGTCCAGGTTGTGCTCGATCACCAGCACGCTGTTGCCGCAGGCCACCAGCCGCTCCAGCACGTTCAGCAGGTGCTGCACGTCGGCAAAGTGCAAGCCGGTGGTCGGCTCGTCCAGAATATAGATCGTGCGGCCGGTCGCGACGCGGCACAGCTCTTTGGCCAGCTTGACGCGCTGCGCCTCGCCGCCCGACAGCGTGGTCGCTGACTGGCCGAGCTTGAGATAGTCGAGGCCGACATCATGGAGCGTCTGGAGGATGCGTTTGATCCGCGGCACGGCGGCGAAAAACGTCAGCGCGGTCTCAACGTCCATGTCCAGCACATCCGAGATCGTCTTGCCCTTGTACTTGACCTGCAGCGTCTCGTGGTTGTAGCGCTTGCCCTTGCAGTCGGTGCACCGGACCCACACATCGGCCAGAAAGTGCATCTCGATTTTTTTCTCGCCGTTGCCCTCGCAGGTTTCGCAGCGCCCGCCCTTGATATTGAACGAAAAGCGGCCCGGCCCGTAGCCGCGGACTTTAGCCTCGGGCGCCTGCGAGAACAGCTCGCGGATCAGGTCAAACAGCTTGACATACGTCGCCGGATTCGAGCGCGGCGTGCGGCCGATGGGCTGCTGGTCGATGTCGATCACTTTGTCGAGCTGCTCCAGGCCCACCAGCGCGGTGTGCTTGCCCGGCCGCAGCTGCGCGCGGTTGAGCCGCGCGGCCAGCGCCGGGAACAGCGTCTCGGTGATCAGCGACGATTTGCCCGAGCCGGAGACGCCGGTCACGGCCGTGAGGACGCCGAGCGGAAACTTTACATCGAGCGCGCGCAGGTTGTTCTGCTCGGCGCCGCGCAGCTCCAGCCAGCCTTTGGGCGTGCGGCGCTCATCGGGCGTCTTGATCGCCAGCTCGCCGCTGAGATAGCGGCCGGTCAGCGTCGGCGCCGCGGCGATCTGGTCGGGCGTGCCAATCGCGACGACCTCGCCGCCGTGGACGCCGGCTTTGGGGCCAAAGTCGACCATGTAGTTCGAGGCCCGCATCGTGTCCTCGTCGTGCTCCACGACCAGCACGGTGTTGCCCAGGTCGCGCAGTTTGATCAGCGTGTCGATCAGCTTGCGGTTGTCGCGCTGGTGCAGGCCGATGCTCGGCTCGTCCAGAATGTACATTACGCCGACCAGCCCCGAGCCGATCTGCGACGCCAGGCGAATGCGCTGCGCCTCGCCGCCCGACAGCGTGGGCGCCGCGCGATCCAGCGTCAGATAGTGCAGGCCAACGTTGAGCAGAAAGCCCAGCCGCTCGCGGATCTCTTTGAGCACCTCGCCGGCGACTGCCAGGCGATACTCGTCGAGCTGCACGGTCTCAGCGATGACCGCGGCGATGTTGGCGCCGTCGAGCTGGCCGTACCAGCGGTCGGTTCGCGCCGCTCAGAATGCAGGCCCAGGCGTAGGCCTGGTCAATCGTCAGCGCGCACAGCGCATTGATCGCCAGGTCGCCGGTCGTGACCGCCAGCTACTCGGGCCGCAGCTTGGCGCCCTTGCAGCTCGGGCAGGGCTGCTCGCTCATATACGCCTGATAAAACTCGTGCATGCCGTCCGAGTCGGTCTGCTGAAAGCGCCGCGTGATCTCGCTGGCCAGGCCCTCCCACGGGCGGGCGTAATCGCCGCTGCCGCGCTCGGTCTGCCACGAGAATTTGATGCGCTGGCCGCCGGAGCCAAAGATAATGGCGTGGCGGGCGGTGTCAGCCAGGTCGCGCCAGGGCGTGTCCAGGTCGAAGCTATAGTGCTTGGCGATCTGCGCCAGCGAGCGGTAGCCCCACGAGTTGCGCTTTTTGCGCAGCTCGCCCCAGTAGACCACTGCGCCGTCATGCAGCGACAGGTCGGGGTTGGGGACCAGCATGTCGGGGTCAACCTCCAGGCGCGTCCCGAGGCCGGCGCAGGTCGGGCAGGCGCCCTGCGGCGCGTTGAACGAAAACATGGCTGGCGTCAGCTCCAGAAACGAGATGCCGCACGTGACGCAGGCGTACTCCTCGCTCATCAGCCACTCACGCTCCACGGTCTGGTCGGCCGCGACCACGCTGATCATCACCTTGCCCTCGCCGACGCGCAGCGCGATCTCGATGGCGTCGGCCAGGCGGGTCCGGGCGGAGGCCGCGGCGTCGGCGCTAGCGTCGGTGGCGTCGCCGTAAGGCGCGGCGCTTTCAGCCAGGCCCAGCAGCGCCGGCTCATCGTCGGGCACGGCAGAGGCCACGGCGCCGCCAGGAATCTGGAGGCGGTCAACCACGATCTCAATCGAGTGCTTGACCTTTTTATTCAGCTTGATCTCATCCTGGAGGCTGCGAATCTCGCCGTCGACGCGCACGCGGCTAAACCCCTCGGCGCGGGCGTCGCTGAAGATGTCCTTGTACTCGCCCTTGCGCGTCGAGACCACCGGCGCCAACACCATAAAGCGCGTGCCAGCCGGCAGCTGCCCGACCTGCTCAACCATCTGCTCGGCGGTCTGGGCGCCGATCTCGCGGCCGCACTGGTGGCAGTGGGGCACGCCGATGCGCGCGAAGAGCACCCGCAGATAATCGTAGATCTCAGTGACGGTGCCGACGGTCGAGCGCGGATTTTTGGAGGCCGACTTCTGCTCGATAGCAATCGCCGGCGACAGGCCGCCGATAAAATCGACCTTCGGCTTCTCAAGCTGGCCTAAAAACTGCCGCGCGTAGGACGACAGCGACTCGACGTAGCGCCGCTGCCCCTCGGCGAACAGCGTGTCGAAGGCCAGCGACGACTTGCCCGAGCCGGATACGCCGGTCAGGACCACCAGCTGGTCGCGGGGAAGTTCGAGGTCAATATTTTTGAGATTATGTTCGCGGGCGCCCTTAATAATGATGCTATTCTTAGCCATGCTGCCTCATGGGAGCGGGCCGCACGGCCCAATTCCAGTAGCTGGAGCGATAAAATGCCCGTTCGAAGCCGCCGCAGCAGCGCGAACAGGTGTGCGGGTAGTATAGCACGATCAGCCCGCCGCCTCCACCTTTTTTTGACAAGCACCGGCCGGTAGCCTATAATACGCCCCCGATAAGCCGTCCTTGCGACGGCTTCTGTACGTAGAGCGAAGTCATGGGTGAGTATCGGTTTAAAGTGTCGAGCCTGCTCCAGGAAGTCACTGGCGCGACGCGGCACTATGAGCTCAACGATCCGCGCCTGAACCTCGATGACAAGCTGGTGGTCAAGCCGGTGCAAGGCCGACTGCGCCTCACGCGGACGATCAAAGGGGTTCTGGCGGACGCCGATGTGCATGGCGGCGTGGAGCTGGAGTGTGGGCGCTGCCTCACGACGTTCAACTACGCCGTGGAGTTCCCGTTCAGCGAAGAGTTTTACCAGACGGTGGTCGTGACCACTGCGGCGGCGCTGCCACCGCCCGAAGAGCCGGATGTGTTCCTGATCGACGAGCTGCACATGCTCGACCTGGAGCCGGCGCTGCGCGAGTACGCCTTGTTGAACTTGCCGATGCTGCCGCTGTGCAAGCCCGACTGCAAGGGCTCTGCCCACAGTGCGGCACCAATCTCAACGAGACCACGTGCGACTGCACAACTGATGTGGTTGATGAGCGTTTAGAAGCGCTGAAGCAATCATTAAAACAATAGGAGCATTTGCGTCATGGGTGCTGTACCGAAGCGAAAAGTCTCGCGCCACCGTCGGGGCAATCGTCGCCGCTGGCAATTTCTTACGATCCCCAACCTGGTGAAGTGCGCCAGCTGCGGTGAGATGACCGTTGACCACAAGGCCTGCAAATTTGCGGCGTCTACCGTGGCCGGCAGGTCGTGGCCCAGAAGGTCGCCAAGCCCGAAGCCGAATAATCTGGCCCGGTCGGCACCACTGACCGTCGGAACTCCCTTCACCGCCGCTGGCTCACCGCCGGCGGCGGTGCTGTGTGCGCCGCAGCAGCACGGCCGGCGACGCGACAAGGTCTGGTATACTTGCCGCGCACTACCACTATTGAGGCAGACACATGACGGTCGCGTGGGTTTTTCCAGGGCAGGGTTCGCAGACGGTCGGGATGGGGCGCGACGTGTGGGAGCAATCGCCGGCCGCACGGGCGCGCTTCGCCGAGGCCGACGACGTGCTGGGCTTTTCGCTGTCGGCGCTGTGCTTTCATGGCCCGCCCGAGGTGCTGACGCGCACCGAAAACGCGCAGCCCGCCCTGCTGACCGTCAGCGCCGCGCTGCTGGACGCGCTGGGCTGGCGGCCGGGGCAAGCCGACGGCCCGCAGTTTATGGCCGGCCACTCGCTCGGTGAGTACACGGCGCTCTACGCCGCCGGCGCCTTTGATTTTGCGACCGCGATCCAGCTGGTGCGCCGCCGCGGCGAGCTGATGGCCGCCGCCACCGAGGGCAGCATGGCCGCCGTGCTGGGCCTGGACGCCGCGCCGCTGGAGGAAGTGTGCGCGGCGGCCCGTGTGCTCGGCCCGGTCGTGATCGCCAACGAGAACGCGCCCGGCCAGCTGGTGATCAGCGGCGCCAGCGCCGCGGTCGCCCGCGTCGCCGAGCTGGCCAAAGGCGCCGGCGCCAAGCGCGTCGTGCCGCTGAATGTCTCGGCCGCCTTCCACTCGCCGCTCATGGCCGAGGTCGCCGCCGAGATGGCGCTGGTGCTGGCGCAGGCCACCATTATGCCGGCCCAGACGCCAGTGATCAGCAATGTGACCGCCCAGCCGCTCCTCGCGCCCGACGCGATCCGCGCTGAGCTGGTGGCGCAGATCACCGGGCCGGTCAAGTGGATCGACTCGGTCGGCTATATGGCCGCGCAGGGCGTGACTCATATGATCGAGATCGGGCCAGAGAAAGTGCTGACCGGCCTGATCAAGCGCATCGCGCCCGGCGTCACCCTGCACAACGTCGCCAACTCGCTGAGCCTGGCGGCGCTTGAGCGCGGTCAGGCCTAGCCCAACGGCGCGGCGATGATGCCCATGAGCGCACAAACTCTTGGCGGCCAGGTGGCCATTGTCACCGGCGCCTCGCGCGGCATTGGCCGCGCGATTGCGCTGAGCCTCGCGGCTGCCGGCGCCGCTATCCTGGTCAACTACCAGTCCAACGCGCAGGGCGCCGCCGACGTGGTCGCGCTGATCGAAGGCATGGGCGGCCGCGCGCTGGCGGTGGGCGCCGATGTCTGCGTGCCGGCCGAGGTCGCCGAGCTGGTGACGGCGGCGCTGGGGCAGTGGGGTCGCCTCGATATGCTGATCAACAACGCCGGCATCACCCGCGACGCGCCCTTCGCCCGCATGCGCGACGAGGACTGGCAGCGCGTGATCGAGATCGACCTGACCTCGGCGTTTGTCTGCACCCAGGCGGTCGTGCCGACGATGCAGGCGGCCCAGTACGGCCGGATCATCAATATCGCCTCGCTGGCCGGCCTGACCGGCAATGTCGGCCAGGTCAACTACGCCGCCGCCAAAGCTGGCCTCTTGGCCTTCACCAAAGACACCGCCCGCGAGCTGGCGCCGCTCGGGATCACCGTCAATGCCGTGGCGCCCGGCTACATCGAGACCGAGATGGTCGAGTTGATCTCGCCCCGCCAGCGCCAGTGGGCGCTCAACGCGATCCCGCTGGGCCGCTTCGGCCGCCCCGAGGAGGTCGCGGTCGCGGTCCGCTTTCTGGCCTCGCCCGAAAGCTCGTATATCACCGGCCACACCCTGGTGGTGGACGGCGGCTGGGTGATGCCATGAACTTCACTGGCCAGACCGCGATTGTCACCGGCGGCTCGCGCGGCATTGGCGCGGCGGTGGTCGCGCAGCTCGCCGAGCGCGGCGCGCAGGTGCTCTTCGCCTACCGCGAGCGCCACGATGCGGCGGCGGCAGTCGTGGCCCGCTGCGCTACGCTGGGCGGCGCGGTGATCGCGCAGCAGGCCGATGTGCGCGACAAGGCGGCCGTCGAGCAGCTGGTGGCGGCGGCGCTGGAGCGCTGGGGCCGACTGGATATTCTGATCAATAACGCTGCGGTCGTCGGCAACGGCACGATCCACTCGACCAGCTTCGCCGACTGGCAGACCACGCTGGAAAGCAACCTCCACAGCGTCTACGGCATGACCAAAGCGGCGCTCAAGCCGATGATGAAGGCGCGCTACGGCCGGATCGTCAATGTGGCCGGCCTGCAGGGCGTCGCCGGCGGCGCGGGCCAGGCGCCCTACGCGGCGGCCTCGGGCGGCATTCTGGGTCTGACCCGCGCGCTAGCCCGCGAGACCGCGCCGTGGAATATCACGGTCAACGCGGTCGCGCCCGGCCTGGTCGACACCGATATGTATGTGACGCTGCCGGCCAAAATTCAGCAGATGGGCCTGGATATTGCCGCACAGCGCCGGGTCGGGTCGCCCGACGAGGTCGCCTACGCGGTGGTCTTTTTGGCGTCGAGCGGGGCATCGTTTATTACGGGCCAGACGCTGCCGGTGGACGGCGGCTGGACGATGGCCTAGCCACCAAGCGCCCGCAGTGCGGGCCGGAGAGCACAATGCAGATTGAACTCACGGACAAAGTTGCGCTGGTGACCGGCGGCTCGCGCGGGATCGGCCGGGCAATTGCGCTGGAGCTGGCCACGAGCGGCGCCGCGGTCATCGTCAACTACCACGGCCAGGCCGCGGCGGCCGCGGCGGTCGTCGCCGAGATCGAGGCGGGCGGCGGGCGGGCGCTGGCGGTGCAGGCCGACGTGGCGCTGGCCGACGACGCGCAGCGGCTGGTCAAGGCCGCGCTCGACACGTTTGGCCGGCTGGATATTCTGGTCAACAACGCCGGCATCACCCGCGACAACCTCTTGATGCGGATGAAGGACGACGAGTGGGACGCGGTGCTCAACACCAACCTGCGCGGCACGTTTCTGCTGACCAAAGCGGCGCTGAAGCCGATGCTCAAGGCGCGCTGGGGCCGGATCATCTCAATCTCGTCGGTGATCGGGCTGCTGGGCAACGCCGGCCAGGCCAACTACGCCGCCGCCAAAGCCGGCCTGATCGGCTTCACCAAGTCGGTCGCCCGCGAGCTGGCCTCGCGCTCGATCACGGCCAACACCATCGCGCCGGGCTTTATCGCGACCGATATTACTGCCGGAATGTCGGACGAGCTGAAGCAGACGGTGCTGGCGCAGATTCCGCTGGGCCGCTGGGGCGAGCCGGCCGAGGTCGCGCGGCTGGTGGCGTTTTTAGCCTCCGACGCCGCCGGCTATATCACCGGGCAGACGCTGGCGATTGACGGCGGCATGACGATGTACTAAGCGCGCCGGTGGCCGACCGCCCCGCGCGCATAGCTCGAGCTAGGACCTTACTTTGCAAAAAGTCTTAATAGCTAATCGCGGCGAGATCGCCGTGCGGATCATTCGGGCCTGCCGCGAGCTGGGCCTGCGCACCGTCGTGGCCTACTCGCAGGCCGACCGCGACTCGCTGGCGGTGCGGATGAGCGACGAGGCGGTCTGCATCGGCCCGGCCGCGGCGGCCAAAAGCTACCTCAACGCGCCGGCGCTGATCTCGGCGGCGATGATCACCGGCTGCGACGCCGTCCACCCCGGCTACGGCTTTCTGTCCGAAAATCCGTACTTCGCCGAGATCGTCAACCAGTGCCGGCTGACCTACATCGGCCCGTCGCCCGAGGCCATCGCGACGATGGGCGACAAGGCCGCGGCCCGCGAGGCGATGATTGCCGCGGGACTGCCGTCGATTCCCGGCTCGCAGACGACGCTGGCCACGCTGGACGAGGCCCGCGAGCTAGCCAATGAGATCGGCTACCCGGTGCTGCTCAAGGCGGCGGCCGGCGGCGGCGGTCGCGGCATGCGCATCGTCAACGATGAGTTGGAGATTCAAACCGCGTATCGCACCGCCCGCGCCGAGGCCGAGGCGGCCTTTGGCAAGGGCGACCTGTACCTGGAAAAATTTCTGCCGGTCGCGCGCCACATCGAGATTCAGGTGCTCGGCGACGGCCACGGCAATCTGATCCACCTGGGCGAGCGCGAGTGCTCGATCCAGCGCCGCCACCAGAAGCTGGTCGAGGAGTCGCCCTCGCCGGTCGGCAATGCCGAGCTGCGGGCGCGCATGGGCGCCGACGCCGTCCGCGGCGCGCAGACCATCGCCTACCAGGGCGCCGGCACGATGGAGTTTTTGCTCGATCCGCAGGGCAACTACTATTTTATCGAGATGAACACCCGCATCCAGGTCGAGCACCCGATCACCGAGCTGGTCACCGGCGTTGACCTGGTCAAGTGGCAGCTGCGGGTGGCGATGGGCGAGCGGTTGACACTCCAACAGCGAGACGTTAAAATGACCGGGCATGCGATTGAGTGTCGCATCAACGCCGAGGATGCGCGGCGCGACTTCATGCCACAGGCCGGCGAAGTTGAGCTGTATCTGCCGCCGGGCGGGCCGGGCGTCCGCATGGACTCACACCTATACTCAAACTACTCCGTCCCCTCGACCTACGACTCGCTGCTGGCCAAGCTGATCGTGTGGGGCGAGGATCGGGCCGAGGCGGTCAGCCGGATGCGGCGGGCGCTGGATGAGTGCATTATCACCGGCATCACCACCACGATCCCGTTTCAGCGGGCGCTGATGGACGACGATAATTTTCGCCGAGGTGACTTCTCAACCGGCTACCTCAACAGCTTTATTGAGCGCTATCGCTCGCATGCGTAGGCGAGTCAGCAACGAGGCACTATGAATGGATCGGTGACAATCGCCCCCCAAGTCCTGAACGGCATGATCTCGCACACCGCGCTGGACGTGCCGGGCGTCGCCCGCATGGGCGCGGTGCCGGCCAAGCATGTCGCCGAGCGGCTGCGCGGCGCGCAGGCCCACAACGGGGTGCTGGTCCACATGGACGGCAGCGTCAGCGCCGACGTATTCCTGGTCGCGCAGTACGATGTGAATCTGCTCGATCTCGGCACCGAGGTGCAGGCCGCCGTCGCCAACGTGCTCCAGGAGCTGGCGGGCCTGCCGGTCGGCAATATCAACATTGTCATTCAAGATGTCGAGGCGGGCGGTGGCTAATTTTCGGCACCGCGCGCGCATCGCGGCGCTCCAGGCACTGTTTGAGCTGGACCTGACCGACCACCCGCTCGCCGTCGTGCTGGAATATCGCCTCGCCGACGAGGAGCTGCCCACCGATGTGGCGCAGTTCTGCCAGCGGATTGTGAATGGCGTGTGGGAGCTGCGCGAGAAGCTTGACCAGATGATCGAGCAGGCCGCGCCGCACTGGCCGCTCCACCAGATGCCGGCGATTGACAAGGCGATCCTGCGCATGGCGCTCTGGGAGCTGCGCATGGATACGACCAACCCCGCCCCGCCCAAAGCAGTGATCAACGAGGCCGTTGAGCTCGCCAAGCACTTCGGGGGCGACCAGTCCAGCCGCTTTGTAAACGGCGTGCTCGGCTCGGTGATGACGCAAAAGCCAGGCTAATTGGGGCCTGACGAATTTATAAGCACACAGAGGAACTGATGGCACAGGAAAATTTGGAAGCTCGCCTGAAAAAGGTGATTGTTGACCAGTTGGGCGTTGAAGAGGATAAAGTCGTCCCGGCCGCCTCGTTCGCCGACGACCTGAACGCCAACTCGCTCGATCTGGTCGAGCTGATTATGTCGCTGGAGGAAGAGTTCGGCGTCGAGATTCCCGACGAGGAGGCCGAGAAAATCGCCACCGTCGGCGACGCGATGACCTATCTCACCGCCCACGCCGAGTAGCGGCGCAGCTCCACGCCGCCGCCTGGCATCTGCCGGGCGGCGGCTTTGTATTTAATGCTCTACACGATCAACATCGCGTCGCCGAAGCTAAAAAAGCGGTAGCGCTCGGTGATCGCCGCCGCATAGGCCGCCATGATCGCCTCGCGGCCGGCCAGCGCCGAGACCAGCATCATCAGCGTGGACTTGGGCAGGTGGAAGTTGGTAATCAGCCCGTCCAGCACCTCGAACTCAAACGGCGGGTAAATAAAAATTGTCGTGTTGCCCTGGCTCGCCACGAGGTCGCGCCAGCCGCCGGGCTGCCGCGGGCGCTGCGCCTGGCCGACGCTTTCCAGGACCCGCGCCGTGGTCGTGCCCACCGCAATCACGCGGCGGCCGTCGCGCTTGGCGCGGTTGATTGCGGCGGCGGCGTCGTCGGGCAGCGCAAACCACTCGCTGTGCATCTGGTGCTGCGTCACATCCTCAACCTGCACCGGCCGAAAGGTGTCGAGGCCGACGTGCAGCGTGACCGTGGCCCAGCCGACGCCGCGCGCCGTCAATTCATCAAGCAGCGCGGGCGTGAAGTGCAGGCCGGCGGTCGGGGCGGCGGCCGAGCCGAGCGTCTGGCTGTAGACGGTCTGGTAGCGATCGGGGTTGGCGAGCGGGGCGTGAATGTAAGGTGGCAGCGGCATGACGCCGAGCAGCGGCAGCAGCGGCAACAGGTGCTGATCGAAGCGCAGCAGCCGGCCGCCCGACGCGAGCAGCTCCACGACGGTCGCGGTGGTGGCGGCGCCCGCCGCGCTGAAGTGCAGCGTCGCGCCCACGCCCAGGCCGCGGCCGCGCACCAGCGCCTCCCAGGTGTGGGCGTCGCGCTCGCGCAGCAGCAGCACCTCGGTTTTGCCGCCGCTGGCCTTATGCCCAAACAGCCGCGCCGGCAGCACCCGGCTCTCGTTGGCCACCAGCAGGTCGCCGGGCTGCAGCAGACCGAGCAGGTCGCGGAAGGTCCGGTGGCTGACGGCGCCGGTCGTGCGGTCAAGGTGTAGCAGCCGCGCGGCGTCGCGTGGCTCGACCGGCGTCTGGGCGATTAGCTCGGGCGGCAGGTGGTAGTCGAAGTCGTCGGTGTGCATCGCTCAGTCTTTCGCGGCGGGGCGGGGCGGGCGGCCCACGCCGATTAGGTAGCTGTAGAGCGCCGTGCCAGTGCCAACCGAGACCAGCACCTTGACCCAAAACGGCAGATTCGACGGCGAGATAAAGCCCTCGATGGTGCCAGCGATCATCAGCAGCGGGATCGAGCCGAGCATGATCACGATCGCGCGGCTGGCTGCCTGGCGCAGCGCGGCGCTGCGGCGCAGGAGGCCAGGGTGAATAATCGCCCAGGCCAGCTGTAGGCCCGCCCCGCCGGCAAAAAAGATCACGCTCAGCTCCAGCGCGGCGTGCGGCAGCACAAAATCCCACAGCCGCCCCGAGAAGCCGTACTCCTGCGACAGCCCGGCCAGCACGCCGAGCATCAGGCCGTTGGTGATCATGGCGTAGATTGTCAGCAGGCCCAGCAGCATGCCGCCAGCAAACGCCTGGAGCGTCACCAGAATATTGTTGCCCATGATCAGCGTCGCGTTCGCACCGTTGCCGGTGACGTTGATTTTCTGCCACCACTCGGTGTGATTTTTGATCAGCTCGGCCATCGTCTCGGCGCCGGGAAACAGGAGGCTGGCCTGCGACGGGTCGTGCCAGGCGACGAAGAATGACACAATCGCCGGGATCGCAAACAGCAAAAAGCCGACCAGCGTGAACGGGAACGTCGCGCGCCAGGTCTGCGGAAACGTCGCGACCACAAAGGTCCGCAGCCGCTCCCAGGTTGTGGCCTCATTGCGGTAAATCTCGCCGTGGGCACGGCCGACCAGCGTGTTCAAAAAGACCACGACGTTGTGCTTGGGAAAATCGCGGCGGGCCACGGCCAGGTCAGAGGTCGCCTGGCGATACAGCCGCCCGAGCCGCGTCAGCTCCTCGGCGGACAGCGCGGCGAGGCGGCGGTTTTGGACGCGGCCCAGCAGCTTCTGCAGCTCGTCCCAGCTGCTGCGCTTGGCCTGGATGAAATCTTCTGCTAACATACGCGCTGGCAAGTCCTCAGCCACGTTCAGCAGCTAGCTGGCCGAGCGCTGCGTCAGACCCCAGCACCACCAACCTAGCTGCGAACCATGGTTTCGATAATGTTTGACGACCGCTTGACGATTGAGACTCCTGAGCACATTGACCTAGATTACGAGGTGGCCGGGCTAGGCAGCCGGGCGATTGCGGCGCTGATCGACCACATCATCATCGGCCTGGTGCTGGCGCTCGGCACCATTATCCTGACGGCTGTCACCGACGAGCTGTTCGGCGGCCTGGATAGCGATGTCGGCGCGGCGCTGTTTGGCATCGTCCTGTACCTGATGATGTGCGTCTATTATACGTTCTTCGAGACGATCTGGAACGGCCAGACGCCGGGCAAGCGCCTAGTCGGTCTGCGCGTCGTGCGGGTCGGCGGGCGACCGATTGGCTTTGGCGGCAGCGCGATCCGCAATATTATTCGGCTGGCCGATTTTCTGCCGCTGCTCTACGGCGTCGGGATTATGACGATGTTCTTTGACCGCCAGACCCGCCGGCTGGGCGACATGGCGGCCGGCGCGGTGACGATCAAGGAGACCAGGGCGCTGACGCTGGAGTCGCTGACCGCGGCCGTGGCCCAGGAGGTTGGCGGCCCGCTGGCCGAAAACCTGACGATCCCGAACCTGGAGGTCATCACGCTGGAGGACTACCGCCTGCTGCAGAGCTACCTGACGCAGCGCCTGACGCTGAGCCTCGACACCCGCCGCCGGCTGGCCGGCCAGCTGCTGCACGGCCTCCAGACCCGGCTGGGCTACCCAGTCTACGGCGACCCCGAGGCCTTTATGCTGCGGCTGGTGGCCGAGTACAACAAGCTCCACCGCCCGGCCGCGCCCGCGCCGCTGTTCGCCGAGGCGGCGCCCTCCAGCCCGCCCCTGGTGCGCTAGCCGCCCGCCGCGCTGCACGGCGCAGCGCTATCAACCAGGGATTGCTATGCAGAGCCGTGATGAGATTCGCCTGACCGACCTGGCCTCCTGCGCCGGCTGAGCAGCCAAAATGGGGCCGGGCGCCCTATCCGCGACACTGGCGGCCCTGCGGCTGCCCAGCCACCCCAACCTCCTGATCGGCCTGGAGGTCGCCGATGATGCGGCGGTGTATCAGATCAGCCCCGACCAGGCGCTGGTCCAGACCGTCGACTTTTTTCCGCCGATTGTCGACGACCCGTACACCTACGGCGCGATTGCGGCGGCCAACGCCCTCAGTGACATCTACGCGATGGGCGCGCGGCCGATCCTGGCGCTGGCCATCGCCGCCTTCCCCGAGGATCTGCCGCACAGCATGATCCAGGCAATCTTGCAGGGCGGCGCCGACAAAGTGGCCGAGGCCGGCGCGGTGATCGCCGGCGGCCACACCGTCGTGGACCGCGAGCCGAAGTATGGGCTGTGTGTGACCGGCCTGATCGATCCCGCCAAGATCACCGCCAAAGCGCACGCTCAGCCCGGCGACGTGATCCTGCTGAGCAAGCCGCTTGGCACCGGCATTGTGACGACCGCGGCCAAGCGCGGCGCGAGCGACCCGGCGCATCTCGCCGCCGCTATCAGCAGCATGCTGCTCCTCAACCGGCAGGCCGCCGAGCTGGCGCTGGCCGGCCCCGTGCATAGCATGACCGACGTGACCGGCTTTGGGCTGCTCGGCCACGCCGACGAGATCGCGCGGAATAGCGGCGTGGGGCTGCGCATTGCGGCGGCCGCGCTGCCGGCGCTGCCGGGCGCGCTGGACTACGCCGCCGCCGGGATCGTGCCGGGCGGGCTGGGCCGCAACCAGACCTTCATCGAGCAGCCAGGCTACGTCGAGTACGGCGCGGCGCTGGACCCGGCCCACAAGCTGCTGCTGTTCGACCCGCAAACCTCGGGCGGCCTGCTGATCGTGCTGCCGCCGGCCGCCGCCGCTGCGCTCCAGGCCCGCGCCGCCGTCGCCGGCCAGCCGCTGTGGGCGATTGGCGAGGTGACGGCCAGCCTGGGCATTGTGGTGGCGTAGACGCCGGCGGCGCCGGTCCCGGCGGCTGGTATACTTTGTGCAACGACAGTTTGGTCTAGCATGGAGGATTTGTATGAGCAGCGGTCAGGACCACAAAAAAGAGCTGGTGATGTTCGGGCGGAGCTACCCCTGCCCCGACCAGATGCGGACGGAGCGCTTTTTGAAGCGCCAGAACATTCCCTATCGCCTGGTGATGATTGACGAGGACCAGGAGGCCGGCGCGATCGTCGAGCACTACGTCGGCCACCGCAGCGTGCCGACGATGATCATCGCACAGCCGGGCGAGAACCGGCCGGTCATGGAGCCGGCCGCGCTGCCGCCGGGTCGCTCGTCGCGCTCGTATGACCGCGACACGATGATCACCGAGCCGAGCGACGAGGCGATGCACATTTTCTTGACCCGCAACGAGCTGATCTAGCTCGGCCACGTCCCAAGCGCTGTCCGCCCGTGTGAGCCAGGCTCACGCGGGCGGCGCCGCGTCCAGCGCGGCCGCGATGCGCGCTGGCGCCAGCGGGTCGCCCCAGCGCGCGGCATCGACCAGCAGCGCGCTGGCGCCGGCGGCCAGGTAGGCCCGCGCCAGCGTGGCGTCGGCGATGCCGCCCTGCGCCACCAGCGGCACATCCACGGCGGCGCGGACCGCGACGAGCACGCCGAGCACCTGCGGCACCACCGCCGGCCCAAGCAGCACGCCGCTCACCAGCGCAGCGGTGCTGCCGGCGACGGCGGGCGGCGGCACGGCCACGACCAGCGCGTCGGCGCCGTGCTGCGCGGCGGCGCGCGCCTGCGCCACACACTGCGGCCCCAGCACCAGCGCCGTCAGCAGCGGCAGCATCCAGCTCTGCCGCACGGCCCGCACCGCGCGGGCGATGTCGTCGTCCTCAACCGTGATCACCAGCCCGGCCACGTCCTCGACGCCCTGTAGCCGGTCGGCGCACTCGGCCAGCTCGTCGGCCGTGCCAGTCAGCGCAATCCAGACCGGCGCGGCGCTGCGCGGCCAGCGGCGGGCCTCGTCGCGCAGCAGCGTGCGGACGCTGATGCTCGGCAGGTGGCTGTAGACGATCCCGGCCGGCGTCGCGGCCCAGGTCGGCGCCGGGAGGTCGCGGGTATGCACCGTGACCGGCCGCGTCAGCACGCCGCCGACCTGGCCGAGGTCCAGGTCGCGGACCGCGCAGCCGGCGGCGACCAGCACCGGGCTGCGCAGCGGCTGGCTGTAGGGGTTGTGGGGCGCGAGGTCGATCATGTCAGCACCAGTTTTCAGTTTTCAGTCGTCAGTTTTCAGTGACGAGGAGCGGGGGACGAGCGATGAGCGACGAGGAGCGAGTACCAAGTACGAGGAGCGAGTACCGAGTACGAGCATCGCCACCCACTGAGTGCGAGGGACGGCAATGCTCATGCCCGGCGCTTGCAATGACCTGCGATGCTCGCTGACAGCTGACGGCTGGTAGCTGATAGATCGTCAGCTCCTTAGCTCGCCAAGAAATCGAGCAGGGCGGCGTTGAACTCGGTGGCGTGGGTGGCGTTGAGGCCGTGGGGGCCGCCCGCAATCAGCGCCAGCTGGCTGCCGGGGATGCTGGCGTGCGAGCGCTGGCCGCTGACCTCGAACGGCACGATGCCGTCGGCGTCGCCGTGGATGATCAGCGTCGGCAGCGTCATCTTGGCCAGGTCGGGGCGAAAGTCGGTGCGGCCAAAGGCGGCGATGCAGTCCAGCGTGCCCTTCGGCGAGGCAAACGCGGCAATGTTGATGCTGTACTGGCGCTGCGGCTCGCTGAGCAGATCGGTGCGCTCGCCGGCGCCAAAGAACAGCTTGGTAAAGCCGTCGAGAAACGCCAGGCGGTCGCTGCGCACGCCGCCCTCGAAGTAGGCGATGGTCGCGTCGTCCAGCCCGCCCTCGGGGTTGTCGGCGGCCTTGTACAGAAATGGCGGGACGGCCGCCGCCAGCACGGCCTTGCTGACCCGCGCCGTGCCATGCGTCCCGATGTAGCGCGCCACCTCGCCGCCGCCCATCGAAAACCCGACCAGCGTCACGTCGCGCAGGTCCAGGTGCTCGATCAGCGTGTGCAGGTCGGCGGTAAAGGTGTCGTAGTCGTAGCCATCCCACGGCTGCGAGGACCAGCCAAAGCCGCGCCGGTCGTAGACAATCACGCGGTAGCCTGCGCCGACCAGCGCCGGCACCTGCGCCTCCCATGAGCGCCCGCTCAGCGGCCAGCCGTGGATCAGCACCACCGGCTTGCCGGCGCCATGATCCTCGTAGTACAGCTCAATCGGCGCGCCATTCTCGGTCCCAACAGTGATTTTCGCCATGCGGCCTCCTCTACACAAAAGCGTCTGATGTGCGCCTATCGTACCAGTTTCAAGGCTTTCATGTCTCTGTGCACCTCGTCCACTCATCTCCTCGTCACTCGTCCCCTCTCGTCTCCTCTCGTCCTCTCCTGATAACTGACAACTGATACCTGATAACTCGCCTACAATACACGCATGGAAGAACACGTGTTTGCCGACGAGCGGGCGGCCGACTACCGCGTCGTCGAGCTGTGGGGCGCGCCGCGGCGGATTGGGGCGCAGCACGCGGCGTATCTGCGGCCGGTCGCGGCGCCGGTGCGGCCGTGGCCCTGGGAGACCGACCGCGACTTTCTGCGGAGCTGCGCCGCGCTCGTCAACGAGCTGGCGCCGTGGCTGTGGCAGGAGGTCGCGGCGTTTGCCGAGGCGGTCGGGCTGCCGCCGGAGCGCGGCATGTTTGTGCGGGCCGGCGCGGTGCCGCAGGGCTGCTCGGCGGTGGCCTGGCGCGCCCCGAACGGCCATGTGCTGGCCGGGCGCACCTATGATTTTTACACCAAGATGCGCACGCGGCACCTGCTGCGCACGACGCCGGCCCACGGCCTGGCCCACCTGGGCATGAACGGCGGCTTGCTCGGCGGCCGCTACGACGGCGTCAACGAGGCTGGCCTGGTCATCACGCTGCACAAGGTCATGGCCGACCGCCCGGCCGCCGTCGCGCCGGGCGTGCCCTACCATCTGATCCCGCGGCTCGTGCTTCAGGGCTGCCGCACCGCCGACGAGGCCGCCGCGCTGATCGAGGCGGTGCCACACCTCGCCTCGTTCAACTATCTGGTCGCCGACGCCGCCGGCACGCTGCTTGCGCTGGAGTGCTACCCTGGCCGGCCGGTCGTGCGGCGGGCAGCCTGCGACGTGCTGGCCGTGACCAACCACTACACCGCCGCCAGCCTGCGTCCGCTGATGGGCGCGCGGCCGACCGCCGGCTCAGAGCTGCGGCAGCGGGCGCTGGAGGCGGTCGCGGCGCGCGAGGGCGAGCCGTGGGCTGCGACGCAGGCGGCCATGACCGACCATGCGGCCGGCGTGTGCTGCCACCGCGAGTTCGGCGCCACGCTCTGGGCGGGCGTCTATGATCTGACGGCACGGCGGGTGGCGTACTGCTTTGGCACGCCCTGCCGCAACCCGTGGCAAACCTTTGAATTTCCGGGGGAGTGATGATGAATCCAATGCTCGAGCGCGGCCGCATTCAGGCGGCCCTCAACGCCCTCGGGGTGCGGCCCAACAAAGAGCTGGGCCAGAATTTTTTGATCGATGGCGAAGTGCTCGACCAGGTGGTCGCGGCCGCCGAGCTGACCGAGACCGACACGGTCGTCGAGGTCGGGCCAGGCCTCGGCGTGCTGACGCTGGAGCTGGTCGCGCGGGCCGGGCGGGTCGTGGCGGTGGAGTTCGACGGCCGCCTGGCGGCCCGGCTGCCCGACGCGGTGCCGTCGCCCAAGCTCGAGGTGATTCGCGAGAATATCCTGAAGGTCAATGTGGCCAAAGTCGTCGGCGAACCCTACAAGCTGGTCGCCAACCTGCCCTACCAGATCACCTCGGCGATTCTGCGGCAGTTTTTGGAGTGCCGCCTGCCGCCCGAGATGGCGGTGCTGATGGTGCAGTGGGAGGTCGCGCAGCGGATCGTGGCCCAGCCGCCGGACATGAGCGTCCTGGCCCACTCGGTGCAGATCTACGCCGAGCCGGAGATTATTGCGCGGGTGCCGGGCAAGGCCTTTATGCCGGCGCCGGCGGTCGAACTCGGCGATCATCCGCTGGCGGCGCCGACCGCAGCCGGCCGCGCCCGTCGAGGATATTCACGGGCTGTTCCGCATCATCAAGGCCGGCTTTTTGCAGAGCCGCAAAATGCTGGGCAACGCGCTGCCCCACGGCCTGGCCGGCATGGGCGTGGCCCTGACCAAGCCCGAGGCGATGGCGCTGCTGGAGGCCGCCGATGTGGCGCCCGACCGCCGGGCCGAGACGCTGACCCTGCGCGAGTGGGTGCGGGTCTACCAGGCGCTGGAGGAGCGCGCCGCCGACCTGCGCAGCGCTACGGAGTGAGCGCGGCGTTGTACACGGTGAACGGCAGGTCGTCTAGGCCGCGAAACGTAAAATGCCCCTTCTCCAGCGTCAGCTGATCGAGCACCGTGCGGTCGAGCAGGCTCTCCTCGACGGCGGCGGTGAAGGCCAGCTGGCCGGCGGCGGCGACCTTCTGGGTGCGGGCGGCGGCGTTCACGGTGGTGCCAAAATAGTCCAGGCGGTCGTTGAGCGTCACCGCCAGGCATGGCCCGCTGTGCAGCCCGATCTTCAGCGACAGCGCCTCGTCAGCCGGCAGGCCGCGCTCGACGTTGAAGCGCTCGATGGCGCGCAGGCCGCCGATCGCCGCCTGCATCGCTAGGTCGCTGAGCGGAAACACCGCCATCACCGCGTCGCCGATGGTTTTGACCACGGCGCCGCCGCTGGCGGTGATCGCCTCGAACAGCAGCGTGTAGTGCTCGCGGACCAGCGAGTAGGCCCGCGGGTCGCCCTTGCGCGCGTAGAGCGCGGTGGAGCCGCCGAGGTCCGTGAACAGCAGCGTCAGGCGGCGCACCTCGAAGCTTTCGGTGAGCGGCAGCGGCTCGGAGACAAACAGGTCGCGGAAGGGCTGCACCGTCAGCACGTCGTGGCCGGTCACGGGGCCGAAGCGCTGGTCGACGCCCTGCCGCCAGGCCAGGTCGTTGGCCGCGTCCGAGAGTGGGCGGATCGTGTCGTTGACGGTGAAGGTGACGCGAATCTCATCGTCCAGCCGGCTGTTGGATAGGCCGCCGCAGTGCGAGCAGGTGTGGCGCGGCGTGGCGACCGTCAGGTTGGCGAAGGCGGTCTCCTGGAAGCCGCAGCCGGGGCAGCGGGCTTCCCAGTTCAGGTTGAAGACGCCCTCGACGGTCAGGGGCGCCAGCAGCGCGAGCGTGACCCGCGGCTCCAGCTTGAGCTGGTCGGCCAGGGCGTTGGCGTTGAGGTGAAAGACCTCGCGCTCGGGGGCGGTGGTGATGAACGTCGCCAGCGCGGCCCGGACCGCGGGCGTGACGCCGGGCGCGTTGACGGCGGCGAGCGCCTCGTTGATATCGCGGCGGTCGCGGCGAAACAGTGATCGAAACATGGCATCCTCAGTGGTAGCGCAGAGCGGCGTGGCTAGCTCCATCATACTCTGATCTGCGCGGCGCGCTAGGGCCGCGGCAGCGTGAACCAGAAGCGCGCGCCCTGGCCCGGCTCGCTGCTGGCCTTGATGGTGCCGCCGTGGGCCTCGACCAGGCCGCGGGCGATGGCGAGGCCGAGCCCGGCGCCAGGGCTGGTCTCGCTGGGCGCGCGGGTGCGCGATGGCTCGCCGCGAAAGCTGCGCTCGAAAATGTGCGGCAGGTCGGCGGGCGCAATGCCGGCGCCGCTGTCGCGGACCTCGACCTCGACGACCGCGCCGCGCGGCGCCGCCCGCACGAGGATCGTGCCGGCGCTGGGCGTGTGGCGCAGGGCATTCCCCAGCAGATTGTGGAGCACCCGCTGCACCTTCTGCGGGTTCATCAGCACCGGGTCGATGTCGCCGGCGACCTCGCCGACCAGCCGCACGCCCGAGCGGGCGGCCTGCGGCTGAAAGCTGGCCAGCGTGTCGGAGAGCAGGTCGTGGAGCGAGGCGCGCTCCAGGGTGACGCGCAGCACGCCGGCGTCGATCTGCGCCAGCTCGAACAGGTCCTCGACCAGCTGGGTCAGGTGGGCCAGCTCGCGCTGCGCGGCGGCGAGATAGCGCTGCTCGGCGGCGGGGTCGGCGGCGAGGCCATCGGCGACGGCCTCGATCAGGGCGCGGGCGGCGGCGAGCGGCGTGCGCAGGTCGTGGGAGACGGCGGCGACCAGGTCGCGGCGGGCGTCCTCCAGCGCCTGCTCGTGGGCGCGGGCCGCGCGCAGTGCGGCGGCCATCTGGTTGAAGTCGGCGGCTAGCAGCGCGATCTCGTCGTGGCCGCTGCGCGGCAGGGCGGCGCCCAGATCGCCGCTGGCTAGCTGGGCGCTGGCCCGGCGCAGCGCGGCGATGCGGTTGGCCAGCGGCGCCGAGACCAGCAGGCTCAGGCCAACGGCGAGGAGCGAGGCGAACAGCAGCATCGCCAGCAGGATCGTCAGGTCGTGCTTCGAGATGAACATGCCCTGCGCGCCGCCCAGCACCATCCCGAGCAAGAGCAGGCTGCCGATCAGGCTGGCGCCGACGAGTTGGCCGCGCACGCCGCCCAGCCGGCCGAGGGCCGCGGGCTGCATGGCGAGCACGGCGACCAGGCCCAGCGATCCGCCGACGACGGCGAAGAGTTCGCCGACCGCCAGCGCGTCGGCGCGGGGGATGCCGAGCAGGACAACGCCCAGCAGCAGCGTGATGCCCAGCGCCACCGCGCCAAACAGCGCCGCGAGCGCCAGGGTCCGCACGGCGCGCACTATTCGCCCCCGAAGCGGTAGCCGACGCCCCAGACGGTGATCACATACTGCGGCGCGGTCGGGTCAAGCTCGATCTTTTCGCGCAGCCGACGGATGTGGACGGTGACAGTGCTGGTGTCGGCGGCGAACTCATAGCCCCAGACGGCGTCCATCAGCTCGTCGCGGGTGAAGACGCGGTTGGGGTGGGTCGCGAGATAGTACAGGAGGTCGAACTCGCGGACGGTGAGGGCCAGCGGGGCGCCGCCGCGGGTGACGGCGCGGGCGTTGGGGTCGATGCGCAGCTCGCCGACGGCGGCGACCGCCTTGTGACTGGGCTGCGACTGGTCGCTGACGCGCCGCAGCACCGCGCCGACACGGGCGCTCAGCTCGCGGGGGCTGAAGGGCTTGACCACGTAGTCGTCGGCGCCGACGCCCAGGCCGATGATGCGGTCCTGCTCCTCGCTTTTGGCGGTCAGCATGATCACGGGGACGCGCCGCTCGCTTTGGATGCGGCGGCAGACCTCCAGGCCGCTGATCCGCGGCAGCATCAGGTCGAGGATTACGAGGTCGGGCTGATGCTGACGATGAAGGCGCAGGGCCTCCTCGCCGTCGGCGGCGCTGAGGACGGCGTGGCCATCGCGCTGGAGATAGAGGCTCACGACCTCGCGGATGTTGGGCTCGTCGTCCACGACTAGAATGGTTGCCATCATGGTGTCCCTATGATCTTGCGACAGATTGTACCCGCAGTGCGAGCAGTGGCGGGCGCGCAGCAGGTGGCCGTGGAGCTGCAGAGGTGCGCACTGCTGCGCTGATCACGCGCCGCTCGCTACTTGCTACTCGCGAGCGGCGCCGTGGCGAAGTTGACGCTGAACTGCTGGCACCAGATGCTGACAGTGTGGTAGGCAGCGGGGTCAAAGCCGGCAGGCAGGGTGTAGTTTTGGTTGCCGCGGTTGCCCTTGAGCAGCCCCAGGTCGACAAAGCCGGCGCTGGTGATCGTGGCGTCGTCGTGGGCGTCGGTGGCGGGCGAGAGGTAGACGTGCAGGTCGGGGCCGTTGAGGACGCTGAAGTCGGTGAGGCGCAGGATGTGGGCGCCGCTGGCCAGGCGGTAGATGGTGGCGGTGCCGCGGCCCTCGTGGGTAACGGCGTGGAACTGGCCGCGGCTGACGACGACGGGCGCAGGGGTGGGCTTGGCGGGCGCAGGGGTGGGCTTGGCGGGGACGGCGGTGGGCTTGGCAGGGACGGCGGTGGGCTTGGCAGCGGTCGGCTTGGCGGCGGTGGCCGTAGCCTTCGGCTTGGCGGCGGTCGGCTTGGCTGGGGCGCTGGTCGGCTTCGGAGCGGCGGCAGTCGGCGGCATGGTGGGTTTGGAAGCGGTCGTATTGTTAACGCTCGGCACGACATTGTGAGTGCTCGGCATGACGTTGTTAACGCTCGGCACGGCATTGTTAACGCTCGGCACGGCATTGTTGGCGCTCGGCATGACGTTGTGGCCGCTCGGCATGACGTTGTGGCCGCTCGGCATGACGTTGTGGCTGCTCGGCACGGCATTGTTGGCGCTCGGCACGGTATTGTTGGCACTCGGCACGGCATTGTTGGCGCTCGGCATGACGTTGTGGCTGCTCGGCACGGCGTTGTTGGCGCTCGGCATGACGTTGTGGCTGCTCGGCACGGCATTGTTGGCGCTCGGCATGACGTTGTGGCTGCTCGGCACGGCGTTGTTAACGCTCGGCACGGCGTTGTTGGCGCTCGGCATGAGGTGTTCGCCCGGAGGGGTGGTACTGTCAGCGCTCGGCATGAGGTTGGACGGCGTAGGAGTCAATATGTCAGCGCTCGGCATCATAGTGTCGGCCGCAGGATCAGGGCTGGCGACATCCGCGGCGAGGGGAAAGCCCTCATCGACGGTGCGATTAATAAACAGCGGGCTGACAAGATACCAGGCGAGCGGCAGGGCCAGCACGGCGACGACGATAGCAGCGACGATCAGACGTTTGCGAGTCATGGGCAAGCTCCTTTTTTTATCAGCATAGCCGGCGGCAGTTACCGCCCACTTGCCGAGAGCTTACGAGTCTCTAACGTGGTGGCGCGTCGGCGTGGGTTAAACGTGGGCGGGCCGGTCGCAGTGACCGGCCCGCCGTATGTGTAGCGAGCGGAGGAGTTAGGAGAGCCAGCCGCTGAAGGTTTGCACCAGCAGGTAGAGATTCAGGCAGACGATCACCACAGTGACAGCCCAGGCCATGATCTGGAGGCGGCGACCATTGACGAACTCGCCCATTTTCTCGCGGTCGCTGGTGAACATGACAAGCGGCACCACGGCGAAGCTGAGCTGGAGCGATAAGATGACCTGGCTGAGGATCAGAAGACGGTCGGCGCCCTCGGCGCCATAGAGCGCGGCGACGATCACGGCCGGGACGATGGCGATGCCGCGGGTGATCAGGCGGCGGACCCAGCCGGGCAGCCGCAGATTAAGAAAGCCCTCCATGACGATCTGGCCAGCCAGCGTGCCGGTGAGGGTGGAGTTCTGGCCCGAGGCTAGGAGCGCGATGGCAAACATGGCGCTGGCAAGGGGGGCGCCGAGCGACGGCGACAGCAGCTCATAGGCGCGGCCGATCTCGGCGACATCGCTGTTGGCGGTGCCGAAGAAGGTCGCGGCGGCCAGGATCAGGATCGCCGCATTGATAAAGAACGCGAACAGCAGCGCGACGGTCGAATCGATGGACGCGAAGCGGATCGCCTGGCGCCGGCCGGTGGGCGTGCGCTCGAAGTTGCGGGTCTGGACGATGCTGGAGTGGAGGTAGAGATTGTGGGGCATGACGGTGGCGCCGAGGATGCCGATGGAGATGTAGAGCGCCTGCGGGTTGTAGACAATCTGCGGCGTGGGCACGAGGCCGCCGAGGATCGCGGCGAGGGCCGGCTGGGAGACGATCATCTCATAGGCGAAGCAGCCGGCGATCATCACGATCAGCCCGGCGACGATGCACTCCAGGTAGCGAAAGCCGCGGTTCTGGAGCAGTAGCACGACGAGCACATCGGCGGCGGTGAGGAGCACGCCGTAGACCAGCGGGATGCCGAACAAAAGATTGAGTGCGATGGCGGAGCCGATGACCTCGGCCAGATCGCAGGCGGCGATGGCGATCTCGCACATGACCCACAGCGCAATCGCCACCGGGCGCGAGTAGTGGTCGCGGCAGGCCTGGGCTAGGTCGCGGCCGGTAACGATGCCGAGCTTGAGCGACAGATGCTGGAGCAGGATCGCCATCAGGTTCGAGATCAGGATGACCGACAGCAGCATGTAGCCGAACTGCGCGCCGCCGGCCAGGTCGGTGGCCCAGTTGCCGGGGTCCATATAGCCAACGGCGACCATCAGGCCGGGGCCGGCGAAGGCCATGAGCTTGCGCCAGAAGCTGCCATGTTGTGGCACGGCGACCGACGAAAAAACCTCGGGCAGCGAGGGCATTGCGCGCCGGGCGCGCCAGCCGCGCTCCGGCTCCAGTGGGGGTGTGGATGTCTGCATGACGTTGGTTCCTTAAACTATGGGGCGCGGGGTACGACTGGGCGCAGCTTGGCGACGTATTCGGCAGCGCCGCGCCCCGCTCAGGCGATGGTTTGGACATCGGTGACAAGGATAAAGCTCGCGGCTTCGCGGCCGAGCACCGCCGTGGCGGCGCCGACCGCCAGCGTGAGCGGCCCGGCAAACGGCGCGACGGCCGTGACCTGCACCGGAGTCTTGGGGTACAGGCCCAGGCTGCCGACGTAGCGCAGCAGCGCCGGGTCGCGGTCGCTGACCTCGGCGACAGTCGCCGCCTGGCCCGCGCACAGCTCCGACAGCCGCACGGTGGCGCGCTCGATGATCGTGCCGTTGCGGGCCGGGATAGGCGCGCCGTGCGGGTCGGTGGTGGGGTGGCCAAGCACCGCGTCGATGCGGTCCTCCAGCTCCTCGGACAGCACATGCTCCCAGCGCTCGGCCTCGGCGTGAACCTGGTCCCACGGCACGCCGAGCGCCTCGGCCAGATACAGCTCGACGAGGCGATGGTGGCGGATAACCTCCAGCGCGATTTTGCGGCCGGCCTCGGTGAGCGCGACGCCCTGGTAGCGCTCGTGGACGACGAGCTGGAGTTCGGCCAGCTTTTTGATCATGCCGGTGATCGAGGCCGGCGCCAGCTGGAGGTGCTCGGCCAGCATGGTGGTCGCAACCTTGCCATGCTCGGCCTGTAGCTCGTAGATCGCTTTGAGATAATTTTCGACGACCTCGGTTGGCATATTGGTGATCCTAAAAAGATAATTTAGGCTATCCGAAATCTTGGTCAGTATAGATCGGGCGCCGCAGAGTGTCAAGAGGAAATGTAGGCACGCCGAAAATAGCGCCGCCGGAGCGCAGTGGCTCCGGCGGCGGGGCGACGATGGCAGGGCAGCTACTGAGCGGCCAGCGCCGGCTCGTCGGCGAGGGGCAGCGCGGTCTGGTCGCCGGTGATCAGCGTGTGGGCGGCGGCGGCGACCAGGCCGCTAAACAGCGGGTGCGGCCGGGTCGGGCGGGATTTGAACTCGGGGTGGAACTGTGAGGCGACAAACCACGGGTGGTCGCGGAGTTCGATGATCTCGACCAGCCGGCCATCGGGCGAGTGGCCGGAGACGACAAAGCCGGCGGCCTCCAGCTGCTGGCGGTAGACATTGTTGAACTCAAAGCGATGGCGATGGCGCTCCTCGACCTCGGTGGCGCCGTAGGCGGTGGCGGCGCGGGAGCCGGGCGTCAGGACGCAGGTATAGTGGCCGAGGCGCATCGTGCCGCCCTTGTCGACAATATCGAGCTGGTCGGGCAGAAAATCGATGATCGGGTAGGTGGTGCGGGGGTCGAACTCGGTGGAGTTGGCGTCGGCGGCGTGGAGCACCGAGCGGGCGAAGTCAATCGTCGCACACTGCATGCCCAGGCACAGGCCCAGGTACGGAATGCCGTGCTCGCGGGCGTAGTGGGCCGCCGCGATCTTGCCCTCGACGCCACGGTAGCCGAAGCCGCCCGGCACCACAATGCCGTAGACATCGCCAAGCAGCGCCGCGGGGTCGCCGGCCTCCAGGTCCTCCGAGGCAACCCACTTGCAGCGCAATGTCCAGGCCCTGGTCCCAGCCAGCGTGCCGCAGCGACTCGACGACCGAAATGTAGGCGTCGGCCAGCTCGACGTACTTGCCGACCAGCGCGATCGGCAGCGTGCGCTTGGGCTGCTTGATCATCGTCACCAGCCGCTCCCAGGCGACCAGGTCGGCAGGCTGGGCTGAGAGGTTCAGCTCGCGCATGACGTAGCCATCAAGGCCGGCGGCGTGGAGGACCAGCGGCACCTCGTAGATGGTTGCGACGGTCGGCAGTGCGACGACGGCCTCCAGGTCAACGTCGCCAAACAGCGCAATTTTCTCGCGAATCTCATCGCTGACATCATGGTCGGAGCGGCAGATCAAGACATCGGGCGTGATGCCGACGCGGCGCAGCTCCATGACTGAGTGCTGGGTCGGCTTGGTTTTTAGCTCGCCGGTCGAGCCGACCAGCGGCAGCAGCGTGACGTGGACGTAGAGCACATTGTTTTTGCCGGCGTCCTTGCGCATCTGGCGGATCGCCTCCAGGAACGGCAGCGACTCGATATCGCCGACGGTGCCGCCGACCTCGACGATCACCACGTCGGCGCCGGTCGCCCGTGGCACGGCCGCGATGCGAGCTTTGATCTCGTTGGTGATGTGTGGCACAACCTGAATCGTGCCGCCGAGATAGTCGCCGCGACGCTCTTTCTGGATCACCGCGGAGTAAATCTGGCCGGTGGTGATGTTGTTGAGGCGCGACAGATTCTCATCGATGAAGCGCTCGTAGTGGCCGAGGTCGAGGTCGGTCTCGGCGCCGTCCTCGGTGACAAAGACCTCGCCATGCTGATACGGCGACATCGTGCCGGGATCGACATTGATGTACGGATCGAGCTTCTGGATCGAAACTTTGAGGCCGCGGGCCTTGAGCAGGCGGCCGAGCGAGGCCACCGCGATGCCTTTGCCGACCGATGAGACCACGCCGCCGGTAACAAAAATGTACTTGGCCATTGCCTTCCTCGCATACACAAACCGAAGGGGAAGGTCGGCTGACCTTCCCCTAACGCAGAAGCTACATAGGTTGCATTAAAAATCCGCTGGCGTAAAAGCTACCCACGGGCCTCGATTATACCACGGTGGCAGCGGCGCTAGGCTTTGACCACCGGCTGCAGCACCATGACGTGCATCTCGGCGCCCTCGGGCGGCAGCGTACTGGCGCTGATCGTCGCCTTCTCCTGCGCGGTCCACTCCTTGAGGCCCAGCTCATGGGCCAACCTCTCCAGCTGCTCGGCGGTGTCATACATTGGGATCACCAGGCGCGGCTCGATCTCGCTAATGATCTCGGTCAGCTTGTCGGGCGCAAGGGTGGAGGCGGCCGACACCAGCAGCACATCGACGCTGCCGATCTCCTCCAGCTGGTGGGTGGTCAGGTCATGGCCCAGGTCGCCGAGGTGGCAGAAGGTGAAGTCGTCGATGCGCGTCACGTAGACGGTATTCCGGCCGCGGTCGGCGCCCTTGTTGTCGTCGCGGTAGGTGCGCACGCCGTGCAGCATCACGCCGCCGATCTCGTACTCGCCCGGCCCGTCGACGACAAACACCCGCTCGGTGACGGGCTTGACGATGTCGGTGTTGTAGTCAGCACGCCGCTCGCCGCTGAGGGTCACGACGTGGCCGGTCAGTTTGGTAAAGTCGGCCGCGGGGTTGCTAACGGGATCGGTGACGATCACGCCCTCTTTGCCGCGGATGCGAAAGGTGCTGTGGCCAAAAAACTGGATGTCAGGCAAGCTCAGACTCCTTCGACGGCGCCATCAGTGGCGCCATTGCTAGCGGCGGCGCCATCGCTGGCCGCGCCGTTGCTCGATGCGGCGCCGGTGATGGCACGGGTATAGCCCAGCACCAGATGCTCGGCGGCAAAATTATCAGTGCGCTCATCGAGCAGCGCGGGCGGCAAACCATGCTCGGTCAGCTCGGCGAGCAGCGCGGTCTCATCAAGCGGGCTATCAACGCCCGGCAGCGACTCGGCGCGCAGGTCGCCCTCGTGCCACAGCCGGTAGCCGTACAGCGCCTGGGCGCCGCTGGCGACCACGCAGCCAACCGGCAGGTCGAGGGCCAGCGCCAAACTTTCGGCCAGCACCCACTCGCTGTCGAGGTCAAGGGAGGTCCAGCAGCCGACCCACTCATCAACGGGCGCCGAGAGCACCACCGCAAGCGGGCCGGCGGGATCGGTGATCAGCGGCAGCCAGTCCACGGTGATCGTGTGCATCGTAGTGCGGGCCAGGCCCTCGGTGGCGAGCAGCGTATCCAGCGCCGCCACGACGGTGGCCGGGCTAGCCTGGACCATGATTAGACTTTCATTCCGGCTCATAGGCCTCCTCATCATCATCGGGGTTCGGCTGAAGCTCGGCCCACAGCGTCGTCAGGATCGGCCGGATCGTCTCCCAGCGAAAGCCGCGGCGCTGGAGCAGGCCGCCTAGCCGGCGCTCAAACGTTGCGCGGTCGGGGCTGCTTTGGTAGCGGCGCGCGGCCTGGCGGGCCACCTCGGCGCACTGCTTAGCCTCGCTGGCCGGGCTGGTCGCGGCCGCAATGACGGCGGCGGCGACCTCGCGGTCCACGCCCTTGCGGGCTAGCTCCTGGCGCAGCGCCTGCGCGCCTTTGGGCTTGAAGGTGGCGCGGTTTTCGACCCACTGCTTGGCAAACTGCCGGTCGTCGATCAGGCCCAGCTCGCGCAGCCGCACCACGACGGCCTCGATCTGGTCCGGCTCGTAGGCTTTTTGCTTCAGGCGGTCGCGGACCTCGCGCTCGGAGCGCGGGCGGCTTTCCAGCATGCGGAGCGCGGCCTCCCACGCTTTGTGGTCGGCCTCGGCGCGCTCCAGGCGGCTCCAGGCGACCGAGTCAAGGACCTGGCCTTTGTACAAGCCCTCGCGCTGGAGCGTGGCCAGATTGACGCCGATGGCAAACTCGCCGTCAACGAAGACGTTGACCCGCTCGTGGTCGTGGGTCTGGAGCGTGAGGGCGGTGATAGTTCCTGGTGGCATAGCGCTGCGTTAACAAAGCCTGCGAACTGAGGGTGTCTCAGCTCGCAGGCTTGGTCGGTGGGGAAGACTAGGCTTCCTCGAACATGCCGCCGTCGTCCTCGTCCTCGGTGGCAGCGACCGCGGCCGCAGGGGCGGCGGCGACCGCGGCGGCCGTCATGTGCGAGCGGATCAGGCCCTCCAGCTCGTCGCACAGCTCGGGGTGCTCCTTGAGGAAGTTCTTGGCGTTCTCACGGCCCTGGCCCAGGCGGTCGTCGCCGAGGTAGAACCATGCGCCGCTCTTGCGGATAATCTCCTGGTCAACCGCCACGTCCAGCAGGTTGCCGGAGCGCGAGATGCCCTCGGTGGCCATGATGTCGAACTCGGCCTGGCGGAAGGGCGGCGCCACTTTATTTTTGACGACCTTGACCCGCGATCGGCTGCCGATCACGTCGGTGCCGCTCTTGATCGACTCGATGCGGCGAATATCCATGCGCACCGACGAGTAGAATTTGAGCGCCTGGCCGCCGGTAGTGGTCTCGGGGTTGCCAAACATCACGCCGATCTTCATACGAATCTGGTTCAGGAAGATCAGGGCGGTGTGGGATTTTGAGACCGCGCCGGACAGCTTGCGCAGCGCCTGCGACATCAGGCGGGCGTGCAGGCCCATGTGCGAGTCGCCCATGTCGCCCTCGATCTCGGCACGGGGGACGAGCGCGGCGACCGAGTCGATCACCACGACATCAATGGCGCCCGAGCGAACCAGCGTCTCGCAGATCTCCAGGGCCTGCTCGCCGGTGTCAGGCTGCGAGACCAGCAGGTCATCGACGTTGACGCCGCAGGTCGCGGCCCACAGCGGGTCGAAGGCGTGCTCGGCATCAATGAAGGCGCAGACGCCGCCGCGCTTCTGGCACTGGGAGATAATATGCAGGGTCAGGGTCGTTTTGCCCGACGACTCCATGCCGTAGATTTCAGTGATGCGGCCGCGCGGGATGCCGCCGACGCCCAGCGCCAGGTCCAGGGAGATCGCGCCGGTGGGGATGGTCTCGATGGCGAGGCGGGTGTTGGCCTCGCCCATTTTCATGATCGAGCCTTTACCAAAGCGGCGGTCAATCTGCGACATAGCGGCGGCGAGGGCTTTCTCTTTCTCGGGAGTGATCGGCATGCTCTTTTCCTTGTACTACTTACTCGTCCCTACGTGCCAACTCTCGACCATCAAGGGAGCCTCGGATGATCGCAGTTGTCCTCCTTAGGCGAGTGACAACGTGGCTAGTATAGCACGCCTGTTCGGACCGCGCAAGGGCCAATCTAGGGCATTGGGATGCGCAGAACCGCCGCTAGCTAGGCTGGCCCAGCGCCGAATCCTGACATCCGAGGCAGACGAGCGTCGCCAGAAATTGGGGCTTGCCGCCCGCGCAAAGCTATGCTATACTCCGCGTCACCGCAGAGGTCTGCGGGAGTGGCTCAGTTGGTAGAGCATCTCCTTGCCAAGGAGAAGGTCGCGGGTTCGAATCCCGTCTCCCGCTCCATTTGATGAGCGAGCAGCTGTTGATGAAACAGCTGCTCGCTTGCTTTTAATCCTCAGCTTTAGCCTTGTGCGCCGCGCTTGGGCCGCGGGATGCGCCGCAGCCGCACCGTCGCCGCCACGATGCAGAGCAGCGACACCAGCAGCGCCATGACCACGAAGGCCAGCCAGGGCGCCGGAATCCAGAGCGGTGCGTTGCGGCCAGGGAAGCCGTCGAATGGATAAAACAGGCGGGTCTCACCTTCGCTCAGCAACGCCTCGGCGTAGCCCAGCGCAATAAACGGGTTGAGCGCCAGAATCGCGCCGGCGATGTAGACAAATGCGTAGCTGTTGACCCACTGAGCGCGCTCAAAGCCCGCGCCTTGCTCCAGCCACAGCCCAAACAGCAGCGCCACAAAGGGAATGCCCAGCGAGATCGCGGCGTTCAGACCCTGGGTAAACACGTTGGCGCTGATCGTCCGCTTGGCCACCGTTGAGCACAGGATGCCAATCGAGCCAAACATCAGCGCGGTGGCCAGCAGGCCGACCAGGGCAATGGCGACCTCCAGGGGCGTGACGCCGCCGAAAAAGAAGGCCAGCGCCATCAGCGGCACCAGCGCGACGATGAGCAGCACGGCGTAGGCCAGCGTCGCCATCAGCTTGCCCAGCACGATCTTCCACGACGGCAGCAGCGTCACGATCAGCAGATCATAGGTCTCGCGCTCCCGCTCGCCCGAGAGCGCGGCGGCGGCCTGGGCCGGCACAATGATCGTCACCTGGATCAGCGCGACCAGCGCAATGCCCAGAAACAGCACCTTGCCGATCTCACTGCCGGCCTGGAAAGGGTTGCTGCTCAGCGAGTCGCGGGCGACCCAGTAGATGCAGAGCGCGACCAGCGCCGACAGGGCGAGAAACACCGACAGCACCACGAAGGCCCGGCGGCCGCGCATCCGGCCGCGCAGCTCTTTGATCAGCACCGGGTTGTGCAGGGCCTGGCGCAGACCGGCCAGGCGCGCGGGGCGGGCGACGGGGCGCTCGGTCATTGGGTGGCTCCTTTGGTGACCTGCATAAAAATATCCTCCAGGTCGCTGGCCTGCTCGGCGAAGCGCGTCACGATCAGCTCGCCGGCCAGCAGCGCCCGCAGCAGCTCGGCCTGGCCGCGCTCATCGCCGACGTACTCGACCAAGAGCGACGCCGGCACGTCGTCGGCGGGCGGCGCGGCGTCAGGCTCGGCCTCGGCCCAGCGCACCTCGCGCACGCCTGGCTGGCCGCGCAGCAGCGCCGCGGCGGCCGCGCTGCACTCCAGCAGCCGCACCTCCAGCGTGCGGTGGGGCTGCGAGAGTCTGGAGCACCTCATCCACTCGGCCGCTGACGAGCAGCTTGCCGCGCTCGATGATCCCGATGTGCGTGCACATCTCCGCCAGCTCGGTCAAGATGTGGGACGAGATCACGATCGTCTTGCCCATTGCGCGCAGCTCCTTGAGCAGCTCGCGCAGCTCGATGCGGGCGCGCGGGTCGAGGCCCGAGGCCGGCTCGTCGAGGATCAGCAGCTGCGGGTCGTGGGCCATCGTGCGGGCCAGCGCCAGACGCTGCTTCATGCCGCGGCTCAGACCCATCACATATTCGTCGCGCTTGTGGCCGAGGTCCACCAGGTCGAGCAGCTCGCCGATCAGCTGCTGGCGGCGGGCGGCCGGCACGTTGTAGCTGTCGGCGAAAAAGTCGAGGTACTCCCAGGCCTTCATGTTGTCGTAGACGCCGAAGGTGTCCGGCATCCAGCCGACCAGCTTGCGGACCGCGGCGCCGTCGCGGGTGACATCGTGACCGTTGACCAGCGCGTAGCCCGAGGTCGCATCGAGCAGCCCGGTCAAAATCCGCATGGTGGTGGTTTTGCCGGCGCCGTTGGGGCCGATAAAGCCGTAGACCGCGCCCTGCGGAATCGTCAGATTCAGGTGATCCAGCGCGACCAGGCCGGCGTAGCGCTTGGTGAGATCATGGGTTTCAACGATTGGGGGCATTACCAGCTCCTACGACTAGAACTGTCTCGCCGGTTACATCGGCCGGGCTACTGTCGATCTGCAGGGCCAGCGACGGGCTTGGCAGCCAGGCCAGCAGCACGACCGGCGCCGCACTATTTTGTATCGCTGGAGCGATTGGCGCGCCATCAGGGCCAACCTCGATGCCAGGTGCGATCATCTGGCTGCGGTTGCTCAACTGGATCAGGACCTGCTGGCGGTTGATCACCCCGCTGCTGGAAAGCGGCAGCGCCCAAACCTCATCGGTCGGCGGATCGACCGTGCGCTGCTCACCGGGCGCCAGCGTGCCAACCAGCCGCGCCCGCTGATTGATCATGACCACCACATCCTCCAGCGCGGTAGTGCTGCGGTTAGCGACCACGATCTGCTGGCCCTGGACGGCGGCCTCCAGCGCTGGCACGACCAGCGGCTGCTCGACGGTGAACGCCTCTAGCGCACCGACATCGACGAGCACGTCCGGCACCTCGACCGCCGTGCTGGTGCGGCGCGTCGTCAGCCGCGGGCTGCTGCTGCGATTGAAGTCAGACGAATCATCGCTGACCAGCGCGTCGGGCGCAAAGGCAAGATTGTAGCTGCTGCGGAACGGCGAGAACAGGCCCAGCTGCGTGGTGGCCTGGCCGGCGGTGCTGCCGCTGGCCGCCTCGACGACCGTGATGGCGGTCGCGATAATCTGCCCGCCGCGGCCGCGGGTCCCCCAGAGGTAGGCGCCGGCCGTAAATAGCAGCACGGTCAGCGGGATCGTCAGGTAGGCCCACTCGCGGCGGTCGAAGCGCCGCAGCACGAGGTAGTTGATCGGCCCAACCAGCACGATATAGCCGATCAGAAACAGCAGCACCGCGCCGAGCGACGGCAGGCGCAGGCTGGGCAGCTCCAGGGCCGTGCGCAGCAGATCGTTGCCCTGGACAAAGGTTATGGGGCTGGCATCCAGACCCAGCGGCAGCGTGCGCAGCCACACATCTTCAATGAATTTAGGACGGATCGGGGCCGGATCAAAGCTCAGCTGGACTACCTGGCCCCGGCCATAGGGCCGCTGGGCGAACGCCGCAACGCCCGGCGGCCCACTGAGCGCCGCGCCGCTCACCGGAGTCGAGCGGCAGCACCTGGGCTGTCGCACCGCTATCACCGCGTATGACCGGCCGCAGCGTGGTCAAGGTCAGCGACTGCGGCGCGGTCGCACCGACGGTGGCGGCGGCCAGCTCAGGCAGGCCCGCGGCGGTGCGCGCGGTCGCGCCGCTGAGCACCAGCCGGCCGCCGCGCACCACCCAGCCGGCCAGCGCGGCGCGCTGCTCGGATCGCAGCCCGGCGGTGTCGTCGGTCAAGATAATCACGGCCAGGCCGTTCAGAAACTCGGCGCGATCAGGGAGCTGCTCAGGCTTCAGCTGCGTCAGCGTCAGCTGAAGCCCGAGCAGGGCCGTCCCTAGCTCTGGCAGCGCCAGGCCCTCGTCGCTGACCACGGCCAGGCCCTGCTGCGCATCGTGCGGCGTGAGCGTGACCGCGCGGCTGGCCAGCGGCTTGCCGCCGGCGACGAAGGCCACGCTGGCGCTGCGGCCCCAAAACGTGTTGCGGACCGGCAGCACAATCTGCTTCTCAGCGCCGCGCGGCAGGTCCACGGCCTGGGCAAAGCTGATCGTGGCGCCCTCCCAGCGCCACACGACCTCGCCTTGCACATCGTTGCCGGCGTTGCTGAGCGTGACGGTCACTGGGAACCAGGTATTCATAGGGGTAAAGCCATTCAGCCCGGCCATAACCTTGAGCGTGACGCCGGTCGTCTGGGCCACCAGGAGCGGCGGCGCGAGCAGCGACACCACGAGCCAGCCGACGAGCAGCGCCGGCAGCACAAAACGTTTCAATGTCGAGTCCTTCGCTAGCTGCGGCGCGGCCGTGTGCGCGCCTGCAGCTGTAGCGTAGCAGATGTGACAAGCCGCGCCGCACACACCGCCCGCATGGCAAGCTCAAGCACAGGTGATGGGGCGGCGATGACGATGCAGCAGATCATGGAGAGGCAGCCCGTTGCGTATAATAGGGCCACACGCTGGAGCAGCCATGACACCAAAGCGCGCAGTCACCATTGACGACATCGCCCAGGCCGCCGGCGTCTCGGCCAGCACCGTGTCGCGGGTGCTCAACAAGAGCAAGCCGGTCAATCCCGCGACCGAGGCGGCGGTGCTGTCGGCGGTTGCGCGGCTGAAATTTCAGCCCAACGTCGTGGCGCAGGGCCTGGCCCGCGGCAAATCCACCGCGATCGGCGTGCTGACCGAGGACATCGCCAGCCCCTTCTACGGCCAGATTCTGCGCGGCATCGAGCAGGGGCTGCACGGCAGCGTCTACCACCCGGTGTTCGCCAGCACCAACTGGCGGCCCAACCAGCAGGACGACGCCGACATCGCGCTGGCGCTGCTGATCGGCCGGCGGGTGGACGGCCTGATCGTCGTGGGCGGCCATTTTCCGGCGCACCAGCTGCAGGCGGTCGCCAGCGACCGGCCGCTGATCGGCATCGGCCAGACCATCGCCGGCTTCGAGGGGCAGTGCCTGACAGTGGAGAACACCGTGGGCGCGCGGCAGATCACCGAGCATCTGATCGGACTCGGCCACACGCGGATCGCCCACATCACCGGCCTGCTCGTCAACCACGATGCGGTCGAGCGGCGGGCCGGCTACCTGGCGGCGCTGGAGGCGGCCGGCATCACCCCCGACGAACATCTGATCATCGAGGGCGGCTTCACCGAGGAGTTCGGGCGTGCGGGCGACCGAGGCGCTGCTGGCGCGCGGGGCCGAGTTCACCGCCCTATTTGCCGCCAATGACCAGATGGCGTTTGGCGCGCTGCTGGCGCTGTGGCTGCGCGGCATCCAGGTGCCGGCCGCCGTTTCCGTGGTCGGCTTCGACGACCAGCCGGGCTGCGCCTACAGCATCCCGCCGCTCACGACGGTGCGCCAGCCGGCGGTCGAGATGGGCCTGGCCGCAGCCGAGGCAGTGCTGAGCCTGCTGCGCGGCGCGGCGGTGAGCCTGCCCAGCTTCAAAACCGAGCTGATCATCCGGCGCTCGACGGTGGGGCTGCCGGGCCGCGGCTAGCGACGCCGCAGAGAATGACCCGTCACTCTTTCCTAGATGATGGGTCGCTGCGGTCTGGGATAAGCGGCGCGCGGGCGGGGCCACTGGCGACGGTCGCGCGGCTCCGTCGGCTCAGGGTGTAGCGTCGGCGGGCTGCTTGGGCAGTGACAGGGCAAAGGTGCTGCCCTGATTCTCGGCGCTGCGCACGTCAATGCTGCCGCCGTGCAGCGCGACGATCTCCTTGACGACGTAGAGGCCGACGCCCATGCCGCTGATGTGGGTGCCGGCGACGTTGGCCGCGCGGTAGAAGCAGGCAAATAGGTGCTCCAGCGCGCCGTCGGGGATGCCAATGCCGTGGTCGGTGACGGTCAGGGTCACAGCGTCGGGTTGCTCGGCCAGCGTGATCTCAATCGGGCCGCCCTCGGGGCTGTACTTGATGGCGTTCTGGATGAGGTTTTGCAGCACCTGCTCCAGGCGCACCTCGTCACCCACAACGGTGACAGCATGATCGGGGATATGCAGCGCCAGCTGGTGGCGCTCGGCGGTGGCGGCGGTGGTCTCGACGACCTGCTGCACCAGCGCCTGCAGATTGAGCGGCGCGTGCTCAATCGCTAGCTGGCCTATCTGGAGGCGCGAAATGTCGAGCACGGTGTGGATCAGGCGGTTGAGGCGCAGCGTCTGCTCGTTGAGCGTGCGGAGCGCGCGCTGGTCACGCTCGCTAAGCGAGTTGTTGCGCTCGGCGCGGCGCTGCATCAGCTGGAGATGGCCAGTGATCGCCGTGATCGGTGTTTTCAGCTCGTGGGCCGCGATGGAGAGAAAATCGTCGCGGATTTGCAGCGCCTGCTGGGCCTCGCGGTAGAACAGCGCGTTCTCGACGGCCAGCGCGGTGCGGTGGGCCAGCTCGGTCGCCAGCTCGATGTCAGTCGGGGTGTAGAAGCGGCCGTCCTCGGCGAGCGCCAGCTGCAGCACGCCGACGATGCGGCTGCGGCCGCGTAGCGGCAGCGCCAGCAGCGAGGTGATCCGCAGGCTGCGCAGAAATTTCGAGGTGCTCATCGTCCTGGGCGGCGGCGGCCAGCAGCGCGTCGGAGACCGCCGGAATAATCTCTGGCTCGCCGGTGCGTAGCACGCGGCCCGGCCCAACGCCGTCGCTGCTGCGGGCGGGATTGCGCTGGTCGAACTGCCAAACCAGCTCTAGCTTGGCCGGATCAGCGTGGTGGACCGCGACCTGCCGCAGCGTGTCGTCGGAGTTGAGCATTGAGACCGTGGCCCACGTCGCCAGCGTCGGCACGACCAGCGCCGTCAGCTGCTGCAGCGTCTGCTCGTACTCCAGCGAGGCGCTGAGCAGCGTGGTCGCGTCCGATAAAAAGTGCAGCCGGGCCTCGGCGCGCTCGCGCTCGGCGATCTCGGCCCGCAGCGCAGCGTTGGCGTCCAGCAGCGCGGCGGTGCGCTCCTGGACGCGCTGCTCCAGCACGACGGCCTGCTGCTGAATTCTGCTGGGTTTTGCGAAACAGATCAACAAACACCGCCACTTTCGAGCGCAGCACCTCGGGCACGAGCGGCTTGAACAAAAAGTCCACCGCGCCGACCGAGTAGCCGCGATACAGCCCGGCCTCGCTGCGGTCCAGCGCGGTCAGGAAAATGATCGGGGTGTTGCGCGAGCGCTCGCGGCCATGAATCAGCTCGGCGGTCTCGAAGCCGTCCAGGCCGGGCATCTGCACATCCAGCAGGATCAGCGCAAAATCCTCGCGCAAGAGGCACTTCAGCGCCTCGGTGCCGGACTGAGCCTTGACCAGCGTGTGGCCCATATCGCCCAGCATCGACTCGAGGGCTAGCAGATTCTCCGGCCGGTCATCAATCAGCAAAATGTTGATTGGGGGCGTCGCGGTGTCGGTTAGTAGTGTTTGAATCATGTGCGTCCGTACTCTATCACGTCGTATGCGACCCCGCTAGGCGCACGGCTGATCGGGCTAGCACCCGGCCACCAGCGCGATCAGCCGCGGCCCGATCAGGTCCAGCGGCCCGACAAAATCCACTGCGGTCGCCGCCAGCGCCGCCGCCGGCATCATGGCGCTGGCCGCGCTGTCAGGCGCCTGGACAATCGCCTGGCCGCCGGCGGCGACCAGCATCGCCAGGCCGTGGGCGCCATCGTGGTTGGCGCCGGTCAGCACCACAGCGATCAGCGCGGCGCCATACACATCGGCCGCCGACTTAAATAGCACATCAATCGAGGGCCGCGCGTAGCTCACGGGGCCGTCGGTTGAGAGCGCCAGGCTGCCCGGCTCGACCAGCAGGTGGTAGTCGGGCGGCGCCAGGTAGACATGGCCGGCCTCCAGCACGAGCTTGTCGTAGGCCTCGACGACCTTGAGCGCCGTCGCGCGCTGCAGAATAGCTGCGAGCCGGTCGGTGCTATCGCTGTGGCGGTGCTGCGCCACGACAATGGGCACCATGAAATCGGCCGGCAGCGCCCCGAGGATCATCCGCAGCGCCTCCAGGCCGCCGAGCGAGGCGCCGATCACGATTAGCTGCACGCTCACAGCAGCCGCCGATACAGCCGCTCGCCCGGCTCAAGCTGCTCGTACTCGTGGGCGTGCGGCGTGAACTTCAGCGACTCGGCGTGGCCCAGGCCCAGCACGCCGCGCTTGGCCAGGCTGCTGAACAGCAGGCGGTGGACGGTGTCCTGGAGCGTGTTGTTGAAGTAGATCATCACATTGCGGCAGAAAATTACGTTGAACTCGTTGAACGAGCCGTCGGTCGCCAGATTGTGCTGCGACCAGGTGACGTGCTCGCGGAGCGCCGGGCGAAACAGCGCATGGCCATAGGCCGCCGTGTAGTATTCCGAAAATGCCGCCGTGCCGCCGGCCCGCAGATAGTTTTGGGTGTAGGACTGCATTTTGTCGAGCGGGAAAATCCCCTCGCGGGCGCGCGCCAGCACCGCCTCGTTCATGTCGGTGGCGTAGATGCGGCAGCGGTGATACAGCTTCTCCTCGTGCAGCAGAATCGCCATCGAGTACACCTCCTCGCCAGTGGAGCAGCCGGCGTGCCAGATGCGGATAAACGGGTAGGTCCGCAGTAGCGGCACCACCTTCTGGCGGAACACCGCGTAGAATGGCGGATCGCGGAACATCGCCGTGACATGGATCGTCAGCGCCAGCAGCAGGCGGTCTAGGCAGGCGCGGTCGTGCAGCACCCGCTCCTGCAGCCCCGAGATCGTCTGCAGTCTCTCCGCCCGCACCACGTTCCAGATGCGCCGCTTGAGCGACGCCAGGGCGTAGTTGCGAAAATCAAAGCCGTAGAAGCGCGAGATGGCCTCCAGCAGCAGCTCGATCTCGATCTGTTCTCGCTCGTTCATGTGCGCGGGGCGGCGGTTGGCGCCGCCCCTGTCCCTTCGCCGCTACTGCTTGTAGAGCCACACCCGCAGCAGCGACAAGAGCTGCTCGGTGTCGACCGGCTTCGGAATATAGTCCGACGCGCCAGCCTCGATGCACTTTTCGCGGTCGCCCTTCATGGCTTTGGCGGTCAGCGCGATGATCGGCAGCGCCCGAAACTGCTCCAGCCGCCGGATCGCCTGGATCGTTTCGTAGCCGTCCATCTCGGGCATCATCACGTCCATCAGCACCACGTCGATCGCGGGGTTGGCCTGGAGCATCTCGATGCCGTCGCGGCCGTTTTCGGCGTACATGACCTGCATGTTATACCGCTCCAGCACGCTGGTCAGGGCGAAGATGTTGCGCACGTCATCGTCGACCACCAGCACGCGCTTGGTCTGGAGCACCGGGTCGGTCTTGTGGACTTGCTCCAAGATGTGGCGGGCGCGCGGCGGCAGGTTGGCCTCGACGCGGTGGAGGAACAGCGCGGTCTCGTCCAGCAGCCGCTCCATCGAGCTGACATCTTTGATGATCACGGTCTCGGCCACGCGCCGCAGCTCGGTCTCCTCGCGCTTGCTGAGGTCGCGGGCGGTGTAGACGATGATCGGCAGGTCCTGGAGCCGACCCTGGGCCTTGAGCTGCTCGATCAGCTCGAAGCCGCTCATGTCGGGCAGTCCGAGGTCGAGGACCATGCAGTCGAAGCGCACCTTGTCCAGCGCCGCCAGCGCCTCGGGCGCGCTGCCGACGGTCGTGGTAATCACATCGCCCTCGCCGATCAGCTCGACGATGCTCATGGCCTGCGCCTGGTCATCCTCGACGACCAGGAGGTTGCGGACGCCGCGCTCGACAAAGCCCTTCATGCTGGCCAGCGCATCGTCCAGCGACTCGCGGCTGACGGGCTTTTGCAGATAGGCGATCGCGCCCTGCTGCAGGCCGCGCAGCCGCCCCTCGACCACCGAGATAATATGGACCGGGATGTGGCGGGTGTTGGGGTCGTGCTTGAGGCGGTCAAGGATCGACCAGCCATCGATCACCGGCAGCTGAATATCCAGCGTGATCGCGTCGGGCCGCAGCTCGCGGGCCAGCGCCAGGCCGCGGTCGCCGCGCAGCGCCACCACGACCTTGAAACCTTTCTCACGGCCCATGTCCAGCAGGATGCGGGCGAAGCGGTCATCGTCCTCGATGATCAGCAGCACCCGGTCGCCGTCCTCGATGCTGGCGCGGTCATCATCGACCGCCGGCGCCGGCAGCGTCAGGGCCTCGCTGACGACCTCGGGCGGGCGTGCGGTGGCCGCGCGGGCCAGGGTTGGGTAGTCGGCGGCGCGCAGGACCTCGCGGGCCGCGGGCGTGCCGTAGCCATTGCCGTTGGACTTGGGCAGCGGCACCGGCTCGCCGCCGTCATCGGTGCCGTCGCCAGGGCGCGGCGTGTAGGTCAGCGGCAGGTACAGCGTGAAGGTGCTGCCCAGGTTCGGCGTGCTGATCAGGCGAATCTCGCCGCCGAGCAGTCGGGCGATCTCGCGGCTGATCGACAGCCCCAGCCCGGTGCCGCCGTACTTGCGGCTGGTCGTGCCGTCGGCCTGCTGGAACGGCTCGAAAATAATCTGCTGCTTGTCGGCCGAGATGCCGATGCCGGTGTCGCTGATCGCAAAGGCGATCACGACCGGCGCGCGGTTGAGCAGCTCGTTGGTGATGTTCCAGCCCTCGGTCACGGGCGCGACGCGCAGAGTGACGCTGCCCTGCTCGGTAAACTTGAAGGCGTTGGACAAAAGGTTTTTGATCACCTGCTGCAGCCGCTTGGTGTCGGTCTGAAGCATCCGCGGCAGCCCGGTCGCCAGCTCGATCTTGAAGTTCAGCGCGCGCTCATTGGCGACCTGGCGGAAGGTGCGCTCGACAAACTCCTGCAGCGCCAGCAGCCGCACCTCGCCGATCTCGACGCCCATCGTGCCCGACTCGATCTTGGCCAGGTCAAGGATGTCATTGATCAGCGCCAGCAGGTCGGCGCCCGAGGCGTAGATCGTGTTGGCGAATTCGACCTGCTTGGTCGACAGGTTGCCGTCGGGGTTTTCGCTCAGCAGCCGCGACAGGATCAGCAGGCTGTTGAGCGGCGTGCGCAGCTCGTGCGACATGTTGGCCAGAAACTCCGACTTGTACCGCGACGAGAGCGCGAGCTGCTCGGCCTTCTCCTCCAGCGACATGCGGGCCAGCTCGATCTCGCGATTTTTGCGCTCGACCTCGAAGTTTTGCGCCGAGAGGAGCTCGGCCTTCTCCTCCAGCTCCTCGTTGGTCTGCTGGAGCTGCTCGCGCTGCTCTTTCAGCAGCTCCTCGGAGGCCTGGAGCGACTGCGCCTGTAGCTCCAGCCGGCGGTTGGTGTCGGTCAGCTCGCGCTGCTGGCCCTGAAGTTCCTCGGCCAGCGACTGCGACTGGGCCAGCAGCTCCTCGGTCCGCATGCTGGCGGCGATGGTGTTGAGCACGATCGCGATGCTTTCGGTCAGCTGGTCGAGAAAGGTCAAGTGCGTCTCGCTGAAGCGGTGGAACGAGGCCAGCTCGATGACGGCCTTGACCTCGCCCTCGAAGACCACCGGCAGCACGATCACATTGACCGGCGACGCCTCGCCCAGCGCCGAGCCGATCTTGATGTAGTCGCTCGGCACCTCGGTGAGCAGGATGCGCTCTTTTTCCAGCACGGCACTGGCCGACCAGCCCCTCGCCGATCTGAAATTTATTGCTGAGGTGCTTGCGCTCGCGGAAGGCGTAGCTGCTGAGCAGCCGCAGCAGCGGCTCGTCGGTGCCATTGGTCTCCATGAGGTAGAAGACGCCCTGCTGCGCGTAGACCAGCGGCGCCAGCTCGGACAGAATCTGCTTGGCGACGGTCTGCAAGTCGCGCTGGCCCTGTAGCATGCGGGTGAATTTGGCCAGATTGGTCTTGAGCCAGTCCTGCTCTTTGTTTTTCTGCGTCGTCTCGCGCAGGTTGGCGATCATCTGGTTGATGTTGTCCTTGAGCGACGCGATCTCGCCCTGGACCTCGACGGCGATGGAGCGGGTCAGATCGCCTTTGGTGACGGCGGTGGCGATCTCGGCAATGGTGCGGATTTGGGTGGTCAGGTTGGCGGCCAGCTGGTTCACATTGTCGGTCAGATCTTTCCAGGTGCCGGCGGCGCCTGGCACGCGCGCCTGGCCGCCGAGCTTGCCCTCGATGCCGACCTCGCGGGCGACGGTGGTCACCTGGTCGGCAAAGGTCGCCAGCGTGTCGATCATCTCGTTGATCGTGTCGGCCAGCGTCGCAATCTCGCCGCGGGCCTCTAGCTCCAGCTTGCGCTTCAGGTCGCCGTTGGCCACCGAGGTTACGACGCGGGCGATGCCGCGGACCTGGCCGGTCAGGTTGCGGGCCATTGAGTTGACATTGTCGGTCAGGTCTTTCCAGGTGCCGGACACGCCGCGCACCTCGGCCTGGCCGCCCAGAATCCCCTCGGTGCCGACCTCGCGGGCCACGCGCGTCACCTCCGACGCAAACGAGCCGAGCTGATCGACCATGACGTTGATCGTGTTTTTCAGATCAAGCATCTCGCCCTTGACATCGACCGTGATTTTTTTCGACAGGTCGCCGCTGGCCACCGCTTTGGTCACATCGGCGATATTCCGCACCTGCGAGGTCAGGTTGCGGGCCATCGAGTTGACGTTGTCGGTCAGGTCTTTCCAGGTGCCGGCGACGCCCTGCACGTTGGCCTGGCCGCCGAGCATGCCCTCGGTGCCGACCTCGCGGGCCACGCGCGTCACCTCGGAGGCGAAGGCGTTGAGCTGATCGACCATGACATTGATCGTGTTTTTCAGATCAAGCATCTCGCCCTTGACATCGACGGTGATTTTTTTGCTCAGGTCGCCGCTGGCCACCGCTTTGGTCACGTCGGCGATATTCCGCACCTGCGAGGTCAGATTGCCGGCCATGTAGTTCACATTGTCGGTCAGGTCTTTCCAGGTGCCGGACACGCCGCGGACTTCGGCCTGGCCGCCCAGCCGCCCCTCAGTGCCGACCTCGCGGGCCACGCGCGTCACCTCCGACGCAAACGAGCCGAGCTGATCGACCATGACGTTGATGGTGTTTTTCAGATCAAGCATCTCGCCCTTGACATCGACGGTGATTTTTTTGCTCAGGTCGCCGCTGGCCACCGCTTTGGTCACGTCGGCGATATTCCGCACCTGCGAGGTCAGATTGCCGGCCATGTAGTTCACATTGTCGGTCAGGTCTTTCCACGTCCCCGACACACCCTGCACATTCGCCTGGCCACCCAGGATGCCCTCGGTGCCGACCTCGCGGGCCACGCGCGTCACCTCCGAGGCGAAGGCGTTGAGCTGATCGACCATGACGTTGATGGTATTTTTCAGCTCCAGCAGCTCGCCCTTGACATCGACCGTGATTTTTTTCGACAAGTCGCCGTTAGCCACCGCGGTCGTGACGGCGGCGATATTCCGCACTTGGCTGGTCAGATTGCCGGCCATGTAGTTGACGTTGTCGGTCAGGTCCTTCCAGGTCCCCGACACGCCCTTGACCTGCGCCTGGCCGCCGAGGATGCCCTCGGTGCCGACCTCGCGGGCCACCCGCGTCACCTCCGACGCAAACGAGCCAAGCTGGTCGACCATCGTGTTGATGGTATTTTTGAGATCAAGGAGTTCGCCCTTAACATCGACCGTGATTTTTTTCGATAGGTCGCCGTTGGCCACCGCGGTGGTCACGTCGGCGATATTCCGCACCTGGGCCGTCAGATTGCCGGCCATCAAATTCACGTTGTCGGTCAGGTCTTTCCACGTCCCCGAGACGCCCTTGACCTGCGCCTGGCCGCCGAGCTTGCCCTCGTTGCCGACCTCGCGGGCGACGCGCGTCACCTCCGACGCAAATGAGCCGAGCTGATCAACCATCGTGTTGATCGTGTTTTTGAGATCAAGAATCTCGCCGCGCGCATCGACCGTGATTTTGCGCGACAGGTCGCCGTTGGCCACCGCGGTGGTCACGTCGGCGATATTGCGCACCTGCGCGGTCAGATTGCCGGCCATGTAGTTGACGTTGTCGGTCAGGTCTTTCCAGGTCCCCGAGACGCCCTTGACCTCGGCCTGGCCGCCGAGCTTGCCCTCGTTGCCGACCTCGCGCGCGACGCGCGTCACCTCCGATGCGAAGCCGTTGAGCTGATCGACCATGACGTTGATGGTGTTTTTGAGATCGAGAATCTCGCCGCGCGCATCGACGGTGATTTTTTTCGACAGGTCGCCGTTGGCCACCGCGGTAGTCACGTCGGCGATATTGCGCACCTGGCCGGTCAGATTGCCGGCCATGTAGTTCACATTGTCGGTCAGGTCTTTCCAGGTACCGGCGACGCCCTGCACGTTGGCCTGGCCACCCAGGATGCCCTCGTTGCCGACCTCGCGGGCCACGCGCGTCACCTCGGCCGCAAAGCCGTTGAGCTGGTCGACCATGACGTTGATCGTGTTTTTGAGATCGAGAATCTCGCCGCGGGCATCAACCGTGATTTTCTTCGACAGGTCGCCGTTCGCGACCGCCGTCGTGACCTCGGCGATATTTCGCACCTGGCCGGTCAGGTTGCCCGCCATGTAGTTCACATTGTCGGTCAGGTCCTTCCAGGTGCCGGCGACGCCCTGCACCTCGGCCTGGCCACCGAGAATCCCCTCGGTGCCGACCTCGCGGGCCACCCGCGTGACCTCAGCGGCGAAGCCATTCAGCTGATCGACCATCGTATTGATGGTATTTTTGAGGTCGAGCATCTCGCCACGCACGTCCACGGTGATTTTTTTGCCGAGGTCGCCGCGGGCCACCGCCGTTGTAACCTCGGCAATATTCCGCACTTGCGAGGTCAGATTGCCGGCCATCGAGTTCACATTGTCGGTCAGGTCTTTCCAGGTCCCCGAGACGCCCTTGACCTCAGCCTGGCCGCCCAAAATCCCCTCGGTGCCGACCTCGCGGGCCACCCGCGTCACCTCCGACGCGAAGCCATTCAGCTGATCGACCATGACATTGATGGTGTTTTTGAGGTCGAGGAGTTCGCCCTTGACATCGACGGTGATTTTTTTCGACAGGTCGCCGTTGGCGACGGCCGTTGTAACCTCAGCGATATTCCGCACCTGCGAGGTCAGATTGCCGGCCATCGAGTTCACATTGTCGGTCAAGTCTTTCCAGGTCCCCGAGACGCCCTTGACCTGCGCCTGGCCGCCAAGCTTGCCCTCGTTGCCGACCTCGCGGGCCACCCGCGTCACCTCCGACGCAAACGACGATAGCTGATCGACCATCGTGTTGATCGTATTTTTGAGGTCGCGCAGCTCGCCCTTGACATCAACGGTAATTTTTTTGCTCAGGTCGCCGTTGGCCACCGCGGTGGTCACATCGGCGATATTCCGCACCTGGGCGGTCAGATTGCCGGCCATCGAGTTCACATTGTCGGTCAGGTCTTTCCAGGTGCCGGCGACGCCCTTGACCTGCGCCTGGCCGCCGAGCTTGCCCTCGGTGCCGACCTCGCGGGCGACGCGCGTCACCTCCGACGCAAACGAGCCGAGCTGGTCGACCATCGTGTTGACGATCCGCGCGGTGCGCAGAAACTCGCCCTCCAGCGGCCGGCCCTCGATCTCCAGCGGGATGGTCTGGCTCAGGTCGCCGCGGGCCACCGCGCTGATCACCTGGGTGACGGCGGCGGTCGGCTGCACCAGGTCGGTGACGAGCGCGTTGACCGAGCCAACGCAGGCGGCCCAGCGGCCGCTGGAGCCGGCCATCGCGGCGCGCTGCCCAGTCTTGCCCTCCTTGCCAACCACCACGCTGACCCGCTCAAACTCGCGGACCATCAGATCGTTCATCTCAATAATATCGTTGAGCGTATCGGCGATCTTGCCGGCGGTGCCAGTCTGGTCAACCGGCATTCGCACCGAAAAATCACCCTTTTTCATCGCCATCAGCACGCGCAGGAGCTGCTTGGCATCGAGCTGGTCGCTATCGCGGGCCGGGGCTTCGGTGGGCATAGCTGCTATCCTTGTCTAGTTCAGATGCAGGTCGCAGGCAATCGTCGGCGGGCGGCGGGCGCTGATCAGACGTTGGGCGGGCGGTCTTGCCGCACACCATAGCAACTTATACGCCAGCCGCCCGGTCAGCATCCCGATGAATAATAAACAGATTTTTGACAATCCGCCACCTCAAACGGCCCGGCCGTAATGCGTTCGACATTGGGGCAAGTTGTGCGGTACAATCGGCACACGACCTCCACGTGAGCAATGTGCGTATGCGTGCTATCCGAATCGACTTATCCACCGGCCAAAGCCAGGAGCTGACCCCGCCGGCGGCGTGGCGGCGGCTGCTGCTGGGCGGGCGCGGCTGGGCCGCCCGGCTGCTGGCCGATCTTTCGCCCGACATCTCGCCGCTGGCCCCCGAGAACCCGATCCTCCTGACCGCCGGGCCGCTGGCCGGGACGGCGGCGATGGGCGCGGGCGGCGTGTGGGTCTCGTCGCTGTCGCCGCTGACCGGCCTGGTCGCCCACGGCTGGGCGGCCGGCGACTGGGGCGCCGCGCTGCGACAGACCGGCTTCGACCTGGTGATTCTGACTGGCGAGTGCGCCGAGTGGTCGGTGCTGGAGCTGACGGCGACGCCGACCGTGCGGGCCGCGACCGGCTTGGTGGGCCTCGACACCCTAGCGACCGACGCGGCGCTGCGCGGCCGCACGACGAGCCTGCACACAATGACGCTGGGCATTGCCGGCGAGCGTGGTGCGGCCTACGCCGTGCCGGTGATCGACGGCAGCTACCTGGTGGAGCCGGCAGGCGTCGGGGTGGTCATGGGCCGCAAGCGCCTCAAGGCCATCACCGTCAGCCACGGCCCGACCATCGCCGCCGCTGATCCGGCCACGCTGCGCCGTGTGGACCAAAGCTACGCCCAGCATAGCGCCGCAGACCCGCTGGTGGCAGACTTTGTGCGCTTTGGCAGCGCGATGTACGTCAACCTGGCCAACGATCGCGGCGCTGTCACGGCCCGCAACGGCCAGGATGGCGTCTTCAAGGGCATGCTGGCGCTCTCACGCACCACGCTGGCCTCGCGCGGCAAGCAGACCGGCGGCGGCTGCGCCAACGGCCCGGTGCCGTGCCACGCCGCCTTCACCACCCGCGACGGCACGCTGGTCGCCCGCCCCGAGCTGACCGCGCTGATCGGCTTCGGCGCCCGCTGCGGCATCGCCGACCTGGAGACCGTGGTGCAGGCCAACCAGAAGTGTGTGCGGCTGGGCCTGGATGTCACCGCCACCTCGGCCGCCATCGCGTTCCTAATGGAGTGCCAGCAGCGCGGCCTGCACTCGTCGCCGGCGCTCGCGTGGGGCGATAGCGCGGCGGTGCTCGACACGATTGACCAGATCGCCAACAAAAAAGGCGTGGGCGGCGTCTTGAGCCTGGGCGTCGGCGAGATGCGCGATATTTTCTGGGGCAGCAGCGACTGGGCGCCGCAGGTCAAGGGCGGCGCGATGATGCCGCTCGACCCGCGCCCGCTGCCCGAGCTGGCGCTGCATATGGCGACCAGCACGTGGGGCGGCGACTACCGCATGGCCGCGCCGCTGGCCGAGCTGCTCGCGCACCCGCCGGGCATTATCCCGGTCACCAAAGGCAGCGCCGCCGAGCAGCACGTCGCCCGCGTGGTCTGGCACGAGCGCTTCGCGGCCGCGCTGGACGCCGCCGGCTTCTGCCGCCGCCTGGGCCTGCTGGCCTACAGCGTGGCGCCCAGCGAGCTGGCCGAGATGGTCAGCGCGGTCGTGGGCGAGCCGTATACGCTGGGCGACCTGGCGAAAATCGGCGAGCGCATTGTGACCCTGGAGCGCCTGGTGGTAAACCGCGCCGGCGCCGAGGACCTCCTGCCGCCGCGCTGGTCGACCGTGCCGCTCACCGAGGGCCGCGGCGCTGGCACGCTGCCGCCCATCGCGCAGATGCTGCCACTCTACTACGCCGCCCACGGCTGGGACGAGGACGGCGTGCCAACGCCCGAGCGGCTGCGCAGCCTCGACCTGATGCGCTAGTCCGGGCCACCGGCGCTCAACGACGAGGTCGCGGCCCAGCAGCCGTCGCACAATAAGCGAGTTGAGCCATGACAGTCTCCACCCATACCACGCCCGCGCTCCAGCAGTGGCAGGCGTTTACCGAGCTGCTCCACACCGAAAATAGCGATCTCCAGCCGGTCCTTCAGCGCGGCCTGGCCGCCCTCGTCGAGCTGTGGGGGGCGCAGGCCGGCGCGATCAGCTGCCAGCCGCCCGGTGGCCGGCCGCTGGGCGTGCGCGTCGGCACGCTGCCGGCGGCGGCTCAGCAGCGGATCGCCAGCGAGATGAACGCTGCCGCCGCGACCGACCCGACCACCACCACAGTTGGCGACACGACGCTGGTGATGTGTCCGCTGGCGCTGCATGGCGCGACCGTCGGCCGGCTCTACCTGGTCGTCAGCGCGCCGCCGCCGGCCGCCGAGCTGGAGTTCGCCGCCTGCCTGCTCAGCCAGGCGGTCGTGCGCGCCAGCACCGCCGAGCAGCTGCGCCGCGACCTGCGCGAGCTGGGCCTGATCGCCAATATCACCCACACGCTCAACACCACCCTCAACCTCCAGACGCTGCTCCAGTCGCTGATCGCCGACACCCGCACGCTGCTGACCGCCGAGTCGGCCTCGGTGCTGCTGCTGGATACGCGGCGCAATGAGCTGGTGTTTGAGGTGACGGAGGGCGTTGGGACCCAGCCGACGTTTATGCGCATGCCGATGCACCAGGGCATCGCCGGCGCCGTGGTCCAGACTGGGCAGGCCCAGCTGATCGCCGACGCCCGCCGCGACCCGCGGTTTTTCGGCGGCATTGATCAGATGACCGGCTCGCAGACCCGCACGCTGCTGGCGGTGCCGCTCCAGGGTCGCAGCGGCGTGATCGGCGTCTTGGAGGCGCTGAACCGCCGCGACGGCCAGCCCTTCGACGGCCATGACCTGGAGCTGGCGACGATCCTGGCCGGCCAGGCCGCCGTCTCGGTCGAGAACGCGCGGCTGTACGAGGAGCTGCAGGCCGAGCGCGACCGGCTGGTGCGCCGCGAGGCCGAGGTGCGCGCCCAGATCGGCCGCGATCTCCATGACGGGCCGGTGCAGCAGGTGGCGGCCGCCGGCATGCACATCAACTTTCTGCGGACGCTGCTCAAGCGCGCCCCTGAGCAGGTGCCCGAGGCCCTCGACGACCTCGACGTGCAGCTCAAGCAGGCGACCTCCGACCTGCGGACCGTGCTGTATGAGCTGCGCCCGCTCGGCATCGAGGAGGAGGGGCTGTATGTGGTGCTGGGCCGCTACGTCGCCAAGTTCCGCAACCCCGACGGCATGCACCTCCATCTGGACGTGCCGGCCAACCTGCGCCGCCTGCCGCCCAACCGTGAGACGCCGACGCTGATCATTATTCAAGAGGCGATCAACAACGCCCGCAAGCACGCCCAGGCCGCCGATGTGCAGATCACGCTGCGCGACGAGGGCGCCACGCTGCTGGTCACGGTCGCCGACAACGGCCGCGGCTTCGATGTGGCGGCGCTGGAGCAGGGCTATGTGCAGCGCGGCTCGTTCGGATTGCTGAATATGCGCGAGCGGGCCGAGCTGATCGGCGGCAGCTGGCAGATCACCTCGGCGCTCGGCGCTGGCACGACGGTCACACTACATATTCCCTTTGATAGCCCGAGCGAGACCACCGGCCTCGCCACCGATAGCTGAGAATCTACGATGAACCCACAGATTCATATCACCGTCGCCGGCAACATCGGCGTCGGCAAGTCCACGCTGGTCGGGGTACTAGCCCAGGCCTTTGGCTGGCAGCCCTACTACGAGCTGGTCGCCGATCACCCGTACCTCACCGACTACTATCAGGACCGCGAGCGCTGGGGCTTCCACTCGCAGATCTGGTTTCTGTCGCAGCGCTTCGAGCAGCAGCAGGAGATCGCCGACACGCCGACCGCGGTGATCCAGGACCGCTCGATCTACGAGGACTACGAGGTTTTTGTGAAGGGCCTGCTGGAGCAGGGGATTTTGTCGCACCGCGATTTTCGGACTTACCGCCGGCTGTACCTGGCGCTGACCCAGCAGGTCACGCCGCCGCGCCTCCTGATCTACCTCCAGGCCAGCATCGGCACCCTGGAGGCCCGCATCGCCGTCCGCGCCCGCGACGCCGAGCAGCGCATCCCGCGCTCGTACCTGGAGCACCTCAACCAGCGCTACGAGTCATGGCTGCGGCGCTTTGAGCTGTGTCCGATCCTGACGATCCCGACCGACGATCTCGACATCGTGCACCGCGCCGCCGACCGCGAGCAGGTCGTTGACCTGGTGCGCCGCGCGCTCGGCCTGCGCCCCGACGGCGTGCAGCTGGGCCTGCCCGGCATTGACCCGGCCACCGCGGGCGAGTAAATCCCGCCAGCTAGCACTGCGAGGCCCGCCATGACGACAACTCAGCGTCTCCTGACCGCCGATGAATTTTCCATGCTCCCCGGTGACGCCCGCCGCGAGCTGGTGCAAGGAATGGTGATCGAGATGAGTCCAGTTGGAGGCGAACACGGCGTTGTCGTCGGCAAACTGCTGCTCAAGCTCGGGCTGTGGGCTGAGCAGAACCAGGCTGGCTATGTCGGCGCTGAGTCCGGCTTTGTCCTGGCGCGGCAGCCCGATCAGGTGCGGGCGCCCGACACGTTTTTCGTGCGCGGGGATCGAGTTCGAGAAAGCCCCGCGCGGCCTCTGGTCGCTCGCGCCCGATCTGGCGGTCGAGGTTGTCTCGCCCAGCGAGAGCGCGGCAGATGTCTATGATAAAGTCCAGGACTACCTGGCGGCTGGCACGCAGGCCGTCTGGGTCGTCTACCCGACGCGCCAGGCGGTCGTGGCCTACGCCGCCGACGGCAGCGCCCGCAGCCTGGCCGCTAGCGACACGCTGCGCGACGCCCAGGTGCTGCCCGGCTTTCAGTGCCAGGTCAGCGAGCTGTTCGGGTAAAAAAACTTGGCGGTTTCTCCGTAGCTGCAAGACAGCACAGCGCCCCGCTCGTCAGTGAGCGGGGCGCTGCTACGTCAGCGATAGTGCATGGCGAGCGGGGTGCGGTGGCCCTGGAACGCCGCCAATGCAGAGTTAGGATTATGGTATAGTGGCGCGCTACCGATTCCTGAAGCTGCACTGCACCCTCACCTACGCAACGTGCGCTGTAACCCTGCGCGGCACCGTGCGTACAGGCTCTGGTCATAGCATTAGCGAACAAAGGACTACCATGCGATCATCACGTTTGTCGGCCGCTGCGGGCATATTCCTCGCGACCCTGCTGCTCATCATTCCGTTCACATCTCGGCCGAGCCAGGCGGCGGTGCCGCTCTCAACCCCGCACACCGCCGCGCCGAAGTCGGCAGCGGCTACCAGCGTTCCCTACGCCCTCACGCCGGTTGGCAACATCGGCGGCACCACCGCAACAGTCGCCGTCAGCGGCACCCTGGCATATGTCGGCGAGGGCGCAGCCCTGACCATCGTCAACATCGCTAACCCTGCGCTGCCGGTACGGCTCGGCTCGCTCAAAACCACCGGCTATGTCCAGGAGATCCGGGTCGTCGGCACAGTGGCTTATCTCAGCGATCAGGTTGAAGGCCTGGTCATCGCTGATGTCAGCAATCCCGCGCTGCCGACGCGGCTGAGCAGCTACCGGCCAGCGAATTCAGCTGCGGCGCTCGCGCTTCAGGTCAGTGGGAACTACGCTTATATCAATTTTGGCTCTATCCTGGCAATCCTTGATATTCGTGATCCGCGTCATCCTCAACTCATGATCAAACGTTATTTTGACTGGATATATGACTTAGACATTGTCGGTACACGGTTATTCATGGCACAGGGAGTAAACAGATTTGCGATCCTTGATGTCTCAAATCCCGCAGCACCGCAGGTAGTGAACGATACCAACTACCTTCAAGGTATCATCACAGGTGTGCAGGTGATTGGCGATATCGCCTATGTGATCAACAACAGCGCCTTAGTAGTATTAAATGTTGCGGATCCTACCCGCGTCCGCACGCTTGGATCTAAAACACTTGCTCGACAAGGCAAAGATATCACGGTTGCGAACGGCCGCGCCTTTGTCACGCATATGAATGGCACCGGCCTGGTAGAGATTTTTGATATTACTCAGCCACAACAGATTTCACTCCTCGGCAGCTATTCATCCGCGCAGCAGATCTGGGATGTGCGCGTCGCTCCCAATGGCACCTATGCGTATCTGGCAAATGATACGGCTGGCCTCACGATCCTTAATCTCACTACCATCGCTAGCCCCACCCTAGTCGGCAGCTATGATCAAAGCTGGGCCGCCCAGGGCATAGATATCGTTGACCAGATCGCCTATGTTGCGGCCGGGCGTGATGGAATAGCCATCGTTGACCTCCATACGCCAGCCAGCCCGGTACTCCTGAGCACGACGCCCATGACCGGGAATGCGGTGAAAATCAAAGTCGTAAATCAGCGCGCCTACGTTGCGAATAGCTTTGGCACGGTGGATATTCTCAATGTTGCGGACCCGATTCACCCCATGCTATTGAGCCGGACGGGCGAAGTCAATGCCTACAACCTGCACGTCGTCAATAACCTCATATATGTAGCTGGCGCGCGCGGTCTCTTTATTTTAGATGCGACTGATCTAACCAGCCCAACAATTACGACGCTGTATACTCAAACCTACGGCTTACGGGATATTAATATCCTCGGAACAACACTGTATGCGTCATTCGATGAATCAGGCTCGGGTGGTGGATTAGTGATCATGGATATTACCAACCCAACCTCGCCCACGCTGCGCAGCAAGCTGTATACAGGTAAGGGTCGTGGCCTTGATGTGGTTGGCTCCACCGCATACGTAGCAGATATTTACTACCAGGGCGGTCTTCAGCTTATTGATGTCAGTAATCCGGTCAGCCCGACGCTGCTTGCTACACAGAAGGCAATTGCCAGTGCCGTAGACGTTCAGGTTGTTGATCAGATCGCCTATGTTGGCCGTGAATACATTGGCACACCAGCAGACGGGGCAATTGAGCTAGTTGATGTCTCAAACCGGAGCCAGCCACAGACGCTGGCTTACTATGTGACTGCTCAGGGAGTTCAGCAACTCCAGGTCAGTGGGAATCTCATCTACACTGTTGAGGGTGGCGCTGGCCTCAAGATTTTGCAGACGACGCCGCTCACCAACCAGCGATTTTTGCCGCTGCTCCAGCGCTAGCATTGCTAGCACCGTCTCGTTAGCAGCAGACAGCAGCGCCCCGCTCGTCACTGAGCGGGGCGCTGCTGTTACGTCAAGCTGGCGGCTACTGCTTCTGGACGCCGACGGTCACGGCGACGGTGCCGAGCTCGGCGGGGGCGGTGAAGACGCCGCCGGGCGCCGCGCCCACCGTGATGGCCGTCGCCAGCGTCTCGGTCTGCACCGTGGCGCCGTGCTCGCGCAGCAGCTCATCGAGGGCCGGGCTGGCCGGGTCCAGCCACAGCGTGATGCGGTCGGCCAGCTCCAGGCCGGCGGCCTTGCGGGCGTCGTTGACGGCCCGGACTAGCTCGCGGGCCGCGCCCTCGCGCTCCAGGGCGGGCGTCAGCGCCGTGTCGAGCGCCACCAGGACGCCGCCGTCCTCGGCCACGGCGTAGCCGGCGGGCGCGCTGGTCTCCAGCAGCACCTCGTCGGGCGCCAGGCGCAGCGTCTGGCCCTCGACCACGAGGTCAAAGGGCTGCCCGGCCTCGACGCTGGCGCCGGCCGCCGCGGCCGCCGCGCCGCCCAGCTCGGACAGCGCGACCTTCAGCGCCGGCACCAGTTTGCCATATTTTTTGCCGACGGTCTTGAGGTTGGGCTTGAAGCGGTACTCGACCAGCCCGGCGCTGCCCTCCAAATACTCCACCTGCTTGACGTTCAGCTCGTCGCGCAGGTCGTCCTCCAGCTGGCGCAGGCCCGCGGTCGCGCCGGCGCTCGATGCGCGCACCAGCAGGCGCTGGAGCGGCTGGCGCACCTTCAGGTTGGCGCTCTTGCGCGCGGCCCGGCCAGCGCTGACGGCGTGGAGCAGCGTGGCCGTCGCGTCGAGCAGCGCCTGGTCGATTAGCGCGGCGTCGCTCGTCGGCCAGCCGGCCAGGTGGACGCTGGCCGCGACGGTCGCAACCTGCTCGCCGACCAGGTTGCGGTACAGCTCCTCGGCCAAAAACGGCGTGAACGGCGCCAGCACGCGGGCCAGCGTGGTCAGGCAGGTGTAGAGCGTGTAGTAGGCGGCCTGCTTGTCGCCGTCGTGCTCGCTCTTCCAGAACCGCCGGCGGTTGCGCCGCACGTACCAGTTCGACAGCTCCTCGACAAAGCTCTCGATCCGCTTGGTCGGCGTGTGGATGTCGTAGGCCTCCAGATCGGCGGTCACGTCGGCGACCAGGCGGTTGAGCGAGGCCAGCGCCCAGCGGTCAATCGGCGTCAGGCTCAGCGTCGCGGCGACGGCTTGGCCGGGCGCCCAGCCGTCGAGGTTGGCGTAGGTCACAAAAAAGCCGTAGGTGTTCCAGAGGGTCAGCAGAAACTGCCGCAGCATGTCGCCGACCTGCTCGGGGGCGAAGCGCCGCGGGTTGTAGGGCGGCGCCGAGGCATACATATACCAGCGGGTCGCGTCGGCGCCGTAGGTCGTGAGCAGATGCCAGGGATCGACGACGTTGCCGCGCGACTTCGACATTTTCTCGCCCTTGACATCCAGGATGTGGCCCAGGCAGATCACATTTTTGAAGGCCGGGCGGTCGAACAAGAGCGTCGAGACGGCGTGCAGCGTGTAGAACCAGCCGCGGGTCTGGTCGATGGCCTCGGAGATAAAGTCGGCCTGGCCGGCGACCGCAAACATCGCCTGGTTCTCGAACGGGTAGTGCCACTGCGCCACCGGCATCGCGCCCGAGTCAAACCAGGCGTCGGCCACGTTGCGCACCCGCTCCATCGTGCCGCCGCAGGCCGCACATTTCCAGCGCACGTCGTCGACAAACGGCCGGTGCAGGTCAAGCTGCGACTGGTCGGCGCCCGAGCGCGCGCTCAGCTCTGCGACCGAGCCGATCACCTCGACCTCGCCGCAGCCCTCGCAGGTCCACAGCGGCAGCGGCGTGCCCCAGTAGCGCTCGCGGCTGACCGCCCAGTCGATATTATTCTCCAGCCAGTTGCCAAACCGGCCCTGCTTGATGTGCTCGGGCACCCAGTTGATCTGCTGGTTGAGCGCCACCAGCCGGTCCTTCATCGCCGTCGTGCGGATGTACCACGAGCGCTTGGCGAAGTACAGCAGCGGCGTTTTGCAGCGCCAGCAGAACGGGTAGGAGTGCTTGACCCGGCCGCTCCGAAACAGCAGCCCGCGCTCCTGCAGATTGGCACTGATCTTGGGATCGGCCTTTTTGAAGAACAGCCCGCCAAAGCCCAGGTCATCGAAGTCGGCCAGCACGTTGCCGTCCAGGCCCACCGAGAACAGCGTCGGCAGGCCATAGCGGCGGCCGATCTCCAGGTCGCCGTAGGCCGGCGAGATGTGAACGATGCCAGTGCCGTCCTCCAGCGAGACGAAGTCATCGGCGACGACGCGCCAGGCGGTGCTCCAGTCCACGACATCGCCGGCGCCGCCGACGCCCTTGAACAGATTCTCATAGCGCAGCCCGACCAGCTGCTCGCCCGTGAAGGTCGCCAGCGTCTGGTACTCGGCGCCCAGCACCTGCGCCGCCAGCGCCTCAGCGAGCACCACGCGCTCGCCGCCGTGCTCGGCCAGGACATAGGTTGCGCCGGGCTTCAGCGCCAGGCCGACGTTGGATGGCAGCGTCCAGGGCGTCGTGGTCCAGGCCAGCAGGCTCGCGCCCGCCAGCTCCTGCGCGTGCGGGTGGTCGCCGGGCTTGACCCGGAAGCGCACCCACACCGAGGGGTCATCGACATTGTCCTCGAAGCCCTGCGCGACCTCGTGGTCGGCCAGCGAGGTGCCGCAGCGTGGGCAGTGCATCGTCACCTTGTAGTCGCGAAACAGCAGGCCGCGCTCCCATAGCGTCTTAAAAATCCACCAGCCCGACTCGATGTATTGGTTGTGGTAGGTGGCGTAGGGATGCTCCAGGTCGAGCCAGAAGGCGATCCGGTCGGTCATGGCCTCCCAGTCGTTGATGTACTCAAAGACCAGGTCGCGGCAGCGCTTGTTGAACGCCTCGACGCCATAGGCCTCGATGTCTTTTTTGCCGTTGAAGCCCAGCAGCTTCTCGGCCTGCAGCTCGATCGGCAGGCCGTGGGTGTCCCAGCCGCCGCGCGCGCCGATCACGTGCTCGCCCAAGAGCCGCCGAAAGCGGATGATGATATCTTTGGAGACCCGCGACTCGACGTGATGTACGCCCGGCTGCCCGTTGGCCGACGGCGGCCCCTCGAAAAACACAAACGGCCGCGCGGGGTCGCCGCCGGCCAGCGACTGCGTGATCACGCCGCTGGCCTTCCACCACGCCAGCACCTGCTCCTCCAGCGCCGGAAACGCCACCTTGCTGTCCACTGCTCGAAACGGCATATTGACTCCTGTAGAGCTGTCAGCCGTCAGCTGTCAGCCGTCAGCATTCCTTGCTTTGCCAGACATTCGTTGAGACTGCATGGCAGAGCATTGAATTGGCCTTGCAGCGGCCTCGCTAGCTGACGGCTGATAGCTTCAAGCTGATAGCTTTAAAGACACAAACCCCCGCCCCACATCCGGGACGAGGTTAAAACCCCGCGGTACCACCCTGGTTGACGCACTGCGCCCGCTCGCTGCGCTGCGATCACAGCGCCACCCGGCTAACGGCTGGTGAGGCCGGACGGTCGTACTGCAGGCGGGCCTGGTTCCGGCGTCTGCTCGGGGGCGATCTTCGCGGCCCTGGCTGTGCTCGGTCACACCAACCCCGAGCTCTCTGGAACAGCTGATCAGGCGGCTACTGGTCCCCGTCGTCGCATCTGCCAGCAGTATACGCAGCCGCCCAGCCGGCGTCAAGGTGCGATTTTGAGCTGGGCAATGGGCGGCCGGCGGCGCTGGTATACTGTCGCCCGCAATGCTGATCACGATTTTGAAAATCTGGGCCGTCGGGCTGGCGCTGCTGGTCTACGGCGGCTGGGGGCTGGCCCACTGGCTGACGCCGCCGAGCCTGCGGTCCGTCCGGCCGCTGCTGGTCCCTTTTTTTGGCTACGCCCTGCTGATCATCCCGGCCTACTATCTGCTCTGGCTCGGCGTGCCGCTCGACCGCGGGCGCTGGCTGATCGCGGGGCTGGCGACGCTGCTCAATGCGGCGGCGCTGTGGCGGCGGCGCGGCGCGGCGCGGGCCGCGCTGGCCTGGGACGAGCTGGGCCTGGCCGCGGGCGTGGCGCTCGTGGCCGGCCTCGTGGCGGTGGCGCCGCTGCTTGCGCACGGCCAGCTGGCCCCCATCGGCGACAGCTGGGACGTTGAGTTCTACCTGCCGCTGGCCGAGTACCTGCGGCACTACGGCTACGCCCAGCTGGGCCAGGCGCCGGCCAACCCGCTGGTGCTGGCGATCCAGGCCGACCCGACCTACGCGCGGGCGATGGGCTTTAGCTATTTTCAGGCGCTGGTGGACGGCGTGCGCGACTGGCCGGCGCTCGGGACCTTCGCGCCGCTGCTGGGGCTGATGCGGCTGCTGGCGGCCGTGGCGGTCTGGCTATTTGCGCGGCACGGCCTGCGGACGGGCAGGTGGGCGGCGACCGCGGCGGCGCTGCTGGTGGCCGGCAACGAGCTGCTCTTGTGGATTGAGTACACCGGCTTTGGGATGCACACCGCCTCGATGGCGCTGGTGCCGATGAGCGTGCTGCTGTTGCTGCTGGCGCTGCGCGAGCTGCGCTGGCCGACGACCGCGGCGGCGGCGCTGGTGCTGGCGGCGCTGGCGACGACGTATCATCCAGGGCTGCTGGGCTTTGGCGCGCTGGCCGGCGGCGCGGGGCTGTGGCACCTGGCGCGCGGGCCGCGGCGCGGCGCCGTGCTGGCGCATGGCCTGGCGGTGGCCGGCGGCGCGGGCGCGCTGACCTTCCTGGTGCAGCTGCGGGCCGAGCGGGCGTTTTTCCAGGTCTACGCCCAGGGCGCGGTGACAATGGGCGTCGAGGACTATATCGGGCCGCCGACCTGGCTGGGGCTGCGCTCGCTGGCGCTGCAGGGCGCCGCCGCGCCGCCGCCGTGGGGCGCCGCAATGGCTGGGCTATGGCCGGGCCTCGCGGGGCTGGCCGTGGCCATCGTGGCGGCGCTGGCGCTCCTGTGGCTCGTGCGCGGGCGCGGCGAGCGCGGGCTGGCGCTGGCGATGGGTGCGACCGCGCTCCTGTACGCGCTGGGGCTGCGGCAGCTCTCGGATTTTTACGGCTATATGAAGGGCCTGAGCTTCGTGGCCTTCGCCGCGCTGGTGGTGGCGGCCGCCGGGCTGGAGACCGTCGCGGCCCACGGGCGCTGGCGCTGGCCGCGGCTGGGCCTGGCGCTCGGCGCCGCCGCCGTGGTGCTCCTCGTCACCGGCGCAACCGCCTGGAACTCCTACGCGCTGGTGCGCGGCGGGCCGGCGCTCTATGACCGCGAGCGGCTGCGGCGGCTGGAGCTGCCGGCGCTCGTGCCGCCGGGCGCGCCGGTGTTTGTCTCCGGCGCCGAGGAGCTGCGCGGCCCCACGATGGGGCTGGCGGCGTATGCGCTGCACGACCATCCGCTGCTAGGCCGCACCGCGACCGGCTACGTCGTCTTTGAGCAGCTGCGGCCGGGCGATGCGGCGCCCTTTGGACTGCTCGGACCCCACGACGACCCCGCCGCCTGGGGCTTTGCGCCGACGCCGCTGTGGCGCAGCGCGCTGGCCGCGCTCTACGCCGCGCCGGCCGGGCGGCTGGCGCATCTGCACGGCCAGGCGGCGGCCTACACCGCCGACTATCCGACGGCGCTCCATCGGACCACGGCGCTGGAGCTGGCCCAGCTTGGACAGGGCGCGTTCACCGACCTGCAGCGGCCGCTCGACCTGGCGGTGGGCGCGGCGCAGCTGACGCTAGGCACGACGGCCGACGGCCCCAGCGCCGCTCGCACGGTGGTGCTGCAGATTGGCGCGACTGCGGCGGCGACGCTCCAGGTGACCGGCGGCCTGCAGCGGACCGTTGCGCTGACGCCGGGGCTGAACCTGGTGACGCTGCCGGCGCTGCCAGTCCCGGCCACGCTGCGATTGCAAAGCGACCGCCCGGCGCTGCTGCGCTGGGCTGAGCTCTACGCCGACGCCGCGCCCGCCGCGCCGCCGTCGGCCGTCATCACCGTACAGACGATGCCGACGCCTGGCGGTGCCACGCTAGCATTGAGCACAGCGGCGGGCGCGGCCCGGCTGCGCACCGTCCTGGAAATCTACGAGGACAGCACGACGCCGGCTCACTATGGCTGGGGCGCGCTGCCCGCGACGAGCGGCGCGGTCACGCTTGATCTGGCCGGCCGCACGGTGCAGGCGAATGATCAGCCGGTGGCGATGACCTGGGGCGAGCGGCGCGCCGGCCGGTATTTTGCGGCGCTGTGGGTCTACCAGGGCCAGGCGCTGCTCCAGCGCATCCCGCTGCTGCGCTTCACCGACAGCGGCAGCGCCATCACCGACATCGCGGCGCTCGATGGCAACGGGGCGTTTGCGACGCTGACCCAGCCGGCCACCGCGCAGCCAGGGCAGTTCGGCGGCGCGCGGCTGCTGGGGACTACGTGGACGCCGGCGCGACCGGGCCGGGCCGCTGGTCTAGCAGTCTGGTGGCAGGCCGACGGGCCGACCGCGCCGCTCCTGACCACGGCGCAGCTGCTTGGTGACAACGATCACAAGTGGGCGCAGTGGGACGGCCTGCTCGGCGGCGATGCGGCGCCCAGCGCTGGCTGGCGGCCGGGCGAGATCATCCGCCAGGATATTCCGCTGCCGCTCGATGCGCAGACGCCGGCCGCCGGCCTGCGCCTGCTGCTGGGCGTGTACCAGCCCGATGGCGTCACGCTGCCGTTTGTACCGGACGGCGGCGCACCACAGCCGGCCGGACTGATGCAGCCCGTCACGCTGGAGCTGCCATGAGCCGCGCTGTGCGCTGGCGCTGGTGGCTAGCGCCGCTGCTCTACCTGGCGCTGACCGTGCCGCTGACCTGGCCGCTCGCTGCCCACCTCGGCACGGCGCTGAGCAGCTGGGGCGACCCACAGCTCCAGACCTGGATTCTGGCCTGGGACGCCCACGCGCTGGCGACCAACCCGGCCGCCGTCTGGCAGGCGCCGATCTTCTATCCATACCCCGACACGCTGGCCTACTCCGACCACCACCTCGTGCTATCGCTGGTCGCCGCGCCGGTGATCTGGCTGACCAACAACCCGGTGCTCGCCTACAATCTGCTGGTCGGCCTGAGCTTTGCGCTGACCGGCTGGGCCACCCACGACCTGGCCTACGCTCTGACCCGCCACCGCTGGGCCGCGCTGATCGCCGGTGCGGCGTTCGCGTTCTGCCCCTTTCGCATCGCGCAGATTTTTCACCTCCAGCTGCTCCAGACCGCCTGGCTGCCGTGGCTGCTCCTCGCCGCCCACCGCCTGCTGACGGTCCCCGACCGGCGCTGGCGGCCGGCGCTGCTGCTGGGCGTATTCCTCGGCGTGCAGTGTGTGACGGCGCTGTACTATGCGTTTTTCGCCGGTCTGGCGCTGGCAGGCTATGTCGGTCTATGGCTGGCCGGGCGGCTGTGGGCGCGCTGGCGGCGCGGCGCGGCGCTGCCGTGGCCCGTGCTCGCCTGGCTGGCGGTGAGCGGCGCGGTGGCCCTGGCGATTGTGGTGCCGCTGACGCTGCCCTACCTGCGGGTGTACGGCACGCTGGGCGTGGTGCGCTCGCTGCGGGAGTTGGAAAACTGGTCGGCGCCGCTCAACTCGTTTCGGTCGGTTGATGCCGGTAGCCCGCTGCTCCGGCTGCCGGGCTTTCTGCCGAATACCGGCGAGTGGGTGCTCTTTCCTGGTCTGCTGGCGCTGGCGGCGGCACTGCTCGGCCTCCGGCGCTGGGAGCGCGAGCGCTGGTACTGGCGCGGCCTGGCGCTCGTGGCGGCGGTGCTGGCGCTCGGCACGGCGCTGCGCACGACGCGCGGCGGCGCGATCCTGCCGGTCCCGCTGCCCTACGCGCTGCTCTATAGCCACCTGCCGGGCTTTGGGGCGCTGCGAGTCCCGGCCCGCTGGGGCATGCTCATGGCGCTGGCGGTGGCGATCCTGGCGGCGCTGGGCCTGGCGCAGTGGCTGCCGCGGCTTCGGCGCTGGCAGCCGGCGGTCGCGGTCGCGCTGCTTCTGCTCGTGGTCGCCGAAAGCTGGGCCGCGCCGCTGCGTACAACGAATCCGGCCGCGCTGGCGACGGTCGCGCCGATCTATCCCTGGCTGGGCGCGCCAGCGCAGGCCGACATCGGGGTGGTCCTGGAGCTGCCGGTCGGCCCGATCCCGCGTGGCAGCGAGCTGGAGCGGATCACCTGGCGGCAGTTCAACAGCCGCTTTCACTGGAAGGCGCTCGCGGTGGCGTTTAGCGGCGTGATCCCATTCGGCACCACTGACCTCCTGGCGGTGGTGCAGCAGCTGCCCGATCAGGCGGCCCTGGAATATCTACAGCTGGTCGGCGTCGACACGCTGGTGCTGCACCGCGACGAGTACGACGCGGCCCAGCTGGCCCAGGTTGAGCGCGGCCTAGCCGGGTCAGCGCTGGTGCGGCCGCGGGCCACCGTGGGCGATGCAGCGGTCTACACCGTGCTGCCGGCGCAGCTGCCCGCAGTGTTTGGCACCGTCTACATTGATGCCGACGAGCGCATGCCCGGCCTGCCGGTGCTGGCCCTGACCCGGCGCTGGTCGACAGCGCAGCTGATCGGCCCAGCCAGACTTAAATACTACGGGGCGCTGGGCGCGGTGCCGCCGGGCCAGGTGTTTGACTGGTATCTCCTCGCCAGCGCCGCCGATCCCAGCAGCTACGGCCTGACGAGCGCTGACCGCCAGTGGGCGGCGCAGGGCCTCAGCCTCTACCGCCGGCCGGCGACGCTGCGCGCCAACCTCGACCTGGGCCTGCGTGGCCGCGGCGCAACCCACCCAACCTACCCGGCCAGCCTGACGATCAGCGCTGACCGTGGGACGCTGCGGGTCAACGATGTGGCGCTGCGCTGGTCGGCGCCCGCGACGCCCGCCACCCTCGTGCTGACGGTCGCCAGCCTGGTGACGCAGACCGTCACGGTGGGCGCTGCGCAGCGCACGGTTGGGCCAGGCACCAGCGCGCTGACCGCGACGCTCACATTGCTCGGCCCGCTGCAGGTGCGGGGCGACGGCGCCGCCCCGCTGGCCTGGCTCCAGCTGCGCGCCTACGATGGCGCCGCGCCGCTGCCAGCGCCTGGCCCAGCGGTCCAGGCCAGCGCGGCGTTTGCTGGGTCGCGCCTTGTCATCAGCGCTGCGACCGGCGGCTTGGCCGCGCTATCGCTGCGCGTCGTCGGCGCCGCGGCCCGCGATGATCGGCCGGTGCCGCTCGCCCACGGCACGCTCGTCGCTGATGAGCGCGGCACCGTCACCTTTGATCTCGACCTACTCCACCCCGCCGCGGCCTGGCTCGATGGAGCCGCGCCCGCCGTGGACGGTCGCTACCTCGTCTACCTGGAGCGGCCGGGCGCGGCCACGCCGGGCCTGCCGGTCGCAACGTTTACCGTCAGCGCCGGCCAAATCGCCGAAAGCCACGCGGTGCCGCTGCCCCTCGCGGCGCTGCCCTAATCAAAGGATTAAACCTATGCGAACCTTCGCTCTGACGCTGTGCTGGCTGCTGGCGCTGCCCAGTCTGCTGCTCGCGCTCCTGATCATCCTGCCGGCGCCGCTCTACCAGCTGTGGCAGGCGTCGGTCGGCGTCAGCGAGTGGTGTGTGTTTCTCAGCCTGGTCGCGCTCGTGGCGCTCGTGCTCGGCCTGGTGGCCCTGAGTCTGCGGCCGAGCCGCGGGGCGGCGCTGGGCGCGGCGGTCGCGACGCTGGCGCTCGGCATCAGCAGCCTGCCGACATTTCAGGCGTATCAGGTGGCCAGCCGCGTCGGCGTGCAGCTGTCGTGGCAGCGCTATTTTCTCGGGACGAGCTATGGCTGGGACGAGCGGCTGGCGATTCCGTTTGCGAACGCCGGCGGCCAGGAGCTGAAGCTGGATGTCTACCGGCCGCGCGATGTTGGCGCCGATGCCCGGCTGCCCGGCGTGCTGGTGATCCACGGCGGCGGCTGGGGCGGCGGCGCACGCAGCGATTTTCCGCGCCACGACGCGGCGCTGGCCAGCGAGGGCTACGTCGTCTTTGATGTGGACTATCGCCTGGTGACGCCCAGCAGCCGCTTCCCCGACCAGATCGCCGATGTCAAGTGCGCGATCAGCTGGGCCAAGCAGCATGCCGCCGAGTATAATTTCGACCCCAGCCGCCTGGCGTTGATCGGCCGCTCGGCCGGCGGCCAGCTGGCGCTGCTGGCCGCTTACACGCCCAACGACCCGGCCCTGCCGCCTAGCTGCGCCGCCGGCGACACCGCGGTGCAGGCCGTCGTCGGCCTCTACGCCCCGACTGATCTGGCCTGGGGCTACGATAACCCATCAACGCCCGATGTCCTGGACGGCCCACAGCTGCTCCGCAACTATCTGGGCGGCCCGCCCGCCACCGCCAGCGCCGCCTACGCGCAGGCCGCGCCCACCGAGCACGTCACCGCCAGCGCGCCGCCGACGCTGCTGCTCCACGGCGGCCAAGATCGTCTGGTCGGCTCGCAGAATGCCGTGCGGCTGCTAGCCAAGCTCCAGGCCGCCGGCGTGAGCGCAGAGTATGTCTACCTGCCGTGGGGCCAGCATGGCTTCGACTATAATTTCAACGGCTGGGGCAATCAGATCGCCGAGGCCACGATCCGCCGCTTTCTGGCCGCCCACCTCCAGCCCTAGCGCCGGCCCGATTTCTAGCATAACGCTAACACTCTGCCAATAGAGTTCTAGTGTAGCCGCTGTTACAATATTTTCAGTCACGTGGCGCACTGGTTCGGCGGAAGGGGCCAACCTGAGAGTCAGTACAGGCAAGTGCAACCACAGGCCACAAACTATTCCTTTGTCCTTCGGAATATGAGAGTGGGGCGGCACTCTCAGAAGCCTACGTGTTTACACGTGGGAACCGTCACTATTAGCCTCAGCAACGGCGACAGGCTGCTGTCCGCCCATCTAGGAGCATAACAACAATGGCTAAAATTATTGGTATTGATTTGGGCACGACCAACTCGTGCGTGGCGGTGATGGAGGGCGGCGACCCGGTGGTCATCGCCAACGCCGAGGGCGGCCGCACCACGCCGTCAGTCGTCGCGTTCACCAAAAATAACGAGCGCCTGGTCGGCCAGACCGCCAAGCGCCAGGCGACGATCAACCCCGAGAACACGGTATTCTCAATCAAGCGCTTCATGGGCCAGAACTTCAGCGAGGTCAGCCACGACCGTGAGATGGTGCCGTACCAGGTCGCCAAAGGCCCGCGCGGCGATGCCCGCGTCAAGCTGCCGGTGACCAACAAAGAGTACACGCCGCAGGAAATCTCGGCGATGGTGCTCCAGAAGCTCAAAACCGACGCCGAGGCCTACCTAGGCGAGAAAGTTACCGAGGCGGTCATCACGGTGCCGGCCTACTTCAACGATGCCCAGCGCCAGGCCACCAAAGACGCCGGCGAGATCGCGGGCCTCAAGGTCCTGCGCATCATCAACGAGCCGACCGCAGCCGCGCTGGCCTATGGCCTGGATAAAAAGAGCGACGAGACGATCCTGGTCTTCGACCTGGGCGGCGGCACGTTCGACGTGTCGGTGCTGGAGGTCGGCGAGGGCCTGGTCGAGGTCAAGGCGACCAACGGCGACACTCACTTGGGCGGCGACGACTACGATCAGCGGATCGTCGAGCACGTGATCAGCGAGTTCAAAAAGGACCAGGGCATTGACCTCTCGAAGGATCGCCAGGCGCTCCAGCGCTTGAAAGAGGCCGCCGAGAAGGCCAAGATCGAGCTGTCCTCGACGACCCAGAGCGAGATCAACCTGCCGTTCATCACCGCCGACGCCAGCGGGCCGAAGCATCTGCAGGTGACGCTCTCGCGCGCCAAGTTCGAGCAGGTGTCGCAGGATTTGACCGAGCGGCTGCGCGGGCCGTTTGAGCAGGCGCTCAAGGACGCCGGCCTGCGGGCCAACCAGGTCGATGAGGTCGTGCTGGTCGGCGGCTCAACCCGCATGCCGATGGTCCAGGAGCTGGTCAAAAAGCTGACCGGCAAAGACGCCAACCGCGGCGTCAACCCCGACGAGGTCGTGGCGGTCGGCGCGGCGATCCAGGCTGGCGTGCTGGGCGGCGAGGTCAAGGACGTGCTGCTGCTGGATGTGACGCCGCTGTCGCTGGGCGTCGAGACGCTGGGCGGCCTGATGACCAAGCTGATCGAGCGCAATACCACGATCCCGACCAAGAAAAGCGAGATTTTCTCGACCGCCGAGAACGGCCAGAGCGCCGTGGACATCAAGGTGTTCCAGGGCGAGCGCGAGATGGCCGCCGACAACATGCTGCTGGGCCAGTTCCGCCTTGACGGCATCCCGGCCGCGCCGCGCGGCGTGCCGCAGGTCGAGGTCACGTTCGACATCGACGCCAACGGCATCCTGAACGTGTCGGCCCGCGACAAGGCCACCAACAAAGAGCAGAAGATCACCATCACGGCCTCGACCAACCTGTCGAAGGATGACGTGCAGCGCATGGTCAACGACGCCAGCGCCCACGCCGCCGAGGATAAAAATCGCCGTGAGCGCATCGAGCTGAAGAACCAGGCCGACGCGCTGGCGTTCCAGGCCGAGAAGACCCTGCAGGACCTGGGCGACAAGGTCGACGGCGACACCCGCGCCAGCATCGAGTTGCAGATCACCGCGCTGCGCGACGCCGTGGTCCAGGAGAACGACGACGCGATCAAGAGCGGCATGCAGAGCCTCCAGCAGGCGCTGTACACCGTCGGCCAGAGCGCCTACGGGCAGCCGGGCGACGGCGCGGCGAGCGCCGAGAAGTCGCAGGGCGGCGCCGGCGACGAGGGTGTGGTCGAGGGCGAGTACACCGTCGAGAACTAAATCAGGGCGGACACAGCGAGCGGCGCGGGAGCACATCTCCCGCGCCGCTGCCGTTAAGCGGGCTGCGCTACCACTCGCCGTCGGCAAAGTGCGGGATCAGCCGCTTGGTAAAGGCCTTGAGGTCTTTGGGGCCGCGCGCCGTCAGCAGATGGTCGTCCACGACCACCTCGGCATCGGTCCACAGCGCGCCGGCCCGCTCCAGCTCCTCGCGCACGGCCAGCGTCGAGGTCATCTGCCGCCCGGTGACATCGCCAGCCAGCGCCACCAGCGCCGGCGCCGACGAGATCGCCGCGATTGGCTTGCCGGCCCGCACAAAGGCCCGCACAAACCCAATCGTGCTGGCCTCGCCCTTCAGCTCTTTAAACGTCAGCGTGCTGCCCGGCAGCACAAGGCCATTGAAGGCCGCCGCCCGCACCTCGTCGACGGTGCCGTCGACCGGCACGCGGTCGGCCTGCATCAGCTTTTTGACCGTCTGGAGCGTCCTCAGCCGCGGCCCGATCACATACACCTCGGCGCCGGCCTTTTTGAGCGCCTTCCACGGCCCGGTCAGCTCGGTGTGCTCGACGCCGTCGGTCGTCACAATCGCCACCCGCATCCCCGCGAGCTTTTTGCCAAATCCTAGCATCGGTATCTCCTTTGAGGCGCTGCGAGCAACCAGCATGCCAAAATGCTGGCGGCCGCGCGCCGGCCAAGCTGCTATACTGCCCCCACCAACCGATTGTACACGAGCTGCGCTTAACTATGATTGCATCGAATTCGAGGGACGCTGCTGGCCGTCGGCGCCGACTACGCCGTGATCGAGGCCGCCGGCGTCGGCTACCACGTCTGGGCGCCGCGCAGCCTGGTCCGGCAGCTGGGCGAGATCGGCAGCGAGGCCCGGCTGCACACGCTGCTGATCGTCCGCGAGGACGCCATGAACCTCTACGGCTTCAGCAGCCCCGACGACCGCGCGTTCTTTGAGCTGCTCCTGACCGTCACCGGCGTCGGCCCGAAGGTCGCGCTGGCCGCGCTGGGCGCCGCCACCGTCGAGCAGCTCCAGGTCGCCATCGCCAGCGAGAACACCGCGGTGCTGGCGCAGGTGCCGGGGATCGGCAAAAAAACCGCCGCCCGGATTGTCCTGGACCTGAAGGCCAAAGTCGGCCAGAGTCCGGCTGGCGGCGCGGCGGCCAGCGCGGCGGCCGGGCCAAACCGCGTCAACGCCGAGGTCCAGGAGATTTTGCAGAGCCTGGGCTACAGTGCCCTGGAGGCGCAGTCGGCCGTGAGCGCGCTGCCCAGCGATGCGCCCGCCGATGTCGAGGAGCGGCTGCGCGCCGCGCTGCGCTATTTTGGTGGCGCGTAGCATTTAGGCCCTTGCGCTGCCCTAAACTCAGCGTCTGCCAGGTTGACGAACGCTCAACCCCATGCTACACTTCGTGGCTGAGCATCCCCTGCGCCCTTGCGAGCCGGCGGGATGTTCCATGTTTGCTGTCGGCGGTGCAGCATCCGGGGACCACCGCTCGCGCGGAGCCGCTTTGTATTCACGTCTCGCAAGGAGCAGTGCGATCAGAGACCAAAAAGCACGTATTAATCGGCGCATCCGTGTGCCGCAGATTCGGCTCATCGGCGAGCAGGGCGACCAGCTTGGCATCATGCCAACCTATCAAGCCCTGGAAATGGCCGAGGAGCAGGGTCTGGATTTAGTTGAGGTAGCGCCCAACGCCGAGCCGCCCGTCTGTCGTTTGATGGACTACGGCAAGTTTTTGTACGACCAGCAGAAGAAAGACCGCGAGGCCCGCAAGAATCAAAAGATCGTTGAGATCAAGGAGATTCGTCTTAGCCCGAACAGCGACGGCCACTACATCGAAGTTCGCACGACCCAGGCGCGTGAGTTCCTGGCCGAGGGCGACAAGGTGAAATTTGTGGTGCGGTTTCGTGGTCGGCAGTTGGCTCACACCGACATTGGGATGAAAATGCTGCTTGAGATTGCGGAGAACCTCCGCGACATCGCAACGATTGAGCAGCGCCCTCTGCCGGAAGGCAAAAGCTACACCCTGCTCGTGGCGCCCGCCCCAAGTAAATTTCCGAAGCGTGAACGACCGGCTCCGACCGCCGCTCCCGACGCGCCAGCGGCTCCGCCGCCCGCCAGCGAGCCACCAGCAACCGAGGGATAAAGCCTTATGCCAAAGATGAAGACTCACAAGGGCGCCCAAAAGCGCTTCAAGGTCAACGGCGCCGGCAAAGTCATGATGGCCAAAGGCGGCAAGTCGCACTTCCGCCGCCGTCGCTCCAGCCGCGTCAAGTCGCAGCTTGATAAGATGTCGCCGATGGCGAAGGCCAACGTCATCCGCATGATGAAGCGCAACATTCCCTACGGCACCTAGTCCCGCCCGCCAGTCGGATTGATTATTTGTGTGGCGGCGGGAAATGCCCCGCTGACCACGTTTAGCAGAGCGCGACGGCAGCAACAAGGTACGCCTGGCCTGGCCGATCGGGTTCGCAAAGGAGTTCACAATGGCTCGCGTCAAACGCGGCGTTATGGTGCGCAAGCGCCACAATAAACTGCTCCGCCAAGCCAAAGGCTTTCGCGGCAACCGCAGCCGGAACTACAAGGTCGCCCATGAGGCGGTGATGCACGCGCTCGCCGCCGCGTTCCGCGACCGTCGGATTAAAAAGCGCGACCTGCGCCGCCTGTGGATCGTCCGCATCAATGCCGCCGTCCGGCAGCATGGCCTCAGCTACAGCCGCTTCATCGGCGCGCTGAAGACCGCCAACATTACGCTGGACCGCAAGCAGCTGGCCGATATGGCCGTGCGCGACGCCGCGGCGTTTACCAAGCTGGTCCAGCAGGTCAGCGGGCAGCCCGCTGCGTGATCGATCCGATCACCAGTCCGGCCAATCCTCGGATTAAACTTCTCCGCTCGCTGGCTACGAACCGCAAGGAACGTCGCCGCGAGCGGTCGTTTGTCATCGAGGGCGTGCGCCTGTTTGCCGAGGCGCTCCAGAGCGGCGCGGAGATCACGCTGGTGCTCTATGATCCCGAGCATCTCGCCGAGACCGCGGCCGGCACCGCAATCCTTGATCAGATCGAGGGGCAGCGCGGCGCCTTCCCGACCAGCGCGGCGCTCTTGGCGCTGGCCGCCGAGACCGTGACGCCGCAGGGCATCGTGGCCGCCGTGCGCTGGCCCACGCTGCCGGTGCAGCCCGGCGGGCTGCGCCTGGTCCTCGACGCCGTCCAGGACCCCGGCAACGTCGGCACGCTGCTGCGCTCCGCCGAGGCGGCGGGCGTCAGCGATGTCATCTGCCTCAGTGGGACGGCCGATGTGTTCAGCCCCAAAGTGGTGCGCGCGGCGATGGGCACCCACTTCCGATTGCCAATCACGCAGGATGTGCAGTGGGCCAGCGTCGGGCCGGAGCTGCGGGCGGCCTACGACCACGTGTACGCGCTGGCGGCCGAGGCCACCGTGCCGTACTACGCCGTCGACTGGCGCCAGCCCGCCGTAATCGTGGTCGGCAATGAGGCGCATGGCCTCGCGCCGGAGGCCCAGGCGGCCGCGACGACGCTGCTCAGCATCCCGATGGCCAGCGCCGTCGAGTCACTGAACGCGGCCGTGGCCGGCAGCGTGGTGCTCTTCGAGGCCGCGCGGCAGCGTCGCCTCGGCCGGAGCTAGCATAATTCCATAGGTCGGCGCTGACGAAGCGGGGCCGGGGGTAGGCCGTTCAGAGCGTGCTGGTCGTTGGCTGTGAGCCGGCACCGGGACCGCCCCCCGCCGTTCACTTTTGAGCCGCGCGGTGAAGCCTGCGGGTCTAGTCGCGTCCGGGTCGCCTCCGTTAGCGGGCCTTGAGCGCGCGCTGCTCTGCAGCCGCAGCAGGATGGTACCACGGGCCGCACCTCGTTCCTGAACGAGCGTGCGGATTTTTTTAAGTTATAAGTTGTCAGTCGTCAGTCGTCAGTATGGCACTGCGGAACATTGCAGATACATCGTAAGCGTTGCTATCAATGCCGCACAGAGCATGAAAACTCCGGGCGCTGATGATCGGACAACTGGAAACTCCTGAGCGCCGATGATCAACAACTGGAAACTCTCTCCTGAAAACTGATAACTGATAACTCGAAGGAGGACGTATGGGTGCGGATGTGGAGCGGCTGGTGAGCCAGCTGGCGGAGATGGAGGCGGCGGCGCTGGCTGAGCTGGGGCCGCTGGATGCGCTGGAGACGCTGCGAGCCTGGAAGGGTCGCTATCTGGGCAAGCAGAGTGCGCTGAACGTCGTTGGGCGCGAGATGGGCAAGCTGACCGCCGAGGAGCGGCCGGTGCTGGGCCAGCGGATGAACGCGGCCAAGCAGGCGCTGGAGTCAGGCTATGCGGCGGCTGAGGCGCAGGCCGAGGCCGCGGCGCAGCAGCGCGAGCTGGAGCGCGAGCAGGTCGATGTGACGATGCCTGGTCGGCCGGCGCCGGCGGGGCGGCTACATCCCAGCACGCAGATTATGCGCGAGATTGAGACGGTGTTTGCGCGGCTGGGCTTCGCGGTGTGGGAGTCGCGGGAGGTTGAGAGCGACCTGTACAACTTCGAGCTGCTGAATTTGCCCAAGCATCATCCGGCGCGCGATATGTGGGACACGTTCTATGTCGAGGCCGGTACGGCGGATGAGAAGGTGGTGCTGCGGACCCACACGTCGCCGGGCCAAATTCATGCGATGCGGCATTTTGCGCCGGGGCCGACGCGGGTCATCCTGCCGGGAAAGTGCTATCGCTATGAGCCGGTCGATTCGCGGCATGAGATGCAGTTTTTCCAGATCGAGGGCATCGCCGTAGGGCCGGGGATTGCGATGACGGACCTCAAGGGGACGCTCCAGGAGTTTGCGCGGCAGATTTTGGACCCGAAGACCGAGATTTGCTTTCGGCCGTCGTATTTTCCGTTCACAGAGCCGAGCGTCGAGGTCGATGCCAGCTGCATCTTCTGCAAGGGCGCCGGCTGCCGGGTGTGTAGTCACAGCGGCTGGATGGAGATTTTAGGCGCGGGTATGATTCATCCGACGGTGCTGCGCAATGGCGGCTACGATCCCGACCAGGTGAGCGGCTTTGCGTTCGGGATGGGACCGGATCGGATTGCGATGAACAAATATGGCATCGATGACATCCGGCATTTCTTGGCCGACGATGTGCGGTTCTTGGAGCAGTTCTAGCAGTCGCGGGGCGATGCAGAGCAAGCGCTGTGACAATCAAAGCAATCTCTGGGACGGTTGTAGGAGCCTTCGGGACAATCGCAGGAATGTTGCGGACGATTGTAGGAATGTTGCGGACGATTGTAGGAATGTTGCGGACGATTGCAGGAGCCTTCGGGACAATCGTAGGAATGTTGCGGACGGTTGTAGGAGCCTTCGGGACAACCGTAGGAATGTTGCGGACGGTTGTAGGAGCCTTCGGGACAACCGTAGGAATGTTGCGGACGATTGTAGGAGCCTTCGGGACAATCGTAGGACTATCAGTGCAGACCGTAGGAATGACGGCGCAGCACAGAAGAATGTCGGTGCAGCACAAAAGAATGTCGGGGAGAGGCGCGTCAGGCTCAGGGGAGAGTGAAATAGCACGCAGGAGCGTGGACAGGTAGCAGAGGAGACGGCATGGGCGTTGCGGGGCGGTGGCGGTGGGGAGCGGGGCTAGTGCTAGCAGTATATCTGGTGCTGGCGGCGTGGTGGTCGGTGGCGGTGCCGCTGGGCGAAGGCCCCGACGAGCCGGCGCACTGGGACTACGCCCTGTTTCTGGCCCGCGCTGGCCGGCTGCCACAGCAGGATGGTCCGGCCGCCGATGTGCCGGGCGAAGGACACCAGCCGCCCCTCGCGTACATCTTCCTTCAGCCGGCGGTGCGCTGGCTGCCCGCTGCGGAGCTGACGCTCGCCATGACGCACAACCCACAATTCGTGTGGGCAGGCGGCGCGGAGCCGCAGGGCTTCTGGCACGGCACGCGTGAGCTAGCGCCGTATCACGGACAGGTCGCGGCCTGGCACGTGGCGCGGCTGATCGCCGTGGCGTGGGGTGCAGTGACCGTGCTGCTGACAGGCGCGCTGGCGGGGCGGCTGTGGCCCCGCGAGCCGCTGCTGGGCCTCAGCGCGATGGCGCTGATTGGCTGGAATCCGCAGTTTATCTTCGCGCACGCGCTGGTCTCCAATGATCCGGCGCTGATTGCGCTGAGCAGCGCGGTGATCTATGGGAGCGTGCGGGCGGCGCAGGGCGTGGCGGGGCTGCGGCGCGCGGCGCTGGTCGGCGGGCTGCTGGGGCTGGCGCTGCTGGCCAAGCAGAGTGCGGTTGCGCTGGTGCCGCTGCCGGCGCTGGCGTGGTGGCTGGGGCGGGAGTTGGGGCGGCGCTGGGCGCGCGACGTGGCGGCCTGCTACGGCGCGGCGCTGCTCATCGGCGGCTGGTGGTTTGCGCGCAACCTCGCGGTGTATGGCGACGTGTTTGGGCTGCAGGCGTTCACGAGCACGTTTGCAAGCGGCGACTTCGATGCCAGGCGCTGGCAGGCTTGGCAGGCGGGACTGACCAGCCTGTGGCGATCAAGCTGGGGTCTGTTCGGCTGGCAGACCGTCGCGCTGCCGACGGGCGTGTATGCGCTGCTGGCGGCGCTAGCGGGGCTGGCGCTGATCGGCCTGGTATCTGACGGCGCGGTGCGCTGGGCCGGGCGCGGGCGGGCGGCGGCAGTGCTGGGCGCCGCGGCGGCACTGATGATCGTCTGGACGGTGGCATTTGCCCTGACGGCGGGGATGGTCGGCTGGCAGGGGCGGCTGGTGTTTCCGGCGGTGTCAGCGCTAGGCATTGGTTTAGCGGCGGGCCTGACTGGGGCGCTGCCGCGGCGCGTCGGGCTGGGGCTGGCGTGCGCGGCGCTGCTCGGCATCAGCGTGGCGGCCCCTGGCGGCCTGATCGGGCCGACCTATCCGGTCTACGCCGAGCGCGCGCCAGCTGCGGCGGGCAACATGTACGCCGCGTTTGATCTGGGCTGGAAGCGGGGCGTCGAGCTGACCGACGCGCCGTTTCCACTACTGGCAACGGCGGGCATGACCGCAACAGTGCAGCTGCGCTGGCATGCGGTGCAGCCGCTGGACCAGCCGTGGACTGTCTTTGTGCACCTGGTGGGTGCCGACGAGACCATTGTGGCCTACGCCAATGCCGCGCCGCTGGCCGGCCGCTATCCGTTCAGCGTCTGGACGGCGGGCGACTGGGTTGCAGACCGCATCGAGCTGCCGCTGGCGGGCGTGGCGCCCGGCAACTATGAGCTGCGAGTTCGGACTCTATGATCCGGCCACGTCGGACCGTCTGGGCGTCTACGACCGGGCGCGGGTGCTGCTGGGCGACTACACGGTGCTCGGGCGAGTGCGCGTGCGCTGAGGACGGCGAGCGTTGAACCGCAAAGACGCAAAGATCGCAAAGGCGGGAACCTGGGGAGAAGCATTTAACGCAAAGGCGCAAAGGCGCAAAGACTTAAGATCTGGGAATACAGGTCGGATTAAACCCCTGACGGCTGACGGCTGATAGCTGATAGCTTCGTACTCAAAACTAGGAGGACATCTGATGCGGGTGCCGTTATCGTGGCTGAGTGAGTTTGTGGAGCTGGTAGTGACGCCGGAGGAGCTGGCGGCGCAGCTGACGCTGGCGGGGCTGGAGGTCGCGGCGGTGGAGTATGTGGGCGTGGCGGCGCCGGCGGGGTCGGCCTACGCGCCCGACCTGACACAGAGCGAGCCGCCCGCGAATATTCCGTGGGACCCCGAGCGGGTGGTGATCGGCGAGATCATCGAGGTCAAGCAGCACCCCAACGCCGACCGGCTGACGATCCCAGTGGTCGGGTACGGCGACGGGCGGACGATTGAGGTTGTGACCGGCGCGCCCAACATCCGGCCGGGCATGAGCGGGCAGAAAGTCGTGCTGGCGCTGACCGGCGCGCGGCTGATCGACGGCCATGCCGAGACGCGGCAGTGGATTACGCTGAAGCCCTCGAAGCTGCGGGGCGTGCGCTCGGAGGGCATGGTCTGCTCCGAGCTAGAGCTAGGCTTGTCGGGGGAGCACGAGGGGATTTTGCTGCTGCCGGACGACGCGCCGGTTGGCGCGGCGCTGCGCGACTACCTGGGCGAGATCGTGTTCGACATCGAGCTGACGCCGAACATGTCGCGGGCGCTCTCGATTGTCGGGGTGGCCCGCGAGGTCGCGGCGATCACCGGCGGCGCGCTGCGGCTGTCGGCGTACCTCACGCCGAGCGGCGGCGCGCCCATCGCGGGCCGGGCGGGCGCGACGATTGAGGACGCGGCGCTGTGCCGGCGGATGACGGTTGGGCTATTGGAGGGCATTACGGTCGGCCCGTCGCCGCTGTGGCTGCAGCGGCGGCTGATCCTGGCCGGGATGCGGCCGATCAACAACATTGTGGACGTATCGAACTACGTCATGCTGGAGTGGGGCGAGCCGACGCACGCCTTTGACGCCGACCAGGTGGCCGACCAGCACCTCGTCGTGCGGGCGGCGCGTCCAGGTGAAACGCTACAGACCCTGGACAAGCAGGAGCGCACGCTGACGCCCGAGCGGCTGCTGATCGCCGACCGCAACGGCCCGCTGTCGGTGGCGGGCGTGATGGGCGGATTTGCGAGCGAGGTCAGCGCCACGACCACGCGGGTGCTGCTGGAGGCCGCGGCCTTCGACCCGGTGACGATTCGCAAAAGCGTGCAGGCGCTGCGGCTGCCGTCGGAGGCGGCGCGGCGCTTCGAGCGCGGCGTTGACCCGGAGCTGCCGCCGATTGCCCAGCGGCGCTGTCTGCAGCTGATGCAGCAGCTGGCCGGCGGCACGCCCGCGGCCGGGATCATCGATGTCTACCCCGCGCCGCCGGCCCCGGTGACGGTGACACTGACCGGCGCCGAGGTCGAGCGCATCCTGGGCATTGCGCTGCCGCTCAACGACATCGCCGCGATCCTGACGCGGCTGGGCTTTGGCTGCGGCGAGGAGGACGGCGTGCTCACGGTGAGCGTGCCGAGCTTTCGCATGGACGTGACGCTGCCGGCCGATCTGATTGAGGAGGTCGGGCGGATGTACGGCTACCACCGGCTGCCGGCGACGCTGCTGCGGGCCGAGCTGCCGACGCAGTACAACAACCCGGTGCTGGCGGGTGAGCGCGCGGTCAAAGATGCGCTGGCCGGGCTGGGATTATACGAGGCGATCAGCTACTCACTGACCAGCGCGGCGGCGGTCGAGGCGCTGAGCGGCGCGGCGCTGGAACCGGCGGAGTACCTGGCACTGACCAACCCGCTGACGCCCGAGCGCGCGCTGCTGCGACGGGACCTGCTGCCCGAGCTACTACAGATCACGGCTGCCGACCTGCACCAGCGGCCGACGGTGCGGCTATTCGAGTGCGGGCGGGTGTTCGAGCCGCTGGCGGGCGAGCTGCTGCCGGCCGAGCCGCGGCGGCTGGCGATCGTGATGGCGGGCGCGCGCACCGCGACCACCTGGCACAGCGATGACGCGAGCCTCATCGACTTTTTTGATCTCAAGGGCGTCGTGACGACACTGCTGGAGCGGCTACACATTGAGGGCGCTGCGTGGCGGCGGGCAAGCGACGGCCGCTTCCACCCTGGCCGCGTGGCCGAGATCGTCGTGGGCGAGCGGCGGCTGGGCGTGCTCGGCGAGCTGCACCCCGAGACGCGCCGCCGGCTGGGCCTGACCGTGGCGCGGGCCTGTGCCGCCGAGCTAGACTTGGACCTGCTGCTCGCGCTGCAGCAGCCCGCGAAGTACACGGCGCTGCGCAGCCAGCCGGCGACCTACCAGGACCTCGCCGTAATCGCCACGAGCGCCGTGCCGGCCGCGCAGATCGAGGCCGTGATCCGCGAGCATGCCGGGCCGCTCCTGGAGAGCATGGTGCTGTTCGACGAATACGCCGGCGCGCCGATCCCGGCGGGGCAGCGCAGCCTGGCGTTCCGACTCACCTTCCGCGCCGCCGACCGCACGCTGGCCGACAGCGAGGTCAATAAACTGCGCGAGCGCATCGTCGCCAAGCTTCACAGCGAGCTCGGCGCCACGCTGCGCGGCGAGGGCCAGGCGTAGGCAGCACACTGCACAGCCGAGAATCAAACCGACCAGCCCGCAGTGGGCTGGTCGGTTTGTGCTGGCGAGAGAGTATCGGTGTAGCAACCGCTACTTGGTGTCACCGCCCGCGCGCATCCGCTGGCTGGTCTGCTCGGCGGCCGCGTTGAGCGCATCGGCAATCGGGGTCTTGCCGGTGAGCGCATCGGGAAGCGTAGTGCCCACGGCGGTGTGGGCAATGCCAATCGCCGGCTGCACTGGGAAACCGAGCGCGCCCTGCTTCAGGGCCTGCTGGACGGCATCAGTGAACTGATTGACCTTCAGGGCCTGCGGCGAGGTGGCGGCGGAAGTCCGCGAGACCAGCGCCAGCGTCGCCCCGGCGGTCTGGCGCTCGGCGGTAGTCGCCTCCAGAACGAGCCGAAACACCAGGTCAGGGTCGTGGCTCAGATTTTTGGGCAGGACATACATATCCCTGGCCCAGGTGCCGCCGGGTACGCCCCCGGCCACCAGCGCCGGCGCTGGCGCGTAGCCGACCCGCCCGACCACAGTCGACTGGCTCGGGTCATTGATGCGCGCCGCCCGCGTAATCCACAGGTTGACCATTGCAACCTCACCTTTTTGAAAGGCGGTCATGACATCATCAGTGTTCATGGTCAACGCCTGGGGCGACATATACGGCATCATCTGCTGCATCAGCGTGACGGCCTCAACGCCTTTCGGCCCATTGAAGGTCGGCGTGGTATCCGCAAACCACTCGCCGCCAATGGACTGCAGGTAGTTGCTGAACGCGGCCGCGAGGTCATTGCCCTGCTTCCACACGGCGGCATAGGGATAGCTGACGAGCTTGGCATCGGCGATAGTCTTTGAGACTTTGAGCAGCTCGGCGTAGGTCTGTGGCGGCTTCAGGCCCAGCTGGCTGAACACGTCGGTACGATAGAACATGATCTGCATGTTTTGAATCAAGGGAAAGCCATAGATTTTGCCCTGGTAGGAGCTGGCGCGCCACAAATCTTGCGGGATGTCATTCAGATCATAGGCGGTGCGGTATTTCTCAACCAGCGGCGTGAGATCATAGAGCAAGCCTTTGCTGGCATACTCCACAAACGGTCCATCAAAGGTCTGAATAATGTCATAGGGCGAGGTAGTTGCAGTGAGCGCCTCCGTCTCAGCCAGCACTTTCTCACGGCCGGCCAGCCATTTCACCGCCACGGTGACGTTGTCATGGCTACACTGCTGGAGCTGGGTGGCATAAAACTCCATGATTGGGAACTTATTGCCGAGCAGCGTCACGGTCGTAGGCGCGGCCGGGCTAGCGACCTGGCAGGGGCTGAGCGTGCTGGCGGCGGTGGCGGCCGCTGATGACAGGCTAGTTGCCGCCGCGGTGGCTGGCACATTGGTCGCTACAGCGGCAGTCGGTGCGGGCGACGTAATCGCTGTTGGCCCGCTGCTGGCGCTGGGCGCGCCGCAGGCCACCATCAGCAGCAGCAGGGCTAGCACGGTTACTCGTCGAAGGCTCATAGCTGGACTCCTTCCATATCAACCAATAACGACCGAAAGTTAGCGAGCGGAGGAGCGAAAAACGACTACGCGGGGCGCTTCAGAACGCGCTGATGCTCCACGCGCAGCAAGCCCTCTTGGAGGCTGGCCGCCGTCTCAACCTGGCCGAGATCAAGCCCTAGATCAACCAGGGTCTGGGCGATGGCCGGGCGAATGCCAACCAGCATGGTCTGCGCGCCGAGCAGGCGGACCGCCACAATGGCGCGCAGCAGCGTCTGGGCTACCTGCGCGTCGACGCCGGGCAGCCCAGTGAGGTCCACAAGAATCACCGTCGCGTGGGTGGTAGTCACAGCCTCAAGCAGCCGGACCGCTAGCGTTTGGGCACGGTCAACATCAATGGCGCCAACGATGGGCAGCACCACCACGCCCGGCAGCACCGGCAAGATCGGCATCGACATGGCGGTAATCTGCGCGATCAGCTGCGCCTGGTTGTCTAGCAAGCCCTGCTGCTCGGCGACGACCGTGTGCAGCGTCGCGGTGCGCTCATGCACCGTTGTCTCCAGGCGGCGGTTGGTCGCCTCGCTCTCGGCCCGTGCGGCCAGCACGCGCTGGGCCATGCCCTGAATACTCTGCGCCAGCCGCTCCACCTCGTCGCCGCCGCCGACCACCGGCGCCGCGGCCAGGACGGCCAGCTCATCTTCGGCCGCATGCTGAGCCAGCTGATTCAAGGGCCGCGCCAGCCGCTTGCCAATGGCCCAGGCCAGCGCCAGCGGCAGCACCAGCAGGCCCAGCGTGATCAGCAGCGCGGTGCGGCGCTGGGCCGCGACCGGCGCCAGGGCGACCGCCTGGTTCTGGGCCACCGCCAGCGACCAGCCCAGCCGATCAATCGCGGCCACGCCGGCCCGGATCGGCGTGGTCGCCACAAAGACAGCAGCGCTACCGGCGGCCGTGGGCGGCGCGGCGGGGCGCACGCTGGCGGGCGCCAGCGTGTTGGCGCCCGCCAGGCCCGTGCTGGCGATCACTGTGCCATCGCCCTGGAGCAGCAGGGTCTCAGGCTGGTTGGGGCCGACGTAGCCCATGAGGCGGGCCTGAAGCGCCGCGACCTGGTACAGGCCGACGAGCACGCCCATCAGGCGCTGGTCGGCGGGGTTGCGAACCGGCACCGCCAGAAGCAGCATGCCGGCGGGACTGGCCTGGTCAAACACCGGCTGCTCAATGGAGACTCGGCCCACGCCGTCGATCGTCGCGGCTTGCCACCAGGCCTCATCGGCCTGAGCATAGTCGGTGGCGCGGGTGGTAGAGGCGATCAGGCCGCCATACGCATCGGTCAGCAGCATATCGCCCATGTCGGGGTTGAGCTGGCGGTAGGTGTTGAGCTCCGTGGCGACCGAGCCGGTCAGGCGGCTTAGAAAAAGCAGCGAGTCGCTGCTGGTGGTCCAGCGCTCCTCAGTCTCGCGCAGGGTCTGCTGAATTGCTCCCGCATCACTGCGGTAGCTGAAAGTGGACTCGGTGGCGGCCGTGGCAATTTTGCTGTTGCTGGAGAGAAGTTGGAGCATCCGCAGCTGATCAGCCAGGAGGGCAGTGATCTGCGCCGCACGGGTATCAGCCTTGATTTGATAGTCGCTCTTGATCCGATTGGTCAGATCGCGGCTGGCCAGGCCAATCACGACGCTATTGGTCACGGCGAGGAGCAGCAGGGTCAGCGTACCAAACGTCACGATTAGTCGGGTCTGGAGCCGCCAGGTCGTCGGCTGAATCATTGAGCGCATGAAGCTTTCCCCAAGATACGCACCTATAGGCTGCTTGTGTAGACATGTGTAGGAAACCGTAGCAGACGATCCGGCGGGGGAAGGCCGGGGTTCGCTGGCTCATCAACTATAGCAGTAGGGGGCAAGTCGCCTATAGGTTGGGGGTCATGCAGGACAGGGCTGATTGCTGGGAAGCCACAAACCGACCAGCCCGCAGTGGGCTGGTCGGTTTGCATTGTGCTGCTAGATAGCGCGGATGGAGTTGGGGTTACGGCTGCCTCAGGCGCACGGTCGCGCCGGTGCTGGCGGCGGGCGCTCGCTCGGACCAGACCCAGACGCGCACAATCTGCATTTGGGATGCGCCTGGGGCAGTAAGAAAGTCCTCTTGGGTATCCATTGTGGTCCCAGACCCCGGCGGACGTAACAAATCTACAACGAGGGTCTCGACATTGACTACCTTCACGTGGGTCGAGGATAGCCAATCATTGACGCGGGCGAGCACATTTTGGAGTGGCTCGACCTCAATCATACTGAATAGCCCGCCAGACTGGCGATGGGGAACAAAGTCTCGAAAGCTGAGCATGGGGTTCTCCTGGCTGATGCGTCGAAGCGCCTGGCGCGCTGCGGCGGGGAGCCGTGACTGCCGGGCTAGGCCAGGCCGCTGAGCAGCTCGTCGCCGTCCCACCAGGAGCTGACGGCCTCGCGCAGCTTCTCTAGGCCGTGGCGCAGGCGGCTTTTGATCGTGCCGACCGGCTCATCGAGCCACTGGGCGATCTCCTGCGAGGTGAAGCCGGCGAAGTACGACAGCTCAATCGCCTGGCGCTGCGGGAACGGCAGCGTGCCGAGGGCGGCCAAGAGGTCAGCGCGCATCGTTGCGACGTGCTCCAGGCTGCGCTCCCAGGTGCCGGCCAGGTCGGGCAGCGCGTCCAGCGACAGCTCGGCGCTGCTAGCACGCTGCCAGCGCGAGCGCACCTCGTCGATCGCGCGGTGGCGGGCGATGGCGGCCAGCCAGGTCTGCACGCTGCCGGACGACGCGCGAAACTGCGCGGCGCGCTGCCACACCGAGTGGAACACATCTTGCGTGACCTCCTCGGTGGCCTGTAAGTCGTTGGTGATATGGAGCGCGATGCTGTAGATCAGCCGGCTGTAGCGCTCGTAGAGCGACGACAGCGCGTGCTCATCGGCCGAGCAAATGCGGTCGAGCAGGGTTTCATCGTCGGGCAGTTTCATGGGGGTCGGTGTCAGTGTAAGCATTTCTGCTCGCATATTGTACCTTAAAACTACCTATAGGCCGCAGTTTGACGCGCTGTAGAGCGATGATTGATCCTTTTGCAGACTTGTCTCGTATGCTTAGATGTGACGAATACACTCATCAACATAGATAGCGGCTTGCGCGTGGCCCGCCACAGCGTGAGCGAAGGACGCACACAATGACCACCGCTGAAACCCCCGTTAACGCCCCGAACTTCATCGCTGGCCCATGGACCCGCGCCGCCCGCGAGGAGGCCATCGCCCGCGAGACGCACGACGCCTACATTGACTACTTCCGCAAGGCCGTCAAATCCCGCAACTGGTTTCCGTGGGACGATCTGCCGCTGGACGAAATGGCCGAGCACGGCCACCTGCTCAGCCCCGACACGATCACGCTGATCCAGAGCTTTTTGGGCATTGAGGACTACGTGGGCGACTACGTGGAGGACGCGATCAACATTGTGCGCGGCGACCGGACGCGGCGCAATATTCAGCTGGTCTGGGGCATGGAGGAGGCCAAGCACGCCGAGTCGTGGGAGCTGGTGCTGCTGCACTCCAAAGTGCGGACCCAGAAAGAGATCAACGAGTATCGCGACGAGGTCGGCGCGCACCGCTGGACGATGCGCGAAAACCACCCCGGCTTTGACACGCCGCTGGGCACCGCAGTCTACGCGATGGTCCAGGAGCGCGCCACGTTCTTCAACTACGACGAGCTGCGCAAGCGCATCCGCGCCGACTACGGCCTGCCCGAGCAGCCGAATGAGTTTGAGCGCAAGCGCGGCAAGCAGATCGGCGCGGCGGCGGCCTTCAAGATCGTCTCGACCGACGAGATCGCCCACCACGCGATGTTCCTGCGGCTGGTCGACATCAATAAAAAATACCTGCCCGAGGAGACGCTGGACATCATTTTCAAAGTGCTGAGCGGCTTCAACATGCCCGCGCTGCACCTAATCCCGAACGAGTCGGAGATGAAGGCGGCGCTGGAGCGCACCAAAATGTACACGCCGCTGAAGCACGGCCGCTCGGTGGCCAACCCGGTGCTCGACGCGCTGGGCTTCGACAACAAGCGCGCGCTAGAGCGGGCCGTGCAGGCGGCCAAGCTCTTGCCAGTCGGGCTGGGGCCGGAGCACGTCTCCATCAGCCGCTCGGGCGAGTTTGTGGTCTCGATGACGCCGGCGGCGCCGGCCGAGGTGGCCAATAGCTAGCCAGGAGGCGGTCGGCGCCGCCAAAGCATTCCTCGCACGGGCGCTGGGCTGCCAGGCGGACGACCTCGCGGCGGTGGCGTGCGAGGCCGTCACCTGGCGCGACAGCGGGCTGGGCTGTCGCGAGCCAGGGATGATGTATATGCAGGTGCTAACGCCGGGCTACCGCGTCACGCTGAAGCATCAGGGCCAGCGCCATGTGGTCCACACCGACCGCGCCGGCACACGCGCGGTGCGCTGCGCGCAGCCCGACGAGCCGCTGCTGGGCGACGCCGATCAGTAGCTTTTCCTGTCAGCCCGCTATCTTGCCCGCAGCCGCACCAGCGGATTGCGGGCATCGTTGTGCGCCCACTGCTGCCGGCCGAGCGGGGCCGGACGAATCCGGCCGGCGCGGTCCTGGATCAGCACCGCGCGCTCAAAGACTTGGCGCAGTGCAACATCGCCGGTCGCGGTCATGGCCTCGGTCAGCGGCAGGCCAAAGATCGGCAGGCCGCCATTGATCTGCCAGTAGTCGGCGAAGGGCGGCGCCAGATTGTGGCCGGTCGCACTAAAATACTGCGTGGCGGTCAGCGGCGCGGCCGGCGGCGGCAGCGCGGCCAGCGTCGCACGGCCCAGCAATCCTAGCTCGACGCTGTGAGTTGAGTCGCTCTGGGCGGGCGTGTAGGTGAACTCGGCGCGCTCAAACAGCTGCTGCCAGCCCGTGGCGGTCGCGACCGGCGGCGCCAGCGGCGATCCAAACAGCGCCGCGCCGCCCCACGCGCGCCAGGCTCGCCAGATCACCGGCTGCACGGCGACGCCGCTGACCGTGCGTGGCGCCGGCAGCGGCAGCAGCCCCGCGCCCCCGGCCAGCACCGCCCGCACGCCGGCCAGATTCTGCTCAAACTCCGGCAGATCGCCGCTCACCAGCTCGGGCGTGACCGCGGCGATACCGAGGCCGCCGGCCCAGTCGTGCATCCCGCCGGTGATGGCGTACTTATTCCACTTTGGCACAAACTCATAGCCGGCGCCGTCGGCGTAGACCCGCGCCAGCGTGATCGAGGGCGGGTGGTCGCAGGCCGGGAAGACCACGCCGGCGTTGGAGTGGAAAAAAATCACAGCGTTGGCGTCGAGCAGAAAGTCGCGCACGATGCGGCTCTCAGCCTCGGACTCGGCATATGGCCCGCCGGTTGGCGACACGATGCCGTAGGCGCCCTCGACGATGTGCTGCCAGTCGTTCTCGGGGCAGGTGTCGGCGCTGGTGTCGAGGTTGCGGTTGAGGTCCACGCCGTTGGCGTTCTGGCGCACGCCCAGTGCCAGGCCGTCGGGGTTGACGGTCGGCACGATCAGGAGGCGCACGTCGGCCGGCACCTGGTCGGGGTGCTCGGTAAAGTAGGCCGCCAGCTGCATCACCAGCTGGTAGGTGTTGGCCTCGGGGCCGCCGTGGGTGTCGCCAATCAGCGCCAGCTTGCGGGCGCCGCCCCCGACGCGCACGCCGGTGATCGGCCGGCCCTGCGTCGAGAGTCCGAGGGTAAACGGCATAGCCGGCGGTGGCGCCGCGTGGCCGACGCCGGCCACGGCCAGCGCCATGATGACGACGAGCGCCAGCCCCAGCCGGGCCGGCGCTCCGATCAGTCGCCGCTGACGCACTAGCTGGTGCCGAGCTTGCCGCCGGGCGGGACGGGCGTCTTGGGATTTTTCAGGAAGATGTTGGGCCACGGCTGAAATTTGGTGATAAAGCTGCGCTTGCTGACGACCTTACCGTTTTGCAGCACCAGGCGGTCGATGCGAATATCGAGGCCGCCGCGGGCAGTGTCGGTCTGGTGGAAGCTGCCGGCCGCCTGCTCGGGGTCGTCGATGTAAACGGCCTGGGTCGGCGCCGGCGTGGCGTTGGTGATCACCGGGTCGGTGCGCTGCACGGTGCGGCCGGGGACTTTGGTGCCATACAGCGCAAACGTCACCAGCGCCTTGCTCTCATCGACCGTGCCTGCACCAGCATCCAGTGGCCGGTGTCGTTGCGAAACCGCAGGTCGGGGCCGCCGCCGGTGAAGATCGTCGAAGTCCATGCCGATCGTGTCGTACTTTTCGTACCACGAGATGCGGAAGCGGTGCGGCGTCCAGTCGGTGAACGGCACGCCGGCGTAGAAGGCCGCGCGGAACAGCGTCGTCGAGACCTGGCAGATGCCGCCGCCCGGCTCTTTCTGAGTGCGGTTGCCGACGATCGCGTAGCCCTCGGTAAAGCCGTGGGCCTCGTCGATGGCGCCGACGTTCTCGTTGAACGAGAACTCGCCGTCCGGCGGGATCAGGATACCGTTCATCAGCTTGACGCCGGCCTTGATGTTGGTGATCCGATACGCCGCCGAGCCGCTGAAATCGCTCTGGCCGACGCTGATCAGCTGGTTGATGCCGAGCGAGGCCAGCGTCTCGGGCGTGGCCTGCGGCTGCACTTCGTCGACCGGCAGATCCAGGGTGCGGTTGGGGCCGACAATCGCCTCGTTGATGCGGGTGATCGTGCGCTCCAGGTCAAGGCGGTAGGCCGAGCGGCCGGGCTGCGTAATTTGCAGGGCGCCACCATTCCAGGCCACGCGCGGCTCGACCGAGTCGCGGCCGATCTTGTCGGCCAGCTTCGTGACCCATTTGCGGAGGACCTTCTGGTCGAGCTGGGCGTTGAGCTGCGGGCCGGTCGCGCCATCAATGCGATTAATCACCACCATATTGGCGATGTCGATCTGGGCCAGCGCAAAGGTTTGGCTGTGAAATGTCAGCGTCATCGGCGCCTGGGTCATCGCCGCAATGGTGCGCTTGGCCTCGGCGATGCCAGCTGTGGTCAGCGTCGGGTTCAGCGTCGTGACCTCCAGGGGCGCGGTGTAAGGCTGGAGCATCTGGAGGTGGGCCACGACATCGGCGACGACGGCGTTGAGCTGGACCACGCGGCCGCTGCGGCTGTCGCGGCTGCTCATGGCGCCCGTCACCGGATCAATCCGCAGGTCGGCCTCGACCGGCGCCTGCACCAGGTCAGCCGTGATCGTCGCCAGGTAATCCTGGATGCGCTGCTCGTCCACCATCAGCGACAGCGGCAGGTCCAGGCCCTCCTGGTAGATCGTCGCGACCTGCTGGGCGTTCTTGGCTAGGCCATTGCTGCGCCCGGCGCTGGCCGCAGCCGCCACCTGCTCGTCGATGTTGAGCTGCACGCCCAGCTCGACGGCGGTCGGGTGCCACTGCCGGCCACCAAACTCAAAGGTCACCGGCTGCGCCAAAAAGTCAGCGAAGCGCGCGTTCACCAGCGAGGTGGCGGCGGCCGGCGTCTGCTCGCTGAGGTCCACGCCCTGCACCGCGACGCCGGGGAAAATGTGGCCGCTGTAGCGCTCGTCGAGGTAGCGCAGGCCGGCGTAGGTGCCGCCGCCCACCGCGGCGAGCAGCAGCAGCACGATCACGGCGACCGGCAGGCGGCCACGGGTCGGCGGCACGACCGGCGCGGGCTGCCGGCGGCCGGGCAGCGTCGGCAGCTCCATCGTCGGGCCGCTGTAGGGCGTCGCCATGTTGCGCTGGCTATCGCCGCCGCGCCGCCGCTGGATCGGCCCGTACTCTTGAAAATCTTGTGGGCGCATAGATGATTCCTAGTGTACAAACAGCGGCGCGAGCACTGACATCAGCAGCACGACCAGCAGCACAACGGCGGCGATTTGGGTGAGCAGGCGGAGGCGAGTTTGTTTCATACGCATCGTTTATATCGTCGTTGTTTGTCACACAGCAAAAAAGAGACCGCGAGCTGTGGTGGCAGCGCACGGCCAAAGTATAGCACCGCGCGGCTGATACGCAGATGAGCAGGCGCTGCCAGCGGCCCGGCCGGGCGGCTACACCCGGCCAGCGGTGGCAATCTCAGGGATCGCCAGCGCAGCATCGAGCGCCTGACCGCACTTCAGCCGATAGACCGTCACCCGCAGCTGTGCCAGCCGGCCCAGAATGTTAGCGGTCCCCGGCACGCTGCCAAACAACTCGGGGTCGATGAAAATAACGACTGCGCGGATGCCGCGGTACAGCAGCTGCTGCACGCCCGTGACCCACAGCGGATCAAGCGCCGCGGTGATGATCACGGCGGTCGATGAGCGATTGAACTGCGCGCTCTCGGCCACCAGAATCTCGGCCAGCGGGTGGGTGCCATAGGCCCGCAGCATCGCCAGCGACTCGAGAATCTTGAACAGCTGCCGCGACTCGCGCTCGGGCGGGATGACCTCGCGGTGCTGGCCCCAGCCCAGCAGCCCGACGTTGCGGCCCTCGTTGAGCAGGTGCTGCGCCAGCGAGGCCGCCGCGCCGATCATATACTCCTCGGTCGAACTCGGGGACGCTGACATCCTGGCCCAGCCGTTTGTCGTGGTACAGCACTTTGAGCGTGTCGGCGACATGCTGCGAGCGCTCGTGGAGGTCAAGGACCAGCCAGATGTCGGCGGTCGGGTCCAGCTCAAACTCCTTGACCATCAGCTCGCCGGTGCGGGCGGTCGAGCGCCAGTGGATGCGGTTGAAGCTGTCGCCGGTCACATACTGCCGGACGGTCGAGACGTTGGGCGTGACCTGAAACGTGCGGGTGCGGACATCGGCGCCGCCCTGGAGTTCGGCGGGCGGCAGGCGAAAGCCGGGCAGCGGCACGGTTGCGGGGTAGACGATGATGTCGCTGGTCGCTGCGACCGGCCGCTCGAAGCTTGAAAATCCCGAACGGGTCGCCGGAGTGGACCGTGACCGGGCCGAGCGTCCACTTGCCGCGCAGCGTGCAGGGCGTGCGCACCACCCAGCGTCGCCGCGCCTCGCCGGGCAGGTAGGCCACAAAGCCGGCGCCGTGGTAGGGCATATCGGAGTGGTCGCGGACCTCGACCCACAGCTTGGGCAGCGACCAGGTGTTGGTCACCACCAGCCGCTCGCGGGCCTCCTCGCCGACCTGCGCCCGCCGCGTCCCGACCTCGCGCTCGACCTCTAGGCCCTGCAGATTGACCCAGGCCCACAGGTAGGCGACGAGCAGCAGGATCAGCAGCACGTAGAACAGGTTGAAGAACAGTGCGATGCTGGTGCCCTGCGCGATTACGAAGCAGGCGATGGCCAGCAGCAAAATGCCGAGTGCTTTCATGGTTTTCGGCGCTCCGCTCCTCTACGGCCGCTAACGGGCCACCGCCTCGCGCGGCGCCTGCCGGCCGGGCCGCCCGCCGGGGACCGGGACCGCGCCCAGCACATCGGTGATGATCGCGCCGCTCTGGACGTTGCGGATGCGGGCGGCCGGGTTGATGATCAGGCGGTGGCCCAGCACCGGCTCGGCGAGCGCTTTAACATCGTCGGGCGTCACATAGTCGCGGCCGCGAATCGCCGCGAGCGCCTGCGAGGTGCGGTAGAGCGCCAGCGAGCCGCGCGGGCTGGCGCCGAGGTACACGTCCTCGTGGTTGCGCGTGGCAATGCTGATGTTCACGATGTACTCGTTGATCAGCGGGTCGACGTAGACATCCTTGATCTGCTCCTGCAGCTCGACGAGCTGCTCGGCAGTCAACACCTGGTTGAGCGTGGTCAGCGGGTGCTGCTTGCGCTGACCCTCAAGAATCTGGAGCTCGTCGCTGCGGTCGGGGTAGCCCAGGTGAATGCGCAGCAAAAAGCGGTCGAGCTGGGCCTCGGGCAGCGGAAAGGTGCCCTCGTACTCAATCGGATTCTGGGTCGCCAGCACAATAAACGGCTGCGGCAGCGCGTGGGTGACGCCATCGACCGTGACCTGGGCCTCCTCCATCGACTCCAGCAGCGCCGACTGGGTTTTCGGCGTCGCGCGGTTGATCTCGTCGGCCAGCACAATCTGGGCGACAATCGGCCCCGGCCGGAACTCGAACTCGCCCGAGCGCTGGTTGAAGATCGAGACGCCGGTCACATCCGAGGGCAGTAGATCGGGGGTGAACTGGATGCGGCGAAAAATACAGCCGATCGAGCGGGCGATGCTTTTGGCCAGCACGGTCTTGCCGACGCCCGGCACGTCCTCCAGCAGCACGTGGCCGCGGCACAGCAGCGCGATCAGCACGAGATCAACGGCGCGGCGCTTGCCAATGATCACGGTCTCAACATTGGTGGCAACCCGCTCGGCGACCTGTTGAATATCGTCCAAATGTATGCTCCTTAATCTGTAGCTAGCACCACACCGCCGGGCCAGCGGTTCAATGTGACGGCGGGCGCCGCACTTGCAGTATACCAATAATGCCCACCGCCTCGGGGCCGCGACGCAGGCGGCGCTATCCCGGCGCAGCAGACGCCGGGGCGCAGCGACTGACTCTGACTGTCTGGCTCAATCGTCGTCAGGGGTCGTGAGGTGGCGGAGCTTGTCGGGGTTGCTTTGGACGAAGATGCCCTGAATCTGACCGTCGGCGATGTGAAACGTTAGCGTGCTGTGGACCTGGCCCGCCAGGCGGTTCAGCAGCCCGGTGCGGCCGTTGATCTGCGCCAGGCTGACCTGCAAAGAGACGGCCTTACGGCTCAGGCCGGCCACGAAGCGGGCGACGTTTTCGGCGCCGGCCACGGGGTTGCGCGCCGACGGCACCTTGCCGCCGCCATCGGCGTACATCACGGCGTCGCGGGCCAGCAGCGCAACCATGCCCAGCAGATCGCCGTGCTGGGCGGCGCGTAGAAATCCGGCCAGCAGCGCATCGTGCTGCGCCGGATCGACCGGCGCCGGCCGCCCCTCAGCGGCCAGCCGCACGCGGGCGCGCCGCTCGATCTGCCGGCAGTTAACCACCGACTTGCCAACGATTGGCCCGATCTCGTCGTAGCTGAAGCCGAACGACTCGTGGAGCACCCACACCGCCCGCTCAACCGGCGTCAGGCGCTCCAGGAGCATGAGCCAGGCGGTGGCCAGATCGTCGGTGAGGTCGTGGGCCTGCTGCGGGTCGGCGCCGGCGGCCGCGACCAGCGGCTCTGGCAGCCACTGCCCGATATAGCTCGTCCGCCGATGCTCGGCCGAGCGACGGACATCGATGCACAGCCGCGTCACCAGGCTCACCAGGTAGGCGCTCGGATTTTCAACGGTTCGGTGATCGACGCCGTGCCAGCGCAGGTAGGCCTCCTGCACCAGGTCCTCGGCGTCGGCGACCAGGCCCAGCATGCGGTAGGCGATGCCGAACAGCCGGCGGCGCTCGTGCTCGAACTGGGCCAGGGGATCGATTGGCGGGCTGGAGTTTGACATAGGCTCGCTAGCTGGCGGTCGTTGTTTGGGCCGGGGCTGCGGCGAGGTTGCGCTGCGGCCAGCGATACGGCGACCAGCCCAGCCGCAGCTCAGTATACACCGCGAGCAGGGTCATGCGGCAGATGCTTTCTTTGACGAGCACTGCGGCGCGGCCGGTCCACACGCGCTCACGGGGCTGATCGGCGGCGGTGGTGAACTGCACCAGCGCGTCGCGGCGGCCCAGGCTGATGCAGCGGATCGCAAAGCCGAGGTTGAAGGGCTGCGCCAGCTGCCCCAACAGAACTCGCCCGACGTTAGTGCCGGCCTGGGCGCCCATCGGCATCGCGCTGACGCAGCCCATGCGAAGCGCCGCGCCGCCAACGCTGACCACGGCGGCGTCGCCGGCGGCCCACAGCGCAGGCTGGCCAACGACCTGCAGCGTCGGGCCGACCACCACGCGGCCCAGCGCATCGACCGGCAGCCCGGCCGCGCGGGCTAGCGCCGGCGCCGCAAATCCGCCGCACCACACGCAAAGATCAAAGGGCAGCCGCGCGCCGTCGGCGGCCAGCGCCTGCCCAGCCTCAACGGCGGTGATCGCGGTATCCTCGCGGACCGCGACGCCCAGCCGCGCAAAGCGCCGCCGCAGGTGGGCGCTCGCCGCGGCCGCATAGCCGGCGCCGAGCGCGCCCCGCAGCGCAAACGTCACCGCGAGCCGCGGAAAGCGCTCGGCCAACTCGGCCGCCACCTCGATGCCGGTCAGGCCGCCACCGACGACCAGCACGGTGCCGCCGGCGGCGTTGAGCGCATGCAGCCGACTCTGGCTGGCCCTGATCGCCGCGAGATCATTGAGGCGCAACGCATGCTCGGCCACGCCCGGCACCGGCGCGGCAATCGCGCTGCCGAGCGCCAGGATCGCGGCGTCATAGCGCAGCTCCTCGGCGCCAGTGGCGGTCATAATCTCGATGCGGCGCTCGGCCGCATGCAAACTGGTCGCGCGGCCTTCGACAAACTGAATGCCGCGGCGGGCGAGCGACTGCTGGTATGGCACGCGCGCGGTCGGCTGGGCGCCCGCCAGCACCTCATGGAGCCGGATGCGCTCGACAAAGGCCGGCTGGGGATCGACCAGCGTAATCATGGCCTGCCGATTGGCCCGCCGCAGCCGGGCCGCCGCCATCAGCCCCGCATAGCCACCGCCGACGATCACAACATTCTGCTGATTTATGGATATGCTCCTGATTCGTCCTCGTTACCCAAAAGACGATTTCAGGCCCGCCGAATGTGACACCGCCGCCTGAAATTCACGGCGCGGTCAGCGGGGCGCGCCGCTACGGCGTGACGGGGCGCAGACTCTGGAGCATGTGGGCGAGCTGTGGGTCGACCGCGGCCGGCGCGCTGGCGCTGACCTGGAGCCACAGCTCGTAGCTGCGCGCGCCCACGGGCAGATACGCCTGCTGCGCGCGCCAGGTTCCGCCGCCCGGCTGGCCATTAGGTGCACGATCCCGATCCAGCGTGTAGACCCGCGCCAGGCCCAGCGCCGTGGGAAACGCCTGCCAGCTCACAGTCTGGGCATGATTGGGCTGCATGGCAAGCCACGATGCCTCATTAGCCGCGATGATCGGGCCGCGGATGCCCAGCCCGCCCGCCGCAAACTCGCTGCCGGTTTGATCGGGGCGGTTGGGCTTAGCTCCGCTGTCGCGAAACTCGACCTCACACATATCAGCGCCGGTCGCAGCCCAGGTGCGAGGAAGCTCCACCGTAAAGCCCCAGTCCGGCTGCGGGCAGCGATGCTGCTGCCACGGCGGCAGCGCTGGCGCGGCACACGCTGATAGCAGCAGGCAAAGCACGAGCCACAAAATATATTTCGTGGCGGCGGGAGCGGACAAGCGCCACCTCTTCATAATTTGCTAGCTGTGGCGCCGCCAGCCGACCAGCGTGGCCAGGTTGACGAACATCGCCACGCTGAGGATCAGGCCGATGGTGACGGACGTGGGGCGGTAGCGCATGACAACGGTGTGCTGGCCGGTCGGCACGACGACGCCGCGCAGCACATAGTCGGCGCGGTAGATCGGCGTGGGCACACCGTCAATCGTGGCCTGCCAGCCGGGGAACCACGGCTCGCTGACGACCAGAAAGCGGCGGTAGGGCGTGCTGACCGTGATCTGTAGCTCGTTGACGTTGGGCTGGCTGACAACGACCGACTCGCCGCTATTTGCACCGCTGAGACCGGCCAGGAGGTCGGCGTCGGCGCCCTCGACCAGCGCGGTGGTGCGCGGGTTGACCGTGGCAGCGCGCAGCGGGCCAGCGCCTGCTCGGCGGTGGCCGGGCGGGCGCTGTTGACGAAAAAGGCCCGGCCAAACGGCCGGGTGTTGCGGTAGATCGCCACCTGGTCGTCGGCAAATACCCGCGTCCAGGTCGGGCCGGGCGTCACGTCGCTCTGGGGCTGGACCAGCGCATACTTGACATCCAGCAGGCTCAGCAGCGGGTAGTCGGGCTGGAGCAGCCGCCCGTCGCCGAGGAAGCCGTAGGAGACATCGCCGACCGCGGGGCCGAACAGCAAGTCGGTGTAGCGACGCGGCTGGAGCGAGTTGAAGCCATTGATACTGCTGAGGCTGTCGGCCAGGCCCCAGCTGAGGGCCTGCTGGGATCGCGCCGTGCTGGGCGCGAGCGAGTTGGTGCTGATAAACGAGGCCGTGCGGAACAGCGATGGGTCGCGCTGCAAAAAAGCCACGCTGGCCGGCACGGCCGTAAACTCGGCCGGCGCGGTGGTTGGGTTGAAGTTCGCGGCGAACAGCGCTAGGTCAAGGGCCACGAGCGCCAGCAGCGCGCGCTGGCCCCAGCGCCGGCGCCACCACGGGATGAGCGTCACCGCCGCGAGGAGCAGCGCCAGCGGCAGCCATGCCGCCGGTGCGCGCCACGACAGCTCGGGCAGCGCCGCGACGCCCGCGACGCCCGCGATGAGCAGCGCCACCCCGGCACCCACGAGCCAGCGCCGCGCCGCGGGCCAGCGCCGCGGCTGGAGGCTCAGCACCGCCTGGAGGCCGAGGCCAGCCAGCGCCGAGCCAGCGCAGGCCACGACCGCCACTGCCCGCGAGTAGGCTCGCAGCTTGCCCAGCACCGGCAGCGCGTAGACCAGGTGGCCGACCGGCGTGTATCGGCCGGCGGCGATCAGCCCACAGCTCACCAGCACCGCGACGAGCGCCCAGCCCTGGCGTCGCGGCAGCGCGCTAGCGAACGCCCGCGGCCGCCACAGCAAGCTCGCGGCGCCGACGGCGGCCAGCAGCAGCGGCGCCACGCCGATATAGGCCGAGCGCTCCCAGACATAGATCGAGTGCGGCAGGCTCGGCAGCGCGGGCGCCAGCCAGCTTTGGCGCGCGGCGCCGAAAGCGTAGGGAAACAGCCACAGCCACCAGTCGCGGCCGCCCAGCGACTGAAAGGTCACGAAATCATAGCTCGCGCCGGCGGCCCGCGGCGAGAACGTCGCCAGCTCGAACCACGGCACAAGCTGGAGCGCCGCCAGCGCGTAGGCCGTCAGGTAGACCACCGCCAGCTGCACCAGGCTGAGGAGCGGGCGCCACGTGCGCTCGGCCCACGCCGCCCAGCCGGCCTGCACCGCCACATACACGCCGGCCGCAACCGCCGTGTAGACCGGCACCTGCGGGTGGCCGCTGACCGCCTGGAGCGCCACGCAGACCGTCGCCACCACAAAGCGCCGCCTGGTCGGCTGCTGCAGCAGCCGCTCGATGCCCCACAGCACGGCCGGGATCAGCGCTGCGCCGGCCATGATCGACAGGTGGACGAAGCGCGTGGTCAAAAAGCCGCTCAGCGTATAGCTCAGCGCCGCCAGCAGCGCCGGCGCCGGCCGCAGCCTGATCGTACGCGCATAGGCCCACATCCCGACGCCGGCGATTGAGCACTGCAGCACGATCACTAGGTTGAGGGCGTAGAGCGGCGGCAGGATTAAAACAGCCAGTTGGGCGGGTAGAGCATCGCGGTCTGGCCGTCGCCCAGCAGCGGCAGGCCGCTAAAGGCGTAGGGATTCCAGAGCGGCGGCGTGCCACCTTTGATCAGGTCGGCGGCGAGGGCGTGATAGGGATAGAAATAGTACTGGATGTCGTGGAGAAACAGTGTCTGGCCGCCGAACACCAGCGGCGCAAACACCAGGAGCGGCAGCGCCAACAGTGCCAGCGGTGTGATCCACCAGGGCCAGCGGCGCCGGGCGCGGCTAGGCATTGGCCGGGGCGGGGGCGGCCGCGCGGGCCACAAGCACCCACTGCCAGGCAAACACCGTCGGGGCCAGCAGCAGCAGGAGGTGCTGCGCGCGCTGGAGCAGTGCAAACAGCCAGCCGCCCTCGCCGCGCGGCCACAGCTCGTCCAGCGGAAAGCCGGTCGGGCGGACGGTCTGGACCTGCAGGCCGGCCTGCGCCAGCAGCTCGCGGGCGGTGGCGCGGGTGTAGAAATGGAGATGGGTTCGATCCAAAATCCCGCGGTCCATCTTGGGGAACAGCCCCGCGAGGAGCAGCAGCCGCACCGCGATATGGGCGACGTTAGGCAGCGAGACCACAAACCAGGCGTCGGCCGCGGCGACCGCGCGCAGCTCGCTTAGCACAGCTTGCGGATCAACGGTGTGCTCCAGGACATCGGCGCAGACCACGGCGGCGTAGGTGTGCGCCGGCAGCCGCGCGCCCTCGATGGTGGCGGCGTAGACCTGGCGATACCACGGCCGGGCATGCTCGGCCCAGGCCGCGTTCGGCTCAACCGCATCGAGCACCAGCCCGTCATCCTGCAACATCTGCCCGAGCAAGCCTTGCGCCGCCCCCACATCCAAAATCGGCTGTGGTCGGAGGCGGCGCAGCAGCGCAGCGATCTGCTGGTGGCTACTTTTTGGGTCCCGATGTAGACGGTAGTGCAGCACGCACCCTCCAGCGATAGCGCCACGCATACCCGAGCGCCTCACGCACGCAGTTGAGGGCGTAGGGAATGCCGTTGACATGACAGATTTCGTCGCCGTAGTAGGTCGGGATCGGCACCTCACGGACCCGCAAGCCGCGCTTCAAAAACTCCAAAATAATCTGGGTGTCGAAGTGCCAGTTGGTGGTCAGGCGGTCAAGCGGGATCGTGCGCAGCGCCTGGCACGAGTAGGCGCGGTAGCCCGAGTGAAATTCGCTGAAGTGCGAGCCGACCAGCAGATTCTGCGCTGCGGTCAGGATGCGGTTGCCGACAAATTTATACAGCGGCATGTTGCCGCGCAGTGCGGCGCCCGGCACCATCATCCGCGAACCCATGACCAGCTCGGCGGTGCCCTCCTCCAGCGGCGTGAGCAGCGACTGCATGACCTCGGGCGCGTACTGACCATCGCCATGCAGCAGCACCACAATGTCAAAGCCACGCTCGATGGCGTACTGGTAGCCGCGGCGCTGGTTGCCGCCATACATCAGGTTGACAGGGTTGCGAAAAATGCGGAGCTTGCCGTCGGCATGCTCGGCAGTCAGGGTGGTCCCAACGGCGTAGGTGGCATCCTGGCTCGCATCGTCAAACACAAAAATTTCTTCGACTTTTGCCATGATCGCCGCCGGAATGCGCTGAATCACCGCTTGCAGCGTGCTCTCAGCGTTGTAGGCGACCACTAGAACCCCAATGCGAGTCATCTCAATCCTCCAGGGCAATGCCGCAGCATTATAGCCGCAAAAAAGCGCGCCGGTGCCAGCGCGCCGCAGGTCGGGGCCGGCCGACGGTTAGAGCCAATGGGTCGCGCCCTCGTCGGCGCCGCCGGCCACCGGCTGCGTTAGGTGCTGCTGCTTGGCGTACAGCCCAGCGGCCAGCACCACCAGCGCCAGCGGCCGCAGCAGCGCGGCCAGCGCTTTAAAGCCCAGCAGCCGCAGCAGCACCGGGCCAATCAGCGCCGCCAAGCCCATGTAGCCATAGGCGCGCGCCGACAGATGATCAAGCTGCTCCAGCAAATTTTCTAGCTCCACAGACGGTGCTCCTCCTCGTCTCCTGCGCCGCGCTGCAAGCCGCATGCCGACGCCGCATGCTCATCGCCCACGACCGTGAGAACATGGCGTCAAGAGCCAGCGGCTCACGGCGCAGCCTCCGCCGGCGCGGCCAGCACGACGCCCAGCGTCGCAAACAGCTGCGCGGCCAGCGCGCGGGCGTCGGGGGCGAAGCGCCAGCGAGTTTTGGGCTGCGCCAAAAAGCCCAGCACCTCGGCGTGCTGCGCCGGCAGCACAATGTCCTGCCCGGCCACCACCAGGTCGCCGCCCGCCACGGTGGCGGCCAGGCGCGGGCGCTGCCCCTGCGCCGCAAAGCCCAGCAGCAGCGCCGCGCTCTCATCGATCGGCTGTAGCGTGGCGCCGCGCTGTCCCGGCAGCACCTGGAAAAAGTCGCCGCCGTTGCGGCTTTTGCGCCGCCGGATTGCGCTATACTCGGCCACCCGCACGCCGCGCTGGGGAGTTGCGCCGCCGCCCTGCTCGATCACCATCACATCGCGCCAGCGCAGCCGCACAGGATCGAGCACGGCGATCTGATCTTTGGGCGACGGCAGCGGCAGCCAGATCTCGGGGCCGAGCACGACGCTTGGCAGCGCCGGCAGCGCCGCAATCCGGTCGGCGATGGTGCGAATCTGAAAGCCGCTCATGCGCACGCGCGCGACCCAGCCCTCGCGGCGGGTCGTCTGGAGCAGAAAGGTCGCGCCGCTGATCAGGCCCTCGCCCCGCAGTATGGCGCGCGCCTTGTTGTTGCGGATCACAAAGGTGTTGGGCGCGACTTCATCCAGGTCAACCATGGGTGCTCCCTCGAGTCAGGTGATCGCGAGCTAGTTCGGTGTGAATACGCCGTGAATCGTGCGCGATTCTGGATTATGGCACGTCGGTGATCATGAAGACTTCGCTGTCATCCAGCAGTCCGTTATGGTTATCGTCATAGCCCACACGCAGCGGCTGGCCGTCGCCCGTCCAGGTGCTGTAGTCGATCAAGAAGGTCTGATCGTTTGCCAGCGCGATGCCGTCGGGTGTCGATTTGAAGATTTGGCTGCTGGTCGCGTCGCTGCGGTCCATCTCCAGGCCAAAGTTCGTCGCGTTGGACGCTGAGATCGTGTCCGTGCTGACCTTGACTAAGTTGTGTGGCACATCAATATCGAGGATCACGAAATCAGTCGGCTCCAGCTCGAAGCTGTGGAGCACCAGATTAAAGTCCGCCGTCGGCGTGACAAAGCCAATCGTGAGATCTGGCACTTCGCCCATTTCGGTGGTGTAGGTGATAACGGTGCCGCCTGGTGCAATTTGGAGATGGTCGGCAGCCCCGGCGCGGGTGAGCAGATTGCCGATCTCAAAATCAAAGCCGTGACCAAGATACAGCAAGCTCGCGGTGATGCCGCCCGTTTGCTGGGCTGAAGGCAGCAGATCGATATTGTAGGTGTCGTTTGGGGGCAGGCTATAGTAGGGTTCGGGCGAGTTTTTCCACGATGGCCGCGCTGGCTGTCCCAGGACCGCCGGCAGGTTACTGCTAGGGAAGGCCATATCGACCTTCAGCGGCACCCCACTCGCATTGTCACAAAAGATGGTCGTACCTTTTGCGCCGGGAAACGAGTCAAACATGTTATCACTTTGTTTCATGACGACTACGTCGCTCGTGAAGGGATCATCGGATGCCACACTATTTTCTAACCGGGGCGCCTGGGACGGCGGGCAAAACGTACACGCTTGCACCGTCATGCGCGGCGCGAGGGGGGCAAAGCCGAGCCGCTGGGTCTGGGCATCGCCGCGATAATCATCCTCGGTCAAGGTGGGGTCGGGTGAGTAAAACCAGGTATTGGCGCTGGTATCCACGAGCAGTTCGCGGGTTTCGCGTGGATAATTGACATCGTACACGCCGATCGCGACCTGCTGGTTGGGGCGATCGGTCAGGCTGATCGGCACGACCGCATGCCCGCCGGCGCCGTCGGGCATGGAAAAGCGCAGCGTGCCAAAGGCATAGCCCTTCGTGCTGAAGTCAGCCCGCAAGGCGGCGACCACCGCATTCGGCGAGCTTTTGATGGTTGCCGCACGATTCGCCATCGCGGTTGCAAACCAGTAGGCGATCTCGTGCTGGAGTTTGGTATTGCCCTCCAGCGCCAGATCAATCGTCTGCGCTGCGCCAAAATCCTGCACCGTGAGCTGATGTGTGTAGAGCAGCAGGCTCAGCGCCGCTAAACCCTCACACAGGCCGGGGCGCATGCTGTCGTTGGCCCACTGCATCCACATGATGGCCGGTGAGGCCAGCGTGCAGCTGCCATCCGGCTGCACGGCTGAGATACAGACCTGTGGGCCAAAGAGGCGGCGCATTTCGAGCGAGGTCAGGCGCGCATAGCCCAGCCCGCCATAGTTTGCAAAGTTGAAACCATTCACACTCGGGTTGAAGGCCGGCGGGTCGGCCCGAATGAACGGCAGCCGCACCTCGTAGGTTGCTTGTGGCGCCGCCGCGGTGCGCGATGTGATCGGGTGCGAGGTTGCGCTGTTGGTGGAGAGCAACAGGCTCAGAATTGCCAGCAGGATGATGGGCAGACGGGCATGTGAGTGAGACATTGTTCCTCCAGGGCGTATGGTTTCACAGGGGTTGCTGGTTGATGTACTCCGGCGTCGCCGGGGGATCATTGGATGAGTTCAGGGAGTACGGTTTCACAGGGATTGCTGGCTGGGTGCGGCACAAGCTCAGGTGATGCTACTTCGCTTAAGAAGTGGCCCTGCAGATATTGAGGTTCCCGACAGTATACCGCTTAATCTTGATAGCGCAGCCGAATCGAGGCGCTGTGGGCCTGGCAGATCGCGATGGCCAGCGCGTCGGCCGCGTCGTCGGGCTTAGGAATGTGGTCAAGGCCGAGCTGCATCCGCACCATCTCCTGCATCTGGCGCTTGTCGGCGCGGCCGTAGCCGGTCATGGCCTGCTTGATCGCCATCGGCCGGTACTCGTTCAGCGGCACGTTGGCGTGGGCCAGCGCCAGCAGCGCCACGCCGCGGGCGTGGGCGACGGCGATCGCAGTGGTGACATTTTTGCCAAAGAACAGCTCCTCGATGCCGGCGCTGTCGGGCTGGTAGCGGGCGATCAACCCCTCCAGGCCGTCGTAGAGCGTTTTGAGCCGCTCGGCCAGCTGGTGCTCTTTGGGCGTGGTCAGCGCGCCGTAGGCGACCAGCTGCTGACCGCCCGCGCCGTCGTCCTCGACAATGCCCCAGCCCATCGTGGCGGTGCCGGGGTCAATGCCCATCGTCCGCATCGCTAGCCCGCCGCCTCCAGCTTGTCGAGCAGCTCGTCGCTGACCTCCAGGTTGGAAAACACTTTCTGCACGTCGTCGAGGTCCTCCAGCTTTTCGATCATCCGCAGCGCTGACATGGCCGCGTTCGTCTCGGGCGTGAGGAGCGCTTTGGGCTTCATGATGCGCTCGGCGTTGGTGACGGGCAGGCCGGCCTTGACCAGCGCCTGGCGCACGGTGTTGAGGTCGCTGACCTCGGTGTAGACCTCGATGTCGCGCTCCTCGATCACCACATCGTCGGCGCCGGCGTCGATGGTCTGGAGCATAATCTCGTCGGGGTCGAAGGCTTTGCCGGCCGGCATCTCAATCAGAATCTGGCCCTTATTCTCAAACATCCAGCCGACCGAGCCGCTCTCGCCGAGCGTGCCGCCATTTTTATTGAAGACCGCGCGGACCTCGGCGGCGGTGCGGTTGCGGTTGTCGGTGGCAGCGTGGATGATCACCGCGATGCCGCCGGGCGCGTAGCCCTCATAGAACAGCTCCTCGATCGCCGCCTCGTTGCCTTTGCCGGCGGCGCGGTCAATGGCGCGCTGGATGTTGTCGCTGGGCATGTTGGCGGCTTTGGCCCGGTCGACCGCCAGCCGCAGCCGGAAGTTCATGTCGGGATCGGGCATGCCCTCACGCGCGGCCACCGTGATCTCGCGCGCCAGCTTGGTAAAAACTGCGCCGCGCTTCTGGTCCAAAATACCCTTCGAGCGTCGGATTGAGTGCCATTTACTATGCCCAGACATCAAAGGCCTCCACAAGCTAGCGGTGCTCAGGTTCCTGGCTGCGCCCAAGCCCGCACCCGCGCCGGCGCGGCGACTTAGCGTAACCCTGACACCGGCGATCTGATCGACGTATTATAGTCGGCGGCCGGGCCTGAATCAAACCGGCGGCTATCGTCGTGGATAGCCGCCGGCTGGGGGTGGTCGGTGGCGGTTAGCTAGCCGGCTCAGCCTCGACAAGGCGCTGCGTCACCACATCGCCCTGCTCGTCGAAGTTGTAGCGCTTGACGCGGCCCAGCATGTCGCGCAGCTCCTCGCCGCCCAGCGTCTCAACTTCGATCAGCACCCGCGCCATCTCGTGGAGCGTGTCGAGGTTGTCGCGCAGGATCATCAGCGCCCGCTGATGGGCCGTCTCGACCAGCGCGTGGACCTCGACATCAATCTGACGCGCGGTGTCCTCGGAGTAGTTGCGCTGCTCGCTGATCTCGCGACCGAGGAAGATCATCTCCTGGACTTCGCCCAGCAGGATCGGCCCGAGCTTTTTGCTCATGCCGAAGCGCGTGACCATCGCCCGCGCAATGCGGGTGATCTGCTGGATGTCGCCGCTGGCGCCGGTGGTAAAGTCGCCCAGCACGATCTCCTCGGCGGCCCGGCCGCCCATCGTCATCGCCATGTCGGCCTCAAACTGCTTGACGCTCTGGCCCAGCGAATCTTCCTCGGGCAGGCTGAAGGTGTAGCCGCCGGCCCGGCCGCGCGGCACGATGGTGACCTTGTGGACGGTGTTCGCCTTGGGCATCGCGGCGCCGACGATGGCGTGGCCGGCCTCGTGATAGGCGGTCAGCTCCTTCATTTTCGGCGTCATCACCCGCGAGCGCCGCTCGGGGCCGCCCAGCATCATGCGCTCGGTCGCGTCCTCCAGCTCCAGGTTGCCGATGCGCTTTTTGCCGCGCCGCGCCGCCAGGATCGCGCCCTCGTTGACGATGTTGGCCAGGTCGGCGCCTGACGATCCGGGTGTCATCTTGGCGATGGCCTCCAGGTTCACGTCGTCGGCCAGCGGCTTGCCTTTGGTGTGGACCTTCAGGATGTCGGCCCGGCCGCGCACGTCGGGCGCGTCGAGGATCACCTGGCGGTCAAAGCGGCCGGGGCGGACCAGCGCCGGGTCCAGCACATCGGGGCGGTTGGTGGCGGCGATCACGATCACGTTGGTGTTGGTGTCGAAGCCGTCCATCTCGACCAGAATCTGGTTGAGGGTCTGCTCGCGCTCGTCGTGCGAGCCGCCCAGGCCCGCGCCGCGCTGCCGGCCAACCGCGTCGATCTCGTCGATGAAGATCAGGCAGGGCGCGTTGCGCTTGGCCTGGTCGAAGAGGTCGCGGACGCGCGAGGCGCCGACGCCGACGAACATTTCGACAAACTCGGAGCCGCTGATGGAGAAGAACGGCACGCCGGCCTCGCCCGCGACCGCCCGTGAAAGGAGCGTATTGTGCGAGATAAAGCCGTTCGATATGAAGGAGTGGGTCACTGGCACGGTGAAGTCGTAGACCCGTGCCTCGCCCACCGTGATCGCCTCGACCGGCGTGAAGAACAAGTCGGCGTGGGCCAGGTTGGCCAGGTAGGGCAGCCGTGGGTGGGTGCAGCCGCCGGCCTGGAAGACCGCCACAATCTCTTGCAGCGTCGCCCGCGACACGCGCCGCCGATCCCGCAGCTTGTCCATCTGGCTGGCGAGCCGGCTGGTGCTGGCGCCCAAGCTGCCGCACTTCCTGCCAGCACTCCAGCAAGAGATCGGTCACATCGTAAAACAGATCAACGTTGGTGTTGATGCCGAACTGCTCGCCGCCCAGGTAGCTCGTGAGCTGCGATTGCTTGCGCTGGAGACGGAAGCCAACCTCGCGTGCGAAGACCGGCAGCGCCGTGCCAGAGATCGTGATCTGATATACCGGCCGCGGGTGGGTGGCGCTGACCTCGTTTTTGATGTGCAGCCGAGCGACGATGCCGAGGTTCAGTAGCAGCGCCGCAACCTGATCAGCCATCTGCTTGCTGACCGTCGAGTAGGTGACGGCATAGCGCTCGAACGAGCCATCGGTGTCAAACAGGCCTTGCAAGAACGCCACGACAATCGGCTTGGGCGCCTGAAGCACGGTGGCCGGGATCGTCTTGTCGTAGCTCAGTAAGCTGGTCAGGCCGGCCTGTGTCAAATCCTTTTTGACCTTCCAGGATGAGACCACCGCCGTGTAGCCATCGGTCGCCGTGCCGATGTGTAGGTCATCGCCGTAATGCTCGCGCATATGGCCGCTGAAGAACGTTTGAATCTCATCGTCCACGCTGGTGAGATTGACGCGGTTGCTGATCGACATGTTGCCGTCGCCAGTCAGCAGACCCATCAGGTAGGCGCGCTCTGGCTCGATCTCGCGCAGCGTGCCCCAGGTCTGGGTGTTGAACTTGATCGCCACGTTGTCGCCAAGCTGCAGGTTAGCAAGCTCGCGGAACTCCAACACGCCGCCGGCGGTCATCACGACGATCGGATGCTCGGGGGTGCCTTCCAGCGTCATGCCCTGCTTGGTCTTGACCCGCAGCGTCGTTTGCACGCCCAGGTCGTACCAGTGCGAGGCGGCGCGCTTGGTGTCGGTGGCGGTCTCAAGCTCGACGGTCGGCGGCCAGGCGCCGGCGACCTCGTGGGTCGCGGGGTCAACCCAGAAATATTTCGGCACGTCGCGGATTTCCATCAGACCCTTGCCGGTCACGATCAGCGTGTCGCCGACGACGCACTTGCCCGTTCCGGGTGGTCCCACCATCAGCACGCCGCGCGGGATGCGGGCGCCAAGTTGGGCGAACTTATCGGGGAATTTGAGGAACTCGACGACCTCCGACAGGTCTTGCTTGGCCTCCTCCTGGCCGGCCACATCACCGAAGGTTACGGTCGGCTTGTCGCCGGTAAACATGCGGGCGCGCGATTTGCCAAAGCTCATGGCCTGGTTGTTCGAACCCTGGGCCTGGCGCATGAAGAAGACGAAAAACCCGATTACCAGCACCATCGGCAGGATCAGCGAGAGGCTGCTAACGATGCCGGTCCAGGCAGCCGGCGCCGAAACCTCGACGATTGGGAGATTAATCGTGGGCACGGGGACGCCACGGGCGACCGCATCGCGGACGCGGCGGTCGCGCTCCTCGCGCAGAAACTGCTCCATCGAGTTCATTGGTGGACTTGCGCACCGCCACCGGGCGGGCCGAGTTCACCTGGGTCACATCAATCAGGCTGCTGCCCTCATGCTCGACGATCTTCGTGATCTTGTTCTCCATCGCCATGTCGACCACGGCCGAGAACGTCAGGCTGTCGGGGCTTTTGGTGTTGAGGCCGTACTGCACCAGCAGCGCCACGGCGGCCACCAGGATAATTAAGTAGACGGCGCTGTTGCGCAGCCAACGATTGTCGCCCATGCGCGTATCCTCTGATTTGCAAAGCGCGGCGGTGCGAATCCGCCGCTATGCAGAGTATACGCAGCGGGCCGGCCGCGGAATGTATGCCAGATCACCAAACCGCGGGCCGAAATCGTCAATCGGCGGGCGGGGCGTAGACGGCGGGCTTCAAAATGCCGATGTAGCCGAGGTTGCGGTAGCGCTCGGCGTAGTCCAGTCCGTAGCCGACCACGAACTCATTGGGGATCTCGAAGCCGATATAGTCGACGGCCACGTCGGCCTCGCGGCGGCTGGGCTTGCTGAGGAGCGCACAGATTTTTAGCGACGCCGGGCCGCGCCGCGCCAGGCTGGCCCGCAGGTACGCCAGCGTCAAGCCGCTGTCCACAATGTCCTCGACGATCAAGACGTGGCGGCCGCCGATGTCGGCGTCGAGGTCCTTGAGCATCCGCACGACGCCCGTTGAGGACGTAGATGCGCCGTAGGACGAGATCGCGATAAAGTCGAGCGCGACCGGCCGCGGCATCGCCCGCGCCAGGTCGGTCATAAACATCACCGAGCCTTTGAGCACCCCGACCAGCAGCAGGTTGTCAACCGCGGCGTAGTCGCGGGTCAGCTCGGCGCCCAGCTCGGCCACCCGCGCGGCCAGCGCGGCGGCGGTGAGCAGCACCCGATCAATGTCCTGGTCCATCGCTTGGTCCATCGGCACCTCCTCGATAGATGATAACAGCATCGCGGCCGAGCGTGATCCAGCAGCCGGCCGGCAGCTGCAGCCGCCCGCGGCCGGCCGCGACCAGCGCCAGCATGCGGTCTAGGTGGTCGGCGCCCAGCTCGGTCAGGTCGCCGAGCAGCGCCACGGCCCGCCGCAGCGCCCGCCGCTGGAGCGCCGGGTGGAGCGCCGCCAGCGCCGCGCGGCCCAGCGTCACGCGGCCGGGGCTGACCTCGGCCAGCCCCGGCCAGGCCGCATCGAGCAGCGCAGTGAGACAGTCGTCCTCCTCGGCGCAGCGCTGCGCGGTCCGCCCCAGCGCCGCCACCGCCGCCGGGTTGTAGGTCACCAGCAGCGGCAGGAGTTCGGCCCGCACGCGGTTGCGCACAAACTGCGGCGCGAGATTCGAGGGGTCGAGGCGTGGCGCGAGGCCGTGATCCGCGCAGTAGGCCGCGACCGCGCTGCGCCGCACGGCCAGCAGCGGACGCGCGACGACCAGCCCGTCGTCACGGACCAGCCGTGGGCGCATCGCGGCCAGCCCGGTCGGCCCGGCGCCGCGCAGCAGCCGAAGGAGCACGGTCTCGGCCTGGTCGTCGGCGGTGTGACCCAGCGCCACCGCGGCGGCGCCGTGCTGCTGGGCCAGCGCGGCAAACCAGTCGTAGCGCGCCGCCCGCGCCGCGGCCTCCAGCCCCTCGCGGCGCGCGAGGGCCTGCGCCGCCACATCGGCGCGCGCCACCGCGCACGGCCAGCCCCAGGCCGCCGCGGTCGCCGCGACAAACGCCGCGTCGTCGGCGGAGTCGGGGCGCAGCTGGTGGTCGAGGTGCGCCACCACCAGCCGCCAGCCGTGGCCCGGCGCCAGCTGGCCCAGAACGTGCAAAAGCGTCAGTGAATCGGGGCCGCCAGATACGGCTACAATAACCGTTGACCCGGCCGGCCACCACGGCCGCTGGCGATACAGCTGCTGGAGCGTGGCGGCCAGCTTAGACATAGGGCGGAGCAATGGGCGCAACCGAGCGGGGCCTGCTGAAAGGGCCAAAGTTTAATGGCAAGCACACGACACTGATCGCGGCGGCCGAGCGGGTCGTGCGGCTGGTCCGCGACGATCCGCGCGTGACCAAGATCGTCATTGGTATCATTACCTCCCGGCGCGGCCACACCACTACGATCAAGGCGGTGCCGATCACGGCGGGGCTGCGGGTGACTATTATAGCGCCCCACAATGTCCAGGAGCTGTTCCTGTACACCACCCATATTTCGGCGATTCAGGCGATGGTCGAGCTGCACGGCCTGGGCTAGCGCCGGCGCGCCGAGTGATCCATGCTCGGCGCTGATCGCTGGGCGCTACCACCTCGCGCTGTGCTGCCTATCACCGAGCATTCATGGCCGCGCCCGCGGCGGCCGCGCATACTGCCTGGGATGAAAGGCCAACTATGCGCCGCACCCTCGCCGTCGCCCTGCTGCTCCTCGCCGGCTGCCAAACGCCCGCCGCCACGCTGCCGGCCACGCCCCCAGCGCCGACTGCCCCGCCGACTGCCGCGCCGACGACACTGACGGCCGCACCACCTGTCCTGCCGCCGACCTTGACAGCCGCGCCGCCGACCTTGACGGCCCCACCGACGGCCGCACTGCCGACCTTGACGACCGCGCCGACGGCTGCACCGCCGACCTTGACGGCCCCGCCGACTGCCGCACCGCCGACCTTGACGGCCCCGCCGACTGCCGCACCGCCGACACTGACGGCCCCGCCCACGCCTGCACCAACCAGCACCATCACGCCGACGCCGGACACGATCACGCCCGTCCTCCAGCCCGCGCCGCTCGCCAACGAGGATCAGGGTCTGCCCACCTCGATCTGGATGGCGACCAGCTTTATTGACCAGCAGCATGGCTGGGTCGCGGATGATCAGACGCTGCTCGCGACGACCGACGGCGGCCAGCACTGGGCCACCATCAGTCAACTCCCGACGAAAGTCCGCGCGCTCCAGTTCATCGACCAGCAGCGCGGCTGGCTGACGAGCATCAAACCCTTGTCTGATGAGGGGCCAGGCATCCCGACCGGGCGACTTTATACGACGACTGACGGCGGCTACACCTGGGCCGAGCTCAGCCGGGACTACAAGTTTGATGACCTCCAGTTTATGGATGCGCAGCACGGCTGGGCAACAGCCTGGGCGGTTGGTCCCACGCTGCTCCGCACCACCGACGGCGGCCGGACCTGGAGCGAGGTGCCGCGCATCTGTGGGCCAGACTGGATCGAAGTGGCGCGCATGAGTATGAGCTTTGTTGATCGCGAGCACGGCTGGGTTTTCTGCGCCGGCGACCCTGGCGCGGGACATCAAAGCAAGCGCGTCACCGGCACCGTCGATGGCGGCGAACACTGGGCCGCCGTGGCGACCAGCGATGACGATACGGAAGCGCTGGGTGACCTGGGGTTGGCCGCGGCAACGCTGTCGTCCGGCGGCTACGCCAGCACGATGACGATGCTCAACCGGGAGCGTGGCTGGTATGTCAGCTCGTTCGGCGGTGATTATGGGGCCATCTGGACAAACGATGGCGGCCGGAGCTGGGACTGGCGGCCCGATGATGCCGAGTACTTCCCGAAGGGCGTCGTGATCCGCCAGCGCTTCTCAGCAACCGAGGCCATTGGACTCACCGGCGGCGAGCACCGGGCCGTGCTCCGCACCAGCGACGGCGGCCACATCTGGCAGCAGCTCTACCCACGGCGGCCGCCGACCAACGCGGTGCAGTTCTTCGACGGCCAGCGCGGCATCGGCGTGGGGCTGGCGAGCGACCCGCTGGCCGTGCTGACCACGGGCGACGGCGGCATAACCTGGACCTGGGCGAGTACGCCCAGCAGCCGGCCGTCATGCGCGGGAGATGTCACGGCGATCACCTTTGCGACGCCGCTCCACGGCTGGGCGCTCAGCCAGGGCTGTGGCACAACCTCTTTCGATGTGGCCATCGTGGAGACAACCGACGGCGGGCAGCACTGGCAGCTCGCGCCGCAGTATCGTAATCACATCCTCGGCCTCGCGCTCGCGCCGTTCGGCGGGCAGCCGACCAGCAGCATGTGCGGCAGCGCCCCAGCCGCCATACGACTCCCGCTCTATGCCGACCGGCAAGAGCTGACGACGATGGCCTTTAGCGACCGCTGCCACGGCTGGGCGATCACCACGAACGACACACCCGGCGATGGCACGCTGCTCCGCACCACCGACGGTGGCTGGACTGCTACGCCGCAGACCATCGTGGCCAAAAGCGGCCACATCCTGGCCCTCAGCGCCGATGAGGTGTGGGTGAGCAGCGGCAGCGCTGAGCTACTGATGCTCTACCACACGACCGACGGCGGCCAGCACTGGACCAGGATCGAGCTGCGCGGCACGACGCCCTGGACATTCCCACCGCTGCTCAGCGCCAGCGGTGCCACGCTCTGGCTGCATGTCGGCGCGGCGCGCTACCAGAGCGATGACGGCGGCGCCACCTGGCACAGCAGCAACTAGCGAAAGGCCCACGATGCGCCGCACCCTCGCCGTCGCCCTGCTGCTCCTGGCCGGCTGCCAGCCACCCGCCGCCACGCTGCCGGCCACGCCAACGGCGCCCGCCACGCTGCCTGCACCGCCGACACCAACGGCCGCGCCGACAGCGCTGCCACCTTCGCCGACTCGCACCGCCACACCCACGCGCACACCGCGCCCAACGGCTACCGTGAAGCCCACGCCAACGCCCTGGCCCACCAGCGCATTCAGCCAGCCGACCGCCTACACCAGCCCACACCGCGAGCAATTTGGCAACCATCTGCCCAGCGCCAGCTTCCTCGATCCCGAGCGCGGCTGGTTCTACGACGGACTGACGCTGCACGCCACGCTCGACGCCGGCGCGCACTGGGCCGCCCTCACCACCCTCGGCGGTGATGTGACCACCCTCCAGCGCCTCACGGCCGAGCACGGCTGGCTAATCATGGACTGGCAGCTCCTGGCCACCGCTGACGGCGGCCATAGCTGGCGCCCGCTGCCGGTGTCCAGCCCGCTGCACAGCGTGGCATTCGTGGATGTGCAGCACGGCTGGGCGCTCGGCGACGAACTTATTGCGACCGCCGACGGCGGCCAGACCTGGCACACCCTGGCCCAGCCCTGCGGCGCAATGTGGCCCCACGATCTGACCTTCGTGGACACCGACCGCGGCTGGCTGCTGTGCGTGAGCGAGCCGGCCGCCGGCACCGAGTACAAAACGATCACGCAGACCAGCGATGGCGGCCAGCACTGGCACGTCGTCGCAGTTACTGCTGAGCGGCCGCGTCGCTTGGAAACGGCACTGCCCATGGCGACGCTCCCATTGGGCAACTATGCCTACGGACTGATGTTCCTCGACCGCCGCCACGGCTGGCTGACGCTCGGCCGCGGCGTTGATACCTGGCTGCAGGCCACCGATGACGGCGGCGCCTCCTGGCATTGGCAGGTCATGTCAGCCGACTTCTCCTACCCGGCGGAGCACCTTGATCGCATCCAGTGGCTGACGACAACTCAAGCAGTCGCGGTGACCGGGTTGCCTGGCGGCGGCCTCCTCTCCACCGCCGACGCTGGCCGCACCTGGCAGCCGCTCCCGCTGCCTACACAGCCATAGCACCAACCACTGCACGGACCTCGCCAACCACTGCACGGGCCGCATCAACCACTGCACGGACCGCATCAACCACTGCACGGACCGCATCAACCACTGCGCGAGCCTCGTCAACCACTGCACGGGCCGCATCAACCACTGCACGGACCGCATCAACCACTGCACGGACCGCATCAACCACTGTACGGACCGCATCAACCACTGCGCGAGCCTCGTCAACCACTGCACGGACCGCATCAACCACTGCACGAGCCTCATCAACCACTGCACGAGCCTCATCAACCACTGCACGAGCCTCATCAACCACTGCACGAAGCTCGTCAACCACTGCACGAAGCTCGTCAACCACTGCACGAAGCTCGTCAACCACTGCACGAAGCTCGTCAACCACTGCACGAAGCTCGTCAACCACTGCACGAAGCTCGTCAACCAGCGTTCATCACCGCAATCATTGCGAATTGCTGCGGGCGGCTGACGAGCCGCCCCTACGGAACGGTGGGTTGTCCCCGCCATCGCTCCGGGAGAACCAACACGCTACTACCCGCTTGTGCAGAACCACCCCTCGTCTAAACCCTTATCAAAGCCCCTCGCTCTTTGCGCCCTTTGCCTCTTTGCGGTTCATCCTTCGTCCCTCGTCCCCCTTTGCGCCTTTGCGTTAAGACCCCCGCGCGAGGCTTGGTGCTATAATCCCGCCAGCTACGACTAAAGGATATACTGGCATGCCAACCCTTCAACTACCGCAGGCCATGACGGCCCTGCGACCGCACCTCGGCGAGATCGTCGCCACGCTGGAGCAGCGGTTGCCCTACGGCGCAGTGCTGCTGTCCGCCGGGCAGGGACTCAACATCGCCGTCGATGACCGCGAGGAGCGCGTCACCGAGCAGGCGCCGACCGCCGGCACCGTCGTCAGCGTGTTCGACGGCACGACGCTGCACGAGACCGCGCTGGGCAGCTTTGCCCGCGACAGCGTCAGCCGCGCCGCCCGCGAGCTGCTCGGCGGCCTCGGGCGGCAGGGCGACGGCCAGATCGACCCCGGCGCCGCCCGCACCCACGACTATCTCACCCCGATGGAGATCGCCCCCGAGTTGCTCACGACCGAGGAGAAGCTCGACCGCTGCCGCGCGCTGCACCGCCGCGTCCGCGCCCTCGACGAGCGCATCGTCAACGTCCGCGTCGTCTACGTCGAGAACAGCGAGCTGTCGGTGTTTCGTAACCGCGCCGCCGACCTGGCGCAGCGCGTCCAGCGCGTCCGGCTGCGGGTGATGGTGTTTGTGGCCGGGCCGCAGGGCGTGCGCTACGACATGACCGGCAAGGACGGCACCTGCGGCTGGGAGCACCTCACCTTCACCGACGACGAGCTACAGAACGTGGTCAACAACGCCATCGCGCTGACCGCCGCCGAGCGCATCGAGCCGGGCGAGTACATGATTGTGACCGGGCCGGGCGTCACCGGCACGATCTGCCACGAGTTCATTTGGCCACGGCGTCGAGACCGATATGTTTCTCAAGGAGCGCGCCCAGGCCGCCCACTTCATCGAGAAGGTCGTCGGCTCCGAAGCTGGTCAATATCTGGGACGATCCCAGCGTGCCAGGCGCCCACGGCTCCTACTTCTTCGACCACGAGGGCATCATCGCGGCCCCGACCCAGATCGTCGAGGGCGGGATTTTCAAGCGCGGCATCACCGACCTGTACTCCTCGATGGCGCTGGGCCTGCCGCGCTCGGCCAACGGGCGGCGCCAGGACTTTAGCCGCAAGGCCTACGCCCGCATGAGCAACACCTTTTTCGCCCGCGGCACCACGCCGGTCGCCGACCTCTTCGCCCAGGTCGAGCGCGGCATCTACCTCGAAAAATGGACCTCGGGCATGGAGGACCCCAAAGGCTGGGGCATTCAGGTCAGCTGCCACTTCGGCCGCGAGATCAAAAATGGCCGCGTGACCGAGCGGATTTTCGCGCCCGTCGGCATCAGCGGCTACGTCCCCGAGGTCCTCCAGAGCATCACGGCGGTCGGCGACGACTGGCAGCTTGACGGCGGCGGCTGCGGCAAGGGCCACAAGGAGTTTGTGTCGGTCGGGGCCGGCGGGCCGCACCTGCTAATGAAAGCGAGACTGGGCTAATGTTGGATGCGATTATTGCGGCGTTGCAGGCGCGCGCCGACCTGACCGACTGGAGCGTGCGCCAGATCACCACCGGCGGCGTGCAGCTCTACGCCATCCCCGGCGGCACCATCGAGGCCCGCCGCCAGGTCAGCGCCGAGCGCTTTGTGGTCGAGGTGCTGCGCCAGACCGAAAACCCCGACGGCAGCGCCACCAGCGGCAGCGGCAACGCCACGCTGCTGCCCGGCGACGACATTGACGCCGCGCTGGACGCCGCCGCGCTGATGGCCGGGCTGGTCCACAACCAGCCCCACTCCATCCCCGGCCCCGCCGAGCTGCCCGAGGTCGCGCTGGCCGACCCGGAGATTCAGGCCGACCCGCCGGCCGCGCTCGCCGGGCTGATGGCGCGCCTCCAGACCGCCGCCGCCGCCCACCCCGAGGTGCGCCTGACCGCCGCCGAATGGTTCGCCCAGGAGCAGACCACCCGGCTGGTCAACAGCCGCGGCGTCGACGCCACCAAGACCGGCACCGAGATTCACGCCGAGATGGTGCTGCTCGGTCGCGAGGGCGAGCGCGAGGTCGAGTTGTTCATGGAGCTGAGCCGGCGCTGCCTGCACGATGTCGACGTGGAGGCCGAGGTTGCCCAGCGCGCCCAGTTCACCCTCGACACGCTGCACGCCAGCGCCGCGCCCACCTGGAGCGGCCCGGTCGTCATGCGCGGCCCGACCCTCAGCGTCTTTCTCAACGGCGGCGTGATCCAGACCCTCGCGTCGGGCGCCATGAAGTTTGGCAAGGCCTCGCCCTGGGAGATTGGCCAGCCCGTGTTCAACGGCCCCGTCACCGGCGACCCGCTGACGCTCTACGCCACGCGCCAGCTGCCCTACGGCACCAACGCCGGCGAGTTCGACGAGGAGGGCATCCCGGCCCAACGCGTCGAGCTGATCCGCGACAACATGCTGCAAACCTTTGTGGCCAACCAGCGCTACGCCGACTACTTGGGCATCGCCCCGACCGGCGCGTTCGGCGACATCGAGGTGCCGCCCGGCCAGGCGCTGGCCGCCGAGCTGCTCACCGGCAGCTACATCGAGGTCGTGGACTTCTCATGGTTCAACCCCCACCCGATCTCGGGCGAGTTTGCATCGGAGATTCGGCTGGGCTACATCGTCGAGGGCGAGACGCGCACGCCGTTCAAGGGCGGCGCGCTGGTCGGCAACGTCATGGACGCGCTGGCCAACGTCCGCTGGAGCCGCGAGACCAGCTTCTACGGCGACTACCACGGCCCCATCGTCGCGCGCTTCGGCCAGCTGACCGTCAGCGGCGAAATCGAGGCGCTGTGATCGTCGTCACCAGCGCCAACGGCCGCGTCGGCATCGCGGCGGCCATTGAGATTCTGCGGGCCGGCGGCACGGCGCTCGATGCGGTCGAGGCCGCCACCCGGCTCGTCGAGGCCAACCCCGAGGACCACACCGTCGGCTACGGCGGCTACCCCAACCTCCTGGGCGAGGTCGAGCTGGACGCCTCGATCATGGACGGCCAGACGCTGGCGGCCGGCGCGGTCGGCGGGCTGCAGGGCTTTCGGCACCCGATCAGCGTGGCCCGCCGCATCATGAGCGACCTGCCACACATTCTGCTGGTGGGCACCGGCGCGGCCCGCTTCGCCCGCGAGATCGGCATGGTCGAGGAGAATATTCTGACGCCCGAGGCCGAGGAGGTCTACCGCCAGGGGCTGCGGAATCAGCTGCCGGCCGACAAGCAGGACTGGCTGCAGGGCGGCATCCAGGACAACCTGGCGCGCCTGGCCCGCATCACCGCCGACCCTGAGCACGCCGCGGGAACGGTGAACTTCATCGCCCAGGACAGCGCCGGCAACCTGGCCTGCGCCGTAAGCACCAGCGGCTGGGCCTGGAAATATCCCGGCCGCCTCGGCGACTCGCCGCTGATCGGCGCCGGCAACTACGCCGACAACCGCTACGGCGCCTGCGGCTGCACCGGCTGGGGCGAATTGGCGATCCGCTGCGGCACCGCCCGCTCGGTCGTAATGTATCAGCAGCTGGGCCTGAGCCTGGTCGAGGCCTGCACGCGCGCGATGCAGGACCTGGCCGCCGCCTGCGAGGACCCGTCGAGCGCGATTATGAACCTGGTGGCCGTCAGCCCGGCCGGCGAGGCGGTCGGCATGAGCACGGTGCCGGGCCGCAGCTTCGTCTGGCAGCGCCCCGACATGGATGAGCCAGTCGAGGAGCCGCGGGTCGTCGTCGACCTCCACGACATCTTCGCCCAGCTGCGCGCCGCCAAGTAGTCCCAGCGAAGCGCCGCCCAGCCCTATGCTACGACGGCGGCGGGGCCGGGCAGCGCCTTGATGGCTTGGGCGTGTGCGGGCTACGCCGTGCTGCTCCTGTCTTCAAAACCTATGGGCAAACCGGGCGCTACGTGCTGTATGGACCTATCGGCCGAGTGAATCGCCAGCAAGTTCGGCGTCAACCGCCAGGCCGTCGCGCTCAGCATCGAAATGCTCTGACACTCACCGCCCAACGCCGAGCGCCCCGCTGTTTTGCAGCGGGGCGCTTGGATTGCGGGGCTGGTGCGGCGCCGGCAGATACTCCACGGCGCTTATAGCTCGTTTGGCTAAAGCTGCATAGATGCAGCTAATTGGTATAATACTTTTCCTATGAATGAAATTGAGGAGATATTTATAAAATCGTTCATAGCGCGTGATGTGCGCGAATGCTGGCTCACGCGCCTTGCGTCAAGCAAAACCAGAAACAAACTGTTGGGGCGCTTAGCTCACACGTTCGAGCGTGACCTTGACCCACGCTTTGTATACGACAAAGATAACGTACCCCCTGACATCGCCATTCAAGTTGAGAAGGTTTTAAACATCTGGAAAAAAGCTAATCCAAAGCATCTTTGTCACATCATGGCAAATAGCAGCGACCACGATGGCACCATGATGAAATTGGAAGAAGCCGAAACAGGTTATTCTCTCACGCTCGGGGCAATCATCATTATCATTCCCGACAAGTTGGCTTATTATTATACAGAACGCAGCAATATTAGTAGGCACCCGTTCTACGTTATGTTCCGTTCGTAACCGACCAACAAGCAGCACACCAAGCCGCACGGAACACTACCATTTCGACCCCAACTCCTCTGGATCAACCCTGCTTAACAGCGCAGCGCCCCACTAAAAACAGCGGGGCGCTGTGAACTCTGGGATGGGCAGCGATAGAGCTAGGCCTCCAGTGCCGCCCGCAGCCGCGGCAGGCCCTTCTCGACCTGCGTCAGCGACACCGCGCCAACCGATAGCCGCATCCAGCCGTTCTCGCCTTTCAGGCCAAACGCGCCGAACGGCACCACCGCAAAGCCGGCGTGCTGCAGCACAAACAGCCGAATATCGTCGTTGGTGTTGAAGGTCACGCCGTTGATCGTTTTGCCGATCAGGTCGAAGCGCGCCGACAGATAGATCGCGCCCTGCGGCGGGATAGCGTCGACCGGCAGCCCGGCGTCCTGCATTGCCATGATGCCGCTGTACAGCGCGTCGAGCCGCGCCTGGACGGCCGGCAGCATCGTGTGATGGTACGCGGCAATCGCCTCGGGATCGTTGAGCAGCGTCGCGGTGCCGAGCTGCTCGGCTTTGGGCGCCCAGGCGCCGACGTGGCCCAGCAGGTTGCGCATGCGGCTAGCGATGTGCGGCGGCGAAATCGACCAGCCGACGCGCACGCCGGTCGCGGCAAAGCCCTTTGAAATCCCATCGACAAAAATGGTGTAGGCCGCCATCTCGGGGACGACCGCCGGCGGGACGACGTGCTGCGTGTCGCCAAAGGTCAGCATCCAGTACACCTGATCGTACAGCAGATACAGGCTGCGCTCGCCGGTGGCGTCGCGGCGCTTGTTCTCGGCGACGATCAGCTCGCAGATGCGGGTCAGCTCGGCGGCGCCGATTGCGGTGCCAGTCGGGTTGAGCGGCGTGTTCAGCGCGATCAGCCGGGCCTCGCGGATATATGGCTCGATCATCGCGGCCGTCGGCAGAAAGCCATCCTCGGGGCGGGTCGCGATCTCGACGGCGCGGGCGCCGGTCAGGTGGGCGTAGTGGTTATTGTTCCAGGACGGCACCGGGTAGACGATCATCTCGCCGGGGTTGATCAGCGTGGCGTAGGTCGCGTAGAGCGCCGGCCGCGAGCCGCTCATGATCGCCACGCAGTCGACCGGGTAGCGCAGCCCAAAGGCCCGCTCGTAGAGATCAACGACCGCCTTGCGCAGCTCGGGCATGCCGTCGGAGGGCGGATAGTTGGTGTTGCCGGCGTTGAGCGCGGCGATGATCGCGTTGCGCAGCGTCACGGGAATCGCAAACTGCTGCGGGCTGAAGTCGCCGACGGTCAGGTTGCAAACCTCCTCGCCGGCGGCCTGCATCGCCCGGACCTGGCCGGCGATCTTCAAAATCTCCGAACCCTGCATATTCAGCGCGATCGTGGAGAGCGTGCGCTGGTTGGCCTGCGGGTCGGTGGTGAAAAACTGGCTCGTCTCAACGACGCTTGGGGCGACGGTCATGGCAGTTCTCCGGTGGTACAAGGGGCGGTGATGATCAGAACTGTAGATCGCAGGGCCGCAGCTGTCAAACGCCTAGCGCGACCGTGGCGCCGCACAGCCCGCACTGATCGGCGGCGGGCGCGCCGGCCACCCACAGGTCGCACTGCGGGCAGTGGTAGGCCCGGACCTGCGGCGCGGCCAGCGGCCCGGCGGGCGGCCCGGCGGTCGCGGCGTGCAGCGCCGGCCACTCGCGGGCGGCCAGCAGCTCGGCGCGCTCGATGCGGTCGCCGGCGAACTCCAGCGCCAGCAGCAGCTCGGCGCCAATTGTGTGGCGGTCGCGGACGTTGACCAGCGCCTTCTCATCAATCGTCAGCGTGGTCTCCTCGCCGGCCGCCGGCCAGGTTACGGCGGTCAGGGTCACGGTGTCGCCGCCAAAAAATCCGCCAAAATTATGAACCTCCTGGACCCACCAGCGTTGTGTTGTCATAGTTACCAGCTCGGCCGGCCCAGCACTTCTTGCCAAATTGCATAGCCGCGCTCGGTCAATGCCACGGTGACTTGGGCTACATTAAACTCGGGCAGCGCCTGGGCAATCGCCGCCAGCTGGACGCCGGCCATGACATAGCGCGCCAGATTTTTGGGATTGGCCGGCAGCTGATGGTGGTTGGGCCGCACGCCCAGCGGCATCATGCACACATGCGTCGCGCCCGCCTCGGCCGCCGAGCGCAGCGCGGCCAGCGTGGCGCGGCTGATGTCGAGCGGCGTCGCGCCGACCCGCGTCTCGGGGGCGCGCACGGCGTCGGGGTAGGTGTAGGTGGCGGCGTGGACCAGCGTGGGCGGGCCGCCCAGCTCGGCCCACAGGCCGCTGGTGGTGCAGACCGCCGTGCCAATTGCCAGCGGCCCCTGCTGCGCGATCAGCGTGGCGCGCTCGTGGCGCAGCGGCTGCCCACCGCGGGCGTCGACCTCGGCGGCCAGGCTTTTGGCGCCGGCGAGCCAGCCGCTATCCTCAACCACCAGCGCATCGGCCGCCACAGTCAGGGGGCTTTGAATGACCAGCTTGAGCGCAGTGCGGTGCATGGCGTCGCTCCTTTTGCGGCATTATAATGGAGAAGGGCAAGATCGCGCGCGGCTGCAAAAGCGACTAGCCTGAGCAGGACTATCGGACTGTGGCAGCCGCCGGTTTGCGCGCTACTATACCTGGACATACGCTAGGACGGTTCATGGAGCTACAAGGCCAACTCGCTGACTTCCCCCTTGCCGATCTGCTGATGCTGTGCGTCGAGACGCTGATCAGCGGCGTGCTGGAGGTCCACACCCCGGATGGCGAGCACTGTCTGTTTTTCCACGAGGGCCAGCTGTATCATGCCCAGGGCAGCTACGATGTCGGCTTCGAGGCGCTGTGGCCACTGTTTGAGCTACGCGACGCGCCGTATTTTTTCCGCCACGGCGTGCACAGCCACACACAGACGCTCAAAGACACCACGGCGCTGCTGATCGAGCGCGGCCGGCGGCTTGCGGCGCAGTGGCGCCAGATGCGCCCGCACGTTGCCAGCAGCTCAGTCGTCCCGCTGCTGACCACCGTGTCGAGCAGCGAGCAGATCAGCATCAACGAGGAGGACTGGCCGGTGCTATCGTGCATTGATGGCCAGAATACGATCCGCGAGATCGCCGCCCAGGTTGGCCGCGATGAGCTGACGGTGTGTACGTCGCTCCTGAATCTGCAGCGCAGCCGCCTGGTGGTGCTAGGACCGCCGCGGCCGCGCACTGCCATCGCTCACATTGAGATCGCGGCGGCGGCGGCGCCCGCCGCGCCACGGCCCAAAGGCAAGGGTCTGTTCTCCAAGATTCTGGCCGCGCTCCCCGAGCAGCCGCCCATGGCCAACCCCGTCAACTCCGCAAGCGCCCCGAATCCCACGGCTCAAACCCGCCCCAGCGAAAACGACGATATTATCCGGCTGCTTCAGGCGGGCTAGCCGCAAGCACCAGGTTGTCGATCAGGCGGGTGCTGCCGAAGCGCACCGCCAGTGAGAGCAGCGCGCCCGGCGCGACGGTCTCAAGTTCGGCCAGGCTGGCGCCGTCGGCCACGCTCACATAGTCGACCGCCGCCAGCGGCTCGGCGGCGAGCAGCGCACGCATGGTGCTGCGCAAGGCGTCGGCGCTGCGCTCGCCGCGCTGCCAGGCGCGCTCGGCGGCCCCGAGCGCGCGGAATAGCACCGGCGCCGCGGCCCGCTCGGCCGGGTCAAGGAACACATTGCGGCTCGACATCGCCAGCCCGTCGGCCTCGCGCTCGGTGGGCGCGACGATGACCGTGGTCGGCAGCGCCAGGTCGTGGACCATGCGGCGGATTACGGCGACCTGCTGGGCGTCCTTCTGGCCAAAATACACCTGCTCGGCGCAGACGCAGTTCATCAGCTTGCAGACGACGGTCGCCACGCCGCGGAAGTGGCCGGGCCGGCGGGCGCCCTCCAGCGGCGCGCTGACGCCCTCCACCTCGACCCAGGTGCTGAAGTCGGGCGGGTACATCTCCTCAACCGTCGGCGTAAACACCGCCGCGACGCCAGCCGCCTCCAAGAGCGCCAGGTCACGCGGCAGGTCGCGCGGATAGCGGGCCAGATCCTCACGCGGCCCAAACTGCGACGGGTTGACAAAGATGCTCACCGCCACGGCGTCATTCTCGGCCCGCGCGCGCGCCACGAGCGCCAGGTGGCCGACGTGAAGGTAGCCCATCGTCGGCACAAAGCCCAGCCGCCCGAGCGCCGGCCGGGCCGCCCGCAGCTCGGCAATGGTCGTTAGCACCTGCATCACTGCTGCTCCTGGGAGAGATGCAGCCCCACGGCGAGCGCCTGAAGCGTCGCCTCGGCCGCATTTTCGCCCTCGTCCACGCTGTACGAGCCGTCGGGCTGCTGTCCGGCGTGCAGCGCGCCCCACAGCCGCTCGACGACATGGGTGCGGGTTGTGTAGTTGGCGGATAGAAACCAGCGCAGGCAGGTCGCCAGCAGGCTGCCGCTCCAGTCAGGCTCCAGCGCGTCGCCCAGGGCCGCGACCATGCGGCGGGTCGGGCGCGCCTCGGCGCCCAGAAATCTCGACAAAGGCCGGCAGCGCCTGGGCTGTGGCCACCACCCGGAAGCCGGCCAGCAGCCCGTCGCGGCCCTGCTGGGTCTGAAGCCAGTTGACGGCGCGGTCGGGCGGCAGCGTGTCATCGCTGTAGAGGGCCAGCGTGCTCGCGCACAGCGCCGTGGTGTAGATGTCGGCGGCGGTGTCGTTGGGATCCATCCACAGCGGCGGCTCGAAGGCCTGTAGCGCCGGGGACTCGCGCCAGATGCCGCGCTTGGACTGCTGCGCGGCCATCCAGGCCAGCGCGTGGCGCGCCGCCGGCTCGGCCAGCAGCCCGAGGTCCTCCAGGGTCTGGAGCACCGCCGCGGTGGTGTGGAGGCTGCTCGGCCGCCCGGCGACCAGATCGTAGGCCCAGCCGCCGTCGGCATTTTGGGTCGCCGCCAGCTGCTGCGGCAGGGTCAGCGCGGCGCGCTTGGTGTGAAGCACGTGGAGCCGCGCCTGTTGAAGCTCATCGCCGTGGGTTGCCACAAACGTGCTGGCCTGTTCAAAGTTCATTAGTGTCCTTATTGGGGATGTTGGGCGGTCGTCACGCGCGCGCTGCGGCCATCGGTGGCCCAGTCAATGCGGCCGTGTAGCGCCGGATGAAACAGCGGCACCTGGCCGCCCCAGCGGTCGGCAAACGATTGCTGCACGGCGGTGGTGCCGCCGGCGGTGAACACCACCGCCCGCGGCTGGAGCGCCGCGGCCAGCGCGCGGTCAGGCGTGGCAAGCCAGGGAAAGAGCGCCAGGTCGGCGGGGCCAACGGCGGCGGCCAGCGCTGTGCTGGCCGCCTCGTCGGCGCTGGCCAGATCGTAGGCGACCGTCGTGCCCACCGTGATGCGCAGCGTCGCCCGGCCGGCGCTGGCGGTCAGAGTCTCCAGGCGCGCCGCGCCGACGGTCAGCGTCAGGCCGGGCTTCAGGATGCGGAGCGTGGCGCTGGCCCCGGCCAGCTCGCGCCAGGCCTCGAAGGCCGGCGTCGTGCGAGTGGGCGGCAGGTAGGCGACCGCGCCGACGGCGTAGCGCCGCAGCACGGCCAGCTGGCCGGGCAGCGTCTGGTCATCGGCGCGGGTCAGAATCACGAGGTCCAGCTCGCGCGCCCAAAACGGCAGCTCGCGGCCGAGCCAGGCGGCGGTGGCGGCCCCGTCGGCGCCGCCATCCAGCAGAATCCGCTGGCCGCCGCTGGTCCGCAGCAGCGCGCCATCACCCGGCACGTCGGCGATGATCAGGTGGGTGCGGCCGTCGCTGCGCCCGCTCCACCACCCGGCCACCGCCACCACGACGACGAGCGCCACGAGCCAGGGCCAGCGCCTAGCCATTGCCCGCCAGGGCGATCACTTCGATCTCGATCTGGCAGTCGCGTGGCAGCCGCGCCACCTCAACCGTCGAGCGCGCCGGCAGCGTGCCGGTGAAGTACGTGGCGTACACTGTGTTGACCGCCTGAAAATTGCTCATATCTTTGAGGAAAATGGTGGTTTTGACCACCTGGTCCAGGCTGGAGCCGGCGGCCTCCAAAATCGCCCGCACGTTGTCGAGGACGCGGCGGGTATGGACTTCGATCTGGCCGAAGACCAGCTGGCCGGTCGCCGGATCAATCGGCGTCTGGCCGGAGACGAATAGCAGACCGTTGGCGCTGATGGCCTGCGAGTAGGGGCCGATGGCGGCGGGCGCTTTGTCAGTTGCGATTGGGGTTTTGGTGGTCATGGTCGCTCCTTTGCAAAATGATTAACGATATTATTAAGCGAATGTGTAGAATCCACTGCTCACTCGCCCACGGCGGACGGCAGATGCTCAATCGTGCTGTGGCCGCGGGCATCGAGCTGCACCGCAACCACGTCGATGCGCCAGGGTCCGGCCCAGGCTTGGCTGTGCTCATCCAGGGCGGCCAGGTAGGCGGCGGCCAGCCGGGCCAGGCGGCGCTGCTTGGCGGGCGTCACCAACTCGGCGGCGCTGCCCAGCGCGGTGCCGCGGCGGGTCCGCACCTCGACAAACACCAGCTCGCCGCCGTCCTGCATCACGGCGTCCAGCTCGCCGTGGCGGCAGCGCCAGTTCTGGGCCAGCAGCGTGTAGCCCTGCTTACGCAGAAACGTCACCGCCAGCGCCTCGCCGGCTGCGCCGGTGCTGCGCCGGGCGTCGCTCACGCGGCCACCACGGTCGTGCGCAGCGTCCCAATGCCCTCGATCTCGGCCTCAAGGATGTCGCCGGGCCGAAGCCAGCGCTGCGGGTCGCGGCCCATCCCAACGCCGCTGGGCGTGCCGGTCGAAATAATGTCGCCGGCCTCGACGGTCTGGCCCTTTGACAGGACCGCGATGATCGTCGGAATATCGAAGATCAGGTCGGCGGTGGTGCTGTCCTGCATGGTCTCGCCGTTGAGCCGCAACTGGAGCCGCAGGCTGCCGGGGTTGGGCAGCGCGTCGGCGGTGACGATCCACGGCCCCATCGGGCAGCTGCCGTCCAGGCTTTTGGCCTTGTAGAATTGCTGGTGACGAGCCTGCAGGTCGCGGGCCGACAGGTCGTTGATGATCGTGTAGCCAAATACGTGGTCGAGCGCCGCCGCCGGGTCGATATTTTTGCCGCCGCGGCCGAGGACCAGCGCCAGCTCAACCTCCCAGTCGAGCTGCGCGGTGACGGCCGGGTCGAGCGGCACCAGGCCATCGGGGCGGTTGACGCTGGTGGGCGACTTGGTGAAAAAGACCGGGTGGGCCGGCAGCGCGGGCGGCAGGCCTTTGGCCTTGAGCAACTCGTAGGCGTGGGCGGCGTAGTTCATGCCCAGGCAGACAATGTTTTTGCGCGGCCGCGGGATCGGCGCGAGCAGCGTCACGTCGGTGAACGGCACGGTCACGGCGGCGGCGGCGACGGCGGCGCGGGCCGCGTCGAGGCCGGCGGCGCCCAGGTCAATCAGCCCCAGCAGGTCGGAGGCGACCGCCGAGAGGTCAACGATCACTTCGCCGACGACCGCGCCGGGCCGCTGGGCGCCGTGGTGTTCATAGGTCACAAGCAGCATGGCATCGCCTCAACAATCGTGACGCTATCCTAGCCGCCGCCCCGATCGTTGTCAATCAGCGGCTGCCACTGCCAGCGCGCCGCAAACCGCCGTAGCGCCGCAACAATCGGCCCGCCCAGCACGACGATCAGCGCCGCGGTCGCGATCGCCCGCAGCGAATCCCAGACCAGCGAGGTCGCCAGGTAGAACAGCCAGTAGCGCGCCAGCGTCGGGCCGAGGCCGAGGCCGGGCTGCCAGGCCAGCGCCGTCCCGCCTGAGCCGAACGGCCAGAAGTACAGATTCATCACCGCGCCAAACGCCAGCGCGCCGAGGTAGCCGTAGATCGTCAGCGCCGCCACCTCCAGGGCGCGGCCCCAGCGGTACATTGCCAGCGCGTGGAGCGGCCGGAGCGCGGCGGCGCCCAGCCCCAGCCAGCCCAGCGCAAACATCTGAAACGGCAGCCACGGGCCGATGCCGCCGGTCAGGCAGGCCGAGACAAACAGGCTCAGGGCGCCGACCAGAAAGCCGAACTGGGCGCCGAAGACATAGCCGATCAGGATTGGCAGAAAAAAGAATGTTGGTGAGTCGCCCAGGCCGGTCGGGAGGCGCAGCACGGCGTTGAGCGCCGCCAGCACGCCCAGCAGCGCGATCTGCTTGCTGCTGGCCTGGCGCGTCCCCAGCTCGGCGAGGAGCAGGACGAGGAGCAGCGGCACCAGCAGCCCGACCAGCACCGGCGCGTCGGCGGCGTGGGCGCTGAGCTGGCCGCCGGGCAGCGGCTGGCTCAGGAGCAGCGGGTAGGCAAAGGCCGCCACGCCCAGCCCCGAGATGCCGACGAGCAGCAGGGCCGGCACATGGCGGGCAACGAATCCAGGGCGGCGCGGCGCGGCGCGGTCGGTCACGGCAGCTCGCTTACGAGGGCCGGCCGGGGCTAGGGCTGGAGCGGCGGATGATTGTGGGCCGCGCACAGCACCTCCTCGGACGGATCTTGGTTGATGTCATTGTGCCACACCTGGAAGTCAAGGTGCGGGCCGGCGGCCTGGCCGGTCTGGCCCACCAGGCCGAGCACCTGGCCGGGATAGATCGTCTGGCCGTCGGCGGCGTCGATGCGGGCGAGGTGCGAGTAGCCGGTCCGCCAGCCGTCGGCGGCCGTCACCCAGACGTGGTTGCCGGCCGGCCAGGTGTCGCGCTGCACGGTCACGGTGCCGGCGTGGGCCGCCACGACCAGCGCGCCGCGGGTCGCGGCCGGCTCGGCCAGGCCATCGCCGTCGCTGTCGATTGCCAGGTCCACCGCGCCGACTGTGGCGGCGGGCGCGTGGCTCCCAACTCCATAGCCCAGCGTGACCACCACCGTGCCATTCGTCGAGATCAGCGGGCAGCGCGACGGGCGAGCGAGGTCGGCCAGGCTGGGGACCACCAGCGGCGGCTCGGTGGCGGTCGGCTGAATCGTTGGCGCCGCGGTGCTGCTCGGAACGAGCGTGGTAGCGACCACGGTAGAGCTAGACTGAGCAGCGGGCGCCGCGGTGCGGCTCGGCAGCGCCGTGGCCTCGGCCACGGTAGAGCTAGCCTGAGCAGTGGGCGGCACCGTGCTGCTCGGTGCGGCGGCCACGCTGAGCGGCGCGGGCGCGGCGGTGGCGGTGGGCAGCGGCGCGCTCGCGGCGGTGACAGTGTGCCAGCCCAGCCAGCCAGCCGAGCTCAGCGCAGCGATGGCGATCAGGGCGGCGCCCAGCTGGCGCGGCCGGCCGTGGGGCGGCGGCGCCGGCTCGTCGTCGCTGTCGGTGAGGACTAGCGGGTGAATGCCAAAGTAGGTCGCCAGCTTCCAGCGATCATCCTCGTCAAAGGGCGCGCCGCCGTACTCATAGTCGGCCAGCCGCCGCATGCCGACGCCGCTGAGGCTGGCCAGCTCGGACAAGGAGAGCCGGGCGGTCCGGCGCAGGGTGTGAAGCGTCGTCATATGCAAACCTGCCGTATCTATACCCGTGGATTCTACGCAGAACCACGGGCGGATACGGCAGGCGAGATTACAGCGCGGTTGCGCCGAGATTACAGCGCGCGAACAGCGCTAGTCGCCGACGCGGGTCCAGCGCACAGCGTCGAACCACACGGCCGGGCCGCGGTCGTCGACGGCGGTCGTCAGCCGAACCCAGCCGTCGGCGCTGGGGTCGAAGCGAAATTCGCCCAGCACGATCCAGCCGCCGGCGTTGGCGGCCTGGTTGGCAACCAGCGTCTGCTCTTGGCCGTCAGCCTCGTGAATGGTGTAATGGGCTGACTGAGTGCTGGGCTGCACGCCGGCGCAGGCCGGGATGTAGATCGCCACCTCGTAGCGGCCGCCCGTGAGCGCGGGCCGCCACAGCGCGGCTTTCTCGCCGTCGCTGTCGCCGGGCTGCCAGCGGCCGGCGGTGCCGTCGGGGCAGTCGGCCTTGCGCCACAGGCTGGTATTGCTCTCAAACCCGGCGTCGCCCTGCCCGACCACGACTTGCTCGGGCGGCTCGGGGGTGGCGGTAGGCGGCGCGGCGGTGGGGCCAGGCGCGGCGGTGGCGGTGGGGCAGGCGCGGCGGTGGCGGTTGGGGCGGGCGCGGCGGTTGGCTTGGGCGTCGCAGGCGGAGCAGCGCTGCCGCCGTCATCGCTGCTGCTGCCGCCGGTCGGGCGCTGCGACGGGTCGCTGTTGCGCGGCGTGGCGTTGGCGCCAGGGTCATCGCCCAGCCACAGGAACGTTACATCGACCACGCCCTGCGCGCCCTTGAGGCCAAGCGCCCAGTAGGCGCCGTCGCCAATGTCGACGGCGGTCGGGAAGCGGACCCAGCCCTCGTCGGCCATGCGGCGGTTATAGCCCTCATAGTAGGCGGCGTGATCCTCGGGCCAGCCGGTCGGCAGGCTGGCGTAGGTGTCGCGCTCGGTGTCCCAGTAGTTATCGTGGTGGTTCCAGGGGCCAACATCGTAAACCGGCGCGATCACGCTGCGGCCGTTGGCGGTTAGGCGCACCTGGTACTCGCTGCCGTCCTTGCTGGACAGCGAGCTCCACGACGGCAGCGAGACAAATACGTCGTTTTTGGTGATGATGTGGCCGTTGGCGGTGCGGCCGCCGACCATGCCCTGGCGGGTGATCCGCAGGCGATAGGTCGGGGCGACGGCGCGGCCGGCGGCGCGGAGTTGGGCTGGGGCGACGTTGGGGGCCAGCGTGACGGCACTGACCACCGGGGTGGCGGCGCGCGAGCCGAGCAGCACCACGCGGTACTGGAGGCGGGCCTGCGGGGAGTCAAACTCAACCTGCTGGCGCGGCTGGAGGTCGGTGGTCCAGGCCTGCCACTGGCCGCCGCTCGACTGAGCGCGGACGGCGATCATGGCCTGGGTGCCGGCGGGGACCGTGGCGGTGAAGTCAATTGCGACGCTGCTGAAAGCGTGCGCCGGGGCCGTGACCGCGCTGTCGTAGAGGCCCATGCGGGCGAAGGGGGCGAATGATGGCGGTGGCGTCGGTGCGTCGGTGCTGAGAAGGATGCTGCCATCGGGCCGATGAACGATCCCTGAGCTTTCGGGGCCTGCCAGGCCATGCGCCGCGCCCAGCATGGGGTGGAGCGCCATCGTACCAAACAGAACAAGCAGCCCGAGGCCGCGCGTTGCCCACTGGGGCATGGTCACCTCCTGGTGAAGTCTACGCGCCGCCAAGCATGGGCGACGCAACCGCGGCAGTATATCAGGATTCTCTCAGTTTGTCTGCATTATGTTCGGCGAGCTATCAGCCATCAGCTATCAGCCGTCAGGAGAAGACGATTTAACTGCAAAGATACGAAGCGCGCAAAGACGGGTACGAGAGGCAGGGCGCTGGCATCACAGCGCCGAACCACACCAAATCGTAGGGGCGGCTCGTGAGCCGCCCACAATGACGGTGCCTTGAATATGCCAGGCGGGTTCCAATGCAGGCTAGGCGCGGCATGGCGGGCGACTCGCGAGTCGCCCCTACGGACCATGAATGCGCCATGCGGTCAAGGTTAAACAACGAAGCAGCGGCGCACCTGCGCCGCTCCTCCTTGCTCGCTGACAGCTGACGGCTAACTAAACATTGCGTTGAGGACGCTCTGCCACTCGTCGGCGAAGACGACTTGGAAGGTCAGGGTGTGGTTGGCGAACTCGGCGGCGATGGTGGAGAGTGGCCGCGGCTGGCTCAGCTCGGTGCAGAGCTGAAAGAGCTCCTGCTTGTAGGCGGTATCGGGGTTGTCGAGGTGGTTGCCTTTGGTCTCAAGCACATACACGTCGGCGACGGTGGTGGCTGGCTGGCCGCTGGGCGCGTCGTGGCCGAACACCACGAAGTCGGAGAAGACCCGCTGCTCCTGCCAGCCCTGGATGCTGTAGCCCAGGCCCACGGCGTTGCGATACCAGGCCAGCACCCAGTACTGCTGGTCGAGGTACAGCGCCACCGAGCGCTCCAGCGTGTTGAAGTCCTCCTCGGCCTCGTACTCAAACAGCGTGCGAGTGAGCTGGTCGTTGCTGCGCGTGACGAGCTTGGGACCGGCGTGGCCGCGCATGCGGGCCGGCAGCGCGTGGCCGGCCTCGCCGTGCAGCAGAAAAAAGCGCAGCTCAGCGCGCTGAATCAGGCCATAAAAAACCTGCTTGGCCAGCTCGCGGCGCTGCTCGATCAGCGTGCGCTGGAGTTCGGCCAGGATAAAACCGAGATCGCGCCGAATGTCGCCGTCGCTGTAGCCGCGCGACCGCAACATATTGATGGTGCGCTCACAGAGTTCGTAGGCGATCCACGGGTTGGGAATAATGCTGTGCGCGCCGCTCCCCAGGAGGTGCTGGGTCATAAATACCAGGTCAATTGGCTGGTCGCTGGCCTCGCTGGTGTAGCGCGGCGCCAGCACGCTGTCGAAGCCATAGCTGATCACGCTGTCCTGCTGCGGTTGCGCGTTGAGCTGCAGCGTCTCGAACTGATCCAGCGACAGCTGGCTGTAGTCAATCCGGCTCAGGATGTCGGTCTCATAGCCGATCTCGCGCCAGCCGCCGCGGCCGTCGGCAACGACAAAGCATGGCAGATAGACGTGGCCGACCAGCCCCGCAAACTCCGGCCGGACCGCGCGATCAGGGCCGCGCTCAGTGCCTGGCCGGGGCGCGCGCTGACGACATGCTGGGCCACGTCGCCCAAACCCTCGTCCTGCATCGCTTTCTGGATGCGGCCGAGCACATCCACGGCGTCGCCCTGGTAGCAGTAGACATAGCTCTCATCAAGGGCCGGCAGACCAGTCTTGCGGGCGTAGGGCTGGCGCAGAATCCGCCCGACCAGCTGGGTCATGCCGGTAGTGGATTTAGGGTTGGTCAGCACCGTCAGCACGTAGGCGAACGGACAGTCCCAGCCCTCTTGCAGCGCCTGCTTGGTGATGATGTAGCGAATCGGACAGTCGGGGCGCAGCAGGTCGATGTCCTCGATCTCGTCGCGGGTGCTAGACTTGACGGCGATCTCGACCGGCAGCACCTGGCAGTGGGCAATCAGATATTCGCGCACCTCCTCGGCGTGGGTCAGGCCCAGGTTGCGCTGCTTGTCGCCAGTGCGCTCGACCTGGATCAAGTTGATCGGCCGAATGTAGACGCCGCCGTTCGCCTGCTCGCGCGTGGCCAGCTCCTCCAGCGCGACCCGGCGCCGATGCCCGGCCACCACGGTGTCGCGCCAGTCGCGGCTGGCCTGATTGTGCAGGTGGATGTCGAGCTTGATCATGCCCTCGCGGTGCAGCTCGCGGCCGCCGATGCTGACCAGCGTGTTGGCGCGGGTCGGCGTGGCGCTCAGCTCCAGCACAAAGCTGGGGTTGAAGCCAAACAGCGTCGCCTGAGCCTCGGGGCTGTAGGCTTTGTGGCTCTCGTCCAGAATCAGCAGCGGGTTGAGCAGCCGCAGCGTATTGCCGAGCGAGCTTTTGATCAGCGTCTCACTGTCGGCGTAGGTGTCGAGATTGGGGACGCGATCAAGCAGCGCGGCCTGCGCGGGGGTGTCGTCCTCGGCCGGGAAGAATGACTCGAAGCCGCTCTGATCCTGGAACATCCGCAGCGTCGCTTTGTCTTTGCGATTGGCCGCCGGCAGCATCAGCAGCATGATCGCCAGGCTGCTATCCACGGTCTGGGCGCTGAAGGGCGTGGCTTTTTCCAGGATCACGGTGCGCCCGCCGCTGGCCAGGTCGAGCGACTGGCGGTAGGGGTGGGCGCGATTGCGCAGCGCGGCCAGCGTCTGGCGGTAAATCTGGCGCGTCGGGACGACCCACAGCACAAAGCCGAGCGGGCTGTGGCGATACTGGGTGTTGATCGCATCAATGCTGCGGGTGGCGAGCAGCGTTTTGCCGCCGCCGGTCGGAATTTTAAAGCAGACCGTCGGGACGGGCTGGCCGTGGCCGCTCAGGTGCGAGGTGTAGGGGGCGCCGCGCACCGTCGCCCGCCAGGCCTCGCGCTCCCAGTCGTAGCTGATGCCCAGGTTGAGCGCGGCGACCTGCGCGGCTTTGCCCTGGTGCTCGCGGAGGGCGACGAGGTAGCGGCCGAGCTCGTCGAGGGCGCGCTGCTGGTAGCTTTTGAGTTCCACGAGGTCGGCTTCCTTTGCGTAGCACACATGTGCCAGTAGTTTAACGCCGCGGCTGGGTCAGCGCAAACGGCAGCCGGTAGAATTCGATCTTAAGGTCGTCGAGCCAGTCGCTGTCGAGGAATTTTTGGGCGGCGGCGACCAGCCGAGTGCGGCCGCGGTAGGGCAGCTTTTCGGCCAGGTCCAGTGTCAGGCCGGTGGCTTTGAGGTAGGCGAGGTCGGGCTGGTAGAGCAGGTAGACATCGTGGCGGGCGGTGCTGCCGATGAAGGGCTGGCTGGGATCAAGCTCGCCGGCCGCGAGGTGCTGGCCGGTGGCGGTGAAGAAGACGTGCCGGGCCATCGCGGTGAACGATGGCAGCGCGGCGCCGCTGAGCATGCCCAGCGCATTCAAAGCCGCGCCAAGCTCGATGTAGCTGAAGGTGCCGCCGTAGCCGGCCTGCAGCGCCGGGTCGCGGCTGGCGGGGACGCCAGCGATGACGCGCCGCACGCGCTCGGCGGTGAGGGTGCTGGCGTAGTCCTCCTGCTCGATCAGGATAAAGCGCCGGCTGCCGCCGTCGGCGCGGTTCTGGGCCAGCACCGCCTGCCCGGTGGTGCCGCTGCCGGCAAAGGAGTCGAGGACCAGATCATCGCTGGCCGGGTCGGTGGCAATTTGCAGGATGCGCTGGATCAGCGTGGTCGGCTTGGGCGTGATAAATACGTCGGCCGACTCATCGAACTGCATGATGGCGAGCAGCTCTTTTTTGGCGTCCTGGGTGTGGCCCACGTCGCTATATTTCCACAGCGTCTGCGGCACAATGCCCTGCTTGACCTCGCTCAGGAAGCGCTTGAGCCGCGGCATGCCATCGCCGTTTGGCCCCCACCAAATCCGGTTGTCGGCGACCAGTTCTTGAAATCGATCTTCTGAGACGCGCCAATATGATCCAGTCGGCGGTCCAGCGATCACCCGGCCACTGGGAGTTTGAATCGAATAGGTGCCTTTGCTGTAATAGTTGCGCGCTGAAAGATCGCTGGAAGCCCAGTCGCCGCGCGGGTCGGCGTCGGGGTTGTCATAGCGCTGATCCATCTCGTCGGTGCGGGCCAGCAGGTTTGGCCGCCAGACCTCGCTATTCTTGGCATACACCAGAATATACTCATGGTCCTCGGAGAAAAACTGCGCCGAGTTTTTGGGCGAGAAGACTTTCTGCCAGACGATGATGGTGACAAAGTTCTCGGCGCCAAAAATCTCATCGAGCATCAGGCGCAGGTGGTGCTGCTCGTTATCGTCAATCGAAATAAAGATCGCGCCGTCATCGCGCAGCAGCTCATGGAGCAGGCGCAGCCGCGGCCACATCAGGCAGCACCATTTGTCGTGGCGGGTCAGGTCGTCGGCGCCGACCTCGTGGCCCAGCCAGGCGCGGTGCAGCGGGCTATTGACGTTATCGTTGTAGGTCCAGTGCTCATTGCCGGTGTTGTAGGGCGGGTCAATGTAGATGCACTTGACGGCGCCGCCAAACTGCGGCACCAGCGCCTTGAGCGCCAGCAAATTATCGCCGTGGATGATCAGGTTATCGTCCAGGCTCGGCGGCGCGGTCAGCGACTGCGCCGGGTCGGGGAGCAGCGTATGATAGTCCACCGTCATATGGTGGGTCTGGATAAAGGACTTGCCTTTGAAGGATAGCGTGGGCATGGCGCATCTCTCGCTTGAACCGCTATTGTAGCAGACGAGCTATCAGCTATCAGCCGTCAGCCGCCAGGAGAAGACGATCTAACCGCAAAGGGCAAAGGCCGCAAAAACGAGAACGGGCACGAAGCAAGGAGGAGCGACGCATCTGCGCCGCTCCTCCTTGCTTGCTGATAGCTGACAGCTGATAGCTGACGGCTCAGAAACTAGATGTTGTTGCTGGGGTCGCGGCGACCCACGTCGCCGTCGCGGTCGAGGTCAAGGCTGGTGCCGCGCTCGACGGCGTTCTCAGCCTTTGAGACGCCGCGCTCGATCATGCCCTCGTCCTGGTTGGTGCCGCCGCTGCGGCTGGTGTCAGTCGTCGTGGTGTAGCCGGTCGTGCTCGTCTGGCCGGGGATCTGCTCGACGTTGACATCGGTGCGGCGCACGGTGTCATTGATCGTCTCGGTGCGCTCGCTGGCCTCTTTGTTGATGACGACCTCCTCAACGACACGGGCCTCCTTCTGGACCACGGCCTGCTCGGAGTGCTCGCGCACCTCGATGGTCTGGTCGCGCAGGTTGTCTAGCTCGCCGGGGTTGACGGCGCGGTCGACAGGGTGGCGCTCGACGTTGACGTGCTCCTCGTGCAGGGTCACCTGCTCGTTGACCGGGGTCTCGGTGACATTGGTGGTGACGCGCACGCCGCCGCTCTCGACCTCGCGCTTGCTAATGTTGATGTCTTCCTCGACGACCGGCAGGCGCATCTCGCCCTCGCGGTTGGTCGTGGTGTCATAGTTGGTGGTGCGGGTCGTATCGGTCGTGCCGGTGGTGCCGGTGCCGTAGTTCGAGGTGGTGGTGCCGGTGTTGTAGTTCGAGCCGGTCGCGGTGGTCGTATCGCCGCTATAGTTGGTGGTGCCGGTCAGGCTGTCCGAGTCACCATCGGTGGCCTCGGCGCCCAGCTTATCGCCGACAGCGCCGACGCCCGCGCCGGTCAGGGCGCCCGCGACGCCGCCGATCACGGTGCCGACGGGGCCGCCGGCCGAGCCGATCGCCGCGCCGGTGGCGGCGCCGCTGAGGGTGCCGATGCCGGTGCCAATGCCGCTGCCGTCGTCATCGCTGTCGGTCGTGGCGCTCTCATCGAAGCGCGACCAGCCGGCCGAGCGGTACTCGCTGCCCAGGTTGTCGATGTCCTGGACGTTGTGGCGGTCCATGATGTCGGCGGCCTGGCTGGCCAGGCTGTCGGTGCTAGCCTGCACGGTCACAAGCGCGCCGCCGCGGCGGACGCCCTCGGCGTAGATGTTGGCGTCCTCATCGGGGATGCCCGCGCCGACCAGCGCGCCGACCAGGCCGCCCGTCGCAGCGCCGAGGCCCGCGCCGGCCGCGCCGAGGCCCAGCGCGCTCAGCAGCGTGCCGGTGCCGATGACCGGGCCGATGCCGGGGATCAGAAACGCGCCGAGGCCGGCCAGCACGCCCGCCGCGCCGCCCATGAGCGCGCCGCTGGTGGCGCCGAACGCGGCGTCCTCGCTGGCGTGGGTGCCGCCGTCGCCGTCAGTCGTCGTGGTCGCGTTGGTGTCGCTGTTGCGAGCCACAATGCTAATGTCATCATTGGTCAGCCCGATGTTGCGCAGCTCGGCCACGGCCGCGTGCGCGTCGTTCATGTTCGAAAACAGACCTACCACTTGCTTTGCCATTGGTTTCCTCCATTTGTGGCTGCCGTATCGGTCAGCCATACGATCCTGTCTTAAGTATGGCAAGGACTATGCCACGGGGTCGCCGCCGTGCTGCTGAGTTGTGGCCGTGTTCGGCAGCTGCTCGATCTCGACCTCTTCGCTGCGCAGCACCACGCGGGCCTGCTCGGTCTCGTTGATGCGGCGGGTGGTGACGCGAATCTCCTCCTTGAGCACCAAGCGCTTCTCGACGACCAGCACCTCCTCAACCACCGGGATGATCATCGTATCGCCCTCATGGCGCACATCCATGACCGCATCAATCGGCCGACCAATCGCCACGCGCTCGACGCTGACCTCCTCGCGGAACGTCGGCTGCTCGACGGTCTCTTCGCGCTCGGTGACGTGCTTGTGGACGCGGACGCCGCCCTGCTCAACGACGCGGCGCTCGATCTTGACCTCCTCGGCCACAACTGGGATCCGCAGCGTCTGGCCAGCCTCAACCTGCTGAACCTGCTTGGGTGAGAGCTGGCGGGTGGCGTATTGGTCGGCGGTGCCGCTGAGCTGCACGCCGTCGCGGGTGATCGTGTAGCTGCTGGTGTCAAGCATCAGTGTGGTGCCATCGTCGCGCAGGACGACCAGGCGGCCGTCGGCGTGAACTTGGGCGACGGTGCCAAGTCGGCCGCTGTCGGCCGACACGACCATGCCCTGTGTTGCTGTGAGCATAAATTCATCCTCCTTCTGGGCTGCAGTTTGCAACCCGTGTGCCAGAGCGGCGCCGCCTGCGCGGAGACACAGGCGGCGCAACAGTGTGCGTAGTGCTAGCGCCCGGTCAGATCGTCGCCCTGCTGGGTGGTGGGCAGCTGGCGGGTGGTGTAGTCGCCGACCTCGCCGCCGGTCACATCCTGCTCGGCCTGGCTGCCAAGCTGATTGCCGGGCTGCGCCTGGTTAAAAATCTCCTCGGCCTTGAGGTTGGTCGCGTTCGGACCCGTGTCGCTGCCAGCGCCAGAATCGGTCGCGCCTGGCTCGGGCGGGGCATACCACTGAGTCTCCTGGGTGACGCTGGCCATGCGATCATCGCCCATCCCGACGCCGGGGTCCATGTCGGCGGTCGCCATGCGGCCCTCGGCCGAGCTATAGCTGGTGGTGGCCGGCGGCTTGGCGTCCTGGTCGTAGACCGGCGTAGACGGCAGATTGTCGGCGCGGGTGGCCGAGTCCTCGACGGTCTCGCCGACGGTGTCGCCGATGGCGCCGGCGGTCCCGCCGGCCAGCGCGCCCGCGACGCCGCCGATCACGGCGCCGACCGGGCCGCCCACCGCGCCGATGGCCGCGCCGGTCATGGCGCCGGCCGCGCCGCCGCCGACCGTGCCAACCTTGCTGGAGTCAGCGTACTCCGTGGCGGGGTCGCCGGGCTCGCCGCGCTGGGCCGGCGCGGTCGCGCTGTCGGACCACGACATGCCGCCGCTGGTCTCGGGCGGGGTGTCGCTGGTCAGGCTGACGTTTTGGGCCGAGGTCGCGCTGTAGTCGGGCATGGTGGCCGAGGGGTAGCTGGGATTGGCGGTGGCATCGCCGAGCCGCTGGGCCGGCATGCTCGACGTGGTATTGTCATCGCCCAGCGCGGCGTCGGCGGCTTTTTCACCGAGCGTATCGCCGACGGCGCCGGCGGTCCCGCCGGCTAGCGCGCCCGCGACGCCGCCGATCACAGCGCCGACCGGGCCGCCCGCCGCACCAATCGCCGCGCCAGTCATGGCGCCAGCCGCGCCGCCGCCAGCCGTGCCAACTTTGCTGGACTCGGCGTAGTCGGTCTCGGCGGTGTCAGCCTGGTACTCGCCGGCGTCGGGGTTGAAGCGCAACCAGCCGCGCTCACGCAGGGTGTTGCCGCGCTGGTCAATGTCCACCACGCCGAACTCGTCCAAAATATCAGCGGCCTGCTCGGCGCGCGCATCGTCGGCGGTCACGGTCAGGAGCGCCCCACCGCGGCGCACGCCCTCGGCATAGACGTGGGCGTCCTCCTCAGGGATGCCGGCGCCAACCAGCGCGCCCAGCAGGCCGCCGGTCGCGGCGCCGATGCCGGCGCCCAGCGCCGCCGTGCCGAGCGCCGACAAGAGAATGCCGCCGCCGACCACCGGGCCGATGCCGGGGATCGCCAGCGCGCCGACGCCCATCAGCAGGCCGGTCAGGCCGCCGAGCACGGTGCCAGCGGTCGCGCCGGCGCCGGCGCCCTCGGCCGCCTCGGTCGTATCGCCGCTCGTGGCCTCCGCACCGCCCGCGCCGCCCAAGTCGTAGATGCGGCTGCGGTTGCTGCCCACCAGGCTAATATCGGCGGCGGTGAATCCGGCGCGGTGCAGCGCCTCAACTGCGGACTGGGCCTCGGCCATCGTGTCGAATAACCCGACAACTTGCTTGGTCATGCTCTCGCTCCTTTGCGCAACAGTGCGCCTGCTAGAGCACAGCAGCAGGGCGTATGCCACCGCCCAGACTTGCGGGCTAGCGTACAATTGTTCGCATTCGGGAGGATTCGGATGCGCTTAGGCTGCTCGGTGCGGATCGTTGGCAAGGCGGGGCTGCACAGCTACGACGGACGGCGCGGCCAGCACGCGCCGCATCTCAGCGTGAGCCTGGCACATCTGCGGGCGGTTCTGGACTACCTGGCCAGCCGCGGCATCACGATGTACCGCATGGCGCCCGACCTGGCGCCCTACGCGACCCACCCCGACTACCCCGAGCTGCACAATCAGGTGGCCGAGTGTGCGGCCGAGCTGGCGGCGGTCGGCGCGCTGATCCGCGAGCGGGACCTGCGGGTCTCATTTCACGCGCCCAGCACGGTGGCGCTCGGCGCGACCGACCCGGCGGTGGTCGCTGCGGGCGCGGCGCAGCTCGGTGTGCTCGCCGCAATCCTCGATGGCATGGCCCTCGATGCAAGCGCGGTGATCGTGGTCCACACTGGCGGCCTGGCCGGCGGCGCCGATGCGCTGGTGGCGCGCTGGCTGGCGGTGTGGCCCGACCTGCCCCTGGCGGTGCGGCGGCGGCTGGCGCTGGAGCACGATACGCAGGCCAGCCTGGGCGTGGTGCTGCGGATCAGCGCGCTGACCGGCGTGCCGGTGGTGTTCGACCATCACCACTGGCTGCTCTACAACCCTGCGGGCGACGACCTGGCGACGGCGCTGGGGCGGGCGCTGGCGACCTGGCCGGTGGCGGTGACGCCCAAAGCGCACTTTGCCACGCCGCGCACCGAGCTGCGCGCGGCCTTCACCACTGACGCGCGCGGCCGGCGGCGCTGGCACCTCGCGCCGCCGCGGGCCGGCCACCACAGCGACTTCATCCACCCCTGGGAGTTTGCGCGGTTTATCGAGGCCGCCGCCGCCCTCCGCGACTTCGACGTGATGCTGGAGGCCAAAGCCGGCGACCTGGCGGTGCTGCGGCTGCGCGCCGACCTGCAGCGCTACACGCCGGCGGTCGCGGCGCTGCTGGAGATCGTCAATGTTTGAGTCGCCCGACCTGCCGGCGCTGGTCGTCGTCGTCAACAATCCCGCCGACTGGGCGCGAGTCGTGGCTGGCGGCTGGTATCGCATCCCGCTGCGCCACGCGCCGCCGGCGGTCGCGGCGTCGTTTCTGGCGTTCTACCACACCAGCCGCAGCGGCGGGCCGCCGTTCGTCATCGACGACTATGCGCCGGTGCGGCGCTATCGCCAGGCGCTGCGCCGCGAGCTGCTGCCCGACGCGCCCGACCATCCGCGCGCCGCCGAGCTGTACTATGCCGTCGAGCTGGGGCCGCTCCGCCAACTGCCGCAGCCCATCCCGAGCGGCCGGCTACGACGCATCACCTTTATCCCGACGACCCTCGGCCAGCTGCTGACCGCTCGCACGGTCCGCGAGCTATGGCCGCGCGATGCGGCCGGCGATGTCGCGCGCCGCAGCTTTCCGCACGCCATGCTCAAGGCGGCGCACCGGCTGACAGTCGAGCCGGACGGCGCCGATTAAAACTCAACACCCGCGCTGTCAAACAGCACGGGTGTAAGCGCTTCGCCCCTCGCCTTGCGGCGTCTTCCCCTCGCGGGCGTCGCGGGCCATCAGCAAAGCAACGATTGTGCCACCCTAAAAATAGCCCAGCTCGGCGCGGGCGTCGTCGCTCATCAGCGACGGATTCCAGAAGGGCGTCCAGACCAGGTTGACCTTGACCTCCTCCAGCTCGGGGTACACGTCGCGCAGCTGCATGACCTGCTCCTTGGCCTCGGAGATAATCTGCGGGCCGGCGGGGCAGGCCGGCGTGGTCAGCGTCATGTTGACCAGCACTTGCTTGCCGTCCTCGACGACCTCAACGCCGTAGATTAGGCCCAGGTCCACGACGTTCAGCCCGATCTCGGGATCGTAGACGTTGCGGAGGGCCGAGCGAACCATATCTTCATTGACCATTATGAAACTCCTTGTTTAAAGATCGCCCGCGGGGACGACCAGCGTCAGCACATCGCGGTCGCGCAGCGGCGTGTCGAGGCCCTGCAGCTTGCGAATATCCACGCCGCCACGAAAGACGGCCGCCTGGTTGAGCGCCGCCGTCATGCTCGGGACACGGCTCGTCATCTCGGGATACCGCTCAACCAGCTTGGCGAGCGCCTCGGCGACGGTGCCGGCGTCGACCGGCCAGCGGTCAAGGCCGCCGGCGAACGGCCGGAGGGCGTTGGGGAGAACGACTGTGATCGCCATACTGCTCCTTAGGCCTCATAGCGCACGGGCGCGTCGTCGATCTCGTGCATCTCGCCGCGCGCGCGCCGCTGGTCAAGGCGGTATTTTTTGACGGCGGCCTTGAGCGTGCCGAGCGCCAGCGTCGCACACCGCGGCCGCGTCGAGACAACCTCGCGGCCCAGCTCGTCGATGATGTCGTTGTAGTCCAGGGCGTCCACGACGGTCAGCGGCTGGCCGTGCATTTTCTCCAGCAGGATCGAGGCGGCCGCCTGCGAGATCGTGCAGCCGACGCCCTCGAAGGTCACGTCGGCGATGCGGTCGTGGTCGTGGTCAACGTTCAGGTAGATCGTCACCACGTCGCCGCAGCCGGGATTCCCACCGGGCATTGTCACGTCGGCCGGGTCGAGCTGGCCCTGATGCCGCGGCTGCTGATAGTGATCCAGAATAAAATCGATCTGCTCTTGTCGGTCCATAGCCTCCTCGTTTTATGGTAGCGCGACCTGCACCGCGCCGTCGACGACCTGCACCTGGTAGGTCGCGACCGGCGTCGTGGCCGGCAGGGTGCGCGGCCGGCCGGTCGCTAGGCTAAACACCGCGCCGTGCAGCGGACACTCGACGGTGCAGTCGTCGGTGTCGACCTCGCCGCCACTCAGCTGGGCGTAGGCGTGCGAGCAGATGTTGCCGATGGCGTACAGCGCGTCGCCGCAGCGAAACACCGCGACCTCCGCGCCCGCCACCTCGCACGCCAGCGCGCCGCCGTCGGGAATCTGGTCGGCCTGGCCGACCGTGACAAACTCTGCCATGCTGTGCTCCTGCGCTGCGCCCGATGTTAAAGCGGGCGACATGCACGGCTGCACATCGCCCGCCCGCCCGTGGTCAGCCGGCGCTAGCCGACCGAACCCTCCATCTCCATCTGGATCAGGCGGTTGAGCTCGACGGCGTACTCCATCGGCAGCTCGCGGGTGAACGGCTCCATGAAGCCCAGCACGATCATCGAGAGCGCCTCGGCCTCGTTCAGGCCGCGGCTCTTCAGATAGAACAGCTGCTCCTCGCCGATCTTGCCGACGGTCGCCTCGTGGGCCATCGTCGCCTGGTCCTCCTCGATCTCGATGTAGGGGATCGTGTCCGACGCCGAGCGGTCGTCGAGGATCAGCGCATCGCAGACAACGTTGATCTTGGCGTTGGTGGCGCCCGGCAGCACTTTGGCCAGGCCGCGGTAGGTCGTGCGGCCGCCGTTCTTGGAGACCGACTTGTTGGTGATGCGGCTGGTCGTGTTAGGCGCCGCGTGGACCATCTTGGCCCCGGCGTCCTGGTGCTGGCCCTCGCCCGCATACGCCACCGACAGCACCTCGCCCTTCGCGCCGTCGCCTAGCATATAGACGGCGGGATACTTCATGGTCAGGCGTGATCCGATGTTCCCATCGACCCATTCCATTGAGGCGTTCTTATAGGCGACTGCGCGCTTTGTTACCAGGTTGAAGATGTTATTCGACCAGTTCTGGATCGTCGTGTAGCGGCACTTGCCACCCTCCTTGACGATGATCTCAACCACCGCCGAGTGCAGCGAGTTCGTGGTATAGACAGGTGCCGTGCAGCCCTCAATATAGTTAACCTCGCCGCCCTCCTCCACGATGATCAGCGTGCGCTCGAACTGGCCCATGTTCTCGGCGTTGATGCGGAAGTAGGCCTGGAGCGGGATGTCGACCTTGACGCCTTTGGGGACCAGCACAAACGACCCGCCCGACCAGACCGCGGTATTGAGCGCGGCGAACTTGTTGTCGGCGGCCGGCACGATCGTGCCAAAGTACTCTTTGACCACATCCTCGTACTCGCGGAGCGCAGTGTCCATGTCGAGGAAAATCACGCCCAGCTTTTACCACTCGGCGCGCAGCGAGTGGTACACACTCTCTGACTCATATTGAGCGCCCACGCCGGCCAGGAACTTCTGCTCGGCCTCGGGGATGCCCAGCTTCTCGAAGGTGGTGCGGATATTCTCGGGCACGTCGTCCCACGATTTTTCCGACTTCTCGCCGGGGCGCACGTAGTAGAAAATATCCTGAAAGTCCAGCTCGGCCAGCTTGGGGTTGGCCCAGGTGCCGTCGACCGGCAGCGGCTTCTTGTTGAAAATCTCCAGCGCTTTGAGGCGGCGCTTGAGCATCCACTCCGGCTCGTTTTTCATCTGCGAGATGGTCCGAACCGTGTCCTCGTTCAAGCCTTTGGAGGACTTATAGGTATAGTTTTCCTCATCGCGAAAGCCATACTTCGCGTAGTCAAAATCAACGTTGGCTATCTGTTGGTCAGTCATCAAAGTTCCTTAAGTGAATCGAACCGTTATGTGGAGCTACGCGCCGCGCGGCTCCGCAGATGTGGGCGCGCCGCCGAGCTGCGCCAGCGCCGCCTGGAGCGCCGCGACGCCGAGCGTGGCGCAGCGCTCGCGGGCCGGGTTCAGCGTCAGGCCTAGCTCATCAAGGAGCGCCACGCGCTCGATGCGGGCGGCGGCGGCGACCGGGAGGCCGACGAGCTGCTCGGTCAGCATCGCGGCCGCAGCCTGCGAGATCGTGCAGCCGCGGCCCTCGAACTGCGCGGTGGTGATCACGTCGTCGGCGATCACCAGGTACAGCGTCACCCGGTCGCCGCACAGCGGGTTGGTCACGCGCTGCACCGCCGTGGGCGCCGCCAGCGCGCCGTAGTTGCGCGGATGCTCGGCGTAGTCCACGATCAGCTCGCGGGCCTCGTCCATGCTAGAGCTTGGCCTCGATCAGCTCCAGCACGCGGTCGCGCACATCGTCCAGCGGCACGCGCTCGACGATTGAGGCGAAGAAGCCCAGCACGATCGCGCTGACCGCCGCCTGCCGCGACATGCCGCGGGTCCGCAGGTAGAACACCTGCTCCTCGTCAACCTGGCCGCTGGTCGAGCCGTGGCCGGCCTTGACCTCGTTGGCGTCAATCTCCAGGCCGGGGATTGAGTCCGAGCGGGCCGCCGGCGACAGGTGCAGCACATTGTCGCGTAGGTCGGAGTTGGTGCCCTGCGCGGTCTTATCGATCTTGATCATGCCGTCGAAGACCGCGTAGCCGGTGTCAGCGACCGCCGTCTTCCACTCGATCTGCGCGGTGGTGCTCAGGCCGATATGGTGCACCTGCGGCGCCCACAGCAGCTGCTGGGTTTTGGTCGCAAAGGTGAAGCCCAGCCAGTTGACGCTGCTGCCGTTGCCGCGCAGCTGCACGTCCATCGCGGTGTGCTGAACCAGCCCGCCCGCCGCGCCGGCCAGCCAGAAGAGCTGCGCGTCGCGGCCGAGCACCGCCGTCTGGGCGCCGAGGCTGTAGGCCTGCGCCCCCAGCGTCTGGAGGCTCATAAAGCTAACATTGGCGCCGTCGTTGGCGAAGATTTCAGCGACCGGCACCGTTAGAGCGGTGCCGGCGCCGTCGGCGCTGACAAACTCCTCGATCACCATGACCTGGCTGTTGGCCTCGGCGACGATCAGCGTGCGCGGCAGCGTGATGGCGCCGCTGGCCGGCAGCGTGTAGCGCACCCGGATCGGCTCAGTGACGATCACATTGCGGGCGACGTGGACGACCACGCCGTCCTGAGCCAGCGCGGCGTTGTAGGCCACGAATTTGGTCAGGCTATCGCTGACCGCCGTGCCGCGGTAGCGCGCGACGAGCGCGGACTGCTCGGCGCGGGCAGCTTTCCAGTCGCCGACCCACAGCCCCTCGACCGTTGGCGCCGTGACCTCGGCGGTGCCAAAGACCGGCTGTAGCTCATCAAGGTTGAGGCCGGTGATATTGGTGCGCTTCCAGGCCGGCAGCGACGCGCTTTGGGCGTGCTGGAGCGCCAGGGCTTGCGGCTCGGTCAGGCCCTCGGTCGGAAGGCTGCCGAGCGTAGGGTTAAGCGCTTGCATTGCCAAAAACCTCTTCCCGAATGAAATCGTAGCCCTTCTCCTCCAGCTCCAGCGCCAGCTCGGGGCCGCCCTCGCGGACGATCAGGCCGTCCATCAGGACGTGGACGCGGTCGGGCTTGATGTAGTTGAGCAGCCGCTGATAGTGGGTGATGACCAACACGCCCAGCTCGGGGTTGTTGGCTTTGACGGCGTTGACGCCGTTGGCGACGATGCCGCAGCGCGTCGATGTCGAGGCCCGAGTTCGGTCTCGTCCATGATCGCCATTGAGGGCTTGAGCATCGCCATCTGCAAAATTTCGAGGCGCTTTTTCTCGCCGCCCGAAAAGCCCTCGTTGAGGTAGCGGCGGGCGAAGTCGGGCGACATCTCCAGCAGTCTGCATCTGCTGCTGCATGGTTTTGCGGAACTCGGCGATCGGCATCGCGGTGGTCTTGGGGTCCTTGCCAGGCTGCGCGCGGTGGGCGTTGACCGCGGCGCGCAGGAAGTTGGCGACCGTCACGCCCGCGACGGCGACCGGGTACTGGAACGCCAGGAAAATCCCAGCCTTCGAGCGCTCCTCCGGCTCCAGCTCCAGAATATTGGCCTCGTGATAGATCGCCTCGCCGCCCGTCACCTCGTAGCGCGGGTGGCCGGCCAGCGTGTAGGCCAGCGTCGACTTGCCCGAGCCGTTCGGCCCCATGATCGCGTGAATTTTGCCCGCCTCAACCGTCAGGTTGATGCCCTTCAGAATCTCTTTGTCTTCGCCCTCGATCTTGACCCGCAGGTCGCGGATCGTGAGGTTGTTCCCAGCGCCGTTTGACATGCTACTCCTCGTTCTGTATAGCGGTCGGGGCTTGCACCCGCTCGTCAACTAAAAATCGGCAGCTGGCGTGGCCGTCCACGATCCGCTGCTCGACATGAATAGGCTGGCCCAGCAGCCGCTCCAGCATGTGGGCCTCCATCTCGCAGACGCCGGAATGCTCGGCGGCGAGCGCGAGGTAGGGGCAGCTCCAGGTGTGGAGCCGCAGACCGTCGGCCTCAGCCACCGCGGTCATCGCGACGTTGTGCTGGGTCAGCGCGGCCTGCACCTCGGCCACGCGCTGTGTGGCCGGCGCCGCCGTGGTGGCGGCGCCCAGCTCGGCGGCCAGCCGCTCGGCGACGCCGTGAAGCAGCTGCTGGAGTTTGGCGGCGCCGTCCTCGGCCACAATTTCCTCAAACAGGAGGTTGAGCAGCCGGTCGTAGCCGTGGGGCAGCAGCGCCTGGGCACGGGCCGTCAGGGTGTAGAGGTTGAGCGGCCGCCCGGCCGGCTGCGGCTGCTTGGTGACCTGCACCAGGTCGGCGGCCTGCAGCTGCGCCAGCTGCTCGCGCACGGCGTTGGTGCTGACGCCCAGCTCGCTTTCCAGCAGCTTGATCGAAGATGGGCCATGACGCTGCAACAAGCGCACAATGGCGCTTGCTGGGCTGCTGGCTTTGATAGCTAAATCTATCGTTTGGAGCGATTTTTGCACACCGCTAGTGTAGCACGGCCGTGCCGAACGGTCAATTTTGACAGCCGTGGCTGTTTTTAGTTTAGCGGCCGAGCGCCAGCCGGTCGGCTAGGATCGCCGGCAGATTGGCGTCGCGCATCGCCCGCTGCGTCGCGGCAATATCGTAGGGCACGCGGCACCAGCGCACGGTCTGCGCGTCGGTGTCCCAGACGGCGTAGGCGGCGCGCGGGTCGCCGTCGCGTGGCTGGCCCACGCTGCCCGGATTGATGATGTAGCGGGTGTCGGGCTGCAGCTCGGTGACTTGATTCGTGGCGGCCAGGCCAAACTGGGTCTGGCCGGCGCTGCTCTGGGCGAACAGCAGCGGCACATGCGAGTGCCCGATAAAGCACACCTGCGTCGTGAAGTGGGCCAGATTCTCGGCGGCCACCTGGCGGTCTAGCACATACTCCCAAACGGGGTCGCGCGGGCTGGCGTGGGCCAGCGTCGCCCCTTCCACGTCCAGGCGCGCCGGGCGGGCCGCCAACCAGTGGCGCATCTCCGGCTCCAGCTGGCGGTTGTTCCACTCGTTGGCGATGCGCGCGACCGGGTTGAAATCGTCCAGCGGCACCGCGCCCAGGCAGGCCAGGTCGTGGTTGCCGGTCAGGGCCTGCGTCGCCAGCTTCGACATCCGCGCTAGGCACAGGTTCGGCTCAGGGCCGTAGCCGATGGTATCGCCGAGACACCACAGCTCGTCGTAGGGCGGCGCGACGGCCAGCACCGCATCAAGCGCCGCCGCGTTGGAGTGAATATCCGAAAGCACTAGTATCCGCATCGTATGCCGCGGGGCAGCATTGACGTTGCCCCAGCGCTCCTCTATACTTTTAAATGTCTTCAGCCCGCGGATGTCCGCGCGTGAGAACCACGTGACTCAATCGCCACACTGCCCATATCTGGGCCTGCGCCAAAATCGCGCGATTCGCTTCGCCGCCGCCACGCCCGAGCATCGGTGCTTTCGCAACGGCGAGGCGGTGCAGATTCCGGTGGAGCAGCCCAGCTACTGCCTAAGCGCCAACCACGTGACCTGTCCATTATACACAGGTGCTTGGAGCGCCTCAACGCCGAGCGACGCCCCGGCGCTGCCGCATGCCACGGGCGGCCTCCAGGCGCTGGCGCCCCGCGACCGCCGCTTTTTGCTGGCGCTGGTGGCGCTGGTGGGCATTATTCTGATCGGCTGGATCGCGCTGGCGATCGCTACGCTGCGCCAGCCGGCGGGCGTCCCGGCGGGCGTCCCGGCCGGCACCTCGGCCACGCCCACCAGCCGCAGCGCCACGGTGGGGCCGGCGGTGCAAGCCAGCCCCGCCGCGACAATGACTGCCACGCCGACGGCCAGCCCAACCACGACCAGGACGGCCACGCCGACGCCGACTGCCAGCGCGACCGCCACCGCCACCGCCACCGCTACGCCGAGCGCCACGCCGAGCACCACGCCCAGCGCCACCCGCGCGCCGGTCATCATCGTGCCAACCTTCGCGCCGCCGCCACCAACCTTTGCGCCGCCCGTGCCGACCGACGCGCCGCCCGCGCCCACCGACGCGCCACCTGAGCCGACCAGCGCGCCCAGCGACACGCCGGAGCCGACCGCGGCGCCCACCGACGCGCCGACGCCCGAGCCGCTGCCAACCGACGCGCCGCCCGCGCCCACCGACGCGCCCACCGACCCACCGGCGCCCGAGCCGAGCGCCACCGGCGCCTCGCTGCCGATCACGCCGGCGCCGTAAGCTCCCAGCGCCTCAACTAGCTTTCGGGGTGCGGCGTGCCGCGGCCGACTGCGCTGCCACCGCCGCCATCCACAATATCCTCGGCCTCATCGGGCGGGGCGTGCTCGGTGTAGGCCTGCTGCAGCGCCGCAAGCATCGCTGGCAAGCGGTCGTAGAGCCGCTTGGCCGGCCGCGGCGCGCACGTGTCGAGCACATAGGCCGCCATGATCGGCATCGCAATTGTCGAGTCGGTGTAGCAGACCACGGTGTCGGGCAGCTGCTCGGGATCGACCTTGCCCCAGGTCATCGCCTCGCTCGGCGTCGCCCCCGACAGCCCGCCGGTGTCCACCCGCGCATCCGTCACCTGGATAAAATAGTCGTGGCCTTTTTCGGGGATGCCCATGATCTCCTGAATCTGCGGCTCGGTCTGGAGAATAAAGTTTTTGGGTGAGCCGCCGCCGAAGATCACCACCGCCGACTGCTGGCCGGCGCTTTTGGCGGCGTGGACAATCGCCGTCGTCTCGTTGACATCGGCCTCGACATCGAACTGAAGCTTCGAGCCGCCCAGCGCCAGTGCCGCGACATTCATGCCAATCGTCGAGTTGCCGGGCGACGAGGTGTAGATCGGCACGCCGGCCTCGTAGGCCGCGCCGATCATCGAGCGGTAGGTCGTGCCCAGTGCCTGCTCGCGGGCGCGCACGTACTTGCCCAGCCCATAGTGCAGCGCGGCCGTGCTCATGCGGCGCTGAAACTCGGGCGCCTGGAGGACGCGGCGCAAAAACGCATCCGACTTCAGCAGCACGTCCTGATCGAACAGGATGTCGTAGATCCGAATAATATGCTGGTCGCGCAGCTCCAGGTCGTTGGTGTTGGGCGAGGTGCCAAACAGCTCAAAGCCGAGCGAGCGGTGCAGATCGTGGTACAGGTTGGCGCCGGTCGAGACGATCCAGTCGATGAAGCCGCCGTCGATCAGCGGCACCAGCGCCGAATATCCCAGGCCGGTCGGCGTCAGGGCGCCCGACAGCGTGACGCCCACAGTGGCGTCGGAGGACAAAATCCGCTTGCTGAGCAGCTGGCAGGCCTCGCGCAGCCGGGCGGCGTTGTAGGCAAAAAAGTGCTGGTCCACCAGGTCGCGCACCGTCGTGCCAGGGCCGAGCGGCGTCGGATCGAGCTTGCGTCCATACATAAGATGCGGCCTCCTATATAATGCGATGCGGTGCTAGCATAGCACGACGCTTGCTGGCCCAGGATGTGCTGAGGGACTGGCCGACGCGCCGGACAGCCTGGCTGGCGGTGGTATAATCCCGCCGATTTTGGACAAAAGGACGATCTGTGGCATTGCAAGAACCGCTGCACACCACGCCGATCACCACGCACAGTCGCGTCGTTGCAGCAGCACGGCGCGATTGGCGCTTGCTGGCGGCCACCGCCGTGAGCCTCGTGGGCTACCTCGGCTGGTTTTTCACGCTCCACTTTCGCTCGGTTGGCTGGGCCGCCGGCCAAGTTCTGGAGCCACTGAGCGGCTACTGGACCTGGTTTTATCGCCACATGTTCAGCGCCGACCAAGTGTTTGCCGCGCGCCGCTCGGCGCTGGCGGCGGGCCACCCGGCGCTGCAGGTCGCCGCCTGGCTGGTGATCGTCGCCGGCTACCTGGGCGTGCTGCTGCGACTGCGGGCTGGCGGCCACCTGCGGCTCCGCGCGCTCGTGGGCCTGGCGCTGCTCGTGAGCGCCCCGCTGCTCCTGACGCCCAACCTCCTGTCGGGCGATGTCTACAGCTACATCAGCTTCGGGCGGCTGGCGACGCTGTATGGCAAAAATCCGTTCATCGACCCGCCGAGCATCGCCAGCGGCGACCCGTTTTTCCGCTGGGTCAACTGGACCGGCGTGCCGTCGGTCTACGGCCCCGGCTGGATCTATCCCTCGATGCTGCTGACCATGATCGTCGAGTCAACGGTGCCACATATCATCGCCTACGTGCTGGCCTACAAGCTGCTGGCGCTGGCGCTGCACTTGGTCAACGGCGCACTGATCTGGTGGATCTTAGCCGCTGGCGGCCGGCGCAGTGTAGCTGGGGGACGGCGCTGTATTTGCTCAACCCGCTGGCGCTGATCGAGTTTGTCGGCAACGGCCACAACGATGCGCTGATGATCACCTGGATGCTGCTGGCGATTGTGGCCCACCTGCGCAGCTGGTGGCCGGCGGCGATCGCGGCCCTGACGCTGGCGGTGCTGACCAAGTGGATCGCGTTTCCGCTGCTGCCGCTGTATGGCCTGGTGCTGCTGTGGGCGGCCCGCAGCCACTGGCAGCGCGTGGTCTACACCGTCGGCTCGCTGGCGATCTTTGCCGGCCTGAGCGCCGCGCTGTATGCACCGTACTGGGAGGCGCAGGGCGCCTGGAGCAGCCCGACCAGCCGCCACACGCTCAAAATCCTGGTCGACGCGCCGCCCCAGAAGCGGGTGATCAACTCGCTGGGCGAGCTGGCGGCCGGCGAGTACGGGCGGGCGATGTGGCTGCTCGGCAAATGGCCCGACCCGGCGCTCGTGGACCTGGCGCCGCTGAACGCCGGCAACGTGGTGCTCGGCGATCACAGCGATGACCTCGGCAGCTGGCAGACGCAGCAGCACGCGCGCTACCAGCGCTTCATGCGCGAGCAGAGCCGCACCCGCGACCAGCTGATCGCGCACCAAAAAGCGGTGCAGGCGCTGCTCCGCAATCTGGGCCTCCTGATCCTGGTGGCGGCCTGCCTGGTCGGCGCGGCGCTGACCCGCAGCCTCAGGACCATGCTGGCGGCGGGCGCGTGGATTCTCTTTGTCTACACCACGGTGGCGGCGGTGTGGGTCTGGCCCTGGTATGCCACCTGGTTTGTGGCGCTGGCCGCACTTCTCGACTGGCGTGTCACCGGCCGCGCGGCGGTCGGGCTGTCGGTGCTGGCGCTGCTGCTCTACCCGCTATTTCCCGCGCTACCCGAGCCGGGGCTGCTGGAGCGCTACCGGGCGCTGCTGGTGTTTGGGCCGCCGCTGGTGTTTGCCGCCTGGCACGGCCTGCGGCTGGTGCGCGAGTGGTGGCACGGCCCCGCGCCGACCGCGGGGCCGGCCCTCGAATAATGCACCGCGCCTACGCTGCATCGCTAGGGCTGCAACGATCGCCCTGAATCAAACACCGCCGACGCCCATGCGTCGGCGGTGTCGCTGTCGTGAGCGAGCGGTCTACTCGTCCTTCGCGTCCAGCAGGGCCTCGAACTGATCCAGCAGCGTGCCGAACACGGCCAGCGCCTGCTCAATCGGCTGCGGCGTCGTCATGTCCACGCCGGCGCCCTTCAAGAGGTCAATCGAGGTCTGGGCCGCGCCGCCCTTCAGGAACTGGAGGTAGCGGTCAACCGCCGGCTGGCCCTCGCTCAGAATCTGCTGCGACAGCGCCATCGCCGCCGAGATCCCGGTGGCGTACTTGTAGACGTAGAAGGCGCGGTAGAAGTGCGGGATGCGGCTCCACTCCAGCGCCAGCTGCTCGTCGAACACCAGGTCGGGGCCGTGATACCGCACCACCAGCTCGCGGTAGATCTCGCTCAGCCGCTCGGTAGTCATCGCCTCGCCGGCCTCGGCCAGGCGGTGCGACTCCAGCTCGAACTCGGCAAACATCGTCTGGCGGAACAGCGTGCCGCGAATCTCGTCGATCTGCTGGTTGAGGATCTGCATCTTCAGGCCGCGGTCGGTGGTGTTTTTCAGCAGGTGGTCGGTTAGCAGCGCCTCGTTGCAGGTCGAGGCAACCTCGGCGACAAAGATCGTGTAGTGACCGTAGACATAGGGCTGCGCCGAGCGGGTGAAGAACGAGTGCATCGAGTGGCCCAGCTCGTGGGCCAGGGTGTACATGCTGTTGATATTGTCCTGCCAGTTCAGCAGAATAAAGGGCTGCGAGTTGTAGGCGCCCCAGCTGTACGCGCCGCCGCGCTTGCCATCGTTCTCGTGGACATCGATCCAGCGATCGCTGTACAGGCCGCGCTGTAGCGTCTCGGCATAGTCGGGGCCGAGCGGCGCCAGCGCCGCCGCGACCGCCTCGCGGGCCTGGTCGTAGGTAAACTCGGCGGGCTTGCCGGGCGTCAGCGGCACATACATATCGTACATATGCAGCTCATCTAGGCCGAGCATGCGCTTGCGGATCGCGCCGTAGCGGTGGAGCAGGTGCAGATTCCGGTTGACCGTCTCGATCAGATTGTGGTAGACCGCCAGCGGGATCGAGTCCGGCTCCAGCGCGGCCTCCAGCGACGAGCCGTAGCCGCGGACCTGGGCGTTGAAAATATCGCGCCGGATCGCGCCGCCGAGCGTGGCCGCCAGCGTGTTGCGGTGCGCCGAGTACACGCTGTACATCGCCTCGAAGGCCTCGCGGCGGACGCGCGGGTCGCTCAACTCCAGGAACAGGCTGTAGCGGCCTTTGGTCAGCTCAATCTCGTTGCCCTCTTCATCGCGAATCATCGGAAATTTAAAGTCGGCGTCGTTGAGCATGCCGAAGATCGTGCCGGGCGCATTGGTGACCTCGCCGGCCTGCGCCAGCACCGCCTCGACCTCGGCCGAGCGGATGTGGGCTTTTTGGCGCCGCACGTCGGCCAGATGAAAGCGGTAGCCCTCCAGGTCGGGCGCCTGGGCATAAAACTGCTCAAAGGTCGCGTCGTCGAGCGCCAGAATCTCGGGGTTGAAAAACGCGGTGGCCTTGCTGTAGCGCGCCATCAGCGAGTTCATGCGCTCGGCCAGCGCCTGGTAGGTGGGGTTGGCGGTGTTCTCGTCGCGGCGCATAAAGGCGTAGACCAGCAGGCGCTCGACATCGCTGCCGATCTGGTCGCGGCGCTGGAGCGCGTCGAGGAGCGACTCGGCATCCTGGCCCAGCGTGCCCTGCAGCGCCTCAAGGCTGGGCAGCGCGGCCTCTAGGGTAGTGAACTCGGACTCCCAGCCGGGGTCGCTGGCGAAAAGGCTTTCAAGATTCCAGGTATATGCGGGGTCGAGGTCGGCGCGCTTTGGGAGCGCGGTTGCTGTTGCCATGATAGCTCCTTGAATGAAACCGGGCCGATATTAGACCGTCGCGCGGCTCGCATAGCGCTGCGCGGTCGCCTCGTTGATCGCGGTGAGCGCGGCGCGCACCAGCGGACGGGGCAGCGGCGGCAGCTCGGGCGTGGTGCCCTGCCAGAGCCGACAGCGCAGTAAGGTCAGAATAGCTTTCAGGCCATCGCTTTTCCTAATCTTTTTGCCCTGCTCATAGGTCCGACCAAAGTAGGAGATCGGCACCTCCAGCACGCGATGACCCTGGCGCAGCACTTTGGCGGCGATCTCAGGCTCAATGCGAAAATCCCGGCTGGTCAGGTCCAGCGAGCGCATGATGTCGGTGCGCATGACCTTGTAGCAGGTCTCCATGTCGGACAGCCAGGCGTTATAGAGGAGGTTGGTGAGAAAAGTCAGGCCGTGGTTGCCGATGGCGTTCCAAAAATACATGCCGGTGTGCGGGCCGTTGAAGCGCGAGCCGAACACCACGTCGACCTTGCCCTCCACGATGGGCCGCACCAGCTCGTAGTAGTCGGCGGGGACGTACTCCAGGTCGGCATCCTGGATCAGCACGATCTCGCCCTGGGCGATCCGCAGCCCGGTGCGCACGGCCGCGCCCTTGCCGAGGTTGCGCTGGTGCCGGATGACATGCAGCCGGTCGTCGTGCTCAGCCTCGCGCTGCATGATCAGGTACGAGTCGTCGTGGGAGTGGTCGTCCACGACAATAATCTCTTTATCCAGGGTGATGGTGCGGACGACGCGCAGCACTTCTTGAATGGTTTTGCTCTCGTTGTAGCACGGAATAATCACCGATAAAAGCATAGCTCCTCCTGGTGGTCGCATCATACCACGTCTCTTTCGGCGTGGGCCGGCGGTTGTCATGGAGCGATCATGCGGGCCGGCGGGCGGCGGGCGGCGCTTCGGTACAATCTGGCGATGAGCGCAGGTGGACCCGATCTTTCGCTGACCGACTATGGCCGGCTGCTAGGCTTTATGTACCAGATGCTGGGCGACGCGGCGCTGGCGGTGACCGCGACGGACCAGGTTTGGACGCTGCTGGGGCGCGGCCCGGCGTCGACCGATCCCGTCCGCCGCTGGCGCACGGCGCTGCGGGTCCTGAACCGCTACGTGCGGCGCGGCCTGGTGCTACAGCCGCTGGCGCCCGAGGGCGGCCTGCGCGTGCTGCTGCGGGCGCTGCACCAGCTGCCGCTGACCGAAAGGGCGCTGCTGCTGCTGCGCTACCACCTACAGCTTGACCCGGCGACACTGGCGGCGGTGGTGGCGCTGGCGCCGCCCGAGCTGGCGGCCGAGCTGCAGCTGGCCCGCCAGCATCTGCTGGAGGTACAACGCGACGATGATCCGCTGTTCTGACCTGGCCGGCATCCTGGCAGCCTATGCCGACGGCGTGGCCGACGAGCGCGGCCGGCGCATCGTGGAGCGCCATGTGCAGCTGTGCGCGACCTGCTACAACGACCTCATCGCGGCGCGGCGGGTGGTGCAGCAGCTGCGGCGCGTGGCGCTGCTGCCGCCGGGCGTGGCGGCGCGCGTGCCGCAGCACCACCGCGCGATCACCGCGCGCCTGGCGGCCCGTCGCCGCGCCTACCGCCGCCGTCGGCTCGTGCTGGCGCTGGTGATCGGCTGCCTCGTGCTGCAGGCCGTCATGCTCTGGCTCGTGATCTGGCTGGGCTAGCGCCGCTCGTCCTCGCCGATGATCCGGTTGTCATCGCCGCTCAGGAGCCGCACAATGTCCTCGTCGCGCCGCCGGTTGGCCTGGCCGTCGTTCAGCCGCGTCATGCGCTTCTCCAGCGCAATATCATCGTCCGAAAGATTCAGCTCGCGGTTCCAAAACTGCAGGATCCCGACCACCGCGACCACAATCAGCGCCGCGACCACCAAAAAAATCAACCATGTCAGTGCGTCCATCGTGTCCCACCTTCCAGCTACTCGCCTCGCAACTGTCGTTCCAGCAGCTGCGCCGGACTCAGGCTGTGGAGCTGGAGCGCCTCCTGAGCCACCGCCAGCAGCGCATCCTCGGGGACCAGGCCGACGATCTCGCTTTCCACCGCCGTCGTGCCGTGGGCGCTGGCCGCGGCCTGGATTGCGGTCCAGACCGTCCACAGCGAGGTCGTGCGGAAGTCGGTCATGTTGATCGAGACCTGCGCCCGCCCGCCGACCAGCAACCCCAGCGCCTTGACCTGCGGAAAGCCGCCGCTGCTCTGGCGGATCGACTTGGCGATAGCTTTGGCGACCTTGACCTCGCCGGTGGCCAGGTAGACGTTGTAGGCGATCAGCGGCGGGCGAGCGCCGACGATGGTAGCGCCGGCGGGGGTCAGCATGGCGGGGCCAAAGTCAGGGTCGCGGGCCGGGTCGGTGCCGAGCGTGGTTTTCAGCGCCTCGTACTCGCCGCGCCGCACGTCGGCCAGATTCTGGCGCTCGGGCCGGGTCGCCGCCGCCTCGTACAAATAGACCGGAATCCCCAGCTCGCTGCCCAGCCGCGCGCCTAGCTCGCGGGCCAGCGCGACGCACTCGGCCATCGTGATGTCGCGCAGCGGCACCAGCGGGATCACATCGGTCGCGCCGAGCCGCGGGTGGGCGCCCTGGTGCTCGTCGAGGTTGATCAGGCGCTGCGCGGTCTGCGCGCCGGCGAAGGCGGCCGCGACGACCGCCGCGGGCGCGCCCGCAAACGTCACGACGGTGCGATTGTGATCGGTGTCGGACTCGTGGCCCAGCAGCTGCACGCCCGGCACGGCCGCAATCGCCGCGACAATCTCGGCCACGACCGCGGGCCGGCGGCCTTCGCTAAAATTTGGGATACACTCGACCAGTGGCGTCATTGCCGCTCCTTGTTGTTTTGGTTGACGCCGATTATACTACCGCGGTTTGTGCGAGCGCTGCGCCGCCCGGTGGCGGGGCGTTCACTGTGATTGCTATGCCCAAGAAGACGATTTTTTTTGCGGTGCTGCTGGTGATATTCATCGCCTTCGCCAGCCCGATTTTTTCACCAGCCCAGCCCGTGCCGGGCGTCGCCAGCGCGCCGCGCACCGCCGCGCCACCGACGAGCGCCGCCGTGCTAGCGACCAGCACGGCGCTCCCACCGACGAGCACCGTCGCCCCGCCGACCGCAACGCCGCTGCCGACCTTCGCCGCCGGCAGCACGATTGCTGGCCAGCCGGTCGGCGGCCTGACCGCGGATGAGGCCACCGCGGCCGTGAACGCCGCGCTTGCGCGCTGGGGCCAGCCGCTGACCCTTAGCGCCGCCGACCGCCGCCTGACGCTGGCCGCCGCCGACCTAGTGCGGCTGCCCAATGCTGTCGAGCTGGTCGCTGCCGCGCTCCGCAGCACCGGGCCGGTCAGCGTGCCAGTCACGGTCAGCATTGATCGGGCGGCGCTGGAGGAGCGGCTGACGCGGCTGCTGCCCACAATCGAGCAGCCGCCGGTCAGCACGGTGATCTCCGACGCCAAAGCCATCACCCAGACCTTCACCTTTGTTGCGCAGCCCGGCCTGACGGTCGACGCCGACGCCGCGCTGGAGCGCATCGCCGCCGCACTGAAAATGCCGGATGCCGCGCCAGTCGCGCTGCCGACCACGGTGGTCACGCCGCCGCGCCGCGGCCTCAGCGACCTGGCAGCGATTCTCCAGGAGCATGCCGCGTACTGGAAAGGCGTCGCCGGCTTCTATGTTCAGGACCTCGCCAGCGGCGAGACCATCGGCTACCACGGCGACTCGGTGTTTTCCGGCGCCAGCGTCATGAAGGTGCCGATCATGATCTTCACCTACGCGCAACTCGGTGGGCTGAACGACAAGCAGCGCGAGTGGCTGCGACTGGTGATCAGCGAGTCAAAGAATATCGAGGCCAATAATCTGCTGGCGGCGGCGGTCGGCGGGGTCGGCACCGAGGACGCGCTGGACGGCGTGAACCAGATGACCCAGATGCTCCGTGACCTGGGCCTCAAGCACACCTATATGATCATCCCGTATGAGTCGGGCGAGTATCTGATCCAGATCTCGCAGCTGCCGCGCGGCGGCCCGGCGCGCGAGGGCGCGGCGCCCTTCACCGACGCCGACCCGTATCTCCGCACCACGCCGGCCGAGATGGGCCAGCTGTTTGCGCTGCTGGCCGACTGCAGCGCCGGCCGCGGCCCGCTGCTGAAGCTCGGCAAGCTCAACCAGCGGCTGTGCGAGGAGATGGTGGACTGGCTGGCGCTGCCCCACGATCAGGAGCGGATGGTCGCCGGCATCCCGGCCGGCGTCAAGGTTGCCCACAAGGGCGGCTGGACCTCGGACTTTCAGGGCGACGTGGGCATCGTTGACTCGCCGGGCGGCCGCTATGTCGCGGCGATCTACATCTACCGCGACATCAAGGCCGGCTACGTCACCAACCCCGACGCCGACCCGTCGCCGTACCTCGGCGACTTCTCGCACACGATCTACACGTTTTTCAACCCCGAGCAGCCGGGCCAGCGTCGCGCGCCGGCGGTCGGGCGCCCGTAAGCGCTAGCCCTCGTGCGCGAGCGGGGCGCGCTCGGCGAGCAGGCCGCTGATGTCCTTGATCTGGTGATAGAGCCACATCGCCAAATCCTCGCCGGCGATGAGCTGCTTGAGCTGCCGAGCGCGCTCGTGGCGGTCAGCGAGCGGCATTGTTAGCGCGGTGTGCAGCGCCTCGGCGGTGCCCACAATGTCGCAGGCCGAGACGATCAGCGCGGCCGCCTCAAGCTGCTGCGCGGCGCCGGTGCCCTCGGAGAGAATCAGCACACCGCCGGCCTCGTTGATCGCCGGCCCCTCTTTGGCGACCAGGTTCATGCCATCGGTGATCGCGTTGACCAGCAGGACATCGTAGAGCTGCATCGCCGCCAGCCCGCGCTCAAAATCATCGCCCACAAAGAGCTCGACTGGCTGCCACTCGCTGGTGCCGTAGCGCAGATTGATCCAGCCGACCGTCTTCATGATCTCCTCTAGGTAGCGCTGGTACTCCTCAACGCCCAGCCGCGACGGCACCAAAAACGCCAGAAATTTGACCCGCCCGTGGTGCTGTGGGTGCTCCTTCAGAAGGAGCTCAAAGGCATTAAAGCCGCGCACAATGTTTTTGCTCGGCTCGGCGCGGTCAATGCGGACAATCGTCTGGTCGCCCAGCCGCGCCCGCAGCCGGTAGCGGTGGTCGCGGACATTGATCGAGGTCGCGGCCTGCTCCTGGAGCGCCAGCATATCGATCGAGATCGGGTAGAACCGCACCGCGGTGGTGCGGCCATCGAGCCGGACACTGCGCTGCCCGTAGTCAATCTCAGCGTCGGGCAGATAGACGGCGCAGGTGTTGAGAAATTCGTGGCGTAGCGGTCGGTGTGAAAGCCGATCACGTCCAGCATGCAGCACGAGCGCAGGATCGCCGAGCGCATCGCCGGCGGCAGCAGGCCCCAGTAGTCGGAGCTGGGCCACGGGATGTGGACAAATAGGTTGATGATCGCCCCGTCGGCGAGCTTGGCGCGCAGCTGGCCGGCGGCAAGGTACAGATGGTAGTCCTGGAGCAAAATCACTGCCGGCTGCTCGGGCTGGACCGCGGCGGCCACGGCGTCGGCGAACAGCTGGTTGACCCGCTCATAGGCCGCCCAGGCCGTCCAGACCTCGGTGGTAATATTGGGCGTGCGCGGCGCGTCCCACATCGAGTGCTGCAAAAACCACAAGAGCGGGTTGGCGATCACGTTGTAGTACTGGCGATAGTCCTCATCGCTTGGCTCGACAAAGCACAGCTGAAATTCCTGGCCGTCGCTCGCATACGGGATCGGCGCGCCCTCGGCCACGGCGGCGCGGGCGCGGTCGCCGGGTCCCATTGCCGCCGCGACCCACACAGGCGTGACATAGCCGCTCATGGCGCTCATCGCGGTCACGAGGCCGCCGGCGCCGCGGGTCGCCGTAAAATCGCCGCTCTCCTGCTCGGTAAACTCGACCGGGCCACGGTTCGAGGCGACGATCAGCTGGTGATGCGCGGTCAGGTCGCGGACCGCCGTCGTCAGGGCGCGCTGGTGCTCGTGGAGCAGCGCCTGTATCTCTTCCACACGTCTACTCCTGCTTGGCTAGCTGGTTCCGAGGAAACCTCGTAGCAGGATATACGCCATCAGGATAAGCTCTGCGGCCGGCCAGCTGAGCGGCAACGACATTAAACACACAGCGTCAGCGGACAATTTGGTCCAGGACAAACACCTGCTGGTCGCGGACCTCGGTTGGCAGCTCGATCATATTAACCGGCTGGCTGCTGGGCGTGAACAGCTGATCGGTGTTCCGGCCATTGACATCGTAGGTCGCCGCCGAGCAGCCGGTGTAGTGCTGCTGGTCGGCCTGCCAGCTTAGAAAGCAGCCGGCCACCGGGTCAACGCCGAGCCAGGCGCGAAAGCGGCCGTCGGCCTGCTTGACCACAAAGATCACATCCTCGCTCAGCAGCGAGCGCGTCGGGATGAGCTTCGAGGTTTCCAGCTGTTTGACGGCGACATCGATTGGCTGCCCGACTGCAAAGCGGCTGGCGGGGCCGAGCGTGATCGGCCGCACATCGCCCTTGCTCATGGCGTAGAACAGCGCGCCGCAGATCACCGTCGCGATCAGCAGCGACAGCGCAAACACAAAATATAAAATGCGCTGCCGGCGAGCGGCGCGCAGCTCCAGGGCGAACTCATCCATTGCAACCTCTAGGGCGACCAGCGCGGCCCCATGCGGCGGGCCACGGCGATCAAGCGATCACTGCTGCTTGTGTACGGGTCGAGATCATAGGAGCCATAGACCTGCTCCAGGCGAAAGCCGGCCAGCGCCAGCAGATGCTCCAGCTCGAAGCGGTACAGCCAGCGCATCAGAAATGGCAGCACGGTGCGGCGCAGCGTGCGGTCGGGGGCGATCTCGTCGTAGATAAACTCGACGTAGTGGGTCTGGGCCGCCAGGTCGGTGCGGCGCAGGACGTACTTTTGCACCGTCTGGTCGGCGGCCGGAAACGTTTTGGCGTGGACCAGCACGCCCTCATCGGCGATCAGCTCGTGTGGGTCGGGGTTGAACAAATCGAGGATCAGGAGGCCGCGCGGCAGGAGGTGGGCGTGCAGCCGCCGCAGCGCCGCCAGCTGCTCGGCGGTGGTGGCGAGGTGCATCAGCGAATTCATGGCGATCAGCGCCAGCCGAAAGCGCTCGGGTAGCGCAAAGTCGCAGACATCACCGACCGCAGCGCGGCTCGTCGCGAAGCCGCCGGCGTCAAGCTTGGCCTGGGCGGCCGCGACCATCGCCGGCGACACATCGAGGCCGACCACCTGATGGCCGGCCGCGGCCAGCGGCACGAGCAGCCGCCCGGTGCCGCACATCGCCTCCAGGATCGGGCCGCCGGTCTGGTCGGCGAACGGCAGAAAGAGGTCGAAGTCGTCCTCAAAGTCGCCGTAGTCGGCGTCGTAGAGGCGCGTAAATGCGTCGAAATCAATCATCAGATGAGGTGCAGGAGGCGTAGCGCCCCGAGCATCAGCGCCGCCAGCACGACGGCGACCGCCACGACGGAGCCGTTGATCGCGCGGTCATAGCGCGGCGCGGTCGGCGGCGGCAGCGGCGAGCCGATGTGGAGCACGCCTGGCAGCTTGGTGGCCGGCTGGCTCGGCGTCATCCAGTTGGGCGCGCCGGGCGCGGCCGACTCGTTGCCGCGGAACGCGCGGGCGAAGCGCCGGAAGCCCGAGCCGCCGACAATCACGACCACAATCACCAGGACAACGATAACCTCGGTGGGGGTGACGTTCCAGCTCGTTGGCAGGCTGAGCTTCACGTTGCCCTTGAACAGCCGCGCCACCAGCGCCGACAGCGGGCCGAACATTTTGAGCGCCACCAAGACGATTACAGTAATGATCCCGATGGGACTGCCACCTTTTTTCGGCGGCTGGCGCTGTTTATCTGCGGTGATCGGCATAGCATTCCTCGCTGCGAATCATAGGGAGCGCCGCGGGCTTTGTCAACGCCGCGTCACAGCGCCTGCAGCGCCTGCGCGATCATGGCGTCCTCGCTGGCAACGCGCTGCGCCTCGGCGAGAAGCGCGGCCGAGCGGCGGTGGCGCAGCGCCAGGTGCGCGACCGGGCGCAGATTATCGAGGCCGGCGCTGCCAGCGGCGGTCAGGGCGGCGTGGGCGCGGGCCGCCTCGATCAGCGTCAGCTCGGCGCGGTGCGAGGGGATCGCCAGCGCGTCGACCAGCTCAACCGCGGCGGCCTCCAGCGCCGGCTCCGGCTCGATGCCGGGCAGCTGCGCGCGGGCGGCGGCGATCACCACGGCCAGCGCATTGGTCTGGTCGAGGTAGCGCGACCGCAGCTGCGCCGGGTCGCTCCGAAACTGCCGGGCGTTCCGCGCCGCGGCCAGCCGCTCGTCGCCGGCCAGCGGCCCGACCCACACTCGCAGCCCAAAGCGGTCCATGATCTGCGGCCGCAGGCGGCCCTCCTCGGGGTTCATCGAGCCGATCAAGACAAAGCGCGAGGGGTAGAGCCGGATCATGGCGCCGCGCCGCACAAAGGTCCGGCCCTGCGCGGCGGCGTCGAGGATCGCATCGACCAGCGTCGGCTCCAGCAGGTTAACCTCGTCGACGTACAGCACCTGCTCGTGGGCCGTCGCCAGCACGCCCGGCTCCAGCAGGACGCGCCGCTGCTCCAGCGCCACCCGCTCGTTGATGCCGCCGATGACATCATCCAGGCGGGCGGTCAGCGGCAGCTCGATCAGGCGGACGGGCGCGGTGATCGTCAGCGGCTGGCCCAGCCGCACGCGCTCGCGGCACTCGCCGCACTGCCCCGCCGGCTCGGCGACGGTGCAGCCGCGGACGCAGACCGGCTGCTCGACCGGCGGCAGCACGTCGAGGAGGGCGCGCACGGTGGTGGTTTTGCCCACGCCATACGGCCCCTCCAGGAGCACGCCGCCGACCGCCGGGTTGACCAGCGCCAGCATCAGGGCCAGCTTCAGCTCGTCCTGGCCGACAATCGCGGGAAATGGAAAAACGTCAGCCATACAGTTTACACGGGGCGCCGCCTACCACAGCTCGATCTCGGTGTCGGTGAGGTCAACGTCGGGCCGATGCTCGCGCACCCACGCGACCACCGCGTCCAGCTGCTCGCGGGCGTAGCGCCGGTCGCCCGAGACACAAGCGACGCCGATCACCGCCAGCTGCCAGCGGTCCTGCTCGGCAACCTCGGCGACCGAGACATTGAACTCATTGCGCACGCGGCTGATCACCGACTTGATGATCGCGCGCTTGTCCTTCAGGGTGTGGACGGCCGGCAGCCGCAGGGTCATGACCAAACTTCCAAGTACCATTAGTTGAGTGACCACGGTCCATCCGGATGCTGGGTCGGGGCATCCGAGCTAGGTGGCAGCAGCCGCAGCTCATCCTCCAGCACGGCGGCGAGGGCCGCGAGGCGGGCGGGCAGCTCGGCCTCCAGCAGGCGCTGCTTGCCAGTATGGGTGATCTGTAGCTGATCCGAGAGGTGAAACGACAGGTCCAGCGCGTCAAGCGGCAGGTCGGCGAGCGGCTGCGCGGCGCTGCCCTGGATCAGCGGCGAGCGGCGATACCGATCATACAGCGCGCGCACGCGGTCGGCCAGCAGCTGATCCTGCAGGTCGACGCTATCCTCCAGAAATTCGACCGCCGCTACAAAATACGGCGACTCCTCGATCATCTCGTGGATGCGGAAGCGTGGCCCGCCCTGGGCCGCAATCAAAATCCGGCCGTCATCGAAGCGCAGCGCCTCGACAATGGTGGCGGTGGTGCCGATGCTGTAGGGCTGCGCCGCGAGGCCAACCTCCAGGCCGCTGTGGATCAGCACCACGCCGAACGGCTCCTGGCGCGTCAGGCAGCGGCCGATCATCGCCTTGTAGCGCTCCTCGAAGATGTGCAGCGGCAGCATCTCGCCGGGGAACAGCACAGTGTGGAGGGGAAAAAGCGCCAATGTTTCAAACTGTGTCATACATCATGTCCAGCTTGGGATCATGATAGCACAATCAGCCCGTGCCACCCGGCCAACGGCAACGTCGCCCGCAGCGCGCTGGTATGATGGTGCGAGGCGCGTGCTAGAGAAGCTCGTGCGCTGGAGGCATGCCACATGAGACAACCACAGACCCGCTCGCACCGGATCGCTGCCTGGCTCCTGCTGAGCGTGCTCGTGGCCGGCTGCGAGCAGCCGGGCGCGCCGCGCGTGAGCGACGCGCCGCCCAGACCCACGCAAGGAGCGGCGCCGACGCCCACCGTAGCAGCCGCGCGGCCCACCGTGACACCGCCGCCGAGCACCGCAACCGCACAGCCCAGAACTGCAACCGCGCCGCCCAGCGCGACACCGCCGAGCACTGCAACTGCGCAGCCTACCGCGCCGCCGCCCAGCACCGCGACACCGCCGCCCAGCACTGCAACGCCGCGGCCAACGATCACTACAGCGGACTGGGAGCTGCGCTGGCTCCAGGGCGATCCCTGTGCATTTCCCTGCTGGGAGGGCATTACGCCAGGCGTGACCAGCGCGACAGACGCACTCCACCTGCTCACTGCACTCCGACGAGTTGCGAACCAGGACTCGAACACTATCGATGGGACACTTCGAAGCATTCGCTGGGACTGGATCAGTGGCCAGAATGGTGGATCACTCCGCTTTCCCCCGGAGGGCAGCGGCCCAGTGACCGCGATCTATCTCTATCCAACGACGCCAATCACGTTGGGTGTGCTCATCAGCCGCTATGGACCACCAAACTATATCCGAGCATCGTCTGCGGTTATTTACTCGCCGGTGCCAGAGTACAGCATCTTCGTAATCTGGACGGAAATTGGGCTTCTCGCATTCGAGGACAAGCTCACGATTGAGGATTCGCGGAACTCCTCCGGCCTTGTCTCCAGATCTCCAACCCTACACCCTCGCGCTCTTCCCACCGACCGAGCGTGGTCTGCGGGTGGTTGCTCCGCTTGGATTAGAGGACATCGATGTCCAACCCTGGGTCGGGATGCACCCGTTTACCTTCTACTGTCGACAGCGTGGTCAGCCCTGCCCGCCACCGACAGACAAGGTGCCTTAGCTGACGCCGTCCCGCTGTGTCGGCGCCGCAATCTCGGCCGGCCCGACGCGCGCCGCGAGCCAGTCGAGGATCTCAGCGATCAGCGCCGGCGCCTCGGGGCCGTTGACCAGCGCGTGGTCGGAGTGCTCGGCGATGCGCAGGGTCTTGTCGGCGCTGCCCAGGCGGGCGAAGAGCTTCTCGGAGAAGATCAGCGGGATGGTCGCGTCGTGGCGGCCGTGCATGATCAGCGTCGGCTGATGCAGGCGCGCGCCCATCCGCCCGGCCCGCAGCGCCACGCCGTAGAACTGCTCGACGGCCCGCATCGGCACCCGGATGCGGCGCCGCAGCTCAGTCTGGACGGCGGGGTCGTCGAGGTCCAGCGGCACCGGCGAGCGGCGGATCAGCCGCTGGCGGAGCTTGGGGTCGCCGAAGTCGGCGGCGGCCAGCGGGTAGAACCACGGCTGCGCGAACTTCAGCGCCGGCAGCAGGCGCAGCTGGGCGCGCCGGCGCCAGTCGTCGCTCAGGCCCAGCGCCGGCGCCAGCAGCACCAGGTAGTCGAGCGGCGCGCGCACCGTCTCCAGCAGCGTCAGCGCGCCGCCCATCGAGTAGCCGACGGCCACCACGGTGCGGCAGCTGGCCCGCAGGTCCAGGACGGCGCGGTGGAGCGTCGCCAACCAGTCGGTCCAGTGGGGCTGGCCCAGGCCCTCGTTGTTATTGCCGTGGCCCGGCAGCAGCGGCAGGCTCACCGTGTAGCCGGCCGCTACCAGCGCCTCGGCCAGCGGCGCGACCTCGTCGGGCGTCCCCGAGAAGCCGTGCAGCACCACGCAGCCCACGTCGTTGCCCCGAACCACCCACGGCGCAGCAGTCATAGCGTCCTCATCTCTGTCAGTACAATCGTCGCAGCGGACCCGCGCGATCCGCCGATTTAGGATAGCATACCGCCGGCCAGCGGTGCAGCAGCGCTGGTCCGCTCCTTGCAAGCGCCTTGAACTCCTTAACTAGGTAGGCTACGCTGTGATCCGTCGCCCCGCGACCCCGAGCGGCCAGGCGAGCGCCCGGCGGCCGTCGCGGGCATGGCCCAACCCTTGACGATGGGCCAGACGGTGATAGATCCCTGGGCGTAGCTCGGCTCACTGCGATGTTCTATCGCCCGAGCTACCCGCGCAGAAAGGCGGTTTGCATGATTCTTGTAACGGTGGACAGTATTCGTGTCAGTCTGCTCAGTCAGCAGCGGATTGTGCTTCTGCGCGATAACGACAACCGACGGTACCTGCCGATTTTTATTGACCCGTTTCTGGCCGAGGCGATTGCCCGCGCGCTGCAGGGCGAGACGCCGCCGCGGCCCTACACCCACGACCTACTCAAAAACGTCATCGCCGCGCTGGGCGGCACGCTGGAGTACGTGCTGATCTCGCAGCTTCAGGACCAGGCCTACCACGCCGTGCTGGTGCTCAACGTCCGGGGCGGCGGCCGCCTGGAGATCGACGCCCGCTCCAGCGACGCGATTGCGCTGGCCCTGCGCGCCGACGTGCCGATCTACGCCGCCGAGGCTGTGCTGGAGAAGGGCGGCCAGACGATGGACGACGAGACCGACGACAGCGACGACGACGAGGAGGAGACGCCGCTGCTGCCGGCGCCGCGCCGCCCAGCCGCCGCGCCCGAGGCCGAGCCGCGCCCGCGCGCCGCCAGCGAGGAAACCGAGGATCGCGAGGTCAACGAGGAAAGCCTGTCGATCTTCCGCGATTTCATCAACAGCCTCGAAAAGCCCAAGCCGCCCGAGGAGGGCAGCAGCTCCTAGCGCATCCCAATCAGCACTGTTCAGCTTCGATGCGGCGGCTGTCCCACCTGGCAGCCGCCGCGCTGCGTCCACCGGCAAATTATCCACAATCCGTCCATTCGTGTGGATAACCATCTCTCTGGTGTGGATAAGTTGCGCGGAGTGTGGATAAGCCGCGGCCGCGTTGGTGTTGATGGACAGTGGATAAGTGGGGCTTTTTGTGTGGATAGCGTGCGGATGGGCTGGGGGCAACCGGGGCCGCGCTGGGGATAACTGGGGCCGCGCTGGGGATAAGTTTGGGACGAATCCCCGGCCGGCGGACACCGCTGGGGATATTGGGGATAACCGTCCCCAAGTTATCCAACCGCAGATACATCTCTGGGAGCTGATAAAACGTAGTTATACACATATCCACACTGACTACTACTACGACAATCATTAAGTTAAGAAGAAGAGATCAAGATGTGGATACCTCTCTGGTCCAACGGTTGCTATAGGCGCCGCAAGAGAGGCACGAGGAGAAAGCAATGACCATCAACCATACACTGACCACCCAGCCCAGCGGCGCCGCCACCCCGAGCGTGCCGACATTGGCCCAAGAAACCGGCGCCCTGATCGGACATCTGGGCCACGTCCTGAATCTCCAGGCGACTGACCGCGTGCTGCTAATCCCCGGCGAGGTGCCCGCCGCCGGGCTGCGGCTACTGCAAGACATTGGCTGCGACTTGACCGTCGTCGTGCCGGCCGGCGCCGCCGACCTCACGAGTGACCCACACCTGCACATCGAGGCCGGCGCGCTGCCGGCGCTACCGTTCGCCGACGCCAGCTTTGACGCCGTGATCGTCGCCGCGCCGCTGACGAGCGGCGTGCAGCACAGCGCCAACGAGCTGGCCCGGCTCGTGGCCCACAGCGGCCGCCTGGGCATGCTGCTGTGGTCGGCCTACCCCGACCAGCTGGCCGAGGACGCCGCGCCGGCGCCGGTCATGCAGGCTCGCCCGGCCGCGGCCTACCGCGCGGTGCTGGGCGAGGCCGGCTTTACTGCCTTCCTGGTCGAGGATCGTCGCCGCACGGTGCGCAAGACCGCCGCGGCCTACCGCGCGCTGGGCCTGGAGGCGACGCCGGACACCACGCTGGAGCTGCTGGCGACCGGCGGCCTGACCGTCACGCTACTGACCGCCGAAAAGGGCCTGTAGCCCCTGGCGCGGCGCGTAGCTGCGGGCTGCCGCCGCGCCCGCGCTCGGCTTTTGCGCATCCGACGGAGCTAGGGTATACTACCGGACGGTCTGAGCGATAGGTCCTACGCGGCGCATACTTGCCAACCCCGCCAGGGTCGGAAGGCAGCAACGGTACGTAGGTTCCTGTGGGTGTCGTAGGGTGCCGTCGCTCAGATCACTGCAATTGTTAAGGTCAGCACCGTGCTGGCCTTTTTTGTTGCTCGGCGCCGAGCAGTGAGGCTGACGATGCGAAACTCGTGGCGGGTGACGATGGCGCTGTTCGCGCTGACCGGCGTGATCGAGTCGCTGGCGTTTGGCCATCTGGGCGCGTTCACGCCGCTGTTCCTGGAGCAGCTGCGCGTCCCCGCCGGCAGCATCACGACCTGGACCGGCGTGCTGGGCGCGCTGGGCTTCGTGCTGGGGCTGCCGCTGCTGCCCTTCTGGGGCGTCTGGGCCGACCGCTACGGCCGCAAACTCATTATTGCGCGCTCAGCCTACGTCGAGGCGGTTTTGTTCACCCTGGCGGCCCTGAGCGTCAATGTCTGGATGCTGGCGTTCGCGCGTTTTCTGAGCGGCTTTGTGCTGGGCAACACCGGCGTGATGCTGGCGGCGCAGTCGGAGTCAACGCCGCGCGCCCGGCTCGGCACCGCAATTGCGCTGGTGACGACCGGGCCGGTGCTCGGCCAGGCGCTGGGGCCGGCGCTTGGCGGGCAGCTCGTGGAGCGCATTGGGATTCGCGGCCTGCTGGGCCTCGACGCCGCGCTGACCGCGCTGATCGCGGTCATGCTCACGGTCGTGCTGCGCGAGGAGCATCGCCCGCCCAGCACCCAGACCAGCGTGTGGGAGGGGATCAAGCTGGCGCTGCACAACATCGTCGATCAGCCGCTCGTCGTCCGGCTGTTTGTGCTGGACTTTGTGGTGGTGCTGGGCAGCACGGTGGCGGCGCCGTATGTGCCGCTGCGCATCAAGGAGTTGTACAACACGCCGCACCTGCCGAGCACGATCGGCTGGGTGCTGACTGCCTCGGGGCTGGCGATGGCGCTGACAACGCCGCTGTGGGGGCGCCTGAGCGACCGCTGGGGCTTTCTGCGGGTGCTGCGGGTGGCGGTGGTGGCGCTGGGCCTGGCGCTGCTGGGCCAGGCGCTCAGCGCCACGCTGGCTAGCTTCGCCGGCTGGCGAATTGCGCAGGGGCTGGTGCAGGGCGGCACCTCGGCCACGGTGATCGCGCTGATCGCCACGCGCATCCCGCCTGAGCGCCGCGCCTCGGTGCTGAACTTTTCGCGCTTGCCGGCGCAGCTGTCGTGGTTCATCGGGCCGCTGCTGGGCGCGGCGGCGGCGCACTGGTCGCTGTCGGCGGTGTTTGGCCTGGGCGCCGCGCTGCTGGCCGGCGCCGTCGCGCTGCTGGTGCTGGGTAACGTCGAGGGCGGCCAGCGCGCGGTGAGCTAACCGCAAAGACGAGGGCTAACCGCAAAGACGCAAAGAACGCAAAGACGCAAAGAACGCAAAGACGAGAGCTGATAACGCTCTGTAGCTCCCCCGCTCTCCTGAAAACTGATCACTGACGACTGAAAACTCCGTACCCTCCGTTCTCCTGAAAACTGATCACTGACGACTGAAAACTCGCTTGCAACTTTCAGCAAGCGGCTCGCGTCATACGGCCAGAACAGCAAGCAAGCAACACTAAGGAGACGGCAATGAACACGAACACTCGCATGACGCGGTCGGCATCGGACAAAGTAATTGGCGGCGTGGCTGGCGGTTTGTCACAGTATTTCGGCGTTGACCCGGTGCTGATCCGGCTGGGCTTCGTCTTTATGACGCTGGCGTCGGGGCTGGGCCTGGTGCTCTACGCGGCGCTGTGGCTGGTCCTGCCGGTCACTGGCGGCCGGGCAATCTTCGAGCAGGCGGTGCAGGGCGTGCAGAACGGCGTCAACCAGGTCTCGAACGCGGTCAGACTCGCAGTCGGCGCAGTCGGCGCAGCCGCGCTACGACGCCGAGACTGGTCTCCCGCTGGCCCAGCCCGCCCCGGCCGGCTCGATCACCGCTCGTAACCAGAAGCTGGGCATCGTCCTGGTTGGCCTCGGCGGCCTGATGCTGGCCAGCATGCTGGACATTGGCGCCCCGGCGATGGCGCTGGCGATCCTCGGCACGGGCATCTATCTGCTGCGCAAAAACTAAACCGTGCGGCGCCAGGCCGCCAGACGAAAATGCGACGAGCGGGCTGAGCTGATCAGCCCGCTTTTTGCTGTCGCTAATCCATCCACATCGCCAGCACGCCGTCAGCCAGTCGGGTTACTGCGCCGCTGGCAGTGTCAAGCTGCCAGACGCCGGCGGTGTCAGCGTAGACCAGCGCGGTGCCGGCCCGGTTCCACAGGCGCAGCGACTGGGCGTACTGGTCAAAGAACGGGATCAGGCTAAAAAACTCGTCGCTGGGCGTGAAGGCCGGAAAGGCGCGGCTGGCGCCGGTCGCCACGTCGGCGATGTTCCAGCGCAGCTGCACCGCGGCGCGCTGTCGCAGCGCAATTGCCCGGTCGGTCGGCGCGTCGTCCACCGTCAGGAAGGCCAGTCGCGTGCTGTCGGGCGACCACACAAACGCCACCGCATCCTGGTCAGTCACCGTGCGGTCGCGCTGGCCGTCAATGCCTAGCACATGGACGTGGCTGGGCGTGCCGCTAGTCATGTCCACATACGCGACCTGCTGGCCGTCGGGCGCCAGGACAAAGACCATGCCGGCTTTTGTCTGGGCTAGCCGCTGCTGGATGGTGCCGTCATCGTCCAGCCGCACCAGCGCGCTGCCGCGCTCGTCATCTACGGTCGCCAGGGCGGTGTGGCCGTCGGGCAGCCAGGCGGGGGCGCGGAAAAACGCCGGGCCGGGCGCCAGCGCGCGCGGGGCTTGATCCTGAAGCTGCCAGACCGCCAGCGAGCCCATCGGCGCGCTGCCATCGGTGTGCAGCAGCAGGCGCTGGCTGTCGGGTGTCCACGCGAAGTACGACGGCTGACCGGCCTTGACCAGCGCCGCATCGGCCGACCCATCGGCGGCGACGTTGCGGAGCAGCATGCCGCCGCCCTCGCCGCTCAGAAAGGCCAGCTGCTGGCTGTCGGGCGACCAGTGGAGGTAGAAGGGGTGCGATGAGGCGCTATGGAACACCGTGCGGGGCGCGCCACTCAGCGGCTGCACGACGAGCGCCGAGTTCGACGCCGGCGCCGCTGGGGCTGGATTGGACAAAGGCGACCGCGCGACCGTCGGGCGCCGGGACTGGAAACTGGTATGTGCGCCGGCCAGCCGCGGCATCGGTGGTCAGCGGCGTGAGGACGCTGCGGCGATTCAGGATCGCCAGGTTGCCGTCGGACTGCTGGATGAGCAGCTGCGGCCCCGGCTCGACCCGGCCGAGCAGCCAGCGACCGCCGGCCACCAGGCCCGCCAGCACCACCACGACCAACGCCCCGATTACAAGCACCGCTCGTCGCATACCGCCTCCTTGCTTAGAGACAGTATAGGACGTTTGGGCCGCGCTCAGGCCCCGACGGGCACCCGCCGCTCCAGCCAGATGATCGCTGCCACTGCCGCCAGCGCCAGGCCAGCCGCCACGGCGTAGCCCTGCGCGACCGTGGCGCTGGTCAGAAACGTCGCGACCATGCCGGCCACAAAGCCGATCACCCAGCAGACCAGCACGGCCTCGCGGCGGGTCAGGCCGAGCGCTACCAGGCGATGCGAAAGATGATCCTTGCCCGGCGTCGTCAGCGGATTGCGGCCCCGGCGCAGCCGCGACACAAACACCAGCGTCGTATCAAACAGCGGCACGACCAGCACGGCCAGCGGGATCATCCACGTGACCGCCGTGGTGTTGTCGGGGAAGCGCAGCTTGAGGCCGAGCGCCGCCAGCACAAAGCCAATAAACAGCGATCCGGTGTCGCCCATGAAAATCGTGGCCGGGTTGAGGTTATACCGCAGAAAGCCGACACAGGCGCCCAGCAGCGCCGCCGCCAGCGCCCCGACGAGCACCTGCGGCTCGCGGTGGACGGTCGCCAGCAGCAGGAAGTTGGCGGCCGCCACCGCCGCTACGCCACCCGACAGGCCATCCATGTTATCGAGGAGATTCAGCGCGTTGGTGATGCCGACGATCCAGATTACCGTCAGCAACGCATCAAGCGGCCAGCTGTGGAGCAAATCCACCCGCAGCCCGCTGCCGATCAGTAGCCCGGCGGCGCCCAGCTGGCCCACGAGTTTGAAGCCGGCGTGCAGCTCCCAGCGGTCGTCCACCAGCCCCAGCACCGACATCAGCGTCGCGCCCACGAGGATCGCCACCAGCTGCAGCACCTCGCTGCGGTGGCCGAAGACCAGCAGCCCGACGATAAAGGCCACATACATCGCCGCGCCGCCGATCTGCGGCACTGGCACGCTGTTGATGCGTCGCACGTTCGGCACCGACACGATGCCGACCGCCAGGCCCAGCCGACGGGCCAGCGGCGTGCCGATCATCGAAAAAACTAGCGCGGTGATGAAAATGAGGAAAAATTGCATGGCGTTTGTGGGTGGCGCGCGTGGGGCGGCGGGCCAAGAAGCGACCGGCAGGCTTGACGGCCTGCCGGTCAGCTGGCGGAGCTTAGGGCGTCGGTGCCAGGCCCGACTTGCGGGCCTGAATCGCGGCGATGATCTGGTTGAGCTTGGTGGTGACATCGGCGCGGTTCTGCGCCTGGGCCAGCTGTAGGCCAATCTGCGCCTGGCTCAGCGCCGCGTCGTACTGCAGCGTGTCGCTGAGCGCCAGCGTGTACTGCTGGCGGATCGACACTTCGCTCGGGGAGAACGCCGTCGCCCGGTCGAAGCTGGCCTGGGCCGTCGGCTGGTCGCCCACCGCCGCGGCCAGCCGCCCGCGCATCGCGAGGTCGCGGGCATACCCGGCCTGCAGCCTGGTCTGGCGATCAGCGGGCAGCTTGGCCAGCTTCGTCGTCGCTGAGCTGCCGGGCAACGGCGCGCTGCAGCCCATCGGCCATGCTCTGGAGCGCGCCGGCTGTCGGCTTGAGGGTGGCAATGATCGTCTCCAGCGGCGGGTCGCTCGTGTCGCTGAGCACCAGCGGGTTGCGCTCAAGCGCCTGTCCATACTGGGCGCCGGCGTCGGCTGGCCGCTTGATCAGCAGGTAGAATTTGGCGAGCTTCATGTAGGTGTCGGTATAGCGCGGGTCGAGCTGCTCGGATTTCAGGAATTTGGCCTCGACCTCGGCGGCCTTCTCGTCGCCCAGCAGCGCCAGGTTGCTAGCCCACTCGTTGAGGATCACCACGTCGTTGGGTGCGATTTTGGCGGCGATGTCGTACCACCGCAGCGCCGAATCGAGCTTGGCGCGGTCCTGCGGGTTGAGCTGATACCACAGCGCATTGAGCCGCCCGAGGTTCGCAGGGTGATCTTTGTTGGTCGGGCTGAGATTGTAGGCCCGCTCCAGGACGAGGCGCGCGTACTCCAGCAGCTGGAAGCCGCTGTTATCGCGGTAGGTCGCCACCGCCGCCTGCTCGAAGCTGGCGCCCTTGAACAGGTCCTCGAAGTGCTGGTTGGCCCGCGGCGGCGCCATGTCGGCCTCGGTCTTGGCCTGGCGCAGCTTGAAATTATAGGCCAGCTGGATCAGCGCGTTGCCGAGCTGGAGGTGGTAGTAGTCCTCGTCGGGCGCCAGCTCGACGGAGCGCAGCGTCAGCGCATAGCGGTTGAGCGCGGCGTTCTCATCGCTGCCGCCGATGCCGGCCTGCGACATATTGAAGGCCATATCGGCGTAGACGACCTTGAGATTCCAGAACCAGATGCCGAACAGCGCCATGATGGCGAGCAGCGCGTACATCCAGCGGAACGAGCCGCCGCCGGCCGCGCTGGGCCGCGTGGCGCCGCGCGCCGTCGTCGTTTGGCCGCGCGCGCCACGGCCGCCCTGGTTGCCCCGGCTTTTCACCGGCGCCGCCTCGACCGGCACGGGGACTGGCTCGGGTGTCGGCGCGCCGCCCAGCAGCCCATCGAGCTTGCCGCCGACGACCAGCAGCGCGAACGAGACCCACAGCAGCGATAGTGTCGAGACAATCGGGATGCCCGACAGCCCCTCGAACAGGTGCGCCACAATTGCCGCCGCCGCCCCGAGGTACAGCAGCTGGTAGTACACGTTGTCGGAGCGCCACAGCAGCCGCCAGGCCAGCACACCGGCGCTCAGGAACAGGAAGAAAAAGCTAAGCAGCCCTAGCGCGCCCTTGCTGACCAGCTCATCCAGCTCGGCCTGGTGCGAGCGGTCGGGCGACGCGCCGCGGGCCTCGTACTTGGCCAGCTCGGGCGGGTAGAACGGGTTGTAGACCGTAAACATCGTCTCGGGGCCGTAGCCGACGATGGTGCGGAGCGGGTTGGCGGTGATCAGGCCGAGCGCGCCTTTGCCCTGAGCATCGCCCTTCCAGATCAGCACGCGGACGCGGCCGGTGCCCTCGTCGGTCTGGGTCAGCTCGGCCAGCCGCCCGACATACGGCAGCTTGCGAAACTCCACCACCGCCGGCGCATCGGAGACGTTCAGGAAGATCAGGCCGCCGACGAGCACCACCTGGGCCAGCGCCAGCGTCACCAGCGCGCCCGACCACAGCTTGGCGCGCGGACTCTGGGTGTTGCGCGTGGCCCGCCAGCGGCGCAGCAGCAGCGCGTCGATAAACAGCAGCAGGCCAGCCAGCAGGCCGATCTGCGGGCCGCGGCTCTGGGAGTAGAACACCGCCAGCAGCATCACGACCAGCACGACGAGGTAGCCGAGCAGCTGCGCGCCCAGCCAGAGCCGGCTGTCCTCGGTGCGCTGCGGCAGCCAGATCTGCGCCGCGATCAGCGCGCCCATCGCGATCACGCCGACCGCGGTCCACAGCGCCCAATCGCTGACCCGCGGCGAGGTGTCGAGCTGCTGCACGCCCGTGCTGGCGGCGTAGACCAGCATCAGCAGCACCGACCAGCCGACCAGCAGGCCGCCGGTCAGGAAGGCCAGGCGGCGGCCGCCCTGCGGCGTCGCGGCCCGGCTGAGCATGGCGAACGACGCCGTGATCGCAACCAGCGCCAGCGGCAGCACCCACCAGTAGCGAAAGTCGGCCGTGCGGACGGCGACGCCAAACTTCAGCTGGCCCAGCAGAAAGGCCTGCTGGCCGAGCAGCACCAGCGTGCCGACGCCCAGCCAGGCCCAGTCGCCGCTGGCCCGGCGGGTCGTTGTCTGCGTCCAGCGCGCCAGCGTCGCCGTGATGCGAAATAGCACCAGCGGCACGATCATGATCAGGTAGGCCGACACAAAGATCGAGTTGCCCATCGTCGACGCAATGCGCTGCACGGTGTCGCCCTTCCACGGCAGCGGGTCGAGGTCGGCATGCTGCAGTAGGCCATACAGCGTCACGCCCAGGCCGGTCAGGATCGCCGTGGTGATCAGCCGCTCCAGCTGCTCGCGGGTCCGCAGGTTGCCGACGATCAGCGCAAACAGCGCGATGTACGACAGGTTGGTGTAGGTCCCCTGAAGCCGGTTATAGCCTCCCCACCATGAGATCGACGGCGCCACCGAGACGACGGTGCTCAGCAAAAACACGCCGACGTAGATCCACACTGGGATCGCCAGTGGGCTGCGCCACAGCTCGCGCCAGTTGGGTCGCTCGCCCAGCACCGAGATGCGCTCCAGCGTTTTGATGGCCCAGGCCACCAGCATCACCAGCACGATCGAGCGCAGCGCCGTGGCTTTGTCCGGCTCGAAATGCCGCGCGGTCAGGAGGTTGAAAAAATACGGAATAAAGACCAGCACCAGCAGCCAGCCAGCTTCGATCACTCGGTCGGCGGCGGCGCTGATCCGTGTTTGTCGTCCCAACATGAATTCCTGCCTATTACAAAATGAGAGGGCGTAGATGGTGGCGATCAGGGGCCGCGGTGGGCGCGGCTAGTTGACGGCGGGAACCTGATCGCCGGCGGTGGCATACTCGTGTTTAAAGTGCTCGGCGCGGCCCAGCATGGTCCGGGCGGTCTCGCGGCTGGCCGGGGTGATCGGCACGCCGTCCAGCATCGCCGCGACTTCGTCTACCCGCTCCTCGGCGTCCAGCGGCGTGACCGTCGAGCGCGTCCGGCCGCCCTCGACCTGCTTGGCGATGGTGTAGTGCGCGTCGCCAAAGGCCGCGACCTGCGGCAGGTGGGTGATGCAGATGACCTGGTGGCGGTCGCTCATGGCCCACAGCTTTTCGCCGACGACCGCGCCGGCCCGGCCGCCGACCCCGACATCCACCTCATCAAACACCAGCGTCGGCACCACGTCCACGGCCGAGAGGATCGATTTCATCGCCAGCAGCAGCCGCGCCGACTCGCCGCCCGAGGCAATTCGCGCCAGCGGCTTGAGCGGCTCGCCAGGATTGGGCGACAGCATAAACTCGACCCGGTCCACGCCGTGGCGCTCGAAGGCCAGCGGCCCGCCGTCCGCGCTGATGCGCACGCCGTCGGCGGCCGCGGTGTGCTCCTGGCCGATGGCGAATTTGACATTGGGCATCGCCAGGTCGCTCATTGACTGCTCGATGCGCCGCGCCAGCTCCTGGCCGGCCGTGGTCCGCCGCGCCGACAGCGTGCCGGCCAGGCGGCCAGCTCGACGAGCAGCTTGGTCTCCTGGGTCTCTAGCTCGGCCTTGTGCTCGGCAGAGTTGACCAGCCGGTCCAGCTCGGCCTCGGCGGTGGTGACGCTGGCGATCAGGTCGCTGATCGTGCCGCCGTACTTGCGCTGGAGCGTGCGCAGCAGCACAAAGCGCTCCTCGATCTCGTCGGCGCGGTCGGGGTCGAACTCCAGGTTGTCGCGGTAGGTCCGCACGGCGGTCGTGAGGTCCTCCAGGCGATAGTGGAGCTCGTGGGCTAGCTCAGCGGTCGGGGCGACCACGTCGTCGTAGCGCAGCAGCTCATCGAGCGCGGCCACGACCTTGCCCAGCCCTTCGCTGATCGCGGTGACGCCCTTGCGGGCCTCGTCGCTGTGGGTCAGCAGGGCGTGGGCGGTGTTGATCAGCGTCGTGATCTTGGCGGCGTTTTGCAGCAGCGTGCGCTCGCGCGCCAGCTCCTCCTCCTCGCCCGGCTGCAAACCGGCGGCCTTCAGCTCCTCGATCTGGTACTGGAGCTCCTCGATCCGCTCGTGGCGGCGGGTCTCCGAGCGGCGCAGCTCGGTCAGCTGCTGACGCACGGCTCGCAGCCGATCCACGCAGGCCCCAACCTCGGCGCGCAGCGGCAGCAGCGTGCCGTAGCGGTCGAGGATGTCGAGGTGCGTCCGCCAGTTGAACAGTGACACGCCCTCGTGCTGGCCGTGAATATCCACCAGCCGCCCGCCGATCTCGCGCAGGGTCGCGGTGTTGACCGCGCGGCCATTGACCCGCGCGACGCTGCGGCCGGTCTGGGCGTTGATCTCGCGGGCCACGATCACCTGGTCATCGCTCTCGTCGCGCAGTCCGTACTCGTCGAGCACCGGCAGCACCTCAGCGCAGTCGTCGAGGGTGAAGACGCCCTCGATCCGCGCGCTGCTACAGCCGGCCCGCACAAAGGTCGGGTCAACCTTGTCGCCGCGCAGCGTGCCGAGCGCATCAATGATGATTGATTTGCCGGCGCCGGTCTCGCCGGTGAGAACGTTGAAGGCGGGGGCAAGCTGGAGGTTGAGGCGATCAATGATCGCAAAATCACGAATGTTTAGCTCAGAGTAGCATTGACGATTTGCATCACTCCATTGCTTTGGGATGCGCGAAAAGCCCGGTTATGTCCGGCTGAATTGTACCATAGCCGTTGGCTGCTAGGGGTCGTCGTCGGCTGGCACGGAGCTGCGCGCGCGACGAATTGGTAGCTTTGCGGCAACGGTTTGTCGTGTATGATAGTACGACCAGCGCCTTGACAAACCCACGTTTTGGAGTGCCGTGATGCGAATTTTGCTTGCTGAGGATAATCAATCAATTGCGACGCTGCTGTGTACGATCCTGGAGCAGGAGGGCCACACCGTGATCGTCGCCGACAATGGCCTGGAGGCGCTGCAGCAGGCGCTGATGCACCGGCCCGACGTGGCGGTGCTGGACGGCAGCATGCCGGTGCTGGACGGCTGGGAGGTCTGCCGCCGCATCAAGGCCCAGATCGCGCTGCCGATATTAATGCTGACCGTCCACGCCGAGCAGCAGGACCGCGACCGCTCCATCGCGTCGGGCGCCGACGCCTTCATGGCCAAGCCCTTCGACATCCACGAGTTTGTCGCGGTCCTGGCGACGATCCTGCCGAAAAAGTAGGCGCGAGCGGGGCAGCCCGCGCCTCGCCCGATCTAGCGGTAGCTGTAGAAGCCCTGGCCGCTTTTTTTGCCCAGCCGGCCGGCCGCGACCATCTTGCGCAGCAGCGGGCAGGGCCGATACTTCGGGTCGCCTAGTCCGCTGTGCAGCACCTCCATGATTGCCAGGCAGGTGTCGAGGCCGATAAAGTCGGCCAGCTGGAGCGGCCCCATCGGGTGATTCATGCCCAGCTTCATCACCGTATCGACTGCCTCGGGCGTCGCCACGCCCTCCATCACCGTGAAGATCGCCTCGTTGATCATTGGCATCAGAATACGGTTTGAGACAAAGCCGGGCGCGTCGTTGACCTCGACGGGCGTTTTGCCGACCTCGCGGGCCAGCTCCTTGACCAAACGGTAGGTCGCGTCGTCGGTCGCTAGGCCGCGCACGATCTCGACCAGGCCCATCACCGGCACGGGGTTGAAAAAGTGCATGCCGATCACCTGTGCCGGCCGGTTGGTCTGCGCCGCAATCTCGGTGATCGAGATCGACGAGGTGTTGGAGGCCAGCACGGTCTCAGGCGCGCACAGCGCATCGAGCTGCCGAAACAGATCGAACTTCAGGTCGCGGCGCTCGGTGGCGGCCTCGATCACAATGCTGGCAGCGCGCAGCGCCGCGAGGTCGGTGGTTGTCGCAACGCGGCCCAGGACGGCGGCGCGCTCATCGGCGGCCAGCGTCCCCTTTTTGATCAGCCGGTCCAGCGACGAGCCAATCGTCGCCACCCCGCGCTCGACGGCCTCGGCGGTCACATCCAGCATCACGACCTGGTGCTGGGCCTGCGCAAACACCTGGGCGATGCCGTTGCCCATCTGGCCCGCGCCAACAACTCCGATTGTGGTCATAACACTACTCCTCATTGAGTTTAAAGTTGCTCAAGCTCCATCCGTTGGTCTTCGGGGCCAAGCCCGCGCTATGGTAGCACGACCGCGGGCCGTCCAGAATTGGCGTTGCGCATTTTTCCGATGCGTGGTATAGTTCGCCGCGTTCAAGGACGGGTTGATGCGTTGCCCGCTGTCACGTGTGACCGAGCAGCGACGTATAGGCGAGTAGCTCAATTGGCAGAGCGCTGGTCTCCAAAACCAGATGTTGCAGGTTCAATTCCTGTCTCGCCTGCCACACCTTTGTTTGAACACACGGTCTTGTCGGGGTATGGCTCAGTCTGGTAGAGCGCTGCGCTGGGGGTGCAGAGGTCCCGCGTTCAAATCGCGGTACCCCGACCAAAATTGCCGAAGTGGCGGAATGGCAGACGCGCTGGTCTCAAACACCTGTGGAGGCAACTCCGTGTGGGTTCAACTCCCACCTTCGGCACCATCTAGCTCGCTGAATTTCCAGGCGGCGCGGCTAGGACCACTAGAGATCGTCGGGGCGTGGCTCAGCCTGGTAGAGCGCAGCGTTCGGGACGCTGAGGCCGGAGGTTCAAATCCTCTCGCCCCGACCACCCAGCAGCCTTGGTTTCGGCCAGGGCTGCTTTTTTTGCGTCCTGGTACTTGGCCCGCCACTTGCGGGCGCGGCGGGCGACAATTTGGCTATTGCTGGCCTGAGCGATCCTCGGTAGGATCACTCTGATCTGATTGGAAAGCGAAGGAAATCTGCATGGTAATGACCTACTCTGATACTGCTGAAGCGGCGGCCCCCGCGGCTACCACGACCTGTGCTTTGTGTAACAAGACTGTCAGCGCCAGCGAGGCCCAGCGCGGCCAGCCGCTGATCACGGCGCGGCAGCTGGCCTCAACCATCTGGTCGACGGCGCTGCACAGCCCCGGCCTGCTGGGCGAGGTGCTGATGAAAGAGCTACCGCAGGTCGACTACTGCCCCGAGTGCCGCGAAATCGTCGCCGAGCGCCGTCAGACCGAGCAGCTTAAGTTTTTGGTGAGCGCGCTGCTGATCCTGGCGATCATTATTGGGGTGCCGCTGCTGCTCGTGCTGCGCTAGCGCCCGAACACAAATCGCTTTTGTTGCGGCTGTCCCAGATAGGGCAGCCGCGTTTTTATGTTCCACGTGGAACAGCGATAGCCTGCGAGCAGTGTCTGGGTTTCATAGAAGCATTATGTGAACATCGTGTCGATCGTGCATGTCTCTATCTACGCGGTTGTCAGTCAACTACCCACGGGTAAAGCGCGTGAGCTTGCAGCTGTCTGATTAACTCATGACACCAGCAACGATACTTTAGCTCGTTGTCCTCTAGTCAACTCTCGTGCACCGGATTGAGCACCTCGGGCAGTTGACGCACTCCAGTATCCTGCCCCAACTGGTGATATTCGTTCCCGAACCAACCAGGATAGCCCAGAGTTTGTTGTGCGGCTGTTGTGGACGGCTGTACGGAGGGAGTATTGACCGCATGGGTGCCTTTACCTACACCGGGTTAGATATACCCTCTGTGGAGACCTCCAGCAACGATGGCTGTTTCCTCCTCCATCGACCGACCGTAGGCTTCCAGGCTTTTCTTGTTCGATCCTAGTCATTTGTGAATGTTCCACTTGGAACACGGCCCAGATGGTAGCGCATAGCTGGCTGTAGTGTTTCCCTGGAAGTGCCAGCAGCAATCTCCAGTCGCAGTTTCATGGGTTGGTTCGCCGCCAATACTGTTCCACGTGGAACACAGCGCTGGCTCGGCGGCGAGGCATGCTACAATTAAGACATCTAAGGATTGGGGAACAAGGCAGATGGTGGTGGCGTTCGCAAATCAAAAGGGTGGCGTTGGTAAGACGACCACGGTGGTGAATATGGCCGGCTGCCTGGCACAGCTTGGCAAGCGTGTGCTCGTGGTTGACACGGACCCGCAGGGCAACGCCGCGACCTGCCTGGGCATTAGCAAGCAGGCGCTGGTGGCGACGGTCGGCGATGTGCTGCTAGGGCACGCGACGGTCGCCGAGGCGACCATCGCGACCGGCCGCGCGGGCCTGGATCTGCTGCCGGCCACGCTGTCGCTGGCTGCCGACGCGGTGGCGCTGACCAGCGCGCCGCAGCGCGAGGGCCGGCTGCGGGCCGCGCTGACGCCGGTCCTCGCGACCTATGACTATATTCTGCTCGACTGTCCGCCGTCGCTGGGCCTGCTGACGCTCAATGCACTGGTGGCCGCCCAGCAGGTGATGATCACGCTGCAGTGTGAGTTTTTGGCGCTGGAGGGGCTGGCGCAGCTCAAAGAGACCATTGATCTCGTCCACACCGACCTCAACCCCGAGCTGCACATCGGCGGCGTGGTGATGACGATGTACGACGGCCGGGTCAACCTGGCCCAGCAGGTTGTCGCCGAGGTGCGACGCTATTTTCCGCGCCGGATTTTTGACACCTGCATCCCGCGCACCATTCGGCTGGGCGAGGCGCCCAGCCACGGCCTGCTGATCACTGAGTACGACCCCAACAGCCGCGGCGCACAGGCCTACAGCGCGCTCACCGCGGAGTTCGTGGCGCGCGAGGCCCAGCCATGAGCGCTAAGCGCGGTCTCGGCGCCGGTCTCGGCGGCCTGCTGGATGCTACGGAGCGACCTCGACCAGCCGGGCTGCGCGAGGTGGCAGTTGCGACGATTCTTGCTAACCCCCACCAGCCCCGCGCGCGCTTCGACCCTGCAGCGCTCCAGGAGCTGGCTGCCTCGATCCGGCAGTATGGCGTGCTGCAGCCATTGATCGTGACCGCGCTGTCCGGCGGCGACTACCAGCTGATCGCCGGCGAGCGGCGCTGGCGAGCGGCCCAGCTGGCCGGGCTAGCGACGGTGCCGGTGATCGTCAAGCAGGCCACCGCGCAGGAGCAGCTTGAGCTGGCGCTGATCGAGAATATTCAGCGCGCTGATCTTGATGTGCTGGAAGAGGCCCAGGCCTACCAGTCGCTGGCGGTCGAATTTCAGCTCACTCAGGAGCAGATCGCCGAGCGGGTCGGCAAAAGCCGCGCGACGATCACACAGACGCTGGGGGTGCTGCGGCTGCCCGAGGCCGTCCAGTCTGAGCTGGCCGCCGGCCGGCTGAAGCTGGGCCATGTGCGGCCGCTGGTGGCGCTGAATGATCCTGCACTACAGACCAGCACGGCGGCCCAGATTGTTGCCCGCGAGCTGACGGTGCGGCAGGCCGAGGCGCTCGTGGCCACGCTGCGACCAGCGCCGCCGCCGTATGCCCGCCGGCCGTCCCTGGCGGCTGCTGAGCCAGCGGCGGATCAGGTGGTGGTCACAAACTTGCAGGAGCGGCTGGGCATCGCTGTTGAGCTGCAGCGTCGTGGCCGGGGTGGACGGCTGATTCTCAGCTTCGATAGCGAAGCGACGCTGGAAAAGCTCTATGAAGTCTTGGCTGGAAGCGAGTAGCACGTATGAAGCAGCTGGTTCGGCGTGTGGCGCTGGTGTCGCCCTATGATTTTGCCCAAAGCGGCGGCGTGACTGAGCACGTCCGACAGCTAGCCGCGCAGTTCGAGCGGCGCCAGCTTGATACGACGATCATTGCGCCGACCAGCGACGAGGCCACCGCGCCTGCCAATCTGGTGTCGCTCGGCTCGATCACGCCGATCCGCATCAATGGCTCGGTCGCCCGCACCACGCTGTCGCCGTTGGTCATCGAGCGGGTCGGCCAGCTGCTTGCCCGCGAGCAGTTCGATGTCATTCATATCCACGAGCCGCTCGCGCCGCTGCTGCCTATGTCGGTGCTGAACGCCTCGTCGTCGGCCAATATTGGGACGTTTCATGCCTCGGGCGAGCGCAGCCTGGGCTATGCCTCGACGCGGCCGCTGGCGCAGTGGCTGGCGCAGCGGCTCCAGGTGCGGATCGCGGTGTCGTCGGCCGCCGCCGCGTTTGTCGAGCGTTATGTGCCAGGCGAGTACACGATTATTCCAAACGGCGTCGACACGACGACCTTTCGCCCCGATGTGGCGCCGTGGCCGGAGTGGCGCGACGGCCGGCTGAATGTGCTGTTTGTCGGACGCTACGACGAGCCGCGCAAAGGTTTGCAGGTGCTGCTCGACGCCTGGCAGCATGTCGAGGTGGCGCGGCCGGATGCGCGGCTGCTGGTGATCGGCCGCGGCGATGCCGGGCAGCTCGCCGATTGGATCGCGGCGCGGCAGCTTCAGAGCGTTGCGGTGATCGGCCCGGTGCCGGCCGCCGACCTGCCGCGCTGGTATCGCACCGCCGACGTGTTCTGCGCGCCCTCGACTGGCCAGGAGAGCTTTGGCATTATCCTGGCGGAGGCCATGAGCAGCGGTGTGCCGGTGATCGCATCGGATATCGAGGGCTACCGCAGCGTGGTGCAGCACCGCTGGGAGGGCCTGCTGGTGCCGCCACTGCAGCCGCCGGCGCTCGCCAGCAGCCTGCTTCAGCTGCTGGCCGACCCGGCCGCGCGTGCAGCGTTCGCCGCTGCCGGCCACGCCACCGCGCAGCGCTACGCCTGGGCCGATGTGAGCGAGCAGGTGCTGACTACCTACGAGCGCGCCCGCTGGGAGCATCAGCTGATGCTGACCGCGCCGCCGCTGCGACAGCTGGCGCAGCGCGCGCGGCCACAGCCGGCTCTGCTGACCAGCGGTGCTGGACTAACCGGCGGCGCCACTGGTGCGCCACTACTTGCTGATGCTGAGCCGTCACGACCTGACCCACGAGGAGAGACGCCGATGTTAACTGAGTCATTTGAAGCGCAGGTCCGGGCGTTTACGCAGCGCGTGGTGGGCCGGGTGCTGGGACGCTCGGGCCTGTCGCCGAATACGCTGACGGCGCTGGGCTTGGTTCTGACGGTGATCGTCACTTTTGTGCTGGCACATGGCTGGCTGCGCGTCGGCGGCGTCCTGGTGCTGATCACCAGCGCCTTTGATATGCTCGATGGGGCGCTGGCGCGGGCGACGGGGCAGAAAAGCACCTTTGGCGCCTTCCTGAACTCGACCTTTGACCGCTTTGCCGAGGCGCTGCTGTTTCTGGGTCTGCTGCTCCACTACCAGACCGCGCCGGGCATGCAGTGGATCATCAGTCTGATCTACCTGACGATTGTCGGCTCGCTGATGGTCAGCTATACCCGCGCCAAAGCCGAGGCGCTAGGCTACGAGTGCAAGGTCGGCATGCTGGGTCGCCCCGAGCGGATCATGCTGCTGGCGTTCGGCCTGCTGGTCGGCTGGCTGCCGTTCGCAGTGATGGTGCTGGCGCTGTTCACCAACCTGACCGCCGCGCAGCGCGTATTTCATGTCTGGCAGCAGGATCGCAAGCAGCACCCGCGGCCAACGGTCCCGAAGGCGGCCCGCCGTAGTTGGTTCGTGCCACGGGATCAAAAGCCGTCTTGACGCTCGGCGGCGGGCGGTGCTACAATGCGCCGCATCGGACGCTAGCAGCAGGTTGGCACAATTAGCGATGGACAATGATGTCCGCACCTATCCACAAATTATCTACACGCCGCGCTTTGTCGCGGCTGTTTGCGTTCTGGCCCGCTGAGGTGCGGCTGGCGCTCAGCTACCACCCCGGCTGGCTGGGCGAGCGCGGGCAGCCCGCGGCGCTCGATCATTGGGCGCACGAGGGCGTGTCGGCGCTGGAGCTGAACCTGGCCCCAACCTTTACCGCCGCCGATCTTCCCACCTGGCAGCCGATTCTCGCCGCCGCCGCCGGCCGCTTTGATCTTCACCTGCACGCTCCGCTCGCGCTGGGCAGCCCCGGCTGGCCGGCGGTCGCCGCGCTGGTGACAGCGATTGCGGCGCAGCAGCCGACCGCGCCGTGTGTCGTGGTGCATGCGCCGCGCGCCCCGCAGTCCGCGCTGGTCACAGCGCTGCGGCGGCTGGCGGCGCAGCTCGCGCCGGCGCTGCTGTGCATTGAGCTGGGCTACGACCTGCGCCGTGCCGGCGTGGCGGCCTGTGTCCGGCGCTGGCGGGCCGGGCGCGCCCAGCGGCAGCTCCAGGTCCACCCTGGCTTGCCCACGGCGCAGCCCGCGCCGTCTGCCCGCCCCGCTCTCGATCCCGAGCTGCAGCCCGGCTGGCTCGGCCGCTGGCGCCACACGACCGGCGCGCCCTCGCGGCCAGCGGCGCTTGCGCTCGTGCAGGCCTGCGCCGCGCCTGCAGGTGCGGATCGCCTGGGACCTCGCCCACGACTGGCTCGGCGGCCCCCCGAGCGGCCGCCGCGACTGGCGCGCCATCCCCGACACCGATTTTCTCGGTGCGGTCGGCTATGTGCGCCTCCATGACGCCGACCAGTCTGGCGTCGATCATCTGCCGCTCGTGGTCGGCAATGTGCCTTATACCACGCAGCTCCGCAGCCTCAGCTCCACGACGTTCAACGGTCCGGTGTGTGTGGCGCTGCGCTACACGGGCCGGGCCGCTCAGTTTGGTCGCCGCGCGGCGCTGGAGGATCAATCTCTGGCGGTCACGCGGCGGATTTTTCGCTTATCGATCAATGAGGATTAGATGACAGCAAAAGTACACGCCGCCCCCGTCAGCGAGCCGGCGCGGATTGACGATGCCGCCACGCAGGGCGCCGCGGCCGTCGTTGACCGGAATAACCCGTTTGTGATCGCCCAGTCGCAGTTCGACCTGGCGGCCGAGAAGCTCAACCTTGACCAAAATCTGCGCGCCGTGATGCGCGTCCCGCAGCGCGAGCTGTCGGTGAATTTTCCGGTCAAGCACGACGATGGCTCGATCAAGGTCTACAGCGGCTACCGCGTCCAGCACAATATTACCCGCGGCCCGGCCAAAGGCGGCATCCGCTACCATCCTAGCGTCAACATTGACGAGGTGCGGGCGCTGGCGATGTGGATGACCTGGAAGTGCGCGCTGGTCAATATTCCCTACGGCGGCGCTAAAGGCGGCGTGATCGTTGATCCTAAGCAGCTGTCGCTCAGCGAGCTTGAGCGGCTGACGCGGCGCTACGCCTCGGAGATCTCGGTGATCATCGGGCCGGAGCGCGATATTCCGGCGCCCGATGTCGGCACCAACGCGCAGGTCATGGGCTGGTTCATGGATACGATCTCGATGCACCGTGGCTACACCGTGCCGGCGGTTGTCACCGGCAAGCCCATCGAGGTCGGCGGCTCGCTCGGGCGCGTGGACGCGACCGGCCACGGCGTGACCGTCGATCACCCGCGAGGCCGTGAAGCATATCGGCCTCAAGCTGGAGGACGCCACGGTCGTCGTGCAGGGCTTTGGCAACGTCGGCAGCGTGTCGGCGGCGCAGCTCAGCGAGATGGGCGCCAAAGTCGTCGCGGTCAGCGATGTCAGCGGCGGCTTCTATCATCCGCGCGGCCTGGATATTCTGGGCATGCTCGACTATATCAAGACCAGCCCGACCGGCACGCTGGCCGACTACCACCAGCCCGGCCTGGAGCGGGTCAGCAACGCCGATCTGCTGGAGCTGCCGTGCGATATTTTGGTGCCGGCCGCCCTGGAGAATCAGATCACCAGCGCCAACGCCCGCCGCATTCGCTGCCGCGTGCTGGTCGAGGCCGCCAACGGCCCGACCACGCCCGACGCCGACGCGATCCTGTTTGACCAGGGCATTCTGGTCGTGCCCGACATTCTGGCCAACGCCGGCGGCGTCACCGTGTCGTACTTCGAGTGGGTGCAGGGCCTCCAGGAGTTTTTCTGGACCGAGGACGAGATTACCCAGCGCCTCGACCGCATCATGGTCAACTCCTTTGCCACCGTGCTGGAGATCGCCGTGCGCGAAAAAATCTCGATGCGCCTCGCGGCCTATCTCGTCGCGGTCAAGCGCGTGGCGCAGGCCACCACGATTCGCGGCATCTATCCATAGGCAATCATGGTCCAAGCGTGGCGGGGCGGCTCGGTGAGCTGTCCCGCTGCTCGTTTAAGGAGCGCGGTGATGCAAATCGAGCGGCTGGACCATCTGGTGCTGACGGTGCGCGACGTGGCGGCAACCGTCGCGTGGTACACGACGGTGCTGGGGCTACGGGCGGTGACGTTTGGCGACGGCCGGGTGGCGCTGACATTCGGCCAGCAGAAAATTAATCTGCATGAGCGCGGTCACGAGTTCGAGCCGAAGGCCGCGGCGCCGACGCCGGGCGCCGCCGACCTCTGCTTTGTCAGCGCCGCGCCGCTGGACGCGGTGCAGGCGCAGCTGGACGCGGCCGGCGCGACGATCATCGCCGGGCCGGTCGCGCGCACCGGCGCGCTGGGGCCGCTGCGCTCGGTGTACCTGCGCGACCCCGACGGTAACCTGGTCGAGATCGCCGTTTACGGCTAGCGCAGTTGCGGCGCGGCCGATCATGGCCTACACTGCGGCGCCGCGAGGTCGTGGCCCAACTATGAAATCAAGGAGCTGCCGTGCGACTGCGCTGCCTCGTGCTTATAATCCTGCTGGCGGCCGCCGCGCTGCCGACCAGCGCCGCTCGGGCCAGCCTGGCCGAGCCAATCGCCTCGTATCAGATGCAGGTCCGCCTGGACCCGGCGGCCAAGACCGTCAGCGGCACCGAGCGCATCACCTACCGCAACCTGTCGGCCGACACGCTGCCCGACGTGTTGCCGACGTCACCGAGTCCGAGGCGACAGCGCGACGACCGCCAAGGCCGTCTTCGACTGGACGTGGCCGATCGGACCGGACGGCTGGACCTACTCCTCCGAGGCGACCCTGACGCAGGTCGACGACGAGTGGCTGGCCGACTGGGACGTCGCGACCATCGAGCCGTCGCTGAGCCCGAGCGTCACCCTCGACCTGGTCAGCCTGGGCGCCAAGCGCGGCGACATCCTGGGCCAGGGCGGGCTGGCCCTCGTCACCAACCGGCCGGTCGTCCGCATCGGCATCGACCGCAGCAAGGTCGGTGCCGGCAAGGCCGGCGCGTCGGCCCGCGAGGTGGCCCGGCTCGTCGGACATCGACGCGGCGGCGTACGCGAAACGCGTGGAGGCCGCCGGTCCGCTGGCCTTCGTGGAGGCGATCGTGTTCCGCCAGGACGACGTCCCGGCCGGCGTCCTGCACGGCATGCGCGGCATCAAGGGCGGCGCCGTGATCGCGGCCGAGCTGCCGCTGGCGCCGACCAAGGGCTTCGCCGCGCCCATCCTCGGGACGGTCGGCGAGGTGACCGCCGAGATGATCTCGGAGCACCCGGACCTCTACCAGATCGGGGACGTCGCGGGGCTGTCCGGGCTCCAGGCGAGGTACGACGAGCAGCTGCGCGGCACGCCCGGCCAGGAGGTCAACGCGGTCGGCTCGGACGGCAAGACCCGCGAGATCTTCCGCGTCGACGCCATCGACGGCCAGCCGCTCGAGCTGACCATGGACGAGCGGCTGCAGATCGCGGCCGAGCAGGCGCTGGCGAACATCGGCCCCGCCGCCGCGCTGGTCGCCATCAAGCCGTCGACCGGCGCGATCCTGGCCGCGGCGAACGGCCCGGGGACCAACGGCCTGAACATCGCGACGTACGGGCAGTACGCGCCGGGCTCGACGTTCAAGCAGGTCTCCTCGCTGGCGCTGCTGCGCGCCGGCGACACCCCGGACACGATCGTGCCCTGCACGTCGTCGGTGGTCGTCGACGGCAAGCGGTTCGAGAACTACGACGACTACCCGGCCTCCGCGCTCGGCAACATCCCGCTGCGCACCGCCGTCGCGAACTCGTGCAACACCGCCTTCATCTCCCAGCGCGGCAAGCTCGACCAGCAGTCGCTCGTCGACGCCGCCGCGTCGCTCGGCATGGGCATCGACCACGACCTCGGCTTCCCGGCGTACTTCGGCAACGTCGTCCCGCCCGCCGGCGAGACCGAGAAGGCCGCCGACCTCATCGGGCAGGGCAAGATCCTGGCCTCGCCGATGACGATGGCGACCGTGATCGCGTCCATCCAGTCCGGCACGCTGGTGGTGCCGTCGCTGGTCACGTCGGTGACGTCGCCGCCGCCCGAGGGCGTGTCGGGCCCCACCGCCGCCGAGGCCGACGCGCTCCGCTCGATGCTGCGCGGCGTGGTGACGGGTGGCAGCGGGTCGTTCCTGCTCGACGTACCCGGCCCGCCGATCATCGCGAAGACCGGTACGGCCGAGTTCGAGAAGGGCGGCCAGGTCCTCACCCACGCCTGGATGGTCGCCGCCCAGGGCGACCTCGCCGTCGCGGTGTTCGTCGACCTCGGCTCGTCCGGCTCGGGTACGGCGGGCCCGATCCTGGAGCAGTTCCTCCGGTCGGCGCAGCAGCTGACCTTTGTCGGCGCGGTTTCTGCCCGCTTTGAGGGGGTTGCAACCTGTCACGAACGTCCGGAACACCCGGTCGACCGGGTATCCCGACCGCCAGTGGTCGCTCGCGGGACTCGACGTTCCGGGCGACGTCCTCGGGCATCGGCTCGTAGTGGGCGAAGGTCCGGGTGAAGGCGCCGGCGCCGTGGGTGGAGGAGCGGAGGTCGACGGCGTACCGGACCAGCTCGGTCTGAGGTACCTCGGCCTTGATGACGGTGCGGTCCTCGCCGACCTTGTCGGTGCCGAGGAGCCGGCCGCGGCGGGAGGAGAGGTCGCTCATGATCGTGCCGACCAGGTCGTCGGGGACGATCACCGAGATGGTGTCGAGCGGCTCGAGCATCGTCACCGTCGTGCCGCCGGCGGCCTCGCGCAGGGCCAGCCCGCCGGCCATCTGGAAGGCCATGTCGGAGGAGTCGACGCTGTGCGACTTGCCGTCGGTGAGCGTGACCCGCAGGTCGACGACCGGGTAGCCGTTGCGGACGCCGCGCTCCATCTGGGCGCGGACGCCCTTCTCGACCGAGGGGATGAAGTTGCGGGGCACCGAGCCGCCGACGACCTTGTCGACGAACTCGAACCCGCCGCCCTCCGGGAGCGGCTCGACCTCGATGTCGCAGACGGCGTACTGGCCGTGGCCGCCGGACTGCTTCACGTGCCGGCCGTGGCCCTTGGCCGGGCCGGAGAACGTCTCGCGCAGCGACACCACGAACGGCACCTGGTCGACGTGCACCGAGTACCGCTCGGCGAGCCGCTCCATGATCACGTCGCCGTGCGCCTCGCCCATGCACCAGATGACGAGCTGGTGGGTCTCGCCGTTGTTCTCGACGCGGACGCTCGGGTCCTCCGCGGCGAGGCGGCTCAGCGCCTGCGACAGCTTGTCCTCGTCGGCCTTGCTGGACGCCACGATCGCGATCGGCAGCAGCGGCTCGGGCATCGACCACGGCCGCAGCACGCGCGCGTCGTCGCACGACGAGAGGGTGTCGCCGGTCTCGGCGCGGGTGAGACGACCGATCGCGCACAGGTCGCCGGCGACGACCGCCTCGGCGGTGACCAGGGTGCGGCCGAAGGGGTACGACAGCGCGCCGAGCTTCTCGTCCTCGTCGTGGTCCTCGTGGCCCTGCTCGGCGCCGAAGAACGACGTGAAGTGGCCGGACACGTGCACCGCCTGGTCGGCGGTGAGGGTGCCCGAGAAGACGCGGACCAGGCTGAGCCGGCCGACGTACGGGTCGCTGGTCGTCTTCACGATCTCGGCCACGAGCACGCCCTTGGGGTCGCACTCGATCGCGTCGGCGCGCGGCGCCGGCGGGGGTGAAGACGTCCGGCGAGGGGTGCTCGGACGGCGACGGGAAGCCGTCGACCGCGAGGTCGAGCAGCTCCGCGCACCCGACGCCGGTCTGCGAGCACACCGGGACCACCGGGAAGAACGTCGCGCGGGCGACCGCGGTCTCCAGGTCCTCGATGAGCACCTCGGAGGAGATCTCCTCGCCCTCGAGGTAGCGGTCCATCAGGGTCTCGTCCTCGGACTCCTCGATGATCCCCTCGATGAGCGAGCCGCGCAGGTCGTCGTAGGTCCCCTCGCCCGCGGAGATCAGGCCGGTCAGGGAGGTGACCTCCTCACCGGACCGCTGGTCATCGTATTCGGGGACGTACAGCGGCATCACCTTGTCGCCGAACGCCGCCTGCGCCTGGGCAAGTACGCCGTCGTAGTCGGCGCGGGCCTGGTCGAGCTTGGTGATGACCACGGCCCGCGGCATGCCGACGTCCGCGCACTCGCGCCACAGCGCGCGGGTGCCGTCGTCGACGCCGTCGTTGGCCGCGATCACGAACAGGGCGCAGTCGGCGGCCCGGAGGCCCGGCGCGTACGTCGCCCACGAAGTCGGCGTACCCGGGGGTGTCGACGAGGTTGATCTTGGTCTCGCGGTGCACGACGGGCGCGACCGCGAGCGAGATGGAGCGGCCGTGCTTCTCCTCGGCGTCGTCGAAGTCGCAGACCGTGGTGCCGTCACGCACCGAGCCGGCTCGGGGGATGGCCCCGGCTGAGGCGAGCAGCGACTCCACCAAGGTGGTCTTGCCCGAGCCTCCCGGCCCGACCAGCACCACGTTGCGGATCCGGTCCGGGCTGCTCGCCCCCAGATCCTGTCCCGCTGGTCTCCGTGCGTTTCCCTTGTCGGCCATCGCGGACCACCTCCACCTCCGAGACAACTCCTGGTGGTGGCGGTTTCGCAAGGGGTCGGTTCGGGATAGTCCGCAGACGTTCCGCACCATCACCGGGCGCGATTGATGGTGTCGTCCGTCAGCGGACTATCCCGCGGGCCTGTGGATAACCCCGGAAAGAGACGAACCCCTCACAGCATGGGGTCTGTGAGGGGTCCGTCGGTCCCGAGTAGCAGCTGATGGCTGGGCTCTCGGAGCTCTGCGCGAGAAGGTTCCCAGTCCCAGGAACGGGAGGGGGATGTTTCGCCCAACTTGTGACCAGTGCCAGAGTTTCTTGCATGTCCGGTCTAGATCTTCTCTCTCCCGCCCAGCACGGCCTCTTCATCGGCGGCACCTGGCGCGAGGCCAACAGCGGCGCCACCTTCGCCGTCCGCGACCCCGCCGACGGGTCGGTGATCACCGAGGTGGCCAGCGGCGACGTCAGCGACGCCATCGACGCGCTCGACGCGGCGTGTGCCGTGCAGGACGACTGGGCGCGTACGCCGCCCCGCGAGCGCGGCGAGATCCTGCGGCGGGCCTTCGAGCTGATCACCCAGCGCGCCGACGACTTCGCCGAGCTGATGAGCCTGGAGATGGGCAAGACCGTCAAGGAGGCCAAGGGCGAGGTCACCTACGGCGCGGAGTTCTTCCGGTGGTTCTCCGAGGAGGCGGTGCGCATCCACGGCCGCTGGATGCAGGCGCCCGCGGGCGGCAGCCGGCTGCTGACGATCAAGAAGCCGGTCGGCCCGTGCCTGTTCATCACGCCCTGGAACTTCCCGCTCGCCATGGGCACCCGCAAGATCGGGCCGGCCATCGCGGCCGGCTGCACGATGGTCGTCAAGCCCGCCGAGCTGACCCCGCTGACGATGCTCGCGCTGGCCGCCACCCTCGAGGAGGTCGGCCTGCCGGCCGGCGTCCTCAACATCGTGACGACCCACGACTCCAAGTCGCTGAGCAAGGCCCTGATGGCCGACGACCGGCTGCGCAAGGTGAGCTTCACCGGCTCGACCCCGGTCGGCAAGGTGCTCATCCGCCAGTCCGCCGACGAGCTCCAGCGGGTCTCGATGGAGCTCGGCGGCAACGCGCCGTTCATCGTGTTCGCGGACGCCGACGTCGACGCCGCCGTCGACGGCGCGATGATCGCGAAGATGCGCAACATGGGCGAGGCCTGCACCGCCGCCAACCGGTTCCTCGTGCACGCCGACGTCGCCGAGGAGTTCGGCGAGAAGCTCGGCGCGCGGATGGGCGCGCTGGTCGTCGGCCGCGGCCAGGACGAGGGCGTCGACGTCGGCCCGCTGATCGACCAGAACGCCGTCGACTCGGTCACCCAGCTCGTCACCGACGCCGTCCACGACGGCGCCCGCGTGCTGACCGGCGGCACGGCCGCGCGACGGGCCGGGCTTCTTCTACCCGCCGACCGTCCTGGTCGACGTACCCGCCGACGCCGAGATCGTCCGCCAGGAGATCTTCGGCCCGGTCGCGCCCGATCACGACGTTCACCGACGAGGCCGAGGCGATCCGGCAGGCCAACGACACCGAGTACGGCCTGGCGTCCTACGTCTACACGCGCGACCTCGCCCGCACCATCCGGGTCGCCGAGTCGCTCCAGTTCGGGATGATCGGCATCAACTCCGGGCTGCTCTCCAACCCGGCCGCGCCGTTCGGCGGGGTGAAGGCGAGCGGGTTCGGGCGCGAGGGCAGCTTCGAGGGCATCGAGGAGTACCTCGACACCACGTACGTCGCCCTGCCGGCCGGCTAGGGACCCTTGGAGATCTACGGGGACACCGCGACGGTCTACCGCGACTTCGCGCGCGAGGCCGACGGCTCACCGTGCTTCGAGGAGTGGGCGCTCGGCGTGGCCGACGACCCCGAGGTGCTGGCCTGGCTGCAGACGCTCCCGGAGCGCAAGCGCCAGGCCAACCTGGTGTTCGCGGCCGCCCGCTGGCACGGCGTACCCGCCCCGGGTCCGTACGCCGGCCTGCGCGCCGCCCTGCTCGCGGACGACGGGCACCATCCGCGCCAC
>CAWENH010000001.1:0-227858 GCA_963810425.1 uncultured Chloroflexia bacterium | reverse complement strand
TGACCTGGCTCGAAACCAGCCTGCAGGCCGATATTTATCTGTCGCCGCCGGGCCTGGCGGCCAACCGCGTCACCTCCACGCTCAAGCCGGCGGTGGTCGAGCTGATCCGCCAAACGCCCGGCGTGGCCTCGACGATCAGCTACCGGGCGATTCTCTCGCCCAGCCCAATCGGCCCGGTCCACGTGCTGGGCCTCGACCTCGACCGCCGGGCGAGCGGCGCGTACCATTTTGTCCGCGGCGACGCCGACGCGATCTGGCAGGCCTGGCAGGGCGGCGCGGTCATTGTCTCCGAGCCGTTCGCCTACAAGCACCAGCTACCTGACACCGGCGGCACCGTCACGCTGACGACGCCGCACGGCCCGCACACCTTTCCGGTCGCCGGCATTTTTTACGACTACGCCTCGGAGCAGGGCGGCGTGGCGCTGACCAGCGCAACGTTTCAGCAGTGGTACGACGACGCGAGCCTGTCGTCGCTGGCGCTGTACGCCACGCCCGGCACCGACATTGATCAGCTGGTCGAGACGCTGAAGGAGGCCGTCAGCCAGCAGCAGGCGCTGGAGATTCGCTCAACCCGCGGGCTGCGCGAGGAGACGCTGCTGATCTTCGACCGGACGTTCGCGATCACCTCGGTGCTCCAGCTGCTGGCGACGATCATCGCCTTTGTCGGGATTTTGAGCGCGCTGATGGCGCTACAGCTAGAGCGCGCCCGCGAGCTGGGCGTGCTGCGCGCCAACGGCCTGACGCCGCGGCAGGTCTGGGGCGTGGTCGTGGGCCAGACCGGGCTGATGGGCCTGACCGCCGGGCTGCTGGCGCTGCCGGTTGGCTTTACCGTTGCCGCCGTGCTGGTGTTTGTGATCAACAAGCGCTCGTTCGGCTGGACCCTGAATCTGGTCATCACGCCCGGCATTTTCCTGCAGGCGCTGGCGCTGGCGCTGACCGCCGCGCTGCTGGCCGGCATCTACCCGGCGCTGCGCATGAGCCGCACGGTGCCAGCGATGGCGCTGCGCGAGGAGTAGCGCGCCGCCCAGCAATGCAAAATGCAAGCGGCCCGACGCATGTGCGCCGGGCCGCCGCTGTATCGGAAAAGGGAGGTTATTTGACGGTGGGAGCCACAGACTTCGCGGCGGGCTTGGCCGGCTGCTTCAGCTTGGGCGCCGTGATTTTTTTCTTGGGCTTGGGATGAATGAACTGGACGCCGCGGCCAGTGTGGAACACATCGCGGATCACACGGCAGCTCGGGTCGCCGCCGTTCATCTCGCGGACCGTGACGCGGTTGCCCTGGACAGCGATTACATAGGCCACATGGCCGTAGCGCCGCGAGGCACCCTGCACGCCGGGCTGCAGCACCATGATGTCGCCGACGCGGGGCTTGCTATCCACCGGGAAGCCCAGCTTGCGGGCGCGCGTGCCCCAGGTCATGGCATTGCCGAGGGTCTTGGGCAGGTCGGGGCGCCGAACGGCAGCGTAGGCGGTGCAGTTACAACGGGCGTAGGCATCAACGGGGGCGGGCTGGATCACGAGACTGGCTGCGAGGAACAGCAGCGCACAGACGGCGCGAATTGACCACTGCATGGGAGTCTCCTTCACATCATCAAGGATGTGTTTCGGGTGATGGGCCGGGCAGCCGCATCAGCTACGAACGCAATCAATCAACCAGGATTGTGCGATGTGAGGAGTGTATCAGCAAAGTTAAAATTTCGCAACCTTTGTGACGACTTTGCTGATACTGCCATGCCGACGCCTTTAGAACCCTACTGGGCCGGGCCAGCCTTGGCCTGCAGCGCATTGAGCTGGGCCATCAGCGACTCCAGCGCCGGCGGCAGCGCCGCGCCATCGGCGGTCTCGATGATTTTGCCGCTGGCCGGCACCTCGATGCGATACTGCATCATGTCGCAGCACTGCTTGGGATCGCCATAGCTGCCGGCGAGCTGCGCAACCTCGGGGGCGACGAGCGCCGCGCGCAGCGCCGCTAGCTCGGCGGGATCAAGGCGGCCGCTGCCGGTCTCGGTGCCGCGGCGGGTGAGCTTGACGCTGCCGTCGTCGTAGACCATAAACTGATTGTCCAGCCCGGCGATGCCGCCACTGACCTGGTAGATCACCAGCGGCTGCCCGGCGCTGGCCGGATTTGCGGTGGGGACATCAGCCGGCTTGGCTGGCGCCGTGGGCGCAGCGGTGGCCGCAGCCGGCGCTGTGGTCGGCACAGCAGGCACACTGGTCGACGCGGGGCTGGCGGTCTCGGGCTGGCCGCAGGCGGCGAGCAGCAGCAGAGCTGTCAAACAAAGCAACGTGCGCATCTGAGTTCCTCCTTTGATATATCATCGTAGACGCCATGATAGCCCAAGAAGTTCCCGGCACCAAAAAGCAGGCGGTGGGGGCCGCCTGCCTGGTGCCAGAATCTGCAGCTTACTGGCCGACGGTGCGGCTCGTCATCGCCTGCTGGAGCAGCGTGGGGGTGCTCTGCTCAATCTTCTGGGCGGTCTGCTCTTCCTGCTGGAGATTCTGTGCGAGCAGCGCCATGACCTCGTTCTGGCCGTTCAGCTGGGCGGCGGTGATCAGGCCACGGTACGACGCGATCTCATAGTGCTCAACTTTGGCGGCCGCGCTGGCGATGCAGCAGTCCAGGACGGCGGGGTTGGACTTGGCCTCCGTCAGGCCCTTTTCGGCCTCGCTGACCAGGCCCTTCGCCGCATCGCACGTGATGCGCTTGGGCGACTCGCCCAGCAGGCTGTAGACCTGCTCCAGATTTTCGATCTGCATCTTGGTCTCGCGGATGTGGGTTTCGAGCATCATCTGAAGCTTGGGGTCGGTCGCGCTCTTGAGCATCAGCTGCTGGCCCTCCAGAAAGCGGTGCTCGGCATCGTAGATGTCGCCGACATCGTGGAGAAACTTCTGGTCCAGGGTGTTGATCGCCATTGCATCAAACTCCTTCGTGATGAGGCCCCGCCACAATCTTGTGGGCCTCGCGCATCCTCGGAGCTATGCAAGCGCTGTGCCAGCGGCCGGCTCCGCGGGGCCGGGCAGCAGCAGCGGCAGCGTCACTGTCACCGTCGTGCCCTCATCGAGCGTGCTCTCCAGGCCAATTCGGCTGTCGAGCATCGTGACCAGCCGCCGGACGATCGCCAAGCCCAGCCCGGCGCCGCCGTATGCGCGGGTCTCGCTATGGTCGGCCTGATAGAATTCGTTCCAGACTTTGGCCAGATGATCAGGGGCGATACCAATCCCGGTGTCGCGGATGATCACCTGCCAGTGGGTCGGGTCCGGCCGGCCTAGCTCGACCATAATACCGCCGCGGGGCGTAAACTTCACGGCGTTGCTGAGCAGGTGGCGCAGCAGCTGGGTCAGTCGTCCCTGATCAGTCATCAGGACTGGCGGCAGATCAGCGCCCTGGCGCAGCTCAAAGGCCAGCGGCGCCGGGCCAATCAGGCTGGCGGCGAGCGCCCCGATCTCCGTGGCGAGGTCGGCAAGTGCAATGGGCACATAGGTTGCGACGCTGATGCCGCTGTCGAGCTTGTTGATGTCCAGCACATCGCCCACCAGATCCAGTAGGTGGCGGCTATGCTGCTCGACGAGCTTCAGGGCCTCGCGCTGCTCGGGGTGGAGCGACCCCAGCACCTCCAGGTTCAGCATCTGGGTGTAGCCCAGGATCGCCGTCAGCGGCGTCCGCAGCTCGTGGCTCATGTGGCTGAGAAAGTAGGCCTGTAGCTGGCTGGCGGCCTGCTGCTCGCGCAGCGCCGCATCGAGAGCGTTGAGCCGCTCGGTGCGCAGCTTGTCGTCGCGCGTCAGGTTGACGACGATATCCGACAGCCGCATCAGCAGCTGGGCCGCTGCGGCCAGCGTCGCGGTCGGCACAACCGGCACAGCCCGCAGCGCCTGGAGGTAGGTGCTGATGTTCAGGTTCAGGCGCGCGGCGAAGGCAATGTGCCAGGCCAGGTCAGGCGTCGCCGACAGCACCGGCGAGCGACTCTCAATCGTGCCAATTACCTGGTCGTTGACGACCACTGGGGAGACGACTTGCACCAGCCCGCCGTGGTGCAGATGGACCTGCGGCTGCTTGGTGGCGTAGGCCCGCTCGCGGCCAACCAGCACCTCGGCAGTCCAGCGGTCCCAGCCGTCGGCGTCGCCGATCATCTGCTGGAGCATCTGGCCGCTACGGTGCTGCTGAGCGTGCTGGTGAAACTGCACCAGCCGGTCGGCGCTGAGAAAATGCTCCAGGCCCAGGCCCTCGCGGCTCTGGGCATCAATGTGCAGACCGACCACATCGCCCAGGTCAGACATCAGATCCCACAGTCGGTTTGGCTCCAGCACATCGAACAGATCGGGCAGCGGCGCGCTGGGCAAATCGTCGGCCGCCCAGCCGCTGACATCTAGGTCGAAGGCCGCCAGCTGCTGCATGGTCGTGACGTTGAGCAGGCCGCCGGGCTGGCCGATCAGCCGGATGGCGCGCGTTGTCACCGGCTCGAACGACACCACAAAAGTCTCAAAGGGGCGGCGCTCGTGGCGGCCATTGCCGAAATCATAGGGCCGCACAAAGGTTGGCGCCGTCACCGGCTGCCAGGCCCCAGCCTCGTCCAGGTATTCGAAGGCCAGCGTGGTCCACCAGCCACCCTCGACAAACATCGGCCCGTGCGTCCATAACAGCGCCCTGACCTGAATGGGCGTGGCCCACTGGAGTTCATACCAATCCGGCAGCGCATCCACGACGCCGTCATAGGTGTCGTACCACTTGCCGAGATCAATTTCTGGGCGCGGCGCGATCAGCCACTGCAAATCTCTAATGCCGTCGCCCTTCAGCACCAGCTCGCGGCCAATCACCGTGGTGTCCAGTCGCCGGGCCAGATTATGAGTTATGAGCGCGCGCTGTACCTGATCCACCGCAGTCCCCGATCTCACTATGATAGTGGCATGCCAACATCTGGGCCATGACATCGCTGGCCCGATAGTACGCTGAGGCTATCCTGGAAGTAGTCTGTGGCGTAGTTTACCATCCCGGCCGGCGCGCTGTCAGCGGCGCAGATTACGCTGCGCTGTACGGCCAGCGCACGACAGGCGCTAGCACAATCTGCTCTAGTTAATCCAGCACTGCACCTCCCCACGGCTCACATCATCATCCTCAGGCTGGGCCGCTCGTCGGCTATCTTGACACGGGCCGGGCTAGGCAGCTCATGGAGAATATCCTCGACGGCATTCGTGCGCGAGCAGGCCAGCGCCGTGATCCTGGACCTCACGGGCGTGCCGATGATCGACACCGGCGTCGCTAATCACCTACAGCAGGTAACGCCGGCCGCCGCGCTGCTGGGGACGCGCTGCGTGCTGGTCGGCATCAAGCCCGAGGTGGCCCAGACGCTGTGCAGCTGGGCGTTGATCTCCAGTCAATTTCGACCCGCGCCAACCTGGAGGCCAGCATCGCCTTCGCGCGCGCGGCACGGCCTCCACAGCGTGCCGCGCGCCGCCGGCACTTCGCGCGCTGCAGTTCCCACAGACCATCGCCGAGCACGCGCGCAGGCCGACCACATGGGTCGGCCTGTTGCGTTGCTGTGGTGAGCTGGCCCGGCGCTAGCGCGAGGTCGTGCGCTTGCGCGTCGGCAGCTCCAGTGTCTCGCCGACGGTCAGGGACTTCTGCGGGACAGCCAGCGCCTTCTCGCCGACGGTCAGCGCCTTCTCGCCGTCGCCGACGTAGGTGCTGGGCTGGCCCAGCGCAATGCCGCGGAAAACTTTGAGCGACTGGGCAACCACCTGGTCCATGTTGTAGTACTTATAGGTCGCCAGGCGCCCGACAAAATGCACACCCTCGGTCGCCTCGGCCAGCGTCTGGTAGCGCTTGTAGGTCGCATTGTTCTCGGGGCGCGGCACCGGATAGTACGGGTCACCCTCGGCCTGCGGAAACTCGTAGACGATCGTCGTCTTGTCGTGCTGCTGGCCGGTCAGATATTTGAACTCGGTCGTGCGGGTGTAAGCATAGTCGTTCGGGAAATTGACGGTGCCGGTCGCCTGATACAGCGGCTTGTCAAAGGTCTCGAACTTGAACTCCAGCGAGCGATACGGCAGCTTGCCGTAGCGGTAGTCGAAGAACGCATCGACCGGGCCAGTGTAGATCATCTCGCCGTAGGGAATCACGCCGGCGATCTCGCGGTAGTCGGTGTTTAGCATAACCTTGATGTTAGGGTGCGCCAGCATGCGCTCAAACATCCGGGTGTAGCCGTGCAGCGGCATCGCCTGGTAGGTGTCGGTGAAGTAGCGGTCGTCGCGGTTGGTGCGGGTGGGAATGCGCGCCGTCACCGAGGCGTCCAGCTCCGACGGGTCAAGGCCCCACTGCTTGCGGGTGTAGCCGCGGAAAAATTTCTCGTACAGCTCGCGGCCCACTTTGCTGACCACCACGTCCTCCGAAGTCCGCACCGCGGCGCAGGGTTCGGCGACCGAGGCAAAAAACTCCTCGAGCTGGAATGAAGTCAGATTGGTGCCATAGAGCTTGTTGATCGTGTCGAGGTTGATCGGCAGCGGCACCATCTGGCCGTCTACCGCAGCCAGCACGCGGTGCTGGTACTGGCGCCACTCGGTGAACTGCGACAAATACTCAAACACATCGCGCGAGTTGGTGTGGAAAATATGCGGGCCATACTTATGCACCAGAATGCCGGCGTCATCGTAGTGATCGTACATATTGCCGGCGATATGATTGCGCTTATCAATCACCAGAACCTTTTTATCGAGCTGGCTGGCCAGCCGCTCAGCGAGCACACTGCCTGCAAACCCCGCGCCGACGACGATGTAATCAAACATATTTTCCTCACCTGCTATATTGTCAAAATCGCTCGCCCGCTGGCAGCCCAAAGCAAGAACTAGACCAGCGCCAGCTGCTCCTCAACCAGTGCCCACATCCGCGCCGCGATGCTGTCCCAGCTCTGCTCGGCCAGGACTTCGTTCTCGGCCACGACCCGCGCGGCTCGTGCCGGCGGGGTCTCAGCCAGCGCGGCCTCGACCGCGGCGACAAACGCCGGGGCCTCGTCGGCCAAGTGGACGCGCTCGCTGTAGGAGCGCACGACATCCGGGATCGACGTGGAGACGATTGGCGTGTGGCCGGCCATATACTCCAGCGTCTTGGTCGGGCTGATAAAGCGCGTCGCCTCATTGCGAGCAAAGGGCATCGTCGCCACATCGAAGCTTTTGAGATACGCCGGCAGCTCGGCGTAGCTGCGCTGGCCCAGGTAGCGAATATTGGGCCGCTGCGGCAGCTCGGCCGGATCAACCTTGGCGGTCGGCCCGACCAGCGCCCACTGCCAGTCCGGGCGCAGCTCGGCGACGGCGCCGATCAGCGGCCAGTCAATGCGCTCATCGAGGACGCCGAAAAAGCCCAGGCGCGGGTGGGGCAGGTCGGCGACATCGGCCGGCTCGACCGTCGATTCGAGCAGCGCCTGCTCGTAGTGCGCCTGGTCCACCCCCGATGGGAAGCAGTGAATGTTGGGATGCCGGTCTTTGCGGGCCTCGTACATCGAGCGGCCGCCGGTGAAGACCACCGCCGCCAGCGCCATCAGCCGCGCCTCGCGGTCCTTGATGTCGGCGGGCGCGCCCCGAAAGTTCGCCAGCTCATCCATGCAGTCGTGGACGATCAGCCGGGCGTCGGTCTGCTCGGCCAGGTAGACCATCATCGGCGAGTACTCCCACAAGATCGGGTCCGGCCCGGCCTGCGCCACGATCTCGGCGAACATGCGCGCAAAAATCTGCTCGTAGCTGTTGCCGGGCGTGTCGAGCACGTCCTCGGGGACCAGCGGCCGCACGACGCGCACCCGGTCGAGTCCCGGCCGCTCCTCCCACGTCGGCGCGCTGATATTGTCCCAGCGCCCAATCCACGGATCCTCGACGAAAATCACCGGCATGTGTGCCGACAGCCGGGCCATCAGGTGATGCGGCCGCTGCCAGACATGATCCCAGCGCAAATGACTCAAACAGATCAGCGTCACCGCAGCACTCCTTCCAAAAACACACGTCGAGCCAGACGCTCGCGCGGGGAGCATTGAAAAAACGTCATGAGATCAGGTAGATTGCCCAGCGCCTGCCGCCACCAGGCCACGGTGAGCGCGGGGAACGACTCACAGGTCTGCAGCAGGCTGGAGAGTTCTAAACCTATGGCCCCATTGCCACTACGGCCAAACCCATAGCAAACGCTGTACCACGGCTGTTAGTCCCGCTCGCGGGCGGCCAGGGTGGCCGCGCCCAGCAGCGCAAGCGCCAGGCCGCCGCGCACGAGCGGCTTGGTCTGGAGCCAATTAGCGAGGCTATGCCGAAACGCCAGATGCGCGTAGTCGCCGCGGACCCGGCCGTCGTCCAGCGGGCCGAATAGATTGCTCGGGGCCTCAGCGCTGCGCGGCTCGTCGGACTGCTGCGCCGCCAGGCCCACGCGGGCCAGCGCCCAGTCGACCGCCCGCGGCGCCACGGTGGTGGCGGCGCTCAGCAGCTTGGTGCCGGCGCCGACCGCCAGGTTGCGCGTCGGATGCTCGGCGGCGTAAAGGATCATATCGGCGGCGGTCTGCGGCTCGTAGACCGGAAAGATCGGCCGTGGCTTGACACCCATGCGGGTCCGCGCTTTGGAAAAAAACGGCGTGTTGATCGACGACGGCAGAATATTGGTCACGCTGATCGGCAGGCCGTCGTGGGCCAGCTCCACCCGCAGCGCGTCCAAAAAGCCGACCAGGCCATGCTTCGAGGCGCAGTACGAGCTGAGGAGCGGCACCGCGCGCCGGCCCAGCCCCGACGACACATGGATCAGCGCGCCGCCGCCGCCGCGCTTGAGGTGCGGCAGCGCCGCCATCGCGCCGTGGACCTGGCCCAGCAGGTTGACATCCAAGACCTGCTTGAACTCGGCCGGCGTCACCTCATCAACCCGGCCGTAGACCGCGACGCCAGCGGTGTGGACCCAGCTATCAATGCGCCCAAAGCGCTCCACGGCCCGCGCGGCGACCGCGGCGACCTGCGCAAACTCCACGACATCGGCGACGACCGCGAGCGCCGTGCCGCCCGCCGCCTCAATCTCGGCCACCAGCGAGTCCAGCGCCGCCGCGGTGCGCGCCGCCACCACCACGCGGGCGCCGCGGGCCGCGAACTGCTGCGCCGCCAGCCGGCCCATGCCGCTGGACGCACCCATCACCACTACCACCTGCTCGGCAATCGGTTTCAGCCGCATGATGCACTCCTCAAAACTATCTGCTCGCGCTTAAAGCAGACTGTGTGCCGCCGCTGGTACACATGTTGCTCAGCTACGGCGCAGGAGGCAAACCGCCTAGCTACAAAGGAGAGGACCTATGCCAACCGCTGAGAAAACGATCATTGTCGACGCGCCGGCCGCGGATGTGTATGGCCGCTGGCTCCAGTTCGACCGCTTCCCAGATTTCATGGACAACGTGAAGTCGGTGAGCAAGATGGGCAGCGACCGCATCTCGCACTGGGTCGTCAAAGGCCCGCTCGGCACCAGCGTCGAGTTTGACTCGGAGCTGACGACCGACGAGCCGGGCAAGCGCATCGCCTGGAACAGCCGCGACAACGGCGACATCACCACGTCGGGCCAGGTGTCGTTCAACGAGCTGGGGAATAACCAGACCGAGATTTACGTCATCCTGAAATACGAGCCGCCGGCGGGCGTAGCCGGCGATATTGTCGCCAAGCTCTTCAGCGACCCGCAGCGCCAGCTGGAGGAGGACCTGGAGCGCTTCAAGCAGCTGCTGAACAAGACGCACGCCACGCCCCAGAGCACCGGCCAGAGCACCGGCACCGGCGGCAGCAAAGAGGTCGGCAGCTAGGCCGGCCAGCGACGCTCATCGCCGGCGGCGGCCGTCACGGGACGGCCGCCGCCGCTTTGTGTTGCGGCATGGGCTTTGCTAGCACAGCAGCAGGAGGGACCGTATGAAAACTGTGGTTGGACTGTTCGAGACCCAGGCCGCCGCCGAGGAGGCTGTCAACGCGCTGATCGCGGCCGGCTATACCAATGACCAGATCGGCGTATCGCTGCGCGGCGAAACCCGCGCGGCCAGTGCCAGCTCCAACGACCCGCTGCTGGCCGACACCGGCCACACGCAGCCCTCGGATAGCGCGGCGGTCGGCGGCTACAGCGCCGGCGCCGTGATCGGCGGCACGCTCGGCGTGCTGGCGGCCGGCGCGAGCGCAATCCTGCTGCCGGGCATCGGCATTCTCGCAGCCGGCCCGATTGCCACCGCGCTCGGCGGCGGCCTGGCAGGCGCGGGGCTGGGCGCCGCCGTCGGCGGCCTGACCGGCGGCATGTCGCAGCAGGACGCCACCAGCGAGGCACCGGATGTCTACGCCGAAGTGCTGCAGTACGGCGGCGTGATCCTGACTGTCGAGACCGAGGCCGAGCGTGCCGACCAGGTGCAGGCGCTGTTTGCCCAGCATGGCGCCGTGGACACCACCAGCCGCCGGCCGTCGCAGACCCGCGACGCCAACGAGGCGGCGGTCCAGGAGGCCGACGCGACCGACAAGCCGGCCGTGCGCGACATCGCCGACACCAAGCAGAGCGGCGGCGAGGGCAGCACGGTGGCGACGCCGGCCGCCAATACGCCGCTGGCCTCCGACGCCACCGTCGCGGCGACCAAGCCCTCAGGCCTGGCCAGCCTGGAGCCAGGCACCCAGCCGACCGGCGCAGCCACCGCCGGCCCACAGACCAACGTTGTCATCCCGGCCAGCGACAGCGGCACCACCGTGGCCAGCGGCGCCCAGCCCGCTGCTGCGGCGCAGCCTGACGCGCCAGCGCCCACGGTGGGCCAGGCCCACGCCGCGTATCTCAGCCCCGCCGACACGCTGACCGCGAGCGTTGACCAGGCCGACCTCCAGGCGGTTGCGACAGCCGCCGGCCGCGCCCGCCGCTCGCGGACCTACGGCATGAGCGCGCCGGCCAGCACCGCCGAGCCGGCCGAGCGCGATCTGACGGTCAGCGCGCCCTACGGCGGCGCGATGGAGGTGCCGACCGAGGAGTAGCGTCGTATCGAGCATTATGTCACGCCGCCCGCAGCAACCAAGCTGCGGGCGGCGCTGTAGCCGGGGCCTAGAAAAATCTGTGGGTTCTGAGTGCGAGCAGCGCGCTACTCCGCGCCGCGCTCGTCGCTGGGCTGGCGCCACGGCAGGCGCACCGCAAACGTGCTGCCGGCGCCCTCGTGGCTCTCGACCACGACCGTGCCGTGGTGCAGCTCGACCAGCTGCTTGACGACGTGCAGCCCCAGGCCCATGCCGGGCGTGTGCTGGGCGTCCACGTTGGCGGCCCGGTAGAAGCGGTTGAACAGCTGCGGCAGCGCCGCGCTCGGAATGCCGATGCCCTGGTCGGTCACGGTTAGCAGCACATGCTCGGCCTGCGGCTCGATCCGCACGCTGATCAAACCGCCCTCGGGACTGTATTTGATCGCATTCTGTATCAGGTTTTGCAGCACCTGCTCCAGGCGCAGCTCATCACCCTCGATCAGCACCGGCGTGGCCGGCGCCCGCAGCTGTAGGGTGTGCTGCTCCAGGATCGGGTGGGTCTCGTCCACAATCCGCTGCGCCAGCGCCGCCAGATCGAGCGTGCCACGCTCCATCGTCAGCTGGCCGCTCTGGAGGCGCGACAGGTCGAGCATTGCACCGACCAGCCGGCTGAGCCGCGCAGCCTGATCGACGAGCGCCGTGATCAGTCGCACGTCGCGCGGGTTGAGCGCGTCGGGGTCGCGCAGGGCGCGGCGCTGTAGCAGCTGGGCGTAGCCGGTCAGCCCCGTGATCGGCGTCTTCAGCTCGTGGGCCGCCAGTGACAAAAACTCCTCGCGCAGCTGGAGCGCGCGCTGGGCCTCGCTGTAGAGCCGCGCGTTGTCCATCGCCGTTGCCACGCGGTGGGCCACATCCTCGGCCAGCGCTAGGTCGGCGGGGCCGTAGCGCCGCTCGCCCGGCCCCAGCAGCAGCGTCAGCGCGCCGATCGTCGCGCCGCGGACCATGATTGGCACCGCGAGGTAGCCGCGGAACTGGAGCCGCGCCAGCAGCGCGGCGTGCGCGGGCGAGCGCACCTCGGCGGCCAAGTGCTCCGGCGGCAGCGCGTTGACCAGCGCCGGCTGGCCGCTGCGGATCACGCCGGGCGTGCCAAGCGGCAGCGCCGCGTCCAACGGATAGGTGGCGAACAGCTCGGCTAGCACCGGCAGCATGGCGGGATCGCGGTGCGCCCAGGCCAGCTCGCGCAGTGCGCCGTCGTGCTCCAGGCCGGTGATCACGCACCAGTCGGCCAAAAACGGCACCGCCAGCTCGACAAAGCGCTGCAGCGTGGTGCGGTAGTCCAGCGAGCTGGCCAGCGTCGCGCTGACCTCGGCGACAAAGGCCAGCCGGGCCTGCGCCGCCTCGGCGGCGGTGCGCGCGGACTGCTCGGCCGCCAGCAGCTGGGCGCGCTCCTCCTCGGCCCGCTTGCGCTCGGTGATATTGATGACCACCGAACCCAGCCCAACCACCGCGCCGTCGGGCAGGATGACCGGGTAGTAGCTCACCAGAAAGTCGCGGTAGCCGGCCGGGTCGTCGAAGCTGCCGCCGCGCACCTCCTGGTCCAGCAGCGGGCGGCCCGTCGCCATGACTTCACGGAAGCTCTCAAAGACCGTCGCCAGTAGCGCGGGCAGCACCTCCTGCATCGGGCGGCCTATATGCGCCGCGACCGGCAGATTATTCATCTCGGCCAGCGCCGCGTTGACGCGGACATAGCGCAGCTCGGTGTCCCAGAAGCCAAAGCCGACCGGCGCCGCGCTAAACAGCGTGTCGAGCAGCGCGAGCGCCTCGCTCTGGCGCTGCATAGCCCGCTGCAGGTCGGCGTAGAGCAGCGTGTTATCAATGGCCTGCGCCACGCGCCGCCCCAGCTCCTCGACGAGCACCACGTCCTCGGCGCTGAAAATGCGCTGCGACTCGCCGGTCGCCAGCGACAGCGCGCCGAAGGTGGTGCCGCGGGCAACCAGCGGCACGACGATCAGGGCGCGCGGCGGCCGGTCCTGCAGCAGCTCGGCCAGCGCCGCCTGCCCGCTGGCCTGCGCCAGCCGCTCGGCGATCTCCGCGGTCTGATGCAGCGAGCGGCCCGCGCTGAGCAGCGCCAGCAGCGCCGGCGAGTTCACGCTGCTGGCTGGGGTTGCCCGTCGCAGCTCGCTGATCAGCCCTTCAAGCTCGCGGTTGGCGCCGCGAATCAGCAGCTGCTCGACCACGACCACGCCGTCGGGCTGGGCCACGAGCTGGTCGACCACACACCAGTCGGCCAGCCGCGGCACCACTAGGTCGGCAAAGCGCTGGAGCGTGCTGTGGTAGTCGAGCGAGACCGTGAGAGCGATGCTGGCGTCGGCCAGCAGGTGCAGCCGCTCCTGACCGCGAATCCGATCATGGGTGTCGTTGTAGGTGCCAATGACCTCGCGGATCGAGCCGTCATCATTGAGCACCGGCACCGCGCGGATCATGACATAGCGGTACTCGCCGCTGGCATGCCACAGCCGATAGGTCTGCTGGTACGGCTGGTGATCGGCCAGCAGCTGCTCCCAGGCCGCCAGGACCCGCGCCTGATCTTCAAGGTGGACGACATCTAGCCAGCCCAGGCCACGCATCTCCTCCCAGGTCTGACCCGTAAATCGCATCCACCAGTCGGGCTTGACCAGCGTCGTGCCGCCGAAGCTGGTCAGCCACACGCTTTCGGCGGTGGCCTCGGCCAGCGTGCGGTAGCGCTCCTCGCTGCGCTGCCGGGCCTCGATGATCGCCACATGCTCGGTTTGATCGCGAACTTTCAACGCCAGCCAGCGCGGCGCGCCGCTCGCATCGGGGATCGTTGCGAGGTCGACCAGCGCCGCAAAGTCAGTGCCGTCGCGGCGCTGGTGGCGGGCCGAGAAAACGTAGGTTTCGCCCGCCGCGGCCAGGTGCGCGGCCAAGCCCGGCCGCTCAGCGGCCACAAACAGCTCGGCCAGCGGCTGGCCGGCCAGCTCGGCCGGCGTCGCGCGGTAGAGCCGCGCAAACGCGGGGTTGGCCTGGAGGATCGTCGTGCCGCTGGGATCGGCGATCGCCATGCCCCAGCCGACGCGCTCAAACAGCGCGCGCCAGAGCAGCAGGTCCTCGGGCGACTGGGCGGCGGACGGTTCAGCGTGCATACAGGCTCCCAAGCTCCCATGCTGAGTAGCGTTGTGACGCGGCGCGCTACTGCAAACGATTGACTAGCTGCGCCAGCACCAGCGCGGTCGCGCCCCAGACCTCGTGACCCGCGACCGCAAAGTACGGCACATGAAACAGCTGGCCGCGCACCTCGCGCGTGGTCGCGCGGCGCGTCGCGGGCGCCATGAGCGTGCGCAGCCCAGCCTCGACCACCTCGGCGACCTCGGCGGTGGCCGCGATAAACGCGGGCCGTGCGGCGAGCAGGCCCACGACCGGCAGCACCACAAAGTTGCTGACCGGAATCCACACCGGCGTCAGGGTCGCCACCACCTCAACGTCGCCCGGCGGCACCCCGATCTCCTCCCAGGCCTCGCGCAGCGCGGTCGCCGTCAGCGACGTATCGCCCGTCGTCCTGCCGGCCGCCGGGCAGCGACACCTCGCCGCTATGCTGCCGCAGTGCGGCGGTGCGAACAGTCAGGGGCAGATGCCAGTCGTCGCCAACTGGATAAAGCAGGATCAGGACCGCGCCCTGTCGCGGCGACCCGCCCGGCGGCGCCACCACCGCGCGAATCGAGGTGCCGTCGGGCGTGCGCGGCACCATCGCGGCCAGCGCCGCCTCGTCGTCGGCCGGGCGCAGCAGCCGGGCGATCAGCGTGGCGCGATCAAAGGTCGTCATCGTCAGCTCAGGTCCGCTTGATCTGCACGCGCTCGATGCGCGGCCCGTGCATCTCCAGCACGGTCAGCACGACGCCCTCGTACTCGACCTGCTCGCTGGGCTGCGGCAGCCGCCCCAGCTGCTCCAGGATAAAGCCGGCCACCGTCTCGTACTCGCGGATCGGCAGGTTGAGCTTAAAATCCTCGTTGGCGGTCTCGATGCGCATCAGGCCGTCGACCACCGTCGTCTGGTCGTCAATCGTCTGGAGTGCGTGCTCTTGCGGGTCGAACTCGTCGTCGAGCTCGCCCACGATCTCCTCGATCAGATCCTCCACAGTCGCGATGCCGGCCATGCCGCCGTACTCATCGATCAGCACGGTCATGCGCTCGTGGCCGCGCTGCATCTCGTGGAGCAGGTCGGAGACATGCTTGGAGTTGGGGCGGAAAAAAGCCGGGCGGATCAGCGGCGTGATCGGCTGGTCGAAGCGCTGGTCCTGGCTGGCCAGCATGCCCAGCAAATCTTTGGCCGAGACCACGCCCACCACGTCATCAATGCCGCCCTGGCCGACCACTGGAAAGCGCGTGTGGCCGGTCGCCTTGAACAGATCGACGAACTCGCCCAGCGTGGCCTCGGCGCTCAGGGTCACCACGTCGGTGCGCGGCACCATGATCTGGTAGGCCGCGCGGCCGCCAAAATCAAAGACGTTGATCAGTAGCCGCTGCTCGTCCTGCTCCAAGACACCACCCTGGCCGCTGGCCTGCACCATCATCCGCAGCTCCTCCAGCGTGGGCGGGCCGTGGTGGCCGCTGGAGCCGTGGACGCCAAAGAGCCGCAGCACCCGGCCGGTCAGCCAGTCGAGAAACCGCACCACCAGCCCAAACACCGCCGTAAAGAGCTGGAGCGGCCGGGCAATAAACAGCGCCACCTGCTCGGCAGCGCGGATCGCAAAGACCTTCGGCGCCTGCTCACCGAGCACAATGTGCAGCGTGGTGACGATGAAGTACGAGAGCGCGAAGCCAAACGCATGGCTGGCGGTGGTCGCAAAGCGCTCAACCGCCGGGATCGCGCCGAACGCCAGCTCGGTGACGTAGATCACCGGCGGCTCGATGATCGCGGCAAACGTTGGCTCGGCCAGCGCGCCCAAGAGCAGGCTCGCCAGCGTGATGCCCAGCTGCGACGATGCGATGTAGCGGTCCAGATGATCCTGCTGGTTCAGCACCAGCCGCGCCCGCCCGTCGCCGGCCTCGGCCAGCTGCTCTAGCTTGGAGCGCCGCGAGCCGACCAGCGCAAACTCGGCGGCGACAAAGAAGCCGTTGATCAGGACCAGCAGCGCGATGCTCAGCAGCCGCAGGGCAATTAATCCATCCATTATGTCGTGTGTGCTCGCAGTATGTAGCCGGCCCAAATTGGCAGACGGGCGGAGCGTCGCCGCCCAACCCGTCATCATTCTACCTAATCTGGCCGCCGGTCGTGCAGCCGCGCTCAGGCCGGCGTCAGCGCCTCACGCGCGACCCGGTGGCCCAGCTCAACCGCAAAGTTCGTGCCGCGGTCCCACGGGTAGACGTGCGCCAGGCTGGCAAACAGCAGCCCCGGCAGCGGCGTCCGCAGCTCCGGCACATGCTCGCTGTGGTTGACCGGCACGACCGGCTGGGCATACGGCTCGCGAAACACCCAGGTCTGCTTCACCCAGTCGCGCCGAAACTCGGGGTTGAAGCGCGTGAGCGGCGCAAACCACTCGTCGAGCAGCTGCTCCTCGGGCATGGTGAAGTAGGGATGGTCGGTCGGCAGGTAGTCGCCCAGGTAGATCAGGCGGTCGCCGCCGTAGTGCGCCGGGTCGATCATGTTGGTGTGCTCGACCATGTTGATGTAGGGGAAGATCGTCTTGGGCGGCATAAACCAGTACTCGCCGTTGCGCAGCAGCTGGTGCTTGAGCGCCGCGACGACCACCACCGCGCCGACCGAGTTCAGCCGCCGCAGATCGGCGGTGTAGCTCGCGGGCAGCTGCGGGGCGATCTTCGAGCAGCACGCCCGGCGCCGAGGCCACGATCACCTGGTCGAAGCTGGTGGCCTGGCCCTGCGCCGTCACCTGCCAGGCGGCGCCGCTGAACTCCAGGCGCTCGACGGGCGCGCCGGTCAGCACGGTGGCGCCCAGCTGGGTGCCGACATACGCCCCGAGCGCCTCGGCGAACGCTTGGAAGCCGCCGCGGAAGTAGCCCAGCTTGAACGAGCGGGTTTTGGCCCGCGCCCACATCCAGGCGGCGTTGACCTCGCCGGCGAACGGCCCAAACTTGCCGACCAGCAGCGGCTTCCAGTACAGCTCGTAGGCCCGCTTGCCGGCCCAGGCGGTCATCACTTCTTCGGCGGTCTTGCGCTCCAGCCGTCGCCAGTCGTTGCGCAGCTTGAACTGCGCGCCGCTCAGGCCAAAGCGGATGCGGTCAATGGGCGACAGGTGCGGGTTGCGCAGAATGCCCAGCACGCTGACCGGGTGGGCGCCGTGCTCGGGGCAGAAAAATGCGGTGGTCTGGGCGTTGAACTCCACCATGTCGCCCACGCCAATCGCCGCCGCCAGCTCCAGGATCGCGCTGTCGGTGGTAAAAATGTGGTGGTAGAAGCGCTCAATCGTCCAGTCCCACTCCGGCAGCTTGAAGCCGGAGGCCAGCCCGCCAACCTGCGGCGCGGCCTCGTAGATCGTGACCTGGTGGCCGGCCAGCAGGAGGTCGCGGGCCGCCGTCAGGCCGGTGAAGCCGCCGCCAATGATTGCAATCTTCAAAGTGTGTGTCGCTTTCTCAAAAGTGGGGTTAGGGCCGCTGGCCGCCCAGCGTCGCCGCGCCGCCCTCGGGCTGCTCGCGGCGCTCCTCGACGGCGGTCTCGATGTCGTGCCAGCGCAGGCTCTCGCGGCTCATAAAGAACAGGCCGAGCAGCGTGATCGGCAGCCACAGCGCGATGTGCAGCACCAGCGTGTAGGCCGTGGACACATTTTTGCCGGCGCCGCCGACTTTGGTCAGCACCGCGATGCCCGGCACGTCAAAGGTGCCGACGTAGCCTGGCGCCGACGGCAGCGTGGTCGCCAGGTTGACGACCGCGGTCATCAGCATCAGCACGGTGAAGGGGACGTTGAGGCCCTTGAAGGCGTGCATCACAAACCAGTACTTGGTCGTCTCGGTCAGCCAGATCGCCACCGAGCTGACAAAGATCATCAGCACCTCGCGCGGCGAGCGCAGCGAGTACAGCCCCTCCAGGAAGGTTTTGATGATGTCATTGACCTTGCCCTGGATTTTCGCCGGCAGCACCCGCGCCACCACACTGCTGCTCAGGGCCTGAATCCGCTCGGGGAAGGCGGCGAGGAGCAGGAACACGACCAGCGCCATGCCAAACAGCACACTGGTCGCCACAATCAGCGCCCGATACTCCGGCGGCAGCGGCAGGAATGGCAGCGTCGCAAACACAAACACGCACATCACCAGGCCGTCAAACAGCCGCTCCAGCGCCACCGTCGCCAGCGAGGCCGAGACGCTGATGCCCTCTTTGCGCCGCAGCACATAGGACCGCAGCACCTCGCCGGCCCGCAGCGGGTAGACGTTGTTGCCCATGTAGCCGATCACGACGACCGGAAACAGCCGCCGCAGGCTGATCGCTTTCAGGTGGCGCAGCATATAGTGCCAGCGCCAGGTCCGCGCCCAGACGGCGCCGAAATAGACGATGATGCCGGGGATCAGCCACCAGTAGTTGGCGGAGCCGAGCGCCCGAAAGAACGCCGACCAATCAAGATTGCGAGCCGTCAGGTAGACAAAAAGGGCGCTGACCAGCACCCCTAGCCAAAACTTCCAAGAGCGCACTGTGTTGCCTCGGTTGGGCGTGGTGCCCAGATACACAACACCGCGACAGTAGGTGTCGCGGCCACCGGATCATAACGAGTTGGGCGGGGTTTGTCAAAAGCTTGCGGGCGTGCTGACCGCCTCCGCATAGCGTCGAGCTGGCGCCAATCCCTGATCGGCCAGCCTAATCGAGCGACAGCCGAAGCTCGACCTCGTGCTCAACAAACTGCCACTCGGTGGTCATTCGCAGCCGTGCCAGCAGCGTATCGAAGGCGTCGCTGTCCGCCGCGGAAAACTCCAGCCAGCTTAGAAAGTCGAAGGTTTCGCCCAGCTCGCGGCTATGGTACAGCCGCCGCGCGACCGCCGGCAGATAGTCCAGGCCCAGCTGAATATGGTGCGAGGTTTCCTCAAAGATCGCCCGCCGCTCATCCTGGGCCAGCGCCCACCAGCGCGCCGACTTCCTGATCGGTATCAGTGCCGCGCGCCGGGCGGTTGGCCGGTCAAGGCCGGGCTGGATTGCATCAAGCGCGGACTGCTCGGCGGCCGCGGTGTAGCGCAGCTGGCTGGTGACGCCCCGCAGCATCCAGGCTGCACCGTCCAGCGGCGCGCCGACATTGCCCTCAGCGCGCTCAAGGCGGGCCGCCGTCGGCAGCGCCGCGCCGCAGATGGCGGTGCTGCGCTCGATCCGCCAGCGGCCGGTGGCGCCAGCAATAAAGGTGACAGGAATCATCGGCGCTGTATATGTGCTCATTCGATCTCCGTTGCCCGCTCCGTCACAATAGCTGTAGCGTAGCGCACCACTGTGCGCGCCCGAGCGGCGCCAGGATCGCAGCATACCACAGCACGGCGGCGGCCTCGGCGCTCGTGGGTTGGCGCTGCAGTTCGGTGCTATTCTACTGTTGATACGATGAAAGCGAGGCACAATGCAACGGATCGCACTGCTGGGCCTGGGCATCATGGGCGCCGGGATGGCCAACAATCTGCTGACGGCGGGCTACCCGCTGACGGTCTACAACCGCAGCGCCGAGCGGGCCGCGCCGCTGGTTGAGCGCGGGGCGCAGCTGGCGCCGACCGCCCACGCCGCCGCCGCGGCCGCCGCGATCATCATCAGCATGGTGAGCGACGACGAAGCCTCGCGGGCGGTCTGGCTGGGGCCAGACGGCGCGCTGGCGGGCGCCCAGCCGGGCGCGCTGGTCGTCGAGAGCAGCACGCTGACACCGGCGTGGGTCGCGGAGCTGGCCGCGGCGGCCGCGGCGCGCGGGCTGCGCTTCCTGGACGCGCCGGTCGCCGGCAGCAAGCCGCAGGTGGAGGCCGGCGAGCTGGTGTACTTTGTCGGCGGCGCGGCGGCCGACCTGGCGGCGGTGCAGCCGGTCCTCGATGTGCTGGGCCGGCGCACCGTGCATCTGGGGCCGACCGGCAGCGGCGCGATGTTCAAGCTGGTCAATAACCTCTTGGTCGGGGTACAGATTGCCGCGCTGGCCGAGGGGCTGGCGCTGGCCGCCGCCGCCGGCCTGGACATGGCCGAGGTCGTGCCGCTGATCATCAACGGCGCGCCGGGCAGCCCCGCCGTCAAGGGCAAGGCCGCCCGCATGGTCGCCCACGACTACGCGCCGCACTTTGCGACGCAGCTCATGGATAAAGACCTGCGCTACGCCCTGGCGACCGCCGCCAGGCTGGGCGTGGCCATGCCCACCGTCGCCGTCGCCCAGGAGCGCTACGCCGCGGCGCTGGCCGCCGGCTACGCCGACCAGGACTTCTGCGCCGTCGCCGCGGTCAGCAGCGACCGGGCGTAGCATTCGCTGCGCGTTACCTGGCCCGCCGGCGCCTCCGCCCTGGAGCGCGCCGGCGGCTGCGATTCGGGCGCCGATTAGCGCAGCCACATGACCTGCAAGCAATCGCAGACCCAATCGCAGATCACGCCTCGGATCAGTCGGCGCAGTTATTTCGTATTTTCATCACGAAAGGACTTGACAGCCCAGCGCTCCCTGTGATATATATAAGGAGCCTTAACTGTTAAGCATACTTACTTATGCCGTTACCGTCAGCAGTCCAAGATGCCCTACAGTCCTGGGTTGAACATTTTATGTTCAAATCCATGCGTGACCTCTTCCAATTTCTTAAAGAGGCCGGGTGGTCAATGGCACACTACCTCGTCTTTATGCAGCTGTACAAAGGAGGCGCTTCGACGGTTTCCGAGCTGGCAGGCTTCTTGGGCGTAACCAATGCTGCGGCCAGCCAAATGGTTGATGGACTGGTGCGGCAGGGGATTGTGATCCGCACCGAAGCGGCTACTGACCGTCGCTTCACCCATGTTACGCTCACTGATCAGGGGCGCCTTGTGACCGAGCAATGTATTGCGGCGCGCTATCAGTGGCTTGACAGTGTGCCAGAGTTAACTCCACACCAGCAGCAGACGATCATTGCAGGATTGGAGGAGTTGAACCATGTCGTGCAGCAAATCGAACCTCTAGAAGGGAGCTTAAGCCGTGAAACTCGTCATCTTTGGTGCAACCGGAAAAACTGGGCGGCAGCTGATGCTGCAAGCCCTCCAGCGTGGGCATACGATTACCGCAGTCGCCCGCCGGCCAGCAGCTGTTGACATACACCATGAGCGGCTACAGGTTGTACCAGGCTCATTCGATGACCAAGCAGCTATCGAGGCTGCCATACGTGGCCATGATGCCGTCCTATCGGCGGTTGGTGCGCCCCAAAATCGCCAACCAACAACGGTCCACACCGACAGTGCGCGCAGCATCTGTGCTGCAATGACGGCGGTGGGCGTGCAGCGCCTCATCTGCGTTACGTCGGGCGGCACAAATCCCCACCATGATCCGAACCTACCATTTATCTTTGAGCAGGTCTTCAAGCGCATCTATGCCAACATCTACCGCGACCAGCAAGTCATGGAGCAGATTGTGATGTCGAGCGCTACGGATTGGACCATTGTACGACCTGCTGGGTTGACGGATGACCCCGCCACCGGGCGGTGCCGGATCGCAGAAGGCTATGCTTTAGCTGGCGGCTCACGCACCCCGCGGGCCGACGTAGCGGCCTTTATGCTCCAGCAAGTTGACACCAGAGCCTATCTGCGAAAAGCCGTCGCCATCGCGCTGTGAGTCACATTGAATATTCATCGTCCACATGGACGCTACCAGGAGACCAACCAATGCCAGCCAAAACCATAGTCCAGGCCCATCTTCGCGCTGCCGAAGCGGGCGATTGGGATACGGCGCTGTCCTATATTGCGGATGACTACAAAATGACCGGCCTCATTCCGTTCCCGATCAGTCTGTTTGTAAAAATCCAAAAAAAACAAGCTCTGCGTATGCACCAGGCACGTAAGCGCGCCCTGCCTGACTTCAAGTTCAATGAAACGGTGCTAGATGAGCAGGAAGATATGGTCAAAATACAGGTGAACTTGTCGGGGACGCATACCGGCGTGATCGACTACACCGGCATTCTGCGCGGCGTGCCAGTGATTCAAGCAACCGGGAAACGTGTTAGCTTGCCCAACGAGTACTTTACCTACTTCGTCCGCGACGGCAAAATTATCAAAACTATTGGCGAGATTCCGAAGAATGCAGGCGTTCAAGCGCTCGTTCGTGCTGTTAGCAAACAGTAGCAAGCCAGCGGCGGCCGCGCCAGGCCAAGCGCGATGAGAAGTACTGCCAGCTAGCCAACCGACTTTCGCCAGCCGGGGCGCGTGTGGGATAGCCACCGCGCCCCGGCTGTGATGTGTGCGCCGCCACCGTGCCAATCAGCGCTACCACAGCACAGTCAGGTATACTCAGTGCATTTAACGAGGAGCAGCTATGCGCGCACTGATCACCGGCGCACGAGGGACGGTTGGCCAAGCACTCCAGGCGGTGCTGCGGGCGCGGGGCGTTGAGGTGGTCGCCTGGGATCGCGCGGCGGTCGCGGTGGACGACTACGCCGCCATGCACCAGTTCATCAAAGGCGTGGCGCCCGACGTGCTCTTTCACCTCGCCATCGGCTCGCAGCCAACCGGGCAGGCCAACGAGAGCTGGCTGGTCAACTACCAGTGGCCGAGCGAGCTCGCCTGGATCACCCGCGAGCTGGGCGTGCGGATGGTGTTTACCAGCAGCGTGATGGTGTTTACCGACGATGCCGTTGGGCCGTTCACCGTCGACACACCGCCGGACGCCGCGACGGGCTACGGCTATGAGAAGCGCCAGGCCGAGGCGCGGGTGCGCGCGCAAAATCCCGACGCCGTCGTGGTACGGCTGGGCTGGCAGATCGGTGAGCGATCCGGCTCAAACAACATGTTGGATTTTTTCGAGCGGCAGATGCGCGACGCAGGCCGGATCACGGCCAGCGACCGCTGGTATCCGGCCTGCTCATTTCTGCTCGACACAGCGACGGCCCTGGCAACGCTGGCAGCGGGCGCGCCGGGCCTGTATCAGATCAACTCGAACACCGGCTGGACGTTTTTCGACATCGCCAGCGCGCTCAACGTTGCGCACGGCGGCCGGTGGCAGGTCATCGCCACCAGCGACTTTGTGTACGACCAGCGCATGCGCGACGAGCGCCTGGCGGTTCCGCCGCTCAGCGCACGGCTGCCGCAGCTCGCCAGCGTGCCGCCGAAGCTAGGCTAGCGCTGAGGGGCGCGGTCGCCGCCGGCCTGGCTCTCACCAAACCACGGCACCAGCATCTTGGTCTGAAGCTGCACCGCCGAGACTATGCAGCTATCGCAGCGCTGGTAGTTATACTGTAGCTCGCCAGTGCTGAGGTGGCGGCCGCACTGGTTGCAAAACAAGCTGGGGTCGGGGCGGGCGGGCATAGTGAGGCTGCCAGTCCCTTTTGATTGTTTCATAGCTCTCTTCTCTCTCTCAGCTACCCTGCGTGTCAGGGCTAGCACAAGAACAAATGCAACAACCGTGCCAGGGCAACAGATCACGAGGAGCACAGCATGCGCGATTATTCCACGCTTCGAGCAGCAGTTTGGCATCGCCGGGCGGCTGACGTTGCGGCCGGGGCCGGGCGGCCTGCCGGTGGCGGTGCTCCAGACCGGCGGGGCCACCGCGACCGTCGGGCTGAACGGCGGGCAGGTGCAGCAGTTTACGCTGGCAGACGGCCGGCCGGTGCTGTGGGTCAGCCCGGCAGCGCGCTACGAGGCGGGCCGGTCGCTGCGGGGTGGCATCCCGGTCTGCTGGCCGTGGTTTGGGCCGCACCCCAGCGATGGGGCGCTGCCGGCCCACGGCTTCGTGCGCACGCGGCCGTGGGCCGTGCGCAGCAGCCACGCCGACGACCGCGGCGTCACCGTTACGCTGGGCCTGAGCAGCGATGAGACGACGCTGGCGCTGTGGCCGCATCGCTTTGACCTGAGCATCGAGGTCACGCTGGGCGCCGCGCTGGCCGTGCGGCTGCGGGCGCGCAACACCGACGACACCGCCTGGCAGTGCGGCGGCGCGCTGCACAGCTACTTCGCCATCAGCGCCATCGGCGCGGCGGCGGTGCAGGGCGTGGCGGGCTGCGCGTTCATCGATCAGCTGCGCCCCGACGCGCACAATGTGCAGGCCGGGCCAATCACCGTCACCGCCGAGACCGACCGCATCTACCTTGATGCGCCCGCCGTCACCGCGCTGCACGATGGCGGCTGGCGGCGCACGATCACGCTGGAAAGTGTCGGCAGCCGCTCAACCGTGGTCTGGAATCCGTGGATCGAAAAGTCCCTGCGGCTGTCGGACTATCAGCCCGACGACTACCGGCGGATGCTGTGCATCGAGACGGCGAACGCCGGGCCGGACACCGTAACCGTCGCGCCCGGCGCCGAGCACGTGCTGGCGGTGACAATCAGCGCGGGCAGCGAGTAGCGCGGCGCGGGCGTAGCTCCTTCCTGGCAACGACAAAGCAGCGACCCGCAATGGGTCGCTGCTTGCGTTATGTCGCGCTGAGAGCACCGGGCTACGGCGTTGTGGGCGCGGCCTCCGGCTCCTCCTCGCGGCGGAACTGGCTCATGTACAGCTCGTAGTACGCGCCGCGCAGCGCCAGCAGGCTGGTGTGGGTGCCGCGCTCGATGACCTGGCCGTCCTTGAGCATCAGCACCTGGTCGGCACTGCGGATGGTGCGAAAGGCGGTGGGCGATCACAAAGCTGGTCCGGCCGGTCAGCAGCTGGTCGAACGCTTTCTGGATCAGCCGCTCGGTGCGGGTGTCCACGCTGGAGGTCGCCTCGTCCAGGATCAGGATGCGCGGGTTGGCCAGCGCGGCGCGCGCAATCGCGAGCAGCTGGCGCTGGCCCTGGCTCAGGCCGCCGCCGCGCTCGCCCAGCACGGTCTGGTAGCCCTCGGGCAGCCGCTCGATGAAGCTGTCGGCCGAGGCCAGCTTGGCCGCCGCCATGACTTCCTCGTCGGTCGCGTCCAGGCGGCCGTAGCGAATGTTGTTCATCACGGTGTCGGAGAACAGGAACGCGTCCTGCAGCACGATGCCGATCTGCGCGCGCAGGCTGGCGGCGGTGACATCGCGCACGTCGATGCCATCGATCTTGACCGCGCCGGCCGTCACATCGTAGAAGCGCGGCAACAGGTTGATGATCGTCGTCTTGCCGGCGCCGGTCGGCCCGACGATCGCGATCGTCTGGCCCGGCTCCGCGACGAAGCTGACGCCGCGCAGCACTGGCTCGCCAGCCTTGTACTCGGCCTGCGACATCGATCAGCTCGACCCGGCCGACAATCGGCGGCATCTCGCGGGCGCCAGGGCGGTCCTCCACATCCGGCACGGTGTCGAGCAGGCCGAAGATGCGCTCGCCGCCGGCGATCGCGCTCTGGATGTTGGTCCACAGCACCGCGATCTGCTGGATCGGCTGATTGAAGCGCTGCACGTACTGTAGAAATGTGAAGACCAGGCCCAGCGAGATCGTCGTGGTGCCGAGAAACGGCGCGTTGCGCAGCACCGACAGGCCGCCGACGACCACCACAATGCCGATCGCGACGTAGCCGAGCGCCTCCAGCATCGGGTTGAGCGCGCTGGTGAAGCTCGCGGCGCGGACGTTGGCGTCGCGGTTGGCAGCGTTGGTGCTGCTGAAACTGCGCGATGCTCTCGTCCTCGCGGTTGAAGGCCTGGACCTCGCGGGCGCCGGCGATGCTCTCCTGCAGGCCGGCGTTGACGCTGCCCATCTGCTGGCGGCTTTGGCGAAAGGCCTTGCGCGCCTGGCCCGAGAAGTAGAACGTCGCGACCGCCATGACCGGCACGACGCTGCAGGCTGAGCAGCGCGTAGGCGACGTTGGCCTGCAGCATCTTGAGGACGATCCAGACCATCAGCAGCGCGCCGCTGAGGACGTTGAGCAGCGCAAAGCCGAGCGCCTGCTGGATCGTATCGGTGTCGCTGGTGACGCGGCTCATGATGTTGCCGGCCTCGTTTTTGGCATAGTAGCCCAGCGACAGACGATGAATCTGCCGAAACAGGTCCGCGCGGATGCCGAGCAGGGCGTGCTGGCCGCTCCAGTTCATAGCGTAGAAGGCGATGCCGTTCATCAGCGCGCCGCCGACCAGCAGCGCGACCAGCAGCGCCGACCAGCTTGCCGAGGCCGCTCAGGCGCTCGGCGGTGGGCGTGTTGAGGCGCACGGCCGGATCGAACCAGCAGCCGTCGGCCGGCACATCAAGGTTGACAGCAGCGGTCGGGCTGGTCAGGGCCGGCGCGGCGCCGGCGGCCGGCCAGGCGGCCTGCGGAAAGAGATAGCAGTCGATCGCCTGGCCGATCAGCTCGGGCGCCGTGACCTGCGTCCAGGCGCCGGCGACGATCAGCACCAGCGCAACCGCCAGGCCAATCCAGTGCTTGCGAAAGTAGTAGCCAAAGCGGGCCAGTGTCGCGCCCGTATTCTGGGGCTTGAGCTCTCTTGCTCCATCAGCTGGCGCGGGCCGCCCATTCCACCGACATCATACCTGGGCCTCCTGCGGTGTCGCGCTGGCCGCCGACACATCGGCGTCCTCAACCAGCTGCGAGGTGTAGATTTCAGCATAGATCGGGCTGTTCTCCATCAGCTGCTCGTGGGTGCCGCGGGCCACGATCTTGCCTTTGTCCAGCACCAGGATCTGGTCGGCATTGAGCACGGTGCTGATGCGCTGGGCGATCACAAAGCTGGTCCGGCCGCTGCATCAGATTGTCGAGCGCCTGCTGGATGTGGTACTCGGTCATCAGGTCGACGCTGCTGGTCGAGTCGTCCAGGATCAGCAGGCGCGGGTTGAGCAGCAGCGCCCGCGCAATCGCCATGCGCTGCTTCTGGCCGCCCGACATCGTGGTGCCGCGCTCGCCCACCGGCGTGTCGTAGCCCTGCGGGAAGCTCATGATGAAGTCGTGGGCCGCCGCCGCGCTGCGCCGCGCTCTCGACCTCGTCCTGCGTTGCCTCGGGACGCCCAAAAGCGATGTTGTCGCGGATCGTGCCGATGAACAGGTTGGTCTCCTGCAGCACCAATGCCGATCTGCGAGCGCAGGCTATCGAGGGTCACATCGCGCACATCCTGGCCATCGAGCAGCACGCGGCCCTCGGTGGCATCGTAGAAGCGCGGGATCAGGTTGATGATCGTCGATTTGCCGCTGCCGGTCGCGCCCAGCAGCGCCACGGTCTGGCCCGGCTCGGCCACAAAGCTGACGCCCTGCAGCACCGGCTCGCCGCCGCCAAAATAGCGAAAGGTCACATTCTCGAACTCGACGCGGCCCTTGAGCACCGGCAGCGCCACGGCGTCGGGCTTGTCGGTGATCTCGCTCTTGGCATCCAGAATCTCAAAAATGCGGCCGGCCGAGGCCGAGGCCTGCGCCATCAGCGAGATAATAAAGCCCAGCTGGCCGAGCGGGAAAAACACATAGACGAGGTACAGGCTGAACTTCTGGTACTCGCCGAGGTTCAGCGTGCCGCCCAAAATCTGCCGGCCGCCGAAGTACAGGATCGCCGCCTGGCCAACCTGCGCCAGCAGGAAGATCATCGGGAACAGCAACGAGAACACCCGGCTGACCCGCAGCTGCTGCTCCATCAGGCTGGCGGCGGCGCCGTCGAAGCGCTGCAACTCGTACGGCTCGCGGGCAAAGGCCTTGACGACCTTGATGCCGCCGAGATTCTCCTGCAAGATCGTGTTGAGCGCCGACAGCCGCTTCTGGATCACGCCAAACAGCGGCTGGCTGATCGCGCCGAAGCCCATGAACAGCACCATCGCCACCGGCAGCATCGGCACGACCACCAGCGTCAGGCGCCAGTTGGTCGCAGAACAGAATGACCGAGCGCGCCGATCAGCAGCAGAAAGGCCTGCACCGCCAGCATCAGCCCCTGGGCGATAAACAGCCGGACTTTCTCCACGTCGTCGGTGGCGCGGATCATCAGCTGGCCGGTCTGGTTGCGGTCGTAGTAGCTGAACGACAGCCGCTGGATGCTTGCGAAGATCGCATTGCGCAGGTCGAAGGCCAGGCCCTGCGAGGTTTTCTCGGCCATGAACGCCTGGACAAACGAGAAAATGCCGCGCACGACCGCGAACAGCACAATGAGCAGCACCGCGTTGATCAGCAGTGACTCGGCGTTGGCCTGGTCGAGGCGCAGCTGCGCCAGCGAGCGGCCGGTGCGGGCGGCGATCTGCTCGCCGGCCTGCGGTTGAAACTGCGCCGGCACTTTGGCCAGCAGGTCAAGCACCGTGGTCGCGACCGTACCGTTGGTCACGGCGTCGATCATATTCTGGACCAACTGCGGCACCGCGAGCTGCGCCAGCGTGGCGAGCACGAGCGCGCCGTAGGCCAGCGACGCCGAGCGGCGCTGCTGCCCCAGGAAGCGGATGGCGCGGCCCAGCCCGCCCCGCGAGCCGGCCGCGGCCCCGCCACGGCGGCGGGATGATGGTTTAGCCTGTGCTTGCACAGTTCCTCACTTGCTAGAAATATCGGCGAGCGCCGCCAGGCTGGCGGCGTGGGTGGCATTTTCAGTTTGGAGCGCGGCAATCGCTCGCTCCCAAAGCGCCAGCAGCTGCTCCTGCTCGGCGGCGGTCAGCCCCGACAGCATCCAGGCCATGCGCTGGAGATGGTCGGCGTGGAGCGTCCCCTGGAGCGCCCGGCCGGCGTCGGTCAGATGCAGCAGCACGCTGCGGCTATCGTCGGGGTGGCTGGACCGCGCGACCAGCCCGGTCTGGACCAGGCGGCGGGTCAGCGCCGTCACCGTCGGCGGCGCGAGCTGGAGCTGCTCGGCCAGCTCCTTCATGGGCAGCGGCAGGCCGGGCGCCAGCAGGTGCAGCGCCCGCATGTGCGAGATCGAGAGGTTGAGCCGCTTCAGCTCCAGCATCACGCCAGTCGGCTCGATGCCGCGCAGCCGCTCGAACAGCTGCCCCAGCCGCCGGGCGCGGTCGTGGTCATCCATGCAGATACTTAGTTCCTCAAACTAAATTGTACGCCGAACCCGACCATTGTCAACCGCCAATCGGCCGAGGTAACAGCTGATCACATCATGCAAGCGGCCGACGCGCTACACTGACCGCAGCACCAAAAGGAGCCGACAATGACAACACTGCGCGTCCCTGGGCCACCGCCGCGCTGGCCCGGCGGCAGCATCCTGGGCATGCGGCGCGAGCCGCTGGGCTTTTTGCAGGACCTGGCCGCGACCTACGGCGACGTGGCCCGCTTCACGCTGGGCCAGCAGGCGATGTTTTTGGTCAATCATCCCGACCACATCCGCGACGTGCTGGTGACGCACCAGCGGAATTTCACCAAAGGCCGCGGACTGGAGCGCGCCAAGCGCATGCTGGGCGAGGGCCTGCTGACCAGCGAGGGCGAATTTCACCTGCGGCAGCGGCGGCTGGCGCAGCCGGCCTTTCACCGCAAGCGCATCGCCAGCTACGGCGCAACGATGGTCCACTACGCCGCCCAGACCGACGCCGGCTGGCAGCTGACGCCCGGCGCCGCGGTCAACATGCTGGAGGAGATGGCTCATCTAACCCTATCTATCGTCGGTAAGACGCTGTTTGACGCCGATGTCACCGGCGAGTCGCAGCAGGTCGGGGCGGCGCTGAATACAGCGATCTCGCTGTTTAACATTGCCACGCTGCCGTTCGCTGATCTGCTGGATCGCCTGCCGCTGCCCAGCACGCGGCGCTTTCTGGCGGCCCGCGCGCAGCTCGATACCACGATCTACCGCATCATCAACGAGCGGCGGGCGCAGGGCGAGGACCGCGGCGACCTCCTCTCGATGCTGCTGCTATCCCAGGACGAGCAGGGCACCGGCACCATGAGCGACGAGCAGCTGCGCGACGAGGCGATGACCATCTTCCTGGCTGGCCACGAGACCACCGCCAACGCCCTGACCTGGACCTGGTATCTCCTCGATCAGCACCCGGCGGTCGCGGCGCGCCTCCACGCCGAACTCGACGCCGTGCTGGCCGGCCGCGCGCCCACAATGGCCGACCTGCCGCTGCTGCCCTACACCGAGATGGTCGTGGCCGAGTCGATGCGGCTCTACCCGCCGGCCTGGATCATCGGCCGCCGCGCCATCGCTGACTTCGAGCTGGGCGGCTACACCATTCCGGCCCGCAGCATCGTGGTCATGAGCCCGTATGTCACGCAGCGCGACGCCCGCTTTTTCCCCGACCCCACGCGCTTCGACCCCGAGCGCTGGACCGCGGCGGCCCGCGAGAGCCGGCCCAAGTTCAGCTATTTTCCGTTCGGCGGCGGCAGCCGGCAGTGTATCGGCGAGCAGTTTGCCTGGATGGAGGGCAGCCTGGTGCTGGCGACGCTGGCGCAGCGCTGGCGGCCGACGCTGCTGCCCGGCCACGAGGTGCGGACCCAGCCGATGGTCACGCTCCGTCCCGGCGGCGGGCTGCCAATGCTCCTCCGGCCGCGTGTGTGATCGGGATCATAGACGGCGGGTAGGGCAGGCCGTATACTCGCCGCAACCAGGAGCGCGCCATGCAACGCGAAGCCCTCGCCACCGCCAATCGTCCCGACGACCTGCTGGAGCAGCAGGCCGCGACCGCCCAGCGGCTCAATTTGCTAACCCCGACCAACAACGAGCACAATGCCTGGGGGCCGGTGTTCACCAGCAGCGAGTACGATCTGCGGATTGATAAGCAGGTGGAGACCGGGCGCTACGTGCTGTATCTGCTGCACAAGCTCCAGCCGGGCGGCTGGCTCGATAAGCTTCGGCGCCACTGAACAGCAAACCCCGCTCGAACTGAGCGGGGTTATTTGCAGCATTGAGCGAGCTTAGGCCACCGGGCGGCGCAGCGAGAAGCGGCGGCGCGGCACGAAGTGTGGGTCGCTGCTGCTCAGCTGTCGGCGACGGCGCCAGGTGGTGCCGGTGACGGTGCCTGTCAGCATAATTGTCAGGTCGGTCAGCGAGGCGGCCTTGTCGGCCAGCGAGACCACCCAGGCCTCGCGGGTGCGCGGGCGCGGGCTGAAGGGAAACATATGCGTCTCAATCGCGTGGCAGACGGCGAACAACTCGCCCTGCGCCGCCGCCCACTGCGCGGCGATGCCGCCATGGGTCGTCAGGGTGCCGAGCCGCGAGTCAATGTCGTGGATCATGGCGGCCCGCACGCAGGTTTTGACATCGGCGCGCAGCACGTGGGCCAGCTTGTAGGAGATACGGGCGGATCGCAGCAGATGATCGTGCTTGGACAGCGAGTGGTGCATGTGCGTTTGCGTCTCGGCAACCTTGGGGTGGGCCAGCAGGTCATGAATCAGCGAGCAATCCATCGGCATTCCTCCGCGCTGAAGGGGTCCCGGAAGTATACCATGCTCCGTCGCACAGCGCTGACAGCGCCGCACTGATAGGCATCGGCGGCGCCAGCACTGCTGACGCAAAGCTTATTCGTAGAGATCAGTGAGTTCGACACGGCCATCACGGTAGACTTTGGCCAGGAACGGCGCAGGCTCGGTCGCTGCCAGGTTGGTCATAGCCGGCAGCGCCGCAACCAGAGCAGCGCTCATATCAGCCCACGATAAGTTGCCAGCGACAAAAATAAAGGCCCGGACCTGGGCATTAATCAACGCCCGGCGCTCCACAACCCGCGTGCGGATGTGCATATCTTTGGTCAGCACCGCCCAGCCGCGCCGCCCAACCTCAGTCAGCCAATCCTCATCGCGCGCATCCTCAGGAAACTGCTCGCCGTGCAGCACGACGCTGGCGCCCGCGGCCCGCGGCCCGCAGCAACCCGTTTGCCAAGCGCCCGATCTACGAAAAAAACCAGCGGCTCAGGCGGCAAGCTCACTGCGGATCGCCTCCTCGATCTCATCGATCGGGCGATCATAGTCCTCGGCTAGCTCGCCGATTGACTCACCTGTTTTATAGCGGTCGGCAATGACCGCAGTGGGAATCCCCGAGCCGGCGATGGTCTGCTTGCCAAACGCCACAAACGGATCGATCACAATGATCCGAGGGCTGCGGGCAATCTGAGGCGCGGTCGGCTCGGTCGTGCGTGTCAGCGGGAAAAGCCGAAGCACCTTCCCCTGCTGATCCCGGTCAACACGCTGTAGATACGCGCTCATGATGTCGCGCATCACGGTCTGGCCCTGCTGCGAAACATTGATCAGCTGATCATAGGCCTCGATAAAAAGGTCAATTCCATCGGTCTCAAACGTTTGATCAACCAGCGGGTGGGCCGAGGGCATCTGCTCGTTGAGGTAGGCGAGCGCCCCGCGCACATTTTTCAGCGGCACGCTATGAAACCGCCGGATCGCACTAAGGATATGGCACTCGACCAAGTTAATAAATGACAGGAGATGCGGCGGTTTGGTCCGTGGCACCGTGATTAGCGGCGCAAAGTATTTCTTGGCGCTGTGCTGCGTAGGGTACGAGCGGCCCATAACCCACGAGCGCAGCGTTGCTTGAGGGACGCCCGTGTAGCGCGCCACCTCACGATCGTATAGGTCGGAATATCGCGCGGGTCTTGCCCGCCGTATAAAGCAAAGTTTGGATCGTGCATCGTCACCACCCTGTGCAGCCATCGTCAGCGCATTATGGCAGCTTGTGGTCCCAACAACAAGCCACCCGCGAACGGCGCTAGGCGTCGTCGCTGCCCATGACCTCCTGGTAGGCCAGCGCGGGCGGGACCGGCGGCTCGCGCAGCCGGCGGTGGAGGTACAGAAATACGTCGCGGCCGATCGCGGCCAGCGGCGCCGCCAGGATCACCAGCAGCAGCCCGCCGAGCTGCGACGACATCACCAGCAGCGCCATTAGGACAGTGGCGTGGAGCCGCAGCGTGTTGCCGACGATCCGCGGCACCAGCACCTGGTTTTCGACCTGCTGGATCAGAATGTAGAGGCCGGCGACCCACAGGCCGGTCTGCACGTCGGCCGACAGCCCGACCAGCACCGCCGGCACCGCGCTGATGATCGGCCCGACCACCGGGATCAGCTCGCCGACGGCCGCGACAATCGCCAGGAGCACGGTGAATTTGACCGGGTGGCCGACCAGCCGCAGCGCCATCAGGCCGGCGAACGAGCAGATGCCGACCACGGCGCCCAGGATCAGCTGGCCGCGAATATATTTGCCAAAGATCGCGTCGATAATGCGCACTACACTCCAGAAGTCCGAGCGGATGCGCGGGTGCAGCATGCGGTTGAGCGCCGTCGGGAGTTTGGCGCTGTCGACCAGCACATAGAACAAGAAAAACGGGATGATCAGAAAGCCGAGCAGAAAGGTCAGCGTCTGGAAAATGCGCTGCACGCTGGAGAACAGGACGTTGCCGACGCTCTGGGCATAGCGGCTGGCGTTGCCCTGGAAAGTCTGCTGAATTTTATCGACCTGGGTGTTGACTTGATCGCGGACCTGCGGCGGCGCCTTCTGGTTGAACCAGTCAATGCCCTTGTTGACCTCGGCGCGGCCGTCGGCGTAGATTTGCGGCGCCTGGTCCACGACCTCGCCGATCTGCGACACGGCGGCGGGGACGATCACCGCCAGCCCGCCGCCGATCACCGCCAGCGCGGCGAGGTAGACAACGACAATCGAGGCCCAGCGCGGCAGCCAGCGGTCAAGGCGTGTGACCAGCGGGATCAGCAGGTAGGCCAGCACCAGGCCGATGATGAACGGCGTTAGCGCGTCGCGGCTGACCCAGATCATCGCGGCGACGCCGGCCAACACCGCGCTGACCAGCCCGTAGCGCAGCGTGGCGCGCCAGCTCCAGGGCCAGCGTGGGCGCTCGGCGGACACAGTGACGACGCGGCGCTCCTCTGGCTCGATCATGGTGGCTCCTTAGCGGCTATAGCTGCTCGTAAACAGATCCTGGCTGGTGGCGGCGCCCTGGTGGACGAGCCGCTCAACTGCCAGCGCGCCGCTGTCGTGCAAGTTGAGTTCCACGGTCCGGCCGGTGGGCGTGCCGTAGATCGTGACGGTCTGGCGCTTGTTGACCAGATCGGTGGCGACGCTGATCAGCAGGTGGCCGGCGGTATCATTCCGAAACCGCAGGTCGGGGCCGCCGAGCGCGATGGTGGCGTCCAGGCCGGCCGGCGAGCCGACCTCGTACCACGGCAGCCGCCACGAGTGGCTGTGGCGCTCGGTGATTGGTAGGCCGCTCCAGAAGGCCGCGCGGAAGACGGTGGTCGAGACCTGGCAGATGCCGCCGCCGAGCGACGGGACGACCTGGCCGCCCTCGATCATCTCGCCCATGCGGTAGCCCTTCTCCCAGGTGATGTCGCCGACCGTCTGGGTGAACGAGAACTCGGCGCCGGGCGGGATCAGCAGGCCGTCGATGTCGTGGCCGCCGGCGACGACGTTGGCGTCGCGCTCGGGCGATGAGTAGGTGACAAACTGCAACTCGCCGCGGCCCAGCACCGCCAGCAGACCGAGGCGCTCGGCCTCGCCGGGTGGCGGCGCAACGGCGCGGACTGGCAGCGACTGCTCGCCGGCCGGCTCCCAGACCGCGGCGCCGAGCTGGGCGACGGCGGCGGCCTGATCGAGCTGCTGGCCGACCACCGCGGGTGTGATCGCGCGGACCCGCTCGCCCTCGCGCAGGAGCGCCGAGGGCTGCGCGGCGCGGTCGGTGGCGGCGGCGACGCGGGCCACAAACTGCGCGACCGCCGTGGGATCAACGACAAGCTGGGCGCGGGCAAAGTCGCGACGGACCAGGCCGGTGCGGTCCACCGGCCAGCGCTGGGCGCCGACCGCAATCCACAGCGGCTGGCGCTGGAGCGCGGTGAGCTGCGCGGCCAGCGGCGCGAGCGCGGCGCGGCTCCACTGCGGCGCAACGGGCAGCAGCGGAATATCAAAGCTGGCCGGGCTGCGCGTACTAGCGGCGGCGCTAAGTGCCCCGCGCAGCGCGGCCTGGTCCACGATCTGCCCGGCACGCTCAGGGCTGAGGCCCCAGCCGGTCGCGGTGCGGACCAGCTGGGCGTCCAGCGCCGGCCGGGCCAGCGTGCGGGCCAGCTGGGCGACCACGGCGTCGATCCGGGCGGCGTCGGGGGCGACGCCGCCGAGCAGCTGGCTGACGGCGCCCAGCGTGGCGGGGGCGGCGGGCGCGGCCAGCAGCGCACTGCGGCGCAGCAGCCACTGCCGGCCCGCGGCGGTCAGCGTCACGGTCTCATCGGATGGCGCGGCGGGCGCGACGGCGGCGGCGGTGTGGGTCGCGCCCAGGCCGGCGGCCGGCAGCGGCAGCACCTGAGCAACCACCAGCGTCGCCAGCAGGCCGGCGGTGGCGGGGAGCACCGCCCAGCGCGCGCGGCGGTGCAGCGGCGGCGTCTCGGCGGCCAGCGTGCGGACCCAGTGGCGGCAGATCGCCTGGCGCGCGCCGGTCTCAACCTCGGCGAGCGCGGCCCAGGCGGCGCGGCTGCGCGGGTGCTGCTGGGTGGCCTGGAGCAGCCAGCGCCGGGCCGCGGGGCGGTCGCCGGCGCGCTGCGCCTGCCGGGCGGCGCGCAGCAGCTGGGAGAGTGTTCGGTTCGCCGTGCTGGTCATTGGCAGGTCCTTCGCGCTTTATCGCTCTGGAATGCACTATAGCGGGCTGGAGTGGGGTTTGTCAATGGCGTGCGAGTTGTCAGTTATCAGTTGGGAGTTATCAGTGCGGGGACGAGGGGACGAGAGGGCGAGGGGACGAGAGGGGACGAGAGGGCGGAGAGGACGGAACCGCACAGGGGCAAAGGGCGCAAAGGACGGGGAGGAGAGAACGGCGAGGGAGAGGCACGCGCTTAGGCGGCGATGTCGAAGGGGGCGGGCCAGATGAGGCGGCCGGGCGGGCGGGTGCCGGCGCGCAGCTCGGTGAGATAGCGGTCAAGGGGCGAGGGGGCGAGGGGGCAGACCATAGCCGCCTGCCAGGCGGTGGCCTCGGCGCGGCCCAGGGCGGCGCTGGCCGACTGCGGGTGCAGCGGCAGCTCCAGGGCAGGCAGCGGCGGGCCGGCGGGCGGCTGAGCCAGCGCAGCGGCGACGGCGCGGGCGGCGACGGCGTCGCGGGCCAGGAACATGCGCGGCGCACCCGGCTGCCAATCGGCGACGCGGGTGTAGCCGACGATCGCGGCGCCATCGAGCCAGACGGCGGTGCGGATGGCGGGGTGCGAGCTGAGCCAGTCCATCAGCCGCGGCCCCGGCGCAAGTGACAGATCAACGGCGCCCTCCTCGTGCTGCCACAGCGCCTGGAGCGCCGGAAGGTCGGCGGCCGCGGGCGGGCGGGCGACGAGGTGCGTGGCGGGCAGATTGGCGGTGTCGAGGACGAGGCGACTGCTGCCGAACGCGCCGGTCTGGTAGCCGAAGCGCGGGTAGTAGCTGGGATGCCCCAGCAGGAAGCTGAAGGCGGCGCCGCGCGCACGGGCGGCCTGGTGGCCGGCCGCGATCAGCGCGCCGCCAATGCCGCGGCCCTGGTGGCCCGGCAGCACCGCGAGCGGCGCAAGGTTGATCGCTGGCACTGCCTGGCCCAGCACTTGCACGGCATAGGGCAACCACAGCGCATGCCCGATGATCACATTGCCCTCCTCGGCCACCAGCGAGAGCGCGGGGTCGTACTGCGTGCTCTGGCGCAGCAGCGCGACGATCAGGGCCTCGGCGGCGCGGCCAAAGGCGCGGGCGTGCAGGTCGGCGACGGCGGCGTAGTCGGCGGGGGTCTCGGGTCGGATGGCTGTATTCATATGCGGCAGCCTAGCGCATCTGGGGGAGGTTGTACAGGGGGGACGAGCTATCAGCTGTCAGCTATCAGCCGTCAGCGGGGAGCAGGGGTTGAACCGCAAAGGACGCAAAGGGCGCAAAGGACGGGGGCTGCACGCGCTTCGGCAAGACCTGCACGACCTTCGGCAAGACCTGCACGACCTTCGGCAAGACCTGCACGACCTTCGGCAAGACCTGCACGACCTTCGGCAAGACCTGCACGCGCTCCGGCAAGACCTGCACGCGCTCCGGCAAGACCTGCACGCGCTTCGGCAAGGGTTGCACGCGCTTCGGCAAGGGTTGCACGCGCTTCGGCAAGGGTTGCACGCGCTTCGGCAAGGGTTGCACGCGCTTCGGCAAGGGTTGCATGCGCTTCGGCAAGGGTTGCACGCGCTCTCGGCGCACTTGCACGCGGTCTTGGCGCACCTGCACGCGGTCTTGGCGCACCTGCACGCGGTCTTGGCGCACCTGCATGCGCTCTCGGCGCACCTGCACGCGCTCTCGGCGCACCTGCATGCGCTCTCGGCGCACTTGCACGCGGTCTCGGCGCACCTGCATGCGGTCTCGGCGCACCTGCACGCGGTCTCGGCGCACCTGCATGCGCTCTCGGCGCACCTGCAGGGGGTGGGGGCAGAGTGCGGGCGGATCAAAAAAAGCTGTAGATGTCACAGACCGCTCGCTTGCCGATTGGAACCTGGTTTGTCACCGCGGCGGGGTATGCTAGGTTCATAAGGAAGGGCGGCGGTGACAGCGCGGGCGGCGCGCGGCACAGAGCGCAGGCCGGCACCGCGGCCCCAATCACGCACAAGGAGGTGAGGTGCCACAGGCGCAGGCCGTGGGCGGTTGCATGTGCGGCGGCGCGGGGCGTAAGATTGGTACGCGCTTGTCACCAGATTGCGACCAAGCGAGAACAGGAACGAACGCATGTCAATAGTGCTCGAACAGCTGATCAAACGCTACGACGGCCACCCGGTGGTCAACCAGGTCTCGCTGGAGGTCGCCAACGGCGAGTTTTTCGTGCTGCTGGGGCCATCGGGCAGCGGCAAGAGCACGGTGCTGCGGATGATCGCCGGGCTGACGGGAATCGACACCGGGCGGATCGTGCTGCACGGGGCGGACGTGACCGCGCTACAGCCGCAGGCCCGCGACGTGGGCTTTGTGTTCCAGAACTACGCGCTGTTCCGGCAGATGACGGTCGCCGACAACATCGAGTTTGCGCTGCGGGTCCGCAAGGTAGCGGCGGCGGAGCGCAAGCGGCGGCGGGACACGCTGCTGGAGATGGTCGGGCTGGCGGGGCTGGGGAGCCGGCTGCCGCACCAGCTGTCGGGGGGACAGCAGCAAAGGGTGGCCCTGGCGCGGGCGCTGGCCCACCCGCCGGCGGTGCTGCTCTTGGACGAGCCGTTTGGCGCGCTGGACGCCAAGATTCGCACGGAGCTGCGGCGGACGCTCGAAGGACGTGCAGCGCGAGCTGAAGCTGACCACGATCTTTGTGACGCACGACCAGGAGGAAGCGTTCGAGCTGGCGGACCGGCTAGGCGTGATGAACGCCGGGCGGCTGCTGGAGGTCGGGCCATCGGAGGAGCTGTACCAGCGGCCGCAGACCGAGTTTGTGGCGACGTTTCTGGGGACGGCCAACCTGCTGGTCGGGGCGGCGACGGCGACGGGCGTGCAGGTCGGCGCGCTGCACTTCCCGCTCAGCACCGAGGTCGCCGCGGTGCAGGACAGCCAGCGGGTGCAGGTGCTGTTCCGGCCCGAGGACATGGCGCTGGCCACGCGCGCCGACGAGCTGGGCAGCCCGGCGCTGGGATTGGCCGAGGTGGTCGACACCACGTTTGTCGGCTCGTTCGAGCGGCTGCGGCTGCACCTGGCCTCGCTGCCCAACGTGCGGGTGATCGCCCCAGCGCCGCCGTTCGGCAAAGACGTGCTGGTGATCGACGCGCTGCGCTCGCACGACCAGGCGCGGCGGCTGCCGCTGACGGTCGGGCAGCAGGTGTGGGTGGGAGTGCGCCGGATGCACGCCCTGACGCACCCAGGGCTGCGGTTTCTGCTGATCCGCACCGCGACGCCGGCGGGCCAGGCGGCCGAGGTGTTTGGCGGCCAGCTGGCGCGGCTGGCGCACGCCCGGACCACGATCTTGACGGCAGGCATGGACGCCGCCGCGGCGCAGCGGCTGTTTCAGACCGCCAAAGAAACGATTGGCAGCGGCCTGCCGGCGCTGGAGCTGCGGGCCGCCACGGAGGGCCTGGAGCGGGCAGTGGCGCAGGAGAGCGAGCGCCAGGCCTATGATCTGGCGGTGCTGGGCCTGGCCGACGACGGCCTGGCGACGGCCAACCAGGTGTTGGCGGCGGGCGACCAGCACCTGCTGCTGGTGCGCGGCACGCCGGCCACGCCCACGCGGGCGCTGGTGTGTGTCGCGGGCGGCGAGCCGGGCAAAGAGGACGTGCTGTTTGCCGCGCGGCTGCTGCGGCATCTGGGCGCCGCCGCCACCGTGATGACCATTGTCCCCGCCGACGCCGACGACGCCACCCGCGAGCGGGCCGCGCAGTTCATTGCCGCCGGCGCCCGCACGATGCAGCTGCTGGGCGTCGCGGCCGAGACGCAGGTGCGGGCCGGCGCGATCCGCGAGCTGATTCAGGGCGAGCTAGCGGCCGGCGGGTACGACCTGCTGGTGCTGGGCGCGCCGCTGCCGACGCGCAGCGGCCGGCCGGAGTTTGCCGGCGTGGTCGCCGAGCTGATCAGCGGCACGCCCCACCCGGTGCTAATTGTTCGATCCGACTACGCGCGGCGCGGACCCACTGGCCGCGCCGCCATCTATGAAGGAATGCTCCGATGAAGCAGATTGCCCGCTTGCAGATTATCGCCCTGCTGGCCACCGTCCTGGTGGCCTGCGGCGGCGCGACGACGACTAGCCCGGCGACTCAGGGCGGTGCCGCGCCGGCCACCGGCGGCACGATCAAGCTGATCCTAGGCGCCTACACCACGCCGCGCGAGGCCTATCGCAAAATCATCCCGCTGTTTCAGACGAAGTGGCAGCAGGAGCATGGCCAGACGGTTGAGTTCGAGGAGTCCTACCAGGGGTCGGGCGCGCAGTCGCGGGCGGTCGTTGAGGGCTTCGAGGCCGACGTGGTAGCGCTATCGCTGGAGGCCGACGTGACGCGGCTGGTGACGGCCAAGCTGATCACCCACGACTGGCAGAGCGGCCCGAGCAAAGGCATTGTCAGCGACTCGCTGGTGGCGTTCGCGGTGCGGCCGGGCAACCCCAAGGGCATCAAGGACTGGGCCGACCTGGCCAAGCCCGGCGTCAACATCCTGACGCCGAACCCCAAGACCAGCGGCGGCGCGCAGTGGAATATCATGGCGCTCTACGGCGCAGCGTTTCGTGGCCAGGTTGACGGCGTGGCCAAAGGCGACGACGCGGCGGCCCAGGCGTTCCTGAAAGCGGTGCTGAAAAATGTCACGGTCCTCGACAAGGGCGCCCGCGAAAGCATCACCAACTTCGAGAAAGGCGTTGGTGACGTGGCGATCACCTACGAGAACGAGGTGCTGGTCGGCAAGCAGGGCGGTCAGAAGTATGACCTGGTGCTGCCGCGCTCGACGATCCTGATTGAGAATCCGGTGGCGGTCGTGGACACCTACACCGATAAGCACGGCACTCGCGCCGCGGCCGAGGCATTTGTGGCATTTCTGTATACTCCCGAGGTGCAGAAGATTTTCGCCGAGTACGGCTTGCGCTCGGTGGATCAGGCTGTCAGCGCGGCGACCGCCGCCCAGTACCCGCCGGTCCAGGATCAGTGGACGATCCAGGAGTTTGGCGGCTGGAAAGCGGTCACGCCGAAGTTTTTTGGCGACGACGGCATCTACAGCAAGCTGATCGCTGAGGTTCAGAAATAGTGGTAGCACGCAACCCGGCCCGCTCCGCCGCTCCACCACCCCGACCCTGGGGCCGGTGGAGCGTTCGCTCACTCGCCCTGACCTATCTGGCGGTGCTGCTGGTGATCCCGCTGATCGTGATCATCCAGGACGGCTTTGCCAAAGGGCTGGGCGGCTTTTGGCGCGCGGTGTCATCGCCGGTGGCGGCGAACGCGCTGTGGCTGACGCTGTGGACCGCCGCAATCATGGCCGTCATCAACGCCGTCATGGGCTTGCTGACAGCGTATGTCCTAGTGCGCTATGAATTTCCTGGCAAAGCGCTGCTCAACTCGCTGGTCGACCTGCCGTTTGCGATCCCGACGCTGGTCACAGGCGTGACGCTGGTGGTGCTGTACGGGCCACAGCAGGCGCTGGGCAGCTGGCTTGACCAGCACCTCGGCTGGAAGATTATTTTCGCGCCGCCGGGCATCATTCTGGCGCTGCTGTTTGTGACCTTTCCGTTTGTGGTGCGCAACGTCCAGCCAGTCCTGGAGGACCTCGACGAGGACCTGGAGCGGGCGGCGGCGGTGATGGGCGCCAACCCGTGGACGATTTTTCGGCGGATTGTGCTGCCGGCGCTGGTGCTGCCGCTGAGCAGCGGGACGCTGCTGAGTTTTGCGCGGGCGATCGGCGAATTCGGCGCGATTGTGATTGTGGCCGGCAACATTCCACTGCGGACCCAGACCGCGGCGGTCTATGTGCTGGGCGAGATCGAGTTGGAGAATCGGCAGGGCGCCAGCGCGATGTCAGTGGTGATGCTGGCGATTGCGTTTAGTCTGGTACTGGCGGTCGACTGGCTACAGCGCCGCGGCCGCGCCACGGGGGACGTATGAGCGCCGGGCCACAGGACCTGACCGCGGGCCGCGGCTGGCGGCGGCGCGTCCTGATCGGCGTGGTGCTGGCGTATGTCGCCGTCCTCGTCGTCGCGCCGCTGGGCGCGCTGGTTTTCGGCGCAGCCCAGGCTGGCCTCACCGCCATCCGCAGCGCCCTCAGCGACCCCGATGTATTTTCGGCGTTTGGCCGCACGCTGCTGATCGCCGTGATCACCGTGGCGGTCCACATGGTCTGTGGCACGGCAGTCGCCTGGATTCTGGTGCGCCACCGCTTCGTCGGGCAGCGGGTCGTCAATGCGCTGATCGACCTGCCGTTCGCGGTCTCGCCGGTGGTGGCGGGCTACATGCTGCTGCTGCTGTTTGGGCGGCGCGGCGTGTTCGGGCCGCTCTTGGAGCAGTGGGGCTGGAAAATCGCCTTCGCGCTGCCAGGCATGATCCTGGCAACGCTGTTTGTGACGCTGCCATTCATGGTCCGCGAGCTGGTGCCGGTGCTGGAGGGCTTTGGCGTCGACCAGGAGCGCGCGGCGGCGACGCTGGGCGCGACCGGCTGGCAGACCTTTCGCTGGGTGACGTTTCCAGCGCTGCGGGGCGGCTTTGTCTACGGCGTCACGCTGACGTTTGCGCGGGCGCTCGGCGAGTTCGGCGCGGTGCTCGTGGTGAGCGGCGGCGTGCAGGGCCGCACCGAGACCACCACGCTGTATATTTTCCGCGCGCTGGATGACCGGCAGTACGCCGGGGCCTACAGCGCGGCGCTGCTGCTCGGCGCGATCTCGCTGATCCTGATCTTCGGCGTGGACCTGTGGCGCCGGCGGCGCGGCTAGGGCGACGATGGGCCGCCGCCGTCCGCTGCTTACGCTGCTCCTCGGCGGCTGGCTGCTTGGCCTGAGCCTGGTGACGCTCCACGGCAGCCCGCCGCCGCCGCTATTCTGGCTGGCGGTCGGGGGCGTAACCGTTACGCCCCCCCTGCTCATCGCCCTGATCGCCTTTGACACCGAGCAGCGCCGCGCGCTGACCGGGCTAATCACGGCGCTGCGCCGCGTGCAGGGCAGCGACCTGGCCACGCCAATCCCCGCCGCCCGCCACGAGCTGGCGCCGCTCGCCCACAGCCTGGAGCAGGCCCGCCTCCAACTTCACCAGCATGTCAGCGAGCTTGAGCGCAGCCAGCGCGCCGCCGAGACGATCCTGACCGGGATTGTCGAGGGCGTGTTTACGGTGGACCGCAGCCGCCGCATCCAGTACCTCAACCCGCAGGCGGCGGCAATGCTGGGGACGACGGTGGCGGCGGCGACCGGCCAATTCTGCGGCGATGTGCTGCGGCCCGAGGGGCCAGGCGGCGTGCGGCCCTGCGCCGAGCACTGCCCGATCATCCACGCGCGCTTCCGCGACGGCGCGCGGGCCACCGAGCACGTGCGCCTCCCCATGGGTGAGCAGCGCATCCTGGTGGTCACCAGCGCGCCCGCGGCTGGCGCGGTGCAGGTCCAGGTGCTGCGCGACGAGACCGCGACCGAGGCGGTGCGCCAGCTGCGCGACGCCGTGCTAGCCAATATTTCCCACGAATTTCGGACACCGCTCTCGGCCCAGCAGGCCTCGCTGGAACTCCTCCTCGACCAGTTGCCCGACCTGGGCACGCCGCAGATCGCGACGTTGCTCCAGGCGCTACAGCGCGGCACGCTGCGGCTGACCCGCCTGATCGACAACCTGCTGGAGAGCGCCCAGCTGGAGGCTGGCCAACAGCGCATCCGCCACCAGCCGGTCGCGCTCGACGACGTGATCGAGGACGCCATCGAGCTGATGCGGCCGCTCCTCAGCCAGCGCGGGCAGCGCATTGAGGTTGAGCTGCCCTATCCGCTGCCGACGCTCACCGGCGACGGGCCGCGGCTGACGCAGGTGTTTGTCAACCTGCTGGCCAACAGCAACAAGTACGCGCCGGCCGGCTCGCTGCTACAGGTGGGCGGCAGCGTGGCGCCCGCCGCGCTGACCGTGTGGCTCAGCGACGAAGGGCCGGGCATTAGCCAGGGCGCCGCAGTCTGGGAGCGCTTTGTGCGGCCCGGCGCCCACGACCCCGAGCAGAGCGGCGTCGGGCTGGGGCTGTGGATTGTGCGCTCGATCATCGAGCGCCACGGCGGCACGGTTGTCGCCGACAGCTCGCCCGCCGGCACAACCATGCGGCTCACACTTCCCTACGAGGCACAGCCATGAAAATCTTAGTGGTCGATGATGACGCCGAGCTGCTGGGGCTGATCGGCTTTGCGCTACGCCAGGCCGGCTATCTGGTCGTCGAGACCAGCACCGGGCTGCAGGCGCTCACCGTGTTTGAGCGCGAGCAGCCCGACCTGGCGATTCTGGATGTCAACCTGCCGGAGCTGAGCGGCTTCGAGGTCTGCCAGCGGCTGCGGGCGACCAGCGGCGTGCCGATCATGCTGCTGACCGTGCGCAGCACCGAGGAGGATCAGGTGCAGGGGCTGGACCTGGGCGCCGACGACTATCTGACCAAGCCGTTCAGCCCGCGGACGCTGCTGGCGCGGGTGCGGGCGCTGCTGCGGCGCAGCGATCAGGAGCGTCCGGCGCAGCTTCAGAGCGGCGACCTGACCCTTGACCCCGAGCGCCAGACGGTGCGCGTCCAGGGCGGCCCGCCGGTCCACCTGACCAATCTGGAGTTTCGGCTGCTCCAGTATCTCCAGGCCAACGCCCAGCGCACCCTGACGGCCGAGCGGCTGGTCAGCCACGTGTGGGGCTACCGCGGGCTGGGCGACCGCCAGCTGCTCAAACAGCTGGTCCACCGTCTGCGCCAGAAGGTCGAGCGCAACCCGGCCGAGCCGCAGTACATTATTACGGTGACCGGCATCGGCTATAGCCTGGAGCCGACGCTGCCGCACTAAGCGCCGCTATTGCATTGCACCGCCGCCGACAGCGAGGACCGCTCGCAGCCGGCGGCATTTTCACGCCACGCCGCCGGCTGCTACACTGCGTCCAACACAAGGAGGCGACATGCTGACACCGGATCAAGGGCGAATGTGGCTACGCATAACCCTGATGATGCTGGCGCTGGGCGGCGGCATCGCCGTCCTGGAGCCGCGCGGCAGCCCCAGCTGGACGCTGGCCATCGGCGCCGCGGTCATTGGGCTGCTTGGCCTGATCATCACCGTCGTGCTGATTCGGAGATCGCAATAAGTTATCAGTCGTCAGTTTTCAGTTTTCAGGAGCAACGATATGAACCGCAAAGAAGCAAAGGACGCAAAGGGGGCTTGAGGCTCATGCTGTACGTCGCGTGCAGTGGTGCCAACATCCAGTTGGATACGACCATCTGCCGAAGCAGCGAAATCTAGCTATCTCGCTGTCGCATATCCTTCGTCCTCGTCTTTGCGCTCTTTGCGCCTTTGCGGTTACATCCCCTACTCGCTGGCCGTGTCGCACAAACTGGGCGCAGCCCGTACAATACAGCAAATGGCGCCGCCGGCCCCTTACGCCGGCGGCGGATGCAAAGGAACGACGGCATGACAACGGTTTGGGCGATTGCTACCAACAAAGGTGGCATTGGCAAAACCACCCTGACGGTCAACCTGGGCGCGGCGTTTGCGGCGGCCGGGCGGCGCGTCCTGCTGATTGACCTCGACAAGCAGGGCCACACTGGGCTGCACCTGGGCCACGCCCGCGAGACCGTGGAGCGCGCCGCCAGCGTGGTGGCCGCGGTCGAAAAGCAGCCGCTGGCGGGGCTGCCGCGCCCAACGGCCCACGCCAACCTCGACCTCCTGCCGATGCACCCTGATATGGTCAACCTGGAGCCACAGCTCGGCAACCTACGGCTGTACTGGCTGCACCGCGCGCTCCAGCAGCTGCCCGCCGACCGCTACGATCTGGTGCTGCTCGACACGCCGCCGACCGGCAACTTGCTGACCGCCGCGCTGATCGCGGCGCAGCGGCTGGTGGTGCCAATCATCCCCGAGCCACTGGCGCTGGAGGGGCTGGGCGATATTCTGGCGACGGTCCAGGATGTGCGCGACACGCTGGAGGCCGGGCCGGAGCGGATTTTTCTGGTGATCAATAAGTGGCGCGAGCAGACTAAGCTGGCCCGCTCGATCCGCGACACGCTGGCCGATTTGCAGCTGCCGGCGACGATCATCAAGGCCCGCATCGGCACCGACATCGCGCTGCCGGAGGCCTCGGGCGCCCAGCAGCCGATCACGACCTATCGCCCGAGCAGCCGGGCCGCCCGCGAGTTTGCGGCGCTGGCCGCCGAGCTGCTAGAGATCGAGGCAGCATGAGCGACACCTTCAAGCAGCGAATGCGGAACCTCGGCACCGCCCGGCCGACCTCGGCGGCGACGATTGTGGAGCAGGCCAGCAGCCAGCAGGTCGTGGCGCTGCCAGTCGAGCAGATCGCGCCCGACCCGCTCCAGGTGCGGTTTTTGCCCAAGCCCGACGACGTGGTGGCGGCGGCCGAGCGCGGCGACGAGGACGCGCGGGCGCTCCTGGCCGAGTTGCGGGCGCTGGGCGAGTTGCTGGCGCAGCAGCAGATTCACCCGCTGCTGGTCTACCCGCTGATCGAGGTCGACCCCGAGTACCCGGCGGCCGAGTGGCGGATTCTGAGCGGCGAGCGGCGCTGGCGGTCGGCGGTGCTGACCGGGCTGCCGACGCTTCAGGCGATCCAGCTGCCGCGCCGGCCGAGCGATGCCGAGCGGCTGGTGTTTCAATATGTCGAGAACGAGGCGCGCACAGCGCTGTCGGACCTGGACCGGGCCGAGGCGGCCCAGCGGCTTAAGGACCAGCTGACCCAGGAGGCCGGGAAGGAGGTGGCGTGGGCGGAGGTTGAGGGCCGGCTCAACCTGAGCGAGTCACGGCGCATGCAACTGATGCGGCTCCACGACCGCCTGCCGGCCGAGGCGCGGCCGCTGGTGCGGCAGTACCGCTGGCCGGAGCGCACACTGCGCCCGCTGCACAGCGCGCTGCACAACGCCACGATCAGCCCGGCGCAGGCGCTGAAACTGCTGGCCGACCTCCAGGTCCGCACCCAGCGCGGCGATGAGATCACTGGGACGCTGATCGGTAAGCTCGTCACCGAGCTTGAGCGTCAGGGCTACCAGGGCGAGGCCTGGCTTGACGAGGAGCGCGAGCGCGTGCAGCGCATGGTGACGCAGGGCAAAATCCTGATGCGCCGCGACCTCTCACAGCTTTCAGCGGGCGGCCAGGCAGCCCTGAAGCGCGATGTTGAGGCGCTGCAAGCTGTGATCAGCAGCGTGCTGGAGAGTTTACGAGGGGCGTAACCGTTACGCCCCTGTTGGCCAGCGCTGCTGCGACGCCAGCCATAACTAGCGGAGCTGAATCCCGAGGGGCGTAACCGTTACGCCCCTGTCGCTCGTCATTGCGACAGCGCTAGCCAGCCCCAGCCTCGTCAATTTCCGAGGGGCGTAACGGTTACGCCCCTGCCGCTTGTCTCCCGTGGATGCCGAGGGGCGTAACCGTTACGCCCCTGTTGGCCAGCGCTGCTGCGACGCCAGCCATAACTAGCGGAGCTGAATCCCGAGGGGCGTAACCGTTACGCCCCTGTCGTTCGTCGTTGCGACAGCGCTAGCCAGCCCCAGCCTCGTCAATTTCCGAGGGGCGTAACCGTTACGCCCCTGCCGCTTGTCTGCATTGGATGCCGAGGGGCGTAACCGTTACGCCCCTGTCGCTCGTCGTTGCGACAGCGCTAGCCAGCCCTAGCCTCGTCAATTTCCGAGGGGCGTAACCGTTACGCCCCTGCCGCTTGTCTCCCGTGGATGCCGAGGGGCGTAACCGTTACGCCCCTGTCGCTCGCTGGAACCAGCGAACATCGTGCCGACGAGCGGCGATGCTCCTGGCACCGGCACTGAGCAAGCCGTGATAGCACAAAGCCGGGCGCCAGCACACTGCTGACGCCCGGCCTCGCGGTGTGGCTAGCTGTCGAGGGTTACATCCATCGTCACCGGGATATAGGCCGTGTTGCGCGACTGGCCGATCCGCTGCAAAAAGCCGGCCTCGACCAAACTTTTGAGGTCGTTGAGCAGCGAGCGCTCGGAGCGAAAGGCATTGAACTGCTCATTGAGCTTGCGGGCGTCCACCATCGTGATCTGCCCCTCGCGCCGCGCGTACTCCAGGAGCTTGAGACGGAACGGCGTCTGCGCACGGATCGATGGCGAGTTGTGGCCGTAGATCGTCACTGCGAACGACACCTCGCTGTCACGCATCGTCGGGTCAGGGAGGCCAGCCTTGCGCAGCTCGCGGATCACGGTGTCAAGGCCAATGCCAAAGCGCTCGATGTAGCCGGCCTGATACAGCAGCTCGGCGATGGTCGGGTTGCGGGCGAACTGCTCCTGCAAAATGTTCGCTAGCGTGATGCCGCCAGGCAGGCTGCCGGGCGAAATCCACTCGATCCGGTCGGTGTACATCGCGACCCTGGTGTACTTGCCGACGCTGTTGTAGTCGCGGTGGGCGATGGCGTTCACCGTTAGCTCACGGATGGCCTTGCGCGGGTACTCGGGCCGCTCGACTCGCCGCGCACTGTCCTCAACAGTGAAGCCGCGCCGCGTATTCCCCCACAGATAGCCCTCGACAAAATCGATCTGGTCGGGCAGCGTGCTGCCGTGGCGCTTGAGGTGAATCACATCCTGGGTGTCCGGCACGGTGCCAGGAAAGTGGCCGAGGCCGATGTCGGCGTGGGGAAAAAAGAACTGTGGGCGGGTCGAAAACATCAGGATGCCGGCCATCGTCGGCGTCTTGACGCCGTTGTGCTCGACCACACAGCGGTAGCGCGTCAAAAAATCTGCCGTGTTCTGGGGCGCCTGATCGATGCGCCCCAACTCGAGCGCGCTTGCGATGTGCGACTCGATTTTGTGCATATCGAGGTCGGCTAGGGTCGCATCTGGGACTGCGACGCCATCAATCCGACCGTCTTTGATCTCAGGAACCAGCAGTGCCATACCCAACTCCTTATGCAGCGATTATAACAAACTGCCGCCCGCTGCCCGCCCCGGCTGTCGGTCAGTAGCTTGCCCGCAACCTAAAGTTGCGGGCAGTTGCGGGCAAGCTACGGGGATCAGCCGTCCGATCAAGGTTTTGACGGGTGCGATTGCCCGCAAGTTAAGGTTGCGGGCAATTGCGGGCAAGCCCGATTCGATGGTTGGCGCAGGCAATCGCGGCTCTCCGCAAGCGGCGATTGCGGGCAATTGCGGGAGTTTGCGGGAGTTTGCGGAAAATTGCGGAGAAAGTCTGCGGGCAAAGGGTTGTCGGCTGCGGGCTAATTTTCTATGCTAAAGATCGGCTGGCAAACGGCACGGCCGAGCCATCTTCCCTGGACGACCAGAGCCGCACGGATTGGCGCGGCGCACTGACAGCGGACATGCGATGACGACGAGCTACGACCCACGAATAACCGCATATTTTGGGGACGCAGTGCTGCGGGCCGGCTTCATGCCAGTTCCCCATACCTTCATGCGCCACTACCGACAGCTCGGGCTGACGGCCATACAGGCGATGTTTGTCCTTCAGCTGATGGAAAGCACCTGGGACCTCGGCGACCCACCGCGAACCGTCGGCGATCTGGCCCGGCGCATGGGCGTCGACCCGCGCACGATCAGAAAATACAGCGAAGAGGTCGCGGGGCTAGAGCTGATCCGGCTCTACGACCAGTTCGACGCCAGTGGCGCACAGGTTGAGAACGGCTACGACCTGTCGCCGCTCTTTCATCGGCTGGCCCACTTTGCGCCCGAGCCGGCCCTGAGTGGCGCGCCCCGCCAGCGCCATGAGCGTGGCCGGGCCGCCGAACAGCGTGGCGCCGCCGAATCGCGCCTGGCTACCCCCGGATCAAATGATCCGCCCACCCCCGGATCAAATGATCTGCCCACCCCCGGATCAAATGATCCGCCCACCCCGGATCAAATGATCCGCCCACCCCCGGATCAAATGATCCGGACCCCCTGGCGAAACGATCCGCCGCCCCGGATCAATCGGGCCGCCCTGGCTCGGATCAAACGATCCGGGGCCTGGGGATCAAACCATCCGGGCTTAATACGGAACCAAAAAGAATTAAAAACAAGCAAGAACATAAACAAAAACCATACATGCTGGCTGATGAGCTGGGAACTGGAGCAGGGCCGGCCGGCTGGTCGCTGCGCTGGCAGCAGCCGATGACGGTCGCCGATGTGCAGGCGACTACCGCCGTACTGCAAACGCTGGGGATTGACCAGCCGGTGCGGCGGCTGGTCGCCGCCACGCTGACACCGGCCGAGGGCTGGGCGCTGGCGGCCTACGCCGCCGCCAAGCGCTGGCGCACGCCGCTGCTGATCGGCCAGGTCTATGACAAGACGACCAAGCAGCCGCGGCCGGCGTTCGACCTGGCGGCCGAGCACGACGAGGTTGGCACGCTGCTGGCTGCACAGCCGGTCGCGGTGGCCGCCGGGCTGGTCGCGCTGGTTGCGGCGCACTGCCCCGACCAGCCCGGTACACTGCTGGCCGCGCCGCTGGTCGCCGAGAACCCCGCCGCGCAGCCGGCGCTGCTGGCGCTGTGGGACATGGTGGCGACGCTGCGCCAGGCCGCCGGGCGCCCGCTGGTGGCTGGCGCGGCCCCGACCAGCGACGAGCCGCTGAGCCACACCTGGCAGCAGGTGCTGGCGCTGGTGCAGTCCCAAATGTCAGCCGCCGAGTTTCTAACTTGGCTCCAGCCGACCGAGCTGCTGGCGGTCGAGCCGGGCTGCGTGGTCGTCGGGACGCCTAACATTTTTGTCCGCCAGGAGATCGAGTCGTGCTACCAGGCGCTGCTCGAGGCGGCGGCGACGACGGTGCTCGACCGGGCTGTCACCGCCGAGGTGGTGATCGCCGCGCCGCAGACGTTCGGCCGCAGCTCGTAACTACGAAGCGGCCAGGCGTATGTGCCCGGCCGCGAAGGTCGCTGGCGAGCTGTGGCTACCTCGACATCACGGCGCAGTCGTGGTACGGGTTGGGCGCTATCGTATGAGGATCGCTCACTGTGGTTTGCAGGATCGTTTTCTATGCCGCAATGAGGCACGATGCAGGCTTTTAGCGCGCAATATCCTTCTGCCTAAATCGTGCTATGGAAATGGCGAGCATCATCATTGCCACGGCGACGAGGCCGAGCGTATCCGCCCAGCGCGGCCCTGAAATCAGTGGGCTGCCGTAGGATGGAAGCTCAAGAGCTGGAGCACGGCATTGGGCCAGCCCAAGATTGTCCCCAGAACGTCGATCACAAACGACACGGCCACCAGCGCCACGCCGGTGCTGCCGGCGGTGATGCCACGCTGCGGGGTGAACTGCGAGACCAGCAGCGCGATTGCGGCGAACACCGCGGCGATCACGCTGCTGTTGAGGCCGAAGAGTAGCGCTGTATCTACGCCGAAGCCGGCGTTGGCAGGCTTCGCGCCCGCCAGGGTGACGAGGCTGATCAGCAGCCCGATCAGCAGCAGAGCTGTCGCCAGCGCCGCCAGCTTTTCCAGGCCGACGCGCGTGCGGCTGCGTGGGAGCGACAGCAGCACATCCAGTGAGCCGCTTTCCTCCTCGCCACTCAGCGTCCGGCTGCCAGCCAGTAAGGCCCAGATGTAGGGCGCCAGCAGCGTCGGCCTAAGCTTCCAGAACACATAGCCGCTCGGGGTATCCATCTTGACCGCCTCGCTGAACCAGGCGAGCGAGGGCGCGATGCTGAGCAGCGAATCGCGCAGGTCTTGGGCTTTGGCCAGCTCCGCAAAGCTGGTCATGGTGGCAAGCACCATCGCGCCAAAACCAAGCCCCCACGCGAGGATCGTAATACGATAGTCGCGCAGTGTTTTGCGATAGATGCTGCTAAACCACATGCGCGGCCTCCTGCGCGATGGCGCCATCCATCTCATAGTGTGTCGTCACCGTGTGGTCGCTGCGGGCCGCGCTGCCCTCGCCAGCCTGCTGCTCACCCCAGCTCTCTGGCTCTACCGCCGCGTGGCGAGTAGCGAGGAGATTTGAACCGCAAAGAGCGCAAAGGGCGCAAAGACGAAGGGAACGGAGTCTTAACACAAAGGCGCAAAGACGGAGATGAGCGGCGGGTACAGCAAACGCTCGACAATTCGCAGCCGACGCTTGACGGTTCGCAGCAAACGCTTGACGGTTCGCAGCAAACGCTCGCTTCTCGCTCCTCGTCTCCTCGTCCCCTCTGAAAACTGAAAACTGACCACTGAAAACTCTTTGTGATAAAATGCACGAGCCAAGAGGAGCACAACTATGCAGCGACGCACCTTCCGCGACCACCTGCGCATCTGGTGGGGCGCGATTCGCATCTGGAGCTATACGGCGGCAATTATCCCGGTGGGGCTGGGCGGCGCCATCGCGGCCTACGACGGCGTGTTTAGCTGGTGGCTGTTTGCCCTGACGCTGATCGGCTCGATTGCGATTCAGGCTGGCACCAACCTGGTCAACGACTACTACGACTACGTTAAGGGCGCCGACAACCCCGAGTTGCTCGGCAACGGCGGGGCGATTCGGCGCGGCGATCTACAGCCCAAGCAGACGCTGATCGGTGGGCTGCTGGCGTTTGCAATTGGCTCGGCGATTGGGCTGTACTTAGTGAGCGTCGCCGGGCAGTTTATTTTCTGGCTCGGCCTGGTCAGCGTCCTGACCGGCTACTTTTACACCGCCGGCCCGTTCGCGCTGGCGTATGTCGGGCTGGGCGAGATCGCCGTCTTTATTTTCATGGGGCCGGTGATGGTGATCGGCACCTACTATGTGCAGGCTCGGCACGTGTCGCTGCCGGCGGCGCTGGCCTCGCTGCCGGTGGCCTGCCTGGTCGCAGCGATTTTGCACGCCAACAATCTGCGCGACCTGGATAATGACCGCAAGGTCAACAAGCGCACGCTGGCGACAACCTTTGGCCGGGCCGGCGCCAACCTGGAGTACTACGTGCTGACCGGCGGCACCTATGTGGCGCTGGCGGCGCTGGTCGCGCTGCGCATGATGCCGTGGCTGACGCTGATCGCGCTGGTGACACTGCCGCTCGCCTGGCAGCTGATGCAGATCGTCGCGCACAACACCGAGCCGCAGGCGCTACAGCCGGTCCTCAAAGGCACTGCCAAGCTCCATATGCGCTTCGGCGCGCTCTTGATCCTGGGCTGGGTCGGCGCCCATTTGCTCCATTTGACATAAAAATCAGCAACTATGGCTTGGCCGCTAGCATCGCCAGGAAAACTGGACCTGCCCGACGAGCGCCGGGTCGGCGGTGAGCAGGCTGAGCACGGTGGCCAGCTCGGGATCGGCGACAAGCAGGCTGACGGGCGTGACGTTGAGCGCCTGTGCCAGGGCCACCAGCCGCTCAACCGTGAGCGTGCGGCGGCTGTGCTCGCCGGGAATCAGCGTGTCGCGGGGCCAGGCCAGGCGGGCGGCGAGGGCGGCCTGGGGCAGCCCGGCAGCGCGGGGCGGCACAGCGATGCGCTGCCCAACCTGGCGTGGCGGTCCACCCCGTCGGCGGCGCTCACTCGGCGCCCAGCAGCGCGAGCGGCGCGTCGGCCACGCGCTCATAGGATCGCCGGATGTCGTCCACGCAGTCGTCGAACTGCTGCGCCGGCAGATGCTGGTACTTGACCAGCCCATAGCGCGGCTTGATCGCCGCCCAGCAGCCCGCGAACGCCAGCGCCGCGGCCGCCCAAGCTGTCCAGCGGGGACAAGGAAGGCGCTGAAGCCAGCGCGCCAGCGCCCAGGCCGGCCATGTTCATGGCTCAGGTTGTCCATAGCGGCCAAGAGGGGTTGTCATCTTGCACTTCCTTGTCTACAAACAATTGACGCTATCGAGTACAATAGACCGCAGCCAATCCCGGAGCGCCCATGTCACACTCTGACCCCCGCGGCCTGTTGGCGCTGCTATCCGTCCCGCGGCGAAAAATTCGCCACCATCTCGCCTGGCAACTCGGCGCCCTGATTGCGCTGATGGTCGCGGGCCTGCTGCTCGGCGTCGTGATCGGCGTCGACGCGCTGCTGACGTACCGCAGCACCAGCGAACAGCGCTTTGCCGCGCAGCAGCAGACCCGCATCGCCTACCAGCTGCGCGGCGACGTGCTAGCGTATACCGGCTCGCTGCTCGATATGGTCTGGACGCATGTCAATCTTACCGACGAGCTCGACGCTCGTCAGCGAGCCTTTGAGCGCAACCTCGCGGCTGCCCGGACGAACTCTGGCGCCAGCGCCGCGCCCCTGCTCGACGAGCTAAAAACCCAGTTTGACGCCTACCAGCAGGTTGGCGCCCGCATGGCTGAGCTGAGCCTAACTGGGCGCGACACCGAGGTGGTGATCCTATGGATCCGGGGCAAAAATCAGGCCGAGCGGGCCTATGGCGTGGCCGACCAATATTTTGCCAGCCAGGAGCTGCGCGCCACGCAGGCCGAGCAGGCGGCGCTCGCGCAGGGCCGCATTACGCTGTTCACGCTGCTGGGGACGCTGGCGGCCATTTTTGTGATCGGCACCAGCGTGGTCGTGCTGCTCAGTCGCGGGATTTTGACGCAGCTGCGGCTCATGACCACCGCCGCGCAGCAGGTAACGAGCGCGCAGCCGATGCAGCTGCCCGTCACCAGCGAGGACGAGCGCGGCATGCTCCAGCGCACCTTCAACCAGATGGTGGCCGAGCTGATCGTGCAGCGTCAGGCGGCGGCGGCCGGCAGCGCCGACCTTGAGCGCAAAGTCGCCGATCGCACGGCCGCCCTCCAAGTAGCGCTGGCCGAGCAGCAGACGCTGAGCCGCACGGTCCGTGAGCTGACGACGCCGGTGATCCCGGTGCTGGAGGGCATGCTGGTGCTGCCGCTGGTGGGCGCGCTGGATGCCGAGCGAATGGAAGATGTGCAGGCGCGGGCGCTTCTGGCGATTGAGCGCGAGCGCGCCCACACGCTGATTTTGGATGTGACCGGCCTGCCCGGCCTGGACAACGACGCGGCCACGGCGCTGATCGCGCTGGTTGCGCAGGCCAAGCTGCTCGGCGCGCGCTGCATCGTCGTGGGGCTGCGGCCGGCCGTCGCCGAGGCGCTGGTCAGCCTGGCGCTGCCGCTGGACGAGCTAGAAACCCTCAGCAGCCTCCAGACGGCGGTCGCGGCCGCCATTCAGTCATCGTCGCCCCGACGCTAAGGAGCTTTTCCATGCGGATTCGCCGTCGAAGCCTGATCCTAGCGGGCGCCTGGCTGCTAGTCGCCTGCGGCGGGACGCCCACCGCCGCCACGCCCACCGCCGCGCCCACCGCCGCGCCCACCGTGCCCACCGTCGACCCGACCGCCCGCGCCCAGCAGCTGCGGGTGCTGTGCAGCGGGGTCCAGGAGTGGTGCGCGGCGATGACCGCCGCCTTCCAGTCCCAGACCGGCATCGCGGTCAGCTTTGAGCGCCTGGCGACCGGCGACTCGCTGGCCCGGCTGAAGGCTGGCCGGGCGGCGCCGGAGTTCGATGTCTGGCACGCCGGCCCGGCCGACGCCTATATTTCGGCCGCCAGCGATGGGCTGCTGGCCGCGTATCAGTCGCCAGTTGCCAGCCAGATTCCAGGGCAGCTCAAAAACCGCGAGGGCCTGTGGACCGGCGCCTACATCGGCGTGCTGAGCTTTTGCTCCAACCCGGCGGTGCTGGCGCGGCTCGGCGTTGCGGCGCCGCGGAGCTGGGCCGACCTGCTCGATCCCAAGCTCAAAGGTCAGGTGGCGATGGGCCACCCGGCGACCTCCGGCACGGCCTATAACGCCTTGTGGTCGCAGGTCGTGCTCCAGGGCAACGACCAGGCGGCGGCGCTGCGGTATTTTGGCCAGCTCAACGCCAACATTGGGCAGTACACTACCTCGGGCGCGGCGCCGGCGACGATGGCCGCCAAAGGCGAGCTGGCGGTCGGGATCGTCTTTCACCATGACTGCGTGCGCGCCGCGGCCGAGCAAAATGTGGCGCTGACGGTGACGACCGCCGCGGAGGGCACCGGCTATGAGATCGGCGGAGTCGCCGTGATTGAGGGCGCCGCTCACCGCGCCGCCGCCGAGGCCTACGTCGACTGGGCGCTGTCGGTTGCGGGCCAGGCGATCCCGGCGACGATCAAGTCGTTCCAGCTGCCGACCAACCCGGCGGCGGCGATCCCGGCGCAGGCCCAGGATGTGGCGCTGGTCAAGCAGGTTGACTATGATTTTGCCGCGGCCGCCGCGGCCCGCTCAGCGCTGATCGAGCAGTTCATAGCTCAGGTTGCGCCCGCCCCACCAAAATAGCAAAGGAGCTTGGCCATGTGGCACTCATTTTGTCGCTGCGGTCTGTTGATCACGACCCTCGCGCTGGCGGCCTGTGGTACGCCGGCCGCCTCGACTGCCCCAGCGCCATCAGCGCCGGCGGCCACGCTGCCCGCGCCCGCCCAGCCGACCGCTGCCCCCGCAGCCGCCACGGTGCCGGCGGGCGGCGCCGTGCGGGTGCTCTGCGGCACCGCCGTGGACTGGTGCGAGGCCGTGATGAAGGCCGCCCAGTCGCAGACCGGCCTCAACGTCACCTACGAGCGGCTATCGAGCGGCGAGGGGCTGGAGCGGCTGCGTAAAGAAAAAGCTGCGCCGACCTTCGATGTCTGGTACGGCGGTCCCGCCGACTCGTATGTCGCGGCCAAGCAGGATGGCCTGCTCCAAGCCTACGCCTCGCCGACCGCCGCGCAGATTCCACCGCAGTTCAAGGATGCCGGCGGCCAGTGGTATGGCATTTATGTCGGCGCGGTCGGCTTCTGCTCCAACGTCGATAGCCTCAAAGAGCTGGGCGTGCCGCTGCCAACCAAATGGTCCGACCTGCTCAATCCTAAACTCAAGGGCCAGGTGGCGATGTCGCACCCGGCGACCTCCGGCACGGCCTATACCGCGTTCTGGACCCAGGTCGAGCTGCACCAGGGCAACATCGACGCAGCCTTCGACTATTTTCAAGCAGGTTGGGATCGCTAAATACACCAAGTCGGGCAACACCACGGCCGCGCTGGCCGCCAGCCGCGAGGTGGCGGTGACGATTGTGTTTGCCCACCAGTGCACCAAAGCGCGGGCCGATGGCGCCCCACAGCTCCAGCTGACGTTTCCAAGCGACGGCACCGGCTATGAGATCGGCGGCACCGCGCTGGTCAAGGGCGCGCCCAATGCCACGGCTGGCCAGCAGCTGCTCGACTGGTTCCTCGGGCCGCGCGCCCAGGAGGTGCCGACCAGCATCAACTGGTTTGCGCTGCCGACCAACGGCGCCGCCAAAGCCCCCGAGGAGTCGTTCACCAACGCGCCGCTGATCAAGTATGACCTAACGGCCGCCGGCACGCACCGCACCGAGATCAGCAAGCGCTACACCGCCGACCTCGCGCCCGTCCCCGACAAATAGCGGCTCTCGTCGCAGCAATTCAGTGCAGCGCCAGGCAAGTGCCCGGCGCTGCGGCGTGTCGTCGCCGGTTTTGGCCGTGGTACACTGGCTTTGTTCGAAAAATCACAAAGGTCGAGACCATGCAACGGCTGCTCAAATCACCGCTTCTGCCGATCTTCCTGATCATTTTTGTGGGCCTGCTGGGCTTTGGCATTATTCTGCCAGTGCTGCCGCTGTTCGCCAAAGAGTTCAACGCCTCGCCCACGACGATCGGCGTGCTGCTTGGCACGTACTCGCTGGCGCAGTTTGTCGTAACGCCCTACTACGGCGCACTCTCCGACCGCTACGGCCGCCGGCCGATCCTGATCGTGAGCCAGATTGGCACGGTGCTGTCATTTATCCTGCTGGGGCTGGCCCACTCGCTGCCGCTGCTGTTCGCGGCCCGGCTGCTCGACGGCATCTCCGGCGGCAACATTGCGACGGCCCAGGCCTATATCAGCGACATCACGGCGGAGAAAGATCGCGCCAAAGCGTTCGGCCTGATCGGCGCGGCGTTTGGGCTGGGCTTTATTCTCGGCCCGGCCATCGGCGGCCTGCTGAGCGCCGACGGGAACTTTGGCCGCGCGGCCTTTGCGGCGGCGGCGATCTCGGCGGTCTCGCTGCTGCTGACAATTTTTTATCTGCCCGAGTCGCGCGGCCCCGAGCTGCGCCAGCAGGTGCGCCAGCCCAAGCTCTTTGATGTCGCCGGGCTGCGCCAGGCGTTTGGTATCGAGCAGCTGGGCCTGCTGCTCATGATCTTTTTTGTGTTCAACTTTGCCCAGGCCGGCTTTCAAAATCTGCTGGCGCTGTTTGGCGAGCAGCGCTTCGCTTGGTCGGCGGCGCGGGCAGCGCGCGACACTGGGTTTCTCCTAGCGTATGTCGGCGTGATCGCGGTGCTGATGCAGGGCGGCCTGATCGGGCGCCTGGTGGCGCGTTACGGTGAGCGGCGCCTGGTGCAGGCTGGGCTGGTGATGATCAGCCTGAGCCTGTTTTCGGTGGCGTTTGTGAGCCAGCTGTGGGCGCTGGTCGTGGCGCTGCTGCCGCTGGCAGTCGGCACCAGCCTGGCGACGCCCACGCTCAACAGCCTGATCTCGCGCGAGAGTCCGCCGGCCGATGTGGGACGGATTCTGGGGTTGTCGCAGGGCATGGCGGCGCTGGCGCGGGTGCTGGGGCCACTGTGCGCCGGCGTGCTCTTTGATCGCGGCGGGGCCGGTGCGCCGTTTGTGGTGGCCGGCGCGCTGGCGGCGCTGGCCTTTGGCGGCGCGCGCCGCCTCTACGAGCCGAGCGCGCCTGTCACCGACCCGCGCTTTGTGCGGGCCAAAGCGCGGCGCTAGCGGCGGGCGCACAACGGCCGGCGTCGCAGCGACGCCGGCCGTTGTGATTCCTGATGGCTACAGCGCGTACAGCTCGCCGTATTTCTTTCGTAGGTAGGTCAGGTACGGCGCAATCGTCAGCGGCTGGCCGGTCGCCTGCTCGACTAGCTCGGGCGGCGTGAGCTTGCGACCGTGCTGGTAGACGTGCTCGCGCAGCCAGCCGTGCAGCGCGCCGAACTCGCCGCGTGCAATGTCGGCGGGGATCGTCGGCGCGGCGGCGATGGCGCACTGGTAGAACTGCGCGCTCAGGATGTTGCCCAGCGTATAGCCTTGAAACACGCCGCCAATCTGCCCGGCGTACCAGTGGACATCCTGGAGCACGCCGTCGCGGTCATCGGGGGCGACCAGGCCGAGGTCGCTCTGGTAGCGCGCGTTCCAGGCCGCCGGCAGGTCCTTGATCTGCAGCTTGCCCTCCAGCAGCTCGGTCTCCAGGTCGAAGCGGATCATGACGTGCAGGTTGTAGGTCACCTCGTCGGCGTCGGTGCGGACCAGCGAGCGGGCCACGCGGTTGATCGCGCGGTAGAACTGGTCGAGCGACACGTCGTTGAGCTGGGCGGGGAAGGTCGCCTGGAGCTGCGGGTAGAAAAACTGCCAGAAGCCGCGGCTGCGGCCCACAATATTCTCCCACAGCCGCGACTGCGACTCGTGGACGCCCGAGGAGGTGCCGTCGGCCAGCGGCGTGCCCTCCAGCGCCTGGCTGATGCCCTGCTCGTACAGCGCATGCCCGGTCTCGTGGATCGTGCTGAACAGACCATCGCTCACGTCATCGTCGCGGAAGCGCGTCGTGATCCGCACATCGCCCAGCGAAAATTTGGTCATAAACGGGTGATGGGTTTTGTCCTGGCGGCCGCGGGCAAAATCATAGCCCAACCGCTTGATCACCTGCTCGCCAAAAGTCACCTGCTGGGCCTCGGGGAAGTGGCCGAACAGGCAGCGATTGTCGGCCGGCGGCGCGGCGGTGATCGCCTGCACCAGCGGCACCAGCTCGCGCCGCAGCTCGCTGAACAGCGCGCGGACTGTCGCCACGGTCATGCCCTGGTCCACGCCGTCGATCAGCGGGTCGGCGATGTGGGCGTGGCCGGGGAAAAAGCCGGCGTACTCCTGGCTCAGCGCCAGCGTCCGCTCCAGGTGCGGGATCATCACCGCGAAGTCGTTGGCCGGCCGCGCGGTGGTCCAGGCGTCGTAGCTGCGCGCGGCGTTCTCATTGAGCTTGGCAATGAACTCGCTGGGCACCTGGATGGCGCGCTGGTAGTCGTGGCGGGCGACGCGCAGCAGGCTTGCGTCGTCGAAGTCGTAGGGCAGGCTCTGCTCCAGCGGCGCCAGGTCCTCCAGCAGCCGGCCCACCGCGTCGTCGGTGAGCTGCTCGTGGGCCATGCGGCTGAGGGTCGCCAGCTGCCGGCCGCGAGCGGCGGCGCCACCACTCGGCATATACGTCGATTGGTCCCAGCTCAGCAGCGCCGCCGCCGCCTGGAGGTCGTTGACGGTCTGGAGGCGCCGCTTCAGGGAGTGTAGCTGTTCCATGTCGAATGATTCCTTTGTGATCGAACGGTGACGGAGCGTTGGCGCTATTCTACGGTTCATCGCACAGTGTGTCTATCAGCCTTCTGGCGGGCGCCTGGCCCGCAACCTGATAGCGCTCTCAGCCCGAGCCGAGCGCGCTATCACACCGCTGTCGTGGTCAGCTGATGGGCGGCTCGCTATAGTAGGCCCATCGCATAACGCGGCTGAGCGCCGCAGGAGGAACCCACGATGGCATCGTCAACCCGCTCACCCTGGCGCCGCTGGGGCGCCGCCGCCCTGCTGGGCCTGACCGCGCTGGCCCAGGTCGTCCCCACGCACGCCGCGCCGTGGGACCGGCGCTTCCGCTTCGCCAACCTGACCTTCGAGACGGTCTGGGCCGGCCCCGACCAGGTGGTCAAGGATGGCAAGGTCGCCCGCTCGTGGACCTGGGGGCCGACGCCGTGGTTTGACTACAAGGAGTTCTACCGGCAGTCGCCCAACGGCCTGCGCCAGGTCCAGTACTTCGACAAATCGCGCATGGAGATCAACGACCCGTCCAATACCTCGGTCAAGGGCGTGACCAACGGCCTGCTGGTCGTCGAGATGGTCTCGGGCCACCTGAAAGGCGGCAACGACCCGTATGACTTTATTCTCCGCGCGCCGGCCGATGTGCCGGTCGCAGGCGACCCCGGCAACGTCAACGCGAGCGCGCCGACCTACAGCTCATTCGCCGGCATCAGCACCTACGACAACAACGGCTACCGCGACGGCGACCGGACCGGCCAGGCGGTCGGCACGGTCCTCGATAACCAGGGCAATCGCTCGAACAATGCGGCGCTGGCCCGTGACGCCGGCACGACGATCGTGGCCTACAACACCGTGACCGGCCACAACATCCCGCAGGTCTTCCGCGACTTTATTCAGAACGGGCCGGTCGATGGCCTGTTCGCCTTCGGCTACCCGATCAGCGACCCGTACTGGATTCGCGCCAAAGTCGGCGGCGTGGAGAAGGATGTGTTTGTGCAGCTCTATGAGCGGCGGGTCGTGACCTACACGCCCACGAACAGCGCGGCCTACCGGGTCGAGATGGGCAATGTCGGCCAGCACTATTTCCAGTGGCGCTATCCGCAGCTGGGCCAGGCCTGGGGTCCCGGCGAAGGCCGCAGCCTGCCCATCGCCTATGCCTCGAAGGTCAACAGCCCCGACCACTGGGAGACCTTCACTGCGAAAAGCGACGGCAGCGCCGCCACGCAGCTGACCAGCGGCAGCGCTGAGACCGTGCCATACTCCTGGCGGCGCGTCTACCAGGAGGGCGCCAGCCCGCGGCTGATGACTGACTCGCGGCGATCAGGTTCAGGTCGCAACCGCCAGCTGTTTAGCATCAACCTCGACCGGCCGAGCGAGGTGCGCCAGCACACCCTCCCGAGCGGCGAGAACCATGTTTACAACGCCGCAGTGTCGCCCGATGGCACGCAGATCGCCACGGTGATCCAGGTGACCGGCGGCCTCAACGGCATCGCGATCATGCCATTTAGCCGCGACCTATTCTCGCCGTACCCGAGCACGCCCTACAGCGACACCTGTAGCTATGAGTCGCCGACCTGGCTGCCCGATGGCTCGGGCCTCGTCTACTCGCGCCACTGCGGCGCCGAGAAGCGCGGGGTTTACCGCGCCGACCTGAAGTACGATGGCCCGGCCACCGATGACTATGTGGCGGCGACGCTGGTCAACGAGCGGCAGCTGGGCGCGGTCAAGGACGCCGACAACTATTTCCCGCGCGTCTCGCCCGACGGCACGCAGATCGTTTTCAGCAGCAACCGCGACGGCAACAGCGAGATCTACGTGATGAGCGCCGACGGCTCGAATGTGCGCCGCGTCACCACCAGCCCAGCCGACGACGGCGCCGCCAGCTGGTCGCCCGACGGCACGCAGCTGATCTTCGACTCGAACCGCGACGGCGACTATGACCTGTATAAGCTCAGCCTGGCCGATGTGAACACCGTCGTGCAGCTGACCAACAACAGCGTCGATGACCGCTGGCCGCTGTGGTTCCAATAGGCTTGCAGCCAGCCCTGCTGTCCGCGCTGTCCCAGACATTGGGGCGGCGCGGCGGCCTTTAAATCCCCTGACAGGGCGGTCAATTAAGGCTATACTGAAACTTGTGAGGGCTATCACAAGGAGCGCGCGATGCTGCCGGCCTGGGTTTATCTTTCGCTTGAGCTTTCAACCGTTGTGCTTTTTGCGCTGACGGTCGCGCACGCCCGGCGGCGCGGCCGCGCGGCGGTGCTGGAGCTGTGCAGCGCCGCGGTCTACGGCGTGCTGCTGGAGTGGGGCGACATTCTGTTGTTTGAGACCTACACCTACTCGCCCGGCTTTTTTCTGACGGTCGGGCCGGTGCCGATCACGATCGGGCTATGCTGGGCGCTGCTGATCTACGGCGCGATGCAGTACAGTGACCAGCTGGGCCTGCCAGCGTGGGCCGCGCCCTTCGCCGACGCGCTGTGGGCGATCATGCTCGACCTGGCGTTTGATGCGGTGGCGGTGCGCCTCGACTTCTGGCGCTGGAATATTCCGCTCGCCGACGGGTATTTCGGCGTGCCGGCCGGGAACTTTAGCGCCTGGCTCTATGTCGCGCTGGGCTTCTCGGCGTGGACGCGCTGGGTGCGCGGCCGGCGGCGCGGCCAGACCGCGCTGCAGCTGCTGGCGCCGCTGGCGGCCTTCATGATCCTGCTGGGCGGCATTCTGTGGTTTGACCTGCTGGTCTGGCTGCTGTATCCGCGCACGCCCGGCGACCACGGCATGGCGGTGTTCGCGGCGACCGTTGCAGTCTTTGCGCTGATCGTCGGCGCGGTGGTCTGGCGGCGCGGGCTGCGGCCAACGCCGGGCGTTGACCTGCTGACCACCGCGACCCGCTGGCTGATGCACGGGTATTTCGGGCTGTGGCTGGTCGTCTGGCTGGTCGCGCCCGCCACGCGGCTGCCGGGCATGGACGCGCCGCTGTTTTTGCTCGGCATGGCACTCGCCTTGCTGATCTTGGAGGCCCTGCTGCTCATGCCGGTGCTGCGCCGCGGCGAGCTACGCCTCCAGCTTGGCCGCCTACCGCGCTGGACCACCGGCGCCCGAGGAAATCTATGAGCGACGCCGCGCCCTCGACCACGATCTCGCTGTTTGCGCTGCTGCGCGAGCGGCTCCAGGATCGCCTGCCGCCGATCCGCTGCTCCAAAGCCACGCTGGTGGATGTCAGCCACACCATCGAGGATACGATCCTGCGCTACCGGCTGCCGGCGCTGTTCTTCACCGGCTTTCAGGAGTCCAGCCACTGGAAGGCTGAGGTTGAGCGCTACAAGGAGCTGAGCTCGTTTGCCCAGCAGCTGTGCATTTTCGCCGGCGGCGAGCCGACGCCCGACATGAACGAGCGGCATCTGCACATCACGCTACGGGGCGATGACCCACTGCGCCAGGAGTGGTTTGTCCTGGCGCTCACCGAGCAGTTTTCGGTGCTGCTGTGCGGCCAGGATCGCCAGGAGACCGCGCCGACCGAGCGCTACCGGGCCTTCAATACGCTGTGGACCTTTGAGCCGGCGCTGATCAGCGAGGTCGTCGACCTGCTCGTCCAGACCGTCGAGGCCTATCGCCCTGAGCGCGTGGCAGCGCTGGAGGAGGCCCGCCGCAACTTCCCGCCGCGCGAGCCGAGCGCTCGCTTTGTGACGCTGCTGACGGCCCAGATCATCAGCCACCTGGAAAATCGTCACCGCGACATCCTGAGCGGCCAGCAGGCGATCCAGTTTGCGCTGGACCAGGCGCTGGAGCTGGGCGCGATGAAAAGCCAGCTGGTCGCCACGATCTCCCACGAGCTGCGCACGCCGCTGACCGCGATCCTGGGCTACGCCACAATGCTGACCGAGGGGCTGTACGGCCCGCTTGGCCCTGACCAGCCCGAGGCCATCGAGACGATCAGCCGCCAGGGCCGCATGCTGCTGGCGCTGATCAACGACGTGCTGGATTTTTCCAAGCTTGACGCCAACCGCATGGAGCTGAGTCCGACGCCGCTGGCCTTGACGGCGCTGCTGGAGTCGAGCCTCGCGCCGTTTCGCACGCAGGCCAGCGCCAAAAACTTATGGCTGGCGGGCAGCGTCATCGAGCCGGCGCCCAGCCATATCCTGGCCGACGAGCTGCGGCTGATCCAGATCATCACCAACCTGGTCTCCAACGCGGTCAAGTACACCCAGCGCGGCGGCGTCACGCTGCGCCTGAGCACCGCCGCGGCGCTCGATGCGCGCGGCCCGGCCGGCCAGCAGCCCGCGCTGGTGATCGAGGTCACCGACACCGGCATCGGCATCCCCGAGGACGAGCAGGCGCTGGTCTTCGAGGATTTCTACCGGCTCCAGGGCCAGCAGATGCGGCTGGCGCGCGGCACCGGGCTGGGCCTGGCGATTGTCCAAAAGCTCGTCACCTTAATGCGGGGCCGCATCGTGCTTAAGAGCGAGGTGGGCCTGGGCAGCACATTCACTGTGTATCTGCCACTAGCCGTGGCCCCTGAGGAGGCGTAGCGATGGGCGCGACGATTCTGGTCGCTGAGGACGAGACCGACCTGCGGACGATGTTTCGGCGGATTCTGCAGCATGCTGGCCACACCGTGCTGGAGGCCGAGGATGGCATCGCGGCCGTGGAGCTGGCCGCGCAGCACCGGCCGGCGCTGATTCTCCTGGATATTTCAATGCCGCGCCAGGATGGCCTGGAGACCGTCGGCGTGCTGCGGCGCGGCGGCTTTGCCACGACGCCGATTATTGCGCTGACCGCCCACGCCATGCCCGGCGACCGCGAGCGGGCGCTAGCGGCCGGCTTCACAACCTACATCCCGAAGCCGATCGATATTCCGTTTTTTATCGCCGAGGTGCAGCGCCACCTGGCCGCGGAGTAGCACAATGCAGCTGCAAGGACAAACCGCGCTGGTGACCGGCGCGAGCCACGGACTGGGCCGGGCGATCGCGCTGGCGCTGGCGGTGGCGGGTGCCCAGGTGGCGCTGCTTGCCCGCGACGGCGCGGCGCTCAACGTCGTCGCTACTGAGATTGAGCGGCGCGGCGGCGCGGCGCTCGTCATCTGCTGCGACGTGCGCGATGATGCGGCCGTTGCGGCGGCCGTTGCGCGGGCGCAGGCTGAGCTTGGCCCCGTGGACACCGTGGTCACCAGCGCCGGCGTCGGGCTGCGCAAGGCCGCCGCCGAGATCACCGCCGCCGAGTGGAGCGCGGTGTTCGACACGCTGGTCCGCGGCACGTTTCTGGTCGCGCAGGCGGCGCTGCCCGCGATGATCGAGCGCAAGCGCGGCAACATCGTCACCCTGGCGGCGCCGCTGGAGCGCATCGAGCTGCCGGGCTTTGCCGCCTACACCGCCGCCAAATACGCCGTGGCCGGCCTGACCAAGACGCTGGCCAAAGAGCTGCGGCGCTACAGCATCAACGTCAACGGCGTTCACCCCGGCGGCTTCGCCCGCACCGCGCTGGTCGAGCAGATGATAGGCACCGTCGAGCACGGCCTGGTCGATCCTGGCGTGATCGGCCCGCTCGTTGTGGCGCTGGCTGCCCAGACCGGCCGTGGTGTCACCGGCGCGATCATCGATCCCCACAGCTGGCCCGCCGGCCTGGTCGCTGCTGAAATCGTGAACAATTGTTACCCCGGCCACCCCCGCCCGCCCCACGCCCCGCCCCGACAATCCAAACGCTAGCCGCTGGCGTACAACCAGGTAGTGTCTGCTCCTACTTGTCGTGGGCGGGAGCGTCGTCCCATTGCTGTGGTGCACCCGGCAGTGGCTTATCAAGGGTGGAAGCGATGTATTCATTCGATCCCCAAACCTCCGACCCCCTCAACCCCCGCATGCCGGCATCCTTCGCGGCCGGCGCCGACTCCGATGGCCCAGGCATGCTCCCCCTCGCCTGGGAAGAGCCGGAGGTCGTCGAGGAGCAGGCCGCGCCGGTCGAGGACCCGATCCAGCTGTACCTCAACGAGATCGGCCAGGTTGCGCTGCTGACCGCCGCCCAGGAGGTCAGCCTGGCCCAGCGCATCGAGGCCGGCAAGGCCGCCCGCGCCGAGCTTGACGATGAGCGCTACGCCAGCCACGCCGAGCGCAGCGCGCTGGAGCAGGGCATCGCCGATGGCCAGCAGGCGCGCCAGGAGCTGATCCAGGCCAATCTGCGGCTGGTCGTCAGCGTCGCCAAAAAATATATCGGCCACCAGCTGTCATTCCTCGATCTGGTCCAGGAGGGCAACCTCGGGCTGATGCGGGCGGTCGAAAAGTTCGACTGGCGCAAGGGCAACCGCTTCTCGACCTACGCGACCTGGTGGATTCGCCAGTCGGTCAGCCGCTCGCTGGCCGAGCACGGCCGCCTGATCCGGCTGCCGGTGCACCTGGGCGAGATGATCGGCCAGGTCCGGCGCACGATGCACCAGCTGGAGCAGACCCTGGAGCGCCCGCCGTCGCCCGATGAGATCGCCACGGCGCTGGGCATCACGCCGCGCAAGGTCAAGCGCCTCTTGACGGCCGCGATCACGCCGCTGTCGCTGGAGCAGCCGGTCGGGCCGGACGGCGACACGTTTATTGGCGAGATGCTGGCCGACGACGAGCAGCGCACGCCCGTCGAGCAGGCGACGCAGCACCTGCTCTACCAGGATATTCACGCCGCCCTCGGCACGCTGCCCGAGCGCGAGCGCAAAGTCCTGCAGCTGCGCTACGGCCTGATGGACGGCAAGCGCCGCACGCTGGAGGAGGTCGGCGCGGCCTTCGGCATCACCCGCGAGCGCACCCGGCAGATCGAGGCCGAGGCGATGCGCCACCTGCGCGCCCCTGAGTGGGAGCTGCGCCTCGGCGGCTACCTCGACTAGCCGCGCGCCGCCACGAAATCAGCGCCGGGGCCGGGATCATCTCCCAGCCCCGGCGTGCTGCGTCTGCCAGCGAATTGCTGGGACTCACGGCGTGTCGGCCGCGTGCTATCATGGCGCCGCATTGATGTAGCCGGGACTGCTATGTATTTACCAACACGCTCCGAGCTTGCGCAGAGCATCGCCGCCCGTGGGGCACCCCCCGAGCTTGAGCAGGGCATTGCCGCCGCTCGCGAGGGCGATACGGCGACGGCGCGCCGGCTCCTATCGCTGGTGACCGCACAATATGACGATAGCGGACTCGCCTGGCTGTGGCTCGCGGCCGTGGTCGAGACCGACGGCGAGCGGGCCTTTTGCCTCGATCTGGCGCGGAAGCTCGGTCCCAACACAGCGCTTGCCGAGCAGGCGCTGCAGCGCCTGCCTGCTGGCACGCGGCAGATTTCACCAGAGGGCCGCGCGTACCTGGTTACGCCGCCGAGCAGGCGCCCGCTCTCGCCTGAGCAGCCGCTCCCGACCCGCGGCCCAGGGCAGTCCGTTACTTCGGTGTCCTGCTTGTTCGCAGCGGGCTGGGCGCTTGTCGGCGTGCTGCTGGTGTTGCTTCTGCCGCGGAATGAGCCACTCTTTCATCGGACGATTAGCAGCTATGCTGGGCTGGGCCTGGCTCTGACCGGCAGCCTGGCGCTCGTCTTCAACCTGGATTGGCGACGGTGGTCTCCTGTCAGCATTGGCACGGTCGTTGCCCATCACAAGGCGCGCTATCGGATTGGCGAGGGCGGCAACGCCCGCTGGGCGCCCACACTGGCGGCGCACCCAATTATCCGCTTCACGACCGAGGACGGTACCACGCTTGAGTTTCAGATGCGAGACCGCGGGGAGCCGTCACGGTACCCACTCGGCTCGCCTTTCAAGCTACAGTACGATCCAGCCGACCCGACGCTGGTGCGGATTCCATGTCCAGACTCTGAAGTATGTGGTTCCGCTGCTGTTCATCCTGCTCGGCGTGCTCTTCTTAGTTGTTCCCTGGGTATAGCCGATGCCCGCCACTGTGCTCACGGCCCGCCCACATGTGCCGCGTGCTATCATGGCGCAGCCGCCGACGTGGCGCGCAAGCGTATCCAGGACCGCTATGTATTCTTCGACACTCACTGAGCTTGACCAGGGCATCGCCGCCGCTCGCGCGGGCGATACGGCGACCGCCCGACGGCTCCTTTTGCTCGTCATCGGCAAAGAGGACGACTGTGCCCTCGCCTGGCTCTGGCTTTCGGCCGTGGTCGAGACCGACGGCGAGCGGTCCTACTGCCTCGGGATGGCCCTGATCTATGATCCCGGCAATCCCACTGCCGAGCAGGCGCGGCAGCGTCTGCCCGCTAAAACCTCGCAGATTTCACCGGAGGGCCGCGCGTACCTGGTGGCGCCGACCAATCGCCCGCTCTCGCCCGAGCAGCCGCTGCCCAGCCGCGGCCCAGGGCGGTCCGCTACCTCGATTCCCGCTGTCGTTGGCTTGGGCTGGACGGTGGGCATCCTGCCGGTCTTCTTTCTGAAGATCAGCCCGCTGTACTACCGCATCCTTAGCAGCTACGTTGGGCTGGGCCTGGCGCTGGTCAGCAGCCTGTCGCTGGTCTTTGGCCTTGATCGACGACGCTGGTCGCCGGTCAGCGTGGGCACGATCGTTGACCATCACAAGGCACGCTATCGGATTGGGAAGGACAGCAACGCGCGCTGGGCGCCCGATCTAGCCTACTATCCGATCATTCGCTTCAGCCTGCAGGACGGCACCACACTTGAATTTCAGGGGCTGGAGCCTGGGGAGGAATCATGGTTCCCGCTCGGCGCTGCGTGCAAGGTGCAGTATGATCCGACGGACCCGGCGCAGGTGCGGATACCATTATCGCCGTTCGTCTGGCTGATTGCGGTCGTGATCGGTCTGATCGGCGTGGCGATGTTTGTGCTGCCCTGGGTGCCGCGCCGCTGACCGCACTGAACCTAGCGCCGGCGGGCCGTGCTATCATGGCCAAAACCTCTGTAATGCTGAGCGAGTACCTATGACCGAATCAATCGTGGTGGTGGATTTTGGCTCGCAATATAGCCAGCTGATCGTGCGGCGGCTGCGCGAGATTGGCGTCTACAGCGAGCTGCTGCCGTTCCATGCCGCCGCCGAGACCGCGCTGGCCCTGAATCCGATTGGCGTCGTGCTGTCGGGCGGCCCGGCCAGCGTCTACGCCGCCGAAGCGCCGCAGCTGCCGGCGTGGGTCGCGGCCGCCAACGTGCCGGTGCTGGGCATCTGCTACGGCATGCAGGTGATCGCCCACGCCCTCGGCGGCACCGTCGCGCCCTCGACCGAGCGTGAGTTTGGCCCCGCCGACGTCACGCTGGGCCAGGCCGACTCGCCGCTGTTTGCTGCGCTACCGGCCAGCCAGCGCGTCTGGATGAGCCACGGCGACGCGCTGACGGCGCTGCCGCCCGGCTTTCACCCCATCGCCCACTCGCCCAACTCGCCCTACGCCGCGATGGGCGACGACCAGCGGCGCTGGTACGGTCTGCAGTTTCACCCCGAGGTGCGCCACACCGCGCTGGGCCGCGAGCTGCTGCACAATTTCGCGTACCGCATCTGCGGCGCGCAGGGCGGCTGGGCCGCTGAGGCGATCATCGGCCAGGCGGTCGCGCGGATTGCGGCGCAGGTCGGCGCCGGCCGCGTGATCTGCGGCCTCTCGGGCGGCGTTGACTCGGCGGTGGCCGCGGTGCTGATCGCGCGGGCCGTCGGCGAGCAGCTGACCTGCATTTTTGTCGACACCGGCCTCTTGCGCCTGGGCGAGGCCGAGCAGGTCATCGCCACCTTCCGCGATCACCTGCATATCCCGCTGATCGCGGTCAGCGCCGCCGAGGAGTTTTTGGGCGCGCTGGAGGGCGTCGCCGACCCCGAGCAGAAGCGCCGCATCATCGGCGAGAAGTTCATTCGGATTTTTGAGCGCGAGGCCGCGGCGCTGGGCGCGGTGGAGTTCCTGGCGCAGGGCACGCTCTACCCCGACGTGATCGAGTCGACCGCCGCCGACCGCAATGTCGCCGCCAAGATCAAAACTCATCATAATGTCGGCGGGCTGCCAGCCGATATGCAGCTCCAGCTGGTCGAGCCACTGCGGTATCTGTTCAAGGACGAGGTGCGGACGGTCGGCCTGGAGCTGGGGCTGCCCGAGGCGTGGGTCTGGCGCCATCCGTTCCCAGGGCCGGGGCTGGCGGTGCGGATCATCGGGCCGGTGACGCACGAGCGGGCCGAGACGCTGCGCCGCGCCGACGCGATCTTCCAGGAGGAACTGCGGCGGGCCGGGGCCGAGCGCACGACGCAGCAGGCCTTTGCGGTGCTGCTGCCGATCCAGAGCGTCGGCGTGATGGGCGACTACCGCACTTATGCCGACGTGATCGCGCTGCGCGCCGTGACCACCGAGGATTTTATGACCGCCGACTGGGCGCGGCTGCCCGACGAGGTGCTGGCCCGCAGCGCCAACCGCATTGTCAACGAGGTCGCCGGTGTCAACCGGGTGGTCTACGATATTACCAGCAAGCCGCCCGCGACGATTGAGTGGGAGTAGCGGCTCCCCAACTCCCGCCGAGATAGCGCAGCGCGGCCCGTCAGGTAACTGGCGGGCCGCGCTGCTGCGTGTGGGTGCTAGCGGCTGGGCAGCGAGCGCGGTGCCATTGACCTGGGCTGCGGCCGCATCGCTGGGTTGGTGCCGGTGACGCTGAGGCCGTGCAGCTCGGCGCGATTGTTCTGCTCGTCGCTCTCGGCCACACCGCCGTAGCTGATGTCGGGATTCCACGAGTCAACGAACGCATAGAGATCGGTGCTGCCGGCCGCAAACCAGCCCGGCCAGATCGTATGCCCGGCCGAGTAGCTGGCTGGCGTAGAGGTCAGGGTCATGCTTTGCCCGGCGGCGAGGCCGCTGACATACCAGGCCACGCCGTAGCACGGCGTCAGGCCGCAGTCCTCGTACCACAGCTGGTTGGGCTGCGTCGGCGCCACCGCCGGGTTGATATAAAAATCAACCCAGAACGGCCCGGCCGGCGCCGTCCCACGGTTCGTCACCACCACACTGACCTGCACCGCCTCGCCCGCCTGAAAGCTGAGCTTGTTGGGCGCCAGGCTGAAGGTCGTCACCAGGTCCGGGGCGCTGGACGCCAACATAATCGGCAGGTAGACCGTGTAGGTCGGCGGGACCGCAGTGGTGGTCGCGGTGCCCGTCGCGCTAGGCGCGCTGGTCGCCGTGGCCGTCCGCGTTGCGCTGGCCGTGACAGTGCGCGTTGCCGTGGTGGTCGCGGTACTGGTCGCCGTGCTGGTGGCGGTGCGCGTTGCCGTGGTCGTGCGTGTCGGCGTATGTGTTGCCGTGCTGGTGGCGGTGCTGGTGGCGGTGCTGGTGGCGGTGCTGATTGGCGTGTTCGTCGGCGTGCTAGTGGCAGTGCGCGTCGGCGTATGTGTTGCCGTGCTGGTGGCGGTGCGCGTTGCCGTGGTCGTGCGTGTCGGTGTATTCGTCGGGGTGTTGGTTGGCGTATTCGTCGGGGTGTTGGTTGGCGTATTCGTCGGCGTGTTGGTTGGTGTATTGGTTGGTGTATTGGTTGATGTGCTCGTCGGCGTGTTGGTTGGGGTATTGGTTGATGTGCTCGTCGGCGTGTTGGTTGACGTATTCGTCGGCGTGCTCGTCGGCGTGTTGGTTGGGGTATTGGTTGACGTGCTCGTCGGCGTGCTCGTCGGCGTGTTGGTTGGGGTATTGGTTGATGTGCTCGTCGGCGTGTTGGTTGACGTATTCGTCGGCGTGTTGGTTGGTGTATTCGTCGGCGTGTTGGTTGGCGTGTTGGTTGGGGTATTCGTCGGCGTGTTGGTTGGTGTATTCGTCGGCGTGTTGGTTGGCGTGTTGGTTGGTGTATTCGTCGGCGTGTTGGTTGACGTGCTCGTCGGCGTGTTGGTTGGCGTGTTGGTTGGCGTGTTGGTTGGCGTGTTGGTCGGCGTATTGGTCGGCGTATTGGTTGGGGTATTCGTCGGGGTGTTGGTTGGCGTGTTGGTTGGCGTGTTGGTTGGCGTGTTAGTTGACGTATTCGTCGGCGTGTTGGTTGGCGTGTTGGTGTCAGTGGGCGTGGCGGTGTCGGTCTCGGTCGGCGTGGCGGTGTCGGTGGGCGTGGCGGTGTCAGTCTCGGTCGGCGTGGCGGTGTCGGTGGGAGCGGGGTAGGGCGTGGCGGTGTCGGTCTCGGTCGGGGTCGCAGTGTCGGTGGGCGTGGCGGTGTCGGTGGGAGCGGGGTACGGCGTCGCGGTGTCCGTTGGGGTCTCGGTGTCGGTGGGCGTCGGGGTTGCGGTGTCAGTGGGCGTGGCGGTATCAGTGGGGGCGGGGTAGGGCGTGGCGGTGTCGGTCTCGGTCGGGGTCGCAGTGTCGGTCGGGGATGGAGTCTCGGTGTCGGTCGGGGCGGGGTAGGGCGTGGCGGTGTCGGTGGGCGTCGCGGCCTGCGCGCCAACCTCGACGGCGCCGATGTCGCACGGGCTGATCCGCGACAGGCCGCGCTGATCAGGCCGCTCACCGGCGGCGCCGCGCAGATCGCGTCGTCGCCGGCGTCGATCAGCGGGCTGCCGGCCAGCGGCAGGCGCGTCTCAGTCGGGCCGCCGTTGTTCGCCAGCACATCAAGCTGCGGGTCGAGCGGCGCGGCCGTCGTGCCAACCTGGTCGCCATTGACGCCATCAGTAAAGCCCAGGCAGTCGGTGCCGTTGCCAATGAGGTTGTGGCCGAGGGAGGTGAAGCTGCCCACGCAGTCGCCCAGGCCATCGCTGCCGGCGGCCAGCACCGTGTTGCCGACCAGCACCGTGCCGGCGGCCGTGTACAGGTTGCCGCTGGAGGCTCGACCCGCTGGCACGGCGGCGAAGTTTTCAACCAGCGTATCGTTGAGCAGCGTGAGCGGCGCGGTCGAGGCGTTCGCAATGCCGCCGCCCTCGACGCCCGCCGCATTTGTGCTGACGGTGCTATTGCTGATCGTAGTATCGCCCGCGCCGCTGGTAATCGCCAGCGCGCCACCATCGCCAGCGGTCGAGTTTTCGCTAAAGGTTGAGGCGCTGATCGTCAGGCTGGCGCCGGCGTAGGCAATGGCCCCGCCACTGAGCGCGGCGAAGTTCTGGCGAAAGGTGCTGGTCGTGATGGTGGCCGGGCCGGCGCCGCTGGCAATGGCGATGGCGCCGCCGTTGTTGGTCATGCCGCCGCTCGGCGCGCTAAAGGTCGAGCCGCTGACGGCGAGGCTGGCGCCTTTGGTGTAGATCGCGCCGCCGTCGCCGGCTCCCTCGCCGCTGGCTGCTGCATTATTGATGAAGGTGCTGTCAGTGACCGTGACGCTGCTGCCGGTGTCGGCGTAGATCGCGCCGCCGTAGACGCGGGCGATGTTGGTTTGTAGCGTCACATTGCTCAGGCTGAGCGTGCTATCGGTCCCCAGAAAGATCGCGCCGCCGCCCAGCGTCGTGTCCTCATTGAAGCCATTCTCTAGGGTCAGCAAACTCATATTTACCACGATGCTGCTGCCAATGGTAAATAGGCCGGTCGTGTTCGCGGGGTCGGCCGAGATGTGTAGATCATTCGCGGTCGGGCCGGTGATGGTCAGGCTGGTCTGGATGACGATTGGGTGGGCGTCGCCGCTGATCAGAACCGGGCCGACGAGGCTGGGGTCAAAGCCAATCGTGTGGGCGCCGCCCTGGGCGTTGGCTTCCTGCACGGCCGCGCGCAGCGAGCACTGGCTCATCGCGTCGGCGCACACGAAGTCGCCAGGGTTGCTGTCATCGCTGTCGATTGCGGTGTCAACGGTGAAGCTGGCGGCGTGAGCACTCGGCAGCCACACCAGGCTGCCAATGATCGGCGCGGCAACCAGGAGCGCAAGGCACAGCGCTGCAAGCAGCTGACGCGGGCGGGCTATGAGGCGGTAGCGGGGGGCCATAGAGCGCTCCTGATCGGTTGGTAAGTTGTAGGCTGGAGGATCGCCAGGTGGCTGCGGCAATTATAGCAAGTTTGCGGCCTTCAACCGCCCACTTTTCTAGCCGGCTGGCAGCAGAAAGCGCAGCAGCAGCGTCGCCATGCCCAGCAGGCATAGGTAGCCGGTGACATCGGTTACGGTCGTCACGATCACGCCCGAGGCCAGCGCCGGATCAACTTTGCACAGCCGCAGCCCCAGCGGCACCAGCGTCCCACCGATCGCCGCGACCACCAGGTTCAGCAGCATCGCGGCGCCGGCGACCAGCCCCAGCATTGCATTGCCCTGCCACAGGTAGCCGATCACGCCCACCGTAATCCCAAAGATCGCGCCGTTGAACGCGCCGATAATAAACTCGCGGGTCAGCGTGCGCCACGAGTTCGCGCAGCGAGATCTCGCCCAGCGCCAGCGAGCGGACGATCAGTGTCAGGGTCTGAATGCCGGCGTTGCCGCCCATGCCGTTGACAATCGGCGAGATCGCGGCGATAAACGGCAGCGCCTTGATCGTGCCGTTGAAGCGGCTGACGATGTAGGCGGCCAGCAGCGCGGTCGGCAGGTTGATAAACAGCCACATCAGCCGCCGCCGCGACGATTTGAATACCGAGTCGTACAAATCCTCCTCGGCGTCCAGGTTGGCCAGGTGATAGATGTCCTCGGTGGCCTCCTCCTCGATCACGTCGATCACGTCGTCGGCGGTGATCACGCCCACCAGCCGGCCCTGGGCGTCGACGATCGGCAGCGCCAGCAGATCGTAGCGCGCCAGCAGCCGGGCGCACTCCTCCTGGTCGGCGTCAACGCGGGCGGTGACGATCTCAGTGCTCATGATCTGCTGAAGCGGAGTTTGGGGCGCGGCGATCACTAGCTGCCGCAGGCTGACCACGCCCACCAGCCGGTCAGCGCTGTCGGTGACGAAAATATAGTAGGAGGTTTCTTCGTCGGGCTTGGCGGCCCGCAGCTGGTCAATGGCGCGCTGGGTGGTCATGTTGCCGCGAAACGTGACCGCGTGCGGGATCATCAGGCCGCCCGCCGAGTCCTCATCGTGGGTCAGCAGCTCGCGGACCTCATCGGCCTCGTCCATCTCGGCCAGCGTTGCGGCGATCTGGGCGTCGCCCAGCTCTTGCAGCACGTCGGCGGCGTCGTCGGGCGCCATCTCGTCCAAGAATTCGCCCAGCAACTCGGCATCTAGGCGGCGGGCCACGTCGGTCCGCTCGTCCTCGTCCATCTCCTCCAGCACGCCGGCGCCGATCTCGGGCGTCAGCTCCTCGACGACATCGGCGCGGTCTTGCGGGTCCAGCTCCTCCAGCACGTCGGCGCCGTCGGCCGGGTGGAGCGCCGAGACCACATCGGCGGCTTCGGCGGGCAGCAGCGCCTCAATGACCGACGCGGCGCCCTCAACGTCGCCCTGCGCTAAAAAGGCACGGACTTCTTCTAGGAGCGATTCCAGGTTCTGCACTGGCGACATGGTGCACCTCCGCGGTCCACCACACACAAAAGGGCGGGATCATCCCGCCCTGGTCGCGCCTGGCCGAATGATCCTACCGCCGATGTCTGCGGCTGTTGAGCTGTCTATGACTGATCATAACCTGGCCATTCTACTCCACTGCTCGCGCGCTGTCGAACGGCCGACGGTCACATTCTTTCCTGACAATTGGCTATGGTATTGCCGGCAAACTGGCGCAGCATGGTGGCGATCTGTGACGCTCCTTGTCACAGCGGCGTGCGATACTACAGCTATGCAAACGAGGAGGGCGCGCGATGTTATGGCGACATGGAGATGTGTTAATTGCGGCGGTTGCGGCGCTGCCGGCGCTGTCACAGCCTGAGCGTGGTACGGTGCTGGCGTATGGCGAGATCACCGGCCACAGCCACCACCTGAAAGATGCCAGCAGCGCCGAGCTGTGGAGCCACGGCGGGCAGCTGTACCTCAAAGTTGTGGCGCAGAGCGCAACGATTGTCCACGAGGAGCATCATCCGATCACGCTGCCGCGCGGCGTTTACCGCATCTGGATGCAGCGCGAGTACTCGCCCGGCCAAATTCGCAGCGTGCGCGACTAAAGGAGCTGCCATGCCGACCGATCTGTCACAGCCGATCAGCGCCGCCGCGGCCAAGACGCTGATTCTCAACGGTAAGGCGCCGGCCGGGCTGCGGGTCAGCGGCCACCTGAGCTTGCGCGGCAGCCCCAAGCTCACAGCGCTGCCCGCCGATCTGACGGTGACGGCGCTGGATGTCAGCGAGTGCCGGGCGCTCACGGCGCTGCCGCCGGGCTTGCAGGCGCAGCGCATCACTGCCCGTGGCTGCGCGGCGCTCACGGCGCTGCCCGCCGGGCTGCACTGCTATGCGCTGGACCTCAGCGCGACCGCCGTGCAGTCGCTGCCCGCCGACCTCGCGGTCAGCGGCCGCCTGGACCTCGCGGGCTGCACCGCGCTCACGACGCTGCCCATTGGCCTCACGGTGGGGACGCTAAATCTGCGCGGCTGCACCGCGCTCACGGCGCTGCCAGAAAACCTCAGCGCCAGCTTCCTGGACCTCAGCGGCTGCACCGCGTTGACCGCCTGGCCGCACGAGGCGACGGTCGAGGTTGGCCATGTCAACCTGCGCGGCTGCACCGGGCTGACCACGCTGCCGTCGTGGCTGCGGCGGGTCGCGCAGCTGAACCTGCGCGGCTGCACCGGCCTCACTGCGCTGCCCGGCGACCTCAAGGTCAGCTCGTGGCTCGACATCAGCGACACTGCGATCACCGCGCTGCCGCCGGGCATGGACGACGCCCCGCTGCGCTGGCGCGGCGTGCCGGTCAGCGCTCGCGCCGTCTTCGCCCCCGAGACCCTGAGCGCCGCCGAGGTGCTGGCCCAGCCCAACGCCGAGGTCCGGCGGGTGCTGCTGGAGCTGCTGGGCTACGAGCGCTTTCTGGCCGAGGCTGCGGCCACGACGCTCGACACCGACCGTGACCGCGGCGGCGAGCGGCGCCTGCTGCGCGTCGCGCTGCAGGACGATGAGGACCTGGTGTGCGTCGCGGTTATCTGCCCCTCAACCGCGCGCCAATATCTGATCCGCGTCCCGCCCACGATGACCAGCTGCCGCCAGGCCGTCGCCTGGGTCGCCGGCTTCGACCGCGCCGAGGACTACGCGCCGATTGTCGAGAGCTAGCGCGCCTCCAGCCAGATTGGCGCGGCCGGAATCCGCTCCAGCAGGCCGGCGCCAAACACCGGCCCTAGTCCCAGCTCGGGCATGTGGATGTAGCCGATGTGGCAGCCGCAGGTTGTGTTGCTGCACGCGCGCGGCTGGAGCGCCGCCGCCCAGTCGTCGCGGTAGAGGTTGCCAATCGGCGCTTTGACAAAGTGGCAGCGCCGCATCGTGCCATCGCCATCCACGGAGATCACCAACTCGCCGGCGTTGCAGGGCCGCCCCAGGCTTGGGTGATACTGATTGTTGAGCGGGAACAGCGGATCAACCGCGCGCAAAAAGTCCAGATCGTCGGCCGTGTAGTAGTCGGCGGCGCGCTTGTAGGCGTTGACCCACAGATAGATGTCGGCCGGCAGCTCGCGGCGCAGCGCGGCGATCTCGTCGCGGTGCTCCTTGACGCCCACGACGCCCACGCTGAAGCGCACGCCGCGGGCGGCCAGGCGCTCACACTGCGCCACAAAGCGCGCCCGCGTGATCTGCGACGGGTGGTACGTCGCCCAAATCCCCAGCCGGTCGCGCGGACATTCGTCGGCCCAATCAAGCCGCGCCGACGAGATTCGTCTGGATCGCGACCTTGTGGACGTGCGGCAGATTCGCCAGCGTGACAATCGCCCGCTGATAGCGGCGGCGGATCAGCGCCTCGCCCCAGGGCGTGAAGAAAATGCGCAGCTCGTGCGCAGTCTGCGCCGCCACCCAGCCGACAAAGCGCTCCAGCGCGGCGGCGTCGGCAGCGTGCTCGGCGCGGGTCTCGGTGTGCTTGGCGAACGGGCAGTAGGTGCAGCCATAGTTGCAGCTGCTGAGCGGCCCGCGGTACAACATATCCAGCTTCATCGCAGCTCAAACGCCTCCATGCGCGCCAGAATCTCGGCCGGGTACAGCCACGGCCCGATCAGGTCCGAGCGCTCCATCCCCGCGTCGGTCAGTCGCAGCGTCGCCGCGTCGAGCGTCGCCAGGCCATGCTCGGCCAGCTGGTGCAGCGCCGGCAGCTCTGCGAGGGCGTCGGCGGCAAAGCGCGCGCGGTAGGCGGCGCGGTCCAGGCCCGGCGCTTGGAGCAGCGACTGGAGCACAAAGCGCCGTCGCTGCTCGTCGGCGGTCAGTGCGGCGCCGTAGCTGGCGGCGGCGAAGTCGGCCGCGGTGCGTTTGACATAATCACCCAGAATCGCCCGCACGCCGCTGGCGCCGACGGCGTACTCGCTGGAGTAATGCAGCGCCGCGGTGTAGGAGCGCGCGCCGCAGCCCAGCCCGACCATGCCGTCGGTCTGACAGCAGTAGGCCGGGCCGGACTCGGCCGGCAGGTCGCCGCGCCGAAACATCCGCATCGAGACCTGCACATAGCCGGCGGCCAGCAGAAAATCGCGGCCGGCGCGGTAGCACGACAGCCGCTGGTCGTCCCAGCTGACCTCGTGGCGGCCCAGCCCGGTCAGCGGGCGGACGTAGAGCGGATAGAGATACAGCTCCTCGGGCGCAAACTCGAGCGCCGTCCGCAGCGATTCGAGCCAGGTGGCGACGGTCTGGCCGGGCAGGCCATAGATCAGGTCGAGGTTCAGCACCGGGAAGTCGGCGGCGCGGATGGCGGCGATGGCCCGCAGCACATCGGCGGTGCGCTGGGCCGCCCGGCCGCCCGCGCCTCGGCCTCGATGAAGCTTTGCACGCCCATGCTGACCCGCGTGACGCCGCGCGCCCGCAGCGCGGCCAGCCGCGGCCCGTCGGCGGTTTGCGGCGAAGTCTCGGCGGAGACCGGGACGCTGCCCAGCGGCGCGCCGAGCCGCTCGGCCAGATCAAAGACGCGGTGCAGCTCGGCGGGCGCCAGGAAGGTCGGCGTGCCGCCGCCGAGCGCCAGGCGCGCCCACTGGCGCGGCCCGAGCGCGGCGTCGACCGCGCTGGCCTGGCGCTCCAGCGCGTCCAGGTAGGCCGTGACCAGCCCGGCCTGCGGGTTGACGGTCGTGAACAGGTTGCAGAAGCCGCAGCGCATCTCGCAGAACGGCAGGTGCAGGTACAGAAACAGCGCCATCCTTCGGCTCGGCCGCCCAGAGTCTGTCGAGCGGCTGCGGCACAGCCAGCGGGCGATAGGCGGTCTTGTGCGGATAGCCGTAGGCATAGGCGACATACGGCGTCGCCGCAAGCAGCGTGGCGAGTGCGGTCATGATGGGTGCTCCGGCAAAACAAACTCGGCGTAGGGCACGGTCCAGACCGTCGGGTGGGCCAGGCGATGGCCGTGGAAGCCATCCTCGCCGTAGGCCGTGCCGTGGTCGGCGCAGATCACTGCGACCGCGGGGCCGCGGCGCTGCACGGCGGCGAGCAGCGGCGGCAGCGCCGCGTCAACGTAGCGTAGCGCCGCCGCGTGGGATGCCAGCGAGTCGGCGGTGGCGCCGGGCAGGTAGCCGCAGTTCGGCTGGTGCAGCGCCGACACATTGAGAAACAGAAAAACCCGCCGGTCGCGCGGCAGCGCCGCCAAGCGCTCGGTTGCCAGCGCAACCTGGCGCGCCGTCGAGTCGGGGCTGGTCACGCCCAGCTCGGGGCGCCAGTGGCCCTCGTCGAACAAGCCCGGCAGCACGCGGCTGAGCGGCTGCTGCATGTTGAAAAAGCCGACGCCGCCGATGCAGATCGTGTGGTAGCCGCAGTCGCGCAGCCCAGTGACGATCTCGGGCGCGTCGAAGACGAACGTGTCGGCGGTGGTGGTTTCGCTGCCGGCGAAGCGGGCGGCCCACAGCCGCGGGTGCGGGCCGGGCGTGGCCGGCGTCGGCAGAAAGCCGGCGAAGAAAGCGTGGTGCGCGGCGTAGGTGAAGCTGCCGGGCGAGTGCCGCTGTTCCCAGCCAGCCGCCGGCAGCCAGCGGGCCAAGTTGGGCGTGCGGCCGGCCTGCCACTCGGCCTGCGCCACGTCGAAGCGCAGCGTGTCGAGGGTGATAAACAGCAGATCGTGCGTGCCGATCAGCGGCGCGAGCGCGATCACGTCTGTGCTGCCACGGCATCGAGCGCCAGTAGCTCGGCGGTGTACGGGTCGTGGCCGGCGTGCGTCACGCCGCGCACGAGATCGCCGAAGGCGTTGACCTCCAGCAGCGCGTGGCGGCGCAGGTCGCGGCCGACCACGAGGTCCAGGCCGGCGTAGAGGGTCCTGGGAAAGCACTGCATCATCGCCAGCGCGCAGCTGTGCAGCGCATCGTCCCAGGCGGCGCCCATCTGTGCGGCCAGCGCGGCGGTGTCGTGGCGCTCGTTGAGGAGGTGTAGGTTGGTGATCGGCGTCCGGCTCAGCCGCATCAGCGTGTGCTGCGCTGCGCCCGCGATCACGACGACCCGCACGTCAAAGGCCCGGCCGCCGCTGCTAGCTTTGGGCAGCCAGGCCTCGGCGTAGGCCCGCTCCTGGCCCAGCCGGTCGATCAGCCGCCGAATTGTCGGGCCGTCGCGGTAGGTGCGAATCCGCCGCGAGCTGTAGAGCCGCGTCGCGCCGCCTGACTCGACAAGCTCGACGGTGGTTGTCGCCTGCTCCCGGCGGCCGCTGGTCTCGTAGGCCACCACGCCGGCGCCGCCCGAGCCGTGGGCCAGCTTCACAAACACCCGCCGCACGCCGTGCGCGCGCATCCGCTCAGCCAGCTCGGCATACGAGCCGATCACTCCCAGCGGCGGCGGGATCGGCAGGCCGGCGGCTGCGAGGAGCGACTGACAGGCCGGCTTGTCGAACATGATCGCGATCTCGGCGGGGTCGCTCATGACAGTGTGGGGCGGGCAGGCCGCCAGCTGCCGGGCAATTTCACTGAGCGCGCTGCGCCAGCCCTGATACCACTGCCGGCTCGCCAAGATCAAGCCGCGGTCAGCGACGTGCGCCGCGACCGCCGCAGGGTCGAGCCAGGTGTAGCCCGGCTCGGGCGCGGCGGCGGCGCGGGCCAGCAGCGCCCGCTCGACGGCCGCGTCCTGGCCCGGCGACTCGATGCGCACCACCGCGCCCGCAGCGACAACCTCGGGCAGCACGATCTCGCTGGCCAGCCATTGTCGGTACGGCACGACCACCGCTGGCGCGCGGCCCAGCCCAGCCAGCGCCGCATCCAGCAGCGCCAGCCGCGGGCTGCCGGGGTTGCCCAGCACGATCAGCGGCCGGTCGGTGGCGGGCAGGGCTGGCACCGCTACTCGCTTACCATAATGTAGCGGTATTCGTCGTCGCCGTCGTCATCCGGCTCCTCCTGGCCCGAGACATCTACCTTAATGCCGAGCGCCTGCAGACTGGCTGACAACCTCGTCGGTGCAGTAGTGGTGGTGGAGGTTGAGAAACTGAAGCTTTTTAATTTTTGGGTTGGCCAGCAGCGCGGCCGCGCCGGCGTCGCCCAGCGCGCCCATCGAAAGATCGAGGGTCTCCAGGCCGTCCAGGATCGGCGCGTCGGCCAGCCGTGCGGCCAGGTCGTCGGCGTACTGGCAGTTGCACAGCCCCAAATACCGCAGCTTCGGAAACGGCTGCTGCGTGATCAGCGGCACCAGCGCCGCCGCGTCCGCCGCGCCACCGTACTCCTCGGTGCCGAGCCACAGCTCCAGCGCCTCCAGATTGGGCAGTTTGGCGGTGGCCAGCTGCGCCAGCACGCGCTCGGGCAGCCCGCCGGTCTCGATGATCAGTGTTTTGAGCGTGTCGTGGCTGATCGCGCCGCCTAGATCAAGGCCGTTGCCGCCGCGCAGCCCCAGATACTGGAGTTTGGGAAACGCCGCGAACAGCGGCGACACATCGCCCTGCTCGATCCACGAGATTTCGGACTCCTCCTGCTCAATCGCGCCGACAAACAGCACCTGCAGGTTCGACAGCTGCCCGCGGGCCGCGACCATCGCCTCGATCACCGGCTCAATCGGCCCGGTGCCATCCACCGCCCACTGCCCGACGACCAGCGCCGTGATCTCGCCGGCCCGTGGCTCGGCTAGCAGCGTCGCAAATTTGTCGGGCCACGCGACGCCCTGCTCGTAGAAATTATGATCCATGCGGACGCAGTAGGCCTCGGTGGCCGGGTCGGCCAGCGGCGTGCCAGGCTCCCACATAACGACGGGCCGGTCGGCGACTTTTTCGGGGTGGTAGTACATACCCAAACCTCACTCAGGCGCGGCGTAGGGTGCAGCGCAGTCAGCGCAGCGGGCCATGCTGCGCTGGGAGCTTCCCTGATTTTGCTGGGGCTGTCAACTCGCTGGGCTGCCAATCGTTGAGATAGGGTTGAGAGGCACGCGATCAGCGCAAACATCCGTCCTACTGGCCTGCTGCGATCGGTTTAAGGAACACGTTACTTCTAGCTCGTGTGACTCATGCGTGGCTCTGGTAGGCTGACACTATCCGCATTTTGAGGATGAATAGGAGCACACTGATGGCTCTCCACTTGACCCCCCAGCGCGCTAGAACACACCGGCGGCGCGGCGCGGCTGCGCGCATCCTCGTGGTTGGGCTGGTTAGTATGCTGCTGCTCAGCTGGGTGCGCGTCGCGCCGGTGGCCCACGCCGATGTCACCTCAACGATTGTTAACTTTACCAGCGGCGGCAGCCAGGTCGTGCGCTACGACACGCGGGGCCACGCCATCGATGCCCACGACGGCGAGATTCATCGCTTTGGCACGACCTACTATCTGTACGGCACGACGTATACCTGCGGCTTTCAGTGGCAGACCAGCGGCTCGCTGTTCTGCGGCTATAAGTCGTACTCCTCGACCGACCTGGTGAACTGGACCGACAATGGCCTGCTCTTCGACGCCCGCACTGCCACCTGGCAGGCGCGCTGTGCCAACGGCGCCGGCGGCTGCTTCCGGCCCCACGTCATCTACAACGCGACCACCGCGCAGTATGTGCTGTGGATCAACACCTACGACACCGGCGCGATCCAGAACTACCGCGTGTTTGTCAGCGCCAGCCCGACCGGCCCGTTCACCGAGCGGCCGCTGCCGGTGGTCGCCGTCAACCCCAACGGTGCGCCGGGCGCATTCAACAATGGCGACGAGGATTTGTTTGTCGATGATAACGGCACAGCCTACATGGTCTACACCAACATCGTCGCCTCGCACTCGCTGCTGGTCGAAAAGCTGAACGCACAGTACGATTTGGGAACCGGCCAGTACTCCGTGCTCAACACTGCGAACACCGAGGCGCCAATGATGTTCAAGCGCAACGGCGTCTACTATGTGATGTACGGCGACCCGACCTGCGCCTACTGCGGCGGCACCGGCACATCGTATAAAACGTCGAGCACGCCGCTCGGCCCCTGGACCTACGGCACCACCGGCTCGAACGGCTCGATCTCCTCGACTTCCTGCGGCGGGCAGCCGACCCATGTGGCGCTGCTGCCGACCTCGACTGGCACGATGTACCTGTTTCAAAGCGACCTGTGGCACGGCGGCTTCCGCAACGAGGGCCGTGCCAACTATTTCTGGGGTCCGCTCAGCTTCAACGCCGACAACAGCATTCAGCCGCTGGTGTGCAGCGCATCGTTCCAGACCACGCTGACCGGCGGCGCGCCCGGCAGCGCCCAGCTGCCCGCCAATCTCGACCAGTCATCGGGCGCGGCCGGCTTTGCCGAGCACTGCGACATCGGCGGCGGCTGGCAGCGGCTCCAGACGTTTATGCCGGCCACGACCGGCGTCCTGACCAGCATTGCCTTCAATACGTTCCAGAGCGGCGCCAGCAGCGGCGTCGTGCCCAACGCCGACTTGATCCTGGACGTGGTGAATATCAGCGCGGGCGTGCCGGCCGGCGTGATCAAAAGCTTCACCATCATGCAGAATAACAGCGTCGGGTTTTCGGCCCGCGAGGTGCTGATCCAGCCGAATATTGATGTGACCGCCAACCAAACCTACGGCCTGCTGGCCCGCTCAGCGGCCACGACTGGCTGCTATGGCTTCAACTACAGCGACACCAACCCCTACAGCCGCGGCCAGGAGTCGTACAGCAGCAACGGCGGCGGCGCGTTTACCGCCGAGACCAGCCGCGACCTGCGCTTCGAGACCACGGTGGTGGCGGGGTCGGGCGGGACCGTCGTTGATCAAAACAACGGCACGGCGGCGTTCAATAACTACAACGACATCCGCGGCCCGATCCAGCGGCTGCAAACCTTTACGGCCGGCGGCACCACACTGCCGCGCATCGACGTGTGGACCTACCGCACCGGCAGCCCGGCCGGCGATCTGGTCATCAAGGTGGTGACGCTGGACGCCAGCAATAATCCGGTCACGACGCTGTATCAGCAGTCGGTGGCGCCGGCCAGCGTCAGCACGACGCCGGGGCTGCTGACGATCATGCCGGGGCTGAGTGGGCTGACCGCAGGGACACGCTACGGCCTGCTCCTGGCCACGCCGGCCACGCCCGACAACGGCCTGACCAACGCCTACGGCTGGGCCTACAATGACAGCAATGTGTACAGCGGCGGCATCGAGCGCTTTTCCAGCACCAGTGGCAGCAGCTGGAGCACCGAGGCCAACCGCAGCCTGAAGTTTGTGACCTACAAGGGCGGCGGCGCGGGCGGCAATCTGGCCCTGGGCAAAACCGTGATCAGCAGCAGCAGCTACGAGGGTCCCGACTGGGGCGTCAGCCGCGCCACCGACGGCACCAACCTGAGCGTGCCGGGCGGCAAGGGCTATACCAGCGCCAATGTCGCCGCCGCCGATGTCAGCGCCAGCCCGATCTGGGTCGAGGTCGATCTGGGCGCCAACCAGAGCATCAGCCGCGTCAAGCTGTATCCGCGCAGCGACTATCCGCTCGACGGCAGCAAGTCGCCGGGCTTTCCGGTGAACTTCACGATCCAGGTCGCGCCCAGCGGCGGCGCGTATACGACCGTCAAGACCGTGACCAACCAGGCCAACCCGCTGGGCCTGGCCCAAGAGTACACGTTTGCGGCGACCTCGGCCCGCAAGGTGCGGGTCCAGGCGACGCTGCTGGGCCTGCCGGCCGCACCCGAGGAGGCGACCTCCTACCGCCTCCAGTTCGCCGAGATCGAGGTCGGCCCGTAGCCGGCGGCGTGTCTCACAGTGCGGCCATGTACTAGCGGTATGTGGCCGCATTGTCATGGTTAAGAAGTGTAAAGGCGTGTTACACTAGGTGCGACCCTTTCTTGAGTTTTTAGGATTAAACCCCCCATGACGCTACGACGTTCATTGCTGCCTGCGCTGCCAGCCAGCCGGGCTGAGCAGCCAGCGCGTCCACATAGAGGTTGCAATGCCGGCCACTGACTCCCGCCGCCGTATTCGCTTTGGCCTGCGGCTCCAGATTCAGCTGATGCTGGGCCTCGTCAGCTTGGTGCTCGGCGGCGTGCTCCTGATCGCCCTGAGCACGTTTTTGACGCTACAGTCCGTCGCGCACCAGGCGATTGCCGTGGATGGCCGGCTGCACCAGGCGGCCAGCGATGTGGCGATCAACACGCTGCTGTGCCGGCGCTACGAGCAGGAGGTGCTGCTGAATGTGGCCGATCCCTCGGCGCGCAACCGCGCCCTGATGCAGTGGTACGAGAGCTACGCACAGCTCAACCAGTCGCTGCGCGATTTCAGCACCGCCGCCACCGACGACGGGGATCGCCAGCAGCTCGGGCGCTGGCAGGACGCCGCGATCGGCTATCGGATGGCGCTGGTCGATGTTGAGCAGGGCATGAGCAGTGGCACGATCACCAGCGTTGAGGCCGCCAACACGGCGTTTGCCCCGGCCAGCGCCATGATCAGCACGCTGACCGACAGCGCGGTGCAGGTCGCCAACCAGAAGGCGGCGATTGTGCAGGCGGCCGCCGTGCGTGTGGACGCAACGGCCGACCGGGCGCTCAGGCTGGTCGGGCCGGCGGCCGCGCTGGCGCTGCTGCTCGCGCTGGTCTGGAGCGCGCTGTTTCCCTCGCGGCTGCTGCGGCCGCTGCGGGCGCTTCAGGCGGCGGCCCAGCGCCTTGCCGCCGGCGACCTGACGGCCCAGCTGGCCCTGACCCGCAACGACGAGCTGGGCCAGCTCAGCGCCAGCTTCAACCAGATGGCCGCGCAGCTGCGCACGCAGGTGGCGGGCCTGGAGGCGCGCGAGGGCGAGCTCAACCAGCAGAATCAGCAGCTTCAGGAGCTGGTTGATCTGGTGCATGACCTTGAGACGCCCGTGATCCCGCTGCTGGACGGCGTGCTGGTTGCGCCGCTCGTCGGCCACCTTCATCCGCGGCGCGCCGACGAGATCAGCGCGACGATCTTGGCGATGGTTCAGGCCCAGCGGGCCGACGTGGTGATCCTCGACATCACCGGCATCAGCGTGGTTGATCTCGGCGGTGGTCGAGCAGCTTCAGGAGTTGGCGCAGGCCGTGCGGCTGCTGGGCGCGCGCACGATCCTCACTGGCATCAAGGCCGGCGTGGCCCAGACTATTATTCGGCTGGGCATGAATCTCAGCGGCATCGAAACAACCGGCCGGCTCCAGGACGGCATCCGGCTGATTCTGGACGAAAAAAAATATGTGCAGGAGCAGCTAGTATGAGCACACCACGGAGCGGCTGGTGGCGGATGATTGTCGGCGGCGTGCTGGTGCTGACGGCCTGTGGCGGCGTCGGCGTCACGTCAACGCCCACCACGCCGGTCAAGCGCAAAATAGGTTTTTCGGTCTACGACCTCCAGTACGGCTTTTTCCGTGAGATGGACCGCGGCACCCACGAGGCGGCGACCGCGGCCGGCTACGACTACACCATGTTTGACCAGAAAAGCACCGAGGCTGCAATGCTCTCGGGGACGCAGGATTTGCTCAACCAGGGCATCAGCGCCCTGATCATCTCGCCGTTCAAGCCCGACGCGATGGCGCCGCTGGTCGATGCCGCGAAAGCTAAAGGCATTCCCGTGATCGTCAACGATATTGGCGGCGGCGGCACGAACTACGATGCGATTGTGATCTCCGACAACGCGAAGGGCGGCATGCTGGCGGCCGATGAGATGGATCGGCTGATCAAGGCGTCCGGCGCGAGCAAAGAGGTCGCCTCGATCACCTGCGAGCCCAGCGCGGTCTACGCCGGGCGGCGCAATCAGGGCTTTGAGACCCGCATCAAAGAGCTGGGCTACACGGTTGTCGCCTCGCTCTCGGCCCACAGCAAGCAGGACGAGGCGGTCACGGTCATGGCCGACATTCTGGCCACCCATCCGAAGGTGGCCGGCGTCTTCACCTGCAACGACCCGATGGCGATTGGCGCGGGCGATGCGATCAAGGCGGCTGGCAAGCAGAGCGGCAAAGACGTGGTTGTCATCGGCTTCAACGGCGACGACGTGGCGCTTCAGGCGATCAAGGCCGGCACCATGAACGCCACCGTCCAGCAGCTACCCGCCGAGATGGGCAAGATGACCGTCGATCTCGCGACCCGCCTGATGAACGGCGAGAAGCTGACCTACGACAATGCCGCCCAGCGCGAGATTTTTGTCCGCGTGGACCTCGTCACCAGCGCTACTGCGAAATAGTCTGTCGCACGCACACAATGCCGGCCGCGTGCAAGCGTGGGCCGGCGCTGTGCGTCCCCGGACGCTGCCATGCCGCTGGAGCCGCCGGCCAAAAAGCGTACACTGAAAAAGGTGGCAAGCACCTTGCTGCGCGCTATCGCAATACATAAGGAGCCTATATGCTTGGACCGATGATCCGCCGGCTGTCGCTGGCCGTGGCGCCGCCCGCGCCGTCCGCGCCGCCGCGCTATCGCTGGTGGCACGCTGCCGCCTTCGAGGCCGCCATGCAGCTGGTGCAGGCGCCGGTGTTTCTCCGCCGCTCCGGCCCGCAGACCTACCGCACCTTCAAGCAGGCGTCGTTCGCGCCGCCGTCATGGGTCTTTGGCCCGGTCTGGTTCACCAACAATGTCTCGGTGCTGTGGGGCAATCTACGGCTGCTGAATCTGCCGGCCGACCATCCGCACCGCCGCCGGCTGCTGTGGCTGCAGGGCGCGAGCTGGGGCATCTACGCGACGTTCTCGTATGTGTACTTTGGCCTCAACAGCCCGATCCTGGCCGCGACCTGGACCGTCGGGATGTATGCGCTGACCTGGGCCAGCCTGCTGCTGGCCTCGAAGATCGACGCCCAGATCGTCGCCTCGCTGGTCACGCTGCTGATCTGGCTGACGCTGGCCTCGGCGGTGGCGATCTACCAGGCGCTCTACAACGCCGACCCGCTGTTCGGCACGCCGGCCTGGCGCTAGCTGCGCCGACCGATGGCGCCGGCGGCTTCCGTCAAAAGACGGTTGCACATTTGTTGCTAGCGACGGACACTACCTGGCACCCAGGCGGCCGCTCGGAGGCCGCCTATCCGTGTCTCTACAAGGAGGTTGCATGCGCAATTTGCGACCACTGTGGCCCTATGTTCGCCGCCACCGGCTGCCGCTGCTGGCCGGCCTGCTCGTGGCGGCGACCGCGGCGCTGGTCGGAATTATTCCGCCGGTGCTGCTGGGCCGCGCTGTCAAAACCCTCAAGGATGGCAACGTTGATCTGCAGGTGCTGCTCAACTATAGCCTGATGATTCTGGGCGTGGCGCTGTGCAGCAGCCTGCTCGGTTTTGGTATTCGCCGCCTGATCGGCGGCACGTCCTACGTCATCGAGAACGAGATTCGCACCGATCTCTTCGGGCAGTTTATGCGCCTTGACCAGCAGTTCTACGGCGAGCACCACACCGGCGATCTGATGGCCCGCTCGACCAATGACCTTAGCTCGGTGCGCCAAATGCTGGGCCAGGGGCTGATCCAGATCTGCGGCCCCGGCCTGCTGGTGCTGGCGGCCTCGGCGATGATGATCTCCATCGACTGGCGCCTGGCGCTGGTCGCGCTGACGATGCTGCCGCTGATCAGCATCTCGTTTGTGGTGATTGGCAAGCGGATGCGCGAGCGCTTCAGCCTGGTCCAGACGCAGTTTGGCCATCTTTCGACGCGCGCCCAGGAAAATTTTAGCGGCATTCGGACGATCAAGGCCTATGCCCAGGAGCGCCACGAGATCGACGATTTTCGCCGCGCCAACGAGGACTATCGTCGCCTGAACCTGCGCTACGTGCTGCTCGACGGCCTGATCTGGCCGATGATGGCGCTGCTGATCGGTCTGACCGCCGGCCTGATCCTGCTCGTCGGCGGCCAGGCGGTCGCCAGCGGGCGGATCGACCTGCAGCAGTTTGTGCAGTTCAACGGCTACGTCGGCCTGCTGACCTGGCCGATGATCGCGCTCGGCTGGACGGTGACGCTCTACCAGCAGGGCAGCGCGTCGCTCCAGCGCATCAACGAGATTCTGACCCACCAGCCGACGGTCCGCAGCCCGGCCAGCCCGGCGCGGCCGGCCGCGTGGCAGGGCGCCGTCGAGTTTCGCGGCGTCGGCGTGCGCTACGGCGACCACTGGGTGGTGCGCGATATTTCGCTGTCGGTCCCCGCCGGCGGCTCGCTGGCGATTGTCGGCGCGACCGGCGCCGGCAAGACCACGCTGATCAATCTGCTCGGCCGCGTCCAGGACCCGACCGAGGGCGCCGTGCTGGTCGACGGCCACAACGTCCGCGACCTGCCGCTCGATGAGCTGCGGCAGCATATCGGCTACGTCTCGCAGGACACCTTTCTGTTCTCGGTGCCGCTCAAGGAGAACGTGACCTTCGGCCGGCCCGACGCCACCGCCGCACAGATCGACGATGCGCTGCTGGTCTCGCAGCTGGTCAACGATGTGCCGCAGTTCCCCGAGGGCCTGGAGACGCTGCTGGGCGAGCGCGGCGTGACGCTCTCGGGCGGCCAGAAGCAGCGCGCCGCCATTGCCCGCGCGATCCTGCGCGACCCGACGATCCTGGTCCTCGACGATGCGATGTCCAGCGTCGACACCCACACGGCGGCCGAGATCTTGCGGCAGCTGCGGCGGGTGATGACCGGCCGCACCAGCATTATTATCGCCCAGCGCATCGCCACCGTGAAGGAGGCCGATACGATTGTGGTGCTCCACAAGGGCCAGATCGCCGAGCGCGGCACCCACGCCGAGCTGGTCAAGCACAACGGCCTGTACGCCGCAATGTACCGCCGTGAGCTGCTCCAGTCCGAGATGGAGGTGGTCGAGAGTGACCGCTAACGCCGAACTCTTTGCAACAACGAGGCACTATGGCGCGCATTGATGACGATGAGATTCTAGGCAAGGCCTACGATGGCCGGCTGATGCGCCGGCTGCTGCGCTTTATTGGTCCCTATCGGTCGCGGGTGCTGGTGGCGCTCTTGCTGCTGCTGACCTCGGCGCTGGTCGATCTGGCGCCGCCGCTGCTGGTCAAGCAGGCGATTGACGGCCCGATGGCCCAGCGCAATGTCGCCGCGATCTGGCCGATCTTCGGCGTCTACCTCGGCGTGCTCGTCGCTAGCTTTGTGCTGCGCTACGCCCAGGTCTACCTGATGCAGTCGGTCGGTCAGCAGGTTATGGTTGACCTGCGCATGGCGATCTTCAGCCATATTCAGCGCATGAGCCTGTCGTTCTTCGACCGCAACCCGGTCGGCCGGCTGATCACCCGCATTACCAATGATGTCGATGCCCTGAATGAGTTTTTGACCCAGGGCCTGGTGTCGATCATGGGCGACTTTACGACGCTGATCGGCATCCTGGCGATCATGTTCTACTTCAACTGGCGGCTGGCGCTGCTGAGCGTCGCGGTGCTGCCGCTGGTGACGGCGGCGACAGTGATTTTCCAGAAGTTTATGCGCCAGATCTACCGCACCGTCCGGCAGCGGATCGCGCGCATCAACGCATTTCTCAACGAGCAGTTGACCGGCGTGCTGATCGGCCAGCTCTTCAACCGCGAGCCGATCAGCCAGGCGCGCTTTGGCGAGCTAAGCGCGTCGTACCGCGAGGCTAACCTGCGCTCGCTGTTCGCGTTCGCGCTGTTTTTTCCGACCGTCGGCTTTCTCTTGGCGCTCGGCACCGCGACGCTGCTCTACGGCGGCGGCCGCGGCGTGCTGGCCGGCTGGGCCACGCTTGGCACGCTGGTGGCGTATCTCCAATATCTGGAGCGCTCATTCCAGCCGATCCGCAACCTGGCCGAGCGGTATAACGTCCTGCAGGCGGCGATGGCCTCGGCCGAGCGGACCTTTGGCGTGCTCGATACGCCCGAGGATATTCAGGATGCGCCCGACGCGGTGACGCTGCCCGAGCATATTGCCGGCGAGATTGTGTTCGACCATGTGGTGTTTGGCTACGACCCCGAGCAGCCGGTGCTGCGCGATGTGTCGTTCCGCATCCCGGCCGGCCAGGCAGTCGCGGTGGTCGGTGCGACCGGCGCCGGCAAGACCTCGCTGATCTCGCTGCTGGCGCGGTTCTACGATATTCAGAGCGGCGCGATCACGCTGGACGGCGTGGATATTCGCCATGTCACGCAGCGCGACCTGCGCCAGCACGTCGCCGCCGTGCCGCAGGACCCGGTCTGCTTCTCGGGCACGATTGCGTCGAACATTCGCCTGCACGACCAGTCGATCAGCGACGAGCGCGTGCGCCGCGCCGCCGAGATCGCCAACGCCGCGCCGTTTATCGAGCGGCTGCCGGGCGGCTATGACTACGAGGTCCGCGAGCGCGGCTCGAACCTGTCGGTCGGGCAGCGTCAGCTGCTGGCCTTCTCGCGCGCCATCGCCTTCAACCCCGAGGTGCTGCTGGTGCTTGATGAGGCGACCTCCAGCGTCGACACCGAGACCGAGGCGCTGATCCAGACCGCGCTGGAGCGGCTGATCAAGGGCCGCACCAGCATCGTGATCGCCCACCGCCTCTCGACGATTCGCCACGTCGACCGCATCATTGTGCTGCACAAGGGCAAGGTCATGGAGGACGGCACCCACGAGGAGCTGCTGGCCCTGCGCGGCTTCTACCACCGGCTGTACCAGATGCAGTACGCCGAGCAGCAGAGCACGCTTGTCGACTAGCCGAGCCGCCGTGCGCCGTGGGCTACAATGCCCGCGGCGCTTTTTTGTTTTATAGGAGATCACGATGACGATTCAGCGAGTTGGACTGGTTGGGACTGGCGCGATTGGCGAGCCGCTGGGCCACCAGCTGCTCAAGCATGGCCTGGCGCTGACGACGACATTTCACCGCAGCCGCGCGGCCGCCGACCGCCTGGCCGCCGCCGGGGCCACCGTCGTGGCGACGCCGGCCGAGGTTGCGCGGGCCAGCGAGGTGGTCATTGTCTGCGTCCCCGACGCGCCGCAGGTTGACGCGGTAGTGCTGGGCGAGCAGGGCATCGCGGCGGGCGCGCAGCCCGGCCTGGTGATCATCGACATGAGCACCATCGCGCCCACCGCCACGCTGCGCATCGGCGCCGCGCTCGCCGAGCGGGGCATTGCGCTCCTCGACGCGCCGGTCAGCGGCGGCCCGGCCCGCGCCGCCACCGGCGACCTGACGATCATGGTCGGCGGCCCCGCCGATGTCGTCGCGCAGTGTCGGCCGGTCCTCGACATGCTCGGCTCGAAAGTCGTGCATGTCGGCGCGCTGGGTCAGGGCGAGGTGATCAAGCTGGTCAACAACACGATCATTGCGGTGCTGATGGCGGTGCTGGGCGAGGCGCTGACGCTGGGCGCCAAAGCCGGCGCCGATATCCATACCATGCGCGAGGTGATCATGAGCGCGTCGGGCGCCAACTATCTGCTCGACAAGTGGATCGTGCCGACGGTGCTCGAAGATCAGTACAGCGGCGGCTTCGCGCTGGAGCTGATGCACAAGGACCTGAGCGCGGCGCTGCAGACGGCGCGCGACCTGGGCGTCGCCATGCCGACCGCGGCGCTGGCGCAGCAGCTCTACGCGCTGTCGCTGGGCAGCCACGCCCGCGACGACTACAGCGCCGTCACGCTGCTCAACCAGGAGGCCGCCAACGTCTCCATCGCCACCGGCCAGCCCCGCCGCCCGCCCGCGGAGTAAGCGGCGTCGCAGCAGCCTCAAGGCCGGCCCTGAGGCTGCTACGCCTTTGCGCTGAACTCGGCCTCGTCCTCCAGGGTGCTGCGCGGCTGCGGGGCGCTGCGCGGCAGGTACATCGAGAAGACCGAGCCGGCGCCGGGCGTGCTGGTGACGACGATGTCGCCGCCGAGGAGCGCGCAGAAGTGCTTGCTGATGGTCAGGCCCAGGCCGGTGCCGCCGTACCGGCGGGTCGTCGAGGCGTCGGCCTGCGTAAAGGCCTCGAACAGGCCGTCGATCTGCTCGGCGGTCATGCCGATGCCGGTGTCGATGACATGGAAGGCCACCGCCGCCACCGCCGGGTCGCTGGGCAGCGCCGTCGCGGCGACCCGCAGCGTGATCGTGCCGTCGGCGGTGAACTTCGCGGCGTTGCTGAGCAGGTTGAGGAGCGCCTGGCGCACTTTGGTCAGGTCGCTGGTCATCGCGCCGGCCTCCGCCGCACACTCCACGACCAGCGCATTGCCGCGCGCCGGCAGCACCGGCCGGATCGTCGTCGCCGCGCTCGCCACCAGCTCGGCGACCATAAACTCCTCGATGTAGACCGTCATCTTGCCGGCCTCGACCTTTGACAGGTCCAGAATGTCGCTGATCAGCGTCAGCAGATAGCTCCCCGACGAGCGAATCTTCTGAAGATCGGGCGCGAAGGCGGGCTGATCGAGGTCCTCGGCCAGCTCGGCCAGCAGCTCGCTGTAGCCGATGATCGCATTGAGCGGCGTGCGCAGCTCGTGCGACATGCTGGCCAAAAATGCCGACTTGGTGCGGCTGGCCTCCAGCGCCTGGTCGCTGGCCACGGCCAGCTCGGCGTTGCGCTTGGCCAGCTCCACGGTGCGCTCGGCCACCCGCGCCTCCAGCAGCCGCTCGGACTCGCGCAGCGACTCGTTGGCGGCGCGCGTGGCGACCAGCGTCTCGTTCAGCCGCGTGCTGTACTGCTGGAGCAGCACAAACATCAGGCTGGTCAGCAGCGGGGCGACGACCACCGGGATGATGGCGAGCAGCCAGCCGGGAATCCCGCGTAGTGCGAACGGCTCGCCGCGCAGCGACAGCAGGCTGCTGATGACGGCGGCCGTGATCGTGATCATGATGATCCGCGTCAGCGTCCGCCGGCTGACGTAGGGCAGCGCCAGCACTACCGGCCAGACGTTGAGCAGCGCCACCAGCGCATACATCCGCGGCACTGCGAACCCGATGATGAGGTTGACTACCAATAGCCCGCCGACCATCGCGCCGACCGCGGCCTCCAGCCGCCCGTGCTGCGCGAAGCGGTACGCCAAGATCAGCAGCAGCGCGTTGATGACCGGCACCAGCGCGAAAACCGCCAGCAGCGGGTCGCTGAAGGCGGCATAGAGGCCAAACATCACCGCGCCGGCCGCGAGGGCGAACGGGATGTTCAGCCGCAAAAATTGCTGAAGCCGCACGATCTCGGTGGTGTGGTCGGTGACGGTCAGATGGGGTCGGCCCTGCTCGGGGCCGGGCTGCTGCGGCATCGGTGTACTCTCGGTGTCTCGGTGGAGGGGCGGTGCTGTGCGCATTGTACAGCACCGCCCGGCTGCTGTCAGGCGCTGGCGGCTATGCCAAACGGCGGGCGGCGGCGTATACTATGCGTGCCAGGCGCTGCGGCCTGGCCAAGGAGGAGATATGACGAGCACCGAGGCTCCCCAGGTTCAGCAGTTCGATGTCGCCACCATCATGGGTGGTCTGTACGGCGATGGTATCCTCGGCCACAAAGGCGCCTTTGACCGCCAGTGGGTCGCCGAGCTGGGCGAGGATATCGAGGTGGCGTTCCAGGCCGCGCTGAAGCGGCCCGGCGGCGCGGTTGGCCGCGGCCCCAAGCGCTACTACGTCGAGATTCACCCCGAGGATATTCGTGGCTTTGTCCAGCTGGCGACCCACCCGTGGGTCGTGGCGGTCTGCGAGGCGGTCCTCGGCCCCGACTATAAGATCGTCGAGATTGGCTTTGATGTGCCTGGCCCCGGCGCGGTCAACCAGCCGTGGCACCGCGATTTCCCGGCGCCCGAGGAGACGCTGGTCGGCCGCCGCCTGAACTCGCTGGCCTTCAACCTGACGACCGTGGATGTCGAGCCGGACATGGGGCCGTTCGAGGTGGCGCCCGGCACGCAGTGGGACGACCCGAGCGAGTATGAGCACGGCATGTTCCCGCCCAAGTCGCTCTACGAGCGCTACGAGGCGCGCGCCCAGCGCAAGATGCCGCAGATGGGCGACATCTCGGTGCGCTCGGCGCTGACGATTCACCGCGGCACCGCCAACCAGTCCAACAAGTCGCGGCCGGCGCTGGTGCTGGGCGTGGACGCGCCCGACGCCCGCAACGCCGAGCGCCACGACCTCCAGTTCACCCACGCCTTCTACGAGCGCATGCCCGCCGAGCTGCGCCGCCACGTCACCGGCCGCGTAGTCGAGACGCTGGAGCCAATCGTGCAGGCCCACAGCATTGAGGGCCTAATGATGGGCGAGGCCTAGCGCCACGCCAGCAGCGCCCTCACCGTGCGCCCTGCGCTGCCATCGTGCGGCGCGGGGCGCCCTCATTGTCGCGCAGCATTTTGCGCTGGTGCTGCGCAGCAGACCAGGAGCCAGCCATGCCCGCGCCGCTATAGCTACGCCAAGCCCAGCGCGGCCCGCATCTGGTGCAGCTGCCCGCGGGTCAGCCGGTCGTCGCCCAGCCACTGATCCCACGCGGCCGGGTTGCGCAGGTCGAACCACTTGACGGCGACGATGCTGTAGATCGCCCGCGCGTCTGGCTCCGGCTCGTAGCCCGGCGCCGGCTCGCCGCTGACGATCGTGCAGAGATAGGTTTTGCGCCGCTTGTAGCCGCGCCGGTTGTTGGTCGGATGGTCCATCAGCAGGCGCTCGACCCGCACCGTCACGCCGGTCTCCTCCTGCATCTCGCGCGCGACACACTCCTCCTCGGTCTCGTCCTCCTCGATGCCGCCGCCGGGCAGCAGCCAGTCGGCCTCGCCGGTCGCGTGCGAGCGGTGCTGGATCAGCAGCACCTCGTGGCCTCGAATGATCGCCCCCTGGTAGCGAATAATACGTAGCATTGGCTCCTCACTGGCGTGCTGTGGTTATAGCATAGCCCGCCCAGCGCTGCCAGAGCCGCGCGGCGGGCGCGGGGCTGACGGAGCTTGGGTGCTGGTGGCCACGACATGGCGCGTGACTCTTTAGCCAGCGCGTGCTGTCGGTGATTACCGCAGGTCGAGCAGCGCGGCGCCACACAAAACGATGATGGCCACGATGGCGCCGTCGAGCAGGCAGCGCGCAAGCCGTGGGCGTGTGGGCTGCACAAGCTCCTGGCTGCCTTTCAAGAGCAGCAGCGCCGCGAGCGCTCCGGTGACGGGCGTTGGGTCAAGCCAGCCGCTCCCGATGGTCACAAGCAGCAGGCCGCCGCCAATGATCAGCAGTTTGGGATCAATCAGCGCGCGCATCGTGTCTCCTCTCGTGATTCCAGGGCCATCAGTGACCAGCCGGGCGCCTATACCTCGCTGGCGCTTTTGACCCAGCTAAAGCTAACACCTCCTAGCGCGTCGAAGTGGGCGATGCCACATTGAATCTTTTGCCGCTCGCTTTCGGCTAGGTCAAACAGCTGGGTCGTGCCTTTCGTCTCGCGCACCAGGTACAGCCGCTCCTCGTCGCTGCCTGGGCTGGCAGCTTTCACAATCGCCCAGTCAGGGTTATAGGTGCCGAGCGGGGTTTCGATCTTGAACCAGGTGGGCAGCTTGATAAAGAGTTTGATGTCCTGCCGGCCGCCAAGTGCCTCGGCAAAGCTGCGCTCAATCTGCGAGTTGTACACCACATAGTCGTAGATCGACTTCTCTACCGGCAGCATCGTGCTCAGGTAGCTTTCCAGCTCGCGGCTCTCGAACAGCATCATATCGTACTCGGCGCCGGCAATCCGCTCGTATTTAATGCCGGCGACCAGCAGCTCGGTCAGGGCTTTTTTGGTGGCTGTCAGGGTCTGATCAAGCAGCTGCTGCGGGTTGAGGCTGGCGTCGGCGAGCTTGCCGGAGCGCAAAAGAATCTGAGCGAGGGTGGTGCGGGTCAGTTCGGTCTCACGCTGGAGGTAGTGGATCATGTCGGGGATGGTGTAGTGTGGGCGGCTGCCGGCGCGTCGGTAGGTGGCCCGCAGCTCGGCGATGACCCCTTCGCCAGTGGTGCGTAGTTCGCCTTTCATAACCTGAAAGTCGGGCGCGCTAATCATCGGGAGCTGCTGAAGATGCTCAACGGTTTTGGCGATCAGCGTTTCACTGTCGTACTTGACGCGGTAGCGGGTGTGGTGCTTGATGCGCTCCCACAGCGCTTTGAAATCTTCGTCCAGCAGCCAGCCGGCTTTCAGGCTGACGGTGCGGCGCTCGCGTTTATCAACGATGCGATCCCGAAACTCAATGCCCCACTCGTTGCGCATTTGCTCCTGGAGCGCTTTGGCAAAGTCATGGTAGCTTTCGTTGGCGATCACGGTCAGCCGGTTGATACGCTCGTCAAAGGAGCGCTCGCCATTCTCGCGCACTGGCAGCCGCAGCCCACGCCCAATCTCTTGGCGCTTGCGCGTGATCGACTGAGTCTCGTTCAGGGTGCAAATTTGAAAAACGTTGGGGTTGTCCCAGCCCTCGCGCAGCGCCGAGTGGCTGAAAATAAACCGCAGCGGCTCGTCGCGCGCGAGCAGCTGCTCTTTGGCCTGCATGATCAAATGGTAGGCTTGCTCGTCGGCTTTGGTGCTCTGGCGCTCGGATGAGTCTTTGGGGCCGCTTTTGTCTTGGGCGAAGTAGCCGCCATGCACCTTATCCACTGGCAGCGGCTGTAGCGCGGCGTAGCGCTTCATCACTGCCAGCTTTTCGTAGCCCTCGACAAACCACTGCCGGATTTTGCCGTCGGCGCTGGCGTAGTTTGCGACGCGATCAATGAAGAACAGCGACAGCACTTTGAGCCGCTGGCCCGCCGGTAGCCGCTCGATCAGCAGCTCTTTCTCGAAATGCTCGTGAATCGTTTGCTCGATCTGAAGCCGCATGATCTCGTCGCCGTAGCCACCCTGGGTCTCGCCGCTGCTCAGGCTGATACCGTTGCCAAACTCGATGATGCCGTGGCCGGCGTCAATGGCGGTGACGACATAGCCGCTGTACTGCTCGCGCCCGCCCGAAAGCTGATACAGATCTTCGCCGTTGCGGGTGATGCTGATCAGCTTGCGCGTCGGCCCGCCACGGCCCTCGGTGTCAATCTCCAGCTTGGCCGTGATGCGGCTTTTGGTGGCGGTAATGCTCTTGACCGCGATGTAGGCCTCGTTAAAGCCCGGCGTCGCCAGCACCGAGTTCAACTTCGATGCGCTTGACCAGCCGCAGGTCGTAGGCTTTGACTGGATCAAGGCGGTACAGCAGGTTGTAGGAGTTGCGATGTGTGGCCGAATACCGCAGCGTGCAGGCCGGGTTGAGACTCGCAATCGCTTCTTTGGCGGTCGGCGACTCCATGTTCTGCGGCTCGTCCATGATCACAATCGGGCTGGTCGCCTGAATAAACTCAATTGGCCGCCGCCCGGCCAGCCGGTCGTTGTCGCGGTGGATGACGGCAATATCTTTTTTGTCGAAGGCTTGGATGTTGATGATCAGGATTTGCAGCTGGGTGCTGGTCGCAAAACTGCGCAGCCGCGAGACCTGCGCCGATTCGTAGACCCAGGCGTCGTGGGGGACGCTGGTGTACAGGGCGGCGAGGTGCTCGTGAGTCAGGCTGATCGTCTGCATGATGCCTTCGCGGATCGCGACCGATGGCACGACGATGATGAACTTTTTCCAGCCATAGCGCGCGTTTAGCTCGAAGATCGTCCGCAGGTACACATACGATTTGCCGGTGCCAGTCTCCATCTCAACCGAGAAGTTGCGTCCGTCCAGCTCGTCGCTCACGTCCAGGCCGTTGCGCTGCTGCACCGCCTGGACATTGGCCAGCAGCGCCGCATCACTGAGCAGCAGCCGGTTGCCGATGCCCAGTTCAGTTGGCAGCTCGCCGGGCGCGGCGTCAAAGGTGATCTCGTGCGCGCTGGCCGCCGGCGGCTGGCCAATAAATACGTCGGTCACGGCGCTGATCGCCTCAAGCTGGTACTGCTGGTGCTGGTCAAACTTAATTTTCATCGCTATACCGTGCGGAACTCAACGCTAGCGGCGCGCATTTGCAGCACGACGTTGGTTTTCAGCTCGTCGTTGCCGCCAAAGCCAGCGTCGAGGCACAGCACCCGCTCGGGGCGCCGGGCCAGCATCCCTTGCAGCGCAAGCTCGGTGATTGGGTCGGCGAGGCAGATCAGCAGCCGCCCGTCGTCCACGTCATAGACCGTCAGATCGGCGATGGTGTGCGTGGCGATTGGCGCGGTCAGCGGCCGGCCAGATTTCAGCAGCAGCTCGTAGAGCACGTCCTGTGCTGTGCGGTCGGGCAGCCGGTGGTCGGCAATCAGCGCAAGCTGCTGCGCAAGCTCGCTGGGATCATCGGCCACAGCGCCGTCGCCGTCCCAGACCTTGAAGTTGCTGCTGTCAAGGCGAAAGGCTTTGAAGCCACGGTCCTGCGGGGCGTCGCCATTGAGCGGCAGCGTGCTGGCGTCGGCGTCATTGCGCTTTTGGATCGCTCGCCGCACCCGCTCGCGGCAAATAGCAGCGATGGTCGGGTAGTCGGGGCGGCTGGTCTGCTCGGGCAGCTGCACCAGGATAAAGTGCCGATTGCCGCTATCCTCCTGGTTCAGCTCAATCACTGCCTGCGCGGTCGTCCCTGAGCCGGCGAAGAAATCAAGGATAAGATCGTCGCTAGAGGTAGAAAGCTGTATCATTTTATTGATCAAGCGAGTTGGCTTCGGGTTGTCGAAAACCCCATCTAGCTCGAGTTCTTTAAGTTCGTTGTTAGCTTCATGGGTATGTCCGGCTTCTTCATGAAGCCACATCGTTGTAGGGGTCATCCCTTGTTTTGCTTCCGCTAAAAAGGTTTTGCGAGATGGGATGGATTGACCGCTGGAGCCAAACCATATCTCATTATTTCGATCCAGCTGATTCATTGTGTCTTCGGAAAATCTGCGATAGGTGCCCAACGGCGGCTTCCATACAATCCCATTCTTGAAAATGTAGGGTTCTATGTTGGATCCACTCTTAGCATGAAGTGGGGTCGATTTCCAAACGCCTTTGGGGTGATTATCAGGATTTTTATAAGACGCTTCCTGGGCCGCCCCACGGGGGGTCAAGTTTAACGTGACTTGTTCCTTGAATCTTGAATACACGAGAATATGATCATGGGTGACAGAAAAAAAGGTCGCATCGTTACTGCGCGTGTACTTCTTCTGCCAAATAATAGTTGCCACAAAGTTCTCCTCGCCGAATACCTCGTTCATTAGCAGGCGCAGGTTGTGAACCTCATGGTCATCAATCGAGACAAAGATCACGCCGTCGTCGCGCAGAAGGTTGCGGGCCAGGAACAGCCGCGGGTACATCATTGTCAGCCAGTTGGAGTGATAGCGGCCGTTGGTTTCGGCGTTGGTTGTCTGCCGCACGCCGTTGCGGACCTGCGCGGTGTACTCCAGGTAGGTCTGCAAGCCCTCGCGGAAATTATCGGGGTAGATAAACTCGTTGCCGGTGTTATAGGGCGGGTCGATGTAGATCATCTTGACCTTGCGATGATAGCTTTTCTGAAGCAGCTTCAGCACCTCCAGGTTATCGCCCTCAATGACCACGTTGCCGGTCGTCGCGAAGTTGACCGACTGCTCGGGCGCTGGCCGCAGTGTCGCCGTTGACAGCGACTGCACCGCGCGCAGCGCCTCGGCTTTGCCGGCCCACGAGAGGCCATAGCGCTCTGGCTCGGGCGGCGCCGTCTGTCCAATCAGCTGCGCCAGGCGCTCGGTGTCTAGTTGCCCCGCTTGGAAAGCATCGGGGAACAGCTCGCGGAGCTGTGCACGGCGCTCGGCGACCGGATCGGCAGAGGTCAGGGGCAGCTTGGGCGTAGTATCGGGCATGGTGGTCGTCGCTTTCATGGTCGAGGGCTGCTAGTCTACGAACATCCGAGCGGCATGTCAATGTACGAGTTGTCAGTGCTCGGTCATCAGTTGTCAGTGGGGACGAGTGTGCAGTCATGAGTTGTCAGTTATCAGAAGATTAGCCCGTCCTTAAATCTCCTCGTCTTCGTCCCCTCTTTGCGTCCTTTGCGTCTTTGCCGTTCAATTCCCTCATCTTTTGCGTTAAAAACCCTGGCAGTGCACCATTTGGTCTAGCAGTGCACCATTTGGTCTAGCAGCGCCATCATTCAGAGCAGCAGCGTACCATTTGGTCTAGCAGCGCACCATTTGGTCTAGCAGCGCCATCATTCAGAGCAGCAGCGTACCATTTGGTCTAGCAGCGCACCATTTGGTCTAGCAGCGCCATCATTCAGAGCAGCAGCGTACCATTTGGTCTAGCAGCGCACCATTTGGTCTAGCAGCGCCATCATTCAGAGCAGCAGCGTACCATTTGGTCTAGCAGCGCACCATTTGCTCTGGCAGCGCCATCATTCAGAGCAGCAGCATAGGATTTGCTTTGAAATAGGAATTGTAGATAGCGATGAGGTCACGTATAGTAGTGCTTAGCGCAGCTTTGCCGCATAGCACGGAGAACTTCTGTGGACAACAAACACGCCGCCCGACTCGCATCCTCGAAGGTCCAGGCCGACGAGCGGGCCGCCCAAGCCCTGAACGACCTGCCGACCTACACCAGCGTCAACCCCGCCCTGAGTGCTGACATGGTTGCCGACATCCTCAAAGATGTGCGGGACAAGCGCAAGCGCGAGCAGTCGGCCCGCCAGGTGCTCAACGTCGCCTACGACGAGCTAGTGGAGGCCGAGTGGCTGCTGCACGACACGATGCAGGGCGTCAAGCAGCAGGCGACCGCCCAATATGGCGCTAACTCCTCGGAGATCGAGGCGCTGGGCGTCAAGCGCAAAGTTGACCGCAAAAAGCGCGGCCCGAACCACGAGTAGCCAGCGAGTTTTCAATCATCAGGTTTCAGTTTTCAGCGGGGACGAGGTAGCAGAACCTCGTCCCTTCTTAAATCCCCTCGTCTTCGTCCCCTCTTTGCGTTCTTTGCGTCGTTGCGTTAAACCCCCTCCGCGTTAAAACCTCCTCCACAGTCATAGCCAACCCCAATGGCTTGCATAGCGATCTGTGCGCTAGTCAGCGCGGCGCCGCGCTATACAATGGCCTATAGCACCACCAAGCTATCACCGAAAGGCCACCGCCATGCAGAGCTTCGACCCCGCCGCCACCCGCGCCACGCTGACCGTGGGCGCCCGCACCTTCACCTACTATCGCCTGGCCGCGCTCGCCGAGCAAGGGCTGGCCGATGTGAGCCGGCTGCCCTATGCGCTGCGAAATCGTCCTCGAGTCGCTGCTGCGGAACTGCGGCGACGGCTTCACTACGCCCGCGGATGTCGCGGCGGTCGCGGCCTGGACGCCGGCCACCGCCGGGCAGCGCGAGATTCAGCTCAAGCCCGGCCGCGTGCTGCTGCAGGACTTCACCGGCGTCCCCGCCGTCGTCGACCTGGCGGCGATGCGCGACGCGCTGCAGCGCTTGGGCGGCGACCCTGCGCTGATCAACCCGCTGGTCCCCGCCGACCTGATCATCGATCATTCGGTGCAGGTGGACCTGGCCGGCCGCCCGGACGCGCTGCTGTTCAACGAAGCCCGCGAGTTCGAGCGCAACCGCGAGCGCTACGAGTTTTTGCGCTGGGGCCAGCAGGCCTTCGACCAGTTCCGCGTCGTGCCGCCGTCGCAGGGCATTATTCACCAGGTCAACCTGGAGTGCCTGGCGAGCGTCGTGATGACCGCCGACAGCGACGCTGGCACCGTCGTCTACCCCGACAGCGTGGTCGGCACCGACTCGCACACCACGATGATCAACGGCCTGGGCGTGCTCGGCTGGGGCGTCGGCGGCATCGAGGCCGAGGCGGTGCTGCTCGGGCAGCCGCTGGCGCTGGTGACGCCCGCCGTGGTCGGCGTGCGGCTGGTGGGCGCGCTGCCGGCCGGCGCCACCGCCACCGACCTGGTGCTGACGCTGACCGCGCTGCTGCGGCGGCACGGCGTCGTCGGCACATTCGTCGAGTTTTATGGGCCGGGCCTGGCGCAGCTCCCGCTGGCTGACCGCGCGACGCTGGCCAACATGGCCCCCGAGTACGGCGCGACCTGCGGGTATTTTCCGGTGGACGATGAGACGCTGCGCTATCTGCGCATCACCGGGCGGCCGACCGAGCTGATCGCGCTGGTCGAGGCGTACTACCGGGCGCAGGGCCTGTTCCGCACCGTCGCGTCGCCCGAGCCGATCTACAGCGCCACGGTCACGCTTGATCTGGCGACGATTGAGCCGAGCCTGGCGGGGCCGCGCCGGCCGCAGGACCGCATCCGGCTGGGCGACCTGAAGCGCTCGTTCTGGGAGACCGCCACCGCCGGCGCCGCGGCCACCGCCCGCAGCGCGCAGCGCTGGGCCACCGACGGCGGCGATGCCGGCGAAGCTGACGCACTGCCGGCCGTGGCGCGCCAGAGCCTCTACGCTGACGCCGCGCAGACCGTGGTCGTCAACGGCCAGCCGGTGACGCTCACCCACGGCGCCGTCGTGCTGGCCGCGATCACATCATGCACCAACACCTCGAACCCCGGTGTCATGCTGGCGGCCGGGCTGGTCGCGCGCAACGCCGTCGCCCGCGGCCTGACGGTCCCGGCGCACGTCAAAACCTCGCTGGCGCCGGGCTCGCAGGTCGTCACCGCCTACCTACGAGCCGCCGGGCTGCTTCAGCCGCTGGAGGCGCTGCGCTTCCACGTCGTCGGCTACGGCTGCACGACCTGCATCGGCAACAGCGGCCCCATCGCCGACGAGATCGCCGAGGCCGTCCGCGAGCACGACCTGGTGGTCGGCGCGGTGCTGTCGGGCAACCGCAATTTCGAGGGCCGCATCAACCCGGTGGTGCGCGCCAACTATCTGGCGTCGCCGCCGCTGGTCGTGGCCTATGCGCTGGCCGGCACCGTCGACATCAACCTGCGGCGCGAGCCGCTGGGCCACGACGCGGCCGGGCGGCCGGTCTACCTGGCCGACCTGTGGCCCAGCCCGGCCGAGATCAGCGCCGTGCTGGGCGCCGCCGAGGACGCCGCGCTGTTTCGCGCGGCCTACCGCAATGTATTCACCGGCAGCGCGCCCTGGCAGGCGGTGCCGGTCACGGCCGGGCCGGTATTTGCCTGGGACCGCGCCTCGACCTACATTCAGCACCCGCCGTACTTTGCCGGCATGACGCTCGCTGTGCCGGCGCCGCAGCCGATCACCGGCGCCCGGATTCTCGCGCTGCTGGGCGACAGCGTCACGACCGACCACATCTCGCCGGCCGGCAGCATTGCCGCCGACAGCGCCGCCGGCCGCTACCTGGCGGCCCAGGGCGTCGCGGCCGAGGACTTCAACAGCTACGGCACCCGCCGCGGCAACCACGAGGTCATGGTGCGCGGCACCTTCGCCAACCCACGGCTGCGCAACTTCGTCGTCGACGAGGCCGGCAGCCTCAGCCGCCACTATCCCAGCGGCGCCGTCGCCTCGATCTTCGAGACCGCCATGCGCTACGGGGAGGAGTCCACGCCGCTCGTCGTCATGGCCGGGCGCGAGTATGGCACCGGCTCGTCGCGCGACTGGGCGGCCAAAGGCAGCGCGCTCTTGGGCGTGCGCGCCGTGATCGCCCAGAGCTACGAGCGGATTCATCGCTCCAACCTGGTCGGGATGGGCGTGCTGCCGCTCCAGTTTGCCACTGGCGAAAGCTGGCAGGCGCTGGGCCTGCGCGGCGACGAGGTGATCAGCATCGAGCTGCCCGCCGACGTGCAGCCGGGCCAGACGGTGACGGTCAGCGCCCGGCGCCCCGATGGCACGGCGCTGCGCTTTGCCGCCGTGGTCCGCATCGAGTCGCAGGCCGAGCTGCGCTACTACCAGCACGGCGGCATTCTGCACTACGTCCTGCGCACGCTGGCCGCGCAGCCCAGCGCGGTCGCCGCGTAGCATCCGCCACGCCGCCCGCATTGAGCGCGCCTAGCAGCCTTGACGCTGATCTACACATCCGCTATACTTCGGCGCATCGGGGAGTAGCGCAGTTGGTAGCGCACAGCGTTTGGGACGCTGGGGTCGCAGGTTCAAGTCCTGTCTCCCCGACCACCGAAGACCGCCGCACTTGCAGCTCGCAGGCGCGGCGGTTTTGCGATTCGCACAGCCGTGGAGACTATTGCATGACGCCACAGCTCTATACCATCGGCTTCACCAAAAAGTCGGCCGAGCGGTTTTTTACACTGCTGACCGGCGCCGGCGTGCGGCGGCTGCTCGATGTGCGCCTGAACAATACCTCGCAGCTGGCCGGCTTTGCCAAGCGCGACGACCTGGCGTATTTTCTGCGGGCGATTGGCGGCATCGAGTACGTGGCGGTGCCGGCGCTGGCGCCCGAGGCCGAGATGCTGGCGACGTACCGGCAGCGCGGCGACTGGGCCAGCTACGAGCGGCAATATCTGGCGCTGCTGGCCAGGCGGGCCGTCGAGCGGACGCTGCCGCCCGCGCTGTTCGACGGCGGCTGCCTGCTGTGCAGCGAGGCCACCGCCGAGCGCTGCCACCGCCGCCTGGCCGCCGAGTATCTGCGCGCCGCCTGGGGCGACCTGGCGATCACCCATCTGGTCTAGCGGCGCTGAATCGTGAGGGATTGTGAGGCCGCCCGTCGTGGACAAGTGGCTCAGCCCGCCGCAAAGCTAAGCTCTGTGCGTTGACATAAAATAGGAATATCTCAACATGATTTCTCCCGCTCCGGCCTATGATCTCGTGCTGCTTGAGGAAACGGTGTGGCTGCTGGTCGCGCCCACTGGGCTGCCGAGCTACGACTTTGTCTTCGCCGAGTTCTTTGCCTGTCGGCGGCCGTGGGAGCGGCCGGCTGAGGTGCTGGCGGTTGGTCGCTTTGGCGTCACCCAGACCTACGCCGAATTCTATGACCAGCAGCTCGCGGCGGGCGTGCGGCTGATCCACACGCCGGAGCAGTATCTGCTGGCTAGCGAGCTGCCGCACTGGTATCCGCGCCTAGCCGAGCTGACGCCGCGCAGCCAGTGGTTTGCGGCGCCGCCCGCGGCGAGCGTCATTGAGCAGGACTTTGCGTGGCCGGTGTTCGTCAAGGCCGCCCGCCAGACCAGCCGCAAGCGCGCATCCTTCTCCATTGTCGCGTCGGCGGCGCAGTACGAGCTGGTCAAGGAGCACTACGAATCCGACCGCGCGCTCCAGGGGCAGGCGTTTGTGTGCCGGGAATACGTGCCGCTCCGCCGGATCGCGGCAGAAACAAACGACCAGATTCCGCCGGCCTTTGAATTTCGGACTTTCTGGTGGTATGGCGAGTGTGTCGGCGCCGGGCCGTACTGGGGGCCGCTCTACCAGTGGACCGCCGCGGAGGAGCGCGCGGCCCTCGCGCTGGCCGGTGAGGCGGCCCGCCGCCTGGCGCTGCCGTTCGTGGCGATTGACCTGGCGCAGACCGCCGCCGGCGCCTGGATCGTCATCGAGTGCAACGATGGCCAGGAGAGCGGCTACGGCGCGATCTCGCCGTTTGCGCTGTGGCAGGCCGTGCTTGGCGCTGAGCGCCGGCGCACGGCGGCGCCGGCGTAGTATTCGTCGCCCTGCGTCGCCTATCTGTTCTCGGCGGCGCGCTCCTGGTCCAGCAGCGCGGCCTTGCGCTCCAGGCCCCAGCGATAGCCGCCGAGCGCGCCGCCCTCACGCACGACGCGGTGGCACGGCACCGCCAGCGCGACCGGGTTGGTGGCGCAGGCCCGCGCGACCGCCCGCGCCGCCGTCGGCTGGCCCAGCGCGGCCGCGACCGCGCCGTAGGAGCGCGTCGCGCCGTAGGGAATGCGCTGCAGAGCCTCCCAGACCTGGCGCTGAAACGCCGTCGCCTGCACGTCCAGCGGCAGGTCGAGGTGCGGCCGCGCGCCCGCCAGGTGCTCCAGCAGCTCCTTGACCCACAGCGCTAATCCGTCATCGTCGCGCTGCACGGTGGCCGCCGCAAACTCCGCGCCGAGCGCCGCCGCCAGCGCCGCCCCGTCGTCGCCCAGCGCGATGCTGCACACGCCCTGCTCGGTCGCGGCCACCAGGAGCCAGCCGAGCGCACACGGCGCCAGCGCATAGCGGATCGTCATCGCCCGGCCGCGACCGCGGTAGGCGCCCGGCGTCATGCCCAGGTGCTCGGCGGCAGCGGTGTAGAGGCTGCTCGTCGCGCCGTAGCCGGCCTGGTAGAGCGCCGCCGTCACGGTCGGCTCGTCGTGGAGCGCCGCCTTCAGCCGCGCGCGCCGCTGGGCGTCGGCGTACTGGCGCGGCGACACGCCGACCACGCGCTTGAAGACGCGCTGAAAATACGTCGGCGCCAGGTGCGCGGTCGTGGCTAGGGCCGCTAGGCTCGGCGGCTCGTCGGCCGCCGCAATCTGGCGGCAGGCTGCCGCGATCACATCTAGGTGCGGCTCGGGCGCCGCGCCCGCCGGGTGGCAGCGCCGGCACGGCCGAAACCCGGCCGCCGCAGCCGCCGCCACGCCGTCAAAGAAGGCGACGTTGGCCCGCTGCGGCCGCCGCGCCCCGCACGACGGCCGACAAAAAATCCCGGTGGTCCGCACCGCATACACAAACTCGCCGTCAAACGCCCGGTCGTGCTCCAGCACCGCCTGCCAAAATCGCTGCTCGCTCATCGCTCACCTCACCGCCACATCCTAGCGCAGCCGGCGCCCGGCCGCTATCGGTTTGTTGCGCGGCGAAACGAGTAGCGAGGGATGAGGAGCGAGCGTCGAGTAGCGAGCGCCGGGTGCGGGCTGCGCTTTCTCGTCGTGCTGGCCGGCGAATTGATACAATTAATCGGCGCGCTGCCCGTGCAGCCGGAAGGATATAGCTATGATCCTGCCCAAAGACCGCGACCCGCGCTTCATCACCATCCGCCGCGGTGGGACGCTGACCGACGCCGACCACCGGCTGCTGGCGCTGTGGGCGGCCACGTGCGCCGAGCATGTGCTGCATCTCTTTGAGGCGGAGCAGCCCGCCGACCCGCGGCCCCGCCAGGCGATTGCGCAGGCGCGGGCCTGGGCGCGCGGCGCGATCACGATGTCGCAGGCGCGCGCGGCCGGTGGCCATGCCAACGCTGCCGCCCGCGATTGCAGCGGCGCCGCGCGCCACGCCGCCTACGCGGCCGCCCAGTCGGCCCTGGTGGCCCATGTCGCCGCCCATGAACTCGGCGCGGCGGCCTATGCGATCAAGGCCGCGCGCGCCGCCGCCCCCACGCATGCGAGCGAGCGCGCCGGCCGCAGCGAGTGCCAGTGGCAGCGCGATCAGCTCCCGGCTGCGATTCGTGACCTCGTCCTTGATGACCAGCGCCTGCGGAATGCGATCTGCTGGTCGGCGTTTGACTGCTGACGGGCGGCAGCTTGGGTCTCGGAGCGTCAACGCTGGGACTAAAAGCGTCAACGCTGGGTCTTTAAGCCTCAGACCTGGGTCTCAGAGTGTCAGACCTGGGTCTCAGAGTGTCAGACCTGGGTCTCGGAGCGTCAACGCTGGGTCTCGGAGCGTGGAAGCTGGGTCTCAGAGTGTCAGCGATGGGTCTCGGAGTGTCAGCGATGGGTCTCGGAGTGTCAGCGCTGGGTCTCAGAGTGTCAGACCTGGGTCTCAGAGTGTCAGCGCTGGGTCTCGGAGTGTCAGCGCTGGGTCTCGGAGTGTCAGCGCTGGGTCTCAGAGCGTCAGCGATGGGTCTCGGAGTGTCAGCGCTGGGTCTCGGAGTGTCAGCGCTGGGTCTCGGAGCCTCAGACCTGGGTCTCAGCGTGTCAACTCAACTCCTCGGCACTTGGTACTCATCCCTCGGTACTCGCTACTCGCTACGGGGTACAATGGCGCGTATCGATGTGAAGGACGACTCGTATGAGCCTGCTGGCCCCGTTTGCCCTGCTGCTATCGCTGCTCGCGCCGGTGATTGTTGCGATGTACCTCCTCAAGCTGCGCCGCGAGGAGCGCACGGTCTCCTCGACGTTTCTGTGGCAGCGCATGGTGCGCGATGTCGAGGCCAACGCGCCCTGGCAGAAGCTGCGGCGCAATATTCTGCTGCTGCTGCAGCTGCTGGTGCTGTTCGCGCTGATCTTCGCGCTGGCCCGGCCCTTTCTCTGGACCACCGGCATCGCCGGCCGCAACCTGATCCTGATTGTGGACCGCTCGGCCAGCATGGGCGCCACTGACAGCGGCGGCACGCGGCTGGCGGACGCCAAAAGCGAGGCGCTGCGGCTGATCGACCAGCTGGCGGACGGCGGCCGGGCCACGATCATCGCGGTTGGCGGCCAAGATGGAGGTGCCGGCCTCGGCCTCCGCCGACCGGCGCGAGCTGCGCGGCGCGATCAATGGGCTGCAGCTGCGCAACGGCGGCGGCTCGGACCTGAGCCAGGCGCTGGCGCTGGCCGGCGCGCTGGCGGCCCGCGACGCCGACTCCGAGGTCGCGATCATCTCCGACGGCCAGGTGCAGCTGCCCGACAAAGCCACCATCGCCGCCGAGGTCCACTTCTCGCCGATTGGCACCACTGGCGCCAACGCCGCCGTCAGCGCGCTGGTCCTGGAGCCGACCGCCGGCGGCCAGCGGCTGTTTGCGCAGGCCACCAACTACGACACCCAGCCGGCCACCCGCCGCCTGATCATCGAGCTAGACGGCCAGCTGTTTAACGCCTACGACCTGAAGCTCGACCCCGGCGGCGACCAGTCGATTGTTGCCGAGGTGCCGGCGACCGTGCGGGTTGCCACGGCCCACTTCGCCGACCCCGACGCGCTGCCCACCGACGACCGCGCCTGGGCCGCCAGCCCCGGCACCGACAAGGCGCTGATCCGCGTGATGTCGGACGGCAACCGCTTTTTGCAGGTCGGCCTGAACACGCTGCCGGGCGTGCGGGTCAGCGTCGTCCCGACGACCACCACGGTCTTCAGCGAGACCGCGGCGCTGACGGTGCTGGACGGCGTGGTGCCGTCGCCGCTGCCGCCGGGCAACGTGCTGTTTGTCGGCCCGCTGCGCGCCTCGGCGCTGTTTTCGCTCACCGGCGTGATCAACTTTCCAGCGCCGCGGCCGGCGCCCGGCGGCGACCCGGTGCTGCAAAACGTCAGCGTCGCCGACCTGCACGTGCTGCGGGCGGCGCAGATCCCCAAGCCGGTCTGGGCGCGCACCGTGATCGACAGCGACGGCGGGCCGCTGCTGCTCGTCGGCGAGCAGGGCGGGCGGCGCATTGGCCTGCTCAGCTTCGCGCTGCACGAGTCCGACCTGCCGGTGCAGATCGCCTTTCCACTGCTGCTCTCGAACCTGGTGAGCTACCTCGCGCCGGGCCAGGGCAGCGCGTCGGCGCAGCTGGCGCCGGGCCAGCCGCTCTTGGTGCCGGTGCCGCCCGACGGCACGACGGTGCGCGTCACCAGCCCGGCCGGTGTGACCACGGAGCTAAAGGCCGAGAACGGCCAGGCGGTCTACGCCGACACCGACGCGCTGGGCATCTACACCGCCGTCGTCGAGCGCCAGGGCGCCGCGGCAATTCGGCGCACGGTCGCGGTGAACTTTCAGGGCGCCGCCGGCGGCACCAGCAAGTCGCGGATCGCGCCGCGCCAGCAGCTGGCGCTGTTTCAGGCCGGCGGCCGGGCGGTCGCGGGCGACCAGGAGCGCGGCGCCAAGACCGAGATCTGGCGCTGGCTGGCGGCGCTGGCGCTGCTTATTCTGGTCATTGAGTGGCTGGTCTATCAGCGGCCGGCGCTGAGCTGGCTGCGCGGCCGGCTCGGCGCGCGCTTTGGGAGGACGACGCCATGACCGTGCGCTTCATTGAGCCGCGCTGGCTCTGGCTGCTGCTCCTGCTGCTCCCGCTGGCCGCGCTGACGCTGGCCGCGCCGCGCCGTGTTGCGCGCTGGCGGCAGTGGCTCAGCCTCCTGCTGCGGACCGTGGTGTTCGCCGCGCTGGTCCTGGCGCTGGCCGGCGTGCAGTGGGTCCGCCGCGCCGACGAGACCACCACGCTGTTCCTGATCGACAGCTCGGACTCGATCTCGCCCGCCGCCCGCGCCCGCGCCGAGGCCTATGTCCAAAGCGCGCTGCCCACCATGCGGCCGGGCGACCGCGCCGGCGTGATCGTGTTTGCCAGCGAGGCGCTGATCGAGCGCGCGCCCTCGGACTCGCAGCAGCTGGTGCGGCTGACGCTGGCGCCGCCCAGCAGCTACACCGACATCGAGCGGGCGCTGCGGCTGGCGCTGGCGGTGTTCCCCAGCGAGACCCGCAAGCGCATCGTGCTGCTCTCCGACGGCGGCGAGAACCGCGGCCGCGCCCTGGACGCCGCCAACGTCGCGCGGGCCGCCGGCGTGCCGGTCGAGACCGTCTCGCTGATCGGGCCGCCGCCCAGCGACGATGTGGCGCTGGAGGCGCTGGAGGCGCCGGCCAACGCGCGGGTCAACCAGCCGCTGCGGCTGGTGGCGCAGGCGCGGGCCAGCCGCAAAACCACCGCCCGGCTGCGAATTCTGCTTGATCGCCTGCCGGTCCTCGACACCACCGTCGAGCTGGCGCCGGGCCTCAACCGCCTGCCGGTGACGGTGCCGGCGCCGCCGCCTGGCTTTCACGCCTGGGAGGCGCGGCTGGAGGCGGCCGACGACGGCGTGGCCGCCAACAATGTGGCCTTCGGGTTTTCCAGCGTGCGCGGCACGCCGCGGATCGCGGTCGTCGAGGGTGCGCCCGGCCGCGCGAGCAATCTCATTGCGGCGCTGCAAGCTGCGAAGCTCGACGCCGTGGCGCTGGCGCCGGGCGCGCTGCCCAGCACGCTGATCGGCCTGGACGCCTACGACGCCGTGGTGCTCGTCGACACGCCCTACCGTGCGCTGCCCGTCGCTGCCGCCAAGCTATTGCCGGCGTATGTCCGCGAGCTGGGCCACGGCCTCTTGATGGTCGGCGGCGCCGACAGCTACGCCGCCGGCGGGTACCTCAACACGCCCGTCGAGACCGCGCTGCCGGTCAACATGCGGACCCGCGGCGTCAAAATTCGCCCCGATGTCGCGTTGGTGCTGGTGATCGACCGCTCTGGCTCGATGAGCGGCGACAAGCTCGACCTGGCGCGCGAGGGCGCGGCCCAGGCGTATGCGGCGATGAACGAGCAGGATCAGATCGGCGTGATCATGTTTGACGACGGCGCCGATGTCGTCGTGCCGCTGCAAAAACTGCCCCCGAGCGATGTGTTCCTCGATAAGCTTGACGGCATCGAGACTGGCGGCGGCACCAATCTGAAGCCGGGTCTGGAGGAGGCGCTGCGCCAGCTGGAGCCGGCCAACGCCAAAATCAAGCATATTGTGCTGCTGACCGACGGCCAGGCCGACCAGAACTACGACGCGGTGGTCGCCCAGATCAAGCAAAGCGGCATCACGCTGTCGACCGTCGGGGTCGGCGATGGCTACGACGTGCACCTCAAGGACATCGCCGCGACCAGCGGCGGCCGCTTCTTCGAGGCGCTGGACTTCAAAGATATTCCCGGCATTTTCTTTGACGAGACGCTGCGAATCTCGCGGCGCGGCATTGTCGAGCACGATTTCACGCCGGTGCTGACGTTTCCAGGCGCCGCGGTGCGCGGCCTCGACGCCGTGCCGCAGCTCCACGGCTACAACGCCACCACGCCCAAAGACACCGCCCAGGTGATCCTGGCCTCCGACGAAAATGACCCAATTCTGGCGCAGTGGCAGTATGGCCTGGGCCGTGCCGCCGCCTGGACGCCCGACCTGCGCGGCCAGTGGGCCAAAGAGTGGGTCAGCTGGGGCCAGTTTGGGCAGTTTGCGGCGCAGCTCGTCGGGTCGGTGCTGGCGCCGCCGCAGCCGGCCGGCCTGGAGGCCAGCACCGCGGTCGAGGGCGCGTCGCTGGTGATTACGCTGCGGGCCGACGAGGCCGGGCAGCCGCGCAGCGGCCTGCGCACCACCGGGCGGATCGTCGCCGCCGACGGCCGGGTGATCGAGGTGCCGCTGGTCGAGACGCAGCCGGGCCGCTACCGTGGCACGACCGGGCTGCCCGACGCCGGCGTGTATCAGGCGCAGGTTGTCGCGGCCGGCGGCGATGGCGCCGCGATTGGCGTGGCCTTGACCGGCGCGGTCGTCCCGCCGTCCGCCGAGTATTTGCAGCGCAACGGCAATGTGGGCCTGCTCGCGGCGCTGGCCCAGCAGACCGGCGGCCACACCGAGTTCGGGGCGAGCGCGGCGTTTACCCCGCCGCAGGTCGCCCGCCGCGCCGCGCCGGCCACCTGGCCGCTGATCTGGCTGGCGCTGCTGCTGTGGCCGCTCGACATCGCCGCCCGCCGCCTGATCTTCCCGCGGCCGGCGATGGTGCAGGCCTGGCTGGCCCGCCAGCGCCGCGAGGCCAAGCCCAGCCTGGCCAAGCAGCGCGCCCGGCTTCGCAGCGCCGTGCAGCAGGCCGTTGAGCCGCCGAAGCCCACGCCGCCACCGCCGCCGGCTGCGCCGCCGCCCGTCAGCGGCAGCCCGCAGTTCGACTGGCGCGCCACCCGCCGCTCGCGAGTTGAGCGGCCGGACGATAAGAAAAAATAGCGCGACAAAAGCCCAGCCGCTCGCAACGTCTGGGCTTCGTGCAGTGCAGGGCGGCGCGTGGTCTAGCCTGCCGCGAGGCGCCCGAGGTTGACGACGGCGACGCTGATCTTCTCCAGGTCGGCGCCGAGATCAGCGACCTCAGCGGTGGAGAACTGCGCCCGTAGCCCGTCGCAGCGCGCCGCGATCGCCGCCAGCAGTGGCGCCAGGTCGGCCCGCAGCGTCTCCAGATTGGGCGCGCCGTCGGGGCTACTCGGGTCACGGTTGCTGTTGATGTGCTGGAGCATCGCGCGCGCCAGCCGCTCGATCTCCTGAAACGCCGCCACGTACTCGGCCTGCCCATTCTCCTCGGCGACCTCGCGCAGCATGTCGCCAAAGCCCAAAATATGATTGATCGGCGTCCGCAGGTCGTGGCGCAGATTGCGCTGGGTATCATGGCTGGTCATCGTAACTCCTAGCGGTTGGCCGGCGTCTGCTGTACACACGCCGCCACAAGCTCGCGCACCTCGGCCAGCAGCTGCTCGCGGCTGTAGGCGCCCTTCTGGACAATTTTTTCGACGTAGCCGTTGAGCCGCAGCCGGTCGGCGGCGGTGATGTCTTTGGCTGTTAACACGACAATCGGGATCGAGCGCCAGGCCGGATGCTTGCGCAGCTCGGTGACAAACGTGAAGCCGTCCATCGTCGGCATCATCAGGTCCAGCAGGATCAGGCCGGGCCGCTGCTTGGCGACGGCCTGGAGTGCTGCGGCGCCGTGCTCGGCCTCCTGGACAATCCAGTGCTCTTTCTCCAGCGTGCGGCGCAGCATGTCGCGGATCGTCGGGTCGTCCTCGACCAGCAGCACGCTGTTGGCCAGCCGATCCTGGCGGTAGCGGCCCAGCACGCTGATCAGTCGGCTGCGATCCACCGGCTTGGTCAGGTACTCGGCGGCGCCCAGCGCAAATCCCAGCCCTTTGTCCTCGACGATGCTCAGCATAATCACCGGGATGTCGGCGAGCTCGCTGTCGGCCTTGAGGGCGGCGAGTACGGCCCAGCCGTCCATGCCCGGCATCATCACGTCCAGCGTGATCGCCGCCGGCTGCAGCTCGCGCGCCAGGCGCAGCGCCTCGGCGCCGCTGCTGGCGGTGACAACGCGGAACTGCTCCTTGCCCAGCGTGCGCTGCAGCACGTCGCGCAGCGTCGGGTCGTCGTCTACGACCAGCACGGTCGTGCCGGTGGCCAGTGCGTCGGCGGGCGTGACCTCGACCGCCACCGGCGCGATAACCTCGGCCGGCAGCCGCATCGTGAACGTCGTGCCGGCGCCCAAGTTGCTCTGGACGCTGATCGAGCCGCCCATCATCTCGCAGAAGTGCTTGGTGATCGTCAATCCTAGTCCGGTGCCGCCGTACTTGCGGGTGGTCGAGGCGTCGGCCTGCGTAAACGGCTGGTAGAGCCGCTCGATCTGGTCGGCGCGCATCCCGATGCCGCTGTCGCTGACGGCAAAGATCATCGTCGTGGGGTCCTCGGGGGCGCGGCTGACCCGCAGCGTGATCGTGCCGTGCTCGGTGAATTTGGCGGCGTTGCTCAGCAGATTGAGGAGCGACTGGCGCACTTTGGTGATGTCGGCGTGCATCAGGCCCAGGTCGGCGTCGAACTCAGTGTGCAGCACATTGCCGTTGTGCTCGACCAGCGGGTGGACCGTGGTGGCGACGGCGCGCAGCAGCGGCGCTAGCTCAAAGGTTTCCAGGAACACATCCATCTTGCCGGCCTCGATCTTTGACAGGTCGAGGATGTCGTTGATCAGCCGCAGCAGGTGCTGGCCCGCGGCCTGAATGCGCTCCAGGTCGGGCACAAACTGGTCCTGGCCGGTCTCGACCGCCTCCTCCTGGAGCATCTCGCTGTAGCCCAGGATCGCGTTCATCGGCGTGCGCAGCTCGTGGGACATTGTGGCCAAAAACGCCGACTTGGCCTGGTTGGCGGCCTCGGCGGCCTCTTTGGCGCGCTGTAGCTCGACGGCGGCGCGCTTGCGCTCGGTGCTGTCGTGCAGCATCACCAGCCGCCCGGTGATCTCCTGGTACTGATTGTAGAGCGGCGAGACCCGCACCTCGAAGACGCGCTGCTCGTCGTTGACGGCCAGGAGTGCATCGCCCTGCGCGGTCGGCTGCTCGGCAGCCGGGGCTAGCGCCGACCAGCCGGGCCACAGCCTGCTCAGCGCCGCGCCGATCGGCGGCCGGCCGCTGTGGCTCAGGGCGCGCTGCGCGGCCGGGTTGATGTCCACAATCCGCTGCTGCGTGTCGAGGACAATCAGGCCGTCGCCCAGGCTCTGGATCACCACGTCGCGGGCGACCGGCACAATATCGAGCATGCGGAAGCGCAGCAGGCCAAAGGCGACGACCAGGCCGGTGACCGTGAAGCCAAACGGCGTCGCGTTGAGAATCTCAAACGGCGGCAGCCGCAGCGCATACCAGAAGTCGGCGATCCACGAGGCGATCAGCCCAAATAAAATCGTGAGAATCTGGCCGCGGTATAGCCCCGAGGCCCGCCAGGCCGTGCGGATCAGCAGCACGGCGCTCAGGCCGAAGAGCGCGTAGGTGTACAGATCATCGACCACCAGCAGCGGGCCGGGCGTGAGCTTAAGCGAATTCAGGCCGCGAAATGTCACCAGCTCGACCTCGCGCCACCACAGATAGTGCTGGTCGTTGGTCCACACCGCCAGCAGCGCCAGCGGCGGCCACAGCGCCAGCGGCGCCAGATAGCGGGCGTGCAGCCACTTGGTGCGGCCGGTGTACTGGAGCACAAAGACCACCAGCATCAGCGGCAGTTGCTGGGTGGCCAGGTTGGTGATGCTGCGCCACAAGATTTTGGTCGCCAGCTCAGCGCCGGCCCACTCGATGGCATAGCACAGCGACCACGCGCCCGACGCCAGCATGATGATCAGGAACGGGGCGCCGCCCGGCACGTCGCGGCGGCGCCACAGGTAGGCGGCGATCAGCAGCGAGATCACAGTGGAGACCAGGAGCGGGACCGTGTAGGGCGAGGCCTGCCAGGTCATCGTTGTTGGTATCAAGGCGCAGCTCAATTCTGAGGGATGCCGCTATTGTAGGAGATTTGGCCGCCGCTCACAAGCTACTTTGGGTGGCCGTGGCGGCCGGTCACTGCTGCGCTAGGCCGGCGTGCCAGGCAGCGGCTCGCGCCGCGGCTCGCGCTCGTCCACGGCGGCGGGCGCCGCGCCAAAGGCCGCCGCGGCTAGCAGCACCAGCGCGATCCACACGAGGTCGGCCATCAGGAGGTGGATCAGCTGCATGGCGACCGGCGCCAGCAGGATCACGTTGAGGCCGCCGACCATGAGCTGAGCCAGAAACAGCCCACCGAGCGCCGCTGCCCAGCGCCGCGTGGCCGGGCCGGGCCGCGCGCCGTAGACCACGGCGGCGACGATCACAATGTAGAGGCCCAGCGTCATCGCCAGCAGCGGGTGGATGACCCGCAGCCGGATCAGAAAGTGCGCGGTCGGCGAGGCGTCCTGGGCCAGCCCGGCCGCCAGCGAGGCGCTGGGAAACAGCGTGTCGCCGAGCGCGGTGATGGCGCCGGTAATCCCCAGCCCCAGCGTGCCGGCGATGGCGACCCACAGCAGCGCCCCAATCCCGCCCTGCCCGCGCAGCCGCGGCCGCGCGCCGCCATCGCTCCACCAGGCGGTCAGCGCCAGCGCGGCCACCAGTAAAAAGGTGTTGATCAGATGGATCGAGATCACGACCGCCCGCGCCACCGAGTCGTTTTTGTCGGTCAGGCCAAAGATCACCAGCCCGGCGCCGACCAGCGCCTCGGAGATGATGAAGGCCAGCGACAGCCACGCGCCCAGCCGCACAATGTGGCGCCGCGGGTAACTGCGCAGCGCCCAGGCCAGCAGCCCGACCACCAGCAGCAGCGACAGGCCGCTGCTCAGCCGGTGGCTGAACTCGATCACCGTCGCCAGCGCCGGCGCCTGCGGGATCACGTCGCCGTTGCAGGTCGGCCAGTGGCTGCCGCAGCCGGCGCCCGAGCCGCTCGCGCGCACAAACGCGCCCCAGACTATCACCAGTAAGTTGTAGCCCAGCACGCTCCAGGCGTACCGCGAAAACCAGCGTTCGCGCATTGCGTTTATCCTAATGTAGCTATAGCTCTTGTGAAAATAATAACAGGATTCCAGCCCGATCAGGCCCGGCCGAGCACCGCCGCCAGCAGCGCCATTCGCACATACATGCCGTTTTTGACCTGCCGAAAGTAGGCCGCCCGCGGGTCGGCGTCCACCCGCACGTCGATCTCGCTGACGCGCGGCAGGGGGTGCATGATCACCGAGCGCGGCTTGGCCTGCGCCATGATGTCGGGGGTGACGCGATAGAAGTCTTTGACCTCCTCGTACTGCGTCAGGTCGGCAAACCGCTCCTTCTGCACCCGCGTGACGTAGATCACATCGGCGTCGCCCACCACGTCGGCAATGCTGTAGGTCTCGCGCACCGCCTTGCCGGCGTCCTTGACCTGGTTCATATAGGTCAGCGGCAGCCGCAGAATCTCGGGCGAGACGAACGACAGCGTGACGTTGTAGTGCAGGAGCAGCTCCGTCAGCGAGTGGACCGTGCGGCCGTGGCGCAGGTCGCCGACCATCGCGATGTGCAGGCCGTCGAGGGTGCCAAGCTCCTGCTTGATGGTGAACAGGTCAAGCAGCGCCTGCGTCGGGTGCTCGCCGGCGCCGTCGCCCGCGTTGATCACCGGGATGCTCGCCGCCGCCGCCGCGATCTCGGCCGCGCCGGTCTCGGGGTGGCGCAGCACGATCACGTCGGAGTACTGCTCCAGCGTGCAGATCGTGTCGTGCAGCGTCTCGCCTTTGGATACCGAGCTGAACTGCACGCCCTGGGTGATCGGGATCACCGAGCCGCCGAGCCGCTCCATCGCCGCAATAAATGACGACGAGGTGCGAGTGGACGGCTCATAGAACAGGCAGGTCAGCACCCGGCCGCGCAGCAGGTCGGTGCCGCCGACGCGCTCGTGCATGCTGCGCATCTCGGCGGCGACGGCGAAGACCTCGTCGATCAGGGCCGGGTCGAACTGCTTGACCGCGAGAATATCCTGGCCCGCGAGGCGCTGCGCGGCGGGCGCTGAGGCGGCGGTGAGATCAGAGGGGGCGGGGCGCATCATGGCGTGGCTCCTGGCTGCTGGGTACGGAGCCGTACCCGCGCAAGTATAGCATCGCTAGCTGGTCGCTCAGCCGCCCCGTCGCGCGCCCAATCGGGTATGATTCGGGCCATCAACAGAATGAAGGAGACACCGATGACGAAGCTCGCTCTGCGCGCGCTGCTGCTGCTCAGCCTCACGCTGCTGGCGGCGTGCGGCGCCACGGCCGCCAAGCCCGCGCCGCAAACCTCGCTCAGCCCTGACCAGCACGGCATCTACAATGCCGCCCTCTTGGCATTTTTCTCCGACTCGCATATCACCGACATCCTCCAGTCGTCGCCGCAGCACCGCGCCTTTATCTCGCCCACCTTTCTGGCGACCACGACGCGGGTGCCGCAGGAGTTGGTGGATCTGACCACCGAGTACCTGAAGCACTTTGGCTTTGATATTGTGGTGGCGCCGCAGACCGGCGGCATCATCATTGACCTGGGCATCATCGGCCGCGACGAGAAGAACACCACCGCCGTCCTCCAGCGCGTCGGGCCGACGGTCTCATTTCAGCTCACGCGGGTGGTCACAGGCCTCAACGATATGCCGACCGGCGCCAGCAAGGTGCTGATCGCCTACCTGCTTGATAAGCCGGCCGGCCAGTGGCAGGCCCTGTCCTACGGCATCAACCAGTCGTAGCGGCGGCGCTCGATACACAGCCGCAATCAATCCAGGCGCCGCCTCCGAGCGGGGGTGGCGCTGCTCGTGCGTGGGCGCTACTCGGCAGCCTGCGCGGCGCGCGCGGAGCTGGCGCGCAGTAGCTGGCGGAGCTGATCGACGGGCTGCCAGTCGCCGCCCTCGGTCTGGTAGTGCCAGTGGTCCCAGCCGTTGCAGGTTGGCAGCTGGCCGACCTGCGCGCCGAGCTTGTGGATCGAGCCGCGCGCGCCGTCGGCGAGGCGCAGCGTGCCGTCGGCCAGCACGGTGGCCGGCAGCGCCGCCTGGCCGTCGAAGTGCAGGGTCTGGCCTGGCAGCAGCAGCCCGTTCTCGAGGAGCGCGCTGAATGCGATGCGGGGCGCCGTGCGCTTGCTCGGCAGCCGCCCGACGACCTCATCGTCTAGCAGCGTCGGCGCGATGGCGGCGATGCGCGCCGCGGCCGCCGCGCAGTACGTGGCGTCCTGCTCGATGCCGATGAATCGGCGCTCCAGCTTCTTGGCCACGGCGCCGGTCGTGCCGGTGCCAAAGAACGGGTCCAGGATCACGTCGCCCGGCGCCGAGCTGGCCAGGATCACGCGGTAGAGCAGCGCCTCGGGCTTTTGCGTGGCGTGGACTTTGACGCCATTCTCGCGCAGTCGCTCGCCGCCGGTGCAGAGCGCCAGCTCCCAGTCGCTGCGCATCTGCTTGTCGTCGTTGGCGGCTTTCATCGCCCCGTAGTTGAATGTATATCTGGGCTGATCAGCCGACTTTTTGCACCACAGCAGCGTCTCATGGGCGTTGGTGAAGCGCACGCCCCGGAACTGCGGCATCGGGTTGGTCTTAATCCACACCACATCGTTCAAAAACCAGAAGCCCAAATCCTGCATGATGCTGCCGACGCGGTAGATGTTGTGGTAGGAGCCGATCACCCAGATCGTGCCGGTGTCCTTGAGGACGCGCCGGCAGGCCAGCAGCCACTCGCGGGTGAACTGGTCGTACTCGGCAAAGCTGCCGAACTGGTCCCAGCTGTCGTCCACCGCGTCAACCTTGCTGTGGTCGGGCCGCCGCAGCTCGCCGCGCAGTTGCAGGTTATAGGGCGGGTCGGCAAAGATCAGATCGACGCTCTGCTCAGGCAGCGTCGCCAGAACCTCGCGGCAGTCGCCGGTGTAGATGTGATCGAGCAGCATTGCTAGGCCTCGCGCGGTCGCTGGATGGGTTTGGCGGCGAAGTATAGCACGCCACAGCAGGCTGCTTGGGCTGCGGCGTAAGGCGCGGATCGCTCATATCATGGCGCGGAGGTTTGATCGGCGGCGCGGATCGTCGCGATCATGCGGGGAGTCATCGCGATCATAGTGCCGATCAGTGCAGCTTCAGGGTGGCGGTCGCCCACCTGCCGGCCCGCCGTTTGCTACCGGCCCGCGGCGAGAAAAGGAGGTGCATGAATGGATGATCTGGTGCTAGCGCAGCGGCTGCGGGCGGTGGCCCAGCCGCTGCCCGGCGGCGAGCGCGACTATGATGGGCTGCTCGACATCATTGGCGACGCCCAGTTTGTGCTGCTGGGCGAGGCCTCGCACGGCACCGCCGAGTTTTACCACGTGCGCGCCGCGCTCACCAGGCGGCTGATCGCCGAGCGCGGCTTTACGGCCGTCGCCGTCGAGGCCGACTGGCCGGACGCCTACCGCGTCAACCGCTTTGTGCGCGGCGATGACGGCGCTTCGGGCGTGGCGGCGCTCGGCGGCTTCCGGCGCTTCCCGGCGTGGATGTGGCGCAACACGGTCGTCGTCGAGTTCATTGAGTGGCTGCGGGCGCACAATGCCGGCCGCCCCGCCGACGCGCAGGCTGGGTTTTACGGCCTCGACCTGTACAGCCTGCACGCCTCAATGGCCGCCGTCGTGCGCTATCTGGAGCAGGTCGATCCCGCGGCGGCCGCGCGCGCCCGCGACCGCTATAGCTGCTTCGACCACTTCGGCCACGACCCGCAGGTCTATGGGTATTTCACCAGCGGCGGCGGCGAGGCCTGCGAGGACGACGTTGTGGCCCAGCTGGTCGAGCTGCAGCGCGCGGCGGCGCAGTACAGCGGGGCCGGCCCGGCCTCGGCCGACGAGTTTTTCTTTGCCGAGCAGAATGCCCGCCTCGCCAAAAACGCCGAGGAGTACTATCGTGCCATGTACCGCGGCCGTGATGTCTCGTGGAACATCCGTGACAGCCACATGGCCGAGACGCTGGACGCGCTGGTGGCGCACCTGGCGCAGCCGGGCGGCGCGCCGAAGGTCGTGGTGTGGGCGCACAACTCGCACCTGGGCGACGCCCGCGCCACCGAGATGGGCGCGCGCGGCGAGCACAACGTCGGCCAGCTGGTCCGCGAGCGCTACGGCACGCGCGCCCGGCTGATCGGCTTCTCGACGCACACCGGCACCGTCACCGCCGCGAATGACTGGGGCGACCCCGCCGACCGCAAGCGGGTGCGGCCGAGCATCACTGGCAGCTACGAGGAGCTGCTGCACAGCGTCGGGCTGCCGCGCTTTGCGCTGGACCTGCGCCGCGCCGACGTGGCCGCCGCGCTGCGGCCGCGCCGCCTGGAGCGGGCCATCGGCGTGATCTATCGCCCGCAGACCGAGCGCTGGAGCCACTACTTCGAGGCCGAGCTGCCGGCGCAGTTCGACGCCATCATCCACATCGATGAGACCACCGCGCTCCAGCCGCTGGACCGGACGGCCGGCTGGGATGGCGACGAGCCGCCCGAGACGTTTCCGTCGGCGCTGTAGGGCGTGGTAAGGTGCGCGGTAAGGTTGTGGCGGTATACTGAGCTACCCCGCTTGATGATTGGACTATGGCAGCACGCTGATGAACCTGACGATCTACGGTGAGCGCGCCGATCTGCGCTGCCGGCACGGCTGAGGGCCGCAGCTGCCTTCGTTGGAGGCATCGGCGGCCATTCGCGCCTCGCTGCGCCGCATCTATGGCGCGGCGATCAGCGTAGGGTATGTGGATGCGGGCCAGCCCGACCTCGCGCCGGCCCACGCCGAGGAGCTGGCGGCGCTGCGGGCCGAGGGCTGGCCGCTGCCGCTGGTCGTGCTGGACGGCGAGGTGCTGTTTGCCGGCGCGATCAATCCGCTGCGGGTGGTTGCGGCCGTGGCCGACGCCTGGCAGCGTGGCAACACTGAGGAGCGATAGGCATGCGCAAGGGCTGGTGGCTGGGAGTGGTGATGGCCGTGGTGCTGTGTGGCGCCGCCGGCTGGTGGTGGCAGCGCCGCGCCCTGTCGCGCGCCGCCGCCCCGGCCAGCACAGCGCAGCCGCAGGCAACCGCGCAGCCCGATGCTGTGGCGCGTCGCACTGCGGCCAGTACAGCGCAGCCGCAGGCAACCGCGCAGCCCGACGCGCAGGCCGGGCAGACCACCGATGTGCAGGGCGATCCCATCGTGCTGGCGGCGGGCGACATCGCCGGCTGCGACACCCAGGGCGACGAGGCGACCGCGGCGCTGCTGGCCGGGCAGCGCGGCACCGTGCTGGCGCTGGGCGACACTGTGTACGACACCGGCGCGCCCCGCGAGTACCGCGACTGCTATGGGCCGAGCTGGGGCCGCTTTCTGGCCCGCACCCGCCCGGCGGTCGGCAACCACGAGTATCTGACCACAGATGCCGCCGGCTACTTCGACTACTTCGGCGCGGCGGCCGGCCAGCGTGACCAGGGCTACTATAGCTACGAGCTGGGCGCCTGGCATATCGTCGTCCTGAACAGCAACTGCGGCACGGTCAGCTGCGACGCCGGCGCGGCGCAGGAGCGGTGGCTGCGCCAGGATTTAGCGGCGCATCCGGCGGCCTGCACGCTGGCCTACTGGCATCATCCGCGCTGGAGCTCGGGCGAGCATGGCAGCAACACGGCGGTGCAGCCACTGTGGGCAGCGCTCTACGCCGCTGGTGCCGAGATCGTCCTGAGCGGCCATGACCATGACTATGAGCGCTTCGCGCGCCAGGACGCCGCCGGCAAGGCCGACGCCGAGCACGGCATGCGCCAGTTTGTGGTCGGGACCGGCGGCAAAAGCCACTACGCGGTCGAGCGGCAGATTGACAACAGCGCGGTCTACAGCGACAGCACCTTTGGCATTCTGCGCCTTGTGCTGCACCCGGCGGGCTACGACTGGGAGTTTCTGCCCGAGGCTGGCAAAACCTTCCGCGACGCCGGCCACGGCGACTGCCACGGCCCGCCGGGCGCGCCCTAGCCCGCGCTGCTGGCACCGATGTTGCCATGCCTGGCTGCGGCGCACGTACACCAGTTTGATTAAGCGGATGTTATCGCAAGATGAAGAGCTAATATTAAGGACCGTATCCTGTCGCCTGGTGCTACGTTATAATCTATAGCCTGACAGGTTGTTGTGTAGCGCTTCGTAACGATGCTGTGTAGTTTTGTTAGCATTGCTAACAGAGTCTGGCAGCTGACAGCCTGGCGCAGGAATAGCGGCGCAGACCGCATTGGCTGGGGCACAGCCGCCCCGCCCAGCAAGCTATGTGAGCACCGCCTGGGAAGCCAGGCGCCAAGCATGAACATCGACGTTCTTCAAACTCAAGGATGAGCCGGGCAAAGTGTGGTTGGCTCGGGATGCGCAGCGCGAGCGACCCGACGCTTGGCTCAGCCAACGTTTTGAAGTGTTTATAGAATCTGGAGAAGACTGGATGAACCCCCTACGTATTTTGGCGCTCAACTGGCGGTGCCTGGAGCACCCGCAGGCCGGCGGCTCGGAGATTAACCTGTTTGCCCAGGCGCGGCACTGGGTCCAAGAGGGCCACGAGGTAACCGTGTTTTGCGCCCAGCCCGACGGGGCGCCGCTGAGCCGCACCGCGGTCGTTGATGGCATCAATGTCTACCGCCGCGGCAGCCGCCTGACAGTCTACCTGTGGGCCGCCTGGTTTCTGTTGCTGAACGGCCGGCGCTTCGACCGCATCCTGGATGTCGCCAACGGCATCCCGTTCTTCGCGCCGCTGTTCAGCCGGACGCCCAGCGTGCTCTTGATCCACCATGTCCACGACCGGCAGTGGTACAGCGAGTTCCCGGCGGCGATCGCGCGCGTCGGCCGCTGGATCGAGCTGGAGGTTGTGCCGTGGATCTATCGCCGCCACAGCATCATCGCAGTCTCGCCCACGACCGGCGACGCGCTAGTTGAGATCGGCGTGCGGCCTGAGCAGATCGAGATCGTCTACAACGGTGTCGAGCGGCCGGCCGAGCTGCCACAGCGTCGGCAGCGCGGCGGCCAGCACGTCGTATATGTCGGGCGCTTCAAGCGCTACAAGCGCGTCCACCTGCTGATCCACGCCATCGCCGAGCTGCGGGCCGAGTTTCCCGATGTCCAGCTTGACCTAGTGGGCGACGGCGACGCCCGGCCCGAGCTTGAGCAGCTGGTCGCCGATTTAGGCCTGGCCGATAATGTGAGCTTTTATGGCTTCGTCGACGAGCGGATCAAAGGGCGGATCATGTGCTCGGCCACGGTGTTTGCGACGCCCTCCATGCACGAGGGCTGGGGCTTGTCAGTGATCGAGGCCAACGCCTTCGGCTGCCCGGCGGTCGCCTACAACGTCCCTGGCCTCAAAGTCGCCATCCGCGACGGCGAGACCGGGCTGCTGGCCGAGGACGACGCCGGCTTTCGCGACGCCATCGGCGCGCTGCTGCGCGACCCGGCGCTGCGGGCGCAGCTGTCGCGGCAGGCCCTGGAGTGGGCTACGCACTTTGACTGGCAGGTGTCGGCGCAGAAAACCCTGGAGCTGCTGCGCAACGCGCGGCGCGGCTCGCGGCCCGGCGGGGAGCCAGCATGGCTCGCGCAGCGCGCCTGAGCCGGCTGCTGGGCGGACGCACGCTGCCGCCGCGGGCGGTGGTGCTGGGCGCGTTTGCCAGCACCAGCGTCATCAACTACGCCTTCAGCCTCATCATGGGCCACCTGCTGGCGCCCGGCGACTTCGGGCTGCTGGCCTTCGCCCAGACCGTGCTCTTGATCGGCGGGCTGGTCGTCAACTCGGGCTTCGCCTGGTCGCTGACCAAAGCGCTGGTCGGCGTGGCGGCGGCGGAGCGCGGCCGCCTGGCCCGCGGCGCGCTGCTGGCCAACCTCGTGCTGGCCGGCACGCTGTCAGCCGGGCTGATCGCGCTGTTTGCGCTCGGCCCGCTGCGCGGCGGCCTGGAAAGCTGGGCCGTCGTCGCGCTTGTGGCGGCGGCGCTGCCGTTCATGGCGATCCTGGCGATCACCAGGGCCAGCGCGCAGGGCGCCGAGGCCTTTGGCATTGTGGCGCTGTGCCAGGTCATTGAGGTGACGTGCAAGGCGCTGGGCGGCGTGGTGCTGCTCAAGCTCGGCTGGGGCGCGACCGGCGCGGTCGGCGGCTTTGTCGTCGGCGCGGCGCTGGCGGCGGCGCTGGGCGCGTGGCTGCTGCGGCGCCGGCTGGGCATTGCGCTGTGGGGCGCCTGGCAGCGGCCGGCGCTGCGCGTGGCCGGCACGATGTTCGGCGCGCTGCTCGGGCTGGCGCTGCTCCTCAACCTCGATATTCTGGCGCTCAAGCTGCTGTCGGGCGACCGGGCGATCACCGGCCACTATCAGGCCGGGATCGTCCTCGCCAACCTGCCCTACTATCTGGCCTCGGCGCTGATCCCGGTGGTGTTCACGCAGGTGGCCCGCCAGGCGCAGCTCAGCGCGACGCCCAAAGCGGTCGGCGAGGCGCTGCGCTTTGTCCTGGTGCTGGCGCTGCCGCTGGAGGCCGCGCTGATCCTGGCGCCGCAGGCTGTGCAGCAGGTGATGGGCTACACGCCGGGCGCCGCCGTGGTCCGCCTGCTGGCCGTCGCTAACTCGGCGCTGATGGTGATCGCGCTGCTGTCGGCGGTGTTTCAGGCCGCCGGACGGCCGCGCACGCCCGCCCGCACGCTGCTGGCGGTGGTCACCGCCGAGGTCGCGGTGCAGCGCTGGGCTGTGCCGCGCTGGGCGGCGCTGGGCGCGGCCGCGACGTTTTGCGCCGCCTGCCTGGCCGCACTCGTGGCGCTCGCCACGGCGTATATTGCGGCGGTCGGCTGGCGCAATCTCCACATCCGCTGGGCCTGGCTCGCCAAGTATGCCGTGACCCTCGGCGCCGCCTGCCTGGCGGGCGCGCTGGTGCTCGGCGCCACCGGCAGCGTGATCGCGGCGGCCCTGGCTGGCGCGCCGATCTACCTGGCCGGCGTGTGGCTCGGCGCGCTGCTGCGGCTGCCGGCGGCGCTGCAGCCGCGCTGGCCCCACCGGCCCCGCCCGGCAACCAGCGAGTAGCGCCGTGCGCATTCTCCATCTGGCATACGAGGACCCGCGTCAGCCTGGCAGCGGCGGCGGCGCTGTCCGTACCCGCGAGATCAACCGCCGCCTGGCCGCCGACCACACGATTACCGCGGTGGTCGCGGCCTATCCCGGCGCCCGCCCGCGCGACGAGGACGGCGTGCATTGGCTGCCGATCGGCCTGCGCACTGGCACCAAGCTCGATCAGCTGGCCTACTTCAGCCGCCTGCGCGCGGCCGTGCGCAGATCCCCCACGATCTAGTCGTCGAGGATTTTGGCGCGCCGTTTAGCGTCGGCTTCGCGCCGCGCTGGACCACGCGGCCGGTGGTGGCCTCGGTGCAGTGGCTGTTTGCGGCCGAGATGCGCGCCAAGTATCGTCTGCCGTTTGACGCCGTTGAGCGCCGTGGCCTGCCGCTCTACGATGATTTTATTGCGGTCTCGGACTGGCTGGCGGCGCAGATTCAGGCCCGCCGCCCCGCCGCGCTGGTCGAGACGATCCCCAACGGCGTCGAGGCGCTGGCGTTTGCGGCCGCGGCTGCGCCACCGTCTCACTTTGTCTTCGTCGGGCGCCTGGATATTGCCCAGAAAGGCTGCGACCTGCTCCTGGAGAGCCTGGCGCAGTGCGCCGCAGAGCTTGGCCCGGCGCTGCCGCCGCTGATCATCGTCGGCGACGGCCCCGACCAGGCCCGGCTGATGAGTTTGGTGCAGTCGCTGGGACTTGCTGGGCGCGTGGAGTTTCGCGGCCGGGTCAGCGGCGCCGCCAAGTATGCGCTGATGGCCAGCGCCCACGCCGTGCTGATGCCGTCGCGCTTCGAGACCTTCGGCATGGTCGCCGTCGAGGCCCAGGCCGCCGGTGCGCCCGTGATCGCCTTTGATGTCGGGCCGCTGCGCGAGGTCGCCGGCGCCGGCGGCGCGCTGCTGGTGCCGCCGTTCGACACCGCCGCCTTTGCCGCTGCCATGCTATCCACACTGCGCGCCCCCGATCATCTGGCCGGGCTGCGCGCCCAGGGCCGCCAGTGGGCGCAGCGCTACCGCTGGGACGCGCTGGCCGCGCAGCAGGCCGCGCACTACGCGCGCGCTGTCGCCCGCCACGAGCGAGCGCAGCCATGAGCGCGCGCGCCGCCCGGCCAATCCTGATGGTCAGCAGCCTGCCGCTGGCGGCGCCCTGGAACGGCGCCGACAAAAATCTGGCCCGCCTGCTGGTCATGGCCGACCACGACCGGCGCTTTATTGTCCAGACCAGCGGCGCCGAGCCGTGGCCGGCCGCGCGGGTGCGGGCGATCTGCACGCCCGCCGCCCTGATGCCGACCGGCCGCCAGAAGCTGCGGACGCTGGGCTTTGTGGCGCGCTATGCCCGCCGCGCCAGCCTGGTTCATCTCGTCGCCAGCCTGGGGCAGCCAAGCCGCTGGAGCGCGCCGGTGCTGCGCCGGGCGGTCAAGCTCTGGGGCGTGCCGCTGGTCCATACGCTGCCCTCGGTCGGCGACCAGCCAGTCAGCCGCCATAATTTTCCTGGCGACATCAATACCGTCATCTCGGCCCACACCCAGGCGCGGCTGGCGGCCGCCGGCGTGCCAAACGTCGTGCGGCTGATGCCGCCGGTGGACGCCGCGCTGCTCCGGCCGCGCCGCGACCCCACCGAACTACGCGCCGAGCTGCAGCTGGGCGAGCAGGCGGTGCTCTACCCGGCCCACTACGGCCCCAACAGCGGCATCGCCACTGCCCTACTGGCGCTGGCGGCGCTGCCGCCCGCGTGCGCCGACGCCACGCTGGTGCTGGCCTGCCGCACCAGCGCCGGCCAGCACGGCCCGACCGAGGCCGCGCACGTTATGGCGGCGGCCCACGAGCTGGGCATCGCCGCGCGGGTGCGGATTGTGGAGACGGTGACGGATATGCCGGCGCTGATCCAGGCCTGCGCCGTGACCGCGCTGGTGCCGCGGCTGCTAGCGAGTAAAATGGACCTGCCGCTGGTGATTCTCGAGGCGCTGGCGCTCGGCCGCCCGGTGGTAATCAGCGATCAGCCGCCGATGTCCGAGGCGCTGCTGGGTGCCGGCGGCTTTGCCGTGCCGCCCGAGAATCCCGCCGCGCTGGCGGCCGCGCTGGCCGCGCTGCTCGGCGATGCAGACCTGCGCACGAAACTTGCACAGTCGGGCCAGGCGGCGGTCATCAGCCAATGTAGCCCGGCGGCCGTGGTCGCCACCTATCAACAGATCTATGAGCACGCATGGGACTATCAGCGCCAGTCAAACTTACCGCTACCACCACAGCTGCGCAACCGCCAGCCGTAGCCCCGCGGCTGGCGCGGCCAGCGCTGCGGGCCTGGCTGACGCCGCTGGTCATTGTGCTGGCGGTGGCGGCGGTGTTTGCGCTGCGAGCCTTCCGGATCGGCCGCTCGTTTGATCTTTTTATTGATGAGATCACCTACCTGCGCATCAGCACGAGCGTCGCGTCTACGCTGACGGTCAAGCTCTACGACGACCCATTCTATCTGCACCCGCCGGCCTTTTTCTTTCTACAGGCTGCGTATCTGAAGCTGTTTCCGGCCAGCGGCAACATCGTCGAGCAAATCCATCACGGCCGGCTGCTGGATGTGGCCTGCGCGGCCGGCACCGCCGGGGCACTGGTGTGGATCGCCCGGCGGCTGGGCGGCTGGGCGGCGGCGGCGCTGGTGGCGCTGATGTTTGCCCTCGACCCGTTTATTATCAAGATGAACAGCTATAACCTGCTCGATACGCCGGCGATCTGGTGGATTACGGCCGGCTATGCGCTGCTCGTCGGCGGCCTGGTCGATGCGCCCGGCGTGCTGCCGCTGTGGCCGTGGCTGGCGCGGCGCGTGCCCTGGCTCGGCCGCTGGCTGCGGCGGCTGCCCGCGTGGTCGGCGCCGCCCGATGCGCCCGTCGCGCTCGGCTGGGGCCGCACTGGGCTAGCTGGGCTGTGCTTTGGGCTGGCGCTGCTGACCAAAGATATGACCGCGTTTTTAAGCCTCTTGCCGCTCGGTATCTGCTGGGTCGGCAACTGGTCGCTCCGCCGCCGCACCAGCGCCGCGATCGGCACGATCACGCTGGCGACCTACAGCGTCTACCCGCTGACGGTCTGGCTGGTCGGCGAGTGGCCGCACTTTGCCAAGCAGAAGCTGCGCGGCTTTCAGCGCTTCAGCGGCGCGGTCAAGGAGACCGGCTTCAAGCGCCACGGCGGCCCCTCGCTCCTCGAGTCGGTCATCGCCAAGCTCGATCAGTTTGGCACGACCTATGCGATCATTGCGGCCGGCGTCGTGGCGGTGCTGGTGCTGCTGCTCCTCGGCGGCCGCGCCAGCCGTCTGATCGGCGTCTGGACCGCCAACTCCTACGCGCTGCTGGGCTACTGCGTGGTGTTTGGGACGCTGGAGGAGCAGTTTTTTTATTTTCTGGTAGTGCCGGCGCTGCTGGCCAGCGCGCTAGCCGTCACGACGCTGCTGCGGCTGGCCTGGTGGACGCCGCGCGGTCGGCGGCGCGCTGGCTGGGCGGTCAGCGTCGCCGCCAGCGCCTTCGCGGTGTGGGGCGCGCTCCACTGGGCGCAAATTCATCTCACGCCCCACAACGGCTACCAGCAGGCGCTGACCTTTATCGAGACCGTGCTGCCGCCCAAAAGCTCGGTGGCCTCCAGCAGCGAGACCGGCCAGTTTATGCTCGGCGACCACAGCGGGCCGCCGTGGGGCAAGTGGCACTCGCTGGGCGAGCTAAACAAGCACACCCCCGACTACGTGCTCATCAGCACCAAGCAGCTGAGCTGGGACTACGGCGACGACGCCAAGCCGCTCCAGGACTGGCTGACGAGCAGCACAACCGAGGTCTGGCGCATGCAGACCGAGGGCGCGGGCGCGCTGATTTTATATCGTATGCCCGCCGCAACGCCATGATTGTGGCGCTGAGCTGACGCTGGAGCCGCTATGTTGACCGTGTATCTCTGTGGCTTTGCGCTGCTGGCCGGGTTTATCGACGCCATCGCCGGCGGCGGCGGGCTGATCCAGCTGCCGGCGCTGTTGGCGCTGCTGCCGCTGGTCCCGACGCCGCTGCTGCTGGGGACCAACAAGCTCGCGGCGCTGGCCGGCACCTCGGCCGCGGCGGCGGCCTACAGCCGGCGCGTCCCGATCAACTGGCGCCAGACGCTGCCCGCGGCGCTGGCGGCCGGGCTGGGCGCGCTGGCCGGGGCGCGCGTCGTCACCGTGGTCGGGACCGCCAGTTTCCGCCCGGTGGTCCTGGCGCTGCTGGTCGCGGTCGCGGCCTACACGTTTCGCCAAAAAGACTTCGGTGCCGTCCCCGTCGCTCGTCCCAACGACCGCCGCCAGCTGGTGCTGTTGGTGGTAATCGGCGGCGGCATCGGCTTCTACGACGGCTTTTTCGGCCCCGGCACCGGCAGCTTTCTGCTGTTTCTGTGCATCAAACTCCTCGGCTTCGATTTTCTGCGCGCGTCGGCGACCGCCAAGCTGCTCAATGTCGTCACCAATGTCACCGCGCTGGTATTTTTTGTCCTGAGCGGCGATATTATCTTCGCCTACGCGCTGCCGATGGCGTTGTGTAACGTGGCCGGCAGCGCCATCGGCGCTCGCCTGGCAATTCGGCGCGGCAGCCGCTTTGTCCGCGTGCTGTTTTTGGTCATTGTGACCGCCCTGATCCTCAAGATCGCCTATGACACGCTGCAACTCGCCGGCCTGCTCGGCTAGCGCGGGCGGTGGCACTGATCTTGACGGTGCTCAATCCATAGTCCTGCTTGCCGCGCACTGGTAAGTAATGGTTAAAATGGACCCAAATAGGCTAGTCGGGCCGGCGTGAAAGATGCTATGATACGGTTCAAGCAAGGGATGCTCCCCCAAACGAGCAGCCTACCTGCTGCCGCCCACGCTCGCTTGTCCGTAGGTGTTCGATTCTCAATGCTGAGCATCATCGCGCCACTGATGTCGCCGGTGCGCCGACGCGGTATCGCCCATGGCCTGCATTGAAACGAGGCGACTCATGGCACCAAAAGCACTAAAATCCAATATGTCCCGCGAACATCTGCCGCCACCCTCCACCAGCGGCAAGCCCCGCGACGGCTCGCACGACCCGATGCTGTTCTGGTGGGTAATCGGCCTGATTGTGCTGGCGCTCGGCTTGGGCGTGGCAATCTTTGTCAAAGGCGTGCCATTTACCTGGGCACTGCTGCTGATTGCCTATGTCTGGGCGATGTGCATTGTGATCGTGGCCAGCGACGACTAGCTGGTCGTCAACAGCTTTCAGCCGTCAGTTTTCAGCGGTGCCGGGCGTGCGTTTGCACTGCCCGGCTTGTTTGCGCCGCCCCAGCACGCTGGGCTAGCGCGCGGCCGCATTGCGCATGCGGATGCTGGAGAACTGGAGCGTCGATGCGACCACCGCGTCGTGCAGCGGCCACAGCGCCGGCACTACCCGCAGCTCAACGCCCAGCGCCGTTAGCTCCACGAGCGGCGCGGCGATGCGCCGGCAGCTCAGCGGCGCGATGGCCACGCGGCTGATCCAGTAGCCGGCGCCCGCGTCCAGCACGGTAAACGGCGCCGGATCGAAGCGGTACTCGTAGAGCGGCGCTGACCAGGCCCGCGCCAGCCAGGCGGCCTCAATCGCCACCACCGCCCGCGCCGCCGACGGCCCCATCAGCCGCGCCACGTCGGCCGGGCTGCTCGCCACCGTCGGGGCAAACGTGACCCGCGGGCAGTCGCGCGGCACGAGGTAATTTTGCCGGTGGGCGGCGTCAATCGCCCAGACCATCAGCCCGCTCACCGCCGCGCCGGGGCTGGGCGCTGGCCGCGGCGCAAAGGTGGTAATTTCGCCGTCGTCGCTGTAGTGCAGCAGCTCATCCATTCGTTACCTCCATGCGGTTCACTGGGCCACCCAAGTGTGCTATGCTAGCCCCGCCGACCGCGAGCGTCGGCCATACCAGGAGCGCAATATGGGCGTGCAGACCCTGATTTTGGCTGGCGGCGAAGGCAGCCGCCTGAGCATTCTTGGCGAGAAGCGCGCCAAGCCCGCGGTGCCGTTCGCCGGCAAATATCGCATCATTGATTTTGCCCTGTCCAACTGCGTCAACTCTGGCCTCTACCGCGTCGCGGTCCTCACTCAGTATCGCCCGCACTCACTCATGGAGCACATCGGCATCGGCGAGCCGTGGGACCTTGACCGCCGCCGCCCCAATGGCATCCAAATCTGGCAGCCCTTCCGTGGCCGCCGTGACCAAGATTGGTATCGCGGCACCGCCGACGCGCTCTACCAAAATCTCAGCTTCCTCGACACCGGCCCCGACGACCTGACGCTGGTGCTTTCGGGCGACCATATTTACAAGATGGACTATCGCACGATCCTGCAAACCCACCGTGACTCCGGCGCCGAGCTGACCGTGGCCGTGATGCACGTTAAGCCCGAGGAGGTCAACCGCTTCGGGATCATGCGCGTCGGCGCCGACCAGCGCGTGATCGAGTTCCAGGAGAAGCCGGCAGTCTCCGATAGCACGCTGGCCTCGATGGGCATCTATGTGTTCAACACGGCGTTTCTGCGCCGCCGCCTGGAGGAGGACGCCGCCAACCCCAAATCGTCCCACGACTTCGGCAAAAATATTATTCCGGCGATGGTCGAGAACGACCGCGTGTTTGCGTTCGCCTTCGAGGGCTACTGGGTGGATGTCGGGACGATCCCGGCCTACTGGGAGACCAACTTGGAGCTGCTCCAGGAGCAACCGGCCCTCGATCTCAACACGCCCGAGTGGGTGATCCACACCCGGTCCGAGGAGCGCCCGCCGGTCAAGCTTGGCTCGGCCGCCGATGTGCAGAATAGCCTGGTCTCGAACGGCTGCGTGATCAACGGCACCGTGATCAACAGCGTCTTGTCGCCCGGCGTGACCGTCGGCGCCGGCGCGGTGATCCGCAACTCGATCATCATGAACGATGTCGTGATCGGCGCCGACTCGCAGCTGGAGCAGGTGATCATTGATAAGGACGTGGTGATCGGTGCCAACTCGCGGATCGGCGGCGGCGATGATCACGCGCCGAACGTCACCGAGCCAAAGAATATCAACGCCGGCATCACGATCATTGGCAAGGCTGCCGCATCTGCCCGACAATCTGATCGTCGGTCGCAACTGCCGCATCGACTCCGAGGTTCAGCCCAGCGATTTCAGCGGCGCCGAGCTGGCCAGCGGCAGCACGGTGAACGCCAAAGCGCCCTCGAAATGAGGTCCATGCTTGCTGTGCCCGCCTCAGCGTCGCCCGGTCGTCCGCGGCCCATCTTCGCTATCAGCTTTGGAGCGCTATGAACATCCTGTTTGCCGCCGCTGAGGTGGCGCCGCTGCTCAAAACCGGCGGCCTGGCCGATGTCGCGGCCGCCTTGCCGCCGGCCCTGCGCGCCCTCGGCCACGATGTGCGCGTCGTGATGCCGCGCTACCAGGCCATCCGCACCAGCTCGACGCCGCAGGCTGGCCCGATCGGCGGCTTCTTTGTCGCCGCCGGCGTGCGCGTCGAGCCAGTCGAGGTCTTTCGGGCCGAGGTCGCCGGCGTCCCCATCTACCTGCTCGATATTCCGGCCGCCTTTGACCGTCCGCAGCCCTACGGCATGGGCGACGACGACACGCGCTTTATTTTTTTCGCCCGCGGCATCCTGGGCCTGATGCAGCACCTGCGCGCCGTCGAGGGCTGGAATGTCGATGTGGTCCACGCCAACGACTGGCACACTGGCCTGCTGCCGACCTATCTCAAAACCCTATTCGCCCGCGCCTTCCCCGACGTTGGCACGCTGTACACGATCCACAATCTGGCCTACCAGGGCAATTTTAGCTCGTTTACCCAGCATCTTCAGCGGCCTCAACTCCAACCTGTGGGGCGGCCAACCCGAGGACGAGCACTTCAACTTCATGGCCCGCGGCATTGCGTCGGCCGACATCATCACCACCGTCAGCCCGACCTACGCCCGCGAGATTCTGACGCCCGAGTATGGCGAGGGGCTGCAAGATCTGCTGGCCCAGCGCCGCGACCGGCTGGTCGGCGTGATCAACGGCCTCGACACGACCTTTTTTGACCCGGCGCACGACCCCGCCATCCCGGCGCACTTCAGCGCTGACGATCCTAGCGGCAAGGCGGCCTGCAAAACGGCGCTCCAGCAGGAGCTGGGTCTAGATGTGAGCAGCACCCGCCCGCTGCTCGGCATGGTGACGCGCCTGGCCGATCAGAAGGGCCTTGATCTGGTCTCCTCAGTGATCCCGTGGCTGCTCCAGACCGACGCGCAGCTGGTCGTGCTTGGCACTGGCGACGCGCGCTACGAGCAGCTGTTCGCCGACCTACAGCGTCAGCTGGGCGACCGCATCGTCGCCGCGCTAAAATTCGATGCGGCGCTGGCGCAGCGCATCTACGCTGGGTGCGATATGTTCCTGATGCCGTCGCGCTACGAGCCGGGCGGTCTCGGCCAGCTGATCGCGCTGCGCTACGGCACGGTGCCGCTGGTGCGGGCCACCGGCGGCCTCAACGACACCGTGCGCGAGGGCCTGACCGGCAATGGCTTTCGCTTCCATCCGTATACCGCCGCGGCTCTGGAGGACACGCTGCAGCGCGCGTTCACCGCCTTCCGTGATCCGCGGAGCTGGGCGATCCTGCGCGAGCGCGGCATGCGCGAGGACCACTCGTGGGCGCCGTCGGCGGCGGCCTACGCCGAGCTCTACGCCCGCGCCCAGCAGCTGCGCCACACCTAGCCAGCCGCTCGGTCAATCATCGCCACCCACGAGGAAGCTATGCGCCCAGTTCGCCCAACCCGCCCACTTCGCCCAGTGCAGTCGCACGCGCCCGCCCGTAGCAGCGGCGTCGGCGTTCTGCTGCTGCTGGCGCTCGGGCTGGTGGCGGTGGGCGCCGTGATCGTCACGACCTCGCGCGCTAATCCCAGCGCCGCCATCGCTGCGACCCCAACGGCCGCGGCGCTAGCAGCCCTGACGAGCAGCGCCGCGCCGACTATCCCGGCCGCGCCGACTGCCACGCCCACCTTTGTCGAGCCGTGGGCCGCGGTGTGGTCCAGCGCCATGCTGTACGCCGCGCCCGGCAGCGACGCCGCCACGGTTGGCAGCGTGCAGCCCGGCGACCAGGTGCGGCTGGCCGCGTGGGCCGGCGACTGGTGGCTGGTCCACACTCCGTCCGGCGACGGCTGGCTCAGCGACACCGTGCTGATCATTGATCCGGCGGCGATTGGCCACGTGCCCTTCGCCGTCAGCGCGGCCCCGGATTTTCCGGCGGTCGTCGTGACCAACGGCGGCAACCTACGCGCCAGCCCCGACCTCGACGCCGAGGTCATTGGCGGCGTGGATGCCGGCGATATTCTGCTGCTGGAGGGCGCCGGCGACGAGTGGTGGCATGTGCGCACGGCCTCGGGTGCCAGCTGGCTGCATCGCTCGCTCGTCGCCCTTGACCCGCGCGGCGCCCAGGCGATCCCGCGGCTGGTCGCTGAGCTGCCCCGGCCAGTTGCGGTGGCCCCGAAGCCCAACCTCCCCACCGCCAGGCCGAAGCCCGGCCTGCCCGCCAAGCCCACGCCCACGCCGGCGCCCGCACCGCCGGCCGTGGTCCGCCCGCGCTGGCCCGTCGCCGATGGCCCTGGCAACCTCACGGCGCTGCTTGATGTGTCGGCGCCCCACCCCTACCTCGCGCCCGGCGCGGTCGGCTCGTTCAACCGTGTCCGCAGCCAGGTGCTCGCCGCTAGCGGCGTCGACTATCTCGGCCGCATCGATGAGGCCTTTCGTGGCATCGGCTACCGCACCACCAAGCCCGGCGTGGCGGACCGCTCGTGGCATAAGGCCGGGCGGGCGGTGGATGTCATGCAGCTGCTGTCGGTCGGCGGGCGCCAGGGTGTGGTGTTCATTCGCGATCCGGCGCGCGCCGGGCTGTGGCGCGTGCTGCTGCGCTGCGCCCGCCAGGATGGGGCGCTGGGGCGCTGGTATGCCGCGGCCACCACGCAGGGCCGTGGCCCGGCGGCGTACTACGTCGATGTCACCGCGATCTTTGAGCGCGAGGGCTGGCAGCGCATCCCTGGCAACCGCGGCGTCACCGAGGCCTGGCACTACGAGTACCACGGTGGCCTCACCTGGCGCGGCGCGATGCTCCAGCTCTACAGTCGCCGCACGGTTGATACTTACTATCCCTAGCTGCGCCCCTCAATTTCTGCTATGCTACGCCCACCCTGTTGTTGAGCTAGGCTAGCGGAGGCTCGTATGTCAACGAATGGTGGGTCGTCTTTTGAACTGCTGGCGTTCCTACTCATGGCGACGGCCGCAGCGCTGGGCGGATCGGTGCTGGGCATTGGGCTAGCGGTGCTTTTCGCAGTGATGCTTGGCAGCCGGTGAGTGTGCTCGGCCCCCACACTGCTTATTCTTTGGCATAACGAGCGGCGCCCGGCTTTTGCAAGCCGGGCGCCGTTTGGTCAGTGGAGCGGGAGACGAGACTCGAACTCGCAACCCTGTGCTTGGGAAGCACATGCGCTGCCATTGCGCCACTCCCGCTCACTGACGATATTGTACAATCGCTCTCCGGCGGTGTCAAGATTGTGCGGCGGCCGCCAGTGGGCGCGGCTGCGGCTGCCAGCGCTGCGCCAGCCACAGCATGCCCGTGAGCAGAACCAGCACCGCCGGCGCGGTGGTGAGGCCAAAGCTTGGCATCAGCGTGAATTGCCCAATCACCCAGGCGCTGCCGTAAAACGCCACAACCAGCGCGGCGCTCGTCATGATCGGGTGCAGGCGGCGCGTGACGGCAATGTCAATCACCACGCCGCCGGCCAGCAGCATGACCGGGATAAATGACGGCGGGAAATCGCCCAGCCGCAGCAGGCCGTAGTCTACCAGGCGGTAGCCAATGTAGATCGCCGCCAGCGTCGTCGCGGTCCAGCGCTGCCGCATGACCAGCCGCGCGGCCAGCAGCACCAGCGTGCTCGCCAGCACCAAGTAGACCGGGTACAGCCACAGCGGGATCGCGCCCAGCGCAAACGCCGTGATATTTGCGCCGCCCGCGCTGATCAGCTCGGGGTCGGCGGTGGTCGTGCCATTGTTATACGCCGCCAGCGCCAGCGTGCCGTACTCCTGCTGCCCCAGCGGGAACAGCACGTCCTCCAGCAAAAAGGCCCAGAACCCAAACGCCACCACGGTCTGCCAGTGGCCCGGCGCCGTCACCTGCAGCCAGCTCCGCAGCATCCCGACCAGCATGATTGCCGTGCCGCCATAGAGCATCGCGTGCGTCGAACTCCGACTGGTGATGTCGAGGCCAAACAGCCGGTGGTTAATCAGGTCCAGCGGAATCGCCGCGATAAATACCGCCGTCCCAATTTGCAGCCAGCGTAGCCCCCAGGTCTCAATGCCGACCGTGGTCCAGGTTTGATAGCCCAGCACGGCCACCGCCAGCAGCATGCCCAGCGTGTTGATGATGTGCGGCGGCGCCAGGTCGTCGCGCAGATAGCGGAAGTGCCAGCCGACATCCCAGCTCGATCCGATCAGCTTGAGCAGAAATGCCATGATCCAGACACTGTAGATGACGTGGATCAGCCCAACGCTGACTCGCTCGCTGCTCTGCTGGCGGGCTAAATAGCTGCGCCACTGGCCCACCGGCGAGCGGGAAATTCGCGATAGCATGGTTGTGCCTTTCCCAGCGGCGTCGCGGCCACTGGCTAGTCCTGAGGAAAATGAGGGGCGGATAGTAGTGCGGCGCTGCGCCCGTCAGCTTTGACGATCAGCAGCGCCGCTAGGTTGCTAGCATACACGGTTGGTGACATAACGACAAGGGGGCCGCCAGGTCGCCTCAGCCGCACATCACTTAGCTGCGGATATAGGCCAGCAGCTCGTCGCGCTTGGCCTCCATCTCGGCGGTGTCTAGCGACTCAAGGTTGAGGCGCAGCAGCGGCTCGGTGTTCGAGCCGCGGATGTTGAAGTGCCATGTCGGATACGTGACCGAGACGCCATCGATCTGCTCGATCGTGCCGTCGCTGTAGCGCTCCAGCAGCCCAGCGATCTTGGCCTTGCCGTCCGCGACCGTCGAGTTGATCTCGCCCGATACGAAATATTTGGCCTCCAGCGGCTGTAGCAGCTCCGACATCCGCTTGCCGCTCGCCGACAGCATCTCCAGGATCAGCAGCGAGGGAATAATCCCCAGAGTCAGCAAAGTTGAAGTCGCGGAAATAGTAGTGGCCCGACACCTCGCCGGCAAATAAGACGTTCTCGTCGGCCATGCGGCGCTTGATAAAGGCGTGGCCCACCCGCTCGATCAGCGGCGTGCCGCCGGCGGCGCGCACCAGGTCCGCCACCGCCCACGAGGCCCGCACGTCGTAGATGATCTTCTCGCCCGGATATTTTTTGAGCAGATACTCGGCTAGCAGCGCGGTCATGTAGTCGCCGGGGATGAAGTGGCCGCGGTCGTCGATCACGAAAAAGCGGTCGCCGTCGCCATCGAACGCAAAGCCAACATCGGCGCCCTCCTCGACGACCCGCGCCTGTAGCTCGCGCCGGTTCTCTTCCTGGAGCGGGTCGAGGCCGTGGTTCGGCAGCGTGCCGTCCGGCTCGAAGTACAGCTTGGTCAGCTCAACCGGCAGGTGGGCGTAAACCTGCTCCAGCGCCGGCCCGACCATGCCGTTGCCGGTGTCGGCCACAACTTTGAGTGGCTTGAGTGCGTCGCGGTCGATGAGCTTGAGCACCGCGGCCTTAAAGCCCTCCATCGTCTCGACTTGTTCGATGCTGCCCTGGCGCGTGGGCGTGACGAAGGCGTCGGTCTGCACAATCCGCAGCAAGTCCTGGATGCCCTCGCTGCCACTCAGCAGATACGGCATCTGGCGCACCATCTTGAAGCCGTTGTAGGCTTTGGGATTATGCGAGGCCGTCACCATCATGCCGGGCTTGCCGTAGGTGGTGCAGGCGTAGTAGTACTGGTCGGTGCTGACCATCCCGATGTCCAGCACGTCGGCGCCCTGGTCGCGCAGCCCGCGGGTCACGGCCTCGAACAGCTCCGGCCCCGAGGTCCGCATATCACGGCCCACCACGACCTGGTCAGCCTTCAAAAACGTCGCAAAGGCTCGGCCGATCGCGTAGGCGGTGTCGGCGTTCAGCTCCGTCGGATAGATGCCGCGAATGTCATACGCCTTAAAAATCTTGGCGTCAACCTGCATTTTGACCTCCCATTGTGTGTGCGCGCTATTATAGAACGAATAGCGCGCGCCGATGTTGCGACGGCGGTTTGTGGCTTCTGTATGCCCTGAAAGCCACCTTGACGGCCCACGGTATGCTATAATGCAGCTCGGCCTACGGGTCACAGGCGCATGAAAGGAGCTGCTCCAATGCAGAAAACCGAGTTTATCGCTGAAGTTGCTGAGCGCGCAGGCGTCCCCAAAAAGCAGGCGCGCCAGGTCGTGGATGCCGCGCTTCAACTCATCACCGAACAGCTACAGCGCGGCGACCGGGTGGTCCTGACCGGCTTCGGCACCTTTGAGGTCCGGGACCGCCAGGCACGCCAGGGTGTCAACCCGCAGACCAAGCAGCCGATGCAGATTGGCGCGACCCGCACGCCCGGTTTCTCGGCCAGCAATAGCCTAAAAGATGCGGTGCGCACTGGCGCCGCCGATACGAAAGGGGAGTAAGAATGGCCCAGCAATTTCCGAAAGCGCCCGACATGGCGCTTGAGCCGAATACCGACTACTTCGCGACCTTCCACACCAATCGTGGCGCCATCAAAGTCAAGCTCTTTGCCGCCGAGGCGCCGCTCACGGTCAATAATTTTGTGTTCCTGGCGCAGCAGGGCTTCTACAACGGCACCACGTTTCACCGAGTGATCAAAAACTTCATGGTCCAGGGCGGCGACCCGACCGGCACCGGCACCGGCGGTCCCGGCTACAAAATCAAAGACGAGTTCCATCCCCAGCTGCGCCATAGCAAGGGCGGCATTCTGTCGATGGCCAACGCCGGCGCGAACACCGGCGGCTCGCAGTTTTTCATTACCCACACGGCCACCCCGCACCTCGATGGCCGCCATGCGGTCTTCGGCGAGGTCGTCGAGGGCATGGAGAACGTCATGGCAATCCGTGAGCGCGACCCGCAGCGCGACAACAAGCCTGGCGACACCATCGAGCGCGTCGAAATCACGACGCAGCCGCGCGCCTAGCCGACGCAAAAAACACCACGGGCCACGCAGCATTTATCTGCGTGGCCCGTCGCTTGTTAACAGCGAATCCTAGCCCTTGACGCCGCCGACCGTCAGGCCGCTGACGATATATTTTTGCAGCAGCAGGTAGATCACCGAGACCGGCGCCGCGACCATCAGCGCCATCGCCGCAAACCGCGACCACGGCACGCTGCCCGAGTACTGGCCGGTCATGTTGTACAGCGCCATCGCCAGCGTAAAATCTTTGGGCTTGGTCAGGAAGGCCCACGGCAGCGCGAACGAGGCCCAGCCGCTCATGAAGCCCAGAAAGCCCGTGACCGCCAGCGCCGGCGTGGCCAGCGGCAGAATGATCCGCACAAACGTCTGGAGCGACGAGGCGCCATCGATGATCGCGGCCTCCTCCAGCTCCTTCGGGATTGTGTCGAGATAGCCCTTTAGGTTCCAGATCGCGAACGGCAGCGAGCCGGAGACCGTCGCCAGCCCCACGCCCCACAGCGAGTTGCGCAGGTTGAACGCGACCCCGCCGAGATTGAACTGAAATTTATTCAGCAGCACGAACAGCGGCGCGAGGCCGGCGGTCGCTGGCAGGAGCAGCACAAACAGGATCGAGATCATCAAAAACTGCCGGCCGCTGAAGCGCAGGCGCGAGAAGGCGTAGGCCGCGCCCACGCCGATCAGCACTGAGAACAGCGCCGACCCGCCGGCCAGCATGGTGCTGTTGAGCGCCAGGCGCCAGAACTTGACCGGGTTGGCCGTCGGCTGATCGAGCACCGCGCGATAGGCGCCCAGTGATACGCCGCCGGCCGGGAACAAATTTCAGGCTTTTGGGCCGTGCGGTATTCGTCGGGTCTAGCGACATCGAGACGACCCACAGGATCGGAAACAAAACCGTGAAGCCGATAAGCAAGCACATGAACTGGAGCAGTAGCTGGCGCCCAATCGACATCCGGCGGCCGGCCTTGTCGCTGCCGCCGCGCCCGATCTTTGCACCGCGCTGTGGAACTGAAACAGTTGCCATGATCAGATCTCCTCAAACAGATGAGCGTTAGACATCGTAGCTTTCGGTCGCCTTCGAGATGCGGTTGGTGACGAGCGTGATCGCGCCGAGCACAAAGAACATAAACACGCCAAACGCCGCCGCCAAGCCATACAGGTTTTGCTCGCGCACGAGGCGGTACGCCTGGGTGACCAGCAGTTCGGTGCGGTGCTTGGGGTTGCCGCCGGAGACAAAGTAGCTGATGTCGAACAGGTTGAAGGTCGTGATCAGGCCCAGCATCGTCGCCGGCACCATCGCGGGCCGCAGCATCGGCAGCGTAATTTTCCAGAACTGCTGCGAGCGGGTCGCGCCGTCAATCGAGGCCGCCTCGTAGAGATCTTTGGGAATGCTTTGTAGCGCGCCGGTGGCGACAATCGTCATAAATGGCCAGCCCAGCCAAATATTCGTGATCAGCATCGCAAAGTAGGCCAGCGGCAGCGGGATGCCGGGGATCGGATATTTAATCTGCTCCAGCCAGCGAATGCGGGCCGGTGCGGCGCCAAACACCCCGCCGATCGAGCTGATGAGCTGGTTGATCGAGCCGTACTGCTCATCAAACATGTTCTTCCACACGTTGGCGATGACCAGCGAGGGCACAATGATTGGCAGCACATAGACCGCGCGGTAGATACGCTTAAACCACAGCCCCTCAACGTTTAGCAGCACGGCGATGAGCACGCCCATCGAAACGTGAAAAATGACGTTTGAGATCGTCCACCACAGGTTGAAGCCCAGCATGCGCCAGAAATTAAAGTCCCAGCCGAGCTTGGTGGCGACAGCACCTTTGAGAATATCACTGTAGTTCTTGAGACCCACAAACTTAGGGCTGGGCGCACCAACCCGCAGATTTGCTAGCCCGTAGTCGGTAAACGACATCCAGATCGAATAGATCAGTGGGTAGAAGGTAATGATCAGGAGGATGAGGGCCGCTGGCAGAATATACATGTAGGCGGTGAGATTGGTCCGAACCTGGCGGCGGCGGGCGCTTTGCGAAACGCTGGGGTCAGCGGGCGGACGGGCTACGCTGCTACGGTCAATGGCGGCCATACAACGACTCCTTCACAACAATTGTGGTGTTCTGATCGGGAGAAATAATAGAAGAGCGAAAAAAGCAGTTTTACAGGTATCTTGTGATCAGCACTGTTGGTACACATCTACGCCGGGCGGCAAGCTGATACCGACATTATACGCAGATTATCAGGCAGTGTCTACCCTGCGCGCTACAAAGGAAAAGCTTTGTTCAGCCGACCTATGACGCTAGATATAGGACAAGCGCGGCAGACAACACTGCCGCGCTTGTGCTGCCAATCCTACTGCTTGCTAGCGGCGGCGTTGGCCTTCTCGGTGGCCTCTTTCACCGCATCGGCCGGCGCCTTGTCCTCGTCGAGGACGGCGTTGAGGGCGTCGCCGAACGGCCCCCAGTACTGATCAAGCTCGGCGGTCTGCGGGCGGGGGTAGCCGGTCGCGGCCGAGTTGGCAAAGCCCTGCACCAGCGGGTCACTGATCTTGACGGTCTTGTCGGCCGGCACGTGACCGGCCACGTCCACATAGATCTGCTCCGAGGCAGGCGCGACCATCGCCAGCGCCAGCGCCACCGCGCCCTCTTTGTTCTTCGAGTTCGCGTTGATGTAGAAGCCGTCCACGCCCGTCAGCGGGCTGCCGGGGTTTTTCGCGCCGGGGATCGCTGCGACCGCCAGGTTGTCCTTCAGGACTTCCTTGTAGTCGCCCAGCGCCCACGGCCCGTTGATGATCATGTCGGCCGTGCCGTCTTTGAACGCCGTGTCGGCCTTGCCGCCATCGGTGTAGAACTGCACGTTCTTCTCGCCCTTGAGCGTCTTCAGGTACGTGAAGGCGTCCGCGAAGCCGCCCTGGTCGGCCACGAACTTGTTGCTGCTGTCAAACAGGTTGCCACCGAACGCGCCCCAGAACCCAAAGTTGTGGTAGGCGTTCTGGTTCAGCGCCAGCGTGTTGGTGCCCTGCACCAGCTTCAGCAGCTCCTCGGTCGTCGTCGGTGGCGTGGCGACCTTGCTTTTGTTGTAGTACAGCGCCACAGCCTTCAGCGACTCGGGCACCGCGTACAGCTTGCCGTCGACGGTCATGCCCTGCACAGCCAGCGGCAGCACGTTGGTCAGCTGACCCTTCAGCATCTCGTCCAGCGGCGCCAGCAGATTGGCCCGCACTTCCTTGCCCAGGTTGTCGTTCGGCGCCACGAACAGGTCCGGGCCGGCGCCCGCGGCCGCCTCGGTCTCGAACTTCGTGAACACGTCGTTGAACGGAATCTGCAGCACGTCGATAGTCGCCTCGGGGTTCGCGGCCTTGACGCTCTCGATGATCTGCGTCAGGGCTTTCTCCTCAGCGCTGCCGGTGCCGTAGGCGTGCCACAGCGTCAGGCTGCCAGTGACTTTCATCATGCTGCCAGTGCCAGCGGCGGTCGCGGCCGGCGTAGCAGTGGTGGCGGCAGGAGCTTCTGTCATCGCAGGAGCGGCGGTGGTGGCGGCGGCGACGGCGGTCACGGCGGGAGCCGTGGTAGCGACGGGAGCCGTGGTAGCGACGGGAGCCGTGGTAGCGACGGGGGCCGTGGTCGCCGGGACCGTCGTCGTGGTCGTGGCGGTGTTGGCGCCACAGGCGGCCAGGATGCTCGCAAGCATCACAAAGAGCATCAGCGAAGCAAAACGCTTCATAGTTTTTACTACTCCTTAGTAGATTCTCAACCGTTGAGGACACGGGCGGACAAACCGATCAGAGCGAGCCACCACCTCCTTTCAGTGCATAGCGACTGGCATTGGCCGCTGCGTGAGGAGCGAGTCGAGGGCCGGTGGGCTAAACGCTGCCTGGATCATATGGGAGGCGGCGCCCAGCGCGACGGCGTCGGTTCCGAGGAGGCCCTGCACAATCTCGCAGTGCTCAAGCGCGATGGCGAGCGCGCGCTGCCGGGCAGTGTGCCGCACCGCATCAAGCAGCAGATCGCCAGCAGTGGCCAGTGGGCCACCTAGCACGACAAGGCCGGGGTTACATAAGTTAAGCAGGCTGGCAATTGCGACGCCGATATGTGCCCCGGCAGTCGTGAATAGATGCTGTGCTGTATTATTACCAGCATTTGCCGCCGCAAGCAAGCTTTCTAGCGTTGGATTTTCAAAGCCCTGCTTGCCAGCCATCTCCAGGATCGCCGGCAGCGAGGCCATGCTCTCCAGGCAACCGAACGAGCCGCAGCGACAGACCGGGCCGTCCTCATCAATCGTCAGGTGGCCGATCTCGCCGGCTGAGCCGATCTCGCCGCGAAATACGCTGCCTTCGGAGATCAGGCCGGCGCCGATGCCGGTGCTGGCCAGCAGCACATACGACATATTGCGGATGCCCTGCCCGGCGCCTAGCCGCTGCTCGGCGAGCGCGCCCAGGTTGGCGTCGTTATCGAGGTGGACGGGAATCTGCGAGCAGCTGCTGGAGCTGCGCCCGCAGCGGCACGCCGCCCCAGCCCGGCATGATCGGCGGCGCGATGGTGGAGCCGGCGCTGTAGGCCAGCGGGCCTGGCACACCCACGCCGACGCCCAGAATCTGCGCCGTAGGCAGCGCCGCGCGCACTTGGTCAATCGCGGCCTTGAGCTGTGGCAGGCTCACCTCAGGTCCGTTCTCAATGTCGAACGGCGCCGTGTGCTGGGCGACGATCTCGGCGCGCAGGTCGGTCAGCAGCACGTTCAGGCGGTCGGTGGCCAGCTCGACGCCGATCACGAAGCCGGAGCGGTAGTTGAACTCCAGCAGGATTGGCCGACGCCCGCCGCTGGACTCGCCGGCGCCAATCTCGTGGAGGCGGCCGTCGGCGACAAGATCGTTGACGATGTTGGACACCGTGGAGCGGCTCAAACTCTGTGCGCTTGGCAATGTCGGCGCGCGAGATTTGGGCTTCTTGACGGATGAGATTTAGAATTAGCGACTGGTTAAGCTCGCGCATTAGCGTGAGATCAGCCGTCATATTTAGGTGGTCCATAGTGGGGCCACTCTAACAGCGTTTCAGGGCTTTGTCAAGTGGGCGAACGAAGCCTTAAGCCACCCGCCACGCGATTGCCAGCGCCACGCTTTTTGCGTATAATAGCCCAGCCGATGTTCGCATCGGTACATTTGCGGCGAAGGGGGTGAATTGACTATGGCTTGGGCCGCGAGGTCCAACCCAGGTTACGTGTATGCATGTAGATCGACGTGAAGGCGAATCGGTTGAACAGCTGATCCGCCGTTTCAATAAAGGTGTCGTTGCTGAGCGCATCACCAAAACTTACCGCGAAAAAATGCACTTCGTGAGTAAGGGCGAGCAGCGCAAAGAAAAGCGCCGCCGGGCAGAGCGCAATCGGCGCAAACGTGAGCGTATGACGCCACGGTTCTAGCCGAACTCAAGGAAAGCTACGATGGGGGTGACGCGATTGCGTTCACCCCTGTTGGCTGTTTGCCCAAAGATTATGCGGCGCTTTTCCCACACGTTTTTGAGGATATATGCTCGATAGTAAAGTTTTAGACAAGCTCAGTCAGATCGCTGATCGCTATAATGACCTGAATGAGCAGATGGGTCAGACCGAGATCGCCACCGATAACCAGCGACTCCAGGTGCTGGCCCGCGAGCGCCGCGAGCTTGAGGCGGTGGTTGAGCGCTACCAGCGCTACTCACGGCTGCTCGATGGCATCAAGGGCGCCGAGGAGATGGTCGCCGACGGCAGCGACCCCGAGATGCGCGAGCTGGCGCAGATCGAGATTCAGGAGCTGCGCTCACAGCTCGACCCAATGGCCGAGGAGATCAAGCTGCTGCTGCTCCCGCGCGATCCCAACGATGACAAAGACGTGATCATCGAGGTCCGAGCGGGCGAGGGCGGCGACGAGGCCGGGCTATTTGCCGCCGAGCTGTTTCGGATGTACACGCGCTACGCCGAAAATCATGGCTGGAAGACCGAGCTGATCAGCGGCAGTGAGAACGCCGCCGGCGGCTACAAGGAGGCCGTCTTTGAGGTGCGGGGCGAGGGCGCCTTCAGCCGCCTGAAGTATGAGGGTGGCGTGCACCGCGTGCAGCGCGTGCCGCAGACCGAGGCGCGCGGTCGCATTCATACCTCGACCGCCACTGTCGCCGTGCTGCCGAAAGTCGAGGAGGCCGAGGTCGATCTGCGCGACGAGGACATCCGGGTGGATGTGTATCGCTCGGGCGGCCACGGCGGTCAGGGCGTCAACACCACCAACTCGGCGGTGCGCCTGACCCACGTGCCGAGCGGCCTGGTCGTCACCTGTCAGGATGGGCGCTCGCAGATCAAGAACAAGGCGGCGGCGATGACCGTGCTGCGGGCGCGGCTCTACGCCATCGAGCTAGAGAAGCGGGCCAAAGAGATCGGCTCGTCGCGGCTCGCGCAGGTTGGGACTGGCGAGCGGGCCGAAAAAATTCGAACCTATAATTTTTCGCAGGATCGCATTACCGACCACCGGATTGGCCAGAATTTTTCCAACATTCCTGGCGTGCTGGCCGGCGACCTCGACCGCATGGTTGACGCATTGACTGTCAGCGACAACGCCGAGCGCTTGCAGGCTGTCAGCGCCGGCAACAGCTAGCGCTGGCCGCGCCGTGGGCTGGCGCATGGTCGGCCCACGGCCCACGCCCGCGCCAAGTTGCGCCCGGCTGGCCGCTATGATAGAATGCCCGCATAGTGGTGGCGTACCCAAGTGGCCTAAGGGGGCGGTCTGCAAAACCGTTATCATGGGTTCGAATCCCATCGCCACCTCCACAACTTAATCGGGCGCGACCGACCTACAGCCTCTTCCTTTGCGGAGAGGTTTTGTGTTGTCGGCGCACTGGTCTAATTCCTGCTACTCATCGGTAGACCGAGCGTGGAGAGTGCTGTGCCCAAATTAACTGATATTGCTGGGGTCTGGAACACTGTTCGTGAGCTGAATGTGGGCGACATCCGCGATGCCGCCGAGCAGCCGCTGACGGTGGCAGTCGTGGGCGAGCCGGCGCTGCGCGCGGCGGTCGTGGACGTGCTGCGGGGCGCGCCGGGCCGCTTTGTGGCCGCGAGCCGCGATGCGGTCGTTGAGTTTGACCTGGCGGTGCCGCGCGAGCGCCAGAACGCCCTGATCAACAGCGCGGTCGTGGTGCTGGTCCTGGCCAGCGGTGGCGCGCTGCCGGCCGCCGCGGTCAGCACCGCCGACAAGCTGGCGATGCTCACGCAGCCGCGGCTGGTGGCGCTGGTGGGCGGCGAGCACGTACCCGAGACCGTCGACGGCCAGCAGCCCGATCTGGGCGGCGCCAAAGTGGTCTTTTTGCCCGACACCCAGGTCGCCACGATCGAGGCGCGGCTGCTCACTGAGCTGGCCGAGCTGCTCCCCGACGACCAGCGCGTCGCTGCCGGGCGACGACTGCCCGGCCTGCGCGAGGCCGTGTCGCGCGTGCTGATCGGCGAGGCCGCCTTCTCGAATGCGACCTATGCGCTGACCTCGGGGCTGCCCGAGCTGATCCCGTTTCTCAATATTCCGCTCAACGCCGCTGACATGCTAGTTCTGACCAAAAACCAGGCCCTGCTGACCTATAAGCTCGGCTTGGCCTACGGCGCGCCGCCAGATTTTCAGGCCCAGATGCGCGAGATCATGCCGGTGATCGGCAGCGGCTTTTTGTGGCGGCAGCTTGCGCGCCAGCTGATCGGGCTGATCCCCGGCTTTGGGCTGCTGCCAAAGGTCGCGGTGGCCTACGCCGGCACCTACGCCGTCGGCCAGTCGGCCAGTCTGTGGTACAGCCAGGGCGAGGTGATGAGCAGCGCCAGCCTCAAGCAGCTCTATCGCCGAGCTATGACGCTGGGCAAGCAGCGCGCCCGTGAGCTGCTGGATCGTCGCCGGGCCGCCCCGAGCGTCCCTGGCGCGCCCGCAGCGCCCGTGCGGCCTTGCCTGTGGCAGCGGCTGCGCGGCTTATTTCGTCGCAAGCCCCAGCCGCCGCAGCTCCCGCCGCCAAGCTAGGCTACAATAGCTCCGTAGCCCACCACGGGCGGCCTACGATGGAGCATATGTTGGATCAGGCCGGAGCATCAGGGCGCTTTCGGCCTGATCCTTTTTGTAGCCACAGGAACAGCACATGGAATATTTTAAAATCGAGGGCGGCCATCGGCTCAGCGGGACGATCACGCCGGTCGGAAATAAAAATGCGGCGCTGCCGCTGCTGGCCGCCAGTCTGCTAACCGATGAGCCGCTCCAGCTCCACAACGTCCCGAACATCGGCGATGTGCGCACCAAGCTTGAGCTGCTGACCCGGCTGGGCGCGACAGTCGAGCGCGGCGCCGACGGCAGCTGCACGCTGTCGAGCCGCGGCGTAGACGGCAACGAGCCGGACCTGGACCTCGGGCGGCGCATTCGCACGGCGCCGCTGCTGGCCGGGCCGCTCCTGGCGCGGCGCGGCACCGCGACGATCCCGCGGCCGGGCGGCGACCGCATCGGGCGGCGGCGGCTGGATACGCATTTTCTGGCGCTCCAAGCCCTCGGCGCCCACATCGAGATTTTGCCGGATCGCTTTGTGCTGCACGCCGACCGGCTGCGCGGCACCGACCTCTTTTTGGATGAGATGAGCGTCACCGGCACCGAGCAGGCCGTGCTGGCCGCGGTGCTGGCCGAGGGCACCACCAAAATCGCCAACGCCGCCTCGGAGCCGCATGTGCAGGATGTGTGCAGCTGCCTGAACTCGATGGGCGCCAAGATCACCGGCATCGGCACCAACAGCCTGGTGATCGAGGGCGTCGCGCGGCTGCACGGCGCTAGCTACACGCTTGGCCCAGACTACATGGAGGTCGGCTCGCTGATCGGCCTGGCGGCCGCGACTGGCTCGGAGCTGCGAATCGCCAACTGCCGGCCCGAGGAGCATCGCATGACCAGGATCGTCTTTGGGCGGCTGGGCGTGCAGTGGCGCGATGACGGCCAGGACATCGTGGTGCCGGCTGGGCAGGAGCTGCGCGTCCAGACCGACTTCGACGGCGCGATCCCAAAAATCGACGATATGCCCTGGCCCGGCTTTCCGCCCGACCTGATCAGCATTGCGCTGGTCGTCGCCACGCAGTCGCAGGGCACTGTGCTGATCCACCAGAAAATGTTTGACCGGCGGCTGGTGTTTGTCGACCGGCTGATCGAAATGGGCGCTGGGATTGTGCTCTGCGACCCGCATCGCGCCGTCGTGATTGGCCCGGCGCGGCTGCACGGCGAGACGCTGGTGTCGCCCGACATTCGGGCCGGCATGGCGCTGGTGATCGCCGCGCTGGCGGCCGATGGCGTCAGCAAAATTCAAAATATTAACCAGATTGATCGCGGCTATGAGCAGATCGAGCAGCGGCTTCAGGCGCTGGGCGCCCACATCGAACGCCGCACCGAATAACAGCCGCGCCCGCGCTGCGCTGCACTGCGCCATTGGGTCAGCCCTGTTGCATCGCCTGTAGCGCTCCGCTATAATCCGGCACAGGGCGGCCCCAACTCTTGAGCATATTTGCTACCCTACACTATTAAACATCTGCCAGCGCTGGTGTGATGAAGAGAGACATACGATAAGGAGCCAGATTGCCGTGGCAAGAGAGGAAGCTACGCAGCGCCGAATACTTGTCGCCGATGATGAGCCGCATATCCGCGCCATTCTGCGCGAGCTGCTTGAGGGCGAGGGGTATCATGTCGGCGAGGCCAAAAGCGGGGCTGATGTGCTGACCTCGCAGGCCAAAGGTGATATTTTTGACCTGGTAATGATGGATGTCCGCATGCCTGGCATTGATGGCCTGGAGGTGCTGGAGCGCATGCGCAAAAACGGCGACGACACGCCGGTGCTGATGGTCACGGCCCATGCCACCGCCTCGGTCGGCATCCGCGCGATCCAAATGGGCGCCTACGATTATATTTTGAAGCCCTTCGCCGTCGACGACGTGCTGCTGACGATTGAGCGGCTGTTTGAGCACCAGGCGCTGATCTCAAAGGTCCGCACGCTGGAGGCCCAGCCGACCAGCAGCCGCGACCGCATTGTCGGCCAGGGTCCGGCGATGCAGCAGATTTATAAAACCGTCGGCCGCGTCGCCGGCAGCGAGGCCACCGTGCTCGTCACCGGCGAGACCGGCACCGGCAAAGAGCTAATCGCCAACGTCGTCCACACCAACTCGACCCGCCGCGCCGGCCCGCTGATCAAAGTTAACTGTGCGGCGCTGCCCGACACACTGCTGGAAAGCGAGCTGTTCGGCCACGAGAAGGGCGCGTTTACCTCGGCCGAGAAGCAGCGCAAGGGCCGCTTCGAGCTAGCCCACAACGGCACCATTTTTCTCGATGAGGTCGGCGAGCTGTCGCTGACGGCGCAGCGTAAGCTGCTGCGGGTGCTCCAGGAGGGCGAGTTTGAGCGTGTCGGCGGCACCGCGACGATCAAGGTCGATGTCCGCGTCATCACCGCTACCAACCGCGACCTGGAGGAGGAAGTTCACAAGGGCAACTTCCGCGAGGACCTATTCTATCGCCTGAACGTCATCAACATTCATATGCCGCCGCTGCGCGAGCGCAAGGAGGACATTCCGCTGCTGATCGAGCACTTTCTGGATAAATATCGCTACAGCCCAACCTCATCGCCGACGCGGATTTCGGACGAGGCGATGGAGAAGCTGGTGCAGTATGACTGGCCCGGCAACGTCCGGCAGCTGGAGAACGAGATCGCCCGCGCGGTCGTGCTATCGCAGGGCAAGATCATCACCAGCCAGCTGCTGTCGCTGGAGCCGGGCCGCACCTCGTCGCAGATTGATGTGGCTCAGCAAGTGCGCAAGGGCGTGCCGCTGAGCGACCTGCTGCACGAGGCCGAGCAGATGGCGCTGACCGAGGCGCTCCGGCAGTGCGACGGCGATCACAGGCAGGCGGCGCAGCGCCTCGGGATGAGCCTGGCGACGCTCCAGGGCAAGCTCAAAGAGTTCAGTATTGGCGAGGCTCGGGCCTAGCCACCTCAGCGAGCGGGCGCGGATCGGCCACGGGGCGCGATCCGCGCTTTTTTTGCGCCCACAGCGCGCCGGCCGCCCACACCACCAGCGGCGGCGTGAAGATCAGGACGCAGTAGAGGCTCTGGACCAGGACGCTCTGGCCGCTCCAGGCCGCCGGGTTGGTCTTGCCGAGGCGCGGCGCGATAAAAAACTGGAGCAGATAGCTGGCCTGGCCAGCCAGCGCCCAGGCGCTCAGCCAGCTCCAGCGCCGGCGGTCGGGCCGAATCGCCACCAGCCCGATCAGCCACAGCACATACCACGGCTGAAACCACTGGTTGCCCAGCGTCAGATACCACAGCAGCAGCCCAAACGTCGCCGCCCAGATGCTGCGGCCGCGCCACCAGATGTTGGTCAGCTGCCACACGAGGCCCAGCATCAGCAGCCCGCTGGCGGCGGCGTTGACGCCGAGCCGCACCTCGTCGGCCGTGGTTGGGCTGGGCAGATGCAGCGCGGCCAGCAGCCGGTTGATCTCGGCGAGCTGCGGCGCCTGGCGCAGGAAATAGCTCACGACCGCCAGCGGCGCGCCGGTCACAAACGCCGAGCGGATCGTGATGTTCTGGAACGTTTTGGGTCCAGCCCAAAACGGCCAGTAGGCCGCCGCCGTCAGCGCCGCAAAGATCGCCAGGCTGCTCAGGGCTAGCCCGAGGCGCGCGCGCCATGTCCGCTGCTGGCGCAGGCCGTAGACCACCACCGCTGGCAGCAAAATAATCGGCAGAAACTTAAACAGCGTCCCAACGGTCAGGGCCACGACCGCCCAGCTGATATGGCCACGCTCCACCGCCCAGACTGCCAGCAGCACGCTTGCCACCATCAGCCCATCATTATGGCCGGCGCCGACGATCTCCCACAGCGCCAGCGGACTCCAGAGCCACAGGTAGCTGCCGATCAGCTGGTGCTGTCGGCCGTGGGGCTGGCCGATCCGCCAGATTAGCGCGCCGCAGCCGAGGTAGGTCGCGAGCGCCAGCGCCTTGTGGAGCAGCACGTTGGGCAGCACTGTTGCGCCGCCGAGCGTCGCCAGGCCGCGGCTGAGCAGCTCCCACAGCGGGCCGTAGGCTGACGGTGCGTTGGGCCAGCCAATCGTCCCGAACAGCGGGTCGGCCTTGAACTGATTGGGCAGATCAATGTATGGGTTTTTGCCATACGCCGCCGCGATCCGGCCGCGAAACAGGTAGTCGAAAATATCGGTGGAGGTCACCGGAAACATTGCGACCAGCGCCAGCCCAGCCAGCGTGGCGCCGCCCCAGACGACCCAGATTGTGCGGCGGTCGGCGGCGTGGCGCCAGCACCACAGCGCGCCGGCGAGGTAGCAGCCGTGCAGCGCCAGGCCCAGCGTGCCGACCCACAGCGCATAGCTCCAGCGATATTGATTCAGTGCGCCAATGTTGGCGCGCAGCGGCCGGAGCGTCGCCGGCAGCCGGTAGCGCCAGGCGAAATAGGCGTAGATCAGCAGCGGAATCAGCAGCACCAGGCTGTGGCGCGGCGCAAGGCGTGGCAGTTTCATGGGCCGGATTGTACCATCGGTGGCGCACGGCGCTGCATGGCACACACGGTCCATATTCGCTCAGATGTGCCATTTTTGTGACCGTTCCTGTCACAAACGGCTGGTATACTTCAGACGAACCAGTGAGATTAGGCTGTGTCGAGGAGTACATAATGATGCCAACGATTGCGCTACGTGTCCCGACCGTGCTGCCCGGCACCGAGCAGCTACCTGGCGGACAGTGCTACTTGCTTTTTGATCAGACCGTGGTCACGGTGCGCGAGCTGATCGCGGCCAAGATCGGCGGCGAGCTGCGCAAGGCCCGCGCCGGCGGCACGATCACGACCTCGCTGCCATTGCTGCTGCCGCCCGGCACGAAATATGGCTTCACGCCGCTCGATGAGCAGCTGGCGACAATTCAGGCCTGTAAAGCGTTCAAGGACGGCCGCTATCTGCTGGTCCGCAACGGCCAGCCGCTGGTCGAACTGGACGAGACCGTGGTGCTTGATCGCCACACCAAGATCGCTTTTATCCACGTGGCGACCGTGCATGCTCAGCCGGTCGAGGCGCCGGCGCTGGACATGGCGGCCTAGCCTTTAAAACTTGCAGCCGCCCGCGGCTTGCCCTACGATAGCTCACGCTGCCCGCGTGGGCTATCGCTGCGTGCGGGCGTCAAGGAGCGAAACTGTGAGCATTGATCAGGCGGAGTTTCGACAGGCGCTGGGCCACTTTGCGACGGGCGTGACGGTGGTGACGACCGGCCAGGACGGCGCGCTGCAGGCCGCGACCGTCAGCGCCTTCTCATCGCTGTCGCTGGAGCCGCCGCTGGTACTGGTGTGTTTACATAACGAATGGGGCGGCCTCCCGCTGCTGAAGGCGGCCGGCGGCTTCGCGGTCAACATTCTGGCCGCGGACGGCGAGCGGCTGTCCCGGCATTTTGCGGCCCGCAGCGACGATAAGTTCGCCGGCATCGCCTATCATCTGGCCGGCAATGGCGCGCCGCTGCTGGACGAGGCGCTGGCGACGCTGGAGTGCCGAGTTCACAAGCTACTGCCCGGCGGCGACCACACGATCATCGTGGGCGAGGTTGTGGCGATGCAGGTCAACACGGGCCAGCCGCTGCTGTACTACCGCGGCGGCTACGGCGCGTTTCAGGCCTAGCGGCCGCGCGCCAGCACATCGGTGGCGGCGGCGACGAGCAGCGCCACCAGCGGCGCCGCCAGGCTGGCGCCGCTGAGCTGCGCCAGCACAATGAGTAGCACGGCCCACGCCGTTGGCGCAGCCAGCGGCGCGCTTACCAGGAGCGCAATGCCTGCGCTGACCGCGCCGCCGACGATCCACAGCACCAGCACCAGCTTGCTCAGGTTAGCGACGACCGACTGGGCGCCGCCGTCCAAGCCGAGCCAGGCCAGCGGCAGCCCGGCCGCGGCCAGCGCCAGCCCGCTCCACAGCGCCACCGCCCCGAGCTGACCGCCAATATTTTCGTACAGCGCGCTCAGGCTGTAGCGCAGCCCGGCCAGCCCCATAAAGATCACCAGCCAGGCCAGCGCATAGGCCGCCGCACCCACCAGCGGCGCCTGTAGCCAGCGGGCCAGCCGGCGCCCGCGCCACGCGAGCACACGGGCCAGCGCAAAGAGCACCAGCGGCACGGCCACGCTCCACAGCGTGACCGAGCTGAGCAGGCCAGGCACCGACGCTGGACTCTAGCGCGGCGACGGCGGATTCAGCGCCCGCACTGCTGGCAGCCCAGTCCCGGCGAGCCAGCGCCGCCGCCGCACTGCGACGCGCTTCCTCGGCGGCCACGGGCGTACCCAGCTCTGCCAGGTCCAGCCGCTGCATCATCCAGGCGACCAGCGTGCGCGCGGTCTGCTCCGCGTCCAGTGCGAGCGCCCCAGTCAGCGGGCGGCCGCCGCTTTGCGCGGGCGGCGCGGCGCCCAGCAGCGCCGCAATCGTCGGCGCCACATCGGTTTGCTGCGCCGTGCCGAGCGGGCCGGGACGAATCCCGGCGCCCCACAGCACCAGTGGCGTGGTCGTGACCAGAGCCTCGCTGCCGCCAAAGCGCCCGTCGGGCAAGCGGCCGTGGTCGGCGGTGACGATCACGGTGTCGCGCCGCGGATCAAGGCCAGCAATCACAGTCCCCAGCTGAGCATCCAGCCGCTCCCACTGCTCCGAGCCGCGAAATTGAATCGTGCGCGCCTGATCGAGCACGACCACGACCAGCGCGGCGTCGCGGCGGGCCAGAATGTCAGCGGCCAGCGGGGCCACGGCGGCGCTGGTCGTGGCACTGAAAGCGGCGCTGCTGGCGAGGTCGGTAGGCAGCGCAACGCCGCGGTTGCCGCTGCGCCACACCATTGCGGCCCGCTGCGCACCTAGCCCACCAAAGAGCGTCGCGAGGCCCGGCGCTGGCGCGGCGGCGTTGGTCACGGCACCAGACTGCGCCGGCGTCGCGCCGCTGATCAGCGCCAGCCAGGTCGGGGCGTCGCCCGCCGGCACGACGGTGCGGCTGAGGCCCCAGGCGCCTTCGGCGGCCAGGCGGCGCAGCGTGCGAAAGGCGAACGGGTTGGCCGGGTCATTCAGCGTGTCGGCGCCGACGCCGCTTAGAATCACCAGGACTACGCGGTCGGTCAGGGCCGGGCGACGCGGGGCGGCGCTCGTGGCCGGGCGGGCGGCGACGGGCGGCGCGACCAGCGCGGCGGTGGCTCGCTGGAGCAGCGGGATCAGGAGCAGGCCAGCGACCGCCCAGACCAGCGGGATGAGCAGCAGTGCGCGACGTTTCATGTGGCTATTGTAGTGGATTGCTCCGCCGCGCTTTACGGCGCCAGTTGCGCCAGCTTCTCGGCCAGGCCAATGTACTGCTCCGGCAGCAGCGCTAGCAGCTCGGCGCGCACCGCCTCGCTCACGTCCAGCGTCGCAATAAAGCGGTGAATGTCGTCGAGCGTCGGCGTGTGGCCGCGTGTCAGGCGCTTGAGGACCTCGTATGGCTCGGGGTACTGCTCGCGCCGCAGGATCGTCTGGATCGCCTCGGCCAGCACCTCGGGGTGGGCCTGCACCTCGGCCAGCAGCCGCGCGCCGTTGACCTCCAGCTTGCCCAGGCCTTTCAGCGTGCGGTTGTAGGCGATCAGGCTATACCCGAACGCCGAGCCAACATTGCGCAGCACCGTCGAGTCCGAGAGGTCGCGCTGCAGCCGCGAGATTGGCAGCTTGCGACCGAACATCTCCAGCAGCGCGTTGGCGACATGCAGGTTGCCCTCGCTGTTCTCAAAATCAATCGGGTTGACCTTGTGCGGCATCGTCGACGAGCCGACCTCGCCCGCCACCGCGCGCTGCATAAAGTAGCCGTCGCTGATATAGCGCCACAGGTCAAGATCGAGGTCGAGGATGATCGTATTGATCCGCCGCAGTGCATCGCACAGCTCGACCAGCGTGTCGTGCGGCTCGATCTGCGTAGTCAGCATAGTCGGCTCCAGGTCCAGCCGCCGCACAAACGCCTTCGAGAAGGTCGGCCAGTCGATCTGCGGGGCGGCGGCGACCTGCGCGGCGTAGGTGCCAGTCGCGCCGTTGAGCTTGCCGGTCAGCTTGACGAGCAGCAGGACCTCTAGCGCGCGCTGGAGGCGGTGGGCAAACACATTGATCTCTTTGCCCAGCGTCGTGGGCGTCGCCGGCTGGCCGTGGGTGCGGGCCAGCATCGGCGTTGCGGCGTGCGTCACCGCCAGCTCGCGCAGCGTGCTGACCAGCAGCTGGAGCTTAGGCAGCAGCACCTGGTCGCGGGCGTCGCGGATCAGCATCGCGTAGGCTAGGTTGTTCACATCCTCCGAGGTCAGCGCCCAGTGGATGGCCTCGTGCCAGGCGGCTAGGCCCAGCTCGACCATGCGCTCGCGCAGCCAGTACTCGACGGCCTTGACATCGTGGTTGACCTTGCGGTCCCAGGCGGCAACGGCGGCGGCGCTGGCCGGCGACCAGGCGCGGTAGAGCTGGCGCAGCGCAATCTGCTGCTCAATGGCGAGCGGCGCGACAAAGCCCAGATTCCGCGAGCGGCTCAGGAAAATCAAATACTCCACCTCGACGTGGACGCGGGCACGGTACAGCGCGCTTTCGCTGGCGTACTGGAGCAGCGGCTCGGTGTCGGCCCGGTAGCGCCCGTCGAGCGGGGAAAGCATGCTTAGCTGGTCCATTGCTGATCCTTTATCGTAGAAGCGTGGTGGTCTTCGGCGGCCTCTAGGATAGTATAGCCGACCGGCTCGCCAGCAGAAATCCGAAAGTCAGTACAATGGATGGTGACAGCAAGGAGGCAGCATGCCCACAGCGACCTGGAATGGCGTGATTATTGCGGAGGCCGACGCGGCCGACTGCGAGATCGTCGAGAACAATGTGTACTTTCCGCCCACCGCGATCAAGCAGGAGTTTTTCCAGCCGAGCGCGACCCACACCGTCTGCCCGTGGAAAGGCACCGCCAGCTACTACACCGTCGCGGCCAACGGCCAGACCAACGTAGACGCCGCGTGGTACTACCCGACGCCCAAAGACGCCGCCAAGAATATCACCGGCTACGTGGCCTTCTGGCGCGGCGTGCAGGTCGAGCGCTAGGCGGCTCAACAACCCAGCCGCCGCGCCGCCCAGCGCAGCCCAGGCCAGCGTCGCGCATATTGCGGGGCGCTGGCCTGATGCCGTATAATGCCACGCAACCTAACAGCAGCGTCAATAATTAGTGCATCTCGCCCTTGTGCTCGGTTGATGCGCTGTCAAAGGTTTTGCGATGCGACCTGGTGCGCGTCACAGAAAGGAAGGATGCGGTGAGCAAATCTGGTGTGGTCCTTGTTCATGCCCAGCCCCTTGTGCGCCAGGGCTTGCGCTACCATCTATCTGGCCACCCCGAGTTTCGGATCACTGGCGAGGCCGGCAATGGCCAGCAGGCGATCCAGCTGGTCGATTATACCGACCCCGACATTGTCGTGATCGAGGTTGATCTGCCGGGCGTGAATGGCCTGGAGGTCGCGCGGGCGATCAAGCGCAGCCACCCCAACATCGGGATCGTGCTGCTGAGCGCCGAGTTGGACGAAAAAATCATGATCCGCGCCCTGCGGGCCGGCGTGGCCGCCTATTTGCCGCGCAATGTGCCCTGGGAAGATCTGTTGAAAGTGCTCCAGGATGTGCGGCGCGGCGACTACCCGATCAACGAGATCGTGCTGAGCCAGCCGGCGATCGCCTCGCTGGTGCTCAACGAATTTCGCTCGCTGACTGCCGACGAGCAGGTCGAGAATATCTACTCGCCGCTGTCACCCCGTGAGATCGAAGTGCTGGAGCTGGTCGCGGCCGGCCGGACCAACAAAGAGATCGCCGTCAAGCTGGCGATCAGTAACCAGACGGTTAAGAATCATATCTCATCAATTTTGCGCAAGCTGGCGGTCAACGACCGGACGCAGGCGGTGGTCTACGCCATGCGCCGCGGCTGGATCAAAGTCGCGCAGCCCAACGACGTGCGCTAGGCGCCCCGCCGCAACACAAAGGACCACGATGAAGCGCTGGTGCTTGCTTGTCTGCTTCCTCCTGGCTGGCTGCTCGCTGGAGAATCAGCCAGCGCCGCCGGTGTACATCAACCCCCAAACTGCGCTGGCGCTGACGCCCTCGGCGACCGCGGCGCCCAGCCCGACCACGGCGCCTACGGCCACGGCGACCACGGCGCCCAGCGCAACCACGGCGCCCACGGCTACCACCGCCCCCAGCGCGACCGCGACGCCGCCGCCGCCGACGCCAACCGCGCCGCCGACCGCCACGCCCAACCCGCAGCTCGCCGACCTGGGCTGGTGCGAGGCCAACTTCGGCCCGCCCGAGCAGTCGCGCTTTTCGGCGCAGCTGCTGAGCATCGCGGTGCAGCAGCTTGACCTGCTGGACGAGGTGACGCTGGTGCTGACGAACACGGTCGGCAGCGTCCACGGCAGCGCCAGCTGCCTGCCGGCGGTCGGCTGGCAGCGCGTCACCGACACTGCCGCGCCCGGCGACGCCGTGATCGCGGTCAGCTTCGCCGACTGGGCGCTCGATGACGTGCTGGCGGCCTCGCCCGTGACCGAGACCGTGGCGCTCACGGCCACCGGCAATCTGCGTGGCGTGCGCGTGGCGCGGGCCGCCGCTGCCAGCCGCGGCCTGACCGTCGGCGTTGGGCTGGGCGTCGCCCGGCCGTTCCATATTCGCACCGCTGCCAACCCCGAGCGCGTGATCATCGAGATTCAGCGCACTGACGCGCTGCGGCCCGAGGATGATGCGCTGGCGCAGCCCGCCGGCGAGGCCGCGCCGCCTGACCGTCCAGTGTTTTTTCTGCAAAATAACGATGTCTGGCGCTGGTTGCGCGGCCAGGCCGCGCCGGTCGTCAAGACCGACGAGCTGGAGATCGCGCTGGCCGTCTCGCCCGACCACGAGACGCTGGCGGTCTGCCGGGCGCCGGCCGACAGCGACCCGGCCAACCTGCCGTATGGCGTGCGGGCCGCGCTGTGGGTGCTGCGCGCCGACGGCAGCGACGCCCGCCCACTGGCCGACGTGGGCGGCTGCGCCGACCTGGCCTTTGCCCAGAGCGGCAAAACCCTGGCCTTCACCGTCAACACCGCCGCCGCGCCGCCGGTGCGGCTGTCGGTCTGGACCGTGCCGGTGGTCGTGGGCGAGCCGGCGCCGGCCTCGCCGACCGACGATGAGTGGGACCGCTTTGGGGCGCAGTGGCTGCCCGATGGCAACCTGGCCTACCGCGGCGCCAGCGACGGCGGCCAGACCGCGCTGTTTGTGCGCGGCAGCGACGGCGCCGAGCGTGAGCTGACCGCCCAGCTGCTCACCGGCAATCGCTATAGCGGCGTCGGTAGCTTCGTCTTGAATGCCGCCGACGGCACGGTGGCCGTCGAGGCGCTGCGGGCCGAGAAGCCCGGCGCCGACCTGGTGGTGCTGGATGCGAGCGGCAAGCAAGTCACCGCCGATCAGCGTGGCTACTGGCAGCGGCCGCTCGGCTTTACCGCCGATGGCCTCTTATACCTCACAACCGAGTGTCCTTCGGCGGCGGTGCAGCGCTATACGCTGCGGGTGCGGCGCGGCACCACGAGCACCGACCTGCTGAGCGGCCTCACTGCCGCCGGGCTAGGCGCGCCGCTGGTCGCTGATGGCACGCTGATCTACAGCCGCTTCGCCGTGACCGACGGCGCGATCTACGGCCCCGCGGTGCAGCCGCGCGGCGACACGCCGACAGCGCTGTGGGCGATGGCGCTGGATGGCAGCGCGCGCCAGGAGTTTTACCGCGCGCCCGTCGCTGTCACCGAACTCCGCTGAGCACAAGGAGCACGCAATGGGAATCATTGGGATGCTGGGCATGCTGGGCATGGCGCTGGCGGCAGTGGCAGCGGGCGGCACCGTGCTGTGGAGCAGCTACCGCGCCGTCCGCGAGGAGCTGATTGCGCGCAATCTGCGCAGCCAGCCGCCCGGCCCCGGCGGCCTGGCGCTGGTCATCGTCGGCATGCTGCTGCCGACCGTGATGATCACGCTGTTTTTGCTGGCGCTGGCCGGCTGGCTCGTCGGCCTGGTTGTGGGCGCGTGAGCGTGGGTGCGGCGCGCCCTTGACGTTTCGACCGACCTGATCCTTGTTTAGCGGCGGTGAGTGGATGCTCGCCGCCGCTTTTGTAGGCCTGCCGACCAGCACGTTTCGCTTATAGTATTTAGCGCACGTCGGTGCGGCGTTGTCCACAGCAGTCCGCAGGCTGTCCACAGTTCGGCGCTGCTGCTCGCTGGCGACGGCTCGCCGCCAAAACAATGTTTAGGTCTCTGCAATGGCCTAGATGCGACTAGCCAAAACATAGTCGGCAGAGTTATCCACAATTTCTGTGGATAAGTGCGAATGAGTTATCCGCATATCTACAGTCGCTGTATGGCTTTTGGTAGGGGTAGCCCGTGGTCTTGCATAAGCAACCGTTATAGCCCAAAGCCCGGCAATGCCTTGAACAACCGGCGGGGTTGGAGTATTATGCCCGCACTTCAACCGTTTCCCATCTGGCACTGGTTGAGTAACGCGATGCACCTATCTGGTCCGCGCTGATCGGGTTCTGGCTGCGGAGGCATAGATTGAATATCAAACAGATTTGGCAAGCGGCTATCGGCGAGCTGCAGTTTCAGGTCTCGCGCAGCGAGTTTGATACCTGGCTGCGGCAGACCACGCTCGTTGAAATCGAAGATCATATTGCGGTGATTGGCACGCCGAATATTTTTGTGCGCCAGGAGCTGGAGGGCCGCTATTTGCCGCTCATCGCCCAGGCGCTGCAAACCGTGGTCGGCCATGCGCTGCAGGTCCAGGTGGTCATCGGCAGCCACCTGGATGCGACGCCGGAGCCGCAGCGCCCCGCGCCGCCCGCCGACGCCGACAAGGCCGAGGGCACCGCGACGCAGCTGGGCCTGACCGCCGGCCGCCCGGCCATGCTCAACCCGCACTACACCTTCGACAGCTTCATCGTCGGCTCGTCGAATCGCCTGGCGCACGCCGCTTGCATGGCCGTCGCCGAGCACCCGGCGCAGGCCTACAACCCGCTGTTTCTCTACGGTGGCGTGGGCTTGGGCAAGACGCACCTCCTGCACGCCATCGGCAACCTGGTCATCGACACCAACCCCGAGATCAATGTGCTCTACGTGTCGTCGGAGAAGTTCACCAACGACCTGATCAATGCGATCCGGCGCAACCCCGAGGAGTTTCGGATGCGCTATCGCAACATTGATGTGCTGCTGATCGACGATATTCAGTTTATCGCCGGCAAAGAAGCGACGCAGGAGGAGTTTTTTCACACCTTCAACGCGCTACACGGCACCGGCAAGCAGATCGTGCTGTCGTCCGACCGGCCGCCAAAGGCCATCGTCACGCTGGCCGAGCGGCTGCGCTCGCGGTTTGAGTGGGGCCTGATCGTGGATGTCTCGTCGCCTGACCTGGAGACGCGCACCGCGATCCTGCGGGCCAAAGGCGAGGCGCTCAACGTCTACGTCGCCGACGAGGTGATTGATTTTGTGGCCTACCGCGTCCAGTCCAACATCCGCGAGCTGGAGGGCAGCCTGAATCGCGTCGTGGCGTTTGCCAAGCTCAACAACCAGCCGATCACGGTCGAGGTGGCGGCGCTGGCGCTGAATCAGCTGCTCGACACCGGGCGGCGGCAGCGCATCTCCAACGACGTGATCGTGGATGTGGTCTCGCAGTTCTACAATATTGACCTCAAAATGCTGAAGGGCCGCGGGCGGTCGCGCAACGTGGTGGTGCCGCGGCAGGTCGCGATGTATCTGATGCGCGAGGAGACCGAGTCGAGCCTGGTCGAGATCGGCAGCCAGCTGGGCGGCCGCGACCACAGCACCGTGCTGCACGGCTGCGACAAAATCAAGGGCGAGATCAACAACGACTTGCGGCTGCGCTCCGATGTCCTGGCCATCCGCGAGCGGCTCTACAACGGCTAGCGCGGTGCGCATTGCACACAGCGGCCGGCCCTGCACTGCGCGGGGCCGGCCGTGCGATTCCTGGGCGTCTATGCTTTGCAGTGTTGCTGGTCTGTGCACTATTACCTCGCTGCAACTTCAATCAAAAGTGATATTGAACACCGCGCAGGCCCACCTATGCGCATGAAGCAGCAGGTCAATATCCGAGCTAAGCGCCTGATAAGCGGGCGGGGCAGTACTAAGTGCGCTACGGAGTGCAGCGCGCTCAGATGAGTGAGTGGAGTGTGGTACATCAAGCAGTGCGAGTCCGAGGAAATCACAAAACCCGCGCAAGGATGCAAGCACGCGCGCCAATGTGGCGAGCAAACTGCGCGCGATTATGACCGGCTGCCAGTCGGGACACTGCCACACCATTTGATACCACGCCACAATATTTTCGGCTTGAGATGCACCGATAGGCTTGTCTAGCTCCATTGCCACCAATAAGCCGTGGCTGAGATTCTGTAGATATGTGAGGAATGTATAGCTGAGGCTATCGTGGCCATCCTGCGCCGGCGCAGCAGGCGGTGGCGGCAACATTGCATAAAGGTCGTGAATGTCACAGGCAAAGGTTGCGCTTGCAGCCTGCACCATATTCCGCAGCTCCACAATGATTGCGGAGACCGATCCGTCATCGAGCGCTGTGTAGAAGCGCTCGACCGCGGCGGGGAGCGCGGTGTCCGGGGTAGACTTCTCCTCCAAACTCACGATAATCCATCGCAGCCCTCCGCGCTACGTCGTCTCGGCGCCGGCGCGGCCGAGGAGGCGCCCGGCAAGCGCGAGGCTGGCGACGACGGCCACGACCAGCCCGAAGGCCAGCCACGGCGACTGCGTGACCAGGTCGCCGGCCAGGACCAGCAGCGCCAGCGCGGGGAACACGCCGCTGATCGAGGCCAGGCTGTACTGCCAGAACGGCAGCGGCGCGTAGCCGGCCGCCAGCGAGACCAGCGGGTAGGCTGGGCCAGGCAGCAGCCGCAGCAGCAGCACCGTGCGCCAGGTCATGCGGCCGGCCAGGCGGTCGAGGTAGGACTGCGTGTTGGCGGTCATGAAGCGGCTGAGGAGCGGCTGGCCCCAGCGCCGCGCCAGCCAGAAGCCGACGCTGGCGCCCAGGATGTCGGCGATGGTGGCATAGAGCAGCCCGAGCGGCGGCCCGAACGCCAGGCCGGCGCCGATCTGAAAAATGCTGGCCGGCAGCACCGGCACGACCAGCACGCCGCCTAGCGCGGCGATCAGCGCGGCCGGACCCCACGGCCCCAGCCGCGCCAGTGTCGCGCGCAGCACGGCCGGCGACAGCCAGCTGCTGCTGCGGACAAATAGCCACAGCCCGCCCGCCACGACGACCAGCGCCAGCAGCGCCAGCACGACGCGGCGCACGGTCAGCAGCGCGCGCAGGCGCTCAGCGAGCCGCATCCTAGTAGTCCACCGGGCGCAGATAGTACTCGCCGATGGCCGTGGATGACAGCATCGCGACGCTCGGCAGGTGGCGCTTCCAGTGGGTCGAGCTGACGCGCCGCACGACGATCTCAACCTCGGCCGGCGCGAAGCCGCGCTCGACCAGCCGCTCGGGGGTGTAGCCCTGCAGCAGATAGTGCAGGATGCGGTCGGCCTTCGGGTACGAGATGCCGAAGTCGCTCTCGTCGGTCTGGCCTTTGATCAGGTCGGCCGAGGCGGGCTTTTGGACGATCACGCCGGGGACCTTCAAATATTCGGCCAGCTGCCAGACCTGGGTTTTCCACAGGTCGCCGAGCGGATTGACCGGCGGCGAGTCGTCGGCGTGCCAGGTGTAGTAGCCGAACATGCGCTCGGTTTTGTTGCCGGTGCCGATGGTGATGCAGTTCCGGCGGGCCGACTGATCGAACAGCATGATCATGCGCTGGCGGGCCATGATGTTGCCGCGGCGCCGGGCGTCGGCGTCGGGGGCGTAGCGCAGGTAGCCGTCGACCGCATCGCTGATCTCGATGGTCTCGCAGTTGATGCCCAGCGCGTCGGCGACCAGCTGGGCGTGATCGAGGCTGTCCGAGCTGGAGGTGCGGTAGGGCATGCGGATCGCGTAGACGTTCTTGGAGCCGAACGCCTGGGCGCACAGGTAGGCGACCAGCGCCGAGTTAACGCCGCCCGAGAGTCCCAGCACCACGCTGTTAAAGCCGCGGCGGCGCGTGACCTCGTCCTGCAAAAACGAGACCAGCCAGCTGGTCGTGGCCGCCGCATCGAGCTGGAGCGGCGAGTCGTCATTGGGATCGAAGCGTGGCGTCGCCACTACCGGGAGCGCCGTGGCGCTGCTGGGCGTGGCCGCGCGCGGCTGGGCCTGGAGAGCGTCGGCGCTCGGCGTGGCACTCGCGGCGGGCGCGCTGACCTGCCAGCGGTTGCGGCGGTGCTCGGGCTGTCCGGCGGTCTGGAGGTCGCGGCTCAGGAACGGCAGCAGCGTCTCGGTGTCGGCCAAGAGCGGCAGGTCGGCGCGCGCCAGATGGAGATCGCGCAGATCGATCTCGGCGGTGACAATCGCCTCGTCCCACAGTGGACCGCGCGCCGTGGCCTCGCCGCGCGGGTTCATCACCAGCGAGCCGCCAGCGAACGCCTTGCCGCCCTCGAAGCCGGTGAGCTGGGCCAGCGCCACGTAGATGCCGTGCTCGCTGGCCAGGTTGGTCAGTAGCATTTCCCAGTGGGCGATGTTGCCGGGGATGCTGCCCTGGGCGTTGCGGGCCGGTGACGCCGACACGATGTAGACCAGCTGCGCGCCGTCCAGGGCGGCGATGGTGCCGGTCAGACTGTGCCAGGCATCCTCGCAGATCAGCAGCGCAACGCGGCCGAAGCGCGTGTCGAAGGCCGCCACGCCGTGGCCGTTCTCGACAAAGCGGGCCTCATCAAACACGCCGTAGGTCGGCAAAAACACTTTGCGATGCACGGCCGCAATACCGTTCGTCGCGTCCCAGCCGCGGCCGAGCGTGGCGTAGAGCGCGCTGTTGTAGTAGCGATCCTGGTGGCGCTCGTAGAAGCCGATCACGATGTCGAGCGGGCGGGCCGGGTCGGCGGCGGCGCCGAGGTAGGCGGCCTGGAGATCGTTGTAGAGGTCGCTGGCGCAGACCGCGAGGTCGCGGACGCCGCCCTCCAGAAAATACCCGGTCAGCGCCGATTTGGGAAACATCACCACGTCGGGCGGCGTCGGCAGTGTGCCCAGCTGGGCAAAGATCGCGTCGAGGCGGGCCAGGTTGGCCCGGTAGCTGCCTTTCTGGGGCCGAAACTGCACAAGGGCAAGATTAATCACCGAAACCTCCTGGTTGCTCGGCGAGCTGCGCGAGCGCCGCCGTATAAATCGCAAGGTCGGACGGGGAGAACAGCACCAGCCGCACCAGCTTGACGCTGCTAGGTGTGGCCAGGAAATCATGGACCGCTGTGAGCGCGATGCGAGCCGCGTTGCGCTTGGGATACCCATAGACGCCGGTGCTGATCGCGGGAAATGCGATGCTGGCCAGGCCGTGCTGTGAGGCCAGCGCTAGGCTGGCGCGGTAGGCGCTGGCCAGCAGCGCCGGCTCGCCCCGCTGGCCGTCGTGGTAGACGGGGCCGACGGTGTGGATCACCCAGCGCGCCGCGAGGCGAAAGGCGGGCGTGATCTTGGCCTGGCCAACCTTGCAGCCGTTCAGCGGCCGGCAGGCGGCCAGCAGCTCCGGCCCGGCGGCGCGATGGATCGCGCCGTCAACGCCGCCGCCGCCCAGCAGGCTTGAGTTTGCGGCGTTGACGATGGCGTCCACGGCCTGCTGCGTAAGGTCGCCCTGTGCCAGCTCGATGCTGGCGTCGCCGACGCTGACCTGCATGGCCGCCTCCTACTTGGCCTCGCGCCAGCGGAACACAAACTCGCCGGTCTGGTTCTCGGGCGCGAAGCGATAAATTTTGGCTGGCCGCCCCTTGCTCTCGCGGAAGCGGCCGGTGTCGAAGAGAATCTTGGCCTCGCTGAGCTTGCGGTAGAAATTCCGCTTATCGAGGTCGGCCCACTCGCCGGTGCTGCGCCGCGTGCCTCCAAACAGCTGGCCGTAGGTCTCGTACAGCTCGGCCAGCGTGAACTCGGTCGGCAGTAGCTGAAAGGCCAGCGTGGTGTACTCCAGCTTGGCGCGCAGCCGGCCGACGGCGTGGGCGACAATCGCCGCGTGGTCGAAGGCCAGCGGCAGCGGCAGGCTGGCGACCGGCGCCCAGCAAACCTCGCTGGCCTCCTCGGACTCGATGGCGTGCTGGCGGTCGGCCTGGACCAGCGCCAGGTACGTGACGCTGATCACGCGGGTGCGCGGGTCGCGGGCGACGGCGCCAAAGGTGTAGAGCTGCTCCAGGTAAATATCGCTGATGCCGGTCTCCTCGGCCAGCTTGCGCCGCGCCGCCTCATCGAGCGACTCGTCAGGCCGGACAAAGCCGCCTGGCAGCGCCCACTCGCCGGCGAACGGCCACTGGCGGCGCCGGATCAAGAGCACGTGCAGCTCTTTGGCGACCAGGGTGAAGATGACCAGATCAACAGTCACCGAGGGGCGCTCATACTTGGAAACATCATAGCTGGCCGCCGGGTCCACACTGCGCTCCTTGCTTTCGTGTTCTTTATACATAAAGTACAGCGATTGTGGGCGGCTGTCAAGCGCAATGCCTAACCATTTCTTTACCATTTTGCCAGTAGACACAGTTTGATCCCGTAGTGTATAGTAGGCCGACATTCTCGCTTGCCGAACTGTGACGGGCTGATTTGATGGCACGGGAACAAGTGTATACCTAGCTTATCGAAGGAGTGGAACACACATGCGTCGCTCAATGCGTCTGCTCGTAGTCATGGTTTTGGCACTGCTGGTCGCGCCCAGCAGTTCGGTTTTTGCGGCCTCAACTGAGTTCCGGCGCCGCTATTGTGGCGGTTGGCACGCGCACGGTGACCATGAATGGCACCACCTACGCCTCGTCCATGCAGCGGGAGACCGTGGTGGTGGCCGGCGCCGGCTTCAGCGCTGGCGAGCTCGTCGGCCTGTGGCTGACGCTGCCCGACTATTCGGTGGTCGGCCTGGATGACGATGACCTGACCGCTGACAGCAAGGGCGAGTTCGCCGTCGAGCTGTACCTGCCGTCGGGGCTGCCCACCGGCATGCACTATTTTTCGGCCCGCGGCCAGAGCAGCGGCAAGGGCGGCATTGCTCCCTTCTATCTGCAGGCCGGCAAAGGCCCCAAGACCACTGACGGCACGCAGCTGACCTTCAGCCCGGCGACCGCCGCGCAGGAAGAGACCGTTACGCTGAGCGCGTCGGGCTTCTCGGCTGGCGAGGCGATCTCGTTCTGGGTCACGCTCCCGAATGGCGCCGTGGTTTCGCTGGGTCAGGGTACGGCGAGCAGCAGCGGCGCGTTTAGCGCCGATATCTACCTGAGCGCCAGCCTGCCGGTTGGCCGTCACTACTTCACCGCCTTTGGTAACAGCAGCGGCAACACCGCTATCTCCGCGTTTGTGTTGAAGTACGGCAACGGCCTGAACGTTGACGGCGCCAAGATCGCCGTGAACGTGGGCAGTGCCAAGCAGCGCTCGTTCCTGGAGCTATCGGGCGAGGGCTTTGCCAACAACGAGACCGTCTCGTTCTGGCTGACCGAGCCTGATGGCTCGGTGGTGGACATCGGCTACCTGACCGCCACCAGCAGCGGTGCCATTGATGGCATTCTGTATCTGTCCGAGGAGCTGCCCGCCGGGACCCACTATCTGTCGGTCCGCGGCGACCGCAGCGGCCTTAGCGGGTTTTTCAAGCTAGTGCTGAACGCTGGCCCGCAGGATCCCGGCAAAGAATAATCGCCTGCCCCCGTCACAATCGCCGCCGCGCCCTATTTGGACGCGGCGGCGGTTTTTAATTCCAGTCCGGCAGCTGACAGCGCCGCGACACCGCTGTGCTTGAGGTCATAGCTGGCCGTGGCAGGCGTAGGCGCAGCTACTCGCTGCTGATCATCATCAGGCAGCTCACCCACACATACCCCACACACAGCAGCGCCCAAATACACAGGCCCCCGCGCAGCACTAGCGCCACCCCGAGGCTCAGACTCAGCCCGATCAGCCCTACGATCCACCAGAAATATAGCCGCTGTCGGCGATCAGTCGCCGCGACCGTCGCGAGCGAGGGGTGGTCACTGTCAGTCTCGGATGCTCGTCGCTGGGATGGCGTCATGCTGGGCCTCATATCAACTGATCTGCACTGGCAGGTCGGGCGAGGGTGCGACCGGATGAAAGCAGCCATATGGCTGGTGGGCACTGGACGGGGCTGATAATCATCGTCAGCCCCGCTCATTAACTCTTTTTGACCTATTTAGCGTACCCGTCGGGGTGACGCTGATGCCAGCGCCACGCGCTACCGACAATGGTCTCGATGTCGCTGTGGCGCGGCTCCCAGCCCAGCTCCTGCTTAATGAGCGCCGAGGACGCCACCAGCACGGCCGGGTCGCCGGCGCGCCGCGGCCCAACGTTGTTGGGGATCGGGTGGCCGGTGACGGTGCGGGCGGCCTCCAGCACCTGACGGTTGCTAAAGCCCTGGCCGGTCCCCAGATTGTAGCGCCGGCTGCCTTTGTCGAGCGCGCCCATTGCCAGAATGTGGGCCTGCGCGAGGTCCAGCACGTGGATGTAGTCGCGGATGCAGGTGCCGTCGGGCGTCGGGTAGTCGTCGCCGAAGAGTGTGAACTGCTCGCGCTTGCCCTGCGCTACGCCCAGAATAATCGGGATAATATGCGTCTCGGGATCGTGGCTCTTCGCCGACCCGCTCGGTGGCGCCGGCAGCGTTGAAATACCGCAGCGCCGCAAAGTGCAGCCCATACAGCCGCTCGTACCACGCCAGCGACCGCTCGATCAGGTATTTCGACTCGCCGTAGGGCGAGCCAGGGACGATCCGCTCCTCCTCGTCAATCGGCATGCGCTCGGGCTGGTCGAAGAGATTGGCGGTGGACGACAGAATAAAGCGGCCGACATCGTTGGCGACTGCGGCGGTCAGCAGGTTGAGCGCGCCCATCAGGTTATTGCCGAGGTACAGGCCCGGCTTCTGCATGGACTCCCCGACCAGCGTGTGGCTGGCGAAGTGCATGATGCCGTCGATGCCGCGGTGCTCAGTGAAGATGCGCTCGACGGCCGTGCGGTCGAGGAGGTCGCCCTGCACAAACGCGGCGTCGGGGTGCAGCGCCGCGCGATGGCCCTGTGATAGATTATCAAATACGACTGGCTCGTGGCCGCTCGTGAGCAGCTCCTCGGTGACAACGCTGCCGATATAGCCCGCGCCGCCGCTTACTAAGATTTTCATGGGTGCTCCTTGTGTATGGCGATGGGTGCCGCGGATGCGCGCCGTCGGTCGGCGCTAGACAAACTCCAGCGGTCCCGTGTCAAAATCATCAACCTCGAAGCCTTCTTCGTCGGGAGAGTCCTCCAGGACATAGGCTAGCTCGGCCTCTTCCTCGGCCTCCTCGGCGGCGGCTTGGGCGGCCGCATCCAGCTCCTCCTCGTCTTCATCATCCTCAAATGCCGAGCTGAAGCGGATCGCGTCGGCGACCTGGCGCTCGCAGTGGCGCGTTGGCGCGCCCAGCGACTCCAGCAGATCGTGCTCGCCGGGCAGGGCGCTACGGCTCGCGCGGTAGAAGTTGCGCAGCCAGAAGCGCAGCTGCATAAAGGCGCTGTCACGCCGGCGGAGCGCGGTGCCGTGGTCGTTGGCGGCGGTGGTGTAGGCCGAGCCGACCGTCGAGTAGGCGAAAAACACCGCCCGCGCGATCTCTTTCTCGGCCGCCGAGTAGCCGCGGCGGGCTAGCTCGGCCATGACCGCCGGGTCCTCCTCGATCTCGGCAACCATGCTCAGGCCCATCACATACAGCGCTGTCTCGCTGCGCGGGCGGGGCGCGGCGATGCGATAGGCACTGCGCAGCTCCTCATCGTGGCCAAACAGCGGCAGCAGCACGTCCAGCAGCTGCTGGTAGCAGTACATGGCGCGGCGCCGCCACTTGTGGCGCTCGGGGTAGAGGCGCCGCTCCTGCTGGGCGGCCGCGGCGACCGCCGGGATCGTCGCGGCGGCAGTGGCGTAGGCTGCGTGGCCTTCCTCCCACTTGGCGGTGTCGAAGCCCTCGCTGGCCAGCCCTTCCATGACTTGCAGGCTGCGCTGGCCGCCAACGAGCGCCCGCTCGGCGTAGCGCAGCTGCTCCTCGAACGGCAGTTGGCCGACAAAATTAACCTTTGGCAGCATGATCGTAGCTCCTCCAGGGCGCGGCGCGGCTAGTCATCGTCGCCCAGGCGAATCGCATTGCGGCGCCGCCGCTCCGAGAGGCGCGTCGGCAAGCCCAGGGCCACCAGCAGGTCGGGCTGGGCCACCAGCGCCTCGCGAGCCTTGCGCTCAAAGTCGCTCATCCAGCGGTCCAGATCGCGGATCGCCTGGGCCTGCTTGCGGCGGCTGTCGCTGTGGGCGTAGCCGGCCTTTTGACAGGCGCTGCGGACCTCGCCGTAGGTCACAAAGCGGGCATGCTCGGCGGTGAGCTGCGCCGCGCTGGCCCCGAGCGCCGCCGCCGCCGTCAGCGCCGCCGGACTCTTCCAGGATGCGGCCGGCCATCATCTCGCCAAAAATCATCAGCCGGATCGGGCTGCGCGGCACCGGCCCGAGCACCCGCAGGTCCGACTCAAGCTCGGGGTGGGCCGCCTCGAGCGCCCGCGCCAGCCGCAGCACCCGGCGGTAGCTGTGGCGGGCCAGCTGCCAGGCGCGCCGCCGCCGCCGCAGCGCTTGGGCGTAGAGCCGCTTGGTCTCGGCGCGCCGCACGCTCCAGTCGGCGGCGACCCGGTACAGCTCCTGGGCGCTCACCCAGGCCGCCTGGTCGTAGCCCTCCTCGTGCAGGGCATCCAGCGCCTCTAAGCTGCGGATGGTGGTAAAAATCATGCGCTCGGCCGCCCGCAGCTTGGCGGCGATCTCGGCTTTGTCCATGCTCTGCCCTTCACGGTGATCGGCGACCGGCGCCGCGCTGTCGCGGCCGGCACAGTGTACACGACGCCGCGGCTGGCAACAACCGCTAGCCACGACGTGGTGCACGATAGGCCGCTGCCGAGCTAGCAGCGATCGGGCTGCCGCGACTGCCCGGCGATGCGCTCGAACTCGGTGGTGTAGTGCGCGGCCAGCGTGGGGTCGGTGATCATCACAACGTTCTCGTCGTTGCTGGTCTGGGCGGCGTTGGTCCAGTTGAACGAGCCGGTGATCACAGTTTGGCCGTCAAGGATCAGCACTTTGTCGTGGAGGTTGTAGCAGTTGCCGTCCAGCTGCACGTCGGCGCCGGCCGCCTGGAGGTCGGGGAATGACGAGGTGCCAGCGTTGGCGTTGCGGGTCTCCAGCACGCCGCGCACCCGCACGCCGCGCCGCACCGCCGCCGCGACCGCTGCGGTCAGCTCGTCGCTGGTCCAGGTGAAGGCCAGGATGTCCAGGCTGGTCGTGGCCGCCCCAATGCGCGCCGCGACCGCCGCAGTGATCGCCGCGTCCGGCGAGAAGGCGTTGACCAGCGTGGTCGCGCCGACGCTGAGCGTGGGATTTGGCAGCGCGACGGCGTTGCCCGGCCCGCCGCGCCCGGCGAACAGCGCCGCGAACTTGGCGCTGTAGTTCGCCGCCAGCGCCGGGCTGTTGATCCGTAGCATGTTGTTGTTGTTGCGGTAGGTGTCGTTGATGGTGAGATTCCAGGAGCCGGTCCAGACGATCTGTGAGTCGATCACGATGAACTTATCGTGCATGAATGCGCTGCGACGGTCGAAGGTCACGGCAATGCCGGCCCGCTGCACCGCCCCGACGACCCACGCCGTCCGCGGCTTATCGAGGTTTTCGGCGTCGACCACGAGCCGCACCGCGACGCCGCGCCCAGCCGCGCGCTGCAGCGCCGCCCCAACGCTTTCCAGGTCGAGGTCAAAGACGGCCACGTCCACGCTGTGTGTGGCGCGGTCCAGGTCGGCGATCAGCGCTTCGTCCAGGCCGCCGTGGCGGTCGGCGGCGGTCTCCTGGGCGTGCGGCCGGGTGAAGTAGACCGTGTACCAGGCGCCGCGGCCGACGTGCATCGAGCTAAACGCCTCCTGCTGGGCGAGCGCGGCGCTGCTCGGCCAGGCGAGGCGCGCGGCCGCGGCCAGCAGTGCCACGGCCACGGCCGCCATGAGCCAGCGCGGTCTCATCGGCGTTTGCGACGGCGGCGCGGCGCGGCCTGGCTTGTCGCTGGTGACTGCGCTGACGCCGCCTGCGTAGTCGCGGCCGGCGGCGTTATCGGCCCGGACTCCGCGGCCGCGGCGCCAATGCTGGCGCTGGCCAGCGCGGGCGCACTGCTGGCGGCGGTGGCCGGCGTGTCCGCAGCCTGTGCGGCTGGCGTGGCGGGCGCTGGGGGCGCTGACGGCGCGCTGCGCTGCGCGGCGGGCGTGGCAGCTGCGCTGTCCGCATCTAGGCTAGCCGCGGCCGTGGTTTTCTCGTCGCTCGGGGCAGCGTGCTCCGCCGCAGCTGGCGTCTTCGCAGCGCTGCTCGGTGATAGCTCGGCGGCGGTCGCTGATTTCGCTGGCGCCGTGGTCGCCGCATCGCCAGCGTCCGTCGTTTTCTCGGCGTCGGTCGCTGCTAGCTTGGCGGCGTCCGCCAACTTCTCTGGCACAGTGGCGAGCGCGGTAGTGGCGTCCGCCGTCTTCTCGCCCGCGACGCCCGCCGCGCTAGCCGCGGCTGTGTCGGGCGCGGCCTTGCTGTGCGCGGCGACCGCCGGGCCACCGCCCAGCGCGGCGCTGGCGGCGGCGACAAACGTCGCCGGGTCGTCGTTGCTCTGGCGCGCGGCGGTGCGGGCGACGCTGCGCAGCCGGGCAAAAGTCTGCTCGAAGCTGGCGTCGTCCTGGTCGTCGGCGGCGCTGATCTGCTCGGTCAGCCAGCTGATGATCGTCGTGCCGGTCTCATCGGTGACATCCGACAGCAGCCCCTCGTCTTCGCTGATCTGCTCAAGGGCAGCGTTGGTGCGTGGTTTAAGTTCCTGCATGCGCCGATTATATGCCATGCGCCGCAAGGTGACTAGTGGGCAGCGCAAAGCAGTGCAGGCGCCAATCAACCCGGCGCGCATGCGGAGCGACCCGGCGCGCAAGCCAAGTGACTCGGCGCGCATGCGGAGCGATCCGGCGCGCAAGCGCAGCAACCGGGCGCGCGAGCCAAGCAGCACAAAGGTCAATCAGTGGATCGTAGGGGCGGCTCGCGAGCCGCCCGCCATGCGTGCAATGCTTCACAGCGCGAGCAGCGGCGAGGCGTCGAGTAGCACGGCGTCGTAGGGGCGGCTCGCGAGCCGCCCGCCGTGCGTGCAATGATGTGCATAGCGGGCAGCGCGGTCGGCGCCTGCCGTGCTAGCAGTGCTGCTCATTGCCGCGCGATGCGTGTCACCGCCGCCGAGGCAAGCCGCGGGGTGGCCCTGGAGCCGCCCCGCCGGGACGATGCCATGTAGATCGCAGGGTGCGAGGCGGCGCTACTGCTGCCCCGCGGGCTGCTCCTGCTCGGGCAGCGCGTCGCGGCCGCGCTCGTTGACGCGCAGCTGAGCCTGCGAAATATCCGGCTGCACATCAGCGACCGAGTCCAGCAGCATATCCAAAATCTGCGCCCCGCGCGCGTCGGCGACGGCCTTGTGAGTAATCAGCTCCCCGAGGTTGAGGATCACATTATCCTGGGGGTCGAGGATCACGCGGCCGACCGGGCGGCCCAGCGCATCCCTGATGCGGCGCTCTTCAAGTTCCTGGGCCGTGCGCTCCTGCATCGTGCTGACCTTCTCTTTGACGCGCTCCCACAGGTTGCCGGCCTGCTGTTTGGCATCCTGAGCGCCCGCGCGCAGCCGCTCGCCGGCCTGATCGGCGGCCGACTCCAGCTGCCCGCCGGCCGCCGCGCTCGTCGAGAGGCCGACGGCCGCCAGCAGCTCGTGCTCCTTGTTGTAGGTGCGGGCGCGGTTGATGACCTGCTCGGTAACGACTTGGCCGGGCGCCACGATGATCAGGCCCTCGGCGGTGCGCACGGCCTGGCGGGCGCGTCGGCCCCGCGCCTGCTCGATGCTCGTCCCCGCGACCGCGCCGCTCGTCCGCGCTAACAGCTGGCCGCCGGTGGCAAGATACAGCTTGTCCAGGACGTGCTGGCGCTCGGCCTCCTGGGCCGCCAGCTCGGTCACCTGCTGGCCGCGCGCCACGAGCAGTGTGCCATCGGGCGCCGACACATCCGTGCTGGCGACTTTGCCCAGCATAAAGCTGCGCTGCTCGGCTGGGTCAGTGGGGCGGTTGGCCGTGGCGCTCGTGGCGCTGGCGGCGGCATCCTGGCGCGTATCGCCGGCTGTCTCGACCGCCGCCTTGAGGCCGCCGGTCTGCTCCTCCATCAGCGTGGCGGTCTCGGGCGGGACAAACGCCACATCCTTGCCGATTTTAAGCGTCTGGGGCGCCGGCACAAACGCCCGGCCCGAGGCGACATCGGCAAAAATCCCGCCCGACACCTCGTAGCCCTCGATGGCGCCGGTCCGCTCATCGAAGTATAGGTCGCTCATCGTCCCGAGGTCGCGGCCATCGGTGGTCAGGATTTTGGTGCCCTTCAGGACGTTGTTGCGCTCCAAAATCCGACGGATCGCCGGCAAGGCCTCGGCGCTGGTGATCGCCTGGGCCGATGGCACGATCACCGCGTCCTCACCCAGCGCCTGGACATTTTGCAGCGGCAGCACGCGCGCGCCGCTGAACCAGCCGCCCTCATCCACCACAAACCCGAGCAGGCGATTGCTCTCCTGGTCGAAAATTACATCCTGAATCGTTTCCAAGCGCTGGCCGCCGCCGAACGCCACGATCGGCTTGCCGATCAGATCACTGCCTTTGCGCATGCGAGCCTCCGTTAGCGCCCGAAGTTGGGAATCAGCGCGATCACGCCGGTGTAGTCCAGGATGAGCAGCACCAGCAGCAGCGCGACAATCATCAAGCCGATATACAGGCCCGTATTCGAGCGGGTGCCTTGTAGCCGTGGCATAGCCTTCCTCCTAGCTCTTCGCTGCAATGTGACCAAGCAAAAGCTATGCCAAAGGTCATATCCCAGCCAGTACTACAACCCTACAATTCGGCTTCGACAATTCAGCGGTTTGCTTTTATAGTTCTCATAAGCAAAATTGCTTTTTATAGAAATATAGAGTTGAAAACCCCATCCCTTTGTGGGTGGGGATGAAGGCGACAACCTTGTACGGTGTGCTGTTTTTTGTTACAATTACTACAGCTACTACAAGGAATACAGTGATGGACGGACAGACCAAAAATACTATGCCCATCAGTATTCGGTTTGATACTGATCTGCTGGAGCACCTTTCGCAGGATGGCGCGCTCCGAGTCGTATAAGCGCGACCAGGACGTGACCTACGCAGACCTGATCCGAGAAGCCGTAGTGCAGGTCTATCCGCTGCCGAAGGATGGGCCTGCAAACGAAAACCACGAGTTATAGTGGCTACAACCTAAACTCCCAGAGCGTGTTCGTGACGACGTATCGCAGGAACACGTTCACCGAACGGGTTAAGGGTTCTGTGAACGAGCACGTGCAGGACATCTGTGAGCGGTACGGGTGGGAACAGCGAGCGATTGCGGTCATGCCTGACCACATCCACCTGTTTGTATCCGCGCCACCCACACCTGCGCCGAACACCAGTGCAACGACCATCACGAGCATCCTCACGGTTGCGGTGTTCAGGCAGGTTCCAGGCGTGAAGCAACGCTCCTTCTGGGGCGGCGGTCTGTGTTCAGACGGCTGTTGCTATGGTTCAGCGGGAACCGTTTCAAGCGCGACCATCCAGATCAATATCGAGAACCAAAAGACTGTCCAATGAACACCATCAAGTGCTTCAAATACCGACTGAACCCGACAGCACCCCAGGAACAGGCCTTTCGCCAGTTCGCAGGCTGCCGTCGTTTCGTTTGGAACTGGGCACTTGCTCGCAAGCAAGCGGTCTACCAGGCGACCGGCAAGCGCATCGGCTATCAGGCACTTGCCGGTGAGCTTGTGGACCTCAAACGTCAGCCCGAAACCGTGTTCCTGAAGGAGTGTCATTCTCAGGTGCTGCAACAAGTGCTGATGGACCTGGAAGGCGCGTTCAAGAGCTTCTTTGAGAAGCGGTCCCGGTTTCCACGCTTCAAAAGCAAGAAGCAGACGGCCCACGCCTTTCGTATCCCACAGAACGTGATGCTTGTGGATGGTCGCGTCAGCATCCCGAAAATCGGATTGGTCAAGGCCAGCATCCACCGTCCCCTTGAAGGCACGGTGAAGTCAGCGACCATCAAGCAGGATGCGACAGGTGCCTGGCACGTCACCTTCGTGTGCCACATCGAACAGCCAGATAGAACGGCGCGTACCGCGTTCAATCCTGCTGGTATTGATGTGGGACTGACAGCGTTTGTGACGCTGGACGATGGGACGAAGGTTGCTGCGCCACGGCTGTATCGTCGTTCAGAGCGCAAGCTGAAACGGTTGCAGCGTCAGGTTTCACGGTGTGCGAAAGGCAGCACCAGTCGCAATCGCGCCCGTGTAGCCCTGGCTCGCCAGCATCAGAAGGTGAGCAACCAGCGCAACGATTTTCTGCACAAGCTCTCAATCAAGCTTGTCCGTGAGTTTGATACCATCTGCATCGAAGATTTGAACATCAAAGGGCTGGCGAAAACCAAGCTAGCGAAATCGTTCAACGATGCAGCGCTCGGCACATTCCTTCGGATGCTCGACTACAAAGCCGCGTGGTGGTATCGGCAGGTGATACGGGTCAGTCGGTGGTTTCCTTCGACAAAGATGTGCAACACGTGCGGTGGTCTGCACACGCTCACTCTGGCAGACCGTCAGTGGGTGTGTGGCTGTGGGGCATCCCACGACCGGGCTGTGAACGCGGCTCGGAACATCCGAGACGAAGGAGTACGCTTGCTCACCGTGGGAAGCACGGTGAGTTGAAATGCCGCTGGAGCGCATGTCAGACTGGCGACAGCCAGCGATGCGCGGTGAAAGCGGAAGCCCCATCCCCTTGTGGGTGGGGTACTTCACAGTTCTGCGGGAAAGGTTGTGCCATGCCATCGGTCAACGCGGTGAGGTGGATGATGAGTGCGCGGGGCGGCCAGCGGCGGCCAGGCTTCCGCCCTGTCAGCCGTCGATCTACGTCCGGCGGTAGTACAGCCCCACTCACTCCTCCGACCCGTCCTGCTGATCGACTCTTCTGCCCCGTGAGCGTGTGGCCAGCGTGGTCACGGCGCTCCAACACTGTGCCTGCCCGGAGCTTTGCATGACACCGTTATCATCCGCCGATCAAGCGGCCCTCGCGCGCATCCTATCGCCGGGCCAGCGGGCGGAGTTTGAGCAATCGAGCGGCGCGCCTGAGACGCTGGCGGCCACCTGCCAGACCGTTGAGCAGTACCTGAACGCCCTGCTGCCGTTTGTCCCGACGCCGGTGGTGGTCGCGCGGCTGAGCCAGCCGCAGCCCGACGTGCTGGGCAGCCGGTATTCCAGCGGCACGATGCTGGTGGTGGACCTGGCGCAGTACGCCGACCTGGCGCCGCGCTACCAGGCCCGCGGCCGCGCTGGCGCCGAAAGCTTCAGCCTCTTAATCTCACAGCTGCTGCGGCTGATCTACAACGAGCTGCAAAGCCGCGGCGGCAGCGTCGTCAGCCTGAGCGGCGACGCGGTGACGGTGTTGTTCGAGTCGACGGTCGTCGGCACCTCGCACGCGGCGCAGGCCTGCGCGGCCGCGCTGTCGATCCAGCGGCGCCTGCCGGAGGTGCTGGCCGAGTTCAGCAAAACGACCGGCGCCGCGACGCTGCTGCTGCCGCGCATCGGGATTCATAGCGGCCCCACGCTGATCGCCGAGGTCGGCGACCACGAGCACCGCACGCTGCTGACCACCGGCCACACCACGCAGCGCGTCGCGCTCGCAGTGGACCAGGCGCTGGCCGGCGAGATCATCGTGTCTGCGGCGACGCGCCAGGCGCTGGTGCAGGCCCAGGTTGAGCCGCGCAGCAAAGACCTCTACTGCCTCAAAAACCTGATCGTGCAGCCCTCGCAGCCGCTGGTCTACCAGCGCCGCTGGCGGCCGGGCCAGCCCAGCATCCAGGCGCTCAATGATACGCTGGCGCGGGTCCGCGCGCTGGCGCCGTTTGTGCCGCCGGCGGTGCTGCCGGGCGCCAACCAGGCGGCCTGGTCCGGCGAATTTCGGCCGGTCACAGCGCTGATCGCCAACTTCTACGGCTTCGGCAAGCTGCTGGAGTTTCTGGAGCCGCTCGCCGTGCTCTACAATGACACCGCGCTGGTCGGCGAAATCATGCGGACCTACTACCGGCATCTGCAGCCGGTCGTCCACGCCCACGGCGGCACGATCGCCGCGGTCAACGTCGCCTCGGTCGGCGAGAAGTTTGTGGTGCTGTTCGGCGGCCCCACGGTCCACGACGACGACTCGGTGCGGGCGATCCAGACCAGCCTGGCGCTGCCGGGCGCGATCCACAACATCAACCGCGACGTGCTGGGGCTGGTCCGCGAGTGGGTCCAGCAGCACCAGGAGCAGCGCGCGCTGCTGCGCATCGCCAACATTGCGCTGCGCTTCCGCGTCGGCCTGAGCACCGGCCAGGCGCTGACCGGCATCTTCGGCCCGCTTGACCGCCATGCCTACCTGACGATTGGCGAGCCGCTTCAGCAGGCCACCCAGCTGATGCAGGTCGCCCGCGACGGCGATGTGCTGCTGCCGGCCGCGCTGCGTAATCCAGTGCGCCACCTGGTCGAGACCCAGCCGCTGCCGCCGACGCTGCTGCCCGGCACCGCGCAGCCGACCACGCTGTACCGCGCGATGCAAGTTCACACCGCCACGGCCGTGGATGTGCTGCCCAGCTCGGCGCCGTTTATTGGCCGCATCACCGAGACGACTCGCATCGCGCGCATCACTGAGCAAGCCCTGACGCCCGGCCGCGGCGCCGGCCATGTGCTGGCCATCGTCGGCAACGCCGGCAGCGGCAAGTCGCGGCTGGTCGAGGAGGTGCTGCACACCATTCGCACCACACTCCAGGACAGTGAGATCGCCGAGGATACCTGCCAGAGCTACGAGCAGACCACGCCCTACGCCATCATCGCGCGGCTGCTGCGGAGCGAGCTTGAGCTGATCCTGACCGGCGCGCTGACCGAGCAGCAGCAGGCGCTCGGCGAATATCTGGATGACCTGGTGCCGGAGTGGAGCCGCTTCAGCCCGCTGCTTGGCCCGCTGCTCAACCTGCCGCTGCCCGAGACAGCGCTGACCGAGGGCCTCACTGCCGAGCAGCGCCGGGCGCGGCTCCACGACCTGGTGGCCGAGATGTTCCTGGCGCTGGCCCGCCGCCAGCCGTTCGTGCTGGTGCTCGATGATCTGCACTGGGCCGACCCGTCAACGCAGGAGCTGGCCCAGCGGATCGCCAGCGGCCTGCGCGGCGTGCCGCTGCTGCTGATCCTACCCTACCGCCCCGAGCCGCCAATCCCCGAGCCGTGGCGCGACCTCGGCTGGACGACGCGCCTCGATGTGGCCGCGCTGGGCGGCGACGACAGCGCCGAGCTGCTGGGCGCGCTGCTGCAGGGCGAGCCGCCGCCCGAGCTGCGGCCGCTGCTGGTCAATGTGCAGGGTACGCCGTTCTTCCTAGAAGAGACGGTGCGCTATGTGCTCGACAGCGGCCTGCTAGCCCGCACCGACGATGGCGCCTGGGGGCTGACGCAGCCGGCCGCGACGATCACGCTACCGGCGACGGTCCAGGAGCTGATCAGCGCCCGCCTCGCGCGCCTGGATGACAAGTCTACGCTCGCTGCTCCAGGCGGCGTCGGTGATCGGCCGGCGCTTTACCGCCGACGTGGTTCAGGAGATCGCCCCGGCTAACTTTCAGATGACCCAGCGGCTGGGCGAGCTAGTCAACCTTTCGCTGCTGATTCCCGAGGACGCCGCCGCCGCGCCGACATTTTTATTCAAGCACGCTCTGACCCGCGATGTCGCCTACCATAGCATTCCGACCGCCGAGCGCCAGCAGCTGCACGGCGCGGTCGCCGACGCCACCGCGCGGATGTACGCCGCGGACCTGCGCGAGTACCAGGCGATTCTGGCGCAGCACTATCTAGCGGCCGGCCAGTCGGCGCGCGCGTTACCGTTCTTCCTGGGTGCCGCCGAGCATGCCCAGCAGCAGTTCGCCAACCGCGAGGCGATCCTACTATACGGCCAGGCGATCACCATCCTGACCGCCGCACCGGCCCTGAGCAGCGTATCCCTGATCGATCTCCACACCCGCGTCGGCGATATTCAGACGCTGGTCGGCGAGTACGACGGGGCCCGCCAAAGCTATCAGGCGGCGCAGCCGCTGGACGCCGAGCGGGCGCCGCTGACCCAGGCCCGCCTGGCGCGCCTGATCGCAGCCACCTATGAGAAGCAGGCCGAGTACGAGGCCGCCAAGTCCCACCTCGCGACCGCCCACGACTGGGTGGCCCAGTTGCCGCGGGGCGCGTCGCGGGCCTATGAGCAGGCGCAGATTGATGTGAGCGCCGGCTGGATGGCCTTTTTGGGTGGCGACCTCGACCAGGCCGAGCCGCTGCTGACCAGCGCTCTCACGCAGGCCCAGCGCGCCGACGATGTAACGCTCCAGGCCACCTCGCTGCGGCGCCTGGCGGGCGTGCAGTATCGGCGCGGCGATCTGCCGAAGGCCCAGCAGATGGTCGAGCTGGCCCGCCACCTTAGCGAAAGCATCAATGATCAAATGGCGACGGCCACGGCGCTGATGAACCTCGGCATTTTGGCCCAGGCTCAAAGTACCTGGGCCGCCGCCGAGCGCTTCTACACCGCCAGCAAAGCGATCTACCTGCGCGTCGGCGATGTGCGCGGCCAGATTCAGGCGACGCTCAACATGGGCGCGGCGCTGCTGTCGCAGGGCCAGGTCGAGGGATCGCAGCGTGAGGCGGTGGCGGGCTATGCGCTGGCCCAGCGCATCGGCGATCTGTTTCACGCCGGCTTGGCCAAGCTTAACGAGGGCGAGGCTGCATTCTACCTCGGCGATACCGAGCGGGCGCGGCGCTGCTGCGTGCAGTCCATCGCCACGCTGCGCCAGACTGGCAGCCACCGCGCCGATCAAGCCCAAGCCCTGGCGCTGCTGGCGCGGATCGCCTTTCGGGGTGGCCACGACCGCCGCGCGCGCCGCCTGGCCCGCGCCGCCGAGGTACAGGCCCGCGCCACCAATCAGGACGAGGTCCAGTGGCACAGCCAGGCGATCCAGGCGCTGGTTGCCGCGCGCGCGGGTGACCAGGCGACCGCCACCGCGCTGCTGGCCGCCGTGCGCGAGTCGTCCGCCGTGCAGGAGGGCGTGCAGGCGGCGCTGTGGAGCTTGGTCCAGGCCTTTCATGCCCATCTCCAGCTGATGGACGATGCACAGCCCCACGAACGCGCCGCCCAAGAGCAGTTTGCCCGGCTTGGCACGCCCGCGGTGCTGCGCCGCTTTCTCTAGCGCTCGCCTGGCAGACACAGAGCGGCGGCGGTCACTGTGACCGCCGCCGCTCTGTGTTATTGCTAGCGGAGCTTCGTTATTGCTGGGGAGCCAGGCCACCCCAGGTGGTTACGCCACCCCAGGTGCTGCCGCCGCCCCAGGTCGTGCCGCCGCCCCAGGTCGTGCCGCCGCCCCAGGTCGTGCTGCTGCCGCCCCAGGTGTTGTTGTTGCTGGCCCAGGCGGCGTAGTTCCCGCCCCAGGTGCTGCCAGCGCCGCCCCAGGTAACATTGCCAGCGCCGCCCCAGGTGCCGCTCACGCCGCCCCAGGTGCCGCCACCGCCCCAGGTGCCGCCACCGCCCCAGGTGCCGCCGCCGCCCCAGGTGCTGCCGCCGCCCCAGGTGCCGCCACCGCCCCAGGTGCCGCCGCCGCCCCAGGTGCCGCCACTCGATGAGAGGCTGAAGGTGCCGGTCGCGCTGTCGTAGACGGTCTCGCCGAGGTAGTGGGTCGCGCCTGGCTGTTCGCCGAGCAGGTCAAGCGCAATATTCATGTTGAGGTTGGCGCTCTCGGTGCTGGTGCCGTTGACGGCTGCAACCGTGCTCACACGCCCAGCGCCCTGCTGCCACGGAGCGTACACCGACTTTAGGCCACTGCCAGCCGCCTGGGCTGTGTGCATCAGGCGATATTTGACCTGGTTGTTGGTTAGGTTCGGCTGGGCTTGGAGGATCAGCGCCGAGATTGCGCTGACCTCGGCGGCGGCCATTGAGGTGCCGCTGACCTGGTAGTAGCCGAAGTCATCTTTGTCGAAGCTGCCGATGCTGAGCTTGGGCGCCGTGCGATCAACCACCAGGTTGACCGCCTGCGTGCCAGCGAGGCTGCCAGCTTTGGGCAGCACGGCCAGCGTCCGCGAGGCTGGGACCAGCACGTCGGGCTTCACAAAGCGTGACTCGGTCGGGCCGGTGCTAGAGTAGCCGGCCAGCTCATCTTGGCCCGAGGTGGTGTAGAGGCTGCTTTTCAGGGCGCCAACCGTGATGCCGTAGGGTACGTTGCCGGGGACGCCAATTGTGAACGGGTTGGGACCGTGGTTGCCGGCGGCAATCACGACCACGAGGCCAGCCTCCCAGGCGCGCATCACGGCCTGATCCAGCGGGTCGTACCAGTAGGGTACCGTCGGCACGCCGTCAAGCGACAGGTTGAGCACCCGAATGTTGTACTGCGCGCGGTGACTCACAATCCAGTCGATGCCAGCAATGACGTTGGTGTAGGTGCCTTGCCCATCGCTGCCGAGCGCCCGGACAACTACCAGGTTGGCGTCGGGGGCGATGCCGGCGGTGACTTTCTTGGCGGCGTTGGCTGACTCAACCCGGCGGCCGTCAGCCACCGTCATGATGATGTGGGTGCCGTGGCCGTAGGGGTCGCTGCTGTTGCTGATCGGGCTGGTCGCCAGCTGGTCGTGATAGACCACAAAGCGATTGTGCGACTCGGCGTACAGCGTCTGCGCGTCAAGCGGGGTCCAGTCTTTGTCGTTTTTGAGGGCTGGGAAGCCGCTGTCAACGAAGCCGACCGTAATGCCCTCGCCGGCCAGGTCGCGGTCCAGCAGGTTGCTGCCGACGGCCACCGATGGGTACAGCAGCGGGCTGCTCGGGCTGTCGGCGTCGGCCAGGCCGCCCGTCGCTTGCACGGCGCTCTCGGGGGTGACGATGAAATGCCGGGCCAGCAGCGTGCGCTGCGCCCCACTTGGCACCAGGGCGCTGACCGCATTGATCAGGCCAAGCGATTGAACCGTGGTGCCGCCAACGGCGTTGACAGCAGCTTGGACAGCGGCCAGGCTCGCGCCCTGGACGATCACCCGCTCGCGCGCGACGGCCGGACGGGCGGCGCCGGCGATTAGGCTGAGAAGGATGAGGGGGATCGCCGCGGTAGCGAGCATCCGAGAGGAACGGTGGGTGAGCGACATAAGAGGCTCCTGATCCGTGTAGTACGACGTACTCAATAGGATACTGCGTGACCGGCAGTTTGCCTATCATGCGCTACTCCTATCTACGAGGGCGTACCGTAGCCTAATTCCTTTTTTCACCCCGTACTTTAGTCATAAATTGACTAGTGCATTTGGCCGACTTATCTACCTGATTGAGCTGCCGGCCGCCGAAAGTTGTAGCCGACTCTGATGCGCTAAACGTCGCCCGGCTACGCCAGCCCCGCGCCACAGTGTCGCTATCCATTGATCAGCTGGCCAACCTCGGCGATGTACTCGGCCGATTGGTGGCGGAAGTAGGTGTTATACAGTTCAGCGTAGTGGCCGCCCTGCGCTAGCAGCACGTCGTGGCTGCCTGACTCAATAATGTTGCCGTCCTTGAGCACCAGGATGCGGTCGGCGTTTTTGACCGTCGAAAGCCGGTGGGCGATGACGATGCTGGTGCGCTTGGCCATCACCAGATCGAGGCCGTCCTGAATCTGCGTCTCGGTGAATGGGTCGACGCTGGCGGTGGCCTCGTCCAGGATCAGAATCGAGGGGTTGTGCAGCAGCACCCGCGCCAGTGCCACCAGCTGGCGTTGGCCCATCGAGAGCTTCGCGCCGCGCTCGCCGACCTCGGTGTGGAGGCCGTTCTCTAGTAGGTCAACCCACTCGCCGCCGCCGATCTGCTGTGCGACCGTGAGCACCTCGGCGTCGCTGGCGTCAGGGCGTCCGTAGCGAATGTTGGCGGCGACCGTCCCAGCAAACAAAAACGGTGACTGCGGCACAATCCCGATGTGCTGGCGGTAGGACTGAAGATCGAGCGTGCGAATGTCGCGGTCGTCAATCAGAATCCGGCCGCCCTGGAACTCGTAGAAGCGCGCGATCAGCCGCGCCAGACTGGATTTGCCGGCGCCGGTGTGCCCAACCACCGCCACGATCTCGCCGGCCGGGATGTGCAGCGTAAACCGCGGCAGCACCACCGACTCGGCGTTGTAGGCAAAGTGCACGTCCTCGAACTTGATGTCGCCGCGCAGGCTGGTCACTGGCTCGTCGGCGGTCTGGATGACTTTGGCCTCGGCGTCGATCAGCGCAAATACCCGCTCGCTGGCCGACAGGCCCTGCTGGAACTGCGACCAGAACGATGAGATACTGGTCAGCGGGAAGTAAAAGATCGCCAGCGCCTGCACAAACAGATACCACTCGCCCACCGAAACCGCGCCGCTGATCGCGCGCAGCCCGCCGAAGTAGACGATGATCGCGACGCCAATACCGTAGATCACATCGAGGATTGGGAAGATCGCGCTGAAGGTGCAGCCGGTGCGCAGAAAGGCATGGTAGGACTGGGTGTTGGCGCCGATGAAATCCTCGTAGATTGCGCCCTCCTGGCGAAAGCCTTTGGCGACGGCGATCCCGCTGATCGACTCCTGGATTAGGGAGTTGACGTTGGCGGTCGCCCGCCGCGAGCGGGTGATCATGCGGCGGGCGATGCTCCGAAACGACAGCGCCGCCGCCACGATCATTGGCGCAATGATCAAGCTGAGCAGCGTCAGCTGGAGGTTGACCCACAGCATATAGGCGACGATCAGCACGACCAGCAATATCTGGCTGAGCAGGTCCATGACCAGCGTCACGACCTGCGAAAAATCCTGGGTGTCGGATGTGACGCGGCTGACGATCTTGCCCGACGCAAACTGGTCGTAGAACGACAGGTCGCGGCGGGTGACGGCGGCGAAGGTGTCCTCGCGGATCGCCAGCACCACGTCGCCGACCGCCTCGGAGGACAGCCGCTGGCGCACAAAGTTAAAGACCCACGACAGCGAGCCGAGCACCAGCACGCTCACCGAGAGTGCGATCAGCAGCCCGGTCGTCGGGCTGCGGTCCAGCTCATCGATGCCGCGCGAGATCAAGATTGGGATGCCGGTCTCCATCAGCGAGGCCAGCAGGATCATGCCGGCGACCGTGAACATTTTGCGCAGGTGCGGCTGAAAATATTGGCGAATCCGCCGGACCAGCTCGCCGTCGGGATAGGTGCGGTCATACGCCTCGGCGTCCAGACCATCCATTAAAAAGCCCATGTGTGCTCCATCGCTATGCTATGGCTCGGCGCCGGTTTACTGGGCGGCCGCGGCGCTGTCGTAGCGGGCAAAAATCCGGCGGTAGGCCTCGGAGCGGCCCAGCAGCTCCTCGTGCGAGCCTTGATCGACCAGCTGGCCGCGGCGCAGCACCAGGATGCGGTCGGCCCAGCAGAATCTGCGACAGGCGGTGCGTGATCAGCAGCGTGGTGCGGCCCTGTAGCACCCTTCGCATCGCCCGCTGAATCTGATCCTCGGTGGCGCTGTCAATTGCGCTGGTTGAGTCGTCGAGGACCAGGATGCGCGGGTTGGTCAGGAAGGCCCGCGCGATCGCGATGCGCTGGCGCTGCCCGCCCGAGAGCGTTACGCCGCGCTCGCCCACGACGGTGTCGTAGCCCTCGGGGAAGCCCATGATGAAGTCGTGGGCCTGCGCCTCACGGGCGGCCTGCTCGATGTCGGCGCGCGTGGCCTGGCCCGACGCGCCAAACGCGATGTTCTCGGCGATGGTGCGCGAAAATAAAAACACATCCTGCTCAATCGTCGAGATTTGGCCGCGCAGTGACTCAAGGCTCCACTCGCGGACATCAATGCCGTCCACGAGCACCTGGCCGGCGCTGGTGTCGTAGATGCGGTTGACCAGCTTGGTGAGCGTGGATTTACCCGCGCCAGTCTGGCCGACAATCGCCACGGTCTCGCCCGGCGCCGCCGTGAAGCTGATGCCGTGCAGAATCTCGATTCTCGCCGTAGCCAAACGACACATTCCGAAACTCGACCGCGCCCCGCATCGGCTGCGCCAGGCCGCCGGAGTTTTTGTCCAGCTCGGTCTCAGTATTGATGAGCTGAAGGATGCGGCGGGCGCCGGCGACGCCCATCTGGACCAGCGAGAAGGTGAAGATCGAGATAAACGTCGGGAAGCGCAGCACGCCGAGCAGGCCCATGTAGGCGATCACCGTGCCAGTGGTGATCACACCCTGCTGCTTGAGAATCAGGGCGTGGGCGAAGGCGGCGCCGAACATAATGCCAAACAGCAGCAGCGGCAGGTAGCGCGCCCGCACGGTGCCCTCCTGGACAAACAGGTCGCGCACGCGGCGGGCATTGCGCTCGAACTTCTGGCGCTCCTGGTCCTCCTGGGCATACGCCTTGACGACCTCGATACCGCTGATCAACTCGGCCAGGCCGGCGTTCATCACGCCGAACTCCTCGCGGCTGGCGGCGATTACCGGGTTGAGCTGGCGCATGTAGCGCCGCAGCGACGCAAAGAATAGCACCGTGAAGATCAGCGGCGCGATCAGCAGCTGCGGGTTGAGAAAGCCAATCGTGATCAGCGGCACCACCAGGCTGAGCATCGAGCTGAAGATCAGGCTGAAGCCAGGGTTGGTCATGCCGTTGAGCTGGCGCACATCGTTCGTCGCCCGCGCCATGATGTCGCCGACCTGCTGGCGATTATGAAACGTCTGCGACTTGCCGAGCAGGCTGCGCACCAGCTCATCGCGGGCGTCGCGCTCGGTGCGCTGCGCAATGATCTCGACGCACAGCGAGGCCAGCAGGCCCAGCAGTCCCTGGATCGTGCGGAACAGCAGCGCCAGCCCGGCAATTCCCAGGAGGCCGGCGGCGGTCGCGCCGGGGCCGCTGAGCAGCGCAAAGGCGTTGCCGATCTGCACCGGCACCGCCGACATCAGCACCGCCTCGCCCAGGCTGGTGCCGATCACCAGCAGCGGCAGGTATGGGTAGCGCACAAGGTGCGTGATGATCAGCGGATCGGGCCGCGCTGATCGTACTGGTGTAGGCCGCTGATACTCCATTCGCTTTTAACCACCGTGGGTGCTCCTGTGCTAGCGGGAAGTCTGATCTATGAGCAGCTTAACGAAAAAAGCCAGCGCTGGGTCGGCCACTGGGCTGAGCGGCCGTGAACCGTCAGCATAGCAGCTCGGTGTGACAGCTAAGGTCACAGCGCGGCGGATCGCATGCGCTCGCGCGGCACCCGCATGGCCTGCGCGGCGCTCGGCGGGCCGACGATCTCGGGGTGCAGCAGGTGAGCGAGAATCTCGGCGCCGTCCACGACGCGCGGCCCCGGCCGGCTGAAAAAGGCGCTGGCGTCGACCGCCCACACGTTGTCGCGCCGCACCGCCGGCAGGTCGAGCCAGCCGGCTGGCAGCTCGGCGGTCGCCAGAGCGGCCAGAATCTCCGATGCGGTGTAGCCGCACGGGATCAGCACGGCCAGCTCAGGGGCCGCGGCGGTGATCGCGGCGGCCGTGGTCGTCACCGATTTCGCGCCGGCCGCGCCCAGCACGGCGATGCCGCCGGCCAGCGCCACCTGCTCTGGCACCCAGTGGCCGGGCGCGAACGGCGGCTCCAGCCACTCCAGCATCAGCGTGGGCGGCCGCGACGAGGCAGTCGCAACGCGCGCGGCCAGCGCATCCAGCCGCGCCTGCAGTGCTGCGACCAGGCGCATACCGCGCGCGGCGACGCCGCACAGCTCGGCGACGCTCGCAATGGTGGCGAAGATGTCGCTGATCGTGCTCGGCTCCAGCGACACGACGGTGACATCGGTGGTGAACAGCCGGGTGGCCTGCTGCACCGTGCGGTAGCTCACCGCGCAGACCTCGCACAGCTCCTGGGTGAGGATCAGGTCGGGCTTGAGGCTGCGTAGCTGCGGCTCATCGAGGTCGTAGATCGAGCCGTGGCCGTCGAGCTGCGATCGCACGGCGTGATCAATGTCGCGGCTGGACAGGCGGGCGTGATCAATGCGGCTGGCGGTCAGGCGCGGCAGGTGCGCGACGCTGGTGGGATAGTCGCACTCGTGGGTGATGCCGACCAGCGCCGACTCAAGGCCGAGCGCGCACACAATCTCGGTGGCCGAGGGCAGCAGCGAGATAATCCGAGGGCTGGTAGTCATGGGCAACTCCATCAGGTAGTCAGAAGGTCCGTATAATAGGGGCTGAAAGGATTAAGCATGAGACTAGCAATTATTGGAGCAGGGATGGCAGGGCTGGCGGCCGCCCACCGGCTCCGCAAGCTCCGGCCCGAGCTGGAGATCGCAATCTATGAGAAAAGCCGCGGCGTGGGCGGGCGGGTCGCCACGCGGCGCTACAACGGCGCGACCTTTGATCACGGCGCGCAGTATATCAAAACACCCACGCCGGCCCTGGAGTCGCTCCTGACCAGCGAGCTGGAGCACGGCTCGCTCCACAAAATTGTGCAGCCGGTCTGGGTGTTTGACCAGCGCGGCACGATCACGCCCGGCGACCTGCAGCTCAACGCGGCGGCCAAGTGGACCTATGCCGAGGGCATCACCCAGCTGCCGAAGCTGCTGGCGAAGGACTTCGACATTATCTATGACGAGCCGGTCACGCGGCTGATCAAGACCGACACCGGCTGGGATCTATGGTCGAATGGCATCGAGCTTGACCCGGCCGACGCCGTGCTGCTGACGCCGCCGGCGCCGCAGACCGCCGAGATCATCGCCGCCAGCCGCCTTGATCCCGAGGCCCAGGCACAGCTCGTGGCCGAGCTTGAGAAGGCGCCCTATCATCCGTGCCTGACGATCACGCTGGGCTATCCGCGCCGGCCGCGGCCGCGGGCCTTCTACGCGCTAGTCAACACTGACAAGGCGCACCCGATCTCGTGGATGGCGTTTGAGCATCTCAAGCCCGAGCGCAAGACTGCCGGCCAGGGCGTCTACATCATGCAGATGGCGCCCGACTGGAGCCGCGAGCACTGGGCCAACTCGCTGGAGGCGCTGACGCCGGTCGCGGCCGAGCTGCTGACCGACCTCCTGAAGCAGACGCTGGTCTCGCCGCTGTGGTCAAACCGCCAGGGCTGGCGCTACGCGCTCCCGGCAGGCCAGGCCAGCTTCGAGGTGCTGAATGGCGCGGTGCCAAGCTTGTTCTTTGCTGGCGACTTCACGGCCGGGCAGGGCCGCGTCAATCTGGCGATTGAGGAGGGCTGGAAGGCGGCCGACCTCATCAGCCGCCACGTGCGCGAGGCGCGCTAGCGGGCGGGCGCCAGGGGTGCGGCGCCCGCGAGGTGATGCTGAGTAGCTGCTAGGCCTGCGCGGCACGGGCCGCGCTGATCGCCGCGCGCAGCTGCGCCAGGTGGCCGTCCTCGTGCAGCAGGCCGAACGCCAAGCGCGTCGCGGCGTTCATCGGGCCGAACTGCGGGATTGGCGTGTAGGTCAGCTCCAGGTTCGGCTGGTCGGGCCAGGCGTCCAGGAACGCGCCGCGCATCCGGCGGCTTTCGGCCAGGCGGGCGCGCAGCTGCGCCACCGAGGTCACCAACTCCCACGGCGTCTCATAGCGCGAGCGGCCCTGCGGCTCCACGCCGCGGGCCAGCGTCGCCGCGATGGCCGCGCCCTCCTCGGAGCTGGCGGTGGCGTGCACCACGATATGCGCGGCGCTCCAGCCGATCTCTTCCTCGCCCGCCACGGCGCTCGCATCATGGGCGGCCGGATCGTGGGGCGCAAAGACCACCTCGGCGTCGGTGGCGTCGGCGAGAAATCTCAAGCATTGCGTCGATCAGTGCATCGCTGGCGCGGCGCAGATCGGCGTTGGAGAGCGACTGGGCGAACTCGGCGGTGGTCTGCGTGCGCTCGCGCACCGGCGTAAAATCGAGCATAGTGGTCCTTTCCCTGTGGATGTCGATACCACTATAGCACCATTGCGACGCGCTGATCGGGGTATGGCTGAGGCTCAAACTCAGGCTAGAAATTGCCAGTCCAGTCGTGTATGCTAGCCTACAGCGTAACCGTAGCATAGTATGGAGGTTTGCATGCGTCGTTGGCTTCTGCTCGGCTCACTTGTTTTGTTGTTTACGGCGCTGCCCCTGGTGCTCATCAGCCGCAGCCACGCTGGCGTCAGCCTCCCCGCTGACCTGCCCTACAGCAATCATCCCAACCGCACGTTTAGCGCCGGCGTCCTGCAGGCGCAGACGGCTCTCGCGCAGCGCGGCTATGCGGTCGGGACGCTCGATGGGCTGTATGGCAGCAAAACTGAGGCGGCGGTCAAAGCCTATCAGCGCGCCGTCAAGCTGCCGGAGACCGGCATTCTCGGCCCGGCGACCTGGCGCAGCCTGATGGCGCCGACGGCCCCAAAAGTGCCAGGCAAGATCGTAGGCAAGCCGCGTCAGCCGGCCATCCCGACGGGCAGCTACTCAATTGATACCAAGCTGACGACTGTGCCGGGCGTGACCGGCGACCAGCTCGATGCCTACCTACGCCGCATGCGGCCCGGCAGCCCGCTGATCGGGCTGGGCAGCACATGGGTGGACGTGGGGCAGCGCTACGGCATCAACCCCATCTACTTGATGGCCCACGCGATCCATGAGTCAGCCTGGGGCACCAGCTACCTGGCGCGCACTAAAAATAATATCTACGGCTGGCGGGCCTTTGATCAGTGTCCCAACAGCTGCGGCGCGCGCTTCAAAACAAAGGCCGCGAGCGTGGAGTTTGTGGCGGCGGCCCTCAGCCGGCTGTATCTGACGCCGGGCGGCCAGTTTATGACCAGTCACGGCCCGACCTTGCGCGGCGTCAACACCCACTATGCGACCGACCGCAATTGGAAAAACGCCATCGCGCGGCTGATGAACAGCTTCAATCGCACGGTCCGCGACTAGCTGTTGGCACGCGACTTGACATAGAGTACTCAGCGGCGCAGACGCGCGAAGGAGGACGCTATGTTGAAGTTTGTGGGTGAGGTGCTGGTTGCCAAATGGCTGCTTGGCATTGTCGGCGTGATGATCGCTGGCGGCATTGTCTATGTGCTGGTCAAAGGCGTGGCCGGCGAGGGCGATGTCGCTGGCTAAGCAGCGCTAATCGATGTATCCAACGGCGCGGCCGCGAGTTCACCTGACTCGCGGCCGCACTGTGCTACATGCTCCAGGTTTTGGGAACGTAGATCGCGCTGAACACTTTGAGCGCATAGCGGTCGGTCATGCCGGCGATATAGTCCACCACCGCGCACTCGGGCGGCTCGCCGTGCTGGGCGTTAATCGCCCGCAGATCGGCTGGAATCTCCTCGGGGTGGGCGCTGAAGTGCCGAAACAGCTGGGCGATGATGAACTCGACCTTCTCATCGTCGGCTTTGGCCGGGCCGCTCAGATAGACGTTGCTAAACATAAACTCGCGCAGCGCGTTGGTCGCGGCCAAAATCGGCGAACTCATGCTCAGCAGCGGACGCTCGGGCGGCGGTGTGCTGCCAGTCGCCCACCAGTTATGATCGATCAGATCGCAGACCATCGTGTTGATGCGGGCGGCATGGGAGTCGCCGAGCAGGTCCAGCAAGTCGCGCGGCAGGTCCTCGGCCCGCAGCACGCCGGCGCGGATCGCATCGTCAATGTCGTGGTTGATGTACGCCACGCTGTCGGCGACCTTGATAATCTGGCCCTCCAGCGTTGATGCCACGCCCCAGCCCTGCGCCGTGATGTCTTTGCGGACTTTGGAGTGCAGCGCAATCGCCTCGCGCACCACAAACGTTAGGTTCAGGCCGGCGCCATTCTTCTCCAGCACCTCGACGATGCGGCGGCTCTGCTCGTTGTGCCGAAATGAGTGGCCGAGCGCCCGCGACAGTGCGATCTCACCGGCGTGGCCAAATGGCGCGTGGCCAATGTCGTGGCCCAGCCCGACGGCCTCGACCAAATCCTCGTTCAGCCGCAGCGCCCGGCCGATGGTGCGGGCGATCTGCGTCACCTCCAGCGTGTGGGTCAGGCGCGTGCGGTAGTGGTCGCCCTCGGGCGCGATAAAGACTTGAGTTTTGTGCTTGAGTCGGCGGAAGGCTTTGGTGTGCAGAATGCGGTCGCGGTCGCGCTGAAAGCGGGTTCGGACCGGCAACTCCTCCTCGGCGGCGTCGCGCTGCGCCGTGGCGCTCTGGGCGGCTAGCGGCGAGAGACTCTGCTGCTCCTGGGCTTCCAGGCGCTCACGGATGGTGCGGTGGGGCGCTGTCGCCACGGGGCCTCCTTCACGCCAGCGGCTGGCTGGGCGCTGCCGGGATTGTACCGGCCGGCCGCGCCGCCCGCAACGCCAGCGCCACGCTAGCCACAAGCTGTAGCGCGATCACCAGCAGAAAGTATAGGCGGTGGCCGCTGTTGGTCGCGGCCTCAGCCCCAAGCACCAGCCGCTCGATGCGGGCGGCGATGAACAGGCTGAAAAAATACACCATCCAGCAGCTAAAGGCGGCCTCCCAGGCCTGCTGGCGCCGGGCGACGATCCAGCCGGCCGCCGTGAGCAGCGGCGTCGCAAACACCGTCCAGACCAGCGCGCGCAGCTGCCCATCCTCGCGCAGGCCGTGGGTGCTGCGGAAAGCCACGAGCGCGCTCGCGGCGCCCAGCGCGGCGGTGACGGCGATGATGGCGAAGGTCCGGCTGCGCAGTGCGGCTACCGTGGACATAGCTTAGTCATCCCAGAATGGCCGGGCGATGCCGCGCCGCACCAGCTCGGCGCGCAGCTCCAGCATGGCGGTGTAGGTCGGCAGCACATACAGCGTCTCGGCCGGCTCGACCGTGGCCAGCGCGGCGTCGAAGCCGGCGGCCGGGTCATCCACCGTGCGGATCAGCGCGGTCGGGACGCCGGCGTATTTCAGGCGCACGGCCATGTCGGCGGCGCGCGTCCCGCTGACCACCGCGCTACGGACGTGGCCGCCGAGCTGCTCCCAGTCGGCGTCCCACAGCCAGCTCACATCGGTGCCGTCGGCGATCTTGTCGTTGATCACAATGTGCAGCCGCAGCCCCGCGGCGGGCGCGGCCCCTAGCACCATCCGGGCGGTCTCACTGGCGCCGACCGGGTTTTTAATCAGCGCCATGAACACATCACGCTCGCCGGCCCGCAGCCGCTCGATGCGGCCAAAGGCGGCGGTGAACTGCTCCAGGGCGCCGCGGATCGTGGCCGGCGGCACCGGCAGCTGCAGCGCGGCGGCCGCGGCGGCCACGGCGTTCAGGGCGTTGTACAGCCCTGGCAGCGGCAGCTGCACATCGAAGCCGCCGCGTGGCTCGGTGATGACCAGCTCGGAGGTCGCGGTGCCGCTGAGGTGCAGCCGGGCCAGCGCCACTGTTGGCGTCGGGCGGGCGTTGTCGCCGGTGGGGCAGCGCCAGTGGCCGATGTGGCCGTAGAAGTTGGGCGCGTAATCCAGCGCCGTGCCGCAGCGGCTACAGAAGGCCGAGTCGGCGGTGTGGCGGGCGGCGCCCAAGCCGTGCGTGATGTCCTGGAGGCCGTAGTACACGACCTTGCAGCGCAGCCCGGCGCCCAGCCCGGCGACCGCCGGGTCATCGGCATTGAGCACCACGGTGGACGTGGCCGGCAGCGTCGCAAACGCCGCCCGCCAGCGCCGCGCGATGGTGTCGACCTCGCCGTAGCGGTCCAGCTGGTCGCGGAACAGGTTGAGCACCAGCACCACCCGCGGCGCGGTCGCGATGATCGCGTCCGGCACATGCGCCTCGTCGGTCTCGAACAGCGCCAGCTCGGCCTGTGGGCGGCCGCGCCAGTCAGTGCTGGCGACCGCGGTGCTGGTCAGGCCGCTCAGCAGGTTGGCGCCGGCCCGGTTGTGGAGCACCCGCCGGCCGTGGGCGGTCAAGAATCGCCGCCAGCATCCGGGCGGTGGTGGTCTTGCCGTTGGTGCCGGTCACGAGGATCACCCCGTCTGGCAGCGCCGCGCTGATGCTGCCCAGAATATTCGGCGCCAGCCGCTGCGCGACCAGGCCCGGCACGGTCGTGCCGCCGCCCCAGCCCAGCCGCCGACTCAGTTGCTGCGCGGCCTTGCCCGCGAGCGCCGCCGCCGCCTGCCGAATTTGCCCCACACGTCCTCCTGGTTCAAACCGCGGCATTATAGCAGAGTCGCCTCGCCGATAAGCCTGGCGGTAAGGTTGGCAGATAGCATTATTGGGAAGTGTGTGCAAAACCGTCCTGTCAAAACCTGCCTCGAAATGCTATACTACAACCCTCCACACGAATCTAACGGTCTGGACCGGCATGGTTTGCCCCCAAAGGAGTCTGCTTGTGAAGTCAACGTCGCGCTGCTGCTATGGCTGGGCTGTTTGCCCTGATGTGTTCGCTGTTTACCAGTTGGCCCCAGCCGGTCTTTGCCGCCCGCCGCGACGACGACCGCATCGCCCCGCTGGCGACGTTCCGCAACTGGGTCGCGCAGGTGCCGACCACGCCGACCTCGGCCCAGAGCGTGCGCGTGTGGATGAACAGCGACACCGCGTTTGGCGAGCTCGCCGGCGTTGAGTATCAGATTTCTGGCGTCTTCACCAAAGTGCTGGGGACGTTCGACACCTCGTTCCCCGGCGCCAACTGGTACGCCGACATTCCCGCGCAGCCCAACGGCACGTTTGTGCAGTACCAGCTTTTCACCCGCAACCAGGGCGGCTCGGACTACGGCTTTACTGGCTTCAACTGGAGCTACACCGTCACCAACCCGACGGCCACGACCACGCCCAGCAACACCCCGACAAATACGCCGACGGCGACGAACACGGCGACGAACACGGCGACGAATACGCCGACGAATACGCCGATTCCGCCGACTGCGACGAATACGCCGACGAACACGGCGACGAACACGGCAACTAGCACCTCAACAACTGTACCAGCGCCATTGGTGGTCATTAGCCAGGTGTATGGCGGCGGTGGCAATGCGGGTGCAACGTACCAAAACGACTTTATTGAGCTTTTTAATCCAGGCAGTAGCTCCGTCGACTTATCAACCTGGTCAGTTCAGTATGCTGCTGCTACTTCGACAGTGGCAACCTGGTCAAACAAAACAAATCTGCTTGGCTCTATCGGACCTGGAAAATATTATTTGATTAAGGGTGCAACGAATGGTGCAGTCGGTGCCGCACTACCAACAGCCGATGTAATCACTGGCACTATGGATTTAGCTGGGGCTGCTGGTAAAGTGGCGCTTGTTCCCAGCCAGATCTTACTAACATGTGGGGCGACCTGTGCCGGGACTGCTGCTGTCCGAGATTACGTTGGCTATGGCACCACAGCGAATAACTTTGAGGGCGCGGGGCGAGCACCCGCCCCCAGCGTTTCATCTTCTGATCTGCGCGTCAACGGTGGCTGCACCGATACCAACAATAATAACAACGACTTTATAGTAAATACTTTTAGTGGTGGCGTTGCTCCACGCAACAGCTCAACAGCAGCTAATCTATGCCCAGCACCTACAGCTACCAACACGGCGACGAATACCCCCACGAATACGCCGGTGCCGCCGACCACCACCAACACGGCGACGAACACGGCGACGAACACGCCGGTGCCACCAACTAACACGAACACGGCGACGAACACGGCGACGAACACGCCGGTGCCACCGACCAACACGAACACGGCGACGAACACGGCGACGAACACGCCGGTGCCACCGACCAACACGAACACGGCGACGAACACGGCGACGAACACGCCGGTGCCACCGACCAACACGAACACGGCGACCGATACGGCGACGAACACGCCGGTGCCACCGACCAACACGAACACGGCGACGAACACCGCGACGAATACGCCGGTGCCACCGACCACCACGAACACGGCGACGAACACCGCGACGAACACGCCGGTGCCGCCAACTAACACCAACACGGCGACGAACACGGCGACGAACACGCCGGTGCCGCCAACTAACACCAACACGGCGACGAACACGGCGACGAACACGCCGGTGCCACCGACCAACACCAACACGGCGACGAACACGGCGACGAACACGCCGGTGCCGCCAACTAACACCAACACGGCGACGAACACGGCGACGAACACGCCGGTGCCACCAACTAACACCAACACGGCGACGAACACCGCGACGAACACGCCGGTGCCGCCGACCAACACTGCCACCAACACCCGGACACCTACCAACACCCAGACGCCGACGAAAACCGCGACGCCGACCCGCACTGCGACCAACACCGCGACGACTACGAATACGCCCAGCACGACGCTGACGCCGAGCATCACGCAGACGCCGACGAACACGGCGGTGCCAGTCACCTACGTCGTGCGCGAGAATGATCTCCAGGGCTGGGAGATCATCAACTTCAATACCGCCACGACTGCATTCGTCTTCGGGCCGCTGACCGCGCCGTTTGGCCAGGGCAGTTACCAGATGAACACTGGCAGCGGCAATGGTGCTGGCGCCGGCGGCAAGCCCTACATTGGGACCAACGCCTACTCAGCGACGCTGCTTTCGGCGATCACCACGCTGCGCTACCGGACCTTTGTGCAGCAGGCCGGCAACGTCTCCATCGCCCCAGTGATCGAGCTGAAGGTTGATACCAACGGCGACAACCTGCGCGATACGACGATGGTGTTTGAGCCGACCTACTCGGCCGGCACACAGGGCGCGGTTGCGCCGAACATCTGGCAGACCTGGGATGCGCGGGCCGGCCGCTGGCGCGTGACGGTGGCAGTCGGGACAATTCAGCCAAACACCTATGTAACCTACGATGCGATCCTGGCGCAGGCACCGAACGCCAGGATTGTGCAGTGGTATCCAGCACCCGACGGATATGGTTTATCATTCAGCGCTGGTCAGTCGAGCGGCGGTGCGTGGGTCAACTTCATCGGCTACGTGGATGGCCTGGAGATTACGACGACGGCACCGTCGGCAGTCACCTACGACTTCGAGCCGCTGCCGCCGACCGCGACCGCGACCGATACGGCGACTGCGACCGATACGGCGACTGCGACCGATACGGCGACGAGCACGTCGGTGCCGACGAATACGGCAACCGCCACGGATACAGCGACGAATACGTCGGTGCCGACGAATACGGCAACCGCCACGGATACAGCGACGAATACGCCGGTGCCGACGAACACTGCGACTGCGACCGATACGGCGACAAACACGCCGGTGCCGACGAATACGGCCACCGCGACCGATACGGCGACAAACACGCCGGTGCCGACGAATACGGCCACGGCGACCAAGACGGCGACGAGCACGTCGGTGCCGACGGATACGGCCACGGCGACCAAGACGGCGACGAGCACGTCGGTGCCGACGAATACGGCCACGGCGACGAACACGGCCACGAACACCGCAACTGCCACGAGCACGCCGGTAACGCCGACCCTTACGAGCACCCCGACGAACACGGCCACGAACACCGCAACTGCCACGAGCACGGCGACGAATACAGCGATGCCAACCAGCACCGCTGTGCCACAGATCGTGATTGTGCAGTCGAACAACCTCCAGGGCTGGGAGATTTACAACGAGAACACGGCGAGCAGTGCATTTATCTTCGGGCCGCCGCCGGCGCCATTTGGCCAGGGCAGCTACCAAATGCAGACCGGCGGCGGCAGCGGCCCGAGCGCTGGCGGCAAGCCCTACATTGGCACCAACGCCTACAATGGCCTGCTGCTCTCCGACATTACTGCGCTGCGCTATCGGACGTTTGTGCAGCAGGCGGGCAGCACTTCCATCGCGCCGGTGATCGAGCTGAAGGTGGATACCACCGGCGGCACCACGCGCAACACGACGCTGATCTTCGAACCAACCTTCTCCAGCGGGACGCAGGGGCCGATTGTGCCAAACACCTGGCAGACCTGGGATGCACGGGCTGGCCGCTGGCGGGTGACTGTGGCGGTGGGCAACATTGCGCCGAACACATATGTAAGCTATGACGCAATCATTGCGCAGGCGCCCAGTGCGCGGATCGTGGAGTGGTATCCGCGGGCCGATGGCTACGGGCTGCTGCTAGGTGCTGGCCAGGCGGCCGGCGGCGTGTGGGCCAACTTCATCGGCTATGTGGACGGCCTAGAGGTGACGACGACCAGACCATCAGCGATCACCTACGATTTTGAGCCGCTCCCGCCGACCGTCACCGCGACGGCGACCGATACGGCCACGGCGACCAACACGGCGACGAGCACGCCGGTGCCGACGAATACGGCGACGGCGACCAACACGGCGACGAGCACGCCGGTGCCGACGAATACGGCGACGGCGACCAACACGGCGACGAGCACGCCGGTCTCAACGAATACGGCCACGGCGACCAACACGGCGACGAGCACGCCGGTGCCGACGAATACGGCGACGGCGACTAACACGGCGACGAATACGCCGGTGCCGACGAACACCGCCACGGCCACGAACACGCCGGTCTCAACGAATACGGCCACGGCGACCGATACGGCGACGAGCACGCCGGTGCCGACGAACACGGCCACGGCGACGAGCACGCCGGTGCCGACGAATACGGCGACGGCGACGAACACGGCGACGAACACGCCGGTCTCAACGAACACTGCGACGGCGACCAACACGGCGACGAGCACGCCGGTGCCGACGAATACGGCGACGGCGACCAACACGGCGACGAGCACGCCGGTGCCGACGAATACGGCGACGGCGACCAACACGGCGACGAGCACGCCGGTGCCGACGAACACGGCCACGGCGACGGATACGGCGATGAGCACGCCGGTGCCGACGAATACGGCCACGGCGAGCAACACGGCGACGAGCATGTCGGTGCCGACGAACACGGCCACGGCCACGAACACGCCGGTGCCGACGAATACGGCCACGGCGACGAACACGGCGACGAACACGCCGGTGCCACCAACGAATACGGCCACGGCGACGAACACGGCGACGAACACGCCGGTGCCACCAACGAATACGGCCACGGCGACGAACACGGCGACGAACACGCCAGTGCCACCAACGAATACGGCCACGGCGACGAACACGGCGACGAACACGCCGGTGCCACCAACGAATACGGCCACGGCGACGAACACGGCGACGAGCATGTCGGTGCCAACGAACACTGCGACGGCGACGGATACGGCCACGAGCACGTCGGTGCCGACGAATACGGCCACGGCGACGGATACGGCGATGAGCACGCCGGTGCCGACGAATACGGCCACGGCGACGAGCACGCCGGTGCCGACGAATACGGCCACGGCGATCAACACGGCGACGAGCACGTCGGTCTCAACGAATACGGCCACCGCGACCAACACGGCGACGAGCACGCCGGTCTCAACGAACACCGCAACAAGCACGTCTCTGCCAACGGCGACGAATACTGCTGTGTCAACGGCGACGCCAACCACGACGCGCACAGCGACCACGACGCCAACCGCGACTAACACGGCGACCGCGACGCTAACTAGCACTGCTACTCCGACGCGGACAGTGACGACGACGGCGACGCGGACAGCAACGATGACCGCTGCCCCGACCGCAACACAAATGGCAACGTCTAGCCCGACGCCGACGAGCAGTGCCACCGCGACGCCGATCGTGCCACGCCTGATCTATCTCCCGATCATCCTGGCCTCTGGCCCGCCGCCAGTTGCGACGGCGACGGCGACGGCGACGGTGACGGCGACGGTGACGGCGACGGTGACGGTGACGGCGACCACTACGCCAACCGCAGCGCCCAGCGCCACGACTGCGCCTAGCGCCACCGTCGTGCCAACCGTAGCACCGGCGCCGACTGCCACGGTGCGCCCGGCCGCATCCGTGACGCCTACGGCTCCAGCCGCGCCTACTCCAACGAATAGCCCGGCCACCCCGACGAATACCCCGCGGCCAACGGCCACGCCCGCCATTCGCATCACGATCGGGCCGGCGAATACAAACCGTTAGCCCTGCCCGCCAAGCTAGCACAGCCGCCATCCCAAGACTTGGGGTGGCGGCTCTGTCATTGTTGCTTGGACTGGCTCTATGCCCGAGTCCTGTAGAAAATGATTACCTCACCATAAACGATTTTTAATAAATTGTTGGTATAATCTAGCCGCATCCAAAAAGCATCCTCGTATCGTCGTCTGTAGAATGCGCCAGTAGCCTTACTGCGCGCAAAGGAGCATCGCGTGAGTCGTCGTCGTGTTGCGGCCCTGAGTGGGCTGTTTGCTATCGTATGTTCGCTGACGGGCTGGTGGTGGACCACTCCCACCCAGGCAGCTATTTCCCCTGATGTTGTCATCAGCCAAGTCTATGGCGCTGGCGGTAACAGTGGCTCCATATACAAAAATGACTTTATTGAGCTGTTTAACCGCGGCACAAGCGCTGTTTCTATGGCTGGCTGGTCGGTGCAGTATGCGTCGGCGACTGGCATCACTTGGCAAGTGACCAATCTAGCCGGCACAATTCAGCCAGGCCAGTACTACCTTGTTCAAGAAGCTGTCGGCGCTGCTGGGACAACGAATTTGCCCACGCCCGACGCGACCGGCACGATTCCCATGAGTGGCACGGCTGGCAAAGTCGCCCTCGTTACCACCACTGTTGCAATTGCCTGTGGTGGAACGGTTGGTAGCTGCTCGGCACTGCCCACTGTGCGTGATCTTGTGTCATTTGGTACAACGCCGACTGATTATGAGGGCACTGGGCCAACTGGTGCTCTTCCCTCAAATGCTGACTTAGCTCAGCGCAAGAGCAACGGCTACACCGAGAGTGATAACAATGCGGGCGACTTCAGCTTTGCTGCGGCGAATCCGCGCAATAGCGGTTCGCCCAATGCTGGCACACCGACGCCGGTCCCGCCGACAAATACCCCGGTGACGCCGACCGACACAGCCGTGCCGACGGCGACGAATACGCCGGTGCCGCCGACCAACACTGCTACCAACACCGCGGTCCCGCCGACGAACACGCCGGTAGCGCCTAGCCCGACGAGCGCGGGCCTCGTCACCCTCCAGTTCTTGAACGTGTCAGACTGGCACGCGCAGCTGGACCCCAGCAGCAACGTTGGCGGTGCCAGCACGATCTCAACCTACTGGAAGCAGAACCGTGCGGCCAACCCCAACACCATCATGCTGACGGCCGGCGATGACTTCGGCGCGACGCCGCCGCTCTCGGGCTTCTTCAATGAGGTGCCGGGCATTTTGGCTGAGCGGATGATGGGTATCCAGATCGGTACCTTTGGCAATCATAACTTCGACCGCGGCCTGGCGTTCCTACAGCAGCGCATTGATCAGGCCGGCGCGCCGACCGCGCTGATTAGCCCGACGCAGAGCCTCACCCGCACCAATGGCACGCCGTTCCCCTACGTGGCGGCCAACCTCGTCAGCCCCAGCGGCTTCCTGACGCCGACGCTGACCGGCGTGGAGCGCTATAAGATCATCACCGTTGGTGGCGTGAAAGTCGCGGTCATTGGCCTCGTCAACCCCGAGGCGCCCAGCCTCGTGGCGCCTGGCAACTTGGGCAACCTAACGATTACCAACCCGGTGGCCGCGGCCCAGCAGGCCCGCGCCGATGCGCTTGCCCAGGGCGCGCAGGTGTTCGTGGTGATCCCGCACATGGGCGTCACCAGCACGAACCCGCCCGCTGGCCCGCTGATTGACCTGGCCAACCAGCTCACCGGCTTCGACATTATCTTCGGCGACCACACCGACACCCAATACGGCTCGACCGGAGCTACGCCGACGATCATCAATGGCGCGCTGGTATTTGAGAACCGCAGCAAGGGTGTGACCTACGGCAAGGTCAACCTGGTGTTCGATACGACCACCAATACAGTGAGCAGCAAAACCCTCCAGTTCATCACGCCGACGAGCAGCGCGGTAATCAAGGACCAGGACATCGAGGCGATGCTGGCACCTTACCGCACGCAGCTCGCCGCCAAGCTGGATGTTCCGATGGGCACCGCGGCCGCTAGCTTCCCCCGCAACGGCACTATCGAGCGGGTGGGCGAAGTCGCCCTGGGCGATTTGACGGCCGAGGCGCTGCGCGCACACTATGGCACGCAGCTCGGCTTTACCAATGGCGGTGGTCTGCGCTCAGCCCTGCCCGATCCCAGCTATCGGCCGGCCAACACCGGCCTGCGGCGGCCAACCGCTGGCTACAGCACGACGCTGCCCTACGACCTGGTCCTGGGCAACTCGTACTCGGTGCTGCCGTTCGGCAACTTTGTGGTTCAGCGCACCGTCACGGGCGCACAGCTGTGGTCCATGCTTGAGCATAGCGTCGCGGCGCTGCCCGGCTCGAACGGCCGCTTTGGCCAGATCGCCGGCTTCCGCTTCACCTATAAGCTCGACTGTGCCAGCACGCGCATCCAGACCGTGACGCTCGCCGATGGCACGCCCGTGCCCAACAGCACCGGCTCGACCTACACGCTGAGCACCAATGACTTCACCAACGTTGGCGGCGACGGCTACAACATGCTGGCCGATGGCAGCGGCACCTCGGATGGCATCCTGATGGCCGACGCACTGAGCGACTACATCCTCAGCCGGCCGCTGGTCAATGGCAGCCACCTGATCACCCCGACGCTCGATGGCCGCATCGCTCCCGTCGCCAGCACCGGCGCCTGCGCGGCGACCAACCTGCTCGACACCAGCGCGACGCTGAACGACATCGTCAATCCCCGCGGCATCACCACGACGGTCTCGTTCAACTATGGCCTGACGACCGCCTACGGCTCCACCACCGCGACCCAGAATCTTGGCCGCGGCACGACGGATCTGCCGGTGACTGCCAACCTGAGCGGCCTGGCGCCCGATACGATCTATCACTACCGCGTTGTCACCACGCAGACCGGCGGCACGCCGCTGAGCGGCATTGATAAAACCTTCCGCACCGCGCCCGCCGCGACCACGACGCCGACGGTGATTGGGCCGACGAATACGGCCACGGTCGCTCCGACGAATACGGTGCTGCCGACGAATACGGCCACGGTCGCCCCGACGAATACGGTGCTGCCGACGAATACGGCCACGGTCGCCCCGAGCAACACGGCTACGGTCGCTCCAAGCAATACGGCCACCACCCCGCCGACCGCCACCGCCACCACCGGCGCCGGCGCATGCTCGACCACGCTGTTCTTCTCGGAGTACATCGAGGGATCATCGAACAACAAGGCCGTCGAGATTTTCAACGGCACCGGCGCGGCGGTCAGCCTGACCGGCTACACCGTCAAAATCTACGCCAACGGCGGCACGACCCCCGCCAACACCATCAACCTGACCGGCTCGGTTGCGGCCAATGATGTGTTTGTGCTCGCCCACACGCTCGCCAATGCGGCGATCCTGGCCCAGGCCGACCAGACTAGCAACACCCTGACCTTCAACGGCAACGACGCGGTCGTGCTCTCGAACGGCGCGACGGTGCTGGATGTCATCGGCCAGATCGGTGTTGATCCCGGCGCCGCTGGCTGGGGTACTGACCCGGCCAACACTATGGACAATACGATTGTTCGCAACAGCAACATCGTGGTTGGCGACGCCAATGGCAGCGACGCCTTCGACCCGGCGGCGGAGTGGACCGGCAGCGCCGTCGATACCACCAGCTTCCTGGGCAGCCACACGCAGGTCTGCGGCCCGACGCCCACGCCCAGCGTGACGCCGACCACCGATCCCAACGTGACGCCGACCGTGACGGCCACGGCGACCGCCACCCGCACGGCCACGAGCGGCCCGGTCTGCGGCGCGCCCGCCACGGCGATCTACGCGGTGCAGGGCAACGGCACGAGCAGCCCGCTCAACGGTCAGTCAGTGACCATTGAGGGCATTGTGACCGGCGACTTCCAGACCTCAGCGGCGCTCAGCGGCTTCTATCTTCAGGAAGCTGTTGGCGACGGCGACCTCAATACCTCCGATGGCATCTTTGTCTTCGACGGCGCTACGCCGGCGCTGAATGTCCAGGTCGGCGACCGCGTGCGGGTCCAGGGCACAGCCCTTGAGTTCAACACCCTGACCGAGATCAGCCCGGTCTCGCAGGTCGCGATCTGCTCGACGGCAATCCGGTGCCGCCGACCGTGGTGACGCTGCCGCTGGCCAATGGCGGCGACTTCGAGCACTACGAGGGCATGTTCGTCACCTTCCCGCAGACGATCACGGTGGACCAGAACTACTTCCTGGGCCGCTACGGTCAGACTGACGGTCTCAGGTGGCGGCCGGGTCTACAATCCGACCAACGGCCAGCCCAACAGCTCGGCCGCGGAGAACGCCCGCCGCATGTTCGTCCTGGACGATGGCAAGTCGACCCAGAACCCCAACCCCATCCCCTACATCGGCCTGAACAACACCGTGCGCGCTGGCGATACGACCGTGGGCCTGAGCGGCTTCTTCAGCTACGGCCTGATCAGCAGCGACACGACGACCCGCGGCTACATCCTGCAGCCAGCGGCGGCCCCGACGTTCGCCCGCACCAACCCGCGCACCACAGCGCCCGAGCCAGTCGGTGGCAACCTGAAGGTGGCGAGCTTCAACGTGCTCAACTTCTTCACGACGCTGACGCGCACCACCGCTGACCCGAACCCGCTGCCGGGCTGTACCGGCACGGTGTTCAGCTCAAATGCCCGCGGCGCCAACACCTGCGTTGAGTTCGTGCGGCAGCGCGACAAGATTGTCCGCGCGATCCTGGCGGTCGACCCGGACGTGGCTGGCCTGATGGAGATCGAGAATAACGGCGACACGGCGGTGGGCAACCTCGTCGCGACCGCTGAATATCTCGGCGACCAACGGCAGCACCTATTCGTTCATCAGCACGCCGGCGCTGAACGCCAGCGGCGACGCGATCAAAGTCTCGATGATCTACAAGTCCAGCCGGGTCACCCCGGTGGGCGCGGCGATGAACTATCAGTTCACCGACCCAACCTACGGCTCGCTGTACGACCGCGCGCCGCTGGCCCAGACCTTCCAGCTGAACTCAAATGGCGAGAAGGTGACGGTCATCGTCAACCACTTCAAGTCCAAGAGCTGCGGCACGGCCAGCGGCGCCGACGCCGACCTCGGCCAGGGCTGCTGGAACGCCAAGCGCGTCCGCCAGGCGCAGGAGCTGCTGCCGTTCATCACCCAGATGACGAACAGCGCCGGCGACCCCGACGTGCTCGTGATCGGCGACCTGAACGCCTATGGCGCTGAGGACCCGATCAACACCCTGGTCGCTGGCGGTCTGCGCAACGAGATTGCTCGCTTTGTGGCCGACCCCTACTCATTCGTGTTCGATGGTCAGTCGGGCTACCTTGATCATGCGCTGGCCACCGGCAGCTTGAATGGCCAGGTCAGCGGTGTCACCGAGTGGCACATCAACGCCGACGAGCCGAGCGATCATTGACTACAACACCGAGTTCAAGCCCCAGGACCTGTACACCCAAAGCCCGTACCGTGCCTCGGACCATGACCCGGTGGTGATTGGCCTGAACTTGGGCGGGGCTGTCCCACCATGACGACGACGGCGACGACGCAGCCGACCACGACGACGCAGCCGACGACGACGACGGCGACGACGCAGCCGACCACGACGACACAGCCGACCACGACGACGCAGCCGACGACGACGGCAACGACGCAGCCGACGACGACCACGACGACGCAGCCGACCACGACGGCACCGACGCAGCCGACGACGACGACGCAGCCGACCACGACGGCGACCACGCAGCCGACCACGACGGCGACCACGCAGCCGACGACCACGACGACGCAGCCGACGACGACGACGCAGCCGACAACCACGCGGACGGCGACTTCGGTTCCGGCCACGACGACGGCGACGACACAGCCGACAGCCACGCGAACGGCGACTCCGGTTCCGGCCACGACGACGGCAACGACGCAGCCGACGGCGACGCGGACGGCGACGACGCAGGCGACAGCGACGGCGACGACGGCTCCGGCGGCGGGTCGAACGATCTACCTGCCGGTTGTGCTGCGCTAAACTGCACAGCTAGCTCCCGACGGGCCGGTGAAATCTTCACCGGCCCGTCATCTTTTAACGCGCTGTCTGCTCACGTGGCCGCTATACTTCCGGCCTTATGCTGGAGAGCACGGTATGCAACCTGCAACATTTATCACTGACGTTTGTGGCGCGCCTCGCGCCCGCGCTGCGCGACCTCAACCAGGCGATCTGGGATATGAACACCCTCGGCACGCCCGAGGCGGTCTCGCGCGTGCAGCGGCTGAGCGTGCAGCGGATGGAGCTGTTTACGAATCCGGCCGACTGGCAGCAGCTGCAAACCTGGTACGGCAGCCGCGAGCTGATCGCCGACGCGCTGCTGCGCCGTCAGATCGAGGTGCTGTACCTGGAGTTCGCGGCTAACCAGCGCAGCGCCGCGGAGATCGCCGAGATCGCCGCGCGCGAGAGCGAGCTTGAGGCGACCTTTGCTAACTTTCGCAGCGTGATCGGCGGGGCGGCGCTCTCCGATAACCAGGTGTTGGAGATTTTGACCACCGCCGCGGACAGCGCCACGGTCGCCGAGGCCTGGTCCGCCAGCAAGCAGATCGGCCCGCTGGTCGCGCCGCAGCTGCTCGACCTGGTGCGGCTGCGCAATCGCATTGCGCAGCGCCAGGGCTACCCCGACTTCTACACTCAGGAGCTGCTACTGCAGGAGATCGAGCCGGCTGGGCTGTCGGCGATCCTTGACGAGGTTGAGGCGATCACCGCGGCGCCGTTTGCCGCTGCCAAAGCGGCGCTTGACCAGCGGCTAGCGGCGCGTTTCGGCGTTGACCCGGCGGAGCTGCGGCCGTGGCACTATGGCGACCCGTTCTTTCAAAGCCCGCCACCTAGCGACAGCCAGGCCCTCGACGCGGTCTACGCCGACTGCGATATCGTCGAGCTGTCGCTGCAGTCGTTTGCGGCGCAGGGCCTGGAGGTCGGCGATATCGTCGAAAGCTCCGATCTCTTTGAGCGGCCGAGCAAAAACCAGCACGCCTTCTGCACCCAGATTGACCGCGACCGCAACGATGTGCGGGTCCTCTGCAACCTGCGCCCGACCGCCCGCTGGATGGACACCATGCTCCACGAGCTGGGCCACGCGGTCTACGACAAGTATATTCCGGCCAGCCTGCCGTTTGTGCTGCGCACCATCGCGCATATCAGCACCACCGAGGCGGTCGCGATGCTGATGGGCCGGCAGGCGCGCAGCGACCAGTGGCTGGCCAAGATTCGGCAGCTCGCGCCCGCCGAGGCCCGCGCGGTGGCCGCCGAGGCCCGCGCCGACCAGCGGCTGGGCATGCTGGTGTTCGCGCGCTGGGTGCTGGTGATGGCCCACTTCGAGCGCGCGCTGTACGCCGACCCCGACCGCGCCGACCTGAATGGGCTGTGGTGGGAGCTAGTCGAGCGCTTCCAGGGCCTACAGCGCCCGCCGGGCCGCGACCAGCCCGACTGGGCCGCCAAAATTCATTTCACGATTGCGCCGGTGTACTATCATAACTACCTGCTCGGCGAGCTGACCGCCTCACAGCTGGAGCGCTACATTGAGGCGCAGCTGCCGGGCGAGGGTGTCGCTGGCAACCCGGCGGTCGGGCCGTTTTTGGCCGAGCGGCTGTTTGCGCTGGGCGCCCGGTATCCGTGGAACGAGACGCTGGCGCAGGTCACGGGCGAGCCGCTGAGCGCCCGGCACTTTGTGGCCCAGTTTGTAGACTGAGGAGTGTGCCGATGACCGACTTCGACCCCACCCTGATTGCGACGCTGCAGAGCGCCCAGCGCATCACGGTGCTGACCGGCGCCGGTATTTCGGCCGAGAGCGGCATCCCGACGTTTCGCGATGCGCAGACCGGCCTGTGGTCAAAGTTCCGGCCCGAGGAGCTGGCCTCGCCCGAGGCTTTTGCGCACAACCCACAGCGCGTCTGGGACTGGTACGCCGATCGCCGGCGCGTGGCGGCGCAGGCCCAGCCCAACCCCGGCCACATCGCGCTGGCCGAGCTGGAGCGGCGCGTCGCCAAGCTGACGATCATCACGCAGAATGTGGACGGCCTGCACCAGCGGGCCGGCTCGGGGCGCGTCCTGGAGCTGCACGGCAGCCTGCAGCGCGTCCGCTGCTCCCGCGAGGGGACTGCGCAGGCCACCTGGCCCGAGGGCGGCGATGTTCCAGCGTGTCCGGAGTGCGGCGCCCTGCTGCGTCCGGACATTGTGTGGTTTGGCGAGGCGCTGCCGGTGAAAACCCTGGAGCACGCCCGTGTGGCGTTTCGCGCACGTGCGATGTGGCCTTCTCAATCGGCACCTCGGCGGTGGTCGAGCCGGCGGCCTCGATGCCGTTGCTTGCAGTCGAGAATGGCGCTAAACTGATCGAGGTGAATCCCACGCGCACGCCGCTGTCCATGTGGGCCGACTGGAGCTTGCGCGGGCCGGCGGGCGAACTGCTGCCGCAGCTCGTCGCCGCCCTCGCGCACCGGAACTAAATCGGCTCGCCCAGCGTCTTGCTCCTGAGAAGCTATATGCTGAAGGAGTTTGTATGCCTCGTCGCGTCGCCGTTATCGCGCTCCCCATCATCACGCTGATTCTGATCGCCGGCCTGATCTGGCAAAACAGCCGCCCGCCGCAGGTCGTGATCAACCCGACCGCCACGCCCGCGCCGGAGTCCAGCGCGGTGCCGCGCCCCACCGCGCCGCCGCTGGCCAGCCCCACCGCCGGCGCCGCCACGCCGCTGCCCACCAGAGTGCGGCCAGCCTATGTGCCGGCCAGCGATACGGCGGTCGCCGCGCCGGTCGTCATCGCGCGCTCGCCCGAGGCCGGCGAGGAGCTGGCTCCGGGCGGCACGATCAAGCTGGTGTTTGATCGGCCGATGGACCAGGCCGCCGTGGGCGGCGCGCTTCAGATCAGCCCGAAGACCGCCGGCCAGCTGGTGTGGGCCGACGCGCGCACGGTCGAGTTTCGGCCGGACGTGGCGCTGGCGCGCAATGCGGTGTTTGATGTCGTGCTAGGCCAGGCGGCCCGCGACCAGGCCGGCGTCGGACTCAACGAGGCGTATCAGTTTCGTGTGGAGACCAAAGGTTTCTTGGAGGTTGGCCAGGTGATTCCTGCGGCGGCCACCCAGGATGTCGCGGCCAGCAGCGCCATCACCGTGCTGTTCAATCGCCCGGTGGTCGCGCTGGTCGGCGCTGAGCAGCAGGGCCAGCTGCCCAGCCCGATGGAGGTGCTGGGGCCGGATAATCAGCCGGTCGCGGGGCAGGGCGAGTGGCTGAACACCGCCGCCTACGTCTTCCGCCCGGCCCGCGCGCTGCTCGGCGGCACAACCTACACCGGCGTGATCAGCCCGCAGCTGGTCGACACCGACGGCAACCCGCTGGCCGGCGAGTTTCGCTGGCAGTGGCGCGTGGCGCTGCCGCAGGTCCTGGACTCGTCGCCCAACAGTGATACGCGCGATGTTGGCGTCGAGCCGGTGCTTATCGCCCACTTCAACCAGCCGATCACCCAGGCCGACGGCGAGGCGGCCTTTGCGCTGCGGGCCGGCGACGCGGCCGTGCCTGGCACGGTCACGGTCCTGAGCGACACGCTGATTTTCACGCCGTCAGCGCGGCTGCAGTTTGACACCAACTACGAGGCCGAGATCGGCACCGCCGCTGGGCTGGCCACGCCGTTTACGTGGAGCTTCCAGACGGTGCCGCTGCCCAGGATTGTGAGCATCGACCCCAGCGACGGTGCCCAGCACGCCCAGCCCTACACCGACTTTGCGATCAAATTCAATGCGCCGATCAATCCGGCGACGGTTGAGCGCAATCTCCAGATGACGCCGCCGCTGTCGCCGACGCAGGTCTACACCTACTACAGCGACTACGATCACACCTTCCACCTCAACTTCGGCGCGCAGCCTAACCACGACTACCAGGTCACGATCGGTCCAAATATCGCCGACCCGTATGGCAACCTCACCGGCCAGGCGCTGACGGTCAAATTTCATACCGACCACGCCGACCCCTATGTGCGGCTGCTGGCGCCCAATGGCGTCGGCACCTACGACGCCAATCAGCCGGCGCAGGTCGCGGTCGCCTCGGTCAACGCCGCTAGCTCTCAGTTTGCGCTGTATCGCTTGGACCCAGCGCAGCTGATCGAGCAGAACTGGTCGAATGACCTGCCGGTCAACAGCCAGGTGCTCCGCCTGTGGACGGTGGAGCTGAATACGCCGCCAGATGAGATGGCGACCACCTTTGTGCCGCTGGTGGACGGCGGCGGCCCGCTAGCGCCGGGCGCCTACCTGCTACAGTGGACCGACCCCTCACAAGATCCCAGCATCCACAACTATCATGCGCTTGTGGTCTCGCCGCTCAACCTGACGCTGAAGTCGGGCGCCCATGAGATGCTAGCGTGGGCCAACCAGCTCAGCGACGGCCAGCCGGCGGCCGGCGTGACGATTGATTTCTACGCCGCCCCGAACACCAAGCTCGGCAGCGCGACCACCGATGCGAGCGGCGTGGCCCGCCTAGCCTTTGACGGCCAGGTCAATAACACGCGCTTTGCAATTGCCAGCGCGCCCTTCGCGGCGATTAGCGACGGCTGGAGCAGCGGACTGAGTGGCTGGGAGTTTGGCATCGGCCAGGGCTATCCCAGCGAGCAGGCCAGCTTTGTGTACACCGACCGGCCGCTGTATCGCGCCGGCCAGACCGTGTACTTCAAGGGCGTGCTGCGCACCGACCGCGACGTTCACTTTGCAATCCCGAGCATCCAGACCGTGCAGGTACGCATCAACGGACCAGTCGAGCAGGTTTCCGAGCAGCAGCTAGCGGTCGGTCCGAACGGCACGTTTAGCGGCTCGTTTGCCCTGAGCGCCAACGCCAGCCTGGGCGACTACAGCATCAATCTCGTCAACACTGATCTCTATGTATCTGGCGGCGGCAGCTTCACGGTCGCGGCCTACCGCGCGCCCGAGTTCGAGGTCACGGTGACAGCGCCGGAGTCGGCGGTGCGCGGCACGGCGACGACGGCACAGGTCGCGGCGCGGTATTTTTTTGGCGGCGGCGTGGCTAACGTCCCGGTCAGCTGGAACGTCGTGGCCGACGACGAGCGGTTTGCGCCGGCCGGCCTGGAGCGCTACAGCTTTGGCGACACCAACGATCCGTGGCGCTGCTGGGAGTGCTGGTGGCGGCCCGCGCCGCCGCCCACGCCGCTCCTGAGCGGCAGCGGCACCACCGACGCGCAGGGCAACCTACAGATTACGCTGCCGGCCGAGCTGCGCAACGCCGACGGCGATGTGATCTCGCAGACCGTGCGGCTGCACATCGAGGCCAGCGCCAGCGGCAACGACAACCAGGTCATCAGCGGCCGCACCGAGCTCGTGGTTCATCCGGGTCAGGTCTATGTGGGCCTGGCGGCGCAGCGCACCGTGGCGCAGGCCGACCAGCCGGTCGCGGTGGACCTGGTGACCACCGACACCGCCGGCCAGCGCCGGCCGGGCCAGGCCGTCACCGTCGCCGTCGAGCGGTATGAGTGGACCAACCGCTTTATTGCGGCCGAGAGCGGCGGCGGCGGGCGCTGGGACTACCAGGAGCAGCACATCGCCGTCACGTCGCAGACCCTGACGACCGACGATAAGGGCAACGCGGTGTTTAGCTGGACGCCGGACCGCGGCGGCAGCTACCGCGTCTTCGCCACGACCAGCGACGGCCAGCGCACCGTCCGCTCGGCGCTGTTTATCTGGGCCACCGGCAGCGAGTTCATCAGCTGGCGGCGCGACAACAGCGCGCAGATCACGCTGATCACCGACCGCACCAGCTACCGGCCGGGCGACACCGCCGAGATTCTGATCCCGTCGCCCTTCAGCGGCCCGACCTGGGCGCTGGTCACGGTCGAGCGCGGCGGCATTCTGCGCAGCGAGGTGCTGACGCTCACCAGCAATAGCACGGTCTATCGCCTGCCGATCACCGCCGAGTACGCGCCGAATATTTTTGTCAGCGTCATGCTCTTCACCGGCCCCGAGGCCGCCGGCCGCTCGGCCGACTATAAGCTCGGCCTGCTGCCGCTCAAGGTCGCGCCGACCGCGCAGACCTTTGCGGTCACGCTGACGCCCGACGCGGGCGCGACGGTCGGGCCGGGCAGCGCGGTGACGTACCAGCTGCAGGCCAGCGACGCGCAGGGCCAGCCGGTCGCCGCCGAGTTCTCGCTGGATGTCGTGGATAAGGCCGTCCTCAGCCTGCTGCCGCGCGCCACCGACGTGCTCCAGCGCACGCTCTACGGCGAGCGCGGGCTGGGCATCATGACCAGTAGCGGCCTGACGGTCTCGGCCAACCGGCTGTTGGAGGAGCTACAGAAGCAGCTCCAGGCCGAGCAGCGCCGGCGCGCGACGACCGCGAACGATAGCCTCAGCGGCATCAACCAGGGGCTGAGTCCGCAGGCGCCGACGGCCTACGATGCTGCTGCACCCGCCGCGGCCGGACGTGCCGCCGAGAGCAAGGCCGCCGCGCCGGCCGGCGTCGCGCTGCGCAGCAACTTTGCCGACACCGCCTTCTGGGCGCCGACGGTGCAGACCGACGCGCAGGGCCGCGGCACCGTCACGCTGACGCTGCCCGATAACCTGACCACCTGGAGTGTGCGGGCCGTCGGCCTCACCACCGATACCCGCGTCGGCGAGGGCCGCGCCGAGCTGCTGGCGACCAAGCCGCTGCTGATCCGGCCGGTCACGCCGCGGTTTCTGGTCGTCGGCGACCAGACCGAGCTGGCGGCCAATGTCACGAATCACACCGATCAGTCCCTGACCGCCGAGGTCGCGCTGAGTAGCACCGGCCTCACCGTGAGCACCGCGCCGACGCAAACTCTCACCGTGCCGGCCAACGGCGAGGCCAAAGTCACCTGGCAGGTCGTGGCGCTGGACGCGCCGCAGGCCGATGTGGTGTTCAGCGCCGTGAGCGGCGCGCTCAGCGATGCCGCCAAGCCGCGCCTGGCGACCGGCCCTGAGGGCACGCTGCCAATCTACCGCTACAGCGTCCCTGAGACCGTCGGGACCGGCGGGCAGCTCACCGCCGGCGGCGCCCGCACCGAGATCATCGCACTGCCGCCGAGCTTCGACGCCACGCAGGGCGAGGTCACACTGCGCCTCGACCCATCGCTGGCCGCCGGGATGCGCGACGCCCTGACCGCGCTGGAGTTCAACCCCGACGAAGGCACCGAGCAGACCGTCAGCAGCTTTCTGCCCAACGTCCTGACCTACCAGGCGCTCAAAAAGCTCAATATCGCCAACCCGGCGCTGGAGGCCCGGCTGCCGGCGCTGATCACCACTGGCCTGGAGCGGCTCCAAAATCGCCAGCATGAGGATGGCGGCTGGGGCTGGTGGACCGAGAGCGACAGCAACCCGCATATCAGCGCCTATGTCGTCCTCGGCCTGGTGCGGGTCAAAGCCGCCGGCTACACCGTCAACGAGCAGATGCTGGCGAATGGCGTCGGCTATCTGGCGGCGCAGCTCAAGCCAATTACCGTCACCAGCAGCGCCGCCGAGGCCAACTTTCAGGCGATGCTGGTCTACGTGCTGGGCGAGGCGCAGGCCGGCGACCAGGCGGCCGCCACGCGCACCGCGCTGGTGGACTTCCGCGAGAAGCTCGACAGCTATGCGCGGGCGCTGCTGGCCCTGGCGCTAGCCCAGGCCAACAAGGACGACCCGGCGATCCGCACGCTGCTGAGCGATCTGCAGTCCAGCGCGATCCTCAGCGCCACCGGCGCCCACTGGGAGGAGAACGAGCACGATTGGTGGTCCATGAACACCGACACGCGCTCGACGGCGATTATTTTAGAGTCCCTGACCCGGCTCGACCCCGGCAACCAGCTCAACCCCAACGTCGTGCGCTGGCTGATGGTCGCGCGCAAGGCCGGCATCTGGGAGACGACCCAGGAGACGGCATGGTCGCTGATGGCGCTGACCGACTGGATGACGTACACCGGCGAGCTGAATGGCGACTACGACTACGCCGCCTGGATGAATGACGAGGAGTTACAGAGCGGCCACATCGGCCAGCCCGAGATCGGCCAGCCGATTGAGCTGCAGGTGGCGGTCGCCAAGCTGGTGCGCGACGCGGGCAACCGCCTGACGATTGGCCGTGGCGCCGGGCCGGGCGTCTTGTACTACACTGCCCATCTGCGCGCCTTCCTGCCCGTCGAAGAGGTCAAGGCGCTCGACCGTGGCATCCATGTGCGGCGGCGCTATACCCTGGCCAGCTGCACCGACGGCCCCAAGTGTCCCAGCATCACCGAGGCAAAAGTCGGCGATGTGCTGCGCGTCGAGCTGGAGCTGGTCGCGCCCCACGACCTCTACTATCTGAAAGTCGAGGACCCGCTGGCGGCCGGCACCGAGGCGATTGACACCAATCTGGCCACGACCAGCCAGCTGGCCAGCAGCCCCGAGCTGAGCAGCAACCCGCGCGGGAAATTTGACTACCGCTGGTGGTGGCAGTGGTACAGCCGCAGCGAGCTGCGCGACGAAAAAGCCGTGCTGTTTGCGATGTACCTGAGCCGCGGCAGCTACAGCTACAGCTACACGGTTCGCGCGACGCAGGCCGGCACGTTCCACATTATCCCGACGACGGCCAGCGAGGCGTACTTCCCCGAGGTCTATGGCCGCGGCGACGGCGCGCTGCTGACCATTCGCTAACTCAAACGCCGCCGGCCAGCGCCTGAGCTACTCGTGGATCAGGCGCTGCTGTGCGGCCCATTGCTCGGCGGTCAGAGCGGTCAGAATATGATCCTGCCAGCGGCCGGCCAAAAACAGGTAGTCGCGGGCGTAGCCCTCGACCGTAAAGCCCAGCCGGCGCAGGAGGCCGCCGCTGCGGGCATTGGTCGGGACGTAGTTGGCCATGACCCGATGGAGGCCGCGGGTGGTAAAGACATCGTCCAGCGCGGCGGTCAGCGCCTCGCGCATCAAGCCCTGGCCCTGAGCGGCCTGCGCCAGGCTATAGCCGAGGTGGCAGGCCTGGAACGCGCCGTGGACAATGTTGCGAAAGTTGCAGGCGCCGATCACCGCCGGCACGCCCTGCTCGTTGGGCTGCACCAGCAGCCAGCGCACCGCGCTGCCGCCCTCGAACTGCCGAACGGCGCGGGCCAGCTCGGCCTCCCAGTGCGGCAGCGTCCAATACTCCGGGCTGCGCAGCGGCTCCCAGGGTGCCAGGTGGGCCTGGTTTGCGGTGACAAAGCGCAGCATCGCCGGCGCCAGCGCGGGGGCGGCGACCATCAGCGTCAGCCGCGGGGTGGTCAGGGTTGGCAGCATTGAAGTTCTCAGTTGGTACGAGCTATCAGCTATGAGCTATCAGCCGTCAGGAAGTACGAATGATCAGTTACCAGTCGTCAGTTATGAATGATGCGAGTTCGATTGTCAATTACGGGGAGCGCTACCAGAACGGTGAGCGCATGAGCACCGGGTTCGTCGAGTCGACGGTCAACTCCGTGGTGAGGAAGCGGATGGTCAAGAAGCAACAGATGCAATGGACGCCGCTGGGCGCTCATCTCTTCCTCCAAGTTCGCACACAGGTGCTTAATAACGATTGGGAGGCGACCTTCCGCAGCTGGTATTCCAGCTTCCGGCCGCTCCCGACCACGGCAGCACCACCGACCTGCGCAGCCTGACCCCCCGACTTTTTCGTGCGCTCTCGCCTTCGTTCGTCAGCACCTGTGGCCCCTGACTCGTTCTTCGATGTCGCCGACAAAGGCCGATATGGTGGAAATCCCTCGGGCGCTGGTGGACCGACTCACCGATACGCTCGCATGTGCCGCATACAATGGATACCGTCGAGCTACGGACGACATCTGCTCGTCGTCCACCGCCGGCAATAAAAGTCGAAGCTGTGCATCCCCTGCCACGGCTGAAGGTCAGGGTCTGCACGCCCGGCAGCATATGGATACACTAACTTTAATCCTTCATCTGATGGGGGGAAAAACGTGACGGAGGCGGGTTGCCACTGTGCCGACAACGTGGGCTTCTGGATCACGCCGCGCCCCGACGGATCGAGCCGCGTCGCCCAATCTTGGGATAAGAGCATCCCGTGCCGCACATAAATGAGGGCGATGCTGTACACGGGCACACCATTGACATCCCCTTCGGTTGCCAGAATATACTCCGGCTCGCCGTAGTGCGTTTGGACATCGGCGAGTGAGAAGGGGAACGGGAGACGCAGGCTGATGGTCGTCACCAGGGGATCCGCTTGGCCCGATGGATACGTCAGTGAACCATGACTATCTCCCAGCGGATCCTCGTCCCAGAGCCACGCGAGGGATTCAGCGGGTGGGAGACCTTCGACCCCCGGATCACGGACCTGCGGGAGGCGCGTCAGGATGGCCTGTGCCGCTCGGAGATGCGTCTGGTTCGGGATAATCCCTTCCCAGCATGGTGGGCTACAGGGGACCCCGTTCAGCCACCGACGGTGCCATGGAATACGTTCCGTGGGGGCAATGGTCATGCGTGACGGGAGTGATGCGTGGCTGGTTGGTGCGGGGACACCAGGCACGCTGCTCGTACCACACGCAATAAGCAGGGCCCCAAGCATTCCACACATTCCATAGCGCCGTGCTCGGCACAGTAGCATATGTTCCCTCATTAGTGTACCGCATCTAAGGTAATCCGAAGCGCTTCAAGCCGTTTGGGATCGGGTGCGTTATTGTACTTATTCTCGCGGTTTACAATTACGAACCTTTAGGCGTGAAGGCCCACGAGCTTCAGCCGTGGGATGAGCGTAACGCTTCGCCCAGGGGGCACCCGGCTTTAGCTTCTCTCAAGATTTGCACATCCGTTCTTGTTTTAGTAGCATTCTCCATAGTTGTCCGCACCTTAACAGCTGAATGTTGGTCGTTCTCGCGAGGAATCCGTCGCGAGGTAAAACATTTCCGGTCAGTGGCGCACTGGTTCGGCGGAAGGAGCCAACCTGAAAGCCAGGACAGGCAGGTGCACTTAAGGCCACACATCATTTCCCTATGTCCTTCGGGACATGAGACTGGGGCGGCATTCTCTGAAGCCCACGTGTTTACACTTGGGAGCCGTCACTTGGTTTGTCGCGCGTGGTGTTATAAACTCAACACCAGCATGGTTCATCAGTTATCAGCTGATGCGCGTGGTCAGTGGGTGCAAGGCGGGTTTGAGCGCTGGATGAGCGGAGCGACTTGGGCTAGCGAATCAGCAGATACGCTGTGATGGCAAAGCCGAGCACGATCACCAGGCGGCGCACCCAGATTGGCTTGATGCGCCGAGCGGCCGCGGCGCCGCCGTAGCCGCCGACGATTGCGGCGACTGCCATGAGCAGCGCCTGGGGCCACGCGACGGTCCCGGCGACCGCAAAGGCCACCACCGCGACGCCATTGATCAGCGTCGCCAGCAGCGTTTTCAGGGCGTTCATCTCGTGGATGTCGGTCATGCCCAGCAGCCCGAGCGTCGCTAGCATCAAGATGCCGATGCCGGCGCCGAAAAAGCCGCCGTAGATCGCGATGCCGAACTGAATCACGAGCACGCCCCGGCTGGGCGGAGCGGCTGGGTCGAACGGCGGGCGGTTGCGCCGGGCCAGCTGGTTGATCCACGGGCTGAACGCAAAGATCAGCGTCGCCGCCAGCATCAGCAGCGGCAGCAGCTGCTTAAACACCGTCGACGGCGTGATCAGCAGCAGCAGCGCCCCGAGCAATCCGCCGACCAAACTAACGGCGCTCAGCAGTTTGAGGCTGGCCTGCTGCGCGCGTAGCTCGCGCCGGTATGCGCCGACGCTGGCCAGCGAGCCGGGCCACAGCGCGACGGCGTTGGTGGCGTTGGCCAGCTTGGCATCGAAGCCGACAAACAGCAGCGCCGGGAAGCTCACAAAGCTCCCGCCGCCGGCCACCGAGTTCATCAGCCCGGCGATAAAGGCCGAGCCGAGCAGCAGCAGCGTCTGGAGGGTCACGCCCGCTCCAGGACATAGATGCGCGGGTGGAGGTAGCCGCTGCCAAAGGGCATTTTAATCGGCCAGACCGCCGCCGTGCGCCACTCGGGCGAGTTGGCGACCACGCCTTCCCACAGCCGCATGTCCTGTGTCAGCGCCACCAGCGTGCCGCCGCCGACGGTGACGCGCGCCGCCTCGCGCAGCAGCCGCGGATACAGGCGCACGTTGCGCGCGTGGGAGCCGACCAGCTGGCCAAACGGTAGGTCGGCCAGCACCGAGTCGACGGCGCCATCGGGCAGCGGCGTGGCGCCGCCGTCCCAGTCAAACAGATGGAGCGGGCCAAGCCGGCTGGCCGCGACGTTGGCCGCCGCACAGGCCAGCGCGTCCGCATCGGTGTCGCAGCCGAGCGCCAGGCGGGCCGGGCCGTGCGCCCGCCGCTCGATCAGCAGCGTGCCCGAGCCGCAGCCGAGATTCAGCACCACGTCGTCGGCGTGGGGCCGGCTCAGGCGCACCATCGCCTGCGCGACCGAGGCGTTGAGCGCGCCCGCCAGGTTGCAGACCCGCCAGGGCCGCACCGACAGCGGCCGCGCCGACAGCCGGATCAGCACATCCCAGCCTGCGCTGCCGTCCAGCGGCCGCCGCATCCGAATCAGGAGGTCGCCCTCCTCGGCGGTGAACTCCAGCCCGGTGGCCGCCGCGATCCGTTCGCGCAGCCGCACCATGACCGTCGAGTCCTCGCCGGCCGCGCTCAGGCGAAAGGTGTGGAACGAGTCCGGCTGTAGCGCTCGCACCAGGTTGATCATGCTGAGCAGCACGTCGAACTCGGCGTTGCCGAGCAGCGCTTTGGGCCGCGGGATTGGAAACCAGCGCTGCCCATAGACTGCCAGCGCCAGATCAAGGTCCAGCAGCGCGGCCAGCTCGCCGCGGTACACGATCGGCAGCAGCCCCTCGCGCTCAACCGCGCCAACCTCGATCTGACGCCGAAAGCGCGCCGCCAGATCATTGGCGACCATCGTCTCCAGTCCGGGGATGACCTCAACCTCGCAGGTAATGGCGTCGGTCATGAGAGGCGGCGCACCAGCCCGCCGCGCCGCCGAATGGCGCGGGCCTCGACCTGGACAATTCGCAGATGGGCGTTGTTAGCCAGCGAATCGACCGGGCTGGCCAGCGCACTGAGGGCGGCCAGATAGCGCTCGAAGTCGTGGCGCCGGTCGCCGGCCAGCACAAACAGGCCGGTTTTTTTCAGCAGGCCCAGGCCGCGCTCGATCAGCTCGGTGATGTAGTCGAGGCTGAGATAGTAGGGCGCGATGCAGATTACGAGATCGAAGCGCGCGCCGGGCGTGATTTCCTCCAGTTCATTGAGCACCTGAACGTTCGGATAGTTGGCGGCGACGGCTTGGGTGTCCTGGAACTCGTCAAAGGTGTAGGTCAGGCTGGTCATCGCGCCCTCGGTGAGACGCGGCGCCAGACCATTGATCAGCGTGGCGACGCCGGGGTTGCCCAGCGTCAGCACCTGGCCGTTCGGCCGCGGCTGGTTGCCCAGCTGCTTCAGCAGCAGTCCGGCGAGATCTTGTCCATAGGTGTCACGCTGGTCGGCGCGTCGATTTTCGCGGCCGGCGCGGCCGTTGGTTGGTTTGGTCATGCTACCTCAAAATATAATACGTCCCGCGGCGGTCGCCGATGCGCAGCAGCAGGCCGCGATCCACCAGGTCGGCCAGGTCACGCCGCACGGTCTCGTCGGAGATGTCGGGCTGCTGCTCGCGGTACTCGCGGTTGGTGATGCGGCGGTGCTCGGCCAGGTAGAGCAGCGCGGTGATTTGGCGCTCGTTGAGGCCCTGCTCAACCCAGGCGCTGGTGTCAATTGCGGCGTCCAGCGCCTGGCCACCACCGCGGCCCTGGAGCGTCACCAGAAAGCCGGCCGCCGTCTCACGAAACGTCGGCGGCGGCAGCTCGGCGGCGGCCATCTGCTGTACGATTCGGTCAATGCCATAGCCCAGCCGCTCGATCAGGCCCAGGTCGGACAGCACCTGCACCAGCACCTCGTTGCGCGAAAACCGCTCATGATGCAGGTTGTCGAGGGTGACGTGGCCGGGCAGGCGGCCGGGCGAGTAGCACTCCAGCCGGTCGGCGAACAGCGCCAGCCGAATGCCCTCGCCGCGCACGCTGTAGTCGCGGTGGGCGACCGCGTTGACAATCGCCTCGCGTACCGCGGGGGCCGGGTACTCCTCCCAGTCCTGACGCTCCAGGCCCACCATCTTCGAGCCGCGCCGAATGCGCTCGGCCACCCAGCGCTCGGCCCGCCGAATCTGCTCGGGCAGCGTGTCCGGCACGTCATCGCGCTCAAACTCGTCGCTCATCGCCAGGCCGCGGTACTTGACCAGCGTGATCTCGCACTGTGGGAAGTGGCGCTCGACGGCACGGGCGAACAGCAGCAGCCCGGCGTTGGTCGGGATGTAGCCGGCGTCGCGCTGCGCCAGGCAGCCGCGGCGGTAGAGCCAGGCGGTCGGGTCGTCCTGGGCGGCCGAGCCGACGCGCTCGACGTAGCGCGCAATTTTCAGCGGATCAAGGTCGGTAAACTGCACATCGGGCGGCACCTGGCGCTCCCAGCCGCCGTCGCCGCGCTCCAGGAGCAGGCGGCGCAGCTCGTGGGTCGGGATCGGCTGGTTGAGGAGGCCGGCGCGCTGGAGATATTTGCCGTGCACGCTGTAGACCTGCGGCAGACCCGGCGGCACCTCCAGGACGGCCACGGTGAGGCCCTCGTGCTCGATGGCTGTGGGCAGCGGCAGCAGCAGCGGCGGCGAGACCAAGAGTGCCGCCGTCAGGGCCAGCTCCTGGGCCGCGCCGATCTCAATGCCCTCCGCTTTGGGTCGCACGCGGCCGCCGATCCCTAGCAGCACCTGGCCGCCGCTGCGGTTAGCAAAGGCTGCCAGCGTCTCGGCCAGCTCGTCGGGGCGGATGTTGGCGCGCGCAAACGCCAGGCGGGTCGACTCGCCCTCGACCAGGAGCGCTGCAAGATCGGGCATAGCTCCTCCTAGCGCAGCCACTCGCGGCGGGCGCGCTTTGCCGAGGTCGTGATCCAGTCGGGGAAGGTGTGGGCCGCGCCGCCGGTGACGAAGCCCCATAGAAACGCCCAGCTCTGGCCGCCGTTGGCGCGCAGCAGCGCCTCGGCCTCGCCGCGCAGCCGCCCCAGCGTGTCGCCATAACCCAGCGGCGTCATGGTCAGCCACAGCACGCCGTAGAGCAGCAGTGTGAAGTAGGCCAGCCGGAACAGCGGCCCGATCACGAGGCCGTGGGAGATGATCGAGCGGTGGAAGATCATTTTCTGGTAGGGCCACCAGATGACGCGCAGCGGACCCCAGCGCTTGTACTCGGTGGAGTACACGTCGAGGTCGCAGGAGAACGCCAGGCCGGAGATGAGATGCCCGGCCGTCACAGTGAGCGCGGTGACGAGGGCGCGGTCGGGGCTGAGCAGCCACCACACTGGTGTCAGGGCAATCCCCGACACCAGTGTAATCATGTCATGTGTCTCAGAGCCAGGCATCTCACGGATTATAGCACGTGTGAGCGCCCGACAGCTAGTTGAGGTCGAAGCCGGGGCGCGGCTGGAGGTGCGGCAGCGACTGTATATCCTCGGTCGGCGTTTCCTGATCGAGCGGCTTGGACTGCCGCCGCCCGACGACTAAAATCGTCAGACCAACCAGCAGATAGGCCTCGGGGTGCTCGCGGATGGCCGCCTGGTCCTCCTCGCGCAGCGTGATGCGGTCGGTGATGGCGCTGTAGAAAGCGTTGGGCACCGGCCAGAAGACCGGCGGCATGTTGGGCACGACCTCCTCGCGCAGCTCCTGGCTCTCCTCAAGAATCTGCTGGAGCACGTCGGGGTCATCCGAAACCTGCGTGAGCGTCGGCACATCGGTGTGGGTCATCTCAAGATACTCGGTCGAACTTAGGGAAGCTCAGCGCAAACATGGCCTGCGGGGCCATCGCGATGACGCCGAGCTTGAAGTACAGCATGCGATGGGTTGTGAAGTGGTCAAACAGCGCGCCTACCGCGATGCCCAGCGCTGTATCCATGTACATTTGATCGTCCAGGTCCTGGTCGGGGGTGCGAATCAGAATAAAGGCCCGTGGGCAGTCCCAGGTCAGCCAGCCCGCCGTTTGTACATGCTCAGTATCTTCAGACATAACCGATCCTTGCTTGGGTGGCCCGCCACCGTTCAACAACGTGCGCGTATCCTACACCCCAGCTATACGTAGAAATTCTCAAAAAACTCGCACGTTTTAAGCAAAAGACGGCCTAGCTCGAAAGCTAGACCGTCGGGCGCGCCGGGTGGCGCTTAGGCTGGCTGCTTGCGGGAGCGCGTGCTCGCCGCTTCGGTGCTGGCGCTGGTTGACGTAACCGGCTTGGTGCCGGTTGTTTTGGGCTTGGTGGCGGTGGCCTTCGTCGCTGGCTTGGTCGCGGTGGCGCGTGTCGGCTTGGTGGCCGTCGCTTTCGTCGCGGGCTTGGTGGCCGTGGCGCGCGGCTTGGCGGCCGTGGCCTTCGTTGTCGTCTTGGTCGCTTTCGTCGTCGTCTTGGCGGCGGCTTTAGCGCGGACCGGCTTTGGCTCCGGCGGCGGCAGCGCGGCGATCTCCTCGGCGGTCAGGAGGCGCGGCGGCTGGTCGGCGCTGATTTTGGCCAGCGTGCGGCAGCCAGGGTAGCCGGTGCAGCTCAGGAACGGGCCGTAGCGGCCTTGCTTGAGCGCCATGTGCTTGCCGCAGGTCGGGCACAGCTCGGCGGTCAGCTGCGCGGGCGGCTTGGGCTGGCCCGAGCGGTCGAGCTTGACAATGTTGTTGCACTCGGGGTAGCCGGTGCAGCCGAGGAATGGCCCGAAGCGACCCTGCTTCTGGGCCATCGGCTTGCCGCACTTGTCACACATGTGCTCGGTGGCGGTTGGGACGACCGGCGCCAGCGTGCCCTCGCTGGTCTTCTGGAGGTTGACGGTGTGCTTGCAGTCGGGGTAGCCGCTGCACGCTAGGAACATGCCGAACTTGCTGCGCTTCATGGTCATCGGCTTGCCACATTTTTCGCAGCTTTGCTCGCCGGTGGCCAGCTCGGGCTGCACCACTAGCTCGACGGTGCCGGTGCTGGTGTGGGTCAGGTCGCCGGTGAAGCTACAGTCGGGATGCCGCGAGCAGCCCAGGAACTCGCCGCGCCGGCCCCACTTGATTACCAGCGGCGCATTGCAGGTCGGACACAGCAGGTTGGTCGGCACCGAATCGCCCTTGACCGAGCGCATGTCGCCGCGTGCCTGCGTCAGGGTTTGCGCAAACGGTTCATAGAAGCCGCGCACCACCGGCACCCAGGCCCGCTCGCCCTCGGCGATGTCGTCCAGCTGTTGTTCCATCTGAGCAGTGAAGTTGTAATCCACAATGTTGGGGAAGTGCTCGACCAAAAGGTCGTTGACGGTGCTGCCCAGCGCCGTCGGCACCAGCTTCTTCTCGGTGAGCTGCACGTACTCGCGAGTGGTGATTGTCGAGATCGTCGCGGCGTAGGTTGATGGCCGGCCGATGCCCAGGTTCTCCAGCTCCTTGACCAGCGTGGCCTCCGTGAAGCGCGGCAGCGGCTGCGTCCAGTGCTGCAGGCTCTGGAGGCTGAGGAGGCGCAGCAGATCGTTGACGCTCAGCGCCGGCAGGATCGCCTCTTTGTCCTCGTCCTCCTCGCCCTCGTCCAGCCCGACGTTATACACTGCCAGAAAACCGGGGAATTTGACCACGCTGCCAGTCGCCCGGAAGGTGTACGGCCCCGCGCCCTGCGCCGCTAGCCCGCGGCCGGCGGCGATGTCCAGCGTGGTGCTGTCAAAGACCGCCGCGGCCATCTGCGAGGCGACAAAGCGCTTCCAGATCAGGTCGTAGAGCCGCGCCTGGTCGTAGCTCAGCAGCGGCCGCAGTTCCTCGGGCAGCCGCTGCGAGCTGGTCGGGCGGATCGCCTCGTGGGCCTCCTGGGCGCCTTTGGCTTTGGTCTTATACAGGTTGGGCTTGGCCGGAACGTACTCAGGACCGTACTTTTGCGTGATCAGGACGCGCGCCTCCTCCTGGGCCTCTTTGGCCACGTTGGTCGAGTCGGTGCGCATATAGGTAATCAGGCCGACGGTGCCGTCGCTGCCGCCGATCTCGACGCCCTCATAGAGACTTTGGGCGACCTGCATGGTCTTTTTGGCCCCGAAGCCCAGCTTGCGCGAGGCCTCCTGCTGGAGCGTTGACGTAATGAAGGGCGGCGCGGCGCTGCGGCGCTTGTCCTTGCGCGTCACCGTTTGGACGCGGTAATCGGCGCCCTCCAGGTCGCTGAGCACGGCCTCGGCGGCGTCTTTGTCACCCAGCGCAAACTTATCGAGCTTTTTGCCGGCCCGCTCGATCAGCACCGCCCGGAACTTTTGCGGCTTCTGTGGCGTGGCGGCCTGCGGCTGTAGCTCGGCCTCAATCGTCCAGTACTCCTGCGGCTTAAAAGCCTGAATCTCACGCTCGCGCTCGACGATCAGCCGCACCGCGACCGACTGCACGCGGCCGGCCGAGAGGCCCCAGCGCACTTTGTCGGAGAGGAGGTTGGAGAGCGGGTAGCCGACCAGCCGGTCGAGGACGCGGCGGGCCTGCTGGGCATCGACCAGGTGGCGGTCCAGCGGCCGTGGATTGGCCACCGCATCGTTCACCGCCTGCCGCGTAATCTCGTGGAACTCGACGCGATACACCGGCTTGCTGCGCGGAATCTTGGTCGCCTCGGTGATATGCCACGCGATCGCCTCGCCCTCGCGGTCGGGGTCGGTTGCGAGGTAGATCGCCTCGGCGCTGCGGATCGCGCTTTGCAGCTCACGGACCACCTTGGTTTTATCCTCGGTGACCTCGTACTGCGGCGTGAAGTCGTGGTCGAGGTCCACGCCCAGATTGGATTTCGGCAGGTCGCGGACGTGGCCCATTGAGGCCGTCACCCGATAGCCGCTGCCAAGATATTTTTGAATCGTTTTCGCCTTCGCGGGCGACTCAACGATGACGAGCTTGTCTGCCATGTGCTGTGTTCTCCCTCCGGTTGAGGGCCGGGGATGACAGCGGCGCACGTTCAGCGTGCGCCGCCGCTGCACTATACGAGGTCAGTCCAGCGTTGTCAAGGCTCCGAAGGCCGGCTCAGCCGTTGGGTGCGGCACTACTCGGGCGCCCGCACGCCCAGCACCACCGTGGTAGACGGCGAGATCGGCGTGCCAGGCGCCGGCGTGTGACTCACCACCGCGTAGGCCGGGAAGGTGTCGAACACGTCGCCCAGCCGGTCGCGGCCCTGATAGTCTACGACGATGTTGGTGATTCCCAGGTTTGCCAAAATGTCGCGCGCCTGGCCTTCGCCCTTACCGATCAGGTTGGGCATACGGGTGACGGCCGGCGGATCAGTCGGTTTGGGCGGTGGCGGGTTCGTGGGCTTGGGCGGTGGCGGCTGATCGGGCTTGGCCGTCGGCTTGGGCGGTGGCGGCTGATCGGGCTTGGCCGTCGGCTTGGGCGGTGGCGGCTGATCGGGCTTGGCCGTCGGCTTGGGCGGTGGCGGCTGGTCGGGCTTAGCCGTCGGCTTGGGCGGTGGCGGCTGGTCGGGCTTAGCCGTCGGCTTGCTGGGCTTAGCCGTCGGCTTGCTGGGCTTGGCCGTCGGCTGATCAGGCTTGGGCGGTGGCGGCTGATCAGGCTTGGCCGTCGGCTGATCAGGCTTGGCCGTCGGCTGATCAGGGCTTGCTGGAGTAGTTGCTTTAGGCCCAGTGGTCCCAGGTTCGCCCGGCGCAGCGGTCGGCCGGCTGCTGATGCTGTCGCCGCACACCGTGGTTGGTGCAATGCCGGCGGCGTCATCGGCCGCGCCGCCATCCCAGGCGATCGCGCCTTTGGTCGTGATGATTTTGGCGTCATCCTCGGACTTTGGTAGGTTCCATACCTTAAAGGCGACCAGGGCATCGCCATAGCTGCGACCGGCCTGTGGTAGACAGAAGCCGCCCCCCGGCATGCGCACGGCCCGAACGGTTTTATACAGGTCGCAGTCGCTAGCTTTGGCGGTTTTGGTGGCTGTTCCCAGGGTGTCATCGGGGACAAACCACTCGGTGCCGCGCTGACCGAACTTGCCGCCGATCTGGCAGACTTTGCGCTCCTCAATGCCCAGTACGCTCGGCTTGGGAAAGTCGAGATCGGGCCGATTGGCGCGCAGTAGTTGGTCTAGCGCCGGGTCAGCAAACAGCCGCTCCATGATCTGGTGCCAGATCACGCCGCCGCCGGTGACACTCTCGACCTTAGCGGTTTTTTCGTTGTTGTTGTTCCCGGTCCAGACGCCGACCGTCACGTAGGGCGTGTAGCCCACCGCCCAGGCGTCGCGGAAGTCCTCGGTGGTGCCAGTTTTGGCGTGGGTGGGGCGGGTTAGGTGCAGCGCGTTGTTGCGGCCAAACATCGGCGTGCGGGCGTCGTTGTCGCCCATGAAGTCGCGGATGATGGCGACGTAGGCCGCAAAGTGCTGACGATCAACTTTGTACGTTTCCAAAAATGTATCAAGCGTCATCTTGCGCGTGTCGGCAGCAGCGAATGGCAGCGCCAGGCCGTCGCGGTCGGTGATCTGTAGGATCGGCGTGGACGGCACGTACTCGCCGCCGTTGGACAGCGTGTTGTAGGCCGTTGTCAGGTCCAGCGCCGTCACCTCGCCGCCGCCCAGCGTCAGGGCCAGGCCGTAGTACTCGGGCTTCTCGTTGAGGCTGGTGATGCCCATGGCGTGCAGGAGGTCCAGCGTTGGCTTGACGCCAGCGGTCTTGAGCGCGAGGACCGCCGGGATATTCAGCGAGTTCGCCATCGCCTCGCGCATGCGCAGCGGGCCGTGCCAGCGCAGGTCGAAGTTTTTGGGGCCGTACCAGAACTCGGGCTTGTCAATATTTTTTTCGCTGGCGCCGAGCTTGATCGGGAAGCGGGTCTCGACATCCCAGATCACCGAGCCGGCGTTGAGCTTGTGCTGTGTCAGCGCCGACAGGTAGGTGAAGGGTTTGAGCGCCGAGCCAGGCTGCCGCAGCCGCGTGGTGACATTGACGTTGCCATCGAGGACGTTGCCCTCCTCGCCTTCGGTGGTCGTTTTTTGCGAGCGGTTGTAGTCAATCGAGCCGACCATACTGAGAATCTGGCCGCTGCCGGGCTGGAGCACCACGACCGCCGCGTTGTGGATATTCCGCTCTTCCTTTTCCAGGTCGGCGATGCGCTTGGCGGCCTCCTCCTCGGCAATTTTCTGTACCCGCAGGTCCAGCGTCGTGGTGATGCGCAGGCCGCCCTCGTTGGTTAGGAGCTTGCCGATCTGTGGGTCGTTATCCAGTATCTGCTTGACATAAAATACGAAGTGAGGCGCCAACAGCGGCACCTCCTGCGGCACAAAGCGCAGGTCCTGGGCCGCTGCACTGATTGCCTGCTGCTCGGTGATTTTGGTGACGGCGCTGTTGAGCACCATCTGGCGCAGCACATCAACCTGCCGGATGCGGGTTGGCGAGGTGCCATCCGGCAGCTGCCAGGCCGGGTCGAGCCAGCCGGGCCGCAGCTTGACGCCGACCAATACGTTGTTGCCGTCCACAAACTGCATCGGATTATAGACGGTGGGCAGCTGTGGCACGCCGGCCAGCAGCGAGGCCTGCGCCAGAGTCAGGTCTTTGGCCGGGATGCCAAAATAGCGCTTGGCGGCGGCCTGAATGCCGTAGCTGAGGTTGCCGT